>CAWBZL010000001.1:0-464882 GCA_963793275.1 uncultured Flavobacteriaceae bacterium
TGTACTGCGCTTGGGCCTTTTATACGCAAGATATCTTCCGGTGTGATAGAACCATCAGAAAGTGGCATTCCGGCGCGAACATAATCGTTTTCCTGAACTAGGATCTGATTACTCAACTTCACTAGGTACTTCTTGATTTCACCAAGTTTAGATTCTACGATAATTTCACGGTTACCACGCTTAATTTTTC
Organism: uncultured Flavobacteriaceae bacterium; assembly: GCA_963793275.1. Taxonomy (GTDB): domain Bacteria; phylum Bacteroidota; class Bacteroidia; order Flavobacteriales; family Flavobacteriaceae; genus Marinirhabdus. The sequence goes on from CAWBZL010000001.1 coordinate 191, forward strand.
CGAAAGAAACAACACCATCAATCTCACTTACTACAGCTGGATTAGAAGGATTACGTGCTTCAAACAATTCGGTTACACGCGGAAGACCTCCTGTAATATCACCCGCTTTAGAAGATTTACGAGGTATCTTAACCAATACTTTACCTATCTTAATTTTTTCTCCATCATCCACACTAATTAAGGCTCCTACCGGTAGGTTATACGAACGAATAACTTCGTCCTTCTTACCAAGAATTTGTAGTGTTGGTATCTTCTTTTTATCTCTGGATTCTGTAATTACTTTCTCCTGGAAACCTGTTTGTTCATCAATCTCCACAGCAAACGTAACACCTTGTTCGATATTCTCGTATTTGATCTTACCTGCAAATTCTGAAATAATTACACCATTATATGGATCCCACTGGCAAACTACATCGTCCTTTTTCAATTTGTCTCCATCTTTAACAAAAATGGTAGAACCGTAAGGAATAACGTTTGTACTTAGGGTGATTCCTGTTTTAACATCTACTAACTTCAATTCAGAAGTACGAGAGATTACAATATCAACAGATTTGCCATCACTATCTTCACCTTTAACCGTTTTCAGGTCTTCGATTTCAGCTTTACCATCAAACTTAACGGTAAGCTTATTTTCTTCTGAAATGTTACCTGCAATACCACCCACGTGGAAGGTACGCAATGTTAACTGGGTTCCTGGTTCTCCAATAGATTGGGCTGCCACAACCCCTACAGCTTCACCTCTTTGTACCATTTTATTAGTAGCAAGGTTACGACCGTAACATTGTGAACAAATTCCTTTCTTCGCCTCACAGGTTAAAGCAGAGCGAACTTCAACAGCTTCAATTGGTGATGCATTAATAGTTTTTGCAATAGCCTCGGTAATATGATCTCCGGATTTTACAAGAACTTCTTTAGTTAATGGATTTATCACATCGTTTAATGAAGTACGACCAACGATACGAGCACCTAAGTTCTCTACTACTTCTTCGTTCTTCTTTAATGCTGAAACTTCTATACCTCTTAACGTACCACAATCCTCAGTGTTGATAATTACATCTTGCGATACATCTACCAATCTACGGGTTAAGTATCCCGCATCTGCTGTTTTTAAGGCGGTATCTGCAAGTCCCTTACGCGCACCGTGCGTTGAGATAAAGTATTCTAAAATTGAAAGTCCTTCCTTAAAGTTAGAAAGAATTGGGTTTTCAATAATTTCACCTCCACCACTGTTCGATTTTTTCGGCTTTGCCATTAATCCACGCATTCCGGTAAGCTGGCGAATCTGTTCTTTAGATCCACGTGCTCCAGAATCAAGCATCATATACACCGAGTTAAATCCTTGTTGGTCTTCGCGAATACGCTTCATAGACAATTCGGTCAATTCAGCATTCGTTGCCGTCCAAATATCAATTACCTGGTTGTAACGCTCGTTGTTGGTAATAAGACCCATATTATAGTTTCCTACAATACCGTCTACCTGCTTGTTGGCGTCATCGATCATTTGTTGCTTCTCTGGTGGGATAATAATATCTCCTAAGCTAAATGATAATCCGCCTTCAAATGCAAATTTATATCCAAGACTTTTAATTTCATCCAAGAACGCAGCTGTAACAGGCACACTGGTTGCCGCTAAAATATCACCAATAATATCACGTAGTGATTTCTTCGTTAATACCTGGTTAATATATCCTGCCGCTTCCGGTACTTGCTCGTTGAAAATTACACGTCCCAGTGTGGTCGTGATAATTTGCATTGTTAAGTTTCCGTTCTCGTCAAAGTCTTTTGTTCTGATTTTTATTTCAGCATTTAAATCTACTTGCTTCTCGTTGTAAGCGATAATAGCTTCTTCTGCTGAATAAAAGGTAAGGCCTTCTCCTATCACTTTTACATCTGGAGTAGACTTTCTGTGTTTGGTCATATAATACAGACCCAATACCATATCCTGAGATGGTACCGCTACCGGGCTACCATTTGCAGGGTTAAGAATATTATGAGATGCGAGCATTAGTAACTGGCATTCCAAAATTGCTTCTGGTCCTAATGGAAGGTGCACTGCCATCTGGTCACCATCAAAATCGGCGTTGAATGCCGTACATACCAATGGGTGTAACTGGATTGCTTTTCCTTCAATTAATTTTGGTTGAAAAGCCTGAATACCCAGTCTGTGCAAAGTAGGAGCACGGTTTAGCATTACAGGGTGTCCTTTCAATACATTTTCAAGGATATCCCAAACTACAGGCTCTTTCTTGTCTATAATTTTCTTTGCAGACTTTACTGTTTTTACAATTCCTCTTTCAATTAGCTTTCTAATTACAAAAGGCTTATAAAGTTCTGCTGCCATATCCTTAGGGATACCACATTCAAATAATTTTAATTCTGGTCCAACAACAATTACAGAACGTGCACTATAATCTACACGCTTACCAAGTAAGTTTTGACGGAAACGTCCTTGCTTTCCTTTCAGTGAATCTGAAAGTGATTTTAACGGACGGTTACTATCGGTTTTTACTGCTGAAGATTTACGTGTATTGTCAAACAATGAATCTACGGATTCCTGTAGCATACGTTTTTCATTACGTAAAATTACCTCTGGCGCTTTAATTTCCATCAAACGCTTGAGACGGTTGTTACGTATAATTACACGACGGTATAAATCATTTAAATCCGACGTTGCAAAACGTCCACCATCAAGAGGCACCAACGGACGTAATTCTGGTGGAATTACTGGCACCACCTTCATAATCATCCATTCTGGATTGTTTTCCCGATTCTTGTTTGCATCACGTAATGCTTCTACTACCTGTAGACGCTTTAATGCTTCTGTTTTACGTTGTTTAGATGTTTCGTTGTTTGCTTTGTGACGTAACTCGAAAGACAGTGTGTCTAAGTCGATACGTTGTAGCAATTCAATTAAACACTCTGCACCCATTTTTGCAATAAACTTGTTAGGATCGCTATCGTCCAGATACAGGTTTTCCTGTGGAAGACTGTCTAAGATGTTAAGGTATTCTTCTTCGGTTAGGAAGTCCATTTTCTGAACAGGTTCCCCTTCTTCATTCTTTCCAATACCTGGTTGTATTACTACGTATCTTTCGTAATAAATAATCATGTCAAGCTTCTTAGAAGGCAATCCAAGAAGGTATCCAATTTTGTTAGGTAAACTTCTAAAGTACCAGATGTGTGCTACAGGAACCACTAAGTTAATGTGTCCAACACGGTCACGACGTACTTTTTTCTCGGTTACCTCTACACCACAACGGTCACAAACAATACCCTTATAACGGATACGTTTGTACTTTCCGCAGGCACATTCGTAATCCTTTACAGGACCAAAAATACGCTCACAGAACAAACCGTCACGCTCTGGTTTGTGCGTACGGTAGTTAATTGTTTCTGGTTTTAGCACCTCTCCACGAGACTCGCCCAAAATTGATTCTGGCGATGCTAAACCGATAGAAATTTTATTAAATTTCTTTTGTTGTTGTTCGTTATTATTTCTTGCCATAATGCTGTATAATAATCATTGTTGTTGTTGAAAATGGAGTTTCGTCAAAAACCCCTTAGAGCTAGTTCTTTTATTCCTCGCTGTGCTTCGGAATGAAGCCCCCACTTCCGTAGGGGCTCATTACTATTACTCTTCTAATCTAATGTCAAGTCCCAGACCTTTCAATTCGTGCATAAGTACGTTGAATGATTCTGGTAATCCTGGTTCTGGCATGGCTTCACCTTTTACGATACTCTCGTAGGTTTTTGCTCTACCAATAACATCATCAGATTTTACCGTCAATATTTCACGCAGGGTACTTGAAGCTCCATAAGCCTCCAGTGCCCATACCTCCATCTCACCAAAACGCTGTCCCCCAAACTGGGCTTTACCACCCAATGGTTGTTGTGTAATTAATGAATAAGGACCTATAGAACGTGCGTGCATCTTGTCGTCTACCATGTGACCAAGCTTCAGCATATAAATAACACCTACGGTTGCAGGTTGGTCAAAACGCTGTCCTGTTCCACCATCGTATAAATAAGTATGCCCGTAACGTGGGATTCCGGCTTCGTCAGTCAATTCGTTGATCTGGTCTATGGTTGCTCCGTCAAAAATTGGGGTAGCATATTTTCTACCTAATTTTTGTCCGGCCCATCCAAGTACAGTTTCATAGATCTGACCAATATTCATACGCGATGGCACCCCAAGTGGGTTCAACACGATGTCTACCGGAGTTCCGTCTTCCAGGAACGGCATATCTTCATCACGAACAATACGAGCTACAATACCCTTATTTCCGTGACGTCCCGCCATTTTATCTCCTACTTTCAACTTACGTTTTTTAGCAACATATACTTTCGCAAGTTTTAAAATACCTGAAGGCAACTCATCACCTACAGAAATCGTAAACTTCTCACGACGCAAGTTCCCTTGTAAGTCGTTCTCTCTAATACGGTAGTTGTGCATCAAGTCACGAACCATAGTATTTGTTTCGTCGTCTGTTGTCCAGGTTCCACCTACTAAGTGAGAATAGTCATCTACAGCGTTCAACATTTTTAGTGTGTATTTCTTTCCTTTCGGAAACACTACTTCACCCAGATCGTTGGTAACACCCTGCGCCGTTTTTCCACCTACAATTGCAAATAGTTTTTCAACTACCACATCTTTTAAGGCGTCGAACTTTGCATCGTACTCAACTTCTAATGCTGCGATGTCTTCTTTATCTTTTGCTCTCTTGCGCTTATCTTTTATAGCGCGAGCAAATAATTTCTTGTTAATTACCACACCACGTAATGATGGAGACGCTTTTAAAGAAGCATCCTTTACATCACCCGCTTTGTCACCAAAAATAGCACGTAGTAATTTTTCTTCTGGTGTTGGATCACTTTCTCCTTTTGGAGTAATCTTACCAATTAAGATATCACCTGGCTTTACTTCGGCACCAATACGAATCATTCCGTTTTCATCAAGGTCTTTTGTAGCCTCTTCAGAAACGTTAGGAATATCGTTGGTTAACTCCTCGTTACCTAGTTTCGTGTCACGTACTTCCAGTGAATACTCATCAATATGAATAGACGTAAAAATATCTTCGCGAACTACTTTTTCAGAAATTACGATCGCATCCTCAAAGTTATACCCTTTCCAAGGCATGAAGGCTACTTTCATATTACGTCCAAGTGCTAATTCACCTTTTTCGGTTGCATATCCCTGACATAATACCTGTCCTTTCGCAACTCTATCCCCTCTACTTACAATTGGCTTCAGGTTAATAGAAGTACTTTGGTTTGTTTTTCTGAATTTTACTAACTGGTATGTTCTTGAATCTTCATCAAAACTCACCATACGCGCTTCTTCGGTACGGTCATACTTAATAGTAATCTCATTGGCATCAACATATTCTACAACGCCGTCACCTTCTGCATTAATCAGTACACGTGAATCGCTGGCTACCTGACGTTCCAGTCCGGTACCCACAATTGGAGAATCTGCTAATAGTAAAGGAACTGCCTGGCGCATCATGTTAGATCCCATCAACGCACGGTTTGCATCATCATGTTCCAAGAATGGAATTAACGACGCCGAGATAGACGAAATCTGGTTTGGTGCAACATCGGCATAATTTACAGTAGTTGGATCTACTACAGGGAAGTCACCTTCCATACGCGCAATTACACGGTCTGTATTAATCTTTCCTTCTTTAGTTAAAGGAATGTTAGCCTGTGCAATTAATTGTCCTTCTTCTTCTTCTGCTGAAAGGTACTGCGGAATAGTTTTAAAGTCTATTTTACCATTGTCTACCTTTCTGTAAGGTGTCTCAATAAATCCTAAGTTATTCACTTTGGCGTATACCGAAAGTGAAGATATAAGACCAATGTTTGGTCCTTCAGGAGTTTCAATTGGACATAATCTTCCGTAGTGTGTATAGTGAACATCACGAACCTCAAATCCTGCTCTCTCTCTGGATAAACCACCTGGTCCTAGTGCCGAAAGACGACGCTTGTGCGTAATCTCTGCAAGAGGATTGGTCTGGTCCATAAATTGAGATAGCTGATTGGTACCAAAAAACGAATTAATTACCGAAGACAAGGTCTTTGCGTTAATTAGATCGATTGGGGTAAACACCTCGTTATCGCGCACATTCATACGCTCACGAATTGTTCTTGCCATACGGGCAAGACCTACTCCAAACTGAGAAGATAATTGCTCCCCTACAGTACGTACACGACGGTTAGATAAGTGATCAATATCATCAATCTCTGCCTTTGAGTTAATAAGCTCAATAAGGTATTTTACGATTGTGATAATATCTAATTTGGTCAAGACCTGCTTGTCCATTTCAATATCCAACTGTAATTTTTTGTTCATACGGTAACGTCCCACTTCCCCAAGGTTATATCTTTGGTCTGAGAAGAACAACTTGTTAATGATACCACGAGCGGTTTCCTCATCCGGCGGCTCGGCGTTACGTAATTGTCTATAAATATGTTCTACCGCTTCTTTTTCTGAATTGGTAGGGTCTTTTTGTAATGTATTGTGGATAATCGCGTAATCTGCCTGCGCATTATCTTCTTTGTGCAACAGAATCGCCTTTGAACCTGAATCCAAAATCTCTTCTATATGCTCTTTTTCAAGCACAGTGTCACGGTCCAGAACAATCTCGTTACGCTCAATAGATACTACTTCACCAGTATCCTCGTCTACGAAATCTTCGTGCCAGGTTTTAAGTACACGGGCAGCTAGTTTGCGACCCATATATTTTTTAAGTCCTGTTTTGCTGGCTTTTACTTCTTCTGCAAGGTCGAAAATTTCAAGGATATCCTTATCTCTTTCAAAACCAATAGCACGGAAAAGCGTCGTTACAGGCAATTTTTTCTTTCTATCGATATAAGCGTACATTACGCTGTTAATATCGGTAGCAAATTCAATCCACGAACCTTTAAAAGGAATTACACGGGCTGAATATAATTTTGTCCCATTAGCGTGGAACGATTGTCCAAAGAAGACACCAGGTGAACGGTGTAACTGAGATACTACCACACGTTCTGCACCATTAATGCAAAAAGTTCCGGAAGGTGTCATGTAAGGGATAGTCCCTAAGTACACATCCTGTACGATAGTTTCAAAATCTTCGTGTTCGTCATCTGTACAATACAATTTTAGACGTGCTTTTAAAGGCACACTGTACGTAAGGCCACGCTCAATACACTCTTGAATAGAGTATCTTGGTGGATCTACGAAATAGTCTAAAAATTCTAATACAAATTGATTACGGGTATCTGTAATCGGGAAATTTTCTAAGAAGGTTTTATATAACCCCTCTTGACCTCTTTCTTCTGACTTGGTTTCCAACTGGAAAAAATCCTGAAAGGATTTAATCTGTATATCCAAAAAGTCCGGATATTCCGGCTTGTTCTGTACAGAGGAAAAATTCAATCTTTCAGTTTGCGTTGCTGACATCTATGGACGGAATTTTAATTAAAATTATGGGTGTGTGCGTATACTCATTTCATTGTTCACCTTTATATACGCAAAATGGTTTAGGTCTTTCCCGATGCTCGGGAAGACCTAAACCTTAAGGTTTGGATGGGGTTAGCTTACTTAAGCTCAACCTCTGCTCCAGCTTCTTCTAGTTGAGCTTTAAGGGCTTCAGCTTCGTCTTTAGAGATACCTTCTTTAATTGGAGAAGGTGCATTATCTACTAATTCTTTTGCGTCTTTAAGACCAGCTCCGGTTAATTCCTTCACTAGTTTTACAACTGCAAGTTTAGAACCTCCAGCGGCTGTAAGAATTACGTCGAATTCTGTTTGCGCCTCAGCTTCGTCACCACCTGCAGCACCACCACCAGCAGCAACAGCAACGGCTGCAGCAGCAGGCTCGATACCGTACTCATCTTTTAATATTGTTGCTAATTCATTAACTTCTTTTACAGTTAAGTTAACCAATTTTTCTGCGAAATCTTTTAAATCTGCCATTTTCTATCGTTTTTAAAAAGTGTAATTTATTATTTGTATTTAATTAGTGCTTTGTTTATTCGGGTCTTTCCGAAAGTGTTTTTACAAGGCCTGCAATAGTATTTCCTCCACTCTTAAGTGCAGAAATAACATTCTTGGCAGGGGATTGAAGTAATCCAATGATGTCTCCAATTAGCTCTTCTTTAGACTTAATGTCTACAAGCATGTCTAATTGATCATCTCCTACGTAAATTGCTTCTTCAATAAAAGCTCCTTTCAATAAAGGCTTTTCAGATTTTCTTCTGAATTCTTTAATAACTTTTGCCGGAGCATTACTTGTCTCCGAAACCATTAAAGATGTATTTCCTTTAAGTACTCCCGTTAATTCACCGAAGTCCTTATCTGAAGCTTCCATTGCTTTAGCAAGCAATGTATTTTTCACCACATTCAACTTAACACCTGCTTTAAAACAAGCACGACGTAAGTTTGAAGTAGCTCCTGCGTTCAATCCTGATATATCTGCTAAATAGATAGTAGCATTTTCAGATAACTGCGCAGTCAATGTTTCAATTACTTGTGATTTTTCTTCTCTAGTCATATCTTCAATGTTTACTGCTCAGTAAATCTTTTAGTATCAATTTGAACTGAAGGAGACATAGTAGAAGACATATAAATGCTTTCAATGTAAACTCCTTTAGCCGCTTGAGGCTTCAATTTTACTAATGTGGTTAATAATTCTCTTGCGTTTCCAGCAATTTTTTCAGCATCGAAAGATGCTTTTCCAACCGCAGCGTGAATAATACCTGTTTTATCAACTTTAAAGTCAATTTTACCAGCTTTCACGTCAGAAACTGCTTTAGCAACGTCCATAGTTACAGTACCAGTCTTTGGGTTAGGCATTAAGCCTCGAGGACCTAAAACACGCCCTAAAGGACCTAACTTACCCATTACACTAGGCATTGTTACAATTACGTCAACATCTGTCCAACCTCCTTTAATTTTGTCGAGGTACTCGTCTAATCCTACGAAATCTGCTCCGGCTTCTTTAGCTTCGGCCTCCTTATCTGGAGTAACCAATGCTAATACCTTCACATCTTTACCCGTACCGTGTGGAAGGGTAACTACCCCACGTACCATTTGGTTCGCTTTACGTGGATCCACGTTTAAGCGTACCGCAAGGTCTACAGAGGGATCAAAATTTACGTTGGATATCTCTTTTATTAAAGCAGAAGCTTCAGCTACAGTATAGGATCTATCCTCAACTTTAAGTACAGCTTCTTTTTGCTTTTTTGTTAATCTTGCCATTTTATAGATTCTTTTTTTGGATTAAAAAGGAGCAGCTCCTTTTACTTTAACTCCCATAGATCTTGCAGTACCAGCTACCATTTTCATGGCAGACTCTACGGTGAATGCATTAAGATCTGGCATTTTGTCTTCTGCAATTGCTTTTACCTGGTCCCAGGTAATAGTTGCTACCTTATTAATGTGTGGTTCACCAGAGCCTTTTTTAGCTTTAGCGGCCTCAAGGATTTGTACTGCAGCAGGCGGGGTTTTAATAACAAACTCGAAAGATTTGTCTTTAAAAACCGTAATCTGTACAGGCAATACTTTTCCTTGCTTATCCTGGGTTCTTCCGTTAAATTGCTTACAGAATTCCATGATATTTACACCGGCAGCACCTAATGCTGGTCCAACTGGTGGAGACGGGTTTGCCGCTCCTCCGCGAACTTGCAGTTTTACTACTTTATCTACTTCTTTTGCCATTGTTTTTGTTTAAAAATTTGATTTTTCTAAAGTGGAAGCCTAAGAAAAACCTATTTATAGCGTGTAACAATTATACTTTTTCTACTTGCATATAGCTTAACTCTAATGGAGTCTTTCTTCCGAAAATCTTTACCATTACTTCCAGCTTACGCTTTTCTTCATTTATCTTCTCAACAGTTCCATTGAATCCGTTGAAAGGACCATCGATTACTTTGATAGTTTCACCAATTGTAAAAGGAATGTTTACATTTTCATCCTGAACCGAAAGCTCATCTACTTTACCTAACATTCTATTCACCTCTGCCTGTCTTAATGGAACCGGCTCTCCTCCTTTAGTTTCACCTAAGAAACCAATCACCCCGTTAATCGACTTTATAATGTGAGGCACCTCACCCGCCAATGTCGCCTGGATCATAATATATCCCGGAAAATAAACACGTTCTTTGTTTATTTTCTTTCCATCACGAATTTGGATAACCTTTTCAGTAGGAACAAGAACCTGCTCGATATAATCCTGTAATTCCAGCCGAGTAATCTCTCTGTCTATTGCAGTTTTAATCTTATTTTCCTGCCCGCTAACTGAACGGACTACATACCATCTTTTTGTACTTGTTGTTTCAGTCATGATTACGACTTAATCCAGTTAAAATATTGTTCTATAACGCTACTAAATACTTGGTCTACACCAAATACAGCTAATGCTAAAACCACAGAAAACACAGCAACAATTACTGTAAGCTTTTGTGCTTCGCCCATTTCTGGCCACGATACGTGTTTGGTTAATTCGTTATAAGATTGTTTAATATAGTTTACCATTGTAATGGGTTTTATATTTTTCTGAATTAATCTTCAGCTTCTTTGCACGGGTTGAGAGACTCGAACTCACGACACCTGGTTTTGGAGACCAGTGCTCTACCAACTGAGCTAAACCCGTATGGAGGGTTGTATAGCATTTACTATGTGCACCCGTTATAAAAGTCAAGGCGTTCCGTAAAATACGGAACACCTTTGCTTTTAATTATATACTTAAATTAGTCTAAAATTTCAGTAACCTGACCGGCTCCTACTGTTCTACCACCTTCACGGATTGCAAAACGAAGACCTAAACTTAATGCAATAGGCTGAATAAGATCAACTGTAATAGTTAAGTTATCTCCTGGCATTACCATTTCAACCCCATCAGGAAGGTTAATGTTCCCTGTTACGTCAGTTGTACGTACGTAGAACTGTGGACGGTAGTTATTATGGAATGGAGTGTGACGTCCACCTTCTTCTTTTTTAAGAACGTATACCTCTGCTTTAAACTTAGCGTGCGGTGTTACAGATCCAGGCTTAACAATTACCATACCTCTAGAGATTTGAGACTTTTCAATACCTCTTAAAAGAATACCTGCGTTATCTCCTGCCTCACCTCTGTTAAGGATTTGACGGAACATTTCAATACCAGTAATAGTAGAAGTTAATTTCTCAGCTCCCATACCAATGATCTCAACAGGATCTCCAGTATTAGCAACACCAGTTTCTATACGACCTGTAGCTACAGTTCCACGACCAGTAATAGAGAATACATCTTCAATAGGCATCAAGAAAGGCTTGTCTACTTCACGAAGTGGCTCTTCGATCCAACTATCTACAGCTGCCATTAATTCAACTACAGTATCAACCCATTTTTGCTCACCATTTAATGCTCCAAGAGCAGAACCAGCGATTACAGGTCCGTTATCACCATCATACTCATAGAAAGAAAGTAAATCTCTTATTTCCATTTCTACTAGCTCAAGCAATTCCTCATCATCAACCATATCTACTTTATTCATAAATACAACGATACGTGGAATACCTACCTGACGTCCTAAAAGGATGTGCTCACGTGTTTGCGGCATAGGACCATCCGTAGCAGCAACTACTAAGATAGCACCATCCATTTGTGCAGCACCAGTTACCATGTTCTTTACGTAATCGGCGTGACCTGGACAATCAACGTGCGCGTAGTGACGGTTTGCTGTTGCGTACTCAACGTGTGAAGAGTTAATTGTAATACCTCTTTCTTTTTCTTCAGGAGCATTATCAATTTGATCAAAAGCTGAAGCTTTAGAATATCCTGCATCTGCCAATACCTTAGTAATTGCAGCAGTTAATGTTGTTTTACCGTGATCTACGTGTCCAATAGTTCCAACATTTAAGTGGGGTTTCGACCGATCGTATGTTTCTTTTGCCATTTTGTATTAATTTTAATCTTAGTTATATATTAGTGTTCAGTTTAATGCTGTTTTGAGCCAATGACGAGAATTGAACTCGTGACCTCTTCCTTACCAAGGAAACGCTCTACCCCTGAGCTACACCGGCGTAAAGTGTTTATTTCTTTAACCCCAAAAAGCCTCAAAGAGGCATTATATTTAAAAGGAAAAGAATCTGCTTTCGCAGAAAAACTTTAGAGCGAGAGACCAGGTTCGAACTGGCGACATTCAGCTTGGAAGGCTGACGCTCTACCAACTGAGCTACTCTCGCATTTATTATAGGTATCTAAACAACTATAAATGGTATTCAATATTTCAATTTTTACGAGCTATACCGCTCGAAATCGGGGTGCAAAGGTAGTGAATTGTTTTCAAAAAAAATAATACTCTCTGCAATTAATTTGGATTACCTCCTTACGTCGGTGATCCTGTTCGGGTGACCCCGAACAAAGATTTAAAAACGACTCCTTACAAAAGCAAGTTTTCAAATCCGCACATCTCATTCAAATTCAGTGAACATCTGGATTACCTCCTTACGTCGGTGATCCTGTTCGGGTGACCCCGAACAAAGATTTAAAAACGACTCCTTACAAAAGCAAGCTTTCAAATCTGCACATCTCATTCAAATTCAGTGAACATCTGGATTACCTCCTTACGTCGGTGATCCTGTTCGGGTGACCCCGAACAAAGATTTAAAAACTACTCCTTACAAAAGCAAGCTTTCAAATCTGCACATCTCATTCAAATTCAGTGAACATCTGGATTACCTCCTTACGTCGGTGATCCTGTTCGGGTGACCCCGAACAAAGATTTAAAAACGACTCCTTACAAAAGCAAGCTTTTGACAGACTCTTATTTTAAATCTTTGTGGGGAGAGCAGGATTCGAACCTGCGAAGACGTAGTCAGCAGATTTACAGTCTGCCCTCGTTGGCCGCTTGAGTATCTCCCCGGACCTTTTGAAAATTTGAAACTTAATATGTTTCAAATTTCAAAAAAATAAGTGTAAAAGAACATATCTTTTGAGCCGATGGAGGGACTCGAACCCACGACCTGCTGATTACAAATCAGCTGCTCTAGCCAGCTGAGCTACATCGGCTTTTTTACTTTTTTTACTCCGTTTCACCGGCATAAAAAAGTCCGCTATTTCTAACGGACTGCAAAGATATACGAATTATTATTTCCACAAAACATTTTGTAAAAAATTTTCAGGCAAAAGAGCGTTCTTTTTGCTTTCGCTTTTTCAGTTGGCGCTCCAAGGACTTGATACATTCATCGATGGCAGCTTCAAAAGTTTTAGATTCTTTCTTGCAAATCAGGTCGCTACCTGGAACACTTACTAAAACTTCGGTGATTTTATTTTCCTTTTCACTTGTTTTTTGAACTTTCAAAAAAACATCTGCAGCTACAATTTTATCATAAAATTGTTCTAGTTTTTGTAAACGCTTTTCAATAAAAACTAAGAGTTCTTCTTTTGCTGCGAAATTTGGTGCTTGCACATTTACCTTCATACATTATATTTTTAAAGTTATTATAATTGAACTCATCTTAACTTTATTTAGAATTCCTGGGGTGAGCGTTCTGGTACACCAGTTTTAATTGCGCAATGCTATTATGTGTATATACCTGAGTAGAAGCCAGACTTGAGTGCCCCAGCAGTTCTTTCACTGCATTTAAATCTGCACCTTCATTTAAAAGGTGGGTTGCAAAGGAATGCCTTAAAATATGCGGACTCCTTTTTACCTTCACAGATGCTTTACTAAAATAATTATTTATAATCCTATACACAAGCGTTTCGTAAATTTTATCTCCTTTTGCAGTAAGCAATAAAAAATCCTTGTCCTCTATAGTTACTAACCCGTTTCTTTCGGCTATATACCTTTCTAATGATAGGAGTACCGGAGAAAGTAAAGGGATGATTCGTTCTTTATTCCTTTTACCCAATACTTTTATAGTTTTCCGGGTAGTCGAAATGTTTTGCAGCTTTAAATTTATAAGTTCTGCTCTCCGCATTCCTGTGGAGTAGAATAACTCTACAATTAGCTTGTTGCGTATCCCTTCAAATCCCTTTTCGACTTTCAGTAATTCTATAACATCCTGTATTTCTTTTTCTGAAAAGGGAACCTGTAACTTTTTTGAAGTTTTCAATGCCTTGTGCTGTGCTAAAGGAGTTACCTCAATTTGTTTCGTTTTCAGCAGAAATTTATAGTACGTTTTTAAAGATGAGATTTTTCTGTTGATACTTCGGTTAGTGATACCCTTATCTACCAAAGAAACGATCCAACTTCTAATAATAGCGTAGTTTACACCTATAATATCTTCGTATTCATATTCCTGCGCAGCAAAATGAAGGAAATCGCTCAAATCCCGCCTATAAGCAACAATTGTATGCTGAGAATATTTTTTCTCGAAGGATAGGTAGTCGACGAATTGTTGAAAAGGCATTTGGAAGTAGGGATTAGAAACTAAAGATACTGAAATTTGACTACAGTAGAATGAGGAGGTGGATGTGATTTCTCGTTGCGCTGGAAATGACTGCAGAAAACTATCGCAAAAAAAAATCCGTTAAGCAAATTGCCCAACGGATCTATTATTTAGCTAAAAGAAATACTAGATTTCTTCTGCGTCTCTAAGTCCTTGAATGTACTGTGCTTTCTGGATCTCTTTTCTTCTCACAACCGATGGCTTTGAGAATGCCTGACGTGCACGTAGCTGGCGCATAGTTCCTGTGCGATCAAACTTACGCTTGAAACGCTTCAGCGCTCTGTCTATATTTTCTCCGTCTTTAACTGGTATAATTAACATAGTGTCATAACCTCCTCTCTTTTGGACTGCAAAAATAATAACTATTTATGAAATATGAATTACGAATTATAAATTATTTTCAGAAGAAGAGAAAAAACCTGTCTCAACACTTTCGGGAACCGCTACATTGAAAGAAGAAAGACTTTACAGGTTTTAATCGAAAAATAATTCCATATAAAGAAAAACGTAAGTAAAGAACATTACTGCAGAAAAAACACCTAGAAACATAAAACCTATATTATTCTTTAACCTTGTGATAATGAGGTGAACTATTGAGCCAACAAAGGAAAAAAACATTGAAAATATGACTGTATACAACAAAAACCAATCAAAAAAGATCACTATTTCATGTGTTGTATGTTTCAGTTCATTGGTTAAGCCTATTATTTCAAAAAACAGATCTGAAAAAACAGCAATTAAAATTGTGGATAAAATGATTGCCCATTTTCTAATTGAAAGGGTAAAATCATTTTTAATTAAAAAACTAAAAAGCAAAAGACTTTGTAAATAAACGGTGTACGAAATTATCTTTCCTGGCAACCAGAAACCAGTATCACTAAAATTGGCTAATGCTTCGTTATAATTAAAAACAGACGTTCTGTCCGAATAATAGGGGTTTAAATAAGGGTTAGAAATATACTCCCAGTTAAGGTAGAAAAAAAAATCCACAACACCAAGGATGCAGCCAATGCAAACCACATTGTCCAATAAACAAGCTTATAAAACTTTTGCAACGTCATATTTCAAATTTGATAGTTAGTTAAAAAATATAACTCTCAAATTTTAAAATTCGTACCTCGTCGCTTGTATTTACTATCCCCTCCTCCAGCTTATTGTTTAAACAACGAAGCTCTGGAGCTTAAATCCTGAATAAGTTTTTCTTCTTCTTTACTTTCCAGCAGGACGTTGTAATTTTTCCAGAAATCCTTATTGTAAGGACGTGGAGAGAACAGATCTTCGGACCATTGTGAGGTGGCCAGTTCTTGTTTAACTTCCATTGGGTCCTGGATAATTTCAGTAAATAAAATTTCTTGGGTGGTGTAATAGAATTGCTCCTCCTCCTCTTCTTTCAGCTTATCGTTTTCCTTGTACAATCTGTCTGAAGATCTATCTCCTACATTTACGAGTTTGGGTGTTTCGTAATACACATAACTTGGATACATTTTATCTTCAAACTCTTTATAGGTAATCACTAATTTATGGTTTAAGGTAGTTCCAAAAAGACTTTTACTACGCTTCTTTTGGGCATCTGAAGCCGCATTTAACTCATATTCCACCTTTTTAATAGCATAATTGTCCCAATAAATATAAATCCATCCTTTAGGAGCAAATCCTTCGTTAAAGATTCCCGGTGTATTCAAGCCAGCAAAGTCTGCACCCTTATCTATTTCAATTTTATAGATCTTTTTACCATCATCCACCAACACAGTATCCAGTCTAAACTGATGCTTATCCAGCACATTCTTACCAAACAAAGCACCTGGATTGTTAGAATTCCGAACCAGATTAAGCCTTCCTCTAAAGAGATTATCCAACCCATTAACACGCTCGTCATTCCACTTTATTGCTTTTACCAAAGAAGAAGTTTTTATTGTGTCAGCACGAATATTAGCAGACTTAGGCTTAAAATTTCTACGGGTATTTTTAAGGTATGAATAGTACGTAAATACACTATCTACGTCGCGGAGGTCATAACTTTTTCGGTTTTCGTCTATGTTTATTTTTAAGAATTCTTCGGCTCCTGCTGCGTAGCTGGAATCATAGAGAGTGATGGCACTTTCAATAAGCCATTTGTATTCTTTCTTGTTGCGCTCTTTATGGCGTAAAAAACCTTTTTGAACATACGCTTGCTGCGGAAGATTATTCTCCAGTTTTTCCAGTGCTTTTAGTACAATATCGTTTCCGGTTTTAGGCCTTGTAGAACCAACTATTAAGACCTCATCGAGCGACGCTACATCTTCTTCTAAGTAAATACTGAAGGTTTCATCAAAGTCGTTAATGGGAGTTCTAAAACTTTTATACCCAATTGAAGAAACCACGAGGGTATCGCTACTATGCTCAGATGGTACAGAAAGCAGGAACTTTCCGTCTGTATTTGTTACAGTACCAATGGTGGTATTTTCAATATATACACTGGCATTTTCTATTGGCATCTGCGTACCGAAGTCTACTACAGAATTTTGTATATCCTTCTGCGCCTGCACAGCCATGCAACTACACAAAATCCACAACGTACATAAAAGTTTGAATGATTGTAATTTCATAAAAAAGTTTTAATTATTCTTGAATAGCACTTTCATAAATCACGCCAAAGATCGACAGTGCTTAGGTAGCCGGCTTATAGTTTTTACCTTCTATCACCATTTTGGCGATAATCTCCCGTAAGATCTCTGAGGTTCCCCCACCAATAGGACCTAGTCTACTATCACGCAGATTTCTCGCTAATGGATATTCCTCCATATAGCCATAACCTCCAAGCATTTGGACACATTCGTAGGCAATTTCGTCTGCAACTTTAGTAGAGACCAGTTTAGACATGGTTGCTTCTTTTACCACATACTCCCCTTGATCAAGGCGTTGTGCGGTTACATAATTAAATGTTTTACACATCTCATTTTCCGAAACCATTTGTGCTACTCTATGACGCAAGGCCTGAAATTTTGAAATAGATTTTCCAAAAGCCACACGCTCTTTCATATATTCAATAGTGTAATCCAATGCCCACTCGCTGCGTGCGTGTGCGTTAATTCCCATGATCAATCGCTCCAAGGCAAAATGTTGCATGATGTATGGAAATCCTTTGTTCTCTTCACCCATTAAATTTTCAGCAGGGATTTCTACATTATCAAAAGCAATTTCACCTGTATCACTCGCTCTCCAGCCCAGTTTATCCAGTTTGGTTGCCGAAATACCAGGTGTATCCCTAGCCATTACAAAAATGCTTATTCCCTTATTCCCTAACTCTGGTGATGTTTTTGCCGCGACAATTAAGTAATCGCTATACACGCCATTTGTAATAAATGTTTTAGAACCGTTAATTACGTACTTGTCACCTTTTTTTACAGCAGTGCTACGCATTCCGGAAACATCACTACCTCCAAAAGGCTCGGTGATACAAAGACAGCCTATTTTTTCACCTGTAATACTGGGCGCCAGATATTTTTCTTTCTGCTCGTGGTTTCCTTCTTTATTTAAGTGTGTCATTGCCAGATACGCATGTGCCACATAGCGGCTGCAAATCCGCCGGAATTTATTTTCTGTAATTCTTCCAAGAAAATTACGGTATAAAAAAGATCCAGATTCATTCCTCCGTACTGCTCCGGGTAGTTAATACCAAAGTAGCCCATCTCTCCAAACTTTTCCCAAACAAAACGTTCTATATGCCCGGTTTCTTCCCACTTATTAATATGAGGGACTACTTCCTTCTGAAGGAAATCCTGAAAACTTTTTCTGAAAAAATCGTGCTCTTCGCTAAAATATGTGCTCATTCTGTTTGATTTGAAGTTTGGGGTTATCTAAATATGATTATTTTGTAGTTGCATTCAATTTCGACTGCGCTCAGTCTGACACTCCTACGTTACTTATTCAACAAACAAATATAACTGAAATCGCTGTATTTTGTTGGCAGTGATCCCGTCAATTTTTTCAAGCTCGGAGAGTGACTCAATTCGCTCCCGTAATTTTACAAACTCCCAGATAGATTTACCCAGATCAAAAGATATCCCGGGAATGGTTGACAAATCTGATGCTGACGCTGTATTTATATTCAGTTTTTCTATCGGTTTTGGCGTCTTTACGGTGAATAGATTTTTAGTTCGCGCTATTACTTGTGGTGATAATCCGTAGACTTCGTATAACTGAACGTCTTCCGTAAAACCCCCTAACGTAGTTCTGTAGTTAATGATACGTTCACTCAACGCAGTTCCTATTCCTGAAACTTGCTGTAATTCTTCGGCGGTAGCAGTATTCAGATCTATTTTTTGAAGGAAGAGTTTCTCTTTATTGAAATCTATAAAATTTGACTTTTTACTGAATTTGGGTTTCGGATTGGTAACCCATTCCGGAAATTTGAAGTACGGCGAAATACTATCCAGCCAAGCATCTGAAACACCCGTTACCCGTTTAAAATCTGCAATACTATTCACCCACTTGTCTTCTTTCCGAAACTTTTGTAGTTTATCAAAAGCTTCGGTTGGCATCCCCAGACTATAGGCTTTGTAGTCTGTAATAAAATTTGGATTAAAAGGGTATAATTTCGGTTTTCGGGCTTCAATTTCAGCAAGGCGAAGGGAATCTATGTGTTCTTGCTTTTTTAAAATTTCAGCAGAAGAGATATCCAGGGTTTCTTCCGTAGAAAAATCTACAAAATGATACACACTCAAAAGAGCCAGAATTAGCACTATAAAAAACAAAATCCCACCCTGTTCACTTTTAGCGAACGCGAGGTGGGATATAAATTTAATTTTGGACATAACACTCCTTTTAAATTAAAAGGGGAGTTTGTCTATGTGGTATTTTACTCGGTAACAGCTTTTCGTTTCATTTTTATAGCATCCATATATTTCTTGAGCTCTTTCTTTACTTTTGGAGCCAATAGTACAATACCAATCATGTTTGGCACCATCATTCCAAAAATCATTGCATCAGAAAAACCAATTACCGAACTAAGACTTGCGGAAGCTCCTACTACAACGAAAAGACAAAAAAGTATTTTGTAGGTATATTCTGTTCTTTTAGTTCTTCCGAATAAATATGCCCAGGATTGGTACCCGTAGTACGACCAGGAAATTTGTGTACTAAAAGCAAATAAAACAACGGCAACAGTAAGTACATATGGAAACCAGCTTATAACAGATTCAAAAGCGCTGGATGTTAACAAGATTGCGTCTGCATCGTTAAGACCTGCATTGCTAGGATCTACATTACCCGTAATTATTAAAACCAGGGCGGTCATTGTACAAACTACAACGGTATCTATAAACGGCTCTAAAAGAGCTACCAAACCTTCAGAAGCTGGATATTTGGTACGCACTGCCGCATGGGCAATGGATGCTGAACCAACACCGGCTTCATTAGAAAATGCTGCACGTCTAAATCCTTGAATTAACACTCCTACAGCACCACCTACTATTCCTATTGGAGCAAAAGCTCCGTCTATAATTGCCTGAAAGGCTGCACCAATCATATCGTATTTGGCTATTAGTACAAACAAGGAAGCCGAAACATAAATAACTACCATGAAAGGTACAATTTTGTCTGTAACCTTAGCGATGGATTTTATTCCACCAATGATCACAATACCAACCAAAATTGCCATGATGATTCCAAAAACCCATCTGTAACCAAACAAGAAAGACTCGGTTCCTCCAGTCATGTTTTCAAACAATTGTACTGCCTGATTTACCTGAAACATATTTCCGCCCCCAAAAGAACCTCCAATACACATTACTGCAAAAGCTCCCGCTAAAATCTTACCTAACGTCTTGTTTTTTAACCCTTTTGTAAGATAATACATGGGACCTCCAAAAATGGTTCCATCAGGACCTACATCGCGATACTTTACTCCTAGCGTACATTCAACAAATTTTGATGCCATTCCCAGTAATCCTGCAACAATCATCCAGAATGTAGCACCCGCTCCACCAATAGATACAGCAATAGCCACTCCGGCAATATTACCTAATCCAACTGTGGCAGAAAGCGCAGCAGTTAATGCCTGGAAGTGAGAAACTTCTCCATCACTACTTTCATCACGAATAGTGTCTGCAATATCACCGTCTATAACTATTTCATCCTTATTATCTGTAAGGTGTTTATCGAGGTCATCTACCTTATTCATATCTACACCGGCCGCAATACCTTCTTCACCGTACAATGTATTTGCACCGTACTTTTCAATATCCTCATATTTTCCTCTTACTACTTTTATTGCCGTCCAGACCCCTGTGAAGTTTATTCCTTTAAAATAAATTGTAAAAAATCCTGCTCCTAAGATAAGTGGAAATAATACCCAGTATATTTTAATATCTTCTGTAAAAGGTATCTGATAAAAAATTAAATCTACAAACCACCCGGTTGCGCTTCCAAAGACTTGATCTATTTTTTGATCTAATCCAACAGCTTCCGGAGCTATAGTGTCTTGTGCGAAGGTTAAAATGGGTACAAGTAACGTAAAAAGAGAGAGAAGAAATTTCTTCATAATAGAGGTTTTGATTGAGTTAAATTTTAAGAAACAGCAAGATGCTAAAAAAAACGGCAGATGTCAAATTTTAGCCGTTAAAAAGTTAACCTTTTCTTAAACGTTGTATAAATTTTTAAGGCTTTCAATTTGTTCAGGGCGTCCAATAAGGATAAGTTTTGAGTCTTTCCTAACCACTAACGAAGGCTCGGGATTTACAACATAGTGACCTTCCGGTGTTTTATACCCTATGATACTGCAACCTGTTTTACGACGTACATCCAGGGCATCGATAGATTGTTCATCGCCATTTGGGCATACTTTTTCAAACGGTATTTGCTCCACGTTAATACTATCGGCACTTCCCGATACCGAGAGGTTATCCAAAAATTCTACTAAGTCCGGAGTTACCACCAGGTTGGCCATGTGCGCCCCCCTATCTTATCGGGCAGGATTACATTATCTGCCCCTGCCAATTTCAATTTCTGAAAGCTGGTTTCTTCGGTAGCGCGACTTATAATTTTCAAATCGTTTTTGAGCTGGCGGGCAGAAAGTACCACAAAAAGATTATCTGCATCGCTGGGTAAGGCACATATAAGTGTACTTGCCCTTTCCAGTCCTGCGCGAACCAATGTTTCATCTTCTACAGCATTCCCTTCAATAAAAAGCTTGCCGTTTTCCTGCTCGCGTTCTACAATGTCTTCGTTCATTTCAATAACGACATATTCTTTTCTGTAGGCTTCCAATTTATGTACCGCCTGGCGACCGTTCCTTCCGTATCCGCAAACAATAACGTGGTCTTTTAATAAATCTACTTTGTGTTGCACCTTTTTCCTTTTAAAGTTTCCTATGTTATTTTTACTTAATAAGTATTCTGTAATCACACTAATGGCGTACCCCACAATAAAAATACTGGAAAGTATTAATATAGAAGTAAATAGTTTTTCTGGCGGCGATAAGTCTCTTACAGTACCAAAACCAACTGTGGTAATTGTAATTACAGTCATGTAAAAAGCATCTACCCAGGTATACTCAGAGATTATTCTATACCCAAGAACCCCTACCGAAAAAATTACAAGTAGTAGCGACAACGCAATGGCCATTTTTGAACTATAAAACCTTCTCATAAATCGAAAACTGAGGTGCGTTTGGTGTACACTAAATCCTTAAGCCGTAATAAAAACCCCAGTGTTAAATACACGGCAAACCAAATTCCAAGCGTAGCAAAAGAAACATAAATAAAAAACAGCCGCACACTTTTTACACGCATCCCAAGCCTGTCTGCAAGACGGGAGGACACGTAAAAACCATGTTTTTCGAAATAATGCCGTATTTTATAAACTAAGGTAAGCATACCCGCAAAGTAGGGAAAATTTGACAAAATTATACAGTTTAGCTGCTATTTAAAAGTGCATTTCCCACCGCACAGTCCAGACACCTTTTTGGGTCGCAATACGTGTTTTTAAGCTGAAGCAACGCCTGGCTATCCATCGCATTATTTGCTACAGGTTTCAGGCTGTTAAAACGGTTTACAATGGCATTTTCTTCTTTTGAAACGGAGGCAGCCAATTGCAATACTTTTTCCGAAATGTCTTTACCCTGGCTTTGTGCGTAGCAGAATTTTACAGGAATAACCGTATTTATGAGCAGTAAATCGATAAACTTCTTAGTAAGCACCTTCCCTCTTTTAGTTGCAGAAACTCCAAAATTGAAATGTGAGTTCCAGTACGTCGTCGCTTTTACGTTGAAAATTTCGTAAAACTCCTCTTTCGTGTTGCAATTAATGATGGTTGAAAACAAATGTTCCTTTTCAGCATATAAAACGGCTAGTTGAGACAAGCGTATCGTGGGGAAATTCGGCGGCCGAAAGTCTGAAGAATTTTGGCGCAATTACAGCATTATCTTTTAGCTGAAATTTATGTTTTAAGAACTGATATTTCTGCTGTAAAATATTAAAATATTCATCAGTTGCTACTTTATCCAGAATGCCTGCCTGCCCAAATAACAGCGCTTCCAGATCGAAAACATTTCCTCTGCATTTTTGAAATACTGAGAATGAAACAGAATTGGCTATGCTGAAAAACGATTCCCCGTTCACTTTTAAACCAAAGTTTTTAGCCAATAGCTGGAACAGTAGAGCTTCCCAATGGCTTTTATTTTGCGCCAGTAATTGAAAGATCTGTTCAGATTTGTTTTGCAGACGATCCAAGTACAAGCGTTCTAACCAGTTTTTTAGTATAAAAGTGTCTACGGTATGAAACTGGCTTTCGCAATTAATCCATTTTTGTTCACTGGAAAAAAGAGTTTTATAGCTATTCAGGGCAGTTTTGTTAATATATCGCTCCAACACAAGTGTGTCGAAAGGTTTCTGATTTTTATTAAAAACATTCGTATCGTGTTTCCAGACTACGTGCAAAATAATGCTATCGTACGCAACGTCTGTCTCGTGCCCGTGCGCATACCAATCGCTGGATGCAAGGTGCAACTCCACATTGCCAGCCCATAACTGACCGTTAATTTTGAGCTGCGCATTAAAAAAATCTGGTCCCGAATTAAAATTGTGCTGTCCCGGATGTATCACAACCACCTCATCTCCCGCTACCGTTAACAAATTTGAGGTATTCAATTTCTGATACTTCCACACATAATGCAGAAAATCTTCTTTCATACTAAATAATTAGGGGGGAGCCGTACTTTTCAAAAGTACTGATTTTATGTAAGTTATATAATATTTTTGCGTACCTGCATAGATATTCTTTATTTGCACCCTCAACTAACTAGTAAATTGAAATATTTTTCAATCCTTTTTTTATTAGGATTTTATGCTTTTGGGCAGGTTACGCCTTCAAAACAAAAAGATCCTAAGTTCATCGCCATAGATTACTATCGCGGTAAACCCATTACGCCATCCGAGGATTTTCCGGAACTGGAGCGAAAGGGCTCTTATTTCTTACGCATTGGAAAAAAACAGCAAGGTGAAGACGAGTGGGCGTACAGATTGAAATATCCCGAAACGGGAATAACTATGGGCGTGACAGATCTTGGCAATACGGAGTTTGCTGGTAAAGCATATACCGTGATGCCCTATATAAGCTTCAAACTTTTCGGTCTGGAGCGACTGGAAGGTTTTGCGGGTATGGGTAGCGCATTGATAAGTAAAAAATACCATCCTCGCAGAAACCCTTTTAACGAAGCTGCCACGACCTATTTTAACTGGGCGTTTCGGGTTTTTGCTTCTTTTAAGATTATAGATTCCAAAAGTATAGACTGGAGCTTCGGCGCAGGATATTCGCATTACTCCAATGGTCACAGTAAATTACCTAATTTAGGCTACAACACTGTTCTATTGGGGACGAGCCTTCAGATTAAAACCAATAAAGTTGAACCGGAAGTATGGCGACCCACAGGAGCTTTCAGAAAGCACACCCATTACTTTATTGAAATACGAAGCGGACTGGGTCATAACGTATTGTCCAGAAATTTCAACAAACAGCTTCCCATCTATTCTCTGTCTGTTTCTGGCGGAAAAACATTTAATCATACTTTTAAAATAGGAGTTGGTTTTTATGGCAGATATTACACTCATTTCCATAATTACATTAACAATAATCAGTTTTTAATTGAGACTGAATATCTGGAGTTTAGAAATAACCCACATAAATATGCCCGGGCATTTGGAGCATTCGGGTCTGCTGAAATTTTAATGAATTATATTTCTATCCTTGCCAATCTTGGCGTAAATATGTACAAACCCTTTTACGAGGTAGAACGAAAAATTGGCGCCTATTACGAATACTATACTATAGAAGGTAAACGGGTCATCGTTTCAGATTACGGCAATTTAGACGGAGATTATACACTAAAAAGATACATTTCCAGCAGACTAGGATTACGTGCCTATTTATTTGGTACAAAAAAGTCTCCGAAATGGAATTTCTTCGCCAGCGCTACCATTAATGCCAATGCGGGTCAGGCAGATTTTAATGAATTCAGTCTAGGAATTACCAAAAACTTCTTTTAGGCCTTCCTTTTAAAGTGCGCTAATAATATCGTGTTTTGTGATAATATGGTATTTCCCCTCGCCTAGATCTACCAAGACAGCGTTATTCTCTTTATGAATTAGTTTGGACACTTCTTCAATCGATGTGTTTTTCTGAACTATAGGAAAAGCCTTGTGCATGACTTCTTTTATAGGAAGGTTTGCTACGTCTTTATTGTCCAGGTATTTTCTAAGCAAATCTGTTTCGTCCAGCGCGCCCACAAACCCGGTGGTATCTTCTACTGGAATTTGCGAAATTTTATAGGCTTTCATGCGCTCAATGGCGTGGCTTACCAATTCTTCGGTACGTACGGTTACCAATGGTTTATCTGCGTGATCTTTTATAAGATCGCTGGCTACGGTTACTTCATCTTCAACAAAACCTCGGTCTTTCATCCACTCGTCATTAAACATTTTTCCTACGTATCTGCTTCCGTGGTCGTGGAATAATACTACGACCACATCGTCTTTGGTGAAATGTTCCTTTAACTGCAGTAAGCCTTTCATAGCAGCTCCTGCCGAGTTGCCTAAAAACATGCCTTCAATCTTCGCTAATTTCTGAGTATAAATTGCCGCATCTTTATCGGTTACTTTGGTAAATCCATCTATAACTGAAAAATCTACGTTCTTCGGTAAAATATCTTCCCCTATTCCTTCAGTGATGTACGGATAGATTTCATTTTCATCAAAAATTCCGGTTTCGTGGTATTTTTTGAAAACACTTCCGTAGGTATCTATTCCCCATACTTTTACGTTAGGGTTTTGTTCTTTCAGGTATTTTCCAACACCGCTTATGGTACCACCGGTTCCAACACCAACTACAAAGTGCGTTACTTTACCTTCGGTTTGTTCCCAGATTTCCGGCCCGGTGCTTAGATAATGTGCCTTGGTGTTACTTGGATTGTCATACTGATTTACATACCAACTATTAGGGGTTTCTT
The DNA here is from genome assembly GCA_963793275.1 of uncultured Flavobacteriaceae bacterium. Lineage (GTDB taxonomy): Bacteria > Bacteroidota > Bacteroidia > Flavobacteriales > Flavobacteriaceae > Marinirhabdus. The sequence continues at coordinate 26,091 of CAWBZL010000001.1, forward strand.
TAGCCAATCGAGCCGATGTTGAGTAATAACTTCTTGGATCGTCCGGCTCCACATTTGTTGGGCACACTACTACTTTACTTCCTACAGCACGCAGAATATCCATCTTCTCTTTACTCTGTTTATCGCTAATTACGCACACCATTTTATAGCCTTTTACAATGGCAGCCAGGGCAAGTCCCATTCCTGTGTTACCAGAAGTTCCTTCAATTATGGTTCCTCCTGGTTTTAGACGACCATCTAATTCGGCATCTTCAATCATTTGCACTGCCATACGGTCTTTAACCGAGTTACCCGGGTTAAATGTTTCGTATTTAGCCAGTACCAGAGCTGGTATTTCTTCGGCTAACTTGTTAATTTTCACTAGTGGTGTATCACCTATAGTTTCAAGGATATTTTTTGCATATTTCATAGAATGCAAAGGTACAATGAAGAAAAAAGACCTGCAACGGTTTTTATGTTGAGGTCTTACGTTTTTTTCTTATTGGTAATTCACCAAAACTGGATCTTTTTTTATTTTCTACATCTATGGAAGGATTTATTTTTCCCAAGTGGGTCACAACATACATGATTAAATGTGGGTTGCTGGATACAGAAACTACTCAAAATGGGGTCTCCCCGTTAAAATTTCCGCGGGGCTCGTAGTTACAGACCAAAATATACTTGCCATTTTCATTTACTTTCACCGCACAACCTACTCTGGTAGTTTTTCTCCAAACTACCTGTTTGTAGTGCCCGCAGATCTTATTATCATAACAATTTTTTGTAACCGGATTAAAATTCGCTTTTTCACCAATCCCCCAGCCATCAAAAATTAATAGTTCAGGGCGATGATATTCTGCAAACCCGGCAGCCAGGTTTTCTCCAATACCCGAAATACGTGAATGCTCCAAAACAAACTCACCCTCCCCTGTATTTTTTAACGCCAGACCGTTTGCCACATTTTGGGCCATTCCTGCCAGGCGATCATCCCATACCAAAGGTGGTACACCCACTTCTGCACGCAGTTGGTTGTGAGCATCCAGCACCAATTGTTGATTGAAAAAGGTATTGGTTGCTCCTACTCCCGCACTGCTATTGAGGCTGGGCGTAGCCGCTGGACGATCCAAAAACCACATGGCACTGTGCCAATAAGATTCCACGGCACTGCAGGTAAGACCGCGTTCTATATTTAAATATTTATCTGGGTGCTGTGCGTTTTTAATGCGTACGTGGTCACCCTCAGGTAGTTTTTCCAGCACCCATAACGTACCCGCAGCCGTGCTTTCGGCGACGGAGCTTACCTGATTTTGAGCAAAGTTTAAGTAGGTGTTGGTCGCTACATTTTTTAGTTGGTACTGTTCATTTCCTACGTCCAGTAAATACCATTGTGCATTTTGTGAGCTCGGGTTCACATCGGACACCTGAAGCATACCACTTTCATTATGTAGATAGGATCCCTTCCAAAAACTCTTCAAAAGAAGTATATCCTGAGCGCAGAGAGAACCACACAAGAAACTACAAAGTACGATACTGAGAATTACTTTTTTCATAAGAATTATAATATTAGCTGTTAGTATTTTGAAAGGTACATATAGTTAACCCATTATTAAATAAGGGTTTATACGTAATTTTAACTGTAGGGAAAGGTTTGGAGATTTTTTTGAAAAGTTCCAATGGCGCCAGGATTGGCAACGGTTGTGTATGTGGCTCGTAGCGTGCAAACTAGCAATAACTTTCGGATTAAGAACAAGCCAGATTTTTAAATTTTACTATTTAGCTTTTTTATTGGAAATCTTCAAATTTAAAAATCCGGCGTTTCTCTAAATATGCCTTGACTTTTAATTAAGCGACAACTCCTGCATTGCTTATATACTTTGTTGCTACACGTTTTTTAGTACACGCTGTAATCAATTTCATCAAAACCACTAAATTCAATTGTTTTCATTTCGGGACAGTTATTAACTACTAAGTTAAATTCTGAAATTTTATCAATTGGTGTAACTAATTCTTTAACAAGTCCAATTTCACTATCATATTCTAATAGATAAATACTGTTATATTCGGTTTTCCTTATTGAAAACAATGCGTTTTTTTCGCCACCATTTCTTTTTACCTTTAATTCTATTACAATTTCATTCTCAGTCAATTTGGTCATTTTATTAATAATTTCCACGTGAGAATTAATTGGGCCAAAAAAGAAAATCGAATTGTTTTTTATTTCAAATCTTCTGTCAATGCCATCACATCTATTGTAAAGAATAAATTCTCCTTTGTATTTATTTATTTTTGTCCAAAGCGATGGAAAATTATTTATATCTATTTTACTAATTGGTTTGCTTTTAGAAATTGTTTTTCGATAGAATTCGAGGGTTTCGTTTTTTTCATTATTTGGATTCCAATTAGCTAATTTATCATAATATGTTGAATTCTTTGTAGTGTCAATAAATAGTTGATGAACTGGTAAATCTAAATTTTTCGGATTGTTTTTTTCTAAAATCGAATCTTTAATCTTTGCATTTTCAATTTCATGAAAAGTATTTTCCACGATAACCTTTTTGTTTTTCTTTTGACAAGAAACTAAGCAGGCGATTGTTAATAATAAGATTAGTGTTATGTGCTTCATCTCAGTTTTTCTTAAATGTTTGGCAACGGTTAGCAAATGAAAAGTAGGCGATTTAGAAGCACAAAACTTTCAGTTCAAAACAAACATTGACACGAGCTAAATATCTTGATTTCACTAGGATTTCGCCTATTTTTTATATAAATTGTTGCCAGTATTTTTTAGTTGTTTGGTTCAAACTTTTTAAAGCTTTTTCCATTGCTTTTATAAACTCCGTCATTATCAGTTCCGAGCCATATTATTCCGTTATTGTCTTCATAAATAGTAATTAGCAAAATATCTTTTTCTTCATTATTGATTTTAATTTCTGCTAAAGTATTCCCGTCATATTTCCATAACATACCACCGTAATTTGTCATCCATAAATCGCCATTTATATCTGATAAGCCAGAATTGAAATAATTAGGGTTGTCTTTTTCAATTCCTATTATTTTATCATATTCAAATGTATTCGGTTGGATATGATATTTAGCTATAAAATTACTTAGCCAAAAATATCCATTTTTGTCTTGAAGCATTGAACGAACTCCAGGTGCTGTGCCATTTGGAAGAATAGAAAGTTCATTTTCACCAAACCACATAAATGATTGTCCGTCATATCGAAAAGCTCCAGCTACGAATGTCCCAAGCCAAATATTTCCATCTTTGTCTTTGTTGACTTTATAAACAGAATAAGGGTTGTTGCTATTGAATGGACTTACGAGCGTGTCAATTCCAAATGCTTTTTTTAAATCTTTTCGCGGTAATTTTAATTCAAAGAGAGAATCTCCATCATAACGATATAAGTCGTTTGCGTTGTAACCAAACCATAAATCATTGGCTTCTAATTTCCATTTGTTTTTTGTTGAAATGATTGGCTTTAGTGTTGCAAATGATTTTCCATCATATTTACTAATTCCATTGGCTGTTTCAATAAATAAATTCCCAGATTTGTCTTCTTGAATTCCTCTGATTGTATTGTCTACCAAACCGTTCTCTGTTGTAATTTGTTTTAATTCTGTACCATTTAAGTAAAAAATGCCTTCTCCATTACTTCCAAACCAATAATTTTCTTTTGAATCTTGAAATATGACCCAAATTCTATCGGCAAGATTTGATACAGTCTTTCCGAATTCAAACGATTTGGTTTCGATTATTTTCGATTCAGTTTTTTCCTGTCCTTTGCAGGATAAAAAAGTACTCGAAATGAAAATCAGTAAGATTATTTTAATTGAATTAATATTCATTTTATTCGAGTATTTCTGGTTTTGCATATGATACGGCAGGTATTGAGCGGCAGCTTCGGCAGTGCCAACATTTTGCGTCAGCGAAAGTGGGAAGCGCAGCGTGCGAATAAGCCGCCTGTCTCCGACGAGCTTTTTCTGCGAGAGGAAGACATTGGAGCCGCCACTACGTATGTATCCGATGTACCAAATATTTTATAAAGTTAGGAAATTTAATTTAAGACGAATGTGACCCGCTGTATTATATGCGGTGTTATGCTGCGGCTAGCACATTAATCAAAGTTTTATTTTATTCGGATCTTGTTCATTGGAAAAGAACGAAAGTATTTCAATCGAATCTTTATTGATTCTGTATTATAGATTGTTCAATTTTGCTACAACAGCTCTTCTAACATCTTTTTTCTTCTTGGAAACTTGAAACAATTCTGGACTTTTCGAAATCAGTTCAATGGTGTGGTCAAGTTCTCTAGAAAAATTGCTTAATTCCTTATCAGTCCAATTTTCTCTGAGATATTCAATAGTTTCTTACAATTCGGAAAGGGCGTGTTCAGTCCAAAGTATTTTATAACCACTTGTCATAAAGTTTCTTTGCTTCTGAGTGAGTCTTTAATCAGCCAGAATTTGCATCCGTCAACCCTTTTTCGATAGAATTTTTTTCTTCATCAGAAATGTTATTCCACCAATCTGTCTTTTCATTTTCCCGGAGCTTCATTATTTTTTCAATAATGGATTCATCATTCAAAGTCGAAAGCCATTGAATCAGCTGAATTTTTTTATTTTGAATATTTATTTCCATAAATCAAAGTTACAAGATTAAGTTGAAGAAACCATTTTTAAGCTTGCACATAACGTCTCCGGTTATGATTTCAGTGGGGATTGACAGCTTTGCGTTGGCGTGCGATTAACTCGCCTTTGGCGAGGAGAAGCGCAGCCTATTTTTTGGCTGTGCGTGCGTTTCGGAGCAATGGCAAGCTGTGTGTCGAAATCCAGTCAGACTAGTTTTAAAGTTTAAATATAAGATTAATTATCAAGCTATGATTTCAGCCCAACTGAATTATAACCGATGTTAGCTGTAGTTTTTCTTTTCCGAACTTTTGTTATTTCTTTTTCAAGTTTCTAATAAGTCTGTAGAAAATGTAAATATGGCTTATCATATTCACAACTCCTATTGTCGTAAACGCCCACCACATTGTTCCTAAATCGTAATTATAGAATTCAATTTCAAAAACCTGCGGAAAAGCCACAAGTAAGTCTGTAAAACCAAAAATATTAAATACCCAAGTTAGTGCTATTGCGTATTTCCATTTGTTTTTAAGGGAAAAGGCTGTAATAACTGCAAGTATCGCAGTACTATAATCCCAAATACCAACAGTAAACGCCAAGTCGTCAGGAAAGGCATCATATACTTGCGTATCTACCATAAAAACCATTCCTAAATACCGAAGTCCGTGAATGAGTACCATTGGTACAAGGGCGTCATAAATTGAAAGTTTGGCGAGTTTTGGAAAGACGAACCATTTAAACGCAAAGTAAAATGTGAGCAAACCTGCAACGGTTTGCATGTTGAAAATAGTAAAATTGTCCATAATTTTTTATTGATTTAATGTTGATTTTTGAAAACCTTTGACAGCAAAAACACCTGCAATAATTGCGACTACAATTCTAATCCAATGAAAAATAACCCAACCTTGCAATTTGCTTGTAGCCGTTGCTGTATCGTATTTCAATGCCATAAAATCTAAATTCATAGGCAAATGATAGATAGAAGTTTGCACAATGGTAAGTGTTAAACCTATAAAAGCATACATCCAGTATTTTTTACCAAGTGATTTTTTTTCTGATTTCAAAAATAACCAAAGGCTTCCAAACCAAGCTGGCATCAAAGTGACAGCGGTTGGAACTAAAAGCAAAGGAAAATCTTTGGCAAAAAACTGCATAAATTCTATGGGATCAAGCGATTGCCAGTAAACAGCGTGGCTTAAACCAATATTGAGCATATTTCCTATAAATGCACCAAGTGCAAGAATTGTAATGATTGAAATTGTGTTTTTCATTTTATTAATCTTTATATACTACAAGTTCCAAGTCGCACCCGTAGTTTCGTTGGAATAATCCCACATTTTCTCTCTTAATTTTGGGTCAAGCGACATTTTTGGATTGTACACTTTTATGAGTTTTGGGTAGCCAGAAAAACCAGTTAATCCTTTCGGCCCAATAAAACTGCCATTTGGAAGGCTTTCATCCATCGTTGCTCTTAAAGCGGACAATGCTCCTTGGTTCACGTCCATCATAAAAATTCCACGAATGCTCCTAAAAATAGCAGCAAAAACTCCTTTTGAGGCATCAAATAAAGGTGTCGCCGTTAAACCAGGATGTGTAGAATGCACGAAAATTTGATTTTCTAAATTGGTTTTTTTAATTAATTCAAGCAATCCATCTCTAAACTGAACGGCTCCAATTTTTGAAACTCCATAAACTTCCCAAGCATCATACTTGTCTTCTGCATTCAAATCGTCCCAAATTCTATCGCTGTTTACCGTAGAACTTGCTGAAGAAGTTGTAGAAACAATCACAGACCTTGGAGCTTCTTTTATTTTTGGTAGTAATAAAGAGGTCAATAAATGATGACCCAAAACGTTGGTTGCCATTTGCAATTCATAGCCATCTACGGATTCTTTTCTTTCTGGCATAGCCATAATTCCTGCATTTAGGAGCAAACCATCAATTTTTTTAATGCTGTTTTCTTCAATAATAATTTTTGCAAATTCGCGAACAGAATTTAAAGAAGAGATATCTAATTTTAAAATTTGTAATGACGATAAATCATCATTTGTGTCTTTAATTTTCTCAATTGTATTATTAGCCTTTTCAATATTTCTATTGGCGGCAATTATTTTCGCACCTCTTTTTGCCAATTCGTAAGCCAGAACGGTTCCTATACCAGAACTTGTTCCGGTAATTACATACACTTTATCGCTTAAATCATTAGGAATTTCCGCAGTTGTCCAGTTTTTCATATTTTTTATTTATTAGGAATTGCTTCCTTATTCATTTGATTGAAAATAAATTTTGGTGCTAATCTGCTCATCAATTTTAATTGAGAAGACTTTCCTGGTGTGATTTCTTCTTTTCCTTTGATGAAATCTTTCCAAAAAAGATCGGCTAATTTTTGCGGAAGTATCGGTTTAAAATCAGCCTCGCTTACCTGAATACCATCGAATATATCTGTTTTTACAACTGGTGGCAATAACTCAATAACTTTTATTTGATGCGGTTTTAGTTGCGGTCGAATAGATTGTGTCCAAAAGTGCAAAGCCGATTTTGTGCCTGAATACACAGGTGCTTGGGCAAAAGGAACATAAGCTAAGCCAGAAGACACATTTACTAAAACGGCATTTTTACTTTTTTTGAGTTGCGGTAGAAAGTAATGTAGTAGCCGAATAGGCGAATTGTAGTTGATTTCGATTTCTTGCATTTGTCTCTGCAAGTCGTTTTCTTCGTTTCCTGCATCTACCAAATTCATAATTCCAGCATTATTGACAAGAATATCTATGCCATCAAATTTTTCTTCAATATCATCTACCAAAATTCTAACCTCTGTATCGTCTGTTACATCACTTTGGAAAATATATATTTTAGGATTCTCGACTTTTACCTTTTCAAGTTTGGATAAATTGCGACCAATGATGATTACAGTATTGTTATTTTCTATAAACTTTTTGGCTAACGCAAGTCCAATTCCTGAACTTCCGCCTGTGATTAATACTTTTTGGTTATTGTATTTCATTTTACTTTTGTAATTTTGCTATTGAATTGAAAGCAAAAATAATAATTACTATTGAATTAATAGTAAAAAAGAAATTAAAAGTGAAAAATAAATTTAGGTCGAGTTGTCCAATAGCCTCTACACTTGACATTATTGGTGATAAGTGGTCGTTACTAATTATTCGAGATATGTTGCTAGGACACAAGAAAACATTTAAAGAAATTTCCGATTCTGAAGAAGCTATTGCACCAAGTATTTTGTCGGCAAGGTTAAAATTATTGGAATCTTTCGAGTTGATAACAAAAAGAAAATTGCCCGAAAACTTAAAGGAAAATATTTATTTATTGACTGAAAAAGGGATTGCATTAGTTCCAATGCTTACCGAAATAATATTATTTGCAGATAAGAATTTCCGTCAATTTAATCCTAAAATGTTTTCTATTTCAGATAAAGGATTTGATGATGACAAATTAGTAATTATTGAAAATATCCAGAATGGGTATCGTGAATTGGTTCAACATACAATAAGGTAGTTTTTTTGAATTTTTATTCAGCCAATTTATTGTTCCGAGTTTTGAAATATGCGTAAAAACTTAAAATTATGGCTAAAGAAGAAAAAATGGTCATAACTGTTCCTGGTACAAATTTTACAAACCCTCCTAAATCTAAAAATAAAAAATATCCTAAATCAGCTAAACCACCACAAATGGCTGCTAAAAATATAGCTTTTTTGTTACCTTTCCAAATGAAGAAAGCAGATATAAAAGTTACTAAACCAATCCATAACAAATTAAAACCATGTTGTCCTAAAACAGCAGTTGCTGCTTGTGAATAGAGCCATTTCTTAGTAGCTTGCAGGTAACGGTTTTGCATATGATACGGCGGGTTTTGAGCGGCAGCTTCGGCAGTGCCAACATTTTGCGTCAGCGAAAGTGGGAAGCGCAGCGTGCGAATCAGCCGTGGGCAGTGGCGCCGCCACTACGTATTTATCCGCAGTACTAAATATTTTATAAATTTAGGAAATTTAATTTAAGCCAAATGTAACCCGCTGTATTATATGCGTTGTTGGCATTAGTTATTTTGGAAATATGATTTTACTGATTTTAAATATTCAAATGCCTTTTTTCCTTTTTGCAGATCTGTAAAAGAAATCACACCAGTTTGAGAATAAATATCCTTAAGATAAGGATCACTAATACATTTTGATTTTCTACATTCAAAATTAATTAAAATCATCGGTGGACAAATATCTGCACATCCGGGTCGTTCTTTCTTTTCAGTCATTGTTATATTAACATCCGTAATCCTCAGCAAAACTCTTCCAGCAGATGCCGAACCCATATCTATTGAAATGTTTCCATAGTCATCTATTTCTGAATTCGAATCAAACAATCCGTTGAAATAAATTTCAGCGTCTTGAAAATCGTTGATTTTCATTTGAGCATAGCTGTGAGTCGAAAATAATAATATTGAAGAGCAGAGTAAAATATGTCTTAACATAAGTTTATTTTAGGTTAATGTAGATAGGGCGAATTTATAAAAAAAGTGTGAGAGTCCTGTATTATACTGATATAGGTTGACCTTTTTTCAGGTTAATTTTGCACGTTCAAAAGATTTTTTTTGCCGTTTAGAAGGCAAAAAATAATTTGAACTGGGTCTGTTTTTAAATTGTTAGTTCAGGTAAATTTACTTTATTTTTTCGATAGGACTTGTATTTGATGTTTGGGTTTAAATCGAACCTCTGCCGGTTTTCTTAGATCCAGGCTAAAATGCGTTCTTAGGTTATTGTAAATATAGACAGCCTGCTTTGTCATTTGTTGGGCGAGCTGCGTATTTTTGATAGTTTTCTTAAGGCCATATTCGTATTTGAGCGTTCTATTGATACGTTCAGCAACAGCATTTTCGTAAGGATCATATTGCTCGGTCATACTCATTGTAATCCCGTTACTTTCTGCAAATTCTGTGTATTTAGGGTTACAGTATTGAAAACCTCTGTCTGAGTGATGAATCAGCTTTTGGTCAGGAAATTTTCTGTTTTTAATAGCCATAGCGAGCGCCTTTGTACAAAGAGATGTTCTCATATGGCTGTCTAGGTCATAACCCATAATCTGCTTTGAATAGGCGTCTGTAACCAGTGCTAAATAGTTATGTCCATTTTCAGTTTTGATATAAGTGATATCGCTTACCCAGAGCTGTTCTGGTCTAGTGGGAACTTTGTTTTTTACCAGGTTTTTATATTTTTTGTACATATGATTTGAATTTGTTGTTGTGATGTAATTTTTCGATTTAGGGACTAACAACTTGTTTAGCCTTAAAAAGCGGTAAAACTTATCTCTACCTATTTTGATATCAGCGTTTATAAAGTCTTTTTTAAGAGCATCATAAAGCTTGATACCACCAGTTTTAGACCCTACTTTTTTACGGTAGTCCTTAACCATTATGATTAGTTTTTGATGGTCTAGTTGTTGTTTTTGTTGGGTTTTGATTCTTTTGTAGAAGGCTTGTTTACTGATCCCAAAGCATTGATAGAGCCATTTTCTTTTAAACGATTTTTCTTCTTTAGTTCTATCTCTTTTGCTAATGATTTGGGCAACGAGTTTTTTGACATATCGACGCCTGTAATGAGTTCCATCTCAACAATAATATCTTGCTGGAAGTCCTTTACAAACTCTAGTTCTTCAATACGTTCCTTAAGCTTTTTTATTTCATCCTTTTTACTCATACCTGTGTTTTGTTGTACTAAGGTACTGTATTTTCTCAGCCAATAGTTAATGGTAGTTCTAGGAACGTCATATTTTTTAGAGGCGAAGTTTGTAGAGATCTGACCGTTTAGGATTTGGTCAACGACCAAAAGTTTAGTCTCTAAAGTTGCCTTTTGATAGCTTTTTTTTAGCCAGTGGTCTTTTTGAGTTTTCATAAGTGACTATAATTAATTGATTAATTTTTAGTCAACCTATTTCAGGAAAGTACACTGGAAATATTGTGTACAACGGTTTATCATAAAGTTCCGTTGCGGAACTTCCAGACCAATTTACATGAAATTTCCCTCATTTACCGCCTGCGAGGATTATCCGATTAGGATAATTTGAGCAATGGACTTTATGCGTTGTTATGTTTTGTGGCGACACACCTAGCTTTTCACGTACAGTTCGGCTTTAATTGTTTAAAATCAGCGCCGCGATTACGCACAGATTGTCAAAATTCAGTTCGGATGTTAATCAGTTTATTTTTAAATCAGCGTAATGATTGCGTACAGATTGTCAAAAGTCGGTTTGAATGTTAATCAGTTTGCTTTCAAATCAGCGCAACGATTGCGTACAGATTGTCAAAAGTCGGTTTATTTGTATGTCAGTTCACTTTCAAATCAGCCAACGATTGCTTGCAACTTGTCAAAAGTCAGTTTTTATTCCGCCTGAGTAATAAAATCAGTCGAAAATTATTCTGTTATGACGCAATTCGGAGCCATAAAATATAACGGTTGTGTATATGGCTCGTAGCGTGCAAATTAGCGATAATTTTTCGGTTAAGCACGAGCCGAATTTTTTAATTTTCTTATTATCTTTTTTCTAAATAAGCCAAATTAAAAAATTTGGCGGACTTGCAATTATGCCGTAATTTAGATTAAGCAACTAATTAGCTATGAGCTATATACGGTGTTAGCAACTGGCCTTCTCAATTTTTTATCTATCAAAGCCATATATTTTAGTCCGGTTTGGTCAAAAACATCCTCGGGGTTTTCATATTGTAAGGCTGAATAAATTGCATTCGCAAATGCGGGTGCACCTAAAATTCCAAAACCTGTAGAAAAAGCTATTATCGCACTCGCAGCTCCACAAATACTACCAAAAAATATCTGTCCAAATTTGTTTTCATTCATTTTAGCTGAAAGTTCATTTTTTCTAATGCGTAACTCTTTCATTTTTTCATTAAAAAAAGCACTTTCCAACTCCAGATTTGGGTCAAGTGCTAACACCTCGACTGTATTTCTAAAAGCTACTAGTAATTCAGAATGAGTTTCTTTAAATCTCCTAAGCTTTGTGTAATCAATTTGTTCAGGAAAAGGAATTAAGTTGTTTAAAATAATTTGTCTTTTTGTCTGCTGAACTTTTAGTTCTTTATAATCTTTTTTTGAAACGTTTGTTGCACGATAATAGTTTCTAATTCTATCTGTCATTGGGCGACATTCAAGTTTTTTAGCTAAAATTGTCGAAATATAGGTCATTAATTCGTTTGCCGTAGCTTTTTCAACATTATACCATTCATCGCCATTTGATTCTGCAAGTCCTATTTGCTCTAACTGATAAAAAACTTCATTGTCAAATTTATCTATGTGAATTTTTGGGCCACTAATATCAAACTTATCTCTGTGTATTCTCCCGTAACTTGCTTTTTGAAACCTATTTCTTCTTCTTGTCAAATCAAATTGTGGACTATTTACATACTCAATAAAAGGTTCTACAATTCTCCAAGGATTATTTAATTCATCCATTGGGTCTATTGGCAATACGAGGTTTTCTTTTATTAAATCTCGCATATGTTTTTCATAAAACTTAGGTTTTTGATTGTATCGACTTGGAACTACGCAACCAATAGAATCATAATATAAAAGCGCTCTATTTGTCCAATCAGATTTTGGAACATTTATATAAGGATAGTAAAGCAGATTTTCCATTTATCTGTTGTTTTTTCTTTGGCTTGTTGCTAACGGTTTTGTATAAGAATAGTAGGGCAGAAAACACCCATAAGCCATTCGGTTGAGCCACAAGCCCGTTTTTTGTTTTATTGGTTTTACAATTTACATTAATTAAAAGCTAATACAAAAAACGGGCGACTTTGAAAGTATACACAAGCCATTCGGTCAAGCCATAATCGCCCTATTATTTTTATACTTTGTTGTACACAGTATTTCCAGCCTAAACCTTTCGTTCTGTACAAGCTTTTCATTTTAGAATCGAACTTTGCATTAGCACGAACCTTTTATGTTTTTGCGATAGTTTTCTCAAAAAGCACTAAAGTTCCACAAAAGTTTTCTTGCAAAATGTTTCTTATAGAATGTAATGGAATACTCTTTTTTGCGTTGGATAATGTAGGTGGCGTAAAAGTGTATGGAATGGTAAACGAAGTCACAAAATTTAATACCTTGCCAAATGTTAATTAAAATGAATGCTTAAAACTCTTCAAATTATTGCTCTATTGCAAGGTCTTTTTGTCCTTTCGGTTCTCTTTATCAACCGCAAAGAATACAAAAAAACCACATTTTGGTTGCTGTTCGGCAGTCTGCTTTCCGTATTGCTTTACATAGCTGGCGATGATGAAAACAACATTTTTGTTCAAAATTCAGATTGGTTTTTGTTCGATAGTTCTCTATTTGTTACATTCCTGTTTCTGTTTTTCCGCTACTACAAAAGTGGAAAGGAAAAATTTGCTATACTCGATTTACTTTTCTTTCTTCCCAATATCATTTATTTTATCATTGAAGGTCTTGAAATATTTTTAGTCGAAGAAAATTTGATTGTCGAAATTTTTGAGATTACAGCAGAATTAACTTTCCTTTTCTATTTGCTGGCAATCATTCATTCCATAATTACAACCAAAAAGAAACATTGGATTATTTATTTTGCAATTCCCATCGCAATACTTTTCGCTTTGTCATCCATAAATGATGTAATTAAAGCGTTCGGTTTTGCCGAATTACCGTTATTTAATGACCAAAATTTCAATACATATCTATTATTGGTTATTGCTTTTTTGTTCTATTTCATTGCTTTTAAATTATTGAGTAAAAACAAGGATATCTTACCTAAAACAGAAACAAGTAAATACAGAAATTCAAACCTTAACCCAAAATTGATAGAGCAATATAAAACAGATTTATTTCGCTCAATGGAAACGGATAAATTGTATCTCAACAACAAATTATCCATTGTAGATGTTTCCGAAAAACTCAATATTCCGCGTCAATATATTTCCGAAGTTTTAAACGAATATATGGACACAAGTTTTCAAGATTTTGTTAATGAATATCGTGTTGAAGAATTTATAAATCGGCTCAAAAACGACCAGAACAATCATTTTACACTTTTGGGAATTGCTACAGACGTTGGTTTCAACTCAAAGTCTTCATTTAATGCAATCTTTAAGAAACACAAGGGTTTAACGCCTACACAATACAAGAAAACCCTTGTTTAAAAAATCCAATTTGTGCAGATAAATTGTTCTGCACCTACACCTTAAAATTTGCATCAAAATTCGTGCGTTATTTGAACTAACAATCCAAATACGCACAAATGAAATACACTTTTTCGCATCGCATTTTTAAAATCGTGGGATGCTTATTTTTATGTTTAGCAACCTTTCAATTACAAGCGCAAGATACAAGTGAAACAACGCCACAAGTTGGCACTACTCAAAAAGTTGGCGATGTAATACTTATCGCTTTGCCAGCTGCAACTTTAGGAACAAGTTTTATCATTGGTGATGAAAAGGGTGCTTGGCAATTTACAAAAGGTCTTTTGCTTACTGTTGGCGTAACATACGGATTAAAATATGCCGTAAATAAACCACGCCCAGATATGAGTAACGATAACTCTTTTCCGTCAGGACATACTTCAACCGTTTTTCATAGTGCTGGATATGTACATCGTCGATATGGTTTTAAATATGCAATCCCATCTTATGCGTTGGCAGGTTTTACAGCAGCAAGCAGGATTGACAGCAAAAAGCACGATATCCTTGACGTTGTGGCTGGTGCTGCAATTGGTTTGGGTAGCAATTTACTTTTTACAACAGAATATCAACAAGAACATATGGAATTGACGTATTCAAATTTTGAAGGCAATCATATGATAGGTTTCACTTATAAATTTTAACAAAATGGCACTACAAGAAGAATTAAAAACACAAGGCGATTTCCTATTTAAAAACAGAAGTTACCTGCCTTTGATTATTTTAGGAATTGGATTATCGGTTTATATACATACCGAATATTTTGAAATTGAAACACCCGAAACTTGGTTTTCAGAAAGTTTTGAATATATATGTCTGGGTGTTAGTCTACTTGGTCTTTTAATCCGAATTTTTACCGTTGGACATACGCCAAGAAACACTTCAGGAAGAAATACAAAAGGTGGGCAATTAGCCGATGAGCTTAATACTACGGGAATTTATTCCGTTGTCCGGCATCCTTTATATCTCGGTAATTTTTTTATGTGGCTTGGTGTGGCAATGCTTACAGAAAACGCTTGGTTTTCTATTGCGTTCATATTTTTCTATGCTTTTTATTATGAGCGAATTATGTATGCTGAAGAAACCTTTTTGCGAAATAAATTTGGGCAAACCTATTTAGATTGGGCAGAAAATGTTCCCGCTTTTGTACCATCTTTCAAAAATTATGCAAGACCGAAGTATCCTTTTAGCATTAAAAAAGTACTCAAAAAAGAGAAAAATGGTTTGTGTGCTATCTTTTTGCTTTTTTGGATTTTTGATTTGGTGGGCGATTTAGTCGAAAAAGAGCCTTTTGAATTAGAAATGGGATTTTGGTTTTATGGCGCAATCATCACAACTGTTGTCTATTTGGTATTGAAAGTAATGAAGAAACGAAAATTGTTAGACGAAACAAATCGTTAAGATGAAAGCCATAACTATTGAAACTGAAAAGTTAAACAAAGTTGCAAAAATCACGTTGCTATTTTGGATAATGAAAATTATTGCTACGACTTTAGGCGAAACATTAGGCGACCTTTTAGCTCACACACTTAATCTTGGATATACAATTGGACTTGCAATAACAGGCGTGTTTTTTCTTTTGGTTTTAGCAATACAGCTTAAAGCGAAAAAATACATTCCTGCGTTATTTTGGTTAGTGATTGTTGGTACAACAACAGTTGGCACAGAAATATCAGATTTTATGGATAGAACATTGCATTTGGGTTATCTCGCAGGTTCTTTGATTTTAATTACGTTGTTGCTCAATACGCTTTGGGTTTGGAATAGCACAATTGGAAAAATTGAAGTGTTTCCTATTTTTGATAAAAAAACAGAAACATTTTATTGGATTGCTATTTTATTTTCAAATAGTTTAGGTACTGCATTTGGCGACTTTTTAAGCGATAACGTAGGATTGAGTTATTTGCAAGGCGCAATGGTAACCGCTGGCGTTATTTTAATCGTTGTGCTTTTGCACTACATTACAAAAATCAGTCACGTTATTTTGTTTTGGGTAGCGTTTATTTTTACACGTCCGTTTGGTGCAACTTTTGGCGATTTACTCACAAAAACAACCTCCGAAGGCGGTTTGGATTTGGGTACAATTCCCGCCACGTTAGTGAGTGTTGCACTTTTGAGCCTTTTAGTTTTTTACAGTCATAAAATGAAATTAGTTTAAAATGAATACTGAATTGATAAATAAAGTTAGAAAACATTGTCGGGATTTACTGAATAAAAGTAGATGTAAATCATTGCAATTCCATAATTATCAACACACATTGAACGTTGTTCATAATGCTGAAATGATTGCTCTAAAATCTAAAATTAGTGTTGAAGAAACTGAAATCCTTTTAATTTCCGCTTATTTTCACGACGTTGGAAATATGGAAACAAGTAAGCAACACGAAATGTTGAGCTGTTCTATTGCTCGAAGATTTTTAGAAAAAGAAAATTATCTTGAAGAAAAAATCCAAACCATTGAAAATATAATTTTAGCGACTGAAATTAATAGAGAGCCAACAAATCTTTTGGAAGAAATTATTTGCGATGCAGATTTAGGACATTTAGGAAAGAAAACATTTTTAACTCAAAACAAACTTTTGCGTGAAGAATGGTCAAATTTTTTAGATATGAATTTCACAGATGAAGAATGGCTCAATTTAAACTTGAAGTTTTTAAACAATCATGATTTTTACACAGAAGCTGCTCGCAAATTATTTCTAAAACAGAAGACAGAAAACATTGTTAGATTCAAAAAAGTAATTTAGTTTTTTTACGCAATCCAAAAAATGTTCAATTAAAGGACAAAAGTAGCAAGTGTATAAAATTTTAAGTAGGGTAGATGTGGCTGAAAAATTTTATACTCTTGCGGGACGCTTTCCCAAAATATTTTAAAAACTTTTACAGCAGAATTTTTATTAAAACAGTCAATTTTGTTGCAGCTTTTCATTCAGATTACTGTCGCTCTAATATTGTGTACAACGGGTTTGCATATGATACGGCGGGTCTTTAGCGGTAGCTTCGGCAGTGCCAACATTTTGCGTCAGCGAAAGTGGGAAGCGCAGCGTGCGAATCAACCGTGGGCAGTGGCGCCGCCACTCCGTATTTATCCGCGTGATTAATTTACGATTATTTATAGGAAATACAATTCACTTAACCATCAGACTCGCTGTATTATATGCGGTGTTACCTGCTGGCTGTTCCCATAGTTAAATCAAAATGGTAAATCGTCGTGTTCCTCAATCGGCTCAACTGGTTTCGGAAATTTAGTTTTAAAATATGAATTTAAAAACAACCCAACCGTTGAAACTGTATTGACAATGAAATATGTATAAACTGTATCAGTTATTAAATAATCTTCGTCAGTTTTGCCGTGAAAATCTGTCTTTTCACTTCTTAATTTTTCTATTGATTGACTAATTGCTAATAAAGAACTACCAATAGTTTTCATTTCTATTGGATGCTCGCTATCAACTAAATTAAACTCCTTTAGGATTATTGTTGTTAGCTTATATAGCGTTTCAGTTCCTTTAACTTTACTCTTTAATCTGGCATCTTTTAAAATTTCTTTAATAATACTCTCCAAAGCTGAATTAGCTAACCCAATAGCCAGACTTGGGTCGGTCTCTATTTGTTTATACGCTTTTGTGAATGTTTCGTAAGCGGTTTTATAGTTAGATTTCAACTCGTTTTTAAATGTAGGAATTGATGGAATAAAATCTGGTGTATCAACTCCTAAATCAATTGCGACTTTCAACAAGTCACTTCCAGTCATAGTATGTAAAGTTCTTAATAAGTCTATTTCTCCATTGTCTTTTGTGATGAAATGAAAATTTTCCCAATTATTATTCCATTTGTCGCTTTCGTGCCATTTGTCAACATATAAGCTAACATCTTTATAAGATTTGTATTCTTCCCAAATAGCATCGTGAACTGATTTCACAAGCTTCATTTGATATTTTGGTGAAATTAATTCGTCCATTTAATTTTTCATTTTTATTCTAATTCTTTCCATTTCGTCAATAATTCTATTTAATTCAATAATTTCCGATTGTCTGTTAAGATTAAAATATAGATCTGGGTCTAACCAGAATCTTGATTTATTATATAGCATTTCTCCTAATTGAAGATTAATCTCCATAACTGCCTCGGATGCTTCATTCCAGATATCAGCAAGTTTGGTGTTTGTGATATATTCTCCGTTATTATTTCTTAAATAATCATAGGTTTGAATAAATGCTTCATTAATTTTTTTGTGAGCTTTTATCCTATTTGATTTTTCAGTACTTGCTTTTCCTGACAAAAATGAACCAACATCTTTGAAAACTGACCATAACATTTTTATATCGAATACTGTTGCCATATTTATTGAATTCTGGGTTTTGTATTATACTGATATAGGTTGACCTTTTTTCAGGTTAATTTTGCACGTTCAAAAGATTTTTTTTGCCGTTTAGAAGGCAAAAAATAATTTGAACTGGGTCTGTTTTTAAATTGTTAGTTCAGGTAAATTTACTTTATTTTTTCGATAGGACTTGTATTTGATGTTTGGGTTTAAATGGACCTCTGCCGGTTTTCTTAGATCCAGGCTAAAATGCGTTCTTAGGTTATTGTAAATATAGACAGCCTGCTTTGTCATTTGTTGGGCGAGCTGTGTATTTTTGATAGTTTTCTTAAGGCCATATTCGTATTTGAGCGTTCTATTGATACGTTCAGCAACAGCATTTTCGTAAGGATCATATTGCTCGGTCATACTCATTGTAATCCCGTTACTTTCTGCAAACTCTGTGTATTTAGGGTTACAGTATTGAAAACCTCTGTCTGAGTGATGAATCAGCTTTTTGTCAGGAAATTTCCTATTTTTAATAGCCATAGCGAGCGCCTTTGTGCAAAGAGATGTTCTCATATGGCTGTCTAGGTCATAACCCATAATTTGCTTTGAATAGGCGTCTGTAACCAGTGCTAAATAGTTATGTCCATTTTCAGTTTTGATATAAGTGATATCGCTTACCCAGAGCTGTTCTGGTCTAGTGGGAACTTTTTCTTTTACCAGGTTTTTATATTTTTTGTACATATGATTTGAATTTGTTGTTGTGATGTAATTTTTCGATTTAGGGACTAACAACTTGTTTAGCCTTAAAAAGCGGTAAAACTTATCTCTACCTATTTTGATATCAGCGTTTATAAAGTCTTTTTTAAGAGCATCATAAAGCTTGATACCACCAGTTTTAGATCCTACTTTTTTACGGTAGTCCTTAACCATTATGATTAGTTTTTGATGGTCTAGTTGTTGTTTTTGTTGGGTTTTGATTCTTTTGTAGAAGGCTTGTTTACTGATCCCAAAGCATTGATAGAGCCATTTTCTTTTAAACGGTTTTTCTTCTTTAGTTCTATCTCTTTTGCTAATGATTTGGGCAACGAGTTTTTTGACATATCAACGCCTGTAATGAGTTCCATCTCAACAATAATATCTTGCTGGAAGTCCTTTACAAACTCTAGTTCTTCAATACGTTCCTTAAGCTTTTTTATTTCATCGTTTTTACTCATACCTGTGTTTTGTTGTACTAAGGTACTGTATTTTCTCAGCCAATAGTTAATGGTAGTTCTGGGAACGTCATATTTTTTAGAGGCGAAGTTTGTAGAGATCTGACCGTTTAGGATTTGGTCAACGACTAAAAGTTTAGTCTCTAAAGTTGTCTTTTGGTAGCTTTTTTTTAGCCAGTGGTCTTTTTGCGTTTTCATAAGTGACTGTAATTAAATGATTAATTTTTAGTCAACCTATTTCAGGAAAGTACATCGGAGCCATAAAATATAACGTGTTTGTATAAGAATAGTTGCGGGTTTGTATGCGAGGATTTTCCGAAGGAAAATCAGACGTTACAAACACGCAACGACCTTTGTTTTAGCACTAAACCGCAATTATTTTTATACGGTGTTGTGTGCAGTTTTTATTTTATTTTCAATTCGTTTCAAGACAGAAACAAACTTTTCAAATTGTTCAATGTCCTTAATTCCATATTCAGGCGTTAATATAATTCGTTCAGTTGTTTTAAATCCAGTTTCTATATAAATTCTTTCGTTTATTATTTTTTCGCAAAAATCTTTATCAGATGCGAGTTGTTTTAGTAAGTCGATATTTCCGCCAAACCAAAATTGCTTTAAAATCGGTTTAGGAACAAATTCACGTCTTTTCGGAAAAAGAAAATTCAAAAATTTATTCCACGAATCAATTGGGAATATTGTCAATTCGGTTTCGTAAGTTTTGTCCAAATGCAAAGTAATTCGAAATGGTTCAGTCACAGGAATTGCTCCTCCAACTTCATTCAGATTTATGCTGATTTTAGTTCCGTCAACTTCTATAATTCCACTTTTGGGTTGATAAACGTATTTTCCTATTGGACTATTCACTTTTTTAGTCAAATCCTCTGAATATTTTCCGCTATATTTTTCTGTTAATTCTTGAATAATATTCATTACTTCAGGATTTTCTCAAATTGCACACAACGGTATTGTATATAATACGGCGGGTTTTTAGCGGCAGCTTCGGCAGTGCCAACATTTTGCGTCAGCGAAAGTGGGAAGCGCAGCGTGCGAATCAGCCGAGGGCAGTGGCGCCGCCACTACGTATTTATCCGCTGTACCAAATTTTCTATAAAGTTAGGATTTTAATTTAAGACCAATGTGACCGCTGTATTATATGCGTTGTTGTAAGCAGTTTTATCGATTCTATAATTCTTTAGATTTAAATTTTCCGATATGCCATAATATTCCACTAGGATCATGAAGAAAAAATTCGTTTCCCCACTCGTTAAATACTATTCCAGATAATCTCACATTTTCATATTTTTCGGTCAATTTTAAATTCTGTATGTAATTCAATGTACTTTCTAAATTATCCACTTCTAAGAAAATCATTGAATTATCAATCCATTTTTTCACATATGCATCTTGCAAATAAAATCCAAAATCACCAATATGGAAGTAGGACATATTTTTTGAGGTAATTACTTCCTCAAAACCTAAATCTCTGTAAAAGTTCCGAGAAATCGTATAGTTTTTAGAACCTATAAAAGGCCTTATGGATTTTCCTGATATGTTCATTTAGGTATTTTTGTTAAATTGCTTACAACGGTTTGCATATGGCTTGTGGCGGTTTCGAAGCACTTTCTTGTCCGCAGAAACCAAAGCTGGCTGCGGAGCGAAAACCTTGCTGGTAGCCGTTCACCCGCCATAAGCTATATGCGTTGTTGTGCACCGTATTTATTTTTCCATTGGTTTAGAATTTTCAAAAGTTCATTCGCTTTAAATCCATAAGTTGTCGGTAAAGCACCATGACTTCCTGATAGTTCTTTCGCTATAAATTTTCCTGTTTGGTATTTTTTATGTCCGTCAACGTAGTCGAACATTACAGTCTTGTTTCGTCCTAAGTAGCCAATTCTGAATGATTTTATATCTGTCCATCGAGTTGTACTTTTCCGAAACAGACTTGTCATTTCAAAACCTTCTTTAGTCAAAGTCAACTCTGTCGACCCTGGAATTAGTTGGATTAGAAAAACTATCATACAGATTCCAAAAAACGAAGTCACAAACCATCCCATAACAGGTTGTTCTCTTGTCATAAATACTCCCGAAACGACAAATGCTAAACTTACAAGTCCGAGCAAAGTTGTCTTGGGATTTTTTGGTCTATATGTCTGCCTTTCGGTTTTCATTATATGGTGCACAACGGTTTTGCATATGATACGGCGGGTCTTTAGCGGCAGCATCGGCAGTGCCAACATTTTGCGTCAGCGAAAGTGGGAAGCGCAGCGTGCGAATCAGCCGTGGAGCAGTGGCGCCGCCACTACGTAATTATCCGCTGTACCAAATTTTTTATAAAGTTAGGAAATTTAATGATAGCCGAATGTGACCCGCTGTATTATATGCGGTGTTGGCACTTGTTTATATTCCATAATCAGTTTTAGCCTTTTTGATAATTTCTCCCATTTTGCTATGGTCAATTATTAATTGAAAAGGACCACCATTAATTTCAGTATGATTGTAGCTTGACTCTGTGGGAAACAATAAAATTTGGCTGGTTGTTTTAATTTTTGCCCGATAAATAGGGGGAGATATAAATCGAACTCTATAAATTTCATCAATTTCAGTCCATTTAACTTCTTTCCATTCCAATTTATCTAAATACATCAGTTTCTGATGGCTAACTTTAACTAGTTTGAATTTTTCATAAATTATAAAATTTAGTGCTATAAGAATGATGCCAATTGTTGAAAAAATTGTCAGCTTGGTCCAATCTGTTATGTAATCAGGATTATAAAATTTTAAAATTGCAGCAATGATGATAACTATTCCAATGAAGATTAGAATATGTTTTAGAAAAATTAATTGAAATTTATTGCTTTGAATCATTACTCTCTAAGTCTTTTGTATTATACTGATATAGGTTGACCTTTTTTCAGGTTAATTTTGCACGTTCAAAAGATTTTTTTTGCCGTTTAGAAGGCAAAAAATAATTTGAACTGGGCCTGTTTTTAAATTGTTAGTTCAGGTAAATTTACTTTATTTTTTCGATAGGACTTGTATTTGATGTTTGGGTTTAAATGAACCTCTGCCGGTTTTCTTAGATCCAGGCTAAAATGCGTTCTTAGGTTATTGTAAATATAGACAGCCTGCTTTGTTATTTGTTGGGCGAGCTGTGTATTTTTGATAGTTTTCTTAAGGCCATATTCGTATTTGAGCGTTCTATTGATACGTTCAGCAACAGCATTTTCGTAAGGATCATATTGCTCGGTCATACTCATTGTAATCCCGTTACTTTCTGCAAACTCTGTGTATTTAGGGTTACAGTATTGAAAACCTCTGTCTGAGTGATGAATCAGCTTTTTGTCAGGAAATTTCCTATTTTTAATAGCCATAGCGAGCGCCTTTGTGCAAAGAGATGTTCTCATATGGCTGTCTAGGTCATAACCCATAATTTGCTTTGAATAGGCGTCTGTAACCAGTGCTAAATAGTTATGTCCATTTTCAGTTTTGATATAAGTGATATCGCTTACCCAGAGCTGTTCTGGTCTAGTGGGAACTTTGTCTTTTACCAGGTTTTTATATTTTTTGTACATATGATTTGAATTTGTTGTTGTGATGTAATTTTTCGATTTAGGGACTAACAACTTGTTTAGCCTTAAAAAGCGGTAAAACTTATCTCTACCTATTTTGATATCAGCGTTTATAAAGTCTTTTTTAAGAGCATCATAAAGCTTGATACCACCAGTTTTAGATCCTACTTTTTTACGGTAGTCCTTAACCATTATGATTAGTTTTTGATGGTCTAGTTGTTGTTTTTGTTGGGTTTTGATTCTTTTGTAGAAGGCTTGTTTACTGATCCCAAAGCATTGATAGAGCCATTTTCTTTTAAACGGTTTTTCTTCTTTAGTTCTATCTCTTTTGCTAATGATTTGGGCAACGAGTTTTTTGACATATCAACGCCTGTAATGAGTTCCATCTCAACAATAATATCTTGCTGGAAGTCCTTTACAAACTCTAGTTCTTCAATACGTTCCTTAAGCTTTTTTATTTCATCGTTTTTACTCATACCTGTGTTTTGTTGTACTAAGGTACTGTATTTTCTCAGCCAATAGTTAATGGTAGTTCTGGGAACATCATATTTTTTAGAGGCGAAGTTTGTAGAGATCTGACCGTTTAGGATTTGGTCAACGACTAAAAGTTTAGTCTCTAAAGTTGTCTTTTGGTAGCTTTTTTTTAGCCAGTGGTCTTTTTGCGTTTTCATAAGTGACTGTAATTAAATGATTAATTTTTAGTCAACCTATTTCAGGAAAGTACATTTCTTAAATGTGCTACAACGGTTTTGCATAAAGTTCCGTTGCGGAACTTCCAGACCAATTTACATGAAATTTCCCTCATTTCCCGCCTGCGAGGATTATCCGATTAGGATAATTTGAGCAATGGACTTTATGCGTTGTTATATGCTGTGCCGACACGTACAACTTTTCACGTACAGTTCTGCTTTAATTTGATAAAGTCAGTTTGAGTGAAAACAGTTAGTTTTTAGGTCAGCGCAACGATTCCGCATTGCTTGTTAAAAACCATTTTTTTCAAATCGGCGCAACAATTCCAAAAAGCTTGTCAGAAGTCAGTTTTTTAAATCAGCGCAACGATTGCGCGCAACTTGTCAAAAGTCAGTTTTTATTCCGCCTGAGTGATAAAATCAGTTGAAAATTATTCTGTTATGACGCAATTCGGAGCCATAAAATATAACGGTTTTGTATATGGCTCGTAGCGTGCATATTAGAGATTGCCTTTCGGTTAAGCACGAGCCATTTTTTTTAATTTTCTTATTACCTTTTTTTTCAATAAGTTTAATTGAAAAAATGGTGGACTAGCAAATATGCCCTAACTTCGATTGAGCAACTAATTAGCTATGAGCTATATACGTTGTTCTACGCAGTTTTACTTGCGTTTAATTGTAACCCAAGACTTATCAAATCCGATTGCGGTCAATATTTTTTCTTTGTCCAAAACCTCGGGCTGTTTAATTTTTAAAATTAGCGTTTGCTCGGGAACTTTTTCGATAATGGTAAACTGCGAACCGTGCGGTTGCCAAACGAATTGCTTGTCTTTCTTACCTTTTATATAACCTTCAAGATTTCCATTCTTGTTCCAAATGAAATTAAAAAGTTCTGGGTCATATCGGATAGTATCAAATTCAAAAACAGCGACTTGTGAAAGGTCATTTGACTTGACCAAAACAACGGTCCTTAAATGTTTATATTTTTCCCTTATAGCAGAAATACGCTCGTTCCAAATTTCTAAAACCTCTTCGCCAACAAGATTAGGTTCGATGGTTGTATCAATTGTACTTCCAAATGAAAAAACTGGTGAATTACGACCAGAAATCAAACGAACTTTTTTGAGGTTTGTAAAATCTTTAACTCCAGATTTCACTGTTTTTGCTCCCCAAGCCGTATTTCCCATTACAACATCGTCAAGACCCACATTTGAGGGCTTCCATTCTGCTCCAATGCAGAGAGCAAAAATCTGCTCCCATTCATTTCCCTGTAAATCTGCTCGTCCTTTGCTGGCAAGTAGATAAACAATTTCTTGTCCGAGAATATATGGAAATTCGGAATTGAATTGGTTTAGTGGATAAGCTGAAACAGATTTATTTACTGTTCTTAATCTTGGTGATTTACGTTTTGCCATTAACTTGGATTGTATTGTAAATCATATTCTCTTAAAACGGTGGTTTGGTCTAAACTTGTAGCTACATAAGGCAAAAACTTTTCTACAACTGCTTTAATCATATTGACTGGAACTGCATTTCCTGCCTGTTTTTTTGCTTGAGCATCACTTACCACAATTTTGTACCAATCCGGAAAACCTTGAAGCCTGAACATTTCTCGTGGTGTCAATCTTCGTTCGCCATTTACTAAAAGGTAATTGTGAGATGCTCCGGAACGAAGTGCGCAAGAATAAGGATATGAACAAATATTACCCGATTTATTCTCGTGCCAAATTGAAGGATAAAATGAAGATTGGTGTTTGTCTTTTCTTTTTTGTTTTATATAGTCAGATGCAAAATATTTTTCATCGACTTTGTTTTCTAAAATTTCTGTGAGTGCCTTATATGGCTTTTCTGGACTTGGAAAAGTAAACATAATCGGTTCACGATGACCAACAATAACAACACGCTCTCGTTTTTGGGGTAAACCATAATCTAATGCGTTTAAAACGCTGTATTGAACTTGATAACCTAAATCTTTTAAGGATTGTACAATTACTTTCAAGGTTTTTCCGTTGTCGTGTCCAACGAGTTGTTTAACATTTTCTAAAATAAATGCTTTCGGCTCTTTCTCTTTTATAATTCGAGCAATATCAAAAAATAGAGTTCCTCTCGTATCGTTCAGTCCTTTCATTTGACCAATAATACTAAAAGGTTGGCACGGAAATCCAGCAAAAAGTATGTCGTGGTCAGGTATCTTCTTTTCGTCTATTTGTGTTATGTCGCCAAACGGTTTTTCTCCAAAATTGACTTCGTAACTTTCCTGTGCATACTTGTCAATATCCGATGAAAATACACATTCGGGCTGAATTTCATTTTCTTCACAAGCTTCCTCAAAAGCAACTCGAAAACCTCCAATCCCACAAAAAAGGTCAATAAATTTTAGTTTTTCTCTATACATATTGTAAAGTTAATTATCTATTCCATAAACTTGGCGAAATTCCAAAATTTTAATTAACAGCCGAATGTTAATCAAAATTGCGTAGAACGGTTTTGCATATGATACGGCGGGTTTTTAGCGGCAGCTTCGGCAGTGCCAACATTTTGCGTCAGCGAAAGTGGGAAGCGCAGCGTGCGAATCAGCCGTGGGCAGTGGCGCCGCCACTACGTTTGTATCCGCTGTACCAATTTTTTTTAAATTTAGGGAATTTTAATTAAAGACTAATGTCACCCGCTGTATTATATGCGTTGTTGCCAGTAGTGCCTTCGATTACTAATCTGATTTAATTATTGCCTCAATCAGATATTTTTTTTGATTTTGATCTTCCATAAAAGTCTCAATCCTATTAACAAAAAAATTATCTAAAAAACTTAAATCGCTTGCATTCATTGAGCCACTTCCATTCATATTAAGCTTTTCTAGAATTGGTATGTTAAAAATTAATTCAAACTTATCATTAAATGTCATAAAATCTTTTCTTGTTATCAGAAGTTCATAGGTTCCTAAGTAATATGGCTTAATCTCAGGATGTAATCTCCACATTTTATTCAATTCGTTATTATTAAATTCAAGTGTGCTTCTGTTACCTTTCCCGTAAAAATATGATTCCCGTATATCATTTATTGTTGGTTTTTTATTTGATTTAATTGTTGTTGCTGTAAAATTATAGAAATAAGGACTTCTTGATTTTTGAAAACTTGTGCAAAATAACACTCGATAAGTTCCATCAGAAGTTTTGAATGAAAAAAAATCTCCAATTTCTATATCATTTATTTTATTCATTATCTGGTTTTTTGCATTACTGGCAACGGTTTCGTATAACCGTCAGTTACGGCTTAAAATTAAACAATATTTCGGCAGGGACTGACGGTAGCAATTCCGAGTGGATTCGGACGCAGTCGAATCCGCCGTAATTGCGGTTATACATTGTTGTACAACGTTTTTATTTCCAAAACTCCCAAAACTTCTTATTTTTACGAGAGTTCCATTTTTCAAATCTTTGGTCTAATTTTTCTTTAATCAGAGCGTAATTTTGTCGATTGTCTTTAACCTCATAAATACTATCCAATTCGATCGCTAAAACCTTGGCATAATCACCAAAATATTTGTCAGTTGCGTAGTAACTTTCGGTAAATTTGAGTCCGATTTCATTTAATTCTTGATTCCAAAATTTTCCGTCACAATAGTCAAATAAAAAGTCTCGACCTGTTATTTCTCCTGATTTTACTTTTTCGATTGCGTCTTTTGATTCGGTCAGATGAAATTCACTAATTAGATTATTGTCAATTATCCAATTCAGATACATTCCAATATGAGTTCCACTATTTTCTTCAGGAAGATTTTCGGGAAAACCATTTCCATAATGCCAATCTGCTCTGTCAATACTTGCCATTAGGTTTTTTTAAATGTTGTACAACGGTCGCGTATATGAACAGTAGCGGGATCTTTTCCCGATTGTTCGGATGAACACAGATTTTAAATATATCACTTTATTTCCAAAAAGAACCAACTACCGCTATTGTTTATATACGCAGTTGTGTGCAGTAATTACAGGCCTTTTTTCTGGCCGTTAAAGAATTACGCAGTCAAGCGAACGCAACATCTCAGCGCTTCCCGTTGACTGTTGTTTTTCTGATAATGTTTTTTAGCCATCGGTCCGGCTAAAAAAGCGTTCTCCTAAAACGGGATCCAAGTCAGCGAACGAAAACCATATCATAAAGTTCTGAAAATTAGTTTTGTATGTCATAAAAATTCCATAACTTTTAAAAGTTTGAACGTTGCAAACGTTACGAGAGTAGACTCTCGACCGCTGGCAAGCGAAACTTTTCAAGGCTTTCCTAAACTAATTGTCGGCACTCCCTAAACTTGGTTTTCCTTCATTCTACTGGATCGCGAAACAGGCTTCGGGAAGTCAATAAGTTCGGTTTATTGCACCCAACGTCTCTGTATATGGCTCGTAGCGTGCAAATTATAAAATTATTTTCGGATGAAGCACGAGCCGAATTTTTTAATTTTTTTTATTATCTTTTTTCTCAATAAGCCAAATTAAAAAATTTGGCGGATTAGTAAATATGCCTTAACTTCGATTAAGCAACTAATTAGCTATGAGCTATATACGTTGTTACCCATAGGCTTTTTCCGCTCTATTTTAACTGAAAATGTATGTGGTCATCGTGCCTAACTGCTTGACAACCGTGAAATCTGACTTTTCCATTCGTTAAATTCAGTCGTTTTTTTAAATGTGGTTCAATGAACAATTTACCAATATTTTTTTGTTTTAAAATTAATTCCACTATTTCTCGTGTTCCGTTTTCTGAAAACTCAATCTCTTTATTAATCGTTCCTAAAGTCAAATATTTTGGGAAGTCATATTGCCAATTTCCACGATTTTTACAAACTGCATTTTGGTCGTATTCATTAGCTGTCGGTTTTTCATAAACACCATATCCGCTGACTGAAGGCTTTTTGTTGGTTAATTCTTTGTTTTGGTTTTCGTAAATCAGCGAAATATCAATTTTCTTTCCGTCGTTATGGCTCAAATGGGGCAATAGCGGAAACTTATCGATAAATGGAAAATTGGCATCGAGATAAATCATCTTTATTCCGCTATTTTGGTTTTCAATTTCAGATGCAATTTGTCCAATCGTTTTATTCAATTCTGGTCTAACGTAATTTCTGTTCGCTAATTTGTAGAAAAATGAATGAGCCTTCAAGAAATCAGTTTCTTTAATTTTTTCTCGTCCGAAAATTGGCGCAAGGTTTGGTATAATCAAAAACGTTGCGAGTAAATACAAACCTGTGAAAATTCCAATCCGTTTTATTCGTTTCCTGTTCGCACTTTTTTTAATCAGTAAAATTGATGTCAGATATACAGTTCCGCCGATTTGGGTCAGAACGGTTAAAAGGACGAAAATTATAATGTGAAGCAATATCTTCAATGGTCTGTCAAGCTTATGGGTAACTTGTTATATAATGTATTTTATCGTCGTTATCCCGTAAAATAGGTAGGGTAATAACGGTTTTTTGTTGTCGGTATCCCGTAAAAATTAATGGCAAACCCACCCAAAGATACATAAAAGTTTGACGTAGCACGGTAATGCCGTTACTCAAAACGTATCGCCTTTACCGGAGAGATCTTAGCAATAATATAAGAAGGTAGCAGTAACATAAGTAAACACAATAAAAAAGTACCTGCATTAAGAGCTAAAATCCAACCCAGATCCAAATGTACAGGCGCTTCGGTTACGTAATAGGTGTCTGGATTCAATGGAAATAGCTTTAAATATTTTTGAGCCAAAAGAAGTCCTAGTCCAATTACATTCCCCCAAAACAATCCAACCAGTATAAGGTGCATCGCATTGTACAAAAACACTTTACGCACGCTCCAGTCGCTGCTCCCCATAGCTTTTAAAATTCCTATCATCTGGGTGCGTTCCAAAATAAGTACCAGTAACGCCGTGATCATGTTAATGCCCGCCACCAGGATCATGATCCCAATAATAAGGTAAGTGTTAAAATCGAACAGGTCTATCCATTCAAAAATAGTCCCGTATTTCTGGCGGATAGTTACCGAATCCAACTCGCTACCAATAGACTTATACACCCGGCCTCCAACCGCATCTATCGTATCAAAATTATCTACAAACACTTCAAAACCGCCTATCTGGTCGTCTTCCCAGTCGTTTAGCTTTTGCAGGTGTCTAATATCGGCAATAAGAAATTGCTCATCAAACTGTTGAAATCCGCTGTTGTAAATACCTACAATGGTAAAACCACGAGGTCGCGCCTTCTGGGTTTTCCCTTCCTGCATAAAAAAGGTGATCACTTTCTGATTCAGTTTTAAATCCAGACGATTGGCAAGATATTCTGAAATTAATACTTCTTCGTTCAGCTCCTCTTCAGCGTACTTTGGCAACCTTCCCTCACGGAGAAATTCTTCAAAATACTGCCAGTTATAATCGGTTCCCACGCCTTTCACCACAATGCCCTCAAAATCTTTTTCGGTTCTTATTACAGCCCCTTTTACAGCCGTGATCTGTATATGTTTTATGCCTTCCACCTGAGTGAAATTGGGATAGAACTCCTGGTTTTTACTAATAGGAATTTGCGATTCGTTACTTTGGTTGGTATCATAGTTGGTAATAATAATATCGCCATTAAAAGCCGAAACTTTCTCACGAATCTTTTTTTGCAGCCCCATACTGGTGGCAACGCTTACTAACATCATAATAATTCCCAAGGCAATTGCAGTGATCGCAATTTTTATTATTGGCCCCGAAATACTACTTTTATAGTCTTTGGCAGCGATGATGCGCCGAGCGATGAAAAATTCGAAATTCACAAATTAAATTATGCGGTTAGTACTCTTCAAAAATACCATATTAATAGTATTTCTTGCCTTTTTTTCCTGCGGAAGTACTAACACCGAAACCAATGAAGGAGACGATGGTACACTCAACACAATTATAGAAGTAGGAAAAGCAGTTACCGAAGACGCCAACAGAGATAAAAAGCGAGCCGAAAAGAAATCGGAGACAACCCTGGAGGTAGGGTCGGTAGAAGAACTTACTAATAAAAAAAATACCGCCATCCCCGGAGCTCACCGATATATGGAATATCTTGATCTACTCCGTACTAAAAATATAGGGATTGTTGCCAACCAGACTTCAATTGTTACGGTACAGGAACGCCTCTATCTAACAGATGGAACTCATACTACTGAAACTAAAACACAACATCTGGTTGATTTTCTTAGTACTGAAAACATTACAATTACATCGGTTTTTGCCCCGGAACACGGGTTTAGAGGCACTGCAGATGCCGGCGAACTGGTAAAAGACGGAATAGATACTAAAACAGGTATCCCTATCATTTCCCTCTACGGAAATAATAAAAAACCCTCCAAAGCACAATTAGATGGTATTGACATGCTGGTCTTTGACATTCAGGATGTTGGGGCCCGTTTTTACACCTACATCTCTACCCTGCATTATGTGATGGAAGCCTGTGCAGAACAAGGAATTCCGTTGTTAATTTTAGACCGCCCCAACCCTAACGGACATTATATTGATGGTCCTATCCTGGAACCAGCGCATAAGAGTTTCGTTGGAATGCACCCGGTTCCTGTAGTACACGGAATGACTATTGGCGAATATGCCCAAATGATTAACGGCGAAAAATGGTTGGCAAATGGTGTAACCTGTACCATTACCGTAATAAAAAATGAAGAATATACCCACAAAACCGAATATTCCCTGCCTGTTAAACCATCGCCTAATTTACCCAACGACGTTTCCATTTCTCTGTATCCCAGCCTCTGTTTTTTTGAAGGTACTTTTGTGAGTGCAGGCCGTGGTACAGATATGCAGTTTCAGGTATTTGGAGCGCCATCGCTTCCGGAGCGCTTTTATGAATTTACCTTTACACCCCAATCCAATGAAGGCGCAAAAAATCCGAAATTTAAAGGAGAAGTGTGTCGCGGAAAAGATCTCCGAAACTACCCAAAAATGGATAAAATTAATCTGGACTGGCTCATAGAAGCCTATGTTGCCAACGGAAAGAAAAAAGATTTTTTCACTTCATTTTTTACCACATTAGCGGGCACAAAAACGTTGCAGGACCAAATTGAAAAGGGGTTTACCGCTCGTGAGATCAGAAAAACTTGGTTGGATGGTCTTAAAGGGTACGAGAAGATGCGAGGGAAGTATTTATTATATAAATAAGAAAATTACTATTAAGAGCCGCAGAGATTCACCTAAGTATTTACCTACGCTTTTAATGACGTAACCGTATGAAAAGATGGGGTTTCTGCCAACTGCCATTGAATAATGTGTACTCAATTTAATCTACAGCTTCACTCTTTTTTTCATTTCCTCCACAATATTGAAAGCTGCCGGGCAAATGGCTACATTCTTTAAGGTAAGGTTAGAGATTTGCTGAAATTTTCTTCTATCGGTATGCGGAAATTCGCTACACGCTTTTGGCCGTACATCGTAAATACTACAATAGTTATCGGCTCCCAGGAAAGCACAGGGAACGCTTTGTAGCACGTAGTCGTTATCTTCATCCACACGCAAATACGTTTCAATAAACTGCTGTGGTTTCATTCTGAAATGTTTAGAAATGCGCTCCACGTCTTTATTGGTAAACAGCGGTCCGGTGGTTTTACAACAATTGGCACAATTGAGGCAATCGGTGTGTTCAAACTCGGCATCGTGCAGTTCCTGCATTAATGAATCTAAATGCTTGGGCGGCTTTTTCTTCAGCTTTGCGAAAAACTTTTTGTTCTCGTTATGCGTATCTTTGGCTTTTTGCGGGAGCTGTTGGAGCGTTTCTTCCATGCTGTAAAAGTAGAAAAACGAAATTAAAAATCTGTGACGCCAGATACTAATTACCCAATTAACAAATTACCCGGTTCCTCATAAACAAACCAACCAACTCACCCATGAACGATCTCCTTGGCAAAGCCCTGCTGGATTACCAAAACGGAAAGTACACCGAAGACATTATCACGGCAACAAACATTAGTGAGGACGACGCCCTGCCTCTGCCCTATCTCTTCCGAAGTTTTACTGAAATGCCCAAACTTGAAAAACGTGCCATGCAGGAATGTCGAGGCCGTATTCTGGATATTGGCTGTGGTGCGGGGAGCCATTCACTTTGGTTGCAGGAAAAAGGATTTCAGGTGAAGGCAATAGATATTTCAGAAGGTGCTATTCAGGTTGCCAAAGCACGTGGCGTTCAGAATGCCGAAAACGCGCATCTTTTAGATATTTCCGAAGAAAAATTTGATACGCTTTTATTGCTAATGAACGGTACCGGAATTTTTGAAACGGTTGAAAAAACAGCAAAATACCTGCAGCATTTAAAACGTATTTTAAATACAGGGGGACAAATCCTCATAGACTCCAGTGATCTGCAATATATGTACGACCGCAATGAAGATGGCAGTATCTGGGTGCCACAGGATCGCTATTATGGCGAACTGGAATTTACCATGAGTTACAAGGGTGAAACCACACCAACATTTCCCTGGTTATACCTGCACGAAACATTATGTAAACAACTAGCCGAAAGAAACGCATACACTTTTGAAGTCCTGGAAAGAGGAGAAAATTTCGATTATCTGGCCAGGCTTAGTGGGGTAGAAAATAGCCTTTAGCTTCCGGCTTTTTAGAGGAAAGAATTATAAGTAGGATGTCACTATTTTTGGATAGGTTCCTGAAAGTTTTAACCAACACAACCGACCATAGACCAAACCGATAAAAAAAGCGTTAAAAAAAGGTGGTGTATTTTCATAATCCCATATTTACATTATGTTTGCTAAAATTTCAATAGAATAGATGAAGACTTACTTTTCCAGATTTTTACTCCTACTTTCAATGTTACTCTTGGTTGCTGCTTGTAAAAAAGATGATGACCAGGCGATGACAGACGAACAATCCCTGAATGTTTTAGGCCTTGGCGAATCTGCTGAAGATTTACTCTCGGACGATATTTATAAAAGTCTTGTGGTAGAACTGGTGTACAGCAACGGTTTTAGACCCGAACAGGAAACGATTGATAATTTCAGGCAATTTTTAAATGCACGTCTTAATAAGCCTGAAGGTATTACTATAGTAGAAACTGTGATTTCTCCGCCGGAAGGCGAACCTTTCAGCACTCAGGAAATAAGAGATATTGAAGAAGCTAACAGAACCCTATACACCAATGACGATCAAATTGCAGTATATGTATTTTTTGCAAATGGAAATGCTGCTACAGACACGAGCTCCACGGTTACCTTAGGTAGTGCCTACAGAAACACCTCGGTAGTGGTGTATCAGGAAACGTTACAAAGTTTACTGGTAGACAGGTTTTTAATTGAAGCAACTACACTACAACACGAGTTTGGACATTTATTCGGATTGGTAAATATTCAGGATGACGACATTCATACAGATCACGAAGACCCGGATAATAACAAACATTGTGTAGTAGAAGGTTGTTTAATGTTTTTTGCCAGTACTATCCCAAGTACGTTGCCAAATCCAACAGCTGCAGACATTCCGGTATTTGATGCTCTGTGTCTGGCAGATCTACAGGCTAAAGGAGGGAAATAGATTGTTGATTGTTGATTGTTGAAAATAATAAACTACGCAAGACTTCTGTTCTAAATGGTTTTTTGCCAATTACTGACTGGTAAAAACTCTTTCTCCGTTAATAAATGTGGCCAGCACTTTTATTTTTGGGATACTGTCCGCTGGAATTTCCATGACATTTCGGTCCAGAATGGTGAAATCTGCTGCTTTTCCGGCTTCTATACTTCCTTTTTCGTCTTCTTCAAAATTTGAATAGGCTGCCCAGATCGTCATTCCTTTTAAGGTCTCTTCTCTGCTTAGTGCATCTTCCATTCTAAAACCATCTTCCGGATAATTTTTAAGATCTTTCCTTGCAACAGCGCTGTAAAATGTATGTAACGGATTTACCCGCTCCACAGGAAAATCTGTTCCTAATACTACAATTCCTGCTTTGTCCAGCAATGTTTTGTACGCATACGCACCTTTTATGCGGTCGCCTCCTACCCTATCTTCTGCCCAGTACATATCGCTTGTAGCGTGTGTAGGTTGTACAGAAGGAATAATATTTTTTGAAAATACATCAAAATCTTCCGGGGTTACTATTTGGGCGTGTTCTACTTTCCAGCGAGCATCGGGATAGCTTTCCAGTGCTTTCTTATACGCTCGCAATACTGAAACATTGGCAGAATCTCCAATGGCGTGCGTATTCATCTGGTAACCAGCTTTAGCCAATCGCGTTGCCAATTGCTGTAAACTATCTGAAGGCGTTATCATAGCTCCAAAATGGTTCTCCTTATCACTATAGGCTTGTCTTAAAGCTGCTCCGCGCGATCCTAAAGCGCCGTCTGCATACACTTTTACAGATCGTACATTGAGTCTGTTGGTTTTAACGACGCCATTTTTTAGATAATACCTAAGGTTTTCTTCAGTATTACTTACCATAGCGTATACTTTAATTTTAAGTACGTTAGCCTGTTGTAAGCTGTCTATTAATTCAATAATATTTCTATCGAGACCAGCATCGTTTATGGTAGTAAGACCATTCTCCAGACATATTTTTTCGGCGTCTTTTAAAGCCTGGATCGAAAATTCCCGTGAGGCAGCCGGGATGGAAGCACGCACTAAACTCATGGGGCTGTCTATTAAAATTCCTGTGAGTTGCCCCAGGCTATCGAGGACAACTTCTCCTCCGTCCATTTTGGTTTTAGGGGTGATCCCTGCCAATGCAATCGCTTTGCTATTCACGATCATAGCGTGGCCATCTATTCTGGTTAAAGCTACGGGTGTTTCTGGAAACAACGTGTCCAATTCTTTTTTTGTAGGATACTCTTTTACATCCCAATCGTTCTGGTCCCAACCTCGACCTGTGATGTACGTTACATTTTTTTCTTGCTGAAATGCTTTCACGCGTTCTAAAACTTCAGTATAACTGGTCGTTCCAACCAGATCTACTTGTTGCTTTGTCACTCCAAGGTTATACAAATGAGCGTGCGCATCTATAAGTCCCGGAACTATTGTAGCGCCCCGTGCATCGTATGTTTCTTTAAGGTCGTATTTTAATTCTAATTCGGGTTTTAAGCCTATTTCAAGGATCTTCCCATCTTTCACTACAAAGGCATTAGCGGTCTCAAAAGCATCGTTCACCGTATAAACAGTAGCATTTTTAACGAGTAGATCTGCCGGAATTTTCTCTGGTGCGCAACTTAAAAATAAAAATAAGGACAGTAGAAATACGAACTGTTTCATGAGGAGCTAAGTTTTCAGTAAAAATAATACTTTTAAAGGGAAGGAAAAAGACCGTCTTACTTTTGAAGAAAAGACCCTACCATAGCTTCGGGGTTCCTGGAATAAATATAAAATTAAATTTAGCAATAGAAATGCGAACTGTCTTTTGAACGGGGTAATTTATAGAAATCACTACGTAAAAAATGAAGGTTCTAAGAGTAGGATATTCCGAAAATTTCGGCTTAATACAACCTGCCTCTTGACACCATTTTATACATTCCGTAACCAATGAAATAGCACGCGGCTTGTATAGCAAAAACCAAAAAAGAGAGTAAGAAAAATTTAACGGCAACTTGCCAGATACTTGCGTACGGCTCTTCGTTACCTATTAAAAAACCTAAAGAGATTAGTACGATTGCGATTCCCGCAAAAATAAAAAGCATTTTTCTGTGGTTCATATACTACAGACGTAAGGCGTGTGAATTGGTTGCGTATACAAGTAACAAATTACAAGAATTATCACCCCATTTAGTGGCTTCTCGCAACGCTTTTTACAGTTAATTATAAGAAAAACAAAAGGTTATGCCAAAGAAATTATTTTTCATTTTTTTTAATTTCTTATACATTTTAGGCTGTCGCTCTTCATCTGTCGCTTCAAAATCACCAATCAAATTTATACGTAGCGCCCAACAACCCCTGAATGCCCTGCACAGGATAATTAAGCCATCTTTGGTAGTTATCGCTTAATAAATTGCTTCCTTTAACAAAAATAGATAAGCGCTCATCTACACGGTATCCCAGGTGTACATTGGCATCTAAATACGCATCCAGGGTTACGATTGTAGGCGGCGTGTTCGAAAAAATACCGCTCTTAAAGAACGAATCCTGCCGTTCCCCCACATAAAATAAACTTGCTCCACCGTAGATTTTTTCAGTAATACTGAAATTTGAAAAAAGTGTTGCCTTTAATTCGGGTAAATTCCAGGCTTCCTGTTGCCTATCTGTACTGTAACTCAAGAATTCTGCATTTAATCCTAAACTGAATTTTTCTGAAACATCCACCTTCAACTCACCAAAAACAGAAAGTGTATGTATATCATCATACACAATTTGAAATGAATTGCCGTAGCCATAACCTTCGATCCTACTCGTATCGCTTTGTACATCCGGATTATTTTGAAACAGTGCTTTGTTGTCTTCCTTACCGTAGGACGCCCGCAGGTTATATCCTACTGTATTGGTTAACTTGCCCTTTATACCTCCAAAACCATTATACAACTGGCTCGTTGGAGCAATTAATAAAGTAGGTGAAACATACGGATTCTCCTCTTTAAAATTGAAATAACTGTTTTGCGTAAGGCCGCCCTCTGCCCCTCCGTACACAATAATAAACTCTTCTACCAAACGGTAGGAAGCATTAATTTGCGGATATAAAAAGAAATCGGTTTCGCTGTTTTCCAGATCTAATCCTGCCATTGCCGTAACGCCCAGAGATAAGGTAAGGTCGTCCTGCAAATACACCAAAGACGGGGTAACTCCGGCATTTAATTGGTTATATGCAATACCTCCCAATCCTACGTCTATGTATTGTTTTTCGAAACTTCCGCTTAGATAATCCAGTTCTCCATCTACTTGTAACGTAAACGAAGCCAACGGAAAAGAAAACTCTGGTTTTGCTTTAAAATTAAATTCTGAAGAGCCATAAGCATCACTCAAAAACCGAATGTTTGCCGAAACTTTTTCAAAAAATGAATCATCTACTGTAATACTTCCGCCTACGTTTCCGCTAAAATAGGTTTGTTGTGCATCCAAACCTGCAATAAATTCATCATCTGCATCGTCGTACGTATCATTTAAACCATACCAGTTAAATAATTGATGTTTCACACCAGCATGTAATCTATACGAAACATCCCGCTGCCGACTTGTATAATTTCCGTCCAGTTGGGTGTCGTAAAATTTGTTTTCTAAGCGTATCCCGTCAATGCCACCCTGCGAGGAATTATGCCTGAAAAAGAACCCTGCATTGTCTGTCCTGCTGATCTGAAAATTGCTGTATAACTCTCCCAAAATGGTGGTGTAATTCCCAAAACCAAGCGTTGCATAGTTGTCGTACAGTTTTATGGGTTTTGCCTTTTCTACATTGGTAGCTTTTCCTTTTGCGGGTGTAAATGTGGAAGCTACTGGTACCGAGAAAATCTGGTATTGCACCTTCTTTTTCTGGGTGTTTACAGAATCATTCAACACAGGAGTTTCCTTTACCTTAAACGCATCGCTAATGGTAGGCGTGTAGGGCTTCACAATATTCACAACTTCGGTACCTATATTTTCTTCCTCCTGGGCGAAGGTTGTGAATGATAGAAAAATGAAGTAAAGCAGCGCAGTATTTTTGAGTATGTTTTTCATATAACGAATCATAAAATGAGTCATATTATTTTTTGATTTGATGAATTGGGGGTTTAATTTTTATCTGTTTCTACGGAAGCGTTTGTTTTTGCTTCAGCATTTTTTATGAGGGACAATTCGGCTTTGGCTTCATTAACAGTTTCCGGGAAGTCTGTAAAATTACCGATAACACTTTCCAGAATATACGTAGCCTGATAGGCATCCCCCAGAGCATAAAAATTCTTTGCCATAAGCACCAACCCTTTGGCTCCATATTTTTTATACCCCGAATAATCCTTGGCCAATTTTTGTACCGAAAGATTAGATGCCTCGTATTGCTGCGATTTGTTTTTAAAGTAGGCATCGTAATACAAGGCTTCTGCAGCCAGAGCGCCTGTTGCTATTTTTGAAACTTCGCTGTAGGCAGTTTTTGCCTTGGCTTCGTCACCGGTTTCTATAGCAGACCTCGCGATAATTATTTGAGCATCACTTTTTATGGCATTATCTATCTTTTCATTTTTAAGTACTTTTTCAGCAAAAGTTACTGCTTCGGCGTACTTTTTTAACTCATAGCTGGCCTTCATGCTATTGGTTTGCGCAAAGATGATATTCTGCGGAAAATCGGCTTCGGCTTCTAATCTGGTGAGGTATTTTAAAGCATTCTGGTATTCTTTTTCACCCAGATACAACTCTGAAATTCGCGCTAAGGCTTGTTCGGTAAATTCGTTGCGCTCTTTGGAAACCACAAATTCAAAATGCGGAATGGCTTTCACCGATTTGTTTTCAGCAAAATACAATTGCCCTGTATAAAAATGTGCCTGCAACGCGTGTTGCCCGTTTGGAAATTGCTTCAAATAATCTTCAAACCTGGAAAGTGCCTGGCTGGTTTTGTTTTGTAAATACGGTTGCTCGGCAGCCTGATAGGTAGCATCATCCAGCTCTGCATCTTCCACCTGCACGTATTCCAATCCTTGTACCCAGGTCGCATATTCATTCACTCTACCCTGGTCTATATAAATAAGTTTCGCCGAAGAAACAGCCTGTAACGCCTCTGGAGTGGATGGAAAATCTTTTGCTACGCGTTTAAAAATAGCAAGTGCCTCATTACTTTTTTCCGAATTATCCAACACCAGTGCCTTTTTCATTAAAGCTTTTGCTACGTAACTACTTTTGGGTAGCTCACGGATAAGTTTATCGTACGTTTTTAAAGCCTCTGCAGTATTTTCTTGGGCTAAATAGGTGTTTCCTAACTCGTACAAAGCGTCGTCTCTGTAAATAGAATTTGGGAAGCTCTTGGCGAAATCCTGTAATCCTTCAATTTTTGAAGAAGTTCTATCTACAAAACCGTAACTGATCGCTTTCTGGAAGGAAGCATAATCTTTATCCGGCGTACCCAACTCAAGTGCTTTATTATAATGTTCCATCGCCGGCCAGTACTGGCTGGTTACAAAATAGCTATCACCCAAACGCACATACGCATCTTTTAAACGAGCGCCATTAGCTGTAGAAGATTCCACATACCCTTTAAAGTTGGTAATGGCTTCTGTGTAATTTTTGAGTTTAAACTGGTTATAAGCCAGGCTGTATTTACTGTTTTCCCATTCCGGAGTCTGCGAGGCAGAAGGTAATTGTGCAAATTGTTTGTAACCCAGCAGTGCGTTTTCAAAATTAGTGAGTAAAAAATCGCTTTCGGCTTTCCAGTAGGTCGCTCTGGCTGTAAATATTGCGTCGCGAGGTTCTTTTAAGGACTTATCCAGCATTGCGATGGCTTCGGTATATGCGCCTTCGTTGTACAATTCTATGCCGCGATAAAAAGCTACTTTCTGGTAGGCCAGCTTATTTTCGAAATTTTTGTTGTTCTCCAGTAACTCCATCGCCCCTTTATAGTTTTTTGAAGTAATGTAGCTGTCAATCAACAAATCTTTCAAGGCCTCATTATTGGCATTTTTTGGGTACGTTTCTATAAAACTGAGCAACACCTCCGGGGTACTTTGGTAGCTGTTTCCTATCTCATAACTCAGTTTTGCATAATTCAGGAAGGCGTCTTCCTGGATTTCAGCAGAAAAATCCAGCTCCGAAGCATTCTTAAATGCGTTTAATGCCTGTTGCTTCTGGTCCAGTTTTAAATAGCTTTCAGCCAGATGGTAATAGGCGTTTTGTGCTACCGAATCGTTCCCGTCTATAATTTTGTTAAACTCACCAATGGCATTTTCGTAATCGCCCTGCTTGTAATATGCATACCCAAGCTGATAGTAATCTGTATTGTTCCATTTACCACGCTTGCCTTTGTATTCTTTTAGATACGGAATGGCTTCGGCGTATTGACCAAGGTTAAAGTAACTCTCGCCAATTATTTTTGAAAGCTCACTTTTTTCCTGCGGGTTGCTTTGGTCGTACTGCTCTTTTCCTAAATCGATAGATTCCTGAAATTTGCCCAATTTAAAATTCATGTCGGCCTGATAGTAACTTAGCCCCTCGTTGTAACGTTCGTCGCCTTTTACTTCTTCAAAAAGCGTGTTGGCTTCCACGTAGTCGTCACCTTCATAAGCTATAAAACCAAGGTAATATTTTGCCTGAGAGCCGTACGTTTCGGAAGTATTTACGCGGTTAAAGTACTTTTTCGCTTCCTCGTAGCGCTTGTTCTTAAAATAGGCATATCCATTGTTAAAGTAATAGCGGTCCTGTTCACTTCGTGGCAAGCTGGCTTCGTCTACTTTATCGTACCATTTACGTGCGTAGGCGTATTTTCCGTTTTCAAAATAGTAGTTGGCCACATTTATATACGCATCATTCTTTTTAATGCTGGTAGGATAATCTGTGACAAACGCCTCCATTAATTGGTCTGCATCCTGCTGATTGAGGCGTACGGCGCAATTTGCGATGTAATAGGCGCAATCTCCTTCAATGGTCACTTCTGTCGTGCTTTCTTTTACGGTAGCGAATAGCGATTGTGCCGCGAGAAACTGACTGTTATGATATAATTCTATAGCTTTATTATAGTCTACCAAATTATTGGTATACGTAGCGGTACGCTGCGAAAATGAAGAAATAGTAACGCATAGCGAAAGTGCTAAAAGAGCGAGGCTTTTTGACATACTAGTAGGATTTCAGAATTTTTAGAGTAGAAGTGTTGCTATGGTAGTAACGGTTTTATAGCTGGTTAATTATATAGTTTGGGGTGTAATATTTTTACAAAATAAAATTACCTAAATTTAAACCACCTAAAATTCAAATCTCAATTTGTTATGAAGAATATACTGTTAATAGTAATTGCCCTAGTTTCAATAAACTGCGTTGCACAAAGCGGTGCATACAAGAATATTTCAGAAAAAAACGGCAAAATTGGCATTGGCACCAACAATCCGGATGAACTCCTTACCGTAAAGGGAAAAATACACACTCAGGAAGTTATTGTGGATTTGCAAGGTGCTGTTGCTCCGGATTATGTATTTGAATATTATGCTGAAGGAACCTCAACACTAAAACCAGCGTACGAGCTTATGTCCTTACCAGCGTTGGATGCTTTTATATTGAAAAATAAACATTTACCAAAAGTACCTTCTGCCAAAACCCTTGATACCGTAGGAATGTCTCTCAAGGAAATGAATTTGCTGTTATTAGAAAAAGTGGAGGAATTAACGTTATACACGTTACAACAACAAAAAGAAATTAATGCTTTACATAAAAAAATAGATGAAATTTCAACAAAGCAATAATATGAAAATTTTACGCTACCTACTTTTGTTGGTATCCATTTCGGTTTTTGGGCAAGCCGAAGTGGACGAACATTTTTATTTTCAATTAAATATTGAGGATGGAGAAAAGTTGAGCATATCCAAAAATAATAAGGGTCAGTTTACTATTGTGAACCCCAATAATGAAAAAGAGACAAAAATATACTCTGCTTACAATATCTTCAATTTTGAAAGAGCGTACAAAAAAAGTACCCGGGAATTACTTCTTTCCGTGTATACTATTGAAACAGATAATGTAGCGCTCATTAGTGATTTGAAGTATAACTTCCCTGATAAATATTCCCGAATAGATCAATTTTACCCAAACGAAAAACCCTACTACCCAAACGACTATGGCGAAACCAGTCCTGTTAAAAACTTAGGAATTACAGAGCGGTTAGACGATCTGGATCTACTGGAAATGCCAAAAGCCTGGGGAATTACAAAAGGTTCAAAAAAGGTGGTTATTGGAATATCAGATTCAAAAATAGACTCTACCGATGCAGAATTTAAAGGGCAGGTCTCTACCTACCTTAGTTATCACAATCGCAATAATGGAATTGGCTGTTTCCACGGATCTAACGTAGCTGCCATTGCCGGAGCAAAAATGAATAATGGCTATGGTCGTCCCGGGATTTGTTCGGACTGCGATTTTATTGGCCACGGATACGGTACTTTTAAATATATAGAAGATCTGGTAGAAGCTGGTGCAAGAATCATAAATACAAGTTGGGTTGTGTGTAATATGGGTAGTTATCAGGAAAATGTTGAAACCAGAATAAACGAGTTATATGAAGACGGAATTATTATAGTTGCTGCCGCAGGAAATGGTAAAGGCTGTAATAAAGATGGGTACGACCCCGACGATTATGGCTATCCAGCAGCTTTTGAGAAAGTGATTGCCGTTACCGGAGTCTACGTAACTCAGGATTTTGAAACTGCAAAGACAGAAATAGATAAAAACGATAGAGAAATATATAAGTATGTTAGAGATCGCCACGGGGCCACACTGGCATATTATAAAGGAGAATTAATTAATCCGTACCATAAATGGGGCTTGCAGGCAAATAATTCTATAGACATTTGCGCTCCTGCCTATACCTATCTTC
The DNA here is from genome assembly GCA_963793275.1 of uncultured Flavobacteriaceae bacterium. GTDB lineage: Bacteria > Bacteroidota > Bacteroidia > Flavobacteriales > Flavobacteriaceae > Marinirhabdus. The sequence goes on from CAWBZL010000001.1 coordinate 69,132, forward strand.
ACGGTAATTACTTATGCTCCGGAGAAGTTATTATGGGAGGAGTTACTTCTGGAGCAGCACCTTTTATCTCTGGAGTGTTGGGTCTTATTCTTTCTGAAAATTATTGTTTGAGTGCCTACGAGGCAGAAACGATCCTGAAACTAAGTTCCGAGGACATCGAAAATCTTGAAGGAAATTCCCAATACATAGGTAAATTGGGTGCCGGGCGTGTAAATGCCTACAGAGCCGTAAAGATGGCGCGCGAAACCAAAGAACTATTTGGCAATGTAGAAGTAAGCAACAGAGACCTGTATCGCTATCACTACAGATTAGAAAATGCACCTTATAATATTACGGTTAAAAACCAGACATTCAGAGACTCCGCTTCGGTTAGATTTAAAGCCAGGAATGCTATTTATTTGAAGCCCGGCACGCATTTAAAGCCAGACAAGACCTCTAGTATGACTTTTAAGATAGATCCAACCACGCCAACAGGAGAATGTTTTTCAACACCTCCAAAAGCATACGAACGTATTTATAAAAAGTAATAAAATTAATTATAAAATGTTGGGATCGCTATCAACAAATACCCTTCGGTTTCTTTATTTTTGTCCTACCAAAATCACACACTATGTCCCAGACTGTTTTAGAATTAAAAAATGCCTCTATTTTCCAACGCGAGAATTTAATTCTTTCAGATGTGTCTGTTTCTATAGACAAAGGGGAGTTTGTTTACCTTATTGGTAAAACCGGTACAGGTAAAAGTAGTTTTATGAAAACCCTGTACGGCGATTTACCGCTGCAAAAAGGTGAAGGGCATATAGTTGGGTATGATCTACCTACCCTTAAAGAAAAAGATATTCCTTTTTTACGCCGAAGATTAGGTGTTGTTTTTCAGGACTTTAAATTGCTTAATGACAGGACGGTAAGTGATAATTTACATTTTGTATTAACAGCAACAGGCTGGAGTGACAAAGCCGAAATGAAAAACAGAACCGAAGAAGTACTGGATTTAGTAGGAATGAAAACCAAGGCGTTTAAGTACCCGTATCAGCTTTCGGGTGGAGAACAACAGCGTGTGGCCATAGCCAGAGCATTATTAAATGACCCCGAACTTATACTGGCCGATGAACCTACAGGAAACCTGGACCCGCAAACAAGCGTAGAAGTAATGCAGGTATTACAGGAAATAAATAAAAACGGAAATACCATATTAATGGCAACCCACGATTATGCCTTATTGCTGAAATATCCTTCAAAAACGCTGAAATGTGACGAGAGTCAGATCTTTGAGGTGGTACAAAAGACGGTTTAATCTAGTTCAAATTATTTTCAATAAAACTGCTTATTATTTTACTGGCCTTTGCTGCGCCTTCGTTAGTAAGGTGATCTGCATCCCTAAGATCTTCAGCATTAAAACGAGGGTCCTGAGACATCTTTAAATAGAATGTATTTTTATAAGTAGCTTCTAAGCCTTGTAGTGTTGTTATAATTTTTTCTTTTTTCTTAGGGTTAAGCAATTCATAATACGGCGTGTACATAGGCATTTCTACCAAAAAAACCTTAATATTTCGTTGTTCACAAAGCGCTATCATATTTTTTAAACGTTGGGTATTTGTACTAAAATCCATCAGGCCATCTTCGTGTTTGTTTGCAATAATCTTTATAATTTCATCTTTATTAGCTACTATACTACTCTCACCCTGTTTTCCGTAGCCATTAGGATACACGCTTACTACTGTTCCTTCTTTTATATATTCTTCAACCAGATCTACCGACTTTTTGAAACGTCTTGCGGTAGCAAGGCTATAATTTGCCACTTCAAATTTTGAAACTATAGGCACCTCAAGGTTCATTTGGTGTTTGTAAAAGTATTTCCGCCAGGAATCTCCTAATGGATCTACATCTTCAGTAAGGCTAAAATAGCTCACGTTTATAACTACAGCGCGCAACATAGGCAGTTCTTCTACGTACGTGTTTAAGATAAGTTCATCAAAATAAAGCGTTTGGCTTACGTTGGAAATGTTGTATGTTTTACGGTTAAAATAGGTTGGGTTTATACCGAAGAGTGAATGGGAATTTCCTAATATTAAGATCTCCGAATTTTTGTATTCGGTTCTTATCTGTTTGTCTTTTTCAGTAAAATTGGTATCTGCCATTCTATAAAATAGCTCTAAACCGCCCCAAACCAAGAGTATAGGCAGTAAAAACCAGAGTACTTTTATATATAGCTTTTGTATCGTCAAAATTGAAAATAGATAAAAGGTTGTAAATCTCCTGCAAAGTAGAAAACACAAAATACAACAACGTAATAAATTACATATCGTACGGGCTTTGATACTATGTGTGAAATGTCCAGAATATGCTTTTTATGCCGCTGTAACCACTCCAAAACCATATATCCAAACAGCAATGCAATAGCGCTTAAAGGAATATACGGACGGCTAAATAAGCTTTCAGAAAAAATAATTTTTAAATAGCCAAAGGCAGCTGTACTTGTTTCGGCTCTAAAAAACACCCAAGCCAGGGATACCAGTGTAAACGTAAAGCCCATACGAAGAAGTTGCCCAACGGTTGGCCATTTTTTATCTTTGGAAAAAGCCACTTCTTTTTTAAAAAACAGGATTACGGGTATTACAAAAATAGCGTGAACGAGACCCCAAAGCACAAAGGTCCAGTTAGCACCGTGCCACAAACCGCTTACCAGAAAAACCACAAATACATTAAAAACGAGTCTTGGGGTTCCTTTTTTGCTTCCACCCAAAGGAATATAAACGTAATCCCGAAACCAGGTAGATAATGAAATATGCCACCTGCGCCAAAAATCTGAAAAATTTTGAGCCAGGTACGGGTATTTAAAATTTCGCATTAGATCGAAGCCCATCAGTTTTGATGTACCAATGGCTATGTTGCTATAACCGGCAAAATCCCCATAAATTTGAAAGGCAAACAACACGGCTCCCATAAACAAGGTGCTGCCGGACTGGGTTGCATAATTCTCAAAAATACTGTTTACCAACAAGGCACAATTATCTGCAATGACCATTTTCTGAAACAAGCCGGCCAGAATTAGTCGTAATCCATCGACACTTTTTTCGTAGTTGAAGGTGCGCTCCTTTTCAAACTGAGGCACTAAGTTTGACGCCCGCTCAATAGGTCCGGCCACTAATTGCGGGAAGAAGGATACAAAAGCAAAAAAGGCGACTATATGTTTGGTGGGAGTAATTCGGTTTCGGTAAATATCCAGCGTATAACTTAAGGTCTGAAAAGTATAAAAGCTTATTCCCACAGGAAGTAAAATAGTCCAGGTCGTTGTTTTTAATTCGGTTCCAAAAAGCGCAAATGCATCTACAAAACTTGCTACAAAAAAATTGAAATATTTAAATACCGCCAGCAAACCCAGGTTAAAAACCAGGCTCACCGTTAGTAATAGTTTTCTTTTTGCTTTTCCCGTAGCATCGGCCAGCAGGCGTCCAACCGTGTAATCTACCAGCGAGCTCATAAAAATAAGCGACAAAAAGCGCCAATCCCAGAAAGCGTAAAAAATATAACTCACTACCACTAAAAATAGGTTTTGAAGTGAAAGTGTTTTTCTAAACAGCGTCCAATATAGCGCTAGAACTACAGGGAAAAATACGGCAAAATCGACGGTATTGAACAGCATTGTATGGCACACAGTTTAAAAACATTCGCAATCTACAAACAATCAATTCAATTTTAAACTCGTGCACTATAAAATTGACGGTGGTTATGTTACGAAATATGAGGACAACACTAGCTTGCAACACTTCTTTTCCTATTTTTGCTGTTATGGATAAAGGCTTGTCTATTTTAATCCCGAAGTATAATTATACCGTTTCTCCGCTTGTAAAAATGCTTTTAACTGAAGCAGAACAACTAGCGTACAAAACCGAAATTATAATCATTGATGATGCGTCGCCTTTGGAGTTCACCGAAACTGAAAATTTAGCAACACTGCCCTCTGTAACCTACATAAAACTTACTGAGAATGGCGGAAGGACAGCCACCAGGCAATTACTGGCTGAAAAAGCACACTATTCAAAATTGCTCTATTTAGATGCCGATGTACTGCCTGTTCATACCAATTTTATAGCAAGGTACCTAAAACACATAGCTACCAAAGGAATTGTTTTTGGCGGGATCACGTACCGGGAAGAAACCCCAGAAAGCGACCAAATGTTGCGTTGGACCTACGGACACGCTCGTGAAAAGCTTTCGGTTACAGAACGTAATAATGCTTTGTACAGCACTCTCACAACCGGCTGTTTTTTTATTGAAAAGGAGGTGTTTCTACGTATACATACCCCGATTAAAGTAAATACCTACGGCGAAGATCTACTCTTTAAACAGAAACTTGAAGAACAAAAAATACCCGTGTTGCATATAGATAATCCGGTATATCATTTAGGGCTGGAAAGTAACAAACAGTTCTTAAAAAAATCTCTTGAAGCTATCGCTACGACAGTTCGATTAGAAGAAACTGGTGAATTACCTGCAAACTCCCGAAACATTCAGAAAATATACCTGAAACTTAAAAAATGGCAGGCATTGTCGGTTTTTCAATTATATTTTTCCACCATTGCTTCAAAAGTTAACCGTAACTTGCTATCCGAAAACCCCAATATGAGGTGGTTCGATTTGTATAGATTACATTATTACATACAACTTAAACAAAAAAAAAGTGCCTAAATTTTCAGTAGTCATACCACTATACAACAAAGAAAAAGACATTCTAAAAACATTAAATAGCCTTTTTCTACAAACCTTCACAGATTTTGAAGTGGTGATTGTAAACGATGGATCTACAGATGCCAGTGGAGACCTGGTACAAACAGTTAAGGACAAACGCATAACATATTTCAGCAAAGAAAATGAAGGCGTTTCAAAAACCAGAAATATTGGTGTTTCAAAAGCAACGGCCAAACACATTGTTTTTTTAGATGCCGACGATTATTGGTATCCCAATCATTTAGAAAATTTAAGCAAGCTCGTTGAAAAATTTCCGGAAACCCCCTGGTACGCAACAGCCTACGAAAAAAGACATCACAAAAAATTTATAAGTCCAATGATTTCCCCTATTCTTGAAAAAGGAGATAACTGGATGGGATTAGTGCCACATTATTTTGAAAACAGCTTAGTAGATACGTTGGCCTGGACGAGCGCGGTATGTTTTAAAAAAGAGTTTTTTGAAGAATTAGAAGGGTTTGACACCGCAATTACACACGGTGCCGGAGAAGACACAGATCTTTGGTTGCGTGCAGCACTAGCTGCTCCCCTGGCCTTTAGCAATACCATTACTGCACGACACAATCTTGATGGTAGCAACAGGATTTCGCATACCCCAACGCTTATTAGAAATTTTATGGATGTAGATACGTATGAAACCTACGCAACTAAGCATCCGGGATTAAAAGCTTATCTGGACTTAAATCGTTTTTCTTTTGCTATGCAGCATAAAATGGCCGGAGACACAGCCACATTTAAGAGGTTTGCAAACCAGATTTCACCAGAAAATCTAACTGCAAAACAACGTTATATGTTAAAACAGCCTAAGCAAATGCTCCGGTTACTTTTAAAAGGAAAGGCGCTTGCAGAAAAAATGGGCGTGCGGTTAACTTCTTTCAATTGATTTAAATTGGGCGTATTCCCGGATATAATCTTCCTCGTCATATTCCTCACTTACTAAAGAAAGACACACAGCTCCTGCGCTAAAATTCTCTAATTCGCGCCATACACCACTCGGGATAAGCAAGCCTTTGTTGGGTCTGTTGAGAAGAAATGTTTTTCGTTCTTTACCATTGTCCAACACTACCGAAAAGCTCCCGGCAACAGCTATTAAAAATTGCTGTAACTCTTTATGCGCGTGTCCACCACGGGTAGAATCGCTAGGCACATCGTACAAATAATACACCCGTTTAATCTTGTAGGGCAGCAATTCTTTTTCTATTACAGAAAGATTGCCACGACCATCCGGAGCGGTAATTTTTGGAATATCCAAGATTTTTATGGTATTTAAATCAATGTATTGCATTGTCTAGTAATTGGTTCCATTTTTTTGCAATCTCTTTGGTAGAAAACTGCGCTACCGAGGCTTTTGCGTTTGCTTTGCATTTCTCTCTTAAGATACCATCTGTGCTCATGCGTTGCATCGCTTCGGCAAATAAAGATACATCCCTTTTGGCAACGAGCAAACCGTTTTGTTCGTGTTTTACAATTTCAGAAGGTCCCGAAACAATGTCCAACGATACTACGGGAACACCCAAAGAAAGCGATTCTACCAACACCATTGGGAATCCTTCAAACCTACTTGTGAGCGTTACAAAAGCTGCATTTGAAATTATGTGAAATGGAGACTGACCTGGTAAAAATACAATTTGAGATGCGCCAGGCAAGCTTTTTGTAAACTCCTGAAGTGCTTTTTTATCGTCCCCATCCCCTAAGATCACCAGTTGTATGCCTTGTTTCCATAAATTGGAAGCTGTGTAGGCATTCAGTAAAAATGTGAAATCTTTTACAGGTTCGTCTATTCTTCCGTAGGATAAAATGTATTTTCCTGAAATCAGATTCTCCGGTAATGCATCTTTAGATTCTCCCCAGTCTGGATTAAAAGCGTTGTGAATTGTTGTTGCATTATGCACCCCAAAAGAGGGTAATATAGTTTCTGAAATATAATTTGAAACACCTACAGTAGCCGCATTACGATTATAGATTTTTGCGAACTCCCTTGGCTTTTGAGTTAGGTACAAAGCAGGGTTTGAACTATGTACTACGAATATTTTTTTAAAGCCTTTGTAGATCATTTTATCATAAAAAAGCTCGCGATAGTAGTCATTTTTAGTACGATGATCTATAAGTACGTCAAATTGATGTCTTTTAAGGTATCTTCTTAGTTTTAGCAATCTTTTAAATCTTCCGCTAAAACGTTCGTTTGGTTTTTTAAATTTGCCCAGATTGAATAAGGTGCCGCTGTAAGGAAATTGTACCGCATTGGTTAAAATAGCAATATGCACTTCATGACCTTGTGCCACTAACATTTCAGAAAGCATAGCGCAAGACCTTTCAGCCCCGCCTTTTGCCAGGCAAATGCTAACTATACAAATTTTTTTATGCGTATTTTGCAAGCGTAAAACCGTTATAATTTAAGCACCCAAGTTACATGAAAATACTGTTGGTAGGCGAATATAATTCTATTCATTACACGCTTAAGGAGGGATTGGAGCAATTAGGACACCAGGTTACAGTGGTTGGATTGGGGGATGGTTTTAAAAAAAGAAGTGTAGATGTAAATTTCATAAAACCTTATGAAACGGGCATTAAAAACTTTATAAAGCGGGTAATTTATAAACTTTTTAAAGTTGATTTAAATTCTAATGCTGTAAAAAGTCAGTTTAATTCCCATAAACACATTTTTAAAGATAATGAAATTGTTCAATTGGTGAACGAAATATCCTTTGGTACGCTGCCAGAGGTTGAAAAAGAAATGCTTCAATATATTTTTGCCAATAATGACAAGGTATTTTTACTTTCCTGTGGAACGGATCACCTGAGTGTAAAATATGCGCTGGAAGAAAAATTTGCATACAGTATTGCAACTCCATACCTGGAAAATAGAGGCACTAAAGCCCAATTCCAGCACGTTACCCAATATGTAACACCACCATTTGAAGCATTACATCACTTTATTATTAAAAATGTAGATGGCATTATAGCTTCAGATTTCGATTATGACATTCCGTTGCAGGGACATCCTAAATATCTGGGAATGGTTCCCAACCCTGTAAATTTGGACAAACTAACCTATACACCTCTAAAAATTGAAGAAAAGGTGGTTATTTTTCACGGTATTAATGTGAACAATTACTACAAAAAAGGAAACGATATTTTTGAAGCTGCCCTGGATCTAGTTACAAAAACACATTCAGAAAAAATTGAAATCATTACCGTGCGCAGCGTACCCTATGCCGAATATATTAAAGCGTTTGATAGTTGTCACCTATTATTAGACCAGGTGTTTGCTTACGATCAAGGCTATAATGCGTTGGAAGCTATGGCGAAAGGCAAGGTAGTTTTTACGGGTGCAGAAAAAGAATTTTTAGACTATTATAACCTCACCGAAGACGAAGTTGCCATAAATGCACTTCCGGATGCTCAAAAAATAGCCGAAAAGCTAATCTGGCTTATCGAAAACCCTTCTAAAATCATAGAGATCTCCAAAAATGCTCGCAATTTTGTAGCGCAGGAACATCATCACGTTCTGGGAGCAAAAAGATATCTTGCAAAATGGGGTGTTCCAGTACTATAGTCTGACAATAGATAGATTTCTAAAAAAACGGCCGCACCTTCAACTTAAATAGAGAGCTATATATTCTTAATATCACTATTTCCAAAGCTTGTATTATGCTTCAGCGACAACCTCTTTCTTATCTTGTTTATTAAAATAGCGCCACACCAGAAAAAGTACAACGAGAAAATAAATAATATAACGTACTAAATGCGCCAGCACAACGCCCTCTACCCCGTAGTTTATTACAAAAAGATGAGAAAAACCGAAAAACAAGGCAAGCGATAAAATTTCAGTAAAAATGAAGTTACGCACCATTTTCTTCGCCAAAAACTGATGTGCCAAAACAAGCGCCATTAAACGAATAAAATCTCCAATAAGTTGCCATTTAAAGAGCGGTGCCATTTCATCAAAATCTATAAACACATACTTTATAAACTGAAAGCGTAAAAAATAAATAACCAGCATACCCACGGCAAACAGCGGTAACAGGGTTTTATAAATGTTGAGCACTTCGCCTACAAAATCATTTTTTTTATTAATTCCGGCAAACTTAGGAATTACGTACAACGTAAATATTGCACCCGAAAAAACCATATAATTTTGTGACAAAGTGGTTATGGCGGTCCAGATACCGGCATCGTCCTCCCCCATTTTATCTACCAGCATATTTCGAAGGTCTAACTCCACAAAATTTACCAAAACTGTCGCTGTAAGGGACATAAGCGTAAAAGACAATAATCGCTTTCCGTAAGGAATCTTAAATGAAATCGCGGCAAAAGAGACGTATTCCCGTAATACTTTCACAAAAACAAATAGTAATACCAATACCTGGATCACAGGTATAATTGCAATGGCCAGCAGCGCTCCATCAATATTATAATTGTACAAAAGCACGAGTGTAAGGACAGCTCCCAGAATATATGCGAGCAGCTCAATTTTTGCAAACTGTTTGTAGGCAGATAGCCCATTCACGATACCATTAAAAACACGCTGTATGGAAATAAACGGCACTACTACTGCCACTACTTTAATAATGTAGGCAAAGTCCGTTGTGTAGAAAAAGTAGTTGCTTAAAAAGTCTGCTGTCAAAAACAACACAGCAAAACAAAGAATACTCCCAATCACGGTAAATACAAATGTGGTAGAAAATAATTTCTGAAGTTCCGGCTTGTTTTCTTTATGTTCAGAAACGTATTTAAGCACTCCGTTAAAGACACCTAAAGATGTAATGGACATTAAAATGTTCATTAAATTACGGAGCGAGCCTACCTTTGCATACCCTTCTTTCCCTACCAAATCTGTTAATTCACGTTGCAGGAAAAAACCAACAAACAAACGCACCACAATAACCACCGCATTCAGCGAAGTCATTTTTAAAAGCAAATTGGCACGTATAAATTGTGGAATTTTCATGTTAGTTGATAGCGGGTAGTTGGTAGTTGGTAGTCATTATTTTTTATTGCTCTTGGCCCTTTGCTCTATTTTCTATTTTCTGAAACTTAATAATCATTCAACACCTTAATTACACAATTAACCTGGTCTTTGTCCATCACAGGACTCATGGGTAGACTAATTACTTGTTGATGAATTTTTTCGGTTACAGGAAACGAGGCTTCCTTAAATTCCGGCAGTGCCTCCTGTTGGTGCGGCGGAATAGGATAATGAATTAAATACCCTACTTCATTTTTATCTAAATAAGCGATAAAGTCTTTTCTGTTTTCTACTCGCACTACAAATAAATGGAACACATGGTTTTGAGACCCATTGTAGCCCGGCAAGCTAATTTTTTTATTCTTAATTTCTGAAAGATATCGCTTCGCAATCTGTCTACGTTTCTCATTATCCGCATCCAGAGCAGTTAATTTTATATCTAAAAATGCCGCCTGAATCTCGTCCAGCCTGGAATTTATACCCAAAAATTGATTTGCATATTTACTTTTTGTGCCATAATTGCGTAATTTTTTAATAGTTATGGCCAGTTCTGTATTGTTGGTTGTTACAGCTCCTCCATCTCCTAACGCTCCTAAATTTTTTGACGGATAAAAACTAAATCCCGCGGCATCCCCCAGATTCCCGGCACGTTTTTTTGCTTCATTTTTGGCTCCGTGTGCCTGAGCAGCGTCTTCAATAACTAATAAATTATGCTGTTTTGCTATTTGAGTGACCTTTTGCATTGGAGCAAGTTGCCCGTATAAATGCACGGGCATAATAGCTTTTGTTTTTGCTGAAATTTTAGTGGGTAGATCGGTGATATTAAAATTGAAAGTTTCAGCATCTGCTTCTACTAAAACTGGTGTTAGCCCCGCCTGTTTAATAGCGATTATGGTCGCTATGAATGTATTTGCCGCTACCAGCACTTCATCACCATCCCTAAGTCTGCCCAGAACTTTGTAGGCTTCCAGAATAAGTCGTAATGCATCCAGCCCATTCCCTACACCAATACAATGTGTTGTACCACAATAGGTAGCAAAATTAGTTTCAAAGGTTTCAACATTCTTACCCAGAATATAGTAGCCAACATCCAAAAACTGTTGAAACTGCCCCTTAAAAGCATTCTCAAACCGATGGTTGATGGCGTGTAAATCTAAAAATGGAATCATATAAAAACAGAATCTAATTTGGTGTGGTTGGCTGTAGATACTTCATAAAACTCGTTAGCAATGGCGCGGGCTCCGAAACATTCTTTCCAGTATTGTAAGCCTTTATTTATGTTTTTTCCTTCATTTTCATTAGAAACTCCAAAATCGAAATACATCTTCTCCCGATAGGTAGAAGTTATTAACTGATGAAATAAAAAGTCTAAACTCCCCAATTGCTGCTTGTCTTCATTTGCCGAAATATATTGCACGTGCGCTACCCTGTTTGTTATAAACATAGTCGCTCCGGCAACAATATCGTCGTCTTTCATGACATTAAACTGCACAATTTTTTTAGGAAAATCACCAGCTAATGTTTCAATTTCCTGCAACGAATGAACTGGTTTGGCATCGTGACGTTTCTTTAAGTTAGGGATTAAAATTTTGTTCCAAAACGGATTAAAATTTTGTTCGGTTTCCAACCAAAGGCCATTTTTTTCGGCTTTCTTCACACCTTCCATCCTATTGCCCTGAATCTTAATCGCATCTTTGGTGTATATGGTAGCAGATACATCTACACGGGTTCGGGTTGCTTCGGTAAGGAATAAAAGATAATTTATTTCGTCCGCTGGCTGGGTGTGGTAGATTCTGGGAAGTAATTTCAGTTGTAATTTTGTTACGCCATCTTCTTCTAAAAATTTCAGAATTGCTTTAAAAGCTTCCACAGCATCCTCAATTTTAGTTTTGTTGGAGAGTACCAATCCGCCATACGATAATCCCTGATGTGAAAAAACAGTATCTTCAACTCTATTGGCCGGTAAAATCCCTACCAACTTTTTGTCCTTAAATACCAAAAGAGAGGCATCTTTAAAACGGTCGCTGTGATATTCCATAAAACTTCTATGGAATAAAAACGTGGCATTTTTCGCGTGAGCTACAAATTGGTTCCACACATTTTTATGTGCACCGTTGTAAGTTTCAACTTTAAAAAGAGGGTTAGACTGGCTCAAATAAAACAGTTGTTGGTTAGCGTTTGTAAAACTAAAATTATTTTTACTTTTATCGTGACTTCTATAACGCTTAAATAGCATCTAAATTGAGTAGACCAAAAACCTTGTTTCCTAAAAATACGCTAGAAAACAGGCTCCTTTTTATAATTTTTGGTGCTTTTTTTCTGTTTTTTATTTTTCAGCCTCCATTATATTCTCCGGATACATATAGTTATTTACGGGCAGATATTACCCGTTTTCCAGGATATATATTCTATTTAAGAGGTCTTAAGACCATATTTGGCGATAGTTTTGAGGTGGTCGCAATGGCAGGGCATCTGGTCCTTGGGTTTGCAGCAATTGTAGTTATTCTCAAAAATGTAACCAGGCTCTTTACTCTTTTCTGGATGGCAAAAGGAGTACTACTCGCAGTGCTTTTATTCCCTTATTTTAAGCCAATTGAAGTTGCCGTAAATTTAACTTCGGAAGGACTGGCGTATCCATTATATCTTGTACTGGTCTCTTTTACAATTGATTTTCTGTTTAAAAAAGAAACAAAGAAGATTTTTCATATTTCAATCGTTTACCTGGTTTTAGTACTTACCCGCGGGCAATTCATTATTATAGCACCAATTATTGGTTTTGTCTTTGCCCTACAACACAAGAAAAAGATCTTTAAACCTAAAGCCTTGTTTTTGGTTGTATTTCTATTTTTACTGCCCGTAATTTCTTCGTTTGCAGATAAAACCTATCGCTATATTTTTTACGGTTATTTTGAAACTACTCCGTATAGTTACGTGAATATTGTTGCACTTCCACTGTATATTTCTGAAGCGAAAGACACAAAATTGTTTGAGGATAGAGATATAAAAATTATCTACGATCATTCGCACCAAAAATTAGACAGCCTTCAACTTTTAAGCAGCAAAGTACAGGGTAGCTACCACGAGAAATACCTGCGGTTTCATTATAACTTTCCGGTAATCTGCAATCAGAATATTCACGATTTTGGACTAAAATATTATCTGGAACAAGGAGTGCCTCCCGGTGAAAATGCTTTTGCGATTGAACATGCCTGCAAAGTGATGACACCAAAATTAATACAAGCACATTTTGCTGAATTTGTCGCGCTCTACTACACAAGTATTGTTCACGGTTTTAAAAGTGTTTTCGTTTTATTCTTTGTGATCGCCTTGTCTGTACTTAGTTTAGTAAGGGTTATCAAACGTTTTGGATTAAACGGTGGCTTTGTTTTACTGGCAACACTTTTTATTATTTCTAACGCAATGATCGTTGCAATAGCGTCGCACAGCATCATGCGTTATTTATTTTACAATTATTTTCTAGGACTTCTTATTTTAATCATACTTTTGAAAAAATTTATTCCACGCCATGAATCCTGAGCTTTCTGTAGTAATGCCTTGTCTTAATGAAGCTGAAACGCTAGCCATTTGTATTAAAAAAGCGCAAGATTTCTTTGCGCGTGAAAATGTACAAGGTGAAGTAGTTATTGCAGATAACGGCAGTACCGACGGCTCCATAAAAATTGCAGAGGACTTAAACGCCCGGGTAGTTCACGTACAGGCTAAAGGCTACGGAAACGCACTTATTGGCGGTATTACGGCTGCAAAAGGCACCTACGTGATGATGGGTGACGCGGACGATAGTTACGACTTTAGCAATATGATGCACTATCTCGTTAAGCTTCGTGAAGGATACGATCTTGTGATGGGAAACAGATTTAAAGGTGGTATTGAAAAAGGTGCGATGCCTTTTTTACATAAATATTTAGGAAACCCTGTACTTTCTTTTGTAGGACGTTTGTTTTTTAATTCTAAAATTGGTGATTTCCATTGCGGGCTACGTGGTTTTAGTAAAGATGCTTTCCATAGAATGGAATTGAAAACCACAGGAATGGAATTTGCAAGCGAAATGATCGTGAAAGCAAGTTTGAAAGAGATGAAAATTGCCGAAGTACCTACCACACTTTCGGTAGATGGCAGAACCAGACCTCCACATTTAAATACCTGGCCGGACGGTTGGCGTCACTTAAGATTCTTAATGCTCTACAGCCCAAAGTGGCTGTTTTATTACCCAGGATTCCTATTGTTTTTCTTTGGTTTAATTGCTTCTTCGATTCTAGTTTATAATCCGTTGACCATTGGTAGTGTCACTTTTGATGTTCACACGCTGTTATTTACGGCTGTGAGTTTGCTTATTGGATTTCAGTTCATCTTATTCTACGGGCTTACCAAAGTTTTTACTGTAGAAAACGGATTGCTTCCGAAGTCAAAAAAATATGACAAGCAGTTTGAATTTATCAACCTTGAAAAAGGATTAATTGTAGGTGCACTGTTAATTATTGCTGGTGTAGTATTAAGCTTTTTGGCGTATACGTATTGGCAGGATCTTAATTTCGGAAATATTAATACCCACAATACACTACGCCTGGTCATTCCTGCCGTAACAACGATGTTGTTGGGAGTGCAGGTAATTTTATTTAGTTTATTCTTTAGTATTCTTGGACTGAAAAAGTAACTCTTCCAGCGGTTTAAAAACAATTTTTCCAGCAGGATCTATAGTTTGATAGATACCATCCGGCGCATCCTCTCTGATAATAAGGTAACTACCGTTTTCCTGTAAATTCTCTAAATAACGTTCTTCTTCCGAAAGGTAAGAAAACAAAACTCTAAATAAATTTACCGAAGATGTAAGCTCTACATCAAATTCAGGTGCTTCGTTTGGCCACGCTATGGCCAGGTTCGCTCCAAAAATACTGTATTGAAAATCCCGATTCATATTTTTAGTACGTTTTTCTCCAGTGTGTGCCATTCCCACAAATCCTCCGTGGTCTGCCATTACAATAATGATGGCTTCCGGGTCTTCTTTTTTTATTTGAGAAACACTTCGGGTAAGAATTTTATTCGTCTCTTGTAAATTGGTTACATAATTCTCCCGTTCGGTTTCTTTGGTTTTATAAGCATTGCTAATACTGGTAACGTGCCAGGGATTCAATAATTGGATAAAGAAAAATTTAGGGTCATTGATCGTTTCTTCGGTATATAATTTTAATGGTTTTTCAATTTCAGCAATACGCCTTGCTCCATTTCTAATGTATTTAATATCGCTATAGGGAAGGTTGGTAACGTGATACCCCATTTTGGGTCTATTCGAGATTAGATAGGGTGTTTCGGTTAAAAAATATGTTTTGTAGCCATTATTCTTAAAGGCGTCCAGCACAGGATTTTCTGAAATGATCATGTTCCTGCCATTGTAGATCTCATTATAGTCTATAGATTCATTATAATAGTGGTGCTTCATATTAAAAAGCGTCACATTAGATTCAATGGTGGTAGAATAATTACTTCGGTAGTTGGGGTAAAATTTGAAGTTTTCCTCCTTCAGGAAATTTTCAAACTTCGAATTATCAAAATTGTAAAAGCCTTTTTTTAATTCAGCAAAATTAGCATATCCATCGGCTTGAATAAGGTAAACGTTTGGCTTCTTTTTAAAGGTAACCGCGGCTATTGCATCGGGTTGCTGAAGCCACGCCTGGGATGTGGTCATAAAATCTTTTGCCGTCATCACCAGGCTAAAAACACCAATAATGGCCAAAAGAAATTGAAGCATAATAATTTTAAGTAAATGTTTATGGAAGAAAAAGGCAATTAGAATTGCGATGACTAAAGCAATAAGGATTTTATCTTTTTCAATACCAATATAAAAACACACTTTTAACAGATACAGAAATGTAAAAACATTTAAAAACGGTAACAAATATTTACGAAACCGCAGTAATGGTTTTGCTTTGAACAACCATTTCAAACCAAAAAAAACAGCGATAGGAATTAAAAGAAAAGCTACTACAAAAAACCCCAGATGCTCCCAGGAATTTACTAAGGGAAAGTTTTTGCTGTAATAAAATATGATAGGATATAGTCCCGGTGCTATGGCAGCTAAAAGGGTGATCTTTTTGTTATGTAGCGTATTGTCTGGCACAGGTTACAACTTTTCAAAAACTATTTCTCCCGCACTGTTTATACATCTATAAACACCTTTGGGCGCATCTTTTTCTATAGTCACAAAACTTGCATCTTCCTCCAAATGCTGTAAATACTCTGGTTTATTACCAAGGTGCGAAAAAAGTACCCGAAACAGATTCACATTGGTCCTAAGCTCATTTTTATAGGTATTTTTTGTTCCTTCCGGCCAACGTATGGCCAGTTGGGTAGAAAAACCCGAATACAACTTATTCCGGCTGGTAGTTTTGGAATGAATTTGCTTCATATATTCCAGCCCTACATACCCACCGTGATCTGCCAGGATCGCTATAATTGCGGTAGGATCATTTTCTACAATGGTCGTAATAATTTGTTCCAGCTTTACATTGGTTTCCTCAAGCCTTTCCAGATATTGCTTGCGCTCTTCGGCTATACCTTCACTATCTTTTTCATAAAACTCTACATGTCCCGGACTAAATACCTGGAGGAAAAAATATTTTGGTGTATTTGGCTCCTGGTCTATAAATGTTTTAAGTGGTTCAATAATATCTTTTTGTTTGTAATAGCCTTTCCCAACAAAGGAAACATCTTCTTCCAGCGTAAAGTTACATTCATCATAGCCCATTTCGGCAAAACTTGTAAGAAAGAACGGCCACTCTGGTAAAAAATGAGTTTTATAGCCATTATTTTTAAATATATCCAGCACAGGGTTTTTAGTCACCACTATTTCACGACCATTTATAACTTCGCTCAAATTAAATCCGTAGCTATTGTAATGGTGCTTCATCGCAAACATAGACGCATTAGAAATAAGCGTTGCGGTATAATTACTTCGGAAATCGTCGTACAACGTAAACTTAGTCTCCTCTAAATACGCTTTAAAATTATTATTATTAAACTGGTATGCACCTTTAGCTACTTCAGAAAAATTTACATACCCATCCGGCTGAATATAATATACATTAGGTTTTTGCTGAAAAGTAACCGAAACAATATCGTCCGACTGCCGCATCCAGTCTGCAGAATAGGTTGCCTGTTTATATATAATTGGCGCTAACGAGAACAAACCAATCAAAGCCAACACATATTGTAATACCATTATTTTACGAAGGTGTTTGTAGAGGAAATAGGCAGTTACAACCCCTATCATAACGGCGAGCAAGGTATACAGCACCTCTGCACTTGCCAGTAAACAAATTTGTATGAAATTCAGAAAAAATGACACACTTAAAAAGGTAAATAACCGCTCCCGCCAAAGCAATACTTTATGATTTCTGGTCGCAAAATGAATGCACACAAAAACAGCTGTTGGCACCGCTAAAAACAAGCCTACAAAAAACAGCAGTTGCTTTACAGAACTTACCAATGTGAAGTTATTGGTGTAGTAAAAAAATAACGGGTATAATCCCGCTGCAATTCCCAATAAAACCGGAAACTTAAATTGTTTAAAACTAAAAGGTGTCTTTTTGGTATTCAAATTATTAGTGTTTTATGAAAACTACGTCTCCATTTTCGTCAATGCATTTATAAATTCCCTGCGGCGCGCCGTCTTTTATAATGGTATAGGTAGCATCTTCCTGTAAATGTTCCAGATATTTGTTGTCTTCGCTTAAATATGAAAACAAGATACGAAAGGTATTTATCCCGCTTTTAAAATGTTTGTCTATTTCCGGTGCCTCGCTATTGGGCCATTTAATGGACAACTGTGTGCTAAACGCCGAATAAATTCTATCTCTATCCAATGTTTTGTTACGCACCTCCAGCATATACTCGTACCCAACATACCCGCCGTGGTCTGCCATGATTAAAATAAGTCCCGCAGGATCTTTTTCCTGAATCACGGTAATTATTTTCTTTAGCCTTTCATTACTTATATCAAGATTCTGTTTGTAGATCTCTGCTTCTTTTTCTGCTCCCTGACTTATATTTTTTAACGATTGAACGTGTCCGGGCTTAAAGATTTCGATAAAGAAGAATTTCGATTTCTCTTCATCTGTATTCAGGTATTTCTCAATAGGCACCAGAATGTCTTCTTCCTGCTGAAAGCCATCGGTAATTAGATCTATATCGTTATAATCGAAATTACTTACGTCGTACCCCATTTTTGGAAAGTTGGTTAGCAGGTAAGAACCTTCGGCTAAAAAGTGTGTTTTGTAGCCATTATTCTTAAACACATTCAACACAGGATTGTCGGAAATAATCACCTTTCTCGCGTTCGCAATTTCACTAAAGTTAAACCCATTGTTGTAGTAATGGTGTTTCATTGTGAACGTAGCACTATTTGAAACCAACGTAGAGCTGTAATTACTACGCACATTAGGGTAAATTTTAAAGCCATTATTCTCTATAAAATCCCAATACTCGTTATTATCTATCTGGTAGGCACCTTTGTCCATTTCAGAAATATTCACATACCCATCTGGCTGAATGTAATACACATTGGGTCGCTTTTTAAAAATTACTTCTTCAATGTCGTCTGGTTGTTGGGTCCATTCATTTGAGTACGTCCATTGGTTTTTAATGGTAGGAAATAGCCAGAACAGCCCAACGAGTGCCAAAACCAATTCCAACACTACTATTTTTTTTAAATACTTTTTCAGAAATACGGCGAATACTACAGCAACAACAAATAATACAGCCGTAAATATCCACTGCAGCTTTGCGTACAAACAAATTTGAATAAAACACAAAAAACCAAATATATTCAAAAACGGAAATGCAAAAGATTTAATTTTCTTCACAAAGGGCCAAAAACTAAAAAACTGAATCCCCAGAAATACAGCTACCGGCATTATCAAAAACAAACCGATAAAGAACGCAAAATGCTTCCAGGAGTTAATGAGTGAGAAGTTATTGGTATAGAAAAAAATGATTGGGTATAACCCCGTTGCCAAACCTACCACAACAGGTATTTTGAAATTTCTTTTATCTTTATTTTCTGGTTTACTATCTCCCACGTATATGATTTTTACTAATACTGCTTCCTGGTTTTATAAACACCGTTTTTATCAATATATTGAAATACCCCTTTCTTTTCTCCTTTTGTGAGGCGCACATAACTGGCATCTTCTTCAAGATGTTCCAGATACGCTTCATTTTCGCTTAGGTAACTAAACAATACCCGGAATAAATTTACCGGAGTTTTAATTTCAGTTCCTATTGCCTGTGTATCTTTTTCGGGCCATCGTATGGATAAAATGGAACTATACATAGACAAAATAAGATCCTCTTTGGTGACCATTGTTTGCGTTTGCCTGGTATACTCAAAACCAACATACCCACCGTGATCTGCCATTATAACTATTAACGGATTCTCGTCGTACTTTAAAATTAGATCTATAAGTTGCTTTAATTTCGTGTTGGATCTTTCAATCCCTTCTTTGTACAACAACCGTTCGCCTTCAACTCCTTTGGAGTCTGCCGCTGTACTGGTAATATGCGTAGGATCTAAAATCTGAATGAAGAAAAATTTATTTTCAGTAGGTTCCTTTTGTAAATACCCCTCCATAGCATTTAAAACATCTGCTTTATCGTCTAACCCCGTGGTGATGAAAGAAAGATCTTCCTGATCAATATTTGAATAGTCATAGCCTAATGTGGGCTTATTTGCAAAAAAGTAAGGTCTTTCAGAAAGAATATGTGTTTTGTAGCCATTATTTTTAAAAGTAGTTAACACTGGATTTTCGGTCACAATAATTTCTCTGGCATTTACAGGTTCTTCAATATCTGCAATATTCATCTTGTAAAAATGATGACGCATACTGAAGATAGAACTGTTAGAAAACAACGTAGAGGTATAATTTGTTCTGAAATCCGGGTAATTCGAAAAATTCCGGTTCGTTAAAAACTCCTTAAAGGTGTTATTGTCGATATTATACAGATTTCCTTCAATTTCAGAAAAATTTACATACCCATCCGGCTGGATGTAATATACATTTGGTTTCTTTTTAAACTGAGCGGAAGCTATATCGTCCGGCAATTCTGTCCAGTCGTTATTATAGTTTAACTGATTTATAACGGGTTGTATGGTCCAGAAAAGAGCAACAAACGCTATGAGTAATTGAAACATCACTACTTTAATATACTGCTTTTGCAAGATCCAGGAAATGAAACCTGCCAATACAACAATGAGGATGCTTTTAAAAAATTCAAGTTTCGCCCAGATACACAGTTGTAAGAGCATTAAAAACAGAAAGCTATTTAAAAAAGGAAAAACGTATTTTTTGTAGTTAATAAGCAACGCACTTTTAGAAAGTAGTTGCACCGCTAAAAACAGTAGGCAAGGCACCAAAAGGAATATAAAAACGAAAAAGGCAACGTGCCTCAAGGAGTTTACCAAAGAATAATTATTCCCAAAGTAAAACAGCAGCGGGTACAGTCCTGCAGCAATACCGTATAGTAGTACTCTTTTAAAAACTGAAAGCTTCATACTGCTGCAAATTTAAAGTATTTATCGTTTCTCAAAAACAATGGTACCGTCACTATCCAATACTTTGTAAATACCCTTTCTGGCTCCGTGTAAAATAGGCACAAAAGAGCCATCCTCCTGTATATTATCCAGCAAAAGTGGGTCTTCTCCCAAATAACTGAATAAAATACGAAAAACATTGACAGTAGACTTTATCTGGTCGTTTGCTTCGGGTATTTCCTGTGGCCAGTATATTGCCAGATTAGCACCAAACATGGAGTACAGTTTATCTCTATCCTGAGTTTTCTGAAATGCCTCATGCATAAACTTCAACCCTACAAACCCACCGTGGTCTGCTAAAATAATGATGATACCCCCGGGATCTTTTTCTTTTATGAGAGAAACAAGTTCGATCACTTTTTTATTGGCACCATCAATTTTAGCGATCCATTTTTCACGTTCTTTTTCCTTTCCTTCAGAATTAATTTCGTCTACAACAATGTGCCCGGGTGAAAATAGTTCCACAAAATGAAATGCAGGTTTTGAACCCTGATTCTCTAAAAATAATCTAAGCGGAATCGCAACATCCTTAGTTTCCTTCAGCCCTGTGGTAATATACCCTAGATCCTGGTTTACATAATTGCTGCTGTCGTAACCCATCTTAGGTTTGTTGGCAAGCATATAGGGTCTTTCGGCCAGAAAATTTGTGGTGTAACCGTTGTTTTTGAAAATTGATAACACAGGATTATCACCTATAATTATAGTACGTGCGTCTAACATTTCAGAAAACCTGATAGTACGCAAATAGTAGTGATGCTTCATGGTAAACAAAGAACTGTTTGAGGAAAGCGTAGAGAGATAATTACTGCGAAAACTGGGATATAACGTAAACGATTCCTGCTGGAGAAAACGCTCTAACTCATTATTTTTTAAGTTATAAAAACCCCTTTTCAATTCTGAAAAATTGACATACCCATCTGGCTGAATGAGATATATATTTGGTTTCTTTTTAAACTGAACCTGTTCAATAGCATCTGGTTGTTCTGTCCATTCGTCACTGTATTGAAGCTGACCGATGATGCTTGGAATTAGATAAAAACTGGCTATTACCGCCAAGACTAACTGAAATACTATAACTTTTAAAAAATAAGTGTTCAGAAAGAACGCATAGAGCAACGAAACAAAAAAGATCCCTACCACAATCCATAATTGAAATCCTGCATACAACGCCGTTTTCATATAGAATAAGAAGAAAAATAAATTTAAAGATGGCAGCACAAATCTTTCAATCTTTTTAAAAATTGAAATGCCTGCCAATACCTTGAGCAAAGAGAAAACAGCAATAGGAACTCCTATAAAAACACCTGAAAAATAGGCGAGGTGATTCCACGAATTTACAAAGGTGAAATTGTTTGAAAAATAAAAAAGTAATGGATACAATCCCGCAGCAAGTGCCGATAACAACGATATGTAGAGCGAACGTTTTAAGGAACTATTCAAAAAAAATATGGTTTTGGTTATCTGCTACCCTGCTACTTGCGTTTCATGAGGTAGAGCACACGTTTGGTCCCCGGTACAGTTTTCTTTTTTTCAATAGTGAAAAACCGGCTGTAGCCTTCTTCAAAAGCTACTTCGTTATAAAAATCGAAGTGATTGATAAATTCTCTTTTACGAACCAACAAACTTTCTACCCAGGAATCCTCACGTTTCGGGAATTCAATAATAAGTGTCCCCGAAAATTTCGCAAAAAACTCAGCAGACTTTTCAAAAGGTACATTTCCAGAAAGTGTAATATGGTGTATTAACGCCAATGCCATTGTAATATCCGGCTTGTAGTTTTTAAGACGCTCAATAAGTGAGTTTCTTTCAGAATTATTAAAACCTATACCTGGCGCAGGTTGTAATACATCGCACACAAAAGGCAACATATTTGTTTCGTTATTTTTTTGCAGTTGTGTGTAGTTGTAATCTACAGCATTGCTATCAATATCTGTTACCAGCACATCGGGCACTTTGTCCAATACTGTTCTGGCAAAGGTTCCGTCGTTTCCACCTACATCTATTAAACGCTGTGGGTTAAGAGGCGTTACCCACTCCCGAATAAGCTTCTTCTTCCCTTCAAAAGCGGCGGTTTCGTAATTGGTCTTATCGTAATAATTACCCCATTCGCTGGTTTCACTAAGCTCTAACTTCTTAATAAAATTGAAAAGACTTTCCAGAATATTACTCTGCGCCTTTTTTGAAAGCTTTGCTACTTTTGTTTCGGCTTTATAGTCTTCGCTGTGTTTACTTTCCATTTTTGCCAACAGGTGAATATTGGTATGGATGGTAGCACTTAATTTGGTCTTTCCCGGGAGCATAGAAGCTATCAGTTTTACCGGAATCCCATCAATATGGGTTTGTAGCATTTTGAAAATTTCGGTACCATGATATTTTGCCAATACCAAAGGTCCAAAAAAGTGTGTA
Organism: uncultured Flavobacteriaceae bacterium; assembly: GCA_963793275.1. Lineage (GTDB taxonomy): Bacteria > Bacteroidota > Bacteroidia > Flavobacteriales > Flavobacteriaceae > Marinirhabdus. The sequence goes on from CAWBZL010000001.1 coordinate 91,856, forward strand.
ATAAATTGCTTGTAAGCTCTCCAGGGAGTCCCTTCTTCATAAAAATCGAAAGAAAGCGTATCTATAAAAACAGGTTTTCCTTGGTGAAAGGTAACGTTGTAAGCTGAAGCATCTTTCAGGATAAACCCTTTTGAAAGTGCGTATTTCTGAATTTTTAAAGTATGAAGTGCGGCGTGTTTAAATTGCTGAAAACTCCACTCATACGGATTGGTAATAAAAGGAATATGCTCTGGAGTGATTATTATTTTATCATCGGCAACCGAAGTTTCGGTATGCGGAATAAGCATTCCCTGCTTGATAAGTGTTTTAAAAAAACCGCTCTCTTTTAATTTGTTGTATTGCGGGAAATAAATAGGGTTAATCACCCGGCGAAGGGTATCGCCATCGTGAAACATATAGCCCGAAGGATCTCTAAAAGAGGCTTCGTGTGTGTTATTTTTTGTGCTCATTGATATGGATGTCTGTATCGTCGTCGTTATCTTCGTCAATGTCTATAGAGTCATAAGTATCATCCTCTTCTTTCAACAAACCAAAAAACGCCTTCACTTTATACCACACCCCTTTTGAAAAGAGTAAAACTCCTGCAGCAGCAGCTACTACCGCCTGAACAATCATTGCTCCTAATCCTGGATCGAAATATAGAAAATTCATAATTTTTAAAGTATTTGCAAATAAACGAAAATTGTTGGTTTCTGTTATTGTATTTGTTGCGTTTTATTTTGTTCGGAAAATTTTCATATTTAAAACAGTAACCATGTCTGTTTCCAATAGTGTTTTACTTACTCAAATACCCTCTATTGGGTATTGTGATTTTTGTATAGTATGGCGTTATTTGTGAGATTAAAATAAACCCCCTTATGAAACAATTCACAAAAATTCTGATCACAATCATACTCACTACTATTATTATAAGTAGCTGTGATAAAGATGATAGTACGACAGAAGAAACTTTGGAAATCGATCTTCAGAAAAAGCCAACTAAAGCCTTTAGAGCTTGCAATAGTCTTAACCAATTCCGACTTAACTTCACAGGAATTCTATAATGGTGTTATAGAAAATGAGACAATTGCTTTTAAGTCTAATGGTACTGATTTAATTTTTTCAGTTCCTACCGGAGCTCCGGGAACTAAAAGTGGAACCATTACAATTGATGGAGAAGATTTCAATTTTCAATATGAATTAGTAGCGAATACGTTTACCAATCCCGAAAGTTATCTGCAAAATTATTTTGAAGAAGAACAAATGAGGCAAACCAATCTTGAAAACCTATTAGGCGCTTTTATCCAAGATAGCATTCCGGGTTTTGAAGATATTCAAACAGATCTTATTTCCTGGGAACAAATAGCAACTGACTCACAGGCTGAAATAGCTGCCCTTTCTGCTGAAGAAAAAGAAAGACTAGCACAGCTTCTTGAAGGAAATAATGAGTGGATCCAAAGATTATACGATGCCATACTATTTAAAAGCATCTATTCTATGAACAGAGCCTCAGCTTCAGAATGCAGATCATTAATTGAACAGGGAAGAATGCAATTACAGGAAGGAAAAACCTTTACTGCTGCCGGCACTTCCATAAAAGCATACTATTGTTCCCTTACTTTTGACGAAAGACAGTACGACCAATTAGATAATGATTTTGATCGAGGAACGCTTTTATTTACCGACATTGAATTTACAGCGGGGCTTGATGTATTAAACACCCTGGCAAATGTAGTGTTCCGCAAAATGGATGCTATCACAAAAGAATTACAGGGATCCATCTCTTCTAATGGTATTGCCGAAGAAATTGAATTTGCCGATAACAGGATGCCTGCAGATGTATCCTTCAGAAATGGGGAGCCAGAAGAACTATTTGCAAAGATCCGCTTTCGGTCTATCAATCAAAACGATGTAAACACCGAAGGTACCGCGGGGGAGGCAGCTACATTTTTTGACCAGATCATTATTTCTTATAATGAAGCGGTAGCAGCCATGAACCAACCGTTGATCTGGAGGCCCGGATTTACAGAAACATCATCCACCAGAGATTTTAATCAATTTCTGGACATCCCATCTTCATCTGTTAGTAATAGTGATGTTATTCTAATTAACACACAATATGTAGATGACAAATGGGAAGTTGCCTTTGGCAATGATGGCGACGAAGAAGAGCCTACATTTACTTTCGAGTTAAACTATGATGACGGTCATGTTCAGTTACAGAAAACCGTTTCGGCTATAATAAGTGATGGAGATATTCACCCTAGTTGGGCAACAGGATCTTGGTTTAGATGGAATAATCAAGGATTTCTAACAAACGAAGGCACTGGGTGTTGGATAATTATAGAAAGGGTAGTTAATGGTCAACTTTTTTATATTAGGTATTATCCTGAATCTTTTTATCGCTATAATCTTTTTCCAGACGGTAGCGCCACAGAAAGTCAACCTACAGAAGGGTGCAAAGATGTTCCTGCAGAAACAGAAGCTGCCATTTGGTCTGTTACAAATAATGTATTAAAAATTGAAAGAAATGGAGAAGTTTTAGTTGAAATTGAAAACTTTACTGAAGCAAGTACAAATTATGAATATTATTCTTACATAAGTCAATCAGTAGTATTTCTCGATTTTTTCAAAAGGTAGAAAAAAGTGCTAAAAAAATCCGCATCTCCCATCTTCCCCTCGAGAAAATGTTAAATGCGGATTTAATTTTTGAAATTATATAAAATTTCAGCTTTACCAGTACTGTTACATCTTATTACGCTTACGGTCTACTTCTTTTAAATGCACTTTACGCAATCTAAGGAAGTTGGGCGTTACCTCAACATACTCGTCTTTCTGAATATATTCCAGAGCTTCTTCCAGTGAAAACTTAATAGCAGGAACAATTTTTGCCTTGTCATCTGCTCCCGAAGAACGTACGTTACTTAACTTTTTTGTTTTGGTAATGTTCACCGCCATATCATCCTGGCGTGTGTTTTCACCAATTACCTGTCCTTCGTAAATATCCTCACCCGGATCTACGAAGAAACGCCCTCTGTCCTGTAGTTTATCTATAGAATAAGGAATAGCATTTCCATTTTCCATAGACACTAAACTACCATTTTGACGCTCAGGAATACCTCCTTTTAGTGGTTGGTACTCTAAGAAACGGTGTGTCATGATTGCTTCTCCTGCAGTAGCTGTGAGTAATTGGTTACGCATCCCTATAATACCACGGGAAGGGATAATAAATTTACATATCATTCGCTCGCCTTTGGCTTCCATACTCGTCATTTCTGCTTTACGAATGGTTGCCATATCTATAGCACGCCCGCTTACGTGTTCCGGAAGGTCAATGGTTAATTCTTCAACCGGCTCACATTTTACACCATCAATTTCTTTGATAATTACCTGTGGCTGTCCAATTTGAAGTTCGTATCCTTCACGACGCATCGTTTCAATTAATACAGAAAGGTGTAATACACCACGACCAAATACCATAAACTTATCTGCTGCGTCTGTATCTTCTACGCGCAATGCTAAGTTCTTTTCCAATTCTTTTGCCAAACGGTCTTTTATATGACGTGAGGTTACAAACTTTCCGTCTTTTCCGAAGAAAGGAGAATCGTTAATGGTAAACAACATACTCATAGTAGGCTCATCGATTGCAATGGTTTCCAACGCTTCAGGATTTTCGAAATCTGCAACCGTGTCACCAATTTCAAAACCTTCAATCCCCACCAGGGCACAAATGTCTCCAGCCTGCACTTCTTCTACTTTACGTCTTCCTAAACCTTCAAAAGTATGTACTTCTTTTACTCGTGTTTTTTTTATGGTACCGTCTCTCTTCACCAAAGAGATAGGCATATTTTCTTTTATAGTACCGCGTAATAAACGTCCTATGGCAATACGCCCTGTAAAACTGGAATAGTCTAAAGAGGTAATGAGCATCTGGGTGTTTCCTTCCGCAATTTTTGGAGCAGGAATGTGCTCCAGTACCATATCCAGTAAAGGCTCAATGTTTTTAGTTTCGTTCTTCCAATCGTCGCTCATCCAGTTATTTTTGGCTGAACCATAGACAGTTGGAAAGTCCAGTTGCCATTCTTCGGCGCCTAACTCAAACATTAGGTCAAAAACTTTTTCGTGTACTTCTTCCGGAGTACAGTTTTCCTTATCTACTTTATTAATTACAACACAAGGTTTTAAACCCAGATCCAGTGCTTTCTGTAACACAAAACGTGTTTGTGGCATAGGACCTTCAAAGGCATCTACCAGCAAGCAAACACCGTCTGCCATGTTTAACACACGCTCTACTTCTCCACCAAAATCGGCGTGACCAGGGGTATCAATAATATTAATTTTTGTTCCTTTATAAACTACCGATACGTTTTTTGAGGTAATGGTAATTCCGCGTTCACGTTCCAGGTCGTTATTATCCAGGATGAGATCACCTGTGTTTTCGTTTTCACGAAACAGGCTACAGTGGTGCATTATTTTATCTACCAATGTTGTTTTACCGTGATCTACGTGCGCTATAATAGCGATGTTTTTTATTTCCATTTGTAATGCCCGGGTAACCGGGTAACTTTTAATTAGCAGAGAGAAATTTCTGCACCCATTTTAGGCGGTGCAAAAGTACAGCTAATTTCTGAAGAAATAACACTTGTAACAGAATATTAATAAAATTTTCAATAAGCAGAAAATCAGTAATTTCAGAAGATATAGCTACAGCTAAAGATAGTGTAAAACCGGGCTGGTATTAGTTTATTTTAAGCAATATACCCAGCTTTCTATATGGTAAGTTTATTGTCGTGTAGTTCACTTACTTTATCTTCTGCCGGCTTAAAGTTGATTGTATAATCTATAATGAAGGAAGCTGCGATAATATAGAAAATTCTTTCTGCATAAAACGCAGGTTCAAACCCAAAGAAATAAGCTGCCAACCCCCCTAAATCTGAAAATATAAAAGCAAGAACACAAAACAACAAATGTAACGACTGTTTTCCTTCGTAGGATTCGTTGTATAAGAAAGCAAACAACCCCATAAATAGCATAACAGCGCTTTGTATAAAAAATAAAATGAGTTGTACATCATTATCTAAGGAAGGGATAATGATATCTGAAAGATAGTACACATTAAAAATATTAAGAATAAGAATCACTATGCTAAATACAACCACCGTCATACTAAAACGAACCATGGGCAACCTCCTGAATGTGAATAAACAAATAGTAGTATACACCAAAATAGTACAGAGTAACGAGATTGTTTTAAACAGTGGTGATTCATAAAAAAGAACAGCAACATCTCTTACCAAAAGAAACAGAAGTGCCATAACAAGCAGGTTTTTCTTTATCCCGCTCTTAAAAAACAAATACCCCAAAAGGGCTATAAAAGAAGCAAGTCTAACAGTTCTGGATACTTCGATGTCATAAAAAAATATAACCGACACATTCACCAATATCAATAAAATTCCAAGATGTAGCAATCCCAATTTGCTACGGAACGTAATTTTCCCCATAATAAAAAAAGTAAGCGTAGTATTATAAGTTTACGAAACTCCCCACAAAATCGAAAACTTTAGATTCAAGTATAAATACGACAGGTTTTAAAGTTCGGTTTTTATATTACGTATATTTGTGGCTTAAAGTGTAACACTGCTATGAACTTAGATAAAATTCCGCAATTAAAACATACCGATTCTAACAACTTTTTCCTCCTTGCCTGTGCCATTGAAGGAGAAGACATGGCATTGCGCATTGCTGAAAAGGTACTAACCATTACAGATGCATTGAAAATACCTTATATTTTTAAAGGAAGTTTCAGAAAAGCAAACCGAAGCAGAATTGATAGTTTTACAGGAATTGGAGATGAAAAAGCACTTAAAATTCTTCGGAAAGTTTCAGAAACGTTTAAAATTCCAACAGTAACCGATATTCACGAAAGCAGCGATGCAACAATGGCAGCGGAGTATGTTGATGTATTACAAATTCCTGCGTTTTTGGTGAGACAAACAGAGCTGGTTGTTGCCGCGGCAGCAACAGGAAAAGTTGTAAATCTTAAAAAAGGACAGTTTATGAGTCCGGAAAGTATGCAACACGCCGTAAAAAAAGTAACCGACAGTGGTAATAATCAGGTGTGCATTACAGACAGAGGTACTATGTTTGGTTACCAGGATATGCTGGTAGATTTTAGAGGCATTCCTACCATGAAAGAATACGCTCCCGTAATCCTGGACGTGACGCATAGTTTACAACAACCTAACCAGAGTATTGGTGTAACCGGCGGAAGACCCAAGATGATTAGCACCATCGCTCGTGCTGGAATTGCTACAGGAGCAGACGGACTTTTTATAGAGACTCATTTTGACCCTGCAAACGCCAAAAGTGACGGCGCTAATATGCTGGACCTGGCCAATCTGGAAAAATTACTGACAGATTTAACCGCTATAAGAAAAACCATTAACCAGCTGTAAATCCTTTGGCTTTTGTGCGGTAGGCTTCTTCAAGACACGCTATAAGTATTGCTGCGTCTATGTCGTCGGGCTTGTAATAGCGAAGGGATTTTACAAATTTTCTCTTTTCAGAAATAAGAATATCCAAATGCACATTAAATTTTGTACGCGCCCAGAAACACACATCCAGATAGCCTTTTGTAACATTTAGATAACATATTGGGCAATCTTCACTATAATATACAGGTAACTTCCATTTATATTTTAAATCGAAATCCGGCAGTTCTTGCTCAATGTAAACCTGCACTTCCAGTAACATCGTTCTGAAAGGTTCTGGTTTGTTAAGAATATAAGCTTCGGCTGGATTCACAGTATAACTCTGGATGGATTAATTTTGTTGGTTAAATTTAATAAAATTTAGATGTTTAAAATAAGATCTCAATTTTAAAAAAGAATATTTCTCTAGTTTTACCGAAACTTTTTAAGCTATGAAAATCTTCAAGTTTGTATTATCAATTTCGGTTATCGTACTGTTTAGTGCCTGTAATAATACTGAAAAATCTACCAACAACTCAACTTCTAATACTGTTGAGATGTCAAATCTGGATCAAACACAGCAAATGGTTGATAGTATTGTTAAGATAAAAAGTAGCATAGATTTTAGAAACCATCCTTACGAAACTGAAAAAAAACTAGCCTTAGTTTCTGAAGAGGTAAAACAGGCATTTGCTAAAAAAACAATTACAGCAGAATTGTATTACGAATACGCAATTACCTTATTGGAGGCGGGAAAAACCGAAGAAGCCATCTCGGCGATAACACAAATTTTAAAGCAAATGCCAAATGGGGAGGAAATTTCGAACAAAACAAAAATTATGTACGAAAACCTTGCGCTAAGCCATTTGCGGTTGGGAGAACAAACAAATTGCAGAGACAACCACACTAGTGAATCCTGCCTATTTCCTATACAAGGAAATGGGGTTCATATTGATGAAACAGGCTCCCAAAATGCTATAAAAATATATTCAAAAATAGTGCAAAAATATCCTGAAGATCTACGGTCTAAATGGTTGTTAAACGTAGCCTATATGACGCTGGGAGAGTATCCTAACAGCGTACCTTCAAGATTTCGAATAGACCCAAAATACTTACAAGCCGAATACGATCTTCCCAATTTTGAAAATATTTCCATTTTTATGGGTGTAGACGATAACAGTCTTGCTGGTAGCGTTATCGCAGACGATTTTAACAACGACGGTTTTATAGATATTATAGTTTCTTCCTGGGGATTGTCCGGTCATCTAAAATATTTTGAGAATGATGGCAATGGCACCTTTAACGACGCAACCCAAACCTCTGGATTACAAAAACTTACAGGCGGTCTTAATTTAATTCAGGCAGACTATAACAATGACGGATATTTAGATTTTTATGTACTACGCGGAGCCTGGGGTGGATACAAATGGATGGGGCAATTGCCCAATTCACTTTTAAAAAACAATGGCGACGGTACATTTACAGACGTTACAATTGGCGCAGGAATGTATGGACAGCATCCAACTCAATCTGCAGTATGGGTAGACTTTAATGTAGATGGCTGGCTGGATTTGTATGTGGGCAACGAAACTCACTCACAAAAAGAAGTACACCCCGCCCAACTATTTTTAAACAATAAAAACGGAACATTTACCGATGTTGCTCCTCAGCTTGACTTAAATTTAACTCAATATATTAAGGGTGTCACCGCGAGCGATATAAATAATGACAACCTGCCAGATCTATATGTTTCCATATTAAATGGAAAGAACAAACTCTTCTTAAATAAAGGCGGCGATGGTATTGCTGATTGGAAGTTTGAAGAAATTTCTGAAACCGCAGGTGTTACCGAACCGTTGGAGAGCTTTCCCACCTGGTTCTTTGATTATAATAATGACGGATTTGAAGATATTTTTGTTAGTAGCTACGATCGTTCTCTGCTAAGCAACATGACACAAGAAGTAGCCGCAGATTATTTAAAACAAAAAATAAATGCAGACTACCCAAGACTGTATCAAAATAATGGCAACAATACGTTTACCGATGTGACGGAAAAAGCAAACCTACACCATATTTTACCAACCATGGGATGTAATTTTGGAGACCTGGACAATGATGGTTATCTGGATTTTTACTTGGGTACAGGAGCTCCTCAGTATAGTTCTATTGTTCCTAATAGAATGTTTAGAAACAACAATGGTATGGATTTTCAGGATGTAACATTTTCTGGAAATTTTGGACATCTTCAAAAAGGACACGGTATTGGTTTTGCAGATTTCGACAATGATGGTGATCAGGATATCTACGCCGTTATGGGAGGAGCAATTTCAGGAGATGTTTTTCAGAATGCTTTATTTGAAAACCCTATGGGGGTTAATACATCTGTCACTCTGGTTTTAGAAGGTACCACATCTAACCGTTCGGCAATTGGAGCACGTATTAAAGTAACGCTAAAAAATGACGATGGAAGCTCACGTGTGATACATCACACGATAAACTCGGGAGGAAGTTTTGGTGCCAACAGTCTACAAGCCGAAATAGGACTTGGCAATGCAACTACTATAGAAAACCTTGAAATTAAATGGCCAAATGGTGCTACAGCATATAGTTCTTATGGATCCATTTCCATAGCTCAACCATCAAAGATCTATATTAAGGAAGGTTCAAAAAGCCTGAAGACAGAAATACTAAAAACTACTCCATTTAAAAAGAATAAGGACCACGTCCATCACCATGGCAATGAATGAGTTGATGTTTGGTGTATAGCTTATATTGTAAGATTAAAATGAAGAAACCCGCCTATACTAACTCCCCAATTAGTACTCTGACGGGTTTTTTTATGTTTTTATGGCTAAAAACAATCTTAAATCTGGTTTCAAAAATCCAACTATTATAATAAACAGGCAAGAGGGTTTTCACTGTTTCTGATAAGGGTTTTTCCTGTTTTCTGTTAAAATTTATAAAAAATATAGCTTAAAATTAGACTAAATGTATTTACTTTGTTTTTCAAAGTACTTTAAAGATGAGCGAACAAGATTATTTAAAAGACATTAGCGAGATTAAAAATTTAATGAATAAATCGTCTCGTTTTATTTCCCTAAGTGGCTGGGCTGGAATATTTGCAGGAATTTATGCTTTGATTGGGGCAGCAATTGCATACTATCTGGTTGCAAATTCGGGAAGAGATTATCTTATTTTAGATGGTTATGTCTTTCAACTTATTGTCCTGGATTTATTCCTAATAGCATTATTAAGTATAAGTACCGCAATTTTCATTACAACAAGAAAGGCAAAGAATGACGGGGTTAAAGTTTGGGATGCCTCTACCAAACGTTTGTTATGGAGCTTTCTGGTTCCAATGGTTGCAGGAGGAATTTATATTCTTATCATTCTGAATCAACAAAAATATGGACAAACTGGTGCTTTGATGCTTATTTTTTATGGTCTGGCACTTATTAATGCCTCTAAATATACCTTCAGTAATATTAAATACTTAGGGTACACGGAAATTTTCCTTGGACTCATTTGTGCATTGTATCCCGGCTATGGATTTTGGCTTTGGGTATTTGGCTTCGGAATGTTGCATATTGTTTACGGAAGCTTTATGCTTTTAATAGAGAAAAAATAATTTGCCTTGGGAATTATAGAAAACATAAACAAAGTGTTTGACCATCGCATTCGTTTAGGCATTATGTCTATACTTATGGTGAATGAAAACGCAGACTTTACCCGCCTTAAAGAATTGCTGGAAGTGACAGATGGAAATCTGGCCAGCCATATAAAAGCACTGGAGAAAGAAGCCTACATTCTGGTTGAAAAACAATTTATAGGCCGAAAACCAAATACAAGCTACACTGCCACCAAATTAGGTAAAGCCGAATTTAAAAAACACATTGAAGCACTGGAAAAATTAATTACAAAGAAACCTTTTTAAAGTGTTAATTACGAACAACTAAAGATTGGAGATTGGAGATTGGAGATTGGAGATTAAAGATTAAAGATTAAAGATTAAGAAATCTAGGTAAAAATACAACGCTCAACACGGGCATTTTTTTAAAACTATTTACTTTGAAATACAAAGTACTTTATGAAACGTATTAGAAAACAACTTATTAATTGGGGCTTTGAGAAATCTGAAGCTTTGTACCGAAAGTTCAAGAAAAAAGAACCCTGGGGAATTACCTCTTCCCAATTGCTGGAAATGCCCAGAGACACCTTTGGCTATCACCTTGGCACCTTTTTGAGCACCAACGGTTTTGAGCTTATCCCAAAAGTAGAACGCCACGATGCCTACCACGTACTCACAGGGTTTGGCACCACGGTCGAAGAAGAAATTGCACTACAATACACTTGTTTCGCCAACGGAAAACGAACCCCCTATTTATTCGGGGTATTGCTCTTTGGCACATTGTTACTTCCGGAATATTTTAAACTGTATGTAAAAGCATATCGCTACGGAAAGCAAGCCAACAGTTTTCATCATTTCGATTTTAAAGAAGTGTTACCGCTTTCATTCAGCCAATTTAAAGATGCCATTTTTTCTCAAGAAAACCGAAAGCAATTTATGGAGTATAAATCCGCTAAAATTTCAGCTATATGAACACATTAAGAACCTCTGCAGCCATTGCTATAATTTCCTTTTCAATAGGAACAATACTTTTTTTGCTGCAACTCGTCAATTTTAATATAGAAGGATTACCTGTAGTAGGTCTTTTCTACTTGTTTCTAGCCGTCGTCACAAATCTGATGGTATTGCTGGTACTTCTGCTAAAACTTTGTATAGAAAAGCAAAAAACACCCATTTTAAAATCTATTGGAATTATTCTCACAAATGCCCCGATAGCAATGTTATACACCTACATATTATTTGAATACTCATTTATCTAAAAAACATAAAACACTATGGAAATTAATAAAAACAAATTCGGAAACTGGTTACGCAACTCTATCACAGCACGTATGCTGGTGGTTGGATTTTTACTCCTGGTACTCTTAGTACCATTACAGTTTGTTCAATCCTTAATCAACGAACGTGCTATGCGTCAAGCAGAAGTGGTTAAGGAAATAAACGAAAAGTGGGGAAATGAAGTACTTCTCTCTGGTCTTATCCTAAAAGTGCCTTACAACACCTATAATGAGGAACGTATTTACATGGAGAAGACGAAGACCTATCAAACCATCACTGAAACAATTATTAAAACTGCCTACCTCCTTCCCGATAAATTGTTGATAGATGCCGAAGCCAACAGCAAAAAAGAACCTTTAAAGCGCGGCATGTACGAGTCGGTTGTATATACGGCAGCTATGAATATTTCGGGAATTTTCCCTGCGGTAGACCTTTCTGAAAACAATATTACAACCGAAGATATTTTGTGGGATAAAATTTCGGTGCTTATAAAAACATCCAATTTAAAAGGAATTAAAAACACTATGGCACTCACCATAGGAACCGATATGGTTGAAATGGCACCAAAATTCTCTCAGGAATATCTTAACACCTTAGAGAGCGTGACACTTTCTGAAGCTATGATAAAAAGCGAGCAACCCATTCCTTTTAAATTTGATATGAAAGTGAACGGTAGCGAGCGCTTGCAATTTATCCCCATTGGAAAGGAAACTAAAGTTGCAATGACGAGCAACTGGCCCTCCCCTAGCTTTAATGGTGAGTATTTGCCAATGGATGGATCCCGGGAAATTACAGACAACGGGTTTAAGGCACAGTGGGAAGTGTACCAAATAAACAGACAATTTGAGCAGGTATTCTTCGGAAATTTGCCAGATCTAAGCAGGTTTGCATTTGGTGCCAACCTCATCATCCCGGTAGACGAATATGCAAAAAGCCAGCGAACGGCAAAATATGGTTTTATGGTCATTGGGCTTACATTACTGGTATTTCTGCTTATTCAATTGGTTAGCAGGCTGTATATCCATCCGTTTCAATATGTAATGATTGGTTTGGCGTTGGTCATGTTCTACACCTTGCTTATCTCCATAAGCGAACACAGTAGCTTTTTGAAAGCATATCTCATCGCGTCAGCCTCTGTATTGGGACTAATTACCATTTATTCCAGAGCCATATTGAAGGGGTTTAAATTTCCATTGTTGATCTGTGCATCGTTGGCTTCGTTATATGGTTTTATATATGTAATTATTCAGCTGGAAAACTACGCGCTGCTTGTGGGAAGTATTGGATTATTCGTAATTCTTGCCATCATCATGTTCGCTTCGCGGAAAATTGACTGGGGGAATGAATCTTAAAAAGAAACCAGAGAAGAAAATAAAGAGGTTTATCTGTTCTAACGTATAATTATGAAAAAAAACCTGACCATAGTTACGTTGCTTCTAGTAACTGAAGTAGCAATTGCCCTATTCCACTTTCACAAATTTATACGTGGGTTTGTGGGAGATGTTTTGGTGATCCCATTGCTGTTCTACTTTTTACGAATTTTTACAAAATGGCGTACACTGTATTTGGCACTCACCGTTTTAGGAATTGCCATAGCCATAGAATTTTTACAGATGATAAACCTTCTAAAACACTTTACTATTACATCAAATTTTTTACAAATTGTTCTGGGTACCACATTCGACTATAAAGACCTGCTGGCGTATCTCACCGGGTTTTTATTGGTGCTTGGTTTTGAAAAACTTACAACTCATGAATAACATAAAACACCTTATCTTCAGAAATTTTAGAACATTATCCATACTCTCAGGCTGCTGTTTTGTGAGTGTATTTTTATTAATGATTCGGTTAAAATTAACACATTCTTTTTTCCTGCTTTTCCTGGTTTGGAACCTGTTTCTGGCTGTCATTCCATTTTGCATATCCTTTTATCTAAGGCAGAAAGAACACCTCAAAAAATGGCGACTCCTCTGCTGGAGTGCTATTTGGCTCTTGTTTTTACCCAATGCACCCTACATTGTCACAGATTTAATTCATCTTCAACTAAGCGATGGGTTTCTTGTTTTTCTAGATCTTTTGGTAATTCTAAGTTTTGCCATAGCCGGCTTGTTATTTTATCTGGTTTCAGTAAAACATATGGAGGTCCTGTTTCGGGAAAATTTCAGTAAGAAGTTGAGGAACATATTTTTTACAGCACTTCCTTTTTTATGTGGTTTTGGTATTTATCTGGGGAGATTTCTAAGGTTTAACTCCTGGGATATTTTACAGGATCCTGCTAGTCTGTTAAAAACGGTAGTGACATTAATTGTTTCCCCTGTATCCAATTGGTTTGCGTGGTTTGTGACTTTAGGCTTTGGTTTCTTTTTGTGGATACTGGTAAAAAGATATAAAAATGCTCAACCTTAAAAAAGATTGAGCATTTTATATATGATTAGTTTTTGTTATTCTTTGACGAGCTGTTTAACCAATTGACCGTTGTTAGTTTCAATAACAACTACATAGGTGGCGCTCTGTAAATTTGAAATATCCATAGTAAACAGGGCGTTTGTGGCTGCAATGGGTTGCCGCATTACAACTCTGCCGCTAATGTCGTATACGATGATATTTTGTATCTCTATAAATTGAGGATTGCTAATCTTTACTTCCTGATTCGCCGGATTAGGATACATCACAAGAGTTTCCGGAGAAGCTTGCGGTGATGCAACATCTAAAATATTATCTACCGTCAAGGTAAACGAACACTCACTTTCAAATCCGCTACTATCTACGGCTGTCATAAATATGGTGTAAGTACCTTGCTCCAGGACTGTTCCCGAAGGAGGATACTGAGAGATGTTTATGGTACCCGAACAATTATCAAATGCCATTACCTCACCAGCTGCAAAATAATCAGTTAGGGAATAGGGTCCTTCGCTTACTACATATTGATCTTCCGGACATAGTATTTCGGGCGCAAGGCTATCTACTACATTTACATAAGCAGTTACAGTATCGGTTTCTCCGGCAGCGTTGTGGACCGTAAACTCAATAGGGATGGGATCCCCAATATCTTCACACGTAAATGTGTCCCTGTCTATACTAAAGCCATCAAAACAGCGAACACCAGTGGATCCTGCATTAAAATCTATCGCTTCTACCACGCCTACACCATCGTGTTGCAATGGTACAGTTACATTCTGGGAAATAGCGACTGGTGAAAATATACCCTCATTTACCATAACGGTAGTGGTGCATGTAGAAATATTTCCACTCTGGTCTGTTACCGTAAGCGTAACTTCGTTTGATCCGATATGCGAACAGTCAAACGTATCTACATCCATTTCACTGCTCACAATTGTGCAATTATCTGAACTTCCACCAAAGATCTCATTATATTCAATAGTAGCCGAATAGCTTTCATCTAAAGTCACAAAAATATTCTGGCAATCCAGCACAGGTGGCAGTATATCTATTACAGTAACTACGGCATTACAGGTAGCGACATTTCCCTGTACGTCGGTAATTGAAAATACTACCGGATTTACTCCAAGGTTACTACAATCGAATGTGAGCATATCTACCGAAGTTGTGAAGTTTTCACAATTATCTGTACTTCCCGTATCTAAATCTTCTGGTGTAATTGTAGCCACACCGTCAGCATCCATTGCTACTGTTATGCTTTGGCACATAGCTACCGGAAACTCGGTATCCTGAACAGTCACAATGGCCGAGCATGTTTCTACATTCCCGTTAACATCGGTTACTGTTAATGTCACTGTGTTATCACCAACCATAGAGCAGTCAAAATTCGTCACATCCAGTGCATAGCTGGCAATACCACAATTATCGGTACTTCCTGCATCAATATCGCTAATGGTAATTTCGGCTTCATTGTTCGTATCCAGTGCTACGGTAATATTTTGACATAAGACGACAGGAGCGACAGTGTCTTCTACCGTTACCAAAGCAGTACAGGTGCTCATGAACCCAGACGAATCTGTCACTGTAAATTCTACTGTATTTTCACCAATATCGTTACAATCAAATGTATCCTGATCCAGCGTCATGGTTATATTTCCGCAGTTATCGCTACTTCCAGCACCTATATTGTTTGGAGTTATAGTTGCCAATCCGTTAGCATCTAATTGCACTGTAATATTCTGGCATACTGCAGTTGGCGCTATAAGATCTTCTACCGTGAGGTTAAATGTACAGGAAACCTGGTTTGCACCATCATCGGCTGTGATTTCTACTGAAATGACACCGGTGGAAACTATAGTTCCTGCAACAGGATCTTGAGTTATAGTAAGTGTACTACAATTATCGCTTACCGTTACATCGCCCGTGTAATCCGGCACTATAAAGGAACAGTTTGCGTCTGTTTCTTCAAACTGGTCGGCTATACAGGATAAGACCGGCGGTGTAGCATCTAAAACAGTAATGGTAGTAGTGCAACTATCCGAAAATGCACCGTCATCTATTGTGAGTGTCACATTGGTCACTCCCAAAGGATACGGTCCAACCGGATCTATCGTAATAGAGGTGGGCAACCCTTCCGGATCAAAAGAACCTCCATCAAAATCTGCTGCAGTAGCTTCGCCTTCACAATTCATATTGGCATCAACTACCACAGGTTGACAAACAGCAGTGGGAGGCTGATTACAAACAAACATAGGATCTTCTACGGTTACTGTGGTTGAGCACGAACTTATATATCCGTTTGCGTCCTCCACGGTGAGGGTTACTGTGTTGGGGCCTAAGTCATCGCAGGTAAAACTTGTAACATCAATAGACAATGTTAAAATTCCACAGAAATCGTTAGAACCTCCATCCACGTCTTCTGCCGTAATAGTTGCTATTCCTGTTGCATCCAACGAAACAGTAAAAGGCGATGCGCAAACGGCATTAGGCACTGAAGTATCTTCTACAAAAATATCGAACGTACACTGGGAAGTGTTTGAACCATCGTTTGCGATTAATGTGATGGTAGTTGTTCCCTGACCCACCAAAGTTCCCACAACGGGATCCTGAGTTACAGAAACGGTACTGCAATTATCTGCGGCACTAGCAAGCCCTGTGTAATCGGGAATACTAAACATACAGTTTTCGGTATTAATTTCTTCAGTTTGGTTACCCGGACAGGTTATGGTTGGTGGTGTAATATCATTTCGGATAACCATGAATGTACAGGAACCAATATTCCCTGCATTGTCTTCGGCATATATTGTGACTGTGGTATCTCCTGTAATTACAGTACCAGCTGGTGGATCTTGGCTCATACTAAATGGTCCGGCGTAGCAGGCATCGGTCACCGATGCGAGATTGGAATAATCCGGTAAAACAAATTGACAGTTTGCATCAAAATCTTCAGTTTGGTCTGCAGGACAATTTACAATGGGCGCCCTATCGTCTATAACATTAATATTGAACGTGCAAGACGCTGTATTTACGCCATCGCTGGCTGTTAAAGCAATGGGTGTAATACCCAGACTTACAATGGTTCCAGGCACCGGAATTTGGGTGAACGTAGGAATACCACAATTGTCGTTTGCCGTAGCTATTGAAGAATAGTCCGGTATGACAAACAAACAGTCAATATTGGCACTTTCCTCTCTATCGGCAGGACAGATAATAGTTGGCGGGGTTATATCACTTGCAATTACGTCGAAAGTACAGGCTCCTGTATTTCCTGCAATATCTGTTGCGAATAGAAAAATAGTGGTAGTTCCGGAAATTACCGTTCCTGCGGGAGGATTTTGCGTAATAGGAATGCTTCCTGGACTACAGGAATCTGACGCACTGGCCAATGCGGTATAATCCGGAAGTACAAATTGGCAATTTTCGTCAAAAATTTCAACCTGATCTATAGGACAGGTTAAGGTTGGGGAGGTAGTATCTATCACTTCAATATCGAACGTACAAGACACTACGTTTACACCATCATCTGCGGTAAGCGTTATGGTATAGGTTCCCAGCCCCACACTGGTTCCAGCCATTGGCGTCTGCGTAAAAACAGGAGCTGCACAGGCATCTGTCACCGTAGCGAATCCCGTATAATCCGGCATAATGAAAGTACAAGTTGGTTCGACCGTTTCGGTCTGGTTCGGGGGGCAGGCAATTGCAATATTGCAAATTTCGGAGCCACTTTTAAAGATCTCAGTTGCTTCAAAAGAAGTTGCCTGTGAAATAAAAGTTGACAAAGAAAAAATAAATACAAAAATTACATTTGCGAAGTACTGTTTTTTCATTCAATTTAATTTTAAGATCATTAACAATGAAGCAAATAAACAAAAAAAAGTCCACGAAATGAACATAATATCCGATTAAGTGCAATTTTTATTTGTTTTAACACTTTTTATTAACAAATAAGTTAAATTTCTCTATTCATCTTTCTAAATATATTATTAGAACTTGTAGGGTTTTTTGACTTAATACCAGCGCGTGTTTATAAATATTTTCCAACGTTGGCGCTTTCAGAGATCTTATCACATGGTATTTGAGACACAAAGTAAGAAAGTGGTATTCTTTGTAAAATTAAACGACTTCGAAAATCTGCGTCGATTTCTTATAATGTTAACAGGAATCACACAAAACGTGACATTTTTAAAAAAAATTTTAAGTTTGTAGGACTTTTCATATATATTTATCGGTTCAACTAATTTATTTTCTTTTGAAGAACGTAGTAGCAACTTTTGTATTCATTATTCTTTTTGGCTTTTGTGGTATTTCTCAAAGCCCGGAAGCTCAAAAAAATGTAAAGGACTCTCTAGTAAAGACTTCAAATCAAAAGGAGATCGATAGCCTATACAAATTTGTTGAACAGCAATATTTTCAAAAAAATTATGATTTTGTTATAGAGAAAGGGAATAGTGTGATTTCACTTGCTTTAGAGGAAAACGATGTAGAAAAAATTATTGATCTTTCCAGTTTAATAGGGAATGCGTTTTTGAAGAGCCAGGACACCATTGCTTCCAAGAAGGTTTTTTCAGAAAATGTTAACAGAGCCTTACAAAATAACGATCCAAAAAGTATTGTGACCACACAAATAGATCTGGCAAATTTATACGCACTACAAGGCCAGACACAGGATGCCATTAAACTTTACGAAAGAGCCATTTTTTCTGCTAAAATATCGGCAGATTCTACGGCTCTTTTTATTCTGCATAACAATCTTTCAGATTTAAGCATTAATACTGAAGATGTGGCTTTGGCATCGTTTCACGTTCCCAAAACCGTAGAATATGCAGAGTATGCCAATAGCAAGTATTTTTCTGTAGCGGCAAAATCCCTCGAAGGCAGACTAAGCTATATAAAAGGAGATTCAAAAAATGCAATTCGCATCTTAGAAGAATGCGCTATTGAGGCGAAAGAAATCAATTTTGATGAAGTCCTGATTCAGATTTATGAGTATCTCTCAAAATCTTATGTGCTGGACGGCGATTACAGGGCAGCTTATAATGCCAATTCGGAACTTCAAACCTATTTAAGCAAGCAATATGAAACCGACAAGATACAGGCCATTGAAACCGCCACCGCGAGATATAAACTGGACCAGTATCAACTTGAGCTAAAAGAGCAGGCACTGCAGGCAGAGATAGATACGCAGGAAGCCATGCGACAAACCCAACTATTGTGGATAAAAATAGCGTCTGGGATTTTATTTGTTTTCTTTCTCTTTTTACTGTTTTCGTACTTAAGAAGACGAAAATTACTTAAAAACCTACGACAAAAAAACAAGCAATATTTAAACGAAAAAGAAAAAACCGAGGAATTGAGCAAAGCAAAAAGCCGTTTGTTTTCCAACATTACCCATGAGTTACGCACTCCTATGTACGGAATAATTGGTATAAGCAATATGTTGCTGAAAAATCCAAAATTTGATACTGAAAAAGAACACATTAGCACTCTGAAATTCTCGGCAGACTACTTGCTTTCCTTAATTAACAATGCACTGTATTTCAATAAAATTGATGCCGAAAAGAACGAACGGTTAAAAGAAAGAGTATTTAACATCCATACGCTGGTAGAAAACGTTGTGGACTCCATAAAATTTTTAAACAATGGACATCCCAACGAGTTTATTATAGAAGTTGATAAGGATTTACCGAAACATCTTAAAGGTGATGAAGTAAAGTTGTCTCAGGTTTTAATGAATCTCTTGAGTAACGCTTCGAAATTTACAAATGACGGTGTTATCATAATTAAATTAAAACGACTAGAGGATCCGGGGACCAATCAGGTCAAAATTGGTTTCTCAATTAAAGATAATGGTGTAGGGATACACCCTGAAATACAAAAGGACATCTTTAATGATTTTGTCCAGGACTATGAGTTTCATAAAAATGATATTAATGGTTCCGGTCTGGGGCTGCCTATAGTTAAGAAGATCCTCAAACAGCACAAATCTAACATACACCTTGTCTCCGAACTTGGAGATGGCACCGAAGTGACATTCAATATAGTATACAAGATCGCAAAAAAGAGCGACCAGTCTGTTAAAAACGAAATGGTTGATACCGAAGCGCTTTCCGGAAAAAGAATTTTGATTGTAGATGATAACAAGATAAACAGAATGGTCACCCAAAGAGAGGTTGAAAATTATGGAGCAGAGGCTATTCTGGCTACTGGTGGAGAAGAAGCCATACAGCTATTTAAAAAGCAACGCTTCGATCTCATATTAATGGATATAAACATGCCCGGAATGAATGGCTTTGAAGCTACCGAACAGATCCGTAATTTTGATAAAGACATTCCTATTTTAGCATTAACTGCCGTAGAGCGAGAAAAAGTTCTCGAACAAAACGGATTCAGTTTATTGAATGATGTTGTTATAAAACCCTACAAAGGAGAACAGTTTATTAATACGCTGGCAAAATATTTATAGGTGTAATTACTTCGGGAATTATAGTAATACAGGAAGCTATTCGGTCCAGATCTTCAAGTATTACTATCCTATCAGGTTACTTTCCTTTACGATTACTACAATCTATAGTTACCTCTATTATTGCTTCCGAAAATCACGCTTTACGCTATCATTTAGTATATAGTTTTAGCAGGCTCCGTAACATACACACCAGCCATACTGTATTGATTTCTTATTGAAATTTCCCTATCCTTATAGCCAAACTTCTATCCTGAAGCGCACTCTTTATAACATCCAGAATAGTTGAAACGTATACCATAAAAAAACCGGACATATTTCTATGACCGGTTGTACTATTTTAAGAGTTAGGTATTATTAATTGTGCTCACATCCAGACATAACCACCCATCTTTGTAGCAGTGAGTCGTACATTATTTTTACCATTTGGTATTGTTCTATGGTAAAATCGTTATTTGCGGCAATCCTGTTTTCAGGATCAGAACCATTGTCTTCTGCTTTCAATATTACGTCGTCAGTTACAGCATAGAGCCAGGCAGTATATCCATCGGCAGCAGCTGGTCCTCCTAATTCACCTACATCGAAACCTGTAATATCAAATACTCCGGAGTCGTGTCTTAATCGTATCACAGATCTTCCGCCATTAGAGCCACCTGGAAATACAATTAAGCTCACATTGTGCGCTTCAGAACCAGAAAATACGGGCAAATCACCTATACGCTCCTTTCTATCTACCGTTTTAATGATGTTGTTCTCCAGATAAAGATTTTCATCGGTCGTTAATTCAACTATATTTCCGTCGTCATCAATACCCACGATTTTGGTGGCCTCAATTGGCTCTCCCTCCATCGTCATCCCTCCAGTGTCCGAAATAATTAAATTTCCTTCCACGTGCAACGTGGCATCGGGTCGTGTAGTATTAATTCCTACCTGAGCAATGGAGGGTACTGTGAATACCAGGGTGAGGAAAAAAAATAATAATTTTTTCATAGATAGTAGGTTTGTTAGTCGTCTAATTTGAGGAGATAAATCTAGTACTTAATCGATTATAAAAAAAATACTTATCAGATTATTCCTGTTAAATAAAACAAAAATTATTAATTATCGTTGATATGTGTTAAATATACGATTAAATACGTAGTGAAAACTAATTTTTAACATAATCTTCCAAATAGGAAAATCGTGGCGTAAGGTTCCCTTCAGCATTTGTCATTTTAGCGCGTTTTAAAATACCGCGTTCGTCACCGTTAAAGAATGCCGGGATCACGTTTTCTATAAACATTTCGCCAAAGCCTTCGCTGGCGTCTTTTGGGAGTTCGCAGGGTAAATTATCTACTGCCATGACGCCAATACTGCCTTTAGTTTCAAAAGGTACTTCTTTCTCGGTTTTTGGATCATAGCCGTAAAATGGGTTCGCAATAGTACTAGGACGTATGGTACTTGCTACGGGACCGTCTATATCACAGGAAATATCGGCTACCATAGTTATCCTGAAGTCTTCACGTTTAGCATCTTCTCTGGTAAATAAATAAGGAGCTCCATTACCATAAAAATGACCCGCTATAAAATAATCGGTTTGGGCAGCATAGGGCATAAAATTACTTTCATACCCTGTCGGGTCTTTGTAAAAAGCATACTTATCCCCTACTTTTCCGTCTTTTCGTTTTGCGTACTCCATCACATCTGCCATACAATAGACAGGCTCCGTAAATTCTGTAGTTAAATACAGCGCGTCGCTTACTTCCTTTATCTTTAAATGATCCAAAATTTCTTTGGCGCCTTTAGCTACTTTTCCTGTGCCGGTAAGTAGTATTTTAATAGCTGGGATGGTGATCTTATCCAGTTCTGTTTTTACGGCGTCCAGATCGGGGAGCGTTTCTACTTTGGGTAGATTAAACAATCCGTCTCTTATTCCCAGGGCTCTAAAACCATTATACGCTCCTACCAATCCCGCATATCTTCCAAAACCAATTAATCGTGCGCCATTTTGTTTTACGATGGTTTCGTGGTCGTACATTTCTATATTTTTTTCCAGCATCGCCACGAGCAATTTCCTGTTATAGGGTTGCTTCTTAATGGTATGGCTGAAATAGAAATATTTTTTATTTGGAATAAGAGCGTCAGCAGGCACTTCTTTTACGCCCAGCATCACATCTGCTTCTGAAACATCCTCTTTTACTTCAAACCCTGCATCTTTATAAGCCTGATCGGAAAATATTCTGATAGCACTCGATTCTACGATGAACCGGGCATTGGGAAATTTTTCTGAAGCTTCTTTTAGAGCTGAAGGTGAAAAAACGACACGACGATCTGGCGGGTTTTTACGTTCTTTTATGATAGCGAAGGTAATAGGCATTTGGAATACTTTTTGAATAATTATGTAATGACTGCGAAGATACTATTATTCTTGTATCTTTGTGATCCCTTTTCGGGTAGGGATTGAGGCTTTGTTGAAGCTCTTGCCGCAGCCCGAAAGGTGCGGGAAAGCGACTGCCGAAAGCCCGGTGCTTTTTAACGGTAGGAAAACAGCAACCCGCCAAATGATCTTTGAAAGCTTTTACGATATGTACGGCATTTGTCGTTCGTACTTCGTAATTTAAAACGGGGCCGACTGGTTTTGACAGCGGGTCTTGTGGTATGGTAAGCATGTAGAGCGCTGGGAAACAGCTCTTAAATCTCATTTTTCACACTTTTTAAACGGCGAGAATAACTACGCCCTAGCTGCATAATCCGAATTATAGTAGGATAATGCCTCGGCCTACAAGGTAGGCAAGCAGGAAGTCTCTCGATTGCCTTGGTTTACGGCGATCGATTTCGGGACTTCGTAAAAGTAAACCTATCCCGCACAGGGCTTTGATGCGCGGGAGAAACTAAAGTGAAGATAAGGAGTGCGTTGGTAGTTTTTGACCGGCAATCTCACGAAAATCTAAACAAAAACTAAACATGTAGAAAGCGATAACTCAGCACGTTTGGACGAGGGTTCGAATCCCTCCGGCTCCACTTTTTGACTACCAAGTCAATCCAAAAACCCTGTAATCCTATGATTTACAGGGTTTTTCATTTTTACTGATCTCATTTAATGGCAAATAATAACATATAAAAAGTCACCTATTCGGTGAGTAGAATTTTATGCAAAAAATACTCACCGATTTTGATGTAACTATTTGATTATATGTTAAATATAAAAATTTATTTTTAGTCTTTTTGTACCTTTATCAGTGTTAAAAAGTCACCAAAAATGAACACTTCATTCTCACACCTATTTTACTTAAAAAGAGATAAAACCGAAAACGGCCTGAAAGTACCGCTATATCTTCGTTTAACTGTAAATGGAAAGCGAAGTGAATTAAGCATTTCACGCAAAGTTGATCCTCAAAGATGGGACGCTCGGACGAATAAAATGCGTGGGACGAGCGCCGAAGCGCGTGAATTAAATCACTATTTGGATAAGGTTCGAAGCCGTGTAAATAAGATGCACGAAAAACTAATTGATGCGAATCAACCTTTTACTGCGTTAGATCTCAAAAATCTTTACATAGGCAAAAAAGAAAAGCCAAAAATGCTACTGGAAGTTTTTGACGAGCATAATAAGCAGATGGAGAAATTGATAGATATCGAATTTGCGCTCGGAACCTATAAAAGATATCACACGACAAGAAATCATATTCACGGTTATGTACAGGAAGCCTATATCAAGGAAGACATTCCCGTTCGGGATGTGAATCTGAAATTTATTAGGGGTTTCGAATATTTCTTAAAAGAGAAAAAGGCGTGTAATCATAACTCGTCACTTAAATACGTCAACAATTTTAAAAAGATTATCCGGATTGCCGTGGGCAACGAATGGATTACCAAAGATCCTTTTTACAATTACAAAATTAAGTTCAAAACAGTGGAGCGGGAATTTTTAACGAAAGAAGAACTAGATTCATTAGCGGAACGCGACATCCATTGGGATCGATTGGCTATTGTGCGTGATATGTTTGTGTTCTGTTGTTATACGGGTCTCGCCTATATTGATATTCAAAAACTGAATGCAGATAATATAGTTACGGATATTGATGGCAATTTTTCCATCCAGACAAAAAGAACAAAAACCAAAACGAAATTAGTCATCCCCCTACTCCCTCCAGCCGTTGCAATTTTGGAGCGCTATCAAGAACATCCTAAAGTTTTAAATGGCGATTGCGTGTTACCCGTTTTAAGTAACCAGAAGTCCAATGCTTATCTCAAGGAAATAGCATTGCTCTGCGGCATTAAAAAGAATCTTACCACCCATTTAGCCCGTCATACGTTTGCTACTACCGTAACTCTTACCAATGGCGTTCCTTTGGAAACTGTGGGCAAAATGTTGGGGCATAAAAATCTACGGACCACGCAGCATTACGCAAAAATCGTAGACCGAAAAGTTAATGAGGATATGAAGGCTTTACAGGAAAAAATGGCGGCTGATAAGAAAAAAGAGGACAAAAAGAATCGTAAAAAATAGTTGAATTTCGGCTCCATAAAATTTGAAGACATTTAGTTCACTTTAACTGTCCCATAAGAAGTTCACTTTTGAGACTACTGTCAGGACGGTACCGTCCCAAATCTAGGACAACTACTGGACAAGCATTGGTATCTATAAATAAAAAATATTAAACATATAAAAACACAAAAGGGCTGGCAGTTTTTTATTGATTTAAAAAAATATTTTGGATTGATAAGTCAACCTTAACATCAAATTTAAAGTGCTTTTTAAAAACGCTAATGGATTTTTGCAGCTTTCTGACACCAACTATCATCGCGTTATAAAACAAAAATTAAAAGCCTCTAAAATGAATATTTTTTACTATTTACGGGGTTTCATAGCAGTTGGTTTATTTTAATTTGATTTGATATTTTCAATCTGCTTCTTAAACTTCGCCTTCGTTTTTCAAATCAACACCGCTTTTTTCTCCAAAATGGTTCTTGACTTCTTTCTTGAACCGTTTCTTTTCTAATAGTAGCGGTTTCTTTTTAGGTTCGTCTACCATAAAAAGTGTTTGCAACATTGCCAGAGTAGGTTTTGTCTGCGTTTTTTCGATGTCTTTTACAATGGCAATTAGTGCATTGATTCTTTTCTTAAACAAATTTTCAGCAGCCTTTAAATTTGGTGTCAAATCATCTTCTGGAGAAATTCCGTTTTGCTCAAAAAAATCCAACATCAAGAGCAATGTCATAGATTGCGATTTCGAGATCGACCTACAATATTTTTTGAATTTCTTTGTCACGGAGCTTTTAATACTCAGGCTCTCAAATCGCTCTTTTTCATATCCTTTATCCATTTTTTCGTGAAAAATTTGTTGATTTTACTGGACTAGCGAGGTTTTTCCGTGAAAAATAAACTGAAACCGCCTAATCGAATTTATTTAAAATACTAAAAATCAGTATTTTAAAAATATATAACATCGCATCGCGTGTTACCCTCTTGCTATTCGATTCCTTCATTTCATTTCAGGATCTTCATACTTTTCAACGAATGCTGAAAAGCTTTATTTGGCAATTTTAATACAGCTATTTTTTAGCCTTTCAATGAAGTTAAATAATTTTAATCAACTAATAATCATATAATTAAACTAATTCAATTATCCATTTTAGATGGTTTTATTTGATGTACTTTGATATAACATTTCTTTTAAAACCACCTACTTATTATATCTTGAGCGTTTTCCTTTTCTTTTGATATTGAATTTTATGTGTTGCAAAAATTACCAAGTTTAATTGTAGCAAAATGATACAGATTAGCGTTCATTTCAATTTCATTCACTTACTTCCCATAGCGCCATCGCCGTTACCTTTTCGGTAACCCACACTAAAATTATGAACGAGTAAGAACTTATAAAAGCGAGCGAGCGAACGGTCATGCAGTTCGTCTCGGGCAAAATTTTAAACTTTGTGGAATAAAAGGTTGGTGGGATCTTTTTGCAGGGCGAACGCTGTCGCTTTTGCTGCGACTGGGTTCAAGATAGTGTAGTGAACCGCTTTCCACGTAATGCAGCTTTTCGCGAAATGCAGAGAAATGGGGTGGAACGGGATTTCAAGTTTTAAAGGGGTATAGTATATACTCTTGTAGCTTGGATAAAGGTAGATTGGGTCAATTTTTACGCTCATTCAACTCTCTAAATATGTCGAAGGGATCGACATAATAAAAATATATGTCGAAATATTTTAATTTTATCGACATATGTAAATTTATCTGTGTTCATTCAATTTGAATGTTCATTGCAACTTAATATATTTAACTAATTAACAATGTGATTTATCCTAGCATCTTTAATCCCATCATTCCGACCAAAAAACCAAAACACGCTCCAAGTGCTGGAATCCAATTCTTTTTCATGCGTGACAAAGGCGCTATATCCTGGAAAATAAGGTAAATAATTCCACCCGAAGAGAAAATCATAAGTGCTCCAATTGACATAGGCATACCAGACAAAAAGTAATACCCTGCGAGTGCTGACACAACTCCTAAAAAACTCAATAGAAAAAGAATCAGCAAACATTTTCCAGCAGAATAACTAGATTTTAGATCTAGATATGCATTGAAAGCTTCAGGAAAATTTTGAACACCAATAAAAATGGCCAATAATATGCCTAATTGTGGATCATGTAAAAATACAGCACCCATCGCCATAGATTCAGGCACAAAATCTGAAAGCATCCCTAACAATTGCGCCATGGTTCCACCTTTTTTCTCAATATATCTGTCTATA
This sequence comes from uncultured Flavobacteriaceae bacterium, assembly GCA_963793275.1. Classification (GTDB taxonomy): domain Bacteria; phylum Bacteroidota; class Bacteroidia; order Flavobacteriales; family Flavobacteriaceae; genus Marinirhabdus. The sequence continues at coordinate 118,805 of CAWBZL010000001.1, forward strand.
AAAAAGAACGTACTAGCACCCGCCAGAAAGCATATTACCATGGGTATTAATGAAAGCGACTCCATTCCTTCAGGAATCAGCACTAATGCTACTGCGGCCAGTAATATACCACCTCCAAACGCTATGGAGCCGTGTATAATTTCTGCCTTTACTAATCCAGCTTTAACATGAATTCGAAAATAGTGAGATAGCAAGCCTCCAAAAAAAATAGTTGACCCAGAGAGCAAGGAAAATAGCACTATGAGTTGTAGTTCGGTCATATAAAAAGGTATAGGCTATTGAAGTTTAATAACAAGGGTAGTATATAGCTATCATTAAATTTCAACCAAGAAAATGATTTGCACCTTTTGTCATGTGCTTTCAATTAAAATTGGTTTCACCTCTATTGTTATTTCCATTGTAATTTTTGACTTGATGGAGTGGGATATCAAGCAGGCATTTTCAGCCTTTTTTAACACACGCACTGCTTTATCTTTATATGCTTCATTTTGAATAACCACCGTAGGTTTCAGTATAATTTCGCTCATCATCAATATACCATCCTTCATTTCCAGCTTTCCCTTTGCCTGGCAACGGAAATTGCTAAATTCAAGTGTGGAATTTTCTGCTATGGCTAAGAATGTAGTCATCAAACAACCGCTAACGGCAGCTACAAATAGATGTTCGGGTGACCAAATTCCTTCCATCCCTTTCGAAAATTCTGGCGGTGTGGCCACTTCAATACAAATACCCTTTTTTTCATTCAATTCAGGAGAACACATGACACCTTTACGGTTGTTTTCCCAGTTAATGTCTACGTTATAATAGTGTGCTTCCATTGTTGGTGTATTTTAATTATTTTGTTTTGGTGGATTATTTACTTCCTCTAGTGATAGCTTTTTAGTACAGAAGAACCAATCATAACAAGTAACCCCCTCTTCTTTAGTTTCCATCCTATCTTTGGCAACACCACAAGAACCTGCTGGAGGTACAATAACGTCATCCCCAGGTTGCCAATCTGCTGGTGTAGCAATATTGAAAGCATCTGCAGTTTGCATTGCAATGAGTGCTCTTTTTAATTCATCGAAATTTCTACCAGTAGAAAGCGGATAGTAAATTAACGCACGAACAATTCCTTTGGGATCAATAAAGAATACTGCTCTTACTGCTTTTGTTGAACTCTCACCAGGCTGGATCATACCATATTTTTTGGCAACTTCCATAGTAATATCCTCTATTAATGGAAATTTGACTTCCACATTTTTCATCCCATTAAATTCGATCTTTTCCATTATGGTTCGTAACCAAGCAATATGGCTGTACAAACCATCAATGGACAAACCAACCAACTGGCAGTTTAAAGCAGAAAATTCAGGTTCTCGTTTTGCAAACGTCATAAACTCAGAAGTACACACCGGTGTAAAGTCGGCTGGATGGCTAAACAGAATAATCCATTTACCTTTATAATCCGTCGGGAAATTAATCTCTCCTTGTGTTGTAACTGCTTTAAATGCCGGAGCTTTGTCTCCTATTCGTGGCATAGTTATACTTTCATTTTCTTGAAGTTGTTCCATCATTTCTTTATTTATTTATTGTTCTTTTGAATAGTTTAAAAGCTTATTGCTGCTTCCAGATTAAAACCATCAAATTCTGCTCCTGCAAATCTTCCGGTCCACGCGTTTCCTTTATATTGTTGGTTCACATATTCTACTTTTACAATGATATTCTTTGAAAGAAACCAGCCACCACCAACGTTAAACCTGTTAATTTTCAAGTCTTCTGAAGCGCTTTCTACCGTTTTTCCATTTACAGTATTATATCTGCCAGCTACATAAAATCTTTCCTGAGCGCCAAAACGATATAACAATTCTGCTGCTAACTGAGTGAATGATCCTTCTTTATCTGCTGCTGGTGCTATAATTTCATTACTTCCTGACGCCAATTCGTAAATACCGAAGAATTCCAGTCCTTGAAATTTTATAAAAGGGTTGATTTGTATCGCAGTCAATTTTTTAAACCGAGGATTGTATCTGCCTTCAAATGCACCCCCTTCTGTATTTCCATCAGTATCTTCTAGTGTATGCAAGACATTGTAATATCTAGACCCGGTACGATCCCCTCCATAAAGCCAAGTCCCAGTGCTAGTTCCTTGATTAGAATATATAGACCCGGTTAATCGTACTCTTACATCATCTTGTAATTGTTTATCAAAGCCCAACTTTCCATAAAAGGATAGTTTGTTATCAGTTTCATCTGTAACCACCACACTTTGATTGAGCTTACCATTGGTAACTCCAGCAAGGACTAGAAACCCATCTTTTTGAAGGGTTACTTCCCCAAAAGCTTCTGTAGAAAAGGAATCCATAAGGTAATTTCCTATAAAAGGATTAAAAATAGCTCTTGCATTGTCTGTTCTTCGAAAGTGAGCATCGCCATAATTAAATTCATCCAGACCAATCCTAATGGTAGTATACTGCATCAATTCTTCCATAAATCCTGTTTTTATGAAATCGAGCTTATCTATTTGAAGATGTCCGCCCTTCACCCAAGTTTCTTCGTGGTGTTGAGAAGACAGGTAGGCCGTAAGATGCATTCTTACTCCGTCAATTAATTGTACGTCCAGATTAAGGTTTGCATTAGGAAGGTTAAAGTCTGAGCCCAGTTCAACGAAATTGTTAGCATCATTGCTTTGGTCTATACTCTGAAACTGCATCGCAAAGTCGCCTCCTACTCTAACTTTAACGCCTGTATATGGTATTGAATCCTCTTTAGAAGTTTCAAAAACATTAAGACCATTTTGATCATTGGTTCTAAAATATTGTAAGCTTTTTTGCTGTGCCGTTACTCCAATAGTAAGAAAGCAAATCGATAGAATTAGTATATTTTTCATTATGTATGTATTTTAATAATTAAAAAGAATAACCTTTACTTTATTTTATATATACCACTTCAAAACCCAGGGTTGTCTCATCACCAGTAGTCATAAGTCCCATCATAAATGAAGGTGGTTCCACGTTATAGTCTGTCATTCTAAGGCTAATAGAACCCGTGCATGTAATTGTTTTATTTTCATTTACAACTACGTGCATATCCATGTTAATATCTTTGGTAACCCCTGCTATGGTAAGTTTACCTATAGTTTTAAGGAGGTATCCTACTCCTTCATTCGACAGGGTAGAGGAAGTTAAGTGGTAATTGATCTCTTTATGGGTATCGGTCTTTAATGCCTTGTAGGCATTTTTATCTAAGCCTTTGCTATCACTTTGTAGATCTTTAACCTTTAAGCTAAGTGTAAGTGAGTTCAATGATATGAGCTCGCTTTCGCTATTGGCAGCAAAAATGAATTGTCCCGCTCCTTTCGCTTTTGTGGCATCCATTTCCCAATCGTGCAAAGTGGAAGTTCCCGAAAGTTTAATATCCACATCGTTTGTATTTTGAATGTTGTACAGTGTTTGTGTATATCCAAAATGGGGAATTCCTATCATGGCAATGATAGCCAGAATCTTTAGTTGTATTTTCATGTTTAGTTTGTTAAGATTATTTTTAAAGCTTTTTCTTCAGCAGCATTATCAAACACTTCATATGCATGCATAATTTCATCTAACTTAAAGTGGTGGGTAATTAATTGCTCTGGTTTTATTTTTCCTGAAGTGACAGTTTTCAGAAGCATAGGGGTAGTATTGGTATTTACTAATCCCATCGTTATGGTAATATTTTTAATCCATAGATCCTGAATTTTTAGGGCTACACTTTTTCCGTGAACCCCAATGTTTGCTACGTGACCACCAGGACGAACTATTTGTTGGCAGATATCGAAAGTAGCAGGAGCGCCTACAGCTTCTATGGCTACATCTACCCCGTCTGCAGTTTCAGCAAGTATCTTTTTAACAGCATCTTCTGATCCTGAATTAATCGTAGTAGTAGCACCCCATTTTTTTGCCAGTTTCAAACGATTTTCATCCAGATCGATCATATAAATCTTGGCTGGTGAATAGAATTGTGCCGTAAGCAAAGCAGACATACCTATGGGACCTGCACCAACAATGGCAATAGTGTCTCCTGGTTTTACACAACCATTAATTACACCTATTTCATGACCCGTAGGCAGGATATCACTAAGCATTACCAACGCTTCATCGTCTACTCCCTTTGGAGCTTTATACAGACTGTTATCGGCATGTGGAATACGAACATATTCTGCTTGCGTTCCATTAATGAGGTTGCCTAATATCCAACCTCCGTCTTTACAATGACCATACATTTGCTTTTTGCAATACTCACACGAACCACAAGCTGTAATACAAGAGATGATCACCCGGTCACCTTTCTTAAAGTTGCCTACGCCTGTCCCTACTTCTTCTATGATTCCAATGCCTTCGTGGCCCAGAGTAGTTCCTGGTTTTACACTTGGCGTTTTTCCATGTAAGATGCCCAAATCGGTACCGCAAATAGTGGTTTTGACTATTTTTACAAGGGCATCGGTTGGCTTTTCGATACTTGGCATTGGCACCCCTTTATACTCTATTTTACCAGGCCCATTATAAACAAGACCTTTTATAGTAGCTTTATTTTCAGTAGCACCATTTGACTGGATTTTTCTAATGGGAACGATTGTCTTTGACATCTTTAAATATTTATTAAGATTAAATCTTAGACGAAGGTAGTAGAAGGCATAGCTGCAAAATATGACCAATATCAGTTCTGCTTTATTATTCCCTATAGAGATGATACCCCTTGTTGTTATCGATATTTTTTCAATGATGTCATTTCATAATCTTATATGACAAAGGTCATTTTTTCAACAATGTAGAATTCCTACTTTGTCTGCATAAAATTTCATAAAAATGAAAAACATCCTCTTGCCTACAGACTTTTCAGAAAACTCCCTAAATGCGATTGAGTATGCCATGCACTTTTTCGAGAATTGGGAATGCAATTTTCACATTCTTAATGTTCAAAAAGTTTCAGAATATATTAGTGCCAATTTAGTTGCTGGATCTAAGACCGATACCATCTACGACAGTATCGTTACCGATAATAAAAAGCTAATACATCAACTAGTTAAAAAGCTAAGCAAAGACTACAAGTCGCAAGCATACACTTTTAATGGACTGTTTGATTATGATGATTTTGTGTTTGCCGTAAACCAGGCCGTTAAATTTCATGCTATTGATCTTATCATTATGGGTAGCAACGGAGCAACAAGCGCCATAGAGGTTATCTTTGGAAGCAATACATTGCAATTGATTCGCAAAATAGAATGCCCCATACTCACTGTTCCTGAAGACTATACCTATAAGAGTATTAATCGTGTGCTATTTTCAACACAACGTTGTGAGGATTTCTCATTTAGGGGAATTGAAGTCTTTAAAGAAATGCTGAACATACATCAATGTGAACTCAATGTTTTAGAACTGGACGATGATGCCATCATTAAGGAAAGAAGAGAAGATAATGACTGTTTACAAGCGCTATTTCCAGAACATGCGTACACCTACTTTTACCTCAACAAACTCTCTGGAGTACACGCAGTAAATGCTGTGACGCAGGTATTAAAAATAGATCTTCATGCCACATTCATCGCGAAAGAATCATTTTTAGAACGCATGGTTTTTGGTTCGGAAACTACACAATTGGCATATAGAACCCTGATTCCATTATTATTTTTACACAAATAGTTTGTTTACTCTAGCAATAACAGCGAATTTTCTTTAAAGGTATTAAAGAGAATATTGATGTAACTATTGATATTCCGGTTTATCTTGTCTGCATCTACCACTTCAATCTCACCTCGCCATAACAAGTCTCGTTCTTTTCCTGGACAAATACAGTACAACGAGGTTTCAGTTGTGTACACTTGATAACGCTCTTGTTTTTCCTTGAAATAAAGATGTTGGTTGCCATAATAATAATCCTCAAAGCTTTGGTAATTTTTTGCAAAATTACGGTAGGAATCAACCACTGTTTCCCTGCTTTCCTTACCCGTAATTTTTGTGAATAGAATAGCGTCAAAACCTGCTTCCAGCAGCCTATTCTCAATTTCATTAAGTTGCTGTAATGATTGTGTATTGTTGGTGAAAGATTGTTCAAAAAAATCGATGCTTTTTACGGCAATAATATCTTCCTTTTCTAGTGATTCAACCATTTCCTTTTCATACGTTCTTCTCAAATCTTTATCTGCCGAAATTCCCACTATAAGTACCTTATTAGCCTGAAAATTATCGGTGTCAGGATTTTTGTATTGTTGGGTGAGTTTTGTAGCACCGCATCCAAACAGCAGGAAGGAAAAGATTGAAATAATACCAAACGTGATATAGTTTTTCATAAGTTCTATTATTAATTAATCTGATGTTTTTTCAGGGTGTTCCTTTTTCATTATTTCTTTAATCTTTTTAAACAGTGTTGACTTCATATTACGATAGTCTGCTGTGTATTTGAAAACAGCTATTTTAATGTAATAATGCGTTTCTTTATAAGCATCTTTTTCCCTTACATCAATATGAGTCTCTAAGAGTTTTTCAAAAGTATTATTATGGCTCCGGACACGGTCCGATTAAAGAATTCAGCTCTTTTTCATCGTTTAATAATTTTACCACAATAGGCAACGAGGTATTGTCACCTTCGAGCGAAATTAAAGGGATTGTATATTTGCTAATAAACTCATCCAAAAACCGTTGTTCATCTCTTATAAATTCTAATTGAGATAACCAGTCCATACACTCTTCGTGCAATTCTTCTGGAGTGCTCCATTGCACTATTTTATAGGTTATATTCTTCATTCTTTTCGAGCATTTAATGTTACGATAACTTCTTTTGAATGCCTTTTTTACTTATTTCTGATAGAATTTGAAAAATCACTCTCTTCGTTTTCTTTACGTCTGAGTGAAAATTGATTTCATCCATAATTAGCCTATAGTGCTCATCTTTATACCTCCTTATCTCACCGAGAACATCATCTTCATCATCATCCAATACTAGCGCAAGATTATTACTGTGCTCATTCAATTCTTTAAGCAACTTTTCAATTTCATTTGAATGGTCTGTCAACTGTTTGAAAATTGCTTTACTGTCTAAATACGTTATTTCGTAGATAAGTTTCAAAGTGTGTTCTGCTACAAGGTTCTTCAAAAACTGAAGTTCATCTTTTAAAAATTTAAGATCTGAAATAGATTGTCTTGTATCCTCGTGCAATCCCTTTGGGTCGCGCCATTCAATATATTTTAAATGTGTATTCATTTTATTTCAGTTTTAAAAAAGGCAAAGAATAGCTCCTTATTGCTACCCTCTGCCCCTTCATAAGAAAATGATGAGATTTAATTCATTTTCTGGTTAGTTACCGTACAATTGGCGATGAAAAAATACTGTGGTTGCTTATAAAATTCTGATCAGGATTATCAAGTAAATGTAATGATGCATTTCAGCTATAAAAATGACATTTATCAGTTTACAGCATTTTAATCTGAAAGTTTACAATCTGTGTAAGCGCTAATTTCTGATGCGAGGATTGATGCATTATTTTTACAGTTTTTTACTTCTTCTGAAATAGCTTCTAGCTCATCAGAAAATTCCTTATCACATTCTGAAGTATCACATTCATTGATAACAGAAAGTTGGTTCTCAAAATGTGTTATGCGCTGTTGTAAGCGTTCTTTTCTTTCAGAATAATGTTTGGCACTGTTAGAAAATCCTTCTAAGGCTTCTTCAGTATGCAGCGCATCTAAACTTAAATTGGCTTTGTGTAATTCTTTCTCAATGCGTTCCAGAAGTTCTTCTATTTCCTGTAAGATAGCTTTCCAGACTAAAGCACTTGATTGGAAATCACTTTCTGTGGGCTCATTTTTCATAGTAGTGGTTTTTAACATTTGATAGTAAGGGTAGGCAACTTCGATAGTTACATTTTTGGACGCTACTTCTAAAAGTGCAGTATCTTAGTTTTCAACAATTCATAAATCACATTCTTGAAAACCAGTAACTTCTTTCAATTTTGATTAAAATTATATGATAAATTAGCAGTTAACTTCAAAAAATGACACTTGTCATTTAATAAGTTTATTGAGGTTTTTAATTTTGATTTCCTCAATATCATATAATTTTGGAATTGAAACTTTCCAGCCATAGGTGTCTTTTAGTTTTACGCGCAGGGCATTTTGAGCAGTAGGCTCACCGTGAATTAAAAAAGTGTTTTCAGGAGTATTTTTTATTTCACTCAACCAATTTATAATACCAGCCTGATCTGCGTGCGCAGATAAACTCTCAATATGTTCAACTTTAGCTTTAACAGGATAATATTTTCCAAAGAATTTTAATTCGTGGGCGCCCTCCAACAACTGCCTACCACGCGTGCCTTCGGCCTGATACCCTACCAATAAAACTGTTGTAGAAGTTTCATCGATTAATTGTTTAAGGTATGTTAGTACCCTGCCTCCGGTAATCATCCCGCTGCCTGCGATCACTATTTTTGGTCTTGGGTCGTCAATAGTCTCCCAGGTTTTTTTGTAGGAAGTAATTATATTCATACGGTTTTTCATAGCATTAAATTCTGCAGGTGGAATTTTATGCCAAGAAGCAAATCTTTCAAACACTCCCAGTACTTTATTTCCCATTGGGCTGTCAACAAAAATGGGAAGGTTGGGTATTCGGCCTTCGTTATATAGTTTCCAAAGTAAAAACATTAACATTTGCAAACGTTCCACAGCAAAAGAAGGAATAATAAGCGTTCCCTGGTTATGTACTGTTTCTTTGATGAGCCCAATGAGTTTTTCTGAAACGCTTTCCTTTGGGTGAAGTTTATTGCCATATGTACTTTCTAAAAAAAGATAGTCTGCGAACTGAGGTTTCTCTGGCGGAAACAACAATACATCCTCAACTCTGCCAATATCCCCTGAAAAAACAAATGTTTTCCCATATAATTCCAGTTCGATAAAAGTAGCGCCTAGAATATGACCATTATACTTAAAACGGTATTTGATATGTTCTGAAAGGGAGTGCCAAGTATCTTTTTCGGCTGTAGCGAACATTTTTATGGTTCGTTCTGCATCTTCCACTTTGTAAAATGGTAACGCAGGGTGATGCTTACTATAATTTTCCTCGTTGGCTCTTTCTGCATCTTCTTCATTGATTTTAGCACTATCCAATAAGATTATTTTGGTAATCTCTATGGTAGGTGCGGTGCCAATTATTTTTCCTTTAAATCCTTGTTTTACAAATCTTGGTAAATAGCCTGTGTGGTCTAAATGACCGTGGGTTAGCAATACTGTATCAATTTTAGTAACGTCAAAAGCGAAATCTTTCCAGTTTTGTTCGCGAAGCTCTTTTAAACCCTGAAACATTCCGCAATCGATAAGAATATTTTGCTCGGGTGTTTCCAATAAGAATTTGGAACCTGTTACGGTTTCCGAAGCTCCCAGAAAATGTATTTTTATAGTATTCATATTAATTGATATTAGAAAGCATTGAAATTTCGGCAAGTATCTTTGTTTTTCTTATTTCAGAAATCCCTAGATGATCCAAATAGAAAACATCATTTGACAATTGACGGCACAGTACAACTTCCCTACTTAACAAAAATTGTTTTTCCCGATTGGTCAATAAAGTAGATGCAGTGATGGGGTACAATCCTAACCTATCAATACGTTCTTTTAGTCCATTATCTTTAGGATAGTCCCAGCTTAACAAATAGAGTCCTGCACATTTCCCATAGGTTATCGCATCTGCAGTAAATCGTGTATTGGTCACTACCCATCCCTCATTAGGACATTTAGGAGTATTTTTGTACTGAGCAATAATATCCTGATATCTTGAATGGATATACAATGGTACTTTTACATTGCAGGTAGTTGTTTTTTCGCTGTGAAATTTACATTCTGCTACAATGTGCTGCCCGTTTTTAGAGGCAACTACATCTACTTCGTGCGAGACACATTTGCCTTGCAAAATTTTCCCGACTTCTACTTGATAGCCAGAATATTCCATCAATGCACCTATAAAATTTTCAAAAGGAAAACCGGTAGGACCTAACTCATATATAGCTCTTTTTAATTTGTATTTTGAAGCGTAGATGGATTTGCTGTTTTTTAACAAGGCGAACGCTCTATTGTAGATTTCTTTTGTTGAAATGCCCTGATATAGTTCATCGCGCACGACATTGATAATACTATCAACAGTGAGTTCATCGGCACCACTCTTAAAAAGACTACCACGTAGCTTTGCAATAGAAAAGTCAGCCTTCTCGCCAGATGATTTAATTATTTGAATGCCTTCGTTTTTCATTTATATTGACTAAAATAGGTTATAAAATAATTTGCGATTTTTGCATCGGGCATATGCTCCATATGCTTTACATTGCATACACTGTCACAAATATTTTTATTGTTTATTCTCAAATGCTTGTAAAAGAACTCAGAAGTATCGTCGGGACCTGCAATTAAAATATGCTTTGCACCAGAGAGATAATTTATTAAATGCTCAAAATATTTTCCTTGAGGGAATAAATAAATATCATTCTTGCCAGATTTTCTAGAACATACAGATCTATTAGACGGTGCTTCTATTATTTTAGTATTTGGCCTGTTTTTATCTAAAACTTTATGAACATTAACTTTTGTACTACTAGTTATTACAATAACTGCTTTTTCGTTATTTATCCAGAGTCCTATTTTTTTCATTTAGAATAGTTTAATTGCGAAGGTCGTGCAGAGCTAAAACTGGAATAGTAGAATTTTGACCTAAGTCCTTTACCATTGGGTTTGAAAATATAGAACTAAAAAAGGTATGTTTTTTATTGATAAAAGCAATCATACCGCTGTTTCTGCTTTGAGTAAAAATGTTTACTCCTGTTTGTACATCTGCATTTTCCAAGAAATGGAAGGTATAGGTAAGACCGTCGAAGCATTCTTCCAAAAGATCCTTCTTTTCCTTTTGTTCTTTGGAAAGTTCTTCTTCTTGACTAACGTGAAGTACACGAATAGGTGCATTGGTTATTCTGGCTATTTCATACAAATGAACTAGCTCTTTACGCTTAAAATGCGTGTTAAAACTCGTTGGAAAAACAATCTCGTTGGGTTCTTTGAAGGATGCTTCTGCAGGGATCATAAATACAGGACAATTGCGCACCTTTTCCATAAAGTCGATACTATTGCTTCCTATAAGTACATTAATTGCATCGGACTCACCTTTAGTACTGGAGATGACCAAATCAATGTCTTTATCTTCAACAAATTTCTTTACGGCCTCTAAGGGAGAATTGAGAACAGACTTGGTAAAGTAGCTATGGTTACTAGGAATTTTGAGAATTTCAATCCTTTTAAGTAGTTTTCGTAATTCAAGATCAGATCTCGATTTAGCTTGCTCGTAATATTCCTCTCCTGGTTCTGCAACCATCATAGAATCGAGAGCGTAGTTCTGAACAATAAAAGCATTCAGGAGGTAAAAATGCACTTCTTCATTTTTATATAATTCACTGGCATATCTCAGTGCATTCCATGCATTTTTGGAAAAGTCTGTTGGTAATAAAATCTTCTTTTTCATATTGATCACTATTTAAGGATGCTAATTATAAAAGTAGCGTGCAAATGGTCATCTAACTATGATATATATCACTTTAGTAAAAACATTATCTATACAAATTTTGCAAAACCAAGAAAGGGATGTTTATTTCTAATCCAATCTTTTCAATAGTGGAACGATATAATATATTTTCAAGGTAAGAATGTCTTTGATTTACCATCACCAGCATATCAAAATCGTTTTCCCGAAGCACTTTATTTATCCCCTTTGTAATGTCCTTTCCTGGTGTGGATAAAAAGGATGTTTTATTATTTTCAAAACAACTATGTATATAAGATTTGTTGTTCTGTTGTCTGTGTGATAAGTCTTTAAATTCTGATATAAACAACATATTTATAGTAGACACAAAACGCTTAGCAAGCGTACTAAGCAGTTTAAGCTCTCTGCGTTTAAAAGGAAGCATATAATCTGTAGGAAAAAGTATATTCTTTGGTGTTGCACCGCGATAACTAACGGGTATAGCTAAAACTGGACATTGCACATATTTTATCACTTGCAAGGTGCTACTCCCAAAAGTGATGTCGCGATCATTGGTGTTACCCTTAGTACCCATTATTACAATATCTATATTGTCTCTATCAACAATATGGTTGGTTTCATCTACCAAGGTTCCAAAACGGGCTTCATAATTATAGGTATGTTTTGGATTAGGTGACCTTTCAAGCATTGTGGCTATTTCTTTCTGTAAGGTTTTATCAACGTTTCGTTTATAGGCATTTTTAAATTCTTCAAAATCTTCCTTACACATTTCCATAGTATTTTCATAAACTTCATCAGCAAAGGCGTTCATTATAATGAATTCGCATTTCTCATATTTTAAAAGCTCCAATGCATAGTCGATTGCATTTAATGAGGTTTCAGAAAAGTCGGTAGGGATTACTATTTTTCTCATCATATCTTAGTTTAACTAGACAAATGTAGAATGATGTGATCTTTCAAAAAATGATATATATCAGTAGCCCTATAATTCATTTTATTAAAATTTCCGAAGGAAAAAACCATTAATCGTGTAATACCAAAAATGGTATTTGCATATGGTAGCTAATTTGTTCCACTTGAGGTTTAAATAAGATGCGTTGAAAAAAGTTGAGGTTCTTTGCAATCATCGCCACCATATCAATATTCATTGTATTTACAAAAGATTGTAGCGCATTTTCGAGATTGGGGTCTTCAATGACGTGGAAACTATGGGGAATGCCGCTAAATAACTGTTTAAGAAGTTCTCGGTTTGTATTTTGATAGTCATCTAGCTGCTTTTGTGTTTGAGCTATTCGTAATACCTTGATAGAAGATTTGTACATATTTGCAATCTCAAGTAGCGTTTTTATGGCTCTGTCCTTATAAAGCATATTAAAGTCTGTGGGGAAACCAATGTGTATGGGACTACTAAAATTTGCCTTTTCAGGAATTACCAGTATCGAGCATTTTACTCGTGTGATAACAGCACTTGTTCTACTGCCAATGGTCATTTCTTTAATACCATAAGTCCCTTTTGTGCCCATCACCAAAAATTCAATTTTATTATTTTTGATGTAGTTTCGAACACCTTCTATAAAAGGTGCTATTACTATGGTATCCTTTAAATGATGATTAACATTAGAATGATATGTGTACACTTTCTGCATCCATGCTGCCATCTCAATTTTTATTGCTTCGGAATTCTTATTTTTATTCTGAAGTATTGAATTATAACCTTCTTTGTCTTTGCCAATGGGTAACGATATATCGATATGCAGAAAATGAAAGGTAATCTTTTGGCTCTTAAAAAACCGCAAGGCATAGTCAGTAGCATTCAACGCATTCTGTGAAAAATCGGTAGGTATTAAAATGTGCTGTATCGTACTATTCATAGAACAAATGTATTGAAGTAGATAGCAGCGATGTATGATATAAATCAGTTATGGCTTTATTCTATCTCCTCTAATTGCTCTAGTTGAAGTATTTTAATATTTCTACCTTCAATTTCAATCAATCCTAATTTCTTGAATTCTGAAAGGGTACGTATCAAACTTTCTGTGGCGATACCTGCCACACTTGCCAAGTCACTACGGGAGATTTTAATGGCGTCTTCCGGGTTTTTATTCAACGCACGTACAAATTGAAGAATGGTCTGCGCCGTTTTTTTACGTACCGAACTATAGGCCATTTGTAATAGTTGTTCTTTTATTACTGAAACAGAAGCTGTAAGAACATTCATTAATTCCATAGAAACATTTTGATTATGACTCAAAATCTCTTTCAACTTTCGTTTAGAAATACCAGCAAGTTCAACATCTTCTACTGCGGTGGCTGTTTCTTGATACGGAATATCGTCTGCAAATGAAGTAAATCCTAAAAAATCATCGGGGGTATGCAGGGCAGTGATTAATTCTTTGCCGTTTTCTTCCGTTTTATAATTTTTCACTATTCCCCTGAGGATAAGGTAAATATTGTTGGAATGTGCTCCTTCTTTAAAAATGATTTCTCCTTTCTTGAAATTTTTAATTTCGCCCGTATCATCAAAAAGATTTTTTAGTTCGTGAAGATTTCTAATGTCCCCTTCAGCTTCTTCTTTTTTTGAAGATACATCCATCATTTTAGAGAGAGTTTCAGCTTTTGCCAAACGGCTTTCTATGGCGTTTAAAAGCTCATCCTCTTCAAAGGGTTTTGAAAGGTAGTCATCTGCGCCAAGATCCATCCCTCTTCTTATTTCCCTGTACTCTGTTTTTGCAGATAAAAATATGAAAGGTATATGTGTTGTAGCAGGCTCCAATGAGACAGCCTCTAATACGCCATATCCATCTACTTCGGGCATCATAATATCGCAAACAATTATATTCGGAAGCTCTTTTTTGGCTATTTCAATACCTATTCTACCATTAGGTGCCGTAAAAACAGTATAATTTGCAAGCCCTAATAACTCGGCTGTGTTTTCACGTAAAGCGGTATCATCTTCTATTATAAGGATTGTTTTCATAGTGCTTTTTATGGAGTGGTCATTGGGATTTTTACGATAAATTCAGAACCTTTATCTTGGATACTTGTAAATGTTATGGTCCCGCCCAAATTCTCTAAATGGGTTTTTACAATATTTAGTCCTATACCTGTGCCTTGATTTAACAGGGCGTTCTCTGCCCTAAAGTACCGATTGAAAATATATTTTTGTTCATCTTCAGGAATGCCTATGCCTTCATCACGTACGGTAAGTACTAAAGTATCATCACTCTTTTTTGCCGAAACATAAACCGTTGAATTTTCAGCAGAATATTTAATTGCATTATTGATGAGATTGGTTAAGATAAGTTCTAAAATTTTCTCATCAAAATCGATAAAAATAGCATCAATATTCTCTGGATACTCAATATAATGTCCTTCTTTCAATAGCATATTCGCATCGTAAATAACTTCATTCACAACTTTACTTAAGGGAAAGTTTGAGAATTTATAGGTTGCTTTACCACTTTCTAAGCGTTCTATAGATAAAAAATCATTAATAATGTGATCAAGGTATTTTACCTTTGACTGAATAGTTAATAAGTGTTTGTCCCGTTTGTCTTGTTGCTCTTCCTTTTTATATTTACCGGCTAAGGTAGCAGAGGTTAAAATACCACTTAATGGAGTCTTGAATTCGTGAGAAACCAAGGAAAGAAATTTTGTTTTTAATTCGTTCAATTCTATTTCTGTAGCCAGTGCTTTTTCTAACTGAACTGTACGTTGAGCAACTGTTCGCTCCAGCTTTTGAGTATATTCTTCCTGTTCAGTAATATCTAAAACTATAGCTATGAGTGCAGCGCTTCCTTCGGTTATAGATTTTTGCAAGTGTACTTCAACAGGATATACAGTTCCGTCCTTGCGTTGATGCTTGGTATTAAATTTCAGCTTATCTTTTAAACCTGCAATTAGGGGTTCAATTTTATCGAGATATTGAGATTTAGTGTATTTTGGTTTGATATCAACCGGAGTCATTTTTTTCAATTCTTCCAGCGAATAACCAATGTTCTTTAGAGCTCCCCTGTTGACATTTCTAAAAAGCAATGTTTTTGAATCAAAAATGTATATTTCGTTAAGTGAGTCATTAAAAATATTTGCCCAATGTCTTAGTTCTTGTTCTGCTGCTTTTCTTACTGAAATGTCAATGACCAAAGCCATTACATAATCCTGATCATACACCTTAAAAGGATTAAGCCCAGCCTCAACAGGAAATTGTGTGCCATCCTTACGAACTCCATATAAGTCACGGCCGTGTCCCATTTGCCGTTTATCACTCGTTTTCATAAACCCACTTACGTGGTTGTGGTGACCGCCTCTGTATTGGGTTGGAATAAGAATATCAAGATGTTGCCCTATCAATTCATCTTCGGCATATCCAAAGAGCTCGTTTGAAGAAGTATTGGTCGCCACGATGATCTGCGATTTATTTACAATGATTATACCCTCTGAAATTGCTTCAGAAAGTATTTTAAAAATGTTGCTCCCTCTTTTAAATATATTCATTGCTTAAAGGTACCTATATAAAGTCCTGAAATACATGTTAAACCATTTCATTTAAATAGTTTTATTCAATATTTAAAATTTCCGCAGTAAAACCAATTAGTTTTAAATCATTGTGATTGGAAAATAATTCTCACTATTTTCTTCGGGAATTTTACACATAAAAAGGACAGCGTTTTCAAGACTGTCCTTTAAAAATAAAATTTAGGTATATCTGTTTTCAACAGAACCCCGTCTGTTGGTGCGAGATTACCAGATTTTTATTTTTGCTTTTTCTGGTCTTTCTTCTTTTTATCGTCCATCTTCTTCTTATCATCTGAAGAATGTTTTTGACTACCAGATTGATTTTTGTTCTGATCTTGGGCTTTTTTCTTGTCGTCCATAATATTTTGTTTTTAGTAGTACTTTATTGTACTGAAGTGAAGATAGCTGGATAAGAAACTACAAACTATGACATTTATCATAATTACTCTTAATGCTTTCCGCTTAAAAAACAACATCTCTATTCCATTGCTAAACCCTTTCTTTTAAGAAACTGATAAATGTCATAGTCAGGTTCATATTCCGAAGGTACATTTAACACATATTTTAATATCTCAAATGAGTAAGGAAAACAAAGCAAAATTGATCTTCTACCAAAAGCTGGGCGAACTATTTTATGCTATAGCTGCAACTGACAAGATTGTACGCAAAGAAGAGTATAAAGTGTTAACTCAGTTAGTAGCAAAAGAATGGACACATAGCATTGAATACAATGAACAGGATAAAACCGATGCTGGCTACCAAATCTCCATCGTTTTTGAATGGTTTGACTACGAGCGTTTGGATGCTGAGGATTGTTTTAAAAGCTTTGTAAACTATTACAAACAACACCAGCGTTTTTTTACTGAAGAAAGAAAAGCGCTACTACTAACAACAGCTCAAAAGATTGCCGCTGCCTTTAGTGGGTACAATAAAAGCGAACTTATAATGGTCACTAAACTGCAACTCCTTTTTAAAAATAATTAAATCTGCAACTATGAAATATTTGAATTTAATACTCATTGCATTACTATTTTTTTCTTGTAAAAATGAAACAGAAAAAGAGCTGGATGACATCGATCAACTACCAGTATTTTCTAATAGAGACATGCAACCATTTGAAGAAGTATTGCCTTTTGACTCACTTTACACAACCAATGATGCTGAATTTAACAAAACAAAGTCTATTGTAATAAAAAGACAATCGCTTATAGACTTAAAAGATGACAAGGCTGAACTGGAAGAAATGTTATTATACAAGACATTTAAAAAGGATGAAGATCTATACTTGATAGATTTTAAATATCCATATCTCAATGAAAACATAAAGCCATCCTACCACAATTTCAATGAATATTTAGAAGAAACCTATTTAAATATCGCTGGTGTGGAAGCCAGTATTTTAGAGAGTAAAGACTTAATTTGTGATACTATCCCAATAAATAGGTTTAAAGAACAGCGTCTGGTAGATTATAAACTTTATAACCTCAATAGAACTCTTATAAGTGTTCTATTCTATAAAGAAAATTATTATTCTGGCACCTTGCATCCTACCTACTCATTTGATTGCCTCAATTTTGATCTGGAACGCTCCGTGTTTATGAATTATGAAGACTTTTTTAATGTAGGTACAGAAGAAGAAATGACAAGAATACTTAATGAAGTATTGACTGAAAAAATACACTCAGGCGATATCTATTACGACTGTTGGGAAATCTCGTTTGACGATTTTTTTGAGTATAAAGACAATTTTGTGGTGGATGATATGAAGGTAGCATATTACTTTGACGATTGTGTCATCTGCCCTTCCTATACAGGCACTTTTTCAGTTGAAATACCGCTAGAACGTCTACTACCAGTGCTTAGAAAATACAAATTAAATCCGCTTACCTTAAGATGAGTTTGTGACGTATAGCATAGAAAAATACTTATAAATGAAAATAAAATCAGAAGAATTAGATACCTATTTAGATAACCATTACATCCACCGAAGTAATTGGCTAAGAGCTGCTGTTCTGGGAGCTAATGATGGCATTTTATCTACTGCAAGTATTGCGATAGGTGTTGCTGCGGCAAGCGATTTGAGAGAACCAGTGATTTTAGCAACGTTGGCAGGATTAGTGGCTGGTGCCTTATCGATGGCGGCGGGAGAATATGTTTCGGTAAGTTCACAAACCGACGTGGAGAAAGCCGATATAGAAAGAGAAAAAATAGAATTAGAAGAAATGCCAGAAATTGAGCTACAAAGATTGGCAGAGATTTACGAAGAGAGAGGGCTTAAAAAAGGAACTGCTTTAATCGTTGCTAAGGAATTAACCGAACACGATGCGTTGGCAGCTCACGTTAGGGATGAATTAGGAATAAATGAAATAAGTCAGGCAAAACCCATCCAAGCAGCTTTTGCGTCTGGAGCTTCATTCACCATAGGTGGATTGCTTCCTTTTCTAGTAACACTTTTTATCCCTTTAAAAGTTATGGAATATTCTCTTTACGGTTTTGCTATGTGCTTTCTAATAATTTTAGGAGCATTGGCCGCTAAAACCGGAGGTTCAAGCATTAAAATGGCTATTGCCCGAATTACATTTTGGGGAACGATTGCAATGGGATTGACTGCTTTGGTGGGGTACTTATTTAATGTTGGATAATGAGCAATAATAAAATATAAAACTATGGAAAATCAGACTACTTATTATGAGATTCATCGACAACTTCGTATCTCTGTAAAGCAAACACTTCCTAACCTTATTAAACTTAAGAGGGAAGAAAATAAAATTGAATTCAACAAACTACTTCTTGAAATAGTACCTGATGTACGGAGATATCTCATAAGAAGAATTAAAACTGCTATAAAGAAGAACCATTTTCCGAAGAACAAATACGTTCCCAATGATTTTATAGATCAGTTATTTATTGAAACTTATGATACTATTGAAAAGTTCTCCAATGAAGATGAGTTTTTAGTATGGCTCTACAAAAAGACCAACGAACTGTTAGATGACGTTATTACCGAAGAAACATTTGACGATTTATTCTACGAGAATATAGATGACTATTCAAAAAAGGAATGGGATCAAATGGAAGAAAATTTTACAGCTGAAAGTGATGGAGATCTTATTATGAAGGAAGAACTGAATGATATTTCCTATTACAAAGATCCTTACACGGTAAATGATGTATTCATACAAAATAGTGAAAGTGAGCTCATAAAAAAAATAGATAAGGCCTTACACCAAGAACAATTAGATAAACATTTCCAGACGGTATTGCACAATTTACCAGTGTCACTGCGTAACGTATTTGAGTTATATACAAAGCAGCATCTTACTATTGCAGAAATTGCAACAATCAGAAATATCACAGTTTCGGAGGCAAAGCAATTTCTAGATGATGCCAGAAGTTCACTCAAGATTAGTCTATTTAATAGATATACTATCGAATAACAGATATCTTATTTATGGATTACAAGGATTATTATAAAATATTAGGAGTCAGTAAAGACGCTTCAGTTAAGGACATTAAAAAAGCGTATAGAAAACTTGCTGCTCAGCATCATCCAGATAAAAATCCAGACAACAAAGGTGCAGAAGAAAAATTCAAGGAAATTAATGAGGCAAATAGTGTCTTAAGCGACACAAAAAAACGTGAAAAGTACGACGCTTTAGGTTCCAATTGGGATGCTTATGAGCATACAGGTGATAACTGGCGTGACCATACCAATCCACGTGAGCAAAACAGGGGCTCTTATCAAGGTAACCCATCGGGATTTTACGGTCAGCAGAATGAAGGAGAAGATTTTTCAAGCTTTTTCGAAACTTTTTTCAATAACAATAGGCAGTCAGCTCGTGGACAACAGGCTAACTTCGTTGGAGGTGATATTCAAGCTGAAATGCCCATAACTCTTTTGGAAGCCTATCAAGGAAGTACCCGCACCTTTAAAATTAATAATGACAATTTAAGAATCAGCATAAAACCAGGATCGTATCATGGACAACAATTAAAAATTAAAGGAAAAGGGCAGCCAGGTATAAACGGTGCAAGGAGAGGTGACTTGCACATTATTTTAAATGTACAACAGGATGCTCGATTCCAGAGAAAGGAAAACAACCTGCTCTATACTGCCCCAATAGATATCTATACTGCCATTTTAGGTGGTAAAATAATTGTCCCAACACTTACCGGAACCGTAAAAGTTACGGTGCCCAAAGAAAGTGAAACAGGAAAAATACTAAGGCTGAAAAGTAAGGGAATGCCATTGTATAGTAGCCCCTCACAATATGGAGATTTATTAGTGACACTCCATGTGAATTTACCAAAAAAAATTACGAAAGAGGAAGAAGAATTATTTGAAAAATTAAAAGGATTAAGAGAAAAGCAAACTGTAACAGAAGTTTAAATAAACTACTAAAAAGCCCATACGATGGAAGTTACGATATATACCATAAGACCTACTGAGGCAGATGCTATTAAGAATTTTATGAATCTCTATTATAGCTCGCAAATGAAGTTTTTAGCAAGTGAACTTTTAAATAATGGGTTGTCACCCAATCAAATTTCCGAAGCGGTACAAATGGCTGTTACCATAGCAAATGCTTCTAAAATTGATACAAACAAACATTTTATGCCGGTTTATAGTGCTCTGAATAGAGATGTTATAAAGGATTGTAAACTTTCTCAATTGGGATACGGATTGGTATTGATGAATGCAAATCCAAACCTCTCGGTTGTGGGAGATTTTCAAGTACGTGTTTTGAAGGCTTTTTTTAACTGAAATTTTAATTTTCTAACAACGAATCAAGATGAAGAATAATTTTCAAAGTATTATTAATTCTGAAACACCCGTACTAGTAGATTTTTTTGCTGAATGGTGCGGCCCTTGTAAGGCGTTGGCTCCTATCCTAAAACAGGTAAAAGACCAACTAGGCGATGGTATTAAAATTGTAAAAATTGATGTAGATAAAAATCAGGCCTTGGCGAGTAAATATCAAGTTCGCGGAGTACCCACAATGTTATTATTTAAAAATGGAAAACAAGTGTGGCGGCAGTCTGGGGTGCTTCAAAAAAATGAAATTGTAAAAATTATTAACTCAAAATAATGTCTGATGATAAATCCTATTACGATAAACAAAGTTAATCAAGTGTTGTCTGAATTGCAGCAGGAATATCCCGAGGTATATAATTTACTGGATGAAGAACCTTTTGGTCATCTGCTGGGCTCAGAAAAGAAAATAGACAATGAAACTCTGTTAAATTATATAACAGACATTGAGGCGTTAGCCCATCAACTTACTAAAACACATACTTCTTAAAAATGAAAATTGGTTTGGTTTTATCGGGAGGCGGTGCCCGTGGGGTTGCTCACATTGGCGCGTTAAAAGCACTTGAAGAGAAACAAATTGAAATTACTCACATCTCGGGTACCAGTGCAGGTGCTATTGTAGGTTCGCTATCTGCAGCCGGTCATTCCTGGGAAGCTATTTTAGCCTTTTTTAAAAAGGTTCCCATCTTTCAATACAGGCGCTATGCGTATAATAAACCTGGTTTTATAGATACAAGTAAATTTTATAAAGATTTATCCCCTTTTTTTAGTGAAGACAATTTTCGATGTCTTAAAAAACAACTCTATATTAATGCTACCGATCTTATGGCAGGGACCGAAATGATATTTTCTGAAGGGGAACTTATCAAACCTGTTCTTGCTTCATCTGCATTTCCTGGTTTATTTACGCCAATTTTTATTAACGAAATTCCTTATGTGGACGGGGGTGTACTGAATAATTTTCCTATAGAGCCACTTAAAAGCAGGTGCGATACCATTATTGGAGTTTATGTAAATCCGTTGGAAGAAATAAACCCAAATCAATTGAAACATTCATATCAAATTGCAAACAGAGCGTATGATATCAGTTTTAGTAGCCGATGTATTAATAAATTTGATAAAGTGGATATATTGATTGCTCCAAATGAGCTTGAAAAATTTGGAATATTCAATCTTAAAAATATAGATGCTATTTTTGAGATTGGTTATAAAGCAGCAATAGAGGTGTTAGAGAATAGACCATTTAATTAAGAAGAGCTATAACCTACCTTCGATCTCTTGTTAGGTACTTCCCATTGAATCATTTCCTTTAAAAACTCATCTACTTTTTCGACAATAAATTTCTCTGTGATTTCTGAAGGAGTGATTGTTCCAAATTCAACCATATTATTATCAGAAGTTATTCCATCTACTTCGGGGAACATTACAAATACATACACATCACCACTATACGTTTGAGAGAATACCAATGCACCTCCAGGAATAAATTGAAATGCTGGTATACGATTGGTACAATCTATGAGTTCCTCAGGGAAGGCTTCAAAACTAATATTAATAGCTTCACTATTATGAATCCAGTTAAGTTCCTGCACTTTCCAACCAATTACATAGTTATCGACTATGACCTTTAGAGTTTTTAATAATAGCGGTTTTGTTTGCTTGTTCCATTCAGTCTTCTTAGTCACAACCGTTTCAATAGAAGACTTATAGGTTGCAATACGTTCTTCAAGATGTTCTACTTTCATTGATTCTATTCTTTTATTAACTTGGCCTGTTTTCTTTTCAATCGTTCCTGTTTTCTGAAATAACCTCTAAACAAAAAATTGTGTTTCAAAGCTTCCATATTTTCATTCAATTTTTGGGAAGCTTCATTTATTTCCTGCATTGTTGCATCGATTGTTTTTGGTAATGTTTCATCTTTTGTAAGATAGTTAAAGGTACTTTCAGCAGTATTTATTTCAGAAATCATTGTTTCTAATTGTTGCGTCGCTTCAGTAATAGTCATACTCGATTGCTCCAGATTAGTAATCATTTGTTCCACCTGATTCCCCACAATAGTATCATTCAATAAAACACCCACAGCACTTTCCTCCATATCTATTTTTGAAAACTTATAATTCAAAGAGCCGATGAGTCGATCAGCTCCGTCTGTTGTTTTTTTTAAATTATGTAACGTGGCTTTAATGTCTTTTGTCATTTCAGCATCTGTAAGTAGGGCACCTAGAGCACCTTCTCCTTCTAAAACCTGTTTGGTAATTTTCAATAAGTCTGCCGTTAGCAACGCGGCATTTTCATTAGTAACACTTAGTGTAGTGAGCATATCGTCCATTCCTACTTTACTATTGGTAGGTATGGTATCTCCCGCGGTAATGACTGGAAGGTTTTTATCGCCAGGAAGAATATTCACCACCATACTACCTACTATTCCGTCCGAACCTATGGTCGCTATGGCATCCTTTTTAATGAAAGCGCCTGTTTTTTCATCCACCAGCATTTTTACGACGATAGCACCTTCACCCACCATTTCAATGTTGCCTACGGTCCCTATATTGATTCCCGAATAGCGAACATTATTGCCCAATTGCAAACCGTTCACATTATGGAAAACAGCATACACCTCAATATTCTTACTAAAAATGTGCTGTCTTTTGCCTATAAAATAGAGTGCTGCAACAAGAATAATGGTGCCTAAAACTATAAACAATCCGACACGGGTTTTATGAGAATCTGATTTTTTATTCATAATGAGATATTTGAAAAATAGAATGAATGCCCAGACCATTCATTTCATTTAGTTTAAAAAGTGTAAAAAGACATTTCATACTACTTAGTTTTTAAAAAAGGCTTTCACTTTTGGATCTTCGGAAGTGGATAGCTCTTCAAAAGTTCCTTCTACATAATTAATCCCGTCTACAAGTAAAATCATTCGGTTGCTGATGACTCGTGCGCAATCAACATCGTGTGTAATAATTAAAGATGACGTTTTGTACGTTTTCTGAATGGTTCTCATTAACTGAATGATTTCCTTTGCTGTAATGGGATCAAGTCCGGTGGTAGGTTCATCATATAGGATAATCTTTGGTTTTAAAATAAGTGCCCTTGCCAAGGCCACTCGTCGTTGCATTCCTCCAGAAAGTTCTGCAGGCATTAAATCTATCGTTTGCTCAAGTCCTACATTTTTAAGGGCTTCCACTACCAATTCGGTAGTGGTTTTGGATGCATCTACTTTATCTCGATTTCTTCGCAGGGGAAATTCAAGATTTTCACGTACCGTCATAGAATCATACAAGGCACTTCCTTGAAATAGAAAACCGATCTCGGTTCGCAGTACATCTAGCTCCTTTCGTCCCAAAGAAACAATATCATAGTCCCTAATTTTAATAGATCCGCTATGGGCTTCCATTAATCCCACCAAACATTTTATCATAACCGATTTTCCCGAACCGGATTTTCCCATAATCACCAGATTTTCTCCTTCATATAATTTCAGGTTAAATCCGTTGAGCACGTGATTGTCGCCGAAACTTATGTGCAGATCTTTTATTTCTAAAATTGGTGCTTGCATAGTTAAAAAAATATATCGGTTAGAAATACGGCGATAAAATCAATCACAAAAAGTAACATAGAAGTGTACACCACCGCAGCATTTGAGGCCTCTCCAACGCCTACCGTTCCTTTTGAGCAATGGTAGCCTTTATAACAACCCACCAAACCAATGGCAAAACCGAAGAAAAATGATTTAACGGTTGCCGGAACAATATCACCAAATTCAAGCGCATCAAATACCTTATTAAAGTACAGCATATATGATACGTCACCTTTTAAATTTTCCACAATGGCCGAACCAAAAAGCGCAACAGCATCTCCCATAATAATCAATAACGGAAGCATTAAAGTTGTTGCCACAATACGGGTTACCACTAAATATTTAAAGGGGTTGGTACCCGAAACTTCCATGGCATCAATTTGCTCTGTTACTTTCATACTTCCAAGCTCGGCACCTATACCAGAACCGATTCGTCCTGCACAAATGAGCGCAATCATCACGGGTCCTATTTCACGAACTATAGAAATACTTACCATAGATGGCATCCAAGAAACAGCGCCCAATTCGAGCAACGTAGGTCTTGATTGAAGTGTAAATACCAATCCAAGGATAAACCCGGTGACACCGACTAATAGGAAAGAGCGATTTCCCATTTGGTAACATTGCCTGATTAATTCCTTCCACTCAAAAGGAGCGGTAAAAACTTCTTTAAAAAAACGAATGGCGAAATATGTCATATCGCCCACTTCTTCAAAAAAGCGTTTTGTTTTTATTGCTATGGAATTTGTTTCGTTCAACGCCTATTAATTCTAATCATTAAAAATAGGGTGTCTAGCAGCTAAGAAAAATGATATCCGTCAGTTATCATAATTGACATTTATCACTGCAAACCGGTTGTTTAAATAGGTTTTCTGGTTATTAAAAAAACAGAATTCTTAACTTAAATTATTATTATTATTTTCTGAAATACAGTCATCATAAGTTACTTATAATACTGGCTATTCCAATTCCAAGAATCAGCAAGAGCGCAATATTTCTAAACTGCTCTTGGGAAATTTTATTTAATATAAATTTTCCGATCCACGTACCCGCGATACCTATTAAAATTAAAATTGGAATTAAAAACAATAAGTCCTTACGCATATAACCGTTGATGTAATAAACGATTGTTCGACTAATATCTACACCTAAATCGATTACGGCAGACGTGGCAATAAATTTATCTTTATTCATCTTAAATGCCGATAAAGTAATACCACGAATAGCACCACCTGTACCCAAAACCCCTGCACTTAATCCAGACAGCGTTCCGCCTATAAATGCATTTTTTGCCGTTGCTTTCACCACCAGTTTTTTGAAGATAAGAAAAATCAAACTTAGTATTACCAAAAAGAAACCTAAGAGATAAGTAAGCATAATAGGGTCTAAAAATTGACTTAGAAATCCACCAACAATTACAAAAATTACTGCGGGTATACCAAGTTGTAAAATCACTCTTTTATCCAATCCTTTTCTAAAAAAGGCGATCTTGGTAAGGTTGCTCGATACGTGATATAAAGCTGTAATTCCTAAAACAGATTGGAAGTCTAAAAAGAAATTGGCTATGGGCACAAAGAAAACTGATGAACCAAATCCGCCAACTGTACCTAAAATTTCAGCAATAAGAGATAGAATTATAAAGACCGGAAGATAGCGAGAGAGCATTTGTGATTTTAGATAGTCTCAAAAGTAGTTTTAAGAAGTCGTCAACACTATGATATATATCATTTTGGTCTATTTTATAGTTAGTTGATAATAACAAATGTTAAAAGGTCACCTATTCGGTGCGCACGAAATTTAGGGGTCTGCCAACCCCCTATTCACAGTACAAATAGCAGCTAAGTTCTGGTTCCTCCGGCTCCACGATCATCCACAACTGCCCAGTGGATGAAAACATAAGCAACCCGACAAGCTTTTCTGCTTGATCGGGTTGTGTTGTTTTTAGACACCAGGGCTGCAAGCACTGGCAGTTGTAATTGCAGAACGGATGCCATTAGGGATCATTTTTTTATAATCCCTCCGGCTCCACCGAAACAATTGAAACCCCCTAATTTTAGGGGGTTTTATTTTTAGGGGCATCAACAGAAGCATATTTATTTATATACTTACAGACTAATAGTTGTATTTATAACTAGCTTGACTGATCTTTTAAAGGCACTGCAATATTTACTACTTGACTTCTAATTTTAGCATTAATCTCTTGAAATTCTCCTAAATATTCTCCATCCACTTGCAATGCTACTGGACGATCGCATAGAACTTTAGCGTCATTAACGCAATAGCTTTCAGCAAAACTAGGATGTAATTGTTGGTTGCTGAAAAAGGTCTTTAGTATTTCTAGAAAGTTTAATTTTTTAAAGAGTATTATTTCAAATTTACCATCATCCATAGAGCCTTTAGGGTTTATAATGGCTCCAGTTCCATATTTTGAGGCATTTGCAAAAGCAAGAAGTATCCCTCTCTTTTTTATCCTTTGTTTATTAATCTCTATATGAAAATCATAGGGATATTGAGAATTTTTTAATGTGGGTAGTGTTTGTAAAAAATATCCAAAAATTCCTCTAATTTTCTTTTTATCAAAATTATAGATTAGCTCTGCGTTGATACCCAAGT
Organism: uncultured Flavobacteriaceae bacterium; assembly: GCA_963793275.1. GTDB lineage: Bacteria > Bacteroidota > Bacteroidia > Flavobacteriales > Flavobacteriaceae > Marinirhabdus. The sequence continues at coordinate 145,855 of CAWBZL010000001.1, forward strand.
CTGATATATGTAAACAAATATGGTTATTGATCTCAATGCAATCCATACGAATAGGTTTTCCACTCAATGCGATTTGTAGTTGGTCATCAAGATTTTTCGGAATTTCTAGTGCTGTAGCTAACCCGTTTGCCGAACCACACGACAGGATTCCCATGGTAAGGTCTGATTCTAAGATAATAGATGCTACCAAATTTATTGTACCATCTCCTCCGGCAACTATAATTCGACTATAGGCAGTTGCTGCTAGTTTTTCTTTAATCTTAAGAGCGTCTTCATTTCCAGTTGTTTGAAATGTATAAAGCTTGAAATTATGACGTTCGGCGTTTTGTTCAATTTTCGACAAGAGGACAGGTACGTCTATGGAACCAGCCTTCGGGTTAATTATGAGAAGTATATTTGTTTTCAATGGTTTTCTGTATATTCAGTTTTTAAATTTATAAAACTTAAGATGGTAATTATGTTAAGCAAGCTATAATAATGAAGATTGATATTAGTATTTATAGAGGGTATGTTAATAAGGAGCAACTGGTGGTCACAGGACACGTGTTTAAATCCTGGGCGCCCAGTCAATATAGTATTCAGAAAAGAGCATTTAAACATGCCTTTTCGATTTTCAAAATGTTTACTATAAAACCTTTAAGTAATGTAAAAGTAACCCTTAATTTTAAGGGGGAGTCTGTAAGTTCAAAAACACTGGACGATGGTTATTTTAGCTTTAGAATTCCTTTTACTAAGAATATTGAAAGCGGCTGGCACACCTGCACCATTGCTTGTGAAGCAGGAACTCACAATGTAATTTCTACGGGCGAAATTTTAAATCCTTCCCTAGGAATGTATGGTATAATTTCCGATATAGATGATACTTTTTTGATCTCTCATAGTTCTAATATATTTAAAAAATTATTTGTAATGCTTACGCAAAATATTGACAAGCGTGAAGTTTTTACCGATGTTCCACAACACTATCAGGCCTTAAGCGTCGCTGGTCAAAATAGCGATGCAGCTTCAAATTCATTCTTTTATGTTTCCAGTAGTGAATGGAATTTATATTCTTTTATCATTGCAATTGCAGATAAGTATCAACTTCCCAAGGCGGTACTGAAATTAAAAAACATAAAAACCGGGCTAGCAGATTTCTTATTTACTGGCGGCGGCAGCCACGACCATAAATTTGAAAAAATAAAAGACATTATAACTTTTTATCCATTATTGAAATATGTTTTATTAGGGGATGATTCTCAAAAAGACCCTTATTTGTATGAACGAATATCTAAAATGTTCCCCACGAACATTAAAGTTATTTATATTAGACAAACCAAAAAGAAACCCAAACAACAGGTTTTAAAAATTTTGAAAAACATAGAATCTTTAGGTATTGTAACCTATTATTTTACTAGTACCGAAGATGCCATTGCGCATTCTAAAATGATTGGGATTATAGAGTAAATAACGCTACTGAAATTTTCAGCTTCTTCTTACACCCTGTAACATTTTACTCATAAGATTTTTATCATCGGTTGTATGTAAAACAGAGACATCTCCCGTGGACTCCAAAACCACTGCTTTCACTTCAGCAAAGTCTATCACATTTGCTTCCCTAAGTTTTGCAATAAGATCATCTTCACTTAAGTTGGCACCTTGTAAATTAGAGTGCAAAATTTCACCATTTTCCATGATCAGTAAAGGCTTATTGGTAACTAATTTCTCAAATAAGGGAAGTTTTCTAACTAAAAATGTGAACACAGTTTGAAACAATAAGATGCCCGCAAGCGCAATTCCTCCCTTTAAAATAGACTGCCCAGGATTTAAAATAATTGTAGCCAGAATTGAACCTACTGCAATGGTAGAGGCAAAATCAAAACTTGATATTTTGGCAAAAGTTCTTAGACCTGAGATTCTTGTAATAATGACAATGATCGAAAATATAGCAAGCACTGTAAAGAGTACTTTCCCAATTATTGGTAATGAAGCATAGAGCCAATTTTCCATAATATTTAGAATTAATGTTATAGTTTAATATAAAATAAAAGGTCGTCATTATTGACGACCCTTGGCAATTAATTAAAATTTAGGATCTGGCTTTTCTATTTAATCTGTCCTCAGCCATTTTATTTAATTTGTCGTCTGCTCCATACTCCTCATCTAATGTTTTCTTAAGTATTTCAGCAACATCATCATGGCCCAATTCTTTTGCATAGCGCAAAGCTGTTCCGTACCCTGAAATTTCATAGTGTTCAACCCGTTGTGCTTCTGCAATTAAACCCGCATCGCGAACTGGATCCTCAGCATCTTCTTCTAAAAAGCTTTCCGCTTCTTTAATAAGACCTATCATTGCTTTACAGGTTTCCCCTCCTAGTTGAATATCCAGCATATCACCTATTTTTTCTAAGCGTTCTTTATGTTGTTTAGTTTCTTCTAAATGATCTTCAAATGCTTTCATTAGCTTACTATCTGCAGCATTTTTAACCATTTTGGGCAGGGCATCAATGAGTTGCTTTTCGGCACTGTAAAGGTCTTTTAATTGATGTTCAAATAAATCTTCTAAGGTTTTCATATTTTTTTGTTTTATAATAATGTACCCTAAAGTTAGTATCTAAAAAGTCTGGTTAAAAGACATTTGACGCAACATTAACTGTAACCGTTAACGATTCGTAAAAGTGGTTGTAAATGGACTATTATGTTCTCCCAAATTTACAAACATGCTGTTATCCACTCATTAAATAAGAGTACACTACCAATTCCAAAAATTATATGAGCTGCAGTGAGTTGTATATAATATGTGGCCTTATCTATCTTCGGAGGATCAGGATGAAGTTTAAAGGTTAAATGCCAGCCACAAACCCCTATGATTCCTGCTAGAAACCCAAATACTATACCTGAACCTACTGAAAGGGTAAGCACAGAGAATAGCAGACCAATCTTATATATCGCGACAAAAAAAATTCCTATCAAAATATGAAGAAACCAACCTATGATATGCCCCCGGCAATGTGGATGGTTACTATTTGGCATCCTATCTATAAGTGTATTTATTAATTGAGGCTCTTCAAATTTACTCTTAGAAATTAAGGAAACACAATAACTAAAAACTGTCATAGCAAGCGTGGAAAATATTCCAATGATACTTATTTGTAAAACGTAAATCATTTTATTTTCTTTAGTTTATTTCCAAAATGTTAAGCAACTCTTATTCCCACTAAGTTAGAAGCAATTCTTCCATTTTACAAAACAAAGAAATTGGAAGCTTTTGTCTTCCAATTTCTTTAATTAATCCATTTTACTAAAATCTATCAATAAAAAATGGGCGATAAGTATTATATTCATTTTCATCTAAAGTTCCATCCTGGTTTCTATCCCAATCCTTATAGGTACGCTCCCTATATTCCTTAATGTCCAAAGAGTTATCTCTATTTACATCGTAGGTACTATAATATTTAGTATTTGAAAAACTATTGTAATATTCATCTGGGGACAATTCCTGATTCTGATCGTTATCAAAATCTACAAATCCTTTTGAGCCAATATATGAGCCATAAACGTTATCATAACCCCTTTGCCACTCCTCACTATTAAGATTTCCATTTCTATCTTTATCCAATCTGTTAAAGGAACTTCCATAAAACTCACGATCGGTCATCTTTCCATTTTTATCCAAATCATAATCATTATAACTAGATGTATACATTTTGCTGAATTCATCGACATCTATGTTTTTATCTTGATTTAAATCATACGCATTGAAATTGTCTACTTGCGCAAATGATACTGCAGTGACAAAAAGTATCAGTACTTGTAAGAATCTATTTTTTGAATTTTTCATAGCTTTTGTCTTTTAAAATTAATGCTTTATTTACCTAAATATAAATGGAAATAATCGGAGGGTGTTCTATTTTAATTAGAGATTAACGTAAAGCGTTAAAACAAATTTAATTTTTGAGTGATACGGATACTATTTATTCTTTTTGAATAATCTCATAGTGAATAGGCTTAAATGTACCCCCATTACTATCTTCCGCAGAACAAGCAGTAAGTCCAACTATTACATCAAAAAAGGGTCGAAATAAAATATAATCTCCAGGTCTTGATAGGGGAGGTTTTACAGCAATTTTACCTTGTGCATCAAATTGTACATTCATAAAAATATTGAAGGCCGTTGGAATCTCGTCAGGGTGTATTTGAAATTGGGCCAAACTGTTATAAAGATTTTCAAAGCAGCTAGGATGATAATGTAAATCGTTATACATAATTTGAAATGTTTCTGGAGAACAAGGCGCTAGGAGGATGTCATTTCGTCCATTGGTGTCTTCAAGTATTTCCATCATTTTTCGAGAGCGATTACTCCACAAAAAATTATTTTCAGTGATAAGAATGGATTCTTCAAAATCCATTGTCTTCCCGGCCGAAATTTTCTCCCTTTTATCATGTGCGTTAAAGAGTACCATGTCACTTACTTGTCCGCCTTCAGGATCTATGATTTTCAATAATTGATCCTCTTTTAAATAAAATGCACACCCCGATTGTTTTTGTATGGTTTTTATCATAGTATTCTTGAGTTTTACGCAGTAGGCGCGAAAGGACATTTCCATTGCTCACTCACATTTCTACCGCTATATTGTAAAGCTTCACTAGCGTTTCCAAAATCTGCCAGCACAGGATTAATGGAACCCTGCAACTTTTTATCACGTTTTCTAATACGATTTCGAATGCGCGTGTACGCTCCCATTTCTCTTAATTTTTCAAATTGATGGTGAAAATTAAACACAAGAGCAGGTGCGGGAGACTGTCTTGCTTTTCTGGAACTGTTAGGATGTAAACCCACAATATAAAAAGCTTTTCCTAATAGACTAAAACTAAAGTTATGATCTTCCGGCTTACTACTTACAGAGGAATCCCATGGTTTGCAATCTAACGAATGCATAGCGTCCAATTGCAACCATAATTTCTTTTCAAATAACACCTCATTCGTAATTTTATCATCAGGGAATGTTGCTATAAATGTTTCAAAGCTATTACTGGAAAAATCGTAATTTTCTACATAAGATTCCAAGTCACGAAGAATATTTATTGCGGCAGATAGGGAGCCCAACTTTTTATATTCCTTCACAGTTACCTCTTCCATTTTAAATACAGTTTGCGCCATAATGCACGGGTGATCTCTATCTAAAATAAATTTCCTAAATAATTCTTTTGTAGTTTTTTTTTCTCTTGAGCACGTATTCATTTTTACTTTTTAATCAATTATTTTTCAAAACTAATGAGATGACTCACTAAATTTTTATAAAGAATTATTAAAAAAAACTAAGAAATGATACATTCACTATTATTACTAATACAAACGAATTTACTTGTTAAATACCGTTAAATCTATTTCCATAAAGTTTACGGAGTGCTGCTTTTTAAATAAACATTACTATCATATGGAATATATTTTGAGCTAAAAATGAATTAGATTTGAACTAAATATATGCTACATGACAATTTATAACGTTAATTCACTTCCTGTTTTGGAAGTAATAAAGGATTTGGCAAAAGCATTTGACACAGACTTTATAGTTGATGTATGTGAATATTCTTTAAAGATCCCTGTTTCGTTGGGCACAGGCGAGATACGAGCATATCATCTGGATAACGGCTTAGGAATGCTTACCTATGATTGTACTTTCTATAAGGACACAGAGATCCATTTTATCGTAAATGATGTTCATCCTTTGAAATTTATTTACATTATAAAAGGGAATCTCGATCATAAATTTGAAAATGAAAAAAGCATTCATTCCATAGAAGAATATCAAAGTGCTATAATTGCCAGCAGTAATAATAACGGACATATATTATATTTTAAGGCAAATACTAGTGTAGCAAAATACTGTGTTGAAATTGATAGAAAAGCCTTCGATTTGAATCAAGCGTTTCATAATAAAAATGTTGATTTAAAATTATATTCTTTATTTAAAGATATAGAGGCCAAAGAGGCTTTCTACTATAAAGGTGATTACAGTTTAGCTATCGCAGATATTTTTAGCGATATTAAGAAAAATGATGATCTATTCGAGGGAGATAAATTAGTATACAAATTTTATATGGAAAGTATAGCTTATCAAACCCTGGTGATGCATCTTTCCCAATATTTAGATGATCAACATGGAAATTCGAAACAGAAAATACTCCGCAAAAGAGAATTTGAACAACTTAATGAAGTAGTAACATATATAAATTCTAATTTGGAAGCGTATTGTGGTATTGATGAATTAACCAAGATTTCTGGTCTAAATGCTCTAAAACTTCAAAAAGGTTTTAAGTACCTTTATAATACTACCATAAATCAATATGTTCAGGAAATGCGTTTGGAGAAAGCAAAAGATCTATTGATTATTAGTGATAAATCCATACATGAAATAGTTATTTTAATTGGATTTAAGAGTGCAAGTTATTTCAGCCGAATTTTCAAAGAAAAATATGGAGTTCAACCATCATTATTTAATAAAAATAAATAGAATAATTATTGCACAAACTACTTCTCTTAATTTGGTATTAGGATTATTATACATTATTAAATTATTCAAGTTGAAGGGAAACTGAATCCATATAGCTTCCGTCTTTGACTCTCATGATTTTTATCATAACACTATAAATGAAAAATTAACATTTTATTTAGTTCCCTCGATAAACCTTTCCTAATTAAGTTCGGCTCTTCAAATTATCGGCTAACTTTAATCTGAACGAATCAAAAACAACTCCCTTAAAAAAAGTGTTTATATGAAAACTATTGAAGAAATTTCAAAAAAAATTAATGCACTTATTGAGAAAAATAATGATGCATATAAAGGATTTAAAAATGCTGCTGAAAATGCTGAAAGCAGTGAATTAAAGTCTTATTTATTACAACAGGCCAGTGAACGTCAATCCTTTGCAAAGACATTATCTACAAGTTTACATTCGTTCAATCCAGATTTTAAAATAAATTCTGATGGCAGTATGACAGGGTCTATACATCGTTCTTGGATAGATTTTAAATCGGCGTTATCTATAGATAATGACGATTCAATTTTAGAAGAATGTATTCGGGGGGACAAGGCTAGTATGGAAGAATATAAAGAGTTTTTACAAAAGTATCCATCCACATCCGATGACATCAAACGAACTATTGAAGAACAATTAGTAAATGTAAAAAACACACTCGATAGAGTTAAGAGATTAGAAGATTTACATTAAAAAGTAACCAAGATCCCTATTATAAATGGGTTCATCAATAATTAAAATTATAAACTATGTCATTACTAACTATTATTCTGAATATAGTATTACCTCCATTAGCTGTTTTTATGAAACACGGACTTGGAGGCAAATTTATATTAAATCTCTTGTTAACAATATTAGGATGGCTGCCAGGGGTAATCCATGCATTTTTGGTAAACGATTGAGGTTAGATTTTAAAATCAGCGCCTGATGTATATGAAAACAGAAATGATCTTGGGATTGGTAGCTGGAATACTTACTATGTGTGGAATAATTCCTCAAATTTATAAGGCACATAAAACTAAAAAAATAACAGATGTTTCAAAAGGAATGCTGATAGTCTTAATGTTAGGAGTACTACTTTGGACTATTTACGGAGTCATTAAAAATGATATTCCTATTACCATTACAAACGCAATCGCATTTATGCTAAATGGATATATGCTTCTTTTGACCTTTAAATTTAAAAATAATTGACATTTAAAATGTTACAAATAAAAATTATGAAAAAACTATTTAGAATATTAACACTCGTTCAGGTCATTTATCAAGGAGTGCAAATGTATAAAGAACACAAATACAGAAATAATAAAAACAAAAAGTATCAAACATCAAAATCTTAATTTTAATTTTAAACTATGAGCAAGCAAAAATCAAATCAGGAAAAAGGTGCACATTCAAGTAAAAAAAATCCGAGAGGGAGCAAAAGTGTGCATAGTGAAAAGGATAATTCAACAAAAGATGGTTATAAACCAAAATCCCATTTAGATAAAAAAGAGGAAGAATAAATTCTTTTTTTTTTAAAGAGAAAATTTATTATTAGTGACGATGTGCTACCTAAATTGGCGGTCTACCATCAAAATTATAGCTCTGGTTTCCTATTGTTCTTATCCATTCCCTAAAGTGGCAGCTACAGCAAAAGATATTCCCACATAAGAAAAAAAATTAACTCACTTTGCGATAATAGATGCTCATGGCGTCTTTTTTGATACGGAACAATTTCAAATAATTTCAGAGAAATATATTATCAGTACTATCGGTGTCTATAACGTAAAAAGAAGAGTGGTGTATGATTTAGGTTTATTAATAATTGTCGACTCCATTGAACTGCTACCAATATTGCAAGATCCCAGATTCACAGATGCTGAAACCAATGTAAAATTGATATTGTCATTTGAGGTGTACTATATCTAATTGTGATACCGATTTCCTGAGAATAGCTACTATTCTTGCAGTCTCATAATTATTTTCACGAACATTTAAGTGATTTAAAATATCATGATTGCTAGAAATAATTTCATTCTTATCAATAAAACCATATCCCTCGTAAATATCATTTACTAAATAAACAAAAGCATCTTCATTGCTACTGCGTCCCGGTAGTTTATATATCTTTTTAGATTTTTTACTTTCAAAATCCTTCACTGCATCTTTAAATCTTTCATTGTAATTTGAAAGAGGTTCTGTTCTATTACATACACAATTTAAACCGTCTTGTGTAGTACGTGAACAACCTCCGTTAGTAGTTTCAATACCACAATACTTTCTGCATAAATTATACTTCTCGCAAAAATTTAATAACGCTTTTTTGACGGAATTACGATTAAAATATTTCTCTGGAAAATTATCCTGAGTTTCTTTTCGTGAAATTTTGATTCTTGATATCCCTTTTGCAGTTTTGAATAGATACATTACAAAGGGCGCCTTTTCTTCTATTTGCTGTATATTATATATTGGCTGTAAAGATTTAATATTTTCTGTCTCGATTAATTGTGCTATAATATCATTCCCGGTATACTTCACTTCAATTGTGGCAACCTTTGAATAGTCTATAGTAGATGTATTTTCTTTATTTGAAAAATGACTTTGAAGTCGCTTTCTGATATTTTTAGCCTTACCAACATATATTATAGTTCCAGAACTATTTAGAAAGAAATAAACCCCTGGTTTTGTGGCGAAACCAGAAACCTCTGCATCAAGATTTTTGAGATAGTGATTTTTATAATTGTCTAATTTAATTTGTCTAGAAAGGAGTTTTTCGGCCATCCTATTATAAAGAAAGTCCAAGTAACCTTCACTTTCAGGTGCGTACTTGTCAAATTTATCATCAACAGCTTTCCGTCGTAGTACCTCAGTCCTCCAAACAATTTCAGGCTTTATATTAAAATTATACCCGATGGTAGAGAACAAGGATTTAAGTAATCTGAATTGAGTATTTTCTGAAAAAACAAGTGTTTCATTTTTAAAGATGTCAATTAGTTCGTCTACTATATTACAAAAGGGTTCAAAATTAAGTATCTCCAACCGATTCAATTTATTCAGTTCATAAATTCTCTTCGGAATAGCTATATCCGGACGGAAATTATATAGAACTTTATCTTCTGGGTTATTTAGTGAAGTAACCGCGACCTGGTATGGAACGATTCTTTTTTTTCCAAATATTACTGTTCTGATATATATAAATAACATGCTGTAAAAATAGGAATTATTCCTATTAATAGGAATATTACCAAAACAGAGTTATTTAATTATCTTTACAAAAAAGTTATCTTGGAAAATCATATTTTAAACGAAAAGCAAAAAAAAGCAGTTGAGTTTGACGGGGAGCATTTACTTGTATTAGCTGGAGCTGGAACCGGTAAAACCAGATGTATAGTAGGTAGAGCTGCTTATCTTATTGATAAAGGCGTTCAACCCAACAAAATACAAATCCTCACCTTTACAAAAAGAGCTGCGAACGAAATTGTTGAAAGAGTAAAAGCTTCTCTCACAGATAATCAAGCAACCAGCTTGAACGGCTCCACCTTTCATTCATGGTGTAACCAACTTATTGTGAAATTTCCGAATTTATTCGGTGCTTCTAATTACACTGTTATTGACCCAGATGACCAACAAAGTGTTATGAAAATGGTTTGTGGGGATCAAGTACTAGAATACAAAGGAATTCGGATAAAACCACAGAAATTAATTGATATCTATTCCTACGGGAGAAACACCAGACAAAATTTAACCACTGCAATCCGAGAGAAGGTCTTCAACGGCAAAACAGATGATGAAACTGATGATGAGATCGATATTATTCGACCAAAAATTGCAGTATTACTTAAAGCATATCAAACAAAGAAGGGAGAGGGTCATTATATAGATTATGATGATTTATTGCTCATAGTGGCAAATAGATTGAGAAATGATCCTGAAGCTCGTGAAATACTCTCCAAAGAGGTAAAGCACTTACTTATAGACGAATTTCAGGATACAAATCCATTACAATGGTTTCTCTTAGAGCCATTCTTGGATATAGCAAAATTTTATTGTGTAGGCGACGATGCACAATCCATCTATTCTTTCAGAGGAGCAGATTATAAGAATGTTCACTTATTTAAACAACGAGTGCCAAATTCTGAAACGCTCATTCTAGATAACAATTACAGATCAACCCAGGAAATCCTGGATGTTTCTAATTGGCTCATTGAAAGATCCCCATTAGATTATAATAAGAAATTAATAGCCACGCGAGGGAGCGGAATAAAACCTAAGCTTATAAACGTGGGTAGCCAATGGGAAGAAGCAAATTTTATTGCTGAAAATATTTTAGAGAATTTTACCGAAAACAACAAAACATTTTTGGACCATCTCATACTTGCAAAATCTACGTATTATACAAAACCATTGCAGGCTGTATTCATCCAAAAGAAAATCCCGTATGTTACGTATGGGGGTAGAAAATTTATGGAAGCGGCCCATATTAAAGATGTTATCTCAGCCCTACGCGTTGTAAATAATATATATGATGAGATTGGCTGGATGCGATTTTTAACTTTTTGGGATGGCATTGGTGAGATAAAAGCCGGAAAGTATATTTCGAAAATTTTGGAATATAAAACCCCTTTGGAATGTGCCCAAAACTTACAAGATGATATTGGTGGTACAGAAGGTGAAAAGATTGCGGATATTTATAATACTATATTCATAAATGCTGGCAATGTGAAAAAGGCATTACAAGAAACATATTCAAAAATGGAATTACCACTTGCTTTTAAATACCGGAAAGACTGGGAAGAAAAAAGAAAAGCAGATTTCCCTGTATTAGAAATGTTAGGAGATAACTATGCTACGATTGGGCAACTAATTTCAGAAGGTATTTTAGAGAATGCAAAACAACTTAATGGAAATCCCGTTTTAGAAGGTTCACAAATAAATGAAAGTGAAATCAAGGATCACGTCATTATTTCTACGGTGCATTCTGCAAAAGGGTTAGAGTCGGATGTATGTTATGTGCTGAATGTTTCGCCAAAAGTATACCCTAGTCCCTGGAATCTTGATGATAAAGAAAAACTAGAAGAAGATAGAAGGGTTTTATATGTTGCCTTAACCAGAGCCAAAAACGAATTATATATCACCCGTGATACTAATTCCATTAGCACGGTTGCTACAAATGAAGGTTCAGATGGGAATTCAAAATATTTCTTAGAGGAGATGCCAGGCACATTGACAGACCAGCTTATAAACCCGTACACTATAAGTAAGCCACGCGATATTTTAACTCCCAACAAAGTTGATCTATCTGATGGAATGGATTTTTCTTAATTATTATATTAAGTTGTAATAAATATTTGGTTATTACTACTTTATCTGGATAGCTTTTACGTTAAACGTATATATTTGTGACAATAATATTAGTTGAGTGTAAGCTCAAAACCAATACTATAATATGTACGTAAAAAGCATTTTTCCAAGTATTGAGAAAATAAATGATATACCCTTAGTTGGAGGATTTATCCTAATCATTTTTAGTGCTCTTCCTGGAGCATTTTTGACGCTTTATAGTGAATATTTTTCCAATATTGAAGATAATCAGTTTATCATCATAGCATTCTCCAGCTATGTGGTTTGGAATTTTTTATTAATGAAAATCGGAATAAAAATTTATTTATTCTTTGTTCCAGCTTGGATTTTTTGGGCAATAGTAAGTGTTTTAGTTTTAGGATTTGGCTTATAAATTTTAGCAAAGCCAACATACAACACCGCATATAATAAAGCGATTCACATTAGGCTATAATTAAATTCCCAAGCTTTATAGAAAAATTAGTACAGCGGATAGTTACGTAATGACGGCGCCAGTGTCATCCTCTCACAGAGAAAGCTCGTCGGAGACAGGCGGCTGATTCGCACGCTGCGCTTCCCACTTTCGCTGACGCAAAATGTTGGCACTGCCGAAGCTGCCGCTCAAAACCCGCCGTATTATATGCAAAACCGTCGTGCGCAAGACAACGGATTTAATGATTTATTTTCTAAATTTGAATCATGAGTAATACTTTTATCATTTTTATTATAGGATTTTTCGTTGGTATCTTCATTTTGTTTAAAATATTCAAGAAGAACAAAAAAGATTAACTCGCATATTCAATTAGAGGAGATCAAACTTCAAACAACTAGCAGATTCTTGTCCAGCACACAACACCGCATATAATAAAGCGATTCACATTAGGCTATAATTAAATTCCCAAGCTTTATAGAAAAAATAGTACAGCGGATAGATTTGTAGTGGAGGCGCCAATGTCTTCCTCTCACAGAGAAAGCTCGTCGGAGACAGGCGGCTGATTCGCACGCTCCGCTTCCTACTTTCACCGACGCAAAATGTTGCCACTGCCGATGCTACCTGGGGATTGGTTCCGCATTGGGTTAGAGATGATGAACAGTTACCTCACCTCATCAAAAGCAATACCTAACACATTGTATAAACCAGCATTTGCATTCAGGAATTTTACGAGTAACTCATTGGCTTTTAAACTGGCCTCTATTAATTTTTGTTCTCGCGCATTAACCAGAAACAAGGAACTCTCCCCTAATTGAAATTTGCGCTCCTCGGCTGCAACCAGTGTGGTATAGTCCCGAACTATCTCAGAAACCAACTGGTTTTGAGATTGTAACGAGGTAATTTCTAAACGTACCGAGTTAATTTTGTTCTGTAGGGCAAACGAGGTGGCGTCACGCTCAAAATTGGCATCTTGTAATTTCAGGGTGGTGAGTTTTAAATCACCACGTTCTTTTCGCAAAAATAGCGGAAAACTTAGTTGCAGTCCGGCTTTATAGTTGGCCGTATTAAAACTGTTTAGCTGGTCGCCGTCTGGCGTCAAAAAATTATATTGCAGATCTACTTTTGGCAGCAATTTGTTTCGCTTTAGAAACCGGTCTACTTCCAGGCTTGCTACCTTAGCATCTATACTCCGAAGTTTGGGGTGATTTGAAAATACGTTTTCGCTAGCTGTGATTCCTTCCAGAAATAAGGAGCTTTGTACCACAGTTTGTGAAGGAGGTAACGGAATCATACCGTCATTAATAACCACGGGAACCTCATCTACCCAAACATAATTACTGGCTTTTAAAGCTGCTTTTCTCCTTTTTAGCTGGGCAGCTTCCATATTTAATTTTCTGGTCTGAAGGGTTATCCTTGCTTCTGTACTATCTATCGCCGCCTTGTCACCTTCATCTACGCTTCGTTTTACACCTTCAAAACGTACTTGAGCATTACTTAAAAAACGCTCATAAATCTCTTGTTCGTTATAAGCTTCAACCCACTCAAAATAAGCTTTACTGGCTTCAAAGATAATGTTGTTTACGAGTAAATCTCTTTCGGCTTCGGTCTGGTTCAGAAAGAATTTCGCCTTTTTTAAGTCGGCCATTCTATCGTTTATAAGTAATCCCTGTGCCAGCGAAAATGAAACACCCGCACTATACAGTCCGTCCTGCGGAACCGTAAGGCTTGGGTCCAAAAATGTTCCGGTATTTTCTTCAAAATTCCCTTTAAATTCTATCCCGTACCACGTGGGTATCTTAAAAGCTGCGTTTAATTGATCGTAATATTCGGTGCCTTTAAATTTTTTGCGGTCATAATCCACTTCAATCTTAGGGTCAAAACTACCTCTTGCGCTTAGCAAATTGGCTTCTCCTACGCTCAATTGTAAATTGGCCTGTTTTACAAGGGGATGGTATTGTTTTACATACCCCAGATACTCCTGAAACGTAAGCACACTATCCAGTGGTTTTTCTGAAACCTGAGCCCTTGTAGTACCAGCAATTAAAAAGACACCAACCCATACTATAGTGTTACATATTCTTAGCATATCCGTTCTGTTTTTTGGGTGTTTCAGCAGTTGTAGGCGTGTAATAATTAGGTGGAAAACCGTTGAGCTGTCGCCATATTTCATACCAGATTGGCACATCTTCCAGTAAAGCAATCGTATACGCGCCAGATCCTACACGGATGTTTTCTGGCCAGGGTTCGGCCTGCTCATCCGGAGCTATCAAAACCCTAAATTTTCCGTTAGCACTAATAAAGGTTTCTACTGCAACCACTTTTCCACCATAGGTTCCAAATGAGGCATTGGGCCATCCGCTAAAGAAAATAGCCGGCCATCCATCAAACTGAATACGTACTTCTTCCCCTAAATGAATTAACGGTAAATCTATAGGATTTACGAATGTCTCTACTGCCAGGTCATAGTCTGCGGGCATAATATTAACCAGGCGCTCGCCCTCTTTAAATGTCTCTCCCAATCCGGCACGTATCGCTTTGTTTATATAGCCATTTTGTGGCGCCGTTATATAGTACATTGCATTACGCATTTCGTAATTTGTAGATTGATTTTCAAGTTTTTGAACTTCTGCAACCGCTTCAAACTGGCTGGACTCTGCTGTAAACCTATCGCTGCTTGCTTTGGCAATTTTATCTGCATACTCTGCGGCTACACGGCTTATTTCTACCTGCGCATTTATCACCTCATTCTGGCTGGACAAGTATTTATTTTGCTGTGAAATAAGTTTGGCTTCCGTTTCCTGAGTTTTTAAACGCTTTTCCTCTACGTCTACAACAGATTTTAATCCTTCATTTTGCAGTGTTTCAGTACGTTCAAATTGTCTTTCGGCTATGTCCAGATTGGTTTTTGCAGCAATTAGATCTATACTATCGCTTTTTACTTTTAGACGGGCTTGTTTTAATTTATTTTCAGCTTGCTGTAACTTCAAAGCGCGTTCCTGATTTAAGGCACCTATCTGGTTTTTTAATGCTGAAATTTTACCGTCATAAGAAACCACAGATTGTGATTTTGCATCGCGCTGTGCATTGGTTCTTTCTACCAGTCTGGGATCCTGATATTCAGTTTTTATTTCAGAAATAAATAAAATAGTATCCCCTTTAGCTACGTAATCTCCCTCTCTTACAAACCATTGCTCAATACGTCCCGGAATTTGAGACTGAATAGTTTGCGGTCTTTGACCCGGAGTAAGTGTTGTGATATAACCACTACCTGTAACGTTTTGCGTCCAGGGAAGAAACAAAATGATGATAGTAATTATACCGAAAGCAAGTAAAAATCTATTAAACATTTTATGATGCCTTGTTTTAAAAGCTTTTGAAAATGCGCTATATCCTTCCAGGGTCACTTTCTTACTAAGTTGATTATGTGAAATATTAAGCATTTGTGTTGTGTATTAAGGTTCCGTTATCTAATAGAATAGTTTTTGTACAATGCTTCCGCCATAAGGGATTGCGGGAAGACACTACAATAGCCCAGGGATGGGTAACATCTGTTAAGTACTCAATGATTGTTTGAGCCTCTTTCTGTTCAAAATTTTCCAAAGGATCTTTGAGTAGTAGTAATTCCGGATTGTGAACAATAGCACGCGCTATCACAATCTTTTTAGCAATTGTGTTTGGTATTTGCTGTCCTTCGGGATAGATTACGGTTTGCAGGCCATTAGGTTGCTTTTTTATAAACGCCAGCAATCCTAGTCTCTCTAAAACCTCGTGGATGCGCTCTCTGGAAATGGTAGTATCGCCAAAAGTTATATTTTCAAGTAAAGATCCCTCAAAAGGATGTTGCTCGGGAAGGACCTGTCCCACTTTAGACCGGTATTTGTTAGGCCAGATTCCTTTTATGGAGGTATTATTTATATATAAAGATCCGCTACTGGGAAATTTTATTCCGGACAATACTTTCAACAAGGTAGATTTACCAGATCCTGAGGCTCCATCCAGTAAAACGCGCTCTTTGGTTTCAATTAAAAAGCTAATATTTTTTAGAATTGACGCACCATCTGGCGTAGAATAACTTACCTGGTCCAATTCAACTTTTAAAGGTTGTGGCGTTTCAAAAGGATTGATTCCATCCTGTAATTCCAATTCTTTATCCACTACCTGCCCAATTTTTTCCAGAGCAGTAAGCACATCATAAAACGTTTCCAATCCTGTGATCAGTTTTTCTACCGAAGCTATCACCAATAGAATAATAATTTCCGCAGCTACAAACTGACCGATATTCATTTCCTGATTCAGCACCAATAATCCACCAATAACCAGTAATCCGGCAGTGACGAGCACTTTAAAACCAACCATTTGTATAAACTGTAATAACAACACACTAAAGTGACTTTCGCGTGCACTTAGATATTCTGTAGTTAATGCGTCGTTACGTTCCATGGCAAGCGTAGTATTTCCCGAAAGTTTAAAGCTTAGTACAGACCTGGCGATCTCCTGAATCCAATGCGCCACCTTATACTTGTTTTTAGATTCCTCTAAGCTGGTTTCTAATCCTTTTCTGGCGGTAAATCTAAAAACGATATATATTAGAATAACCAGTAAAACACCATAAACAATAAAGAATGGATGGTAAAAAGAAAGTAGTAGCAGTCCAAACACAATCTGTAAAATGGCCGCGGGAAAATCTATCAGAATTTTCGAGAGTCCTTTCTGCACTATGAGTGTATCAAAAAATCTGTTGGCCAGTTCCGGCGGATAGAGATCCCGTAATTCACTATTTTTTATTTTCGGAAATCGGTAGGCAAATTCGAATGAGGAACGGGTAAATATTTTTTGTTGAATATTTTCTAAAATCCTTATTTGCATTAATTGTAACGTTCCCTGAAAAGCGACTCCCAATGTAACCAACACAACTAGAACAATCCAGGATGAAGAAATTTGTGCTCCCTGGATCAGGTTAATAATAGCCTGAATTCCTAATGGGAGCGAAAGTGCCACGAGTCCTGCAAAAATGGCGTAATATATTATTTGTTTTATATCGCGTTTGTCTAACTCTAAAAGACCTACAAAGCGTTGCCAGGGTGAAATAGGTTTTTTCATTATACAGTTACATTTAGTGCGTTAAAAACAAGGTGTGTATAAAAATTTGTTGGCGTAATTGTTTTGTTACAATTTGTAATAGAGGGAAAGTGATCCTTCAAAAAATACTGGTGTAAAGATCCTTCTACCACCGTGCTTGCCAGAGAAGCAGGATATGGATAATCCGACTTTAAACCAAGTATGGCGTCCTTTACTCTGGAAATAAGTCTTTTATAAATAGCAAAGTATCCTTCCCGGTTTTCTTCATCTACATCTTTGGTTAGAAAAGACTTCGAATATTCGTTTATAATAATGGTGTTCAGTTTTATCTCGTTAATATGAGAAAAATCAGAATCTTCAACGATAGACATTGTAATGATTTCGATGGTTGTTTTGAGTTTTTCCTGCGCATTGGTTACACTAAAGGTTTTTAATACCAACTGATATTCCAGCCAGGCCCAATACCAAGAAGCCAGGTACAATAATAGCTTGTGTTTATTTTCAAAATAACGATATACGGAAGCCTCGGGAGACTTAATTGTTTCTCCCAGCTTCCGAAAGGTAAACGCCTCGAAACCTATTTCATCAATAAGTATAATGCTATACTCAATAATTCGTTTTCCTAAAGCCGACGACTCCGGGTCTTTTAAATATGTTTTATCGTTTACTTTAATCTGAAAATTTTTCAATAATTCTTTCATCACTTCTAAATTTGAATCCAAAAGTAATAGTATTACTATTATTATAAAATAGTTTAACTATTTATTAAGAAAGTAAAGCAATTAAAAAAGTAATTTTATTGAAAAATAATAAGATATGATGACACTTCAGGTAATATCCAGGCAAGCACCATTGCTTGAAGAAATAGCGACTTTTTTATTGAGGGAGCAACTCATTGGCAATGCTATGATAACAGAGTCCCTTATATACAAGGAAATAAAAGATGGAGTTATTGAAACAACGGAACGGTTTGCGCTTAAATGCATCACAAAATCATTGTTATTTAATACCATAAATGAAAAACTACGCGAGCGTTACAAGGAGAGAACACCGCTAATTTATTCTGAACCTATTATCATGATAGACCCACTGCAAACCGAGGAAATCATTGAAAAGCTAGTAAAAGTATAATTTTTTACACAAAAAAACCCGTCTCTTTCGAGACAGGCTATTTTTGTAGTTTTTATGGTGCTTAAACCAGCTTTACGCGAACGGCTGTAATACCTTTACGGCCCATTTCTTCTTCAAATTCTACATTGTCATCCTCTCTAATATCATCTACCAGGTTGGTTGTGTGTACAAATACATCATCTCCACCATCGTTAGGTGTGATAAATCCGAATCCTTTTGCGTTGTTAAAAAACTTTACTGTTCCTTCTTTCATTTTGGTACTCTTTAAAATTATATGTTATTAAAATTTTCATTTCAAAAACTGAAACAAAAACCGAAATGCACTTTGCTGAAATAAACAGACAAAAATCATACATCGCTAACTTGACAAAGCACAATCATACTATATGACGGTAACTTTAAAAGCTTCGGAAAAAAAAGAAAGGGATGGATTAATTACTCTAGAAGGGTACTATATAATACAAGCGTATTCACTTTTTAACAATGCAAACGTAGGTTAAATAAATGACTTCGTGCGCTTTTTGGCTTTTAATTGGGAAAGCAGGCAGTAAAAAAACCACCCAAGATGAGTGGTTTTATTATATTCTTACGATTTCTTGTTGTTATGCACTTTCCTGCATAGATGTATTTTCTTCAATTTTATTGTAATGAAACAGCAATGATTTATAAAAACGGGTCTGCATAGCACCACTTTCTAAACATCCTTTTAAAGTTTCCTCCAGACTGCTATAAGAAATTTTTGTAGCCACAGACTCATTAATATCTAATATCCTAAAGTCTTTTAAGCTTCCTGGTTTTGAATTACGAAGTAAAATGATCTCTTTATCAAAATCTATAGAAACCTCTATTGCGTTGAAGTAAAATTTTAAAAGCGACTTCTGAAAGGTATAATAATCTACAGAAAGGTTTTCTGTGAATTGACAACTCCTTTTTATGAGTTTTCTCATTTCTTCCTGAATAATTTGATCTTGATTTTCCATAGTATTGATTTAAACTGATATTAAGGTACACATCACTCTGTGAATATTTCGTTAATTCACAGTGCTTTAGCTTCAATTTAACTTGAAATAAATTGGGTGTTAAGAAAATTAAGAAGATCTAATTATCGGTTTCCAACCCCTCCTCTTCCCAGGCTGTAATCCCACCATCAAGATCATAAATCTCTGTAAAGCCCATTTCAGCGAGCATTTTTGCAGCCCTTGCACTTCTGCCACCAGATTTGCAATACACGTATACAGGTTTATTTTTATCCAGAGTTTTTACTTTTTCCTGAAAGTCAGCTTCGGTCACACAAATGTTTTGAGCATCTCTTAAGTGAGACACGCCATATTCTTCTGCCGTTCTTACATCTACTACTTGCAAAGATGTGTTGTCTTTATTATAAACAGCATCATACACTTCCTGTGCACTTATTTTTTGTACTTCTTTTCTCGGTTCAGAACAAGAAGATACACCCGCTATAACAAGTATTAAAATAAACAGATAGTGTTTCATTATAAGTTTGTTTTTTCGCCGGTTCACTCACTAAATCCTCCCAAAAGGTTATAGGTGTTTTTAAAACCCATAGACTCTAAAATCATACACGCCTGCGCACTTCGTCCACCAGAGCGACAATATACGTAGTAATTTTTAGCTTTATCCAGTTCCTGAGCGCCTGCCATAAAGGAAGGTGCATTTTGGATATCCAGATGTTGTGCGTTTGGTATAATGCCTTCGTCAACCTCATGAGGGGTCCGAACGTCTATAATAACGCCGCTGGCATCTTCCAATACTTTTTTGTGCCACTGTTCTTGTGTTAGATCTTGCATACGAATGAGTTCAAATTTCAGCAAAAATAAAAAATCCGCCACAGATACGTGCTGTGACGGATTGTTTTGTTACAATTACTTATAAATTAAGCTTTTTTCTGCTTTACAGAACAGCCAATAGCTTTCGTTTCTTTAACCGAGATGTCTTTCCCAGCCAGCAGCTCATCGATAGCATTTGCCAAAAACTGATCTTTTACAGCATCGCCATCACGAACATTATCGTCTATGGCTCCTATATATTTTACTACATTTCCTTTATCCTCCTTTTTTAGCAAGTAAACATGAGGTGTTTTGGTTGCTCCATACATTGCATACACCGAGTTTGAGGTGTCATACAGATATGGAAACGTAAAATTTTTCTCTTTTGCTTTCGCTTGCATAAGCTCATACGTATCGTCTGGCTGTACTTCAGGATCATTTGGATTAATAGCAATTACCGGGTAGCCTTTCCCCTTGTATTTGCTATCAAGCGCATTAATTCTGTCTTCACTTGCTACGGCAAACGGGCAGGTATTGCAGGTAAAAATTACAATAAAACCTTTCGCATCTGGATAGTCACTCAGGGACACAGTTTTACCATTTACGTCTTTTAATTCAAAATCTGTGGCTACGTCGCCAATACCATATCCTTTTTTGGAAACGGGTTCCTCAGTTGTATCGGTCATGGCAACTTCCTTTACGGTCGTTTCAATATCGGGCGATATTTGTTTGTCTTTCGTGTCTTGGCACGCTACAAATAAGGTTGTAACGGCAGCAAGGGTTGCTAGTTTAAAAAAGTTTGTTTTCATCGTTGTATTATAAAATTGTTTTTAATTCAGTTTCTAATTCGTTGTAAGTAAAAGATTTTTCAAAAAATAACTGCTTCTTACCTTTAATAAAGATGGTTGCAGGAATTGCGCCACTCCATTTTTCACTTACTTTAGGGATCCAGGAGTTGGCATCAGGATCGTCTAGTAACACTATTTCACTTTGTAAATTGTTTTTCTTAATAAAAGGAATTACTTGCTTTTCTATATTTTTCGGAAAATCAAGACTCGCCAGAACTACTTTTACATTTTTGTCTTTATAGTTGGCATTCAGCTCTTCAAAATACGGAAGTTCTTTTACACAAGGCTTGCACCAGGTGGCCCAAAAATTAATAACATACGTAGTGTCTGAGGAAGTTTGCTGAAGATATTTCTTTTCAAATTCGGCAAAATTTACTACTTCAAATTCATCATACGCAATTTTAGTAGCGGTCTTAGAAACCGGCGTTGTTGCTTTGGTAATAGTTTCCACTGCCGCTTGGGCATTTATAGGTTCTTCTTTTGCACTGTTTCCGCAGGAAAACAACAAAAGAGACAGTAGTATACTGAGTACTAATTTCATAGGCTAAAAATATACAATAGAACGATTGGCTATGTGTGAACGCTGTTAAATAAATGATAAATATAATTTTTCTTCTAAAATATGTATACATTTGTACATACAACAATTGTAATAACAAGTATGAAGATTGAAGAAGCCATAAAATCTATCCACAGCATGGGGCTCACCACCAAATCTGTGATAAATATCATGTTTACCAGCCGTGTGGTTGAAGAACATATTATGGCGGTTTTAAAAGAATATGATCTCTCTTTACCACAATACAACGTCCTGCGCATCTTAAGGGGACAAAGAGGTGCTCCCGCAAACCTTTCAACCGTGCAGGAACGAATGATTGATAAAAGCAGTAATACCACGAGACTGGTAGACAAACTCATCAAAAAAAACTGGGTACGGCGTCAGGTTTGCGCCAATAACCGACGCAAAATAGAACTTTTTATAACCGAAGATGGATTACAACTTTTAACCACGTTGGATCCCTTCATGGAAAACAATAACAAAGATCTGGTAAGTGCCCTTACCGATACCGAATTAGAAACTTTAAATAATTTATTAGATAAACTTAGATCCTAATTTTTAAACACACGTACTATGAAAACAATTAAATCTTTATTATTAATCGCTGTCGTTATAACTGCTTCAGCATTTACAAATCCAAACACAATGAAAAAGAAAATCAATATTAAAGAAAGCCAGATAGAATGGAAAGGAAAAAAAATTCTTGGCTCTCACACGGGTACCATTCAATTAAAAGAAGGCTATCTGGAGATGGACGGGGACAACTTAGTAGGCGGAATGTTTATTGTTAACATGACAACAATTAACGTAACAGACCTCGAAGGTGAAAACAAAGCAAAGCTGGAAGGACATCTTAAAAGTGCCGACTTTTTTGGTGTTGAAAACCATCCAATATCTACACTAGTGATAAATAGCGCGACTAAAAGCGGGAATACCTACGAAATTCAAGCAAATATTACCATAAAAGGCCATACCGAAGCAATTGAATTTGACCTTGAAATGGGAGAAAGCGCTGCACAGGCGAGCTTTAAAATAGACCGTACAAAATTCGATATTAGATACGGCTCTGGAAGTTTTGCAGACAATTTGGGTGATAATGCTATTAGCGACAACTTCACATTGGATGTACAATTGAAATTTTAAAGGTATGTTGCTTGTAATTATAAAATTCATTTCTATATTTGAAACTTAATTATGAACAATACAAATACATATTCTTGGTGGTGGAATTACGAACGCAAAATGTCGTGAGCATCCCGAGTATGTAACAACCATATAAAGGCTTATCTTCACGATAAGCCTTTTTTTTTACCCCTCCCTTCTCCTTCGGCCCAGCTCAGGGTGCGGGAAGATCTAATTAAGGAATACATTGAGAATGAAATATAAACTAATAACCAGTTCCAAAAAGCTACTGGCAGACACACTAACCCCTGTTTCTGTTTATTTACGTCTGCGTGATAAATTCCCGAACAGTTTACTATTGGAAAGTAGCGACTACCACGCAAACGATAATAGTTTTAGCTATATATGCTGTAATCCCATTGCATCTTTTAAGGTTGAAAATGAAGTGATCACTACACAGTTTCCCGACGGAAAAACCACAAGCAGCAGTACATTTAAGGAGGACGTCGTGAAGTCCCTGGAAGCCTTTTCAAACTCTTTTGAATCCCAAGCGGACCAGACATTCAAATTTATAAACAACGGAATTTTTGGTTACACAAGTTATGACGCTGTACGTTATTTTGAAAATATTAAAATAGATACATCCAAGGCTACGCTTCATATTCCGGATATACAATATGCAGTATATCAAAACATAATTGCGATCAATCACTTTAATAACGAAGCGTATATATTTTCACATACTTATGAATCTGAATCAAACATAGCAGAAATAGAACAACTCTTAAAATCGAAAGATTTCGCTGAATATCCCTTCAGTAGAAATGGTGACCCAACTACAAATCTTAAGGATGAAGATTTTAAAACACTTGTTACGAAATGTAAAGAGCATTGCGCCCGTGGTGATGTATTTCAAATAGTACCCAGCAAGCGCTTTACGCAAGGATTTACAGGAGACGAATTTAATGTGTACAGAGCCTTACGAAGTGTGAATCCATCACCCTACTTATTTTATTTTGACTACGGAAATTTTAAAATCTTTGGAAGTTCTCCCGAAGCACAGCTGGTAGTAAAAGAAGGAATTGCCGAAATTCACCCCATAGCAGGAACTTTTAAAAGAACAGGAAACGATGAACAGGACGCCATCCTGGCCAAACAATTGGCTGAAGACGACAAAGAAAACAGCGAACACGTCATGCTGGTAGATCTGGCCAGAAACGATCTAAGTAGACACGGTAGTGGTGTAGATGTTGTAACCTACAGAGAGGTTCAGTTTTTTAGTCATGTAATACATCTGGTAAGTAAAGTAACAGCAAAAATACATAAAGGCACCAGCACCATGCAGGTAGTGGCAGATACCTTTCCCGCAGGGACTTTGAGCGGCGCACCCAAGCACAAGGCAATGCAACTACTGGAAAGGTATGAAAACACCAACCGGGAATTTTATGGTGGTGCCATAGGTTTTATGGATTTTAAAGGAAATTACAACCACGCCATAATCATACGGTCTTTCGTAAGCAAAGATCACGCACTTAGCTATCAGGCAGGCGCAGGAATTGTTTCAGAAAGCGACCCGGAAAGCGAATTACAGGAAGTATATAATAAACTGGGAGCCTTGACAAAAGCACTGGAAATGGCGGAGGAAATATAAAATCCCCTCCCGGTTTCCTTGGTGGGGTGAGGTAAAAAGGATAATACATAATAAAATAATTCGCCAAAAACGGATAATAAAAAAATGAAAATACTGGTAATAGACAACTACGATAGCTTTGTATACAACCTGGTTCATTATTTAGAAGAACTGGATTGCAACGTAACTGTTATACGAAACGATCAATTTTATCTGGAGGAAGTAGCTGCATACGATAAAATTATGCTATCTCCTGGTCCGGGTATTCCAGACGAGGCCGGCCTCCTTAAAGATGTCATAAAAATGTATGCTGGCAAAAAGCCAATTTTTGGAGTATGCCTGGGACAGCAAGCTATAGGAGAAGTGTTTGGGGGTTCTCTTATTAATTTGAGCGAAGTATTTCACGGCGTGGCCACCAACGCTGAAATTCTAGTGAATGACGAACCGTTATTTAAAGACTTAGGGAATAACATAGAAATTGGCAGATACCATTCATGGGTGGTTTCAAAAGAAAATTTTCCCGATAGTTTAGAAATTACATCCGTAGACGAAAACGGACAAATAATGTCACTCCGTCACCGGGAACTGGATATTAGAGGTGTACAATTTCATCCGGAAAGTGTCCTCACTCCAAAAGGAAAACAAATTATTAAAAACTGGGTTGAGAGCTAAAAGGAAACATCACAACATCTCAATTCATAAACACTTACACGTAATACTTTGAAAAGCATACTCAACAGACTTATAAACCACGAACAGCTCACCAAACAGGAAGCAAGGGATGTTCTGGTTAAAATTTCCGAAGGAAAATTCAACACCTCCCAAATTGCTGCATTTTTAACGGTATATATGATGCGTAGCGTTACTATTGAAGAATTGGAAGGCTTTCGTGATGCATTATTAGATTTGTGCTTACAAATAGATGTTAGCAATTACAACACTATAGATCTATGCGGTACAGGTGGGGATGGAAAAAATACATTTAATATTTCAACCCTGGCAAGTTTTGTAACGGCCGGAGCGGGAGTAAAGGTAACTAAACACGGTAATTACGGTGTTTCCTCTATTAGCGGAAGTAGTAATGTTATGGAGCAATTAGGCATAAAATTCAGTTCAAATGCTGAGTTTTTGATCCGTTGTCTGGAAGAAGCCAATATCTGTATTTTACACGCTCCCCTCTTCCACCCCGCGATGAAAAATGTAGCGCCTATAAGACGAGAACTTGGCGTTAAAACGTTTTTTAATATGCTGGGACCCATGGTAAATCCTGCATTCCCAAAGAACCAGTTAGTAGGAGTTTTTAATCTGGAACTGGCTAGAAAGTATGGGTACCTCTACCAGAAGGGAACAAAAAATTATACCATACTGCACGCAATGGACGGCTATGATGAAGTTGCCTTAACGGGTCCCGTAAAAATGATTTCCAATAAATCCGAAAGCATCTTAACTCCGGAAACTTTCAATGTATCACAAATACAGCCATCTGAAATTTACGGAGGCGAAACTGTAGAAGCATCGGCAAGAATTTTTACCGAAATATTACAAGGCAATGGAACCCAGGCACAAAATAACGTAGTATGCGCCAATGCGGCCCTAGCCATTGCAACTGTTGAAAAATACTCAATTTCTGAAGGATTTGAAAAAGCAAAAGAAAGCCTAAAATCCGGAAAGGCGTTGCAGAGTTTGGAACGATTACAAAAACTATCAAAATTATAAATTAAATCACATCTTACTCTCCTTCGGGAGCATCGAGACAAGCAACTTGCTAACGCAGCAAGTTTCGGTGAAGGTTTAAAGATACCCGCCTACGCGGACATACAAATGACAATACTGGAAAAAATAACCACCTACAAACACAAGGAAGTTTCAGCAAAAAAAGAAGCCTTCCCCGTTTCGCTATTGGAGCAGTCGCCGTGGTTTGAGAGAGCGACCACCTCCTTAACGCTGGCATTAAAAAATGCACGAACGGGCATTATTGCTGAGCATAAACGCAGGTCGCCCAGTAAACCCGTTATTAACAATAACGTACAGGTGCAGGATGTGGCTAGAGGGTATGAATTGGCAGGAGTTTCAGGGATGTCTGTTTTAACCGATACCAACTTTTTTGGTGGCTCGCTGGACGATCTGGTATTGGCAAGAAAAGCAACTGCGTTTCCGCTGTTACGCAAAGAATTTATTATAGACCCATATCAAATTTATGAAGCTAAAGCATACGGAGCCGATGCAATTTTATTGATCGCTGCCTGTTTAACGCAAAATCAACTAAAAGAATTTTCAGCCTTAGCAAAATCGTTGCAATTAGATGTATTACTGGAAGTCCACAATGAAGAAGAAATCGGTAAGTCTTTGCACGAAACAGTGGATATGTTGGGTGTAAATAACCGAAATCTAAAAACATTTGAAACTTCTATAGAAATAAGCAAACAGCTGGCATCGTTAATTCCCGATGATTTTCTGAAAGTTTCAGAAAGTGGAATTAGCAGTGTGGAAGCTATTTCAGAGTTAAAACAATTTGGTTACCAGGGATTTTTAATAGGTGAAAATTTTATGAAAACCGATAACCCCGGCGAAAGTGCCAGACAATTTATAAATCGATTATCATGAAGCTGAAGATTTGCGGCATGAAATATAACACTATGGAAGTTGCTGCCTTGCAACCCGACTATCTGGGCTTTATATTTTATGAAGGCAGCCCAAGAAATTTTGAAGCGGAAGAGATTTCGAAAGTACCCAACGGAATTAAAAAAGTAGGTGTTTTTGTAGATGCTCCTATAAATCTTATCATCGAAAAAGTAATAAAGTTTCAATTGGATGTAGTGCAATTACACGGCGATGAAACGGCAAGCTACTGTAAAAGTTTAAAAGCGAAATGTAAGGTGGAGCGCAATCGAAACCTGCTTCCTAACCACGAAGAGTTAAATTATACATTGCCTGAAATCTGGAACGTATTTTCAATCAAAAACACCTTCAATTTTAATGAATTAAAACCTTACGGAAATTTCGTAGACGCCTTCCTTTTCGACACCAAAGGGAAAGAAAAAGGAGGTAATGGCTATACCTTCAATTGGGAGGTTTTAAAAAATTATCCATCAGAAAAACCATTTATTTTAAGCGGTGGAATAGGGTTGGAAGAAATTTCAGCAATAAAAGAAATTTTAAAAACCAACCTTCCTATTCTGGCGATAGACGTAAACAGCAAGTTTGAAGAAAAGCCAGGATTAAAAAATATCGCCAAGCTAAAGAATTTTATAGAACGTATCAACAATGAACACTAAAACACAAAACACAAACACTTTCAACGTAAACGAAAAAGGCTATTATGGAGCGTTTGGCGGTGCCTATATTCCCGAAATGCTTTATCCAAACGTTGAGGAATTACGACAGCACTACCTAAAAATAATGGCCGAAACTTCGTTCAAAAAAGAATTCGACCAATTGTTAAAGGAATATGTTGGACGTCCTACCCCACTCTATTTTGCTAAGAGGCTTTCGACGAAATACAACACAAAAATTTACCTGAAACGTGAAGATTTGTGCCATACAGGAGCGCATAAAGTAAACAACACGATCGGTCAGATTTTAATGGCAAAACGCCTGGGTAAAAAACGCATTATTGCCGAAACAGGTGCTGGACAGCACGGCGTAGCCACTGCCACCGTTTGTGCTTTAATGGGATTGGAATGTATTGTGTATATGGGCGCCATAGATATAGAACGCCAGGCGCCAAACGTAGCGCGAATGAAAATGCTGGGAGCTACCGTAATTCCGGCAACTAGTGGGAGTAAAACTTTAAAGGATGCTACCAACGAAGCTATTAGAGACTGGATAAATAACCCCACCAACACCCACTACATTATTGGCAGCGTCGTAGGCCCTCACCCCTATCCGGATATGGTGGCGCGCTTTCAAAGTGTGATCTCTCAGGAAATTAAAACACAATTACAGGAAAAAGAAAATCGGGATGCGCCGGATTTTATAGTCGCTTGCGTAGGTGGTGGTAGTAACGCCGCTGGAGCCTATTATCATTATCTGGACAATCCCAATGTTGGCATTATCGCTGTAGAAGCAGCTGGGAAAGGGATTGATAGCGGTGAGAGCGCAGCAACATCGGCTTTAGGGAAGGTAGGGATTATCCATGGAAGTAAAACATTATTAATGCAAACCAAAGACGGACAAATAACCGAGCCGTATAGTATTTCGGCTGGATTGGATTACCCGGGAGTAGGCCCCATGCACGCACATTTGTTTGCCAGTGGTCGTGGAGAATTTATATCGGTTACAGATGCGAATGCCATGAAGGCTGGTCTCCAACTTTGTAAACTGGAAGGCATTATTCCAGCCATCGAAACCAGTCATGCTCTGGCCATTTTCGAAAGCCGAAAATTTAAAAAAAATGAGGTAGTGGTGGTAAATTTAAGTGGTCGTGGAGATAAAGATTTGAATACGTATATAGAATATTTCGGATTATAATTAGGGCAAGCCATTCTTTTTACTTCTGCAGGGAAGTAAAAAAATGTCGGGCTTTCGGCAGTCGCTTTCCCGCTCAGGCGGGAAGAGCTCCAACAAAGCCTCAATCCCTCTTGCAA
The DNA here is from genome assembly GCA_963793275.1 of uncultured Flavobacteriaceae bacterium. GTDB lineage: Bacteria > Bacteroidota > Bacteroidia > Flavobacteriales > Flavobacteriaceae > Marinirhabdus. Next base: position 174,871 of record CAWBZL010000001.1, read on the forward strand.
AAATAAAAAACATGCTTAGAATACATAAAAAATTACAAGAAGACAAAAAGTTATTATCCATCTACTTTACGGCAGGATATCCCAACTTAGAAGATACTGTGCCCATTTTGCAGGCTTTAGAAGCCAATGGTGTGGATATGGTAGAAATTGGGTTGCCTTTTAGCGATCCTTTAGCAGATGGGCCTATTATTCAGGCCAGTTCTACCCGGGCTCTAAAAAACGGAATGACTACCCAAAAACTCTTCGAACAGTTGAAAGGTGTTCGCGAAAAGGTACGTATCCCACTTATCATTATGGGATATTTTAATCCTATACTTCAGTATGGAGTAGAAAAATTTTGCAGGAAATGCCAGGAAATTGGTATCGACGGCTTGATCATACCCGACTTACCCCTGGCTGAATACCAGGAACATTATCAAGCTATTTTTGAAAAACACGAACTCGCCAATGTATTTCTTATCACCCCTCAAACTTCCGAAGAAAGGATTAGAGAATTAGATAATGCCAGCAGTGGTTTTTTATATATGGTAAGTAGCGCGTCTGTGACAGGATCAAAACAAGGGTTTGGAGATGTACAATCCAGCTATTTTGAACGCATAGCAGCCATGAAATTAAAAAACCCTCAAATTGTAGGGTTTGGAATAAGCAATCAAAAAACATTTCACGTTGCTACAAAACATGCAAAAGGTGCTATTATTGGAAGTGCTTTTATTAAAATTATGACATCACAGGGGATCTCAGGTATTTCAGATTTTGTTAAAAGCATCCGTTAGTTTAACCAATGTTTAATAAGCTCTTAAGTAAATTTCACATTCTTATTAAGTAGTTTAGAGATGAACTTAAAAACAAACAATATGGAACGTAAATTTGAAAGAAAAACAGAGCAGAATACGCCAACAAATCCTAATCCAAAGACAAAAAAAGATACTAATGCTTTTGACGTAGATAAAAAGACAATAAAAAAACAGCAAAATAAAAAATAGCTTTTGCTGCTGTTTTAAAATTTTTACAAAAACAAAACCCCCTTCCATTGCTGGAAAGGGGTTTCTTTTTGGTTGGTTAATAACCAGTAGGATTACTCCTTTATCAATCGTTTTACAACGCTTGCATTTTCACCTTCAATCTGTACAATATACACACCGGAAGCCAATTTGGAAATATCCATCGTCTTCTCTGTTGTCATATCTGTAAGATCTACTGTGTTTACTAACTTACCGTTTACATCATACATCGTTGCTTTGGTAAGCAGGATGTTTGATGTGTTAGAAAGTATCACCTGGCCTTGAGCTGGGTTAGGGTATAATGTTACTCCTGCATCCAGGTTGTTATCATTCACTCCTAAAATGCTCTCTACAGTAAGCTCGAAGGTACACGTACCTACGTTGCCATACTCGTCTGTTGCACTTAAGGTAACTGTGTATACACCATCACCAATAAAGCTTCCTGCTGCAGGATCCTGTGCAAATACTGTCACCGGATCTGTACAGTTGTCTGTGGCTGATGCAAGTCCGTCACCAAAGTAATCTGGTACTTCATACAATTGGTTGTTTGCTCCCGGATCTACAGTCATATCTGCAGGACAGGTAACTTCTGGTCCTAACAGATCAACCACTGTTACAGTCGCTTCACAAGAAGCAAGGTTACCACTTGGGTCACTTACAAACAAGGTTACTGTTTGTGGCGTACCTATGTCATCACAACTAAAGTCATCCATACTTACAGCATCTACTGAAAGTCCACAGGCTTCAATAGTATTGGTCATATCTATAAGATCCATTGGGTCTAGCATAGCTGTACCGTCTGCTCCTAATTCCAGTGTAAAGTCCTGACATACTAAGATAGGATCTATGTTATCAATTACCTCATAGGTAGCTGTACACGTAGATACGTTTCCGTTCACATCGGTTACTGTAACCTCTATCTCGTTCTCTCCTACATTGCTACAGTCTACATCGAACGTAGTTACAGGGCCTGGTGCTCCAGAGCCAGCTGTATAGTTTAGCGTACCGTTCCAAATACGTGGTGAGAATGGCGTTCCTGAAAAAGGCACGTTTCCACCAGCTCCTAAACTAAGGCTAAGATCTGCATTAGAGTACATTAGCATACCCGGTGCAGGATCTGTTCCTGTTCCGGAATAGTAATGACCGTGTGCGGCATCCAATACTAGAGCTACACCATAGGTAGTATTTGCTGTTAAAGTAACTGGAGTGTCCAATACAGCATTGCTAGGAACATTTAAAGTTCCTGATGCCGTTCCGGTTCCTGTTGCTGAAAGTGTCCAAGGTGCAGGATCTCCTTCATTACCTACATATGTTCCAACTAAGGTATACATCTCTACAGTAAGTGCTCCTGGTTGTAATGTATTTACGTCTAAATCACTTATAGTTACATCTTCAGTTCCTACAGTAATATCGAAATAAACAGCGCCACCAGTTGCACCATTGTTGTTAGAGTCAAAGACCGTGGTAATAGATCCTGGCATTGGTGCTCCACCCATACCTTCTACAGTAATAGATGCAATACCACAGTTGTCACTGGAAGCAGTAGCATCAATTAAGTCTGAAGCAGTTACAGTAGCATTACCGTCTGCGTCAAGAATAACCGGGAATGCAGGCGAGGCTGCAACGCTGTACTCATAGTTAAGAGTCCAACCATTTAATGTACCAGTGTCTCCAGCAGCACTATCGGTAATTTCTAATGTCCAGGTACCTAACGTACTAATACCATTAAAAGCAGATAATGCCTCATTTGGAATAAAAGAACCTACATACGGCTCAGGACAAGAATCTTCTACAGTATCTACTGCTTCATCATCAAGATCTATGTTAATTGCAGGATCGGCATTGTTACATCCAACAACTGTAGCCGGTACGCCTGGTCTATCCATAATAGCAGCCATTGTAGTACCGTCCGGTGCTGTAAGGGTCACTGCAAGATCTCCTATCCACGTATGTGTAATATCCAGGTTTACATTTAGATCTGTGATATCAAAATCATCTGTAACATCTAAAGTAGTCGTAAGACCAACCGGGTTGTTATCAGGAATAGCGCCTCCGGTTCCTGTTGCTGATCCAGCGCTTGCACTTGGACCTCCAAGACAAACAATCATTGGTGCTTCATCGTCAGTTACCGTTACGGTCATAGAACACGTAGCTACGTTTCCTCCAGCGTCTGTATACGTAAAGGTAACAACGGTATCACCTACAGGGTAGAAGCCAGATGCATCATTGGTTCCGTTGAAGTCGTTGCTAAGGGTTCCACCTGCTACTGGATCTCCTTGTCTTGCACTTAAACTATAAAAGTTATCAGTACATAATCCAGGGTTAACGCTAGCATTTGCAAGAAGTGTGAACGTTAGATCATTTCCAAAGGTTGTGATCCATCCGTTCCAGGTTGCTTCAGCAATAGTAGCAACAGCCATATTTGGTGTCGCCGGACAATCTAACGTATTTGTATTATCGTTGATAATAGTAACACCATCAGGACCTGCTAATTGAAAAACTTCTCCAGTGAAACTAAAATCACCTGTAAATGCTGCTGTTAATTCAACATCTCCACCGGTAGACATTACTGCACCACTAATAACTGTTGGTGTGTCTATAAGAGCTGTAGTTCCTAAAAAGTCTGTTTGAGGACTGGTAGCTACCGGAGTTGGTGGATTAGTCTCTGCAGGACAGTTATCGTCTATCATTGGCGCAGGTACCGTTACGTCTGCTCCACAAAGACCAGCATCGTTCGTTTGTGAAATATCTGCAGGACAGGTAAGCACTGCTGCTTCGTTGTCTACTACAACTACATTGAACATACAGGTAGAAGTGTTACCATCACTATCGGTTACAGATAAGGTAACAACTGTTGTTCCTACCGGGAAGGCACTTCCACTGGCAGGTGTCGCTACAATATCTCCGGAGATGTTACCATCTTCGGTATCTGTTGCAGTTCCTCCAAAGTTTGCTATTCCTGAACATTCGCCAGGTGTATTATTTAGCATAATATCTGCAGGACACGTAATTACCGGTGGATCACCAACCGGAATTGCGCCACAGGCAGAAGATAAAGATATAGTTGCTTCCCAACCGGATTGAGGCGCAGAAACATCAGAATCAAAAGTAAAAGCTAACGATCCACCAACGGCAGAGGTAAAAGGCCCCAATGTAGGAGCTCCTGTAGGGTCTGTTGCATCAGTACAAGGCATTCCTGCATCAGAGTCGTCACCAGCATAGGTAGCATCCATACCACCGGCATCTCCGGCAACGGCCAGCGTATCCCAACAGAAACCAGAAGAGGCTTCCACGTCAAAAGCGGTAAAAGTTACGGTTACAGTTTCTCCTGGTTCTGCAACCAATTCTAAGGTTGAAGATTCGCCATTAGCATAATCACCTCCGGCTCCGCCAGAATCTGTATAAATGTCTCCATCTGTAAAATCTGTACACGCATTTAATACCGCGTCTTGTTGTAAAATTTCCATAGGTGGTGGCGGTGGTGAACCAACAACGCTTATAGTTGCTTCCCAACCTGGTTTTACCACAGAAACATCAGACTCAAAAGTAAACTCCAAAGTCCCACCTACCGATGAGGTAAACGGCCCTAATGTAGGAACTCCAGTAGCATCTGTTGCATCGGTACAAGGTAATGTAGCTCCATTGTCCGCATCATCACCTGAGTAAGTCGCATCCATCATCCCAGCATCTCCCGCAACTGCTAATGTATCCCAACATTGACTACTAGCTTCAACTTCAAAAGCAGTAAAAGTAACTGTAATAGTCTCTCCCGGTAGTGCTGCTAAACCTAAGGTTGATAATTCACCAGTAGCATAATTTCCGGCACTTCCACCAGAGTCTGTGTAAATGTCTCCATCAACAAAATCTGTACCCGAAGTGAGGGTTGCACTTTGCTGAGTAATTTCGGTCTGAGCCTGCGTGACCCACGTACAGCACGTGACCAGCAAAATCATCAGAGTAAATGTAATTTTTCTCATAAAATTTATTTAAATTAATTAATAGTTAACAAGGTGTTAAGATACTAAAAATACTGTTAACAGAAATTTTATCCACGAAAAATTACCAAAGCTCTTTTCAACAGTAAAACAATCTCTACATGAAACGTAAGAGTATGATTATCAGAATAATAATTAAATATGAGAATGAGAGGAACTCCACTAGCAACCATGAAAAGCAGTAGCAAACCTTCAAGAAGGCTTACTAATAACAACAATTCCCTGCGTATTAGCCGTTAAATTATGTTAAAAATGAAGATATAAATTCTATAAAAATAGTAGTACCAAAATTGAAAAAATTTTACTGGATATGGTCTGAATTTAGAACTGAAAAAAATAATAGCCGATTTGATTATTTACAAATAATATATTCTACTTACATAGAAAGGTTCTATTTTTTACTATTTAAGTACTTTTATAAAATGTATTTTCACGAGATGTTACTTGTGAAATTATAATAATTATTGAATATAATTTTTGCCAACAAACTGTACAAACAGAAATGCTAATTAACTCTAAAAAACTGAAGTTTATCACTGTTATTTACTACCGCAATATGGAGTTTATCTGCCACCATAATTTGTTGTAGACCTTTAACGTCTCTGGGTGCAAAAAATCCGGATGCTTCAATAGATTGAGGTATAAATTTACCTTTACCATCCCCAAATAATACTAACCCATTTCCAGCATCGTTTCTGGGAGTTTCAACTTCTGAACCATATAAATTTCCTGCCAGAACAACATCCAGGTTTCCATCTTTATTAAAGTCTTTTACAATAAAATCGTTCACTGAAGATATTTGAGCAATTCTTGGGAGCGAAACCATTTTCCAACCCTCTTTTCCGTTATTCTGAAGGTAGACGCTTGCAAACGTTTTTGCCTGAAGGTGTAGTGCTTTTTTAAGTTTTTCTTCGCCAAAAATATCCTTTAATTCGGCTTTTGCAAAGGCATCATAGGTACCAAATTTTTCTTTAATAAAAGGCATTTGTTGTGAAGAACATTCTCTTCCCCTTAACGGTACTTTCTTACCGTCTTCTTCGTAACTTAAGACAATATCTCCTGTATTATTTCCGTCAAAATCGTCGTAAAACAAATCGAAAGAGGTTTCAGGGGAGGCCTGGTACTTATAATTTTGCCCTAGATTCCCTACCACATAATCTTCATCGCCATCACCGTCAAAATCACCGGCAGCCAAACCATACCACCAACCCTGACTGTCTTGCAATCCTAATTCACCCGTCACATTCTTAAACGTATTATTTGTGTTCTGAAATACCGAAATAGCCGTCCATTCTCCGGCAACCATTAAATCTTTTGCACCATCTTTATTAATATCGGTCCAAAGCGCCGTTGTAATTAACCCCGGGGAAACCAGATCTGGCGCAATTTCTTTTGTAACGTCTGTAAATATGCCACCATTATTTTGTAATAAATAGCTTCTTGGAGCCTTAGGATATTGTCCAGGAATAACTCTTCCGCCTACAAAAAGATCCATATCGCCGTCTGCATCAAAGTCTGCCGCACTTACAACCCCTCCACTCGTTAACATCTCAGGGAGCGCATTGGTAGCTTTTTCAAAATTTCCTTTACCGTCATTTAAATATATTCTGTCCTGTAGTAAAGGAGAATTTGGAGCCACTTCATTACCGCCACTTACTACGTAAAGGTCCATATCATTATCATTATCTACATCTATAAAGGTTGCTGCAATATCTTCGGCTTGTATATCTTTATTCCACGGGGTCTTTTTTGTTGTAGTAAAAGAACCATTTTTGTTTTGTGTGTAAAGAACTCCTGTATATCCTTTGGCGCCTCCTACATAAAAATCTTCTAAACCATCTCCATTTACATCTGCCACGGCCATACCAGGACCCATTGTGGACATCTTATGCGGAATTAAAATTTCATTCTCAAAGTCGTTATACTCATTTTCTTTATGGGTATATCCTATAGCAATTGCGTTCGTTACTTCTTCCATTAATGGTTGTTTACTTTTTTTGTAAAGACTTGCCAGAGGTGGGTTTTCTTTTCGATATGCAATTTCTATTTGCTGATTGCCTTTAACATTAGTAAGCAACTGCGTGTTGCCGTCCGGCCAGGATACCCAAAGAGAATCTATCTTTTTATGATTACCTAAACCAAAATGTAATTTATCGTCTAAAGATGAAATATAGCCTTTACTCAAATAATGCTCTTTTACCTGAAAATCTGCACCGGTCTTTATCACAATCCGGGAGCCTATTCCGGATGTATTTAAGTCCTGCCCTTTTAGTTTAATTTTCAAATAATTTTTTGTTTTTAATTTTTCAGCATTATTACGAAGAATGGTAGCGGGTTGGTCTATATTGTTTATGACCAGGTCCAGGTCGCCATCGTTGTCCAGATCTGCATAAGAAGCACCGTTACTAAAAGATGGCTCTGTAACACCCCATTCCTCCTGCTTTTTAGTGAAGTTCAAGTCACCTTCATTCTTGAAAAAATAGTTTTTGATAGGAACTTCCGGCATAATAGCCAAAATTTCCTGAATGTATTTATAACTACCTGTAGGAGATTTGGACATCTCTTTAAGAATAGAATCTTTCACCTTGGAATAGTCGTTATTTCTCACGTCTTTTCTATAGCCATTGGTGACAAAAAGATCCTGCATTCCATCGTTATCAAAATCTGCCCAAAGTGCAGACCAACTCCAGTCTGTACTGGATAATCCCGTAAGTTTAGAAACATCACTAAAGGTGCCGTTCCCATTGTTTAGTTGCACTGTATTTGTCATATACTGGTAATGAAATCCAGACTTTACAGTATTGTAAAATGCTTCGGTGCTCATTCCAGACATATTTGTTTTTATGCGGTAGTTGTCTTCAGCAACCATATCCAAAACCATTAAATCCATGAGACCATCATTATTAATATCTGCAACATCGGTTCCCATAGAAAAATTAGAGATATGACGCATACTTTCTTTCAGCTTTTCAGAAAATGTACCATCGCCATTATTGTAGTAAAGATAATCGTGTTCGGTATAATCGTTTGAAACATAGATATCCGGCCAGCCATCGTTATTATAGTCACCTACCGAAGCACTATGACCAAAACCAATACCATTATTAACCAGTCCTACAGCCTCACTCACTTCAACAAATTTCCCATTATCATTTCTAAAAAACTTATCTGTTGTAAGCGGGTTTCTTTGCTTTTTCTCCTCTTCAAAACTTTCACCTACTAATATAACTTTTGGGTTGTTCAGCAAATACATATCCAGGTCACCATCCTTATCATAATCCAGAAAAACAGATTGTATGGCGTAACTATCTATGGCCAGTCCGTATTCTTTTGCACTTTCAGTAAAGGTTAAATTTCCATTATTTATAAAAAGTTCATTCTGGCGCTTTTCTGAAGGAACATTCCCCGATCTACACACATAAATATCCAAATAGCCATCATTGTTAATATCTATCATAGAAGTACCTGTAGACCATCCCCAGGCTCCCTCCACGTTTGCACTTTTGCTCATTTCCTGAAATGTGAGATTTCCTTTATTCACATATAATTTGTTGTGCCCAAAATTTGAAGTGAAATAAATATCTACTAAGCCGTCATTGTTAATATCGCCAAGCGAAACTCCACCACCATTGTAAATATTAGGGTATGAAAAGTAGTTCATAGAAGGTGTCGCGGCAGGTAATTTGTTCACGTAATTTACATTGGTTTGCTCTTTGGGGAGCGATGTAAAAAGTGGTTGGTTTTCTGAAATAGCAACTTCCTCCTTCGAAGTATCTTTAGAACTATCGTCTTTACAGCTCTGGAAGACTAGCGCCAAGGTTAAAAACATACAAATCTTGAAGCGGTTTTGAAGGATGCGAAGTTTCATATAATTAGGCTTGAAATTAATAATGGGATCAGTTTTTTACTGGCGGTAAATATAAAAATTTTAATGACTTTTATAGAATGTAGTTAAAAAATAGATATGTAACTCAAGAATCATTTAAAACCTTCAAAACTAAAGACACTATTTTTTGGAACAGGACGCTAGCTTTATACTGTTTTTATTGAAATAACTTACATGATCTTCTAAAAACATAATACCTTAAAATAAGAGCATACTAACTACTGCATTTTTTGGAAAGTCACGCTACCTAGTATCCTTCGAGGCACCCCAATTACCGTTTTTAAAAAGATAGCACGGGTACATATGTAGTTATAAAATTCAATTTTGAAGACCTATATGTAATGCAATTGTTTGCTATATTTGGCTGGTTCTATTTGTATTACCATTAAAAATTATCTATAATGAGGTTTCTACTATTGCTGGTCGTTTGCGTTATTATGACCTTTTGTTCTAAAAACAACGACCAAAAGAGTCCTTCAGAAGAAAACATAACATTGTTTAAAAAAGTTGAAAGTGTATCTTCTGGAATAATCTTTAAAAATGTACTGCAGCAAAGCATAGACTTTAATTTCATGAATTATATGTATGTGTATACCGGTGCAGGTGTAGCTGTTGGAGACATAGATAATGATGGACTGGAAGACGTATATTTTGTTTCAAATTTAGGAGCGAACAAATTATACAAAAACAAAGGCGACTTTAAATTTGAAGACATCACTCAAAAAGCGAAAGCGGAAGACTCTCAGGGTTTTTCTACAGGGGTGAGCATGCTGGACATAAACAACGACGGCTGGCTGGACATTTATGTATGCAAAGCAGGTTCCTTAAAAGATGACAATGGACGTAAAAATCTGTTGTTTATGAATAAAAAAGATGGAACCTTTTCGGAAGAAGCCCAAAAATGGGGTTTAGCAGACCCGGCATTTTCCACACAGATATATCAAATAGATTTTGACAAGGACGGCGATCTGGATCTTTATCTGGTGAATCATCGGGACGATTTTCAGAATAACACTAAAATAAGTTCCGAAATTCAAAGAAATACCAATGTACTTACCAGCGATCATTTGTACCGAAACGATGGCACTTCATTTACCAGAGTAACCGAAGAAGCAGGTCTGGTAAATAAAGCCTGGGGCTTGAGCGCAGTGATTTCAGATTTTAACGAGGATGGCTGGGACGATATTTATGTGGCAAACGATTTTCTGGAACCGGACGCATTGTATATAAACCAACAAGACGGCACTTTTAAAAATGAAGTTTTAAAAAGACTAGATCATATCACCACCAATAGTATGGGCTCAGACTATGCAGATCTAAACAACGATCTCATGCCAGATCTTATGACGGTAGATATGCTTTCAGAAAACTACGCTCGCAGTAAAGAGAACATGGCATCTATGAGTATTTCTGGCTTCAATAGTATGGTAGATATAGGGTACCATCATGCCTATATGGCCAATATGCTGCACATAAATCGTGGAAAAGGTAAATTTTATGAAACCGGACAATTCTCCGGAGTAGTTAAAACAGACTGGAGCTGGGCGCCGCTTTTAGCAGATTTTGATAACGATGGCCTTAAAGATATTTTTGTAACCAACGGTGTAGATAGAGATTATACCAATCAGGATGCTAAGAACAAATTAAAAGAAATTATGAGAAGCGGTGAAAGCCGTGAGTTACAACAGGTACTGGATTTAATTCCTTCGCAACGCATTAGCAATTATATCTATAAAAATGAAGGTAATCTTTTATTCACTAAAAAAATAAAAGATTGGGGCCTGGACACGCCTACGTATTCTAACGGAGCAGCCTATGCAGATCTCGATAACGACGGTGATCTGGACTTGGTCATTAACAACCTGTATGATGCTGCTGGTTTGTATCAAAACAATTCGCGCAACAACTTCAGTAAAATAAGCCTGGAGGGACCCACTCAAAACAAATATGCCATTGGAGCCAAGGTTTATATTAAAACAAAAGGTAAAACACAAGTTCAGGAAGTTTACCCCGGACGGGGGTTTGAATCATCAGTAAGCCCAAAATTAGTATTCGGGTTAGGTGATGAAGAAAAAATAGAAGAGATTAAAGTTATCTGGCCGGACGGTAAAATGTCTGTACAAAATAATCCGAGGGCAAACAAAGAGCTTACGTTTAAGTATTCCGGTGCTAGTGGAAATAGCAGTACCATAACGGCTGTAAATTCAGCAAAAAAAAGTACCGCATTACAATTATTAGGTCTTGACTATAAGCACACGGAAAACGAGTTTTACGATTACGGGTTACAATTATTACTTCCGCAACGTCAATCCAGCAAAGGGACGCGCATCACAAAAGCCGACGTTAATAATGACGGTCTGGAAGATTTTTTTGTAGGGAATGCCGCCAATGCACCTGCTGCATTGTACATTCAAAACCAGGATGGAACGTTTAAAAACCCCCAGGCAAATCTCTGGGCTAATGAAGCAGCATTTGAAGATGCTAATGCTTTATTTTTTGATGCCGACGGAGACGGGGATCAGGATCTATATGTGGTGAGTGCAGGGTACGAATTAGCAGCCAACAGTGCGCTGCTACAAGACCGTTTGTACATGAACAATGGTACAGGAACGTTTAAAAAACAACCCAACGCACTACCCAAAATGTTAACATCCGGTAAGGCAATTACAGCAGCAGATATAGACGAAGATGGTGATCTGGACCTTTTTGTAGGGGGTAATGTAGTGCCGGGAAAATATCCTCTGGCACCCAGATCCTATTTGCTTCTTAACAACAAGGGAATTTTTACGGATAGCACCCCAAACAGTCAGGACCTGGCCTCACCAGGAATGGTTTCTCAAGCTATATTTACAGATTATGACGGCGATAAGGATCCGGATTTGCTATTGATTGGAGAATGGATGGCTCCAACATTCTATAAAAACAATAATGGCGCATTCACAAAAACTGAAACTGAAGCTTTCAATAAAAAAGAAGGCTGGTGGTTTACTGCCACTGCAGAAGACATGGATGGCGATGGTGATATAGATTATTTTTTCGGAAATCTGGGTAACAATAATAAATTTCAACCTTCAGAAAAAAAACCACTATTTATTAATGCAAAAGATTTTGACGACAACGGAACTTTTGATGTAGCCATGAGCAAAATAAACAACGGAAAAATTGTACCGGTACGAGGAAAAGAATGTAGCAGTGAGCAAAATCCATTTCTACTGGAGAAGATAGGCACGTATAAGGAGTTTGCAAACCTGGATTTTGAAGAAATTTACGGAAAAGAAACGTTAAGTGACGCTTATAAATTAACTGCCTATACGTTTGAGAGTATGTACGCTCAAAACAACGGGGACGGCACATTTACAGTAACTAACTTACCAAATATGGCACAATTAGGTCCCACACTTTCGTTTATTACTAAAGACATTAACCAGGATGGAAACCCGGACGTACTGGGTGTGGGTGCCATTTATGATGCCGAGGTAGAGACCATTCGCTACGACAGTAATTACGGCTATGTTTTATTAGGAGATGGAAAAGGTAATTTTGACTATTCAAAAAAGTATGATCCCTACATCAACACAGACGCTAAAGATATTACCGAAATTAACATAAAAGGAAAGCTACATTATGTTGTAGTGAGCAATAATGCACCTTTGGAAGTATTTACCTTCCAGCCGTAGTTTAAAAAAATTCCTGATACTGCAAGACTCTAAAATCGATAGTATTGAAATTAGGATCTTTCTTTTTTAGCTCCTTGTACAGAGCAATGCTGCCTACTGCCCTATTGGCCGCTCCACTGGGGGCTGTTAGCGAGATGGTACGGATACTTCGGTTGCTTTCGGGAAGTTGAAAACGATGGATTCGAGGGACAGTGTTTGAAATTACCTGTAACGAGAGTTGATATGTTTTTAAATGTCTTCGGAAAAAATACTCAGGGCCATTTTTACTATTTCCCCCTGTAAAAAGTAAGGTATCTACCAATGGATGTTTTTTTAATACCGAAACCAGATCCCGAAATTCAACCTCCAGCATTCCAAGATCACTGGCATCTACTTTCTCTCGTTTTGCTGAAGCTACTATATCACAAATGCCAATACCTTCGGCTTTTAAAAAATCTTTACGTTGCTTAATTGCCGCACAGGTAGTTTCGTAATCCAGATGTAAGTTGAAGATGCGATCCAGAATTGGCCACAGTTGCCCGTCTTTACTTCCGTAGCAAAAATGTACGTCCCCTTCTTTTAATTCGCCGGTTGTAAATCTGGGTGGTGGCAAGGTTCCTACAATAAGCTTTGTTGCTCCTTCAGGAATAAACGGTGGGTAGGGATGAATATGGTGAAACACGAATTTTATTTTCTGTATTCTTTGCTAAAAAAGGAGCTTCATTTCCACACTAAGGACATAAGTATATAGACCAAAAGGATTAAGGGAATAGCAATAAACTGAAACAATACAATCGCTACCAGACAAATTGCCAAAAACACATATCTAAGGGCATTGCTTTTAAAGTCCCACGTTTTAAATTTTAATGCGAATAGTGGGATTTCCGCGTTCATAAGTATACAACCTAAAAGGGTTATTGCTATTAAAAACCACGGATTTAAGATAACACTCTCCACCAGTGCCGAGGATTGAAATGCAAGAATAAGTGGTAAACTAAGCACCAACAAGGTGTTCCCCGGGGTTGGCAACCCAATAAAACTAGTAGTCTGGCGGGTATCTACATTAAATTTTGCCAAACGATAGGCAGACGCTACGGCAATGAGTAATCCAACTAACGGTATATATATATGCCAACCTGTGTTCCAACTTTCAGAAGAAAAATTATCGGTAATGGCAATAGGGCCTCCAAGAATACTTTCAGAAAGTAACTGCACCATCACAACTGCGGGAGCCACACCACTGGTAACCATATCGGCCAGGGAATCCAGTTGCAATCCCACCTCACTTTGCGCGTTTAACAACCTAGCTGCTAGTCCGTCAAAAAAATCGAAAAAGATCCCGGTAAACACAAAATAGGAAGCAGTTACTAAATCCCCGGAAACTGCAAAAAAAATGGCCACGCAGCCACATAATAAATTGAGGGAAGTAATAAGGTTAGGAATCTGTTTCAACATATTTATTGCCCGTGAAGACGGGTACCTTTAAAACTATTTGCAAACAAAGTGTAAAAATAGGAAACTATTTTCGTCTAAGCCCTATACAGAACAATATCTAACCAAAATATTAGTTTAGTATTCTGTAAAATAATGAGATATTTGCCCAAAATTAATAGCTTGAGACAGCACCTTTTTTTCTTTTTAGTACTCACCACCTGCATCACCTCTGCACAAACCGTTAGAAAATATTCCAACGAATTTATGAACATTGGTGTAGACGCAGCGGCTTTTGGTATGTCCAATGCCGTTGTGGCCTCCACCAACGACGTAAACAGTGGTTATTGGAATCCCGCCGGATTAGTAGGTTTGGAAGACAAGCAGCTCTCACTTATGCACGCTTCCTATTTTGCCAACATTGCAAATTATGATTATGCCGGTTTTGCGATGCCACTGGACAAGCAAAGCGTTGTTGCCCTCTCCATTATTCGCTTTGGGGTGGACGATATTTTAAATACCACACAACTTATAGACGAGCAGGGAAATATAGACTATAATCGTATTAGTTTGTTTTCTACGGCAGATTACGGCTTTACGTTTTCGTATGCCCGGGAGTTACCGCTGGACGGGTTAAATATTGGTGTAAACGCCAAGGTAATTAGACGTATTATTGGCGAATTTGCCTCCTCCTGGGGGTTTGGAATGGATGTAGGAGTGCAGTTTAACAGTGACAATTGGAATTTTGGGTTAATGGCACGCGATATTACTACTACCTTTAATGCGTGGTCTATAGACGAAGAACAGTTTGCAACCATATCCGGCGCTGTGGAAGGACAAAACCAGGAACTCCCGGAAACAACCGAAATTACCATCCCCAAATTACAATTGGGAGCGGCAAGAAAATTTGTTTTTCATTATGATTATGAATTGCTCGCCGAAGTAGACCTCAACTTCCGTTTTGCTGAAACGAATGATATTATTTCTACCTCCTTCGCGAGTATAGACCCTGCACTGGGCTTACAGTTTGGATATATAGATATGATTTACGTACGTGCTGGTATGGGTAATTTTCAAAACATCCAGCAATTGGACGGTAGTGACTCGCTTGGTTTTCAGCCTAACATTGGCGTAGGTTTCAAATATAAAGGCATTCAAATAGATTATGCTTTGACCGATATTGGTGACCAAAGCGCTGCTTTGTATTCAAATGTGTTTTCAGTTAAGTTGGATTGGAGCATTTTCAGGTAAACTTCGAAATCTTAATTTCCCTGGCTATCGGAACACTAAAAATCAAGATAGGACCTATTTAATTTGTATTTTGCGACCTATAAAACACTAGCGTCTTGTTTCAGAAAATAATTTTTCTCTTTCTTTTCTTTCTACTGAAAATTTCAGCAATAGCGCAATACATCCCGTTATCTCAGTCTGCCGAAGTTAGTATTCTTACTATTGGCCCGGGAGATAATTTATACGACAGTTTTGGGCACAGCGCATTTTATATTCAGGATCCTGAAAGGGGAATAGACGCTATTTACAATTATGGCGTGTACGACTGGAACGTTCCCAACTTTTATTTAAAATTTGCACGAGGGCAACTACTCTATAAGTTGGAAGGCGTGCAGGCACAACCGTTTTTGGAGAACTATAAAGAACAAAATCGTTGGATACAACAACAAATACTTAATCTTTCCTATACCGAAAAGCAAGCCATCTTCACGTTTCTTAACAACAACCTGAAACCTGAAAACAGAAATTACAAATACGATTTTTTCTACGACAACTGTGCGACAAAAATACGGGATGTTCTGGTTTCCGTCCTGGGAACCGATCTACACTATACAGACGAATTTATTGCCGAAAATAAAACCTTCAGGCACCTCATCCAGCAAAATGTGCATTGGAACAGTTGGGGAAGTCTGGGAATGGATGTGGCTATTGGTGCTGTGACAGACGTAAAAGCCGACTCGTGGGAATATCAGTTTTTACCAGATTATGTTTTTAAAGCGGCTGCTACTGCCAGGATTAAAAATGGTGAGACCATTCCTTTGGTAAAAAGCACCCAATCTCTTTTCGAAAGCTCCAGAACACCAAAAACACCTAATTTTATTACCTCGCCCCTATTTGTTTTTTTACTCATAGGGCTCCTTATAATAGGGATTACCGTAAGAGATAGTAAGCGTAATAAACGCAGCAATGTATTGGATGCAATCCTGTTTGGGACTACGGGTGTAATAGGTATTTTACTAAGCTTACTATGGTTTGCAACAGACCATAGCGCTACAGCAAATAATTACAATCTGTTGTGGGCTTTTCCATTTTCAGTTTTTGTAGCGTATGCAGTGAGTAAGAAACAGCCAAAAAAATGGGTACGCAGGTACGTTATTTTTTTACTGTTATTACTCGTGTTGCTAACAATGCACTGGTTTACCGGGGTACAGGAATTTGCGTATGGATTTATACCTTTGTTTGTAGCATTGACAGTGCGATACCTTTATTTGCTGAAGGCGTTGAAGTGATGCCTCCGCTCCCCGACCCTAAAGGGTAATTGTGTAAAACAATGAAATTTCGATTTTCTACGTTCAAATTTTAAAAATCTCCCCACCCTTTATCCGTACCTCGTACTTTTTTACTGTCCTCTAAAGAAAATGATAGTACTCAAGGTTTTTATAACAATACTAATATCCAGGAAGAGGCTGCGTTTTTTTATGTAGTATAGATCGTACTGAAGCTTTTCCAGCGCATCTTCCTGGGTCATGCCGTATTTGGCATTTACCTGTGCCCAGCCTGTAACTCCTGGTTTCACAAGATGTCTTACCTCATAAAAAGGAATTTTTTTTGAAAGCTCCTTAATAAAAACAGGTCTCTCGGGACGATGGGCCTATCACACTCATATCTCCTTTAATCACGTTGATAAATTGCGGAATTTCATCAAACCGGGAGCGGCGTAGGAATCGGCCAAATTTAGTAACTCTTGTATCTTTTACAGCAGCGAATTGGGCACCGTCTTTTTCGGCATTCATCACCATACTCCGTAATTTGTATATTCTGAAATGTTTTCCATTTTTACCAACTCTAATTTGAGTATAAAAAACGGGCCCCCTATTTCCACAAAGATTTCCTATGAGAATAAACGGAGTTATAGCCAGTCCAAATCCTAACCCTATCACTGAAAAAAGCAGGTCAAGTATGCGGTGAAAAAATAGGTACAATTTGTTCTGGTTACTCCGGCTAAAAGGGAAATACCTATAAAAATCCTGTTCTACATACTGTACAGGGATTCTGTGCGTAAGTTCTTCGTACACCTGTGTATATTCACGGATTGGTACTCCGCTCTCCAATAAAGAAACCAATTGGTTGTTCACAGATACCGTCATTGCCTGAGCCTGTGGCGTTGCTACCACAATTTCTGAAATTGACTCCTCATCAGCAGTTATGGCTATATTTTCAGCAGGAAAAAGCTGTAATCCTTCTGGCAATTCCACAACAGGACCGTCCTTTTCTATATTTATAAAACCAACGATCTTGTAATTAGGATCGGATTGTTGAAGTGCTTCCAAAATGGATAAAACGGACGCCGAATCTGTAATTAATAACACTTTTTTAAAAAACCGAGGTGCCGAAATTAAAGTTATATAAGCATACCGCCATAGAAACAACGCTACATTTATGGAGAGAAAGAAATATACAATTTGCATCCTGTTGGCGGGAAGCTCTGGCGTGTAAAAAGGTGTGAGCAGGTAAAAGAGCACTGTGACAGAAGATGTAAGAATAATGTTTTGCACAACAATTTCAAACTTAGCAGCTTTCTGAAGGTTATATAGCTCAAAAATAGTTGCAAAAATAGTTAGGTAAAGCGCCAATACAATTGACCAAACCCAGCGTGTAGCGTCTATCCTGAAGTAATCGAACTTAAATGCCAACCCAACTAGATAGAGCAGCGTAAGTACAGAGCCAATATCTAATAGGCGCAAAAGAATTTTGCGTTCAGAAATATCGAAATGGATACTAGACTTCTGAGACATTGTAGGAGGTTGATTTGGCACGTTAAAAGTAGCTATTTATTGTGACAAAAGCGAAGTCCATTGTTGTTTCACTACTTGCCAATCAAATTGCGCTACTTTTTTTCGTGCGGCCAGGGATATTTCAACAGCTTTTTTTGGATTTGCCAGCAGTTTTTCGATGGCTTTTGTAAAGGTGGCTATATCTTTAGGAGGCACCAATATCCCGTCAATTTCATTAGCAATTAAATAGGGTAATCCACCAACATTGGTAGATACCACTGGCAATCCAAGTGCCATGGCTTCCATAACACTTACCGGGGTATTGTCGAAATTGGTCGTATTAATGAATATATCGTGTTGCGCAGAGAGGGCAATCCAGGCGTCTTTGGCCAGCATACCTGTAAAGGTTACGGGAAGGTTTTCGGCTTCAGTTTTTATTTTACAGGCCTCAAAACTTTCATCTTTTGCCGGACCAACCATTGTGAGTGTTGCATTAAAGCCTTTACTTCTCAATAAAGCTAAAACATCCAACGCCAAAATTGGGTTATAAAGCGTTGCAAATGAACGAACCCAGAGAAGTTTAGGCTGTAGGTTGTTTCGTAGTAAAAAAGAATAGTTTTCGAGTTCCAGGGTATTGGGGATATAAACTGTATTGACAAACCCCTCCTTTTTAAAAGCTTCCAGTAAATAACGAGATGGCGCCACATTTATCTGGGCCCCATGGAATAAGGCTTTACTTTTCGCCGGACTGTTTTTAAGTCTTTGTGGGAGGTTACCGCCCCTTAATATTGGGATGTACGGAATATTCCTAATGCTACATATCCTGGCAATGATAACGGCATAATAAAAATTTTGTGTACTATAAGTATCTATAAGTACCGTAGCATCTTTTTTTTTGAATTTCACTACTGCCCAAAGCATATCCAAAAGTCGTAATGCTTTATTAGCTTTTGAGGAGGCAGTTGTTATGTTGAAACCTTCAGCTTTTAAAAATGCGCCTAAGGTTTCAATAGAAGTAACAGTACTACCTTTCTTCGAGAGTTTGTTGCCTATGTACAGTAGGTTTCTTTTCATTATATTTTATATTCAGTAAAGATAGTCCATAGATAAACGCAGGGGCTGCTATTCTCATCGAGGAATGTAAGATGGTTAGCAACCAAAATATAATAAAGGGGTAAAAATAAATATTCCTACGTCCCTGAAATTTCGACACTAGAGGAACAAACAAAAGTAATAGTAATGAAATAATACCAAACATACCGTGTTCGGATAGAAGTCTGGTAACTTCATTATGGCTGGCTACGAAAATCCCTAATTCTTCTTCATAAAAATAGCGTACACGTCCTATTCCAATGCCAAAGACCGGGTTTTCGGCAAAAGCCTGGTAATCTGCGCTCCATAATTCAGACCTACCTGTGGTTACATCTTCCTTTTCTCTACCAAGTGCATCTTTATTGGTATATCTATTGGCAATAAGACCTCCTGTTTGTAATACCGAAAATGTCCAGATAGCAATAAGCACTCCACCAACAGCAATTATACGATACCATAATTTAAGTTTCACCCTTGTCTTTGAAAATATAAATACTATAATTGTAAAAGCTATCACCATGAGTGCTGCAGTAACAACTCCTCCTCTGGAGAATGTAATAATAGCCCGATGTACAAATGCCATTAAAAAAAACATCATACATAAATGGACTAATTTATTTTTATACGGAAACAAAAAACGGGTATATAGTATAAAGGCTCCAAGACCCAGCATAGTGGCAACCTGATTGGGTCCATACCCTCCTGAAGTGGCAGATGTAGATGCTGTACCGGTAATAACCTCTCTAACATCTATATTGTAAAAGTATACATAAATGGTCATCGCTATTATTGGATACACCATAAAGTTTAAAACAGCATTAAAGTCACTAAACTTTATTGTTCTTCCATAGCAATACACAGCAGCGACGGCAAGGCATAACGGCCCACTTAAATTAAATAATATGTTTTGTCTAAATCGGGCATCAAAATCACTATCTAGGTACGACACATAAATTCCAGGAATAAGTAATAATATATATAGTATGAAAACAAAAGACTTTCTATTAAACCCTTGATAAAAGATACCAATACAGAGGTAAAGCATCACCATATATTTTCCTGTTTCATACAGGAAATAAGATTTGGTCATTCTAAAAAAAACTTCCGCTCCAACCATATACGCTGAAGCAATTAACACCTCTTTTTGTTTATCTTTTAATGTAAATATCCGGGATAGAAAATAAACCACAACAAATAAAAAATAAAGAATCATTGCAGGTCTGTAAAGAGTAGCAAGTAATCCTATCCCTATATGAAACAGGATAAAAAACAAAGGGTGGTTCGATATTTTTTTTATATTGGAAATAGTCTGTAGTATTAAACAGTTAGCTCTTTTAAAACTCTGGCATTATAATGTTCAAAAGTAAAGGTTTTGGTTACCGTATGACCAGAATTTGCTTTTTCCTGAAGTTGTTCAGTACCAGTAAGCATTGCTTCTTCAATAGTGTGTTGTAAGGTAATAGCATTTAAAGGATCTATAAGAAACCCACTATCTTTAACATATTGGGCAATACTTGATACATTGGACACTATGGGAATACACCCAAAATTCATTCCCTCTGCAATTACTTTTGGGAACCCTTCAGATTTGCTGGGTAACAGTATGAAATGGCATTTTTTATATACTTCAAAAACCTCATCCCGGGTTAAAAACCCATAAAAATTTACGTTCATATCAAGTTTAGAGCAAGCTTTTTTATAACTATCCTTTTTGGGACCATCACCAATGAGATGTAAACAGCCAATTGCATTATTGTTTTGTAAAGCAGTAAACGCTTCAACTATTAAATGAACACCTTTCGCATCTTCCAATCTTCCAACAAAGCAAAAATCGAATGTTTCTTTATAGGATTTTTCTCCAATAACAACTGCACCTAACGCTCGTTCCTCATGGGTAAGACAAGGGTTTTCAAAAGAAACACATTGTTCCGGTTGTCCTTTCCAGCTACCATTAATTGTTACTTTTCTGGATTGATGTGTAAGCATCCATCTTTGAAATGCATAGGCATAAGGAGCATTGGCTTGTTTCCAGTTTCCCGCATATTTAAACCAGCCTTTTTTAGAAGTTAGAAAAATTAAATAGGGTAGTACAAAAACTCCTATCCCTGTAGGTGCTCTAAATTGAAACACATCAACTTTCTTTAGGGTCTTATGTATAACAGATAAAACACGGGGGATTGAAAAAAGCACACCCATTTTATCCTTAAAATTACTACCCCCCACTGGGGGTAAGGGAACTAGATGAATTGTGCTACTTGTATACGCTATAGAACTTAAGGGAGCCTCAATGTCTCTATGCAACATCGCTACATGGTAAATTGTCTCAAAATGAGGTGCCAGATTATTTAGTTCAGTAATTGTAAGGCCCCAGCCAACAATTGTTCCGGAAGCATCAAGATAATGATTTGTATGTGAAATTATAACTAATTTCATGTCTTTAAAACAGTTACATAGCTATCAATTATTTTATCCCAGGTAAAATTTTGAGACCATTTGAGAGCATTTTTTGAGTATGTAGTATGATTCTCTAAAATATCAGAAAAGGCCTTAATAATTTGCGGTTCGGAAGTGGGATTGACCAACTTTCCGGAGTAATTGTGCGAAATAGCATCTTCAATCCCACAGTTTATTGAACCAATTGCAGGAATGCCTAAAGCATTTGCTTCCAGGATCGCTATCCCGAAACCTTCAACAGCTCCTGAACTTGTAGGTTGGCTCAACATCATAAAGACGGTAGAATCCTTCAGTAACTCTATTTTTTTTTCTTCTGAAACATTTCCGTGGAAAACAATTGTATCCTCCACACCAATGTTCTTAGCCAGAGCTAACATCGTATCCTTTTCAGTAGGAATACCCACAATATCATATTTTATAGCAGGGAAGTGCTTTAAAATGCCGGGTAATGCTTTAATAACATTTTGCTGTCCTTTACGCTCAGAAACATTCCCTACGGTAATCAACCGAATTTGATCTAATTTCTTTAAACTTTCAGTACAAAGCGCATCAATTTCGAAACCATTTGGAATTACATTGCATTTCTTTTGCAACGCTGGTGGCAGTAGTGATTTGGTATACTTTGAAACTGCAATAATTGAAGTAAATTTACTCAAGCACCAATTCGTAAACTTATTTTCTTTTTTAAGCTCAGAACCGTGGACAACAGCAAACATTTTTTTATTGGTAAAGAAACACAGCATTCCACCAACCCAAAGTGGAAATTTTCCTGAGGCCAGCAATAAATGGTGTTTTTTTAATAGTTTGTGTGCTACTTGAAATCTTTTTAGGTAGGTAAAGATAACAGGAGATTTCCGAAGCACCCTTCTTACCGTATAAGGTTGGGAAGCATCAAATTTTGCTTCTTGATCTGCCGTTTTTGAACGAACATCTGTAATCACCGTAACATCGAAATCATGATCACATAGATTTTTAGCTACATGGTGTGCGTGATTTCCTATCCCACCTGGCTGGGGAGGAAACTCAGATGTAATAAATAATAGCTTAGTTGAGCCCACGTATTTGAGAACCTTCGTTTATTTTTTTTGAGGCTTTACGCCAGGAAATATATACTTGTAGCCCTATAACTGGCACTAAAAATACGGTAACAAAGATACCCAAAAGTTTAAGCCTACGATTCTTTTTAAATCTATACGGAATTATAGAGGGCGGTAACGTTTTCAACAAGGCATAGCGGCTTCTTTCAGTCCCAAAATACCTCCTGTAAAAATATAAAACACTGGGAATAGGTCTGGGCGCAAACACCTTCTTTGGTCTAAAAGCGTCCCAGCTCCCCATGTGCCTTAAACCGCCTGTCCCCACTTTTAAATGCACCCTGGAAGCAAAAGGATTGCTTATGTTTTTGAAACCATTTATATACATTCGCATTCCAAATTCTCCATCGCCCATACGTTGTTTTTCAAACTGCCTGTCGTACAATCCAAGGGCTCTAAAAACCGACTTTTTCAACAATACATTTCCCGTATCCAGCTGGTCTGCTATTCTAAAATAAGAATAATGCTCGGGGATTGCATCTCCTACAGAAGAAAGGGAGACTCCGGAGGAACCTTCGGCATTAAAATAATCCAAACAACGTAAATGCTGCAAAATCCAGTCCTCATCTACCCTGCTATCGTCATCAAAAAACAAAAGAAGTTCTGCCTTCGAAACTTCTATGGCCGTATTTCTCGCCAGCCAGAGTGCCTTCTCCTTTTGATGCGTGAGATGTATGTTAAGGTTAAAATCTTTATAAAACTGTTCAGAAAAATTATCAGATTGGTCTACAATGAGTACTTCAAAGTGTTTGTAAGACTGTTTTTCAAGGTCTTCCAAGACATCCCTTAAATATTCATACCTGTTAAGCGTAGGTATAATTACAGATACTAATGGTTTTGAAGCAACCAGATTACTTTCGAACGTTTTAAATTCTTTATAGGGTAATGCCTTTTTTGCGAGTTGCTGTTTTTTAACACTGCGTGCGTATACAAAGCCCGCAATTTCTTTAAACGGATTCTTGAAACTTAATAAACGCAACAACAACACATACAAAGACCAGATTGGGCTAAAATAAGACCTTATGAATGTATATTCATCTTTTACCGGAAGCTTTTCAAAACTCTTATAAAATTTCTGTTCAGCTACAAAACCTATATGTAGTGCCTGCCACGAAACGTCGTATTCTTTGGCTTCCTGTGAAGTGAAGTGAAGGTTCGGTTGCACCCTTTCCTTTATGTGCTCTGGTATCCCACTATAGTGAGGATATATATACGTGCCATCTAGTCTTGGAACCGAGAAATATCTAACGGGCTGCAGGTATTTTAAAAATCTAAAAGGCATATACGAAGGTACTCTTTAGTGTGCTTCTGAAAAATAAGTTTCCATAAAAATTTCAGTAAAACGTTTGGCTCCTTTGGTATTTAAATGGATCTGGTCGCTAAAATATTCCCGGTTTTTGAGACTGTCGGCAAAATTGGTGTAGTTGGGTAAAAAAGTATTCAGTAGTTCAATATCACCTTCAAATTTATAGTAGGGAGCCGTGAAGAAGTAGATATCGATGTTTCTGGTTTCACAAAACGCAACTAAGGCGGTGTAATAGCAATTCTCTTCAACCAGCGCAATATCCGGGATGAACTCCTTTTCTTCCTCCAAAACACCATAACGGGGCATATACCCTTTCGTACGTTCGTAATCATATCCTGTTCCAAACAAAGACGAGAACACTTCTCTTGCCCCTAACCTTCCGCCAAATTTCTGGTAGCGGTAAAATGGAACATACCGGTAAGCACTATAGCGGTTTCCGAAGTCTTCAAAATGCTCAAAAACTTCTTTTTCATACAGATATGGCATCCAGACTACCTCGCCAATGGGATCCGGAAAATCCTGACGGTACTGACTGTCTGTCTGCACATACACCGCCTTGGTATCACCGTGTTGTAAAAATTCTTCCAGCAATGCCTGTGTTTCAATAATATTGCAGGAATTCATCCCCAGATTATAGCCCTTTTTCCCTGTTTTTGCTTCAATTAGAGTGGGTTCCAGCGTATAATTGGCGCGTGAAGAACCTAAAATGAGATACTCTAATTGGGGTTTATTTTCCAGATCACGTATCCACATCAATTTATTTCTGTGGGCACCCGTGTTAAAGACGGTAGTATAAAATACATCCAACACCAACATACTTACGAGTGTTATCGCGATGAAAATTAAGACGTATTTTATAAATGTTTTCATTAAAATTTAAAGTAAAAGAATTGTTTCAGTTCTTCAAAATTACCCAGGAAGACGATAAACAAGATCACCAATCCGGTTCTAAAAAATTCAGGTTTGGGTGAAAAAAGCGGAAACTCTTTGTTCCGGTTGTACCATTCCCACCAAAGTAACAATAACAGCAATGGTAGCAATTCAAAAGCATATCTGTAAATACCCAACATTCCCTGATAAGCAGAAAATTCAAGAATTTTTTCTATATATGAAATTGCTTCGGAAATGGTCGCAGTTCTAAAAAATATAAGCCCAAAAGCTATCCCGCTAAACACAAGTGTCATTTCAGCAAAATCGCGAAAACCGGGTAACGATTTTGGATTTACATTTTTAAACGAATGTATTTCAGTTTTTCTGAAAATAGA
Source organism: uncultured Flavobacteriaceae bacterium (assembly GCA_963793275.1). Lineage (GTDB taxonomy): Bacteria > Bacteroidota > Bacteroidia > Flavobacteriales > Flavobacteriaceae > Marinirhabdus. Next base: position 200,055 of record CAWBZL010000001.1, read on the forward strand.
AGGCAAAAAGAAAAGTCCGTATAAAACACCCCAGACTATAAAATTCCACGAAGCCCCGTGCCAGAAACCACAAAGGATAAATACAACCATAACGTTTCTTGCCTGAAGTAACTTGCCGTGCCTGCTTCCACCTAGTGGGATATACACATAATCCCGGAACCAGGTCATTAATGAAATATGCCAGCGTCGCCAAAACTCGGCCATACTTCTGGAAAAATAGGGGTATTTAAAGTTTACGCTCAATTTAAAGTTGAACAACCGCGCTGTACCAATAGCTATATCGCTATACCCGGAAAAATCTCCATACACCTGAAACGCAAAATATACAGCGCCTAGCACCAACGTCAAACTGCTGTACGATTGGTAATTATCGAAGATCTCATTGGCGTATTGTGCACAATTATCTGCTATGACCAGCTTTTTGAATAAACCCCAGATTATTTGTTTGATCCCAATAACCGCCTGGTCTTTATGAAACGTACGTTTTTTAAAAAATTGCGGTAATAAATTTGTGGCACGTTCAATTGGCCCGGCGACCAACTGCGGGAAAAAAGATACAAAGGCTGTAAAGGCTACAAAATCTTTGGTGGGTTGCATTTTTCTTCGGTACACATCTATGGTGTAGCTAAGCGTCTGGAAGGTATAAAAAGATATTCCAACGGGCAGAATTATGCTTAACCTATTGGCAGTAAAACTACTCCCAAAGAGTGAAAAAGCATCTACAAAGCTATCCAGAAAGAAATTATAATACTTAAAAAAGCCCAGTAAACCAATATTCACAAAAATGCTTACCAGTAGGAAAAATTTTCTTTTAGATGGGCGTTGCTCCCTTTGTAGTGCGAGCCCTACCCCATAATCTACCACAGTGCTAAAGAAAATTAAAAACAAAAACCGCCAGTCCCACCATCCATAAAAAAGATAGCTCGCAAAAACCAGCAGGATATTTTGGGCCTTAGGTTTTTACCAAAAACAAACCAGTATAGTATAAAAACTACAGGTAAGAAAATAGCAAAATCCAGTGAGTTAAAAAGCACAAGAATGTTTAATTAGGTACACAAAAGATATTAAGCGGTAATTTTTCATTTACATCAAAAGGCTTCAATTCCATATTGAGAATGGTGTAATTTCGGCTATTAAAAAAATCGTATAATTTTATATTCTTATTGGTTTCCACAACTACAATAGGTTGTAATCTATTGAGTATTTTTTCAGCTCCTTCCAGTATATCGAGCTCTATCCCGTCCACGTCTATTTTTATAAAATCCAATCGTTTAAAATCGATGAAGTAATCATCCAGGGTTATCATTTCAATAACTGCTTTACTTTTTAACTGCGCGGCTCCAACTTCTCCTTTTTTCGTGTTTGATGTGGTACTTGCCAATGAAATCTCAATAGTTCCTTTTTGTTTTCCAACGGCAACATGGGTCGGGATGATTTTAGCGTTGAGACTATTGAGAGCAATAGATTTTTCAATAGTTTTAAATATATTAGGATGTGGCTCAAACGAATAGACTTTCCCGTTCTGGCTTATAGTTTGCGCCCATACCAAACTCAAAAATCCAAAATTGGCACCTACATCTGCTATCACATAATCATCGGCAGCACTGGGTTTATGTTGTTGAAGGATCTTAATAGAACTGTTCAGTAATTTTGTTTCTATTCCCCGCTCTTGCGCCTTCGTGGCTATTTGAATTGAGCTTATAAATTGAAAGGATGCTGTATAGTTTCCATATTGTTTTTTTACTAAAACCTGCAATTCTCTAAAGCCACTCTTTTTTCTAAAAAAAGACTCGCGTATAGGCTTTAAAAGTTTTGATTTGCCTAAGCTTTTCTTGTACTTCTCCGGAATTATTTTATATAGGTATGCTCTAAGTTTATTCATTTAGATACGATTTAAAAAAACCTCCAACATTCAATTTTTTCTCCCAAAGCTTTCTGTTTTGTACTTGTAATACCTCAAATTGCTGAGGCGACAGATTAGTGTGAAATTGCCTAACTTTTTCGGCTACCGCATTCCTATCGCTATATGCTAGCCAAATCATGTGCTTCTCCCAATCTATTATTTCATTTAAAGGTAGTAAACAATCGGTATCCACAAAAATGGGGATCCTTCCCATCGCTAGAGCTTCATAAAATCGAACCGAAAAATTACCTGCTCCACGTACACAAACAATATAATCACTTTCCTGCATGTTATCATAAAACTCCAGAGTGGTTCGTTTCCTCATCCTCTCTGTGGTAGCTCCCGCCCTGTATTTTTTTCTGTAAACAAAATTGGTTTCCACACCTTTAGCATCCTCCAAATTTTTTAATACCGAAGCCCGTAGATATGACGTTGACAACAATTGCTGCGCTGGCGAATTACTTATACCCAATCCCGATTTTATATTTCTCCCCAACGTTTTGGCAAACTCCTGTAATGCGTTTCCTATGGAAGCATTTGCCTGTCCACAAAAACCAATTGTAGGATTTGAGTTGTACGGTCTGATTTGAATTTTTGTGGTATTATAGTTTTTTACTAACGGATCTTCAATAAAAGCAGGATATCCCTTATGGTTTACTGAAAGTTTAGATTTTTCACCACTTTGCCTGAAAACTAAAAGGTTATCATAATCCTTCACTTTCACACCAAAATCACCTATCATAAAAGAAAGTACTTTTTTATCTTGTAAAGCAGCTTCCTGAACAACTGTTTCGGCTTCTGAAACTTTTTTTTCTGAAATATAAAAATTCCAGGACATTGAAAGTACTACGTAATCTGAAGTCTCCATGGTATCAGTAAAAAATATCTCATTTTCTGAAATACCATACTGCTCTACTCTGGAAGAATCACTATAGCCTTCCCCTTTTTCAAACGGTTTTAATAACGGGAAAATATGTCGCCGTTTTCGATATACCTTTAAAGGAACAAAAAGACGAATCATAATTTTTCAGTATAAAATGAAACAAATTTTTGTTGCTGCTGCTCGATAGTAAAATGTGTTTGCGCACGCTGCTTTGCTTTTTTTGAAATCTTTTCTTTTTCTTCCATGGAAAGCTGAGTAACTTTTTTAATTGTTTCTGCCAACGCTTTAGCATCACTCACAGGGAACAACCATCCGGTTTTTCTATCGATAATATTTTCCGGCAAAGCCCCTACATTACTCGCAATAGCCAATTTTCCCAAAGCCTGCGCCTCCAGAACGGCGTTACAGAACCCTTCGTTTATGCTAGGCTGTAAATAAATTTCGGTAGCATTTAATCGTTCTAAGGTAGCGTCGTGGGATAATTTTCCGTGAAATATAACCAAATTGGTTAAATCTTCCTCATACACTTGGAAGCTATAGCGTTCAAAATCTTTTGTATTGCCATCACCAATTATATGATACTGAAATTCAAAACCTTCTTTTTTTAATAACCCCATGGCAGCAATGGCTGTATCCAATCCTTTAATCCAATTAAGGCGCGCAATAGTTGTTATTTGAAGAATATTAGTAAATGTTTCAGACGGTTTTGGTAAGTAATTTATCGCTATCGCGGGTGTGATGATACGGTGCGGTACTTTTTCTGACAAACCTAAACCAATCGCTTTTTTATAGAGGTACTCAGAAATACTATGTACTTTGTCCACAGTTTCCCACAAAGTATGGTAGCAATCCGGAGATTTTAACGGATAGACATTCAAATCGAAGCCCCGGAAGCTCACCGCCATCTTTGCCCCAATCGCCTTTGCAACGTATTCACTGCCTAAAGCCTGAGTCGCAAAACCAAAATGTACCCAATCTAAATTTGCGTTTAAAATATGAGCGTTTAAATATATACTTTTAAAAACAGAACCCCAGGATGCACTATTGGCTCTTTCTAGTTTTATAAACCGTTTAACCCTAGTTAAATTTGGTACTAATCCTACATACACCCACAGCATTTTGATGATTTGTAATGGTAAAAAGGAAAGTACTTTGGGTGCCAACTGTACCTCACATAAATTAAAAGCTGCAGATCTTTTCTGAACAAATAACTGAACCTTGTATCCACGAGCTTGTAACCCTTTTATTTTACTGGTAAAAAAGGTTTCTGAATAACCTGGGGTTTGTGAAAGTACAATACCTATGCGCATAGCCTAAGCGTGTTGTCTAGGATAAAAGTGAGCCCCAAAGGTATCTAAAATAGCATTGATCCGGCCAAGCTCCTCGCTACTGAATTTTTTTACCGAAACTTCTCTCTTTTTAATTTCACTTTTGGGATGTGTTTTTGAAGAAGGCTTACTATATTCTTTTTCCAGCATTGCGAGAGGTTCGAGATCAAAATCTGCACACAATTGCAGGAACACATTCATATCGTTTCTTAAGTCCTCGTATCGTAAAAGTCTGTAATGACTAGATTCGGCTTGCTGTAGTGAAATAGGCACTACATTTTCAATACACCAGCGAATGGTTAGTTTTTCTAAATCGGAATACTGCGCTAGCTCTTTAAATTGAAATTGAAATGCCTGCTGAAGCATTGCTCCCAATTTTTTATCCTGTGTAAACCTTCTCAAATCATACAACCAAGGAAATTTCACCCGCTGTTGAGAATGCAACACATCATACGGATTCCGAAGTATATGCACCACAGGAATCCCAAACTCCTGTTGCATATAATACGCTGCCAGATTACATCGCACAAACTTAATGACAAATCTTTTTGGAATCAATGGCCATAAGTGCCGTTTCCATTTTCGGTTGCTGTTTTGAGCGATCCAATCGTTATCTACCCTGTTGGCGAAAATCTTTTCTAAGTACGCGTGGCCCTTTTCAAAACCCGATTTTTGTGTCACCAATCTGTCACAAAGCAAATGCCCGTTTGGAGTATTAAATTCATGTTCCGGTTCAAAAAGACTGCGGTAGCGGTATTGTTTGGCTATGGTTTCGGCCAGCCAGCTCGTGCCACTTCTGGCAGCACCTACTATAATAATATGTTTTTTAAAGCGTGTCATTCATTTCAATATAGAAAGATACAATTCTTTATAGGCGTTCACCTCTTTTTCAATACTGAAATGCGCTTCAACACGTGTTCTTCCCTGTATTCCTAGTTTGGTTTTTAATTCAGGATTTTTATATAACTGAAGAAGTTGAGAAACTAATTCATTTTTATGTTCAAAAATAAATCCGCCGGCATCCTCTTTTAATAAATAACGTGCGCCGCCGCCAGAATTTGAAGACAAAACCGGCACTCCACACGCCATTCCTTCAATAATTGAAAGTGGTAACCCTTCGTTTTTACTGGGTAGTACTAACACATCAAAAGTAGCCATCGCTTTCGGAATGTCTTTATTATCTATAAACCCTTTAAATATTACTCTAGTATGGAGTTTATTTTGAGTGATGAACTTTTGTAACACTTTTTTATAAGCTTCGTCTGCCTTTCCGTAGAAATGCACATGTATTTTTTCAGGAAGCTCAGTTAATGCTTCAAGTACTAAAAGTTGATTTTTATTTTCACCTACAACACCAATACACCCTAGTACAAATTGTTTATTTTCAAGTATATTGTCTAAGGGTTTAAAAATTTGCGTAGGAACACCGTGAGGAATAAAGGAAACCTTATTTTTCAGCAAAAAATGAGAGAAAAAACGCAATTTCATTTCAGGATTATTATATACCACGTGAGAAGACAATAAACATTTCACAAACCAGCGTTTGGACCAGGCGTTATTCTTTTTGGTAAACACATACTTTACTCCTGCTTTTTTACAGGCAAATGCCTCCATACTGTTGCTTTTATAATCCCAAGAGTGCACCAGGTCTATTTGTTTCTCTTTAAGTACTGTTGCTAATTGGCCAATATAAGAACGCTTTCCAATGGTTTCAGTTATAAACAAACGTTCTTCCTTTTTTACTTCATCCGGGAAAATAGCCGGGAACTTTTCAACCAGAATATAAGGGTTAAAAAGGTTTCGGTCTATACGCTTATATAACTCCAGGAGCACAAACTGGCTCCCGGCCGTTTTAAAGTTAGGGATGGTGTAGAGGATGTTCTGTTTTTTATCCATGAGCCAACTGTTTCTTTTTCAGCGATAACGTTAACAACATACTTAACGGATGAGAATAGGTGACAGCATCTACATGTTTGAACTTATTATAAAACTCTGCTACTAAGGGTTTTGAAATGAATGGGTGCATATTTTCTGCAAAGAGAAATTCTTGTAGGCGTGCATCGTTTTCCATACCCAAAAACTGCAATTCCCAATTTCTTTGAATATAAGGAGTTCCCATTTTATTTTTTGCTTCCCGCTTCAACTTATTAAAAACCCTGTAAGGCAAGTTTTGAGGAGATTTGTTTTTCTGAAATGTATATAAATTATAGGGTTTGTGTTGTTCCCAGGTAATTTCTGCCAACGCAGGATTTCTATGTTTTATATACGCTATTTGAAGTTTTCGGTTGGCTAAATATTCTTCTGGAAGGGAACAAATGAACTGGCACATCCTATCGTTAAAATACGGCAAAGTAATTGGGTGCTGTGCTTCAAACACAGCTAAATTAGTAGCTGTCCAGCGAGGTGCCCAATACAAGCTTTTAAAGGCTCTTATCTTTGCACCTGTGTCTTTTATGTTAATTTTCTGCAATAATACCTTTACCCGTTCTCGTAAATACGTTTCAAAAGTTCCTTCTAGTTGCCACTCCTTCCAAAGTGCTTTGGCGAGTTCCTCTCCACCTTTTTTAAGTATTTTTTTTAGCAAATAAGCTACTTCATGTTCTTCAGAAAGCTGCCCTGTACCGCTACCTTCAAACAAAACATCTCCCCAATGCCCAAGAGAAAACACTTCTCCCATGGCGGCGTATTCACTAAAAACAGCCATTTGCCTTGGGTGGGTAAACTCACTATAACATTGGTTAAGTTGTGCCAAATCCTCAATACAATCCCACAAATAGCCTTTGCCGATATGGTATTCAGTACAATTGAAATCACATACATTTGCAATCTTTTTTGCAATATTGGTTTCGGGATACCCTCCTTTAAAATCGTAACTATAGGAATTTACACGTTTACCCAAATGAGAAAGAGCTGTAGCTTGTGTACGACTATCCAGCCCTCCCGAAAGCGGTAAAATTACTTTTTTATCGCCAACTTGCTCATTAACGATCCCTTCAAACAGCTGTGTAAATTCTTCTAACGCTTCATGAAAACTAACTTCTCGAGCCGTTTGATGCCATTGAAACCAAGGTGTGCTTTTTATAAAAAAACCATCAGCATCCAACTCACAATCTGAAGCTGGCGGTAGCACCTTTTCATCCTTGAAATAGGTATCTGCATCCAAAAAAAAACCCGTTGCCACAAAAATACAAATCGCCTCTCTGTCAAGTTCGTGAGCTGCTTTCACCTTAGTAAAAGTAGGTTTTTGTGGAATAATAGAGGTTTTTATGGTAGGCACTTTGGGTGTTGATTTGGTTATGGTAAAGATAGGAATTTTAACCTGCTTTAGACACCTCAACTTCTAAACAACTAAACCCTATCCAGCACCTCGAAATACAACTGCTCCATATCTTTTACCATTTTCCCTATGGTATGTTGGTTCAATACTTTATTACGTGCATTTGTTCTTTGGGTGGTAATCTCTTCCAACGGTCTTTTGTTGAAAGCAATAATTGCATTTGCTATACATTGGGGGTCACGGGTTGTTATGAGTGTCCCTGTGGTTTCATCTATTAATTCTGAAACACCACCGCAATCTGTAGCTATGACGGGAAGACCTATTGCCATGGCTTCGATCAGTACGTTTGGGAGACCTTCTTCCAGAGAAGGCAATAAAAACAGATGGCTGGACTGCATTAATTTGTAGACTTCAGCTTGGGGAACTTTATTTAAGATAGTAATGTGTTTTTCCAATTGGTACATCTTCAATAGATATGCTAACTCTTCATTTCCACTTCCTCCTATGATCGTATAATGGATTTGCCCGCCATTTTTTACAACTATTTTAAGGGCTTCCAATGCATAATTAAATCCTTTTTTCCAATGAGGTCTTCCAATAGAAATGATCTTAAGCTCTGTACTTCTATGAAAATGATCTGAATAAGGCAATAGATTAAAATCGAAACCTGAATACACAACCCTATCAATTTTTTCACGGCTACGGTGTATCTTATTGCTAACTTCAACCATTGCTTTTGAAACTGAATGGAAACCATCTATGTGTGGATATATGGTTTTCAAAAATTCAAAATTCTCAGCATTAACAAAAGGACGTACGTTGTTTTGATACCCACGCTGACTGAGAACTACCTTTACGTTTTCATCTTTGAGGATAGCGGCACACCACTGTAATAAGGATGGCCATTGCACATGAAAAATAGTAGGACGTAATAATCCAACGGCAGTATTCAGGTTACGCTGTTGCAACTGCTGTTTTTTTAGACTGAACAGTAACCCCAGGTATCCAAAAAAGCCTGGTACATTTCTTTGCTTACATAATACTTTAAAAGCAAACCCTATACTTATCCAAAACAACCGAACTGTTTTTGAACTGCTTCCCAGGGCTACATATTTCACATTTGGTACTTTTTGTTGTACGTGTTCATTAAAACCAAAGACCGAAACCTCATGCGTTTTTGAAAGCCCAACTATCAGTCTGTTAATAAAAGGCGTGGTTTTAAAACTACCATCAAAAATCGCTATGTGCAAAGGTGTTTTCAAAGTGTTTCTATTTTACCGTCAAATACTTTTTTTACGGAGGTGATTTCCTGAACTGCTGAAGTGCTTCTTTTAAAAACAACTAAATATATATTTTGCTGAAGTGACTTAAATTCGGCTTCAGAAAACATCAAATTTTCCCTGAAGTAAGCATTAAGTTCTTCATTTGTTTTTCCGCTTTGATTTACAATTTCGCGAAGTAATAGTTTAAGGCTGTTTACTTTATTTCCGCTTAAAAAAGTATCGGGACGATTGGAGAAATTGGTGAATTTTTTAATAAAATCCTCAGCATCAAATATATGGTAATGCAATATATATCCTCTTTTTAACGTCTGGATAGAAGTATCACCCAACTTTTTATATCGATGAACATTATGCGGGTATATGTTTCTTCCCACTCTAATTGCTCCTTTCCCCAGATGTTGGCCTAACCAATAGCTGTGTTTTTCATTTTTTGTACTAAAGGGGTTGCGAATTTTTTTATAAATATTTTCGAATCTGTTTTTAAAGGTAGGCTGTGTTTTAAACCAGGTTTCTTCTTTAAACACATTGAGATACCTTGATTTTCTTGCCACAACCTCTTTTGTTTGAAGATAGACAACATCAATATCCTTTGAAATAGCACTAAAAAAATTTTGCAAATCTGAAGGAGCATTTAATTCTGAACACACCAATTCATCTGCATCTATAGATATAACCCAGTCTATACCTGCTTTTTTACATTTTTGAAGCGCATCGTAGGTATGTAAGCATTGCCTTGCGGTATGATGCTCTTTGGACTGCGAGGTGAATTTTTTAAGATACGTTCTATCACTATATATAGTTCCATCTAACGAATCTGAAACAGTTACAAAATCCAGATCTAAGATGGATTGTTTCCCGTTGTCTGTGGCACCATCAAAATATACATAGGCGTGGCTCACTCCTATTGCTTTATGATACAACAAATTATTACGCAGTAACCTTTCTTCGTTTTTCACGGTAAGTATGATGGCAATTTTGGGCATATAACTACGTGGTTAGCATTTTAAATTTGTAGTAAAGATACAGCTTAAGGTAAGGTAATGATCGCTTCTCATCTCTACTAAGTCTATCCCTTACTCGCTTAAAAAAGCGTTTCATGTATTTTTTCGAAATTTCTTTTGAAGCATGAACCTCACGCTTTTTCACGTATTCAATAAATTGTACGTGTTCGTAAAAATAGGCAGCAAGATACTTTAAACCCTTAGTATCAAGATTTGAAAGCCCCGTGCCTTCTTGCCTAAAATAGCTGGTAGTTTCCTGATTTAAAAATAATGTATCCCCCAAAAAAAACTCATAATAAAAAACACGGTCGCCAATAATTGAAAAGGTTGCAAAATGCGATTTTTTAAATTGGGCTTTAGGTTTATTTTTAAAAAGGGTCGTACTTACATTTAATATAGGAATGCGTAGCAAAGAATCTATTGTAAATTTTGAAACAGGTCCGTTCTTGAAAGCCGGATGAATCACGTTTTTTCCTAATCCCTCTGTAGTAAAGGTCTTTGTTTGAGCCACAACAACGTCATAACTTTGTATTGCTACAATCTGTTTTTCCAGAAAATCTAGCTCACACGAGTCATCACTTTCGGCAATCCAGATAAACTCTCCATTTGCGAGTTCCAGGCCTTTTTTCCATTGTTTGAATGGAGATCCTGTATTTTTCTCATTTATTATAAAATGGCTTGTTTTAGGATGATTTTTATAAACCCTAAGGATTTCCAGGCTTGAATCGGCTGAAGCATCGTCTAAAATAATAACTTCAAAATTTTGATAGGTCTGCTTATAGATGCTTGTTAACCGCTGCTCAAGGAATTGAACGTGGTTATAGTTGGGGACTATTATAGAAATGAAAGGATTTTTGGAGAAGGGAGCACTCATTTATTTTTTCTTTGCAAGCAAACATTGGTGAAGACCAAAGCCTAGTTTAGACAAAATTTTGTTGCGCACTCCTTCAAGTCCTATTTTTTTAAAGCCACCAATAAAAATCCGATGATTAATAAATTTAAAATACCCTAAATTACCAAAGTCAAGGATGATTGTTTCGTAGTGTATAATGTCAAACTTTGCTGTAATCAGCTTCTTCAATTCTTTTGGGGTTAACACTTTTTCAATTGGTTGCCGGGACCAATTACCACCTTTCATGTGGTCAAAAACCTTTTTATTTGGAGTAGTAAGAATTAAATAGCCGCCTTTTTTTAAAATACGGAATGCTACGTCTATATACGCAGCCTGATCTTCAATGTGTTCTATCACTTCCTGCGAAATGACAAGGTCGTAATGTTGTTGTTTAAATGGAAACTCCAATGCATTACCTTGATGAAATTTTGTGTCCGGGTACTTTTCTTGTGCTATGCGCACGGCTTCTTCAGAAAGCTCAATACCTTCAGCGGGCGTAAATTCACCAATAAAAGAAATAAAACGTCCATCACCACAACCTAGATCTATAGTTAAAGGTAGTTTCAGTTTTCGTTTTACCACGGTAAAATACTCCATGATCTTTGTTGCACGGCGCAACTTAAGTGAGTTAAGAAAAGATTTCTTTGTCCACCTATTATCATAAAACTTAATCTGATCATTAATTTCCATAAACTAATTCATTAGCTTTTTAGCTTCCTGCCAAAGCGCGTATTTTGTTCGCACCAATTTAAATTTCAACAGCGCTTCATAATACTCTCGCTTATATCTGTTTAAAATAGAGGTACGTAGTGTATTTGCAAGTTGCTCCGAAAAATGATCTTTACACATCCAATACGAATGAACATCCAGCATTAACGTGCGGCTCCCAACATCTCTGGAGCCTCCGGCAGCATTTACGGCGTGCAGTAATTTTGCGTTGGCATTATACCAAATTGCATAACCGTGTTTATAAAACTTAAGAGCCATTTCTCTATCCTCTCCGGCTCCCGTTGGGTCAAAACGTTCTTCAAAACCTCCCACAGCGTCATAGACACTTCTTGATAATGCCATACAGCAGCCGGGCACTGCCAGTGTTATCCTGGATTTATCGTGATTGGGATTGCTGGTTATTGTTTTTATAAAATTGTAACTCCCTCTGGTTAAATAATCTTCTCTCTTTGCTAAGTAATTGCCATCGGGATCACAAATCGCTCCAGCAACTACAGGATATTCTCCAGAAATAATTGGAGTAGTGATCTCACGAATGAAATCTATCCCAATACGAGCATCATCATCCAGAAACACTAAAATATCACCCTTAGAATTTTTTACAGCGGTGTTTCTGGAAACACAAGGACCCGTAGAATCCAACGGGATATATGTACATCTCTCGACGGGGATAGGACTATCAGACTGGTCTACTACAATAACTTCATATTCCTGTGCTACATCCTGTTTAAAAACATCCTTAAGCAGAAGTTTTAAGTACTCCGGTCTATTTCTAGTGGGTATGATGATACTTATCATAAATGCTTCTCTTTATTCTTGGCAAAATAAAGTTTTTATAGCGAATTACTCATTCTTTAAATGTAAAATTGTGTAGCAATCTCGTTGCTGTTTTTTGAAAATAGTTTCGTACCCTTTCAGTGGACAGCGGTAGAAATATATGTAACGCTTTTGCCCATCTTAATTGCCTGTAAAATGCCGGGAATTCTTTAAAAAGGAGCAGTTGTAATCTTTCTAAAATATAGTTGGCGGTATTATAATCCTTATTTTTTAATGCCGAAAAATATATTCGTAATACACGTTTTAACCTTTTGGAGAATACCTCTGTATAGTTCTTCTCTTTACTGGTAGCCAAAATATCTAAATATACTTTTGCTCTGGACCATTTATAGTTCCTATCGTATACCTCATCCCCTTTAGATTTACTATCTTCAGTAAATATATAGTCGAATAATTCTTCCTCTGTGTAAATAAGCTCTTTTTTAGTTACTACGTTGCTTAAACGCAGTAAAAAATCTGTTTCCTGTGCTCGGTATAATGTTTCATCAAAACGCAATGAATGGGTTCTTAAAAAAGATCGTTTTATAATGAAAGAAGGGGTCATTATTTCGGAAGTATTTAAAGCTATTTGTTTAAATAGATCTTCACCAAAATTTTTACGAAGGGATCGCTTTTTAATCCCTTTTTTTTCAACCTTTTGTCCTGAACAAACACAAACTGTTGCATCCTTATTGTTTTGCAATAAATTTAATTGAATTTGTAATTTGTCCGAATGCATAAGGTCATCACTATCAAACCAACTTATATAATCGCCCTTTGCCAATGTTAACCCGTAATTTCTGGCGCCATTTCCTCCTGGTTTATGAGTATCTGGTCTGGTTACATAACGAAATCTAGTATCTGTAGCGCAGTACTTTTTCATAACCAGCGCAGTAGTATCTGTACTGCCGTCGTCTACAACAATGCATTCCCAATTCTTATAGGTCTAGACCAGAATACTATCCAGCGTTTTACCTATTATCCCTGCTCGATTGTAAGTGGGTATTATGATGGATATCATTACAGTATTACTCATCAAAAATTCTATTTCTTAAGACGTGCCCTTTGTTAAAGTTTTTTCTTAGAAAATAATAACAATAGGCCTTTATTACCTCTTTCTTTGAAAATAACTCCGGAAAAATATCAAAAAGTAAACGTCTGGAATACTTAAAGTTTTTTGTAGTAATGAACTGAAAAAAAACTTCTTTAAAATAATCTTTAAAGAAACTTTCTAACCTAATTAAATCCTTATGCTTTTTTAGCATAGAATATATTTTTATTCTGGCTAGGGTGTAATTCCAAACGGTATGAGCACGCCACTTGTTACTGCTTATGGAAGCCTCGTGCTGTCGTATCAAACTAAGCGATTCCTCTATAGCATCTGTCTTTGGGTTTAAGTATAAAACTCTTGAAAAGAATTCCCATTCCTGTCCGGCTTTTAAAGATTCATCAAACTCTAAATCATATTTCTGTAAGAAGGATTTCCTAAAAAGAACCGAGGGCGTAAAAAATTTTACTTCTTTCTTTACAAAATCATCAAACAAATTATCCGAGTGTATTGCCTGAGACATGCGTCCTAATACATCCTCGGGTGTATTTTTAAAAACTGTACACTGGCTTATTACAAAATCTAACGCTCTATTGTTTTGAAGCCTCTTTACCTGCAAATCCAATTTATTGTAAATCATTAGGTCGTCACTATCAAACCAATTTATAAACTCTCCTCTGCTAATTTCAAAACCATAATTTCTAGCGCCATTACCACCAGACTCTCTTTGAGGCGGTCTTTTGACAATACTGAATCTTTCATCCTCTTTACAAATATTTAAAACCCTTTCCATGGTATCATCTGTACTACCATCGTCCACCACGATACATTCCCAATTTGTATAAGTTTGCAGCTTAACACTCTCTAGCGTTTCTGCAATAAGTGTAGCTCTGTTATATGTTGGGATAATTATGGATATAAGAGGAGCCTTGTTCATTTTAAATTTTGATGTTAAAAATACGTATAAGAGCAATTATATTGTTGAGGCGCACTAAGGAATTATGGCTGAATCTTCTAAAATGTCACAAATAAACTTCTTGTTAAAGATAGCAACCCCTTTTTGATTAAGATGGTGTGAGTCATAAAAGTGGAGAGAATCATCTAATTCAATTAAATTATTATAATTATAATAACTGCCATAACCTCTCATAAGACCATCAAAATATTCATTATTCACAATAGCATTATATCTTACTTTCGTAATTGGTGCTTGAACTAGCACGTAAGGAATGCCACTTCTTTTAAAATTTGCGATACAACTTTCAAAATGATGCAATTGTTCATCATTAATTTCAATAATCTTAGAGTCAAATATTTCTGGTTTATAATAACTCATACTACGTTCTACAAATCCGCCAGACACATAAGTTTCTAATTTATATCTCGGAACTTTTACGTTTTTTGGAAAAAGCTTATGTTTTAAACTAAACAATTGAGTGTTTAGTACTTTAATATGCTTTTGAGAAATTAATAACCCACTGGTTGACAGGTCAGGATTATTAGGAATTAAAAATAGTGTACCTTCTATACCATCAATGCTAAAAGTGATTGGATACACCTCGTAAACGATCAATTTCGGGTTAAATTGATCTAAATATCTATCTAGCAATACCTGAGTTTGTAAAGGTGTTTGCGCCGAGGTACCAAGATTAAATGTTTTTAACCCTGCCTGTTCAAAGATCCTTGTATCAAAACCCCTATATGCGTGAGAAGAGCCCAGAAATAAAATATCGATATTTTTAGTGGTATCTGCTTCTTGAAATTGTCTATAACTATTAGAAATTCTATATGACAGATTTTTATTAAATCTTTTTGGCAAGTATGTCCCCCATAAGATAACGAAAAACGTATATGCTATACTGCAGAATATGATAAATAATAATATTCTTTTAAAAAATGGCCCTATATCTTTATATAATTTTTGCATATTAAAACTGAAAATAAATAAACGGAGTCTCTTCGGTTTGCATAAACATTCCTATTAAAAACACTACAAATGCGTAAAAGGTCCATCGAAGGGGTGCAACTATATTCTTGCTTACTCCTGCAATAGCAAATTGCTCTCTTCTTCCAAACCATTCAATTACAATAAAAAAGATAAGTAGACATAATATAGGATATATTCTTTTTCTAAAAGCATACGCTGGCAGAGATAACAAATCTGTAGAAAACATATTTTTCAAAAAAAGTAAAGCGTGTACAACATTTTCTGCTCTAAAAAATACCCAGGCAATAACGGTAAGCGTAAAAGTAATTAACATACCCACAAATTCCCGAAAAGAAGGAAGGTATGTATGGTGTGCTACTATTTCAATATTCGCTCTATTTCTTTTAAGTAATAACAAGGGTAAAAAATATACTGCATTTAAAGCTCCCCATATAATAAACGTCCAGTTGGCACCATGCCAAAAACCACTCACAATAAATATGATAAAAATATTGCGTATTTGCATCCAGGTACCCACTTTACTCCCACCTAAAGGAATATATACATAATCTCTAAACCAGGTAGATAAAGAAATATGCCACCTTCGCCAGAATTCTGCAATGTCTCGGGAAAAATAAGGGTAGGCGAAGTTTCTTTTTAAATCGAAGCCAAATAATCTGGAGGTTCCTATCGCAATATCACTGTAGCCTGAAAAGTCTCCATAAATTTGAAAAGTAAAAAACAACGCACCCAGAAAAAGTGTACTTCCCGATAATTCTGCCGAGTTTGCGAAAATTTCATTAGCGAAGATTGCGCAATTATCTGCAATAACCATTTTCTTAAAAAAACCCCACAACATTTGCCGCAATCCATCTACGGCCAAATTATTTTTAAAAATTCTCTTTTTGTAAAATTGTGGTAAAAAATTTGTGGCGCGTTCAATAGGTCCTGCTACTAACTGTGGAAAAAAACAAACGAAGGCCGAGAAAGCAATAAAATTTGAAGTAGGTTCTAATTTCCTTCGGTATACATCAATTGTGTAACTTAATGTTTGAAAGGTATAAAAACTAATTCCTACTGGTAATATAATATCCAGCGTATTTGCCTGTATTGGATTTCCGAAAAAAGAGAATGCCGAAATAAAATTGTCTACAAAAAAATTATAATACTTAAAGACTGCTAAAAAGCCTAAGTTTACCAGTATGCTAATCCATAATAACAATTTTCTACGGCTAATTATCTCAGTCTTTTTTAATCTTAAGGCTAAGCTATAATCTAGCACCGTGCTAAAAATGATAAGGCTTAAAAATCTGTAATCCCACCATCCATAAAAAAGATAGCTAGCAACTACCACCAAAAGATTTTGATAGGTTAAATTTTTGCCTGCAACAAACCAATAGAGTATAAACACTATTGGTAGAAAAACAGCAAAATCTAATGAATTAAATAACATAATTATATCATTACCAAAGGTTGCAACATTATAATCTAGAATCTTTTTTTCCTAACATAGTTTTTCTGACTACTAATTAACAAATACAATAAAAAGAGCTTTCTTTTTATTGTATTTGTTAATTGAACCAATTTAATTAGTTGAATAAAAAACATTTACTTAATTCCCAATATTTTCTTAGGTTTTGTCGCGACGTAAAGATGCCGTGATATTTAGAATAAAGCTTATGAAACAAAAAAAAATTTTGGAAAGAAGGAGAATTAATCAATTCATCTATCAGTTTATTACTGTCTCGCTTCAATTTTTTTTCAAAATAAACTTGTAAATATTTATCTTTATGGTAAAACTTTTTTAAAACATCAAAAAATGAAATTCGCTTCTCAAGACGTTTCAAAGTATCAAACCCACTCCAAACCCCTCCTTGATGCTCCCTGTAGACTGCTGGATTAACAGATTCCAAGTATCTTCCCTTACCATAATTACCCAATAAACTTATTAAAAAGGTATCGCCATTTAGAACTGTATAAAATTCTTTCGGATATTTTTTTATTACATTTCTAAAAACTAAACTCAATGAAAGTAGGTAAGCACCCACTTTTAAATCGAAAGCGGAGTAGTCTTGGTCTTGCTGCAATTCGGGTAATTTTTTTTCTTTAATTAATTTACCTTTCTCATTAATAATTTTAGCATTATGGCAGGTAAGGACATATTCAGGATTAGACTCCAAAAAATCAATTTGTTTTTGCAGTTTTGAAGGATCTGTCCAATAATCATCTCCTTCGCAAATAGCAATGTATTTTCCTTGGCATTGCTGTAGTGCAAAAATAAAATTAGGCATCATTCCCCTATTTTTATCGTGCTTAGTTAGCCTTATAGTACAATTAGGATTGGTGTCCTTTATTTTTTTAATATTTTGTACTGTATTATCCGTTGAATTATCATCACAAATAACAAGCTCAAAAGCAAAATTTGTTTGTTGTAAAATTACTCCGCCAATGGCTTCCTCTATATAATTGTCGTGATTATAGGTAATCATGCAAACAGAGACTACTGGTATTTCCATGTCATTATATTTTTCTGGCTGGATTTCCAACAACTGTTGTATTTGCTGGAACATCTTTTACTACCACGGCGCCAGCACCTATTATGGCGTTGTCACCAACAATCAAATCGGGCATTAGCGTTGTATTGCTTCCTATAAAAACATTTTTGCCCACTCTACACCTTCCAGGTATTGAAACATTACATGCTATTTCTGAAAATTCACCAATGCTGCAATCATGGCTAATTGTGGTATTCAAATTGATAAGCACACCATTTCCAATGGATACATCGTTTGTCACTATTACGCCTTGCATTATCTGACAACCTTCACCAATACTTGTATTAAAACTCCCAATAATAGCGTTGGCAGATATTATTGTAGTTGGTTTTCCTCCTAATTCCATAAATTTTTTATACAAACGCTGTCTTATATTAGGATTTCCTATTCCTAACGTAAAGCTGGAATTCTTTTGTAAATACAATTTCGCCTCACCATAAGAATGTAATATGCTAAAGGTATCGTACAGCAAATGATTCGTGGTGTCTACATCATCATAAAAAACCAGGTTATTTTTATTAAAACTTTGCTCAACTACGAGAACTTCTAGAAGTTCTTTAGCCATACCTTTTGCTCCAACTACTAGCATATGGTGCTATTTATAATGTTGATAATTTTTTTCTGAACAGCAATTTCCATATTATAAAAAATTGGCAAACATAATACTCTACTACATACATCTGACGAAATTTTACAATCGCTTCCATTTTCAATGTATGGCAAAGCATCCAAGCTAGGATAAAAATAGCGTCTTGGATAAATATCAAATCTTTCTAAGGCTTCTTTCACTTTTAATAAAGTTGCCTCATTTTTAAGAAGGATAGGAAAATAACTATTATTCCACTCTGTGTTGGCTCTTATTTTCAAAAAATTAATCTCAGGACTTATTAATAATTCTTTATATAGTGTAACTGCTTTACCTCGGGATTCGAGTATTGATTTCATATATGGAAGTACAGATATCCCCATAGCAGCCTGCATCTCGCTCATCTTTGCATTAATTCCCAACCCTTGAAATGCATCTTTACCTTTATGCCCAAAGTTATGGTGGTAAAATAATTTATTTTGCAATTGGGCATCTTTCGTAAATAAGGCACCACCTTCTCCAGTATGGAAAAGTTTGGTGGCGTGAAAACTGCACGTACTTACATCACCATATTCAAAAATACTTTTGTTTTTGTAACTAACTCCAAAACCATGCGCTGCATCGTAAATTACTTTTAACTTATGTTTTTTCGCAATTTCCTCTATAACCTCTACTGCGCAGGGATTGCCAAAAACATGAGTCGCTAAAATGGCGGTAGTCTTGGTTGTAATGGCGGCTTCTATTTTTGTTTCGTCTATGGTAAGATACTCTGGATGAATGTCTACAAATACAGGAGTACATCCTTCCCAGACAATACTGCTAGTAGTAGCCACATAACTAAAGGGTGTAGTAATAATTTCTCCAGTTAAATCTAGCGCCTTAATAGCTATTTGCAAAGGCAATGTGCCATTGGTCATTGCAATAATATTTGAAACATTAAGGTATTCTTTAAGAGAGTTTTCTAATTCTTTTACCAACCCTCCCCTATTCGTGATCCACCCAGCATCCCAAGCACGTTTTAAAACGGCATTGTATTCTTCCTGTGGCGGTAAAAAAGTCTTAGTGACAAATATCATACGTTATGTTTTAAAGAGCTCTTGTTTCAATATCTCAATTCTTGAATTCATTTGAATAGTATTTGAGTATACCTCACAAAATTTCTCACGTCCTTTTTGTGATATAGCATGTAATAAACTTGGTTTTTCTATTAAAGCTATGACACTTTTTTCAATAGATCTACTCTCCGGCTCTATGATCATTAAATCTTCCTGATTTATAAAGATATTATTTTGCTTCAGTTCATCTGTAACTAATGCCACTACTCCATTTAAAACGGCTTCTACAACTGTACCCAGCGGAAAACCGTCAAAAGAGCCTTTATTAAGTGTAAATGGTCTGTTTGGGGAAACTATGACATCCATTTTAAGATAAATTTGTTTCAACTTATTGAAATTTTGATATCCATAAAATTGAATTTTATTTGTCAATGCAGTTACGTCTATATCGTTCTCATTAAATCCGCCTATTACGTGAAACCTAACAAAATTATATTTCTTTACTAAAGTATGAGCAAATTCAATAAATAAATCATACCCCTTATCTTTTCCCAAAGGTGAATACTTTGCCGCACAGAAACAAATATCGAATGTGTTTTTATTTATTAGATACGTAAACTTTTCTCCTAGATCTTCTTCTATTGTTTTTTGTGGAACAACACATCCAAAAATATACTCAATGGAATTAATTTCACAAAACTTATTCTCAATCAAATAGTTTCGGGTGTATTCCTGAGTAACTATAACTTTTCTAAACATAGTAGAATGGAATACACGTCTTAATTTTGCATCCGTTTTCTCATCACCAATCTTAAACTCACCTCCAGGATACAAAGTAAAAACAAATGGAATACTGTGTTTTTCCAACCATTTTAAATTTAAAAGAATATTAGATAAAAAAATACAATAAAAAAGCTTAGGACGAGTATATTGGTGAGCTCCTGTTATTAATTTACCCGCCAAAGTTTTATGGCTTTTAGTAATATTTTTAATGTGATTCTTGTGATCTTTCTGCGGTGTCTCTAATACCTTGTAAGCAACAGGATTTAATATTATTTTTGAACGGTTAAATTCTTTTAGAAGCACTGTAAATTCCTCTAATCTAAAACCCGAAATAGGGTGTGGATAAATATCATCGTACAAAAGTAAATCGACTTTATCAAGACTTAAGGCGATTTTAAGTCGAAATATAATCTTGTTGAAATATTTTGAAAGCATTGTATCAAAAATATTCACCCGATTGTTTTTAAGATAGTTTTCTTTAGGTCAATTATTTCATCATCCGTCAAGCCTTTTGCAAATACTGCAAAGTCATTTTGTTTATCTATAAGTTGATGAATAAAATTCATTTTTCTTGACAAGATATCGGTAGCTGGCTTAACTGAATTCCAAGATACATCATCTAAGATTATAAAACTTTTATCACCTAATAATGGTAAGTAGTTTTCTACATCCTCCATTACAAACTTAGTGTCATGATTCCCATCAATGTGAACCATATCAAGTGATTTATTCATGTTACGAAACTCCGCTACCGCATCTGAAGATTTTTCTCTAATCAAAATACAATTGTCTTTATAATTATCGTGAATTATTTTTGATACCTGATTATACAATTCTTGAAAATCTGTCTTTTGAACAAAACTATCAAGTTCTTTTTGAATCTCAGGATAATCTGCTTGATTTGCATCTTCTTTAGTATAGGGATCAACTCCATAGACAGTTCCATTTGAGTAAAGTTTATGTGCAATAGCCTGTGGAAATAAAGAGCGACCTCTATAAACGCCAATATCAACAGAAGTTTGTAAATTGTATTTTTCAATTAGCAAACTCATAACCATAGCTTTTTCTAAACTACAACCTCCACCAAAATCTTGTGGCACTTTTGTATAAATTTTATTTATTTCCTTTACCAATCTATCATAATTATTCTTTTCTTTTTTAAAAAATTTTCTAATAAAACTAATCATGTTTTTGTTTTATAAAATTAATAATAGTTCTAATTATCAACGACCTGAGCTTCTAATAGCAAAGGAGTCCAGGCTTCCAAAGGATGTTCAACTTGAAAACTTTTTACTCCATTAATTCTGTAAATAGGATTTTTCTCAAATTCCTCGTAAACAATTAATGTCATGTTATACACACCTTTAGAAAATTGAAGGTTTTTATGAACTAGTGATAGGCTAAAGTTCTTAGGAATTGTTTTCTTATTCGTGAAATTATAATATAGCATTCCAGCGCTCCGCTGTTCTTTATCGTAAATATAAACACTAATATATGGCATATGTTTTAGCCCAAGATTGGTGAAATCCATAGAAATTACCAAATCATCTTTCCATGACAATACCGGGGTTTCACCATTATAATTGGCAGTTTCAATTTCAATAGAGTCTAATCTCATTAGACCGCTATCAAACACAACAGACTCTTCTGAGGTACTAAATTTACCATAATATAGATCTATCGCTTTAGAAACATCACTTCCTTGAAATTCAGAAACACCCCTTTCCATTAAAATCACGTGTGTACAAATTCTTGAGATCATGGGCATGTTATGGCTCACAAAAATTATAGCCGTATTGGGGAGTATAGTATCAATGGTTTTGAAGCACTTTAAAACAAATCCCAGGTCACCTACGGCCAATACTTCATCAATAATTAATACATCAGGCTCCATTTGCGCAGCCACGGCAAACCCTAAACGCACCTTCATTCCGCTACTATAATTTTGTACGGGCATGTCTATAAACTCCCGTATTTCTGCAAAGTCTATAATCTCATCTATTTTATTGTCGATTTCCTTTTTCTTAAACCCCAAAATAGCTCCATTATTATAAATATTTTCTCTACCACTTAAAATAGGATTAAAGCCAGCGCCTAGTTCTATTAAAGCGCCTACTTTACCCTTAATTGTAATTTTACCGGCATCAGGTTTTATTAATCCGTTAATAATTTTAAGCAAAGTAGATTTACCTGCACCATTATGCCCTATAAGGCCTATGCATTCGCCTCGTCTTAGCTCAAAGTCTATATCTTTAACAGCCCAAAATTCCTGAGATCTTAAAAATCGCTCATTTTTGTTACCAACAGCATTAGAGAACAAATCTTTTATGCCATACCATAAGCTTGTTTTTAAGTCCTTACAGAATTTTTTGGACAGCCCTTCTACTTTTACTAATACTTCTTTATCTTCCATTCTAAGCATTTAATCGTTCAACAATTATTGGAATTGAAATTCGGTACAATACCAGACCGATAAAGAAGAGCGGTATACATATAGCTATTACAACTAAAAAATAAACCAAATACTCTGGAGCACTGCCTACCAAAAAATCTCTGGCGGTAATAAGAATAGGACTAATGGGGTTCCACTCCATAATAGGCTTTAATACACCTTGTTCTGGAATAGCAAAAACAACAGGTGTGGCGTACATTAAAAACTTAAGCCCCATTGAAATAAGCTTAGAAACATCCTTATAAAGCATCCCAATAGGCGTAATAAAAAAACCTATGGTCGTACCAAAAAATATAGCACCTAATAGTATTAAAGGGAATAATAGCATTGATAGTTGAAATGAGACATCATAAAAAACCATGAAAATAATCATGATTAAAACCTTGGGTAGTACATTAAAAAGAAGTTTAAAAATTCCTGATACAATCAAAGCTTCTTTCGGAAAATTAATTTTACTTAAAATACCTTTGGAACCATTCGTGCTAGAAATGGGAGAACTTATTGCTTCGGTAATAATTGACCATAAAATAGTTCCCGAAATCACAAAAATAGGATACGGCAGTCCCGTATCTGAAATTTTTACCGCACCGGAGTTGTTTAAAATAATCCAGACTAGAGCAGTTACTAGTGGAGTTATAAATGCCCATATTATACCTAAAACAGACTGTCGATATTGTGCTGAAATGTCACGAACAGCAAGTTGACGGGCTAAAAATAAAGAAGATTTTATGTCCTGTAAACTCTCTGATAATAGCGTAAAAAAACCAACATTATTTTCCTTTTGATAAATTCTTGTTGGTAATTCCATGTAGCTTGGTATTATGATTGAACAAATATACTATTTGTTATATAATAACGTAATGCTAGAAAAGCATAAGTATTAGTTAAGCAGAAAATTATAAGTTAATAAAAGTTCTTTCAGAGATAGCCTTTAAATTTGGTCAAAAAAAAATATTTAAGATTAAAATCTCCTTTTAGGATATACCTTACTGTATAAAAACTTGCTTATCCTTTTAAGTTTTTTAATAGCTTCAACATCACTTATTCGATTGGGCTTTTTTTTCAACAATCTCATTTTCAATATTTCACGAACACTATCTGGTAAATCTGCTTTGTCTGCTATAATTGCAACGGTATTTCTTGAATTTTTTTTTCGTATTTGTTTTTCCTGTGTAGACCAAGCTGCCCCGTCACTTACACGATAAACAGCCATAGTTTCCTCAATTTTTTTTATTTTCTTATTTCCTACAGCAATCATATACAAACTCCAATCACCCAAATAAACATTCTCAAACCAATCTGGTAAGAAAAATGTATTTCTTAGCATTACTGATGGTGTATGAATATAATTCCCTTTTGCTAAATCTTTTAAGGTAGTAATTTCAGTAACTGAACGAGTGATTAAATCACGGGTTATAGTTTTTGTATTCTCATCGTACACAGCTACATTATGAAAGCACAAGGTAAAAAGCGAGTTTTGTTCTAAAAAATCTACCTGTTTTTGCAATTTTAGAGGATCTGTCCAATAATCATCGCCTTCACAAATTGCAATGTAAGAACCTGTACATTGCTCTAGCGCATATTTAAAATTTGGTATCATTCCAATATTACTTGGGTGGTTTGTATATCGAAGAGTAATAGAACTAGTATCAGGCCAATTTTCCCGAATCATTTTGTCAGTTCCATCTGTAGATGCGTCATTGGATAAAATTAATTCAGTCCTAAATTTGCCTTGTTGCATAAGAACTCCTTCCAGTGCCTGTTTTATATAATGCTCGTGATTATAGGTAATCATGCATACTGAAACTAAAGGTGTATTCATTATTTTCAAATTACTTTACGTTTAAATAAATTGATTTAGTTTTTCTATAAAGCTGGAATATATTGATGCTATTCATCATTAATGTGACGATTATCGTTTAGAATTATTGTAAAAACAGTTCATTTATAAGATAATTTAATTTTGAAGTATATTTAAAAGCGCCTGTTTTATTTAAGTGATCGGCATCATAAAAGTCTTCAGCCATAAAATCTTTATCTTTTGTAAAATTTTTATAAAATACATTATCATTATTATCTGCTAATTTTTGGAGTAATTCTTCGGTCTTTTTGGTTTGCAATGTATCTAAAAGTTGATTGTAATACTCAGAGGTTGGAGGAGTTACTAACATTACTTTTACTTTTCTCTTCTGAAGTATCTTAATAAGATTACTAAGACTAGATTTTATATTATCGTGATAACCGGAAATACGCTTATCTGAATGTCTTTTTACTGCCTTTATAGCAGTAATCCCTAAGTTTTGATTCCCTTCAATTAAACCAGACCCCTTTTCGCTCGACACAATTAAGTTTTCTTTTTTTATGTACCCTTTTTTTATTCTTTTAATGTTTTTCTTAAAACTTTGAGAGAGTATTTCTGAATATTCTTTAGGGCTTGAAGAAAGTTCTATATCATAGTAGATATTATAATTTTTTACACGCCATTTCTCCTTTCCAACTTTTAATGGATTAAATAAACTTTGATAAGAAATATTTAAAACAACAAATTCCAATGAAGGTAATGCGTTAAGATGTTGGTTTAATATGATTAAATCTATATCTAAACTTTGTGAAATATAGGAAGCATTAAAAGCCTCTCTATCTATATTTTCTGCTTTTACACCTCTGTAAGCGTGAGAATTTCCCATAAAAAGAACCTGTATATTCTTGCCCTTTTGGTGCAAATAGTCATGTTTAAAGGAATAATCATTAGGGATATTTTGTAGTAAAAATTCAAATGAGCCCAAGCAAACACTAATTAATAATAGGAGTAATACTGTTTTATATAAAAACTTCCTTATTTGCATATTAAAAGAGCTAAAGAGGTAATTTTTCCTGAAGCTAAGATAATCACATCCTATATTTCAACCTCAGTTATTTAAAAAACTAATTTTCAATCATTTGAAAAGTTAAAGCCTCGGACTATTTAATCTTAAAAGAATCCAGCAAACCACCTTTTTTTACAAATACTAATTCCATAAGCCACAAAGCTTTAGGTCTAAATGGCCTGTTAAGGTCTGTTACATCAAACATACGGTATCCTTTTGAATCCATATAATTGAGTACAGTTAAAATATCATTTTTAATGTATCTATTACATACACCAACTTCCACCAGAAACACTTCTGTTTTTCCTAGGAATGAGCCAGCACCCTTGATAACTTCTAAGTCTAAACCTTCCGCATCTATTTTTATTAAATCGGGTGATGGAATTGCAGGATTTTGGCTCAACAAATTGTCCAATGTTTCTACAGGAATATCAACTTGCTCATACCCTAGCTTGGCTGCTGCTGCTTCGCTATATTGAAAGGAGCAACTATCATCTCTTTCGTGTAGCGTGAATTTAAAACTTCCTTTTTCAGAACCTGCGCCAACCGGATAATATGATACCTTCTTAGATACTAACAAATCTTCAAAATGCTCTTTTAAACGTTTTTGTGGTTCAATTAAACTATAATAAGCATCAGGAAAATAATGCATTGCCTCCCGTGTCCAGGTACCTTTATTCGCACCTACATCTACAATATGTTTGGGTGTAAAACCCATTTGTTGTAATGAGACAAAACAATAATTGAGTAATTGATTTTTTGCTTCTAACTTATTGTTACTTACTTTTCTGTACCCCACACGCAAGGCTACAGGTGCTATAGCACGTGAAATTAATTTCTTAAATACTTTTTTAGCTTTCATTTCTATTGAAAAGATTTCCAAGTAACCTTCAACCCATCTTTTACTGAAAACCGAGGTCTATATCCTAAAAGCGAACGTGCTTTGTCAATATTAGCCAACGAGTCCCGTACATCTCCTTTTCTATCGGGACCGTGTTGGGCAGTTAACGTTTTATTAGAAACGGTTTGTAAATCTTTCCAGAGCGTATTTAGACTAATGCGTTCCCCGTAGGCCACATTAAACACTTCATTTACGGCCTCATTGTCCGCAAACATAGCTCTTATATTGGCCTGTACCGCATTTTCTACAAAGGTAAAATCGCGTGTTTGTCCGCCATCGCCATTAATGGTGGGTGCTTTGTTATCTTTTAAGGCCTGCATAAACAGAGGGATCACCGCTGCGTAGGCTCCTGTAGGACTTTGGTTTGGGCCAAATACATTAAAATAACGCAACCCAATAGTTTGGGTTTGGTAGGTAGTATAAAATACATCGGCGTACAACTCGTTCACCAGTTTGGTCACCGCATACGGAGATAAGGGTTTCCCTATAATACCTTCCACTTTAGGGAGGTTTTTGCTATCACCATAGGTACTGCTACTGGCAGCGTACACCAATCTTTTTACGGTGTCACTTTCGGTTTGAGCGATGAGCATATTTAAAAAGCCGGAAACATTTACATCGTTAGAAGTGGCAGGATCGTTTATACTTCTGGGCACACTTCCCAAAGCAGCCTGATGCGAAACATAATCTATCCCCTCCATAGCCTGCTTACAGGTTTCGCCATTTCTTATATCGCCTTCCAGTAGTTCAAAGGCAGGGTTGCTTTCAAATGGCTTCAGATTGTCACGAAATCCTGTGGCGAAATTATCCAGCACACGTACTTTCTTAGCCTTGTATTTCAGTAAATATTCAACCAGATTGGAGCCTATAAAGCCGGCCCCTCCGGTTACTAAAAAGGAAAAGTTTGTTAAGTCTTGCTGGTGGTATTTTGTTTCGTACACGGTATTTTTATTTAGTTGTGGGTGTGGGTTGTGGGTTGTGGGTTGTGGGTTGTGGGTTAAGATATTCTTATGAGCTTTAACATTATACTTTCCATTCTTTTTCTACATATTTTATAAATGAATAAATTTTTCCGCCTAAACTATCATATTTAGCAACCAGACCAGATGTAGAAACATTTTTATACAACGTATCAATCATTTCAAGTTGCGATATACATTCTAATAAAGAAGCGTGGGCATAGACTAAGAACTTTATAAAATCCTGCTTATACCTTCGTCTTCCGTAGCCCTCTGCAATGTTATCTTTAACAGATTTAGAAGACCTTCTTATTTGACTGCCTTGCTCATACATTTCATACGTTGGTAGTTTAAGTGACAGGTCATGAACCTCAATAACATATTCAAACGCCAAATTATAAATATTTAAGTCTTTATAGCTTTTCATCATCTACCATTCAATAATTCACTCATCCTGCAACAAAATAATAACCGACAACAGAAAACCGAAAACCGATCAACTTACAGGCATCCATCTACATGTTCCCTTGGCAGAAATCCTTTTACATCAAACACTACCGAAGGTGACGCCAGGTGCTTTTCAAATTCAAATGTAGAAAATTGGTTGTGTCCTACCGTAAGTACCACAGCTTCATAATTTTCTTTTAGCTGTTCTGGTTTGGTTAACAAATGGAGTCCAAATTCGCGATATACCTCATCCACATTTGCCCAGGGGTCGTACACATCAATATGAAGGTTGTATTTTCTTAGCTCTTCAATTACATCTATTACCTTACTGTTTCGAATGTCCGGGCAATTTTCTTTAAACGTGATTCCCATTAACAACACGTGGCCGTTTTTTACCTTACATTCTTTTTGGATCATAAGTTTCACCACTTCCTGCGCCACATAATTCCCCATTCCATCGTTCATACGTCTACCCGCCAGAATGATCTCCGGGTTATAACCTTCTTCCTGTGCTTTTTGAGCAAGGTAGTAGGGATCTACACCTATACAGTGCCCTCCTACCAGGCCTGGAGTAAATTTTATAAAGTTCCATTTGGTTGCTGCAGCATCCAGGACTGCGTGGGTATCTATATCCAGCAAACGGAAGATCTTAGACAGTTCATTCACAAAGGCAATGTTAATATCCCGTTGCGAATTTTCTATAACTTTAGCAGCCTCAGCCACTTTAATACTGGGTGCCAGATGTGTCCCGGCCGTAATAACCGAAGCATACAACGCATCTATCTCCTTTGCGATCTCCGGAGTGGAACCGGAAGTTACTTTTAATATTTGGGTGACAGTATGTTTTTTATCGCCCGGGTTGATACGTTCCGGTGAGTAGCCTGCATAAAAATCTTTATTAAATGTTTTCCCGGATTCCTGTTCCAGAATAGGCACACACACTTCTTCGGTCACTCCCGGGTATACGGTAGATTCGTAAATAACAACATCACCGTCTTTCAATTGTTTCCCAATAGTTTCACTGGCTTTCACAAGCGGAGTTAACACGGGCTGGTTGTATTTGTTGGTAGGCGTAGGCACCGTTACAATATACACGGTTGCTTCTTCCATTTCGGCAGCGTTTGTGGTTACCGTTAAAGATCCGGCGGCAGTTCCCTTTAATGCTTTTTGTAAGTTTTCGTCACTTATCTCCAGCGTATGGTCTGTTCCGTTGTTTAATTCTGAAACTCTACTTTCATTAATATCAAATCCTATTACTTTGTATTTTTCAGCAAAGGCAACGGCAAGTGGAAGGCCTACATATCCTAATCCTATAATCGCAATGGTTGGTTTTTCTTTCATCTTATTTCGGCGAAAGCAGGAGTTTCTTCCCACCTTGTCAATTTAATTTAAGCTTTATTTTTTCTTCACCCAAATACAGACTGAAATATATACCGTACATCTTTTTGCAGGCTCCAATTTTTACCGTATTCCTTATTTATTCTTACTTTATCCGGCCAGATCACCGTATCATTATAATACAACGCATCGGGCTGTTTAAGTAAAAGTGTTTCTTCGTTTTTGTATTTTAAGGTTGCCGGTCCTGTTATTCCTGGTTTTAAGGCTAAAATTTTTCTGTCTTCACCTTCCAGTGCATCAGCATAGCCCGGCACATCGGGTCTTGGAACCTACCCAACTCATTTCTCCTTTTACTACGTTCCACAACTGTGGCAATTCGTCTAATTTGCTTCGGCGTAACCAACCTCCAAAAGCAGTTTCACTATTTTTAATGGCCACAACGTCTTTATGATGTGCACCTTTTAACGTTCGTATTTTATACAACTGAAACGGTTTTCCAAACTGCCCAATACGGGTTTGCACATACAATCCATTTGTACTCAATAGTACCGAAGCCAAAACGAACAGCAAAAATACAGGAATTATAATAAATGGGAGCAATAACAAGGTAGCTGTTATATCAAAAATTCGTTTTGTGCATTGTTGCTTTGTAGTAAGCATAAAAGGAGGATTTAGGCACCACCGTTATTTTTTTCTGCGGAAAATTTTTATAAATCGATGCAAATACCCGGTTGGTTTTTCTTCTTCGTGATACCCATTACCGTACTTACCGTAACCACCATACCCATAGCCGTAACCATAGCCATACCCGTAGCCATATCCATACTTGGCCTTTTCCTGATAGTAGTTTAATACAAAACTGATGTTTTTCACTTCACCACGCTTATATTTT
Source organism: uncultured Flavobacteriaceae bacterium (assembly GCA_963793275.1). Lineage (GTDB taxonomy): Bacteria > Bacteroidota > Bacteroidia > Flavobacteriales > Flavobacteriaceae > Marinirhabdus. The sequence goes on from CAWBZL010000001.1 coordinate 229,977, forward strand.
TCGTTTATCATGGACAGCATTCGCCTTCGGGTATAGTTTTGGCGTACCATATAGATGGTAGCATCTGCGTATTTAAGTAATTCTAACGAATCTGCCACTAAGCCCATAGGAGGGGTATCCAGAATAACATAATCGTATTCTTCTTTTAGTTGTTCTATGAGCAATTCCATACGTTCACTCATCAATAATTCTGACGGGTTCGGCGGAATGGGTCCCGAGGTAATAATATCTAAATTGGATACTTTGGTTGGCTGCACAATATCGGCGACCGTAGCATCATTCACCAGGAAATTTACCACGCCTCTAGTATTTGTAATTTCAAAATCGTCAAAGATCCTGGGTTTCCGAAGATCCAGCCCTACCAAAACAGTCTTTTTCTGGCTTAACGCAAACACCGAAGCTATATTAATAGAAGCAAACGTTTTTCCCTCCCCACTTACCGAAGAAGTAATAAGTACCGTTTTACAGCCCTCTATCCCTTGTTTTCTGTACAAAAACTGAAGCCCGGAACGCAATCCTCTAAATGCTTCTGCAATGGAAGATTTTGATTTGTTAAGTACAGCAAGATTGCCTTCCATGGTACTTTTACCAATGATGCCTAAAATTGGAATTTTGGAGTTACGTTCCACATCGTTTAAGTGATGCACTTTGGTATCAAAAAATACACGTAAAAACACAAATAAAAACGGAATAATAAGTCCAAAGAGTAATGCCATTACATAATTTAATTGTGTATTAGGCCCTATCTTTCCACCACCCGTATCCTTGGCTTCGTCAATTACCTGAACATCGCTTACATTCGCAGCCTTAACCAGATCTGCTTCTCCTTTTTTTGCTAAGAACAGGTTATACACCCGGTCTGTTAAACTGTACTGTCTTTCTATTTTTAAAAGATCCTGTTGTTCTTTTGGAAGTTTTCTTATTTGAAATTCCAATGAGTTAAGTTCTCTGTTAATATCCTTAAGCTCCCGGCTTTTTAGCCCTTTGGTTGAAATAATGTTTTCTAACAATACATTCTTAACTGCATCAATTTGCCTGTCTATATCTAACAAAGGCGTAGCACCTTCTTTATAAGAATATTCTAGGGTGCTCCTGCGTTGTGCAAGGCTAACAATTTGCGAAACACCAGTAGAAATACTTACTTCATTTATTCCTGCCACAGAAGGGGCGGGTACTTCGCGGTAGTCGTTTCGGGTGCGTAAATAATCTTCGAGGGTATTGTAGTAATTTAGTTCTCTATCCACTCCTTCTTTCCGAACGTCAAGTGCGCTCAGTTTTCCTTTTATTTCAGTACCTTCAGATTCCAGATCAAAAACTGCATTTTTATCTTTAAAGTCATTCAGCTCCTGTTCCACATCCTTAAGTTCTTTAGACTTTGCCCCCAGACTACTGTCTATAAACTTGATAGTTTTGGTAGCAAAAAGATTTTTACGCTCCAGCATATTGTCGCTCAAAACCTGTACGGAGGTATTCAAATAATCGACTATGCGCGCCTTATTATTACCAATTAAGCTCAAGTTTAAAACAGAAGAGCCCTGTGTTGCTGGATTAACTGAAACTCTAGAATAAGATTTTACGGCACTATCAAAATTTTTGAAGCTCAAATAATATGGCTTGTTAGGAATAACTGTAAGGTCTTCGTTAGGTAAAAAAGTTCCATGAAAATAAGGAGTATTTATAATAGTTCCTATCTTGAAAGAATCTTCAAATAATCCGCCAGGAACAAAACGTTGCATTTTTTCCTTCTCACTGTCATAGGTCTGAAACGTTTTATTTCCTTCGGATACTATTTCAGCAGATAAAGTAAAGTTCACAGAATCCTTAAACACCACCTTAAAAAGCTGCCCTAGCAACTGAGGTTTTGTGGTATCAACTTCAACAAAAAAAGGTGTTTGTTTGTAAGCATCTACTAATTGGTATTTTCCGTCTCGATTGTAATTCAAATAATATTGCAAACGATCCACTACCTTTTCAGTATGCGTCCGGGATCCTAAAGTAACAACTGCCGTATTTACCTTATCTGTAGTACCTCCCCAATTAAAGGTTAAACTGGTATTAGCCGTAAAAAACGGATTCTGGTCGTCTTTAATAGTCACCAACGTATCCATACGATACACAGCTAACTTTCTAACATTTATATAATACGCAATACCAAAAGCAATTGCCAATGAGATTAGAAACAACGGCCAGTAACTTAAAAGTTTGAACAAAAACCCTTTAAAATCAAAATTTATCTGTACCTCGTTTATGTTAAAATCTTCGCTCATTATAGCCTGGTAAATAATAAGTACGTTGTGACCAAAGCGGTAAACACAGTAAGTATGGTTGTGAATGATTGTAAGCCGGTTGTTCCGGTACCCAGTGTCTTTTGTGGTAATGGGTTTATTAAAATAAGATCGTTAGGTTGTACCCAATAATACGGCGAGTTCATTGCGCTAATTTTGGTTAGATCTATATGATGCACCTTTTGTCCTGCGGGGTATTGACGGATAATCACAACATTTTTTCGATCACCAGTTGTAGTAATATCGCCACTATTCGCAATTGCTTCCATAATGGTAATAGCATCTCTATAAATAATTTGTGAGCCAGGCCCACCTATCTCACCATTTATGGTATACCGTATTCCTGCTAGTTTTACGGTAATAAAAAGCTCGGCTTCTGGTTTAAAATATTCGTCTGTAAGCTGCTTCTCTATTTTTTCCCGTATTTCATCTACGGTTAGTCCAAGTACAGAAACCTCTCCAAGCTTAGGAATTCTAATATTTCCGTGAGGATCTACGACAAAACCATCATAATACAAACGTTCCTCACCTGTTGCATTGGGGTTCGTTTCTCCGGTAGGGTTAAAGGTGCTAACAAACTCGGGATCTAAAGCTTTTCCACGAATACTCAACAGGTCGTTCACCTGCACACGATACGGCTCCTGTTTCTTCTGTAACGTATACAAACTATCCACAGTATTTTCATCTTCCTGGAGATACACCAACTGTTTGGTAGAGATACACGAAGTAAAGCCTAAGGTAATTACAAGCAGTAAAAACAGGTACTTACAGTTCATAGCGTAGGGTTGTATTGCGACAAATATAAACCAACCATCACAATAATGAAAGGTATTTTACGGGTTCTGAATAAAAACACCTTATTTTGCAAAAAATTGTATACGTGAATTATCTTTCGGTAGAAAATATTGCAAAATCATTTGGCGAGCGCGTCCTCTTTTCTGAAATTTCCTTTGGGATTAATGAAGGACAAAAAATAGGCTTTGTCGCTAAAAACGGAACAGGAAAAACGTCTCTGCTCAACATGCTCTCCGGAGAAGATGTTCCGGATAAAGGGGAAATAGTCTTCAGAAAAAACCTGAAAACAGCATTCCTTTCCCAGGAGCCCAACCTGAACCCGGAGCGAACTATTGAGGAGACCATCCTGGCGTCGGACAATCCAATTCTGGATGTAATATCGCGCTACGAGAAAGCCCTTAAAAATCCTAACGAAACCGAAATATACCAGGCAGCTTTCGATGCCATGGACGCCAATAACGCCTGGGATTTTGAAACCCGATACACACAAATTCTTCACAAACTAAAACTGGAAGATCTCTCCATAAAAGTAAGCAGTCTCTCCGGAGGTCAAAAAAAGAGACTGGCATTAGCTTCGGCATTATTGCAAAATCCAGATTTGCTAATTATGGATGAACCCACCAACCACCTGGATCTGGAAATGATAGAATGGCTGGAACAACTCTTCGCCAAAGAAAATTTTACCATTTTTATGGTCACACACGACCGGTATTTCCTAGAACGCGTGTGTAACGAAATTGTAGAACTGGACGAAGGACAACTCTACACCTACAAAGGAAACTACAGCTATTATCTGGAAAAAAGAGACGCCCGTATCGAGACGCAAGCCACCGAAACCGGCAAAGCAAAACAACTCTACAAAAAAGAACTGGACTGGATGCGTCGCCAACCCAAAGCACGAACCACAAAAAGTAAAAGCCGGATAGACGATTTTACCGAAATAAAGCAACGCGCCCACCAACGCCGTAACGACCAGGAAGTAGAACTGGAACTTAACATGGAACGTTTAGGCACCAAAATAGTGGAGCTTCATAACGTTTCCAAAAGCTACGGTGACAAAGCCCTTTTTACTAATATTGACTATAATTTCCAAAAAGGAGAACGCGTCGGTATCATTGGAAAAAACGGGACAGGAAAATCTACCTTTCTCAATATGCTTACAGGCCAAGTACAGCCGGACACGGGGAAAGTAGTGATTGGGGATACCGTTCATTTTGGCTACTATACTCAAAAGGGAATTACTATTAAGCCCGGTCAAAAAGTAATAGATGTAGTTCGGGAATTTGGGGATTACATTCCATTGAAGAAGGGAAGACAAATATCTGCAGGGCAATTGCTGGAGCGCTTTTTATTTGACCGTAAAAAACAATACGATTTTGTAGAGAAGCTAAGCGGTGGGGAACGAAAACGCTTGTATTTATGCACCGTCCTCATTAAAAATCCCAACTTTCTAATTCTGGATGAACCTACAAACGATCTGGATATTGTAACACTTAATGTCCTGGAAAGTTTCTTATTGGATTTTCCTGGCTGTTTACTCGTGGTATCTCACGACCGTTATTTTATGGACAAAATTGTAGATCACTTATTTGTATTTAAAGGCGAAGGTGAAATTCAGGATTTTCCCGGTAATTATAGTGATTACCGAATTTATGAAGACAGCGCACCTTCAGAAAGTAAAAACCCGGCAACCGATAGTAAACCGAAAAACGACTGGAAAAAAGACCAGTCCAAACCGCAACTAAGTTATAACGAACAAAAAGAACACGGCCGCCTGGTAAATGAAATAGCCAAACTGGAAAAGAAACGCGAAGACCTTCAGAATAAATTTGCAACCGAAGGCTGGGACGGTGAAGAAATAGACAAACAATCTAAAATCCTACAGGAAATTATAGACGAAATTGAAGAAAAAGAAATGCGATGGTTTGAGCTAAGTGAGAAACTGGAAAACTAAGTTTATAAGTTGAGTGTTGCGACGTTGTTATATTATTTAAAAGTTTAGTACTGCACGTCTAAATACCTCAACACTGAACGCCTCAACGATTTATGGTATACCAAATTAGCAAATACCTAACCTTCCTCCTACACTCCACGAACCAACACGGAGTACATTCCCCTTTTGTGTATGATCTGGTGACCAAATGTTTTTATGACAAACAGCAGTATCCCGCCTACAAAATATTAGAAACGCATAGAAACTTATTACTTTCAGATACTGCCAGCATTACTGTTACCGATTATGGTGCCGGTTCCCGTGTATTTAAAAGCGACCAACGCGCTGTGAGTGAAATTGCCAAAAATGCGGGGATCTCAGTAAAAAGACAGCAATTATTGTTCAGATTGGCTCAGTATTTTAAACCCACGCAAGTGTTAGAACTGGGAACCTCTTTAGGAATGGGGACAATGGCACTGGCCCTGGGCGCGCCTTCGGTAAAGATATTTTCAGTAGAAGGGTGTAGTGCTACTTCGGCAACTGCGAAAAGGTATTTTAAGGAATTCGGAATAAAAAATAGTACTTGTAGTACGCAAACTTTTGAAACTTTTTTTCAGCAAAATAAAACTGAAAATTTTGACTTTGTGTATATTGATGGAAACCACAGCAAGGAAGCCACGCTCAACTATTTTAAAATTTTATTGAAACATATTCATAACGACACTATGTTACTATTTGACGATATTTACTGGAGTACGCAAATGACCGAAGCCTGGCAGGAAATTATTGCGCAGCCTACGGTTACGGTAAGCATCGATACCTTTCAGTGGGGAATGGTCTTTTTCAGAAAAGAGCAACCCAAAGAGCATTTTGTAATTAGAACATAGTTTTTTTTGCTATGCATGAATGCGAAAAATTCTAAATCGATCAAATCCATCCAACTCCTCAACTTCTTTACTCGTAAACTTCTCAACCCCCTTTTGTAACATCTTCCCTACCTTTGCGTCTTATGAGCCGTACACCAACCTAAAAATTAATGTAGTCTATGAGTCTTGTCATAAAAATTAGAAATATTATCCGTGATTTCCCTTTAGGACAGGAAATTGTACACGTTTTAAAAGGCATAGATCTGGATATTGAAAGAGGAGATTATGTGGCACTCATGGGACCATCAGGTTCTGGAAAGTCTACCTTAATGAACCTTTTAGGATGTTTAGACACCCCTACATTGGGCTCCTACGAGCTAAACGGAACCGATGTGAGCAACCTAAGCGACGATCAGCTGGCCGAAATACGTAACAAAGAAATAGGCTTTGTTTTCCAAACATTTAACTTACTTCCAAGAACAACTGCGCTGGAAAATGTTGCACTCCCTATGGTGTATGCAGGCGCCTCCAAAGCAGAACGAACTGCCAGAGCCGAAGAGGTTTTAAAAAATGTTGGTCTGGGAGACAGAATGGACCACCGTCCCAACCAGCTTTCAGGAGGGCAAAGACAACGTGTGGCCGTGGGAAGAGCCCTGGTAAACAAACCCTCTATTATTCTGGCAGATGAGCCAACAGGGAATCTGGATAGTAAAACTTCAGTAGAGATCATGAAATTGTTTGACGATATTCACGCTGCAGGAAACACCGTAATTATAGTAACCCACGAAGAAGAAATAGCCGAACACGCCCACAGAGTAATTAGACTTAGAGACGGCGTTGTGGAGACAGATGTGAGAAATAAGTAAATAGACGGTAGTACGCAGTTAAAATTGCTGGAGCGATACGGGCTGCTTCGCTCGTCCCCCGCAAGGCTTCGATAATTTTTAAAGTGACTCACTCGCTTTAAGTTCATTTAACTTTTTTTTCGCTTCAAAACACTCAGCCATCTTAGGTTTTCAGATTCATTAACCATCTTTATACATTAAATAAAATAGCTTTTCAAAGGGACCTGAGTTATTTTGAAGGGTGGCAGTCTGTTTAAATTCAGAATAATTATTCTTTCAAAATTGTAACGAAGGTTGGAATTTGGAGCTTGAAATTTGTAATTTAGCATCATGTTCGCAATAAATTTCTACGACCCTTACATTGTTATTTTCGGCCTTTTAATTCTGGCAGTGCTGGTATTTTACTGGAATAAGAAAAACACCCGCAACAATCGTGATCGCAGACAGCGTAACTTTAAAAGCAGTTATATGGAGCGGAAACGAGAACGGGAGGAAAAGGAAAAGAATGATACTAATCACTAAATAAGATGCTTCCATAAAATTTTGAATTTATTCTGTTTACCTATAAATTCAAAATCACCCAGCGACCTAAAATCCTGAATTTCAAATAAAAAAATATGAAAATTTATACCAAGACCGGAGATAAAGGAACTACTGCACTCTTTGGTGGAACGCGCGTACCCAAACACCACATTCGTATTGACAGCTACGGAACGGTAGATGAACTAAACAGTCACATCGGTCTCATACGTGACCAGGAACTTGATCCACGCAGCAAGGAAATTTTAATCCACATACAGGACAGATTGTTTACCGTAGGAGCAATTTTGGCTACAGACCCGGAAAAAGCTACTCTTAAAAGTGGCAAAGAGCGGTTAAACATCCCTAAAATTTCAGAAGAGAACATTACACTGCTCGAAACCGAAATGGACACAATGAACGACTCTCTCCCGCAAATGACGCACTTTGTGTTACCAGGCGGGCACCCTATCGTGTCATATTGTCACATTGCGCGTTGTGTTTGCCGTCGTGCCGAACGTCTGGCAACACTGCTACACGAACAGGAACCCACAGATGAGCTTGTTTTAAAATACCTCAACCGACTTTCTGACTACCTGTTTGTGCTGGCACGGAAGTTGTCTAAAGATTTGCAAGCAGATGAAGTAAAGTGGATACCGGAAAAACTGTGAACGAGTTTCAAAATTTTTTAAACTGGAAATGTGCTAAATAACTAATAAACCAACTTACAAACCAGCTATTTTAGCAATTGCACAACCCTCTAATAATCAAACGCTTAAAAACGTTCTTTCAAATAATGCATAAATAATTGCTTTTTTCCTTGACTATTTGGTCTAAAAAATTATTTTTGCACAAAATTAAATACAACGTACTATGTACTGGACTTTAGAATTAGCATCCTATTTAAGTGATGCACCCTGGCCGGCAACCAAAGACGAACTAATAGATTATGCTATTAGAACCGGAGCCCCATTAGAAGTTGTTGAAAACCTTCAAGCTATTGAAGATGAAGGTGACAGCTACGACTCTATCGAAGAAATTTGGCCAGATTACCCCACAGACGATGATTACCTGTGGAACGAAGATGAATATTAACATACTGCCTGGCAGTAACTAACATACTTTAAAGTCTCAATGCTATTGAGGCTTTTTTTATGGGTAAAACCGAGAATACAAAACAGTTAAACCCCTTGTGAATGTGGTTTTTTAACCTTTTTTTTGTATACTATTTTCAGAGGAACATTTCCTTTGAAATTGCCCCTTAAACCGAACTATAATTATGGGATTTTTAGATAACGTATTAAAGGTATTTGTAGGAGACAAATCCAAAAAAGATATTGGCGATATACAGCCTTTTGTAGACCAGATAAAAAAATTGGAAGCGCCCATTGCAGCGCTATCTATAGACGAACTGCGCGCCAAAAGTGATTTCTTCAGAACTAAAATAAAGGAAGATCAGTCCGATATTCAAAAACAGATCGATGCGCTGCAGGTAGATGCCGATAAAGAAGAAGATATCGATAAGAAAGAAGATATCTATAACCGGATGGACGCGCTTAAAAAAGATCGCTACGAGGTTGAAAAGAAAACGCTGGACGAAATACTTCCCGAAGCATTTGCGGTGATAAAAGAAACGGCAAAGCGCTTTAAGGAAAACACAACTCTTACTGTAAATGCCACACCTTTTGACCGGGAATTATCGGCAGACAAAGCCTATGTTACCTTAGAAGGAGAAAAAGCTATCTGGAAAAACTCCTGGGATGCAGCTGGTAAAGAAGTAACTTGGGATATGGTACATTATGATGTACAACTAATTGGTGGTGTTGCACTGCATCAGGGGAAGGCAGCAGAGATGCACACCGGAGAAGGTAAAACCCTTGTGGCAACCCTTCCTGTGTACCTTAATGCTCTTGCCGGAAACGGAGTACACCTGGTAACAGTAAACGATTACCTGGCAAAACGTGATAGCGCGTGGATGGCTCCTATTTTTGAATTTCACGGATTAACGGTGGACTGTATAGATTACCACCGCCCAAATAGCGATGCACGTCGCAAGGCATATAATGCAGACGTAACCTACGGAACCAATAACGAATTTGGATTTGACTACCTGCGTGATAATATGGCACACGCTCCCGGAGACCTGGTACAGCGGCCGCACCACTACGCAATTGTAGATGAGGTGGATAGTGTATTAATTGATGATGCACGTACCCCGCTAATTATTTCGGGACCTGTTCCGGAAGGTGACCGTCACGAATTCAATGAGTTAAAACCGAAAATTAACGACATCGTAAACGTTCAGAAAAAAATGTTAACGGGTGTCTTAGCCGAAGCAAAAAAACTAATTTCAGAAGGAGATGTTAAAGAAGGTGGATTTCAACTATACAGAGTATTCCGCGGACTTCCGAAACATAAAGCATTGATTAAATTTTTATCTGAAGAAGGTGTAAAGCAAATCCTTCAAAAGACCGAAAACTTCTACATGCAGGATAACAACCGCGAAATGCCAAAGGTAGATGCGGAATTGTATTTTGTGATAGACGAAAAAAACAATCAGATAGAATTAACCGATAAAGGAATCGATTACCTTTCAGGGAAAGACGATCCGGATTTCTTTGTGATGCCTGAAATTGGTACCGAAATCGCTAAAATTGAAAAGAAAGAGCTATCTCCCGAAGATGAAGCCGCAGAGAAAGAAGTACTCTTTCGTGAATTTGGAGTGAAAAGTGAACGTATCCACACTATGAGCCAGTTGTTGAAAGCCTACGCGCTTTTCGAAAAAGACGATCAGTACGTGGTGATGGAAAATAAAGTGATGATCGTAGACGAGCAAACCGGACGTATTATGGACGGGCGTCGCTATAGCGATGGTTTACACCAGGCAATTGAAGCCAAAGAAGATGTAAAGATTGAAGCAATGACGCAAACCTTTGCTACTATTACGCTTCAGAATTACTTTAGAATGTACAACAAACTTTCCGGGATGACGGGTACTGCGGTAACCGAAGCCGGAGAGCTCTGGGAAATTTATAAACTGGATGTAGTAGAAATACCAACCAACCGCCCCATTGCACGTGACGATCGTGAAGACAAAATTTATAAAACCAAACGCGAAAAATACAACGCTGTGATCGACGAGGTGACGGAGCTTTCAAAAGCAGGGCGTCCTGTATTAATTGGTACAACCTCTGTGGAGATTTCAGAGTTACTAAGCCGTATGTTGAGTATTCGTAACATTCCGCATAACGTATTAAACGCAAAACTCCACAAACGTGAAGCAGACATTGTTTCGGAAGCTGGAAATAGCGGAATGGTAACCATTGCCACCAACATGGCGGGTCGTGGTACCGATATTAAGCTATCGGACGCAGTGAAGAAAGCAGGCGGACTCGCAATCGTAGGTACCGAACGCCACGATAGTCGTCGTGTAGACAGACAGTTACGTGGTAGATCCGGACGTCAGGGAGATCCGGGAAGTTCGCAGTTTTATGTTTCTTTAGAAGATAACTTAATGCGTCTTTTTGGAAGTGAACGAATTGCCAAAATGATGGATCGTATGGGCTTAAAAGAAGGCGAAGTGATTCAGCATTCTATGATCAGTAAGTCTATTGAGCGAGCACAGAAAAAAGTGGAGGAGAATAACTTCGGAATTAGAAAGCGACTGCTGGAGTATGATGATGTTATGAACGCCCAGCGTGAAGTAGTGTACAAGCGCCGATACAATGCATTGTTTGGAGAAAGACTTAGAGTAGATGTAGCCAATATGATCTACGATACTGCCGAAGTAATTACAGAAGGTAACAAATTAGGGCAGGATTATAAGAATTTTGAATTTGAGTTAATTCGGTATTTCTCTATGAGTTCTCCTGTTTCGGCAGCAGAATTTGAAGATATGGGCGTACAACAAATTGCAGGAAAAGTATATAAAGCCGCTTTTCAGCATTACAAAGACAAGATGGCCCGTAATGCCGAAATGGCTTTCCCGGTGATTAGAAATGTATACGAAAATCACAAAGATCAATACCAGCGAATTTTAGTTCCGTTTACAGATGGTGTAAAAACTATTAATGTAGCAACAGATCTTGAAAAAGCATACCAAACCGAAGGAACTCAACTGGTAAACGATTTTGAAAAGAATATTACCCTCGCCATTATAGACGATTCGTGGAAAACACACCTTCGTAAAATGGATGAGCTGAAACAATCGGTTCAGCTGGCAGTACACGAGCAAAAAGATCCTTTATTGATCTACAAATTTGAAGCTTTTGAATTGTTTAAATCTATGATCGAGAAGGTAAATAAAGAAGTAATTTCTTTCTTGTTTAAAGGAGAATTGCCGCAGGAAAATCAGCAGCAAATTCGAGAAGCAAGACAAGTTCGCCCAAAAGAAAAGTTAAGCGAGCAAAAAGAAGAGATCCAGAATCTGGACGAACGTGCTGCAGAGAGCAGAGCCGCAGGACAAACACAACGCCAGCAACCACAGGTAACCGAAACTATTGTTAGAGAACAACCAAAAATTGGTCGTAACGATAGAGTTACTATTAAACACGTGATGAGTGGCGAAAGCAAAGAAGTAAAGTACAAACAAGCACTTCCTTTAATAAGTAAAGGAGAATGGGTTTTAACGGAGCAGTAAAACGTTGATTTTATTTTGCTTTTCAGGTCGAAAAATCACCTAACAACCCGTACTATATAATTTTAAAAATCCCAAAACTTTAAAAAAAAGGTTTTGGGATTTTTTGTTATATGGCTTCTTATTGTATCAAGTAAAGAATGAGACAAATATGTCTGAACTACTTTAATACAAAAAAGAAAGCGTACTTGTTTGGTTTACCTAGAGATGTATCTTGGTTTAAGAATTCCCATATTTTAAGTAGCTCACTGTTTTCATAGATACATACCATTTGAAAATTAAATAGTTTTGAAATGTATAAAAACATTTAAACTATTTAATTATGAAAAATTTTTGCAATACAATGCTTCTTTTAATGATATTCTGTAGTGTGGCAACCGCTCAAAAAATAAAAGGAAAGTACTCGGGAAAGGATAAAATTAATACCACACACGTGATCTCTACAGCAAACGGAGAAGTAATAACCAGCGATCCGGAATACGATATAGTATTTGGTGCTAAGAATAACAAATTCGATAAAAAGAATATGTTTATCCTGACCAAAGAAGGCAAAAGGTTAAAAATAGGCAAAGATCAAATAGTAACATCCGTTTATCAATCAACAAATGACTTAGGGGTGCAGAGTCAGGCTGGTCCCGGGGTAACCAACAGCATCACCTACGGTAACGGCGGTAATACTATTACTATAAGTACTACTATTACCAGCACTACTAAAGATGGAACCTCTGTTGCAGAAACAAAAACCACTACTATAGATTGTAAAACCGGTGAGACTAGTAGGAGTACTACCGTAACTCACGGACAAGGGCCGCCAGACGGTATAAAGGTGGTCGTGATAGAATAAAACCAACATCCCGATTATTTAAAAAAGGTTTTTGGATTTTTTGGTATTCTTTTTGTGACTATTTAAGTAAAATTGTTGTTATGAAAAAGATACTATTATTTTGTACCACTGCCCTACTGCTTGCTTGTAGCGCAGACGACGCCTCCATTACAAACGAGGAAGTTTCTCTTTTTGTGAATCATTATAAAACAACTTCGGTCCTTAACGGAACACAGTTTATAATTCAGGAAAACGAGGCTATTGGTGGTGATATATTTATGGGCACTCCATTTATTAAAAATTTCGAGTTTGAACCAGGTTTCGAATATAGGATTACTGCTACGAAAACCCGTACTGAGAATGCAGGAACCGATGCTGCTACTGTCTCGTATGAGTTAGTTTCAGTAAACGAAAAAAATCAGGTGTTCCCGGAAGCCAGTTTTGAAATTCCTATAGCAACTTTTGTAAATGGAATTGGCTATGTATCCTTTATTAATGGTACTGCCGCAAACGGTTTTGAATTAGGACAGGAAATCCTTATTGAATGTCAAAATTTCTGTACGCAGCTGGAACGTTTAATTCCTAACCGGGAAGTAGCTACAGGGACCTTCAGCCACGGGCCAGACGGTACCTACGTGCTGCAGGAGCTCTATTAAAACTATTATAAACACTAAACGCACAGCATCCGTGAAGACTATTTTTCGGATGCTTTTTTTGTATCTTTCCACTCTAATATAACTACGCCATGAAAGCAATTAAAATTGAATTAAAGTGGGCATTTATATTCACCATTGCTATATTGGTGTGGATGTTGTTTGAGAAAACACTGGGATGGCACGATGAGAAAATAGCAGACCACTACTGGCTTACATTATTATTTATGCCTTTTGCGATCTTGATGTACATTCTTGTTATGCGTGAAAAGAGAAGAAGGCATTACGATAAAAAAATGACCTGGACCCAAGGCTTTTTAACCGGACTTAAAATGGCCGTATTTGTAGCATTACTTTCTCCAATTGCACAATATATTACCCACAATTATATTACGCCGGAATATTTTAACAACGTCTCAACGTATTCTGTTACTAACGATCTAATGAGTATTAAAGAAGCCAACGAAGAGTTTAATATTAATAGCTATTTGTACAAATCTTTTATTGGTGCCTTAGGCGGCGGATTGCTGGTTTCGGCAATTGTGGCTATCTTTATGAGAAAGAGTTAGGGTTGGGAAGCTAGCATCTTAAATAGAAGAAAAAAAGATGTACTACCCTTTCAGGAATTTGGGGATTTTTAATACTACTGTAATTTTACATTACTGTAATTAGCATTAATGGTAAGCGAACGTGGTGTATCTTTAAATTTATTAAAGCCTCTCACCAAAACTCTTCCGTATTCTTTTGAGTTTGTAGTTTGTAATAGTTTTGGATAAATAAGTGTAGACTTACTACCATTAAAAAAGAAAGAATATGCGTTAGAAGGCATTGTAATTGCTGCATTGGTATCGTCCAGAAACACATCGATAGAAGTGAAATTAGGAGACACTTTATTAATTAACAAGCTACCTATAAAGCCTTTAATGTACGCATTGTCTTTAAGTTCATTAATAACTACATTACTGGAGTTGGTTTGTAAATTTATCTTACCAACCGAATTTAATTTACAGGTATCCACGTACTGTACAGCCAGCACTCCGTCACCCCAATAATTTACACGTACCGGCGCATAAGCAGCATTGATGAGGGTCTTTCCCCCATCAATACTGTTTGCTGTTAAGGCTGCATAATTAAGTGTTGCTCTTACATTGGTCACATCTGCCATTTTAATTTCACCGTGACGCACATTTATATCGGTCTTGGTGTTTTTAGGCATCCTGATAATAATTGTTTTCCTGGCTTTTTTTAAGTTTTTAGAAGCACCATTTTTATTAGTTTCAATAATGGTTGTTTTAAAACCGTTTTCACCATTCATTTTTTCCTTATTGAAGGATTCGTCAAATTGCTTTGCCCATTTCTCGGCATCTTTTTCAAATTGAGCGCCCCATTTTTCCATGTCTTTTCCAAAGTTTTCACCCCAGGCTTCCATTTGCTTTCCAAACTCTTCTCCAAACTTTTCTCCCCATGCTTCCATTTTCTTTTCAAATTCGGGGCCAAAATTATTCTCAAAAGACTTTCCGAAGTTCTCACCCCAGGCTTCCATTCTTTTCTCAAAAACCTTGCTCCAGGTATCAAGTTCTTTTAGCCACGTATCGGTTTCGGCAACAGTTACATTGGTCTTATATTTCTTATTCAGCTTCGCCACATATGCCGTTTTATCCTTCTCATAGGCATCTGTATCGAACGTAAAAGACGCATTATCTTTATAATTAAAGCGTTTGTAAGAATCCCCCTTTTTCAGGATAGTATTCTGATTACCAAAAGGCCACTTAGGCATATCGTCCATTTCCGGAATCTCCGGCATTTTAATATTCCAGTCTATTGTAAACATCTCGCTAAGTTCTCCAAGGCCTTCCAGTTCTTTTAAAGCCTCAAGGCTGGAAGTGTTTATAACATTTCCTAAATTGTCAAGTGAATTAAGACTTCCCATGGTTTCGAAATCTCCCCACAGGCTTCCACTATTTGAGGTAATGTTCACTTTTTTGCTGTTACCCAGCACATCAAACTTCCAGTTGTCAAAAATTTCCTTTTTCTCTTTTTCTGAAAGGTTCTCCCCTTCTACAAAAGCTTCTACTTCTACTTTATCCTTATCCCAGGTTTCGAAAACTACGTTGGTGTGAGACGTTATTACATTCACTACCGCATCTTTACTTACTGTGAAAGACTCTTTGTATGTACTTTGTGAAAACACAAAGCCGGTACAAAAAATAAAAACCGCATATACAAGACTACGCTTGCAGATCATCAAATTTTTCATTGTCTAAAATTTTAAGTTCTTTTAATTTGTTTTTAAGTTTGAACAGCAAATCCAAACGAAGTTTCAAATTATCTATAAGGGCGTTGATGGTGGCCTCTGTTGGACCCATCTCGGTTAATTCGTTATTTAAGCGGTTGTATTCTACATCTAGTGCCGCAATACGTTTTTTATAGCCTTCAATAAGCTCTTTATTGTCATCATTTTCATCCAGCGAGGCTAACTGCACATTAATTCCCGTGAGGTAGAAGTCTTCAACTTTTTTTAGTGCCGGTGAAAGATCTCCCAACGTAAGTTGTGGCTGTTTTACTATTTCGGGTGCTTTTTCTTTTTCTTCCTGTGTCGTTTCAGCAAATGAATTGTTTACTGAACTACCTCCGTCTAACCCGGCAATGTACTGGTAACCAAAAAAGCTAACCGTTAAAAAAACGATCGCAACGGCGGCTACTTTCAACCAAAAGAAAGAGGCATTCTTTGTTTCTTTTTCTGCTGAAGGTTCTTCAGGGAAATGTGCTTCCAGCTTGGCTAAAAACACATTTTCGTGAGTTGCAGAAAGTTTTCCTTTTTCTTCAGGACGGTTTTTAAGTAGGTTTCTAATATCCTGTGCCATATTGTAAATGTTTTAAATTTTCTTTTAATTGTAATTTTCCGCGGTGCAACTTGGTTCTGGAGGCACTTTCGGTAATGCCCATTACTTCGGCAATTTCCTGATGATCGTAGCCTTCAATTAAAAAAAGCTTGGTTACATCTCTGTAATTATCGCCTAAATTTTCAATGGCTTTTAGCACTTCATCTACCGTAGTCTCATCTGCAACCTGCCAGTCTGTTTCATCGTCGGCAATTCGCAATGTTTCATCGTATAAGGGTTCGGTTTCTAATTTTCTGGCTTTAATGGCATCCAAACAGGTATTTATTACAATTCGTTTTAACCAAGCACCAAAGGTGACGTCCCCTTTAAACTGCTCAATTTTTTTGAAGGCTTTAATAAATCCTTCCTGTGCTGCATCCTCTGCAGCGGCTTTGTCCTTCATATACCGTAACGCAACAATATACATCCCGTCGCAATATTGCTTATATAGAGCTAACTGCGCCTTCCGGCTGTTCTGTTTACATTGCGCTACAAGTAGTTGGCTAGACAAACTCTTGATGGTTTTTTTGGTTGCTGTTCTGCTAAAAGACGAAAGAAAAATACAAGTGTTGCATCTGTTAACTAAATTTTAGTGTTAATTAACTTTATGCTCAAACTTTTAAATTGTGTTTTATCGTACATTTGAATAAATCTAAAAATACATGAAAAATAAATACCCGGATTTCAATAAGCTAAACCGCTTGTTAGTAGCCTGTTTCGAAGCTGAAAAACTCTACTACAATGCAGCGGAAGATGCGAAAACTACCGAGTTAAAGCGTTTTCTAAATTTCATGGCCGTAGAGCGTAACCGTATGGCAAATACTATTAGTACTGAGCTTAGCTCCAGAGATATAGAACCTTTAAAACTCGATGCAGAAAAAGGTCATCATGGACCGTACTTGGGAGGAAATTAAAGAAGCCTTAGAGCATTTTAATTCTGAAATTATTATAAAACAATGTATTGCGCGTGATTTAAATAATATAAAAAGATACGACGAACTTATTCATAACCACCAATTACCTGAAATGACACTTGGTATTTTATACAAGCAAAAACAGCAGTTAGAATGGTACATAAAGCAAGCTGAAGAACATAAAGGGAACCCAAATTTAAAAGAGCCTGCTACACGGGATGAGGCATTACACGGAACTCCACCAGAAAAAGAAAAAAAACGCCAAACGATGACGAACATGGCAGAATTATAAATTTTAAGGCGGGGTAAACTAGTCTGAAAAGAAGAGTACAGTAGTATAAACTCTAAACACCAAAAACAAAAAATCCCTTCAATTTTTAACATTGAAGGGATTTTTTTGTTTGCATATAAATTATAACTATTCGTCCAACAACAGGTTAAGGGTTACTGTAATATTATCTCTTGTAGCTTTGGAAAAAGGACACGCTTTATGTGCCGCTTTTACGAGTTTTTCACCCGTTTCCTTGTCTACGCCCGGAATAAAACAATCTAATGTTGCTTCCAGGAAAAATCCGTCATCATCCTGGCAAAAGCCAATGGTTGCAGAAACACTAATGTTTTCTTCGTCAATTTTAATTTTCTTGCTCTTCGCTACAGATTGAACTGCACCACCAAAGCAGGCTGCGTAGGCACTACCAAATAATTGCTCCGGATTGGCTCCATCGCCACCGTCGCCACCCATACTTTTGGGTACGGAAAGATTAAAATCTATAGGACCATCTTCAGACTTTACGTGTCCGGCTCTGCCACCTTCTGCCGTAGAAGTAGCTTCATATAATGTTTTCATGAGTATTAAATTTCGATTAATATATTTCAATATACCAACGAAAGTGTGCTTTTAAAAATGTGGATTCATAAATTTGTCATAAATTTCAGCTATGGCAGCACAGAATAAAAAATCGAAGTCACTTCAGGAAAAAGAAGGGATCGCTACTCCGGATATGATGTCGTCAAAAGCAGCCAGAGCCATTCAGCAAAAACGAAGCATAACGCCTTCTGCTGAAAAATTAACCAATGCTATTTTAGAGGGAAATATCACGTCCCTAAGCCAGGCCATTACACTTATTGAGAGTACCGCAAAAAAACATGCAGCACTGGCCGAAGACATCATAAAAATATGCTTGCCACACGCAAATAAAAGTATTAGAATAGGTATTACCGGTGTTCCCGGAGTTGGAAAAAGCTCTTTTATTGAACGCTTTGGAATGTTGCTGACCGCCGAGGGAAAAAAAGTAGCGGTCTTAGCTGTAGACCCAAGTAGCTCCCTAAGTAAAGGCAGCATTCTGGGAGATAAAACAAGAATGGAAGAGCTGGTTAAAAACCCAAATGCTTTTATACGCCCTTCTGCCAGCGGGACATCTCTGGGCGGTGTAGCCAGAAAAACACGGGAAGCCATTATTGTATGTGAAGCGGCCGGATACGATGTTATAATTATTGAAACTGTGGGCGTGGGACAAAGTGAAACCGCTGTACATTCAATGACCGATTTCTTTTTATTGCTGAAACTTGCTGGAGCAGGAGACGAATTACAAGGTATTAAACGCGGTATTATGGAAATGGCAGATGCTATAGCTATTAATAAAGCAGATGGCGAAAACCTAAAAGCAGCAAAACTTGCCAAAACCGAATTTAACAGAGCGCTCCACCTCTACCCGCCAAAAGACAACGGATGGACTCCTAAAACTCTTACCTGTTCTGCCTTGAAAAATGAAGGTATTGTTGAAATATGGGAACTTATTTCAACATATATAGAAGAAGCAAAAAATACTGCATTTTTTCAGCAAAGAAGACACGACCAAAACAAATTCTGGTTGCTCCAAACTATTGAAAATACATTGAAAAGTGACTTCTACGAAAATCCAAAAATTAAAGACGCGCTGGAAGATCAAATTGAATTATTGAGCGAGGGGAGCGTGACGCCGTTTCAGGCAGCGGAAGTGTTGTTGAAACTTACCTAAAATTATTTCTAAACCAGGCCACCTGAGCCTCCAACCCTTCCTTTAAACCGGTTTGCGGATTGTAATTAAGTAGTCTTCTGGCTTTATCAATATTGGCTTTGGTACGCGACTGGTCTCCGGGACGCGCAGGTTTGTTGGCAACTTGTATCGTATGTCCAAGAATTTCTTCAACAGTAGCAATACCTTTTGCAGTGGTGTTTTCTTCTTCGGTGCCTAAATTGAATATTTCGGTATTACAAACGGCGGTGTGATCCAGAACACTTACAATACCATCCACAATATCCTGTACGTAGGTAAAACTTCGTAAATGTTTTTCGCTTCCATCGTATAACGGAAATGGCTTTTTGTTAAGGCCGCAATCTATTAAACGCGTGTATAATTTATCCGGACGCTCTCTAGGCCCATAAACAGAGTACAATCTAAAAGAAGTACTCTTAAGTAATCCTCTTCTTGCGTACGCCAATACCAATTGCTCCGCAGCCAGTTTTGTAACTCCGTACCAACTCGCTGGCAAAGGTGCTTCGTCTTCTGTTAACGTGGCGTGCAAACCGTAGATAGATGAAGTAGCAATATTTACAAAAAATGGCTTTTTTTCAAGCCCTTCAATAGCGTCCAGCATACGTTGTGTTGCCTGAATATTATTGCTGAAGTACGCATCAAAAGTACTGGTTGCCGAAATCCCCGGTTGGGCTGCAAAATGAAAAATAAAGGAAATTTCTTCGGTGATTAGGGTGGAAAGATCGTCTGTACGTAAATCTATTTTTTGAACCTCAATGCCCTTTTCAGCTAAACTTTCAGCATTCTTCTTTTTTAAAGAGATATCGTAATAGTCAGAGAAATTATCGATAGCCAATACGCTATGCCCCAAAGAGTGTAGTCTTTCTGCCGTGTGAGAACCTATAAATCCTGCTGCGCCTGTTACGAGTATGTTCATGGAAAATGCTATGCAATTAAAAACCAAAAATACTATAATTTGCAGGAATGATAGATATAGATTGGAGGCTTTCCTCATTTTGAGTTAAGAATTAAGGGTGAAATTTTATGAATAGTATTCACTTTTTGTAGTTGGGGCTTATTGAAACTTGTATCGAAAGATCGAGTTCAAAAAAAAGCATACTTTTGCATCCAAACCAATACTACCTTGCAGGACTACCAGTTTACCATAATAGTACCCGTTTATAATGAAGAAGACAACCTGGAGAGAGTTGAAAAAGAGCTGTTGGCATTTACCAAAATTGCTTCAAAGAAAACAAGTATTCTTTTTGTAAACGACGGTTCCAAAGATAAAAGCCAACAACTAATTGAAGCGATCTGCTTACGAAATGAAGTTTTCAACTTTATAAATTTTAAAGAAAACCGAGGGTTGAGTGCTGCCATTAAAGCTGGTTTTGACCACGTTGAGGCGCCGCTGGTTGGGTATATTGATAGCGATCTACAAACGGCTCCGGGAGACTTTAACCTGTTGCTTGAAAAAATTGGACCATACGATCTGGTTACAGGTGTACGCGCCAACCGAAAGGACAAATTTGTAAAAAACATGTCTTCCAAAATAGCGAACGGAATAAGACGTGCTTTTACCCACGATGGGATGGACGATACCGGCTGCCCATTAAAAGTAATTAAGACAGTCTACGCTAAGCGCATCCCTATGTTTAAAGGGTTACACCGTTTTTTACCGGCAATGATCCTGCTCCAAAATGGAAAAGTGATCCAAGTACCCGTTCAGCATTTTCCACGAATTGCAGGAACAGCCAAATTTGGTGTATGGAACCGTTTGTTAGGGCCTTTAATGGATTGTTTCGCCTATCTCTGGATGAAGAAAAAGTATATTAATTACGAAGTAAAATCTAAAGGATGAGCGACTGGCTTATTTATACCATTGGTTTTTTAGCACAATTACTATTCTCTGGCAGACTTATTTTACAATGGATGCTTTCAGAAAAAAGCAAACGCGTTATTACGCCATCTATCTTTTGGAAATTAAGTCTTTTTGCCTCATTTCTTCTATTTGTATACGGATATGCCCGCAACGATTTTGCGATCATGCTAGGGCAAACGCTTACCTACTACATTTATATTAGAAATCTCCAATTGCAGGGCGAATGGCAAAAATCGCCCAAATGGTTTCAGTTATTTTTATATGTTTTTCCTGTGTTTGTAGTTGTGTACTCCTACAATAACGGTGAATATGATCTGGAACAACTTTTTAGCACCGCAAATATCTCAACGTGGCTACTTATCCTGGGAATTGTTTCTCAAATAGTATTTACATTACGATTTGTATACCAATGGCTTTATTCTGAAAAAACAAAAACATCTCAACTCCCCGTTGGATTCTGGAGAATGAGTGTTTTGGGAGCCTCCCTAATTTTAACATACGCTATTTTACGAAAAGACCCGGTACTTTTTGTAGGACACATTGCCGGACTTGTGATTTATGTGCGTAATATTTTCATCTGGAAAAAACAACTAGATGAATAGACTACAGAATAATCATATTTTACTATTATGCGTTACGTGCATCGCTATTTTCTTTGTGAATCTCGATGCCTTGTACGTAAATATTATGGAAGCCAGAAATTTTGCTACTGCCCGTGAGATGTTACACGATGGTAACTGGTTATTAACTACATTGAACGGTGAACCGCGGTATCAAAAACCACCTTTGCCTACGTGGCTTTCGGCTATAACGGGAGCTATTTTCGGACTGAAAAGCTTAACGGCTATGCGATTACCTGCTGCCCTGGTAACATTGCTTCTGGTGCTAACCACATATAAATTCACGATACGTTTCAGTGAGAATAAAACACTGGCTTTTGTTGGTTCACTTATCCTTGCCACCTCATTTTATATTGTTTTTTCTGGCCGAAACGGGCAATGGGATATTTTTACCCACGCCTTTATGATGGTATGTATTTACCAATTATATTTATTTTTTACTTCTGAAAATTTAAAATATCAGCGTATCCTTATCGCTGCATTATTTTTTGGGGCTTCGTTTATGAGTAAAGGCCCGGTGTCATTATATGCTTTACTACTTCCGTTCCTCATTGCATTTGGTATAGCCTTTAAATTTAAAAAATTTAAAAGCCGAATACTGCCTTTATTAGTTTTCCTGTTAGTTTCCTTGTTACTTTCAGGTTGGTGGTATTGGTATACATATACGTTCGATCCTGAAACAGTGGCCAAAATCACGGACAAGGAAACCAGTAACTGGACGGGGTACAATGTGCGTCCCTTTTATTATTACTGGAGTTTCTTTACCCAAAGTGGCGTATGGACCATTCCTGCTTTTATTGGCTTATTGTATCCGTACGTAAAGAACCGCGTAAGCGACAAAAAAGGGTACTTATTTACGTTTTTATGGACCATGAGTTCTGTGGTGTTATTGTCTGTGATTCCTGAAAAGAAATCGCGCTATTTACTCCCCGTTCTTATTCCATTAGCACTAAATACAGCGTATTACATAGAATATTTATTTCTGAAATTTTCCGACTTAAAAGATAAGCGAGAAACTGTTCCGGTCTATTTTAACTTCGGTCTTATTGCTGGTATTGGCATCTTTTTTCCTATTGGTGGGTATTTATTTCTGAAAGATGCCTTAACGGGATATTGGTTTTGGTTTATCCTGTTGTCTATCGCATTGGCAAGCGTTGGAATTTTTATCTTAGGAAAACTACTCAGAAAAAAAATACGAGCTGTTTTTTATGGAACCATTGTATTTATTGCTGTAATTATGTGTTTTGGGATGCCCATGGCGAAAGCCTTAACAATTAATCCGGAGTATAGATCACTTTCAAAACTAAACGATTGGCAGGATGCCCATAATAATATCTCGGTTTATGAGTATTCTTCTTTCACTCCTGAAATGATCTGGGATTACGGAAAGCCAATCCCTAAAATTATCGATTCCGGAACGGCGACTATTCCTTCTGAAAATACATTTGCTGTTCTGGTTGCCGAAGAAGACCTCCAAAAATTTAAAAAAACCTTTGAAAATTATACTGTAGAAAAAATTGATCGGTACGATATGAACCCGAATGCTCCTGGAAGTAGATCACACAGGTCCAGACTTTGGAGGGATTTGTACAGAGTTACTGCGCTTCCTTCGGTACAATATTGATTTACGCTGTGCTTACAGGTAAAATCACTCAGTACCCTTAAATTATTAGTTTTATGAAACAAGTTTTAATGTTGGAGGTTTTTAGTTTCCAAACTTTTTTTGGCTCCATAGCTGTATATTGTAAAACAGCCAGCCCAGCAATCCGCCAAAAAACATTCCTGTAATAATGTCTAACGGATAATGAACTCCTAAATAAATACGGCTATACGCAGTCATAACTGCCCAAAGGAGCAATAAAAAAGGAAGATACCTATACCACTTTTGAAGGGTAAGCCCTAAAAAAACAGCGGCTCCCATACTACTGGCGGCGTGCGCCGAAAAATAACCATAACGGCCACAACCATCTGCCACAAAACGCATTACTTCTTTCAACTCCTCTACCCTGCATGGTCTTGGGCGTTGGAACAATACATATTTAAAGAGGTTGGCCAATTGGTCTGTAGCAGTAATTAATAACGCTGCACACACCACTACTACCAACGTGCCTTTCAGTTTGTAATGTTTGTAAATTAATAATAGTAATATAAAATACAATGGAATTGAAGACCATTTTTCGGTTACGATTTGCCAAAAACCATCCCAGGATTCGCTTCCCAGATTGTTAAGAAACAGGAATAGCTCAGTATCATATTGAAGGAGTTCTTCAATCATCTTCGTAACGGGCTACTTCACGGTCGTAGAAATCTGTGGCTTCTTTTATGTAGTTTTCGGTTTCAGACTCCAGTTCCTTTTGGTCGTGGTTGTCAAACTCTTCCAGCCATTCTACTTCGTCATTTTCAAGATTAATGATAAAGCGGGGAAATTCGGTGTGTATCACGAAAATCGCGTCCGGGAAATCGGTATTGTCGCCAAGAATATATTTTGGAAGCTCCATAGGGTTTGGGTTGGTAAAATTTCTTTGTAAAATTACGTAAAATTAATTCTTTTCAATTTCCGCACTATTAATTGCCACCATCGTCTTCGACAAATAATGAAACCTTATAAATAAAAGGATCCCGGAGGCCGTGAGCCCAGCCAACAAACCTATCCAGATACCCGAGCTTTCATATGCTGTGTGCATGCTTAAATAATATGATATTGGGAACCCAATAAGCCAATAGGCAATAAATGTGATAAGAGTGGGTATTTTAACGTCCTGCATTCCGCGTAAAGCGCCCAGAGCAACCACTTGTAGGGTATCACTAATCTGAAAAACAGCCGATATTAACACCAACTTAGCCGCAATACTCGCCACTTGGTAATTATCTGCAAACTCCAGATCATTATCGTAATCCAGATATAATTTAGGTAATGCCTCGTTAAATACGATAAAAAATAACGCAAAAACTACTGCAAAGATGGTAGAAAGTAAAAATATAGAAAGGGCAATTCTACGTAGTTCTATAAAGCGCCTTAATCCTTTTTGGTTTCCAATGCGTATCGTTGCCGCCACGCTAAAACCCATTGCAACCATAAAAGTCATGGAGGATAGGTTTAAGGCAATTTGATTGGCAGCTTGCGGATTTTTACCCAAAATACCCGAAAGCCAAACAGCACTGGTAAAGATAGCAACCTCAAAAAACATTTGTAATGCCGAAGGAAACCCAAGGTTAACTAACTTTTTAAGCATGGCTTTGGAAAGCGTGAAAATTTTAATATTTCTTACGTAGTCCCGTGCTTTATAATGTTGAGAAAGCACATACCACAAATAAACAACCATAATAACACGCGAAGCCAGTGTGCCAATAGCTGCTCCAACCACGCCTAGTTCTGGCATTCCAAATTTCCCGAATATAAAAATATAATTAAGAATTACATTTACCACATTGGCTGCTATAGTAGCATACATTGGGTATTTGGTTAGTGAAAGTCCGTCACTAAATTGCTTAAACGCCTGAAAAATTATAAGAGGTAACAATGAGATGGCGACCAAATTTAAATACGGCATGGCCAGATCTACAACTTCGGGTGGTTGTTTCATTGCGTACATGAGAGGTTTTGCTATAAAAACGGTCAAGAACAATGCAATCCCTAAAACAATACATAAAAACAACCCATGTTTAAAAGCAGATTTTCCAGCTTCAAAATTATTTTCGCCGTCGGCTTCGGCAACCAAAGGAGTAATGGCTGTAGAAAAACCAATACCCAAACTCATAGCAATAAACATAAAACTATTTCCTAAAGACACAGCCGCTAGCTCCGCCGTACCTAATTGGCCCACCATAATATTATCTACCAACTGTACCACAGTGTGTCCCAGCATCCCCAAAATAATGGGCGTAGCCAACTTTATGTTATATTTAAATTCCTTGGTATATTGCTGTAACAAGTTTTGGTATTTTTGGGCAAAGTTAGAAAACGGAGGTTCTAAAAAGGTACAATAGCAAAAATTAATTTTTACTCCTTATGGAAAAGTACAAAGACCGCCTACGCATCTACCTCATCATTAGTAGTATTGTGTGGTTTTTCTCCCTATTTCCGGCTTTATTTATGGCTATGTTTTCGCCTATGTTGTTTGATGCGCCAGGTTCGGAAAGCAGTTTCTGGACAATTGCTATTTCATCTGCTATGCTAAGCTACCCTCTTGTAACCATTTTGAGTATCATTTTTTGCTGGGTGTTTTTTGTGAAGAAAAAACTGAAAGCTTCTCTTGTCGTAAGTTTAGCTCCCTTGGTATGGATTGGTGTAAACATGCTCTTATGGGTGTGTCTTGAAATTTTCTGCGATGGTAGATTTACCTGCTAACTCTATGAATTTATCACATTATTTTCTGAAAGTTCCTGAGCTGAAAGTATCTTTTGCAACATTTCCCTTTGCTCCATTTTCGCTGAAAATTGCAGATGCTGAAAATTTTTCTATCGATTTTCCTGCTGAAAAAATGCTGGGAAAGCAAGCCGAATATTTATTTGAAAACTGGCTGAAACATTCGCAACGGTTTCAATTATTGGCTGCAAATATTCAAATTCAAGGGGAAACTAAGACGTTGGGGGAGCTGGATTATGTAGTGAGAGCTATTGAAACAAATGAGACTTTGCATATTGAACTTGCCTGTAAATTTTATGTACTCGATGAAACATTGGGAACAAAAGTTTCAGCACAATGGATTGGTCAGTAATCGAAAAGACAGGTTAGCAGACAAGCTGGAAAAAATGAAAACGAAGCAGTTTCCCCTCATATATGAAGCTGCCTCTGCTTCGGTTTTTGAAGCACTTCAGTTGGATGTTTCAGCAATTAAGCAACACTATTGTTTAAAAGCCTTTTTATTTATACCAAAAAAATTTCAGCAACACGCACTTCCTAAAGAATATAGGGAGTGTCTGGCAGGTCATTATATAAAATGGACAGAACTGGATTCAGAAAAAAATAGTACAGCCCTGTACGCCCTTCCGCAGAAAAAAGAATGGTTACTCCCCCCCAAAAGTATAACAAACTGGCTTTCCTATCCGGAAGCAAAAGAGGCTATTAAAAATTCAATTGCCGAAAAGCGTTCGCCGTTGGTTTATAAAAAAGGTGTTGGAGGTATTGAAAAATTTTTTGTGGTGTGGTGGTGAGCCCCCTTCGGGATTTTGGGTGATAGAGATGTAACCTAACACACGTTCTTACCGAAATCCACCTTCCTCCAAAACGCAGCAAAAAAACTACTTTATTCCATACAAAAACAGGTTGCTTCTGGGGAAGAAGCTAAGTATTAGTTTACTACAGGTAGGATATACCTAAAGTAAGCATCGCTACCATACTCTGAAACTTCGTATTTAAAAAAATTATCTGATCGTCTTTTTCCCTTCAATGGTAATGGGTGAACCTTCTGCCAACATTACAGATTTTGGTTTTGCATCATTCAAAAAACGAAAATCTTCGCCGTATTCGCGGGCAAAATCGGCTTTAATTGTATAGTTCTTCACATCGTATGCTTGCCATTTGGGATGAGTAACCTCATATTCAGTAGTTTTTTGTTGGTCTGTTTTATTGTATCCCCAATAATGCTCGGTGATAAATTCGGTTTCAGAATCCAGCGGAATTGGCTTCGCTATGTTGCCCGAAGTCACCGAAAATGAAAACCAATCATTTTTGTTCTTCCAATGGTACGTAGTGATTAAATCATTGTCCTTTTCTTCCCATATGTGACTCATTTTACGGGTTTCATAAGCTTCGTTATACAAGGTATTCGCTACGAACGTTATAGCGTGTTTTGGAACAATTTCCTTAACAAAAACAACTCCCCGCTTCCAAATATTATTTTCTTTAAAGCGAACGTAAAATCGCAGGTTCACTTCTTCAAAATGTACGTGACCCGGCACTTTTATACCCAGAACTTTAGTGTTTTTGAACATAAAACCTACGAGACTTGCATAACAACAACCATTATAGAAATCTAATTCGGTTTTATAAGGAAGATAAGGTTTTAACATAGCAGGGTCTACTTCGTAGTTCGCCAGGGCCAGTCGTCGCCATTCTGCTGTTAAAAAACTCATACAATCGTTAGTTTTTCACTTCGGTCATTTCGTTTTTAATGCCGTATTTATCTATTAGATAAATTAAACTTGCCATACTGGCACCGCCTAATTCCAGTTCTCTTTTGTTTACGGCATCAAAAGTGTCATTTGCTGCGTGATGATAATCGAAATAACGCTGAGAATCCGGTCGTAAGCCTGCTAGCACAACGGTTCCATCTTTGAGGGGACCAATATCTGCACCACTCCCGCCTTGTTCAAAATAATGAATTAAATAAGGTTTAAAGAGTGGTTTCCAGCTTTCAATTTGTTTAAAATTAGCGTCATCAGTATCAAATGAGAATCCGCGAGGTGTGAATCCGCCTGCATCGCTTTCCAGGGCGAAGATGTGTTTTTCTTTATTCAGGAGGGCTTGTTCTGCATATTTTCTGCCGCCCCGCAACCCGTTCTCTTCATTCATAAAAAGCACAACGCGTATACTGTGTTTTGGTTTGTAATTGGTCTCTTTCAACAAACGCAATACTTCCATAGATTGTACACAACCAGCACCGTCGTCGTGAGAACCATCTCCAAGGTCCCAGGAATCCAGATGGCCTCCTACAATAATATATTTATCGGGATATACGCTTCCCGTTATTTCGCCTATAACATTAAAAGATTCTACATCGTCATGAGTTTTACAACTTTGCTTGAAATAGAACAAAAGATCCGACTTTAGCGTAAGAGCGTTACTTAAATAGTCTGCATCGTTGGTGCTAATGGCGCAGGCCGGAATACGCATTTCCGCAGGGGTATCGCCATAGCTCATTGCTCCTGTAT
Organism: uncultured Flavobacteriaceae bacterium; assembly: GCA_963793275.1. Lineage (GTDB taxonomy): Bacteria > Bacteroidota > Bacteroidia > Flavobacteriales > Flavobacteriaceae > Marinirhabdus. Next base: position 258,518 of record CAWBZL010000001.1, read on the forward strand.
GAGGAAGGTCGTCCTGGCGTAAATTCATAGAGCGCACCACAATTCCTACGGCTCCGTACTTGGCAGCTTCCATAGCGCCTGCATAGCGTTGGTCTACACAGCCTCCATACGCTTCAAAGGTTTGTATAAGATCTGCTTGCATAGGACGATTGTAAAAAACAATTTTTCCTTCAATTTGTTCACGACCGTAACGTTCTAAGTCTTCGAAATTTTGCACCTCTATTACCTGAGCCTTTAAGCCTGTGGGCGGTGTGGGTACAGAACCTCCCAAGGCACAAATATTTACTACAGATGTTCTGCCCGGGGCTGTTTCGATGTAGGCATATTCTTTAAAACCACGCGTCCATTTGGGCACCATAACAGATTGTAGCCAGACTTTATCCAGACCTAGTTTGTTTAGTTCTGTTTCGGTATAACGAACAGCGCGATCTGCCTGAACAGTTCCGGAAAGACGGCCGCCAATTTCGTTACTTAAATAGGCTAACCAATCGTAACTTTTTCCATTAAGAAGTGCTACATCGTAAATATTGCGGAGTTGGGTAGAGTCTTCCTTGTTTACATTTTGAGCAGTTACTGAAAAGGTGAATGCCAGTATGGCGAAATATAAAATAAAATTTTTCATAATTTTTAAAATGTTCTGGATGCATTTCTTAAACAGTTTTCACAATTGAGAACTATTTAAGTACCGATTTAAAGATAGTGTTATTTAAAGGAAACGGTTATTCCTTTTGTAGCTGCTCTTTAAACTCTTCAATACGAGCTTTCACATCTGCATCTAATGCTGGTTCTTTTATGTCGTCATATTTTTGTAATTCTTTCAGCAATATAGATGCCACAATGAGACGGGCCGCGGGTTTATTGTCTGCAGGGATAGTATACCAGGGGGCGTGTGTATAGGAAGTTCTGTTTAGGATGTCCTGGTAACATTCCATATATTTATCCCATAATTTTCGTTCTATTAAGTCGCCAGGAGAGAATTTCCAGTTCTTATTGGGTTTCTCAAGACGACGAAGCAATCTGTTTTTTTGTTCCTCTTTGGAAAGATTTAAAAAGAATTTGAAAATAAGGGTTCCATTTTGCGCAATGGTTTTTTCGAAATTATTAATTTGTTCAAAACGTTTGTTCCAGAACTCTCCATCTATATCTGAAACACTATTTATCTCGGGCAGATTTTCGCCTATAATATAACCTGGGTGTACCCGTGTTACCAATACATTTTCGTAGTGAGTTCTATTAAAAACACCAAATTTCCCACGAGCTGGCAACGCAATATAGTGACGCCATAGGAAATCGTGATTTTTCTCCAATTCGGTAGGGACTTTAAAGCTGTGAACCACAACACCTCGCGCATTAAAATCTTTAAAAACCTCTCTTATTAAGCTGTCTTTTCCGGCTGTATCCATCCCTTGTAAACAAACCAGCACTGCGTATTTTCCGTGGGCGTAAAGTGTATCCTGCAGATCACCTAGTTTTTCACGGGTTTTCTCCAGTTCCTTTTCAAGTTCCTTTTTTGAGGAGTTAAAATTTTCTGAACTTTTTAATTCTGAAATTTTAATGTTACCGTCTACTTTGTAATTTGAAATAGATACTTCCATCCTTTGTTTTTTATTTACTTGCGAATAGTTTAACGTCTTCTTCGCTAACCTCAGCACCACCTAAGATGATGAGTCTCTCGACTACATTTCTTAGCTCGCGGATATTTCCTGTCCAGTCGTATTCTTTCAACTTTTTGAGGGCTTTTTCTGAGAATTTCTTTTGTCCTGTGCCGTGTTCGGTTGAAATTTTGGTGGTAAAATATTCTACCAAAATCGGAATGTCGTCCCTGCGTTCATTTAACGCTGGTACTTTTATTAAAATTACAGCCAGACGGTGGTAGAGGTCTTCTCTAAAATTACCATCGGCTATTTCTTTTTTCAAATCTTTATTGGTTGCGGCAAGGATACGCACGTCCACTTTAATATCCTTATCACTTCCTACACGTTGTACTTTATTTTCCTGCAAAGCACGTAAAACTTTTGCTTGTGCCGAAAGACTCATATCCCCTACTTCATCCAGAAAAATCGTGCCCCCATTGGCAGCTTCAAACTTCCCTGCTCTGTCTTTGTTGGCAGAGGTAAATGCTCCTTTTACGTGTCCAAACAGTTCACTTTCTATAAGTTCACTAGGAATGGCAGCACAATTTACTTCAATCATAGGGCCTTTGCTACGGTCGCTTTTTTGGTGTAACCAGTGTGCTACCAGCTCTTTTCCTGTTCCGTTAGGACCAGTAATGAGTACGCGGGCTTCGGTGGGAGCGACTTTTTCTATCATATCTTTGATACTAACTATAGCATCACTCTCGCCAATCATTTCGTAGTTTTTACTTACTTTTTTCTTAAGACGTGTGTTTTCTACAACCAGTTCTTTTCGGTCTAAAGCAATACGCACCGTGTTGAGTAACCGGTTCAGATCCGGTGGTTTGGATATATAATCGAAGGCTCCTAAACGCATTGTGTTCACAGCAGTATCCAGATCTCCGTGACCAGAGATCATTACAATAGGCGTTTCCGGTTTTATTTTCTTGATGGCTTCGAGTACTTCAACACCATCCATTTTAGGCATTTTTATATCACAAAGCACCAGGTCGTAATCTTCCTTTTTTATCATTTCAATACCTATTAAACCGTCTTCGGCTTCGGAAACCTGATAGGCATTATTTTCTTCAGAAAGTATTTTTACGAGCACCCTTCTTATGGCTGCTTCATCTTCAATTATTAAAATTTTTGGCATTAGTTGTTTTTTAAATTTTCACTTTAATCCCACCACGCGTGTAATAGCTTGCTGAGTCATTTATGGTAAATACATCATCATCGTTTTTATCGCGTAACCTTACATCGTTAAGCAGTGTATAGCCGCCATATACGTAAAATAACAAGTGATCTGCAAATTCCCACTCATAACCTATGCCAGAGAGCACTGTTGTAAATCCAACATTTTCAGCAATTCTTTGCGTATTATCCGGTAATGTTACGGTTATATCCTCCTGTATGTTCGCAAAAAAACCATCTAAAGTCACAAAACCCTGTAATTCCATATCTTTTACGAACTCCCATTTTACATTAGATTTTGGTACGCCAAGACCGAAACTCCATTTTGGAGCAAATTCTCTGTAATAATTAACAAAAGGTAGCGGAAAAGGACGTCCGGCAGTGGTAGAGTAATTTAATCCCAGTACTAATCTCCAGGGTTTTTCAGGTGGGTTTTTTTCATTGTCTCCGGTTTTATCCCAAATTAAGTAACCACTTCCACCAAAAATTATATCTTCATTAGTAAGGCTGGTCCTGAAATTGGAAGCGGCTTTTATTTCTCCTTGAAATGCATACCGTAGCTCACTGTCCTTAAATTTATCTGTATATCCAGCTGAAAATGTAAAGGACTGATAGTGCTCAAGATCTGTTTTATTGAAAGCAGCGAGGACTTCCGGATCCTGTAATTTTAAAAAGAAGTTTCTATACTCGAAACCAGTGACAATATATCCGTCCTCTTTTATTTGAAAGGGCACATTAACAAAGGCACGAAAACGTTTAAAAGAATTTTCTGAATCTCCTTGAGGGAAATAAGTATATTCTACCCTGGCAAGATCTGTTAATTGTGCATAACAGGAACTCCCAATTGTTACTGTTATCAACAAAAACAATGACAGGGTTAATTTATGTGTACTATTCATAGAGGGGTGTTTATTAACGCTAAATGTACATAAGCAGATTAAATCCTACTGTTAGCATTGTCATAAAAAAACTGAGACTAATCCTTTTGAGCCGTAGGTTGTGCAAACAAATGTACATCTCTTTGTGGGAACGGAATAGTGATATTGTTTTGGCGAAAAAGATCGTCTATGGTAAAGCGTATCTCACTTTTTACATAAGGATCTGTAAAACTGTTGCTTACATAAAAACAGACTCTGAAATTGAGCGAAGAATCACCAAAATCGTCAAATAAGACGAACGGTTTGGGAGATTTTAATACCCCTTTTTGCTTTGCTACTGCACTTAATAATAATTTTTCCACCAGTCGTGTCTCACTACCATACGCAACACCTACTGTTACAAACTCACGTGTAGTTTTGTGATTTTGTGTATAATTGAAAATGGTATCGGTAATAAATTTATGGTTGGGAATGATGATTATTTTATCGTCTCTGGTAATAGTACGTGTGGTACGTAATTTTATATCGATCACCCGCCCTACTTTTCCTTCTACCTCAATGATATCTCCTACTAATAAAGATTTGTCTAGGATAATAAAAATTCCTCCAATAATGTCTTGAAATAACTCCTGAAGTGCCAATCCTAAACCAACTAACAATGCTGCAGATGCAGCCAGAAAAGGAGTTATATTGAAACCTGCCAGACTTAGTGTGGCAAATACAACAATAATATAGGTAATGTACTTGATGAATTTAAAGACGCTGATAAACTTAAGTTTATCAACCTCTTCCATCTTACGGGTTAAGAATTTCCTTATGTTCTTCAACAAAAAGCTGGCAACAATAAAAGAAACGGTAACTACCAGAAGCAAGCCAATAGTGATGTTTATTTTTTTATCACCTTCCCCGAAATGAAATCCAAATTCCAAAAAACTTTTTACAGCTCCCCAAATGTCTTGTGTTACAACTTCTTCAATTTTTTCGGTTACCTTTTCTGCTTCCTGAAACATGTCTAGTATTTAAGCCATTTTGCCAATTCCTTGTAGCTTGCTTTCTTACCGTACATTAAAATACCAACCCGGTATATTTTTGCCGCAAACCAAACGGTGCCTATAAAGGTAGCAAATAAAATAACTAGAGAAATAATTTGTTGCCATAACGGCACTCCAAATGGAATACGCATTAACATTACGACCGGAGATGTAAAAGGAATGTATGAAAATACCTGGCTTACCGTGCCGTGCGGATTATCTATTACTGTAAAAAAGCCAACGTACACGGCCAGAATTAATGGCATTAACAACGGCATCATAAATTGTTGCGTATCTGTCTCACTGTCCACCGCCGCTCCAATAGCTGCATACAAAGACGCGTATAACAAATAGCCACCAATAAAGAAAAACAAAAACATAACCACCAGGTTTGCAATAGGAAGTTTTTGAATTTCAAGAATAGCATCTGCAACCATGCCCTGCACGCCAGAGTCTGACGCTTGCACTACCGCCTCCATTTGCTGATCCTGAACCGCTGAGAGATCTATCCCGAAAACCAGAGGGATAAGTATAGACAGAACACCGCCAACGATCACCCAAGCCGCAAATTGCGTCACTCCCGCAAGCGAAGTACCTATGATTTTACCTAATAAAAGTTTGATTGGTTTTACTGAAGAAATAATGACTTCAATAATTCGGCTGGTTTTTTCTTCAATGACGCTTCGCATGATCATATTTCCATAAATAATAATGAACATAAACAGCAAATAGCCCGCTGCCCCCCCAAAAATAAGTTTTATTCCAGAACCTAATTTAGAGGTTTCTTCTCCTCTAAATGTTTCCAGTTTTGTATTCACTTTTACTCTAAGCGCTTCAATTTTTGCGGCGTCGAAGTTGGAAGCGTTTAATTTTAAGACATTTGCTTTATCGCGTATGGCATCTTCAATATCGTCGATCATTCCAAGTGATGGGGAGTCTTCAGAATAGAACGTGATACTCTTTACGAGTTCGTCTATATTGTCGTTTTTCGGAATAAAAAGCAAGCCGTAATCACCCGTTTTTTCGGTTTTTACCTTTGCCTGTTCCAGCGATAGACTTTCCAGGCGGTTGTATTTTAAATTATCTGTGCTTTCAAACTGAGAGACAAACAAGTTACTTTCGTCCAATACATTAATTACGCGAACCTTATCGTTGTTTAACTGAGAAAGATACCCTACCAATGTGAAAATCCCAATCATTAATATAGGGCTCAAAAAAGTCATAATTATAAACGACTTGTTCCTAACCTTTGTAAGGTATTCTCTTTTTATTATGAGTTTTAAGTGGTTCATTTTGTTGAAAAATTAATTATTTCTTACTGTTTCAATAAAAATATCATTCGCGCTTGGAATTACCTCTACAAAATGCGTAAGCTGTCCTTGCGTAGTTAAATAACTCACTAAGTCATTTGCAGAAGTGGTCGATGGGATTTGTATTTTGTACTGAAGTTCATTATTAATAGTTTTAAACGTAGCCGGAGTTACGATAAACTTATCTTTTAAATGAGCACTTACCTCCGTGGCGTTTTGGGTTACCAAACCTACTTCGTACGTGTTATTTTTATAAGCTCGCTTAATGTCTATTAATTTTCCGTCCAGTATTTTGTTGGATTTATTGATGAGTGCAATATGATCGCACATTTCTTCGACAGATTCCATTCGGTGAGTGGAGAATATTACTGTAGCTCCGTCCTCCCTTAGTTTTAAAATTTCATCTTTAATAAGATTTGCATTTATGGGGTCGAAACCGCTAAAAGGTTCATCAAAAATGAGCAATTTAGGTTCGTGCAAAACGGTTACCACAAACTGAATTTTTTGTGCCATTCCTTTTGATAGTTCCTGGATCTTTTTGTTCCACCAATCTCCTATCTCCAGACGATCAAACCAATACTTCAATTTTGTCTTGGCCTCTGCTTTAGAAAGTCCTTTAAGCTGCGCCAGATATAAAGCCTGCTCCCCTACTTTCATAGATTTATACAAACCTCGCTCCTCGGGTAAATAGCCTATATTCTGAATATGATGTGGTTGTAATGGCTCCCCATCCAGAAACACCTTCCCTGTATCGGGCATGGTAATTTGATTGATGATACGTATAAAAGTAGTTTTACCAGCACCATTAGGCCCTAACAGTCCAAATATACTGCCTTTGGGCACTTCTATTGAAACATCATTTAAGGCTTTGAATTCGCCAAAAGATTTTGAAACGTTTTCTGCAACGAGTAGTTTTTCCATAGTGTTATATGCGAATTGTAAAGATAAAACTTTGTACTCCCTCCGAAGGTACGTAGCTCATATTTTAACTGAAATCTTAGTTCGTAAGGTTAGTAGTAGTTAAAGCAATTTTGTTACTGTTTTACGGAACTATTTGAAAGATACCCTAAAACAAAACCCACCCTCAAATTGCTTTAAGGATGGGAAAAAAAATTGCTATGAAAAAGAAAAATATCACCTAAATAAATAAGTGATATTCAAATATAGGTAAAATATATTAATTAACGTTTGTTTAAGAAAACATATCTTTCACCTTCTCGAAAAAAGATTTGTCTTCTTTTTCTGGATTGGGCTGAAAGTGCTCATCGTCACTCATTTTTTCAAAAAATTCCTTTTGTTCTTTGGTCAAAGATTTAGGTGTCCATACATTTACGTGAACTAACAAATCGCCAGTTCCGTAGCCGTTAATACTTGGAATTCCTTTGTTTCTTAGTCTGAGTATTTTTCCGCTTTGAACTCCAGGCTCAATTTTAATGCGCACTTTACCTGTTACAGTATCAATTTCTTTGGAAGCCCCCAGTGCAGCTTCAGAAAAACTTACATATAGATCGTAATGCAAATTATCGTTCTCTCTTTGCAGGCTTGGGTGTGGCAACTCTTCAATGGCAACCAATAAATCTCCTGCAATCCCATTTCCTGGAGCATCGTTTCCTTTGCCTGTAACCTTTAGTTGCATACCATCCACAACTCCCGGAGGGATTTTAATGCTCACGGTCTCTTCGGTTGCAAGCATTCCCTGTGCATCTGCATTGGCAGGTTTTTTATCTATAATTTGTCCTGCACCACCGCAAGTACTACAAGGTGCAGAAGTTTGCATACGTCCCAAAATACTATTTTGAATACGGGTAACCTGTCCAACTCCATTGCAGGTAGCACAGGTTTTATAACTTGTTCCTTGTGCTTGCTTTTTGCGCTTTACTTTAATTTTCTTTTCTACTCCGTTTGCAATTTCTTCCAGGGTTAGCTTTACGCGAATACGTAGGTTACTTCCTTTTACTGTACGACGACCTCCGCCACCGCCAAAACCACTAAAGCCTCCGCCACCGCCAAATGCGCCACCGAAAATATCTCCAAACTGGCTGAAGATATCATCCATGTTCATTCCGCCGCCGCCAAAACCACCACCTTCAAAAGCCTGATGACCATACTGATCGTACCTGGCTTTTTTGTTTGGATCACTTAAAATTTCGTAAGCTTCCGCTGCTTTTTTAAATTTTTCTTCTGCAGTTGCATCACCGGGGTTTTTGTCCGGGTGATACTCTATTGCTTTTTTGCGATAAGCTTTTTTAATTTCAGCTGCAGATGCGCCTTTTGTAATTCCTAGTATTTCGTAAAAATCTTCTTTCATATATCGGTTCCGCTCCCACGGGAATTTTTATTGTCCTATCACTACTTTCGGGTAGCGAATAATTTTATCCCCTAGTTTATACCCTGTTTCTACCACGTCTATAATTTTACCCTTCATGTTCTTATCGGGTGCCGGGATTTGTGTAATGGCTTCGTGAATTTCAGCATCAAAAGTATCGCCTTGTTGCGTGCCAATAGGCTCCAGTCCTTTCAATTTTAGCGTTTCGCGTAATTTTACATTAATAAGGTTTACCCCTGTAAAATGATCATTGTCTTCACTCTTTTTTATTTCGGCCAAGGCACGGTCAAAATCATCCAGAATTGGTAAAATAGCGACCATAACTTCCTGTCCGGCTGTTTTAAATAATTCTATTCTTTCACGGCTGGTGCGTTTTTTATAGTTTTCGAACTCCGCGAAAAGGCGTAAATACCTATCTTTTTCTGAAGCTACATCATCTTTAAGCTTAGATACTTCGTCCACCATTCTTTCTTCAGCAGTTGGTGTTTCATTGGTTGTTTCTGCCTCCGTTTCCTGCGTTGCAGTGTCAACTTCGGTATTTTGCTCTTCTTGTATTTTATCTTTTTTGCTCATAAAAGCGTTTCTTTTTAATTTTCCTGAAGGTTGCAAAAGTACTGCCATTTCAGTAGAAATGTCAAAATGTCACTTCTTTTATTTAATAAAAATTTAAGACGAATTTTCTTCGGAACAACTACTTTTGGTCTTTAATTTAATTTAAACCAAAACCATGAAAAAAACCATCACGCTTATTGCCATAGCTTTTTGTGCTACAGCAACCTTTACTTCTTGTAATGAAACTAAAGAAAAAACAACCGAAACAGAAGTTGCAGCAGAAGCAAAAGAAGCGGCTGTATCTTATAAGGCAGATACTACAAAATCGAAAATTATGTGGTCTGGAAGCAAGCCTACAGGCACACACACCGGAACTATTTCACTTAATAGTGGAACCATAATGGTGAATGATAAAACAATGGAGGCGGGAAGATTTTCTATAAATATGAAAAGTATTAACGTTACCGATCTTGAGGCCGGCGACGGAAAAGAAAATCTGGAAGCTCACTTAATGGGGACCGTAAAAGGAAAAGAAGGTGACTTCTTTAACGTGACTGAATTCCCGGTGGCCACATTTGAAATCACTAGTATTGAAGGCGACCAGTATAAGCCTACTGTAAACGGAAATCTAACCATAAAAGGAAAATCAAATCCTGTATCGTTTAATGCAACCGTATCGTACCCTGGTGAGACGCTATTCCTAAAAAGCGAAAAGTTTATGATAGACCGCACAAAATGGGATGTAAACTACGGATCTAAATCTGTTTTTGACAACTTAGGAGATAAGTTTATTAGTGACGAAATGGAGCTACAAGTAGAACTGCACGCTACGAAAAAGTAATCTTATTGACATACTATAATACCTAAAACTGCGGGAAAATTCTCGCGGTTTTTTTTACATCAATTTTTTAACCGCATAGTTTACATTAACCATCATAAAACTATAACCGGTTGCTTCAATTTTTTTGCAACTTACCAGCTGACTTTCCAGTACCAGTGTTGCCATTTCTCCTAAAAGTAATTTAAGTGCCCAACCCGGAACATTTGGAAGCCAGATACTTTTTTCTGCAATAGTTGCAATTTTGAAGGTAAGATTTTTATTGGTAACCGGATTTGGCGCTACAGCATTGTAAACCCCTTCCAAGCCACTTTTTAAAACGTGCAAATACAAACAGGCAATATCGTTCAAATGAATCCAGGAAATCCATTGTTCTCCGTTTCCTAACGGAGCTCCAAATCCTTTCTCGATAGGTTCTTTAATTTTTTGAAATGCGCCTTCTTCTTTGGCAAATACGACACCTGTTCTAATTTTTGCCACACGCATTCCCAACGTTTCAAATTGATCTGCTGCCGCTTCCCAGGCAACCACCACTTCTCCTAAGAAAGAATTGGAGATTTCTTTATCTTCTTCTGTATACAACTTAGTTTCGTGTGATGGATATACGCTAACACCACTGGCAGAAATAAAATGAGACACCGAATGATCCATACCTTTAAGGGTGTTAAAAAGTAAGTTGGCTGTTTTTGTTCTGCTTTCGAGAATTGTTTTTTTATAGCTTTTCGTCCAGCGTTTTGAAATAGTTGCTCCTACCAGATTAATTATGGCAATTACATCTGTAAAGGCATTTATGTCTATTTCTTCCGTTTCGGGATTCCAATAAAATCCTTTGTAATTGGGGCGGTCTTCAATTTTTTCTCTACTCGTAGTAAGGTAATTTACTACTATCCCAGCATCATTACAATACTCTGTAAGCTTAGCACCAATAAGGCCTGTGGCACCGGTAATTAATATTTTCATTCTTTCATAATTCTTTTCTATTAGCAATAGCATAAAGATACATTCATGTATATCGAATGCGATACGGATTAACGCAACTTTAATAGGATTTTGGCTGGTTTTGGGTAGTTGGAAGGAGGTATACTTTCTGGCTCTTAGCATGTGAGAAAAAAATCTCGAATACTATTCGCCCTTTCTGGCTCTTAGCATGTGAGAAAAAAAAATCTCGAATACTATTCGCCCTTTCTGGCTCTTAGCATGTGAGAAAAAAATCTCGAATACTATTCGCCCTTTCTGGCTCTTAGCATGTGAGAAAAAAAATCTCGAATACTATTCGCCCTTTCTGGCTCTTAGCATGTGAGAAAAAAAATCTCGAATACTATTCGCCCTTTCTGGCTCTTAGCATGTGAGAAAAAAAATCTCGAATACTATTCGCCCTTTCTGGCTCTTAGCATGTGAGAAAAAAAATCTCGAATACTATTCGCCCTTTCTGGCTCTTAGCATTTCTCTCTTTCCCGGGGGGCAGGGAGACGATCTACTTTAAAACCTACGGCTTGCATGGCGCGTCTTACACTTCCTTTTGCAGCGTAGGTAACTAAAATTCCGTTTGGTTTTAATGCTTTGTACATAGTACTAAAAATTTCTTCGGTCCAGAGTTCTGGTTGAACTCTAGCGCCAAAAGCATCAAAATAAATGATGTTCACGGTGTTTTCTTCTGTAATTTCTGAAAAAAATTGTTTGCGTTTTGTTAATGAAAATAGTGGTGTAATTCCGGTTTTCTCTTCCCAGGGAGCACCGTGAAGTTCCTGAAAGAGTTTTGCTGAAATATCAGTTTTTTCAGGATAGTTTAACTGAGAAATTTCGTGAGCTGATACAGGATATGCTTCTATTCCTATATAATTACAAAAGATCTGTAAATTTTCAATTTCTGAAACCGTGAGCAAACAGTTTAAGCCTGTACCAAAACCAATTTCCATAATTGAAATAGGGTTGGTTTGGTTTTCAGCTAAAAAATAATGTAAGCCTGTGTTTATAAATACGTGCTGTGCTTCGGCAATTGCTCCGTGTTTGGAATGGTATTGCTCATTCCAATCTGGCAGGTGTATTGTTATAGAACCATCCCCGGTCCTAAGAAATTCACGTTTCAAAAAAATTATTGCTTTTCAGCCAGTAAAACACCATCTGCAGTAAAAGAGAGCGTTCTTTTAGGCTGGGTAATTGCGGCAATTTCATCTTTTGATTTTCCTGCATCTTCAGCAAAATGGCGTTGGTCTTCCACACTCATTTCATCTACAAATGCTTTACCGCTTACTATTACTTCGTCTCCTTCAATATCCATTGGCATAAAAAAACCGTAGTCTTTAAATTTCACCATTGCTTCTTCTTCCCCCATATCCAGGGTCATCCAACATCCTTTGTTCTGGCAAACGCTATTTACTTTTGAAACAAATTTTACCCATGCCGTATCGCCTGCTTTTAAATTCTTGTACTTTTCGTACATTTCTTCTTTAGTCATGGCTTCTGCGTCTGTGATCTTTGCGCCAAATTCTTTATACGCCATTGCTTCTGCAACAGTTTCCTGAGCTACTTCGGTTTCTGCTGTATTCTCTTTAACGGTTTCATTACAGGCAACTAAAAGAGTTGCGGCTACTAATGCTAAAATTGTTTTTTTCATCTGAAATATTACTTTAAGGTATTGCTTCTTAAGATACTGCAATTTTAAGAATTTTTTGGATTTTTTTACGACTAAATTTTCGTTAATTTTGTCGCATAAGCACTTAATCTTCCATGAACACAAAAACAGATAGTATTACCGTAAAAAAAGTTACTAACTCTAGATTGCCCGATGTAGATTTTGACAACCTCACCTTTGGAGGTACGTTTACCGATCATATGTTTATGTGCGATTTTAAGAATGGTGCTTGGAAAGACGCTACGGTGTTGCCTTATGGAAATTTAAGTATCTCTCCCGCAGCAAAGGTTTTTCACTATGGCCAGGCAGTTTTTGAAGGAATGAAAGCATATAGAGGTGAAGATGATAACATCTTCTTGTTTAGACCCGAAGAAAATTTTAATCGGATTAATAAATCTTCAACAAGAATGGCGATTCCTGAGTTTCCAAAGGAATTATTTTTTGAAGCGCTGCATAAACTTCTGGAACTTGACAAAGGTTGGGTACAGGGAGGTGTTGGCAATTCGCTTTACATTCGTCCATTTGTTATGGCTACGCAAGTAGGTGTTTCTGCATCTCCGGCGGACGAGTACAAATTTATGATCCTTATGTCTCCCGTAAAAGCTTATTACTCCGGCGATGTTAAAGTAACAATCGCTCAAAAATACAGTCGCTCTGCAAATGGTGGTGTGGGTGCTGCTAAAGCCGCCGGTAATTATGGCGCACAGTTTTACCCTACCAATCTTGCCCGGGAAAAAGGATTTCAACAAGTAATCTGGACAGACTCTAACGAACACAAATATTTGGAGGAAGCAGGTACTATGAATGTGTTTTTTAGAATAGACGACAAGCTAGTTACTGCGCCTACAAGTGATAGAATTCTGGATGGTGTAACCCGAAAAAGTGTCTTGTCCCTTGCAGAACGAGGCGGCATTGAGACCGATGTAAGACGCCTTACCGTTGCCGAATTGGTTGCGGCAGCAAAAGATGGTTCCCTCAAAGAAATTTTTGGAAGTGGAACCGCAGCGGTCATTAGTCCTGTGAGTGCATTTGGATACAACGACGAAGTTTTTGAGCTTACAAAACCAGCAGATAGTTATGCAACTAGGTTTAAGCAAGAACTTATGGACATACAGTATAACCGTGCTGAAGACCCTTTTAACTGGCGGTACCCAATAACATAAAGTTCAAAAACGTTATTCTTTCTCAAGAATCTCTTTTATGTTAGGTTTAAAGTAATTTGGTCCTTTTAAAACTTTTCCATCTTCTCTGTAGATGGGCTTCCCGTTTGCTCCCAGTTTACTCATATTACTTCGCTGGATCTCATTAAAAACCTCTTCAATTTTGTTTTGCATACCGTGCTCTATAATAGTTCCACATAAAATATACAGCATATCGCCAAGGGCATCGGCTACCTCAACCAGATCGTTCGCTTTAGCGGCCTCCAGATATTCCTCATTTTCTTCTCGCATAAGTTCGTATCGAAGCAGGTTCTTTTTTAATCCTAAATTTGCTGTTGGAGTACCCTTTATTCCCAATCCAAAGGCTGTGTGAAATTTGTGTACGGCGGCTATTTTGTTTTTCATAAGGCGTGTTTTGAAAGTTCTTTGTTCTTTGTTCTTTGTTCTTTGTAAAAATATTGAAACACAATTTTAAACCATTTATATTTCCGGGTAACTTTTCAACCAAATACTCTTTATAAGCCTTATTTTTGTAGTGCCATAAATTTTCAGCATTATGATCTCTACCGGACAACTTATTTTCGCCATCTGTTTCTTTATTGCGTTTGTCATTATTGTTGCGATAAGCTACCGTAAGGACAAAAAATTACATAGAAAATATTACAAAGGCAACGTCTGGGTGTTGGTTGGGTTTGTTGTTTTTTTCCTGATTTTGTTAGCAGCTAAGTTTCTTCTGAAAGAATAGCGGGTCTTCTCATACAATAAAAATTGAATTCAGGCAATTTGTAAATACTATTACTTTCTGCTATCTTGGTGTACACTAATGCCTTAAACCTACTTTGTTATTAGCATTATAAAGCTTAGACTTCTGTCATTTTCATAAATAAATATACCCTGTACTGGGTATGGATACTTTAAGTATCTGATAGTATTTTAGCAGAAATTAAAAACAATAATTATGACTTTAACCGGCACAGTTCACCTAAATGAAGCATCAAATAATAGACACCAATTTGTTTATGGTACCCTATACAGTAAGACATTTGTTGGTCTTTTTGCTAAATTTACCATAACCAATAAAAAGCTTACAGAAGTTTCGCTTGTACCAATTACCTATAATAACTCCAGCAAACTCCTGATTGAGAGCGCAACACTTGATTCCAGTCTTAACAGACGAAGTGGAAGATATATTGTGGAGGATGGGAGAACCCCAACTCCTATCGACTGTTTGACATTAACTGTAAATATATCCAAAAATGGAAAGCCTGAACTCACTCTTAAAAACCTCAGTATAGACCTGCAAGCAAATACATATTTTGAAGTCTTACGTGACGGTGATAAAGGTAGTACTCTAGAACCTGAACATCCAAATTTTTCAACAGAATGCATAGAAATAACAGATAAAGAAGATGCCCCTGGGCTTATTTGCCCCAGAGGATATAGCAAAATAATTCTATAACTAAACTTGAAATTAAAAAAACGTATCCTGCTGCTATTTGGGTTTATAGTTTTTGGGCAATTCACGTGTTTAGGGCAAGAGCATAGTTTTCCACTCAGTGAATTTTATACCCACCTCGTAAATCTGGAATATCAAGAAGCTGAAAGCCTGGCGAAGTTGCACAACAACACTCCTTCAGGCAAAGAGGCTTTATCTCTCGCTGTAGTTTTGTACAAAGCCGGGCAGGTTCCACACCAGCCAGAGCCTCTCATAACAGGCAAAGAAAACAAAGAAGCAAAAGTACTGAATCTACTACAAGCTGGTTACTACAACTTGTACTATCACCCCAATGAACCAGAGACTCTAAAATATTTTTTTGAAGCTTATGATATTTCTACATCTATCGCCAATATAAATTATCGGAAAACTTCTCTTTTAGCAATTTTAGAATTTTATCATTTTGAATATGCACAAACACATACGCGGTACAAAAAATACTTAGTAGAATTGAACCAACTTGCTCAAACCCCTATAGAAAAATGTTGGGCATATCTGTATCATCTGTATTTCCTTTATCAAAGTCTTGAGAAAGTTGAAGAAGAAAAAATAAACACTAATTTCCAAAAGTTAGAAGAAGAAATAGAAAACCTTCCAAAAGATCATAAATTTCAGACTCTTTATAATTCTATAAAAGGCATACAATCTGAAATTGATGGTAACTTAGATGATGCGTATACCAAACATATGCGTGCTTTAGAATTTTCAAAAGGGAAACCTTATTTTAATTACCTAACGTTCAGATCGTATATTAGAATTTCAGAAGATATTCTACAGAAAAAAAGAGTACGATAAAGGGCTTGATGCGCTGAAAAGCTCTTGTCTTTTTATTGACAAGTCAAATAACATACGGGACAGTATTTATATTAACAAATATACCGCTAAGCATTATGAAGGGTTAGGGAATTATAAAAAAGCTTACGAACGTTTAAATAAATCGGTTAAAGAACAATATAAGCTGGATTACAAGAATAATAGCATTCAGAATTCTTCGTTAGAAATTGAACTCCAAACTGCCGAAAAAGAAAAACAACTCATACTCTCAGAGGATGTTAAAAAGCGTAACCAGAACATTGCAATTGGTCTTGGTCTATTACTTGTTCTTGGTAGTATTATAGCAATTTTAACTTATAAAAATACCAAACGCAAACAACGTATTGCCGAGCAGCAGCGCGAGTTGGAAGTTCAGAAAAAAGAAAAGATTTTAAAAGATCTGGAACTCACTACCATAGACGCCATGATTTCGGGCCAGGAAAAAGAACGTCAACGACTGGCAAGCGATCTTCACGATAGCGTTGGCGCCACCCTCGCCGCCGCAAAACTACAGTTTCACCATCTTTCAAAAAACAGGAAAAAGGGACAACAAACCGAAGAACTTTTTAGTAAAACGGGAAAATTACTGGACGATGCATATACCCAAATTCGCTCCATGGCGCACGTTAAAAACAGCGGTGTATTGGCAAAAAACGGGCTCTTACCAGCCATACAAAAATTGGCGAAGAATGCTTCAGGAATTAATGGTTTGCAAATAGAGGTGGAAGATTATGGACTGGAGGAACGTCTTGAAAATAGTCTTGAAATTTCAGTATTCAGGATTCTTCAGGAATTGGTCACCAATATTATAAAACATTCTGATGCAACTCAGGCTTCCATTGCTATAAACCAGTATAAAGATTCGCTCAATATTATTGTTGAAGACAATGGAAAAGGCTTTGAAGCGCGTATCCTTCCGCAGAGAGATGGCATGGGACTAGGCAGCATAGAAAAACGTGTTGAACATATGGAAGGCACCATGGAGGTAGACTCTACCTTAGGAAAAGGAACAACAATATTAATAGATATACCATTATGATAAAAGTAGCCATTGCCGAAGACCACCAATCGTTAGTAGACGGAATAGAACTTCTCTTAAAATATGAAGATGATATTAACCTGGTTGGCACTGCAAACGACGGAAAAAGGTTGTTAGAATTAGTCCACAACAAACTTCCCAATGTGATATTAATGGATATAAAAATGCCAAAAATAGACGGTATTACAGCCACAAAAAGTATTAGCTCTCAATATCCGGATATGAAAGTAATTGGCTTCACTATGTTTGACCAGGAAGATGCTGTAAAGCAAATGGTAAAAGCCGGGGCAAGAGGCTATCTATTAAAAAATTCTCCACTTGAAGAAGTACTTCTTGCTATTAGGAGTGTACACGCAGGAAATACTTTTTTTGATAAAAGCATAGATCCGTCTTATTACGATATTAAAAATACAATGCCTACAAGTAAAAGTTTGTTGTCCAAAAGTGAACGTGAAATTTTAAAACTTATAGGACAAGGAAAAACTACCAGTGAGATTGCAGCCACAAGATATACAGCGGTATCAACGGTAGAGAAGCATAGAAAAAATATGATCAGGAAACTTGAACTTTCCGGAAAGGGCGAACTCTTGCGGTATGCATTGGAAAAGAAATACGACTTTTAAATAAATATACCCTATACTGGGTATTTTGCAAAGCAATTACCTGTGGTATTTTTGATATATGGATTTTACAAAAAAAATCATAAAAATTATCAGGGAAGCTGAAACAAACAAAACCGTCCTCACTCCGGAAGAAACCATTTCCATTATGAATGCTTTTAAAAATGTAACTGAAAGCAAAAAACTTATTGAAAAAACGGTGTTTCTATTATTCCTGGTAGATAAAAAAATAAAAAACACATCAAAACTAACGGAAAGAGAAAACCAGATTTTTAATCTTATTGGATTAGGTTTCAACTCGAAAGAAATATCTTCTTTACTGGATATTAGTAAGGAGACGGTAAGTACACACAGAAAAAATATAATTAAAAAACTACATTTAAAAGGCAGCGGAAAATTACAAAAAGCAGCATTTCAATACGCTCAAAAAAACAGGAATACCTAAAATACCCTGTATTGGGTATTGCTCACTTTATATTACTATTATAGTTTAGCACCATCAAATTATAACTAATTAAAACAGAATACTTATGAAAAAAATTATTACAATTTTAGCTATTACGGCCTTAGGGTTTACAACTGCAAATGCCCAGGACATTAAAGTTGGGGCTAAAGCAGGTATTAACATCTCCAGTATTGGTGGTGATGGTACAGAAGACTCAAGCAGTAAAATAGGATTACATCTTGGTGGTGTAGGTGTTTATATGTTTTCTGAAAAATTTGGAGCACAAGCAGAATTACTGTATTCAAGTTTTGGAGCAAAAGACGAAGAAAGTGGTAGTGACGAATTTGGAAGTTTTGAAGAAACTGAAAAAATAAAATTAAACTACATAAGTTTACCATTATTAGGAAAGTATTTAGTTTCCAACGCTTTTAGTCTTGAAGCAGGACCAAGAATAGCTTTTTTAGCATCTGCAAAAAGTGAATTTGAATTTACTGAAACAGAAGATGGTGAAACTTTTTCTGATAGCGATACCGAAGATATTTCAGAATTTGTAAACGGAGTAGATCTAGGATTTGTGCTTGGAGGAACGTACACACTAGAAAGTGGTCTTTTCTTTAGTGCACGTTATTCTTTAGGACTTTCAAACATAATTGATGAAGCCGGATCTAACTTCTCTCAACAAAACAACGCATTTCAAATATCTGTTGGATATTTCTTTTTGAATGACTAGTTTTTTATGTTGTTAATGTGAAACCTCCTGCAGCTTACTAAAACTCAGGAGGTTTATTTTTATAAAATCTATACCCTTTATACCATGAAAAAAATTATACTCCTCATTACTATATGTATTTCGACCCTTAGTATTGCGCAAACTCAGGAATTTGCTGCAAAAATAGACGCTCTTGGTAACGAACTTAAAAAAGTAGAAAGTGGCAAATACGAATATTCTCAAAAGATTTCGGTAAACCAACCAGGTGTTGTCTCTTTAGAAATAAATGAAACAGCCCTTAAAGATGGTGAGACAAACACCCTTACTTACGAATTTAACCTGGCAGATATAGATGTAAATACCGTACGTACTGTTACCGAAAAAGATGTAATAAACGTACAACTATTTGCAGGTAAAAAACAAGATTTACTGAAACTTACTGAAAACGGTGAAAAAATATCCTACGAGAATGAAATTTTTCTTTACGCAAAAGATATTGAAAACGGAAGAGCAATTGAAGAACTTATTGAAGCAGCCATCCCGCTGGCCGAAAAAATAACCGAAAGCAGACTCTCCCTAACTACCTATGCAGAACACGTGGAGTGGCTTACAAATAATATAAAAGACGTAAACCTTATTAAGAAACAATATGCTCAATCTATGAGCGGGCTATCCTCCTATCCCGGAAAATTAGAATTTAAAGTTTCAGAAAATAACGGTAAGAGTGCCACCTCCGAAACATTTCAATTTAACGCGAGTACCATTAACCCAAACTCTCTGTTATTTTCGGTAGATGGTGAAGTATTTTCGGTAACTATGGAAACAAGCCGAAAGTTAAAAACTATAAAATATTTTAAAGAAGGAGAGCAACAAAACTATACCAACGACTTAAAAGTTGTGTGTGAAAGTGTAGAATTGGCAAGAGATTTTCAGAAAGTGATGAAAGAATTTATAGCCCTTTCCACTACAAAGTTTGAAAACAGTCTTCAAAAAGTAACCTCAATTTCTGAAGGTATCAGCATTGTAAATAATTTAATAGAAAAAGTGAACGTGAACGAGAATAGCACCTCACAAAATCTAAACGGAGCGTGTGTGGTTACATTTCAGCAAAACTTCGAGAATTCTAAAAAAAACAGTGTTAACGAATATATATTCAATTTTAAAGACCTTAACAAGAATAGTGTAAATTATGAGACTAAAGGGCAGGAAGTAGTCCTAACGGTAGACACAAAAGGCGGGAATGATTTTATAAAATACACCGAAGATGGAGAGCAGAAAAACTTTGAAGACGCACTTGTATTTTACGCTTCGGAAGTAGAAGATGCAATTGTAATTAAAAACACACTGCAGGAAATTATAGAACTGTGTAACCAGGAAAAACCAGAATATGAAGGTCTTTCAAAAGCTGAAAAGCTAAGTAAACTGAAAGAAAACCTTCAAAAAGTAACTATAAACGATGTAACCTTTGACCAAAACCTGGATAGCGATGCCGAAGGACTTTCAGTTACTTTTAAAAAGGTAGAGATTACATCTAAGAAGAGTGAAGAAACTATCAGTGAGTTCAATTTAAAGGACATTAATCCGGGAAGCGTTATGATGGAAACATCTGGTAAAAATGTGACTGTAAAAGCAAGCACGTACTATATGGACAAGATCATTAAATTCTACGAAGATGGGGAGATAGAGAACTACCAGAACACCATAGAGATCGAAGCTAATGATATTGAAAATGCACGCCGTATTAAGATTCTGTTAGAAGCAATTACAGGGAAAGAATAGCCGAGATAAAGCTTTAAAAATTTTACAATCATCCTTTAGTAATTCTATTTTCCATAGAGTTACTAAAGGATTTTTTTGTTGCATCATAACCAACTCACCAAAATACCCGGTATTGGGTATTTCGAAATTAACCCAAAAAAAATATTTTTGTCAAAACTTTAACAAATAACCAATTATGAAAAAATTTTATGTAATCCTTACAATGCTCGTTATAGCAACAGCATGTAACAAAGACGACTCTCCCGCCGAAGATACAACAGATGATGAAGTGGTAGACACCACCTACACCATTGTAAATAATGGAAATGGCGGCGTAGCTACTGTCTCAGACACTAGCGACGATATTCCTCCTTCAATTGCACAAGCTGTGCCAGCCGTTCAAGGTGAGACGTTTACGAACACCCTCCCTATTCTTTTATTTTTTGATGACAAGCTTTTACTTTCCTCGTTAGAAGATAATTTGGAAGTAACGCAGGATGGCGAAATTATTGGCGGTACCATAACCATTAATGAAGGTGCCAACGGATATGCTATTTTAACCTTTTCTCCTTCTGAAACTTTTGGTGTCAATAAAACCATTTTATTTACACTTTCCGGAGAAATCCAGGATGATGGTGGTAATGCTTTTGGGCAAGATTATTCTTTGAATTTTAAAACTAAAGCAGGTAGTACTGGTTCTTTCGACAGTAACACGGGCTTTGAAAATGGCACACAAGGAGTAGAATTTATTGGCGATGGAAATATTATGAGCGGCAATCAGGGTTGTGTAGACCCGGTAGCAGGGAATAGTTTTGCTGCAATAACTTCTGGAGACCAACTTATTTCTGGAGATGCAGCCATTGCTGGCGCCTCTAGCTTAATGATCTTAGGTCCTATTGACGAATCGTTTTCAAATTTTAGCTTTAGTTATAACTTCTTATCTGCAGAATTCCAGGAATTTGTTGATTCTGAGTTTGACGACTCTGTGGTGGTAACAGTTGTTGGGCCGGACGGTGCATATTCTGAATTTTTGACTAGTGTTAATACCGTTGGTTTAAAGGGTAACACACAATGTGAAGGGTTTCCGGGTTTACCAGATGAAGGTGATGACTACGCAGGAAGTACAGACTGGATAAGTAAAACTATAAATAGCGGAACTATTGGATCTCCTGCTTACATTGTATTTACCATAACCGATGTTTCCGACACTATTTATTCTTCAGTGTTGGCCCTGGATCAAATAAATTTATAAAAAAATGTAATACAAAACACAAACTTAAAAATACCCTGCAACGGGTATTTTTTTTTGTTTTAAAGAGCGATTTGTAGTAAATCGAACAGCTATCATTCTTTCCAAAACTCCTGAACGACCTGGCAACTATCTGGGTTACGCAGAAATTAGCGGCCCTATTGCTTCGTTCGAAGTATCAACTACAATAGTAAAATCTACATTTTTAATCAAAAAAACCTCCTTGCAAAAATTACAAGGAGGTTTTTAGATTTTCAGAAAACGCAGGCTACTTTAAATACCCGTAATTTTTGCTGTACATAAGCATTTGTCCTTCAAAAGTCTCAGGTTGCTCTATGGTAAAGCTTTCAATTTCTCCGTTATCGTTCATTTTTGGAACTAACATAGGATTTACAAAACCGCTGTATGGTGCAGATTTAAACTGTGCGTTTCTATCTAATACCTGCTTGTGTAATGCCTGGTCTACCTTTACTCCGTAGTTTTCAACCAGTGCTTTACCGGCTTCATAATCTCCTTCCGAAGTAATCCGCTGGGTTTCCTTCAGTAATTCACCAAATAATTCACGTAGCTTGTCGTAATCCTGTATGTCGTAATACGTTTTACCGTCACGCTCTACTTTTGCTATTACATTTTCGGCCTGTCCTTTTTCAAAAACCCAGGCACTCACCCACTGGCGATTACGCATATGTGCTTCTTCTACCTCATCTCCTAATTCCAGACGTACCAACTGGCCAATCATACCATTTCTAATATATCCATCGTACGCAGCCATACCCGTTTCTTTCCAGTTTTCAACCAGTCCTAATTCTTCCAGTTTTGGATCCATTAAGTAGTATAGTCCAAATAAATCTGCACGACCTTCTTCAATAGTAGATTTATAACTTTTTAGCGTTTCTTTTGGCGTTCCAACCCCTTTGTTAATCTGTCCGGAAGCATGCCCTACTACCTCGTGTAAAGCAGTGTGTAACTTATCGGCTAATTGTCCGTATTTTTCTTCCAATCTTATTTCCTCTTCATCGTGAGCAAATTCTTTTAAACGTCCCGAACCACCTGCGTTATTGTAAGCATTTATTATATTTCCTAAAGAGACCGATTTACTGCCGTGATTTTGGCGAATCCAGTTGTTGTTTGGTAAGTTAACACCAATTGGTGTACTTGGGGATGCATCACCTGCTTCTCCGGCAACAATTACAGTTTTGTAGGATACTCCGGTAACACTATCCTTCTTATGTTCTGCCATTAAAGGCGAGTTGTCCTCAAACCACTGTGCTTCGGTAGACAACACTGCCATTTTCTTGGACATATCAAAATCTTTAATTTGTACAATTGTTTCGTAAGAACCTTTGTATCCTTTTGGATCGTTGTACACTTCAATAAAACCGTTTATCCAGTCTATGTTTCCGTCGGTTGTTTTTACCCATGAAACAGCATAATCATCCCAGGTATCCAGACTACCCGTTCTGTAATATTCAATTAATAACCCTAGCGTTTCAGCTTGCTTCGGATTTTCAGCAACACCTTGTGCTTTTTCTAACCATTTTACAATATTTTCGATAGCAGCACCATATAAACCGCCTACTTTGTAAACCTGTTCTTTTAGTGTTCCGTTTTCCTTAACCAAACGTGTGTTAAGACCTACTTCAATGGGTTCCGCTTCATTTACTTTAATTGCACCATAGAACTTTTCTACGTCTGCGGTTGTAACATCCGGCCCGTAAAAATTGATAGCACTTTCCAATACAATATCTGCATCTTTACTTAGGTTTACTTTCTTACTGTCCTTATCGTTAAAGAGTACTTCAAATGCTTCGCCTTCCAGTTTACTATTTGTTTCAGTAAGTAAAGTTTGTAAATATTCTTTGCTGAAATCCGGCTTCAATTTTGCATTGCTATAGTGATGATGAATCCCGTTACTAAACCATACGCGCTTTAAATAAATTTCAAAGTTTTTCCAGTCTTCAGAATCTTTATCACCTTCGTAGTTTTGGTATATGTTTTCAAAAGCAGTTCTTATGGCTAAGTTATGACGGTAATTTTGCGCCCACATAATATCACGACCTGCAAGACCAGCCTGGGTAAGATAATACACCAGCTTTTGTTCTTTTAAGGTAAGGTCTTCCCAACTTGGAATCTGGTACCGTAATAATTTAATATCTGCAAACTGTTCAACCTGATAGTTAAAATCGTCTGTTTCTACGACTGCAGTTTCTTCTTTTGGCTCTTCCTTCTTGGTATCGTCACACGACACAAATAAGAAACCAAGCATGGCAAAAGCCATTAAAAAATAGTTCTTCATTGTTTATATTTTTGGTTTTTACAAATGTAGCAAATTTTCCCGCTGTAACTACTTTAGCAGGTAGAGAGCTATTTACTGAAATTTTAAAATTTCAACTTGCAATTATAAAGTACCTTTAAACGCTCAAAAATTTGAGTATCTTAGCAACTACAACAAGAAATAATCCCTGAAATGAAAATTTTAAAATACCTCTTTTTTCTAGCTTTAATAGTAGTGATAGGTGGTGCCATTTATTTTGCCACTAAAGATGGATCTTTTAGTGTCTCGAAAAACAAAACTATAAACGCTCCTGCCGAAGTTATTTATAACAATGTAAAAGACTTTAAAAACTGGGAAACATGGGGCCCCTGGATGACCGAAGACGAGAAAATTGAACTCAATTACGCCGAAAAAACTGAGGGAGAAGGCGCTTCCTATTCCTGGAAAAGTGAAGAAATGGGTGATGGCTCTTTAAAAACCATCAGGGTAATTCCAAACAAAGAGATAACCCAGGAAATGGTTTTTAACGCTTCCGCAGGAGATATTACCAGCAACATGGTTTGGAAATTTGAAGAAACTGAAACACCTGGAACAACCAGGGTTACTTTAGAAATAAATGGTGAAAAATCTTTTTTGCAGAAAGTATACGCAAACATTAAGAATGAAAATCTGGAAGCCTCCCTTGGCAATATGTACGAACAAGGCCTCACCAACCTGGAAGCCGTGGCAATTGAAGAAATGAAAAAATTTACCGTAAATGTAGATGGTATTGCGCAACATAGCGGCGGCTATTACCTATATAATAGCACCTCTGCAAAAATGAATGATGTTGGTGTAAAAATGGGTGCTATGATGGGACAGGTCGCGGGATATATGGAAGCTAACAGTATCCCAATGGCCGGCAAACCTTTTACCTTATACAATTTAATAGACGAAGCAAACGGAACTGTAATCTTTTCGGCCTGTGTTCCTACAAGAGATAGAGTAGTAACTCCAGAAGGCAGTACGATTGTTTCCGGCTTTATGGAACCGGTTTCGGCATTAAAAACAACCTTAAAAGGAAACTACGAAAATCTTCAGGAAGCATATACACAGGCACAGGCTTATTTGTCAAAAAACGGGTTACAACCTCACCCTACTGCCAAAATCTTTGAAGTATATGTAACCGACCCAACCGAAGTTCCCAACCCGGCACACTACGTCACCGAAATTTACATGCCCGTTCTAGTTCCTGCAGAAGAAGCACAATAAAATGAAGAGCTTGTTATTAGTATTTCTTGGAGGTGGTTTAGGCAGCAGCCTACGCTATGTTTTAGGCAATTACTTTAATAATAGCAATACGGGAATCCCCTACGGTACCTTTGCAGCAAATATTTTAGGAAGTTTATTCATTGGAATTATTCTGGGGGTGGCAGCAAAACACGAAGCGCTGTCCCAAAATACCGTGTTATTTTTGGCCACAGGTTTTTGTGGCGGCTTTACAACCTTTTCTACCTTTGCGTATGAGAATCACGTGTTTTTAAAATCGGGTGATTTCACCACATTTGCACTCTATACTATAGCGAGTTTTATTGTTGGGTTTGCAGCGGTTTTCTTTGGAATTTGGTTGGTGCGTCTTTTTTAATGCTTGCCAAAATCTTTTACTCCGGCTTCAACTCGAATAGGAAGGTAATTTTCTGCTGGCGGAATAGGACAAGAATATTTAGGACTATACGCACAATATGGGTTGTATGCCTTGTTGAAATTTAACACCATCGTATCTCCATCCGGAATATACGCATCCAGAAATCTTCCTCCACCATAACTACCGTCTCCATTTGTAAGGTCTGTAAATGGTAAAAATAAATAGTCTCGATACTCAGGGTCTTCACTAGGCACAACACTTTGATAGAGATTAAGTTTCAATTTTTGCCCTTTCAATTCAAAATGAGCTTCGCCATATTTTACATATTCCGGTAAGCGCGCTGTAGAAGTTTTCATTAAAAAAGGTTCCTCATCTGGCGAACGAACAAATGTTGCCGTTACCACATACGCCAAGTCTATAGGGTAGAAGTCCAGCTCTTTGAATTTTCTTAATTCCTTTCTTTGCAAAATGGTTGTTTCAGGATTTGCAAATTTTTTATTTTCTGAAGCTTGATACTCCTTTGTTTCCTGAAGGCTTTCTGCTTCCGTTTGAGCAAAAACAGCTGTACTTACGCTTAGCATGAATATAATGGCCAGTGATTTCATTGTATCTATTTGTTTTAAAATTGGACGTTAAATAACATCGATCAACTATTTTAGGATTTTAAATTGATTTAGTTAAAAACATCTAATAAAGATGAGTATTTATTTATTTCAGCAAGAAAAAAAGTACAGGTTAAAAAAAACCAGGTTGTTCGTAAAGAAAAATACACTAGATTTGATCTTGTAAACATACAAAATGAAAACCAATATCTATATCCAGAAGAAATGGGTTGTGAGAAATCACAGTGACGGGATAGGTATGTATTGACAATGAAACTATAACACAATTCAATATAAAAACGTCCCGCCTAATCGCGGGACGTTTTATTTTTACAATAACCTAACCACCATGAGAACGCTTTATCGACATTATATTGACAATTTCTCCGGACTGTCCAAGGAAATATGGCTGCTCTCGCTGGTAACCTTTATTAACCGTGCCGGGGCAATGGTGCTTCCTTTTTTATCGCTCTACCTTGTAAATTCCAAAGGATTTACCTTACCACAAGTGGGATGGATTATGACGTGCTTTGGAGTTGGCTCCCTGGCCGGCACGTGGGTGGGTGGCAGATTAACAGATAGCATTGGATTTTATAAGGTAATTACAACCAGTCTGTTTTTGGGCGGCTTGGGTTTTATAGCCTTACAGTTTCTGGATTCGTTTTATGGATTGTGCGTAGGGATGTTTGCACTTATCTTTGTTGCAGATGCTTACCGTCCTGCAATTTTTGTGGCTTGCGACGCGTACAGCAAACCGAAAAACGTTACCAGAAGTATTGCACTAATTAGACTTGCCATTAATCTGGGGTTTTCTTATTGGGCCGGTAATTGGAGGGATTATAATTGCCCGCATAAGTTACAATTCACTTTTTTGGATAGACGGGATTACCTGTATCCTGGCTGCAGTTTTACTGTTTATTCTATTGAAGCCTAAAAAAATAGTGGAACAGGAAGAAATCATCAAAATAAAAGAAGGAATTTCCCCCTATAAAAATGGCCTATTCTTATTACTTATTTTAATCATGATATTGAGTAGTATGATGTTTGTTCAATATTTTTCGGTAGTCCCCCTGTATTATGAACAAGCTTATTTTTTATCTGAAGACGTAATAGGCGCCATCCTTTTTCTTAACGGAATTATTATTGTAGCCTTCGAAATGCCACTTGTGGGATGGCTGGAGCGTATCAATATTTCAAAAACCATGGCGACTTTCTGGGGCATGGTATTACTTGCTCTTAGCTTTTTAGTACTTAACCTAAGCGATAGCTTTTCTATACTAATTGTGGGGATGGTTTTAATGACCCTTGGCGAAATGATAGGATCCCCGTTCTCCAATGCGCTGGCATTGGAAATGGCTCCCAAGGGTAGAAAAGGCAGCTATATGGGATTATATAGTATGAGCTTTTCGGTTTCTCACATTTTTGGGCACAATGGCGGGATGAATTTAGTAGACCAATTTGGCTATAGAAATACGTGGTTTATTGTAGTAGGAATCCTTGTGGTAGTTTCAGTTATGACGCTTTGGCTTCATCAACGGGTACAAAAAAAACGTATTTTAGCGATGCCATAATAAGCATACAGATGAAGAGAATAGTAGTGGCCATTATTACCTTGAGTATATTCGCTTGCGCGGAAATTTCTGAAGAAGATAAAAATTTAGTTCAAAGCAAGAGTCTGAAAACCGAAACAATTTCAGAAAAGAGACACCTTCCAAGATTAGATAGCACCCGTTATAACGTTGCATTTTTAATTATGGAAGGTGTGTATAATACCGAATTAACGGCTCCGTTTGATATATTTCAGCATACTGTATTTCGGGATAGCATAAAAGCTATGAATGTTTTTACCGTGGCAAATACGTTGCATCCTATAACCTCTTTTGAAGGAATACGTATCCTCCCGGATTTCGATTATACAGCAGATTCCCTCCCAAACATTGATATTCTTGTAGTTCCAAGTGCCGAACATCATCTGGATACAGACCTGGAAGATGAGGCTATGATAGATTTTGTAAAGCGCACAGACAAAGACGCCATGTTTGTAACCTCGCATTGTGACGGGGCATTTGTACTCGCCAAAGCCGGCTTATTAACCAATAGCGTTTCGACAACCTTCCCAAGCGATGTGGAAACTATGCGGAAACGATTTCCACACCTGGATATAAGAAAAGATGTGTTGTTTGTCCACGACGGAAAATACATAACGTCTGCGGGAGGAGCGAAAAGTTTTGAAGCCGCACTATATGTTTGCGAATATTTATACGGCAAAAAAATAGCCCGATCCCTTGCGGGTGGGCTTGTAATAGATTGGAACCTAGAAAAAGTTCCACATATGGTAATTAAATAATTATTCTTTAATTATTTTTAACTTTTTGAGCTTTCAAGTCCTTATTTAACCTTCTATTTCGTTTCGTAAGGATTACTGCATCTAGACAAGATAACATTAATGCAATTCCTGAAATTAAGCAAACAAATCGAACAACAGGTGCTCCGGTGAAATCCATTGCTAAGAATCCAAGTGCAAATGTTAATATGGTAAGTACGAGAAAGTGTATGGTATATTTTTTCATGATTTTGTCATTTAATTATATAGTAAAATTACTTTTTAATTAAAGACGAAATACCTAACAAAACTACAATTGTATTTACTTTAACGCAGGAGCGTTTTTTTACAAGTTTTTTTTAACATTTAAGATGGTTTAATCTGTTGGATGCTATTGTTTGCAACAACGTGAGATAAAACTATTTGCGTTTTTGTTTCACCGTAAGAAATAAGCTGGTCTATAAAAGTTTCTAAATGCTTTTGGTTACGTAACACCACCTCCATAACAATATTTTCATTTCCTGTAATTCTATAACAATTAAGGACTTCCTCGTAGGTTTTCACTTTTTCCAAAAACGGTTTTAATTTTCCCATAAAAGCGCGTAAAGTGATAATAGCTTTAAGTTGGTACCCCGTTTCAAAAGGAGAAATTACTGTTCTATAGCTGTGTATTACACCAGCATCCTCCATCTTTTTTATTCTTTCGGAAACTGCCGGGGAGCTTATACCTACTTTTCTGCCAATTTCAGAATTGCTTACCCTGGCATTATGCTGAAGGTGCTGTAGAATTTTCCAATTAAGTGAATCTAACTTCATTTAAAGAAATTTTTAAAATTAAATTAATATTTAAATCAAAAATAACAGATTACTTTAAAATTTATATATAAAACTCTAACTATCTTACTAAATTTGAGAAAATTAATTGAATTACCATAGCTATCGTGTTACCAGCAACCTACACCCATTTTCCACAATCTGCCATTTACAAAAAGGCACAGGAAATTTTTGCACTTTCTAATAATATTTCACAGTATTTCGTCCACGATATTAGTGGGCTGAATGATGACGGAGTTGAAGATGAACACATATATTTTACTGGCGATATTGTACAACAATCTGTTTCACTCGCTCCAGAAATTTTAAAAGCGGAACAACAGGTTTTTTCCGAAGAAAAAGAAAAACATATCGCATCTGTCACAAGACTTACTAATTCATTATACCGAAACTGTGAGCGCCTGGAAAGAACAAACAGTAACGGGAAAGACTTTTTACCAATACTTCGTAAAGAGCTTAAAAAGTTCCGGAAACTACAGCGTATCTGGATGTTGACTTTATAACGAGATCTCAAAAAATTACCCGATGAGCTTTACAGGGTTGGATGTGTCCAAACTGCTATGAAATAGCATTGGCATTTCCTGTAGAAAATTCGGGATAAGCAGTGACTAAAGGCCCGTTGAAAACCGAGTCCAAGTGATTGCTTACATATTTCTCCTGTACTGTCCTCCTACTTCAAATAAAGAGTGGGTAATTTGACCTAAAGATGCATATTTACACACTTCCATCAAGGCTTCAAAGATATTTTCGTTATTTACCGATTTTTGCTGTAGTTCTTTCAATAATACTGAAACTTTCGCTTCGTTGCTATCGTTTAGATTTTTTACAACTTCAATCTGGTATTGCTTTTCTTCTTCGGTAGCTCTAATTACTTCTGCGGGTTGTACTGTTGGGGAACCTTTGCTGCTTAAGAAGGTATTCACCCCTATAATTGGAAACTCACCTGTGTGCTTTAAAGTCTCATAATACAGGCTCTCTTCCTGTATTTTGCTTCGTTGGTACATCGTTTCCATGGCGCCCAACACACCTCCTCTTTCAGTTAAGCGGTCAAATTCTTTTAACACAGCATCTTCTACAAGATCTGTAAGCTCCTCAATAATGAAACTCCCCTGAATAGGGTTTTCATTCTTAGCCAATCCTAGCTCCTTATTAATAATGAGCTGGATTGCCATCGCACGACGTACACTCTCTTCCGTAGGTGTTGTAATAGCTTCATCGTAGGCATTGGTATGAAGACTGTTACAATTATCGTAAATAGCATACAACGCTTGCAGGGTAGTTCTTATATCGTTAAAGTCTATTTCCTGTGCGTGTAACGATCTTCCTGAAGTCTGAATATGATACTTGAGCATTTGCGCTCTCGGATTGGCGTCATACTTATTTTTCAATGCTTTTGCCCATATTTTACGAGCCACTCTACCAATTACCGAATATTCTGCATCAATCCCGTTACTGAAGAAAAATGAAAGGTTTGGACCAAATTTATTGATATCCATACCACGGCTCAAATAGTATTCCACGTATGTAAATCCGTTTGCCAGGGTAAACGCCAGTTGCGTGATTGGGTTTGCTCCAGCTTCAGCAATATGATACCCGCTAATAGAAACCGAATAGAAATTACGAACCTGTTGTTCTATAAAATATTCCTGCACATCACCCATTAATCGCAGGGCAAATTCAGTCGAGAAAATGCAGGTATTCTGTGCCTGGTCCTCTTTTAAAATATCGGCTTGTACGGTTCCACGTACTTGCTTTAAAGTTTCAATCTTAATCTTATTATATACATCTTCAGGTAGTACCTGATCGCCTGTAACTCCCAAAAGCATCAATCCAAGTCCGTTATTACCTTCCGGCAGATCGCCTTGATATGCAGGACGTGTTTTTCCTTTATACAGTGCTGAAATTTTAGCTTCAACTTCAGCATCTAATTCATTTTCCTGAATAAATTTTTCACAATTCTGGTCTATTGCTGCATTCATAAAAAAGCCCAGCAACATAGGCGCCTAACCATTAATGGTCATGCTAACAGAGGTCATTGGATGACTTAAATCGAAACCGCTATATAACTTTTTTGCATCGTCCAGGCAGCAAATAGAAACACCCGCATTACCAATCTTTCCATAAATATCCGGGCGTTCTCCAGGATCATTTCCGTAGAGTGTTACACTATCAAAAGCCGTAGACAAACGTTTTGCGGGTAAACCGTGGCTTACATAGTGAAAACGACGGTTGGTGCGCTCCGGCCCACCTTCTCCGGCAAACATCCTAGCCGGGTCTTCGCCTGTTCTTTTAAACGGATATAATCCAGACGTGTAGGGAAATTCCCCAGGAACATTTTCCTGCAAACACCATCTTAAAATATCACCCCACGCTTTATATTTAGGCAAGGCAACTTTTGGTATCTGACTATGCGAAAGACTTTCGGTATGCGTTTCGATATTAATTTCTTTATCTCTTACTTTAAAAGTATAGATCGGATTTTTGTATTTGTTCACTTTCTCATCCCAGGTTGTAATAACCTCCCAATTGTATGGGTCCAGATCCATTTTTACGCGATCAAATTCGGCTAGTAAAAGTTTTAACAGCTCTTTAGTATCGTCTGTAGAATTCAGGTTTTCTGAAACAATCCCTGCCTTGTCTATTTCGGGAGATGCCCCTGAAACCGTTTCCAGCGTTTTAAAAATTCCGTATAGTTTTTGTGCAACTTCGGCCTGGTCGCTGGCCAATTTATCGTACGCTCTGTTGTTTTCAGAAATTTCAGAAAGATAACGTGTTCGAGCAGGAGGAATTACAAAAATCTTCTCGCTCATTTCGTTACTTATTTCAAATGTACTTTTAAGCTTAGTATCTGTCTTTGAAACCAACTGATCCATGACAGCTTTATAAAGCGTATTCATTCCCGGGTCATTAAATTGTGAAGCGATGGTTCCAAAAATTGGCAAATCGTCCTGGGGCGTATCCCATAATTGATGGTTACGCATATATTGTTTTTTTACATCGCGGAGTGCATCCAGCGATCCACGCTTATCAAATTTGTTTATCGCAACCAGATCTGCAAAATCCAGCATATCGATCTTTTCTAATTGGGTTGCAGCGCCAAATTCCGGCGTCATTACATATAAAGATACATCGCTGTGTTCCAGAATTTCGGTATCGCTTTGCCCAATTCCTGACGTTTCAAGAATTATTAAATCATATTCGGCTGCTTTAATCACTTCAATAGCTTCGGCAACATATTTTGACAGTGCCAGGTTACTTTGTCTTGTTGCCAGACTGCGCATGTACACACGTGGTGAATTTATGGCATTCATACGTATTCTATCGCCCAGAAGTGCTCCACCGGTCTTCCTTTTAGAAGGATCTACCGAAATAAGACCAATAGTTTTTTCGGGGAAATCTATTAAGAACCTACGCACCAACTCATCTACCAATGACGATTTTCCCGAACCTCCGGTTCCTGTTATACCGAGCACTGGAATTTTTAGCGTTTTATTTTTTTCATGAATTTTGTTCAATGCATCTTTGGCTACGTCCGGAAAGTTTTCTGCTGAAGAAATTACGCGCGAAATGGCACCAGGTTCTTTTGTTACTAATTTTTCAACCTCCCCGTTTAATGCATCTCCAATAGGGAAATCTGAAGTTTTCACCAGATCGTTGATCATTCCCTGAAGTCCCATTTCGCGGCCGTCGTCAGGTGAATAGATACGGGTGATCCCGTACGCCATTAATTCGTCAATTTCTGAAGGAAGGATGACACCTCCTCCTCCACCAAAGATCTTAATATGCCCTGCACCTTTTTCCTGCAGCAAATCGTACATATATTTAAAGTACTCATTATGCCCACCCTGGTAGGAGGTCATTGCTATAGCATTTGCATCTTCCTGTATAGCAGTATTCACCACTTCTTCTACGCTACGGTCGTGGCCCAGATGTATTACTTCTACTCCGGTAGACTGGATAATCCTTCGCATAATATTAATAGCTGCGTCGTGGCCATCAAAAAGAGAGGCGGCAGTTACAATTCTAACTTTGTTTTTTGGAGTATATGGTGTTTGTGTTTGCATAGAAAATAATAGTAAATAAATGAGTTAGCAAAGTTACTAAAACCCTTGCATACATTGAACAAGAGTGGATTATTAAAAAAACAAAAAAACTTTGTAAGTTGGAAAAAAAATCGTACTTTTGGCGTTCAATATAAACCTTAAAAATATAATTATTATGAAGAAAATTTTACTTATGGCTGCTGCGGTAGCTTTCACATTTAGTGCTAACGCACAATTTACAGACAACCTGGATTCTTACTCTACGGGACCTCTTTTTGAAGGAAACTGGACAACTTGGGATGGTATGAATGATGGTGATCAAAACATTGTTGTTACTACTGATGAGTTCTTTAGTGCTCCTAACTCTGGAAACATTGGACCTGAACCTGGACCCCAAGATGCTGTACTAGATTTTCCTGGTGATGTTAAAACTTCTGGAACTTGGAGTGTTGGATTTAAAATGTTAATCAACGCGGGAGATGCTGGATACTTTAACTTACAGGGAAATGTTAATCCAAATGCAAATGCAAACCAAGAGTTTACTTCTAATAACGTAAATTTCGTTGATGGTACAATGAGAATTAACCCAGGTACAGATGTTAATGTTCTTGTAGCTGGTTCTGTTGAAGTTGATTATCCTACTGGTGATTGGTTTGATGTTGTTAGTGTTGTTGATCTTGATGCTCTTACTTATGAAATTTCAGTTAATGGAGTTTCTTCTGGTGTATTACCAGTTGGTCCTGAAAATAATTTTGGTGGGGTTGATTTCTACGCAAGTATTGCCGAGAACAATTATTACATTGATGATGTAGTATTTGTTGAAGGTCTTATCTTAGCAACAAATGACTTTGCTGCTTCTAACTTTAGCGTATACCCTAACCCAGTACAGGACAGACTTAACATCTCTAGCGTTAACGCTGTAAGTTCAGTTGTTGTGTATGATGTATTAGGAAAAGTTGTTCTTACAGCTACTCCTGGTGTTGTATCTCCAAGTATTGATATGAGCGCACTTACTTCAGGTGCTTACTTAGTAAATATCACTATTGATGGTACTTCAAAAACTGTAAAAGTTATTAAGTAATTAGTTACTTAATATACCTTATATTAAGCCCTTCATTATGAAGGGCTTTTTTTATATTTATACTTTACTAATTAAATAAATATCCGGTGCTATGAAAAAACTTCTCTTATTTCTGTCTTGTTTTGTATTAATCTCTTGCGCAGAATTACAGCAGGTAGTAAATAATTTACCACAAGGTGGTGGAATGGATCCTACAATGATAGCAAGTGGCCTCCGTCAGGCATTGGACTTTGGTATAGATAAGCAGGTTACTAAACTTACCCAAGAAGATGGGTTCTATAAAAATAACCTGGTAAAGATCCTGCTACCCCAAGAACTAAAAAAAGTAGACCGTACCCTTAGAGATATAGGGTTAAGCAGCCTTGCAGATGAAGGATTAAAAATGCTAAATCGAGCCGCTGAAGATGCAGTTAAAACCGCGACACCCATCTTTGTTGGTGCAGTTAAAGAAATTACTTTTACCGATGCTAAAAACATTCTCTTAGGTCCAAACAATGCAGCCACCAACTATTTGGAAGGAAAAACCAATAGCGCATTGTATGCTCAATTTAATCCTGTTATAAAAAATTCATTCCAAAAAGTGGGGGCAGATAGGGTTTGGGAAAACATCATTACTAAATATAATACCATCCCATTTGTAAGCCAAGTAAATCCAGACCTAACCGATTATGTAACTAATCAGGCTCTGGAAGGTGTTTATACCATGATAGGGATTGAAGAAAAGAAAATAAGAAGCAGTACTGCTTCCAGAACAACAAATCTTTTACGCCAGGTATTTGCATTACAAGATAAATAGACGCGCTCGCTAGTAATAAATTAGGACATGGTTAACGTATTCTTAATAAATATTAGGTTTCCATAATGTTATTTTTGTATAAACAAATTAACAAAGTATGTCGAGTTGGCTAAAAAGAAAATCCAGAGTAGAAAAGCTTGAAAAAAAATATGCAGAGCTTATGAAAAAATCGTTTAGAATTTCTCTAAGAGATAGAGACGAAAGTAAAAAAGCACAACAACAAGCTTACAAAGTATTTGATGAAATAAAATACTTAACACTTCAAAAAGCAGATAAGTAAATTTCTTAGTGCATCGATTTAAAGTATGTGAGCGCCTCTATAATTCTGGAACCATACCAACTAAAATACTCCCCATCTACCAAACGAACTTCTCTTTTAAGTGCATTTTTCAATTGTGAGACATCTTTTGTGTTAAATGGAAAAGGTTCTGTAGATAAGAGCAATATATCTGCTTTTGTTAGTTCTTCTTCAAATACTTCCGGATAGCGAGATTCTTTTTCACAAAAAACATTCTTAAAATTATTTAACTTCAGTAAATAATCTATAAATGTATTGCTACCAGCAACCATATAAGGATTCTTCCAGATTACATAAGCAACATCGCGAGTTGGTTTTAAAGCCATAAAGTCTTTAAAATCTTGGAGCGCATTAAGAAGAGTATCAACCAAATTATCTGCCTTTTTTTGAACTGAAAATAAGACCCCAAACTCGTGGATCATTTTTACGTTGTCTTCAATAGTACAAATATCACTCACCCAAACCGGTGCAATTTGCTGTAAAGCCAGCACCATTTCTTTTGTATTTTCTTCTTTGTTGCATATAATTATGTCTGGGGACAGTGTTTTAATCTTATCGTAGTGTACCTGTTTTGTTCCCCCAACAATAGTTTTGGTTTTTTTTAAACCTTCCGGGTGTACGCAAAATTTTGTAACTCCTATAATACTGGCCGCGAGTCCTAGATCTACGAGTAATTCGGTTTGTGAAGGAACTAAGGAAACAATCCTTGTTGGTGTTTGTGGTATGTCTATTTCTCTATGTAATTGATCTTTAAAGCGCATGTAGAATAGCTTCCATTTGCGATTGCAATTTTTTGGCCGCAGTAGCCGAAGCTGTTGCGAAATTCTCATCATTCCCTGCATAAATAATACCACGAGAAGAATTAATAAGCAATCCTATATTTGAAGAAAGACCGTATTTGCACACTTCAGAAAGACTTCCTCCCTGTGCTCCAACACCTGGAACAAGTAAAAAGCTAGTAGGAACCAGCTGTCTTATTTCGGCAAGATAACTTGCCTTTGTTGCGCCTACAACGTACATTAAGTTATGAGCATTTTTCCACTGTTTAGAAGTCTCGATAACAGCTTTATAAACTTCTTTCCCTTCTATTTTTTGTGTTTGAAAATCGAAAGCTCCTTTATTGGAAGTTAGCGCTAGTAGAATGGTGTGTTTATTTTCAAAATTCAAAAAAGGTTCAATACTATCTTTCCCCATATAAGGTGCCGTAGTAACCGAATCGAATCCTAAATCCTCAAAAAAAGCTTTGGCATACATAGCGGATGTATTACCTATATCTCCTCTTTTTGCGTCTGCAATGGTAAATATCTCGGGGTAGTTCTGATTAAGATACGTAATTGTCTTTTTTAAAGCTTTCCAGCCTTTTAGACCATAGGCTTCATAAAAAGCAGTGTTAGGTTTATATGCAACTGCAAGATGATGTGTAGCGTCTATAATTGCCTTGTTGAAAGCAAAAAAAGGATCTTCTTCAGCCAATAAATGTTTCGGAATTTTTTCCAGATCTACATCCAGTCCTATACAGAGAAACGACTTTTTTTTATGAATTTGAGCAACAAGTTCTTCAGTAGTCATGGGTATCTCTTAAAATGTTTCTCCTGCTTCCTTCAACTTTTCGGTATTACTTACCAACTGAAGTTCATCTATAATTTTCTGAACATCACCATCTATAATATTACTTAAATCGTACAATGTGAGGTTAATTCTATGATCGGTTACACGTCCCTGTGGATAATTATAGGTTCTAATCTTAGCACTTCTATCGCCACTTGTAACCATAGAGCCACGTTTTTCGGCATCCTCGGCTTGCTTTTTGGCTAGTTCAAGATCATACAATCTGGAACGTAACACTTTAAAAGCCTTTTCTTTATTTTTATGCTGCGACTTCTGGTCCTGACATTGCGCTACTAATCCGGTGGGTACGTGTGTTAATCGTACGGCAGAATATGTTGTGTTTACAGACTGCCCACCAGGTCCCGAGGAACAAAAATAATCTACCCGTACATCTTTCGTTTCAATTTGTACATCAAACTCTTCTGCTTCCGGAAAAACCATAACTGTTGCCGCACTGGTATGGACACGGCCCTGTGTTTCGGTTTGCGGCACTCGTTGAACACGATGCACCCCAGCTTCAAATTTAAGTGTTCCGTACACATCGTCGCCCTCTACCTCCATCTGGATGGCTTTATAACCCCCACTTGTTCCTTCACTAAAATCAACCACACTGGTTTTCCACCCTTTACTTTCGCAATACTTTGTATACATACGGTGTAAATCTCCTGCAAAAATACTGGCCTCATCACCACCAGTTCCAGCCTTAATCTCCATAACTGCATTTTTGGTATCTTCCGGATCTTTGGGAATTAGCATAAACTTAATTTCCTCTTCCAAGACTTCAATTTTGGACTTTGCTTCTTCCATTTGCATTTTTGCCATCTCTGCCATATCCGCATCACTCCCGTCTCCCAGTATCTCCTCGGCTTCTGAAATTCGCTCTTTTGCTGTAAGGTATGCCTCACGTTTCTTCATTAAGGCGTTAAGATCCTTATATTCTTTTGTAAGTTGAATATACTGGCGCTGATCGCTTATAATATCTGGCTGAATGATAAGATCACTTACCTCATCGAATCTATTTTTTACTATTTGAAGTTTTTCTAGCATAGTTTCATTTTTATATTGAAATATACTTCAATATGGCATCAAATTTACAATAAATTAAGGAAGGTTTCAATTCTGCCGAAGCGAAATCATACATCCAAATATAATTTGCTGTATTAAAATTTAAGTTTAAAATTTACATAAAGTTCACTGTGAAAATTCAGAAGAAAGCTAGAAAAATTTACGCGATAGCATTTCATTTTCGTTTTTGCGCATTAACATAAAATGAGCTAACAATCCTGTGGCGGTTATAAGCATCACCCGCGCGATATAAACAGACATATTCCCAAATCCGAAATTATAATACCCAATAGCGCGAAAAATTTCAGCAAAAACAAAAAGAAAAACGGTTAATGTAAAAACCAGGGATGCTTTGGAGTTTTGAGAATGATTGTATAAAAGCGATAGAAAACCAACAATCACAAGGGACATAGCTCCCAATAGCATAGCAGCATAATGTAAACTTCCGTTGGCAAAATCCTGTAGTTTAGAAATAAACTCGTACAGTAAATAAGTGTTTATAATTACGAGCACAATAAAAACAATAGTTAATACACTGCCCAAGTTTTTGAAACTCGCTTTAGGCCATACAGCTTTTATTAAAAATAAGTAGGCAAAAAAGTTTAAGAATAACGATATCGCTGCAATGGTCGTGTTTTCATACCAAACGGTACATACGCTGGATGCTCCATAGGTAACTAAAAATCCCACAAGAACCCCATTGGTTTCTTTTCTTGTGTAAGCAACTATGATGGCGAGAAATATAAAGCTTATGAGCCCTCTTAAAAAACGATAGAGCGGAAAATTACCAAAGAAGTGCACCAAAATACTACATATTAAAAGTAGTACGGACGTTATGAACAGCACTTTTTTATAGTTCCTCGGATTACGTATTTCTGTCTCCATTATACAAGTGCAATACGCTTTATTTTAAAGACTTTGTTAGACTTTTTTACACATATTATACATACACAAACTCTCCGTATCTGGATTTAATTGTCAATTTCTTCTTTTCAGAAGCTTCTACTTTTCCAACTATTTGAGCGGCTACGTTGTAAGATTCTGAAATAGAAATAATTTCTTGGGCTATTTCCGCTGGAACATACAATTCCATTCTGTGTCCCATATTGAATACCTGATACATTTCTTTCCAGTCTGTACCGCTTTCTTCTTGTATTAATTTGAATAATGGAGGGGTCTCAAATAAGTTATCTTTTATGATATGAAGATTATCTATAAAATGAAGGATTTTGGTTTGAGCTCCACCGCTGCAATGTACCATGCCGTGAATTTGTTCGGGGGTATATTTTGCTAAAATCTCCTTTATAATTGGAGCGTAGGTTCTTGTGGGAGACAGCACCAATTTACCTGCATCCAAAGGCGAATTTTCTATGCTGTCGGTTAATTTTTTACTCCCGCTATATACTAAATCTTCGGGAACTGCTGCGTCGTAACTTTCTGGATATTTTTTAGATAAATAGTTGTCAAAAACGTCATGACGGGCGCTCGTAAGTCCGTTGCTACCCATCCCTCCGTTATATTCTGTTTCGTATGTTGCCTGCCCAAAAGAAGATAAGCCTACAATTACATCTCCAGGTTGTATGTTGGCATTATTAATTACATTGGCTCGTTTCATTCTTGCGGTTACAGTACTATCAACAATAATAGTTCTTACCAGGTCACCTACATCTGCTGTTTCACCTCCTGTGGAATGTATTTTTACTCCAAACCTGGTTAAGTCTTCCAGCAGTTCTTCGGTACCGTTTATAATTGCTGAAATTACTTCACCAGTGATCAGGTTTTTGTTACGTCCAATGGTGGAGGATAGTGTAATATTATCTACGGCGCCAACGCAAAGCAGGTCGTCAATATTCATAATGAGCGCATCCTGTGCAATACCTTTCCAAACATTTATATCGCCTGTCTCCTTCCAATACATGTACGCCAAAGAAGATTTAGTGCCTGCACCATCTGCATGCATAATTAAACAATAGTCTTCGTCTCCGGTGAGATAGTCTGGAACAATCTTACAAAAGGCTTTTGGGAAAAGTCCTTTATCCACATTCTTTATGGCGTTATGAACATCTTCTTTACCGGCCGAAACACCTCGTTGGGCATATCTTTTTGAAACTTCTTGACTCATACAATTTTCTTAGAATTACAAAAATACGGAATGCAAAAACGCCCCGAAAGTTCAGGGCGTTATTTTTATTTTGATAGTAATATTTTTAATTATTCCCAGTCTGGCATTATAGCATTGGTAAAGACCAATTCATTATCGATGGTAGAACCAAATATAGTTACATAAATATCTCTCTGGGACAAGCCGTCATTTGGCGTATTCACATATATTACACCACCTTCGGAAGGGGAGTATTTTACATCCAAATTATTTGTACCGGATTCCTTTTCTGTATCAATCTCAACAGCCGTTGAAGTTGTTATATCATATTCAAAAATTCTGGAATCCAAAATTCTATAATTTTCATTTTGGAAACCAGTGATATCTTTAGTATATAATACTTTGTTACCATTTGCTGAATAGTCTATACCTCCAAAAGCACCGGGTTCATTTTCCACAATTGTAGTTAGGACATCCCCTGTTGCTGGATCTACGATCTGAATTTTTACATTGTATCCTAATACATTATTAGTTTTTATTAATACTTTATTATCTAATTCATTTACAGCAATTTCAGTAATAAATTCATTAGTTGGAGCTTCGTACACCATTTCGGTACCAGTTCCGTTGCTGTTCACTGAATAGAGTTGATTAAAATTTGGATAATATAAATTAGACCCATTGTTAAACCAAGTAAACTCAAGCTGATCTTGTCTAAATCCAGAAACTGGAATATTGGAGGTAATCTGCTTAACCTCACTGCCGTCTGATTTCATAGAAAAAAGATGAGTCTCTGGCCCCACATTCCTTAAAAAGGCTATTAATCCAGAAGTAGTATTTCTACGAGGTTTAAAGCTATTTTTATTTTCGGAGGTTAACTGTAGTTCATTTTCGTTTGGACCATCATCACCATCCTCTGTATCGTCTCCGGAAAAAATCACATTATTTCCATCAATCTCTCTAACGTACAAAAATCTATTTAAATTTTCTTCTGCAGTTCTAAACGTACTTACTTCACTTTGTACAGGAGGATTAACTCCATCGGTGGCTTCTATTTGCCAGAAGTAATTAATGCCAAGCCTAAGGTTTTGAATAGTAAAAACAGTGTCTTGAATTTCTTCGAAAAGAAGGACCTCATTGTCGGTTCCATTAAGTATTTCAAGAGAATATGTTAGATCATCATTATCTGGGTCTGTTGCGTTCCAGCTAAAATCGAATGTTAATGGAATATCAGTAGCATTATCTGGAGGATAAATTAATTCCGGAGCAGTAGGCGGACGGTTTCCGGCAGTAGATTCCATGAGTTCAAAAACTACATTTATTTCTTCTCCCTGAGAATTGATAGTTGCAGCTTCAAAAGCACTTAAAAATCCATCAAGGTCTGCTTGCACTGAATATTCGCCAACTTGTACGTTGGGAATAATAAATTCTCCAGAAGCGTTCGTAAAAACGGTATTAGATACCGGAGTAGTAGATATTTTAACATTTTCCAAAGGCATGTTATCACCATCAGAAACGACTGTTCCTCTAAGCGTTCCGGTACCATTTTCATCTATTGTATCTTCATCGCAAGAATATGATAGTGCCAAAACCATAACTATCAAAAAGAGTTTAATTTTCATGATTTATTTTTTATTTCAGATGATTCCTCTTCAGGATCTTCCTTTATTTTTGTGCTATCTCCAAAGTTATATTTGAGACCAATCCCAAAATTATAGAAATAGTCGTCTCGTTTACCATTTTTTAAAAGATCTAAATTGTCTATCGTAGTTACGTAGTATTCCGCAAAAAGATCTGCTACAAAGCGTTCGGATAGTTTAATATTTATACCAGCACCAGCATATGCGTTTAAAACGGGCTCTAGTCTTGGTGTCGTATTAAATCTTTCATCAAGATCAAGAAGTAAACCTACTCCTCCAAATATATGAGGGGAGAGATTCTCAAAAGGTAAGAGGTTATAATTCAATCCCAATGCAGTATTCACAAATTGTTTTGAAAATGTATCACCGGTCTCAAGTTCTAGATATGACCCCCTGAGTGTAGCATCTAGGTTTGAAGTAAGCACTCTGGAATATTCAAACCCTGCATTTAAACCTATTCTTTTATTTGAAAAATCTCCCAATAGCGTGGGAGCCCCGGCTACAAGAGCGAATGAATTCTTATATTTCTTAGGTGTTTGCTTTCTATCATACAGCAAGGTTGACTCTTCTTCAGCTTTTTCTTCTTTATATTTAGCTACCAGCTCTTGATTCAGTGAATCTCCTTCTTTAGTAGACCAAAGTTGAGCATCAATTCCTTCTAAAATAAGTGTTATAACAGCTTTTTCAATAGCCTCTTTAAGTGCCATTTGTGTGGGTTCGTTTTTTGTGATTCCGGTTTCAACTTCCAGTAATCTTTGGAAATTTACATACCTGAATAGGCTGGCATCAATCGCTTGAGATAGAATGGTTTTTGAAACATAAACGTTTTTCAATATTTTTCCGGATTTCGTAGAGACCGCTCTTAAATAAACTGTTATTCTGTCTTCTCTGTATTGAGTAGATCCTCCAACTCCAAAATACCTTGCTCCCAGCCCTCCGGTTACAATATTTGTATCATAAGAAACAACACCACCTTCCAATAAAATACCCGCAAAAAGTAGCGGGGATATATTTGGACCATTAGAATTATTGTTTTCATAATCGGCCCTGGTATCTTTAATAATATTTCTTTCGTTAAATAAATTATTTATATTTTCCCTTTCAATAGTCGTAAACCATTTACTGTCGTCGAGTGCTTTTAATAGGATAGTAGTAGCTCCCTGAGGAATAGCAGTACTGAAGGTACTACCATTTTCTGTATTCTTAAATTGTCCAGTTAAATCCTTGAAATTGTAGACTCCTACAATTACTGGTTCATCCGGCAAGGGCAAACTATTAAGATCTTTGTAAATTGATGATGTTTCACCAATTCTTGCAGCTTGTTGTTTGATGGGCTGATTGAAATAAGTACCACAACCTGAAAAAAATAAACTAATAAGTAAAATTCTTAATATTGAAATAATATTCATTTTGGCAAGCGTATTAATTTGGGATAATAACCTGTGTTTGTTCTCCTGTATTAGTATCTAAAATATCAATAACAAGTCCCTGACCCGATTCAAAGATATCGATGGCCAGACTTCCAAAAGTGAAGGGCCCGGGTTGCAAACCTTCATCGCCGAATTCATTTAAAAACAAAGATCTGCTAACTTGACCTAATATGCTTGAGTTAAGATCTTGAGTAAACAACTCTAATTCAGTTTGACTTCCAAAATCATCAGCAGCAGGATCTGTAAATCCATTCTGAGCATTAGCTGAATTTAGTAACCAGGTATAGTTAAAAGAGTCTCCGCCAAAGGCAGGATTT
The DNA here is from genome assembly GCA_963793275.1 of uncultured Flavobacteriaceae bacterium. Lineage (GTDB taxonomy): Bacteria > Bacteroidota > Bacteroidia > Flavobacteriales > Flavobacteriaceae > Marinirhabdus. Next base: position 302,217 of record CAWBZL010000001.1, read on the forward strand.
TTTGGTGTATACACCAATTGCTGCGCGAATGTCTGAGCTGACGCGAAGCAGACTGCTATAATTAATAAATATTTTATGTTAGGCATTTTTTAAATTCGCTGTAATTATCCTTTATTTTTTTCTTCCTGTTGAAAATATCTTATCACTTTAACCAAGCTTTGCCTCACCATCTCTTCGGTAAACTCTTTTCCTGGTCTGGAGAAATACTGATGAATAATTTTATTATTAATAACTACCTTGATCTGGGTTGATCTTCCAAAAGAAAAATTCTCTTCGATGAGAACTGCCCTGGAACCATTCACTCTATAATGGTAATATTGTTGAAAGAATAAATTAAAAAAATCCTTACCGAATATCGTCTTTACATTGTCTATTACCAGACCTCTTCCTTCTACTCTATCTATTTCTTTCCTTTTTTTTTTGCTTCGGCGACGGCAACTTCTCCATTTTTAAATTCCACTCTGTCCTTGCCTATTGGCTTGCCATTGCTGTCATAAATAAGGAGCAATATAATTAAATCGCCAGTATCATCAAAATTAATTGTTGTAGTTGATAATGATTTAGCTTCCCGGGGTTCAAGAGAGAACCTGCCAGACTGTCCGTTTTTAGAATTATTTCCATTACTATTAGAAATAACAGAAAGCTCATATTTTAAAGATTTGTTAATCTCTGTAGTATTTGTAGCCGTACCTGTTATGGTTATAAATCCAGTGCTTTTATTGCTCTCTATATTTATTTTTGCATCCACCTCCTTATTCATATTCTGGGCAATAAATTGACCTGTAGTTATAAAAACACCCAGAAGCAGCATTTTTCTTAAAAGCTTCATACTATTTAATACTTTTTATAATTAAGGTTTTATTAGTCCCGGACATTTTAAACTGTAATTTTTCAGTTATGGAATTAGTTCCATATCGTTGAAAATTTAAATTTCTTCCTTCCTGGGTCAAATTGAGTGTTGCATTCTCTCTGGAATTATTTACAACATCCCTGAGCTTATTTCTATCTCCATCTTGTACAATATTGGCAAAATATGTATTAGAACGAACATTTAAATCCACCTCGTTCGAATTTCCTGTTTGCTGTATATTTATAGTACTGTTTTTTGTAGTTGTATTACTAACTACGCTGTTATAATTTCCAATCTGATTTATAAAAACCTCACTAGACGTAGAAGTATTCCTGGACGTAGTATTTTCAGTATTCATAAGATCGTTAATAAACACTCTTGATTGTTCCAAACTATTGAAGTTATCTTCATATTCCGGACGATCATCTAATTGGGCATTCATAGTAGTACCAAAAAATGCAAGGCATATACTTGTACATATGATTAATTTCCTATTCAACTTCATAATTTATTTTAGTTATAAAAGGGGTATATTTATTGCTAAATATACCCCTAATTATTGTAATTAAGAAATATAGAAAGAATATTTCTCTCTATCTAATTCACTAAAAATTAGTTATTCTGAGTTACTCTAGATGAGTTACTAGTACCTGTTTGCATTACGTTACTTCTGTCGTTAGTACCTAATTGGTCAACTCTAGAGTTGTTCAAGATACCACCTTCCTGTAATACAGTAGATCTGTTGTTATTTCCACTCTGGTTCACACGAGAAGTGTTACGGTCAGAAGTTTGTGTTACTAAAGATCTGTTACCATTTCCTGAAGACATTACTCTAGAAATGTTTCTGTCACCACTCTGCATTACTGTAGAACGGTTTGCGTTACCAGATTGGTTTACATCAGAGTCGTTAAGATCTCCAGTTTGAGTTGCAGTAGATCTGTTATTGTTTCCAGAAGTTGCTACTCTAGAATCATTATCATCTCCACTTTGCATAACTGTAGATTCGTTATCGTCTCCAGACTGGTCTACACGAGAGTCGTTACGATCACCAGACTGATTTTCGTTAGAACGGTTATCATCTCCACTTTGGTTAGCTACAGCAAGGTTTCTGTCTACAATACTAGCAGAACCTAAACCACCTTGAGTTTGATCTGAACGGTTTCCGTTACCAGATTGAGTAATACGCGCATCGTTACGAGTACCATACTGCTTTTGGTCACCTCTGTTACCATTTCCAGACTGGTCGATTCTAGCATCATTTCCAGGGCTGTTGTTTGGTGGTCCGGCAACTTGCAATTGGCGAGCTACGTTATTATTCCCAGACTGATCTGTCCAAGCATCGTTATTATCCCATCTCTGGTCTGTAACTGAATTGTTATTGTTTCCAGACTGTCTTGTACGTGCATAGTTACGCTCAGCGTTACCATTGTTTCCCTGAAGAATAGTAGCAGAGTTATCGTCTACATCTCCGTTACCAGTAGCTTTGTTTTGTCTAACGATAGCTTCGTTATCATCACCATCTTGAACTACATTAGAAGTGTTATCATCACCCTCCTGCATTACGTTAGCATCATTTCTTAAACCACTGTTAGGACCAACAGCTCCCATTTGAGTGATTGTAGATGCATTGTCACCTTGTTGATCAACAACTGCGTTGTTTAATGTACCGTCCTGATCTACGACACTTGTGTTGTCAGTTTGTGCGAATACTACAGCTCCTGCTAATAGGAATGCTGCGCTTAAAATTACTTTTTTCATACTAATTAAAATTTAAAGTTAATAAAGGTTAAAATTATACTTATTTGATAATCAAATGTTTAAGTTTGATTTTTATCCATAACTATTCCACTTCGAACAAAGTTCAAATTTTTTGAATTTTACTGAAAGGGGATTTTATGGGTTCATCAAATTTTGGTTTGTAACATAAAATTTGATGTTTCAGAAATAAAAAAATTGAGGAATATTTTTCTCGTTTCTTATGGTTCAAATATCACACATTTATTCAGATAAACAATAATAGTGATTTGCGAGATTCGCTATAAAAACAGTTTTGTAGGAAAAAGACTGTTAATAAATTGTTTAGGTTTGGTTTCAAGTAAATTAAAATCGGCAAAACGCAATTTTTGTTAACATAAATCAATATGTTAAAATTTTGTTAAAGTCTAAAACAACTATTTCTATTCGTTCAAACGCATTATTAAACGACTAAATACTACGTGTTTACGCGTAGTATGTCTCTTGTGAGTAAAATTTATACACAACTTAAAGAAATTTTGTTAGAATTTACATTCTAAATTTTTTGATTCTTCACCTATAAAATCTTCTATTCCAAAAATAAATATTGTAGCGCATCTAAAACTGCGCTCTCTTATTGTAAAATTCTTACTTAATTAAAGATTTGATAATACAATGCGGAAATAAAAAAAATTAGATTTGATAAGGATTTTGCATTAGTAAGAGTACTTGTTTTCACAAAAACCCGAAATATGGAAACAAGTGTATTCCTTATCGTGATATCTTAACCCTTGATATGTTACTAAAAACCAATTTGTATAAATAGCATTACATACCGCTAACACCCTACAAAAGATGAAAGCACTAAATAAAGTACTATAAGAAAGGTAGCTATCTTCATTACAGAAATAGCAGTAATAGCTTAGCGTTGTAAAAAATGAAAACTTGAGAAAGTTTATGTAAAAAAAATGCCTCCTAATTTAGGAAGCATTTCTATATATATAGGTATAAAGTAATTTACCTTGTAAACAGCAATTCACGATATTTAGTTAATGGCCAGATTTCGTCGTCTACCAATAACTCCAATTTATCACAGTGATAGCGAATCTCATCAAAATAAGGTTTTACCTTATCACAGTAAGCAAAAGCTCTCTTTTCAGCATTCTCAATGCCATTTGCCTTTTTACGCTCATTGATCATATCTGTAATACCTTTATTAATGGTTTCAATATGTTCGCTAATGGATTCAATAAGATTCATTTGTTCTTTGGCGTACTTTTTAAAGGTATTTCCATAAATGTCTTTAAGACCTTGTACATTTTCAATTAAAATGTTTTGGTATCTTATAGAAGTTGGGATCACATGATTACGGGCAATATCTCCCAACACACGTCCTTCGATCTGAATACGCATTGCATATTCTTCTACTTCAATCTCGTGGCGGGCCTCAATTTCTACCTTGCTCATTATACCAAGACCTTCGTATAGCTCGATAGTACTCTTGAACACCTGCGCTTTTAACGCTTCTGGTGTAGTTTTGTTATTACTTAACTTACGTTTCTTTGCTTCTTTTTCCCAGGCTTCTCCGTACCCATCACCTTCAAAACGAATACGCTTAGAGTCTTTAATGTATCCTTTTAAGATGTTAAAGATAGCATCATCCTTCTTCATCTTCTTGTCCTTGATCAAGGCATCCACTTCAGTCTTAAAGTCTATTAACTGCTTGGCAACAATAGCATTTAAAACAGTCATAGGCTTCGCACAGTTTGCGGTAGATCCTACAGCTCTAAATTCAAATTTATTTCCTGTAAAAGCGAATGGTGATGTACGGTTACGGTCTGTATTGTCCAGTAAAATTTCAGGAATTTTTCCAACTACGTTCAGTTTAAGATCTGTTTTATCTTCCGGAGATAGTTTACCATTTTTCACTTTTTCAAGCTCATCCAGTACCGATGTTAGCTGAGAACCAATAAAAACTGAAATAATCGCCGGTGGTGCTTCGTTTGCGCCAAGTCTATGATCGTTACTTGCACTTGCGATAGAAGCTCTTAATAATTCCTCATAATCATTTACCGCTTTAATGGTGTTGATAAAGAAGGTTAAAAACTGAAGATTTTTCATAGGAGTACTCCCAGGACCTAATAAATTAACACCCGTATTGGTTGCTAATGACCAGTTATTATGTTTTCCGCTTCCATTTACACCTGCAAAGGGCTTTTCGTGAAAAAGCACTTTAAACTTCATGACGGTCGGCCACTTTTGCCATCACATCCATTAATAAGGAGTTGTGGTCTACAGCAAGGTTGGTTTCTTCAAAAATAGGTGCTAACTCAAATTGGTTAGGTGCTACCTCGTTGTGGCGTGTTTTTACCGGGATACCCAATAACATACATTCATTTTCCAGATCGCGCATATAGTCCAGCACACGTCTGGTGATAGAGCCAAAATAATGATCGTCCAACTGCTGTCCTTTTGCCGAGGCGTGCCCCAATAAAGTTCTACCCGCCAGATTAATATCCGGACGGGAAATTGCCAGTGCTTTATCTATTAGGAAATATTCCTGCTCCCATCCTAAGGTTGGGTTTACTTTGGTTACATTCTTATCGAAATACTTTGCCACCCCTGTAGCTGCCTGATCAATAGATTGCAGAGCTCTAAGTAATGGCGTCTTATTATCCAAGGCTTCACCGGTATAGGCTACAAATACTGTTGGAATACACAACGTTGTTCCATAAATAAAGGCTGGAGATGTAGGATCCCAGGCAGTATATCCACGTGCTTCAAATGTATTTCTAATACCACCATTAGGAAAACTGGAAGCATCCGGCTCTTGCTGCACTAATTGTCCGCCACCAAATTTTTCGATCGCACCACCATCGTCGGTAGTTTCAAAAAAGGCATCGTGCTTCTCTGCAGTAGTACCCGTTAATGGCTGAAACCAGTGTGTATAATGTGTTGCGCCTTTGCTAATGGCCCACTCTTTCATTCCTGTAGAAATGTGATCTGCAACGCTACGGTCAATCTTACTACCGTTTACTACGGCATCTTGGACGCTTTTAAAAGAGTCTTTGGTTAAATACTGACGCATAGCTGCGTCATTAAAAACGTTTTTACCAAATACAGCCGAACGACGTTCTGCTTCTTTAACATCTATTACGGGACGGTTAAACGTCTCTTTAATGGCGTGAAATCTTAATGTGGACATACTACTATTTTTTAAGTGGTTTTAAATTTAAAAACAATGCAAAAATAGTTTTTTACTTAATACACCCCCTATTTTTTAGTGTTAAGTTATTAATAAAATGCATTTTTCACGCACACACCCCCTGTTTTTCTTTTAAAAACAAAAATATAAGCTCTAAACTTTAACTTGAAGGTTAAATCAGAAGATAGAACTTACGCCACTTCGCTGTAAGATGAGGAGGAATAACTGAAATAAAAACCGAACCTAAGAGGTCTTACCAATAAAATTTGGGTTTCAGACGTTTAAAAGTTGAAGTTTCTAATACTTAATTCCCCAAGAAAGCAAGGCTAATAAAAGCACAATACGCAATTACAATTACAAGTCCTTTGAGACGACCTATTTCAAATTTCTTTGGAAGAAATGCCAATGGGATCAAGACCGCTGCAAAGCCCAGCATCCACCAAATGTCGTTGGTAAGTACTTCCTGACTCTTCACCGCAATGGGTTGAATTACAGCCGTAATACCTAACACCGAAGCGATGTTAAAAATGTTAGACCCTATTAAATTTCCAAGTGAAAGTGCTTTCTCTTTTTTTAGCGCTGCGATAACCGAGGCTGCCAATTCCGGAACACTGGTTCCCACGGCAATCATAGTTACCGCAATAACACGTTCACTTATACCCATTGCAGTTGCCAATTCTACGGCACCTTTTACCAAAAATTCACTCCCAGCGTACAACGCTACACCACCAATAAGCAACCAGATTATAATTTTAAAATTAGTGGCTTTAGAAAGTCCGTCATCAATTCCATCATCTACAGGATGCGTCTTCGCTTTGTTTCGGGCGCGATGAATTAAAAGGTATAAATACACTGCCAGTAATGCCAATAAGCCTACACCTTCCCACAGGTCGATCTGGTTACCGCTTTTCAGCAAAAAATAGAGCACTACCGAAAACAGCATCATCACCGGCCAGTTAAACTTATAAAAATCTCTATCTATAGCCAACGGCGCAATAATAGCCGTTACACCCAACACCAAACCAATATTGGCAATGTTGGAGCCAATCACATTTCCTAAAGAGATATCACTAAAACCATCCATCGCTGCCTGAATACTCACCAATAATTCCGGAGCCGATGTAGCAAAAGAAACCACGGTTAAACCAATGACCATTTTGGAAAGTTTCAGCTTAAAAGATAAGCCTACCGCTGCACGAACCAAAAACTCACCCCCTACTACCAGCAACACCAATCCTAAAAAAATAAACAGAACACTCATATCTATATATTAAGGTAGCGAAGATACTTAAATGATTGTCGATTTCAGAATGGAGCTTTTACATTTTTGAACGTGTTAACAATAATCAACTAAAAATTAAGTTATATAACTACAAAAATAGTTGTGTAACTAAAAGAATCGTTATACATTTGTACATCATCAATCAATAACGTACTTAGTATGAAATTATCCGCTTGTTTCTTATTGCTTTTTAATTCATTTATTTTGTTAGCGCAAATGCCAAAACCAGGTAACATTACCATGACGTCTGAATATCTTTCAGAAAATAAAGACATAAGCGATCTTATGTTTTTTGAAGGAGTTGAGTTTTATAAAATGAAATTCACCGGAGCCGATTTAAAAGGAAGCACCTTTAAGCTTACTGCCAAGGAAATTTGGAACGGAAAGGTTAAAAAAGAAACTGTAATCACCAACTCTGCCACTATAGACGTCCCGGGATTAGAAAAACTGAAAGATTCTATTTTCAATTTTAAAGTAATATCAAAATTAACGAACGACAATAAGCTGAAAATGAGTTTTAAATTCCCTCGCTATGGAAGAACAATGGAATTTGATGCCATAAAAAGTGAAGATTACAGCCTTCGTAACATTGCCGAAACTTTTAATGAAGGCATTGTAAAAGGAGAGCCGTTTTATTTAATGGCCTATATCCTACCCTACGAAAAAGACGGTGCAAAATACTGGTGTGCCGTTGAAAACAGTGGAAAAGATATAGAAAACTGGGGGAAGAAATTTGATATAAAGCATTATCTCGTATTTGAAATGTGTTTCGACTGCGAATAAGGCATTCGGGATTTGCTGATAATAATAAATAATAGCCAGCGTGAAGCAAAGGCACTAAAACAATAAAAATTTTGGAACAAATAACGAACAAAGAAGAGGAAGTAATGCAGACACTATGGAAGCTTGAAAAGGCTTTTGTGAAAGAAGTTGTAGCAGCTATGCCCGGCGAGAATCATTACAATACTGTTTCTACGATTATTAGAAATCTGGAAGAGAAAGGATATGTTTCGCACCAGGCTTTTGGGAAGACACACCAGTATTTTCCTTTGGTGAGTAAGGCAGACTACACTAAGAAGTTTATGAACCAGGCTACCAAGCGCTATTTTGACAATAGCTATAAAAGTATGGTTTCTTTCTTTGCAAAGGAGGAAAAAATAAGCGCAGAAGAGCTTAGGGAAATTTTAAGTATCATAGAAAAAAAGAATTAAAAATGGAATTTATCACCTACATCGCTAAGTCTGCAGGAATCCTGACGCTATTCTACCTGATCTATGTGTTCGTGCTTCGAAAAGATACTTTTTTTACCGCTAACAGAACTTTTTTATTGGTTGGCATTGCCTCGGCATTACTCCTGCCCTTTGTTACATTTACCACAATAACATTGGTAGAAGCTCCCGTTTTTTTGGCTTCGGAAGATTTTTCTGAACTAAGTCCGGTTCAAACTACTCAAATAGCCCCTGTAAAAGAAACCATAGACATTTGGCAACTTATAATTGTAGCTTATTTTATTGGACTTGGTAGTATGATAATTCGGTTTTTATTTCAATTGGCATCACTGTTCAAAGTACTTCGGAAACATCCTGCAACAAAAGTAAACGGATTTCGGTTTGTTGAAATTGCTGACACCATTGCTCCTTTTTCATTTTTCAGCTACATCGTTTTTAATCCTGAAACACACGAAAAACAGGAGCTTGAAATGATCTTGCAACACGAAAAAGTACACGCAGCCCAGTGGCATAGCATAGATGTATTACTTGCCAATTGTGTTCGTGCCTTACAATGGATAAACCCAATTTCCTGGAGTTACAAAAAAAGTATTGAAGCAAACCTGGAATTTCTGGCAGACTATCAAACAGCTTCCAACGTATCTTCAAAAACCGAGTATCAACTTGCGCTGCTTAAGGCTTCATCACCCTTACCAATTCCGGCGCTTACCAATAATTTTTATCATTCATTCATCAAAAAACGAATCATTATGTTAAACAAAAGCAATTCAAACAAGTACAATCAGTTAAAACTAATGCTCATTTTACCTGCGTTAGCCCTCTTCCTGTGGAGTTTTAATACCGAAACCGTTATTAAATACAACACACCTGCTACAGAAAATAATCCGGAAGAAACCCACGCTGCAACAAAAACCTCAAAAACATGGAGTTTCAAAGCCGAAACTACCAATAGCGAGCTGGATGCCTTAGAAAATTATTTCGCTGAAAATTATCCTGAGAGTTTAGTGAAAATTTCAGACAGAAAACGGGATGCCAATGCAAATCTAATTAATTTCAGCTTCCAGACTAAATTTGACGGAAACGATCGTTTTTACACGCGTTTTGACCGTAGTGCTGAAGCTGTATTTCAAACAGTTTATACTATTGAACCACGCGAAAAAGGTGTTCTATTAGTTTCAGAAACAGGAAAAGATGGGATGCAATTCAAGATCACAAAAGAGCAATTAGAAATGTTTTTAACTGAAGACAAAATGCTCGATCTGGACTCAAAAAGCGTAAAAGAAAAAGGAACTATAACACCTAAAGAGCCAATACTTGGTAAAAACCCCCTATACATTATTAACGGTAAGGAATTTCGCAAAACCCAATTACCGAACGATAAAACGGTCGAGGTGGACGGTTTTGTAGAGGTTTTTAATAAAAAAGAAGGAAAGGAAAGGTACGGTGATAAAGGCAAAGATGGCGTTATGTTTTTTAATGGGGTGGCTACATTTACTAACCTGAATGAAAAAAATGCTGTTTTAGCTAAAACCCCTTCAACATCTTTAGCAAAAGAAGTACGAATAAAAATCACAAAAAACACTACTAAAGAGGCACTGGAAAGCCACAAAAAAGAGTTGAAAAAGTTACATAATATTAATTTTGAGTATAGTAATGTAAAATTCAATGCTAAAGACGAAATGACGTCTATTACCATAAAATATGATGGTCACGGAAATAGCGGCACGTATTCAGTATCTAGCGACGATGGGGAGCCTATTAATGATTTTTACTTTTATATGGATAGTGAAAAGGGAAGCTCTGGATTTGGTTCTACAGAAAGTGAGCTATACAAAAACCAGAGAAAAGCCTTGTTAAAAGAGCGAAAAGCGATGATGGTAACACGAAAAGAAGCTCTTAAGAATGCCGCAGAAATTAGAAAAGAAGCACTTTCCTATAGAACTGAAAGCCTTAATAAGAGACAAGAGAATATGAGTGAAATACGTTCAGAACTTGCTGAAACACGCAAAGAATTAATGCAATCCAGATCTGAATTAAGACAAGATGCTGCCGGAATGCGTGAGAACAGCAAGGTATTAGCTAAAACTAACTATGGAATTAACACCGGTTTGTATGCGACAAATTCAGAAAAAATAATCATTACAAAAGACACTACAGATGCTCAATTGGCAGCCATGAAAGCCAGCCTTTCAGAGAAAGGAATCTATTTCAATTACAAAAGAGTCAAGCGAAATACCAATGGTGAAATTACCGGCATACTAGCAAAGTTTGACAACGGTAAAGGAAGTAAAATTTCAAAATCTATAAAAACTGACGATGATGAGGCTATTGAAACATTAATTGTAGAAATGTAGCGGCAATACTTTTAAAGAAATATTAAAGTCTTTCGGTATATGCTGAAAGACTTTTTTATTTCTGTATTTTTAATAGATAAAATATAGCCAGATATGAAGAAGAAATTTTTTAAAGCTTTGGCCAGGTTTAACAAAGCAGTTTTGCCTAGCCTTACCAAAAAAGAGGTTGATCTTGCTAAGGCCTCCAAGTTACAAATGGCATTGTTTGGCTATAAATTGTGGGTCACAAAAAATGCGTTGGACTAGTAGGTAAGTAACGAGCGTATTTCGTATTTTTTAAGTTTATCGATTCCTTTTAAGAAGGACAACTCGATTAAAAAATTACATTGCACAATTTCTCCTCCCAACTGCTCAATAAGTCTACAAGCTGCTTGTGCGGTTCCTCCGGTAGCTAAAACATCGTCGTGCAGCAACACCTTATCACCTTTTACAATGGCATCTTCGTGAATTTCTAACGAATCCATCCCATATTCTAATGTATAGGGTTGTTTTAGTGTGGGGTATGGTAATTTTCCTGGTTTTCTTATAGGTATAAAACCCGCATTTAATTCCTGCGCCAACAAAGTTGCAAAGAAAAAGCCCCTGGACTCTATCCCAACCACTTTGTCTATGGGTTGTATTTCGGTAAGTCGCAATAGCTCCTCGGCACATACCTTCATTGCTTCCGGATTTGCCAAAAGAGGCGTTATATCCTTAAAGGTCACACCCTTTTTAGGAAAATCCGGAATATCACGTATGTATTTTTCTATGTCAAGCATTTTCTAATTTTAAAACCAATCTAAAAAATACGAAGTAGCAACCACCCCAATTATTAAAATAATAAGAACTATTATAATGAAACGAGCTCCAAAAACAGTTTTCTTGTTATCCTGAAAGATATAGTCCCGTTCCTGTTCGTTATCTGAATCCTTTACAATTTTGGTCATAGTTATTTATTTTGGATATAAAAATAAGGTATTACAACACTAGTTACTATTAACCTTTTCATAAATATACTTCAGAAAAAACCAACCCCGACCCATAGCTAGATTTTTTAAAGATGAACTATCCTATAAATTTTACTAAAGTACGTTGCTCATATGAACAAAAAGAAATATATTTGCACCCGCTAACGAAGTAAATTACTTTTGAAAGCAAAAATGGCCTCGTGGCGCAACTGAATAGCGCACTTGATTACGGCTCAAGAGGTTACAAGTTTGAATCTTGTCGAGGTCACTTAGAGCAGAAATGCGCTTCCTTTTTGGATGCGCATTTTTTAATTTACAGGAGTATCAAAAACCCAAGTTTTTGTAAACGGATGTAGAGTGAAAAATAGCACTGCTTTTTCAGCAGGGCGTAATTTCTATTGTAAGATGCGAACTCATTCAAGATCTGCACTCTTGTCGAGGTCACTTAGAGCAGAAATGCGCTTCCATATTGGAGGCGCATTTTTTAATTTACAGGAGTATCAAAAACCCAAGTTTTTGTAAACGAATGTAGAGTGAAAAATAGCACTGCTTTTTCAGCAGGGCGTAATTTCTATTGTAAGATGCGAACTCATTCAAGATCTGCACTCTTGTCGAGGTCACTTAGAGCAGCAATGCGCTTCCTTTTTGGAGGCGCATTTTTTATTTTCGCAGAAGTCCTTAAAATTTTAAACATACTTCAAACAAAAAAATCCTACTAAATAGTTTAGTAGGATTTTAAGCTGTTTATAAAACAACAAGCAACTTACCCGTTCATAGAGATAAGAAACTCTTCGTTATTTTTGGTTTGTTTAAAACGCTCATTTATAAATTCCATTGCTTCTACAGGATTCATATCTGCAAGGTATTTACGCATCACCCACATACGTTGTATTGTTTTCTCATCCAGCAATAGATCGTCTCTTCGTGTGCTTGAGGATGTAAGGTCTATGGCAGGGAAAATTCTACGATTAGATATTTTTCTATCTAACTGTAGCTCCATATTACCAGTACCTTTAAATTCTTCAAAGATAACTTCGTCCATTTTACTTCCAGTCTCCGTAAGTGCTGTAGCAATAATACTTAAAGAACCACCATTTTCAATATTACGGGCAGCTCCAAAGAATCGCTTCGGCTTATTTAATGCGTTTGCATCAACACCCCCAGATAAAATTTTACCACTGGCAGGCTGCACTGTATTATAAGCACGCGCTAAACGTGTAATTGAATCTAATAAAATTACCACATCGTGACCACATTCTACAAGACGCTTTGCTTTATCAATCACCAAATTAGCAATACGAACGTGTTCTGAAGGTTCTTTGTCAAAGGTTGACGCAATTACTTCACCACTCACATTACGTTGCATATCGGTAACCTCTTCCGGGCGTTCATCAATAAGTAGAATCATTTGGTATACCTCCGGGTGGTTTGCAGCAATTGCATTTGCAATATCCTTAAGCAACATGGTTTTACCCGTTTTTGGTTGCGAAACTATCATCCCGCGTTGTCCTTTTCCAATAGGAGCAAAAAGATCAATAATTCTTGTAGAGATAGTACTTTGCTTATCGGCCAGGTTAAATTTTTCCTGCGGAAAAAGAGGCGTTAAATGTTCAAAAGAAATTCGGTCTCTTACTACATTAGGACCTAACCCATTAATTTTATTCACTTTAATAAGTGGAAAATATTTTTCACCTTCTTTTGGTGGGCGAACTTCTCCTAAAACAGTGTCTCCAGATTTTAGCCCGAATAATCTAATTTGGGATTGCGATACATAAATATCGTCCGGAGAAGATAGATAGTTGTAATCGCTGGAGCGTAAAAAGCCATAGCCATCCTGCATAATATCTAATACACCTTCACTTTCTATAATGCCATCAAATTCGTAGTCCGGCTCTTTATAGCGGTTACGGGTATCTTTATTTCCGTTGTTTTTGTGGCTGTTATTATTTGAACGATTATTATTTCGGTTATCGTTCTTATTACCTTTATTAGAATCTTTTTGGTTTCGTTGGCGGCTATCGTTCTTATTAGAAGTATTAGATCGCTCTTTCTTATCTGTATTCGCCTGTGGTTTTTTATCTGAAGTTGATCTATCAGCTTCTTTTTTTGAATCGTTACGCGAATTATTTTTTTGAGTTTCGGGTCTTTTAGAATCCGAACTCTTATTGCGGTTGTCCTCTCTTGGAGCGCGTTTTTGTGGCGCCTTTTTTTCTGAAGACGCTTTATCACTGGTGGAAGCAGGTTTAGAAGTTTGAGCAGCTTCAGGAGCTGCTTTGTCTTCTTTGACAACTGCTTTCACTGCACTTGGATTTGCAGCCTGATAATCTAATATTTGGTATACAAGATCTAATTTTTTAAGACTTCTGTATTTGGGTACTTTTAAAGTTTTGGCCAATTCCTGAAGCTCAGGTAGCTTTTTTGCTTTTAATTCTGAAATTTCTAACATGTATGTAAAGGAATAATGTTTATTTGATTGTAATAATCGTTACGTTAAGAAGATATTTTTTTGAAAATATATCGAAGACTAAGTAACCTTTATTGAGGTGGTTACGAATTGATGTTACAATGATACAATAATATTTTAAATTGAAGGGTTAAATCTTTCAAAAAGAAACCTTATTTTTGCTGTCGTTAAAGCTAATACGCCATGTTACAACGCATACAAACTATCTATATACTTATTGCTGCCATTGTTATGGGATGCTTGTATATATGGTTTCCATCCATTGTGGATGATGCAGGAAACACGGTGATTGCAAGAAATGAAATTTTAGTTTTTGGACTTATCTTTGTTTCTTTAATGTTAGCCATCATTTCAATTTTGAGTTTTAAGAAACGGCAATTTCAATTTGTGATGAACCGTTTAAACATTATATCAAACTTTGTATTACTGGGAGTTTTCGTTTACAGATCGCTAAAAATATCTGGAGAAACATTGGTTTCTGAGAAAGGTATTGGGGTGTTACTTCCTATCATTTCTATCGTTTTTTTAGTGCTGGCCAATAAGGCCATCAAAAAGGATGAAGATCTCGTAAAATCTGTGGATCGTTTACGATAAACTATTGCTTAGTATTATTAGTGCAAGACCCTTGAAGAATGCCATCTTCAAGGGTTTTTTTATCGTTTTATTTCAATTACCTCAAGATTTTTTATTTCCTGCGCATCTATTTCAAACCTAAGCATCGTTCTTACAGTATGAAAACCGTGTTTTCCTGCAGCACCAGGATTCATATGCAACAATTTCAGTTTTTTATCCGGCATTACCTTCAAAATATGAGAGTGTCCTGTAATATAGAGACGCGGCGGATTTAATTTTAATTCTTCTCGAACACGCTGATTGTAACGCCCGGGATATCCGCCAATATGCGTGATCCACACCGAAACTTCTTCACACGTAAACCTATTGTCCAAAGGAAACTCACTTCGCACTTCGGTACCGTCTATATTTCCGTAGACCGCTCGAAGTGGTTTTAATTTCTTAATAGCATCGGTTACCTTTAAATCTCCTATATCGCCCGCATGCCATACCTCATCGGCCTGTTTAACGTACTTTAAAATTGTATCATCCAGATGGCTGTGGGTATCGCTAAGAAGAAGAATTTTAGTCAAAAGAATTAATTTTTTGTAAAGATAAAGGTTATGTGGGAGAGTTGAAGAGTTAAAAATTTTACTGAAATTGTGTACCTGACTGTACTCACTAAGAGGCGGATTTCTACTTTTATTTAAAAGACCAATCTAAAATCAACAATCTTTAATCATTTTGTATTTTTGCTGAAATTTTAAAACTTCATTTTTGCGTTATTTCATTGAACTGGCTTATAAAGGAACCCATTACCACGGCTGGCAAAAACAGCCCGATGTTGTGAGTGTACAGGAAGTTTTAGAAAAAACACTTTCCTTGTTTTTCCGGGAAGAAATAAATGTGGTCGGGGCTGGCAGGACAGATGCAGGTGTACACGCAAAGCAGTTATTTGTGCATTTTGATATTTCAGCAATTGAAAGTATTGAAGAAACTACATATAGATTAAACTCCTTTCTCCCGAAAGATATTTCCATACAAAACATTCGGGAAGTTGCACCAGATGCCCACGCACGTTTTAGCGCTACCTCCCGTGAATATGAATATCACATTTCGCTTCGTAAAGATCCTTTTACACAGCAATTGGCGTATCAAATAAACACAACGCCAAATGTGGCTTTGATGAATGAGGCAGCAAAAATCCTATTGCAGTATAGCGATTTTCAATGCTTTTCACGTAGCAACACAGATGTAAAAACCTACCTTTGCGATGTAACTAAAGCAGTGTGGGAGGTGGGTGATACCAGCTTAAAATTTACGATCACCGCCAACCGGTTTTTAAGAAATATGGTACGCGCTGTAGTTGGAACATTGTTGGATGTAGGTTTCGGTAAAATTGCGGTGGAAGAAATTCATGAAATTATTGAAAGTAAAAACAGGAGAAACGCAGGCGCATCTGTTCCAGGACACGGGCTATACCTTACAAAAGTTTGCTACCCGCCTACTATTTTTATAACAAATTAAAAAGCATCCCAAAAGGGGAAAAATATATGGCCAAAGAATCTGGAAAGGCATTCGACTTTAGACTTTTTAAAAGACTGTTGGCTTTTACCAATGCGTACCGTGCCACCTTTTATTTTGTAGCCTTTGCTGCCATTGCTATGTCTATTCTGGCAGTGTTAACACCCCATTTGCTACAATTGGCGATAGATAAGGCCATGTTTAATAAGGACTTACCATTGCTACAGTACTATTTATTGTTAATGTTAGGCGTGCTTATTCTGGAAGTACTGTTTCAGTTTTCATTTATCTATTATGCCAACTGGCTTGGGCAAAATGTTATTAAAGATATAAGAGTGAAACTATTCAAACTAATGACTAGTTTTAAGATGAAATATTTCGACAAAAGTGCTGTAGGGCGTCTTACAACACGTGCTGTAAACGATATTGAAACAATTTCTTCCATCTTTAGCCAGGGTCTTTTTATGATTATAAGCGATCTGCTAAAAATGGGTGCCATCGCTGGGATCATGCTATATAAAAGCTGGAGACTTGCCTTAATTGTTTTTGCAATCTTACCGCTAATTTTATATGCTACGCGTGTCTTCCAGCGTGCTATGAAAGTTGCTTTTGAAGACGTACGTAATCAGGTTGCCAACCTAAATAGCTTTGTACAGGAACGTATCACGGGTATGAAAATAGTGCAGATTTTCACCCGCGAAAAAACTGAATACAAAGAATTCAAAGAAATTAACGAAAAACATAAAAAAGCCTGGGTAAAGACCGTTTGGTATAACTCTATCTTTTTCCCAATTGCCGAAATGGCATCCAGCATCGCCATTGGTCTCGTAGTTTGGTATGGTGGCTTAAATGCTGCAGGTGGCGGACTTATTACTCTGGGAGTTGTGACGGCGTTTATCCAGTATTCGCAAATGTTGTTTCGTCCGTTACGGCAAATAGCCGATAAGTTTAACACGTTGCAAATGGGGATGGTCGCTGCTAATCGGGTCTTCGGGATCTTAGATACCAAATCGCATATCGATAACCAGGGAGTATTAGAGCTTCAAAAAGCAAAGGGCGCCATTACCTTCGAGAATGTGCGTTTTGGGTATAATGAAAACGAAGAGGTAATCAAGGATATAACGTTTGAAGTATTCCCCGGCCAGACTATTGCAATAGTTGGAGCAACGGGCGCGGGTAAATCTACCATCATAAATTTACTGAATCGTTTTTACGAACTGAACAGCGGTCGTATTCTGGTGGATAGAAATGATATTAAAGAATATACATTAGCATCGCTTCGAAACCAAATAGCAGTGGTTTTACAGGATGTTTTCTTGTTTGCCGATACTATTTTAAACAATATTACTTTAAATGATGCATCTATTTCCGAAGAAGAAGTAATTGCAGCGGCAAAGGAAATTGGTGTACATCCATTTATTACTTCGTTACCCAACGGCTATCATTATAACGTAAAAGAGCGGGGCACCATGCTCTCATCAGGACAGCGACAACTCATTGCTTTTTTACGCGCATATGTGAGCGATCCTAGTATTTTAATTTTGGACGAAGCTACTTCTTCTATAGACTCTTATTCGGAAGAGATGATCCAGAAGGCAACCGATAAAATTACAGAAGGCCGTACCTCTATAGTAATTGCTCACCGACTGGCAACCATTAAAAAAGCCGATAAAATACTGGTCATGGACGCTGGTAAAATAGTAGAATCCGGCACTCACCAGGAATTATTGGAGCGCCCGGATGGGTATTATAAAAATCTTTATGAGGTCCAGTTTATGAGCGAAGAAGCTACATAACTTACTGCTTGTTTGGCTCTTTCTGCTTCAACTTGTGCTTTTATAATTTCAAGAAAATCGGTGAAAAACAGCATATAAATAAAGGTGCAGATAAGTATTACTACATATACTCCTGCTAGAACCACTAAGAAAAGTAAGGTCTTCAGAATCATTTTGCTTAAAGAGATTGTGTACAATCTTTTAAGACAAAAAAAGTAATATAGCATTTGGAGTGGTAAAGAAAACATGCTCACATAAGCAAACAATGTTTCATTCCACATAGTTGAAATAAATAGAATATTGGTAAGAATTGTTATATGAGAATACGCGTAGGTATTAATAACCAAGTGCTCCGTATAATTATAACGCTTGTCTTTAAAGAACACTAACTTGGATATAAATGCCAATAAAGGTACCATTGCCAGCAGTACGAGAGATTGGTATTCGTAAAAGGTCTCCATGTAAGATATGAAAAAATCGGTTTGCGTTTGGGTATCATACAGCCCAGCAACCATATTTTCGTACAAATTTGGCACCCACTTTCTATGCAAAAAAGCAAACAAACCACTAAACGTAAGTGCTATAGTGAAATAGCCAAAGGCGTTTATATATTTTTTCCGAACCCCTTGAATAAAGCCATTAATCACTTCTTCGGGTCTACGGAATAGATCTAAGAAGGTTTTAATGGGTTTGTTAGAATCCAGATTAAAAAAAACTGCACTGGATTCTGCTGCCAGATGTTTTATAGTAAGTCTTTGGTCTATTACTTTCGCGCCACAATGAGCACAAAACTTATCACCTTCCCGAAGATTTATCGTACAATTTTTACATTCCATGCGGTTAATTCAAATCTTGTGTTAATTGCTTCTTTAGGTCTTCGTGGTCTTCAAATAAAACAAAATCTCCTTCTTTTAGATAAGAAATCTGTCCATTTTCTTCACTTACCACCAGACAAAGCGCATCTGTTTTCTCCGTAATTCCCACAGCTGCTCTGTGACGTAACCCAAAACGCTGTGGGATACGCCTGTCGTTACTTACGGGAAGAATAACTCTTGTTGCAGTAATAGTGTTTTCTTCAATAATCATTGCCCCATCGTGTAGCGGACTATTTTTATAAAAAACACTTTCAATAATTGGTTGGTTTAATTCAATCTTCATAGTATCTCCCGAATCTTTCACAAAATCCAAGCTATTATTGCGCATAATAACCATAAGCGCTCCAGTGTTTGTCTTGCTCATATTCTGGCAAGCGGCAATCACACTTTCCACGTTTGTGCTACTGGCCTTATCTGAAGAAAAAAGATTCAGTTTTTGTAATACCTTTCTTCGTGCCGCAAAATTCGTAGAACCCAACATCAGTAAAAATTTCCTGATCTCCTGCTGAAATACAACAATAAGAGCAAACATTCCAACGCCTAAAAAACCGCCCAGTATTTTACTTAACAGTTCCATTTGCAGCAATTCGGTGAGTCGCCAGATGGCATACACAATCACTATTCCAACAAAAATATTTATAGCTACGGTTCCACGCACCAATTTGTAGAGATAGTACATTAAAAATGCTACAAGCACAATGTCTATGATATCTATAATTCTTATGTCGAGAAAATCCAACGGCAGTTGTTTTTTTGATTAATTTCTACCTACCACGTAAGGCAGTGTTTAAAGGTATAAAATTAGTCTGTATTATAAACAGAATGTAACAGTGTTACACATTCTTTTGCTTCTTTCACATCGTGTACACGTAAGATATTCGCTCCTTTTTGCAGTACTAGTGAATGCAACACCGTAGTTCCATTCAAGGCTTCCTCGGGTGTAGTTTCTAAGGTCTTATAAATAAGTGATTTTCTTGAAATACCTGCTAATAATGGCACATCCAGTGCTTTAAAAAGTTCAAAATGCTTTAGCAATTCAAAATTATGCTCCTTTGTTTTTGCAAATCCAAAACCCGGATCTGCTATAATATCATTAATTCCTGCTTTTCTTGCCAGTGCAATTCGTTCAGAAAAATAATACAATAGTTCTTTGGTTACGTTGGTATATGCAGCAAGAGAATTCATTGTTTTTGGGGTACCTTTCATATGCATTAAAATATAGGGAACTTTCAGTTTTGCTACGGTTGGTAACATTTCATTATCCATCAATCCCCCACTTATGTCGTTTACCAATGCTGCACCAGCAGCTACGGCTTTTTCTGCAATAGTGCTTCTGAAGGTATCTACAGATAGAAATGTTTCAGGAAATTCTCTGGACAGTGACTCAATAACTGGAATAAGACGCTCTATTTCTTCCGTTTCTGAAACTTCCTGTGCACCAGGCCTGGAGCTATAACCCCCAATATCTAAAAAAGTAGCACCGTCTTTCACCATTTTTTCAGCTTGCGCAATACAATCGCGAAGTACAATTGTCCTGCCGCCGTCATAAAACGAATCTGGTGTTACGTTAATAATTCCCATTATTTTGGGAACAGTGAGATCTACGAGCTTGCCCTTACAATTAAGTGTGTACAATTTTCTATTTTAAGATATTTAAGCGAAATTTACGCAAATTCTATTGAACACTATGGCTGAAACTTCAGAACAATATAATGACGTGATTGAAACGTGCCGTTCCTTGTTTATAAATAAAATGAAAGATTACGGTAGTGCGTGGCGAATCCTGCGACTCCCTTCTTTAACCGATCAAATATTTATAAAAGCACAGCGTATTCGTGGCTTGCAAAAAAATAAAGAACAGCGCGTAGACGAAGGCCAGGAAAGTGAATTTATAGGGATTATAAATTATAGTGTAATGGCGCTCATTCAACTGGAAAAAGGCGTGGTGGAACAACCGGATGTCTCGCTGGAAGAAGCTACACAACTATACGACGAAAAAATTGCCGAAACAAAGCAATTAATGCTGGATAAAAATCACGATTACGGGGAAGCATGGAGAGATATGCGCGTGAGTAGCCTAACCGATTTAATCCTGCAAAAATTATTACGCGTAAAACAAATTGAAGACAACCAGGGCAAAACACTGGTAAGCGAGGGAATTGACGCAAATTATCAGGATATGATAAATTATGCGGTATTTGCGATGATTCACTTAGGTACATAAATAAAATTTAGAAAATGAAATACATTGTAGGCTTTCTTAGAATATTTGTTGGAATATTTTTCATTATTAGCGGATTTATTAAACTGAATGATCCCGTGGGGTTTTCATTTAAACTGAAAGATTATTTCGCTCCGGATGTTCTTAATCTGGAATTTCTAGTGCCTTATGCGCTTGTTATTGCACTAATTGTAGTAGTCTATGAAGTTTTGTTGGGGATCACGCTAATTTTAGGATATGCCAAAAAGTTTACACTTTGGAGCCTTTTGTTGATGATTCTCTTCTTCACCTTCCTTACCTTTTACTCGGCGTACTTCAACAAAGTAACAGATTGTGGTTGTTTTGGAGATGCGTTAAAATTAACTCCGTGGGAATCTTTCCGGAAAGACATTGTGTTGAGTAGTATGATTTTAATTTTGTTCTTCGGAAGAAAACACATCCAGCCGTTCTTTACAAAAGCAACCCGAAGCGTATTGGTATTTGTTTCTTTTGTAGCAAGTTTGGTATTTGCATATTTTGTATTAATGCATTTGCCCTGGATAGATTTTAGAGCCTATAAAATAGGTGCGAACATCCAGGAAGGCATGGAAATCCCGGAAGGTGCTCCAAAACCTATTTTTGAATATAACTGGACGTTTAAAGTAAATGGTGAAGACAAAGTGGTAACCACCAATGGTGATTATCCGGATCAGGAAGGCGAATTTGTGGGTGTAGAAACAACCGAAATACAAAAAGGCTACGAACCACCCGTTCACGATTTTAGCATTGAACGTGATGGCGAAGTGTACACTACTCAGTTTCTGGAAACTAAAAACCTGCTGGTTGTAATTGCATATAACCTACAACTTACCGAGATGGAAGGGTATGAAAAAATCAAAAAAATAACCGATGAAGCTATAGAGAAAAATTACCAGGTAATTGGGCTATCGGCATCTAGTCCTGCTAAAACAAGAGAATTAGTTGATGCTCAAAACCTAAATTTCGATTTTTACTTCTGTGACGAAACTACGCTTAAAACCATTGTACGGAGTAATCCCGGAATTCTGGAGCTTCAAAATGGAACGATTACTCAAAAATTACACTGGAACGACGCTTTAGACCTACAATTAAAACAACTCCCACCGCGACCAGAAGTTGAAGAGATACGTGCAGAAGAAATTCAGGACAGTGCGCAGGTTGTAACAGATTCAATACAGTGATTTGGTAGGATATATTCTAAAGAAAATAGGCTACGCCCTACTCACTTTATTTGGAGTGGTTACCGTCATTTTTCTGCTCTTTACCATCCTACCCGGAGATCCCGCGCGTATGATGTTGGGGCAGAACGAAAATGCCGAACAGCTGGCCATTGTTAAAAAAAAGTACGGTTTTGATAAACCTGTTTCACTCCAGTATGCCTACTACCTCAACGATCTATCGCCTCTATCATTTCACAGTACACATAAAGAAAGTTATACCTATCTTTCAGAAGAAAAATATACAGCATCTACTCTATTTACCGTTGCTGAAACCAATGTGGTTATAAAGTGGCCTTATCTAAGAGAATCTTTTCAGAAAAACGGAAAGCAAGTAAGTACTGTCATTTCCGAAACATTGCCTAATACTTTTATTTTGGCAGTTTCGGCTATTGTAATTGCGATGATTTTAGGCGTATTTCTTGGAATTATTTCGGTATTATTTAAAGATGGTTGGGTAGATAAATTAGTACAGTTGGTAAGTACTTTTGGGATGAGTGTTCCGTCGTTTTTCAGCGCCATAATCTTTGCCTGGTTGTTTGGGTATGTGTTGCACGAATACACCCATCTTAATATGACGGGTAGCCTGTACGAAGTAGACGATTTTGGCGAAGGCAGTTACATACAATGGAAAAACTTAATCCTTCCTGCTGTTGTGTTAGGAATAAGACCGCTCGCTGTGGTAACACAACTCATGCGAAACTCGTTACTGGAAGTTTTAAATCAGGATTATATACGCACTGCAAAAGCCAAGGGCTTATCTTTTTGGACCATTATTAGACGCCACGCACTTAAAAACTCACTAAACCCGGTAGTTACAGCTATTTCGGGCTGGTTTGCTTCCATGCTTGCGGGAGCTGTTTTTGTTGAATACATTTTTGGCTGGAACGGACTTGGAAAAGAAATTGTGGACGCACTTAATACGCTGGACCTGCCAATTATTATGGGAGCCGTAATTGTAATTGCCACATTGTTCATCTTAATCAATATCTTTGTAGATGTAATTTATGGATGGCTGGATCCGAAAATAAGTAAGCAGTAACAGTATACAGCTGCAATATTAAATTGTTAGTAAGCTGAAATTTTCAAAATAAAAAAAATATCAAAATGCCTAGAAAAATAGTAGCCGGAAACTGGAAGATGAATAACGATTTGTCGCAAACTGAGACTTTACTTAAAGACTTGAAAAAGCAGGTAATCCCCGAAGATGTATTGGTGATGGTAGCACCTTCGTTTACCAATTTGTACAAGGCTTTTGAATCTACCAAAGAGCACCCTGTTGAAGTAATCGCTCAAAATATGCACCAATCCCAATCCGGAGCTTTTACAGGAGAAGTTTCTGCAGCTATGCTAAAAAGTGTTGGAGTACAAACCGTGATCTTAGGTCATAGCGAACGTCGTGCCTATTGTAACGAAACCGATGATCTTTTAGCCGAAAAGTTAAACGCCGCGCTGGAAAACGATATGCGGGTTATCTTTTGTGTAGGCGAAGAGCTTAGCGACAGAAATAAAGGAGACCATTTTGAAGTCATCTTAAATCAGTTAGAAAATGGAATATTTCATATTTCGGAAGAAAGCTGGAGCAACGTAATGATTGCCTACGAACCTGTCTGGGCCATTGGAACAGGCGAAACTGCAAGCCCGAAACAAGCACAGGAAATTCACAAATACATCCGGGAAAACATTGCCAAACAATATACCGAAGCAATCGCAAAGGAAGTTTCAATTTTGTATGGTGGAAGTGTAAAACCGGCTAATGCTAAAGAAATTTTTGCTAAAAAAGATGTAAATGGAGGCCTCATTGGCGGCGCCGCGCTTAATGCCGAAGATTTTATGGCGATAGTAAATTCGTTTGAGTAAATTTTGTCCGAAACTTTTTCAACAACCTAATCTTTGTCCGTTCCAAACGTGTAACTAGAATTTCAATATGACATATATAGAATATAACTTCAGCGTATCGCCACCACAACCAGGCACCGAGATTCTTATTGCAGAATTAGGAGAAGCAGGTTTTGAGAGTTTTGTGGAGAATGAAAAGGGTGTGCAGGCGTATATTCAGAAAGAAGCCTGGAATGAAACTATTCTGGAGAATATATTTATTTTGAAATCGGCTGAGTTTGAAATAACATTTCGGCAAAAAGAGATAGCACAGATAAACTGGAACGAAGAGTGGGAGAAAAATTTTAATCCAATCGTAGTGGCAGACACGTGTGCGGTAAGAGCGACATTTCACAAGCCTTTTAATGTGCAATATGAAATTATTATAGAGCCTAAAATGAGCTTTGGCACTGGACACCACGAGACCACATTTATGATGCTACAACATATCTTAGAAACTAATTGTGAAGGAAAAAAAGTGCTGGATATGGGCTGTGGCACCGCCGTCCTGGCAATACTGGCTGAAATGAGGGGGGCTACAAGTTTAGACGCTATAGATATTGACGAGTGGTGCGTGGAGAATAGCATCGAAAACCTGGAGCGTAACGATTGTACTAAAACAAATATAACTCTGGGAGGAGCCGAAGTAATTCCAACAATTGATGCATACGATATTATAATTGCAAATATTAATAGAAATATTTTACTGGAGGATATGGCTACCTATGTTTCGGTATTAAAAAAAGGTGGCGATCTTTTCCTGAGCGGATTTTACAAAGAAGATCTTCCCATCATCACCAAATGTTGCAATAAATTAGGGCTTACTTTCGTTGAAAATAAAGAAAAAAGCAACTGGATAGCCGCAAAATTTGTAAATTAGTACAACTATGAGTACCAAAGAAAAAAATCTAGAAGACCTATTAGTAGCAGAAGAAGTACAAAAGCAAAATGAAATTGTACTATTTAATGACGATGTAAACACCTTCGATCACGTAATAGATACGCTCATTTATGCTTGCGAGCATACTCCGGAGCAAGCTGAGCAATGTTCAATTATTGTTCACTATAAAGGCAAATGTACCGTAAAAACAGGTGAATATTCAGAGCTTAAACCACGTTGTAGTATGTTGCTGGACGCTGGACTTTCGGCAGAGATCGTTTAATTTATTTTTACAACTCTTTTCTTCCTACCTAATTTTATACATATGAATGACATTTGTATAATGATTCTTATTTTCTAAGATACATATATTATTGATTTGCTTGCAATGGAGATAAAAACAAGCTCGATATAGGGTCCAAAAGCTAAGCAAGTACCTTCCAGCACTATTGAAAAAATGTAGTCCGGTGTATTTTTTTTTATATATAATTAACACATTGATCGATTACAGATTTTGATTATCAATATAATTTGAATCATATTTGAACGGCCTCCCTATCCAAATGTATCGTAGTGTATCTACCTAATATTCATATATACTATTTTCAATTATGATTTTGTTAACATAATTAGTTTTTGTTAAATGCTATTTTTCGACTTGCTGAAAATTATAAAATTTTCAGTTTGAAAACCATCTCAAAAAAACCCAATGAAAAACAAACTATTACTTGTATTATGTTTCGTCCTTTTTTGTAGTCATGACATGTACCTTAAAATGGACACTTTTTTTATAGAGCCAAATAAGGAAGCCGTGATACAACTATATAACGGCACCTTCGATAAAAGTGATAATGTTATTGACCGAGACAGAATGCAGGATGCAAGTTTACTGGGAAATGGTGAGCGCATTAAATTGGCAGATACGCAATGAACCGAAAGAGATAGTATTACACTACTCAATTTTACGGCTGGTAATGCTGGAACCTGGGTTGCGGGCATTTCAACAAAAGCCCGAAATATTGAAATGGATGCTGAGGCATTTAACTCCTACTTAAAACACGATGGTGTGTTGGATATGCTTTCATCCAGAGAAGAAAACAACCTGTTGGAAAGCGATGCAATTGAAAAATACTCGAAACATGTAAAAGCTATTTTCCAGGTAGGAGACAAAAAAACTAATGACTGGAGTACGTCATTGGGGTATCCTATTGAGTTTATTCCTTTAAGCAATCCTTATGATCTAAGCACAGGTGACACACTACAAGTTAAGTTATTGCGCGAAGGAAAACCTTTGGCAAACCAAATTGTTTATGCAAATTATGCGCCTTCAGTACTTGGACATTCGCACGATACAGACAAAGAATCTCATACGCACGATGGCGATATTGAGCCTCATACTCATGGCGATGACATTACGCCTCATACGCACGGAAATGAAAAAGCAACACACACCCACGGTGATGACAAAGAGCCACATACCCACAACAACGATACAAATGAAAATGAACATACCCACGTTTCCGGGCAGCAGTTGCGCACGAATGATAGTGGTATTGTAAATGTCTCATTAAACGAAGATGGTATTTGGTACTTACGCACGATACATCTTGTAACCACGGAAGAGACAGGATTAACTCACGAATCTAATTGGGCTACTTTAACTTTCGAAGTAGCACATTCACACGAGCATGGTAAAGAAGATGTGCACAGCCATAAAGATGAAGAAGGAATTCCTTCGTATGTATTTTGGATTGCAAGTATTTTAGTTTTGGGAGGTTTATTTTTATGGTTTAATCGTAAAAAATAATGGTGAATAAGAAAGTAGTTCCTTTCATATTTTTATGCGTTACATTAATTTTCCCCACCATTGTTATGGCTCACGAGGTAACTAATGCAGACCAGGAAATACTTAATAACGGTGGTTTACTTTCTTATATTTATGTAGGTGCAAAGCACATGGTCACCGGCTACGATCACCTGTTGTTTCTGGCAGGTGTTGTTTTTTTCTTAAAAGGTTTTAAGGATATTATCACTTTTATAAGTGTATTTACCTTAGGCCATTGTATAACTTTGATTAGCGCAACGTACCTGGGCATCAAGGCAGACGAACATTTAATAGATGCGGTTATTGCTCTAAGTGTGCTATATAAAGGTTTTGAAAATCTGGGAGGGTTCAAAAAAATGAATATTCCAGCACCTAATTTGCTTTTTATGGTGTTTGCCTTTGGGTTAATTCACGGTTTTGGATTATCTACCCGTTTACAGTCTTTTGATATGGGTACAGGGCAATTTTTGTCAAAAATAATTAGCTTTAATGTTGGAGTTGAAATTGGTCAGGTGCTGGCACTAATTCCTATTGTGTTTTTAATTACTAAATGGCGAAAGCTCTCTAGTTTTGGCGCCTTCTATAAAGCAGCAAATTATTATCTGGTGCTTGCCGGTATTGGATTATTTATCTATCAAATATATGGCTACCTTAACGGATAGCCTGTGTATCTTATCTTTCTACATAGCTGAAATTTTAAGGCGATATTAGGCCTTAGATACTTATTAAAATACTTCAGTGTGCATCTCCAATTCAATGTAACTATGACTTCATTCTGATACATTAAAAAAATGACATTTTACACGCTTCTTTTCCACACCTAAACATTAGTGAAATTAAATTATGTGTAATAATTACACGAATTAACCGTATTATTATTAATAATTACAACCTTTTATTGATTTATTAATAATTTTTTATACATTTATCGCAACAAAACCTAATAATGTAATTATTCACTAATTTAAATTATTCCCTATGAAAAATTTTAAAATCGGACTTTTAGGCGCACTTTGCATTAGTCTATCGCTGGTATCTTGTTCAAAGGACGAGGATATCACAACTACAGAAGCAAATGAAACTGCTGATCTTACCAAAGATATCCCCGAAGAAGTAAGAGCAGCAGCTGAAAAACTAGAATTAAACACTAATCTTATTAGATACGACCAGTTCCATTTCCCCGATGGAACTTCTGAAGAGCGTCTTTTCTTTGAAGACGATATTACAATGACGGAAGCGCAATTTTTTGAGCTGGTTAAAGTAGCAGAAGAGGCTAACGATTCAAGACAATATAGCACGTTTAATCTGGTAAGCCAGGGAAGAAACATTTCTATTATTGGCTACACAGGAGGCAGCCAGGCGTTGTCCAGCAAAGAACAAACAGCACTACAATGGGCTGTAAATAACTACAACCGTTTAAGTGGTGTATCTATTAGTTTTACACTAACGTTTGGTACAGCCTATCAAAATAAAGATATGGTTGTGTATAATAACACTATAAATAATCCCAGTGGTGCAGGTGGAAGCGCAGGGTTTCCTAATAATGGACTACCTAATAAGTTTGTTCAAATTTATGGATTAAGTAATTACGATACCGATGTAAACGAGCATGTGATCACTCATGAGATTGGACACTCTGTAGGGTTTCGTCATACAGACTGGTTTAGTCGCCAAAGTTGTGGACAAAATACTAACGAGGGATCTGGCGGAGTAGGCGCAGTACAAATAAATGGCACGCCTTCTGGATACGACTCAACTTCTATTATGCTAGCATGTTTTAGCAATAACGAAGACGGAGAATTTAACGGAAACGATATTACTGCACTCCGCAATATGTATTAAACTAAAACCAGAAAACTTATATTTAACTGTTATTAGAAATAAAAATGCCCACACTATAGTGGGCATTTCTTGTATTTAAAATTGTTTCTAATTAATATAAATTCCTAAACCAGTTTGGCTTTTTTAGGTGCCTCCTGTAATAATTTACGCTGTTGCTTAATGGTAAGAGAGCTACCATCATGGCTCCATCCAGGAGGTCCAAATATGTACATCCATTTATCATAGAAGGTATCTGCCTTTTTTACATCTGTCCAAATATCCTTGTATTCATGGGTAAGAATAACTATTGGATTGTAAGAGTTAGGCCCGTGGGTTACTCCGTATTCAATATCGATATTTTCATCCAACTCTTTAAAAGTTCCAAATACTCTGTCGAAAATATTTAAAAATCCACCATGGTTTTTATCCATATATTCTAAATTACGTGCGTGATGAACCTGATGCATGGTATGGGTATTCATAAAATAATCTATAAAGCCAAGCTTAGGAATAAATTGGCAATGTAACTGAAACTGCCATAAGGCTTCGATCCCAAGTGCTACCACAAGCATTTCTGGCGGAAAACCAATAGCAACTATCCAAATATAAAACAACGGCTTATAAAAAATTGTAAACCAACCGTTACGAACAGCGGTGCCTAAATTAAAGTTTTCCGAGGAGTGATGAACAATATGAGCAGCCCAAAAAAAGCGAACCATATGGTTTTGTCTATGGAACCAATAGTATGAAAAATCATCTGCAACTTGGCATAAAATCCAAACATACCAGGCATACCCAAAAGATTCCCATCCCATAATATTTGTACGGACTCCATCCACCATAGGATTAAAAATTTCGTAGACAAAATTAAACAATAGGATTACAGTAATTGTTTTAACCAGAGGCGCTATAAGTGTAGATCCAATACCCATAAGCAAACTGGAACCTAAATCTTTCCAGTGGTAAAGATCTTTTTTATTCTCGGAATGTTTGCTATAGGTAAGTTCTACCAGAATGAGTCCTAAAAAACAAGGTACACCGTAAATAAGCGGGTTTGTAAAATCCATAAAGTGAAATGAATGTCAAAAATAAACTTTGCTTTGGTAATAAACCACTATTTAATAAAAAATGTTAAAGGTTTCTAAAAATTACATAGCGCGGGGGGAAATGATACAAAAAAAAATTTAAAAAATTACGCCTTATAAATTCAATACCCTTCACACTCACGAACACTCATTTCTTACTAGAATGTGTCCAAACTATACAGCATAAAAAAAGCTCCACATTTGTGGAGCTTTCTTATTATAAGATTAAACTATTGTAACAATAGCTTATTGCTTAACAATTTTCTCAGTTAAAGTACCTCTATCTGTAGAGATGTTTAAGATATAAACTCCTCTTGCAAGTGAAGAAGTGTTTATAGTTCCATTAGAAAGTCTAAGACCAGTATCTTTTCCTAATACATCATAAAGAACAGCATTGTTAATCTTTACCGTTGCAGGTGCAGTAACATTTAATCTGTCTTGAGTAGGGTTAGGGAAAATAGAAACTAAATCAGCGATATTCTCTCCAACAGATAATAATGGGTCACATTCACCCTCTACAGTATATACTGCAGCAAGTGGTAAATCTTGAATACCAGTTCCTGGATCAAATTGGTTTTCCCATGGATCAGTTTGATTTGGTCTAGAATTAACTCTTAAAACACTTGATGTTACAGTATCATCAGTTTCCCAGAAAGAATCAGCTCCTGTTCCTGCTGGCGTTGTGATACTCATCCAGAAAACAGTTTCGCTTCCAGATTGACCAGATAAAACAACTGGCGCAGGGAAATCAACAACAACTGCTAATATATCACGTCCAAAAGCAGTACCAACAACATCTTGACTAGTTGGAGCTATTGCTACGAATTCAGCTATTGCAGTTACAGCAGGCTGTCCAGAACCATTATCTTCATAAAAACGAACATCTACGGTTGGAAAATCTCCACCAGTAATCATATTAAATGTTGCAGTTTCAACAGAAAACATTTCTCCGTCTGCTACAGTTAGATCATCAGAAACTTCTATTCCTGCATTTGTGTTTCCAAAACCATTCTCACCATTATTTCCTGCTTCCATTTGAGAACACGGTGCTAGTTCAACATTTGTATTCCCAGTGATAACAGCTGGAAAAGTACCATCTGTTTCTAATTGTGCTGTTGTTTGAGCATTAGCTGTAAAACAAACTGCCAAAGCAACAAATGCACTTAAAGTAATTTTTTTCATAATAATATAGTTTAAAAGTTTAATATTGAATTACAAATATAAACAACCATTTTAATCTACAATACATTATTATGATTTTTTCACTTGAAAATTTGTTAAAAAGTCAAAGTGTTCTGCTATCGGCAGTGATTTTCTTGTCAGTCGGCTGTTCTAATACAACTCAAAATAGTGATTTCAATTTTGAAACTCGCTTTGAAACTTCATCGGGATTAGAAACAGCAACCTACGAAGAAGTGATTTCATTTTACAAAAACTTATCTGAAACCCACAATGCTATTGCGCTCTACGATATGCAAAAAACAGATAGCGGAGAACCGCTTCACCTTGTTACTTTTAATCCTGATCGTTCCTTTGAATCGGAATTTTCAGAAAACGATACGAAAAGTATACTCCTTATTAATAATGGTATCCATCCCGGAGAAAGCGACGGGATAGATGCTAGCATGTTGTTGTTACGGGATTTGGCAGAAGGTAAAATTGAAGCCCCTAAAAATACCATTATTGCTGTTATACCCATATACAATATTGGTGGCGCACTAAACCGGAATTCGCACACCAGAACCAACCAAAATGGCCCTAAAGAATATGGCTTTAGGGGAAACGCAAGAAATTTTGACCTGAACAGAGATTTTATAAAGGCAGACACTAAAAATGCGAAGGCATTTGCTAATATTTTCAGAATCGTTAAACCAGATTATTTTATAGATAATCACGTGAGTAACGGCGCAGATTACCAATATACACTCACGCACTTATTCACACAACATAATAAACTTGGCGGAAAACTGGGCGAATATGTAAACACATCTTTAATGCCCAAATTGGAAGACAGTCTTACACACAACAAGTGGGATATCACGCCCTACGTAAATGTATTTAATGAATCGCCAGAGGTTGGTTTTACCCAATTTATGGACTCTCCAAGATATTCAACAGGCTACACAACACTCTACGGAACAGTAGGTATGATGGTAGAAACCCATATGCTGAAACCTTACAAACAAAGAGTAGAAGGCACCTACGAACTCATGAAACAGTATATTAAAATTGCCGATGAAGACTCAGAATTGGTTAAAACTCTGAAGAAAATAGATTCAGATTTATATAAGCCTGGTAACTCCTACCCTATACAATGGCAGGTGGACAGCACCAAAACAGCAACTTTACAATTTAAAGGCTACGAAGCAACCCGTATTCCCAGCGAAGTTACCGGACAAAACAGGTTGAAATTTGACCGCGACAAACCATTTACGAGAGATGCTACTTATTATAACACATTTAAACCTTCGGCCAGCATAACCATTCCTAAACAGTATATTGTTCCACAAGGCTACTGGAATGTGATAGATTTACTAAAACAGAATAAAATTAACTATAAAACAGTTCAAGACGACACTACTATTTCAGCTGAAGTTTACCACATAAAAGATTTCAAAACATATCAAAATCCGTACGAAGGTCATTACCCCCATTACAACACCCAGGTGGAAGCAACTATTGAAAATGTTGCTATAAAAAAAGGAGATTATATTTTTGAAACAGATCAGGATGGCGTTCGCTATCTCTTAGAAACACTAGAGCCTGCTGCCGTTGATTCATTTTTTAATTGGAATTTCTTTGATACCATTCTACAGCAAAAGGAGGGCTTTTCGCCTTATGTGTGGGAAGACAAAGCACTGGAATTCTTAAACAGCAACCCAGCTATTAAAACGGAATTTGAAACTAAAAAAGCCGAAGACCCGACCTTTGCGGCAAATTGGTACGCGCAATTAGCCTGGATTCATAAAAAGTCGCCTAATTACGAAAAAGCACATTTAAGATACCCTGTCGTTAGGGTGCGTGGTTAAATATTCTTTTGGGAACAGGAGTTTTATATTTTCGTAAGAATCCTGTAAGGCTTTTTGAGCTTTTTCAAAATTCTTCCATTTTACTTTTTTGATGCCTTCATTGGCTTCGGGAATAAGTGCACCATCATAATCTGTGAACATTTCGTACCAGTAGGTCACTTTCAGCTTAAATTTATCGTTGCGTTTAAAAACGTGATAGGTTTTGGTTATAAAACGTGTTACCTCCAATTCTTTTACACCAGTTTCTTCCATGGTTTCACGAATAGCTGCTTCCTCGAAACTTTCTCCTTTTTCTACTTTACCCTTTGGCAAGTCCCATTTAGAGTTTCTTCTAATGAATAAAATTTCCTTTTTTCCATTAAAAACCATGCCGCCTCCTGCCACAACTACTTTTAATTTCTTGAATAAAAACCGCTCTAATTTTTCAGGGTTTTTATGATACAGGTTCACATACAAAAGCTCACCGCTATTAATTTTTTTAATTAATTTCTTGAGCTTGGCCTGTTTAAGCGGAATAGACTTGTAGTTGCTGCCAATATTTTTTTCGGTAGAGAGAATTATTGGAATGTCTTTAACAAAAACTTTATACATTTGCAATATGATTTTACATAAAGAAACAGCGCACAAAACAGCTGAATTATTGTTGCAAATTAATGCAATAAAATTACAACCACAAAACCCTTTTACTTGGGCCTCTGGTTGGAAATCGCCAATTTACTGCGATAATCGCATAACGCTTTCGTATCCAATGATTAGGACGTATTTACGGGAGAAAATCGCCAATCAGGTAGAAGAATTATACGGCAAGCCAGATGCTATTGCAGGCGTTGCAACTGGTGCCATAGGCATTGGAATGCTAGTGGCAGACTATTTAAATGTGCCGTTTTGTTATGTACGGCCAGAAGCCAAAAAGCACGGTCGCCAGAATAAAATTGAAGGCTTTGTAGAAAAGGGAGCGAATGTTGTGGTAGTAGAAGACCTCATAAGCACAGGAAAAAGCAGCCTACTTGCCGTAGATGCTTTAAAAGAAGCCGGTGTGAATGTAAAAGGGATGCTCGCTATCTTTACGTATGGTTTTGATGTGGCTTCAGAAAATTTTAAAAAAGAAAACGTTACCCTAAATACCTTAAGTAATTACGAAAACTTGCTGGTGCAAGCGGAAAGATCGCATTATATTAATGCAGACGAAGCTACTATCCTCTCTCAATGGAGAGAAGACCCGGCCAACTGGAATCCAACCGTAAAATTATAACCTACCTCAATCCAAGACTATGAAAATTGAAAGCAAAACAGTATCTGTACAAAAATCTGCAAATGATCTTTGCCATTTTTTAGGCGATGTGAAAAATTATGAGCAATTAATGCCGGATACTATTAACAAGTTTGAAATAATTAGGGAAAATGCCTTTGTATTTGGTTTAAAAGGAATGCCGGAAATTGCGTTGGCGGTAAAAGAAGTAAATGCTCCGAACGAAGTAATTCTGGGCGCGCTTAGCGATAAACTTGACTTTAATCTCACGGCACATATTTCTGAAGTTTCTAAAAACACCTCGGAAGCTGCGTTTTTATTTGAAGGTAATTTTAACACCATGATGAAAATGATGATCAAAGGACCTATCACAAAATTTCTGGAAACACTCGCCACTAATTTGGAGACAGTATAATGTTTTTAGAATAGCAATTTAATTTCTTTTAATTCATATTCGGTACGCGTATCGTCTTCGTCGGAGATAATTAACCTGCCCTGTTGGGAAACACCCTTTATAATTCCGTTTTGTAGTATGCCGTCTGGAGTTTCAAACACTGAAATTTTATCTTTTCGGAATAAGTTTCTATAATACACCGCTCTCACAGCTTCAAATTGTGAAGGCTGGACGTTTTTCAACTTTTCAAAAACACACGTAGCTATTTTCTGAAGCACTTCATCTATAGTAAAAGTCCTCCCGGTGACTAAGGTGAGTGACGTAGCCTGAGGCAATTCAGTAAAAAAAGTTTCGTTTACATTAAGACCAATTCCTATAATACTGGAATCTATATAGCTCCCTTTTATTTGATTTTCAATTAAAATGCCTGCCAATTTCTGGCTGTGTGACATAATGTCGTTAGGCCACTTTATAGCTACTTTTGGAATTTCCAGCTGCCGTAAAGCATCCAGCACGCCTAAAGAAACCAGCATGTTTAATAAAAATTGTTCACCAACTGGTAGTTGGAAAAACCTCTTAAACAAGCTACACACAAGGCTCTTACCCAGCTGGCTTTGCCAGCTTGTTCCGTGTTGCCCCCTACCCTTTTCCTGGTTAGCTGTAGTAAGAACTAACTCATCTTCCACACGGGTATTTGCCACCATTTGTTTTAGGTAGGAATTTGTAGAGTCAATGGCATTAAGTTTGATTACTTTCAAGTGTAAATATTTAAAATTACTTGCGGGTTGTAACAGCGTTAAAGAAACAAAAAAGTGATAACTTTGCACAAATAAAATTTTTGAATGTCCAAGAAACAAACAGACAAAGACATATTGGTTGCCCATATCATTAAAGGTATTGAGGAAGTGAAAGGTCAAAACATTGAAATATTAGACCTTAGAGAGTTAGAAAATACCGTTTGCGATTACTTCATTATTTGCGATGGTACCTCAAACACACAGGTAAATGCCATTGTTAGTTCCATCCAGAAAACAGTTAGCAAAAGTTTGCAGGAAAAAGCCTGGCACATTGAAGGTTCCGAAAACGCCGAATGGATTTTAATGGATTACGTACACATTGTGGTGCACGTTTTTCAAAAACATATTCGCCAGTATTACGATATTGAAGGCCTTTGGGGAGATGCCAAAACTGTTAAAATAGAAACCACTTACTAAAACACATACGCCGCATGGCTAAAGAAAATAAGAAACCTGAAGCAAGTAAACCAAAGTTTAATTACTATTGGATTTACGCCGCTGTATTTATAGTTGTAATCCTTTTTAGCCAGGTCTTTGGCGGCGGACTTACACAACCTAAGAAAACAACTCAGTCCGACTTTCAGAAATATCTTCGTGATGGCGATATAGAAAAAGTGGAGATTGTAAATAAAAAAGTAGCCAAAATCTACTTAACTAAAGATGCAAAGGCAAAAGAGGTTCATTCCAAGAAAAACGATAATTCAATTTTACCTTCCGGAGCTAATGAGGCTTCATACCAATTTGAATTTGGAGATCTTCAGAATTTTGAAAACAGTATTAATACTATCAAAGCCGAGGAAAACTTAAACACAAAAGTTGTTTGGGATACAGAAACCAACCTTTTAGCCGAATTTTTACCATCCATCATTTTCTTTGCGGTAATTATTGGTATTTGGATTTTTATTATGCGTCGTATGAGCGCAGGTGCAGGCGGTGGTGCAGGCGGGCAGATCTTCAATATAGGTAAATCGAAAGCAAAACTTTTTGATGAAAAGACAGATGTAAAAACCTCCTTTAAAGATGTCGCAGGACTGGAAGGAGCAAAAGAAGAGGTTCAGGAAATTGTAGATTTCCTTAAAAATCCAGATAAATACACATCGTTGGGCGGAAAAATTCCAAAAGGAGCTTTGCTCGTAGGACCTCCAGGAACAGGTAAAACATTATTGGCGAGGGCTGTGGCTGGAGAAGCACAAGTTCCATTTTTCTCCTTATCCGGATCAGACTTTGTGGAAATGTTCGTAGGAGTTGGTGCATCTCGTGTACGTGATTTATTTAAGCAGGCGAAAGAGAAATCGCCTTCTATTATCTTTATTGATGAAATTGATGCTATTGGTCGCGCAAGAGGAAAAAATAACTTTTCCGGTTCAAACGACGAACGTGAAAATACCTTAAACCAACTATTGACAGAGATGGACGGTTTTGGAACCAATACCAACGTAATTGTGGTAGCTGCAACCAACCGTGCCGATGTTCTGGATAAAGCCTTAATGCGTGCAGGACGTTTTGACCGCCAGATTTATGTGGACCTTCCGGATGTAAGAGAACGTAAAGAAATATTTGAAGTTCACTTACGCCCTATTGTGCAAGACGATTCTCTGGATACAGATTTCTTAGCAAAACAAACACCGGGATTCTCCGGAGCCGACATTGCAAATGTTTGTAATGAAGCCGCGCTTATCGCCGCAAGAAAAGAAAAGAAAGCAGTTACAAAGCAGGATTTCTTAGATGCGGTAGACAGAATTGTAGGTGGTTTGGAAAAGAAAAATAAGATTATTACCCCGGACGAGAAAAAAGCAATTGCATTCCACGAAGCGGGACACGCTACTGTTAGCTGGATGCTGGAACACGCTGCACCGCTGGTAAAAGTGACTATTGTACCACGTGGACAATCGTTAGGTGCTGCCTGGTATCTACCAGAAGAGCGCTTAATTGTGCGTCCAGAACAAATGCTGGACGAAATGTGTGCCACCATGGGAGGGCGTGCTGCAGAGAGAGTAATTTTCGATAAAATTTCTACGGGTGCCCTAAGCGATCTTGAGAAAGTGACCAAACAGGCCCGTGCCATGGTCACTATTTATGGATTAAACGAAAAAATTGGGAACCTAACGTATTACGATTCTTCAGGACAATCTGAATATAATTTTAGTAAGCCATATAGTGAAAAAACTGCCGAGGCTATCGATAAGGAAATTTCAAATATAATAGAAGAACAGTATCAACGTGCTATCACTCTACTAGAAAAAAATAAAGATAAACTTACCTTACTCGCCGAAGAATTATTAGAGAAGGAAGTAATCTTTAAAGAAAGTTTAGAGCGTATTTTTGGAGAGCGACCGTTTAAGAAACCCGCAGAAGTTACCTTAACCGATAGTACACCACCAATTATTCCACCTGCCGATGCAACAGAAACAAATACAATAGCAGATAAGGAATAGACGTTGTAATACTACAAACTTTTAGTATACTGAACATATACTTCAACGAAGATTTTTTATCTTTACATCATAAGCTATTTACACTCCTCAATATTTGTACTAGATGAGTCTATTTAAAAGACTTTTAAATCCTAATAAGAATAAAGCTTCAGAAAAAGAAGCAAGAGGTAAATATTACCCTGAAGAAAAACTTCCCATAGACGAAAAATTTACCTACAATTTCAATAAAAACGGCGGAAAGTTTCTGTATTGTGAAAATATTGAAGAAATTCTGGAGGCCTTCGACAACATTCTTTTGGAAAACGATTGGTATGAAACAGACGTTTTCTGCCTCAATGAACAACTCATTTCAAGGTTTGATGGTTTTAATCTAACTTTCAGTAAAAAAGAAAAGGCAACTTTTTTTCTTTCTACCTGCGAAAGTCTGGTGGCTAATAACGGTTCTATTTTACTCTCTTCTAACCAGATGAAAGAGAAGAAACTTCACGAACTCCCAGACAACATTATCATCTTTGCTACTACAAGCCAATTGGTTGACACTATTAGCGAAGGGCTGCGCATTATCAAAAACCAATGCCAGGGAAAAATACCCAGTAATATTACCACTATTCAGGACTTTGAAAGTAAGAAAGAAAAGGACTTCATGAGTTATGGAAGTAGCACAAAAAACCTATATTTGTTGCTTCTGGAAGACCTTTAATTTATGAAAGAACTTATCGTTCGGACCGTTTCGGGATTGCTTTATGTTGTTATCATTGTGTTCTCGATGTACACCTCGCACGAATGGTTAATGGTGCTCTTCCTTATTCTCGCAGGAATCACTCTTTCCGAATTTCTACGCCTCGTACATCTTAAAAGCTATCTCGCGTATATACTGCTTTTAGTATTTATGTATTTCTTAAGCTACAGGGCTTTCGATGTTAATGCAATCCATCTCTACCTCATCCTCACCTGTTTTGTAAATTTATTTTTACTGAAAGATGTGCTCTGGACTACAAAAATCCCGATGTTTGAGAAGAAAAAATACATTACTGTAATCTTTTACGTTATTAGTGGTTTTGTATTTCTTACACTTATCCCTTTTCAGCAAAACGATTTTTACCCAAAACTTATCATAGGAGTTTTCGCCCTTGTATGGAGTAACGATGTGATGGCATATTTAATAGGTAAAAACTTTGGAAAGCGTAAATTAATAGAACGAATATCTCCTAATAAAACAGTAGAAGGCTTTTTAGGAGGCGTAGCTGGATCTATGTTAGCTTCATTTATTATCTTTAACTTTACCGAATTGTATGATTTGTGGGTTTGGATTTGTATGGCTTTAATCGCCTCACTATTCGGAACCATTGGCGATCTAATTCAGTCAAAATTTAAACGACAGGCAGGAGTTAAGGATAGCGGTTCTTTAATGCCTGGGCACGGCGGATTATATGATAGGTTGGACAGTATTATGTATGCGAGTCCTTTTATTTATGCATTTTTATTAATTGTAGCGTATGTTTCATAAAGAAGGTTATAGAATAATTTTAATCGCTTTCTCACTGGTAGTAATATTAAGTTTACTTGCAAATTACTTTGTAGGCGATTCCTATTATAGAGGCGGTATTATTTTAACTCTGGTGGTTTTTCTACTCTTAATTCTTCAGTTTTTCAGAAACCCGAAACGACATTTTCCACTAGATGAAAATCATATTTTATCACCTGTAGACGGAAAAGTGGTGGTGATTGAAGAAGTATTTGAAAAAGAATATTTTAAAGACAAACGTCTTCAGGTTTCAGTATTTATGTCGCCCATAAACGTGCACGTTACTAGGTATCCCGTCGGCGGAAAGGTGACTTACAGTGAATACCACCCGGGAAAATATCTGGTTGCCTGGCATCCTAAATCGAGCGAAGAAAACGAAAGAACAACGGTTGTCGTTAATTCTGAAGTTTTTGGGGATGTATTACACAGGCAAATAGCTGGTGCCTTAGCAAAACGTATTGTAAATTATGCTAAAGAAGGCGACAGCGTAGAGCAAGCCAGCGATAGTGGCTTCATAAAATTTGGCTCCCGGGTAGATATCTACTTACCCGTTGGAACCAAAATAAATGTAGCGCTCAATGAAAAAGTAAAAGGTGGGATTACAGTACTAGCAGAAAAGTAGGGAATAGATAAAATAGGTTAGAGCGTACTTAAAACTTATAATTAGGCGTTCAAAAGAGTCGATTAAATTGTAGTAATGACTTCGGAAGAATTAGATATCACCTTTAACAAAGCTGTGCAAAGCATTAATGAGCACGGAGAGGCTTTCCCCGCAGATGTTTTACTACGTCTTTACGCCTACTATAAAAAAGCCACCAACAGCGACGATCGTCCTAGCGGAAGTCATCCACTAATAAACGCTTTTAAAACAAATGCCATTTTCCAGACTAAGGAAATGAGCGAAGACGAGGCAAAAGAAGCGTATATTGAAGCAGTAACCCAGTATTTTTTGTACCGCAAATAGCGCTGTTGTATTCATTTATTTAATCTGAAAAATACGTTTTGGTAGTGAAACTCATAAAAAACGTAGTAACACTTTGTTTATGTATTCTTTTAATCAGTTGCTTTTCAACTGAAACCGAGGATGCAGATAAAGCATACCAATATTGGTCCGGAAGTAAACCTCCAAAAGAAATTGAACTCATTAAAGGGCAATGGTATCAATCTCCGCATTTCACTCTTGAATATGAATTTTTTCTGAAATTTAAATCTGACAGAACCTGGTTTAATGAGTTTGTTGAATATAACAACCTTAAACTTGATACAACAAAAATTGAGTTGTCGAAATGGACTGAATTTCCTATATGGTTTCAACCAAACAAAAAATATCTAATGTATTCCAAAAACCTGAACGACGAATTTGAACGTTCCAGATATTTTATACATCCTACAACCGGAATTTGCTATATCTATGACACAGTTGGAATGTAAGATCTATTAACTAAGATAAATACTTCTAAAACACACCCTTATTTTTTAACCTATGAAAGTACTTTCTTATCTACTACTATGCCTTGTATTTAGTGTTTGTGCAAAAAAATGACAGCCTAGTAAGACTGCCATTTTCAGTAGTATATTTAAAAGCAACTAAGATTGTTGCGCTTTGTTGAATTTTATTTGATATTCCTCCATAGACTCTCTAATCTTGTCTACATTGTCCGATGCTCTTTGATGTGCTTCTTCCATTACTTTTTCCAGATCCTTGTCTGGATTTTCAAAAAGGTCTGTAATCACGTGATTAATCTTATCTATAATGCTTTCCTGGCTATTTTTAATATCTTCCAGTTTGTTAAGCATGGTCTCCATTTGTTCATATTTTGCTTGTTCCATAATATTGGTTTTACAGCAAGATAGAGACAAACAGTATTTAGAAATACTGATTTAACGCGGTTTTAGAACAATTTATAACTATTTAACGTGGTTTTCCTACTGCAATCCAGCCAAACTCGCTTTAATTGTTTCAATCTTCGCCAGGGCATCGGCTTCTTTCTGTTTTTCTATTGCGACCACCTGTTCGGGTGCACCCGCTACAAAACGTTCGTTACTCAATTTTTTCTGAACGCTTTTTAGAAAACCTTCGGTATATTTTAATTCTTCCCGAAGTTTTTCTATTTCTTCTTCCACATTAATAGCGCCTTCAATAGGAATAAAATATTCGTTCGATTTTACACGGAAACTTAATGCTCCATCCACCGCAGCATCTACGTAGTGTAGTTCTGAAATATTCCCTAATTTTGAGATCACAGCATCAAACTGAGTGCTATTCTTATCATTATTAAGTACCGAAAGTGAGATGGTATCTTTAAATGAAATATTTTTTTCCTTTCTAATAGTTCTAATGCCCGAGATCACATCGGCAGCAACGTCAAAGCCTTTAATTAGCTGCTCGTCAATAGCCGAAGTTTTTGGCCATTCACTTACAATAAGTGCTTCTTGCGGAGATCTTTCAGCAATATCCTGCCAGATCTCCTCACTTATAAAAGGCACAAACG
This sequence comes from uncultured Flavobacteriaceae bacterium, assembly GCA_963793275.1. Classification (GTDB taxonomy): domain Bacteria; phylum Bacteroidota; class Bacteroidia; order Flavobacteriales; family Flavobacteriaceae; genus Marinirhabdus. Next base: position 343,874 of record CAWBZL010000001.1, read on the forward strand.
GATGTAATACTTTTAAATTATCTTCAAGAATTGAAATTACTTCAGCATACGTTTCGGAAGCTATCGGTTGCTCATATCCTGGTTTAATCATTTCCAGCAACCAGGAACAGAAATCGTCCCACACCAATTTATAGGTAGCCATTAACGCATCGCTAATTCTGTATTTGCTATAATGATCTTCAATTTCGACAATGGCTTTCTGAAATTTACTTTTATACCAGGTAATGGCAATTTTTGACGCTTGGGACGCTTGTTCAGTTTCAGAAACTTCCCAACCGTCGATCAAGCGATAGGCATTCCATATTTTATTCACAAACCCACTACCCTGTTTACATAAATCTTCATCAAACATCAAGTCGTTTCCAGCGGGTGAACTCAAGAGCATCCCAACACGTACGCCATCTGCGCCGTATCTGTTCATCAACGCAATAGGATCTGGCGAGTTTCCTAAAGACTTACTCATCTTTCGGCGTTGTTTGTCTCGCACGATGCCTGTTAAATATACATTGGTAAACGGTTTTTCGTCCCGGTATTCGTAGCCGGCAATAATCATTCGGGCTACCCAGAAAAACAAAATCTCTGGTGCTGTTACCAGATCGTTTGTGGGGTAATAGTAATTTATTTCGTCATTATCGGGCTCCATAATTCCGTTAAAAACGCTTATGGGCCATAACCAGGACGAGAACCAGGTGTCTAGTGCATCCGGGTCTTGTTTTAAATCGGTAATTTTTAATGTAGTATTATTAGTTTTTTCCTGAGCCAGCTTTAATGCCTCCTCTATGGTTTCTGCTACTACGTAATCTTCTTTACCATCGCCATAGAAATATGCAGGAATTTGGTGTCCCCACCATAATTGTCGTGAGATATTCCAATCCCGAACGTTCTCCATCCAGTGACGGTAGGTATTTATGAATTTTTCGGGAACCAGATGCACATCTTTTTCCAACACAGCATCCAGGGCAGGTTTTGCCAACTGTTTCATATCAAGAAACCATTGGTCGCTCAATTTTGGTTCAATTATCGCACCTGTTCTTTCGCTTGTCCCTATTTTATTGGTGTGCTCTTCGGTTTTTGTTAAAACACCCAGTTCTTCCAGTTCTTTAATAATTTCTCTGCGGACCACAAAACGATCTTTTCCTTCATAATGCATCCCGAAACTATTGAGCGTAGCATCATCATTAAAAATATCGATCACTTCCAGTTTATGTGTATCTCCAAGCACTTTGTCGTTTTCGTCGTGTGCCGGGGTAACTTTTAGGCATCCTGTACCAAACTCTACATCTACATAGTCGTCTTCAATAATAGGAATTACACGCTCGCAGATAGGCACAATGGCCTTTTTTCCTTTTAAATGCTTAAAACGGTCGTCATTGGGATTAATACAAATAGCAGTATCTCCCATGATAGTTTCGGGACGTGTGGTTGCGATAGTTAAGAAATCTTCAGACCCTTCTATCTTATACTTTAAATAATATAGATTTCCTTGTTTCTCTACATAATTTACCTCTTCGTCACTCAGGGTGGTTTTTGCCTGTGGATCCCAGTTCACCATGCGGTAGCCTCGGTACACCTTACCTTTGTTGTATAGATCTACAAAAACCCTGATAACCGATTTGGACAAATCTTCGTCCATGGTAAACTTGGTGCGTTCCCAGTCACAGGAAGCACCCAGTTTTTTAAGCTGTTCCAAGATAATACCGCCGTGCTTGTGTGTCCATTCCCAGGCGTGCTCCAGAAATTGTTCACGTGTAAGGCTACTTTTTTCAATGCCTTCCGCTTTCAGTTTTGCTACAACTTTTGCCTCGGTTGCAATAGAAGCATGGTCTGTACCCGGCACCCAGCAGGCGTTAAAGCCCTTTAAACGGGCACGACGTATGAGTACATCCTGCAAAGTATTATTCAACATATGGCCCATATGCAGTACACCGGTTACGTTTGGTGGTGGGATCACAATGGTGTAAGGTTCTTTATCGTTCACTTCAGAATGAAAATAACCGTGCTCCATCCAGTAGTCGTACCACTTGTTTTCCACAGATTGTGCGTTATATTTTGCAGCTAATGCCATAGTTTGGTCTAATTTTTGAAATAAACAACAAAAATAGTACTTACGGTACTATTATAAAATTATTAAAGTGAATAACTTGGTTTGCAGGTTGCGTAAAAGTTGCCTACATTAGCCAGACCAAAATCTTAGAAATTATGAAAAAATTACTATTAGTTGCCGTGGTATTATTTGCAGGAGTTGCAATGAATGCACAGGCAAAATTTAAGTTTAAAACCGAAACTATCGATTATGGTAAAGTAGCCAAAGGCAGTGACGGTGTACGTGTTTTTGAATTCACCAACGTAGGTGATCAGCCACTGGTTGTAACCGATGTAAAATCCAGCTGTGGATGTACTATCCCAAAGAAGCCAAAAGGGCCTGTTGCTCCTGGTGAAACCGGTGTTATTGAAGTAAAATACGACACGCAAAACAAAGTAGGTTCAATTAGAAAAACGGTAACCGTTTATTCTAATGCAGATGAGCCTGTAAAAGCGTTAAAAATTAAAGGAGAAGTTTTACCTGAAGGACAAAGCGTTATGCAGTAAATCTTTACTTGTTTATATATATGAAGCCGATTCTTATCTGAATCGGCTTTTTTTATAGCAGTTTGCGGAGTTTAAATTTCTTTTTAAAACGTTTTCCATCCCGTTCAATAAGCATATAAATAGTCCTGTCTGCTTTGGAACTAAACAAAGCCGAAAGCTCATATAGTTTGTACTTATATGCAGCTCTGTTATTTACCGAAACCACCTCATCACCTTCCTGGAGTCCTGCCTGGGAAGCTGGCGAACCTTCCCTAAGATCGGCAATCACAATTCTTGGCGCCAGAAAAAAAGAAAATACAGGATTCACAGGAATAGTGATAGCACCATTATTACGGTCGCTTTGGCTTAAATTTAAAGAACCGGTCCTAACCTCCTGCACATCCTTAACTGTTACAGTACCATCGTGCTGTAGTGTAATACCAGACATATTATAGTAAAAAGGCTTCGAGAAATTGGAGTTCTTTTTTAGAAACATCTTTCCGTTCGGGTAATCCATATAGACTGTAAAACGCTTTAGAACGGCAGCTCCCAGGCTACCTTCTCTGTGTTTAAAGAAAACAATATTTTTTAGAGCTGCCTCATTTGGGAATGAAGCACTTACATTATGTAAACTATAGGAGCCCATACCAAGTTCATTGATCTTCGATCGTTTTCCAAAAATATTTCCGCTAAGACCTAATCCTAAAAAATCATGAAAGTAATTTTTAGGTTCTTCTGAAATATATTTCTTTTCCCTAAAAAGCCACAACCCATCACTGGAGCCAGAGTCTATGAGTAATTGTATTGCTGAAAGTCCGCTTTCTTCTGAAACTTTAACCGATACAAAAGGTTTATTGGCTTGAAACTGCAAATCGAATTCCTCACATTTGCGCCAGGGTTTTCTTTTTTGAAGTTTTGGGTTGTATATCGTAAGTTTTGATGAAATATAATCGGTTTTTACCACAAAATTTTTAAAGAAATCGTATCCTAAAATTCCGTGTACCGGCACCCCCATTCTTGATGAAAAATTAAACGTTTCGTCAAAAACAACATAGAGAGCATGCTTTTTATCAACCGCTTTTCCCACCTGCAATGTATTATTTTTGCTTTCCAGAGCATTAATAACACCTCCATTTCCCAGACCTCTAATTTTTTTAGGTATGGCGTTATTTAAGTTTAAAGAATCATTTTCAGCAATACTGAAGACCAGGGTAGTGTTGACACCCGTATCTAATAAAAATGAGAGTTTTGTACCGTTCAATTCTACCGGGATAATAACCAGGTTATTTACCAATTCAAATTTCACTTTGTCTCTTTTTAATCCTTCGGGAAGGGCAAATCCATCTTGCGCCATAAGCAGTGTTTGGCTTCCTAAAAGAAACAGCACCAATAGGATTGAGGATATATAAATACGTGAAATTTGCATACACTTCAAGATAAAAAAAATAACGTATCTCCCGTTATAACTATGTGTATTTATGGAATATATTTCGCAACTTTGTTTCTTAATAAAAAACTCATGCCAGAAGTATCTTCAAAAGGCGCCAGAATGCCAGAGTCACCTATTAGAAAACTGGTGCCGTACGCCGAAATTGCCTATAAAAATAATAAAACCGTATATCACTTAAATATTGGCCAGCCAGACATTAAAAGTCCTCAGATAGCTATGGACGCTGTGGCGCACCATAATTTGGAAATTTTAGCCTACACCCGTTCCGAGGGCTCTGAACCATATCGCACCAAAATTGCTGCCTATTATCACCGAAATAATATAAAGGTAAATGCAAGCGATATAATTGTAACAACCGGCGGTAGCGAAGCACTTCTATTTGCCATGGGAACCATTGCAGACCAGGGCGACGAAATTATTATCCCGGAACCTTTTTATGCCAACTACAACGGTTTTGCAACAGCAAGTGGTATAAATATAGTACCCGTAATTTCAAAAATTGAGAACAACTTTGCATTGCCTCCAATTTCAGAATTTGAAAAGCTTATCACTCCCAAAACAAAAGCTATTTTAATTTGTAATCCTGGTAATCCTACAGGGTATTTATACTCCAAAGAGGAAATTGAAACGCTGGCAAAAATTGTAAAAAAACACGATCTTTTTTTAGTTGCAGACGAGGTATATAGGGAGTTCACGTATGACGGGCATAAACACTATTCCATCCTGGAAGTGGATGGTATGCAGGAAAATGGAATTATTATAGATTCGGTTTCAAAACGTTATAGTATGTGCGGTGCGCGCATTGGTTGTTTGGTTTCAAAAAACCACGAAGTTATTAATACCGCGTTAAAGTTTGCACAAGCACGACTAAGCCCTCCTACTTTCGCTCAAATTGCCAGTGAGGCAGCGCTTAATACCCCGCAAAAATATTTTGACGAAGTTATTGAAGAATACAAAGACCGCAGAGATACGCTTATTGAGCTTTTGGAAGCCATTCCCGGCGTAAAAGTAGGACACCCAAAAGGTGCTTTTTACTGCATTGCAGAATTACCTGTAAAAGACAGCGACTTGTTCGCTCAATGGCTTCTTGAGGAATTTGATGTAGAAGGAGAAACCGTTATGGTAGCTCCGGCGGCAGGTTTTTATTCCAGTCCAGGTGTCGGGAAAAATCAAATACGTATTGCGTATGTACTTCGAAAAGAGAGTTTGATAAAAGCAGTAAACATCTTAAAGATCGCCTTAGAAGAATATCAGGATTAATGCAGATAGAAGCTCAAAAATCTCTTAAAAATTATAATACGTTCGGTATTGATGTGACGGCTGAAGCATTTATTACCGTAAAAACTGTTAATGAGCTAAAGGAAGTTTTATCTGAACATCCCAATACCCCCTTATTTTTGTTGGGGGGAGGAAGTAATATGCTACTTACAAAAACGGTGGACTCCCTGGTTATTCATCTGGATTTAAAGGGAATTTCGGTAGTTTCAGAAAATGATGCCGTTGTTCAGTTAAAGGTAATGGCCGGAGAAAACTGGCACGAGTTTGTCCAGTATTGTATAAAAAACAACTACGGTGGCATCGAAAATATGTCTTTAATACCTGGTAATACGGGTACGGCACCTATTCAAAACATTGGAGCATATGGTGTAGAACTTAAAGATACGTTCGTGAGCTGCGAGGCACTTCATATTAAAACACAGGAACTTAAAGTATTCGATAAAGAAGCGTGCAACTTCGGGTATCGTAATTCGGTATTTAAAAATGAATTAAAAGGTGCGTATATAATTACCAGCGTTACCTTTCAGCTCACTAAAAAAGATCATATTTTAAATACAGGTTATGGTGCTATTTCGGAGCATTTAGTATCAAAAAATATACAAAACCCTTCTATAAAGGATATTTCAGAAGCTGTAATAGCTATTCGCCAATCTAAACTCCCAGACCCGAAGGAACTAGGCAATAGTGGTAGTTTTTTCAAAAATCCGGTGCTTTCGGCAGAAGAATTTCAGCAATTCAGAAAAAACAACCCGGAAGCCCCTTTTTATGAGGTTTCCGCAACAACATTTAAAATACCTGCAGGATGGCTTATTGAAAAAGCCGGCTTTAAAGGAAAACGTTTTGGTGACGCCGGGGTTCATAAAAACCAGGCACTCGTTCTGGTTAACTACGGAAACGCAACAGGTGAAGAAATTTGGGGACTTGCGTTAAAAATTCAGGAAAAAGTAAAAGCTCAATATAATATTTACATTGAGCCCGAGGTTAATATTTTCTAACATCTTTAATTAGTTTAGCACACCACTTGCTATGTGGATTACCCCGTTACTAGCTAATATATCGCTTTTATATAAGGCAACTTTATGTCCAGCATCGTTTGCTATAACAATATTATCTCCATCCATAGTAACTTTTATCTTACCACCTCCAAGCGTTGTAAGTTCCACTTTTTTATTTGCTTTAATAGCCTGAACCATATCGGCAGATGTAGTTTTGCCTTTCACTATATGATTTTTTAGAAGTAATGCCAATTCTTCTTTTTGGGCAGGATTATTTGTAATGTTCATTTTTTCTGTAAAGACAGAAAAAGAGTCGTTACTGGGTGCAAAAACAGTGACATCTGAATCAGAATTAATTAAGACATCTGCAATGCCAGCACTTACCATAAGTCTTACAAAGTCTTTTGTATCCCTGTTCTTATTAATTTTAGTCCACACACTGCTTGCCCTGTCTCTCTGGATTTTTGTAAGCGGTTTTCTTTCTTTAATTTCTACTTCTTTTTTTTCTTCTATTTGAGTGGTATCCGCTGCTTTTTCATTAGCCTCATTTTTACACGAAAATAGTGCCGTTACCGCAAACAGTCCTATTATAAGTAGTTGATTATATTTCATTTTATCTGTTTTTCTGAAGGCTAAAAATAACTAAATTTCTAAGGCATCAACAAGAAAGATTGTATTTTTGTAGTCAAAATTATTGTTATGGCAATCTTACTTATCACAATTGTACTTTTATTATTGGCAGTCGCCGGAATTGCTATTAAATTATGGGCAAAGAAAGATGGCGAATTTGCTGGAACCTGTGCCAGCCAGAGTCCTTTTTTAAACAAAGAAGGAGAAGCGTGTGGATTTTGCGGTAAAACTCCGGACCAGTTCGAAAATTGTAACGAAACCACACATACTTCATAAATTTATCTGACTTTTTTGTAGCGCTTCGCTTATGGTTTTTCTTTATGTACTGGCAAGCATCGTCTTAGTTAATTGTTGTTATTATGTACTGTTCTCGAAGTTTGCGTTTGCAGCACCTCCCGAAAAACCTTCAAAAAAATCGTATCCGGTTTCGGTAATCGTGTGCGCTAAAAATGAAGCTGACAATCTTTCAGAAAATATTCCGCATATTCTGGCTCAGGAATACCCGGATTTTGAACTTATCCTCATTAATGATGCCTCAAGCGACACTACGCTTGACATTATGGAACATTTCGCCAAAACTGATGACAGGGTTAAATTGGTGAATGTTAAAAACAACGAAGCATTTTGGGGAAATAAAAAATACGCCCTCACCTTAGGCATAAAAAAAGCACGTAACAAAAGAATGCTCTTTACAGATGCAGATTGTAAGCCTGCCTCCGAACAATGGCTTACGAAGATGACTGCCACGCTGAACACAAAAACCCAAATAGTATTGGGCTACGGAGCTTACCAAAACAAAAAAGGCTTTTTAAACAGCCTCATTAGGTTTGAGACGCTGCTCACGGCAACGCAATATTTCGCTTATGCAAAAGCAGGAATGCCTTATATGGGCGTGGGAAGAAATTTGGCGTATACCAGTAAATTATATTACGACAACAATGGTTTTATGAGTCATATACAACTTCCATCCGGCGATGACGATTTGTTTATAAACGAAACAGCTACGGCAAACAATACGGTTATTTGTTATGATGAAGATAGTTTTACCCTCTCAAAACCTAAAACAACATTTAAAAGTTGGATGCATCAAAAAAGAAGACATATAACAACAGCAAAATTATATAAGCCGAAGCATAAAATACTCCTGGGCCTTTATTACATCGTAAACCTGTTGTTTTGGCTTTTACTGCCACTTTGTTTTATTTTTTCAAGTTGGAAAATAACACTTGCCATTGTAACATTTAGGTTTTTAGTACAATACGTTGTTGTGGGGAAATCTGCTCAAAAACTCAAAGAAAACAATCTCATTCTCTTTATCCCATTCTTAGAATTGTTTTTAATCTGGGTGCAATTAAGTATCTTTATTTTTAATAGTAGTGCAAAACCCACCCGTTGGAAATAACCAAAGAATACATCCAGTCAACCATTGAAAATGCCAAAAAAGGGAAGCAGGGAGCCTTTAGTTTTTTACTACATCAGTATTGGAACCAAGTGTATGGATTTCAACTTAAAAGGGTGCATTCTGAATACGAAGCCGAAGATATTACCATAGAAACTTTCAGCAAAGCTTTTGACAAACTGGACACTTATAACCCATCCTTTACTTTTGGGACCTGGCTTATTACCATTTCCAAAAATATACAAATAGATAAGCACCGAAAGAAAAACAAATCTATTTTTTCGAAAACTGCAAATGCTAGCGAGGAAGAGTTCAAGAAAATTCCGGATCACGCCCCAACAGCCGAAGACAAACTTATCACAGAGCAAAATTTAGCTGAATTATTACGCTATATCAAACAATTAAAACCACATTATCAGGACGTTATAAATTTGCGGTATTTTCAGGAGATGTCTTACAATGAAATTTCCGAAAATCTTGAAGAACCACTTAATAACGTAAAAGTACGCCTGCTAAGAGCCAGAAAACTCCTTGCCGAGATCATACACTCAAATCGTTTACAGCAATAAATTTATTCAATTCTATCACAAACAACTATCTGCCAATAGATAATCTTGACGCAGGAATCTATTAGTAAGAATTTATAAAACAGTATCTTTGTATCACTTTATGAGCACAGAGACCCTAACACCTACGAGACCTGCCCCAAAGCCTAAATGGCTTCGGGTAAAGCTGCCAACCGGTAAAAAATACACCGAATTACGTGGCCTGGTAGACAAATACGATTTGCACACTATTTGTACCTCCGGAAGCTGTCCGAATATGGGCGAATGCTGGACGGAAGGTACTGCAACCTTTATGATTTTAGGAAATGTATGTACTCGCTCCTGTGGTTTTTGTGGTGTAAAAACCGGAAGACCTGATACACTGGATTGGGACGAACCGGAAAAGGTTGCGAGATCTATCAAGTTAATGGAAATTAAACACGCTGTAATTACCTCTGTAGATCGTGACGATTTAAAAGATATGGGATCTATTATCTGGGCCGAAACTGTAAAAGCAATTCGCCGTATGAATCCGGAGACTACTCTGGAAACCCTTATTCCAGATTTTCAAGGTGTCACCAGGCATATAGATCGCATTATTGAGGTAGCACCCGAAGTTGTTTCGCATAACATGGAAACCGTAAAACGTCTTACCCGGGAAGTACGCATACAAGCCAAATACGAACGTAGCCTGGAAGTACTTCGTTATTTAAAAGCCGAAGGTATAAACCGCACCAAAAGTGGGATCATGCTGGGCTTAGGCGAAAAAGAAGATGAGGTTTTACAGACCATGGAAGACCTAAGAAGTGTAAACCTGGACATTGTAACTATTGGACAATACCTGCAACCTTCAAAAAAACACTTACCTGTTAAAGAATTTATTACGCCGGAGCAGTTCAAAAAATACGAAACTATAGGTTTAGAAATGGGATTCCGTCATGTGGAAAGTGGCCCCCTGGTTCGTTCTTCTTACAAAGCTCAAAAGCACTTAACGTAACGTACAGCAACAATGGCAGCAAAAATTAAAGTTGGCATTAATGGCTTTGGACGTATTGGTCGTACGCTCTTCCGTATTCTATTACACCATCCGCATATAGAAGTGGTGAAAGTAAACGACATTGCTGAGGTAAAAACCCTTGGACATCTCCTTAAATACGACAGCATTCACGGAGTATTACACGAAACAATTGAAACTACACCAAACGGAATCATAGTTGCCGGGAAAAACGTTTATTTTTCAGCAGAAAAAGACATTGCACATATAGACTGGCAGGATGCAGAGATTGTTATTGAAGCAACAGGAAAATTTAAAGAAAAATCCCAGCTGGAGCAACACATTAGAGGAACTGTAAAAAAATTAATTTTATCTGTGCCGCCTCTGGACGACAGTATAAAAACGGTTGTACTGGGTGTTAATGAAGCTGATCTCTCAAAAGAAGATATTATTATTTCCAACGCATCCTGTACTACAAACAATGCGGCACCAATGCTGCAGGTACTGGACAATCTGTGCGGAATAAAACAAGCCTACATTACCACAGTACATAGTTACACAACAGACCAAAGCCTGCACGACCAGCCACACAGAGATTTACGCCGGGCGCGAGCTGCCGGGCAATCTATTGTGCCTACCACCACGGGAGCTGCAAAAGCTTTAACCAAAATTTTCCCACATCTAAGTGATGTTATTGGTGGTTGCGGCATTAGAGTGCCGGTACCCAACGGTTCTTTGTGCGATATTACTTTAAATGTTCATAACGAGGTATCCATTGAAACTATTAATGATGCCTTTAAAAAGGCTTCGGAAACGGAGCTAAAAGGGATACTTCAATATACCGAAGATCCCATTGTTTCTATAGATATTGTAGGAAATACGCATTCTTGTATTTTCGATGCCGGGATGACTTCGGTAATAGGAACTATGGTAAAAATTATTGGCTGGTACGATAACGAAGTGGGATATTCTTCAAGAATAGTTGATTTAATCCTTCATATTTCAAGGAAATAAGTATATTTAACTCCAAAGTATACCCAACCTACTTAATGCAAAGTTTGTACACTAAAAATATAAAGCTACTGCTTACTACTTTATGCTTTTTTACGTTGTTTGCTGTCTATTCTCAACAAACAAGGAAAGATTCTATTGCAGTTATTAAAACCTTGCACCAACAAGCCACGAATGATATTTCTGAACAAAATTTTGAAAGTGCCTCTCTAAAGCTCATTGAAGCCGATAAAAAGATTGATGAGGGTAAATTTCAGGAATTGAAGCTGGATTCTAAGTTACGCATGGCTGAACTTAGTTATTATATTCAAAATTACGGTAAAGCAAGAACTGAACTGGAGGTTGCTTTATCTTACATAAATGAGAAAATTCCCCCTCAAACAAAAGCGCAAACTTATACCCTTTATGGACTTATACTCACCAGAAATTATGAGTATACATTAGCCGAAGATTACCTGGAAAAAGCCGATAAATTATACGTAACTCAAAAAAACGAAGCAGGACAAGCAAACGTTATACTTGGGTTTGGTATTTTAGAATTAAAACGAGAGAACTACAAAAAAGCAATAAACTACTTTACTGCGTGTCTTCCTATTTTTAGAATAGAAGATATGAAATATCAGGAAGCATTCGCCGAAATTAATAAAGCTCAAGCACTACTTAACGTTTCCGATGAAGAAATTAAAGATGCCCTTGGACAAGCCAAAATTTCTATAGCAAATGCCCAAAGAATTATTGATGCAAGAGGCTATTCTAAACTAAGAACCGAAAGCTATAAAACAGGTTCACAAATAGCACTAAGAAGCGGACAAACAGCCGAGGCTGAAAAACTATTAAAACAGTATTTAAAACTTAATGACTCTATAAATCAGATATACGCTCAAGCCATTTCCAGTAGCGTAGATGCAAAAAGTAGTGTTGGTGATCTTAAACAGGAAATAGAAAACAAGCAGTCTGAAATTGATGCACAAGCACGATCCCTGAATCTCAACAAGATGACAACAGGCTTAAGTATTGCTTTAATTATAATTCTGTCCTTACTTACTCTTTCACTTTACAAAAACAACAATTTACGCGCAAAAGCAAACAATTTATTGCAGGATAAAAATGTAGAAATGCAAAGTGCTAAAGAAAAAGCAGAGAAAGCATCTTTAGCCAAAGCACAGTTTCTTAGCACCATTACCCACGAGTTACGTACTCCCTTATATGCTGTGACGGGACTCACGCACCTATTGCTGGAAGAAGACCCGAAAGAGCAACAAAAGGAACACTTAAATTCCTTAAAATTTTCCGGGGAATATTTATTATCCCTCATTAATAATATATTGGATTTGAACAAACTGGAAGCAAATAAGGTTGAAATTGAAAAATCTACATTCTCCTTAAAAAAACGCATCAACGACGTGCTCATAGCGCTTAAAAAATCTGCAGACGACCGTAAAAACACATTAAAACTTGAGTATGACGATGGCATCCCGGCAAAGCTTATGGGAGACCCATTAAAACTTTCACAAATATTAATAAACCTTATTGGAAACTCTGTAAAATTTACACAAAATGGCGAGGTAGTTATTAGGGTTTCCAAGCTGGATCAAAACAATTCTAAGGTAAAATTACACGTTGAAGTTGAAGACAATGGAGTTGGAATTTCAAAGAAAAAACAAAAAAGTATTTTCGAAACTTTTTCGCAGGCATCGCTTCAAATTAACAGGAAATTTGGTGGTACCGGGCTAGGTCTTTCCATCGTGAAAAATCTGTTGGAGCTTATGGGAAGTAAGATTCATCTGGAAAGCCAACTAGGAAAGGGTTCTAAGTTTTGGTTCAATATAAACTTTAATATTTCTGAAGAATTCCAGGAAGACGACAGCACGAAAAAGTCTAAATACGAAATTGACTATGCCTCGTTAGAAAATAAACAGGTACTAGTGGTTGAAGACAACAAAATTAACCAAATGATCACCAAAAAAATCCTGGAGAAAAACAAGATGATTTGTGATGTGGCAGACAATGGGATGGATGCAGTGAAAATGGTAGAGAAGAAAGAGTTCGACATTATTTTAATGGATATTCATATGCCTGGCATAAGTGGTATTGAAGCTACTCAAAAGATACGGGAATTTAACAAAGAGCTACCAATAATAGCACTTACAGCCGTTACTATAGATGAAAATCTGGACGATTTCTACAGGGCCGGATTTAATGAAATTATTCCGAAACCTTTTAAAACTGAGGAATTCTTCGAGAAAATATACAAAACTATAGAAGGTAGAAAAATGCCTGTACCAAAATAGCAGTGCAACATGTTATCCCAGTCGCTTCTTGTCTATTGATTTTCTTACAAAATCTTCAAAAAATTCGCCTTGTTCTTTTAAAATGAGTGTTTCAATTGGGAGGTAATACAAGGCAAATTTTTCTAGCTGGCTTTCCAAACGCATAAAATCTTTTTCGGTCGTTAGGATAATTTCCTTTCGTTGAAGCTGTTCTATTTCAGCAGAAGAAAAGTTGTGGTGATCGGGAAATTTTCTGTGTTCAAATTTAAAATTCTTTTCAGTTAAAAAGCGAATCAGAGGCGAAGGATCTGCAATACCAGTAACCAACGTAAATGGCTTGTCCTGTAAATACTGTAAAGGGAAACTTTCTGAAGTATTAAAAATTTCCAATCCATAGCCAATAGCCGAAAAATATAGCTTTTGATGGGTAGATATAGGTATTCTCAATTCAACCTTCTGCAATGTTGCGTATGGGACCCGTGGCGGGCACTTGGTAACCACCAGGCAATTTGCTCGTTTAGAACCGCTCCTTGGCTCACGTAAATTACCCGTAGGCAGCATGTAGTCATCCATAAATAAATCATGGAATGGCGTGAGCAAAATAGTAACGGCTGCTTTCACTTTTCTGTGCTGAAAAGCATCATCCAATAAGATCACATCTGCTCTGGCTTCTAACAGTTCAATACCGGTACGTCTGTCGGCACAAACGGCTACCGTTACATCGGGATATTTTTTCTTAAACTGAAGGGGTTCGTCCCCTACTTCGGTTGCTGAATGGGTTTCGGTTACTTCTAGAAATCCGTTGGTTTCCCGTTTGTAACCACGGCTTAAAACCGCAATTCTATAGTCATCTTTTAAAAACGAAATAAGGTATTCTATCATAGGAGATTTGCCCGTCCCTCCTACCGAAAGATTCCCCACGCAAACCAAAGGGGTTTTATATTCCCGGCTCTCCAAAACCCCTTTTTCATACAAAAAGTTACGAAAACCAGTAATCCATCCATATAAAATGGCAAAAGGAAATAGGAATTTTCGGAGTAGTTTCATAGAAAATTAAAGTGTAAAGATAACTTTGTTACCATAAATACACATAAAATTGATAAACTGTTATCTTTACTAAAAGATTTTACAATGATCGTACAAGACGTAATCACTATTTTGAATAACCACGCCCCGCTTGCGTACGCAGAGGATTTTGACAACACAGGTTTGCTCGTAGGAGACACCAGTAGTAAGGTGACGGGTATTTTGGTAACGCTGGACACACTGGAAGCTGTTGTGGACGAAGCCATAAAAAACAACTGCAATCTTATTGTGAGTTTTCATCCCATAATCTTTTCAGGCTTAAAAAAACTTACCGGCAAAACCTATGTAGAACGTACGGTACAAAAAGCTATAAAAAACGATATTTCAATCTTTGCCATCCATACGGCTTTAGATAATTCATGGAACGGAGTAAATGCCAGAATGTGCGAAGTATTAGGGTTACAAAACCGGAATATCCTACTACCAAAAACGCAGATCATTCAAAAACTCACCACGTTTGTGCCAACTGAAAAGCTGGAAGAAGTAAGAAACGCTTTATTTGAAAGTGGTGCAGGCAACATAGGTAATTACAGCCATTGTGGCTTTTTTATAGAAGGGAAAGGTAGTTTTAAAGGAGAAGAGGGAAGTAATCCGAAGGTTGGCTCCAAAGGAGAATTACGTTTTGAAGACGAAACACAACTAGGCGTTACATTTCCGAAACATTTACAGGCCAGCGTTTTAAAAGCATTATTTAAAGCGCATCCCTACGAAGAAGTTGCCTACGAAATTACAACGCTGGAAAATACCCATCAACACCTGGGAATGGGGATGATAGGTGAATTAGCAGAAGCTGTTCCGGAAAAAGAATTTCTAGCCATGACAAAAACTATCTTTAAAACAGGATGTGTACGACATTCTGCATTTACAAATAAATCTATAAAAAAAGTAGCTGTTCTGGGCGGGAGCGGGAGCTTTGCTATACAGGCTGCAAAGGCGCAGGGAGCAGATGCTTTTGTCTCCGCCGATTTTAAATACCACGACTTTTTTCAGGCTGAAAACAAGATTTTGCTGTGCGATGTGGGACATTATGAGAGCGAACAATACACAAAAGACCTTTTAGTTGCCATTCTTACAAAAAAAATCACTAATTTTGCAGTCGTTTTATCACAAACAAATACCAATCCTATTAGCTATTTTTAATTTATGGCCACAAAAACAGAAACCACTGTAGAAGAGAAGTTAAGAGCCCTTTACGACTTACAATTAATTGATTCTCGAGTAGATGAAATTAGAAACGTTCGCGGGGAATTACCTTTAGAAGTTGAAGATCTTGAAGACGAGGTTGCAGGAATGAACACACGTCTGGACAAGTTAAAGGCAGAACTTGAAGTTATTGAAGATAACATTAAAGAAAAAAAGAACGGGATTGAAGAATCTAAGTCTCTTATTAAAAAATATACTGCACAGCAAGACAACGTGCGTAACAACCGTGAGTTTAATTCTTTAAGCAAAGAAGTTGAATTCCAGGAATTGGAAATTCAGTTGGCAGATAAGCACATTAAAGAATTTAAGGCACAAATCGAGCAAAAGAATGCTGTGATCGAGGAAACTCAAGCCAAATTAGGAGGTCGTCAAGATCACTTAAAGCACAAGCAAAGTGAGCTCAATGAAATCTTAGCCGAAACTGAGAAGGAAGAAAAAGCATTGATCAAAGAATCTGAAAAATTCGAAAAGAAAATTGAAGAGCGTCTGGTAAAAGCTTATAAGCGCATTAGAACCAATGTGAAAAATGGTCTGGCTGTTGTTCCCGTAGAACGAGGTGCTTCCGGAGGATCTTTCTTTACCATCCCGCCACAAGTGCAGATGGAGATTGCTTCCCGTAAAAAAATTATTACAGATGAGCACAGTGGACGTATCTTAGTAGATCCGGAACTGGCTACTGAAGAACAAGAAAAAATGACCGCTTTTTTCAAAAAAATGAAATAGGCCTTTGACTCCGCTCAGGTGCTTCATATTTTAATTGAAAACCCATACTATAATAAAGCCTTCACATATTGTGAGGGCTTTTTTTTGTTATCTTTCTTGAAAGGATTTGAGATATAAACGACCAACACGAAAACAAAAAAAAGTTATGAAAAATATTTTTTCAATTGCATTGGTATCTTTATTATTATCGATGCAAGCCTCCTGCCAATCCAGCAACGAAGGCAATAAAAAAGCCGAAACACAGGCTCAAAACACACAAGAACCAGTAGAGGTTCCTGCTAAAGACGGTATGGAAAAAGCCTATTTTGCCAGTGGATGCTTTTGGTGCGTAGAAGCTATTTACGAGAGTGTAAAAGGTGTTGAAGAATCAATCTCTGGTTATAGTGGTGGGCATACTGAAAATCCCACCTACGAATCCAGCAATACCGGGCAAACAGGCCACGCCGAAGCTGTAGAAATTATTTATGACCCCAGCATCGTAAGTTTTAAACAATTGGTAGATGTATATTTTGGATCTCAAAATGTGACTCAGGTGAACGGTCAGGGACCAGACCACGGGTCTCAGTACCGTTCTATTGTATTCTATCAGAACGATTCTCAAAAAGAAATTATCGATGCAAAAGTAGCGGAGCTTGAAAAAGAATACGGCGAAGGCAAAGTAGCAGCACAAATCCTACCTTTCCAGAAGTTCTGGATTGCAGAAGGGTACCACCAGAATTTTGAGCGTCTTAATCCAAACCACGGGTATATTCAAAATGTATCGGTGCCAAGATTAAGGAGATTTCAGAAAAAATTTCCTGAATTATTAAAGGAAGGAACGCACTAAACAGCTTTCTTACAAAAAACAGAACCTCTTAATATTTTAAAAATTGAGAGGTTTTTTTGTATGTAAGGCTTTCAATTACCCGCTATTGGAGAATTAAAAATTCCCACAGCAAGTTCTGCCCAAAGAATAGCAAACATTAATATGGTACACAGTATTAAAAGCAATCTTTTTTTTGTGGAATGTACATTTCTAATTAAAAAACTTAGCAAACACCCCAAAGAAAGGAGTACAACACCCGCCAAAATAAAATCCATACTACTCCACACAACTTCATCTGTGAATTGCATAGCCACCACAGGAATAAGTAAAAGCGCAATAGTTATTCCTGCTATTATTTTAAAATGCTTCCAGTTCATCTATAGTAAAACTAATTTTTTGTTGCCTTTATTTCAAATAGTAACGGGTACAACCCATCTGGCATTTCAAAAAGACCTTCTTCATTTTCAGCCAGTCCGGGGAAAATATTGTAAGGAGATGTATCGTGTTCTCTTAAAAATTCAATGGCCAAACCGGTATTTGCCAAAGCAGAAACTACTTCTCCCAAACTGTGATTCCAGCCATATTCTTTGCTTACCATATTCGCATCAGGATCTGCATACGTCCCATTGTATTCTTCATAAATAACTTCCTTTTGTTGGTACCCATATTTTAGTTCGGGTGGTGAGACTGTGTAATCGAACATCCAGGGAATGGGGTGAAAATCTATTATATAGAAAATCCCGCCAGATTTTAATCTTTCAGAAATCATTTCTGCCCACGGTTGCAAATCGGGTAGCCAGCCTATGGTACCGTAACTGGTAAAAATAATATCGAAGGTTTCAGTTACATATTCAGAGGTATCCAGGACATTACAACGCACAAATGTAGCATCCAGTTGTAGTTCTTCGTTTAAAGCGCGTGCAAGTTTTACGCCTTCTTCGGAAATATCTACACCGGTACACTTTGCTCCCAACCTACTCCAGCTTAACGTGTCCTGCCCAAAATGACACTGCAAATGCAACAAGCTTTTACCGTTTACATTTCCCAAAGCCTCCAGTTCAAAAGTATTCAAGGAGGATTTTCCGTTCTTAAACGCTTCCAAAAAATAAAATTCGCTATCGGCGTGTATGCTAACCTTTTGTTCCCAGGTAGCCTTATTTGTTTCGAATGCTTTCTTTAAATCCATTGGTTTAATTTACAAGCTAAATATAGTAAGTTAAATTTTGTTTAATCTATAAAACATTTAAGTAAACAATATTTACATTTAGAATATGAAATATTTTAGTGACACAGCAATCGATTCACTCGAAAAATTATATAGAATCAATCTTATCAATAGCTGCACGGGCTACAAATCTGCCAACCTCATTGCTACAAAGTCTGAAGACGCTATTGAAAATGTCGCAATTTTCAGCAGTGTCATACATCTGGGAAGTAATCCGCCGCTGTTGGGATTCATTTTACGCCCTACTACGATTCCCAGAAACACATATGACAACCTTAAGAAAACAGGATTTTTCACCGTAAATCATGTGCATACAAATAGTATAGCAGCTGCACATCATACAAGCGCCAAATACGATGGGATTATTTCAGAATTTGACAAAACCCAACTAATTTCAGAATACAAAAAAGATTTCTTTGCGCCTTTTGTAAGTGGTTGTCCGGTGCAGATTGCCTGCGAATATGTAAATGATTATTTTATTGAAGAAAATGAATGCCTGCTTGTGGTAGGAAAAATTAAACATTTGTTCTGCAACGAAACAATGCTTCAGGAAGATGGCTTCATTCAATTAGAAAAAGGAAATGTGGTAGCCATAAACGGATTGGATGGTTATGCGTTGCCAAATTTGTTGCAACGTGAAGCGTACGCAAGACCGAAAGAGTAACTATGGCCCATAAAAAAACTAATCTCCCTACAAAAATCTGTCCTGTTTGTGAACGTCCTTTTGCGTGGCGGAAAAAATGGGAACGAAGCTGGGATGAAGTGGTGTATTGTAGTGAGCGCTGCCGAAAAAACAAAAACACATGACACAATTAGTATGGTTTAGGAATAACCTTAGAGTAGAAGACAACAAACCGCTTTCCGAAGCCTTAAAAGCTGAAGGCAATAGTGTAGCTATCTATTGTTTTGACCCCAGACATTATTCTGAAACTGAATTCGGATTTCCAAAAACAGGTGCATTCCGAGCGAAGTTTTTAATTGAAACTATTATAAATCTGGAAGAAAATCTTTCGGATTTAGGCATCCCCTTACTTGTTTTTCAGGAGAAGCCGGAAGTAATTTTTCCTGAAGTAATGTCAAAACTAGACGTAAAATCCATCTATTCACAAAAAGAATGGACAAGCGAGGAGGTTTCGGTAACCAATGCATTAAAAAATAACATTCCAAAAAATATTTCCTGGTTGGAGTATTACGATCAGTTTTTATTTCATCCGGAAGCTATTCCTTATGACGATTTCAATAAAATTCCTAAAGTGTTTACTGAATTTCGAAAAAAATGTGAAAAATATGCGCAAGTTCATATACCAATTGACTTTCCAAAAAAGCAAACCAGTGCTATTTCAGCTGAAAAGTTAGCAGGTTTTAAGAGCGCTATTCCCTCACTTGCGGCATTAGGTTTAAAAGCAAAAGAAACAGATTCGCGTACTGCTTTTCCTTTTAAAGGAGGTGAAACGGCGGGAACAGAAAGAATACAGCAGTACATCTGGGACACACAAAATATAGCGACCTACAAGCAAACCCGAAATGGATTAATTGGCACTGAGTACAGTTCGAAATTTTCGGCTTGGTTAGCCAATGGAAGCATTTCACCCGCAATGATCCATCGGGAAGTAAAGAAATTTGAAAAGGAAGTGAAGAAAAATCAGGATACCTACTGGATGATCTTTGAACTTATCTGGAGAGATTTCTTCAAGTTTGTCTCATTGAAACACGGTGACAAGCTTTTTACCCTTGGTGGCATTCTTGAAAAAAATTACGATTGGAAGGCTTCCGAAGAAAAGAAAGCAAAATGGATTGAAGGCGAAACAAAATACCCTTTCGTGAATGCAAATATGAAGGAAATAGCCAAAACAGGATGGATGAGCAATCGTGGCAGACAAAATGTAGCCAGCTTTTGGGCGAAAGAATTACAACAGGATTGGCGCATTGGAGCCAGTTATTTTGAAAGCCAGTTGCTGGATTATGATGTACACAGCAATTGGGGAAACTGGCAATATGTTTCGGGTGTTGGGAACGATCCGCGTGACCGGAAATTTAATATAGAAAGACAAGCTGAAAGTTATGATCCGGATGGTGCGTATGTTTCGCTTTGGTTGGCATGAGTGGTCTTTCGATACAACTTTTAATGCTTCAAAAATAAAAATCACTCAGAAAACCAGACATACCTAAAAAATTCAAAAAAATAATTGATTTCAAAATTCAGTTCCGATTTCAGTTTTAATTTCGATTTCAACCATGAAAACTCTTAGACTTATCCTTGGCGACCAATTAAATTATAAGCATTCCTGGTATGACGACCCCAACGAAGAGATCCTTTATTTTATTGCTGAAATGCGTCAGGAAACAGATTATACCACACACCATATTCAAAAAGTAGTGGCGTTTTTTGAAGCGATGGAAACTTTTGCTGCTTGGTTACAGGAAAGAGGGCACGAGGTTCTTCATTATAGTTTAGCTCATAAAGACAACCAACAAGACCTTTCAAAAAATCTAACTTTTTTGATTGAGAAGCACGACATTAAAAAATTTGAATACCAACTTCCGGACGAATACAGGTTGGATAGTCAACTAAAAGAGTTTTGCGAAGACACCTCCATAGACACCGAAGCATTTAGCACAGAACATTTTCTCACCTCAAGAACAGATCTTGAAAAATTTTACGAAGGCAAAAAAGAAATGACTATGGAATACTTCTACCGCGATATGCGTAAGAAGTACGAGCTTATGATGGTGAACGAAAAAGACCCTGAAGGTGGCAAATGGAATTTTGATAAAAGTAACCGCAACAAATGGAAAGGAGCGCCCAAAATTCCTCACGAACGTGGCTTTAGAAAAGATGTTTCGGCCACACTAGAACGTATAAAAAACGCTGGGATTTCAACTATTGGAGAAATTGACAGAACTAATTTTAACTGGCCGGTTTCTAGAGAGGATTGTCTGTCCGTATTAAATTATTTTTGTAAAAATTTGTTAGTTCATTTTGGAGACTATCAGGATGCTATGCACACAGAACAGGTTTATTTATTTCATTCCCGGCTTTCTTTTGCCATGAATAGTAAGCTTTTGCATCCCAGGGAAGTGGTAGATTCGGTGATTGGGTATTGGCATTCTCACAAAGAAGAAATTCATATTTCACAAGTGGAGGGCTTTGTACGACAAATAATAGGCTGGCGGGAATATATGCGGGGTATATACTGGAAAGAAATGCCCAACTATAAAAAACTTAACAAACTAAAGAACCAAAATAAACTCCCCTATTTTTACTGGACAGCCAATACGAAAATGAATTGCCTCCACCACGCCATAAAACAGAGTCTGGATCACGCATACGCACATCATATACAACGGCTCATGATCACAGGAAATTTTGCCCTGCTTACTCAATGCCATCCGGACGAGGTAGATACTTGGTATTTAGGTATTTATATTGACGCAATTGAATGGGTAGAAATTACCAATACCCGCGGGATGTCACAATTTGCAGATGGAGGCATTGTGGCGACAAAACCATACGTTTCCAGCGGAAGCTACATTAACAAAATGAGCAATTACTGTAAAGACTGTCATTATAAAGTTTCGAAAAAAACCGAAGAAGACGCTTGTCCGTTCAACAGTTTATACTGGAATTTTTTAGACGATAAAAAAGCATATTTTAAAGACAATCATCGTATGAATATGATGATGAGTTTATTGGAAAAAATGCCGGCTGAAAAACTTTCGGGATTGAAGGAACGAGCAGCAAAAATTATTGAAAACCCCGATGCCTTTTAATTGGGGGCTTTTTAACAGAGAGGGTTAAACCGTCGTTAAATATCGTACAGCTAAGATGTTTTAAATGTAATTTTAATCTAATGAATTTACGATTTTTATGGACTTGGATTTGCACAGGTTGAAGATAGCTAATCAAAATCATCTAGATACTTGTTATCATATGCGACTCTCATCTGTTACCCACAGAACTTAATCCATAGTAAAAAATAAGTACATTTAACGAACAATTAAAACCAACATTATGAAAAAAGTTTGCACATTCTTATTAGCAGCAGGATTATTAACTGCAACAGCATCGTCATTTACAAGCTGTAGAGAAAAATCTACAGTAGAAAAAATTGCGGATGATGTGGAAGATGCAGTAGATTAGTACTACGCTGCAATAAAAAAGACCTTTTGGACTCGTTCCAAAAGGTCTTTTTTTTGATCTTTAAAGTAGCTTATAAAAATTATTCAGCTTTGTGTCTTCCGTCGCAAAAAGGGAAGTTTTCACTTTTACCACAACGACAATAAGAAGCACGCGTTTCCTTTATAATTTCACTACCGTCCTCCATTGTTACTGTGTGTTCTCCAATAACAAGCAGCGGTCCTTTTCCTATTAAATTTACTTTTGTCATAGCTTTTGTCCGCAACAGCGGTTACAGATTAGTGCCTGTGATGGCGTGCATATTCATTTTATTTAGGTAAATATATTCATATCGGATAGCAAATTCTTATTTTTACGTAAAATATTTTAAATGAAACTACCAATTATTACGGGGATAGCGATGTTCTTACTTGTCGCTTGTCAGGATAAAAAGAAAGATGTTTCCGAGAAACCATCAGAAGAAATCCAGGAAAAAGAACTTTCGGTTGCTGAAGCTATCGCCGAAAAGCACGGATTGGAAAATTGGCAGGATGTTTCAGAAATAAATTTCACTTTTAACGTGGACAGAGCAGGAAATCATTCTGAACGTTCCTGGACCTGGAAACCAAAGTCGGATGACGTTACCATGCGTACCGAAAAAGACACCATTTCCTATAACCGAAATAGTCTTGACAGCGTTGTTACAAAGTACGACGCTGCCTTTATAAACGACAAATTCTGGCTTCTGGCACCCTATAATTTAGCGTGGGATACGGGCACCAGCTTTTCTGAACCTACGAAGGAGGTTGCTCCAATTTCGGGGAAATCGCTCAACAAAATCACAACAACGTACGGGAGCGAAGGAGGTTATACTCCTGGTGATGCCTATGACTTTTTCTATAATGACAACCTTGAAATTAAAGAATGGATCTTTAGAAAAGGGAATAGTGAAAAACCATCTATGGTAACTACCTGGGAAGATTTCAAAAGCTTTAACGGATTGCAAATTGCTCAAATGCACCAGGACAGTACTGGTGCTTTTAAATTGTATTTCACTAATATTTCAGTAAAAAAATAATGAAGAACACACTAGAATACGCTCAGCAATGCGATGCTCAGGATTCTTTATCTCATTTTAGAGATCAGTTTATTTTGCCATCAGATAAAGATGGAAATCCACTTATTTATCTCTGCGGAAATTCTCTGGGTCTACAACCCAGGTTAACACGGGAATATCTACAACAAGAACTGAACGATTGGGGAAAACACGGTGTTGAAGGCCATACCGACGCGCAAAATCCGTGGCTTCCCTATCACGAATTTCTGACCAAAACTATGGCGGAAATTGTTGGTGCCAAGCCCAATGAAGTCGTGATAATGAATACACTCACGACCAACCTTCATTTAATGATGGTGAGTTTTTACCAGCCTACTAAGACTAAATATAAAATTGTAGTAGAAAGCGATGCCTTCCCAAGCGATAAATACGCTATGGAAAGTCAGTTAAAATTTCATGGATACGATACTAAAGAGGGGTTAATACTTTGGAAACCCCGTGAAGGTGAAGAGTTATGCCGTTTTGAAGACCTTGAAAAAATAATGAACGAGCAGGGAGATGAAATTGCATTGTTAATGATTGGCAGCACCAATTATTACACAGGACAACATTTTCCGCTTAAAAAAATAACCCAATTAGGTCATAAACACGGCTGTAAGGTTGGTTTTGATCTGGCACACGGTGCTGGGAATATTCAGCCAAATTTACACAAAACCGGAGCAGATTTTGCCGTATGGTGTAGTTATAAATACCTGAACAGCGGTCCAGGAAGTCTGGGCGGTTGTTTTGTGCACGAGCGCCACGCAAAAGACGATGCTCTCAACCGATTTGCAGGATGGTGGGGACATAATAAAGCAACCCGTTTTAATATGCGTCACGAGTTTGATCCACTGGAAGGTGCCGAAGGCTGGCAATTAAGCAATCCACCTATTTTAAGTATGGCGGCCATTAGAGCAAGCCTGGATGTTTTTGCTGAAGCAGGATTTGAGAACCTTCGTCATAAATCTGAAAAACTAACGGGCTATTTAGAATTCCTATTGGACGAATTAGATAACGAAAGCATCAACATTATCACCCCAAGAAATAAAGAGGAACGTGGTTGCCAATTAAGCATTCAGGTAAAAAGTGCAAATAAAGAACTGCACACAAAATTAACCGAAGCAGGCGTCATAAGCGATTGGCGTGAGCCCGATGTAATAAGAGTTGCTCCCGCCCCATTATACACGAGTTTTGAAGACGTATGGAAGTTTGTGGAGCGGTTAAAAGGTTTGCTTAGATACAATTTTTAATAGAACGTACCGCTCCATTAAAATCACTCAGCAACTTTTGATTGTGCTTTTTTCTAACATAATAACTGTTATAAAATAGTCACAGTTTGTTCCTTTCCCTATTTTCAAGGAAAAGTGGTGTTAAAGTCGCGCAGCAGCTTCAAAATAAGAAGGGGTAACCTTTCCCAATTTTAAATAAATATGACAAAAAACAAAAACATACTCATAATCGGTGCAGGACTCTGCGGAAGTTTACTTGCATTGCGAATGGCACAGCGTGGCTACTCTGTAAAACTAATTGAAAAGCGTCCGGATCTTCGGTCGCAGCATCAGGATGCGGGCCGTTCTATAAACCTTGCGTTAAGCGATCGGGGGTTAAAAGGACTTCGGTTAGCTGGCGTGGAGGAAAAAGCAAAAGAATTATGTATCCCAATGCTGGGACGGATGATCCACGATAGAGAAGGAAATACTTTTTTAAGCAAGTATAGCGGTAGAGAAAACGAATATATTAATTCTATTTCGCGCCCGGGTCTAAATATGTTGCTTCTGGATGAGGCCGAAAAAATGCCAAATGTTGAAATTATTTTCAATAAGGGCTGCAAAACGGTGGATCTGGAGAACGCTTCGGCAACTTTTAACGATTATACTACAAACGAAGAAGTTACGTATAGTGGCGACATCATTTTAGGAACCGATGGTGCGGGCTCTGTGGTACGAAAAAATATGTTTAACCATAAGAAATTTCTTTTTAGTTTTTCTCAGGATTGGCTTACACATGGCTATAAAGAAATTACCATTCCCGCTGCCGAAGATGGTGGTTACAGAACCGAAAAGGGCGCCTTACACATCTGGCCACGAGGGGAAGATATGCTCATTGCCTTACCAAATCTGGACGGTAGTTTTACTGTAACGCTATTCCTACCCTACTCCAACAGCGATTATTGTTTCGACAATCTTACGACGCCAGAAATGGTAAATGAATATTTCAGTAAAGAATATCCGGATGCCGTGGCGTTAATGCCTAATTTGATCGAAGAATATTTCAGCAATCCAACCGGGCCATTAGGAACTATTAAATGTTCTCCCTGGAATAGCTACGGAAAAACCCTGTTACTGGGAGACGCCGCGCACGCCATTGTACCTTTTTACGGGCAGGGAATGAATGCCAGTTTTGAGGACGTAGTGGTTTTTGATGAAATTTTAGATGAATTTGAGGGAGATTGGCAAAAAGTATTTTATGAATATGAAAAAGCCAGAAAGAAAGATACCGATGCCATAGCAAATTTGGCTGTGGATAATTTTCACGAAATGAAAGAGCATACAGCAAGCCCGTTGTTTCAGCAAAAAAGAAAGCTGGAGACCGCCTTTGAAGCAGAATTTCCACAGGAATATTATAGCAAATATTCATTGGTTACCTTTAACGAAGCTATCACCTATTCTGAAGCCTTAAAAAAAGGTCGCGCACAGGATAAAGCTATTCTGAATTTAATAGCAGATGGTAAGATTACTGAAACCATGAGCCTGCGTGACAAACTAGAACTGGTAAAAACCCAAACCGAAGCTATTATGCACGACGATGCAATAGCATTTAGCTAATACTTCGATAAAACATAACAATGTCCCCTTGAGCGCAGTCGAGAGGTTCATTAAAATTGAGATAACTTAAATACAGGTCTCGACTGCGCTCGACCCGACAGAGTTATGACAACAAAAAGTAAATTAGTAGAAGGAAAAGCCACGCCGAGAGGTGCGTATCCCCACATTAAACGAGCAGGTGATTTTTTATTTGTGAGTGGAACGAGTTCGCGATTGCCGGACAACACAATTGCCGGTGCCAATAAAATTGATGACATGGGAACTATTTTCCTGGACATTGAAGAACAAACCAGAGCTGTTTTAAACAATATTAAAGACGTGCTGGCTACGGAAAATGCAACCATGGAAGATGTGGTTGACGTGTCAACTTTTTTAGTAAATATGAACGATTTTGGAGGGTACAATCAGGTATATGGTGAATTTTTTAGCAAAGAAACCGGACCTGCCAGAACAACCGTTGCGGTACATCAATTACCGCACCCGCATTTGGTTATTGAAATTAAAGTAACAGCGTACAAGCCGCTCTAAAGTTAAAGTTGAAGTTGAAGTTGAAGTTGAAGTTGAAGATAAAACAACGCTTCTAAGCTGTCGGATTTAAAAAATTTGAATGAAACAAGTTTTAAAATTATTTTTTGTTCTTACCATTTCATCGATGGGTGCTCAGACAACGTTAGCAAAAAAGAATTCCAATCCTTTTGTGCTTGGTGAAACGGTAACGATATCTTCAAAAATTTTAAATGAAGACAGAAAGCTTAACATTTATCTACCAACCGGGTATGGTGAGAGCTCAAAAAACTATCCGGTAATCTATCTCTTAGATGGTTCGGCAGATGAGGATTTTATTCACATTACCGGATTGGTTCAGTTTGGTTCCTTTTCGTGGATTAATATGATTCCTGAAAGTATTGTAGTAGGGATTTCCAATGTGGATAGAAAAAAGGATTTTACGTTTCCTTCAACAAATAAATTGGATCAGGAAGAATTTCCAACTGCTGGAGGATCTGCAGGATTTATTCAGTTTTTGCAAGAGGAATTACAGCCGTTCATTGCTTCCAATTATAAAATTTCAGAAGAAAAAACAATTATTGGTCAGTCATTAGGCGGACTATTGGCTGCTGAAATTTTACTGAAAAAGCCAGCGCTGTTCGATAATTATATAATCGTAAGCCCAAGTACGTGGTGGGATGACCAATCCATTTTGAAATTGGAAGGCACCAAAACGTGGAGTTCAAAAAAGATTTATATTGCAGGAGGTGTTGAAGGTCTTTCCATGCAAACCGGTGCTGTTAATTTATATTACAAAGTTTTAGCATCTTCTAAAGACACAAAAAACAAAGTATATTACAAATTTATGGAAGCACAAGACCACGGAGATGCGTTGCATTTAGCCGTATATAATGCATTTGAGACAATTTTTTCAGATCGCAGTAAGAAATAAGTTACTATGAATAAAATCCTAAACTACATAAACGGCACTTACCAGGAAGCTACCTCTGGCGAGTGGCTGGATAATTACAACCCTAGTGCGGGCGAAGTATATTCAAAAATTGCAAAAAGCACTTTGGAAGATGTTGAGAACGCATACCAAGCCGCTAAAACTGCATTTCCCGGCTGGAGTAATACTACTATAGATGAGCGTAGCAAGATTCTACTAAAAATTGCAGATCTTATTGAAGCCAATCTGGACAGATTAGCCGAAGCCGAAGCAGCCGATAATGGGAAACCTTTTAGTTTAGCGAAAGCAGTTGATATTCCGCGGGCATCCTCCAACTTTCGGTTTTTTGGTAATGCTATTACACAGTTTGCAAGTGAAGCTCACGAGAGTGTTGGGCTAAACACCATGAATTTTACCCTACGTAGCCCCATTGGAGTTGTAGGTTGTATCTCTCCCTGGAATTTGCCACTTTATTTATTTACCTGGAAAGTTGCACCCGCCATTGCCGCAGGGAATTGTGTGGTTGCCAAACCCAGTGAAGTAACACCTATGACCGCCTATTTACTAGGTGAAATTTTAACCGAAGCCGGTCTTCCAAAAGGCGTCTTAAACATAGTCCACGGCACATGAAGCCGGACAGGCGATCGTAGCGCATCCAAAGATTAAAGCCATTAGTTTTACCGGCGGAACTAAAACTGGAGAACATATTGCAAGAACGGCCGCACCTATGTTTAAAAAACTCTCGTTGGAACTTGGAGGAAAAAATCCAAACCTCATCTTCGCCGATTGTGATTATGAAAAAATGCTGGCCGTTACAGTAAGGTCATCTTTTGCCAATCAGGGACAAATTTGTCTCTGCGGAAGTAGAATTTATGTGGAAGCATCTATTTCAGAAAAGTTCAAAAAGGACTTTGTCGCAAAAGTTGCAGCACTAAAAGTTGGCAACCCCTTTGATGAAGACAGTAATCTGGGTGCGTTAGTTTCAAAAGAACATCTTGAAAAGGTTGAGAACTATATTAAAATCGCTACCAATGAAGGCGGAAAAATTTTATATGGAGGAGAACGCGTTTTGGTTAAAGGATTTGAAAGAGGCTTTTACCTGCAACCTACCGTAATTGAAATAACAGATAATTCCTGTCGCATTCAGCAGGAAGAAGTTTTTGGGACCTGTGGTGACCATCATGACATTTAAAAATGACGAAGAAGCACTTACGCTGGCAAACGATGTGAAATACGGACTTTCAGCAACGGTATGGACCAATAATCTTAATAGAACCATGCAACTCTCTAAACAACTGGAAGCTGGTATTGTTTGGGTAAATACCTGGCTCAACCGTGATTTGCGCACTCCATTTGGCGGGATGAAAGATAGCGGTGTAGGACGCGAAGGTGGTTTTGAAGCACTGCGGTTTTTTACGGAACCTAAAAATGTATGTATTACCTACCAGTAATTAGTTTTTGGTAAGGATTAAAAAACTCTTTTTCTTTTTCGAGATATTTGGCAGGATGATCGCGTCATCGCTATACGTTCCTAAATAGGGGCGATAGGTTTCATTACCCTTGTTTTCCTGTATTTGCTCAAACGTTTGTTCGCCATTGGCAGGATTAAAAGAAATATCGTACAGGGCATCTGCACTAAAAATACTATTTCTAACCTTGGTACGACCATCTTTCTTTTCTCCAAGATTCTTACTTGCATTTAATAATACGTGTAACCTGTTATCCTGTACAAAAGCATTGTAGGAAGGTGCGTTATCTTTTTTTAGGATAGAGCGTGCCCAGAGCATATTCCCTTGTGGATCAAATTTTATTGCCAGAACATTGTCGTAATGGTAGACTGCTGTGGTGGTCACCATCCCGTTAGGGCCGTTCATAGTGCGATAGGTAATATAAAATTCTTCGGCCAATAAATATCCGTTGCCCATTTCGTCCGTGAGCACGTAATCCAGATAATAATTTCTGAGTTCTTTCTCCTTTTCGGCAAGTTTTTCGGCTCTCTTCTCTTTGTATAAGTCTTTAAAAAGCGTTTCAGGAAAAGGACGCTCTTCGGCTTTCATATTATTAATATCCAGCCCGTTAAATGTGTAACTTACTGCGCCTTTCATTCGGCTGGAATTTTTTTCAGAATAAAAACCAAGTAAACGAACATCGGTTTCAGTTTGTGCAAAACGCAATTCTTTTACAAAATTATCGCCCAGTTCAAATTGAAAGGAACTTGAAGCATTGGCATTCACACGATAAATAATGTACTCGTAATTGGCTTCACCTTTTCTTTTTTCGCGCTTTCCTTTTTTGTACAACTTACCTGCCGAAAGTACTTCTCCTGTATTGGAAACCATAAAATCGTCGAAAGCGTAATATTTTTCTTCAGAATCTATATAATTGGTTTGGTATACTTCTTTTAGTGAAGCATCGAACACTCTAATGGAAAACGAATTTGTTTTTTCGTCGATATCTTCTACGGCAAATGCGATGAAATTTCCATTGGGAGAAACCCTGAAGATTTTGTCGTATTTTTTTGAAACCAATGTCCCGAATTTGGACAATTTTTTCTCGTTCTTTCTGGCACTATAGAGCGTTTTGCTTGTGATACTTCCGGAACCAGATGTGTAGGTATGTGCCTTAATATCTTTGGTAAGCTTATCTATTTTTATAAGCGTAAAAACGTGTACCGCATCGCCATCCTGAACGGCTCCAATATATTCTTCTTTGCGATCTATGTCTATTTCTACATCGTTTGTAATTTTATAATTACTATTGAAAGCACTCACCATGAGTCGTTTTTTGGCAGACCGAACAGCCACCATACTACCGTTGGAAAGTGTAAACATTTGTTCCAAACTCGTATTCCTTTTGGTATCTTTGAAGGATTGGGTTTCGTTAACTTTAAAAAATGAACTCTGTGCGGTACTATTTGCTTGTAAACAGATGCAAAATACCAGCGAAATTATAATACGTGTCAAAAGTGTGTAGGTTTTAAGTGAAGCGAGCAAATATATCATTTATACCGAAACTTGAAAATTTTAATACTGAAATATGAATATAGATTTAACCGATAAGAATGCATTGGTCTGTGGAAGTACCGCAGGCATAGGGAAAGCTGTTGCGAAACAACTGGCAAAAATGGGCGCTACCGTTACTTTGGTAGCCCGAGACGAAGAAAAGCTAAAGGAAACCTTAATCGAGCTACACCACGAGCAAGGACAAAAACACAATTATTTTGTGGCAGATTTCACAAAGCCGGATGAAGTACGAAAGAAAGTGGCCGTTTTTAAGGAGCAAAAAATATGGCATATCTTAGTAAATAATACAGGGGGTCCAAAGGGAGGTCCTATTTTTGAGGCAGATACTTCCGAGTTTATTAAAGCATTTTCTATGCACCTGGAATGTAACCATATCCTGGTACAAGCAGTAGTGCCAGGAATGAAAGAAGCAGACTACGGAAGGATCATTAATATTATTTCTACTTCGGTGAAACAACCTATCGACGGGTTGGGTGTGAGCAACACCATACGCGGTGCCGTTGCGAACTGGAGTAAAACCCTGGCTAATGAATTGGGACAATACGGAATTACCGTAAACAACGTGCTCCCGGGCTTTACAGCAACAGATAGATTGGCAGATATTATTGATAAAGCCGCCGATAGAACAGGGAAATCTAAAGAAGAAGCTTCAAAGTGGATGCAAACTCTGGTTCCAGCCAAGCGTTTTGCACAACCCGGTGAAGTAGCCAATGCCGTTGCCTTTTTAGCAACCGAAGCTGCCAGCTATATTAACGGAATTAATCTTCCGGTTGATGGTGGGAGAACAAAAAGTTTGTAATTTTAAGCGTATTGCGTGAGGGATAGAGTAGGCTACCATGTAGCCACGAAAGCCCGACCCGTTTAGGGACACGCCCAAATGATGAACCAACATAGCTAATTTAAAATTCTTTAATCACTATTTTGAAGGTAGCTAGAAAAAGTTACCCGCCTAAGCGGGCATTGAAAATGACAAAAAGAAAACTTAGAATAAACGGCCACTCGCACTTACTTCCTTATCCGGAGGATATTCCACAATTTATGCACGACAAAGGCATTTTTTGGGTAGATAAAGACCGGAAATTTATGCTTCAGAAAGATTGGAGTTGCCCCGTGACAGATTCCAGTTTTTTTCTGGATGAAAAGCTGGCGTGGATGGAAAAGTACAAGATCGACCACGCGGTTGTCTTGAACCTTTCACAATTGTACGGAAACGGATTACGGCTGGAAGAAATGAAGCAGGCCTTACGCTTTCAAAACGATTTTAACGCAAAGGTGCAGAAGGACAATCCGTCTAAATTTACGTGTGGCTTTGTAATTCACCCGGGTTTTATTCGTGGTGCACTTTGGGAAATTGAGCGTTGTGTAGAGGTTCTGGGAATGCGCCTTTTATGCTTACCAACCCACTACATGGACACCATTGGAACGTGGCGGTGTATTTTTGACGAGGAGAACGAACCTATTTTTGAACTGGCAAGCAAATATAATCTGGCTGTTGAAATACATCCTTACGATGGGGAAAAGTTTATAAAATTACAAAATACAGCCTGGCGTTTTCATCTTATCTGGATGCTCGCACAGTGCGCAGATGCGTATCATTTCCTAACGCTAAATGGCTATGCCGATAAATATCCGGGGATGCGTACCTGTTTTGCCCACGGCGGACAATTAGCACAAATGAATCTTGGACGAAGAATCCAGGGGTTTGACGGTCGCCCGGATCTATTTGAAGGGAAGACCCACCCAAGAAAAAGTGTAGGACACAAAAATATCTTTTTTGATACGCTGGTTCACGATACGGGTTCGCTGGAATTGGTAGTTAAAAATCAGGGCGTAAAACAAGTATTAGTGGGTCTGGACGATCCGTATCCACTGGGTGAGATGGACAATATAGAGCAGTCTTCCTACCCGGGAAAAATTTTAGACCTTGCCAAAGACAGAAGTATCATTACCGAAGCAGATGCAGACGCTATGTGGGAAGACAACGTGATACAATGGCTTTGTGGGGATGATGAAGCGGCAAAGAAAAAGCTGGTGGATAGAATTTTAGGAAACTAATTAAGTTACAGCATGTAAGTTAGTTTAACTCTGAAAAAATTTCTGATCCAGTGTTTCTGAAATTTTAATTTTAATACCTATATATAAAAATGTCTAAAGTAGAAGATTTCCTTACCCGCGAAGAAGAAATAGCAGTTGTAGAAGCCATTAGAACTGCCGAAAAAAATACATCGGGTGAAATACGGGTGCATTTGGAAGCCAATAGTAACGAAGATGCTTTTGACCGTGCTGCCGAGGTTTTTGACTTCCTGCATATGGACAACACCAAGTTAAGCAACGGTGTTCTCATTTATATTGCCGTGGAAGATCGTACCATTGTCATTATGGGGGACAAAGGCATTAACGATAAAGTACCTCCACATTTTTGGGAAAGCACCAATGAAGCTATTATAAAGCAGTTTAAAACCGGAAATATGAAACAAGGTTTGGTAGACGGTATTCTGCAGGCCGGCGAACAATTAAAAAAACATTTTCCATATACCAAAAAAGATGTAAATGAACTACCGGATGATATTTCGGTGGGGTGAACTAATAGTTAGTAGTTAAAATAAATGTAGCGTGAATTTCTGTAAGCATATTTCATTTCTATTTACCATTTCGGTATTGCTCTTCAGTGCGCAAATTTCAGCGCAATTTGTAATTCCTCCAAAGCTGGGGAAAAAGTCTGAACAGAAAGCCGTGTATGATGGCGCTCAAATTTTTACGTCTTCACAAAGGGTCTCTCTCGAAAAAAAATTAATTGATTATGCGGATAGCACTTCTACCCAAATTGTAATAGCCACAGTAAACGACCTAAATGGTGACGATATTTCTATGGTGGGCGCAAAATGGGCTCAGGAATGGGGCGTGGGGCAGGCAGAAAAAGACAACGGGATTTTTATCCTGCTTTCCAAAAATGACAGAGAAGTAGATATAAACACAGGCTACGGGATAGAATATATTTTAACAGATAGAATGGCAGAGCGCATTATTAATCGCGTGATGATCCCGAAATTTAAAGAAAACAAATATTACCAGGGTCTGGACCAGGAGGCCGATGCAATATTCCAGGTATTAAAGGGTGAATATGAAGAAACCCGAAATTTTGATGGAGTTTCAATGCAACAAATTCTTATCATTCTATTCATCTTTTTTATCGTCATGCTTATCCTGAGGCGCCGCAACAAGGGGAATGGAAACAACAACGGAGGTCGCGGAGGCGGCAGCTTACTGGATGTAATTATACTAAGCAATATGGGACGTACTGGCGGATTTGGATCCGGGACAGGAAGTTTTGGCGGCGGCGGTGGATTTAGTGGAGGCTTCGGCGGAGGAGGCTTCGGCGGCGGTGGCGCTTCGGGGAGCTGGTAGTTTCGATACTTGTGCCGTTACGGGCGGCATGTAAATCACGCAACTACCTTTGTTTTGGTTGAAAAATAAACGATTTAAAGCACTATGAACGATCGACAAATTTATTTTAAAAACTATTTTGAGCCGAAATAACTTCTGGAAATCTTTAATTTTTATCAAGTTTTCCAAATTAAAAAATAAATAAAAGGCAAACTATGAAATATTCTGTTTTACTCTTTTTGGTAATTAGTCTTTCTATACACGCCCAGACCGAATTGTACACTTCAGATTCAAAAAACAGATTTACACTGGCTGAACTTGAGATGCGTATAGACTCTATGCAGTCTACCTATGATAAAATTGCCGTGAACCCCAGATATTTTATACCTGAAATAGCTAATACTGAATATCGAGGCGACACTATTCTTCATTCGGTAATTTTTCAGCTGGTAGGAGAAAAGCCAGAAAAACAATTTTATAAAAACCCAATAGAAAAACTTCTGGGTAAGCAGTTGCTGGATTTTAATTTGTTAAGTCTTCAAGGGAAAACAGTAAGCTTAAAAGATGTAAAGGGGAAACCAACTTTAGTAAGTTTTTGGTTTATTAATTGTCCTCCTTGTCTTGAAGAAATTCCACTTTTAAATACGTTAAAGGAAAATCATTCAGATAAATTCAATTTTATTTCAATTACTTTTCAAGAACCACAAAGTATCACTGAATTTTTAGAGACCCGGGAATTTAACTTTACACACCTTCCTAATGCCGAAAGGTACATTGAAGATCTGGGCGTTGCTGCCTATCCTACAAATTTGGTACTGGATAAAAATGGAATTGTACGTTATGTAGCTAAAACCCTTAAATCGTCAGAAAAAACCGGCGTTGACGTCACAACTATCGATTCACTTTTGACGGTATTAAACTCACTACGATAGTTTTTCTTACTGTAAGGAATTTATCAAGTAACCTTAGTTGCGTCCTACCCACTACAAACGCAGCATCCGTCAAACTATCTAAAGTCTAAACATTCCGCCATCATTTATTTCTCCTTTTTTTCCAAGGCTATTAAATTTCCAGCTAAAACTCAGCATAAAATAGCGCTCCAGCACCAAACTTTGTGAATCCTGAATGTAGTTTGCCGTGGCGGTACGGCGGGTATTGTTATTCTGTCCTAGGAGGTCATACGCCTTAAGGGTTATGGTACCCTGGTCTTTTAGTACCGAATAGGCCAATGTACTGTTCCAAAAAACAACGCTACGTTGAAAGCCCGCGGCCACATCGGGATTGTAACTATAATCTATATTATTTCGCCATTCCAGTTTTTCCGGAAAGAAAGTGGCTGTTTCAATTCCTGCGCTATGGCGTACAAATTTTCGGTCGTCAAAAGAATCCAGGTCGTAGGTGGTATTGGTAAAATTTATCTGATAATTTGGGATAAACTCAAATAGCTTTTTCCAGGTAAAAGTTATGCGTACATCTGGCGAATATGTAACGCTGTTTGCTGCATATTCAACACCATTATTAAAATTTATATTCCGGTTCGTGCTTACAGTTATTCCTGCTCTTGCTTTTACTTCACGAATGGTATCCAGCTTAAATTTTTTGCTGTAATTTCCATTTCCGTAGAAATAATAATTTCCATCTACGTTCGTGTATGTTGTAGTTCTTACCAGGTTTTCGTCCACAATAGTTTGCGGCACTACCTGATTTTGAGTAAAGTTTGCATTGGTCCGAAAATCCAAAACCTGTTCCATTCTGGAAGTCGAATGCATTATATCCCGCATACAGATTATGATCGTTCGCAGGTTCCAGATTTGGATTTCCTGTAATAATATTAAGCGGGTCACTCACATCCTGAAATGGCTGTAACTGTTCAACTTCCGGAGGTCTATTGCTTACACGATAATTTGCATACAATGATGCTTTGGGGCTAAATCTGTAATTAAGATAGGTGTTAAATTCTACCGCTTCAAAATCCTGCTCGAAAGAAGTTTGGGGACGTAACTGGTCGTTATTCTCCAGTGTTCTGAAAACATACGAAGCACTTATATTGGCGTTTAGTTTGTCGGTATTGTATTGTAGGCCTAAAGATGGTGTGGTTCGTCGGTTTGTATATTTAAAATTGGTGCTGAGTGCCTGGTTAAAATCTGAGAACTCTTGTGTGTCTTCATTAAAATCGAAGGTACTTTCAATGCTGTTTCGAACGTCTTCACGGTGTGTAAAACTTGGATTTAAATATAATTTCTTAGCCAAAATGGGCATTCTATAACTCACTCTGGCATTATAACTATCCAGTGTAAACGCACTATTGGTAAATTGATTACGACTTAATACTGAAGGCATATCTCCAAATACTTCGGTGTTGGACTCTAAAAACTCTTCGGAGTCGTTATTTTCAAATTCGGTGTCAATATCTAAACTTACCGAAGCGCCTCTGTCTCCAAACTTTTTGGTAATGTCCAGCCCATTTCTAAAATTTCGGGTGATATTTTCAGAAAATCGAA
Source organism: uncultured Flavobacteriaceae bacterium (assembly GCA_963793275.1). Taxonomy (GTDB): domain Bacteria; phylum Bacteroidota; class Bacteroidia; order Flavobacteriales; family Flavobacteriaceae; genus Marinirhabdus. The sequence continues at coordinate 380,437 of CAWBZL010000001.1, forward strand.
ACGCATCTGCCTGATTTAAAAGTTCGTTATCCTCATTCCTGGACGCTTCGTTATTGGAAGATCTCCTATTTCCCGTTCCGTAGGTAAAAGAGGGACGCAGATTTATTAAAAAAGTAGAATCTGTTTTAATGTCCAGCCTAACGTTGGTGTTGTTGTTGTTATTTTCGGTAAAAGTTTCAGAATTTGAGTTGGTAAAAAAGCGTCTGTCCGGTAAAATATTTTCCCGTTGGATACTGCTTCTATCTTCGCTGTCACTCCCGGCGTAAAAATGATCTGCAGAGATTTCCACTTTTTCTCCATACGAATCGGCATAATTTGCACCTCCGTTTCTGGAACGCACAATCCCTTGTCCGCCGCCAAAACGACGTCCATCAATACCAAAAGAACCATCACTACTTGTAAAAATGCTACGGCCACCGCCAAACATCTTTCGAATTTCCCCAAAACTAAATCCAGCCGAATTTATATTATTTCCTCCTGCGAGTACGCTTATTCTTTGGTCATTGTCGAAACGGTTAAAAAAGCCAGCAAATTCGTAGCGGTCATCGGTCCCACCGCCGGCGGCTACTCTACCAAAAATTCCTTTGTTATTTTCTTCCTTAATGGTAAGGTTAATGGTCTTGTTTTGCCCGTCGCTCGCTTCGCCTGCAAACGCTTCAGCATCTGTTTTGGTATCGGTTACCTGTACTTTTTCTATGATCTCCTTGGTAAGGTTTCGGGTAGTAATGGTAGGATCGTCGCCAAAGAATGGTTTTCCGTTTACCAGAATTTTATTTACAGGCTTCCCGTTTACAGTAATTTGTCCATCCGGATCCACTTCTACCCCTGGGAGTTTTTTCAGTAAATCTTCAACATTGGCGTCTTTTTTTGTTTTAAAAGACTTTACGTTAAACTCCAGGGTATCTTTTTTTATAGTGATGGGAGCTCTCGATTTCAGTACTACTTCATCCAGCGTATTGGCGTCGAGTTTCATTTTAATATTTCCCAGATCTATTTCATCGGAAGTTAACGTAATGTCTTTTTCAAACGTTTCAAACCCAACATACGATATATAAATTTTTAAGTCCTTTACACCCACTCGTTCCTGAACACTGAAAAAACCGTTTTGATCTGAAATTGTATATGTAACCAACGTACTATCTTTGGCGCGTTCTACATATACCGTGGCAGATTCCAGCGGTTTTTGCGTATCGGCTTCTGTAAGCGTACCCGTAATTTTGAAAGGTTGTAATTGAGCGAAAGTAGAAAAAGCTACATAAAAAAAATATGATCGCATATAAGAAATGCTTCATAGATGGATTGTTTAGTTAGTTGATTGATGATATGTAAAGAACGATAAATTTTACTGAATGTTTCATCATAAAATTTTCAACTAAGCAAAAAAAATAACTAAAAGAGAAACTTAAATTACTTTTTCCTCATATAAATAGTAACCGGAACTCCGGTAAAATCGAATTCTTTACGCAATTTGTTTTCTATAAATCGTTTGTAAGGCTCCTTTACATACTGCGGAAGGTTTGCAAAAAAAGCAAATGCAGGATACGGTGTTGGGAGTTGGGTACAGTATTTAATTTTCACATATTTCCCCTTATACTGTGGCGGCGGGAAAGCTTCAATCACGGGTAACATGGTTTCGTTTAATACGGAAGTTTTAATTTTCTTCGTTCGGTTTTTATAGACCTCAACTGCAGTTTCAATCGCTTTAAAAATACGTTGCTTGGTCAACACCGAAATAAAGACAATGGGCACATCTGTAAAGGGTTCGCATTCTCGACGAATATACGCCTCCATTTCTTTAGTACTTTGATTGTCTTTTTCTACCAGATCCCACTTATTTACCAGAATTACGATCCCTTTATTATTGCGTTGCGCCAACCAGAAAATACTTTGTACCTGTCCGTCGAACCCACGGGTAGCATCTAAAACCAGTAAAATAACGTCGCAATGCTCAATAGCACGTACACTTCGCATCACAGAATAAAACTCCAGATCTTCCTTTACTTTACTTTTTCTTCGTATCCCTGCTGTATCCACAAGGTTAAACTCAAAGCCAAAACGATCGTATTTAGTATCCATACTATCGCGGGTGGTTCCGGCAATATCGGTCACTACAAATCTTTCTTTTCCTAATAAGGCATTAATAAAAGAAGATTTTCCTGCGTTGGGACGTCCTACAACTGCAAATCTTGGAAGCTCTGCTTTTTCAACCTTTGGCTCGTCCGGCAATGCTTTTACAAGATCGTCCAGCAAATCGCCACTTCCACTCCCGTTAATACTAGAAATGGTATAATATTTCTCCACACCCATGGCATAAAACTCTACGGCATCGTTCTCACGTTTTGAACTGTCTACTTTATTAACCGCAAGAAAATAGGGTTTTCCACTTTTGCGAAGTAATTCGGCCACTTCCTGATCCATACCAGTAACTCCAGACTCTACGTCTACCATAAAAATAATGGCGTCTGCTTCGTCAATGGCGAGTTCTACCTGTTTGTCTATTTCGGCTTCAAATATATCGTCGCTTCCTACTACATATCCACCTGTGTCTATAAGGGAAAACTCCTTCCCATTCCAGTCACTTTTTCCATAATGGCGATCACGCGTCACACCGCTTGTGGCGTCTGTGATAGCCTCGCGACGTTGGATTAAACGATTAAAAAAAGTAGATTTCCCTACATTAGGTCTTCCTACAATGGCAACAATACTCATAGTGTGTGTTTAATGGGTGCAAAGGTAAGTTTTAGTTTGCAGTTCACAGTAGCTGTTCGCAGTTAAAATAATTTACATACCTCCTGCAAACTGCTACTGAATACTATATACTTATTTGTTATGATATCCAAATCTACGTAGCTGCCTGTCGTCGTTACGCCAGTTTTTATTCACTTTTACGTAGGTTTCCAGGTGTACCTGTTTCCCAAAGAATTTCTCAAGATCCCTACGAGCCTCTACTCCTACGCGCTTTAACGGAGCTCCTTTGTGCCCAATAATAATTCCTTTTTGGGTTTCGCGCTCTACCATAATAATAGAACGAATGCGTATGATATCTTCTTCTTCAAAAAACTCTTCGGTATCTATTTCTACAGAATATGGAATCTCTTTTTTGTAATGTATAAGGATTTTCTCGCGAATGATCTCATTCACAAAAAAACGCTCCGGCTTATCGGTTAGCTGATCTTTGGGATAAAATGGCGGGCTTTCGGGTAATAATTCAATGATCCGGGTAAAAACTTCGGCAACACCAAAATTTTCTAGTGCTGAAATAGCAAAAACTTCGGCATTGGGCACTTTTTCCTGCCAGTGTTGTAATGCTTCGGCCAGCAAGGTTTCATTTCCTTTGTCAATTTTGTTGATGAGCAGTAAAACAGGAATCTTTGCATTTGTGATCTTGTTAAAAAACTGTTCGTCTTTCAGCTCTTTTTCGCCTAATTCAACCAAATACAAGAGGACATCTGCATCTTCGAAGGCAGATTTTACAAAGTCCATCATACTTGCCTGCAATTGGTATGCCGGCTTAATAATACCTGGAGTATCGCTTAAAATCATTTGGAAATCATCACCATTTACAATTCCTAAAATACGGTGACGGGTGGTTTGTGCTTTACTGGTAATAATGGAAAGTCTCTCGCCCACAAAGGCGTTCATTAAAGTACTCTTACCCACATTTGGGTTTCCAATAATATTTACAAATCCTGCTTTATGTGTTTTCTTATCTTCTTGCATACTGCAAAGGTAGGCTATTTAGGTTTCTTCTATTTTCACTTCTTGCACCAACTTGCCCACGGTTAACCCTTGTACAATAATGGAGAATACCACAACTACATAGGTAATTACCAAAAACAGATCACGTTCCATAGCCTCCGTAAGTCCAAGTGCCAACGCAATTGAAATTCCACCACGTAAGCCTCCCCAGGTCATAATGAGATTGGTTCTGGGAACAAAGTCCAGTTTTTTCTGAAAAAATTTTATTGGCAACAATAAGGAAATATAACGGCATCCTAAAATAAGAGGAATGGCAATTAATCCCGCAACGATGTAGGACACTGTAAAGGAAAGTACTAGCATTTCCATACCTATAAGCACAAATAAAATAGTGTTTAGAAGAATATCTATGAGCTCCCAGAATTTATCTACATAGGTTTCTGTAATCTCAGACATGGTCGTGGCACGAATCGTATCATTCCCCACCAACAAACCGGCAGTCACCATCGCCAGGGGTGCCGATAAGTGAAATTGCTGTGCTACTGCCGTCCCTACCATCACAGCGGCCAGGGTTATAATAACTTCAATATCATAATCGTCTATAGATTTCATGAGTCGGTACGTGATAAATCCTACAAAAAGACCCAGGACAATACCACCAATAACTTCCTGCCCAAATAAAGAGATAATTTCCAGTGGTTCAATGGTTCCGGCATCTCCTGATTTTGCAATTTGAAAGATGGTTAAAAATACAACAACCCCTACTCCATCATTAAACAGAGACTCGCCTACAATTTTTGTTTCTAATTTTTTAGGTACGTTGGCTTTTTTTAAGATTCCTAATACGGCAATAGGATCGGTTGGCGAAATTAAGGCACCAAACAAAAGACAATATATAAAGGCTACAGGAAGGCCCAGGAATTGCAATACATAAAACATAGCGCCACCCACTAAAAAAGTAGAAGTTAAAACGCCTACAGTAGAAAACGCCAGTACAGGCCAACGCTGGATTTTAAGCTGATTAAAATTGGTATGTAGCGCACCCGCAAAGAGTAAAAAGCTAAGCATAATATCCAACAAAACAGTTTTAAAATCTATTTTGGAGATAATATATTTTTCGGCATTTAAGAGCGTAGCGTCAAAATAACTGAGTCCCAGAACCGCCAGGGTAAAAACAATGGTAATCATCATTAAACCAATGGTGTTGGGCAATTTTAAGAATCTTACATTAATATAGCCAAAGACCGCAGCAATAAATACAAGTGCCGTAATAATTAAAAAATATTCCATAGTTTGTGGTTGAGTGATGGACTAATGTAGTCATACTTCTTCAAATTTGAGAATTATGGGCTTATTTTAAAATAGATACTGAAAATCCATTTTATTGGAAGGGTTTATTTCTGGAACGGTCATACAAAACAATACTTCCTGCTACAGCAACATTTAAGCTAAATTGGGATTGAAACTGCACCAAAAAATGAGATTTCTCAATAGCTTCGTTGGTGAGGCCGTTATCTTCGGAGCCCAATACATAAACACAGCGTCTTGGATGGTGAAAATCTTCAAGGTTTTCGGCTTTCTCGGTTTTTTCAACACCAACTATTCGAACACCTTTGGGAAGATGGTTAAAAAAGTCTTCGAAATTTTTATAGTGATAATACGGCATAGATTTTACAGCATTGTGTGTATCGCTCGCCTGATTTGCGTATCGTTTTCCCACTGTAAAAATGAAACTTGCGCCCAGGTTTTGAGCTGTGCGCCATAGTACGCCAAGGTTTTCAGGGGTTTTTCCGTGGAGGATTCCTATACCGAAGAATTCGGTTGTAAAATTATCTGGTTGCATATCGTAAAGATATTCAGTAAAATTAAATTACCGAATTCCTTTACTTAAAACTCTTAATAGTACCTTCAGTTATGGATTCATTTCTGTATCATTTGTAAGAGTATCGTTCTCTTGTTTGGAAGGCACAAAAAGGTGAAAATTGAATTTAAATTTATCCATATCTATATTAGCATACTGTATGGACTTCTTTTTTTTTGGGAAAGATGTATTCATTATAGGTTTCTGGAGTTTATCACTTAGGTTGCATAAGTCGTGCCCAAAAAATAAATAGTCTCTGATATTACAACCTTGTGAAATTTAATCAAATCGTGTTTACCACAAATCATTAACATCCAGATAGTTATATGTTTGGCTGTAATTTTTATCGTTACTAAAAAAATGTATTGAGCTAGCGAAGGACTATTTGAATACTGAACAATGGAAAGTCCTTACAAATAGATACCTCAAAAAGCAAAAAAAACGCCTCTACAAGTCGTTTTTCATTTCAGATAACAGCAACGTGATCGTATAGCCTATAAAATATTTCGAGTTTCTTCTTTAATGGTAGTAGTCTCGTCTTCTGAAGTTACAAAAAGATTGAAGTCGAATTTGAATTTGTCCATGTCTATATTTGCATATTTCATAGACTTCTTATTTTCCGGGGATGAATACATATTCGTAGGATTTAATATTATTGGTTTGGGACTGCAAAGATGAAGCTATTCTTTAAACAATCAATTTTTCAATTGTTATAATATCGTTATAAATTTGTTAATTAAAACTTCCTATTTTTAATGAATACAAAGGAAGTGGGAACAAAATACTGCCTTTAATATATAATTTAACCACGATTAATTTTGAAGATAATAACCTACAAACCTACCCAAAGATAGCACTAAACCAAAACCCATTTCCTACTTTTGAAGTCATGCTGTATACCATTATATTTTTAGTTTTAGTTGGATTTGCCGTATTCGCATTTACAAGAACCAAGAAAAAGAAGTCGCAACGTTCAACGATGCTCTGGCACGATCTTTTACTGAAACACGTAGCATTCTACCCCAGATTAAATGCTAAAAATCAGGCTACATTCAGAAAACGAATGCAATTATTTTTGGACGAAGTGTATGTTGAAGGCGTGAAAACGAAATTGGAAGAACTGGATTATGTATTAGTTGCCGCCAGTGCTGTAATTCCCGTATTTGGTTTTAGAGAATGGCACTACAATAACTTGAGTGGCGTACTTATCTACCCTGATTTTTTTAATGAGGATTTGCAGTTTGAGAGTACTTCAGAAAACAGGAGAATTTTAGGCATGGTGGGAACCGGACAATTTGAAGGCCAGATGATATTGAGTAAAACCGCGCTAAGAAAGGGCTTCAGCAATAAAACCGACAAACAAAACACGGCGGTTCACGAATTTATACACCTTATAGACAAAACCGACGGCGTTACAGACGGCATCCCTGAACGCTTACTGGAACATACCTACACCATCCCCTGGCTTACCTTAATGCACCAGGAAATGGAGGCGATACATCATAACAAGTCAGATATACGAGCCTATGGAGGTACTAATCAGCAAGAATTCTTTGCTGTTGCTTCCGAGTACTTTTTTGAAAGACCCAAACTGCTAAAACGCAAAAATCCGGCATTGTATAAAATGCTGGAAGAATGCTTTCAGACCAAAAATTACGCAACATAAATTAGAAAGCTACAGACCAATTGCTATCTGTGGAATCCTCAATTTTAATTTATCTTTGACAGCATGAGTACATTGGTTCAGATTTCAATATTGCCCAAACAACAGGAAGATTTGCCTTATATCCTGGAATTAGGTCTTACCAAGGCAAAATTATACAAACGCGATATTAAGGACTGGCGCATAAGAAAGCGCTCTATAGATGCGCGTCGTGCCCCTGTAAAACTAAACCTACAGTTAGAATTCTGGCTCAAAAACGAGGAAATTAAAGACATTCCTCCGTTTGTCCCACAGCAGGTAACAGATTGTGAACCGATCGCTATTATAGGCGCTGGTCCTGCAGGGTTATATGCTGCACTTAGGGCCATAGAAGTTGGCTTAAAGCCTATTCTTTTTGAAAGAGGAAAAGATGTACGTGAACGTAGAAGAGATCTTGCAAAAATTAATAAAGAGCACCTTGTTGACTCGGATTCTAATTATTGCTTTGGTGAAGGAGGTGCCGGTACGTATAGCGATGGAAAGTTATACACCCGATCTAAAAAGAGAGGAAACGTCTTAAAAGCAATGGAGTGGTTTGTACATTTTGGAGCCAATCCTGAAATATTGGTAGACGCCCACCCACATATTGGCACCAACAAATTACCTAAGATTATTACTGCTATGCGCAAAGCAATTACTGAAGCTGGTGGTGAGGTTCATTTTAACTCGAAACTTACTGATCTTAAAATTGAAGATAATAGTATTAAAGCATTAGAGATTAATAATAATCATTGGCATTCTTTTGATACGGTGATTTTAGCGACAGGCCATTCTGCCAGAGATATTTTTTATCTACTTCACGAACATAACATAAAAATTGAAGCAAAACCCTTTGCCATTGGCGTACGGATAGAACACCAACAAGAATTAATTGACGCTATCCAATACCATGGCGATGCAGACAACCCATACCTCCCTCCCGCATCCTATGGCCTGGTAGAGCAGGTAGATGGATTGGGAGTATACTCTTTTTGTATGTGTCCTGGCGGTATTATTGCTCCCTGTGCCACCGCCCAGGAAGAGGTAGTTACAAATGGCTGGAGTCCCAGCAAACGTAATAATCCCTATGCCAATTCTGGAATTGTTGTAAGCGTGGCCCCGGAGGATCTCCCGGATTATATGGAAGGAGACCCTTTTACATGTCTTAATTTTCAACAAAAAGTAGAACGGGATTGTTGGGAAGCAGCAGGAAAATCGCAGGCTGTTCCTGCACAACGTATGATAGATTTTGTGGAAGGGCGAATTTCTGAAAATTTCCCGAAGACTTCCTACCAACCGGGAATAGTTGCCGTAGATCTAAATAAAGTATTACCTCAACTTATTGCAAAGCGATTGCGAAAAGCTTTTAAAGCATTCGGCCGGAAAATGAAAGGCTATTACACCAACGAAGCAGTACTCCATGCTCCTGAAAGCAGAACATCCTCCCCGGTTTCTATTCCCAGAAATACTGAGACTCTGGAACATATTGAAATTGCCGGATTGTATCCCTGTGGTGAAGGTGCCGGATACGCCGGCGGGATTATATCTGCTGCTATCGATGGAATTAACTGTGTAGACGCTATTGCCAGGAAAAAAGGGCATTAAGAAGTACTCTTGCCCTGATTCATTTTTTTTATGATTGCTTTTAAGCGCTCTTTCCTAAGTTCCTTTTCACTAACCAGCTTATTCTTTTTGCGATCCATTAATGTTGCATGTTTAGCTTTATTCTTTGTATTCTTTGCTTTTCCTTTTTTTGCCATGGATGAAAACCCTTTTGGATAAATAACTAATCTTTAACAAAGGTACACTAACTTAATACCTACATTTCGGGCACTTAAAAATTTTAATCATTTTATGAAAACCACCTTCGCTGTTGACGTTTTAAATTTTGAAACCATTGACGTACTACCCAATGCCTGGACACAGCAAAACTATCTGGATATTCTGGGTGTTTTGGAATTTGGTGACACCTCGTCGCTACAACCTTCAGAATTGAAAGAAATGGCCATGATGGCGCTTACCGATAATGAACCTAATGATGCTGCAAAAGCTTTATTAGACTATGTATTTGAGGAACGTCTTAACGAAGGACAAAAAGACAATCTTTCGCACGAAATGATTGGCGAAAAAATGTGGGAAGAATACGCAGAAATTCAAATGCACGAGGAATTTTTCAATATAGGCCAATTACTCTATCAATCGTATAACGGTAAGTTTCCACATCCTGAAGCTGCACAATTTCAGCTTAAAATTTCAGCAAAAAAGAAAGCAGATTTTGACGTTTTTAAGTTGGATGCCGAAACCAACATTCTTAGAATCGTTACACAAGGAATGCCTCCCAACACGCTTATCAACAGATTGTATAAAGAGGAGTTAACAGGCGAAGATTTTGAAGAAGCGCAACATATTATCTGGCAATTAAAAGAAACTTCAGCCGGTGAAAATAGCATTACTTTTAATGTGATCTCTTCGATGTATTGGTTCCGTGACTTAAAGTTTGTGGAAGGTTTTGAAGCAACTTTAGTAAGTGAATAATTAAATTCAAAAATTTAAGAATTTATTATCCTTTTTATTTCAAATTCAGAATTACATTTGTATACAATTTAGTTAAATGCCTTGAAAAAATTTCAGAAAATAGTATGCCTTTGGATGGCAATTTTGCTTACAGCCTTGTCTGCAAATGCAACTATTTTAAATGATTTTGGAGTAGAGCATACTGATAGTAACAGTAAGGACAAAATTGATTCTATTTTGTCCGGCAAGGGTATTCCCTATTTTATAGATAGCTCACAGCAAGAACTTGTTGCTGAAAACGAGCAGGAATCATTGCCACTCACACCAGATGGCTACCGCCATATTCATTCGCTGAGTAATTATAACGGTCTTCCCTTTTTCTTTTTTTTAAAGAACAGCCAAAAGATTTCTCCGGAGAATACTGCCCATAGTACGTATTACACAAAACAGATTCTTTTCCCCTTCCATTCCTACTGGTAATAGATTGTTGCATTATATACCTGAGTAAAATTTTTACTGAAATTTTACCACAATTCAACAATTTAATTACATTAAAAACATACTATCATGGAAACAGGAATGATCATCATCGCTGCTGTAATTTTTGCAGCAATAGTAGTACCTACTTTACTATTAATACAAAACTCAAAAAAACAATCTCAACTTGTATTTAAAGGCCTTAAAGCCTTAGCAGATCAGAATAACGGGGCTTTAACCGAACATCTTGAACAAAATGGCTTTGCTTTGGGAATAGACAGCAACAACAAATTTATTTACTTTTTTAAAAAAACCGATACCAATGACGTTTCACAGGTAGTGAACCTGGCTGAAGTAGCTTCGTGTGAAATTTTCACTAAAACCAGACGTATACGAAAGGAAAAAAAAATGGAAGAGTTAATAGAGCAAATTGTCTTGGTTTTTAATTCGAAAAAAAATGGCGAGCCAAAACAGATTGAATTATTTAATGAGGAAGACACCTTACTAACCGACGAATGTAAGGTTGCAGAAATCTGGAAAAATAAAGTGCAGCAGGTACTTACACAAAAGAAAAATGTTGTACCACAGGAAAAAGGCGAAAAAGTTTTTTCTTCCCCGGCACTTACTTAGCACTAAGGAAAGTTAGTTTCATAACTTGGTTTTTTAGATTGAAAGAGTCAGGAACGTCCTGGCTCTTTCTTTTTATAAAGTTTTAGCTCTTAAAATGGATACCCAATAGCAAAGTTTAACACAGGCTTGTCTGCCTGAAAATCGAAACGTTCTCCTTCCGGTAGTGCGGGGTCGTGAAAAGGTGCTGCCAGATCGAAACGAATTACAAAACCCTGAATATCCACCCGCATTCCTACACCGGCTCCCATTCCAAGTTCACTTAAGAAGCTTCCTGAAAAAGTATCGTTCGGGATATCCGGGTTGTCTACAGAATTCCACACATTTCCTGCATCCACGAAAGCGGCTCCCTTTACAAAACCAAAAATTGGAAACCTGTACTCCACATTAGCTTCCAACCGTATGTTACCGGATTGATCGAAAAATGTACCGTCCCCATTAATTTCTCCGTCAAAAGTTCCTGGTCCTAAAGATCTGATGTTGAACGCACGGACGCTGTAAGGCCCTCCGGAGTAGTATTGTTTAATAAATGGTAACACCGTACTATTTCCGTACGCATATCCATATCCTGCAAAGATTCGGGTCGCTATTTTTTGATCTTTGCCAAAATTGAAATGGTATCTTCCATCTACATCGGCCTTAGCATATTGGGCATATTCGGTTCCCAGAAAGGTTTTTGGCTCGCCCGGCATTTCTTCTTTGCCCAAAAGACTAATAGAATTTCCTGCAACATCCAACGTTGCGTTCAGAAAAAACTGATGCGTTGTTGGATCTACCATTCCGTTATAGGTAAACGAATAGGTTAAACCAGAAATAAACTGTTGTTCGAAACTTCGTCTTAAAAAAGCATTCTGATCTAAAATTTCTTCAAAGGCCTCCGTGCTGTTGGAGAGTCTTGTATAATTTACAGAGATAGGATTTATAGCGTGTGTTACGTATCTGTTTGCATCCCAGACATACCCGAACGTTGCCGTTCCTGAAAGAAGCGTATATAATTGGCTTCGACTTAAATACTCTAATGAAATGCCTGTTTTTGTCTTCGGAATAGAATATTCAAAGAAATCTGTATTTATTCTGAAGGGTGAAATGACCCGCGGAAAAATAATTTCGCCCGATAGCCCCAGTTCAATACTTGTTAGTCCGGACTGATCACCGCTGGAAACCTGAACCTCATACCCCGCAGTTGCTGAAACATTCAGAATTTCTCCCCCTTTAAAAAGATTCCGGTTTGTAAAGGTGACGCCCAAAGCAGGTCCTGCAAAATTATTAGACTTCGTAACTGCCTGTAACTCCAGCCTGATTGCTCTTTTGTTTAATGGCGATAGAAAAATATTAGCTTCTAAAGCCCCAACACTATCCTGCCCTACGCTGTCTATTTCTTTATACTGAATGTTCACAAACTTATAAGACCCTATCGTACTAAGGCGTCGCGCTGTATTTCGGGAAGCTACCGGATCGTAATATTCATCTTTATTGATAGTGATAAAAGGATCCAGATATTTCGATTTAAAAAATTCCTTTTCCTGAATAAAATTTTTATTATTGAATTTTATAGTATCCAATTGTAAAGAATCACGCTGTAAGTTATAATCTGGATATACGTTTACCCTGGTTATGTTGTAAGGAACAATTGCTTCACGCGGCACGTCCTTTTTCAGCGTTAAAAACAGGTTAAAACGCTTATTTTTATACTGATTGGTATCTGCTTCAAAAATTAAAAATCCCGGATTAAAGTTATAATATCCTTTTTTCTTCAATTCGCCATCCAGACGCTCTCGTTCCTGTTTCATATTGGAAAGATCGAAACGCATTCCTTTCTCGAATTTTGAGTTGGCCACCAGACTCTGCATTTCTTTGTAAATAGGAGGAGCAAGAGAATCTAATTGGTATTTTTCCAACTCGTACGGTTTTTTCACTGTTACAGTATATTCTACTGTGGCCGTTTTATTTTCTTCATCATCAAGAAATTCTGAAGACGCACGGCTGTAAAAAAAACCACGATTGTCCAACCGGTTTAAAAGTAATTCCTCAATTTCATATTTTTCTACATCGCTTTTGTAGATGGGTTTTTCACCAAAGGTTTTATAGAAAAAACGGTTTAAAAATCCGGGTGAGGAGTCTTGTACTTTATAGTAGTAATAGAGTCCCGGATACATTCCTAAAAACTTTTTGTTGGCTTCCGGAAGAAGTACTTTTTCCAGTGCCGCTTTTAACTGAGGCTTATTTTTTATGGATATGGTATCGTTTTCAGGTTGCACGGTCACTTCGTACCCTGAAAATAACAATTCATTTTCCGGAATGTACTTTTTAATACTACAGGCCTGAGCAACCAGCACTAAAGCTATTGCTGCAACTATTTTATATGTACGTTGTAAATTCACTTTTCATTGATTAGTTCCGCCATCTCGTTCTTCCATGGTTTCAGACTTTTTATTCTCTTTCAATACATCGCCTTGCTTCAATTCTTTTTTACGTTGTTTTTCCTTTTCAGCTCGCTCTTTCTCCTCTTCTTTGAGCTTTTTATCGGCTTCTTTTTCAGATTGAGAACGTATCAATGCATCCCATAGATCGGTAAAACGATTAAATTCCTGGGTAAATATTAATGCAATTCCGCTCACGATAGTCTGACCATCAATTACATTTTCAAACACATTTCTTCGGAACCCTTTTAAACGATACCTACCATTATTTGTTAATAGATATTCTAAACTCACGTTACCTACCAATGGAGTGGTTTCGCCATTTGCTGAGCTTCCCTGTACATCTACAGCACTACCCACACGCACAATTAGGCGGTCGTTAAATAATTTTTTCTGCGCCGCAATATCGAGTTGCGTTCGCTCTGTAGGTGATGTACCCTGATAATCTGTATAGCTGTCCAGACCAAAATCCAACTCTACACCTGTATCACCCAGTAATTTATCACTAAACACATTTAACTGGTCGGACAACGCATCATTCAAATTATCACGGGCAATACTAGCAACCCCACCTCTACTTCCATCGCTTCCTGGTTCCGGATAAAATCTATTCAACACTAATAAGGAAAAAACCTGTTTATTAAGTTCTGCCTCCTGCGTATTTAGTTGCTGTAACCTGCCATACACCTGTCCACCAATGGCGCCCTGCTCATCTTCCGGCATATCTATATTAAAATTTATAACAGGCGCGGTGAGTTCTCCATCTATATTTAAATACACCTGGAATGGTAACACCTGTCTATAACGGGATTGTACACCTGGATCTGAATTTGAAGTCACCGAAGCCATTAATCCAGATGCCGAGGCTTCCACATCGTATAATGCTTTTACATCCAGCTTGGCATCAAAAGGATCTCCTGCCCAGGATACTTTACTTCCTTCCACCAACTTAAATTTTCGTTTTACGAGACTGTATAAATTCATTTCATAGTGACCACCTGCGGCAGTATATACACCAGACAGCGTCATACGACCATTGGGTTGCATTGCAAATTCGAAATCTCCATCACCGTATACCTGAAAATTATCACCCGTATTTTCATCTATGATAATAGTTACCTTGGCATCTTTACTTACCTGAAAGCGGGCATTTATATCGAACCCGGCAAGGGTGGCGGTTTGCTCTTCGGTTCTGGTTAAAATAGCATCAGGATTTTCACGGTTTACAAAAATTACAATCCCGTCCCGGCTTTCAATATTTACGGTAGATGAAGGGAGTATATAAGTAATATCTGTGTTTTTATTTACAGATGCATCCATGTCTACAACGGGAATTTGCAGATCCCCTTTAATTGTGGCAGTCGCATTTATGGTGGCCTGGCCATACACAACTTCGTTATCACCTTCCTCAGCATTCAGTAATTGAAAATTATCTGCTTTCACGTTCAGATCAAACGTAGGATTTATAAAACTTTCGGTTCCCACTTCTCCAGATGCTACAAACGTGTTCCCGTTAGCGTCTTTAATGGTAAAACCGTCCATAGATAATCCATCATTATTAATGTTCAATGTTTCGTTGGTAAGTGTAAATGGGGCATTGAGTTTTTTAATGGTCATATTGGCATCATTAAATGTGATGCTACCCTCATATTTTGGAGCCGCCAGTGTTCCTTCAACTTTAAAACCTCCTTTAAAACTTCCATCCGTTTCAGTAATTTCCCCCAAACTGAAACCTTCAAGTGCTTTCATATTTACAGTATTAAGCGCCAGGTCCAGATTTAAAAGAGCTTCCGTTTCGGTGGTTTTGTAATCTCCTGTTAGATCAAGATCTACCTCTCCTCCTTTAATGGTAGCATTAAAGTCGTAACTATTACTTCCCAGCGATTTTGCGTCCAGCGTCATAGTTCCCATAGCCACATCGAGTAAGGCTAATTCTTCGATAGAAAGATCGGCAACAATTCCTGTGGCGCCAAAAGGGTCTACCAAAATAAAGTCTCCGCTTAAGTTTCCCTTAGCAAATTGTTCTTCGGGATTTAAATAATTTAAAAATTCATTCAGTTTAAAATTCTGAAAATTTACAGCGACATGTTTGTTTGTAACCGATGGAATATCATCCCTGAATGCGACAGATTGAGTATTTCTACTAAAGTTAAAATCGTTGAATTCTAAATCGTATTCGTCACCATTTTTAGTGAAGATCACCTCATTATTGGAAGGTGTATTCCATTTATTCTGCTGTACAATAAGCTCGTCGGGGTTTACATGGAACCTCAACCTTTCCCGGTTGCCTGTTATTTCAGTTTTAATTTGTATTAGGGTAGAATCTTTTTTGTAGGCAATAAAATCAAGATCCAACTCATTATCCACCTGATTTCCAGAAATTCTGGTTCGCTGAATATCGAAAGGCCCCGCTTCAATATTTTTAAAGCTAAGATCAAAAGCAAATTTTTCTTTATCTGTATCCATGGTAAAAGCAAGGCTGTCTAATTTGCTATCGCTATAAACTATGTGGGGGGCGGTTATTGCTGCTTTTAGCTTTCGTTTGGTTTCATCAAAATCTACCGCCATTTTTATAGTGTCCAATTCTTCCAGATTCACTAAAAACACATCTCTAATTAAAGGAGCGTCTGTGATCTTGCCCTGCATCTTTAAAATAACAGGATTCGCCAAAGTATCTGCACGTACGGCGTCTCTATAAAAATAACTGGAGACGTGGTTTTGTAAGGCCGTCGTTAATGTTTGCGGATCTGTATTAGATTCTAATTTCATATCCAGCATTTTGTTTGTAACACTTATAGAGGTGGTGTCTTTTCTGATGCGGGCGCGCGCATTAATATCTCCCAAAAGATAGCTTTTATTGTCGTACACAACTACACCATTGTCTATTAACGCCGACACATTATAGCTTTCGGCATTTCCTACAAAGTCTGCCGTGAGCACCAGGGCTGTTCGCACATCACGTTGCATAAGTCCCAACGCCTGAAGATCTGCCCCAATTAAATCCAGTTTTAAAGAAGCTCTCGGGTTAACAGAGTCCAGTACCACATCTGCAAATAAATCTGCATTAAGATTGGTGTCTTTATAGGTGGATGTAACGGTTCCTTTTCCATTTTTTATATTGCCATCTAAGGATAAATCTTTAATAGCATACTCTTTGAACTGAAACGAGTTTACCGTGGCATTTACGACCGCATCTAGGTTATTTACGGTTGTGCCGCTTCCTTTTCCGGTAAGGGTAAGGTTGAGATTACCCAATTGCTCATTGGCTAGTAATTGATCCATCGCATAATCTTTTATCTCCAGAGTAGCATCAAACGCAATGATAGCCTCGTTTTTAAAATTTCCTTTAACGGTGGCGATTCCTTGTGAGGTTTTTAAAATTGCATCGGTAGTAATATCCTGTGCAGATCCTTTTATACTTCCGGAAAGAGAAATATCTTTTGGCAATGAAACAGCGAGGTCTTCTTCATTTACAAATTTTAGCAGGTCACTCTTTTGAGTTGTGGCTGAAAATTTTGGAATAGTAAAGCTAAGATCGTCAGGGTTTGTGGCGTTAAAAATTCTTCCGCTTGCTGAAATTTTAGTTTCCTGACCCCAGTTAACTCTTGCACCGGATATGTTTATGTCTGAAAGATATCCCGAGGCTGCGATGTTTCCGGTGAGGTACTTTTTACTAAGTGTTTGCAGGTATTCGTTCTTAGCCAGTTCCGGCTGAAACTTGAAGACCTCTTTTAAATTGGCTTTAAATGAGGGGATACGCAACTCTATTTTCGATTTTTCCGGCGCTGAAATTAACTGGGATAACGAAGGATATTGCATTGAAATGTTACCAGAGAGTGCATTATCATTTAAAGCGATCTTCAGGTCGTTAATATGGAGCGCCTCATCTGTAATTTGAGCTGATACTGAAAACTCCTTTAGGCTAAAGTCTGAAAATTCCTTAAATGAGGTTTCCGAAATAGTAAGTCCTGCTTTTTGGTCCTTAATAAAGATGTTAGATCCTTTCAGCAGTAAATCATTCAGCACAATAGCGTTTGGGTTAAAAACTCCTTTTTTGGCTTCGGCATTGCCTACCAGGTAGCTTATATTGTTGTTTTCAAGATCCAGCTTATCTAGGGCAAACTTCAGATCCGGCCACTCAAAATTTTTAATGTCCTGTTCCACGTCTTCTGCAACTTCTTCTCCTTTTTTTGTGATGGCATTCTCTTCGGTTTCTGTGCGGATTGCTATGTTGGAATTTTTAAGTGTAAATTCAGTGATATCAATTTCGTTATTGGCAAGATTTGCGAGTGGAATTTCAGCATACAACTCAGTAACATCCAGCGTGGCGGCAATGCCATCTCCATAGGACGCATAATCTACATACACGTTATTTAAGGTAAGTTTTTCTGCTGCGAGTGTTGGTAATGGTGCGGCCTCCGCGTTTGGGTCTACGGGCACAGGAGACTGGTATAGTTTAATCCTGGAGTTTTCAATAATTCCTTCAGAAGCTTTGAAAGTGAAATTCTCCAGATCTGTTTCTTCCATCTCCAAATGTAAATTCCCCACCACAAAATGACTATCTATCCCCAGAACGGCATCGTTAAAAACTACATTCAGGTCTTTCAGGTTAACGTTGCCAATAATAATTTCCATAGGTGCAGCCGTGGTGTCTGTTACCGCCGGGGTGTTGGGATTTTCAGGAGCAAAAGCGTCCATCAAAAACTGAAAATTATAACCCTCTATAGTATCATTTCTGGTAATATTTGCCCGAAGCCCTTCAGAATCGAGACGCTCCAATCCTATGGCACCGCCTTTAATAATAGGCCACAAAGGAATATCTGCCTCTAACAATTTTGAGTAGACCAATGTGTCTCCCTTTTTATCTTCCAGATATAATCCTTTCAATAAAATATCACCGTCAAAAGTGATGTATAGCTTTTCTATTGCTACCTTGGTATTGGTTTTATCGCTTACATAATTTACCGCTTTGTTTACGATAATATCCTGACCCCATTCGCTTCTTATAAAAAGAACCAGCAGCATTAAAAAAACCAAAATACCCAACATAATGCGTGCGAAAATGCGCAAGGCTCTGTAAGGTCTCTTCTTTTTTTTAGGGGATGGATCTTTTTTCTTTGTGGTCACCAGGTTTGCAATAATTTTTTTGCAAGGTATTATATTTTACTAAGAGCATACACCCAATTAACTCTTTGTAAACATATAGCTAATTGAAAATAAAGCGTCTTTCCATGGACTCATTATTCCTCTTTCGACTTTCTCAATTTCCTGTCACTTAATCGAAATTTTATTTTTAAATCTCGTTTTTTCGGCTTAGGGTTATCCATATCCTTTAGAAGTTGAATATAAAATTTTGCACCGGCATCTTCAAATGTCGTTTTTTCCGGTAATGAACGTCCGTCGTTAGACTTAAGATTGCTCCAGGGAGATGCGATCCAGACATTTACAAATTCGTCCAGCTTTAGACTCCCTTCCACAAATAAATGAATGGAAGAGGACTGTACTTCGGTTCTTGGTATTTGTATTTCACCATCTACGATCTTAAATGTTTGAACGATGGGTCTAAATCTTAACTGCTCAAAACGTTCCGGTTTTAATAGAATAACGGCGTCCAGTAATGGTTTGTAATCGAACAAAGCTAAATCTGAAATTTCTAACGTTACTGTGCCGTTCAAGGATGACAGGTCAAGGGTAGCCTCATTATTCACATTACCCGATGCTTTTATGCCAATGGTTAGAGTTCCTTCAATTTTTTCGGCATTCTTAAGCGCTTCATCCTCAAAATAATTCATTTTACTTAAAAACTCATTAATGTCAAGTTCATCGACATCCAACGCTATATTGACCGGAAGCATTCCGTCATCCTGTAATCCAAATTCCAGGTTTAGTGCTGCCTTACTTTTCAGAAACTGCAAAGATGTTTTATCTAAAACAAAATTTCCGTTTGGAGTGAAGTTTAATGTTGACACTACGTTTGTTAGATCAATCTTTTTGATTTTCAGCGTATCCAATTCAATACGTATCTCTGGATTAAAAGATGCATTTATACCCAAAAGAGCCTCTTTAAATTTTGAAAGATCGATTTTGGTTTCAGGTTTTTTCTTTTCAGATTTTGTAGTGTTGGAGAAAAATGTTTTAATATCTCCAACATCCAGATACGAGGAGTGAATTTTAAAACGAGAGTTTTGGTTGCTCGTAATTTCATTGTCTATAAAGCCCGAGAAGTTCTCTATAGCACCAGTGAGGTCTATCGAGCTTTTACCAGGCAGATCAACGGTAAGGTTATTTAAAGTTGCTCTATTATTCGCAATTTCAACATTTAAGCTATCGATAGGAATTCTAAGATCTGCGGCTTCGTTATAAACTGTGGACGGACCCAATTTAAGTTGTCCCTCGGTTTCTGTTTTTAGTAAACTAAAATTATCTGATTGACCTTTATAACTGGCATTGAATTGAAAATTCCCGGTTTCAAAAATAAAATTTGTTGTTTTTAAATAGTCATTAAGATCTTTGCTGGAACCACTAGCATTAATTTTAAAATTGAATTGAAAGGGATTATCCAATGAAGAAGTAACGTTTTTTTTCGATGTAAGAATAGTTCCTTCAATACTGGCTTGTGACATCTTATAACCAATATTAAATTGATCGAGCATAAGGGTAGAATCATTTTTAAACTGTAAAGAAGCACGTACATCCTTGGTGATAAGGTCTTTGTATTTTAAAGAATCTATGGTGAGTTGTATGTGCGGATCGAAATAATTTATGTCCGCAAAGACACTGTGCAGATCCTTTTTATCACGTTTTATTTTTTTTTCTATTGTATCATTTGTCGATGCTATCATATCGGCCAGATCGTCTCCATCTAAATAAGGGATATGGACCTTAAGATCAATGGATCCGATTTCATTTTTTGTATTAACCAGAAAATATGGAAACTCCTTCACACTACCTGATAATTCTACATCCTTTAGTTGGCCAAGATCGATCTTAAAATTATTGAGCTGGATATCAGAATTATCAACCACCACCGCCATAGTATCTATTTTTATAAACCTGTCTACCGGTTCGTAATAGTAATGGTTATTAGTAAGGTTAAGACTACCACGTGCATTTTGCAGTAGCTCTTCAAATTTATACACGTTCCCGGAAACCTTTCCTTCAAAATTGAAAGTCCCGGAGAGAATATCCAAAAGTTCAATGTTGAATAGCTCTTTGAAAACCTGTACCGGACCATTGGAAGTAGCATTCACCTGCACCTGAATTGGACTTTTCAATTGATTTTTTGCTTTTGGCACCGTAATGTTCCCTTTAAATGATGTAAGTACATCGTGGTATGTAAAATCTATATTTTTTACCAAAATGGTCTCAGGGTCTACAAGTCCCGCAGTTCCTTTAAAATCCTGAATATTTGTTCCGTTATAAGTCAAGGATGCTATCTTAATAGTAAAGTCCGGACGAAATTTATTGTAGATAGCCTCTAATGTTTCGTTCAGATTCTTGCGGTCTGCATTGGCAGTTCTGGATTCAGGAAGAAATTGAGTCGCTGTAGTAATAATCTCGTCTATGTTTAATTCTTCGGAGAAAAGGTTTATACTACTTGTAGTTTCGGCTATAGTTTCATTAGACACCAGCCCTGCGGGATTTTTAATCGTACCACGTAAAGTTAACCCTTCTCCATTAGGTAATTGTATTGTTAATTGTTGCAATGTTGCACTTCCATTATTTAACTGAAGGTCTATCTTTCTTACAGGTAGCTGTAATCCATTTCTCTTTAAAGCCACTCTGGTATTTTCTAAATAAAAATCACCAATTGCTGAGTTAATGAGATCTTCTACCCTTACAATATCACCCCGCGTTTCTGTATTCAACCTAAAATTTCCTCCACTAAAGTCGAAATTATCGGTAGCTATTAATCGGGTCAGGGATTCATTCTCACCTTCAAGTTGCATAGATACATCAACATAATTTAATGATTCCTGAGAGCTTTGGTACGAAGAATTTTTAACAACAAGTTGCATACTATCAACAGATGCTGTAAGATTGTCTATTTCAAGTCTAAAGTCCTTTTTTGATTGTTTCCTACTTCTTAAACTATCAGACTGAAAAATATCCGTAGTTAAACTACCGTCAAATGCAGCATTTTTAAGTTTAAACTTGTCTGCAATGATTATCTCATTTTTTTCTGAATGAAAAGTTGCATAAATTTTTGGGTTATTTCCGTAACTAAAATCGCCTTCCAAGGTTAATGAGGTTTCCATAGGTCGGGCAATATGGTAGGCTGAAAGTTTAGCTGCGATGCTATCTGATACTAGTTTTTTTACAGCACGGTAATCTGTTGTGTTATTTTCAAGCTGAAATTGATAGCTCGTTGTCCCGTAAACGTCAAAATTTGACCTCAGGTTAAATGTTTGATCATCTATTGCTACAGGAAACTGGTTGATTTCAATATGTTGGTTTTTAATATCGAACCTGAAATCTGAAGTTCCCTTTACACGCGATTGTTTAAAAAACCTGCCTTTGGCCGTATTAAATCCCAGAGCATTTACCAATACATCAAACGTAAAATTACCTGCTACGGCTTCTTCGTTTCCATTAAATTCTCCATCTAACTGATGCACAAAAAGATCAAAATCTTTATTAAGTGTTGTATCCTTTGATGCGTATGTGATATTCTCCAAAGAAAATTTTACGCGTTCGTTATTAAAAAGCTCGTGTAGCTTTAAACTATCCTGCTTTTCTAACAGACTTTCTATTTTGAGTTTCTTGTAATACTCTATGGATCTTCTTGGTATGACTTCAGAGAAAATAGTGGCGTCTTTAATTATAATTTCCTCAAACTTCACCACGCCTATTAAGAGATTACGGGTACCAACAGTAATCTTTGCTTCTTTAATATACACAGATGTTTTTCTATCTGCAATTGTATCAAGTCCGGTATGCTCAATGTCCAGAATTGTAAATCCTATTTTGGGAAAACCGCTTAAAAAGCTGGAATGCACCTTACCTATGGACAAAGTACCATTGTGGTTTTCATTGTACCATTCCTGAATTTCATTTATAATGGTATCCCTATTAAACCAGCTTACGGTAAAAAGCGCCAACGGAATGGTTATCACCAAGAAAACACCTATTAAAAGCCGCCTTAGCCAAAGGCGTACGGAAGATCTTTTAGGATTTGGGGAAGGGCTTTTCAAAAAAAAATAAATTAATTCTGAAAAGTAAGAAGAATATTCGAGGTCATTAGTTAAAGAATTCATTAATGATAAGGGTCAATTGAAGAGTATTTGTATTGAAAATCTTCTGTTGCCCAAGCAGCAAAAAATATAAAAAGTAAAAAAGCTGAAATTTCGGTATATTGTTAGTGGTTTTATAACCCAATAAAACCGAAAATTTTTGATAATTCTTAAATTACGCTTCATCCTTAAAACATTTATAAAATGAGTAATTACCATATAAAACACCTTGAAGAATATTATCAGGTATACCGAAAATCTGTAAGCGATCCTGAATCCTTTTGGGAAGAGATTGCGGGTGAACATTTTTTATGGCGTAAAAAGTGGGACAAGGTAGTAAGCTGGGATTTTTCAAAACCCGAAGTAACCTGGTTTGAGGGGGCTAAGCTGAACATTACTGAAAACTGTATTGACAGACATCTGGCTACCAAAGGCGATAAAACCGCTATAATATTTGAACCCAATGACCCAAAAGAAGCGGCACAGCATATTACGTATAAAGAACTCTACAAGAAGGTAAACAAATTTGCAAATGTGCTCAAAGAAAATGGGATCAGGAAAGGCGATAGAGTTTGTATTTATCTCCCTATGATTCCGGAACTGGCCGTATCGGTATTGGCTTGTGCGCGCATTGGAGCCATACATTCTGTGGTTTTTGCAGGCTTTTCAGCCACAGCGCTTGCTACAAGAATTAATGATAGTGACTGTAAGATGGTCATCACATCGGACGGCTCTTATAGGGGTGCAAAAACCATTGACCTGAAAGGAATTGTAGATGAAGCCCTCGAAGATTGTAGCTGTGTGGAATCGGTTTTAGTGGCAAAACGAATTCTTACAAACATACCTATGAAAGAAGGTCGCGACCAATGGTTACAACCGCTTCTGGACAAGGCGAGTGACCAGCTTGTAGCTACTGTAATGGATGCAGAAGATCCTTTATTTATTTTATACACTTCCGGCTCAACAGGAATGCCCAAGGGGATGGTACATACTACTGCCGGCTATATGGTGTATAGCGCTTACACCTTTAAAAACGTATTTCAGTATAAAGATGATGATGTATACTGGTGCACTGCAGATATAGGCTGGATTACCGGACATAGCTATATTGTGTATGGCCCTCTGGCAAATGGTGCCACCACCGTTATGTTTGAAGGTGTACCCAGTTATCCGGACTATGGTCGGTTCTGGGAAATCGTTCAGAAACATAAAGTTACTCAGTTTTATACAGCACCAACAGCCATCAGGGCTTTGGCAAAAGAAGGAGTTGAACATGTAGAAAAGCACGATTTATCCTCTTTAAAAGTGTTAGGAACCGTAGGCGAGCCTATAAATGAAGAAGCCTGGCACTGGTACGACGATAACATCGGGAAGAAAAAATCGCCCATTGTGGATACCTGGTGGCAAACCGAGACTGGTGGTATAATGATTACCCCTATCCCTTTTTGCACGCCTACAAAACCTACGTATGCTACCCTTCCGTTTATTGGAATTCAGCCTGCCCTCATGGATGAACACGGGCAAGAGATTAAAGGAAATCAGGTAGATGGACGTCTTTGTATTAAATACCCCTGGCCCAGTATGGCGCGAACTATATGGGGCAATCACCAAAGGTATAAGGATACGTATTTTTCAGCATTTAAAAATATGTACTTCACCGGAGATGGCGCACTTAGAGACGAAGTAGGCTATTACAGAATTACAGGCCGTGTAGATGATGTAATTATTGTTTCAGGACATAATCTGGGTACAGCTCCTATTGAAGATGCTGTTAATGAACACCCGGCAGTTGCCGAAAGTGCCATCGTTGGCTTCCCTCACGATGTAAAAGGAAATGCATTATATGGCTATGTAACATTAAAAGAAACAGGAGAGGGCAGAGATCACGATAATTTGAGAAAAGAAATCAATCAAATTATTACCGAGCAAATTGGTCCTATTGCCAAGCTGGATAAAATTCAATTTACAAATGGTTTACCCAAAACACGCTCGGGAAAGATTATGCGCCGTATTCTTCGGAAAATTGCTTCTAAGGACACGAGTAATCTGGGTGATACCAGTACCCTGTTAAATCCGGAAGTGGTTCAGGAGATTATGGATAATGCATTGTAAATTAATAATCAACTTGAAAATCATATAAAGTTGTTCCTGGAGCTTTT
Organism: uncultured Flavobacteriaceae bacterium; assembly: GCA_963793275.1. GTDB lineage: Bacteria > Bacteroidota > Bacteroidia > Flavobacteriales > Flavobacteriaceae > Marinirhabdus. The sequence continues at coordinate 405,108 of CAWBZL010000001.1, forward strand.
ATTTCATAAGCCCTTGTTGCGGTAAAAAAAATATTATTAAATCAAAAATGATACGGGTATATGTGGTTTATAGTTCTATAAACAAGCTTCGGAGTGCTTAAAAACGCACATAATAAGAACTTGAAAAGATGAAACATATATTGAAAAAATAAAAAACTGGAAAGAAAAAACGAAGATTAAGAAAAAATTTGTTTAGAATGTGAACTGACGGAAGATCTTAAATGGATGTATCCTTGTTATAGATTCCGGGACAATAAGATGGTATTAATTCATGGATTTAAAAAATACTGCGCACGGCTCTTTCCTAAAGGTGTTTTACTGAAAGATGCTACTGAAATTTTGATACAACAAACAGAGGATGTGCAAGCGGCTCGCCAAATCCTTTTTACTAACATTCAAGAGATAATTGACTTAAAAGCGGTTATTAAGTCCTGATTTTTGAAGCAATTAAAGTGGAAAAAGCAGGTCTTCAAGTAAAAATGAAAAAGACGTCGTAATTTTCCCTACTCTTTTTTTATTTCAGCAACACATTATACCATTTACTTTATAAAAGAGCTATCATGTAACTTGCTTAACAATTAACCCAAGTAACATACTTTTAATATATTCGTCTTACAAGCGAGGCAACCAAATGCTCACGATTTGCGTCTCTATATAAAACCAATCACCATGAGAACCTTTTTTTTCTTTTTTATCGTATTTCTGGGAATCCAACCCTTACTTAGTCAGGACTTAACAGCAACCATCGTCGATGCTCAAACAGAAGCCCCTATTCCCTTTGCTACCATCGTTACAGGTGAGCACAGCGGACTTATCACCAACGAGGCCGGTGTATTTACGATCACCCAGGCACAGCTAAAGCGTATTAAAGATTCTATTTTTATTTCCTCCATGGGGTACGAAAATGTAGCCCTTTGGAAACCTACGGGGAATCTAACCATACGTCTGACACCCAAAACTTTCGAGTTGGCAGAAGTATTTATAAATGCCAACCCATTGTCTGCCCAGGAAGTTATTGACAAGGTAAAGGAAAATCTAAACACAAATTACACCATCGCCCCGTCCAAAAGGAAAATATTCTTTAGACAGAGCGACATTAACTTTATGGACAAAGTAGATTTTGGGTTTAAAAAGTCTACTATCAAAGAACTAAACAAAGAACTTATGGATGAGATTGCCGCCTCTATATCCAGGGAATCCTGGAGCTATAAAGAGGCTGTGGGCGACTTTTATGGCGATTACCGCACTCAAAAATTGTATGTAGATAAGGCAGCACGGCTCTATGACAAAACCAAGGATGTCTCTTTTGAAGGGCTTACAGAAAACTTAGAGCGTATTTTTAAAGAGAATGTAAAGCCAGACTCCTATATTAAAATACGTTCCGGACTTATAGGGACAAAGTTAGAATTAGATTCCATTACAAATGAAAATAAGGAAGAAGCAACTGTAGTACAGCGTGAAGTTGAAAAACCTAAAAGCTCCAGTTTCCAGTCCAGCATGAAAAACCGGCTTTCTGAACTCTACGAACAGTTATTTTTTAAGGAAAGTACCGCCTTGGATATTTTAGATAAATCCAACCGATATCGATTTACCCATACCGACTACACTTTTATAGACGATGCGGCCGTGTACATCATCACCTTCGAACCGAAAGGAAGAAAAGATTTTAAAGGCGTGTTGTACGTAAATACGGAAGACTTTGCGGTGATGCGCTTAGAATTTGAAAATGTGCGTCCCTTAAAGAAATTTGGTTTGTTTGGCATTAGGTACCGGCACTCAGTTTTTAAAGGAAAAATGTTATTTGCCAAGGAAGCAAGTGGCGGTTATGGTCCCCGGTATATAGAGCTGGAAGACGGAAAAACTGTTGGCGTGGATAGGCCACTTAATGTGATTGAAAAGAACAAGCACGTAAAAGGCAGGCGCAAGCAGAATGAACTGGCCTTGCATCTGGATATTGGCATCACCAACAGGACCAAATATGAACTGGTCGTTTTTTCCTCAGAAACTATGACACAGGGAGATTTTGAAAACACCGTTGAAAACCCAAAAGTGGAGGCTAGTTATCTTACCAAATACGATCCGGATTTCTGGAAAGATCATACCATTATGGAGCCAAATGCGGCGATCCAGGCTTTTGAAGTCGTAGAATAATTTTTACAGCCGTTATGACTAAGCGCTTTATGGTGCAAGGTAAAAGTGAAAGCACCACTAACAGGAATCTAGGACAGTCAGGCCTTAAAAATGGGCAGTAATACAACGAAAAATCCAGTTGCTTGTAGACTGGATTTTTTTTAATGTAAAACGCTAGAATGGAAGTAGTTTCTACCGCTTGAAATATAAGGTTTACATCTTACGACCTTCGGATTATGAGTTAAGATCATAAAATCTGTGAACCCCTATTTACAGGGGCTTCCGAAGGGTCAGTCTCGCTAAAAATTCAAAAACGTATTCGAAAGCGTATTAATTTGTAGTAAATATACTACGTTATTTTGAAATATAAAAACACCCCAATTCCACCCCCTATTTTTGGTTACGGAAAACCGTAGAATGGTCTGCGATTTTATTCTGAAATTGTCATTTTTAAAATCAATTTATCATGGCAGTAAAACACATACCAACCGGAGAAGTTCATAAAGGACAAAAAGGAGGCACCACAGGGTGCGGTACAAACACTAATACACATTCAAGTCATTGGATTAATTCTCATGATCGTATCACCTGTGATAAGAATGGGTGCAAAAACTAAATCAAAACAGGTTAAAGTTAAGCCAATAAATAAAAAACAATCATCTTTAATAAGAACACACTTAGTTAGTGAGCAACACTGAACTTAACGTGTAAGAAATTTCCTGTATTCTGATATTTTTATAGATTTGCAAACTTCAATTCTAATCGGCCAATAGTATTGGTACAGACTTACGCGAAAAATGAAAAATTATTATTTGATTTCCACGTTTCTTGTATTATGCTTTCAAATTAGTTTTTCTCAGAATTACGAAATTGTTAGAGAAACTAAAAAATTGATAGACAACCGTGAAATCCATTTAAACGGTGGCATGCGATCTCAATTCGGTGGTAAATCTAGGACTTATATTAAATTTGATTTGCCTCCAAATACCGTAGAATGGTTTTATAGTTTTACTACCACTAAAGGGCAAAATGGAACCAAAAATTTAAATCTAGCTCTTCAACTCGGAAGCATTCTTGCAGACGGAAGTACATTGACGTCAACTGCAATGTCTACAATCAAAGTTCCTGAAGGTGTTGCAACCGCTGATATCTATTTAATTGACAAAAAAAATTATCAACCCTTTTTAAATAAAGTTACATTTGAATTTGACATGGAAGGCACAGTTGAAAACACCAAACAAGCTATAGTAAAAGTTAATGATGTAAAAAAAGGAACTTGGTTTTTGGGGTTAAAAAATCCAAGTTCCATGAACGGAATCAATCTTAATATAGAAGTGGTAGCCATTACCGAAACGAAAAAAGTAATCCCAAAATCTGAGCAACAACAGAAAGCTGAGTTATATGGTAATCTGGGCTGGACAAAATTTGAACAAGCAGAATATGAAGAGTGTATTCGTTATTGCAATAAATCCTATGAAGTACATAAATTGGGTTGGGTTATAGCAAACAAAGGTGTAGCTCAACTTGTTTGCGGTCAAATGCCTGAATCTATCGAATCTTATGTTTCAGCGCTAGCGCATTTAAAAAATGATCCTAATGCTAAGAATGAACTGCTGAAAATTAGAAGAAATTTGGAAATGACATTAAAAATTTATCCAAACTTGGATGGTGCGGATGAAATAATTCAACTTATTAAATTAGAACAGAAAAACTTAGCAAACCAAAAATAAAATGAGAAAAACAACTTTACTATTAATCACTTTTTTTACAATACTAACATCCTGCGGAAATAAAGAAGCTGAGGAAAACGCTAAAAGAATTCAACTTGAAAAAATCGAGGCGCAGGAAAATGCGAAAAGAATCCATCTTGAAAAAATTGAAGTAGGAAAAGCAAGAATAAAAACGGAGCTGAATAATGAGTTGGATCGATTAAAAAAAATCCTTGAAACTGAAAACAAAGTATTAGTAAACATCGATGAATTCCAATTTGGAAGATTAGCATCTACTAAAAAAAAGCAACTAGCCGATCAAAATGATAAAATCCGCTTAATAGAAAATTATATAACAAATATTGAGGAAGAAATAGCACTTACAAATCTTCGAAAAACGTTTGAATTTCAATCTGACCCATCAAGCCTAATTCAATATGTATTCAGTTCAGCAAAGAATCAAAATTTTAAAAATTTAAGGTTTTTATGTGATCCGTATGGTGAATTTGATTCTGACGCAAAAGGAATATGTTATATAGAAATGTCGCCACTTGAAACTAAAGCAATGTTTATCGATAATTTCAGAAATGGTAGAATAATCGGAGAACCTATTATTAGTGGAAGTATGGCTGAAGTAGAAATTGCATTTGGACCTAGTACCAACAGGTTAGAAAAAATAAAATTGGTAAAAAGAATGGACCATTGGTATATTGCTAGCTTGTAAAATTATTGGATTAACAATAAATAAATCTATTAAACTATTGTTCATTTATAAATTAAAAAAACTGCCGCTGTTAAACCGTGGCGGTTTTTTTTTAGATAAGCATTTTGACTTTACTTCAATGAACTACATACATGTTCCGTAATCATATATCGGGTAATATCGTTTAAGGTTTTGCCATTTACTGGGTGTATGCCTGGATGTGTAAATAATTCCAAATTATTCTTTCCACGCTTGTAATACCATATTTTAGGGCTACCATCTTGATCAAAGAAAAAACCCTCACGACACTCCTTCTCCACCATCTTAAATTTTGTAAGTAAACCTTTATCAATCGGTTTCGCATTGGCTTCTTCACAATGAATCTTTACAAACTTATTTTCGTCCCAGATCATGCATTTTTTTCGAGTGGCATCATAGATGAAAAAAGCAACGACTAACAAAAGAACCAATACCACATATTGATATCTTTTTGAATTAATCTTTTTGGTATTCTTACTCGCTACATAACTTTTATAGTCTTCAAAACCTATAAATATGGCTAAATGATCTTTCGCAGTATTTGAAATATTAAACGATTCTTTACTTTCCCATTTCCGATAATAACCCCGAATTGCATCTGCAGAAGTTGGTTGCTTGCATTTTAATTCAAGTACTTCATAAATATGAGTTGCCAATCCTAAAGCGGAAGTAGATGTACTATTTTCTTTGGCTTTACTGAATGCCTCTGTAAGCAACTGATCTTGCATGTTAATCTAATTTTTTTGGTCGTTTGAAAATTACAAATTCTAATTGGAAATCTACTGTGGTTTTCCTTCCCAAAAGTTTTCCAAATTCTTTCCAACGACTTCCCAGGTCAATTATGAGTCAACTTCCTTTATTTGCCATTGTATTGTTGATCGCCCGAGCGTAATAGGGTTTACGATTATTTCAACAGTACATACTGGAGTCGCAAAGTAACGTGATAAGACCATTTGAGAAGTAATCCAACACACGGTACTTCTGCGCTCCAAACTTCTCAACTGAAGAGCGTGCTCTTCCCTTAAATGTATGGCTTCCACCCTAGCCCATAAAACTGAGCAAAGACTCGGACGGCCATACTTATGTTCAATTTTTAAATATAACTAAAATGAAAAAGCTATCATATATCATGCTTTCTGTGATGTTAAGCACCTACATATTTTCGTGCACCCCAGAGAGCCAAATTAACACCGCTAATGAGGTTGCCTGTTGCGATGGAAATGGTCACATACCTCCTCCACCGCCCCCTCCTCCACCGCCACCAAATGGCGATGATTAATATCTAAGATTAAGTTCTTACTTTAGAGGAATGAAAAGAATCAAATTTTCATTCCTCTTTTTTTCTGGCTTTTGGGCTGTATCCTTGTTATAGCACCATCCCAACCATTATATTCACAACAATCTGTAGACAGTACCACTTATTTTTACAATAAAATTATTAACCCCCAAACACCCGAAGATCTACCCAAGGGCTATGCTTATTTTAAGAGACAAAAGGAAAAACTTCTTTTAAAACAGGATACGTTAGGCGCAATTTATGCACTACGGATGCTTGCCATGGCCGAATTTGAAATGGGCCGCACCTATGCCAGTGAAAATACAGCTATAAATACTATAGCTCTTTTAGACGGATCCTCTAAAGAGATTAAAATAGCGGCAGATGCCGAAATTGGGATGTACAATCATCTAGGTATGATTTACAATATCACAGACCAACCAGGCAAAGCAGTAAAAACATATACAATCGCCTTAAAAAAAGCAACCCAATTGGGAGACAGTATTACGTTGCTTAATAATATGGCTAATTCATATAAAGATCTTAAACAGTATAGAAAGGCTATTTCAATATTAGAATGGGTCTATGAAAAAAGCGTCGGTCAAAAAAATAAGGTTAAAGTGGCTAGAGCCTTGGATAACTTAGGGAATGTACAGGCTAAAGCAGGATATACACAAGGGCTTACTAATATGCTAGAAGCCTTGGATCTTAGAAAAGAAACGATGGATAATAGTGAGTTATTTGTAAGCTGTAAACATCTTAGCGAATATTATAAAAATACAGGTGATCCTACATCTGCTCGCTATTATGCGAGCTTAGGAAAAGAAGTTGCAAATCAGGTAAGTGTGGGGTATAAAAAGGAGGGACTTGCGCAATATTTACGGTTGAGTGATGATCAAGATATCGTTGAATATATGCGCATAGATGATAGTCTTTCCAACGCTACATTACAACAAGACAAAAAATTTGCAAGTATAGAATATGATTTTACAAAAGAGAAAGAGCGTACACAAGCTGCAGAAATAGCAAAAGAAAAAGAACGCCGGCAAAAAAGCATCTTTCAATTGATTGGGGTCTGCATTGGTTTGCTTGCCATAGCTTTATTTTTCGTGTTAAGATTTCGCCATAAAAAAGAAAAAACTGAGCAGCTATACCAGACAGAATCCCGTATTTCTAAAAAAGTACATGATGAAGTGGCCAACGAACTATATGGAATTATGGCTAAAATTCAAACGTCCCCAAATACAGACGAAGCCCTCCTTGACGATCTGGAATCTATTTACAATAAAACCCGGGACATCTCCAAAGAAAATAGCCTGATACAGATAGATGCAGACTTCGACCTGGTGCTTATTGGGCTTTTACAAAATTACCAAAGTGATACAGTAAATGTGATTACGAAAAATATAGCGACTGTGAATTGGGCTTCGATAGATGATCATAAAAAGATAACTCTTTACAGGATACTACAAGAATTAATGACCAATATGCGAAAGCACAGCAAGGCAACAGTGGTGGTTATCACTGCGAATCAATTGGGGAAAAAACTGGATTTCACCTATACCGATAATGGGGTGGGAAGTGAACTAAAAAAGGGCAATGGCCTCCTTAATACGGAAAACCGTATTCGGTCTGTAAAAGGAACTATTATATTTGACTCCACTATTAATAAAGGATTCACAGCTAAAATAAGTCTATAATATGTTTACAAAAGTGTTGGTCTCGGACGATTTGGGCAGTATCAATTCGGGGGTGTCCAGTGTACTAAAAGAAATGGGCGTTCATGACATCATTCAGGTCCAGTATTGTGATGATGCTTATCTCAAAATAAAGAGCGCCGCACTACACGAAGCACCTATCCAATTATTGATTACAGACCTATCGTTCGTACCAGATCACAGAGAGCAAAATTTCACCTCTGGAGAAGAATTGGTGGCCATTCTAAAAAAAGAACACCCCGAGCTTAAAATACTAGTGTATTCTGTGGAAGACCGCACCCAACTCATTAAAAGGCTCATTAACGATTTAAAAATTGATGGATTTGTGAGCAAAGGAAGAAATGGTCTTACCCAATTAAACGAAGCTATTAGTACTGTGGCAAATGGTGGTATTTACCTTTCACCACAAGTAAACCAACTGCTAAACCAAAATGAACGATTAGAAATAGATGATTTCGACGTAGAATTGATGCGCTTATTATCTCTGGGAAAATCGCAAGAGGAAATAAGTAGCAGTTTTAAACAAAGCAACATTTCCCCCAGTAGCCTGAGCACTATTGAAAAACGATTGAACCGGCTGCGTATTCAATTCAAGGCCAACAATGCGATCCATTTGGTGAGTATTGTGAAAGATCTGGGGTTAATTTAATTCCACCTACGGATACCCGTAAAAGAATTCCATAAAATAAAACTAAACTTGTAGTGTTGAATAGCCAAACGGCTTTCACATTGGGGAGCATTGAAAAGACACTGTAACAGGTGTCTTTTTTTGTGAATTACGGAATACCGTAAAGAATACCAAAAAACGATTTGTAGGTTTGGTTAATATTAATCAAAAAGTACGATGAAACCAACCAATAAAAAATCAGACGCAAAGGAAAGATTTATGGAAACCTATAAAACCCACACTGAAAATGAATTACTTGTGGAATTAATTTGGAACCTTAAGCGTAATTATCACTTACAAGAGAAAGTAAGACAGAACACCTCAAAACTAGTCTGGTGGTTAATCGCAATACCATTTATCGCAGGAGCTTTTATAGCATTCCTAGCACTTGCAGGAATTGCCTCCATATAACCTGGTTTCAATTAATAATACAAGTTACCTACCAAAATAGCAGGATTAAATAACAAATGAAATCAACTCCCTATGAATAAAATAATACTCATTATTCTTCTTTCCATTTTACTCATCCCAAAATCCCAAGCCCAAGATGATGGTTTGCTTGAAGCAGCAGTAGGTCTGGCAGCTATTGGTACTGCAATATTTGTGGGGGTAGACCAAATGAAAGAACAAGCCGAACTGAACGCTACCGAATGGTTGTTAAACAATCATCCTGAAATGAATAGCTTTTCGTTAAAAACCCTCTCATTTGACGGTAAAAAAGCAAAAGATATGTCTTCGGTATCAGTCATCACTTATAAAATTCAGGAATTTCAACTACGTGACAAACCGGAGCTGGACGGTAAAAAATATGTTCTATTCGGGTTTACCAGTTATGGATGGGCCAATGAAAGTGGTGTTGATCTAAACCGTATTATCTGGTATATGATTGATTCTGATGAATGGATGAATATGATGGTAGCATATATAAAAACAGCTTCTTCTGAACGTGATGATGCTACAATAAAAGAACGTCTACGAACGGGTAAAATTGTAAACAAAGGAATTAAAGAAGGGTTTGATTACACCATTCCCTTTTATCGATTGGATGGAGATATGTATGCAGTAAGAGATTATAATGAGATGATGAGATTAATATACAACGAACGCTCCCTTGGCATCTATCTTAAAGAGACAGAAAATTTAGTGCAAATCGGGCGTGGGGATATTATAGATATTCATGAGTTTTTTACGGAGGAGGATTAAATATAAAAAAGAATCACAGTAAACTCGGCGAAGGAGATATTTTTTGTTTAAAAGCAATTTAAAAAATAAAAAAATGTGGCATAAAATTATTGATGTATATGATTGGTTTGGAGAACTTGGGGAGCGTATTAAAGTTGTGAGAAATTTTAATAAAGCTGCAAAATTTGCCTTTGTAAGTGGCCAGGCACCAACGTTGCTACAAGTAAAAACAACAAGTGGAGATTCAAATTATCGACATGCTTTCTCCAAATGGATGGCTGGTGGTTTTCGTGTGAAAGCACTATCCGGGCAACCTTTACCCAAAAGTAACCTTATTGAAATTGCAAAAGTTGTACTCGACAATGAAGAACTTGTTCGTAAACTTGTTGCTTTAGGATGGGATACGTTAGAAGTCCACGATAATAAAGGGTTTCAAGGGGTAAAGTTTTCATTAAAGGAGTATGCCAGAATTGGTGGATTTTTAAATTAAAATCATATGACAACTTTTTTGCAAATGGTAAAGGATTCAATTCAAACAGCAAACGAACAGATTATTCTTGATACCCAATTACAAAACAGTGATGACTTTAATTGGTGGCTAATCGTTGCGTTAGCAGAGTTAGTTTTAATTCTTATTCTTTTAATTAAAGTAAAAAAGTCAAAAAAAGAAAGACTACTTGAAGATGATGGTTTTGATAAGCTAAGAAAAGCAAAGTCACAAGACATTGATATGACAAACCTCATGAATAGTATCAACTCTTCCAGAGATTTATATAAAGAACTGAGTCGAAAATGTCATCCAGATAGATTCCAAGACGAATTAATTAAAAACAAAGCCGATAAAATTTTTCAAGAAATTTCAAAAAACAAAAGAAACTACGCTAAACTAGTTGAATTAAAACTAGTAGCTAAAGAACAGCTAAACCTTAAATTTTAAGCCTAATAATTATGGAACAAGCATTACCTCTCATTTTACTAGTACTAAGAATAGTGATTACAATTTACTGTGTAAATAAAGCAGGAGATCTAAACCGAAGCAAGGGTGGCTGGGGAATATTTGCATTTTTATTACCCATAGTGGCGTTGATTTGGATTCAATTTATGAAACCTAAAATGGTTTGGGATGACCAAAGTGGGGAAAAGTGATACTAAACATTACAACTATATCAACAAATTTAAACTAACTAACATGAGAAACTATCAATGTAAAAAATGTGCAACTTTAGTTCAAAGTAATACACAACCCGCTAGCGCAAATTGTCCATCAGGCTCTTTTCATCAATGGCAGAATTTAGGAGAAACTGGAGAGAGAAACTATCAACGCAAAAAGTGCGCGACTGTTCTTAAAAGTAAAAATCAACCCGCCTCCGCTGGTTGTCCATCAGGGAGTTTTCATCAATGGTCTAAACTTTAATCCATATTTCTAAACTAATGATTATGAAAAGCCCATTATTTCTATTTTTATTGCTTTTGGCAACGCTATCCACAGTTCCCCTCCAAGCACAATCCATAAGCTGCCAGAAACTTTTTGAAATTGTCACTGAAGACTACGAAAGCAAAGACGAAGTAACCTGCTATGCTTCTACCATGCTTACCAAAGCCACCTATTACCAACTGGAAGGAATGGGTTTTGTAGTAGGCTATTTAAAAAGCAGCGACTATGACATCTACGGTAAACCCTATATTTTTTGTGGAATTTCATCTGCTCGCTGGCGTTCTTTTAAATCGGCAGGACTTTATGGCTCCTGGGGAAAGGCATTTCATGAATATATCAGGGAATATACTTGTGACTGTAACTAAAATGGTTTTTTGTAGTAGAGAATACCCTTCAAGTTGATTGAATTTACGTGATTACACTTAGTTCATACTGATTGTGAATTTCTATATTTACAAAACATCAGTATATAAAAATTTATGGCCAAAAAGAATACCAACAAAAAAGAAAAATCAATCGAAGAAAGCCTTTGGGCTTCTGCGAACAAACTACGGGGCTCGGTAGAGAGTGCCGAATATAAACACGTAGTACTCGGACTCATCTTCCTAAAATTCGCAAGTGACAAGTTTGAAGCCAAACGCGCATCCCTGATTGCCGATGGCAAAGAAAAGTATTTGGAGATGAAGGAGTTTTACAACCAGAGCAATGTGTTTTACCTTGCGGAAACGTCGCGGTGGAACTACATCATGAAGCACGCCAAGCAAGACGATATTGCGCTTAAGATTGATACCGCACTGCATACCATTGAAAAGAACAACCCTAGCTTAAAAGGTGCCTTACCAGACAATTATTTTAGCCGTTTGCAATTGGACAAAAGTAAACTGGCTTCTTTACTCGATACTATTAATAAAATAGACACACAGAGAGACGAAGCTCAAGACATTGTGGGACGGGTGTACGAGTATTTTCTCTCCAAGTTTGCCTTAGCAGAAGGAAAAGGGAAAGGCGAGTTTTACACCCCTAAAAGCATAGTAAACCTTATTGCCGAGATGATAGAACCCTACAAAGGCATTATCTATGACCCTGCCTGTGGTTCTGGGGGTATGTTTGTACAGTCTATAAAATTTATAGAGAGCCATCACGGAAACAAACAGGAAGTTTCTATCTACGGACAAGAATATACCAACACCACCTATAAGCTGGCTAAAATGAATCTTGCCATTCGGGGTATTGCCGCAAACTTAGGCGAAAAGGCAGCCGATACCTTTGGGCAAGACCAACACCCCGATTTAAAAGCAGATTACATCATGGCCAACCCACCCTTTAACCAAAAAGACTGGCGGGGTGTAAATGAGTTGGTGGACGACTCGCGCTGGATGGGGTATGAAGTGCCTCCCAAGAGTAACGCCAACTATGGTTGGATCTTGAACATGGTAAGCAAGCTCTCTGAAAATGGTGTGGCAGGTTTTATCTTGGCAAATGGTGCCTTATCTGGTGGCGGCGAGGAATATAAAATACGGCGTAAGCTGATAGAAAATAATCTGGTAGAAGCCATTGTGATTTTACCCCGTGCAATGTTTTATACTACAGATATTAGCGTAACGCTCTGGATTTTAAATAAAAATAAAAGAAGCCATACAAAAGATATTGGTGATGCCAAAAGACAGCTTCGCAACCGAGAGGAAGAAGTATTGTTTATGGATTTACGTCAAATAGGCATCCCTTTTGAAAAGAAGTTTATACAGTTTAGCGAAGCACAAATTAGCGACATTGCTAAAACCTACCACGATTGGCAGCAACAGGACAACCATTATAAAGATATACCCGAATATTGCTATAGTGCCACGAAAGCAGAAATTGAAAAAAAAGATTTCTCACTGGTGCCCAGCAAGTACATTGAATTTGTAAACCGAGATGAAAATATAGACTTCGATGAGAAAATGACCTTACTAAAAACAGAAATGACCAATTTGCTAAAAGATGAAGCAAAATCAAAAGTCGAATTATTAAATGTGTTTAAAGAGTTAGGGTATGAGATCAAGCTATAAAAAACTCGGAGAATTTATTGAGAAGGTTGATGTCAGGAATAAGCATTTACAATCGGAAGATTTGCGCGGTTTAAGTATGAAAAAGGAGTTTAGAAAAACTACTTCTAATATAGTTGGCACAGATCTACGCAGGTATAAGATAGTTGCTAAAAATAATTTTGCTTGCGATTTCATGTCTGTGATTCGAGTGCATAAATTACCTGTTGTTTTACATACCGAAGAAAATTTGGTGATCGTCTCACCTGCTTATACCATTTTTAAGGTTAAGGATGAAAGTGCTTTGAATCCAGAATATTTGATGATGTGGTTTAGACGTCCAGAATTTGACAGATATGCAGATTTCAGATGTGATAGCGCTATACGAGGTGGATTTAAATGGGATGAATTAGGTGAAGTAGATATACCTATACCTGCTATAGAAAAACAACAAGCCATTGTTGATGAATATAATACAGTGGTCAACCGCATTTCTTTAAACGAACAATTTAATTTAAAGTTAGAAGAAATCCGCCCAAGCATTGTACAAACATTGGTTTGTAGATTTTGAGTTTCCCTTCGACTTCGCTCAGGGCAAACCCGATGTGGAAGGAAAACCTTATAAATCTTCAGGAGGGGCTATGGTTTATAATGAGGAGTTGGATAAAGAGATTCCTGAGGGGTGGGAGGTTAAGCGGTTGGAAAATGTAGCGAAAAAAGTTTGTGTTGGTTTTGTCGGATCATGCTATAAATATTATTGTAATAAAAGTGAGGGTATCCCAATGCTTAGGACAACCGATCTGAATGAAGAGGGAATGTCTTATGAAAACCTCAAATTCATTACTAAAGAGTTTCATGCAAAAAATAAAAAATCCCAGTTAAATAAGGGTGATATTCTTGTTGCTAGACATGGTACAAATGGAATGCCAGTAATATTCGACAGAGAGTTTGAAGCTAATTGTTTAAATACAATTATTGTTAAGCCTAATAAAAATATTGCTTATTCTAAACTTTTACATTGCTTTTTAAAATCAGACAATGTTGTTGAACAGATTCAATCTTCATTAGGGGGTTCTGTTCAAATGGTGTTAAACACAAAAATAATCTCGAATTTAAATTTTTTAGTTAAAAGCGAGATTATTGATCTTTCGTCATTTTATTTAAATCCTATTGATCAAAAAATAAGTACAGTTAGAAAAGAACTTTCGCAACTTGAAAAATTGCAGAACCTCCTTCTTTCAAAAATGGCGACTGTTGGAAGTGAGGAGGAATTAGTAACTAATTAAAACCGATATATTATGGAAAGACAATCAGTAAGTTCATCAAATCTAGTCTCAATAGGTTATGACGCCAGTTCACAAACTTTAGAAGTAGAATTTAAAGGGGGAACAGTTTATCAATATTTTGATGTGCCAGAAGATGAATATGATTCTCTTATGAGTGCTTCATCACATGGCGTTTATTTTTCAGCAAACATTAGAGACAATTATAAATTTGAAAAACAGTAAGAATGTTTTTAGATGAAGTTATAATATTTAATTATAGAAGTTGTAAAACGGTGAGCCTAAATTTATCTGAAGGTACTCCTAATATTTATATTGGTTTAAATGACAGTGGTAAATCAACCATTTTACAAGCATTGGACTTACTGCTTAACACCAAGTCTAAATATAATTCATTGGGAGAAGGTAGCTATAAGAATGATTTGTCCAATTCACCTGAGAAAACTGCTAAATTTAACCAATTATTGGTTGAAAGAGGATTACCAGAGTTTGAAGATGACGGTAATTCAACTTTCATTGTTGGAAAGTTCAAATATCAAGAAGAAGAAGGTGACGAATATGTTGAAATGAATTTATCGACCCCTTTAAAATGGTCTTTAGATTCAAGTGAGGAAGGTGTATTATGGATTGTTAGAAAATTTAATGGCACTTTGGACAAGACTTATGTATTGATGAATGACTCAGATGATTCTTTAGAATTATGGAATTTATCCGTTACAAATATTAATGCTAAAATCAAGGAATTAGGAGTAACTCCAGATGAGATAAAAAATGAAAACGGAAAGGGTAGGTTCTCAAACTTTGAAAAGATTAGAGCTATTTACACTAAGTTAGATTCTCGGCCGAAATGGGCACAATATAAATTCGCAAAAAGTGATATGGATATTTTTCCAATATTCAGTTTATTTGATTGGAATACTAGTTTAGATGAAATAATTTCTACTGCCGAGGCAATTATGAAGGAAGAGATTGAAGAACATTTGAATCCAATCAAGTCATTAGCAGAGGAAAATGCTAAATTGGCAGAAGAAGCAATAAATAGAAAATTTGGTGATTTAAGTGAAACGATTCGAGAGGTTGCTAGGGATGTTGAAGGAATAAATTCCAAGGTATATTTCAATGTAAAAGAGCAAATATCCGATGTCATGGTAACCAAAACTAATAGTGATGGTCCAATACATTTAGAAAATCAAGGTGAAGGGTTAAAAAGACAGATTTGGTTTTCTCTTATTAAAGCGAAGGCAGACACTGGAGCAGATAGTATCAACAAATTCATTTGGGCTTTTGATGAACCTGAAACTCATTTATATCCTAGAGCGCAACGTGAGTTTTTTGATATTATAAATAAAGTTTCAGAAGGAAATGTACAGACATTAATTAGTACACACTCAACAATCTTTATTGACAAATCTAATCTTGATAAAATTAATAGTGTTAAACAAGAGGATAACGGTTATTCTGTGATAAATGGTTGCTCTGATGTAGAGGCAATATATTCATCACTCAACGTAAAAAATAGTGACTTCTTGTTTCATGATAAATTTTTAATTGTAGAAGGTGATACTGAACAATATTTAATTCCAAAGTTATATGAATTGTATAAAGATAGCACCTTAATTAAGGACAATATTCAACTAATAAATATTCAAGGAAAAGACAAGTGGTTAATCAACAAAGCTCTTTTAGATAAGGTTATGGCAGGATTTAAAAAATCAGAAAGCCAGCTAGTATATCTTTTTGATAATGATATGAGTTTTGAAATAGGCGCAGCAGCAATAAGAGACAACATGTTTTTTGTTGGCGTTCAAGATATAGAGGATTCATTAAGTGATGAAATCTGGTTGGGCATCTTAAGTAATTTTTATGATGGGATATTTGACTTTACTATAGAGGAGATTCAGGGTTGGAAGCAAAATGTTCCAAGAAATACTAAATGTAATAATAACCAGAAGTTTTATTCAATTCTAAAAAGAGGTATTAAGGATAAGGCCGTTGAAGAAGATGTAGACTATGATACATTGAATAGGCTTCCTTCAAAAGGAATTGAATCTGCAGATTTAATATTACAATATATAGATATGTCAGAAAAGATCCCACAGAGAATTAAAGATGCATTTGATAAATTACATGATTAATGGCAACAATAAAACTCAACCAAAAACTCAAACGCACAGAGATCCAAAAATTTGAGCTGGATAATGAAATCGTGTTCAACTATTTTGATAATCTGCCAGCGGCAGAGCGAGACGATAAACTTGTACGTGCGCTGTATATTGGTGTCCTAGCCCTTATGGAAGATAGACTATCCTCTTTTTTATCTAAAACCTCCAATGAGCTAGGTACCGAGTTGGAAAGCCTTAAAATGATTTTTGAGATGAAAAAGGAGCTATTTTACAAAAGCGCCATCAAAGGCTCCTTAGCAGAAGATGACATTGCCGACTTCTTAAATAATTATTTTAAAAGCAAACGTATGGCAGACAAAGCATTGCTTACGGGCAATGCCGCAGGTGCCCTACCCCGTAACAAAACGGGTGATATTATTTGTGAAGTAAATGGCTCACCAGATTTAAAAATAGCCATAGAGTGTAAGTTTGACAAAAGCGTAAAGCTGGGTGATATAGAAGGCAAAGACCTTTTTATACGAAAGACCGATACCGCCTGGAGCCAGCTCATAGAAAGCAATGCCAACAGAAACTCCAAAGTAAGTATTATCGTTTTTGATATTTCGTTGGTAGACAATAGCATCTTAAAGTTTAATGAACACGTAGGCTTTATTCCTGAGATTGGTTTCATCGCTATTATAGATTCACAAAAAGGAGATTACACCAATCTAGTCATTGCTTATATGCTTGCCCGTGATATTGCTATAAACGCAAAAACACTTGAGTTGGACAAAGAGATTTTAAGCATTTTAGTCACCCGTATTTTAAAGGATATAGGAGAGATAAAAGCCATTAAGACCCTGGTAGAGCGAAATATCGATACCAACCGGGAAATTTTAAAGCAAATTGAGAAATCGATGTTGTTAATGGATTTTAATCAACGGTATTTGAGTCAGTTTCTTGAAACAGGTACGCTTACCAAAAAAGACCTACTCGACTTTTACATGGGTGAAGATATAAAGGCCCAATACAAGTTGATTGAGAAGGAGATAAATGAGTTGTAATGAAAGAAATTGAAGAATTATTAGAAATCACTGAGAAACTAAGGAATCTTAAAATAGCGCAGGAAAGGAAATTTACTTTGGATGGTAATTTAGTTGGTGATATTGGTGAGGTTCTAGCTGCTGAAAAATATGGTATTAAACTACATCCTCCAGGAAATAACATTCATGACGGCATCGAAATTAAAAGTGGCAAGGAGGTGCAAATTAAATCTTCTTTTGGATGCCAGTCCTATTTTCCAACCAATAAAGATCATATTCCAGACTATCTTTTAGCAATAAAAATAAAAAATAATGGTAAAATAGTTGAACTGTATAATGGACCAGGCAGCCTCATTCAAAAAGAATATATAGAAAAAAGGCAACTTAAATATGCACCTCGAAAATATCTGTTCAGGCTGTCTGGAAATATTTTACAAAAAATCAATAAAGATGTTTCAGAGAGTGATAAAATTAAAGACCTGACTGATGAGTAGTACTTTGAGTAATCTTGAGATTTTCTTGAACAATACGCATATCCCGCGCGTAAAAAAACAACCCAAAACATTTTTGGGGATTGCCAAGCAACCACATTATGAGAATGTGTTGAGTAATATCCTTGCCTTTTATTTTAATGTTGGTGAAGCACATAAGCTTGGCGATCTATTTATTGTCAGCCTATTGGAACTAGTTACTGAAAAATTTGGAGAAAACATTAAGGATTTTGATGGGTTTTCAGACTTTCAGGTACAAACAGAAACCACAACCAATAAAGGGGGAAGAATTGATTTACTTTTATATAACGATGACCACTGTATTATTATAGAAAACAAGGTTTATCATACATTGGGTAATGATCTTGATGATTATTATAATTCACAGATCAAAAAATATAATAAAAACAATATCGCTGGTGTAGTACTTTCATTATTTCCTATTTCATTTATTACCCACCCCGAATTTATCAACATAACACACAAACAATTACTCACTAGGGTAATGAAAAATATAGGCGGTTACCTATTAGAGGCAGATACGACTTATATTGTTTTTTTAAAAGATCTCTACCAAAATACATTGAATTTAAGCACTAAACAGATGAAGCCAGAAGACATTCAATTTTATAAAGAGCATCGTGATAACATTCACCAAACAGCACGATTTCTAAACAGATTTAAAGATCATGTAAAAAGAGAGATTGAAGCAACCTGTGGTATTTTAAATGGTGATGTTGAATATTTAAATTTAAAAGGAACAACTAGCAATAGATTACGCTACTACGAATCAAAGGCAAACCCCGATTTAATGTTTACCATCGGATTCGACAGATTATATATAGATAACCATAAAGATATTTGGATTGTGGTAGAATTAAAAGGAGATGCGTTGCTTGACAGGTCTATTTATAACCAGATTGATTTTTCTGCTGCTGAAAAACAATTGATTAATAATAACTTTTATAGCGACAATAAAACTGGATGGGCACATTTTGCATTCAAATCCTACCCATATGAATTAATTGATTTTAATGATTTAAGAAATTTTATTGTTCAAAATATTGAAGGAACTCCTTTGCTTTCTATATTTAATAAATTAAATGCCTTCCTTACAAACCGTAACAATTAAGGTATGTCAAAATTCACCGAAGCTAAATTAGAATCCGCCTTTACAGAACTATTAGGTCTGGAAGGGTATCCTCATACCTTGGGCACTACCCTGCTTCGTGATGAAGGTGACGTACTTATTGCAGAAGATCTGCGGAATTATTTGCGAACTCGATATCAGGAAAACCAGATTACTGAAAGTGAAATAGACGCAGTACTACTTCGCTTAAAAAGCTTGCCTTCTTCAGATTTATATGAGAGCAACAAAATTGTGATGCGCTTGTTGAGTGATGGCTTTATTTTAAAACGGGAAGATCCAAAGCAAAAAGATTTTTATGTACAATTAATAGATTACCGAGGTTTAAACGCCCATAGAACCATTGAAAACATAGATTACATAGTAGCTGAAGAAGAGCCAAATTATAGCAAGCCTCAAAATATTTATAAATTTATTACACAGCTAAAAATAGTTGAGCACCACCCGCCGGGTCGCATTCCTGATGGTATTCTTTATATGAATGGGATTCCCGTTGTGATTTTTGAGTTTAAGACCGCCATACAAGAAGATTGTACCATTCATGATGCGTATAAACAAATCACGGTTAGATATGAACGAGATATCCCAGAGTTATTCAAATACAATGCATTTTGCGTCATTAGTGATGGCGCCAATACAAAAGCTGGTTCTTTTTTTGCACCTTATGAGTTTTACTATTCCTGGCGCCGTGTTGCCGGCTTGGCAAAAGATGTAGATGGGATCGATAGCCTTTTTACATTGGTACAGGGTATGTTGCATCGCGATAGGTTGCGAGATGTGATACGCAACTTTATCTACCTGCCCGATAGTTCCAAAAAGGATGAAAAAATTGTTTGCAGATACCCGCAGTATTATGCTGCCCGTGCTTTGTACGATAATATCTTAAAAGCACAACAACCCGCTGGTGATGGAAAAGGAGGCACCTATTTTGGCGCCACAGGATGTGGCAAGAGTTTTACCATGTTGTTTCTTGCTCGATTGCTCATGCGTAGTGTTCATTTTGAAAGCCCCACTATTGTGATGATTACAGATAGAACAGATTTGGACGATCAATTAGCTACACAATTTACGAATGCAAAACAGTATGTGGGGGACGATACGATTGTAAGTGTAGAGAGCAGGGCACAGTTACGCGAATACTTGCAAGGCAGAGAAAGTGGGGGCGTATTTTTAACTACCATCCATAAGTTTACAGAGGACACTCAATTATTGACCACCAGAAAAAATGTAGTGTGCATTAGTGACGAGGCCCATAGAAGCCAGATAAACTTAGATCAAAAAATAACTGTTACCGAAGAAGGTATTAAAAAAACATATGGATTTGCCAAGTATTTGCACGACTCACTTCCTAACGCTACCTATGTTGGTTTTACTGGAACGCCGGTAGATGGAACACTCGATGTTTTTGGGAATGTAGTGGACACCTACACCATGACCGAATCTGTAAAAGATGAGATTACCGTTAGGATCGTATATGAAGGTCGTGCTGCCAAAGTAGCTTTACACAATAACGAGCTTGCCAAAATTGAAGCGTATTATGAAGAAGCTGCCGCCGCTGGCGCGAATGAATATCAGGTAGAAGAAAGTAAAAAGCAATCAGCAAGCATGAACGCTATTTTAGGCGACCCCGATAGATTGGAGGCAATCGCTAAAGACTTTGTCGTTCATTATGAAAAACGAGTGACAGAAGGTGCTACTGTGGTGGGTAAAGCTATGTTTGTATGCAGTAGTAGAAACATAGCCTACGAATTGTATAAAAACATAATAGAGTTACGTCCCGAATGGGGTGAAGTAAAAATAGCAGCCGATGGTATTATTTTAACCGAAGAAGAAAAGAAAAAGATAAAACCAATTGAACTTATTAAAATGATTATGACACGTGGAAAAGATGACCCGAAAGTGTTATATGAAATGCTCGGCACCAAAGAATACAGAAAAGAATTAGATAGGCAGTTTAAAAACGAAAAGTCTAATTTTAAGATTGCCATTGTAGTAGATATGTGGCTTACAGGTTTTGATGTTCCTTTTTTAGACAGCATATACATAGACAAGCCTATACAGCAGCATAATTTAATACAAACGATTTCCAGAGTTAACAGAAAGTTTAAAGGAAAGAACAAAGGGCTTGTTGTAGATTATATTGGTATAAAAAAACAAATGAATTTAGCGCTTGCCCAATACAATAAGGGTGACCGCGAAAATTTTGAGGATATTGCTGAATCGTTGGTAATCGTGCGAAACCATTTAGATTTACTCGCAAAGATTTACCATAAATTTGATTCAAGTAATTATTTCAAAGGCACACCCCTGGAACAGCTTAACACTTTGAATAAAGCGGTAGAATATGTCATGGTTACCAAAGAATTGGAGACCCGTTTTATGGCATTAGTAAAGCGTTTAAAAGCTGCCTATGATATTTGTTCTGGAAGTGAACAACTCACTCAAAAAGAAAGAGATTTAACCCATTTTTATCTCGCCATTCGCTCCATAGTATTTAAACTAACCAAAGGTGAAGCTCCTGATACTGCACAAATGAATGCTAAGGTTAGAGAAATGATAAAAAATGCGCTCCAAAGTGAGGGCGTTGAAGAAATATTTAAAATGGGAGATGAAACAGAAGCTGCCCAAGATATATTTGATGAAGCCTATCTGGAAAAAATAAACAAGATAAAATTACCTAATACCAAAATCAAACTCTTACAGCAATTATTAGCCCGAGCCATTGGGGAAATGAAAAAAGTTAATAAAGTAAAGGGTGTAGATTTTTCAAAAAAAATGGAATCACTGGTTCAACGTTATAATGAACGTAAAGAAGATGATGTATTTCGAAGTGAGGTATATGAAGAAATGGCCGATCAGCTAACAGAATTAATCTGGCAAGTGCATAGTGAGTTTTCGGCAGGTGATGACTTGGGTATTGGCTTCGAAGTGAAGGCTTTTTATGACATCCTTAAAGAATTATGTACAAAATATGATTTTAAGTATCCAGAGGACAAACTCATTGAGCTATCAAAAGCTGTTAAAGATTTAGTTGATGAACAAGCCAGATTTCCAGATTGGAGCAAACGAAGTGATATTAAAGCTGCTCTTAAAGTAGGATTAATTTTGTTACTTGATGAGCACGGCTACCCCCCGGTAGAACGTGATGAAGTATATCAAGATATTTTTGAGCAAGCCGAGAATTTTAAGAAGAATAGGAAGTTCTAGAGAAAAATTTTGTTTTTAGCTAAAAACCGTCCTCAAAATAAATGCATCCGCTTCTGCTCGAGAGAGCAGTTTTTCTTTTTTCGGGGGTTGGACCCGTGACGGTTTAACCGTATCCTGCATCATTTTCAATAGAGCCCCTTGCTCTTCCTTAGGAAGGGCCTGAACGATACTGAAAACAATAGTGGCCTTCATTGCGCTGATTCTTTTGAAAAAGGCAAAATGCAAAAAAACAAATAGGGAATTATGGGGTTGTACGCGATTGTGGACGATTACGTAAGATTGCGTGCGATTCACTTACAGACTTTGTATACTCAATTTGAATGTAACTGGGACTGCAGTGGGAGGTGTGCAATGGGGGATGTTTTTAGTCCTGGTATGTTGCGAAGCACTATTCCGATAGTCCTAATTGGTGATACCGTGCTTCCATTAAATCTGAATAGGCTATTTTTTTAGCATCCGACAGAAATGATCGATCAATCCAATCCATTGCTTTTGATTTGTTTTCGATCATTCGATTAAAGGCACCTTTAATTTGCTTTGGGGTCAACCCCATGCCTTCTGCAAAGTTCTCAAAGTGTTCCCTTTTCAGTTTCTTTTTCTTGCCAGCTACAGTAAGCGCCAGCTCTTCGGTGTCTTCTGGAAAGACGATGGCTACATTCAACAGGTCGTAGGATGGTGATAATACCCATCCATACGGACTCTCGATCATAGAGAAGTTTTTCAAGTGCATGTCATTATTTCCTGTGAGAAAAGAGAACAAAGCGATATCGAAGAAAAACGATTTATCCAATAGGGTATTGCTGGAATAGCGATCAATTGCTTTCCCAACTTTCTCCATAGAGCCTTTGTACTTGTCGAATGCCTCTGTGATCTGAAACATATCGAGCATATGAATTTTATCACCTGTTTCTGTTCGGTCTACCCGTTTGGTGATATAGCAAAGCTCTCCAGACATCAATCGAATAAGTGATGATGGCACTACCCGGATACCGAATAGTTCAGCCATACGCATAGTGACATGTTCGTTTTCTGGCATTTCAGGAAATCTATCGGAAGGTGGTTTTAAAATATAATTGCCACCCAATGCCCCTACTACTGTGAGTCTTGAATTAGAATTTTCCCTGGATTTTGACACCAGAGACATGGATAGTTTTGGTTGAACGCCAGGTACGGCAATGCTTCGTTCTATTACGTTTCTTGCAAGTTCATCCATTTGGCTAAGCGAATAGTCAATAACAGGAGGGGTTCGCGTTCCAAAAAATTCCAAAGAACATCGTTCGTGAAAGTCTTGCTGGCCGTCAACTGGCTCGTAACAAAATAAGCAGCTATGCATTTTCTTCTATAATTGGTTTTACACTCACTGCGCCGATACAGTTTTCACAACAGGCCAACAGTAGGCCCATTCGGTCATTTTTATTGATCTTCCAACTTTCAGAAGCAATATCCAACAGCCATCCTTCTGGGATCAATCCCTCAAAAAACGGAAACAACCTGTTTTCTGAATAGACCTGGTTCCTCACTGGCATCGAAAACGTAATGAAATCCTCTGGACATTGGGCCACATAGTCTTTGTCATATTGAAATGTATAACCACCATCATTGGTTTCCGTGACAATGCCCGCCAAACGATCTCTATAAAGTACTTTCCCCTGTCTCATCAAGTAGATTCTTACTGTTAACCGGAACCAACTCATGTCCGAACATTCGAAGCACCAGGTTCACCTTGTCCATATTAAGATTTGTTTTGCCCTGTTCAATTTTACGTATTACAGTCAACGCGACACCGGCGCGTTCTGCGAATTCCTCTTGGGTGAGGTCAACTTCCTTACGACGTTCCTTGACAAAAGTTGCTAATTGTTTCATTATATGCTTTTAGATATAAAATTAGACAAATATAACACATTATATGCAATTCAATATAATTCTATTGAATATCTTGTTTTTATATGTTTAAACATATAGTTTTACATCTATGTAGACGCATCATTAAATAAAAAAAGACCACCGTTACCCCGCCGTTTTTTAAGTTAGGTAACTGGAATAATCCTCTGGTAATTCGGCATCTATGTCGCGCAGGTATTTCTCGAGGGCTTGCATGCTGGTATGTCCAGTGATAAGCATAATTCTACTCTTTACCTCAAAAGGTGTTGCGTTCTTGATCATCTCCTTGTAGAGGCGTGTAATGAACGTATGACGGAACGAATAGAGGCCGTACTCCTTACCTAGCTTAAAATGTTTCTTCACCACCATATTGAACCGTTTGGTAAAATAATCACGGCGGTTAACGGGGATCGCATCCCACTCACCTCCAATTCCATTTTTTAAATCGTATTCCAAATCGTATTCAAATGTAAGAAAATTCGATAATGAGGACATAAAAAAAGCGGTTTAGCTTTCGCTAAACCGCTCTGGTGTTGGATTTCTCCTTAGTAGCGGGAACTGGACTCGAACCAGTGACCTTCGGGTTATGAGCTTGACAGAAAGGAATTGCAAAATCCAGCAAAACCCCATAAATATTACTAATTTCAAGGTTTTTAATTTTATTCAATTTCAATAAAAACCAATTAAAATCAAATTATTCTGTACTTATTCTGTACTAGTTTTTCACTATCTTTAATAGTCACTCAAAAATGAATTATGGCAAGTATAAAAATTGTGTTGAGAAGAAATATGATGCGGAAAGACAAAACATTTCCTCTCGCTATTCGAATTAGTGAAAATTACAAAACAAACTATCAGTGGCTCGGACATTATGTACTAGAAAAGGATTGGGATAAAGATTTGGGAAAAGTTAAGCGCACTCACCCGAACTCACAAAAACTGAATAATTTTCTCATGAAAAAGCTTACCAGAGCCCACGATATATATTTTGATTCCAAGGATAGTATCACTCCGAAACAGGTAAAGCAAAAATTGAAGGGACCTGGTGGTTCGAAATCCTTTTTTACGCTTGCTTCAGAGCGAATAAAAAACAAATATGATCGTGGAACTTTTTCCGTTGCAAAATCTGAATTATCAATCTTATATAATTTAGAGGAATTTCTAAATCACAAACCTTCTTTAAGTAAAAACACCGCTATAAAGAATATAAAAAAAAGAAGAAAGGATAGAGTAAGTAAGGCCAGGAAATCAGAATTCAGCTTCTTAGATGGGGTTGTTTATTTTAAAAAAAATAAAAAATTGAAGTTTCGAGAAATAAATGAAGCTTTCCTGGTTAAGTTCAAAACATTTTGTGCTGCATATCTTGGCCAGAAAACCAGAACCATTACTAATCAACTCATTTTTATTCGAACAATTTTCAATGTTGCAATTAAAGAAGGAATTGTGGATCCAAAATTTTATCCTTTTGGTGGAGAAAAGGAAAAAATAAGAATTGGATCAGGTAATAAAATAGGATTGACAAAAGAGGAAGTTGAAAAAATCGAATTTTTAAGTATTGAAAAGGACTCACATATGTGGCATACTAAAAATGTTTGGTTAATATCTTTCTATTTTGCCGGCATCCGGATTTCCGATGTCGTCAAGTTGAAATGGTCTGATTTTAAAAATGGACGACTTTATTATGTGATGAATAAGAATGAAAAACCAATCAGCTTAAAGGTTCCTGAGAAGGCCGAAGAAATATTAAGTTTTTATCGTATTAGTAAAAATGAAAATAAAGGTTTTGTATTTCCATTCTTAAAGCTGGCTAATATCAACGACCCAGAAGATGTTTTTACTAAGAGTCGGAATGCAACAAAACTTTTCAATAAGCATTTAAAAAGAATTGCCAGTCAATGTAATATTGATAAAAATTTATCAAACCATATTGCGCGTCATAGCTTTGGAAATATCGCCGGAGATAGAATACACCCCTTAATGCTACAAAAATTATATAGGCATAGTGATTTAAAGACTACCTTAAATTATCAGGCAAATTTTATTCATAAGGATGCTGATGAGGCGCTAGATAGTGTAATTAACTTCTGAAAGATTATTTGATATCATAAAACACTTTTTTCTTTACTACATTAAGTAACTTAGGGTTTGGCTGATTTTTGATTGACACCAGATCCTCCAAATTAATCCTATATGATTTCTAATTTTACAATAATAATTCTTTTTTACCACTTGTCGACACTTAATTGCATATCAACGCCACTAAACCGGCCTTTAACGAAGTTTAGATTTTATTAAAGGAAATACACTGATATTTGACAGAATGGGATTAAAGAAGCTATGAGGCAAAAATTAAACGTATTGTTCATCGAAGATGATGAAATAGAAGTGATGAAACTTCACAGAACCCTGAATAGTCAGGGTTTGAACCATGTGATTCAGGAAGCCCAGGATGGCGAAATGGCCCTAGAACTGCTCATGAAGAAAGACCGGTTACCAGATATCATCCTTTTGGACCTGAATATGCCCAAAATGAATGGTATAGAGTTTTTACGCATTTTAAAAAATGATGAAACCTTAAGATACATACCAACGATCATACTTACCACTTCCAGTAACCACAAGGATGTTCTGGAGTGCTATAAGATTGGTATTGCAGGTTACATTATTAAACCGCTTAAGTATGATGACTATGTCACTAAATTGAAATCGGTTCTGGATTACTGGAGTCTAAACGAATTAATTAAAGCCTGATGAAAGGAATCGTATTTACTGAATTTCTAGAGATGGTTGAACAGGAATTTGGCCTGGAAGTAGTAGATAAAATCATAACTGCATCTAAACTTAAATCTGAAGGAGTTTATACTTCTGTTGGAACTTATGATTTCTTCGAAATGCAGGAGCTCTTAACCAATCTAAGCGTTGAAACCGGTATTCCTGTTAATGACCTTATATATGCTTATGGTCTTTATTTCTTCCATGTGCTAACAAAACATCACCGGGACATTTTTAGTTTATACAATTCACCTATAGAAATGCTTGCCTCCATAGAGAATCATATTCATGTGCAGGTGAGGAAAATCTATCCGGGTGCCGAACTCCCTACATTTAAGATCATTAATCAGGAAAAGGATTTCCTGGAAATGATGTATTTTTCTGAACGCTCCATGTACACTTTTGCAAAAGCATTGATGGAAAAGACCTTCGAACATTATCATAAAAATTGTATAATTGATATGGAAATGATCAGGGAAGATGGTAGCCAGGTGAGATTTAAGATTTATAAGCAGCCCCATGCAGTCAACCAACAAAATTGAAATATTAGAACGAGCCTTAAAACGGGAAAAATTAGCCAGGAAAGCAGCAGAAAGCATACTGGAACAAAAATCCAGTGAGCTTTATGAGCTTTCTGAAGAACTACGCACGTCCAAAACCAAACTGGAAGAATTATTAAATCGCAAAACTTCAGAACTTGAAGGCGTTTTTGAGAATATCATCGATGCGTATGTGGTGATGGAACTTTCTGGCGATGTAATTAAAATGAACCAGGCGGCTGTAGACCTTCTTGGTTACGACATTGCAAATGAGCCGATCAACCTGGTGAAGCTTGTAAAAAAAGAATACCTGGAATATACACTTGAGACCTTCAAAGAATTAATAATCCACGGTAAGTTTCAAAACTACAAAGCGGTAATTGTCACTAAAAATAACGAGGAGAAGATTGTTCAAATAAATGCCAGTGTAATTTACAACCATATTGGCGAACCTATAGCTGCCCAGGGTATTGCCCGCGATATTACTGAAGAAATGCAACTTCGAAATTTAATGGAGAAGCAAAAACAACAGTTAGATATCATTTTCAAAAATTCTCCGATAGGCGTGAGCTTATCCAAAAATCTGGAAAGCGGTTTAATCATGGTAAACCAGGCAATGTGTGATATCGTGGGATATTCCAGAGAAGAATTCAAGAAAATGCAGGTTCAGGATCTTACCCACCCTGAAGATATTGAAGAATCAAAATTGCTGCGGGAGAAGATGTTCAGAGGGGAAATAGATAGTTTCAAAATTGAAAAAAGATATATCAGGAAAGATGGTGGTACGGTATGGGCCAAAACAACTGTAACGGGAGTCCATGATAAAAAGGGAAAAACCGATTTTATGGTTGCTACTGTTGAAGATATTACGGAGCAGAAAAAGGCAACTACACAATTGAAGGAGTCTGAAAACAGGATGGCTACTTTAATAATGAATCTCCAGACTGGAATACTTCTGGAAGATGAAACGAGACATATTCGTCTTACCAACCAGAAATTTTGCGATATGTTCGGGATTCCTGCTCCTCCCGAAGCTCTTGTCGGGGCAGACTGCAGCAATGCGGCTGAAGAATCTAAGCATCACTTTAAGAATCCGGAAGAATTCGTAGAGAATATTCATGAGCTCCTAAAAAATAAAAAGGCGGTGCTGGCCGAAGAACTACATCTAACCGACGGTAGAATTTTTGAACGCAGTTATATTCCAATCTATAATGAAGGGATATACAAAGGCCATTTATGGAGCTATGATGATGTTACTATTCGCAAGCGTTACAAAGATAATTTGAGGATTCAGAAGGAAAAGTATAGCAACATTATAGCCAATATGAACCTTGGGCTTATTGAAGTGGATAATGATGACCGAATCATAATGGCCAATCAAAGCTTTTGTACTATTAGCGGGTATACAGAGGAGGAATTGAAAGGTAAGATTGCTTCTCAACTTTTATTACATGAAGATCAGGAGAATATTGTATTTACCAAAAACGCCCAGCGTGAAAAAGGTATCTCCGACTCTTACGAGGTTAAAGTAAGGACAAAATCTGGCGAAACCCGTAATTGGTTGATTAGTGGTGCACCAAGCTATGATGTACATGGAAATATTTCCGGAACAATAGGAATTCATTTAGATATTACCGAAAGAAAAAAGCTTGAGGAGAAGCAAATTGAACTTCTGAAAAGTTTAGAAAATCAAAATGAGCAATTAAATGATTATGCCCATATAGTCTCTCACGATCTCAAATCTCCATTGAGAAATATCTCTGCCTTGTTAAGCTGGACACGAGAAGATTTTCAGAACAAACTAGGAAGCGATAGTCTGACTAATTTAGACCTAATGCAGAATAAGGTGGAAAAAATGGACCATCTTATCGAGAATATCCTAAAATATTCAAGCATCGACAACACTATCGCTAAAGAGGAAATGGTTAATACTCAGGAGGTAGTAGAAGATATCATTTCCATGATCTTTATTCCAGAACACATTACTGTAAATATTAAAAATCAATTACCGGTAATAAAGGCCGATGCGACCCGGATTCAGCAACTTTTCCAAAACCTTATTAGCAACGCGGTTAATTATATTGATAAAGAAAAAGGACTGGTTGAAATTGATGTTGAAAAGAAAAATGACACTTATATTTTTTCAGTAGCAGATAATGGTTGTGGAATCCCAGAAGAAAATCACGAAAAAATCTTTAAGATCTTTAGTTCTACCAGTAATCATCAAACGTCCACAGGTATTGGTCTAAGTATCGTTAGAAAAATCGTGGATCTTTACGAAGGTGAGATCTGGCTTGAAAGCGAGGAAGGAAAGGGAACTACATTTTACTTCAGTTTTAAAAACAGATCATGAGAATTATACAGGCAAAATATGTATCAGGAAGCTGGCATTACCTATCAGATAAGGTCACGCTAAAAAATCCTCTTGTACTCGTTTTTGGTGACCGGTTTATCCTGGAAACTGAAGAACTAATCAGAAAAGTTGAAAAAGAATTTCCTTATAAAAATATCGTTTACAGTTCTACAGCAGGAGAGATCCTTGGTGCTAATGTCACTACAAATGAACTGGTTGTTACCGCTATAGACTTTGAAAAAACAAAGTTTGAAATAAGAACTGCCAATATTCATGATCACAAATTGAATTCCTTTAATCTTGCAAATTCTTTAATAAAGGAACTGCCGAATGATGGTCTAAAACATGTATTTGTAGTATCTGAAGGTAGTTTTGTAAATGGCAGTGAACTTCTGGATGGCCTGGATGCCGAAAAAGAAAAAAGTTTTTGCATTACAGGTGGGTTAAGCGGTGACGGGACTAGGTTTGAAAAAACCCTGGCTGGTCACAATGAAATTAAGGAAGGTGAAGTGGTGCTGATTGGATTATACGGAGAAACACTGGAAATCTCATTTTCAAGCCTTGGTGGATGGATCCCTTTTGGACCTGAGAGGACGATAACAAAATCTGATAAGAACGTTCTTTATGAATTGGACGGCCAGCCGGCGCTGGATCTATACTCAAAATACCTTGGAGAAAAAGCTTCAGAGCTACCACAGGCATCCTTATTATATCCGTTGTACGTAAGGGAAGAAGGGGCAAAACATCCAGTGGTAAGAACAATTCTGAATATAGACAGGGAAAATCAAACTATGATTCTGGCGGGCAATGTCCCTCAAGGATCCAGAGCGCAACTCATGATGGCTTCAGCAGATGCATTGCTAGAAGGTGCCAGAGAAGCGGCAAAACTGGCAATGAAAGCCAGAAAGAACTCTCCTGAACTTGCTTTATTGATTAGCTGTATTGGTCGGCGCCTCGTTTTAGATCAAAGAGCCGAAGAAGAAATTGAAGAAGTAATTGACATTATTGGCGATAATGTAAGTGTAGGAGGATTTTACAGCTATGGTGAGATCGCTCCTTTTCACGGTGAAAAAACCAGTTCTTTACACAATCAAACCATGACCCTAACCCTGATCAGCGAATGAATCCTCTCCTGCGAAGACAAATATCCAAATATCTTGATCCTTCTCTGGCGGAAAGTGAAGAACTCAAAAAATTTCTGACCGCTGTAAATGGTTCATACGAAACTAATCAGGATCAATTCAATATGCTTCAAAGAGCGATGAAAATAAGCTCTGATGAATTATATACCGCGAATAGAAAACTTCAGGCAGAATTCCAGCAACAACAGGATATT
Organism: uncultured Flavobacteriaceae bacterium; assembly: GCA_963793275.1. GTDB lineage: Bacteria > Bacteroidota > Bacteroidia > Flavobacteriales > Flavobacteriaceae > Marinirhabdus. Next base: position 436,145 of record CAWBZL010000001.1, read on the forward strand.
CTGGACAGTATTTCCGGTGCGATAAAAGCAATGAATCTGGATGAATTTGATATTGAAAATGGTCAGTTTCAAATTGGAGATCTGGGAAGTCATATTAAACTTCAAAGTGAAAAGCTGAAAATGGCTGCCATTAAACAGGAGGAATTACTAAAAAACCTGGAGAAGAAAAATAAAGTGCTTACAGATTATGCGCATATGGTTTCTCATGATCTAAAATCGCCGCTGAGAAATATTAATGCCCTCATTTCATGGATCCAGGAAGATTTTGGCCACAAGATCGATGATACCGCCAGAAAAAATTTCAGTATGATTTTAAATAACCTTGAAAAGATGGATAATCTGATCAATGGTATTTTAAAATATTCGACTATAGAGCAGGCCGAAACAAATGAAAACGAAATCGATCTCAATCTATTAATTCATGAAATTATAGAATTTCTGGAGGTGCCAGATCGTATTAAGATCAATATCGACAAAGATCTTCCGGTGATTCAAGGGGATAAGTTTAGAATTCAGCAATTATTTCAGAATCTTATCCAAAACGCTATTCAGAGCATCGATCATGAAAATGGATTCATTGAAATTAATGTAAGCGATTCTGGTTCTATGTGGCAGTTTGAAGTGAAAGATAATGGCCGTGGAATTCCGGAACGTTACCAACAGAAGATTTTTAATATTTTTGAAAAAATTGAAAATAATCAGTCCGCGACCGGCATAGGTTTATCTATCGTTAAAAAGGTTATTGAGCATTATGACGGCTCCATTGATCTTAAAAGTGAGGAAGGAGTGGGAACAAGTTTTTATTTTACCATACCAAAATGAAAGAGCAACCAAATTTATCATACATCCATCAACTATCTGGTGGTGATAAAGATTTTGAAAATAAACTATTAGCGGTGGTAAACCGGGAGTTGCCAGAGGAAGCAGAAATCTTTTTGAGGAACCTCAAAAGTGGAGATTTTAAAGAAGCTGCCTCAAATGTTCATAAATTAAAGCACAAAATTAGTATTTTAGGACTTGAAAAATCATATTACGTTGCTGAACGCTATGAAGACGAGCTTCGGGAAGGTAAGAATGATTTGCAGGCAGAATTTGAAGAAATTCTTCAGAGAATGCTTAATTTTATAAGGTCCTAAAATCTATTTAAATGAAGTGTTTAATTATTGATGATGAGGCCACGGCCAGGATGATCCTCAATCAGCTTATCGAAAATAATTCTCATCTGGAACTGGAACAGGAATTTCCTAATGCCATGCAGGCCATAAAATACCTCAACCAGGAAAGTACCGACCTTATCTTCCTGGATATTCATATGCCAGATTTCACAGGGTTCGATTTTATCCAGACACTTAAAAATCCGCCAAACGTGATTCTTACAACTTCAGACAAAAGTTTTGCCATAGAAGCTTTTGAATATGACTGTATTGTGGATTACCTGGTGAAACCCATCACCCAGGAGCGTTTCGATAAGGCGGTTCAAAAAGCTCTAAAATCAAAACCAGCCAGAAAGAGTGAAGATCCGATTTCAGAATTGAACAAAACCGACAATGATCTTTACGTAAACATTGATCGCAGGCTTATAAAAATTGATATTTCCAGTATTTACCTTATCGAAGCAAAAGGAGATTACATACAAATCAAAACCTTTGAAAAGAATTATACTGTTCATTCTACCTTAAAAAAAATTACAGATAAGTTACCGGATGATCTATTTCTTAAGATCCACCGCTCATATGTTATCAACACAAAACACATTATTGATATTGAGGACAATAGTGTTTTAATAGAAAAAGACGTGGTCCCGGTAAGCCGCAGTAACCGCCCCGAATTGATGAAAAGACTTAATCTACTATAAACAGTTCGTCTATAGATAATTTCCACTCGGCACAGCTCTATTTAGCTTAATCGAATATTTCCATTAGCATCGCTATTCTCAGGTAATTTTACAAATGGATAACCTGAACACTTAAATTTTTTAGCGATGAGAAATCACAATTACGCAGTTATAATGGCCGGAGGGGTTGGAAGCAGATTCTGGCCGGTAAGCAAACAATCTAACCCAAAACAATTTCAGGATATTTTAGGTTGCGGAAAAACGTTGATACAAACAACTTTTGACCGCCTGGCTAAATTTATTCCTGCTGAAAATATTTATATACTTACTAATTCACTTTATAAGGATATTATTCAGGAGCAGTTACCAGAAATAACCGAGGAGCAACTTGTCATGGAACCTGTTATGAGAAATACAGCTCCCTGTATTTTACTGGCAGCCATGAAAATCTTTAAAAAGGATGCTCTGGCCAGAATGCTGGTCGCTCCCAGTGATCACTGGATCCAGAAAGAAGATAATTTCCAGAAAGACATGGAAATGGCGTTTGATCAGGCCGCTTCAGGAGAAAAACTAATCACTTTTGGAATTCCTCCTACTTTCCCTAATACCGGCTACGGATATATTCAATATGAAAAATTAGTCGATCAGAACATTTTTCCGGTTCAAAGATTTACTGAAAAACCAGATTTTCAATCGGCACAGAACTTTATTGAAGCGGGGAATTATTTATGGAACAGCGGAATCTTTGTCTGGAGAGCTTCAACTATCCTAGAGAAGTTTGAAGAGCATTTGCCTGAAATGTATAGACTATTTTCCCTTGGTAAGCTATTTTATAATACTAAGGGCGAACATAGTTTTCTTTCTTTTCATTATGGTTTAGCTGAAAACATCTCTATAGATTATGGCATTATTGAAAAATCTACAGACGTGAACGTTATTCCGGCAAGCTTTTCCTGGAATGACCTTGGAACCTGGTGCTCACTTCAGGATGAATTGCCTGGAGATGAGGAAAGGAATACGGTGGTTAACAGCAGATTTATACCTATGGAGGCCAGTGGGAATATTATCAGGACTGAAAGTGATAAAGTAGTTCTTGTAGATGGCCTTTCAGATTATATGGTTCTGGAGAACAACGAAGTATTACTGATCGTTCCGAAAAGTAAAGAACAGAAAATCAAGAACATTCGGGAAAGCGTCATGGAAAAATATGGGGTGCAATTCGGATAAACCCTAAAAGATGCAAGCTTAGTTTGTTGGTTACTCACTAAGTTATTTAGGTGGTTAGGTTGATAAGCCGGGGGAAATCCTCCGGCTTTTCTTTTTGATATTTTAGCACCGGTAAATAAGACTGGGTTAAGAGCCTAAATATTAGCAAGGTTAAGATCGTAGATTAATTTTAGTAAGCTTAACCAGGCTCATTTATATATTTAATTACGTTTGTCCTTATCTGAGAATAATTAACAGGATTGAACGATTTAAATACTACAATCACTATGTAATTTGCTGATCGAACCCTCTTTTCAGTGATTCGGAATGACCTATTCAATTGATCAACCAGCAATGATAGTTTTAAATTCTTTTCATCATCCGCAGCTTTTGGTTAGCTTCGATACCGAAATTCTTCAGAACATAATAGAACAATTTTTATAACACATTCAACCGGAAATAAAAAAGGACCTGCTAATTAACAGGTCCTTTTTTTATACTATAATTATTTATTTACAGTATTCAGAATTCAATTTAAGTCTTGATCCGGGCTAATCTTAAAGAAATAACTATCACAATTTGAATACAGGCTTTTTGGTGATCTGCCATTTAAGATTGATCCCAAATTCAGTATACGTAAATCCCGCGGCTGTTGCAGAAGCAATATTAAAATGATTTCCATAAACGCTTGCCATAAATCGGTCGCTTATCTGGTAACCAACTCTACCCATCAAACGATAGGTAGATTGCTTTTGCTCATCCTCTATAAACTGGTAACCTGTGGCAGCCGTTAAGTCGTAATTGATCTTAGAATCCTGATCATTTCCCAATAGGTTTACAAAGATCTCTGCAGCCTGGAATTTCTCGGGGCTAAAATACAACTCAGGCATCTGATCTTTAAAACTGATATATTGATAATTGAAGCCTCCTTTTAGCAAAGGTTTTTTCAGGAAGCTATAATAGATCGATGTAAATAATAATTCCCTGCTATTCTCATCACTCTGCTCTGTGTGCATATACTGCAGATACCACCCCAGTCCATAAGTAGTGGAATAGTTATTATTCAGGAAAATATGGTTTCCGGCAATCTGCCTGTTCAATAATTCCGCATTAAAATCCTGCAGATCTCTACGGTATCCTATCTCCAGATCATCCCTTGTGAAAGGTTTAATAGCCACAGAAAATTCACCTACAAGGTTAGTATAGTCGGTTTCTGTAGAATTCGCTTTTACTAATCCGCCATCAACTTTCAGCCTGAAAGCAGGTGATATTCTATAAGCAACCGCCATGTCAAATTGATTAGAAGTAGCTTCATTATTAGTCGTAGGATTTTTGGTTTCTCTGTAGGTATACGCTCCAAAGAATTCCAGATCTGGATTCACCGGAAATCTAATTGCCGTCGTTGAAGCTACCGCTTCGTTATCTCCATTATCGAATGAATAACTTAAATTTTCTTCCAGTACAGGCGAATAGATTCTATCCAGTTTTTTCATAAACTGCTCGGCATCCTGCTGATTTTTGTAATATTCAAGAGTCTTGTCTGCAGCATTTTTTGCCATCCTGGCTTCTCCCCTTGCGAAATAGGCATTCGCTATTCCAAGATTTCCATCGAATGAAGCCGAATCTTTTTCCAGGATCTTTTTATAATTACCAATACTTGTTTTAAAATCACCTGTGTACATTCCTAAAGTAGCTTCCAGTGCGAGAATCCTGATCTCTGAACCGTATTCAGCTTCCATTTCAGCTATAAAACCTTCGGCCTGAGCATATTTGTTATTCCAGATCAAGGCCTGAGCATATCTCTCTTTTGTTTCCAGAATTTTTAAAGAATCAGTAGACTTTCCTGAAAGAGACAGAGCCTCTTCAGCATATTTCAATGCCTCCTTCTCTTCTCCTCCAACATGAGCAGCTAATGAATTACCATTATAAGCAGTAATGCTATCATTAAGATTAAGAGCAAGGGATTCGTATACCTGCTTTGCAGCGAAAGAGTTCTTGGTAATAAGGTAAACATTTGCTTTATTTAGTAAACTCTCCTTATCCCCGGGGAAATCCTGAAGATTTTCATCTAACATATTAATAGCGTTCTGATATTGTCTCTCCTGAAGATGTTGATTGGCATAACCAAGCCTTATATATTTTCTGGAGATCATCGCATTTGGATTTTGTGGAGAAACTTCTAAAGCTGTATTTACTGTTTCCAAAGCCGGTTGATAATCCTTTAAGTTACTTAAGGTATTAGCATATCCTAATAGTGCACCAAAGTTTTCAGGATTCTTAGAAACCAGTTTTTCATAATACGCTTCAGCATCTTCATATTCCTTATTCCATAGAAGGGATTCGGCATAATTCAGTTTTACCTCAAGATCTTCAGGATAATCGGTTAACAGATCACTGAATATATCTTTTGCCTCTGCAGGATCATTATGTAAACCAACAGCACGTGCATAACACAGTCGGGCCGTTTTATTCTCAGGATAGTCTAATAAGATCTGAGCAAAGAACTTTTCAGCTTTTTCAAATTCTCCTTTTTCCAAATTCTGAAAGCCCTGCTGCATTTCCTGGGCACTAATATTATAACTAAAAAGAGCCAGAAAAACGCTTACTATTACTACTTGAATCTTCATGGTTTAGGTGGTTTAGATTACTATTTGCAAGTTAAAACCACATCTGTCATATTTCATCTACACAAAAACGCCATCCGTCGAAAGAGACGGATTACTCATTGATTTTCGAAAGATATTAGCGTCAGATATTAATCATAAAACCTAAAATTATGGCACTTACAATTAACGAAAACAACGGAGTTTTTGAAGTAACCGGAAACCTTTCAGCATCTAACACTTACCAGGTTAGAAAGTATTTTGAGATCATGATACAAATGAAAGGTAACCTTAGAATAAGTCTTGAAAAACTGGATAGTTTGGATATTGGTAGTGTATTTGAATTTAGAACACTAATATCTTATGCAGCTAGACATGGTAAGACTATCACTTTTGATGGAGCAAAAAACAAAAAGATTCGGGGCGCCCTGATTGGATCGGGATATGATCTTTTCAGTTTCCAGCTTGTTAAAATGAGTGCTTAAAACATAAAATCATGACCCCTTTAAAACTTCAAAAATTCCGAATCAATTTTCAGGCATCGCAGGTATTTATGCTCAGCGCCATGATTGTAAATATTGGAAACTATCTTTATAATCTTGCACTTGGCCGCCTGCTAGGACCTGAAGCATTTGCAGACGCTGCGATCCTTATCACCTTCCTACTCATACTTTCTTTTATGGCGATGACGCTACAGCTTAGTGTAGCCAAGTTTACAGGTAGTTTTGATGAAGGCAAGAAAGAAGCATTCCTTAATTACTGCAGAAAATGGAGTCTGGTAATTGGTGCGATCGTGGGGCTTTTAATCTTTCTACTTGCTACAGAATTACAGGGCTGGTTCAATACCGAATCTGCCGGAATGTTCCGGATTTTTGGAATGGGGGTTCCTATTTACTTTCTAATGAGCGTCAATAGAGGATATTTCCAGGGAGAACAGGAATTCATAAAGCTTTCTATTACCTATCAGGGTGAAATGCTTAGCAGGTTATTTTTAACGCTGGCTTTTATTCTGATGTTACCCTTTCAAAGTTCTGAATTAGTATCGTTAGGAATATTGATCTCTCTGATTCCTGGAATGCTTCCTTTCAAAAAAGTAAAAAGCAAGATACTCCCGGCAATTAATAAAGAGGAAATAAGTCACCTTAAAAAATTTGTTCTGGTAACCGCTTTTTATGAACTCACCCAGATCCTGATCAATAATGGGGATATTTTATTGGTAAAGCATTTCTTCGATTCTCATGCAGCCGGATTATATTCCTCAATGGCACTTATTGGTCGTGGAGTATATTTTGTAGCATGGATGTTTGTGATGCTTCTGCTCCCAGAAGTAGTCAAAAGACATAAGGAAGGCAGAGATACCAAAAAGATCTTTTTCAAATACTTAGGAATGATCACGGTTCTGGTTACCGGAGTGGTTCTATTGAATCTGCTTTTCCCGGAATTTATTATCAACATATTATTTGGTAGCGCCTATACTGAGGTCTCAAGAATGTTATGGAAATATGCTCTCGCAAGTGCTTTATTCGCCTTGGCTAATGTCTTCGTGTACTACTTCCTGTCATTGGATAGATATTTACCGGTCTTGGTTTCAGGAGTATTTGGAGTACTACAATTAGCCATCATATTTTTTAAGCATGAAACTTTAGAAATGGTGGTAGAAGCACAGATCTATGTCATGTTGAGCCTGCTAATTCTGCAAGCCGCTTATTTTATTTATCAGGACAAAAATTCCATTCACCGAAACTAATTTCCTATCTGTCGAAATATTTAAAATTCACTGAAGATCAGACTGATATTTGCCTCATCCACTAATACCTAATTAAAAAATAGAAATTATGAAACTAGCACTTGTAACCGCATTTCCGCCCAGTAAAGTAACCTTGAATGAATATGGTTATCACCTGGCAAAACAATTTGCACAGAAAGAAGAAGTAGAGGAGCTAATCCTGATCACAGATCATACAGAGGAGAAAAAAGAAATTGATTTTGAAACTTCAGAATGTAAGATAACTGTAAAAGATAGCTGGAGTTTTAATAGCTATAAGAACATCTTCAGCATTTATAAAAGTTTGAATGAATCAAAACCTGATGCGATCCTTTTCAATCTCCAGTTTATGAAGTTCGGAGATAAAAAGATCCCTGCTGCCCTTGGCCTTTTTTTGCCTCTTATATTTAAATTGAAAGGAATACCTACCATTGTCCTTTTACATAATATTCTTGAGACTGTAGATCTTGGAAATGCAGGATTTACAGAGAATAAAATTCTACAGAAGGTATTTAATACTATTGGAAGTGTATTGACAAAGGTGATCCTACAAGCCGATACTGTAGCACTTACTATTGGCAAATATGTAGATGTGGTGAAGCAGAAGTATAGAGTACAGAATGTACTACAAATTCCGCACGGTTCCTTTGAAACTCCGCCAGAACCAAATTTTGATTTACCTGCCGGACCTAAAAAGATCATGACCTTCGGAAAATTTGGAACCTACAAAAAAGTAGAGATCCTTATTGAAGCGGTTGAAAAACTTAGAAAAACGACAGATCAGGAATTGGAGATTGTCATTGCCGGTACAGACAGTCCAAATACTCCGGGCTACCTGGCTACTATGATGCAAAAATTTGAGCATGTGGAAAATTTAACTTTCACTGGTTATGTTGCCGAAGAAGATGTCCCTACCATCTTTGGAGAAAGCGCCGTAGTAGTGTTTCCCTACACTTCAACAACAGGTAGCTCCGGAGTTTTACATCAGGCGGGTAGTTATGGCAAAGCGGTTGTAATGCCAAGCCTGGGAGACCTCGCGCTATTGGTGGAAGAAGAAGGGTATACCGGAGAATTCTTTCGTCCCGGAAACGTAGACTCTCTGGCTCATTCTTTAGAGCACATCATCGAAAATGATCTCTACAGAAGAAGAATTGGTGAGATAAACTACGATGCAGCTTGCAGTTTACCTATGGAAACTATTGCTCAGATGTACCTGGACGAATTCAAAAAAATAGAAGAGAAAAAGATGAATCTGGAATATGCGAATGTTGGTTAGTTCATTTTGATTGATGAGGAAAAAGCAGGGAGGGGATCCCTGCTTTTTTAGTTAGATATATAATCAAAAGACTCTTTCTTATTTCCTTCAGTATCTATAAAACCAAAATACTTTTGTCGCGCTTTTCGCCATGGTAACCTACCAACTACCGAAGATGGCACTTCATTAAAATCGTATAAGGTTCATGACATAAAACCGAGATCTTCCTTATTGAAAAATGCCTGCATTATTTTATGGTATTCTGCCTGGTCCTGCACATTATTGCCAAATGGATTCCAGAGTCCGTTATAGGAAGACATCCCAAATTCTCCTAATATCATAGGTTTATTGATCTGCTTTTTTAGCCCGGCAAATGTTGATTCAAGATCTTCAATATCCTTGTAGTAATGGAAACTTACAAGATCAACCTCAGCAGCCAATAGTTCAGCACTTTCCGGGTTAGACCATCCAATGGTTATTAAATGATTAGGATCTGTCTTTTTGATCTGAAGTAAAGCATTTTTTAACCAGTTTAGCACCAGTTCTTTTCCTCTATTTTCGAAATCAAGATCAGGTTCATTTTTAATATCCCATCCTAATAATGCCGGATGGTCTTTAAATCCAGAGACGATCTGTCTCAAATGTTCATGCGTTAACGTCCAGTTTAAAACCGAATAGTCGCCGTAAAAATCGAATAAAGTGACCAGCACTTTCAGGGTCATGATCTTGCGCAGCGTCAAGAACTTCACTCAGCTTAGTAAGTTTATTTTCTTCAATATCTGCACCTCCAAAATCTTCATATGGAATAAAGATCCTGATCGTATTTAAGCCGAACTCCTTAATTAACTCAAAATCATCTTCAATTGTGGCCATATCATAATCATCACCAAACATATCCCAGGGAGTTTTTTGAGGATAGTAATTGATCCCTTTAATTTGGTATTTCTCATTTTTATAAAAGATCTGATCTTTCTGAACACTCCAATCAGAATTGTTTCCAGCTTGCTCAGCTTCAAACTCATCCTTCACTTTCTGCATATGCCGTACTCTCCAGAATCCATCCTCAAGTAACATCATGACGCGATATGAGGAGGTATCAACGCTTCGGTCTAAAATTTTATTATTTTCGAGACTTTCAGAATATTCGATAACATTTCTATCATTGAAAACTACCAGCTGTCCATCTGCACTATAAAATTTTAATTCGGGATGATGAGAAATAGTGGTAGAATTGAAACTGATTTCACTGGACTTATTGTTATCCAGTATTCTGTAAATATTTACCCGCGCACTATCTGTATAATAATCTTCGATCCCAAAATCCTGGTTGGTTTTAAGAGCAAGATTTTTTACATACCAGGAATTCAGGTAATCGCGTTCAATCTCCTGCAGGCTTTGTGCTTCCATTGGCCTTCCCTCGTAAGAAGTGGTGTCCCAAGTGATCTCCGGCAGATACATTTGTCTGCTTTTGATCTCGGTATGCAGCATGGTAGAACGATCTGCACCGGTATTTAGGTATCCCCAAACATAACTGATCCCAAAAATAATAAGGGCATTCGCCGCCAGAAAGCTTATGATAAGAATGGCCCGGTATATATTTTTATTGATCTTTTGCCGCATGTAGGTTTACTGAACAGATTTGGTCACGCCAAGGGTTTCGATTTTAAAGGTAAAAGAATCTGTATAATTAATATCCTCGCGGAGTTTAAAAATTGCATAACCTGCCTTGCTAGGCTCAGAAAATTGATGATCTATTTTATTATTCTCATCTATCACCTTCAATATTACTTCTGCTCCATCGGGAATTATTTGTCCTAGAAAACTGGTCAGAGGTGCTACTTTGATCATTTTGTTCTCCAGATCCATCTCAATTTTAAAATCCCTGATCACCGGTTCATAACTAACTACTACCTCATCGCTTTTCGCCATTCCGGTAATATTTGCTGAAATTTTCCAATTATCCGGTCTTTCCGGGTGAAGCAATTGTGCTGTAGCAACTCCATCTATTGTGGTAGCGTAGGTCTTTTGAATGGCACCTTCTGAATCTCTAATAATAAATTCTACGGAAGTACCATCGCTAATAATATTCTCAAACTCATCTTTGATGACTGAAGTTTTTACCTCGGTCACCTGGTTGCCATCTGCATATTGATGTTCTCTCTGAATATTGAGATTGAAATCTGTAGCAAGGGAAGGATAAACCTGGCTGATCATTTCTTTACCTTGCAAACCTTCAGAAGCACTTGCAACAGTTATATTTCCGGCTTTTCTTTTCGAAAAGATATTCTTCCAGGCTAACATATTTTTCATTGCAAGACTATCCTTTTTCAATTCTTTCTGGAAGAATTCTGAAATTTCAACCCTGGTACCGTCATTCAAGGGATTGTCAAATCTGTCTGTCGGGATACTAACCAACATTGAATAATCACGATCTCCCGCCTGTATACTTCTTGGACCAAAGTAATTTTCTATGGTCTTCGGAGCTTCTGCGGTATTTATATTTATAATTCCTGATTGAACTTTCTCTTCATTTATCAATTTCCATTCAAGCAATCCTGCTTTTTTAGAAATGAACTCCGGGATCATAAATACCGAAGAATTGTGTGACTCTTTTGGAGTCAGAATCGTTTTCCCATACGAGCTATTAATAAGCAACCTGGAGTCAGCATCGATATTTGCAAATTCCAGCACCAGTTCTTCTCCGGCTATAATCTCTTCAGGAATTAATGACTCCGGTTTATCAATAGAAATAACTTCAGCGTTAAGAAGTCCTATAACCAACAGGCAAACTATGATGATATACTTTCTCATTATTTGGGATTTCCTATATAATTATTCATTTCGATCTTCAGATAATTAAATCCTGAACCATCGAATTCTTGCAAAGCTAATTTTGGCTGCTCTAGATCTCTGAACGGAATCACTTTTCCTGCAATTGATTTATTTGGCAATCCGTTTACATAGATATTCTCCATGGAAGTATTAATTACAGATAAGTCTTCTAAATCTTCCGGTGTACGCTCAAAATTCTGTTTTCTTTGAACTCTGATTCCATGCTTTACATACTGATGATCTACCCAGATCAATTCTGAGTTTTCATCAAAATACGAATATATCAATTGCGGAATCGTTACTTCCTCTACACCGTAATTAAATAACTTCCCCTTTAGTTTGCCATTTTCGACCTGCAATTGGTTTAGGGTAACACTTTTATAAAGATCGGTAGTTGCAACATTTCCCGCACATTGAAGGTTAAATTTCACCGGTTCAGAATCCAGCTGAACAGGAGTAAACTCATCAGGATCAAAAGTTTCAGGAATGGCTACGTCTCTATTTAGCCAGGCGATGCCTTCAAAGTCTACCCGAAAACTGCTTATTTCCTTCGGCATTAATTTATGTTTCAAGACCTGTCTCGCATTATAACTGGCGAGTTCGTTATTATCTTCATCATATAAAGTGCCTTTTATCACTACATCTGCCGGAACATGATCTACATTCTGAATCTCTCCGACGATAGAATACCTGCCATTCAATTTTACCAGTTTTGCTGAAAGCACTTCCAGCACCGGCTGCTTCAAAACATCTTCATGGTGCGTTTGCTGGGTGGTAATTCTCCTCCTTCCATGATTATAGAACTTTGTCTGATTTTGAGAAAAAAGCTGATCGGCAGGGATATCGGTATCCATGTTCGTCGGCTCAATGAACCAGTTTCCATCTATTTTATTCAGTTCATGAACAAAATCTTTTTCAACGATAGCTATTGGGGTCACCCAGGAGGTGAATACTTTGGCTCGAGCTACAGAATCGTTCACCTCAGTTACATTAACATGGATGCTGTCTAGTTTCGCATAAGAACTTAGAATACCGTCGCTTACAGAAACTTCCAGCATGAACTGCGCAATTGTTTTACCACTTTTCGGATTCAAATAAGAATGGGCTCTTTCAAACTCCTTGAAATCTATCGCATCATAATAGGCTTTTACAACATTCTCTTCAGAAACCTGATCTTGATTATCGCAGTAAATATAATAGAGTGAAACCAGGATAATTACAGACAGCACCAAAGCATACACATGACTCACTTTTAATACCAAAGGCCTGAATCTATTATAGCTGACCTTAAACTTGAAAAAATCGTGCTTTTCGGGATTTCCGGTTTTTAGTGCATTAAACCAGATCAATTGAAGATTGATGAAAAAGGCGATCAAAACAGTTAGTATAGGAATGATTCCCCACATTAATTTGAGAAAAACAGGAACATCCTGTATACCTATAATTTTTGATAAGGGAGGTACATTCAATTTTTCCCAAACCATGATCCCGTTTTCCAGTTGTTGTAATCGTTGCCAACCACTGAAGTATAATAAAGGATCATAGAATTTATCATTAGAGAATATATACTTCAGATTATACTTTTCAGGAACGGCCAGAAACTGCTGAAGAGATCCAATTCCTTCCACACCCCTGAACTTTGAATTTTCCAATCGCTCTACTGCCCTGGTGGTTAGTTCCGGAAGTCTTCTCGCAGAATGATAATTCCCATCAACGGTCAATGCCCTGGTTTGAGCAGAAAGCCAGGCCATCTGATCGCCGAAGCCAAGCGTTAAAAATCGCCAATGGTCATGCTGATCCTGATTCAGAAAATTAACAATCGGTAACATCTTGATACTCTGCGGCTGCATAGGTCTGAAGTATCCTAAGCTTAGAGTAAAAACAGATATGAAAAGAAATAATCCAACCATAAAACCACCTATCACCCTGTGATATACCGCTCCAAATCGCTCCTGAATTCTTCTTTTAAGATCTCCTTCAGCAAATCTATAGGCGAATTCTCCAAACATTGGAAGCGCCATGATGGAACCCCATAAAGTAAATCGGTCTAAGGTTAAAATATTAAAAGCAGTATCTCCAAGCAACATTCTTGGGATTGGAGTAGTTCCACCTGTTCCTAAAACAAATAGTATCGAAAAGGATAATCCAAAAAAAAGATATCTTTTAGAGTAATATCTGTAAAGTATATACGGAAAGAAGAAAAAGATGATTCCCCAAGGAATGATAAAGAATATCAGCCCTGAGGAAGTCACTTCAATAAAACTATCCCTGCTGCCATGAGGTATTGGAACCTGAGTTATGGGATTCTTCTTAGTGTTTATCCAATAAGGCAGGATGCAAACTATGATCGCAGCCAGGGATGTTCCCCCGAAGATCACGATTCGCTTAAATAATTTAAAGAAGGTATTCAGGAATATTTTGAAGGTTACATTTTTGAAGCCATCAACCTTTTCTGAAGCGGTATCCATGATCACCATTCCTATTAATGGAAATATGAAAAAGATCATTCCGAAGATTGGTGTTACATGATGTGAGGTCACAGTAACCGCTATTAAAGAGATGGCTCTAAAGAAGAATCTTTTCTTCCCGGTTTTGATAAATAAATAGATCTCCGGCAGCGAATGCATCAGGATGGAGATTCCAATAATACTTGGCAGCTGACCGAATATATGCAGTGTTTCTACAAATGACGATGAAAATACCGCTAACAAAGCAGCATAACCTGCAGCCTTTCTACTGGCGGTAATTAATAGACTGAATCTATAAACCCCGGTGATAAATAGTATCACCCCAATGATCGCAACCAGGAACATCCCGAATTTGAGTCCGCCGACAAATGAGAACAAGCCAATTGCCTGATGAACTAAAGGCGGATAACCCATTACCGTAAATCCGGTATACCATTTATAATTCCAGGGCTCAAACCAGCTATTCGCATAATGCTCTGCAAAGAACAAATGGATAAGCGCATCATAGGTATTTTCCAACGTAAAGAAAATCGTTGATGAATGAAAAACGACACCTATAATTAGGGCGACGATCAGGTATTTATTGGTAGTTTCTTTCATGACAAAACATGTGGTGGTTACTCAGAAATAAAATTACTACAGCCTTATAGTACCTCAAATTCATTGACCGAAAGCAAATTACCATTCACCGATAAGAATTAACCTCTTTATCTAATTCTCTGAAATTGAGAGCTTGTTACGCATAATTTTGAACAAGAATTTAAAACCAATCACCATGAAAATTTTAGCTGTAGACGACCAACAACTGGTATTAATGCCACTGGAAAAAAGATTGAAAGAGAAGGGCTATGAAGTAAAAACCACCACACACGCCCAGAGAACTATTGCCATCTTCAAAAGTTTTAAACCGGATCTTTTGATCATAGACATTAATATGCCTTTATCAAACGGACTTGAAATTATAAGAACAATAAGAACTGAAATTGAAGATGAAACACCTATTATGGTTCTATCTGGAAACACCGACGATAAACTTATTGTTGAAGCTTTTGAACTGGGGGTTCAGGATTTTATGAAAAAACCCCTTAGCCTTGATGAAATCACTGCTAGAGTAGGCAGAATGATAGGTCATCCTGAAAGTAATGATGCAAAATTATCTGCCAACAGTATTCTTCAGAACAGATGCGTAGGAGTTGTGATCCCATGTTACAATGAAGAAAACAGGTTAAAATCGGATGAATTCATCAATTTTATCGAAAGAAATTCCGGTTATCACCTATGCTTTGTGAATGACGGAAGTACTGATAAAACCATGCAGGTACTTCAGAATTTGAAAAAGGGACGTGAAGATTATATCAGTATATACAACTGCGCCAAAAACGGAGGAAAAGCTGAAGCGGTAAGACAGGGCCTGATTTACATGTCTAACTTTGCTGACCTGGATTATATTGGCTTCCTTGATGCCGATCTTTCTACCGACTTCCAGGATTTTGATGATCTCGTAAAAACTATAGAAACTACCGATTTTCAGATCGTAAACGGTTCAAGAATTTCCAGAATGGGCGCGAATATTACAAAAGAGAGCGCAAGGAAAATAATTAGTATGACCATAAACCTTATCATAACTACTATTTTGGGTATGCCATTTAAAGACACCCAATGCGGAGCTAAGATCATGAGAAAGGAACTTATTCCGGTCGCTTTTAACTCTCCATTCCTTACTAAATGGTTATTTGACGTAGAGATCTTTATGAGAATGAAAAAGCAGTTCGGTAAAGAAAATGCTCAGGAAATGATCTGTGAGCAACCATTAAAAAGATGGATTCACGCTGATGGGTCTAAGCTATCAATGAAAGACTCTTTAAAAATAGGATTTCAACTTTTGAAAATTTACTGGAACTATAATTTTTCTACGGCGAATAAAAATAAGCCGGAGGTTTCAGGTAGCTATGTGTAAGAGAATTAGCTAAAGTATTTATTAATAAAGATTTGAAAAGTTAATATAATAATACCAGGGAAAATGATCAACTATCCAATAAAATTTGAACCAATCCTGCAAGATAAAATCTGGGGAGGAAACAAATTAGCATCAGTTCTAAACAAAAAAAGTAAATCTGAGACTACCGGAGAAAGCTGGGAAATATCTGCCGTACCAGGTAACATTTCCGTGGTCGCAAATGGTTCCGCCAAAGGGAAGAATTTACTTGAGCTTATTTCTACCTATAAAGGTGATATTCTGGGAGAAGCGAACTATAACCAATTTGGAAATGATTTTCCTCTTCTTATCAAATTTATAGATGCCCGGACCGATCTTTCAGTACAACTGCATCCAAATGATGATCTGGCGAAAGAGCGACACAATTCTTTTGGAAAAACGGAGATGTGGTATGTTATGGATGCCGATAAAGGAGCCAAACTAAATATAGGCTTTAAAGAGTCCTTGAATAAAAAACAATACTTAGAAGCTTTAAATTCCGGAGAAATTTTGTCTATTCTGAATTTTGAGGAAGTTGAGGCAGGAGATGTGATCTTTATTAATACCGGGAAGGTACACGCGATTGGAGCAGGTGTAATGCTGGCTGAAATTCAGCAGACATCAGATATCACTTACCGAATTTATGATTGGGACCGTGTGGATCAAGAAGGAAATTCAAGGGAATTACATACAGAACTTGCTTTAGATGCCATAGATTTCGAGAAAAAAGATGACTATAAGCTGACTTATGATAAGCAAGTGAACAAAGCTTCCAGAGTGGCCAAATGTAAATATTTTACTACCAATCACCTTTTAGTGGAAGGCAATATCACAAGAGATCATTCTAGTCTTGATTCATTTGTTATCTATATGTGTACCAATGGTAAAGCCACTATATCTACGACTGAGAAAAGCGTTGAAATCGAGAAAGGAGAAACAGTACTTATTTCCGCGGTAAATGCAAAGGTTTTAATTAATTCTGACTTTTGTGAACTGTTAGAAGTATATATTTAGAAATTCCCTATTTTAATCTCCGGTTCAGAAATTGAAAGATAAAACCTAAACTTTTCTTCTTTGGCATTTTTAGTTTAATAAATAGAATACCGCAAACCCAGATAAGAGGATGATCAAAATACTTCCAAATAAGACCAGTACATAATTCGGGATCAGACTGGCTTTTTCTAAACGATTTTTTATATCTCTGAGTAATTCATTTTTTAGCTCGTCGGCCGCTTCCTGTTTTTGGAGAAAGCTTTTTAGATTTTCATCAATAGCTGCTTTACAGATAGGGATGTTCCTTTCATTAAGCTCTTTAGATAAGCCTTCCAATTTTTCAAGAGATTTTTTAAAATCAGCCATTTCATCGGCCATCAGTTCCATGATCTCATCTAGTTTTTTCATGTTCTTGTTATTTAATAACCCATCCCAGTTCCCATACCTGCATCAAGGCCTCTTTTAATTGCCTGCTTCACCAGGTCTTTAGCTATTTTACTAGCCATGTTTGTACTTAATTGTACTGTACTATTGACCAGTTTCAGTGTCTTTGGAACCTCCTTAGATTTATGATATCCATTATTCTGAGAAATGGATGCAATTAATTTGCTACCACTCATGGAGCGATCTACTTCACTGCCTTTCAAATTGACTCCCTGATATTCAAACCGAAAACCCTGCAGCTGATTCGATTTATTGATACTGGGAATCACTTTTACATTACAGGCTTTCATGTTTTTGATATACTCATCCAGGGATTTAGGTCGGGTTTCCATTACTTTGTTATTGATATGTTTAATGGCTAGTCGCTGCCATTTTAATTCCTGCAGCTTTTGCTGTTGTACTTCTCTTACCCGGGTAAGACCTAACTGTTTGGCTACATTGTCTGCTGCGATCTGACTTCGCTTACCGATAAAACTATCCTTGTAGGTTTCTCCATTTAAACTAATACGATTTGCATAGATGTGGATATGGGTATGTTCCTTGTCTTTATGTACAAAACCAATGGCCTGATTATTCTGAAGGTTCATTTCTTTTATAAATCCCTGGGCAATCTTTTCCAAATCCTGGTGGCTTAATTCCTTTCCGTCTTTGATGGTAGGACTCACTATAAAACTCAGGATGTTTTTAGTACAGTGATCATTTTGAGATTGAATGATCTTAAACTCATCGGTAATCTGCTCTGGCGTATCACCGGCCAGGTGTTGTTTGAGAACTACTTCGGCTTCCTTTTCCTGATTCCATCCATAGTCGATGGAAACCTTGGTGCTTGCTATAGACTGTCCTTTTCCAATCATTTTTTAAAGTTTTGAAGGTGTGTTCTAATTTCTTCGGCGAGATCTTCTACATTTTTAGCCAGCCGGGGATCACTTTTCTTAAACATATTACTGATGCGCATAAAGTTGTTTTTATACTGGATCAGTAGCTGGTAGCATTCCAGTTGCTCCGGAGTTAATCGTTCCACGATATTGAGCTTGAAAGCGGTCGCCCGGAGATATTCTGAGAGGGAAATTCCTGCCCGGGCCGCTCTTTTTTTGAGTAGCTTTTTCTCGTAAATCGAGCAGCGTATCTGGATGTATTCCCGTTTCATTTTTAATGTTTTAAATCTTCGCAACCTTCGGGCGCAAAGCAAGATTGTCATGACAATGACACATCTTGCTTTGCTACTCAAAACGATTTGTGGCTACTATAAATCCACTGCCCAGAAGCTAGTTTTTCATTGAGATCTTTATAGTTTTTATAGCGATGACTTTGGTCTTTTATATGGGGATAATACTGTAATAATTCCTTTGCGTTTTTCTTCCCGGCCTGATCATTATCCAGGTAGAGATCAACCGATTTATAATTGTTAAAATAGCGGGTAATCTGTTGTAAAAAAGAAAGCGAGTTTAAAACAATGATATCCGAACCATTTAATTCCTCTGGATATATTTCAGCGATAGATAATAGATCAAACATCCCTTCACAGACGACCAGGTTCTCCTTTTTATTCTGAAGGTAGGTATAGCTTTTAGGAGAACTGGAGGTTTTAAAATAGAGACTACGAAGTTCCCAGCCTCCATCCTTATTTTGAAGTCCAATGGCAAAGTAAGAATTCCCTTTAAACTCATACCATACTTCTTTGCAGTAATTCCTAGCTACCTGTAAAGAAATACTTCGAGATCGCAGGTACTTCTTTAAATAACTCCTAATGATCGGTTTTACTTTTAGGATGGTATTACCGATTTCTGTTATCGAAGTATCGTTTAAAGGACCCTGGATGCTAAAGACAGGGATTTCATCAGAGAGAAACTGCAGTGCTTCTCCAACGCTGCAGTTTGATAGGAGAAACACCAGATCGATGACATTACCACCTTCACCAATTCCGAAGTCATACCATCGGTTCCTTTTTAAAGATACCTTGAAAGAGGCCTGTGTTTCTGACCGAAGGGGGCTCAGAAACCAGGCTTCTTTCTCCGTTTTCCTACTGGGGAAGTGCCCCAATTTTGCGAGTGTTTCCACGATGCAAATATTGCGGGCTCTTTTACAGTTTAGTTTTTGAAGTTTCATTTTTCTATAATTTTAATTACCTACTTACCTTTCCCAGTCATAGCAAGGCTTTTCAAATAAAAATGCTAGTTACCTTTAGTTACCTATCTTACCTAAACTCCCGATTTTAGGTAACTTAGGTAAGATGAATCAAGTTTTACTTACCTTGTCTTAACCATTGTCATCAAAGGGATGATCTTACTTTAGGTAAGTAGGTAAGTAACTTTTATTTTTTTTAAATTATTCCTTTCCTGTTTTACCTAAACAAAGCCCTCACCCATGGACGGGGTTTTGTTTAGGTAAACTGATGAAAGACCGTCCTTTTTTTTATTTCAATAGCATTATTATTCTAGCCAATTAGCTTCATTTAGTATCTCGTGAGTATTTTCTTAATTTCTGTCATCATTTTTATTTTGATGACACTTTGATGACAAAATGATGACAGTCTTAAACCTTACTATTACTGGTCTCATCTTACTCTGTCATCAATTCATCAAAAAAAAGAGAAAACCAACGACCCTACCTCCAGAAAATCAGTTTGAAAATGATGAAACGATGACAGCCACCGGGAGCCCCCGTAAAAACTGGTGGTTCCCCGTCATCATTTTGTCATCAATTCATCATTTTTGTTTGAGCCGGCAGTATTTAGCTTGCCTTTGGATCCTCGAACTGCTCCTGCAAAAACATTTTAGTTATAGTGAAATAGCGTCCTTTGGCTTCCTTCCAAAGAATATCCCCATCAGCGTACATCACAAATCTCAAATAGCGATTCGAGTTGGGCTGATTAGTAAGGTTCCAGTCCTTTTTAAAGATTTTCCGAATCTGGGTCAAATCAGTTCGAATCCGAGATTTGCCCAATCCATTCAATGCATCCACCGGACATAACTTTAGCTCATTAGAATCATCCGATTCCATAACGGCCAGAAGTAAGTTGGCCAGCTCCTTCTCTACCCTGTTTCTATTGTTATGCACCAGTTTACGCAATGCCTTTGTTTCAATTTGCTCAGCGGTAAACCACATGCGTGTTTTTTTGCTGCTTTGCATCTCCCGATTTTTTAGGAAATGAAGAAAGGCAGGGATCTCCTGGTTGAGAGATTCCAGTAATTCCGTTTTCTCTTTGTGTGCCTTGGGTACTTTCAGCACCCAGAACCGGGTTTCATGCTGATCAATCTTAATAAAGTTTTCTTCATTATTACTGCAGAGAATAAACTTGCCAAAGAATTCTGCTTCTCGTTTATCCTTTCCCTTTGATTCAAGCTTATTATAATTAGTGGTACTTAGAAATTTTATTCGTTCGGTCAGTTCTTCCTTATTAAATAAGACTTCATCGACGCAGATCAGAAGTTTGTTTGTCCAGTCTGAATTGAACTGACTACTGAAATCATCATTAAGCAGATAGGTAAGGTTTCCCTGAAAGATATTCTTGAGCCATTTTAGAAACGTACTCTTTCCCGTGGATCTCTCCTGGGAGACCAGGCAAAGGATGGGCAGAATCTGAGTGGGCTTGGTATAAAGCAACTGCAAGTAATCCAATACTAATTCAAAATGAGGTCCGAAAATATGTTTTACAAAAGCTAAAGATCGTTTGATACTTCCTTCTTCTGGCGTGTGACTCAAAGGAGCATAGGTATTATAAAAATTATGGTAGGTAGGCTGAAAGTTTAAATGATCTGGAATACAGGTAAACCCATCATAGTTAGGAATCTTGGCCAGAAAGGTCTTTCCGTGATCCTGACGAATCGTTTCCATATTCCATGAGATTAAACTCTGGTTCGTATGACCGGAAACAGTAGGAATTTTCACCAGTTTAAAATACTGGGTGCCGACTCTAATATATTTGTTATCCTCTTTCAAAATAGACCTGTAATGACATGGTCTTCTAAAAGTAAGCAAACATCTTATAATTACGAAATATTCATTTAAATACTATTTTTAATGAGAATATATCATTTTAAAGTATTTTATAATAAATTTTATGAGAATAATTTAAATTAATTGAAATAGAATTGAATTTAATCTATTTGATGCAAAAATTATTTTTAAAATTATTCTCTAGAACTGATTTTAGAATAATTAAAGAAATTTTTTAAAAGCATGAATTCCTAAATCTTAAACTAATTTGATGTTGTTTGAATGCAACCAAGATTATAGATGAGGAGATTCGTTATTTTGTACTTATTCTGTACTAGTAAAAATAAAAAAAAAGGCTTCCGATTTCTCGAAAGCCTTGTATTTGCTAGTAGCGGGAACTGGACTCGAACCAGTGACCTTCGGGTTATGAGTTTTTGATACTATACTATCAATTTAATATAAAAACACTATAAATCAATGATTTACATACTATTTAATATAGTTTGACAATATATAATATCAAACAAAACCAACAAATGTTGTACCTATGTTGTACCTAAAATGACTACCTTTATAATCCAAAAGTAATTATTATGGCAACAGTAAGAGTAGTTTTAAGAAAAAAGAAAAATAAAGCCGGACGGTTTCCTATTTCTATTCGCATAACTAAAGACCGTAAAAGTTCTTACTTAAATACAGGTCAATATATAGATATAAAATTTTGGGACGAGAAAAACCGCAATGTTAGGAAGTCGCACCCTAATTCAAAGGTGCTGAATAATTTTATTATAACTAAGGTAGCAGAAGCTAACGATAAGGTATTAAAATCTGAAATGAAAACTGAATATCAGACAGTTTCAGAAATCAAAAACAAAATTGTAGTTACTAAAGGACTTGACTTTTTCGCCGTAGCCGAAATGCATCTTCAAAATCTAAAAAATAGAAACAAACATCATCAATACGATACTGAACTTGGGCGACTAAAAAAATTCAAAGAATTTCTTTGCAAAGATTCACTTCCTTTCAATAGACTGAATGTCACAGTTCTAAAGAAATTTGAAACTCACTTACTGCATACTAAAAACCTTTCGCCGAGGACAGTTGTAAACTATTTAATTCTCATCCGTACAATCTTTAATTTGGCAATTTCTGAATCAATAACAGATAGAGGCCTCTATCCATTTGGCAAAGGAAAGATGACTATACGAATTCCCGAAGCTCAAAAAATTGGCTTTACGGCAGATGAAATTCAAATATTAGAAAATGCACAAGGGATAACTGAAGCTCAACAAAAGGCAATTCATATTTGGCTCGTCAGTTTTTACTTTGCAGGTATTCGAATTGGGGATGTATTACAACTAAAATGGTCAGATTTTAACGATGGACGCCTACTCTATCGGATGAACAAAAACAGTAAGCTTGTTTCTCTTAAAATTCCTGAAAAAGCTATAGAAATATTTGATTTTTACAAAGACAATTCATCTTACAATGAGCTTGTCTTTCCTCAATTAAAAGGCACCAACCTCAATGATACTGAAGAAATATCGAAAAGAACACAATCAATAACTCGAAATTTGAATAGAAGATTAAAGATTGCCACTAAGCAACTGGGGATAAAGAAAAATATAAGTATGCACATTGCCAGGCATAGTTTTGGTAATATTTCTGGGGATAAAATTCCTATTCAAATGCTGCAAAAATTGTATCGTCACTCATCTGTAACAACGACTATACGTTATCAAGCAAATTTCATCCATAAGGATGCTGATGATGCTTTGGATAGTGTAGTCAATTTTTGAACCATTCCAATTTTGCAACACAGTTGCACAAAAATTCTGTTATCTTTGTAACGTGGAATTTATTGTAATCATACTTTCGTTTTATTTCTTGGCACTTAATGCTGTGCCTTGCAATGATATGAATTATAGCGAAGATGATTCCCAAGTTGTTACGGTAATCGATGCTGATGGTGACCACAGTCAAGATTGCGAGTTATGCTCGCCTTTTTGCCAATGTCATTGTTGCCACGTTCACACCATAAATTTCGGGCTTGCTGTATTCGAGCCATTACAACCTGCAATTCTACACGAATTTTTCGCCAATTTTGATAACCTCGGCAAAGATATCCCACATTCCATTTTACTGCCAACGGTTATAATTCAGTTTCCTAGAAGAGGTTTTTTTGATTTTTAATAAACATACTCAAGGATTGTCAAAATTACTTTGCACAACCTGTGCATCGATTAATTCGTATATTTGTAAAACTTTATGAAAATATTCGTTTCCATATCGATGTCGTTTCTATTCTTTTTTCAAGGAATAGCGGCCAATATGGAAGTTTGTGAGCAGATAGAAGAAATATCCCATTTTATCGCGCATTATCAAGACCATAGAGAAAATGATGGACTTTCTTTTTTTGAATATGTTTATGAAGATTACATAAATGATGATGGAAAAGTGGATAACCACCATCCAGATTCAGACCACGACAATGAGCCTGTGCATATGAGCCACCAATGTTGTCAACATTTTGTATTCTTCGCACCTTTTCAACCTACGTTAATAAGTAAGGTTTCCCCCGAGGCTAAAAATCAGTATAATCATTACACATTCCAATTAAATTCCAGATATCTGGAATCGCTTTTCCAACCCCCTAAAGTATAATTCAGTTTTTTTTTAGGATAGCTATATCCTACCGTGATGCTTTTCAAAGTAAGTATCGCATCATAAACGTATTGCATCTCTTTGCATTGCGATGTTTAAACTGAATTAATACTTTTTCTATGATTAACAAAATCATTTCATTTTCCATTAATAACAAGTTTATTATTGGGCTCTTTATAGTGGCACTTGTAGGTACGGGCATTTGGTCTATGGCCACTATAAATCTGGGTTCTGTACCCGATATTACCAACAACCAAGTACAGGTTATTACAGTGGCCCCAAATTTAGGTACTGAAGATATTGAGCAATTTGTTACCTATCCGGTAGAATTGGCAATGGCAAATCTTCCTGACGTTATCGAGCTGCGTTCAGTATCCCGTTTTGGGCTGTCCGTGGTTACCATTGTATTTAAGGACGAGGCAGGCACTTATCTTCCCCGGCAATTGGTACAAGAGAAATTAACCGAAGTTGCTGGAGAAATCCCCGAAGGCTTCGGCACGCCATTTATGGCACCAATAACTACAGGTCTGGGCGAAATCTACCAATACACCTTAAAATTAAAAGAGGGCTACGAAGATAAATACGATGCAATGGAGCTTCGTACCATCCAAGATTGGATTGTAAAACGTCAAATGGCATTAGTCCCCGGAGTGGTCGAGGTCAATGCTTTTGGAGGTTATGTAAAACAGTATGAAGTTGCAATAAATCCTAATAAGCTGAAAAGTTTCGGTATTACAATGAATCAGGTCTTTGAAGCCTTGAAAGTCAACAATGCCAATACTGGTGGTGCTTACATTGAAAAAAACAACCAGGCCAATTTTATCCGCGGCGAAGGTTTGGCACGTAGCATTGAAGACTTGGAAAATACAGTTGTAACCACACAAAACGGAAGCCCTGTTTTAATACGGGATGTCGCCGAAAAAGTAGGCTTTGGTAATCAGGTACGTTATGGTGCGTTTACCCAAGATGGACACGAAACTGTTGGTGGACAAATTTTAATGCTGAAAGGCGAAAGCCCAGGCAACGTAGTCGAAAATGTGGAGAAGCGCATTGTAGAAATACAAAAATCCCTACCCGAAGGCGTTTACATAGATACATTTTTAAGCCGAAGTGAACTCATTGGAAGAACCACAAGCACCGTTGAAAAAAACCTTATTGAAGGTTCATTGATTGTGATTTTTGTGCTTGTCTTGCTTTTGGGAAGTTTCCGTGGTGGCTTGATTACAGCTTCGGTAATACCTTTATCATTGCTATTCGCATTTATTTTGATGAAACAATTTGGAGTATGGGCAAACTTAATGTCCTTGGGTGCAATCGATTTTGGAATCATCGTGGATGGTGCTGTAATCATTGTGGAAGGAATGGTATTCCACATTCATCAACGGATGAAAAAAACCACAACCGCCATAGACCAGTCTGAAATGGATGAAATAGCCTATGAATCGGCAAGCACGATGATGAATTCGGCATTTTTCGGACAATTGATTATCCTTATTGTATTTACTCCCATTTTGTTCTTAACAGGCGTTGAAGGAAAAATGTTCCGTCCTATGGCGTTTACGTTCGGATTTGCCGTTTTAGGAGCGATTATCCTTTGTCTTACTTATGTTCCAATGATTTCAGCACTATTCCTAAAACCTGCTAAAAATCAGAATAGTTGGTTTGCCAAATTTGAAAACAAGATTGATAGGTTCAGTGATAAAATAATGTCCGGTTTAAACAGAGGGTATGTACCATTGCTCAATTTTGCACTTCGCTTTCGAGCTGGTGTCGTAATTGGCGCAGTTGCTCTATTACTGATTGCAGGATTTATTTTTAGTAATATGGGTGGCGAATTCATACCTAAATTTGATGAGGGCGATATTGCGTTTCAAGCGTTAATAAAACCGGGGAGCAGTCTTACCGAGTCTATTGAGGCTTCAAAAAAACTTCAAAATTTAATCAATGAATTTCCCGAGGTAAAAACGGTAATTTCAAGGATTGGTGTGGCCGAAATACCAACAGACCCAATGCCTATGGACATTGCCGATAGTTACATTATTCTTGAAAAAGATAAGAGTAAATGGACTTCCGCAGATAGCAAAGAAGAACTCATAGAAAAAATTCAAGAAAAAATTTCAGTCGTTCCCGGCGTAAATTTCGTATTTACCCAACCTGTAGAACTTCGTTTTAATGAATTGCTTACAGGTGTTCGTGAGGACGTGGCAATCAAACTGTACGGCGAGGATTTAGAAGTGTTAGCCGACAAGGTACAGGAAATCGCAGCGGTCATCAGAACCGTTCCTGGAGCGGCTGACCTCAATGTGGAAGCTACAAGCGGCTTGCCACAAATGACGGTGGAATATAACCGTGCGAAAATGGCCCAATATGGTGTAACTGTTGACAAGTTGAACGATTATGTGAGTGCATCATTTGCAGGCGAACAGGCAAGTGTGATTTTTGAGGGCGAAAAACGGTTCGATGTGGTCATTCGTTTGGCAAAGGAATTTAGACAGGACATCAACAGCCTTAAAAATCTTTATATCGATTTGCCAAACGGAGCGCAAGTGCCTTTAAAGGAAGTGGCAGATATCAGCTATAAGCCCGGGCCAATGCAGATTTCAAGGGACAATACCTCTCGTCGTATTTCGGTTGGTGTAAATGTTCGTGGGCGCGATGTGAAATCGATGGTCGAGGAAATACAGCAAAAATTGGAAACGGACGTGAAACTACCGCCAGGTTATTTTGTAACCTACGGAGGTTCGTTTGAAAACCTTCAACGTGCTTCAGACCGATTGATGATTGTAGTGCCTATTGCACTTTTCCTAATATTCATATTGCTCTATTTTGCATTGAGTTCGTTCTCACAATCCCTAATGATTTATATGGCAGTGCCCTTGGCGGCTATTGGTGGCGTGTTTGCCCTTTGGATAAGGGGAATGCCTTTTAGTATTTCTGCCGGAGTAGGTTTTATTGTGCTCTTTGGAGTTGCGGTTTTAAACGGGTTGGTACTGATAAACAAATTCAATGAACTAAAAGAAAGTGGAATGACAGACTTAAAAAAACGAATATACGAGGCAACACACGAACGCTTACGGCCAATTCTGCTTACGGCAACGGCGGCCATTATGGGCTTTATCCCAATGGCTATCTCTACCTCTGGCGGTGCAGAAGTGCAGCGTCCATTGGCAACCGTAGTTATTGGTGGGTTGATAACAGCAACATTTTTAACGCTTGTGGTCCTTCCTGTATTGTATTATTGGCTCGAATCGAGAAAGGAACGAAACAATAACGATGGAGGTGTAAGCTATGTCAACAAATCAACGAACATTGTAACAGTATTATTGATGGTTGGCGGTTTGATGGCTTCCGGAACTGCGTTTGCCCAAGACACTAATCAAGATGGTACAATTCCAAAAACCTTGACTGTAGATGAGGCCATTGCAATGGCAAAACAGAATTATCCATCCCTTAAAGAGAGCCAAGCCTTTATTGAGCGTGAACAAGCGATGAAGGGTACCAGTTTCGATTTGGGAAATACACAGGTGTTTACAGGAAAGGAAGAGTTTGGTAATGACCTTCCCGGTGTTCAGACCACCATAGGTGTACAACAGGGAAATATTGATTTGCTTTCTGGTTTTTCAAAATCCAAGTTCTATAAGGAACGTGTTAAACTGGGCGAAACGTTCTACGCGGTCAACGAACAGCAATTGATTCGCAATGTGATGCAGGCTTACGACCGTATCAATTATAACAAGGCACAATTGCGGTTTGCAGACCAATTGGACAGTGTTTATGCCAACTTTAGGACCGCTGCCGAATTGCGGTTTGATACAGGGGAAACGGGCAAATTGGAATTTATTGCTGCCTCTTCCGAATATCAGCAGATTCAGGTTTTACGACAGCAAGCCTATGATGACATTGAAATTTCAAAAAGGGCATTGAAGCAGTATTTGGGCATCGACCAAGAAATAGAAACTGTTAATTTGGCCTATGAACCAATGGATTTTTTGGCCAATTTGGATTCGGCTTCCGCAGTCAATAATCCTTTGCTTCAATATTCCTTGCAAAATGCAGAAGTAAGCAAAGCCAATATCGGTGTAGAAAAAGCACAGTTCCTACCCAAGTTCAACTTGACCTACGGCAGGCAGATAGTGGATGATGTGTCGGGTTTCAATACCTATCAGGCTGGTATTAGCATACCGCTTTGGTTCTTTCCGCAGAAATCAAGAGTAAAGGCCGCTAAAGCAGATGCATTGGTCGCCGAGAATCAATATCTCGAACAAAAGGCAGTGACCGAAAGTAGGGTGTCACAGCTCATAAAATCGCTGGAAAAGACCCAAAAAACACTTGACTATTATCAGGAAGGTGCCTTGCTTTTGGCCGAGGAACAAATTACTACGGCAGAACTGGCCTCTAAGGAAGGTGAAATTGATTATGTGAACTATATCACGATACTTAACAGCGCCATCAGGATAAAACAAAATCATATACAGTTTATAAATCAATATAACCAGCAGTTCATTGAGTTGCAATACCAACTGGGTAACCTATAATCTAAAAAAGAATAAGAAATGAAAAATATAGCAATAGTAAGTGTAGCACTAATGACCTTCTTTATGGTTGGCTGCAACGACAAGCCCGATTCGGAATTGGGCCATAACGAAAATAGCGAAACCTCTGAAAATATGAAGGACGACGGGGATGCACACGGCGAAGAAGGCCACGATGAAGGAGAGGAAGAAGGTGGTCACAGCGAGGAAGAAGGCGTTGTGGAACTCACA
>CAWBZL010000002.1:0-582737 GCA_963793275.1 uncultured Flavobacteriaceae bacterium
CTTTTGAATCGTGATGAAAATATTGCCGTAGAGGTCGTAAAGCAGATGATAATTCCCGAAGAAGATGTGTTTATTTTGACTGACAATCTACAGCTTAACCCAGAACTTATTAAATACGATAAATTATATGAATCTATCGAAGAAGCCGAATTATTAAACCAAAAAGAGAGTGCGCCCAATATCGGTTTTGGTTTGGACTATGTGCCTGTATCAGAACGTCCAGATATGAATTTTTCCGATAATGGTAAAGACATTGTGATGCCTATGGTTTCTATTTCAATTCCCATTTTCAATAATAAATATAAGTCAGTGACAAAGCAAAATGAATTGAAACAATTGGAAATAAAATCACAGAAAGAAGAGAGGCTCAATAACCTTGAAACACGTCTTGCACAAGCTATTTATAATAGAAATACAATGAGAATTAAGTTTAATGTACAAACAGACAATTTAAAGCAGGCGAATGACGCCGAAGAAATTCTCATTAAGAATTACGAAACCGGAACTATAGATTTTAACGATGTGCTCGATGTACAAGAATTGCAGTTAAGGTTTCAAATCAATTTAATCGAATCTAATAGAGGGTATTATACAGAATATGCCATCATAAATTATTTGACAAAATGAAAACAATAAAAATTATTACGCTATTACTTTTCACAACTTCAATTTTTGCCCAAGTAGGCACAAACGGAAATGATAGAAAGGAAGATGGGCGACCTGTTAAGGAGTATAACCTTACCATTGAGGAAAACGAAATGACACTTGGAGGTGTTACTGCCAATGCAATGACCATCAATGGAGGTATCCCTGGGCCTGTTTTGGAATTTAATGAAGGAGACCTTGCTATAATCAACGTAACCAATAAAATGGATGAAGAAACTTCAGTGCATTGGCACGGATTGATACTTCCCAATTTTTACGACGGGGTTCCATATTTAACTACCCCACCGATTGAGCCAGGAACAACCTTCCAATACAGGATTCCAATCAACCAATCGGGAACATATTGGTACCATTCCCACACAATGCTACAAGAACAAAAAGGTGTTTATGGGTCTATTATCATTCATCCAAAAGAGAAAACCTTGGAATATGATAAAGATTTAGTCGTGGTATTATCAGATTGGACCAATGAAAAACCAATGAATGTATTACGAAACCTTAAAAGAGGTAACGAGTGGTATCAAGTTAAAAAAGGCACAGCAGTGCCATTAAGTAGGGTCATTTCAGAAGGTGCCTTTGGTGCTCAACTTAAATTTTGGAGAGACCGTATGGAAGGGGCTGATATTGCAGACATTTATTATCCCGCATTTTTGTCCAACGGTAAAAAACTGGCAGAGTATCCAGAATTTACGGCTGGCGAAAAAGTAAGGCTTCGCTTCATTAACGCATCGGCTTCTACCTATTATTGGATGGACTTTGGCGGAGGTAACCCAATGTTGGTTTCCAGTGATGGTGTTGACGTGCAACCCGTTTCCAAAAGCAGATTTCTCTTTGGCATAGCCGAAACGTATGATGTAATTGTAACTATTCCAGAAGGAACTATTGAAATTACCGCAACCGCTCAAGATGGTTCAGGTCATACCTCTATACAGTTAGGTAATGGCACTCTTTACCCAGCCAAAAGAATTGATAGACCTGATAAGGTAGCGATGATGAAGCAAATGGCTAAAATGGATATGAAAATGGGAGCACCTGCAATGGTTGGAAACAAGAAGAAGAATACACCCGAAGTTTTAATGCAGAAGTACGGAATGAAGATGAATATGAAGGACGGCGAGATGAAAATGGGGAACGATAAGATGTCGATGAAAGATGGCAAAATGAATGACCAAATGGATATGAAGATGGATGATACAATGGGAATGAAAAAAGACTCGATGTCAATGAGCCATAATGGAGCATCAAATAAAATGGAAGGTCATATGCACAATATGCCAATGATGCAGAAGGATTCTACTTCTTTTGATTATGAGGAGCGAAAGACATACTTCAACTATGATTTTTTAGAGGCAAAAGAAAAAACTGAATTTAAGGCAGATTTACCAGTAAATGAAGTGTTGCTTAACCTAACAGGTAATATGAATCGCTATGTATGGAGTATGAATGGGGTTCCATTATCAGAAACCGATAAGATAAATATAAAAGGAGGCGAGGTAACCAGAATTACATTAAATAACCTGACTATGATGCACCATCCAATGCACTTGCACGGTCATTACTTCAGGGTCATCAATGAAAAAGGAGAACGTTCCCCATTAAAGCATACCGTGAACGTACCACCAATGCAGAAAGTTATTATTGAATTTTATAACGAAGAGTATGGCGATTGGTTCTTTCATTGTCACGTATTGTACCATATGATGGGTGGTATGGCAAGAGTGTTTAGTTACGATACCCCAAGGGATGATAGAATGAAAGATTATCCAGTTCAGAAACTTATCGATGAGACAGACCATTATTATTCGTGGGGATTGGCTCGTGCAGGTTCAAATTTTAATGAACTCTTTTTAACGTCGAGCAATATCCGAAATGAATTTGGTTTGAGAACAGAGTTCGATTACGACCAAAATCTTGAAGCCGAAATAAGTTATAATAGGTATCTGAACGATTGGGTACGTGTTTATGCAGGAGTAAATACCGAAACGTCAACACCAGATTCTTACGATACATTTAATACCGTAGGATTGGTTGGTGTAAAGTATTTTACGCCTTATAGATTTAATGTAGATGTGAGTATGGACCATCAGCTACGCCCAAGAATACGTTTGGACAGAGAATTATTGATTTTTCCAAGAATTTTTTTGGAAGGCGAATACGAATACAGAGCAGATTTTGGATGGGTCAATGATTTAGAGAATAATAAATCATTTGAAAGCGAAACACAATGGTTGGTAGGGGTTGCATACATTCTTTCGCGCAATTTTTCAATCCAAGCTAACTACAATAACCGATATGGATTGGGTGGTGGACTATTAGCAAGATTTTAAACAACTAAAAATTAAAAAGATGAACTATTATTTTAATAAAACAATCAATGGAACCTTCGAAGAGGTCATCGAGAAAGTGACACAAGGATTAAAGGAAGAAGGTTTTGGAATCCTTACAGAAATTGATGTAACAGAAACACTAAAGAAAAAACTGGATATAGACTTTAAAAAGTATAGGATACTCGGAGCTTGTAATCCGCCCTATGCACATAAAGCTTTGCAAGCAGAAGATAAAATTGGAACGATGTTGCCCTGCAATGTCATAGTACAGGAAATCGAAGCAGGTATCATTGAAGTTGCGGCCGTAAACCCAATGGCATCAATGCAAGCTGTAAAAAATGAAAAATTGAATGAGGTAGCCAGCGAAATAACTGCAATGTTGGAAAACGTCATTGAAAAATTATAAGACACTATAAAAAGGCAGTAATAATAATTAATAAACACAAACTTAAATTAAAACAAAATGAGCAAATTAAAATCAACATTAGGTATAGTTGCGATAGCATTCATAACCTTAACAGTAATGTCTTGTAAAGACAACAGCAAAGAACAAAATAGCACGGATGGAGACCATTCACAAATGAACCACGATAACAGTGATGGTCATCACGACGGCGAAAAGAAGGAAATGGCAATGAGTGGAGATAGTAATGCGCAAGCGGTATTAAATGACTATTTCAACTTAAAGAATGCGTTGGTGGGAGATGATAATGGCAAAGCCAAAGAACTTGGGGCAACCCTCGCAACATCCTTAGGAAATTTTGACGCCTCACAATATACCGATACCCAGCAATCGGAATTAAAGGATATTGTTGAGGATGCAGTTGAACACGCAGAACACATTTCAGAAAGTGATATAGCACACCAGCGCGAACATTTTAAAGTTTTAAGTAAAGATGTAATAGATATGGTAGCTATAACAGGAGCAGAGATGAAGCTTTACGAGCAGTTTTGCCCTATGTATGATGGCGGTACAGCTTGGCTAAGTACTAAAGAGGAAGTGCGCAATCCATACTATGGTAGTCAAATGTTAAAATGCGGCAAAGTACAACGTGAAATTAACTAAATGAAAATTGTAAAGATTATAGCAATAATACTGCTGGTAGCGTTCGTGGGAATTCAATTTATTCCCACTACACGCAATCAAAGTGATACTGTACCGTCAACTGATTTTATGCTGGTCAATAATGTACCAGAAACTATTCAAAAAAAGTTACAGGTATCCTGCTATGATTGCCACAGCAATAATACTCAATACCCTTGGTATAATAAGATTCAACCTGTTGCTTGGTTTTTGGAAGACCATATTAAAGAAGGCAAAGCTGAACTTAATTTCAACGAATGGGATTCATTATCCAGCCGAAGAAAAGCAAGTAAGTTAAGGTCTATTATCAAGCAGATTGAAAATGGCGAAATGCCTTTGGATTCTTACACTTTGATACATAGTGAGGCAACATTTACAGAAGCTGAAGCAGAAGAGTTAATCAATTTTATCACACAATTAAAAGATAGTTTATAAACAATAATTTAAAAGTAATTAAAATGAAAAATTTAAAAATGAGTATTGCAGCAATGCTATTGTTAGCAGTTTCTTTTACCAATGCACAGGAAAAAGAAAAAATGAACCACGATCACGGAGATATGAAAATGGACCATAGCAAAATGATGAATAAAAATAGTGACGCAAAAGCAGAAGCTATTTTAAGTGATTACTTTAATTTAAAAGATGCTTTAGTTGCGGACGATACAAAAAAGGCAGCACAAGCAGGAACAAAATTGGTAGCCTCTCTTAAAGCATTTGATATGGGTAGTTATACAAAAGAACAACAAAAAGAGCTTGCTGATATCATAGAAGATGCTACCGAGCACGCAGAACATATTTCTGAAAGTGCCATAGACCACCAACGCGAGCATTTTAAAACGTTAAGTAAGGATATTACTGATATGGTAGCTATTACGGGTACAAAAAGCACGTTATACGAGCAATTTTGCCCAATGTATGATAAAGGTAGTGCTTGGTTAAGTACAAGTAACGAAGTTAGGAACCCGTATTACGGAAGCAAAATGCTTAAATGTGGAAAAGTTCAAAAAACTATTCAATAGATAGCCTTTTGTATAAAAATATTTTCAATGTTCTGGTTTATTAGTTAACAGAAGGTTGTAAAATGATAAAGATATCCGAATAGTTTTTAAGTCCTGTCCTGGGAAGGAAAACAATGTTGATGGTTAGTGTTAGTTCCTTCCCTAGTCAGGCACAATTAATTTTGAAAAGAAAAGTTGATTTGGTTAATAGCAGCCTGCACAAGGGAGAGAGAATATATCCCTAAAATAATAACATCTCTCTTCCTATGTCAGGCAATTAAAAATTTATGATGAAGAGAAGTTTAGTGAAGAGTACTTGATTGTGAGGGGTAAACATTTGGTTGGTTTATTGGTTAATAAAGGTTGCCTCTCATTTTCAAGTATTATTTAAAGGATTTTGCATATAAAAAAGGAAGATATAACAATGAAAGAGTGTTGCAAAGACGGGTGTCAAAATACAACTGAAAAGTCTGTAGTTAGAAAATGGTTCAATTACATAATATATACCATACTAATCTTAATAGTTGGTGGTGCTTTGGCGCTTCAATTATTTAGTTAAGGAAATAAATTGAAAATGACTAAAGTGAACACAATAGAAAAATCTGAAAGAATTGGCTTTTACAAGCAACTGTTTAAAAAGGTATTGCTTACTGCAAGTATAGTGATTGCTCTATCGTTAAGTTATATACTATGGGTAGGTGTAGATTCCGCCAGCCAATTTCTACCCTTTATAATTGTTGGTTTGGCTTTGGTCAAAACCATTTTTATCGTAAGGCTCACTTTTATACAGTTAAGTAAAATAATAGGCGAAAGTCATCAGCTAACCCACGTTCTTACTTTATTTGGGGTATTGATTATTTTGATTGTCCTTTCGTTTTCAGCAGATTATCACGCTTTATATACTTTGAACCCTGAAAATTTTAAATCGAGTACAGCGCTCAATGGCTCATTTTCATTACAGTTTTTTGAGTTTTTATATTTCAGCTTAATTACTTTTTCATCGGTTGGCTTCGGAGATATTGTACCATTGAATATTGCAGGTAAACTATTGGTAATGATGGAAGTTTTCTTGAGCTTTTTGGTATTGGTATTTGGTATTGCAAACATTAATAGAATTCACGTTAACAAATAACCCCTTTAAAAATATAAATATGAAAGTAC
Source organism: uncultured Flavobacteriaceae bacterium (assembly GCA_963793275.1). Taxonomy (GTDB): domain Bacteria; phylum Bacteroidota; class Bacteroidia; order Flavobacteriales; family Flavobacteriaceae; genus Marinirhabdus. Next base: position 6,237 of record CAWBZL010000002.1, read on the forward strand.
TTAAAATTATTACACTCGTAACTGTTCTCATTTCAACAGTCAGCATTACCAATGCACAGAATGATAAAGATTCTAAAGATAAAGAAGATGTTATCGCAGTAATGAAAGCTTACAAAGATGCACTACAAAACTTAACGACCGAGGGGACATTTGAACTATTTACAGAAGATTCAAAAGTATTTGAATCTGGTGGTGTAGAAGGCTCGTATGCGCACTATATAGAACACCATTTGGGGCCTGAGTTGGGGCATTTCAAAAAATTTGAATTTTCAGATTATGAAATTGATGCGGAAGTAGATTTGCCTTATGCATTTACTACTGAAACCTACATCTACACTATCGTGCTCAATCCAGATGAAAAAGGCGAAAGTAGAACGATAAAGAAAAAAGGAGTAGCGACGTCTATCTTAAAAAAGATGGATGGTAAATGGAAGATTATTAAAACACATTCTTCGTCAAGAAATGTAAAATAAAATTTAAACTGTGAGCGAATTCTTAAAACAATGGGGCGAAGCGGCCTATACGACCACCGGATTTTTCTGGATGGCACTTTGGGCATTCATCTTGGGATACATCATCAGTAGTATGATACAGATTTTTGTGACTGAAAAAAGGATGCAAAAAACAATGAACGAGAGTGAAGGTAAAAGTGTACTCTTAGGCACGTTTTTCGGTTTTATAAGCAGCTCGTGTAGTTTTTCGGCTTTAGCGGGCACAAAATCTATCTTTAAAAAAGGTGCAAGCTTTGTGTCTTCCATTGCTTTTCTTCTTGCATCGACCAATCTCGTAATTGAGCTTGGAATCATCATTTCCATATTTTTGGGATGGCAGTTTGTAGTCGGCGAATATGTAGGTGGAATCCTTTTAATTCTTATTTCGTGGATTTTGATACGAATAATCAATCCTAAAAAGCTCATAGAAAAAGCGCGCAAGAATTTAGAGAACGAAGATGACGATTCAATGGATGATTCCAAAGATTGGAAAAAACAAATCAAGAAAGAAGATAGTTGGGCAAGGGTTGCCAAAAAATATAAGATGGAATGGCAGATGGTATGGAAGGACGTTACCGTTGGCTTTACCATTGCAGGTATCGTCGCAGCCTTCGTTCCCGATTCTTTCTTCCAGACACTATTTATCAATAGTGGTCAAGGCAATACAGACTTTACCTTTCTTGAAATATTGGAACATATCGTTGTAGGACCTATTGCCGCATTTTTAACTTTTATTGGCTCAATGGGTAATATTCCGTTGGCGGCATTGCTTTTTGGAAAGGGCGTGAGTTTTGCAGGGGTTATGGCTTTTATTTTTAGTGATTTGGTAGTCTTTCCTGTACTTCGTATTAACGCCAAGTATTATGGGTGGAAAATGTCGCTGTTCATTTTATTCTTACTGTTTACGGCATTAATAGGAACAGCTTTGGCTCTGCATTACTCTTTCGATTTGTTGGGTATGTTGCCTGACACATCACAAGTTAAAATACAGGACAAAGAGCATTTCAAAATTGACTATACCTTCTATTTGAATATGGCTTTTCTCGCAATTTCAGGATATCTCATATACTTAGGGTTTTTCAAGAGAAAGGATGTAAAGCACTCAATGAGCGAAATGGCACCGAAAAGTCCATTGCTTGAAAGTGTTTTAAAATATGCGGCCTATATCTGTTATATATGGTTGGCAGGTGGACTGATTGTAAAATTTTTCGTGAATTAAAATATAGATAAAGAATAAAGTAAAAACAATAATGGTCAACAGAAAAACAGCAAAATGGATTAGAAAAGCACACCGTTACTTGGGTATCTTCTTAGGTATCCAGTTTTTGATGTGGACGATTAGCGGGATGTATTTCAGTTGGACAGATATAGATGAAATTCACGGCGACCAGTTTAAAAAAGTAGCACCTAAACAGAAGTCTTTTAACGATTTACTCGGTACATCTCAACTCGATACAGAGCAACCAATCCAAACTTTAGAACTATTGGAAATTGCAAACGAACCTTACTATTGGATTAATGAAACACAACTTATTAATGCCAGAACAGGACATAAGAAAAATGGGGTTTCTGAAGAAGAGGCGCAAGAAGTTGCAAATAGGTATATGCTAACCGATTTAAAAATAGCTGAAATTCAACGGGTCGATACGGTAGGGCAGCATCACGAATATCGTGGTCGTCCACTTCCGGCGTATGAAATTTCGTATGAAACACCTCAAAATTTAAAGGCCTACGTGGCCATTGAAAATGGCGCATTTCAAACGGTAAGACACAGGGATTGGCGTTGGTTCGATTTCCTTTGGATGACACACACTATGGATTATCAAGGTAGAGACAATTTTAACACATTAGTATTGCGAGGGTTTTCACTATTAGGGTTGATTACTGTATTAAGTGGTTTTTTACTTTGGTACACGTCATCCCCAACCATTAGAAAAATAATTAAAAAGAAACGAAAATAAGTAACACTAAAATCAATATATAATGGAAAATTCAAATCAAAATTCAAAAAAAAACAATTACACAAAATTTGTAGGTATGCTGGCGGCATCATTTGTGGCAATGTACATTACAATGTACCTAAACTCTTATCAATTAGATCACGTCTATTTTAGCCTTACTCGTTTTTATATGAGTTGCTTGGGTATTGCTGCTATGGCCATTATAATGTTTGTGGCGATGCGTAATATGTACCAAAACAAAAAGAAGAATATCGCCATTGTTTTGGGTAGCATTGTGCTATTTGTTGGTGCATTAGGATTGGTACGCGATCAGAAGTCAACGGTAGGAGACATATTGTGGATGAAAGCAATGATACCTCACCACTCTATTGCGATTTTAACAAGTGAGCGTGCTGATATCCAAGATCCAGAAGTTAAAAAGTTAGCTGAAGATATTATCAAGGCACAAGAAAAGGAAATTGCAGAAATGAAAGCAATGATAAAACGATTGGAAAATAACAAATAAATAAAATTAAAATGAATAAAAACATCATTTATATAAGTGTTGCCTTGATTGTTGGCCTGTTAGGCGGCTTTCTACTATTCGGTGGAGGTTCTGCGGACAAGGCAACAAATAATGCGAAAGACACCCACGACCATTCAGAAGAAATTGCTTCTAATCAAATGTGGACGTGTTCTATGCATCCACAGATTATGCAACCAGAACCTGGGGATTGTCCCATTTGTGGAATGGATTTAATTCCAGCCGAATCTGGTGCAGATGGTCTCAATGCCAATGAAATAAAAATGACCGATAACGCAATGGCACTGGCCAATATCCAAACATCACTTGTAGGAAAAGGACAAATGGGAAATAATTCCCTTAAATTATCTGGTAAGATAAAAGCTAATGAAGAGTCAAATGCCGTACAGGTTACATATTTTGGAGGAAGAATAGAAAAACTGTACGTTAATTCTACAGGAGAACGTGTTGGAGCAGGACAACGCTTGGCAACTATTTATTCGCCAGAATTGGTTGCTGCACAGCAAGAACTGCTTACCGCTTCATCATTAAAAGAATCGCAACCAGAATTGTATAAGGCTGTTAGGAACAAACTTAAACTTTGGAAACTTTCCGAAAAGCAAATCAACGCCATAGAAACTGCTGGGAAAGTGCAAGAAAACTTTCCGGTTTTTGCAACCGTTTCAGGAACGGTAACAATGAAAATGGTAGAAGAAGGGGATTATTTAAAGCAAGGACAACCCTTATATAAAATTGCGAATCTCAATACAGTATGGGCAGAATTTGATGCTTATGAAAATCAAATTGCATCCCTAAAAGAAGGGCAAACTATTAAAGTGACCACAAATGCTTATCGCAATGAGGTTTTTGATGCAAAAGTCTCATTCATCGACCCCTTATTAAATTCTGCAACTAGAACGGTGGTTGTAAGAGCGGTCTTGCAAAATAAGAAAGACCTCTTTAAACCGGGAATGTTTGTGGAAGGTATAATTGAGGGTACGCAAACAAGCACCGAGAATACCGTTTCCGTACCGTCAACCGCTGTTATGTGGACGGGAGAACGCTCTGTAGTCTATGTCAAAACAAACCCTAATGAAGCTATTTTTGAAATGAGGGAAGTTTTATTGGGCAATGCCAATGGCGATAGTTATACCATTCTTGAAGGTTTAAAGAATGGAGATGAAGTCGTAACTAACGGAACGTTTACCGTAGATGCCGCTGCACAATTACAGGGAAAAAAAAGTATGATGAATGCATCTGGTGGTAAAACAATGACAGGCCACGAAGGGCATTTGGGAATGCAAGAAGATAATTCTGGAGAAAATACAAATGAAGCCAACCATTCTCAAATGAAAGAAAGGATTGAAGTTTCAAACAAATTTCAGAATCAGTTAAAACAGGTTTTTGATGATTATATCCTTTTAAAAGATGCTTTGGTAAATGATGATGCCAAGGGCGCTCAGCAGGCAGGAAAACAAATAAACCAATCTTTGAAAAAAGTGGATATGAAATTATTATCTGATGAAAAAGCACATAACCATTGGATGACCATTCAAAAAGAACTAAAGACCTCGGCTAATACTATTGAGAACGATTCAGATATAGCAACACAAAGAGCACATTTTAAACATCTTTCTGCGCATATGATAAGTAGCGTGCAACTTTTTGGTGTTAACGAAAATGTATATATCCAGTTTTGTCCAATGGCCGATAACAATAAGGGAGCTTATTGGATTAGTTTGGAAAAAGAGGTGCGAAACCCATATTATGGAGAGGCTATGTTAACCTGTGGCGAAGTAAATGCAACTTTAAAATAAGCGAATTATGGATTAATCAAGTAATCTGAATAAGACCATAAATTAATTTTGGTTTTATCACGGCGAACGATAATGAGTGAAAGTAGAAGAAATAGAAGAAAAAATGACAGAAAGAAACATCAGCCTAAAAGTGATATTTCAAGAAAAGATAAAATTATAGCTTTAGTTGTGATAGTATTGATTTTTGTAGTTGCTGCAATAGCTGCTGTTTATTATTCTCTATACAAATCTGGATTAAAATTATTTTGAAACAAGTACTATATGAATGAGATTATCCATATTAAAAATATGGTCTGCCCAAGATGTATCTCGGCGGTATCTAATATTTTGGAACAACTTGAAATACTGTATGTTTCTATAAAATTGGGGGAGGTTAAATTAGTTTCTTCATTAAGTGTCCAGACCAAAAATGGTCTTTCCAAAGCGCTTCAAAGTTCAGGTTTTAGTTTGATTGACGACCGTAAAAGTCAACTTATTGAACAAATGAAAACATTGGTTGTAGATAAAATCCATCATTCTTCCGAGGAGCTCGATTTCAAATGGGCAGATATTGTTACAGGCGAACTTAACTTGGATTATAAATATTTAAGTTCACTTTTTTCGTCGGTAGAAAGTATTACGTTCGAGCAGTATATCATAAACCAGAAAATTGAACGTGTTAAAGAACTTATAGTTTACGATGAATTAACCTTGAGTGAGATAGCTTTTCAACTACATTATAGTAGTGTCGCGTATTTAAGCAATCAGTTTAAAAAGGTTACAGGAATGACACCTACACAGTTTAAAAAAAGCACAAATCAGAATCGCAAATCTTTGGATGAGATTTAATTAAAGTACTTTAAAAACGAAGAGTTGTTTAAAAGTTCACAGCTACTTGTAATATTATTATTTAAGTATTTGCTTAAATAAGTAATTAACTGTACCTTTGCTCGTCTAAAGCATTAATATGAAACTAGAAATATCCTGTACAAGAGCTGAGGCTGACCATAAGCAGTTACTAAACTGTAGAACTACCATTGACGGTATGGCTAATGGTTTCGATAAAATATCGAAACTACTATCCATTTCAGGTAATGAGGTGCGCTTAAAAATCCTATTCTTATTAAATATGGAAAATGAACTATGTCCTTGTGATTTATCTGATATTTTAGGTATGAGCGTGCCAGCAGTTTCACAGCATATACGAAAAATGAAAGATGCAGGTATTATAAGCTCAAGGAGAGAAGGCCAAACATTATACTATTCATTGAATAAGGATGAGACGGATATTCTGAATAGTATTTTTAAGTCAATCAAATTAGAAAGAAAAATAGCCTAAATTTTATAATAATGAAAACAGAAAAAACATCAAAAAATGCAGCATATACAGGTTTGTTTGCTGCTGTAGCCGCATCATCTTGTTGCATACCACCAGTTATTGCATTAATTGCAGGCGTTGGAGGAAGTGCTTCCGCTTTATCTTGGATGGAACCTTTTAGACCCTATTTAATTGGTGTCGCTATAGTAGCAATTGGATATGCGTGGTATGATTATTTAAAACCGAAAAAAGCAGAGGATTGTTGTGAAGTAGATGCAAAACCAAAGTGGTTTCAAACCAAAGGATTTTTAATAGGAATTACACTATTTGCGGCTATCTCAATTAGCTTTCCATATTACTCTCACATTTTTTATCCTGATAATAAGAAAGAAGTGGTTATAGTGAATCAATCTAACATTCAAACTTTAAATTTTGAGGTTGAAGGTATGACTTGCGCTTCTTGTGAACAACACGTAACGCACGCAGTTAATAATTTAGAAGGTATTGTAAATGTAAATGCTTCCTATGAAAAAGCTAACGCAAAAGTAGAATTCGATAATTCGAAAACTACTAAAGAGGATATAGAAAAAGCAATTAATTCTACAGGTTATAAAGTAATTAATAAATAAAATTCTTAATTGTGAAAAATTATATAACCATCTTTCTTTTTGCTTTTGTAATTACTTCTTGTAAAGAAAATAAAAAAGAAACGGATTCAACCGCAGTTGAAAATAAGCTAACTACACAGGATATCGATTATCCAGTTATTAAAGTTGGCAAAGGACCAGATGCCTTATTTCTAACACCCAATAAATCATTTTTATATGTTGCAAATGTGGAGGATACATTAATTTCAGTTATTGATACCCAAACAGATAAAGTATTAAAAAACATAGAAGGCATAAGGTATCCGTGGGGTTTTGTTCAGTTAGCAGAAAGTAATTTGGTTGCTGTTAGTGGTTACGATAAGCAAGTGGTTATCATTGATTTTGACAATCATACCATTCTAAAAGAAAAATTATTTAAAACTCATATAGGTGGAATTACTGCAAATAGAAAAGGAGATTTAATTTATGTAATAGCAATAGATGACAATAAAGTGTTGCAACTGGATGCTACTAATCTCAATATATTAAAAACATTCCCTACAGGAAAAGGACCAGATGGAATAGGCATCTCGGAGAATGATTCAAAGCTGTTTGTTACCAATACGGAAGATGGAAGCATTTCTGTGATTGATATAGAAACAGGAAAAAAATCCATCATTAAAACAGGTGGAAAACCAGAACTTATACACGGAAACAAAGACCATTCACTACTATATATAAGTAATTTCTTTGGAAACAAAATTCATATTATAGATACCGAAAAAGGAGAAATTGTAAAGGAAATAGAAGGTGTAAAAACACCAGAAGAAGCAGTCTTATCCAAAGATGAAAATATATTATACGTTGTAAGTTTTGATTTGTCAGAAGTTTTCGTGTATGATGCGGTTACACTCGAAAAGCAATCTGTTACTTATAAAACAGGTAATAAACCCATTGGCGTAATGCCCGTTGGCAACAAATTATATGTTTCTAATTATGGAGACAATTCAATATCAATAATCAGTAAATAACCTTAAAATAAATAGTTATGAAAAATATTATTTTAATTCCCGTTCTAGCTTTAATTCTATTTTCTGTTGAAGCCACCGCACAAAACAAAAACTTGGAAACACAAAAAGTCGAAACGTCTGTAGATGAACAAAATTTGACAACTATTCAGTTCAAAATAACAGGAATAACCTGTGCTGGTTGTTCTAACGGTATCTATAAAGCAGTTAAAGAGGTTGATGGTGTTACTGAGCATTCTGTTGAATACCCAGGCGACATTGCAGTTATACAATTCGATAAAACAAAGACGAGTATCGAAGCCTTAAAAGCTGTAATTGAGAAGAAAGGGTATAAAGTAGAAATACTAAAGGATAAAGCATAGATTTTAACCTTTATCATTTAACCGAACAACTAATTACAATAATGAGAGATAACGAAAACAAAGATTTAAAAACCATATCATTAGAAATAAGTGGGATGACTTGTAGCGGTTGTTCATCGCATATCGAAAAAGATATGAATAAGACCAATGGTATAGTAAGCAGCAACGTAAATCACGAAACTGGAAAAGGAGAATTTACTTTTGATACAAATAAAATGGGTAAAGAAGAATTAATCAATGCAGTAAATAGCATTGGTAATTATTCTGTTGTAAACGGTATTAAAAAAGAGGATTCTTTCTCTTCAACGTCTGATACTACAATCTCTAAAGAATCTAATAAAAATAAAAACCAATTTGATTTAATTGTTATTGGTGGTGGTTCTGCTGCATTTTCAGCAGCGATAAAAGCTGAAGGTTTAGGGCTTACGACACTAATGGTAAATGCTGGATTAGAATTTGGGGGTACTTGTGTAAATGTAGGATGTGTTCCTTCAAAAAACTTAATTAGAGCTGCCGAAACTGCATATCACGCTACACATTCTAATTTTAAGGGTATTAAACCAAGAGGTGTAGATATTGATTTTAAACAAATTATTAAAGATAAAAAAGAGTTGGTTTCGGCATTACAGCAACAAAAATATATGGATGTTGTAAGTGATTTTGAAAATCTAACAATGCTAAAGGGGTGGGCTGAATTTGCAGATAAGAATACAATTATTGTGAATGGAAAAGATAAATACAGTGCAACGAACATTGTTATAGCAACCGGAGCGACAACAAACATTCCAAACATTGAAGGCTTAAATGAAGTAGGCTACTTAACTAATGTTTCTTTATTTGATTTGGAAGAAAAACCTATAAGCATAACCATTATGGGAGCTGGATATATTGGATTAGAAATAGCACAAGCTTATAGCCGATTGGGTGTAAAAGTGCGTATTATAGAATTTACAGATAGACCATTACGTACTCAAACTAGTGATATTACTGATGTTTTAGTAGAGCAAATGAAAAGTGAAGGTATTGAGATTTTACCAAATTTCAGAGCCTTTAAATTCGAAAAAAAAGGTAATGACACTATCATTCATTGCAACTGCCCTGATGGTTCAACAACTCAAGTCATTGAGAAAGGACATATTGTTGTAGCCACCGGAACAAAGCCCAATACCACTAAATTAGGTTTTGAGAATAGTGATATTAATTTAACAAAAAGCGGACACATTCTTGTTAATGAAAAAATGGAAACCAATGTTTCTAATATATATGCCGCAGGAGATGTAACAAACACACCGCCATTTGTTTATACAGCTGCCACCGAAGGAAATACAGCAGTAAACAATGCATTTTCATTGTCAAAAAGTAGTATAGATTATTCCTCTTTACCGTGGGTAGTATTTACCGACCCTCAAATCGCAGGTGCTGGAATGGATGAAATAGAAGCGGAAGCAAAAGGCATTCCTTTTGAAGTGAGTAAATTAGACTTAAAGCACGTTCCTAGAGCATTGGCAGCACAAGATACAAGAGGCTTCATTAAATTGATTCGTAATACTGAAACCGATAAGCTAATAGGTGCTAGAGTGATTGCGCCAGAAGGTGGCGAACTTATTCAACAATTAAGTATGGCGATTAAGTTTGGCATTACAGTAAAAGATTTAGCTGAAAGTTTTTACCCCTATTTAACATTAGGAGAAGGAATCAAGTTAGCAGCGATTACGTTTGGCAAAGACGTTTCTAAATTGAGTTGCTGTGCAAGCTAGTTTAGCTAAACAAGAAAATAATTTTTATATGAAAAATTACGATGTATTTATAATTGGTTCGGGAATGGCAGGAATGACCATCGCTAATAAATGCGCCTCAAAAGGCCTGACAGTCGGAATAACGGATGAATTACCTTACGGGGGCACTTGTGCATTGAGAGGTTGTGACCCAAAAAAAGTGATTATAGGCGCTACGGAAGTACGAGACTTTGCTAAAAGACTTAAAGGAAATGGTATTGATACCATACCTAAAGTCAATTGGAAGGACATTATGGCTTTTAAACAATCCTTTGTGGATGAAATGCCACCAAAAATTGAAAAAGGATATAAAAAAAACGGAATAGACACATTTCATAGTTCAGCTAAATTCTTATCAGAAAACACGTTAGAAGTTGGAAACGACAAAGTAAAAGCTATCAAAATTGTAATCGCATCAGGTTCCAAGCCAAGGGTTTTAGAATTTGAAGGTGGTCATTTTGCCAAATCCAGTGCCGATTTCTTGAATTTAGCAGAATTACCAAAATCTTTATTATTTATCGGTGGTGGATACATTGCTTTTGAGTTTGCGCATATCGCAGCTCGATGTGGAGCAGAAGTCACTATTGTACATCGTGGAGAAAACCCCTTGGAAAATTTTGAACAGGATATTGTAAAACATCTTGTTTCTGCCACAAAAGAATTAGGGATAAAACTCATTCTTAATACAGATGTTACGGCTATTGAGAAATTAGATAACCAGTATAGAGTAAAAGGTAAATCTCAAGAAAAAACAGAATATTTTGAAGCTGAAGCAGTTTTTAATTCTGCCGGCAGACCACCGGCAATATTTGATTTAAATTTAGAAAAAGCGAACATAGCATTTACCAAAAAAGGAGTTACGATAGACAAATATCTGCAAAGTATTTCAAACCCAAATATTTATGCAGCAGGCGATGCCGCAGATTCAGAAGGTTTGCCCTTAACGCCAGTTGCAGTTTTGGAAGGTCATACGGTTGCTTCAAATATCATCAAAGGCAATTCTAAAGAAATAAGTTACCCACCAATGCCAACGGTAGTTTTTACATTGCCTACAATGGCGTCTGTTGGCTATTCTGAATCGAAAGCGAAAGCGCTGAACTACAATATTCAGGTAAATTATAAAGAGGTTGGCAATTGGTTCAATGCCAAACGTTTGAATGTAGAAGAATATGCGTTCAAAACTATAATTGACGTAGAAACCCAAACAATTTTGGGAGCGCATTTAATCGGACCACATACAGAAGAAACCATAAATCTCTTCGCAATGGCCATAAAAACAAAAATGAAGGTTAATGATATTAGAACAATGATTTTCTCATATCCAACTTTGGCTTCAGACATACCACATATGCTTTAATAAAAAATGAATGCAAACCATATAAGACCGTGAGTCATAAGTTTAAAACAAAAGAAATAGCGATGAAATTAGATAGAAAGAAACATTGGGAGACAGTTTATGAAACTAAAAGCCCAGACCAAGTAAGCTGGACACAGGAATCGCCTAAAACTTCACTTGAATTTATACATTCATTCGGATTAAATAAATCTGCAAAAATAATAGATATTGGTGGTGGAGATAGCAAACTTGTCGATTACTTACTTGATGAAGGATTTGAAAATGTGACTGTACTTGACATTTCGGCTAAATCACTCGAAAAAGCAAAAGACCGACTTGGAGAAAAAGCAAATAAAGTAAATTGGATTGTAAGCGACATTACAGAATTCGAACCCAATATGACTTTTGATGTTTGGCACGACAGAGCAACCTTTCATTTTCTTACAACGCCTGAACAAATAACAAAATATATAAAAACTGCAAGAAAATCTGTAAACGGATTCCTGACAATTGGAACCTTTTCCAAAAATGGACCTGAAAAATGTAGCGGTCTCGAAATAAAACAATACAATGAAGACGAATTAACATTAAAGTTGAAAAATGGATTTGACAAAATTAAGTGTGTAACGGAAGACCACTTAACACCATTTGACACAACGCAGAATTTCTTGTTTTGTAGTTTTAAAAGACAATTGAACTAAAAAATCAGTGGCTAACAAAGAACCGAGTGAATAAAACAGTATTTGAAATTACCAAAATGGATTGTCCATCGGAGGAAAATCTAATTCGAATGAAATTGGACGGCATCCCGAACATTGCGAATTTGGACTTTGATATTCCTAACCGAAAATTAACCGTTTTTCACAGCGGAGAAATCGACCAAGTCGAAAAGTCAATAAACGAGCTGAATTTAGGCGGAAAGAAAATCTCAACGGAACAAACCGACCAAACGGATTTTAAAGAAAACGCAAACCAAAAAAAACTACTTTGGTCTGTACTTATAATCAATTTTGCTTTTTTCATTATCGAAATGACGACAGGAATTATCTCAAAATCGATGGGGCTTGTTGCAGACAGTTTAGATATGCTTGCCGACAGTTTCGTTTACGGAATTAGCTTGTTTGCGGTTGGCGGAACGTTGATTAAGAAAAAACGTATTGCAAAACTTGCAGGATATTTTCAAATCACGCTTGCGATTATCGGATTTGTAGAGGTTTTAAGACGATTTTTTGGAGACGAAAAACTTCCCGATTTTTCAACAATGATTATCGTTTCTATTTTTGCACTTATCGCAAACGGAATTTGTCTTTACATTTTACAAAAGTCAAAAAGTAAAGACGAGGCACATATGAAAGCAAGTATGATTTTTACCTCAAATGATGTAATTATAAATACAGGTGTAATTATTGCAGGACTTTTAGTTTACTGGTTGAATTCTAATAAGCCAGATTTGATTGTGGGAACAATAGTCTTTATTTTAGTTATTCAAGGTGCTTTTAGGATATTAAAGTTAAGTAAGTAATAATATATAAATGCCGATATTCTTTTAATCGGTTAATTCTACAAATCATTCAGCCTAAAACATAACAGATTAAAGTCCTTTAATTCTGAAATTTGTACTCTACAAGTAAGAATAGGATTATGGAGACAATTAACGTATTTGAAACTAAAGAAAAGAACTACAAACAGGGTATAAAAGAATCATTCCCTGTTACAGGAATGACCTGCGCATCGTGTGCATCAAGTGTTGAATCTGTATTAAAACACACAGATGGCGTATTTGATGCAAGCGTCAATTTCGCGAATAGTTCTGTTCTGGTAGAGTACGACAATGGATTGAACCCTAATCAACTTCAAAACGCACTTCGTGAGGTCGGCTATGACATTATTATTGATTCCGAAGACCCTTCGGAAGTACAGCAAGAACTTCAGCAAAAGCATTATCAGGACATAAAAAACCGTACTATCTGGTCGGCTATCCTTACGCTACCCATTTTTGTGCTGGGAATGTTCTATATGCAATGGGAACCAGGCAAATGGATTTCATTGGTATTGGCCTTTCCCATTCTTTTTTGGTTCGGGCGTAGCTTTTTCATCAATGCCTTCAAGCAGGCCAAACACGGTAAAGCAAATATGGACACCTTGGTAGCTTTGAGCACAGGAATCGCTTTTATCTTTAGTGTATTCAATACCTTTTTTCCAGAATTTTGGTTGAGTCGTGGTATTGAACCTCACGTTTATTATGAAGCGGCTACGGTAATTATAACTTTTATTTCCTTGGGAAAATTATTGGAGGAAAAGGCAAAATCAAATACGTCTTCAGCCATCAAAAAACTAATGGGTCTTCAGCCCAAAACCCTAAAAATAATTGAGAATGGAGAAGAAAAGGAAATCCCTATTTCATCTGTACAGGTGGGTCAGACCATTTTGGTACGTCCCGGAGAAAAGATTCCTGTAGATGGAGAAGTTTCCAAGGGAAGCTCGTATGTAGATGAAAGTATGATTACGGGAGAACCTGTTCCAGTTGAAAAAATAAAAGATGAAAAAGTATTTGCAGGCACGGTAAATCAAAAAGGGAGCTTTCAATTTACTGCCGAAAAAGTAGGTGGAGAAACCTTACTATCACAAATCATTAAAATGGTTCAGGAAGCTCAAGGAAGCAAGGCGCCGGTTCAAAAGCTGGTCGATAAGATTGCCGGAATATTTGTTCCTGTCGTATTAGTCATTTCTATCATTACATTCATTGTCTGGATGTCAGTTGGTGGCGATAACGCATTTTCACAAGCCTTGTTGACCTCTGTAGCCGTGTTGGTTATCGCTTGTCCTTGCGCATTGGGCTTGGCAACACCTACCGCAATTATGGTGGGAATTGGTAAAGGCGCAGAAAATAATATTTTGATAAAGGATGCCGAAAGTTTAGAACTCGGTTATAAAGTGAATGCTATTATCCTTGATAAAACGGGTACAATTACCGAAGGAAAACCCTTAGTAACTGATATAATTTGGAAGAATAACCTTGAAAATCAAAATGAATACAAGCAAATTCTTTTGGCTATAGAAGCACAATCGGAACATCCTTTGGCGGAAGCAGTAGTCAACCATTTAAAAGATGAAAAGGTTGAACAAGCTGAAATTGCTTCTTTTGAAAGTATTACAGGAAAAGGTGTAAAGGCGCAATCAGAGAATGGTTCAAAATATTATGTGGGTAACCATAAACTAATGGTCGAAAAGAATATTGAAATTGAATCTTCTTTAATGCAAACAGCAGAAAGTCTCGAAGAGCAGGCTAAAACGGTCATATTCTTTGGTAATGAAAAACAAGTGCTGGCGATACTCGCCATTGCTGACAAGATTAAAGAAACTTCAAAAAAAGCTATAGAAACACTTCAAGACAGAGGCATCGAAGTCTATATGCTTACTGGAGATAACAATAAAACCGCATCTGCTGTCGCAAAACAAGTCGGAATAACAAATTACCAAGGCGAAGTAATGCCTTCGGACAAGGCAGCTTTTGTTGAAAAATTGCAGGCGGACGGAAAGATAGTCGCAATGGTTGGCGATGGTATTAATGATTCCCAGGCTTTGGCGCAAGCCAATGTGAGTATTGCAATGGGAAAAGGTTCGGATATAGCAATTGATGTAGCAAAAATGACCTTGATAACCTCAGATTTGCAATCCATCCCAAAAGCATTGGAACTGTCAAAAAGAACCGTGTTGGGCATCCGTCAAAACTTATTTTGGGCGTTCATTTACAACATCATTGGTATTCCAATCGCAGCAGGAGTTTTGTATCCCGTAAACGGTTTTTTATTAGACCCAATGATTGCAGGTGCAGCAATGGCATTCAGTAGTGTATCCGTTGTTGCAAATAGTTTAAGACTTAAACGAGTAAAACTTTAATAATAAATAAATTCAATACTATGAAAACTTTAAAATTTAAAACAAATATCAATTGTGGTGGGTGTGTATCAAAAGTAACCCCCTTTTTAGACAAACAAGAAGGTGTAGAAAGTTGGGAAGTAGATACCTCTAATCCTGATAAAATCCTAACCATTGAAAGCGATGGTGCAACCGAAGAAGATGTAAAATCGGTTTTGCAAAAAGTGGGATTCAAGGCCAAACCTGTAGATTAATACGTTTTTTTAAGATGGCCTATATTTTAATTTCTGTTGTGATTATTCTTTTTGCTGTTCATTTTTATAGAAAAGCGAAACGCCATAGTGTAAAGCCATTTCCAGAGCATTGGCACAAATTATTAATGGACAATGTTCTGTTTTATAGAAATCTTTCAAACAATAGGCAGCTAATTTTTCAGCAAAAAATGATGCAGTTTTTAAGTGAGGTCTATATCGATGGTGTGCAGCTTGAACTGGAAGAGTTGGACAAGATTTTAATTGCGGCAAGTGCAGTAATACCTGTTTTTGGCTTCAAAGAATGGCATTACACCAATTTAAGCGGTATCCTTTTATATCCAGATTATTTTAATGAGGATATGCAATTTAGTAGTAAGGATAACTCAAGAAATATTGGTGGAATAGTTGGGAATGGACGTTTTGAGAAGCAAATGATTTTATCTAAAAAAGCATTGTACTACGGCTTTAAAAACACAACCGATAAAAGTAATACTGGCATACACGAATTTGTGCATCTTATTGATAAGCTGGATGATAGTACAGATGGAGTTCCAGAGCGATTATTAGAACATCAATATGCATTACCTTGGTTGAATTTAATTCATAAGGAAATGGAAGCCATAAACGACAATCATTCTGATATCCGAAAATATGGAGGTACAAATCAAGCTGAATTTTTTGCAGTAGCTTCAGAATATTTCTTCGAGCGTCCAGACTTACTCAAAAAGAAACATCCTGACCTATATAAAATGTTGGTAAAATGTTTCAATCAAAAATTAGCGGATCCAATTTAAATTTAATTCCTATTTAGGAAAGACTAAATTTTTAATTGGAAAAGATAAAGAACAGATATTTTGTTGTTACAGATAGGTTTAGCATATTCAAAATATCCGCTAATTGATTTTTTTATCCCTTCAAAAATTTACCACGCTATCTAATGCGTCATCCGCATCTCTATGCATAAAGTTAGATTGATAATTTATTGTAGTGGTAATCGATGAATGTCTGTATAATTTTTGGAGCATATTAATTGGGATTTTATCTTCCGATATATTCCCAAATGTATGTCTAGCAATATGCATAGTTACTTTTTTTGATATTTTGGCTTTATCAGCTACCGTTACCAAATATTTATTGAATTTCTTATTAGCGGTTTTTGTTTTAGCATAAACATCTTTAGCATTTTTTAAATCGGCTTTTTTCATTTCAGGAAATATAAAGTCCTCTTCGCTCTGCTTGTCATTTATGTAATCTTTCAAAATTGGAAAAACTTTATCTGGAATTTTTAGGGATAACAGTTTTGAATTCTTGTTCATTCGATAGTGAAGTCTATTATCAAAAATGTCGTTCCAACGAATTTTTAATATATCAGCTACACGGATGCCAGCAAAGTAAAAACTGAAAAGCCAGAGATTTCTAGCGTGAGTTTCATTCTTGGTAAGGTTATCAACTGACTCTAGCTCTATGACTTCATTTCGAGTAAGACCTATTTTTTCAGTTTCAGGGAACTTAATTCGTATTTTATCCGAACCGAACGGGTAAAGTTTTCTATCTACGATACCCAATTTTATGGCCCTATTATAGATAGTTCTAATCACAATAAGATTATTTACTATCGACCTTTCTGATAGGTTGTGTTTTGTACGGAGGTAGGTTTTAAATTTCTTTAGAAAATTTTCATCAATTTCTTGAAAGGTTAGTTGCTTTGACGTGGTAAATTTTAAAACGTGATTAATTCTTGCTTTATCTGTTGAAAGCCTAGATAGCTTTTCGTTTGCTTCTAAATCATCAAGAAAGTCTTGTGCCACTTCAAAAAAAGTAACTGATTCCGAAGAAGCATAAAGTTTCTCTTTTATTTGATTGGCCGATATATCCTTTTTACTCGACTGCAAATCAATCAGCATTTTATTTGCCTCAGACAGTTTGGTACTAAGCAAACCGTTTAACCTATCTGAGTAAGGATGTGATTTTCTAACTCTAATATTTTTCACATCCCAATCATTTGGGTCAATATTATGACCTATATAATGATAATTTGAGCGACGGTTTTTTGTGATACGAATACAAAGAGGACAATGTCCTTCTTTATTAGGCTTTTTCCGAAGTACTATTTTTGCATTTGATGACATATCTTAAATATTAGGATATAAAGATAATCATTTTTGGTACAACATAGGTACAACAAATTATGATTTTAAACGATATCAATTGATATTATATAAAATTAAATATATGCTAATCAGTTGATTATAATATAGCTTATGGAAATTTAGTAGTAAATACGCTGGATTCAAAATCCAGTGACTTCGGTCGTGCGGGTTCGATTCCCGCCTCGAGTACTAATAAAAACCGTAATTCACTTATTATAAAGTGATTACGGTTTTTTAGTTTTGTGATTTGTACGATTTATGTATGATTAATTAGGTTATTGTTAATTTGAGTTTACTCTAATAAAGAAATCCAATTCTATCGAATACAGAAAAGATAATCATTAATTAAGATTTCTTTCTCTATTGTCTTTAGAAGTTTGAGATACTTCATTTCCTATACTTTAGTTAAGTTTACGAATATTTATATATTTTTAGAATATGGATGAATTAAAAATTTGTTTTGTTTGGGTTAGAAGTTTTAGAAATTTTGAGAACGCAGGAATAAACTTATCAAGTTCGCATAAGTTTAATTTTAATACAGAAACTAAGAGCTTAACATTTAAAAAAACGAGTAAGTTGCCTAAGGATTTTTTTGGAAAAAGAATAACTGAAGTCACTGCTCTTATAGGAAAGAACGGCTCTGGAAAGAGTAATGCACTAGAATTAATATGTAAACTTCTTAAAGAGGGAAATACAACTATAACAAAAGATTTTTTAGTCATAACAGAAGATAATACTGAGTTTAAATGTCATCATAATTTTATTGATTCAACATTTACAATAAATCAGAATATTAAATTGTTAGATTACGCTGGAGCTATTGACCCCTTAAAAATTGTATATTTTTCTAATGTCTATGATCAAAGGATTAATAATTTTAGCAAGGATGTGTCAGATATATCTGGAAACAAAAGATTAGCAAAACGATTTCACTATACATCTAGAGATAAAAAAACGGATTTTGAATATCAAGTAAACTTTATAAACTCTCCATTCTTTGAAGAATTAAGTGTTCCACCTCCTGAAAGGATCCTAATTACATCTAATGTATGGACTAAAAGGTTTAATTCAGCTCAGAGAGAACAAGTTTTTGGAGAGTATTTGGGTGCGTTTCATTCTTTCGAATCAGACTTTAGAAAAAGGTTAAGAGGTGTTAAAGAACAGTCAAGGTTATATTATTTAATAGTATTTGCTTTTTTTAAAGAAGCAATTTCAAATTTTAGATTCATAGATTTAAATAAAAATGCAAACAAGCTTCTAGAATCCTTTTTTAATAAAGTTTATGATTTCGAAATAAGAAGTACGAGTAGTGTGGTTGATGAAATGCTAATATGGCTTCATAATTTATCTAATGATTTTAATAATATTCAGATCATAACAAGAAGAAACGAAGCTTCAAGATATAGAGATCAATTAGAGTTGCTGAATGATTTAAAGGATGTAATATATGATTTAGATATTAAATTCGAGACTGAGGGTCAAAGAGGAAAACTTACAGAATTATTTAGCTTTGATTTTTATAGTAAAAGAGGGCGTAGGATGCTAAAGTCTTTATCAATAATAGAAAGCAGTTTGTACTTTAATGTAGATTGGCTTGGAATTAGTTCAGGTCATAAAGCTTATTTAAATCTTTTTTCATTGGTCTATGCTGAAGTTAGAAGAATAAAAAAAAACAATTTATTATTGTGTATTGATGAAGGTGATTTGTATCTGCATCCAAAATGGCAAATAGAATTTTTCAGTAAACTTTTGAACGTTTTGCCTAAAATTTATGATGGAAACATTCAACTAATACTTACATCCCATTCTCCATTTTTATTATCGGATATCCCAAAACAATGCCTTACAATTTTAGACAAGGAACTTGCATCATATACGATGGACGGTGTTGATTTAGAAAAAGAAACTTTCGCTGGAAATATTTATGACTTATATGAGGCTCCTTTCTTTCTTGGGAATCAGAAGAAAAGTGTTTTTTCTACTCAGAAAATCAGACAAATTCTAGACTCTCTAGATCAAAAAGATGCAACTTTCAAAAACGATGATATAGACAAATTAATTAATCTTATTGGTGATGATGTTATTAGATTTCATTTAAAAAAGCGTAGACAGAATGATTAAAATCCATCAACACCTAGATAGAGCTGATGCAGATGATTATCTTGATTCTTTAGCTTTGAAAATGTGGGAATTCTTAAACAAGAAAAGGGTTAATGATGAATATCGTGCTAATTCACTGATTAGAAAATTAGACAGTCTTTTAATAGAATCAAATACACAAGTTTTTTTTGAAAATTTGAGTGACAGTGATGACATGAAATTGCAAAGACAAAAAGATATTTTAAATTATTTTAAAAATGACAATTACGATAAATTAAAATCTTGTGTTATTTGTAAACCAAATGAACTACTTGTTTTAAGAAATGAGATGTTAGCATTAATTAATATTGATGATTTATATGTAATAAATGGAGATGCAATTAGTCAAACTGCTTTTGGAGAAAAATTGATTAGCAGTATCTTCAATTATAAAAATTATAGAAAATCTGCATTTTGCAGAGAATTACTTTTCGAAGCAGGGTTTGAAAATATTACATGCCCTTATTGCAATGAAAACCCTATTAATATTATTGATGTGTCCGATGAAGAGGACGAAGAACAACTCTTAAGGGCTTACCTAGACCTTGACCATTTCTATTCTAAATCAAAAAATCCGTTTTTCGCTCTTTCTTTTTTTAATTTAATACCAAGTTGTCATTCTTGTAATGCTATCGAAAAAAGGGATAAAGATTTCTGCGTAAACACACATATAAACCCTTACTATGAATCTTTTAATGACCATTATCAATTTTTCGTAAACCCATATCCTTTAGGTCTTGGAGAAAGCCCAATAATTGAAATTAAACAACTTGGCGACAAGAATGATTTGTCAAAGAGAGATTTGAGACTAGAAGTTAGATATAATTTAATACATCAAGTTAATGTAGTGAACTTAATAAATATGTATCAAAAATATAGAGCTAATAGAGATTATTATCACTTAGAGCTTGGATTGGACTGGGAGGAAGCATTACTTCAAAATACTCCAAAGCAAGAAAACAAAATTCTAACTAAAAGAGCGGGTAAAATGTATTTAGATATTGCTAGACAAATTGATGAAACTGGAGTTCTACTTTTAATATAAAAGTTATTATTAATATCCCTGCCAGGTTCTTTCTCCTAATTCAAATTTTGGTTTCAATAAAATTACAGAAATTAATAATTTGAATTTACTAACTCCAAGTTGAACCTTTCAAAAAGTTTTTGATTTATTAAAATAGCACAATAATACTAGCCAGATGTGAAGTCAAAAAGTAGGTGATGTAATGTGAAATCAGTATTGATACGATTGTGAATACTATCAAAAGAAAAATCCTTTTCTTGGATTGAGCAATCATTTATTTGCTTTAAATCTCCATTTGGTGAAGTGTCAAATTTATTGGCTAATTTCTCTATAATTTTATTCTTAACGGTATTTAAATCATCTTCCAATGTGAAACCCAATAACCCTCCAAAATTTTGATTTTGCGCATATTTTCCATTGAAATAGCGGTAAACACCACCATCCATTTTTGGTTTTTGGTTTTTTGGGTATATTTTCGTGTAAACATATTTATCAACAAGTAACTTTTTAGAATTTAAACTTAAATTCTTACACTCAAAAAAAAATTCATTCTCCCAATAAGAATGAAGTATTGTTATATCATAATTACCCTCTACCTCTTCATCATTTGTAGCTTCTCCAATTGCTTTAAAACCACGTAGACTGAACTCCATATTGTTTCTAAGATACGTTCTTATATATTTTGATATTTCCCTTTCGGTTCTTGGATTACTTTTTGTTTTCTCCTCTTTAATAATTGTTTTAAGTTCTGATATTGAATGACTTTTATAAAAGTCAAGCAAATAATAAAATACCCAGTCTTTCCAAAAACCATCATTTAAATCCCTTAGATGATTTGTATCTGTAGGTAAGGGAGAAGATGGTTCTACAATTTTGATATACTCTCTCTTATCCATTTAATCCATAAGTTTTTTTAGTATCTCTTGACCATCTTCATATGCTTTAGTTTTAGTCCAATTTACATTTATATCTTGCTTGATAATATAAACACAGTCTTTACCCCAAATTTTTTCACGAGATGCCAAAAAGTTCTCTTGTGGATTTTGTTTAAAAATTTCATTGAGCAGATATAACCCTGTCTTTTTTACCAATGGCGAATTTGAAAAACCATTCAAATTAACTTTTATGGCTAGTAATCCCAAACCAGTATTATGTTCACTTTCAAAGGTTACAGGATTGTTTAAGAAAACATCAATAGAACACTTTAATGTTTCGATATAGTCTACAATTTCATTTCCTGATTTAGTTATTACTTTCTTATCTAGAAAGTAATCTTTAACTCTTTGTCTTTCTATATAAGAAAGATCATATAAATCAAAAATTAATTCGTTTAATTTATATTCTATATCATTATTATAAACAATCTTATTATTTATTAGCTTGCTGCTAATGTCAGATATTTTAGACACAGAGTATTCATTCAAATTTGTTGGAATCGGAATACTTTTAATATCGTTAATGCCTATTTTTGGGAATGATCCGCCAATTCTTTTCTTTAAAAATTGATTTATATAATATTCTACAAACTGTGAGTTTAATATTGCTGTAAATAAATTATATAAATTGGCATCTTTTAATTTTAGAACATAAATATCAAAATCATAATAAAGCTTTTCTTTTGAAAAAACTGCTTTGAAAGTTTGACCAATTCTGCTCCATAAAATTTTGTCCCCTATAAATAATTTAGGATCTCTTGGTCTATGAAATTTAGAAGTGTCTCCTAAATAAGATTCAATCGAATTGATTTTGAATTTTGAAAAATTTTTAGTCTTTATAAATGGAGTAGGGAACTCTAATGATCTTGTTCTAGAAGAATGTTTTTCTTTAAAAAGTTTATAAAAACTGTCTTTTTCTTTTTTAGAAAAATCATCCCATTTACCTTCTGGAATCTGATATTCCTTTTTTACTTCACTTGCTCCAACAATTTCAATTCCTCTGTGTACAAAGGTATTCCTATTGTTAATTTGTAAATATTCATTTAAAGTATTAGAGTTCTTATGAATTAGTTTTATTATACCAATATCGTAATTATTACCAACAAGAAAATCCCTTAACTTTAAGGTCTTATTTGAAAGTTTAAATTGATTAATATTTATATATTTATCTTCTTGTATTATTAATAATTCAAAAGGTTTTTTTGAAAATAAGCCTTTTTTAACTGGATAATATTGTATTTGGTTTTTCTCCTTCACATGGTTTGAGAAAATTAACGCAATTACATTTTCTTTTGCGTTTTCAAAAAGTATTTCTTTAACCTGCGAAAGTTCATATATAGTTTTAATATTATACTCAGAGTAGAAAAAATCTTGAAACTTTATTGATTTATCATTATAAAAGTTAGAACTATTTGACACAAATCCAAATTTGGTGTTTTCATTACTCCAATCTTTTATTTTAATAAAAAAACATTGAGAGATCTGATGTCTTCCAACAATATCTTTAACCTTATGATTAAAGACATTTTTGTTGTATTTATATTTATTGATAAAGTCAATTTCGGTTTTAAATCTATTGGTATTCTTAACTTCAAAAAAAGGAGGGTTTCCAATTATATAGGAAAAGGTTTCTCCTTTATGAGGAATTATGTCGGGGTCAATTTCTAAAGAATTAGCGTGCTGTATATTATTGAAAAAGGAATGTTTCTTAAACAGTTCAACCTGTCCCTTTTCTTGTAATTGTTTTGCTATAAAATCTCTTACTTGTGTTTTTTCTATACCCCTAAATAATTGTAAGGATAGTGAGAAAAGTGTAAATCGTTGTGCCGTCAATTCTTTCTCAATCCCAAATATATTATCTTTTATAAGTTTAGTTCTATACTCAATTCTTGTAGCGACATCTTTTAGTTCAACTTCGTTGCTGTTTTCTAAAAGCCTTTGAAAGGCGGTAATTAAAAACATTCCAGAGCCGCAAGACGGGTCTAGAACAGAGCCAATTTCATTTTCTGCAATAACATCATCAACTATTAGTTGAGCCAGTTTTTTAGGAGTATAATAAATACCATTTTCTTTTTGCTTATCAGTTAAGAATATCTCATAAATATAACTGATAAATTCAATAGGTATAATATCAAATCTAAAGTCAAAAAGGCGTAGTTGTCTAACTTCAATATTATGGTTTAAAGAATCTTGTATTAATCCACATATTGTTGAGTTTAGATATTTTTTAGGAATAGTTGGTTTTTCGAATAACTCATTATTAAAAATGTTATGAATTATCTCAAACAATTGGTTTAGCCCTATACTATCCGTGTTTAAAAGCAGTTTTTTATAATCTACTTCACTATGTCCAAAATGATGTTCGTAAAAATAAGAATTTATAATTTGGTTATCTTCTAAGTATTTTATGTATAGTGTTCTGTCTATTAAAGCTTGAACATATTCTTCTCTTTTTTCTATATTATCTGAAACTAAAGAAAAAGCTTCACTTAATCGATTTTTAAGAGCTTCAAGTGCCCCCACTAACTCTTTATCTATACTTTTGAATTTCCTACTTTTTGCTAAAAAATCTTGATAGTTAGTCCAAAAAAGACCGCTGTCAAATTTCCAACGCTGAATTTTGTCTAACTTATTTTGGTCTCCAATTGTAATATTAAAACGATCTAATTCGCACTCATCATCAGAAATATTAGGAGACACTTTGGCGTATTGAAGAACTAATTGTGTTGGGTCATCATTCTTTAAGTAAAACAGTAAATCTGCTTTGTTTTCATTCCATATATATTTTCTAACCTGTCTTAATTCTCCTATATCAAGGGTTTGGCTAATGAAATAAAAAGAAGTGTTTGTTTGGTTGGGGTTTTTGTAAAATAAAAAATTACCTTCTAATTTTTTATTAAGTGCAAGGTTATTATCAATGTAGATTTTCTTTGACTTTATATTTTGATTAAAATCAAAATCTAGGTTAATGAAAAAATCATAATAATAATACATTGCTGAGATTGTTATATAAGTCTATTCAATTTGAGTTCGTTTATCATAAAAACCATCTCTAGAAGAACATTCTGTTATTACTTGTAGTAATAACACAAATGTAGTTTAATTGCACTATAAAATAAAGAGTTATTAAATTTGAATACCTGGGGTTGTATTAATTTTTATCAAATAATAATAGCTCAGAAGTACTTATCCCAAAAGCATCTGCAATTCTCTTCATCATAGAGATTTTCATTTCTTGTTTTCCAAGCTCGTATTTTCTAAGGTTTTGAGCGTCAATACTAGCCTTAAAAGCAATCTCTTCAATGCTTAGGTTGTTTTTAAGTCTTAAAGCCCTTATATGCTTACCAAACTCAACACAAAAGGCTGGTATTTCTTTTTTCCGTTTACGTTCTGACATAAACCAAAAATGCAAACAATTAGTTCTATTCAACGAATTGAATACAATGGGTCGTATGCAACCTTTTTTGTATATTCGCTAAACTAATCAAAAAAGTAGTATGAGTAAAAAATCTAACCCAAAAGATGTCAAAAAAGGATGTTTAATACTGACAGTCTTATTAGGAATTATCATTTCGATAGTAGCATTAACGTGTGACAGCGAACCCGAAAAAACATTAACTAAGAGTGAGCTACATCAACAGAACATCCAAAAGTTATTTAGTGGTTGGGATGGCTCCCATATCAAGTTAGCTGATAAGATTAAAAAATCGCTAAACGACCCAAAGAGCTATGAACACATAGAAACACGTTATAAGGATATGGATTCATTTTTAATGGTTACAACAACCTTTACTGCTAAGAATGGCTTTGGTGGCACTTTAAAAAGGGAAGTGGTGGTTATGAGTGATACATTAGGTAACATTACTGAGGTTTTAAAGTGGATTGATTGATCAATTAATAGTTTTATAAAAGGTACTTACAAGCCTTTTATATTCTAAAGCACTATGTTACGCACGGCAATCGAAAGTCACTCAACACAAATTTAAAATCACGTTATGAGTTTTGTTACGTTATGTAGTTTAGGCTTTTTTTAGTGCTTCTTTCAATTTCTTTTCATTCACATTTCCAACATTAAAGTAACAATTAAGCCCACTTTTATACCTCTTATAATCGTACCCACAAATCAACATTGCAGTAATTAATTCACCATTGCTTATTCCTTTATTCATAAGGCGTTCTAAGATATGTTTAAGCCCGTAAGAGGAATGTTTGCGATTGATGTTCTTAGTCAATTTCAAATTATTTTTAATGAATTCAATTACCTCATCTAGCTCTTCAATTATTACTTTTTCAGATTTCTTATTTGGTATTTCAAATCCATTTTTTGTTATATTTTCTAGTTTCATTATTTATAAATTTAAATGTTATGTTAGTGCCTTTATATAGGCACTTAACTTAATAACATAATAGAATTAAAATGTTAGATAGCATATGTTAACACGTTTAACTTATATATTATTTTCCTTTATACTCACCCAAAGTGTATGGGCTTCTATCCTTTTCTTGTATTAGCCAAGCCATATTCTTCATATATGAAATGAGCTCTCTGATTTTATTATTTCCAACTGATTTTTTTAATTGTGCTTTATGTGCTGTTTTAATTGCAATACTTAATTCAGCATATTTATAATTCTCTTGTCGAGAAAAAATTTCTGTAAGCAATTGATATTTTTGAAAATCTGGAATATCTAGAACATCATATTTTTTTCTTTTTATTAATACCCTATCCTCATAATCTTCAACTTGTATTGGAATCCCATCAATAATCTCAAAGGCAAAAGCTTCTGGGTCTTCGTTTCTACACATTTCGGCTTCCACTATAGAGATGCTTTTATCTTCCTGAGATTTAGTTACAGACAAAACAGTTTCAGCTTTATGTGTTAATTCACTTCCTAGATGACCTCTTGCATTATTGTCACCTTTATTTTGGTGTAAAACACATACTATATGTATGCTTAGTTCTTCTGTCCATTTTAATAATTTACTTGCAATTTTTGTAGCTTCTTCCTCACTATTAATGGACGTAATTAAGTCTTTTATACCATCAATAATTACAAAGCCGACCTCATTATTATTATAGATTGCATATTCAATTAATTCAAGTCTTGTACTTGGTTTGAGACTTCTTAAACCATAAACATTTAGTTTTTTAGGATTTGGGACACCTATCTGCTTACAGATTCGTTTAAGTGCCAACTGAACGTGATATTTCCCTTGTTCGGTATCAAAGTATAAAACGCTCTCTTTTCCTTTAGGTAGTTTACTTTGAAACAAATTCAATCGCTTGTCGGTTGAGGACGCTACAGAAGTAACCATATTTATGAAAAAAGATTTCCTGCTTTTTGCTTTACCAATTATTAAACTGAAATTTCCTAAAGTACCCAATATGCTAAATTTAGACTTATCCTTGGTAAGCATCCCCCAAGCAATTTCTGGTGGTTTTAATTTTTCAAATGAATTAACTTTGTGCTTTTTTAAAACCTTCTTAAGCTTTTTATTCTGGTTCTTGCCCATAGCTTTATTTTTTTAATAAAGTCAAAGCAGCCATAACCTCACTTCTTTTAAAATAACGTCTTGAACCAGAGATACCGTAAGCCTTTATTTTTCCTTTTTTACACCAATGCCATAAAGTCGATAGGTTTATTTGTAACAACTCTGCTACTTGTTCTCTTGTTAGCAACTCATCATTTGCATTTTCGTGAAGTAGTTCTTTTTTGAGTATTTCTAACTCTGATTTCACACCTTCCTTAATTAGGTCAGCAAGTTGCTCTGGTGTTGTTTGTATAAATTGTAGTGTTCCCATTGTCTAAGGTTTTAATTAATCTTTAGGCAATGATACTTTGGAATGTTTGGTACTATTTTATAGTACCGTACGGATTGAGTACTAAAAGTGTTTTAAGTATTTTTCTGTCTTATCTTATTGTATTCTTCTGTAAAGGAGGGGTCTATAATAAATTCTTTTTCACGGCAATGTTGGATGATTTTTTCCATCCACCCTAATCTTTTGTGAATATTCTTTGTCTTACCTGAATTGTATATACTATCAGAAATATATGGTCTATCTGTCTTTTTTATTCCAACCTTATCGACCAATATCATAGTTGTTTTAGTAGCATTTTTGCCATTTTCGATGTGAATAGCTTTAAGTTCTCCTGTTGCCAGTAAAACGCCTATTTTAAACCAAGCCTTATCCTTATAAGGTTTTATCGTTTCAAAATCGTGATTTTTTATAGCTCTCTTAATTCGATTTTCAATTTCAATAGCATTAGGTAAAAGTTGAGTAGGTTTTATAGGGTCAAGTTCAAAATCAAATGCAGTTTTTAGCTCATATTCGTTTTGAAAATCTCGTTTTGAACCCAAACTTAATAATTCTATTTCAAATGCCTTTTGAATTTCTTTTAGCCTTTTACTGTGTTCTATCAATAAGTAAATTCTTTCTTCTTTTAAGTATGTTGTTTTAGCATATTCAACTGCTCTATTAATAAATGAATCTATATCAAAACAGATTGATTTTAATCGTTCAATTTTTAATGCTCTATTTGATTCATCTAGAATTTCGAAAGCTTTTATTTCTTCAATTAATGTGGCTAATGAGGTTACTCTGTCAACTGTATTTAGTGCTCTATAAAATATCATCTTAAAAGTAATTTGTTATTTCCATTGCTAAATCCTTGTTGCTTTTACCAATGTAACTTAAAAACATTTTTTCCGTAGAATGCCCAGTTATGTATATCAAATATGATGTTGGGATTTTACCGTAAAAATTAGTAGCAAAAGAACGTCTTCCTATATGGGAACTAACCAGCTCCCATTTTTTATAGATACCACTTTGGTTTCTGTATTTCTTACTGCCTTCTTCGGTTTCGACTCTTTTACTTCCTTTCACTTGTTCTATAATTCCAGCTTCCTTACAAATAATCTTTATGTAGTCATTATATTTTTGATCTGATATAGGCCGTGGGAATTGATTATTCCTTTTATTAAGTATTGTAATAACTTTAGGATGTAAAGGGACGGTCATTAATTTACCTGTCTTTTTTTGAGTAAACTCGATTAATTGCTTGTCTTGCTCTACTCTAATGTGTTCTGAAGTAAACCTCATTAAATCTGATATACGCTGACCAACGTAACAACTTATTATTAGCCAATCTCTAGCATTAATTAAATAATCTTGGGTTAATTTTGCTTGCTCAATTTTCTCTAGTTCTTTAAAATTCAGATAAATAGACTCAACCTTTTGCTCTTTCATTTTAACTCTGTCAAGCTGAAAACTAGTTTCTAAGCCATTATATCTAGCGTGGATACAAATTGTTTTAACTGTATGAATTGCTCTTGAAATAGTATTGTTTGCATATCCTTCATTCATACAGAAGGAAGCAAACTCTTTTTGAAAGAACGTATCGACTTCTTCTATTTGTATAGTTTTTCTTCTTCTACTTTCAAATCTCTCTAGTAGGTTTTTAATAACACCATAGTTTTTTACTGTCTGCTTTGCTAAAGAGTTTTTCTTTTCCTCTAAGTAATAATCAACATATTTTAATACAGTAGTTGGTAGTTCTTTGTGTTTTAACGGAGGATTATAATATAATTCGATTTGGTCTTTTAACCATTCCTTATCTATCAAACTTGGAGAAGTCTTATTGAACGATTTTAGAATATGATTTTCTATATTATTCAGCTCATTGTTAACCTCAATTTGAAAATTCTTGACTTCAATGTCTTTGGGGCTTTTTTGAAAATGGTATTTATCCCAATATGCTTTTTCAACTTCAAGTTTAGTTTTACCTCCAAAAACGAAATCTTTCTCATTATCTCTAAAGAGCAATCTTATGTTTAGAAATGCTTTCTTTCGTATTGACCTATATAGAAAATTAATAGTCGCCATAATATTGTTTTACCGTACAAATATAGTTATTATTGTACGGTAAAATACAATTTGGAACAATGAAAAACAATTTAGATAAATGCT
The DNA here is from genome assembly GCA_963793275.1 of uncultured Flavobacteriaceae bacterium. GTDB lineage: Bacteria > Bacteroidota > Bacteroidia > Flavobacteriales > Flavobacteriaceae > Marinirhabdus. Next base: position 35,743 of record CAWBZL010000002.1, read on the forward strand.
CTAATACGACTAATAATGGCTAAAATATTGTATTCATTGAAATATTGTAATAATTATTGGCTTGGTTGAAATTATAATATTTTAAATTAGTACTACCGCCTCGAGTACTTTTAAACCCATCTTTTAAGGTGGGTTTTTTGTTTTTACCTACTCCCACTTCTCATACTTAGAATTAGAAAGATATTCCACAGGATTCAACTTGGTTACTCTTCTAAAAAAGCTATTTATTCTGAAAATATATGGAATGAGATTGGCTACTTTCTTGTTTGAGGATAGGATAGTTTTTTTTGATGACCTTTTTAAAACTTCTCGTTATATCGATACATTAATTCGTGTTTAAAGTTAAAGTTACTCAACTATATAGTTTATCATAAATTTCAATTGAAAAATTGTATATTTCCCTTCATTATCTATGGGGAATAGAACACAAATTAAAGAACAATTTACCTTGTTGGACGCTTTTTTAAACAATAAAGAAGCTCCCATAAGAGAGTTTTATATAGCTGAGTATCCAAAGACCAAACACTATATTATAAAAAATGGAGGCACTGTAGACAATGCGAATGATGTATTTCAAGAGGCTTATTTTTCTTGTTGGAAAAGACTAAGTACGGGAAAATTTAGTCCTAGAAACAAAGCGGAACTTGAAGCGTACCTCTTTACAACTGCCAAAAATAAATGGATTGATGAAACACGAAGAAAAGCAAAAAAGAAAACAACCTCTATTGATGTAAAAATGTACCAGTTGGCTTCAGATGAATCTATCCAAATAAATGAACAGGATGAAAAAGAAAACCAGCTGTGTATTACACTGGCTGCATTTGAAAGTTTGGGTGGAGCTTGTAAAGAGTTGCTCACCGCCTTTTATTTTCATAAAGTTTCCCTGAGGAGTATTGCAGAAAATTTAAATATGGAAGAAGCGTCCGCAAAGAATAAAAAATACCGGTGTATTCAAAAATTAAAAGAACTGGCATCCCAAATTCACTAAAAAATGAACTCCCAAAATAACATTACGGCAGAAGAATGGAGCTTGATTGAAACTTTTTTGGAAATAGAGGCTATTTCAGATAAAGAAGTTTTTCACAATGTAAATCTTTCCACCATCCCAACTATAGAAGAAAAGATACGGCACGTTAAAAAAGTAAATGAAGAGATTGAGGACAGTATCAGGCTCTCAAAAATAAAGGAATTTCAAAATCAAATACCGGTTCACGATGCGGTGGCAGCAATGCGTCAAAACAAGAAATCAACATCCAAAGCTATTTGGTACGCAATGGCAGCGATATTGGTGGTTTTGTTCGGTATTTTTTGGATGATGAAATCCACCAACTCCAATAAAAAAATCTTTGCGACCCACTTTAAGGCAGATCCTGGCTTACGAACCGTAATGAGTGCAAACAGCAATTATACTTTTTATGAAGGAATGGTAGCGTATAAACGTAAAGAATATACTGAAGCCATTACTATGTGGCAACAATTGCTTCCAGAAAAGGAAGATAATGACACCTTACATTATTTTTTGGGAGTGGCCTTTTTAGCCGAAGGAAATGCCGAAAAATCCCTGGAATATTTAGAACCTGCAAAAATTTTCAGCAAAGGTGTTTTTATGGAAGATGCAGTACATTATACAGCTTTGGCGAAAATAAAAACAGGGCAGCTAGAAGAAGCAAAACTACTCCTAAGGAAGTATCCTTCTGATCGAAATAATGCGTTGCTCGAAGATCTTACACCATAAATAGAAGCGGTAAAATTTCTATTTCAACTAAAAAAGTATGAGACATAGCTACAAACATAGGCTTCTTTTTATCTTGGTTACTTCTTTAGGATTTTTACAAAATAGTTTAGGTCAAGATTCGGAATTGCAAGGCACAAAATTGATAGATTTCTATATGATTGAAAATCAATTCAAGGAAGCCGATTCGGTTATGCAAGCTCAGATTTCAATCTTCAAAAAAAATAAGCAACTCGATTCGCTCCAGCAATATCCTTATTACATAGGTAAAATCGCAAAGGGTCAGGGAAGCATAGAAAATGCAGTTTTAAAAGCCGAGAATTTTCTGGACGAAATCATTGCATTGGGTATCTCCACGCGTTCCCAATCCAAAGCTCTTACCAGCATGTCATTTTTGTACGAGGAATTTGGCGAAATGCAGAAAGCTTTCGATGCTGCCATTAAAGCAAGGGACATCGTCCTTACTATAAATGACGCCACGTATGACGAAAAGGGAGAGGTGTACTATGGCGCCGGGTATTGCTATTATATGAAAGGAAATTTTGTAGAAGGTACCGTTCAGAATAAGAAAGCCCTTGAGAATTTTTCAAGAGCTAAAGAAAAAAACTATGTACGGCTTTCTGATGTAAATAATTTTTTGGGAGTGATTATGTGGCGTTCACAAAAACTAGACAGTGCCCAATATTTTTTCGAAAAGGCTATCAAGAATATCGGAAATACAAAAGAAGATTCACTATTTCAACTGTATGCATCCTCTGGCATAAAATTAAATCTTGCACTTGTTATTGAAGCACGCGGCAACGTATCTGAATCGATGCATATGCTGGAGCAGTTGATTAAGGATTGTTCCTATTTGGTGAACAATTCGAAAGACTCCTATATCAAAAACCGCTCTCAACGTCTTTTATTAACGGGTGTTTCAAACCTTAGTTCTCTTAATAATCACATTGGGAAAGTAAACCGTTCTCTTCAACTTTCGCAATACGTGTATGACAACCGCGACAAAATTTATGAGGCTAATGATCCTGAAATACCCCGCTAATTCTGCTTGGACAATCCCATGAATCGCTTAAAGAAATAGATAAGGCAATAACTTCTTATAAAGAAGCTTTACAAATATATGAGAACGATCCTGGCTCAGATTCGTACTGGGGTGCCATAGCAAACAGTAGTTTAGCGGGGTGTTATGCGTTAAAAGGAGAAATAGAATTGGCTGAAATCACTTATAAGAAAGCCGAAGTTTTATACAAGCAGTCTCTTGGCGATAATCTAGATGACACGTATTTAAGTATGTTGCGCGATAAGGCTTTGTTTTTGGCAGAAAACAATAAAAAGGAAGAGGCAATCGCTACCGCCACAAATGCATTTAAGTATCTTAAAGAAAATGGGGGTCAAAATAACATTGATCTCATTTCACATTATTTAAACCTTTCCGAGGTGTATTATACCGTAGGGGAATATCAAAAATCAATCGATTGGAGTGAAGCAGGACTTTTGTTTGTGGAAGATTTTTCAAAAAACAAAAAAACCCAATTGGACGCCTTGGGCGCAGCTTACCGAAAACCGCTATTATTATTGCGGCATTCTCGTGCCTTGTATGCTCAAAAAGAATTAAAAGATGCTGTTTTTCTGAAAAAATTACTGGCAGAAATGGAGGAAGCTTTTCGTGTCTTGGAAAACCAAAAAACACTGGTTTCACAAAATGACAATCTGAATGCGCTATATTACAATTTTTCAGGTCTTTATGATTTTACTAAGCAATTATACCTCGATCTATATGATCTTACCAAAGATAAAAACGATCTCAACAAAGTAATTGAAACACACGAAAACAGTATTTACTACAGTATCCGATCAAAGTTGATGTTACAGGAAAAAGTCAATTTTGTGGATGTACCCGAAGCAATTGTTAAGCGCGAAGGGAAACTAAAAAAAGCGACGGTGGCAGGATTAAATTCAGCTGATACCATTGCAAAAATTGAAGATTTTGTAGCTGCTAAAGCAGCGTATGACGGTTTTTTGGATTCCTTGAAAATGGCATATCCAAAATATTATAAAATGAAGTTTGCACCCCTGGATGCTTCTCTGAAAAATCTGCAAAAATATATTCCTAAAAATACAACGGTACTTCGCTATCTTTTTATTGACGAAACACTTTTTGGAATTGTTTTGGACAAAGAAAATAGCAGTATTGTCCCGCTATCGTATCAAAAAATTAAGGGTAAGATTGGAAAACTGACCGATACGGAAATCACATTGGAAGAAGAAAGCACATTGCTTTATGAACTTTACCAGCAACTTTGGCAACCTCTCATTTCAAAAATTAATACCAAAAAAGTAGTTATCATCCCAGATAGCGAATTATTCAATTTAAGTTTTGAAACATTAACCCCTTCACGAATAAAGAGCTATAAAGAACTTGCCACCAATAGTGTGTTGGCCAAGTATGCTGTCTCCTATAATTTCAGTTTGTTGCTTTTAAATGAAAACAAAAAGCCGAAACTTTTTTCGGAAAATTTTGTAGCATTTGCCCCGGGATTTTCTAAGAAAATGAAAGAAGACTACAAGCTCGCCATAACCGATTCTATTACGAATGACTATACCTATCTTACCTTACTTTCGCAACCCAGTAGTGTAGAGCTGGCCGAAAACTACTCCAAAATTTTTAATGGCAAGTCGTTTCTAAATGAGAATTCCACCAAAAAGGTATTTTCCAGGAATGCGGGAGAGCATAAAATAATCCATATAGGAACACACGCCGAAAGCAATAATGTGAGCCCCGAATTTTCCCGACTTATCTTCGCAAAGAAGAATTCAAGTGATGAAGGGTATGATGAAAACTCATTGTACACCTATGAGATTTACAACACCAATCTCAATTCAAATTTAGCCATTTTAACTGCCTGTGAAACCGGGAAACCAACCTATCAGCCAGGCGAAGGGATGATCTCCTTGGCCCACGCCTTTAATTATGCCGGCAGTGAAAGTATTTTAACCAGTTTATGGCAAATTGACGAAGAAAGCAGCATAAAAATCATTGAGAATTTTTACGAAAATCTTTCGGACGGCCTTGAAAAGGATGAGGCATTACAAAAAGCAAAATTGCAATATATCGCCACAGCCGAGGGTCGTACTATCTCTCCACAGTACTGGGCCGGACTCGTATTGATTGGAGATACCACACCTATAGAACTGGATACGGGTATTTCAGTTTGGTGGTGGATTGTAGGACTTTTTGTAATCTCAATAGGGTTATTTTATTTTTATAAAAGAAGTAAAAAATCATCATAGAAAGAAAACTACAGTTTTTACCTCTTTTCTCCAAAAGCGTTTTGCCTAGCTTTTCTTTTCTATATAGAAACTACAGGCAATCTTCATAAAGCGAATTTGTTTTTGCTTAACCTCCTTTCCACTTCACCGTCCTCTTTCACCCAGATTCATTTCAATAAAATTTCTGTAATTATTCTTCCTTTTAAAAGTGATGACCTTTTATAATTCTCACGTTACCTTGTTGAAACCAAGCTCACCTTAATGACCATAGGTTTCAAAACCTATAATTCATCTTTAAAAGAACTATTATGAAACACCTATTACTTATCTCAATTATCAGCCTTTTTAGCTTTGGTACATCAGCACAGAACTTCATATTTACTGGTGGTGGCGATGGTACTACTTGGCATGACCCCAATAACTGGAACCCCCAACAAGTACCGGGAGCTGTATTTGGTACAGTTTCGATTCCCAGCGGAACGACAGTAATAAATGAAGGAAACGTGGTGTTTAATTTTGGAAATATTGTAGGTGGCGGAACCATTGTAAATAACGCTTCCTTTACATTTTTGGGACAGGGTATTGCTTCAAAATCACTCAATAATATTTCTTTTATCAACAACGCGACATTACTAAATGATGTGCCGGGTATAGGGATGCTGCTAACGGGAGGGTCCACCATCACCAATGCAGCTTCTGGAACGATCATATTCAATGGGGTGGGCATAACATCCAACAGTTCTGCAGATAAGATTATAAACAATGGTGGCATTATAAGAAGTATTCACCCTAGCAATTTAGTTTTAAATGTAATAATACAGAACAACAACGGAACCATTGATGTTCAAGCCGGTGATATTTACTTGGCAGTAGGAAACCAAAACAATTTTAATTTGCTCCAAGATGGAATCTATAACGTTGCCCAAAACGCATCCTTATGGGTTGGAGATTATACCTTGCAAGGCACATTCAACGGTCAAATTGATGGTGACTTTGGCTTAGTTGGCAATGGTGCAAACATAATTACATTGAGCGGAACACTAACCAATGAAATGAGTGGGAATGGCCTCACTTTTTACTTTGGTGGCATCATTGGTGGTGGTACCCTTATAAATAATACGAAATTCAACATCACAAACGATGGTGGCGGATTAGGGAAATCATTTAACAATATAGACATCATTAACAATGGTGAGTTTAATAGCGTGCTTTCAAACAATAACACTGGATGGGGGTTATTTGACGATTCCCAAATTACCAATTCCGCAACAGGAATAATGAATATTGGTTTAGGTTTTGTAAATAATACAGGAACCGAAACATTGTTGAATAATGGAACAATCAATATTACCAATGATGTGGGCATTGGTGTAAACTTTACAAACAGCGGCCTTTTTGATTATGGCCCGAGCGATGTCACTTTTGCCATTGGTAGTACTCAACTAAATAATACTATTGATGGGACAATTTTGGGAACTGGTCAGTTGGATCTCAATTTTAATACATTATTTACAAACAACGGGATTGTAACCTCTGGCCCCGGCGCAGACAAGGTTTTTATTTACAACGGTTTTAGGCAGGATGCCAATGCGCGGCTTGTGGTGGATTTAAACGGAAACACCCCAGAAACCGAATATGATGTAATACAGGCAGACAATGGCGGCGCATTTGATATGAACGGAACAATCGTTGTCAACCTCGGTTTCGCCCCGGCGTTGGATGATGAATTTAGGGTTCTTTTTTCCGTGAACCGGGCTGTAATATGTGGTTTGCCATCAACAATTTCAACCATTTATCAAGGTATGGAATATACGTTTGATGTGCTTTGTGGCGGCAATGAAGTAATCCTTAAGGTAAGCAACATCGTTTTGGGAACTGAAGAAAACAACTTTAATCAAATCTCAATGTACCCAAACCCAACAATTGGCAAATTCACAATAGACTTCGGAAAAGAATACTCAAATATTTTAGTTGAAATAATAAATATACTCGGGCAGGTAATTTTTTCGGAAAGATATGCTTCGGCTCAAAGAATCAATCAAGAACTTAATGCTTCCGAAGGAATTTATTTGGTGAAAGTAAGTACTGCTGAAGGAGTTTCAAAAACTTTTAAAATCGTAAAGAAATAAATTATGGACTTATATAAACATACTATTAAATTTTTTGGAGTTGTTGCATTGTCCTTTATTTCCTGTGTAAATGGAGAACAGAAAAGCAACGGCACCAATACCCTAAACGAAGAAGGGAATCAAAAGATAGCTGCCATGAATAAAACGGAGGTCCAAGCTGAAGAAATACCACAGCTCAAATATTTCTACAACACCGATAAAACAAATGGAATGGTCACAGAACGCATCCCCTTCCCAGTAAGCTGGAAACAACACGACGCTGGCGAATTTGCCTTTACTGGGCCTAACGGAATTAAAGTGTACGGTGAAAGAGGACAATACTATTTCTACTCCAACGATCCTACGATGATAGAATTATATCAGGCAACAGGGGTACAGGTAAAATATCCTATGACTATGGAACAAACTATTGAAGCGGTGTTGGTACCAACCGCTAATCAAATAAATCGAAAAATGGTGAGAAAGTATCCTATCAATCCATTGTTGGAAGGCTATAAGAATTTTTCTGGAATGATTTATAAACAAGATCAAAATCCAGTACAGTTTGATGCTACCGCTATAGAATGGCTGGATCCAGACGGTACACGATGGATAACGGTATTTTTCTACCAATTAGAAAAGGGTAGAAATGATGTGCTCTGGGGCTTTCAAGCCGGTGCTATGGGTGCTCCCAGTGCTTATTTTGAAGAGGCGAGACAAGATTACTTAAATGGATTGCTCAACAAGCAAATAAATCCACAATGGATTAAAACTATGAATCAGCAGAGCGCCTATGCGGTTCACCAAATCAACGAACAAACTGAAAGACAGCAAGCAGAATTTAAAAGAGGTATGGCTGAACGCCAGAAGCAATGGGAAGCAAATCAGGAAGCAAATGCAAACCGCCAAAAAGCTTGGGAAACGAATCAGGATGCTATATCGCGTAGAAATGAAATGGTTTCGGATGCTATCCTTGGAAAAGTTAATATCATCGATCCGGATTCTGGTGAAAAATATAAAATAGATCATAATACCAACCGGTATTGGGTAAACACTCAGAATAAGTACATAGGTACCAATACCACCTATGAAAACCCTAACAAGAACTCCTACCTAAACGGAGAAACTTGGAGAGAGTTTAAAATAGATACCTATGAGTAATAATGTGCCAAACCATCTAAATGCAATTTGATCCAAAAGCACGCAATCCTACATAGTGCTCTACCAATACCTGATTTTGCCCAAAATCGAAACCTAAAATCTAACTTGACACCTACTTATGCTTTTTAAAATTTAAATAAATAAATTATGAAAAGTATTATAATTAGTATCGCATTATGTATAGGTATTAGCACCTATGCCCAAGTTGGGATAGGAACTGTTACTCCAGACCCTTCTGCTACTCTTGATGTAACCAGTACAACTGGCGGAATTTTAGTGCCTCGAATGACTGAAACTGAGCGATTGGCAATTGCCTTGCCAGCAATTGGTTTATTGGTATATCAAAACAATAATACCTCAGGGTTTTGGTTTTTTGATGGTACTATTTGGACAAATCTAGGGGCTGCTGGAGGGGGAACAGATGAATTATCAATTAATGGAATTACTATTTACAATAACACGTATCCCACCCACAACATAGTAATTGGAAGCAATGATTTAAACAATATTGGACCCGATGGGTATAACAGATTTTACTTCCACAAAGGAAAAGGTGCTTTTAGGGCGGGTTCTTCAGATAATAATCAATGGGATGATAGCAATGTAGGACTTTATTCTTCAGCATTTAATCAAAACACTATTGCCTCTGGAGAGGCTTCTTCAGCTTTTGGAAATAATGGGATAGCATCGGGAGTGTTGTCATTTGCAGTAAGCGGAAATGCTTTTGGAAATTTAGCTACAGCATTTCCAGGAGCAACGGCTTCTGGACAAACATCTATGGCCATAGGGGAATCTTCCGTGGCTTCTGGGGATTATGCAACAGCAATTGGTGAAAATACGCTGGCCGATCAACCCAACGCCATTGCAATTGGAAATGGATCACAAGCTACCGGTGATTCTGCGATCGCATTAGGAACTGACACAACTTCTTCTGGAATAAGTTCTTTTACAGCGGGTCAAAATAGTATTGCATCGGGAGCAGGAGCTACCGCCTTAGGAGGATATGGGATTGCTTCGGGAGATAACTCTTTTACGGTAAGTGGAGCCGCTTTTGGAAATACCTCAGTCGCCTTTCAAGGGGGAGTAGCAAATGCTAATAATTCTGTTGCGATTGGGGAAGGTGCATCTGCAAATGGAGAATACAGCCTTGCAATTGGTAGTTATACAACAGCTCCTTCTTATGGAGAAGTGGTCGTAGGAATCAATAATGAAACATACACCCCAAATAGTACTACTGGGTATGATTTTAATGACCGCATATTTACAGTTGGAAACGGAAGTACTGGTTCTGAAAGTAATGCAATGACTATTTTAAAAGGGGGTTCTATAGGTATAGGAACAAGCTTACCTTCAGCAACATTGGATATTTTCGGGACTGTAAAAATTGACGATGGTACCCAAGCGGTAGGGAAAGTATTAACCAGTGATGCCAACGGAAATGCCACATGGCAAGTTGGTTCCGGAGATGGAAATGAATTTCAAAGTATTAGTGGAGTAGTTCAAAATACAACCAACCAGAGTGCCGATGATTTTGTATTTGGCAGTTCATTTTTAGGAGGAGCTGACGCACAATTCTTTTTTGATAAGAGTAAAGCAGCTTTTAGGGCAGGACTTCCAAATGGAACAGGCTGGAATGATGTGAACGTTGGAATAAATTCTGTTGCCTTTGGATTTCAATCGCGTGCAACAGGCGCTAATTCTACAGCATTTAGTGCTTCAAATGCCAATGGAAATGTTTCCTTATCTGCTACAGGAGGTATTGCAGATGGGGCATATTCCATAGCACTTAATAGAGGTACAACCTTACCAGCAGCAACAGATGGCTTTGCCGTGGGTAATTCTTCTCTTGCAAGCAATATAAATGCTATTGCTATGGGAAATGCAGCTGAAGCATTAGCCAATAACGCTGTTGCCATAGGCAATAATGCTGAAGCTTCAGGAATTGCTTCTTTCGCTATTGGTAGAAATTCAACTGCCTCAGGCGCAGATGCTACCGTTTTGGGATTTAATGCTCTTGCAACAGGCACCAATGCAGTTGCCTTGTCAAATGGAAGAGCAAATGGGAACAACTCCTTTGCTGCAACATCAGGGATTACAGAAGGACAATACTCAACAGCCTTAAACAGGGGTACTACATTGGCAGTAGCCACCGATGGCATTGCAATGGGAAATTCGGCTTCTTCGGGAGGCGTAAATGCCATTGCCATGGGAAATTTAGCAGAAGCTTCTGCTACCAATGCTGTTTCTATAGGAAAAAGTACTACTGCTAGTGGAGCCGGAGCCGTAGTTTTAGGAGAAAATTCAACGGCATCCGGTTTAAGTGCCGGAGCCTTTGGAAATGGAGCAAGTGCCACTGGAGCCAATGCCGTGGCATTAGCTGCTAATGCGAATGGAGGTAATTCCTTTGCCGCAAGTGCTGGTATTGCAGGTGGTGCATATTCCACAGCACTTAATAGCGGCGTGACATCATCAATCTCTTTAAATGGGTTTGCAGTAGGTTTTTCTAATACTAATGGAATAAATGCTATTGCTATGGGAAATACAGCCGATGCATTAGCAAATGATGCTGTTGCAATAGGCAATAATGCGGAAGCATCAGGAATTGCTGCAGTCGCTATTGGTAGAAATTCAACTGCCTCAGGCGCAGATGCTACCGTTTTGGGATATAACGCTATTGCAACAGGGACCAATGCAGTTTCCTTGTCAAATGGAAGAGCAAATGGTAACAACTCATTTGCTGCAACAGCAGGAATTACAGAAGGACAATACTCCACAGCGTTAAACAGAGGTGTTACTTTAGCAGCGGCCACCGATGGTATTGCCATGGGAAATTCGGCTTCTTCTGGAGGTTTAAATGCCATTGCAATGGGAAGTTTAGCAAATGCTTCTGCTAGCAATGCTGTTTCTATAGGGAAAAGTACCACTGCTAGTGGAGCGGGGGCTGTAGTTTTAGGAGAAAACGCAACTGCATCTGGAGTAAGTGCAGGAGCTTTCGGGAACGGGGCAAGTGCTACTGGATCTAATGCTGTGGCATTGGCGGCTAACGCAAATGGAGCTAATTCCCTAGCGGGCACTTCAGGAATTGCAGATGGAGCGTATTCAACCGCATTCAACAGGGGTACAACTTTAACTGCCGCTACTGATGGTTTTGCAGTTGGAAATAGTTCGGTTGTGAGCGGAGTAAATGGCATTGCTTTAGGGATTCAAACCAAATCGAAATCTTTTAACGAAGTGGTTATAGGAAGCTATAACCTGGATTACACTGCAGCGAGTACGACTACTGCCATAGCCACGGATCGAAGTTTTGTTGTTGGCAACGGAAGTGCAGCTGGAACGAGCAATGCGCTAACGATACTCAAAAACGGCAAAGCAGGCTTCTCAAGAATTCCACTAACCAACATCCTAGAAGTTGAAGGTGAAGCCTCCAAAACAAACCCAGGTTCTTGGGTGGGAAATAGCGATCGCAGATTGAAAAAAAATATTGAGACTATTTCAGAAAAAAGTGCTTTGCAATCAATTTTGAAATTACGAGGTGTCACCTACGAGTGGAACGATACCAAAACCGGAGCCCAGCGTCCCGAAGGAATTCAATACGGCTTTGTAGCTCAAGAACTTCAGGAAGTGTTCCCAGAAAAAGTTACCACAGATGCGCTCGGATATTTACAAACAGCCTATGGCGATTATGACCCCATAGTAGTTCAAGCCATAAAAGCACTTCATACCAAAATTGAAGTCCTTATACAGGAAAATGCTAACCTAAAGGCACAAATAAAAGTACAATTTGATACAAACCAACGCATAGAAGCTTTGGAAACAGCCTTATTAGAAATTAAAAACAAAGTGAATCCTTAAAAGCGGTAAGGCTCAAAACATGATGAATTTTCAGAACTTTTTTGATATACAAATACTAACTATAAATTTTAATTAAGATGAAAAAAATTACTTTATTATTTGCAACGTTGGCAACAATTTTCGTTTTGCAAGCGCAAGACCCTGCCATTATCTGGCAAAACACCATTGGTGGCAGTGAGGGAGATTTTTCAACTTCATTTGAACCTACAGCAGATGGTGGTTACATAGTGGGAGGCTATTCCACTTCAAATGTCTCTGGCGATAAAACGGAAAACAGTAATGGTGGGACGGACATCTGGATCGTAAAATTGGATAGTGGTGGCGCTATTGTTTGGCAAAATACCATTGGGGGTAGCGGAGAGGATTTCTTAATTTCTATTCAACAAACTACCGACGGCGGCTATATTTTAGGTGCAAGTTCAGATTCTAACATTTCTGGCGACAAGACTGAAAATTCTCGGGGAGGCCTGGACTATTGGATCCTAAAATTAGACAGCAACGGCGATATTATGTGGCAAAAAACATACGGAGGCGCTCAGCCTGAATTTGACACATATGTGGTGGAAACTGCAGATGGAGGCTATTTTGTAGCCGGGTATTCAGATAGTGATATTTCCGGAGACAAAACAGATCCTACAAACGGGCAGCGCGATTATTGGGCTTTAAAACTGGATAGTACAGGTTCTATTGTATGGCAAAACAGTATTGGAGGTAGTTTGATAGATAGAACCCAGGCGGCTTTCCAAACAGCAGATGGCGGATATATGATTGGCGGATTCTCAACATCGCCAGCTTCTGGAGATAAATCTGAAAATTCATTAGGAGAAAATGATTATTGGTTTGTTAAGCTCGATGCTTCAGGAACTATTGAGTGGGAGAATACCATTGGAGGTGGTGGAAGTGATGTGTTTCGTGACATGATACAAACAGCAGATGGAGGCTATGTAGTTGGTGGTTATTCAAAATCCAACATCTCTGGAGATAAGACTGAAAATTCACAAGGAGATTTCGATTTCTGGATTTTGAAATTAGATAGCAACGGTTCTATCGTTTGGCAGAATACCATTGGTGGTAGCGGAATTGACTATCCAAGGGATGTTAAACAATTGATGGACGGTACATATATGATTGGGGGGTGGAGCAATAGTAATATTTCTGGCGATAAAACGGAAAACAGTAACGGAGGGTATGACTATTGGCTCGTTAAACTAAATGCATCAGGAACTATAGTTTCACAAAATACCATAGGTGGTTCGGGAGATGAAAGTGGTTCTTATATTATTGAAAATCCGGATGGAACTTTTGCCATGTTCTCTCTTCAGATTCAAATATTTCAGGTGATAAAACTGAAAACAGCGAAGGGCTAGATGATTACTGGGTTTTTAAAACAACGGAAGCTATTCTTGGAGTTGCGCAAACTACGTTCAGCGCAAGTTTAGTAGCCTATCCCAATCCAACCGATGGAAATTTTACCATCGAACTAGGTGAAAGCTTTACTGAACTAAATGTTACTATCACCAATATGCTAGGACAAGTGGTAACAAGATATTGGTTTAAAAACTCCCAAAGACTTACATTAGAGTTACCTAATTCCAGAGGAATATATTTGGTGCTACTTAAAAATCCTCAAGGAGAAACAGCGACACTTAAAATTCTTAAAAACTAACGGCAGTATTTAAATCCCGATTTTTTGGTGAGGTATTTTAAGGTCTATCCAATAAAAAATCCAGTTTTTAGCTGGATTTTTTATTACATGACTTAAAAAGTAAGCCGTAACAAAGCATTAGGCGTCAACCCTAAAGAGTTTTGTTTGTTCTCTACGATACTACCTTCTTCATTTATTCTGTAAAGGGTATTAATTGTGTTTGTTTGGTCAAGCACATTCCAGATAGAAATACCAGCTTCAATGGAGATATTATTAATTTTTAGTTGGTACAACGCAGATGTATCTACCCGTAGATATTCTTCAAATTTACTGTTGTTGGGAGCGCCATAATTTATGTTGCCATTTACTATTTCATTACCAGCTACGGGTCTTGTGGTGGGATTGCCCGAGCGCCAGTTTAACCCGGCGGTTATTTTTAGTGCTTCATATACATAGGTTGTGCCAAAAGTTACATTGTGTGGGATGTTATAATTACTTGGAAATGAATTGGCAGATAAGCTTTTGAATGTATAGCTATTGTTCATAAACGAATAACTTAACCATAATGAAATATCGTGTAATCTCTTACGAAGCAGCACGTCTGTTCCCAAAACAGTATAGCTACCGTTAGTTTTTAAGAATTCAAATTGATTCTGGAACCCTTGCTCCTGTGTGGTTATTCCGTCTACAAATTTATAATAACCCTCTACGCTTATCAGCCAGCTTTTATGGTTGTAATTTAACCCTAGCGAGGTCTGCCTGCTTTTTATAATTGGAATACTACTATTATTCGATAACTGCCAGCGTCTTTTTTCAATCCCTAAAAAATCATTCTGAAAGTTAACTATCTGGGATGTTATTTGATGCTTAAATTCACCCGCAACTTCCACACTAAAATGTTCTAAAAATTTTTGAGTAAACTGAAGTCTGGGCTCTAAAATACTCTCGTTGAATTTATCTAAATAATTATACCTAAAGCCAGCAATAAGAACACTTTTTTTATTTTGAGATTGTAACAGGTATTGCCCGAAACCACTATGTGTTCTAACTACTTCGGCAATTAAAGTACGTACTAAAGGAACGTCTACATCATCCAGATTGGTGACTTTGGTTTCAATAAATTCATAACCAAAGGTTACGTTTTGTGTTTCTTGCAATGTAACGACGGCCAACGCTTTTACACCTGTTTCTGAAACCCTGTTCTCTTGTAAAAAGCGTTGCTCATCCAGGAGGTTTGCGTTAATGGCTCGAAGGTTATAATCAGATTCATAAATTTGGAAAGAAGTATTTAAATTTTCTGTCCATTCCCGTTGCCATAAAATTCCTGCGCCCAGGCTATTTTGAGCTACACTACTTTCCCGGGAAGTAAGATTCTGATTTATAGTTGCATTTTCATTAAACGCCAGAATATTATCTATATATAAAAAGTTAACACGCAGTTTATCCTGTTTGCCTATCTCATACAACCAGCGTAGTGAAACATCATAAAAGTCGAAAGATCTATCTGTATTTCTAATGACGCCAACGTTATTTTCTACCTCGGTGTCCTGAGAAATTCTGGTAAAATAGGCATCATACGTCGGCGTTGTTACCAAATCACTCAAAGATTTTCTTCCTCCCAATTGAAGAGAAGAGGTGGTGCCTAAAGGAATATCCAAAAAAACATTAGCATCCAAAAGGTTTGCACCTATACTGCCTGAAAGCTTTTGATTGATTTTGTCTTCGGTTTCCATTTTTATACTGCCTGAAACTCCGTCTGTGAGTGTTGCACTGGTCCCGTTTTTTTGAACTATCACGCGCTGGGTAATTTGAGGATTAAAAGCCGAAATAAGCCCAAAAAAATGTCCCGTCTGGTACATTTTTATAGCGTCCCAAAGCACCAGGTTTTGATCGTTTGTGCCGCCACGAATGTTAATGTTGGATACTGTTTCGTTAGTGCTTTGTATTCCGGGAAGCGCCTGAGCTGTTTGTAGTACATCTGTTTCAATAAGGCCTGGAAGTGCTGTAAATTTATTAAAATCTACTTGCAGGGCGCCATTGCTCATTTTGCTCATTCCCTGCACTAGATAAGAAGAAAGTAGCACCTCGTTTAATGGCTCTTTTATGGAAGAAATAAAGACAGTACTACATTTTTCTGAAATTAAAACAGCAAGAGAAGTAGTTTTGGTTTCATACCCCAAATGCCGTATCGTTATGCTGTCATGTTTCGCTAAAACTTTTATGCTGAAATATCCATCATCATTTGTTACTGTAGCATTTTTTAATCCTTGGATTGTTGCAAAAGGAATACCTTTCTGTGTTTCAATATCTTTAATGTATCCACAAATAGTAATGTTTTCTTCGGCAGCTATTGAAACAATATTGGCATCTAGAATTCTGAAAATTAGTGAAGTTTGTTTTTGTAATGAAGTTAAATTTTCAGCAAAAGAAACAGAGGTGTTTATAGGTTTTACGCGATACTCTTTAATACTTTCTTCTACATAATTAAACGTATAGCCATATTGATTCTCTAATTCTGCAATAGCCTGATTGAGAGGGATATTCCTGTCCTGAGCATAACAGAAGCTATTCCACAAAAATACACTGGCAAATAATATGTAAGAGGTTGTTTTTTTCACTCGTCCAGAAGTATCACTTTATTAGTTTCTTCTACCTTATATTTTAATCCTAATGGTGCGGTGATAGCTTGTAGTGCATTTTCCAGGTTATCGTGCACAAAAGCACCTGTAAAAAACTGGGTTTTTTTAGTCCCATTATAGGTAATGGTAATATTATATTGACGTTCCAACTCCTCTAAAACCTGATAAAACCTGATAGATTTAAAATTACTCATGCTAGCCGTCCATTGTGGAGTACTCTGGGTAGTCGTGCCATTAAAAATAACTCCGGCATCCAGTCTAAACGTATCTCCTGCCAATAGTTTTTTTACCGTTTTGTTAGTGGTTACCTGTACAATACCTTCGTAACAGCTTACTTCAAAATAGGTGTCACGTTGCTTTACATTAAATTGAGTTCCTAATACCGAAACAACACCTTGAGCGGTTTTTACATTGAATTTTTTTCCTTTTGCCACTTTGAAAAAAGCCTCTCCTTTTAACTGAAGTTCCCGTTCATCATCCCAGTTTTTTTTATGGTAACTTATTTCTGAAGCTGCATTCAAAATAACCGTAGAATTGTCTGGTAAAGAAATTGTTGATTTTTCAGCAGCCAGGGTTTGTATTTGAGTTATCTGATTATAGAAAAAACCATAGTACACCGCAAAACCAAGTACTAAAACGCTTGCAATTTGTAATAAGGTACGTTTCCAAGTTAATTTCTTAACAGGAAGTTTTTCCTGCAAACTTTTAAAAGATGCTGGAGTAGAAAAATGAGACGCTTTAAAATGCTGGGCATTGGCTATAATAGCCGTGTTAAACTCGGCTTCTTCCAATTGGTTAAAGGCGCTTAGTTCTTCTTCGGTTAAGTCATTGTTTAACCATTTTTTCAATAAGTAATTTTTTTCCATACCTGTAATGTTACTTATAAAACAACTGAACTGTAAAAACTCCTTATTATTTTATTTTGAAATTTTTCAATTCATTTTTTAGGGAGTCAAAAGCACTGTATATTCGGTATTCTACCACTTTTTGAGTGACGCCTAAAAGTTCGGCGATTTCTTTATGTTTTTTGCCTTCAATTTTGCTAAGCGTAAATGCAAGGCGTTGGTCTTCGGTTAAATTACTGAGGGCTTTTTGGTATTGTTGCAGAAATTCCTCCTGTCGCATTAAAAATTCCGGAGTTTCGTTGGTGTAGTTTTTGGGTGCTATTTTTTGATACTTTAAAACAACTTTTTGATGTTTAAGTTCGTTCAATACTTTGTTAGAGGCTACAGTAAAAAGAAACGATTTAGCTTTTGAAGGAGCAACTTTTTTACAAGCTTCCCAAAGGCTAACAAAAGCTTCCTGCATTATGTCGTTGGCTTGCGCTCCTAAACCATATTTGTAATATAGAAAGTCGTGCAAACTTGTTGCATACTGCTCATATAGTTTTGAAAAAACAGATTGTTCACAAACGTTGGAATGAAGATCTTTTGTCAAGGTTGAGGTTGTTTTGGTAAAGCTACAAAGAAAATTATTTATTTTTTTTCAGGAGATTTTAAAACTGAGTTGTTCTATTAGCAAAGAACCCAAAAATCAAAATTATGAAGTCAATTAGAAACAAATTTGTGCTGGTATTGCTACTGTCACTAACATTATTTTCTTGCCGAAAGGAAGAAATAGAAATTATTGAACCCCCTCAGGAAGAAGTGCTTGCCAACTCGGAAGCCAATCTTTTGCTTCGAACAGCTACTAACGATGGATCTTACGATAATATTCTCGACGGTGCGAGCTGTTTTAATATAAAACTCCCTGTTACAGTTATTGCAAACGGATTTGAAGTTGTTGTTGAAACTGAAGATGACCTGAATATAATTGAAGATATTTTCAACGAATTTGATAATGACACCGACTCATTAGAAATCATTTTCCCTGTTACAATTGTTTTGACAGATTTTTCGGAAATTATAATTAATAATCAAGACGAATTAAATGCAGCAGCGTTTCAATGCCCTGGCGAGAATGAAAATGATGACGATATTGAGTGTGTCGATATTCAGTACCCAATAACTGCCTCTATATTTAACCAAAGTAACGAACTAATTGAAACTATTGTTATTACGAGCGATGAAGAACTGTATAATTTTCTTCAGAATTTAGACCCGTCTACTATAGTTACTTTCGAGTTCCCGCTTACTTTAATACTTTTTGATGGCACAACCATACAGGTTAATAATTTTCAGGAATTAGCAACTGTGATTGCAGATGCGGCAGATTCCTGTAATGAAGATGATAATAACAATCCTTTTGATGATGATTGTGACAACTGTACCACACAACAGCTAGAAGTTATACTCACGGGTTGTACAGACTGGACGGTAGATAAATTGGAACGTGACGATGAGGATCTGGAGGATATTTATGTAGGGTATACTTTCAATTTTGATACAGCAGGTAATTTGGTTGTGGCCACCAGCGGAAATACATTTAACGGAACGTGGTCTGCATCTGGATCTGGAAATAATATAGATGTAATAATAAATGTACCAGGACTCCCAGATGTAAATGATACCTGGAACTTGCACGAAATAGAACAACAACCCGGAGAAAGTAAGGTAGATTTAAGATTGGGTGACGACAGACTACGTTTTGAAAGCAACTGCAACAGCGGAGGCGGAGGCGGTATCGACGACACAGCCCTAGTAAACGCTCTTACTATGGGAGATTGGTACGTAACCTACTTTTTTGATGATGTTGATGAAACCTCAGACTTTGCCGACTACGTTTTCAACTTTGCAAGTAACAATACAGCAACAGCCATAGGATCTGGCGGAACTACAAACGGAACCTGGTCAACCTCTGCAGGAGATGAAACTGCTTTGGAACTAAACTTAAACTTTGGAGTTATAGACCCATTAGATGAGTTGGCCGAAGATTGGGATGTGCTGGAAGTTACCAATGATATTATTCGATTGAAAGATGTAAGCGGAGGAGATGGCTCTGTAGACTTTTTAACTTTTGAGAGAAACCCTGTTGGCGGTGGCGGTGGCGGCACTTCAAATTTGGAAACCATCCTGCCGGAAGGGACTTGGATTGTGGCTAGCTACATAGATGATGGTGATAATGAGACAGGAGATTTTGCAGGATACACCATAAATTGGAATAGCACAGGCACAGTAGCTGCAACCAATGGAGGAAATACAAATAACGGAACCTGGCAAGTACTAAGCGGAGGTAATAAACTATTACTTAATTTTAATGGAATGCCTTTTGATGAATTTAACGACGATTGGGATGTGCTTATGGTTTCCGACACACGAGTAGAACTACAAGATGTAAGTGGTGGCAACGGAGGTACCGATGTCTTGATTTTTGAAAAACAATAACTCGATTTTGGTTAGTTTTATCAGTCTCATAGCGTAGTGCTTTTTTTAAATCCTGCAGAGACCCGTTTCTCGGCATAATGGGGAGTAGGTGTCTAATGAAAAAGAACATTACATAGCACGACACCTTGAGGCTGGTTACCACCAAAATCTTGCATACAAACTAATTTTAAAATAGAAAAAACATGAAATACTTAAAAAAAACAGCAACAATTTTAGTAATTGCATTAATGTCAATAACAGTTGCCTGCTCTGGCGACGACGACAGTAATAACAACGATGACAATGGAAATAGTGCAGACCAAATTAGAGACATTGCCACAGATGGAACCTGGCGCATTAGCTACTTTTTTGATACAGATGAAGATGAAACTTCAAATTTTAATGGCTACACGTTTACTTTTGGCGAAAATGGAGTTTTAACGGCTGTAAATGGTACCACAACTGTTACTGGCGATTGGTCTGTACTTGACGATGGTAGCAACTCTTCCAGCGATGATGACGGAAGCTCAAGTAACGATGACGATTTCAATATATTTTTTCCGGTGCCAGACACCAATGATTTTGAAGATTTGAATGACGATTGGGATATCATTTCAGTAACCGCAACTAAGATTGAATTAACCGATGTAAGCGGCGGAAACGGAGGAACAGATTTTCTCACCTTTACAAAGCAATAACCTGCTTAATTTGAATTGCCCCAAACCTAAAAGCTTCAGCACATTGCTGAAGCTTTTTTATGATTAATAGCTTTAATCAATGTTAGGTTTTTTGAATTTACAAGAGAGGAAGCATTGGAACAGGCTCTGGAGTTGAAAACCAAAGCCAAAAAATTCATATAAAAGCTGCCTATAAAGTAGTAGTGGGTTTCGGAAAAAATTATTCTTTAATCAATTTTTGAACACTTTTTTGGTTGCCAATTGTTATTTCTGCGAAATAGATTCCGGCACTAAATGATGATATATCTATTGTATTATTTGGATGTTCTTCAGAATAAAGTAAATTACCCGAAAGATCGTATATCTCTAATTTTTGGATCGCGACAACCGAATGTATAGAAAATGAACTGGTTATCGGGTTGGGAACTATCTTAGACGATAGTAAATATTGATCCTCAATACTCAACACAGAATTTTTATAGTAGGCTACATCTCCATTAGTTACAGTTATTGTCATACTTCTGCCGCCACCGCCCTCATCGGTTATTTCATATATGTAAGGCTCATTCATTTCATTGGAAAAATAAAATTGAAAATATTCGCCTTCAAACGGAGAATTTGTTCCGTCATCACAACCACCAAGTGTTTGATAAAGCTCTGTTAATGTAAATGAATTGTTTCCATCAAATTCGGGAATTCCGCTTAGTGAATTACATACTGTTGACAAAAAAACAATTCCTACAACATTATCTTCAAAATAGAGAGGAACATTAGGTACTTCTTCATTTACAGGCGGGAAAACTTCAGTACCTGAAACAACTATTTTTTCTAAGAACCATTGGTTATTTATTAATTCTGGATCTTGAGCCATTAAAACATTGGAGAAAATGAGTGTACCTAGTAAAAGTATTTTTTTTTAGCATCTCTTGTATCAGTTTGTTTCTTATAAATTTACAAAAAAATAATTTATGTCAGACTTTTGGCTTTACGTAACATTAGGATTAGAACACGTCCTGGACTGGAACGCCTACGACCACACACTTTTTATTATAGCTCTTTGTGCTACATACACCCTAAAAACTTGGCGTAGTATGTTAATAGCTGTTACCTTTTTTACCTTAGGACACAGCGTGAGTTTGGCCCTGGCTACCTATCAGGTTTTTACCGTAGATAGTAGTTGGGTAGAATTTTTAATACCTGTAACTATTCTTGCCACAGCCATAGTTTCCTTAGTAAATGCATTGCAAAAAAGAAAAACACCTACAGGTCTTTTGTTTATTGTGATCACCTTTTTCTTCGGAATGATTCACGGCTTCGGTTTTGCGGGATATTTTAACATGATCAACGACGGGAATAAACTTATACATTTACTGGAATTTGCATTGGGAATAGAAATCGCTCAGGTTATTATTGCTTCAACGGTAGTATTTTTAGGTTATATAGTTCAGGAAGTTTTTAAACTTAAAAAACAATTTTGGGTGGTAATTATTTCAGCACTCGTTATTATTCTTGCAATACCTATGTTATTGGAAAACTGGATTTTTTAAGAATGAATGTAACTTTAAGTACTATTTAACAACCAATACTTTATCACCTAATAACTTCCCGTTACTTTAGCTAAGAATCTAACTTTTATGAAAGAAGCCAAGCAAAAACAATACGATGTAGCTTATTTACGCATGGCGTATGAGTGGAGTAAACTCTCGTATTGTAAAAGAAGACAAGTTGGCGCACTTATTGTAAAAGATAAAATGATAATTAGTGACGGATACAACGGAACTCCCAGCGGTTTTGAAAATTTCTGTGAAGATGAAGAAGGATATACAAAATGGTATGTACTGCACGCAGAAGCCAACGCCATTTTAAAAGTAGCTTCTTCTACACAATCCTGTAACGGCGCCACCTTATACATTACTATGTCGCCCTGCCAGCAATGTAGCAAATTAATACACCAGGCAGGAATTAAAAGACTGGTATATCACCACGAATATAAAGACAACTCCGGCGTGAAATTTTTAAAGAAAGCTGGCGTTACCATAACACACATTGACGACTTGAACCTATAATATGCGCTTTAATAAAAACTACCTTCCCTTACTTTTTGGGGTCGCGATTGCGGCTGGAGTTCTTATAGGCTCAAAACTTAATTTTGAAGATACTACAGAGAAGATCTTTGCCACCAACAGTAAAAAAGACAAACTCAACCGCCTTATAGATTACATAGATTACGAATACGTAGATCAGGTAAATACAGATAGTATTGTAGATGTTACTGTAAACGGGATCCTGGAAAATCTGGATCCTCACTCGGTTTACATTCCGGTAGATGCCTACGAGAAAAATGCCGAAGATATGCGCGGTAATTTTGTTGGGATTGGCATAAGTTTTTACCCGTATAACGACAGTATTGCAGTAATTAGAGCTCTAAAAGATGGTCCGGCAGCTAAAGCAGGTATTCGTGGTGGCGACCGAATTTTATACGCAGATGATAAACCATTGTTTGGCGCAGACTTTAACAGAGACAGTATTTCTGAATATTTAAAAGGTGAAAAAAATTCCAGAGTAACGTTAAAGGTCTTTAGAAAAGGAGAAAAAAAGCTACTTAGCTTTAAAGTAAAACGAAGCGATGTACCCTTGGTAAGTGTAGACGCTTCTTATAGCTTAACCAATGAGATTGGTTACATTAAAGTGAATAGATTTGCCGAAACTACCAGTGAAGAATTTGAAGACGCCCTCGAAAAACTGAAGGATAATGGTATCTCTAAACTAGTGTTGGACTTACGCGATAACCCAGGGGGCTACATTTATACTGCTGAAGAAATTCTGGATCAGTTTCTGGGGAAAGATAAGTTACTACTCATAACACGGAATAAAAAAGGTGAAGAGACCAAAAGCTACGCCACCCGAAGAGGCGATTTTGAAGACGGAAAAATATATGTCCTCATTAACGAAAACTCAGCCTCTGCCAGCGAAATTGTAGCGGGAGCCTTACAGGATAATGATAAAGGGACCATAATTGGTCGTCGCTCTTTTGGGAAAGGATTGGTACAACGTGAAATGTCGCTGGGAGACGGTAGCGCCGTACGACTTACCATTGCAAGGTACTACACACCTACCGGACGCTCCATACAGAAACCTTATGGCGATGGCAATGATGCTTATTATAAAGAATATGAAAGCCGTTATAAGAATGGCGAATTATTAAGCGCAGATAGCATTCAAGTAGCAGATTCGCTAAAGTATATTACCCCAAAAGGGAAAGTAGTGTATGGTGGTGGTGGTATTATTCCAGATGTATTTGTCCCTAAAGACACCAGCATTGCCAATGAAACGCTTCAGTTTGTCTCCAGAAGTGGCTATATGGGCTATTTTGTGTTTGAATATCTTGAAAAGAACCGAAGACTATTTAAAAATGCCTCTTTTGAAGAATTTAACCGAAGCTACGAGGTAGATACATCTCTTTCTGAAGAGTTTATTGAATACGCAAGACTCAATGAAGCAAGAATAGACCTAAGTGCCTATACTGAAGATCTTAAAAAAGCGATAAAAGCAAACATAGCACAGCAACTCTACGGCCCCAATGCATTCGAATATATTTTGAA
Organism: uncultured Flavobacteriaceae bacterium; assembly: GCA_963793275.1. GTDB lineage: Bacteria > Bacteroidota > Bacteroidia > Flavobacteriales > Flavobacteriaceae > Marinirhabdus. Next base: position 59,731 of record CAWBZL010000002.1, read on the forward strand.
TGACGGCGACCCAATGCTACAAAAAGTGCTGGAATTGGAAGGCGTCCTCCCACTAATTAAAGAAAACGAAGAATAAGTTTTTTTGCCTACTCCTTACTGATACCGAATACTAAGCGGCATTTTTTGTTTATAATGAATTTGATTCATTTATGAAACAACCGTGAATGTAACACATCGTGTTTTAACGTCTGCTTTTTTTCTTAATGGCGAGGGATGTTTGTAAAATCCACAAAAGTAAAATAGTACAGGCAGCAGCCAGCACACAAATTACCGCCACCGTACTTTCGCCCTGAAAGGGAGCATCAAAATCTATCTGAAAGATATTATAAACAAGCAATCCCGCAGCCAATGCCATTAGGATATAGATAAACATTTTCATAATTTTTACTTTAAAATATGTCACTCAAAGCGAAGTATGCGCAACGCTTAAAACTCACAGCTAATTCAATTAAACAATTCCTGAATATTAGATGTAAATAACTTCACCGCAATGGCTAACAGAATTACTCCAAAGATCTTCTCAATGATCGCAATTCCGCTTTTTCCGAGAAACCTTTGCAAGCTCCCAGAAGTTCGTAGCACGATAAAAACCACTATTACATTAACAATAATGGCAACTATTATATTTTCTAATTCATATTCTGCTCTTAGGGAAAGTAATGATGTTAAACTTCCCGGTCCTGCTACAATGGGAAAAGCAATAGGAAAAACCGTTGCCATTTCCAGATTTTCCTCGTTTTGCTTAAAGAGTTTAATCCCAAGAATCATTTCTATTGCGATAAAAAATAATATAAATGCACCTGCCACGGCAAATTCGTACACATTGATGCCTATAAGTTTCAGGATCTCTTCGCCAATAAACAGGAATACAATCAACACTATGGCCGCAATAATGGAAGCTCGCCCACTTTTTATAGTGCCGGATTTTTCTTTCAATGAAATGATAATCGGGATGCTCCCAACAATATCAATCACCGCAAAGAGTACCATCGTGGCAGTAGCTATTTCCTTAAAACTGAAGTTCATGTAAATCCGTCAACACGGGTTTTTAATAGATTTTTACAAAATGCAAAATTAGGCTATTTAAAGTTAGTGCTTATCCTTAGATACAATTTTGTTCCTACCCAGATAATCAATCAATATATTTTGTGATTCATTTAAAATGTACCACTTCAACAGTATAATAAAAATACCAGCAGAGGTTACCAAGTGATTTTACGACCATAGGAGTAAAATTGTACCGAAGTAGTATCTTTGCATCTATGTTTCAACTAGGAAAAACAATTGTTTCAGAAGATATTATTGAGAAGGAGTTTGTATGCAATCTTGGAGCCTGTAAAGGGGAGTGTTGTATTGCCGGCGAAGCGGGAGCTCCTGTAACCGAAGAAGAAGTTTCAATTTTAAAAGAAATCTACCCTAAAGTAAAACCCTTCCTGCGTCCGGAGGGCATTGCCGCTATTGAAGCGCAGGGAACACACATACTTTCTGAAAGAGATGAACTGGAAACTCCGTTAGTACATGGTGCTGAATGTGCCTACGTAACTTTTACAAATAACGGGACAGCAAGTTGCGGTATTGAAGATGCTTACAATGCGGGAGAAGTATCGTTTAAGAAGCCAATTTCCTGTCATTTATATCCTGTTCGCGTTCAGGATTACAGTGAGTTTGCTGCGGTAAACTACCATAAATGGCCTATTTGTGACGATGCGTGCACTCTTGGAAAAGAATTAAAAGTGCCCGTCTATAAATTTGTAAAAGATGCGCTTATTAGAAAATTTGGAAAGCACTGGTACGCAGAGCTGGAAAAGATAGCTTCAAAAAATGAGTAATTAGTTGTAGTTATATTCGCTACTGCATTTTTTGTTTTTCCTATAAGTACGCAAATTTAATCAGCACCGAAGAAATCACTAACCCTTTACCTACTTGGTAGTAACATACTTTATAAAATAATATTCAAGGGAAATTTTCCAGAAGAAGGTATTTAAAATACTCATTTTTAGTATATTGTGAGCCTAACCAAATTATAATCTCATGAAAAAATTTGTATTTGCATGTATGGCTATTGCGACGCTAGGCGCTTGCGACAATCCCGTTTCAAAAAAAATTAAAGAAACCAAAGAAGGGGTTTCCAATACCATGAAAGCGACAAAAGAACTCAATAAAATGGGGGACGATATTAAAGAGCTTCAGGAAATAACGCCGCTTACCAACGAAGAAATGAAAACCTGGCTCCCGGACGAAATTAACGGAATGAAGCGTACTGGCTATAAAGCAGGGCAAACAGCATATATCCAAATTGCTACCATAGAAGCCACCTATAGCAACGAAGATAAAAGTAAAGTGTTTAAAGTTACTGTGCTCGATGGAGCAGGAGAGATGGGTGCTTCAGCAACGGCCGGGATACGAATGATGCTTTCTATGGATATGGAAGAAGAGGATGAGTACAAAATGAAGCGAACTGTAAAAAAAGGGGATATAAAGGCCATTGAAGAATACAGAAAAAACAATAACAACACGAGCATTCAACTTATGCACGGGAAGCGGTTTTATATTCAAGCCAACAGTACCAATATGGATGTAGACGAAACCTGGGATGCCATAGATGAGCTGGATCTGGACGAGTTAGGATAACATCATTCATTTTAAAAATTATAAACCGGGAGCATTAGCTTCCGGTTTTTTTTGTGGTTACACCTAACGCATTATCAATTATATAAGCGCATTATAATCTTTTTTTTACCTAATAATCATCCAGTCAGTTATACAACATATTAGTATTAAACAAGGTATTTATTAGTATAAGGGGGGTGTTTAACCCACAAAATAATCAGTTGTTTCACCAAGCGCTTTTGGAGTTATTACCTACCGTTTAAAGGATCCCTGTCTTCTACTTTTGGAACATTAATAAATGCAGCATACTTGGCGCAACCTGAAAAGCCAATAAATAGAGTAGGGACATTCAAAACTTAAAAATTTTAGAACTCATGAAAAAATTAGTTACACTATCGGTTTGCTTGCTAAGCATTTTTGCAGCAACCGCACAATCATTAAATGAAGATGCTACAGGGACAACGCTTCAAAATCCGGAGAGAACACCTCTGTTAGAAACTTTATACCTGGAGCAAACGTACTTAGACGAGAACGGAACGGCTCAGGAAATTGAAGCTAACAGACTCGCCATTAAAGATGCCTGGACAGCTGTAAACCCAGCTATCGGAGACCTTTACAAATCTATAAATGCTCCAAAATACGATAGATTAGGACAAGGAGCAACACCGTATATTCCCGGAGAAATTGTAGAACGCCCGGAACCACTCCCTATGACAAGAGATTGGGGAGATGATATTTTAGTGCGTAACGATTTTGTGGATGGTATAGATATGACCGCAACGCTAAACACAGGAGATTTATATCTGGGGATGTACGAAAATGATATTGATGCCGGAGGTACTCAGGATGGAATTTATATATACAGGTCTACAGACAACGGTGTTACCTGGAACCTTTTCGGAGAACAGCAGGTGCTTACCCCGGTAAGAAAAATACAATTAATATCTTTAGATGGAACAGGAGACCAGTATATTTTAGCATTTCTCCAATTTGAGAATGGTTTATTTCAGGTTGCACGCTGGAATACTGCAACCGCAGCATTCGATTTTGATACTATTTCTAATGATGTTACAGATTTTGGAGTAGATAGAAATTTCCCTACCAGCACAAATACAATGAGGGTTTTAGCAACCTATTTAAAAGACGACGCGTGTAGTACCGAGGTCTTTTCCGCAAGAAGCACTTCTGGTGAATATGGATTTAACTGGGTAGACGAAGTTTCTGTAGATAACGTATGTGGTGCCCAATTGGACTTTACCTACGCCAGAGCCGGAGATACTTTTGTTACCTATACAGGAATTGCAACAGGAAATTTATATGTAAACGCTAACGATGCTTTTAATGACCCTGTTTCATGGACACCACGAGAAACGCTGGAAACGGGAGGCGTTAGAGAAACCTTGAACCCAACCATACGAGCAGCAAGGCTGGCAATTCCTGATGAAAAAGTAGTTGTTTGGGCATCGGACACGTGCAGATGGCTCAACAGGTAACTTTAATGGTGTTGGCTATCTTAGAGAAAGTGGCGGTGCTTTTAGCGTGTTTTCAAACTTTGGCTCTGGTGGTGCCAACTGGAACATTGCACACACAGACGGTTGGATTAGAAGAACTGAAGATGTAGAAACTATCCGTTTTAGTTATGTTCGTGATAATATAGATAATTCTGAAAACAGTGTAAATAGATCGATAAGCTTTAATGGAACGAATTTCGATGCTTTTGAACCCGTTGCAGATAACCCGATTGATGTATTTGACGGATTCCCGTCTGTTATGGCAGAAACCGCAGATGAAGAACCGTGTATGGCATTTGCAGGAACCAATGGTGGAAGAGGTTTTGGACTGTATTTTGACACGCGTGCCGAAGTACTTTCGGTAGAAGAGAACAGCATTAACGGACTTACTTATTTCCCAAACCCTACGAATAATGTATTGCACGTACAAGCGAACACAAATTTAAACAGTGTGTCGTTGTATAGTATCACTGGAGCAAAAGTAATGGACGTAATAAATAACGAGCCAACCAATAGTATTTCTGTGAACACCAGTAACCTGGCTGCCGGAATTTACGTATTAAACGTAACAGCAGGTTCACAAACCGGGACGTATAAGGTTGTGAAGCAATAACCTTGTATTTTTTTTCGTAGTAATGCTGAAAATGGGTTGAAGGAAACTTTAACCCGTTTTCTATTTTTTCAGTCCTAAAAAAAGAAGCTTTGTATTGCTGAAATTTTGTCTACTAGAAACCCGTCAGGGAATTTAACCGGACCACACGACTCAACATCTAAAAAGAAAAGCCCGTTATTAAAAAACGGGCTTTTTGGTTACTTAGTTACGGGTTTGTTATGCTTCACAACTAGCACAATCTTTCTTTTGCTTAAATTTTTGTGCAGCATTCATACTGTGTTGGTAATACAGGGATTTTAATCCCAGTTTCCACGCTGTAATATGAATGTGGTTAATGTCCTTGGTAGGCATATCCGGGTGCACAATAATATTTACAGATTGTCCCTGGTCAATATGATTTTGTCTGTTTGCAGCCTGATAGATAATATCCATCTGGTCTATTTCAGAATACGTTTTAAATACGTCTTTTTCTTCTTCAGTTAAAAAATCCAGATGCTGTACAGAGCCATCACGATCGCGAATATCTCTCCATACATCTGGTGTATCCATACCTTTTTCTTGTAATAACGCTTCTAAATAAGAGTTTTTAATGGTTGTTTTTATCTTAGCAATATCTTTCACATAAATATTGGACCAGATAGGCTCAATACCCTGCGAAACCTGCCCTAAAATAAATGCCGAAGATGTTGTAGGTGCAACTGCATTAAGCGTGGCATTTCTTCTTCCGTAGCCTTCCAATACTTTTGGCTCACCAAATTTTTCAGCAAGTTCTTCAGATGCTTTGTAGGAACGCTCCTTTATTTCTCTGAAAATTTCACTGTTGAGGTTGAAAGCTTCCTGGCTGTTAAAAGCAAGCATTTTAGATTGTAATAATGAGTGCCAACCCAAAACACCTAAACCTAACGCCCTGTTTTCTTTTGCAAAGTTATAAGCGCGCTCCATAAACAAGAATGTCTGGCGGTCTTCCCTGTCTTCTGAATTTTTATACGTTTCTAACTTTTCAAGAAATTCTGTAATTACGGCATCTAAGAAAAACACCATCGTTTCTACAGCGTCCGTATCTTTCCATTTATCGTAATGCAGTACGTTAATACTGGAGAGTACACATACAAAAGACCAATCGTGGTTAGACGGCAACATAATTTCTGTACACAGGTTACTTGCGTAGATCTTGTGATCTTTGTCTTTATAAACATCGGCAGCGTTGTTATTTGCATTGTCTGTAAAGAACACGTATGGATATCCCATTTCGCCACGACTTTGCAGTACTTTTGCCCAGATGGTTCTCTTTTTTACATCACCATCTATCATGTGCTGCATCCACTCGTTGGTAACAGTAACCCCGTGCGTAAGTTCCTGGATTGGGTTTCCTTCACTTCCTATCTCAAGAAACTCCATAATGTCCGGATGTTCAATAGGTAGATAAGGAGAAAAACGACCACGACGTACAGATCCCTGGCTCACAACATCTACCATAGATTCAAACAGGCGCATAATATGCACAGCACCTGAGGCTTCGCCATTATTTTTAATAGCTGCTCCACGAGGACGTATTTTTCCGAAATAACCGGAAGTTCCTCCGCCTAATTTGGACATCATTCCCACTTCAGACTGGGTGTAGAGAATATTCCCAATATCGTCGTCTATGTGCGACCCAAAGCAACTAATTGGCAATCCACGTTTTTTCCCAAAATTGGACCATACAGGAGATGCTAAGGAGTAATACCCCTCAGACATATACTTGAAAAATTTATCGGCGTAGCCGGGCATTTGCAAAATTTCCTCCGCACGATCGGCTACTTCCCTAATACGCTGTTCCGGGCTTACACCTTCGGTAAGGTACCCCGCCTCCAGAAAATTACGACTGTTTTCGTTGAGCCATGAAAAAGCCTCGTTGGTAGCAGCACTTTTAGAAAGCGCTCCTTTTCTCGCAGCAAGTAAATCGCTGTTTGTAGTTGTTTTTTGTTCTCCCTGAATTGTTGTTTTTTGTTCTTGCATAATTTAAAAAAGGTCGTCGCTGGTTATACTTTGGGTTCTTTTGCTATAATTTACAGATCGTTTTACGAAGAAATCGCCGTGTTTTGTTCCAATAATCTCGTCGTCAAACCATTCGGTCTCGCCTACTAGGGCTTCATCTACTTCAAATACTGCTTTAATTCCAATGCTCTCTAAAGATTTGTTGAAACGGTTTTTAAGAAATTCGTTTATCACGTCTTTAGGTAAGAAATCTAATTCTCCATCTTCAAAAATCCAATCCACTAAGTTTCCTTCAGCTTCAAAGGCAGATTTACAAAGGCTTCTAATTTTTTCATGATATTCTGGCGTAAACCATTCCGGGTGTTCCTGCTGTAAAATTTTAATAAGGTCTATACCAAAATCTCCGTGAATTTGTTCTTCTTTAGAGGTAGCTTCTACCACATTCGAAATTCCCTTCAGCATATTTTTATGCTTGTTGAAAGCCATAATAATTAAGAATTGGGAAAACAAAGAAACGTGCTCTATAAATAAAGAGAACAACAAAACTGCTTCTGCGTATGCCTTATCGTCATCACTTTTGGAATTGCGCAATGCAGTTTCCAGATATTGTACGCGCTTCATAATCACCGGCTTCTTCTTCAGCGCCTTAAATTCTTTATTTAATCCAAGAATTTCAATAAGGTGTGAATACGCATCTGCGTGACGCACCTCACTTTCGGCAAATGTAGAACCTACGGCACCAATTTCTGGCTTAGGCATTCTGTGGTATAAATCGCCCCAAAAAGATTTTACGGCAACTTCAATTTGAGAAATAGCCAGCATAGTATTTTTTATAGCACTGCGCTCTACCGATGTTAATCTGGTTTTGAAATCCTGAATATCGCTCGTGAAGTTAAATTCAGAATGAATCCAATAGGAATGTCTAATGGCAGGAACATATTCATACAATTGCGGATATTCGTAAGGTTTTAGGCTTATTCGTTTTTCAAAAATATCGGTTTTTCGTTCCTGAGCTCTTTTATTCCGGTAAAGGATGTATGCTTTTGCTACTTCAGGAAAGCCACATTCCATTAATTTTGTTTCTACAATATCTTGTACCTCTTCTATGGTTGGGGTGTAGTTTGTATCTTTTTCTTTTCGCTCCAGCAATACCTTGTATACTGCTATTGCTACATTTTGAGCTTCCTCCTCAGACCCTGCGGTTACTGCGCTCATAGCTTTAAGCACCGCAGCCGTAATATTGTCTAAATTGAAGGGTCTCGTTTTATTATCCCTCTTAATAATGTGTGTAATTTCCATAATGCCCCAATCGTGTTTTTTGTTCTACTTCTGTTAGAGTAAATATCTCATTATTTTGAGCGCAAATCCACAGATTTTTATCTTGGTTCTCAACATGGTTATTAACAAAAGGTTAAGAAATGAGTGACGATGGGCTTTCATGCCAATATGCGAAATATTAACACCAAATTGTTAAGAAGTATTGCAGGATTTTTTAAAACTGAAAGGCTCCCTTTTTATAAAAATTAATTAACAAATATAGGCTCCGGAAATAAGCATCTAAAGGCAAAAGGGATGGTTTATAGGATAAAGCAATATGTTATAAATCCCTTCAACACAGATATTAAACCAGTAAAAAACTACAACAACCAGAATAAGGTTAACGTATAAAAATTTCCGGATGGATACATTTGAACTCTTTTTGAAATTGTATAAAAATGAAACTAAAAAAATAGTTATTGCTTTTTTCTGCTTATAAGTTCAAGCGTTTTAAAACGAGGTTTTTTTTGAATTTGGAGTTATCAACAAATAAGATTTGCCCAATAAATTTTAGACAACCTCTTTTAATACTTTAAATAAGAATTGTAACGTTTCAAATTCAGGTTTTCCAAAATCACGCACATTGAAAAGATCGTCCTGTTTCATATTGAAACAAGGCCGAAACATCCATCGTATTTTCAATAGTGTCTAGTTTACAGAGCACCGTAATTGTAGCGCACAATCCATCAAATAAAATTGCTTTATCCTGTGGGTTTGAGGGTTTAAAGTGAGCATGATGAAGCGGTAATTGATACCCGCAACCCTGTAAAAAAGCATTTTCTATACAAAGTAATTCTGAAGGTAAATATCCGCAAAACCGCCTTCCCATCGTTTCGTGAACTTTCCCAACATAATTCAATGTAAAAGATCCGTGATGATCTGAAAGATGTTTCCAGGCTTCGTTTCCATCCAATATGGACCCAACAGCACATTGTGTACAGCATTCCGGATTTAATGTGTCGTCATGAAATGCGGCGTATAATTTATCTATAGCAGCTTCAAATCTTGGAGTCCTTTTCATTATAAAAAATTTTTAGTAAAAAGATACAAAAAATTTGTGGAAGCTATGTTAACAAAACACTAACCGTGGATGGTTTCGTTTTTTCCGTAGTTTTTAATTATTTGTCCTTCAAAATCTATGAGTTCCTGCCAGCGTTTGTCTACATCTACATCCTGCCCGTATTGGCGGGCAAAACCTAAAAATGTGGTGTAATGTCCCGCTTCACTTATCATTAATTCTCTATAAAACTTTGAAAGTTCGGGGTCTTTTATTCGTTCAGAGAGTAGTTTAAAACGTTCGCAACTTCTGGCTTCAATCATTGCCGAAAATAAAAGCCTATCTACCATAGATTGTTCCCTGCTTCCTCCCCGATTCATAAATTTGTACAGCTGGTTTACATAGTGATCTTTACGCTCACGGCCTAATTTGTAACCCCGTTCCTTAATGATTTCGTGTACCATTTCAAAATGCTCCAGCTCTTCTTTTGCCAGTTTTAAAAGTTCTGTTACCAAATCTTCATGTTGGCTGTTAAGCGTGATGATGGTAATGGCATTGGTAGCTGCTTTTTGTTCGCACCAGGCGTGATCTGTTAATATTTCTTCCAGGTTGCTTTCTACAATGGTTACCCAACGAGGGTCTGTGGCTAATTTAAGATTGAGCATGGTTTTTGTTTTATTGTAGAGCTTTTGCCCAAAATTAAACATTTATGATTAATTGTGATTAAAAAAACAAACGAATGGTAGCATTAGGGGTAATGGGTAAAGCTCTATCGTCTACGCGCTTAATTTCATCATCGTCAGAAACAACAAAAAATGTTCTCACGTGGTTGTCACGGTTTAAGACATTCCAGACAGATACGCCTGCCAATCCAGAAACTCCGTTTGAAATTTTGAAGTTGTAGAGTGTACTAAAATCCGTTCGGATGTAGTCTTTAATACGTTCATTGTTCGGAAAATCGTATAGAATACTCCCATCTTCACCGGGAATGGGAGAGAGCGGTTGCGTGAAGGGCTTGCCTGTATGCCAGTTAAGTCCCAGGGAAAAATCGAAATTCCTCCAGCTATGCGTAACGCCCGCAGAAAGCGTATTGGTTATATCCAGATTATTGTGAAATCTAGATGGTTCTAAGCCTTCAAAGGTATAGCGATTATCTGCAAAGGAGTAATTTGCCCATATCATGATTTTTTTGAAAGTCTTGTTTACCAAGACATCCACACCTTTTACATGATAGCTTCCGTTCACACTAACGTTTTCAAACTGATTTTGAAATCCCTGACTTCTTGAAGAAATACCCTTAACTTCTTTGAGATAAGGTTCTACATTCAATAAAAAGCCCTTTTGCGAAAAAGAGAACCCTGCCGAAATCTGCTTGCTTTGAAGTAACGGTCTTGTTTGCGGATTGCTTAGTACCCAGCGTCTGTTTTCTATTCCCAGAAAGTCTTTTTGTAAATCTATGGTTTGGGAAGTATGCTGACTTTTAAATTCTCCAAGAACTTCAACTGCAAAAGATCTGGAAATTCGTTGGTTAAAACTTAGTCGTGGCTCCCAAAGTACCCTGTTAAATTTGCCGTAATGATTGGCTCTAACCCCGGTTTTAAATTGCGTTTTTCCATCCTGCGATACATATTGCACGGATGCAAATCCGCTATTACGTCGAAGCACATTTTTTTCTTCCCGAAAAAAAGAAGGGTTGTCTATTTGTTCAAGGTTGGTGATGCCGGTCTCTATAAATTCGTATCCAGTGGTAAATTCCAGATTTTTTGTAAAGCTGAATGTATGTTGAAGTAGTGCCCCGGTTTCCTCCAGTTTGTTTTCCTGTGATAGGGATTGATTGTTCAAAAGATCGCCGTTAAGCGCTTCCAACTGGTAATTATTTCCATAAACCTGAAGGTTCGTAGTAACATTATCGTTCCAGTTCCGGGTATAGGTAAGACCGCTGGCAATTGTTTTTTGTGATAACCCACTTTGTAACGAAGCATCTTTTAAGGGAAGCACGGCATTAAACTGGTCTGAAAAGGCCAATTCGTTGCTTAAAAGCATGAAGTTTATTCGAACCTTATCTTTTTCTGTAGGAGCAAACAGTACTCTAAAACTGGTGTCATAAAAAGAGAAATCTGTTGTGGATATTTCGTTTCCTTGATTATCCTGTAACACATCTGTATTCTGAAAAGCCTTTTCGAAATACGAGCTATAGGTAGGTGAGGACCATATGGTATTGAGCGATTTTCGTGCGCCAACTTGTACCGAAGCTAATGTGCCCAAAGGAATGTCGGCAAAGGCATCTGCACTTATCATATTTATACCTGTTTCTGCACGCATCTTTTTAGTTATGGTATTTGAGGAAAAAAGTTCGATCGTGCCAGAAACACCATCGCCTAGGTTGGCATTTGTTCCGTTTCTTGTTAAACGCACGGTTTTTGTAATAGCAGGATTGAAGGCCGAAATAAGACCAAAAAAGTGACCGTTTTGATACATTTTTACCCCGTCCCAAAGTACGAGATTCTGGTCGTTGGTGCCTCCACGAATATTAAGATACGACACATTTTCATTTACGCTTTGAATACCTGGTAAAGCTTGTAAACTTAACAAAACGTCTTTTTCTATCAAGCCGGGTAAGACTACAAATTCTTTAAAATTTATCTCAACACTGCCATCTGTATTTTTGTTAATGCCTGGTGTTAGGTACTGTTCAATGAAAACAGGGGTGAGCTGTTCAATTTTTTTTTCAATATAGATCGCTGTACAGTTTTCTTTTTCAAGCACATTCCAGAGTATATTTTTTTGCTTGTAGTGGTTACTTTTAATACTGAAACTTGAAGTTGTTTCAATATACTGTAGCTTCAACTCACCTTGTTCATTTGACATTAATCTTTGATAGGGTGTTTCAATAGGAATGCCAGCTAATACTTTGGAAGTTTCAGCCTCTCTTACTTGTATGCACTTCTCTTCAACAGATTTCTTAAGTGAAACAACTACTGTTTTATCGGCCAGAATAGTATAGTCGAAGAGCGTATTAGCGGACAATTCCTTAATAGCTTTAGGAAACAGTGCTGTTGTGGGAGTTTTGGTATGTTGAGAGGAGATAGCACTATCGCTATATGAAAACGTACAATCAAATCTTTTTTCCAGCGCACTAAACACCTCTTTCAGCGGTTGCTGAGAAGCTACCTGAGCGAAAGCAAAATTGCTAAGCAGGGATCCGGTCAAAAATAAAAAACACGTAAATAATTTAGGCACTAGTCGTTCTTTTTCAGAGTAACAATGTTTTCAATAATTGTATAGTTTATATTGAATGGCATTGTTGCAGAATTGAGCGCATCTTTAAGATTTATGGAACTCACCGCACCTGTAAAAAGAGCAGTTTCGTTCATTTTATTTTTTATGGTGATGTTGTAATTTCTTTCCAGTGTCTCAAAAACACGACCTAACGGTATACTTTTAAAATGTGTGGTTTCCTGGCTCCAGACCGCTAAGTCCTGATCTCTCTGCATAAGGGTTGAAGTGCCATCAAGAAATCGATACATAGTACCTGGCAGAAGTGTTTGAACCTGTTTTTTGTGTTTTACTTCAACAGAACCTTCATAACAGCTCACCTCAAAATAGGTGTCTCTTGCGATCACTGTAAATTGAGTGCCCAGGACGGTTACATCTCCTTGCCGGGTTTGTACGGTAAAAGCACTTCCTTTCGCTACATCAAAAAAGGCCTCTCCTTTTAAGTTGAGGTTTCTGTTTTCTTTCCAGGATTGGGCATCAAAAGAAATTTCTGAATCGGGCATTAGCGTTGCCGATGATGCATCTGGCAATGCTATTTTTTCAAATACTGCTACGTCAGTTTTAAATTGGGTGCTTGTGGTATAAAATTGAGTAAAATAAACGCCCACTATAAGCCCGGCAATAATTGCAGCAACCCACCAGATCTTTGGATAAAATATGTTCTTAGGCTTATTTAACTTTGCCGAGAGTCTTTCATAGTTTGTCACAGCATCATAGGCAGGAGCTTTATGGTATTTTGCTGCCTGGTCAATCTTGTTCAAAGAAGCATAGGCGTCCAAATTCTTGAACGCCTTCAGCTCTTCTTCATTTAGGTTGTTATCCAACCATTTTTGGATCAAATCTTTCTTTTTCATTGAATATTTTTCCCACGTATAGAACAAGTGAGTTTATAAAATTCCTACCGGATTGTTTAAATTTCTTCTAAATCCTCTCTTAATTTTTTAATTGCCGTGTAAATACGTTTCTCCACAGCCTTTCTTGAAATGGACAATAACTGGGCTATCTCTTTATGTCTTTTACCCTCTGCTCTATTCAACATAAATGCAACACGCTGGCCCTCCGGCAGTTTGGCTAAAGCTCGGTTAAAACGTTCTAAATATTCTTTTTCCTCCATTTTAAACTCCGGAGTTATAGATGTAGCAGTTTTAACAGGTTCTTTTTGATAGCTGCGTACCACCTTAAGATGCTTGGCTTCATTTAAACTAAGGTTGTTTATCACTGTAAATAAAAAACTTTTTGCTTTTGCCGGCGGTACATCCTTACAATGGTCCCATAATTTTATGAACGCTTCCTGTACCTTGTCCTGCGGATTAAAATGAGATCCATATTTATAAAAAATAAAATCATGCAGATCTTTGGACAGCTTTGCAAAAAGCTGTGAAAAGACTTGCTCTTCGCATACATTATTAGGATCCTTTTTTGCCATGAAAGTATTGATGGTAAATATAGGAACAAAATTATAGTAGGAATTTCTTACATTGAGGTGTTTTATATTAAAATTTGTGATGTTATGAAATTATATATAGCAATACTGCTGGCATTTTTAACAATAAGCTGTCAAAAAGAATCGCTGGTGCTGGATGAAACGCCTTCTGAAAATGACCTGGTAGAAAACGTAGTCTTAAATAAAACAGTCCTGTCGGTTGCTGCTCACGATGGCTCTTTTGACGATATAATTGATGACGCTGGTTGCTTCAGCGTAAAATTTCCATATTCCATATGGTATCAGGGAGAACTTCTTGAAATTTTATCGATAAATGATTTATTAGTTATAGAACCTAATAATTCGATTTCCTATCAGTTTCCAATTTCCATCACTTTTTCAAATTATATTGAAGTTCAGATTTCTTCAGAAAATGAATTAACAGCGGCTCAAGCTTCCTGTGCATCCAATCAATTATTTCAGGAAAGTATACGATGTTTGGATTTTGTGTATCCTATAAAGATTGCTTTATACGATATTGATACAGCCACTTTTAAAACAATAATCATAAATCATGACAGAGAAAATTTTCAATCGGTAAGTACTTTGATTGCCGAACAAAAGGCCAGTCTTAATTTCCCCATGTCAATTCGGAACCATGAGGGTATGCTCTCTCAGGTTACATCGGTAAATGAACTTTTAGATCTTGTGTTCGCTACTGAAGAAAATTGCGATTCATAAGTTAAAACCTTACAGGTACTATTGTTAAAATAATCACAAAAGGGTTTCTTCCGGTAGTAATAAGAAATTTCAAGTTGTTTCATAGTCGTAAAACAATTTTTAACTAAAAGAAAAAACTATGAAAGATTTTATGAAAATTTCCCTCTTTGCTTTTCTAACACTTTTTATTGTTAGCTGTAGTAATGACGATGACAACGACACAGAGACAGTAAGCGACACAACTATTGCAGAGTTCGTTGCGACCAATCCGGATTATTCATCACTAGCTGCAGCTATTGAAGTTGCTGGGCTTACAGCCACTTTGGACGGAGATTCAGACTTTACTGTATTTGCTCCAAACAATGCTGCCTTCAGTGTATTTTTAAACGATAATGGTTTCGCCAGTTTAGACGACGTGCCTGTTGATGTTTTAAGAAACACGCTTCTCAATCACGTAATTGGCGGAATATTTGCTTCGACCGATCTGAACACGGGGTATATTAATTCTTCAGCTGTGTTTAGTGATACAGCTGCAAATTTGAGTTTGTATATAGATACTACAAATGGCGTAGATATTAATGGTGTTTCCAGCGTAACATCTGCAGATATTGCCGCATCAAATGGAGTAATTCACGCCGTTGACGCTGTAATTGCTATTCCTACTATAGTAACACAAACAACAGCAAATCCGGCATTTTCTACGCTGGTAGATG
This sequence comes from uncultured Flavobacteriaceae bacterium, assembly GCA_963793275.1. GTDB lineage: Bacteria > Bacteroidota > Bacteroidia > Flavobacteriales > Flavobacteriaceae > Marinirhabdus. The sequence continues at coordinate 74,888 of CAWBZL010000002.1, forward strand.
CTTTGGTTGCTGCAAGTGATGGCAACATAGATTATGTTGCACTATTGTCGGGAACCACAAATTCCCCATTCACTGTATTTGGGCCAACAAACGATGCTTTTGATTCATTATTAAATACTTTGGGGCTTTCATCTCTTGGTGATGTTCCTACTCCATTACTTCAAACTATCTTAAATTATCACGTACTTGCCGGGGCGAATGTACGCGCCGAAAACCTGCAAGAAGGTCTTACAGCAACTACGTTTCAAGGAGAGGATATTCTAATTTCATTAGCCAATGGACCTCAGATCATCGATGCCTCAGGAATGCCATCAAATATAATTATTACAGACGTACAAACAAGGAATGGAGTAGCACACGCTATTGATAAAGTGTTACTTCCACAGGAGGCTATTGATATTTTAGACCCAACAATCAATGGATTAGCACAAATGACACCAGCATTATCTGTACTTGCAGAGGCACTTACCATTACAGGATTAGATACCGTTTTGGATGATCGTAACTCTGAATTTACTGTTTTTGCCCCAACCAACGACGCCTTTACTGCATTTTTGGATGATAACGGAATTCCTAGTTTAGGCGATGTTCCGGTGGATGTATTAACGCAAGTTTTATTAAATCACGTTGTGGGTGGAACAAATAATGCTGCAGATCTCACAACTGGTTATATTAATACGTCAGCTACGTTTGATACAACAGATAACAATTTAAGCTTATATGTTAATACAAATAGTGGTGTACTGTTAAACGGTATTTCTTCTGTAGTAACCGCAGATATTCCAGCTGCTAATGGAGTGGTACATATTGTGGACGCAGTTATTGCATTACCCACAGTTGTAACTTTTGCTACGGCAGACCCTGCATTCGAAACGTTAGTGAGTGCACTTACCAGAGCAGATCAACCAGATTACGTTGGTACTTTAAGCACGCCTAACGGAACGAGTCCGGCGCCATTTACGGTTTTTGCGCCTACAAATGATGCCTTCGCAGATCTGTTAGTTGAACTAGGTGTTGGAGGTCTAAATGATATAGATGGACCTACCCTTACTGCCGCTCTAAACACACACGTTATAGCCGGAGCCAATGTACGTCAGGAAGATTTGACCAATGGCACCGTGATGACGTTAGGTGATGATATTGTTATTGATGCTAACAACGGAACGATAACAGATCCCAACGGTCGAGTGAGTACGGTACTCGTTTTTAACGTGCAGGCCGCCAATGGTGTGGTTCACGCTATAGACACTGTATTATTGCCTCAATTATAAGGTGCTATTAAACCAAAATACAAAGCCGTTCATTCGAAAGAATGAACGGCTTTTAAATTGTAATATCAGTACTTTTTAAGAAGTATAATCTTTAGTTTTCATCTTCGCTGCCGTAGCTATTCATTGTTGCCATAATTTTATCATGAGCAGCTTTAATAGTCTCGTGTTCTTTCTTCATGGTATCGTGGGTGTTCATCATCGTTTCGTGTTGTTTTTTCATTTCTTCTATTTGAGCTTTCATGGCGTCTTTGCTCATGGTTCCGTCCATAAAGTTTGATTTCATATCATTATGAGATTCTTTTAAAGAACTATGTCCTTCCATGTTGGCTTCGTGTTTTGCAAAAACAGCTTCGTGTCTTGCCATTTTTTCAAACACAGTAGAGTCTTTTACAGTCATCCCTTCCAATTTTGTGTTTAAGTCTTTGTGTGCAGCCAAAAGGCTTTTGTGCATCTCCATAAAGTTGTCGTGTTGTGTCATTAAACTGTCACGTTGCTCCATGAGAGCGTCGTATTGAGACATTAAATCTGTTTTTTCCTTGTCTTCGCAAGCGGTAAAGACAAATAAAACGGCTAGTAGTGCGAATGTAATGTTTTTCATGATTTTTGATTTTTTGGTTTCAGTAAAGTACAAAATTTATTAAAATCCGAGGCGTTTTTTAGCTTCGGTTTTATCGATAGCATTTCGTTTAAATTGGTGTGCTTCGGTATTAAAAATATGGTTTTCCAGGAAATCCTTATGGACGCCATCTTCGGTAAATGCCAGATAAAAATATTTTAAAGTTTCAGCAAGAAAAAATGTAGGCATCTGGTCTCGTGGTTCTTTGGTGGTAACGTCCTGTATTGCGTGAAAGGCAACGTCGTCCTTGCAATACTCTAGGATATCACTCCAATATTGCTTCACCATATCCAAATATTTGCGGTCCCCCGTATAATGATATAAATAGTAAGCAGATTCGATGATCTCCGGATTAAGATCGTAGACAGGATAGGTAGATACTTTCTTTTTATAGTCCCACACAACGGGTTCCAGGCCATTAAGATTCCAGATATGATCCCAAGTTTTCTGGTATTTTTCAGCGGTTTCCATCTCACCTGCCAACGCTAAAGTAGCTGGGAAAAATGCATCGTAAAGCGTCATGACAGTGCTTGTTTCTTCTCCGGTATTCATGTTGACGCGTTTAAAGTATAGGTTATCTTCAAAAGTTTCGGCATTATACTTCATAATAAGCGGCAATGTTTCATCCCATATTTCACCCAATTCCGGATCTCCAAACATTAGGTAACTCTTGTACAAATACTCGTAATACGAATCTACACCAGCGCAAATATGACTGTTCGTACCCGTCCAGATACCTTGCTCCACATCCAGCACATCTCCAATAAGTCCAGTGTTTTTATTGCGCAAATTATAAACGGCCAGTGTCGCTTTTTTACCGGCCTGATAGTATTTTGGATCTTTTGTGTAATAGCTAAGCATACCCATTTCAAAAGTATACGTGGCAGCTTCGGCAACATTAACAGTATCCCCGGACTTTTCTCTGGTTTTAAGATTTACCCAATAGGTAGGGATGCCTGTTTTTGTATCGAAGGCTGGTAATATACGGTCTGCAAAGTCTACTGTTTTGTCAAGAACTTTTTCGTTCCCGGAAAGCTCGTACATAGCAAGTAAACCACCAAGGATTCTTATGTTTACTTCAAAGATTTTAGCGTTTATGTTTTTGTTGAAATCTAAGGAGTCTACCACATAATTTTCAATTTCTTTCGCTTCCTCTTTCATCCCCATTAAATGAAGTGTGCTGTACGCATCTATAGGTGAGATGTATAACGGCTCCTCATACCAGTTTTCTGAAGATTTTGATATAGGCTTCAAAACATCGTCTCCCCAGGCATATTTTTTATAGCCTTCCCAGGAACGCCCCATTTCGTAAGAAACTTGATTTGCCAGAGAAAGACTTATAGAGTCTTGCTTCGATATTTTCTGAGTTGATTTTACTTCTGAAATTTTCTTGGATCCTTTTTCTTTACAACCCATAAAAGTTAAAAGAGCACAACTAAATAATATAACATATTTCATAAATTATACTAAATGAATGATTAATAATGCCACAATAGCAGGAATTGCTTGAATGTATATAATTTTTTTAGACACTGAAAAAGCGCCATAAATTCCGGCAATAGTTACACAGCTTAAGAAAAAAATAGCTACATAATGTTGCCATTGCACATTCTCAATAAAAAACGTCCATATAAGTCCGGCAGCCAAAAAGCCATTGTAGAGTCCTTGATTAGCAGCCATGGATTTGGTTTTTGGAAATAAATCTTTAGGAAATTGTCTGAATATTTTAGGCCCTTTTGTAGTCCAGGCAAACATTTCAAAATATAAAAAATAGAGATGAAGAAAGGCAATAACGCCTATGATAATTTTAGCAGCTAGTGGCATAGTTTATAGATTGGTCTCTATAAAACTACGACAATATTCTTTAATCTCATTTCTGGCTTTATCGAAAGCAGCCTCAGTGTCTTTTTCGGATCCTTCAAATTTTGACGGGTCGTAAAAATTGTGATGGAATCTTTTAGCGTTTGGAGCAGCAATAAAAGGGCAGTTTTCGTAGGCGTGATCACATACTGTAATTATATAATCCCACGATATTTCGTCGTATTCAGCCACATTGTTCGATGTATGACCGGTAATATCTACTCCATCGCGTTGCATGGTGGCAACCGCTCCGGGATTTAAACCGTGGGTTTCAATTCCTGCACTATAGATAGCTGCTTTTCCTGGTGCAAATTTTTTGAGATAGCCTTCTGCCATTTGGCTTCGACAGCTGTTTCCGGTACATAACACTAATATATTTTTCATTCTAATTTTTAGTAAGAGTCTAGCGACGTTTAATTTTTATCTTAATTTTTCAGTATAAGGATGCAAATAGCGAATAATAAATAAAATAGCACCAGCCATTTCAACACAGAGTGTTAGCAGCAACCACTTCCCGGAGCACAAGAAGTTGTGTCTTCTGCGGCTTCTACCGGCTCTGGTACGCCACATAATTCTTTTGCTTTGCAATCGGTCTTTTGAATGGCAAGAGTTATAACAAGGTTATTTCCGTAGATTTCAAAATCGTTTACGTACAATTGCGCAGTGTGAAAAAGTGTATTACTATATTCAAATTTTACTTCAGAAGTGGCATCATACGGTTTCATGGTCCCCACTTTGTTTAAAATTCCCAAGGCCTTAAATGCACTCATATATTCTGTTTTTCCTAGTTCCTGAGGGCTTTCCCATAACTGTAGAATAGTTTCATTCCAGGAATCGGTTTGTGCTCCACAGTCTACAGATTCTATTTTTATATGCTTCACTTCTGTGATGTGGTAATTTGCGCCCACTAATTGTTGTGGCGCGTACTGAAACAACAACGATTTGTCTTTGTGGTCTTTCAGTAGATTTAAAAATTCAGCAGTTTTCATATTTTTATTGTTAAAAGTCTTTCAACTTATTTTATCATGTATGTAAGAATAAACCGTTTCAATAAACAACGTTAGCAACATTTGGCCTCTGTCGTTTCAAAGAACTCTTGAAATAATGATTTTAATTCATTCAGTTTATCAACGTTTATACGGTAATACTGGCTCTTGCCTTCAAACTTGCTTTTCAGCAACCCTACTTTTTTTATTACCTGCAAGTGTTGTGAAGTGGTGGGTTGTGACAGTTTTATTTTTTCTGAAATATCCTTGCACAAACAACCTTCGCAGTCGCCAATGTAATTTAAGATGGCTACACGTGCCGGATTGCTAAGCACTTTTGCATAGTCTGCCAGTTTATTAGCCTGCATTGGATGGATGTGTCTTTTTGTTACGCCCATAGTTTGAAGTATGATTTTTGAATTACCAGCTATATTTAAATTATAATATAGCAATATTACGATGTATAATTTAATTAAAAAAGCTTTCAAAGTATTTTTTCTGAAAGCTTTATTATTTTGACTAAGGCGAAGCCTTTCTTTTAGACTCGGAATATCACTAAAACCAGGGCTTTTTTCCAACCTGATAGGTGTTATAAAATTCCTCATCACTTTTGGTAAGGTAGATAATTCCTTCAATAAGACCAATAATAATTGGAATGTACATGGTAAAGGCACCTATCACAATACACATAAGTGGGAATGATATTAAAAGAATTCCTAATAATATGAGGCCTTCTTGGGTATAACCTAACACAAATTTATGAGCTCCAAAACCGCCTAACACAATTCCCAGAATTCCCGCCAGCATCTTTTTGTTTTCAGCGGGAGGTGGTGTGTGTGGAGGTGTATTTATTTCTTGATGTTCCATAATTATACTTTAAAACCAGCCTTTTTTACCTACCTGATAGGTTTGATAAAATTCTTCATCACTTTTGGTGAGGTAGATAATTCCTTCAATAAGACCAATAATTCCACCCACCCCACAAGTAACTACAGTAATTACTATTTGTATGATCCCCTCTTGGGTATATCCTAGGATAAATTTGTGAATACCTAAAGAACCTATCAGAATAGCGAGAATACCCGCCAACATTTTTTTGTTTTCCTCGCCGTGAGTAACATTATTCCAGCCTTCTTTAAAGTCGTTTGCAGTTTTGTTTGCTTCGTTGCCCATATTTTCTGCGGCATCTTCAATGTTTTTTTTGGTGCTATCGAAACCACCTGTGTTGTTTTCAGACATTTTATTGAGTATTTGGTTGAAAGCTAAAAATATAAATTATTTTGTTACCATAAGCATCTGCTGTTAATTATTTGTTAACTAGCAGGTTTATGGGTTGAGCAACGCCATCACTTGGCTAATTGTTTTTTCGCTGGAAGTGGCTACGACGCCTTCTTTATATAGGATATCACTGTGCATAGAAACTTTTGGAGGTGTTGGAAGGGTTTGTGTCTTTTCGGTTGCTGAAAAGTGAATCATTTTAAACCCAGCCTCTTTAAACCGAAGACAATTATCACTATTAATACCGCCTCCGGGCATTATTTGAATTTGCTCATTAGCTTTTTGCTGAAGTTTTACTAACAAGTCAATTCCTTCCAGTGCCGAAGGTTTTTGACCGGACGATAAAAGTCTGGTCACGTTTAAAGCCATAAGTTGCTGTAGCGATTTTTCAGGAGTATTCACCCAATCAAAAGCCCTGTGGAAGGTAAACTCCATACTTCCGGTTGCTTCTTTTAATAGCTTTGTTGATGCTATATCAATTTCAAGATCTGTAGTTAATGCACCGCTTACAATACCGTCGCAACCTAGTTCCTTGCAGGTTGCGACATCCCGGAGCATAACGTCTAATTCGGTTTCAGAATAGGTGAAATTTCCACTACGGGGCCTAATTAAAACATGAACTGGGATCGTTAATTCTACCAATACTTTTTCCAACACCCCAAACGAGGGTGTAAGTCCGCCTACCGAAAGTTCTGTACATAATTCAATTCTATCAGCTCCCGCTTGTTGGGCAGCGAGAGCACTTTCAAAACTATTGGCGCAAATTTCCAGTATCATAATTATTCTTTTAAATTGGGTCTATTCAATTACAATCTCATCAATAAAAGTCCACGCTTTATTGCCTGCTCCCTGAAGTCCTTCGGGAATAGTGCCGTAGCTTGGAATTTTGATTTTCACAAAATTGGTTGTCCCAGGTATAGTTGCATGTACTTGTAGTAATGTATTCTCCTTATTTGTAATGTTGAAAGTTTCAGTGTCGATTTCAGTTTCTACTTCTATTTCATTGGGCGCATAAATCCATTGCCCGTTAGCGTTATAAAAGCGTGTTGATATTTCTGAAATTTCAGTAGGCTCATTAAAGGTTATGGTAATCTCCAGATCGTCCCCCCAAAATCCCAGCCACTCTTTATCACCATAGCGAGTATCGCTTCCCGAAATACCATTTATAAGGGCTTTCGTTCCGCCAGTGCCATAGGCAGGATGTGGTGCTGCGTTTATAGAAACAATGGCATCCAGACCTTTGTGATAGCGTATCGTTTCAGAAAAAGGACGTCCTTCTCTTTTCCCATTTTTATAGACTTGCGCGTGTATCCGGGAGTCTTCAGTAATTTTAAAAGCTGCATTGTAGGTCTGTTCTACAGCAGAATTTATAGTATACCTGATTTCTTTTCCTTGCGTGGGTGTAGTAAGTTTGAAAAACACTCCGGCATCATTTTTTTCTATGGTTCCTTCTAAGTCATATAAATGATTTGCGTAATTTATATTCAATACATCCAGTCGCTCCATAAAATGTTCTGTTCTGCTTAGAAATTGGGGATAGGCTTCTTCAGGATTTTCGGTGGGACCACTCCAGACAACTTCTGCCATTGCAAGTATTCTGGGGAACGCCATATATTCCACTTGGTCTGTTGTGGTTATATATTGGTTCAGATGTTGCCCTGAGCTCCTAAAATCTTATTGCGTTCTTCGCCTTTTAACACAGAAGGTATTGGATTAAAACCATACACTTTTTTTAATGGTAGGAATCCACCAATCGCCAACGGCTCTTCAGGATGGTCATCCTGATAATAATCGAAATACGCGTGTGAGGTTGGTGTCATGACTACATCATTGCCATGTTTGGCGGCTTCAACAGCACCCTCTGTCCCCCGCCAGGACATTACGGTGGCGTTGGGAGCCAGACCACCTTCTAAAATCTCATCCCAACCAATAATCTTTTTCCCTTTGCTATTTACATACGTTTCAATTTCTTTTATAAACCAGCTCTGTAAGCCATTTTCATCCACCAAATCGTGTTCTTTAATTAAGTTCTTACAGTGATCACATGTTTTCCATTGGGTTTTTGGCGCTTCATCTCCACCAATGTGTATGTACTCGCCGGGGAAGAGATCTATTACTTCGGTAAGCGTGTTTTTTAAAAATGCAAATGTTTCTTGATTAGGGCAATAAATGTTCTCAAAAACCCCCCAGGTTGTTGCTACCCGGACCTCTTTAGCGGTACAACCCAGTTCCGGATAGGCGCTAATAGCGGCTTGTGCGTGACCAGGCATCTCAATTTCGGGGATAATGGTTACATTCAAACGTTGGGCGTAGGCAACTATTTCTTTAACTTCTTCCTGGGTATAAAAACCACCGTAACGTTTGCCGTCAAACAGTTGTGGTGTTTCGTTGTAATGCCCTAGTAAGGTTTCATCTCTGTAGGCAGCTTTTTCGGTTAATAGCGGGTATTCTTTTATCTCAATTCGCCAGCCCTGATCATCTGTTAGGTGCCAGTGAAAACGGTTCATTTTAAGCATAGCGAGATGCGAGATGTATTCTTTAATAAATTCTTTAGGGAAGAAGTGTCTGGCGACGTCCAGGTGCATGCCGCGGTATTTAAATTCTGGCGCATCGGTGATTTCTAATTGAGGAATTTCAACATATTTTTCAGGCATAGAATTAAGCCTTTCTAATCCTGGTGGAAGTAACTGCCTTACTGATTGTGCCGCATAAAAAGCACCTGCCGCGTCTCCGGCTTTTATGCTAATCTTTTCTGCTGAAATTTTCAAAAAATATCCTTCGGCGACGATCGCAGTGTCTTTTTCAAAAACAATGTCTGCGGCTGTTTCTGAAATTTTGGTCAAACCAATTCCTGCTCCTTTTACAAGATAATCTGTCAAAAATTCGGAAGCGATTTCAAATTCTGAAGGTGCCGCAAGGGTTGTTGCTGAAGTGATTTTAAACGTGCCTTGAGCAACATTCAACGATTGTGGTTTTGGGATGATCTGGATGTTTTCTGAAGTAATTACCCGGGTCTTTGAAGTATCGCAGGAAATGAAGACGAAAAAAAGTAATACTATTAAATTTGGTAGTTTCATTATATTTTTGGTCTTTAGTTTTTAGTCTAAGCCTTGTATTTTATTCCTTGGAAAACCTACAATAGGTTGGAATGTCTTCGTTTATTTTATTATTAATTCTGTTTAATGAATTTATGCGTATTTCCGGAGGCATTTTATCTTTCGGAAAAAACTGAACTTCTATTTCCTCGCTTGGCAGCACATCAAAAAAATTGTCGCTAAAATGACCCGTAACGTCGGCACTTAAAAACAGGTCTTTTTGCAGGGTTTTTGCTGAAATTTTAATGGCAATGCCTTGCGTATTTTCAGTTTGTGTAACTCTAAGCGCCTCGGTTGTAAGGGCTAAATATTTCGGTTTTACAAAATAGTGAACAGCGCTAATATTTCCGAAGGTAATTTCAGCAAAAGAACTGGTTGGTTCAAATTCAAAATCGTTTAAAGGTAGTTCCAGAAAAACTTCATTCCTCCGGCTGTTTGTTTTTACGTTATAGACCACTTGACTTTTGATTATGTTTCCTTCAAAATCTTTTATCCTCACCAAAAGCGAATCCTGAACGGGCTCAAAAGTATCGTCAACTATCGTGATTTTTAATTGTTCGTCTCCTTCCCAGGCAATTATTTTTCTATTTTCAAAGGCTTTTTTTGCGTCATAATGCAACGCTTTCCAATTGCCTAAAGCGTCTATGCCAGACCAAGAAACTGCAGGCCAGCAGTCGTTTAATTGCCAGTAGAGCGTGCCCATATTGTGCGGTTTTGCCCGACGGTGTGCCAGAATTCCTTTGGTGATTCCATATGCTTGTAGTAGCTGACTTACATACACATAATCTGAATCGTTTTCCGGCACAACAAAATCACGCGCCATATATTCCCGTATAAGTTGAAATCCGCGGGAATGCTTCTGATGCGTGGCAAAACCGGGGTGATCTAAACGTATAGAGTCCAGTTGCGTAAAATAGTGTATAGTCTCTTCGCTGGGAAACGACTGAAATCCGAACTCGCTCATAAAACGGGGCACTTCTTCTTCAAAATGTTCAAACGGATAACCATCGTGCCAAACCCACCAGTCGTGGGCATCGCCCTCAAACTGATAGCGTTTGTCACCACGGCCATATTTTGGAGAGCTTTCCCAATATGAAATTGAAGGGTTTAAACTATCTATCACATTTGGTAAAATATCATTAAAAACTTTCTGGTAATTTCTCCAGATTTCTTCTTTTTGCGCTTCGGTTTTATCTGCCTGCCAGCCCCAGCGATGCCAACCTTCGCTATTTTCGTTATTACCACACCATAGGGCAATACTTGGGTGTTGCCGCAGGCGTTTTACATTGTCCACGGCTTCGGCTTTTACGGTTTCTAAAAATGTTTTATCGCCAGGGTACATAGCGCAGGCGAACATAAAATCCTGCCAGATTAGAATTCCTTTTTCGTCACAGAGATCATAAAACAAATCGTCTTCGTACACTCCACCACCCCAAACGCGGAGCATATTCATATTGGCTTCCACGGCATCTTCTATTAATTTTCGTCGGTCTTCCTTTTTAATTTCTGGCAAAAAGATATTTTGTGGAATATAATTGGCGCCTTTCATATAAACAGGTTTGCCGTTGAGTTTAAAGTAAAAACTCTCGCCAATACTATCTTTTTTAGTCACCAGCTCAATATCCCGAAGGCCAACTTTTTTTGAAATTGAATCTATCACCACATCGTTCTTTTTCAGTGTTATGTTAAAATCGTACAAGAAGGGCTCTCCCAAATTATGAGTCCACCAGCGTTTTGGGTTCTCTATTTCCAGGGGGATTATAGATTGGCTTTTTCCGGCTTTTGCCAGTAAGGGGAACTCAAAAGTATTTCCCGAGGTTTTATTTACTATTTCAACTTTGTAGTTTTCAGTTTCTACAGCTTCGTGATCTATAATCGCAGTAAGTGTTGCTTTTTCTTCTGAAATGTTTTCGGTTTTAAGGTAGGCATTGGTAATTCTTATTTCGTCAAAACTTACTAAAGAAACATCACGCCAAATACCAACGGTTTTAATGGTAGGTCCCCAATCCCAGCCGTACTGAAATTGTGGTTTCCGGGTAAAGACTCTGGGCGCTTCGGGAAGTTGGTAGTTTAGTTTGTGAGATGCTGTTTTTTCAATTGTACCGGGGTTGCTAAATGAGATTTCGAGGGTGTTTTCTTCGGTTAAAAGCCAGGAGACATTTGCTTCATAGGTTCTGAAAGCGTTATTGGTAAGAAGAAGGGTTTCACCGTTTAATTTTACTTCGGCATAGGTGTCGATGCCTTCAAATTTCAGCACGTGTTGTTTCTTTTTTAAAGTTTCCGAAGGAACTGAAAACTCCTTTTTATAAGCCCAATTTTTCCCCGAGATCCATTGAATACTGTCTTCATTATGTAATACAAAGGGATGTGGAATTTCACCTAATTTCAATAAATCTGTTTGTACAGTTCCAGGCACTGTTGCCGCTTTCCATTCCAGTAAAGTGTTAGAAACGGGACTAACAATTTCGGCAAATTGCCAATCAGTTCCATTCAGTGAAAGCGTTTCGTTGGATTTTGTGCAGCTGTAGCCTAGAATAAGCAGAAGAAGGTATAACAGCTGGATTTGTTTCATGAAGCTAAAATAAGGAAATTGAATTTTAGAATGAACCCTTCGACTTGGTTAATGCTGGCATAGATTATTGTTCCAAACTTAATGATGTTTTGTCATGTTAAGCCTGTCGAAATACAATCGTGCAATTTTTATTTTGAAGAGCGCAGTTCAACAACCAGCCCGAAAGATTTATTCCAGTCTGTACCGATACGGACGGACTGGCGGGGACTATGGTGTAAATAACTATTTACTCAAAAGCACTATCCACCGGTTCCCAAAGTTCTATTTTATTGCCGTCGTTATCCAGGATGTATCCAAATTTGCCGTATTCAAATTCCTGAATATCTCCAACCACCTCAACACCTTCTTTTTTTAATACTTTGAGTAATTCCACCAAATTTTCTACCCTGTAGTTAAACATAAAGTCTTTTTTACCTGGCTCAAAATACGTAGTGTCTTTTGGGAACGGGCTCCATTGTGTGGAGCATTTTTTGCCGTTTTCGTCTTTCCACCAGAAGGTGCAACCCCAGTCGTCTGTATTAAACCCAAGGTGTTTTTTATACCAATCCTTTGTTGCTGTGGGGTCTTCTGTTTTAAAAAATAATCCACCAATTCCTGTGACTCTTTTTTTCATCTTTATACGTGTTGGTCTATTAAAATAGTATTCCCATCGGGATCTACCACCACACAACTGGCTGGACCTTCTGTTTTTCCATCAGCTTCAGTGATCATGGTTATTCCGTTACTCTTTAAGTGTTTCTGAATATCCCGAACATCATCAAAACCCTCAACTTTATGAGCATTTTGATCCCAACCGGGATTAAAAGTAATAATGTTATTATCAAACATTCCCTGAAATAACCCTACCAAGGCATCACCATTTTTCATAATGAGGTAGTTTTTTTCAAGTTCGCCGGCAAACACTGTAAACCCTAAGGTTTCGTAAAAAGCTTTCGACTTTTTTATATCTTTTACGGCAATACTAATTGAGAAGGCTCCTAGTTTCATACGGTTGCTTTAATAAGTAAGTTTATTTTTTCTTAATGGCGTTTTCGTAAATTTCAATCCATTCTAGGGGAGTTATTTTACCTGCTAATTCCTCAATGAGTGTGTACGGAATATCCTCCATTTTCTTAAACCTAACACAACTTTTCCCCATATCCAGCTTGTATTTGCAATGTTTAGGGTATTCGGCTACAAACCAGTCGTGGAGCTCTTTTCTAGCGTAGATACCGCTATGATAAAGCGCGATATATTTTTTCTGAGAAGCAATGTTTATAAATGGTAATGGGTCTTTTGGATTGCAGTGATAGCCATCCGGGTACACGGAATGTGGCACGTAAAAACCTATCATTTTATATAAAATACCTTCCTCAAAACCCTCAGGAAGTTGCTTCTGAAAAATGGCGCGTAATTTTTCTATAGGTGCTTTTCGCTCTTCCGGGAGTTGCGAAATATAATCGTCTACAGAGTCTGCCTGATATTGCATACTATTAATTTTAAGTTAGGGGTACTGCATTATGAATTTGAAAATTTTTCAATAATCTTTTCTGAAATCGTTTCGGCTAATTTAACCTTACTTTCAACCGTCCATCCCGCTACGTGAGGTGTGAGCAATACGTTCTTAAAGCTCATTAATTTTTTAAATTCTGAAGGCACTTGTTCTGAAAATAATGTTTCAAAAGATAACTTTTCATATTCCAGTACATCCAGTCCTGCACCCAGAATCTTACCATTTTCAAGTGCTGAAACTAAATCTTTTGTGACCACACTTTTTCCCCTTGCGGTATTAAGGAACCAAAAAGGTTTTTTAAATCCTTCAATAAATAATGTGTTTACCATTGTATCGGTTTGTGGTGTCCAGGGCGTGTGAAGGCTCACCACATCTGCCATTTCCTGAAGCGTTTTTAAAGCAACCTGCGTTGCATTGCGGTCACCAACTTCTTCTTTAATATCGTAACATAAGACTGTACAATCAAATCCGCTTAATTTTTTAGCAAACGCTTTCCCCATATTTCCGTAGCCAATAAGCCCAACCGTTTTTCCATCCAGTTCTATACCGCGATGGGCTTCACGTTGCCATTGTCCGGTTTTTACGCTTTGGTCTGCCGTATTTAGTTTGTTTAATAGCGATAATAATAATCCAAGTGTATGTTCTCCCACGGCATTTCTGTTTCCTTCAGGTGCGGCAAAAAGTTGAATTCCTTTTTTTTCGGCGTAGGGGATATCAATACTTTCTAGTCCTGCACCTACACGGGCAATAAACTTCAGGTTTTTAGCTGCATCGAGGAAGGTTTTGTCAATTTTAAATCGACTTCGGATAACGATTCCGTGATATTTTGAAATTATTTTTTCAATTTCTTCTTTTGAAGCAGTGTAGTTTTCAGCATTAGAAAAACCTGCCTGTTTCAATTGTTCCAGGAGAATAGGGTGGTTTTGATCTAAATGAAGAATCTTCATGTTATAAATTTAAGAAAAAAACATTCCCCTAACCCCTTCAACGGGAAATAAGTAAATTAAATTTTAGGATATTCTGTTTGTGTTTTTTCGTGAGTTACTTCGCCGGTGTGTTTGGTAGCAAGCTTTTCGAAGAGCAACAAATGAACTTCCTCTCCATCTTGTGTTTTTGGGCAGTGTTCTATACCTTTTGGAACAACAATTATTTCGCCTTCATTTACAATTTCTACAGCATCTCTAAAATGCATTTCCAGCGTTCCTTTTTGTACGTAAAACAGTTCATCTTCTTCATCGTGTTTATGCCAGACAAATTCGTCTTGTACTTTGGCCAGGATTACCTGCATATCATCAACTGTGGCAATTTGGTGCGGATGCCATTGCTTACTGATTTTGCTAAATTTTTCTTTGATGTTGATGGGTTTCATAAGGTAGAAAACTAAAAATGTAAAATTGATTTTGTCTTACATAAATAAATCACGAATTTCCTCAGTAATTCTGGTGGGGCGCTGGCTTTCTAATGCTACAAAGCACCAGAGTGTTTTTGCGTTTACAAGCGTTTTTTCATCTGAAATTCTGGTAATTTTATAATGCCGTTCGCTTTTTACGCCTTCTGCCGACGTTACCCAGGTTTCAACTAATAGTTCTTCGCCTTCAAACGAAGGATTTTTGTAGGAAATGGTGTGCTCCAGCACAACCCAAAAATGTGTTTTTTGAAATTTCTCCGGAGCCTTTGTAAACCAATGCTTTTCGGCTACGTCTATACACCACTGCAAATAGGTGATGTTATTCACGTGTCCATTTTCATCTATGGCAGTTGCTGGTACCGTTATTTTTTCTGAGAATATTTTCAAAATCCTAGAATTACTTTTGCAATGTAGAAAAACAGGAAGATCCCGAAAATATCATTACTTGTGGTAATAAATGGTCCTGTGGCAATAGCTGGATCAATACCTCTTTTGTCCAAAATAATAGGGACAAAAGTTCCCACAAGCGCTGCCACAATAATAACTGAAAGCATAGAAACGGCAATGGTGATACCAACAAGTTGCTCCAGACCCGCAATATAACTGTAAATTATTACTAGTAATCCCAATGCAAGTCCGTTTATGAGCGCTAACCCTACTTCCTTTATCAGACGGTTTAAAAGGCTTCCTTTTACGTTATCGTTAGCTAGACCCTGAACGATAATTGCGCTGGATTGCACCCCTACATTCCCTGCCATGGCTGCAATAAGCGGTGTAAAGAAAAATAGAATGGGAAATTTTGCCAGCGCTTCTTCAAAGCCTTGCATGATATACACACTTCCCAAGCCACCAAATAACCCTAAAACCAACCAGGGTAAGCGAGCACGGGTTAATTCCCAAATGCTGTCATCTGCCTCTACGTCTTGCGAAATACCGGCTGCCATCTGGTAATCTTTTTCGGCTTCGTCTTTTATAAAATCTACAATATCGTCAATCGTAATTCTACCTACCAGAACGCCCTCTTCATCTACAACAGGGATGGCTTCCAGATCGTACTTTTGCATAATCCGGGCAACTTCTTCATTTTCAGTATGAACAGTTACGTAGTCTACTTTTGGGATAAATACTTCTGAAATTTTAGTTTTTTCGGAGGCGGTAAGCAGGTCTTTAAGGGATAATCTTCCTGTTAATTTTCCCTCTTTATTGGTTACATAAATAGAGTGCACCCGTGTAACATTTTCAGCTTGCCGGCGCATTTCCCGAACGCATCCGGCTACGGTCCAGGTTTCTTTTACCTGTACCAATTCCTTAGCCATAAGAGCTCCCGCAGTATCTTCGTCATACCGAAGTAAATCCACAATATCTGCCGCGAGTTCCTGATCGCCAATTTGTTTTATAACTTCTTTCTGAATATCGTCATCCAATTCGGCTACAACATCGGCTGCATCATCGGAGTCCATTTCAGCTAATTCTTCGGCAATTTCGGAAGGAGAAAGGCGGTCCAGGATTTTTTCCCGAACATCATCATCCAACTCCATCAACGCTTCCGAAGTAAGGTCGCTTTCCAGTAATTTTATAAGATACGTGGCTTCATCGCTATCTAATTCTTCTAAAATTTCAGCAATATCGGCAAAGTGGAGTTCTTGCAGGAGTTCGCGCAGCTTGTTACCGTCTTTAACGCTAATAAGCTGTTCCACTGTGGAGAGAAAATCAGTCGTTAGTTGAAACTGCATCGTTGTCTATCTTTTGGGTGAGCGAAATAAATTGAGCAACACTAAGCTGCTCGGGTCGTTGCCCAAAGATACTATCTTCTTTCAGTTTATCGGAAAGATTAAAAGATTTTAAACTGTTGCGAAGTGTTTTCCTGCGTTGTTGAAATCCGGTTTTTACAACCTTAAAAAGTAGTTTTTCATCACAGGGAAGGTCGTAATTTTCTTTTCTTGTTAACCGAATCACACCGCTGTCTACCTTTGGTGGCGGATTGAAAACGCCTGGTTTTACCGTAAAAAGATATTCAGCATCAAAAAAAGCCTGGGTAAGTACAGAGAGAATTCCGTAAGTTTTGTTTCCTTCTTTGGCGCAAATACGCTGTGCGACTTCTTTTTGAAACATTCCGGAAAATTCGGGTACCTGGTGACGATTCTCAATGGCTTTAAAAACAATTTGTGTTGAAATATTATAAGGAAAATTTCCTGTGATGGCATATGGCTCATCACCAAAAATTTCGGCAGCATCACTTTTCAGGAAATCTGCTTCCAGAATTTGAAGATTCTCGTTAGGATAATTTTCGATAAGGTAGGTAATGGATTCGCTGTCCAAATCCATAGCAACTATTTCAATGGGTTTTTCAATTAAATATTTTGTGAGTACGCCCATTCCCGGACCTATTTCCAATACATTTTTATAGCCCTTAAAGGTTAAGGTGTTGGCAATTTTTTCGGCGATGCTTTCATCTGTGAGAAAGTGCTGCCCTAGGTGCTTTTTTGCTCTAACCGACATTATGAATCAAAATTTACCGCATATTCATCTATCACTTCCAACTCTGTACGAAAGGCCAGCATCTTATCGGCAAATAACCTAAGACCTTCTGTTCGTAATTGGTCTGCGTCGTTTTTGTAATACGTGTCTAATGCTTCTCTGGATTTTGCGCGGTATTGAATGGAGTAGGTGGTTCCTCCCATTTCTTCTTCCACCAAAACTTTGGTAAGTTTTGCTTCGGTAAAATGGCCTGTGGCAAGCACCTGGGGAATGTGTTCTTTTATCCAAAGCAACCATTTATCGTGTATGCTTGCTTCAATATTTGCGGTTATGTTATATATAATCATTACTTCTGGGTTGAGGCGTGGTTCTCTAAAAATTCATCTACGATCTCTAAAAGATCCTTTTGTTTTTGAAGTCTGTATCGCAATGAGTACCGATACACTGCAAGATAGTTTCTGAATAATTTGTTGGTGTATATTTCGGCAGTTTGCGCCTGATAATTCACCAAATCGAAATTTTCTGTGGCATACGGAAGGTAATTTTCAAGATACGAGGTTCGCGTGGATATATCAAGACCTTCCAGCCAGGTATAATATTCATATAAGCTAATAATATCCTTTTGCAATTGAGAGCTATCCATAAACCGAATATCTCCGGTCTCTACTAAAGTATTATAGGCGTTCTTTTTTAAGTACATAAAATCCAGAGACATGAGTTCCATAGAAAGCCTGTGGGCTTCTACAAGGTCCAGGTTTTTACTTCTGGTGATACTAAGTAAAGTGTCTACTTTTACAAGGAGGTTTTCTGAAGATTTCATGCCAGCATTGATCTGTGTTTTGTTGAATTGGGTTTCTTCAATAACGCTGGTAACGTGGTCTTTAACAAGCGAATCTTCTTTTTTGCCTTCTCTGCACGTATTAAGCTGAAAAGCCAACAAAATACCAATCACTACCACGATAAATTCGAGAAAATGGTTGAGCCAGTCTATTTTTTTTGTTCCTCTCATAGAAAAAAGGTAGTTACTATATATCTCAAAATTACTCTATGGCATCGCCACGTAACATTCTAAAGCGCTTTCGGGCTTCTATAAAGTAAATGCTATCGGCAAAATTGTAGATAATTTGTTCGTAATAGTCTTTTGCTTTTTCAGGTTGTGCAAGCTTGGTTTCATACAACTTTGCTACATTAAAGTAAGCATCATCTGCAAGGATATCTTCACTATAAAACTCTATTAGTTTCAGGTAATTGGCTTCAGCTTTTTCAAACTGCTTTGTTTTTTCGTAGATGTTTCCTAATTTTAGTAATACCTCATCCTCAATTTTTTCGCCTTTGTGGTTCTCTAAAATTTCAGCCAGGGCAACAATAGCCTGTTGATCCTTATTCTGGAGCGATAGTAATTCGGCTTTTGCGAACTTTTTTAATGCTGTTTGAGTAGAATCTTCCAGAGAATTATCTCTAATCATAAGACTTAGCTCCATAGCGTCGTTGGCAATGAGTTGTGATGCAGATTTTTTCAAGACGTCCAATTGCACTTGCGACCACTCAAAATCTCCTTTGTAATAACTTGTTTGGGCCACCTTAAACCGTGCTTCCTGCGCCAGGACATCGTTGGACACCTTTTTCTGAATCTGAGAATAATAAATGAGCGCCTGGTTAAACTGCTCACTAAATACTAAGATATCTGCCAACTCCATTTTTACGCGGGCTTCCTGATAGCTGGTCATATTCTCTTTTGAAAGTTGCTTCAGGTTTAAAATTGCTTCGTCCTTTTTGTCCATGTTAAAAGCCAAAAAGTGATTGTAATCTATTTGAAGCATATACGTTTGTTTGTCCCTTCCATAAGTATCCAGCAAGGTTTCAAACTGTTCTGCTACAGCTGGATATTCTTTTTCTGAAGCCGTCTTCAGCTTAATTTTCATTAAATATTGATAATTACGTAGCTTCTCCTCCGGGGTTGCACTGTTATCAATGGCATAGTTGAAAGCATCTTCAGCATTTTCATAATCATAGTCGTTAAAAGCTATGAAGCCAATATCTACAATACCAGATAAATCTTCACCTTGCCTTTTGTAAATAGCTTTTTCCTGTATAAATGCTTTTTTGTATTCTTTTTGCTGAATGAATAACCAACTTAACAACTCGTTATACAACACATCCGGATTTTCCTGAAGACCTTTTAATAATGTTCTTCGCAGAATTTCATTTGCTTCGTTATTGGAATCTTCGGTGACATATAGACTGAAATTTCGCTGGGCGATACTTCTGTATGATGGATTGGACTGAATAAGATTTAAATACGTAGCAAACATTTTTTCCAGCTCACCCTGTTCTCCATAAATACGCGCCAATTGCGGATTTAAATTAAGGTTTGCATCCATTTTCATGGCGGTTTCGTAGGTGATCACTGCTTCATCCAAAAGGCTGTATCCCTCAAACGCTTTCCCAATGCTGTACGCATAGTTGGGGCTTTGTTCTAAAAATTTTATAGCATCGTTATTGGCAATAGTGGCGAGCGAATCTTTATTTTGCAACGTATAATTGTGTCCTAAGTCTACATAAAACTGAGGCAACCTTCTCCTGGAATCCAATTGTGCTCTTAACAGTTTTTCTGCTTCTTCAAATTGCTCGAGTTGCTGGTGTACCTCAACCGTTGCCAAAACATAATTTAGTTTGTTTGGATCTGTTTTAAGAAGTTTTTGATAGATAGAGAGCGCCTTTTCGTATGCTCCTTGTTCAAAATAATTTTTTGCCAAAGCCTCACTCTGGGCAAAACTATTTGCCGAAAAACATACCAGAAAAATAAAAAGCAATGCGCGCATAGGGTAAAGATACTGTTTTGAAAAACGAAATCGAAATTGAAAACGAACCGAACGTCAAAAATTGAAAAATCTGATTATCGAAAGTACAATTATTGCGCCAAACCTATCCTACGGATGATATTGGGGAATCATAAAAAACCTGCATTTTTTGGCTGCAAACAATACGTCAAGATGAGTTCTTCAAAAGAATCACTCAAACAGCCACCTATAAATATCGTTTCCGTTGGCAAATAAAACCAAACCAATTAAGAGGAAAAAACCTACCATTTGCGCTACTTCCATAAACTTGTCGTTTGGTTTACGGCCGGAGATCATTTCGTATAACAGAAACATCACATGACCTCCATCCAGAGCCGGAATAGGAAGTATATTCATAAAGGCAAGAATTATAGAAATAAGTGCCGTAGTCATCCAAAACTTGGTCCAATCCCAGGCGTCAGGAAATAAATTTCCAATAGCTCCAAAACCTCCTACCTGTGTCGCTCCTTCCTGAGTAAAAACATATTTAAACTGGTATACATAGTCTTTCAGGACATTATATCCAAAATTAATCCCGCCACCAATACTTTCACCAAAGGTGTAGTCTATTTGTTCATAATTATTGGTGTATTCTCTCGCCAAGTTATTGATCCCTAACTGGCCATTTTCGTTGGGGGTGACAGTAAATTCTTTTGTTTCTCCGTCTCTTAACACAGTTAACGCAACCGGTTTTTCTGGGTTAGCCCCTACAACTTCGGACATACTCCTAAAAGTGTTTACATTGGTTCCGTTTACCTGTACCACACGATCTCCAATCTGTAAAGCCGATTTCCCCGCAGGATAGTCTGGGTAAATAGTATCTATAACCGTGGTTCGCAACGGCTGGAACGGCTCCAGATCTCCCGCTTTAAACATTGTCATCCCTATTTCTTCTGGTAATGCAAGTGTTTCGGTATTTCCGCTTGGGTGTTTTACAGTAATATTTTCTACATCACGAAGAAAAAGATATTTGTTCAGATCGTTTAAATTTTCAAAATCTTCGCCATTAACCTGAAGCACCTGATCACCATCCTGAAATCCTAAATTTTTAAACTCCTGCGAAACCGAAAAGCCATTAGGCAAATTATCGTTAGTCACAATTTTTTGACCGTTGCTATAGAACACAAAAATGTAAATAAGCATTCCCACGATGATATTCACGGTAACACCACCCAGCATAATAATTAAGCGTTGCCAGGCAGGTTTGCTTCTAAATTCCCAGGGTTGTGGCGGTAGCTCCATTTGCTCCTTGTCCATGCTTTCATCAATCATTCCCGCAATTTTCACGTAGCCTCCAAGGGGAAGCCAACCAATTCCGTAGGTAGTTTCTCCAATTTTTTTCTTTACCAGCGCAAATTTCACATCAAAAAACAGGAAAAATTTCTCTACTCTGGTTTTAAAGATCTTTGCAGGAATAAAGTGCCCCAATTCATGAAGGACAATTAATAAAGATAAGCTTAGTAATAGCTGGATTGCTTTAACGGCAAATGGACTCATAATCTCTCGTCTTGTTATGGCAAGTTTCCTCGCAAATTTGAAGCCACAAAAGTAACCTATTGGCGCTTCATTTAAAAATAAATAAAACTTGCGGTATCAGACAGTAAAAACTATTGGCAATTACACTTTTAGTTTCCGCGTTTGGGTTGTAATTTTGCTGAAATTATACGTTGTATTCAATAAATCTAACTTCCATTTCCCATCCTAACTCTTAAGGGCAAAACGGAAGCTTCAAAGAATATAGCTTAGGTGTACTCCGTCTCCTTTAGTCCCGATGTTTCGGAAGGAAGAAAACGGAATCGGACTCTAAATGGTTGAAATAAATGCTGAAATTCTTTTCAAAATACAAGTTTTTTCTGGTGGTGCTTCTGGTGCTTTCGGTGGTTATTATTTCAATAATATATTCTATTTTAAAACCTACAGAAGTATTACCCGTCTTTCAGCCAGCCGAAGTAAACGCAAAATTAGTAGACAGTACGCTTCATTATAAAAAGAAGTATCACACTGTTGGAGATTTCAGTCTAACAAATCAGAATGGTAAAACTATTACGCAAGAGGAGTACAAAGATAAAATCTACGTAGTCGATTTCTTTTTTACCACCTGCCAGACTATCTGCCCGATTATGACAGATCATATGGTGCAAATTCAGGAAGAATTAAAAAACGACAGCGAAGTCCTATTGCTCTCGCATACCGTAACTCCGGAAATAGACACTGTAGCGCAACTTAAAAAATATGCGCTCGAAAAAGGGGTGAAGGATGCTAAATGGAATCTGGTTACAGGCGATAAGAAGCAAATCTACGACCTGGCAAGAAAAAACTACCTCGCTGCCGAAGACGCACCTTACAGTCCCTACGACCTCATCCACACCGAAAACTTTGTGCTTGTAGACAAAAAGAAGCGCATTCGGGGGTTTTATGACGGCACACTTGCTGAAGACATAGACAGGTTATTATATGATATTGAGGTGCTAAAAGCTGAGGATAATAATTAATACTTCTATTTTAATTACACCATAACTTCTTAACCTTACCACGCTCACATCAGTTTTAACCTTACAATCTTGTAGGACAATAACAAAACCCTTATTTTTGCCTTGTTTAAAATCAGTCTAAATAAAGATTATGCTTACAATCGCCCATTTAAAGCGAGGTCAACGCGCCATTATCAAGTCTTTTGAGGTGGAAGACGTGCCTTTAAAGCTTTTGGAAATGGGCTGTTTACCAGGTAACGAAGTCATGGTTGTACAGCAGGCACCTTTTAGAGATCCGTTATATTTAAACATTAATGGCAGTCACTTAGCAATACGGAAAGAAACCGCTGCTCTTATTGAAATTGAACTTCTGTAATATATGGCCAGGCAGATAAATGTAGCACTTATTGGAAACCCAAATACTGGGAAAACTTCGGTTTTTAATCGGTTAACGGGTTTAAATCAGCAAGTAGGGAATTATCCAGGTATTACTGTTGAAAAAAAACAAGGTATTTGTAAGCTGGATCGTGGTTTAAAAGCGCATATTATTGACCTTCCCGGAACATATAGTTTAAATGCTTCTTCGCTGGACGAAAGTGTTGTTATAGAACTTCTACTTAACAAAAACGATAAAGACTTTCCAGATGTTGCCATTGTTGTGGCAGATGTTGAGAACCTAAAAAGAAATTTACTACTCTTCACCCAGATTAAGGACCTGGGCATCCCTGCAATTCTCGCAATAAATATGGCAGACAGGATGAAGCGAAAAGCAATTTCTATAGATATTGAAGCGCTGGAAACTAGTTTAGAGACAAAGATCGTACTGGTAAGTTCCAGGAAAAACACGGGGTTCGAAACGTTAAAAGAATTAATAATCAATCATAATACACTCTCTACAAAGCCGTGTGTAAACGCATCCAATATTGCCCCCGAGTATTTTGAAAGATTGAAAAAAGTATTTCCAAATCAGGATTTATATAAACTTTGGTTGGTAATTACCCAAGATGTAAATTTCGGAAAGTTGGAGCGTGGCGAAATAAAGGGAATTGCAACATTTAAGACCGAAAGTAGAAGTAACCTAAAACGTCTTCAGCAAAAAGAAACCATTGCGCGCTATCAATTTATTAACGGCGTTTTGAAGGAAACCTTAACTATAGATACAGCAAACGCGAAAGATTTCCGAAGCAGATTAGACCGCATACTCACACACAAAGTATGGGGGTATGCTATTTTCTTCGGAATTTTAATGTTGATATTTCAGGTTATTTTTGACTGGAGTAGCTACCCAATGGATTTTATAGATACCTCTTTCGCTTCTTTAAGTGAATGGGTAAAAAACACGCTTCCGCCGGGCGATTTCACCAATTTACTGGCCGAAGGTATCATCTCTGGACTTGGCGGTATTATAATTTTTATTCCTCAGATCGCCTTCCTGTTTCTCTTTATCGCTATCCTGGAAGAAAGTGGGTATATGAGCCGTGTGGTGTTTTTGATGGACCGGATTATGCGACGTTTCGGATTAAGCGGAAAGAGTGTAGTGCCGCTAGTTTCAGGGACTGCCTGTGCCATTCCCGCCATCATGGCCACCCGTAACATTGAAAGTTGGAAGGAGCGATTAATTACTATTCTGGTAACACCATTTACAACCTGCTCGGCAAGATTACCGGTGTATCTTATTATTATCGCTTTGGTGATCCCGGACCAACGGGTGTTCGGAATTTTCAGTTTACAGGGGCTTACTTTAATGTTTTTATACCTGCTTGGTTTTGGAGCAGCGATCTTTTCGGCATGGTTGCTTAACAAATTTTTGAATATAAAAAGCAAAACATTTTTTGTAGTTGAAATGCCCAATTACAAAGTTCCTATGGCAAAAAACGTAGCCATAACGGTGATCGAAAAAACCAAATCGTTTGTTCTGGGAGCGGGTAAAATTATTTTGGCTATTTCTATTATTTTATGGGTATTGGCCAGTTATGGTCCTGGAGATTTTAACAATGCTGCAGAAATCGTTACAGAAGAAAATAGTGTTAACGACCTTACAGAGGAAGATTTAGAAACTAAAATCGCCGCCTTTAAATTGGAGAAAAGTTACATTGGTATCATGGGAAAAGCTATTGAACCTGCCGTAGCACCTTTGGGATATGATTGGAAAATAGGAATTGCAATTGTAAGTTCTTTTGCCGCACGGGAAGTATTTGTGGGAACGTTGGCAACCATTTATAGCGTGGGAAGTGAAGAGGAGGAAACCATAAAAAACAGAATGGCTGCCGAAGTAAATCCCATATTAGGAACTCCAAGGTTTAATTTTGCCAGTGGCGTTTCACTCTTGTTATTTTACGCGTTTGCCATGCAATGTATGAGCACGCTGGCCGTTGTAAAGCGAGAGACCAACAGCTGGAAATGGCCTATGTGGCAGTTAATAGTCATGAGTGCTATTGCTTATGTAGTAGCGTTGGGAGCGTATCAATTTTTAAAATAACTTTATAGTATGCAACTTATTTTAGTCATTATAACATTCATCATCGCTTTAGGCTATGTCATCAAAAAGTTTGTGTGGACGCCAGTTTTTGAATCCCGTAATACTTCCTCCAGTATGTTGGATGGTAACAAAACAAAATGTGGGAAAAATGACTGTGGTTGTCATTAAATTGACACAAAACAAATCCTTAGGGATCTGATTTTTAGCAACAAGAGCAACCCCATTTTTTTTATCAGTATTAAACTTTATTCTTATTTCGTAGGTATACCTGAAAGTGGTTATATTGTCACACGTAAAACCCTTAATTATTACTTATGAAATTGCAATGTACCCTTCTACTTATTTTTTGTTTTCAAATTACCTTATTTGCCCAGCTGAGCGTTGGCGATGTCTCTATGAACTTTGGCTCCGAAATTACTGCCGAAGATGGTGAGATCGTTCACATTGCAGGAGAAAGCGACGGTATAACGTATGCTCTGGCTAAAAAAAAGAA
Source organism: uncultured Flavobacteriaceae bacterium (assembly GCA_963793275.1). Classification (GTDB taxonomy): domain Bacteria; phylum Bacteroidota; class Bacteroidia; order Flavobacteriales; family Flavobacteriaceae; genus Marinirhabdus. Next base: position 100,227 of record CAWBZL010000002.1, read on the forward strand.
AAATTATTTTATTCAAACCTTCAAAGTTGCCAATCAGGATTTTATTACCGATAAAGAAATTGATCTCGAAAAAATTGGCAACAGCAAAGTAACGCTAGAAGATTTTGCTGTTGTTAATGGCTCGGCATATGTGTTTGCTTCGTATTATGATAAATCCAACAAGCAACAAAAATTCGTAGCATATTCGGTATCTCAGGATCTTACATTAGGTGCTCCAAAAACAGTTTTAACAGCTAAGGTTGAAAAGAGAAATCAGCCCGGAGGTTTTATTTTCAAGCCATCTTATAATGATGAGCACTATATAGTTACCTACATAAACTTCTATGATAAAGAAGAAAAAATGACCTATGAGTTTACACTTTTGGATGGAAATTTAAATAGTATAAAAGATGATAAAGTAGCCTTGCAATTTGAAGACAGAAAGGATTTGTATTTCAGTTTAGATGATATAACCGTAAATAGAAAAGGTGACATTTTTATAGTTGTAAGCGATAGTTATAGAGATAAAAAGAAAAAAACCACATTTACCAATCTTGAATTGCACGCATACTACGCTGCCAATAATCACCAAAAAGAAGTGTTAAGTGTAGATTTCAAAGGAAAAAAAGTAGTGAACTGTAATGCTATGTATACCAATGATGGCAGGTTACAATTGCTTGGGTTTTATTCAGATTTACGCAAAAGCGGAAGATCAGATTGGCGTATAGAGGGAATCTTTAATGTAACTGTAAACACCACCAACAATAGTGTTTCTAAAGAAGTTTTTAATGAATTTACGTTTGAAACCAAAGAAAAACTTATTGGGGAAAGAAGAGCCAAAAAAGGTAAGGATCTTTCTCCCAATTACCGAAACACCCATTTTATTGAAAGAGATAATGGAGGTGTAATAGTACTTTCTGAATATTATTTAACCGTTGTAGGAAGAAGCTCAGGCATTGGCCCATTAGCCTTTACCCCGATTACGTATATTACAAACGAGATTATCGTTACCGCTTTAGATGCCGAAGGAAACCTGGACTGGAGTAATGTAGTTCCAAAAGAGCAACAGGTAACTGTTACTCAGTTTTCTATCGGTTTTCTTGGGTTTGCCAGCAGTGGTAACTTTGCAGTTGGAGCAGGAGCATTTTTCCCCATCGCTATTTTAGGAGAAGGGCCGGAATACCTTAGTTCTATACCAATGTATGATAATGGTAAATTAAGTCTCCTGATAAACGACGACCCAAAAAACATAGGAATTACAGACATAGACGATGTAAAAAAAGTACGAAATGTAAAAAAAATGATCCCGGTGCTTTTTGAATTTAATGACGCTACCGGCGATATGACACGCAAAGACCCAGAAGAATTTGAGAAAAAGCAATTAGTGGTTCGTCCCTATGTAAACTATAGGGTTGGGCAAAAAGAATATTTAATTTATGCCAGTAATAAGGAAGGAAAGCGCCTTGGGCTTTTAAGTGTAGAAAACTAAAAAAATAACGCTATCTAAAAACCCGATTCATTTGAATCGGGTTTTATATTTTATAAAACAATTAAAATCAAATATTAAAAAAAATTAGGCACAGCGAATCTCAAAAAACAAATTCCAATTCCATAGGAAGTTCTTACACACTCCAATAAACAATAAGCACTAAAGTACCTGCTAAAATGCCAATCGTTGCTATAGAGAAAGTTTCTGGTTTCCATTTATCACGGTAGCAGCTTTTTAGGCTAACATACAACAACACGGGTACTAAAATTATAAATGGGATAGTTAGTAACTCAACCAGAAAGTTGAACAATACAATTTCAATTTTATAAATCCATAAAAGTTTCACTCCTATAAAATATAAGAGTGCAACTATGCTTAGTATTAATCGTGCTTTCTTTATAGAATTTTGACTTAAAACGGTTACTTTTCAGGATATAAAATTTGCTCAATCCTGGCAATAGCATCTTCGTAGTGATATTTTGTTATGGTGTTTACACCACGATTTTTTGCTGTTTTTAATTGTTTTTGCAGCGTTACCAATTCTCCGCGTACTAGTGGACGCACATCACTTGTGTTCACATCAAACGTTAATGTTCCTTCAAAACCAATTCGCCCTCTTCGTGAATCAGGTCCTTTATCTGTCATTAAATATTCCATTCTATCCAGATAAGAACGTTGTAGGTTTCTTCGGTAAATATCTACACTTGTTCCTTGTCTTGCTTCACTCCATAAACCCGTGCGCAGCTCCTGCAACATATCCAGTGCCGAATAATAGTCGGTTTGGGTAGTTTCAGCATCAATTAAACGGCCTAACCTGTCAAAACTCAATAAACTATTTAAGTGTCGGGTTTGCAAACGACGCATACGTTCAAAATACCCCGCGTGATCTATATTTTGCAATATTGCCGGATCCAGTAACCAATCTGGAGTGGTAAATGCGTTGTCCTGCAACCATTGCATAGATTGCTGCTGTTCGGTTTTGTTTAAATGTGTGTAAATAGTTCCACCCTGTTTTGGAGTTTTAATATTCTCATAAATACCACCCACATTAGTAACTACGTGCCCAACATAACGGCTCCACACTCCAAGCATTTCTCCGTATAATTCTTCAAGATCGTTGTAGTTGTTGGTGCGATCGCTGGTCCATTTTGGCAAATTGGATGCTACATATTTTAAGTTTTTAAGTCCGTAATCGCTTGCTTTCATCGGGTTATCGCCAATGCCTTCGGTTTGGGATTGTGGGTCGAAACGACTTCCTTGCCTTCCAAATTTGTAGATAGGATTATCGCCCTTTTCTTCGATCCATTTGTCTAACGTAGCTTTTTCCGCTTCCGGAAAATTAGCGGTTGGAATTACACGATACCCCCAATTGGTTGCATAATGATCGTACGGCCCCATTTGCCGTATAAATCTGATGTTTTTATCACCGGGTTGAGCAATATAATTGTAACGCGCATAATCCATTAAACTGGCTGCAATTCCATTTTTCTGAGTGAAATCTCCGTCTCTGTAGTCTTCAACATTATAGGCGTAACTCGCGGCCATGTTATGTGGAAAGCCTAAAGCGTGTCCTACTTCGTGCGCAATGACCATACGCATCATTTCACCAATTTCTTCGTCGGGAGTATTCAATGTTCTGGCACTGGGATTTGCGGCACCAGTTTCCAGCATATAGCGGTTTCTATAACTTCGTAAATGATTGTGGTACCAGATAATATCACTTTCAATAATTTCGCCACTTCTGGGGTCGCTAACACTTGGTCCTACCGCATTTCTTGTGGTACTTGCCACATAACGCACCACAGAATACCGAATATCTTCCGGGCTAAACTCCGGATCTTCCTCAACTGTAGGTGCGTCTTTGGCAATAATGGCATTTTTGAACCCGGCTGTTTCAAAAGGTTTTTGCCAGTCTTCTATGCCCTGCTTTATGTATTCCTGAAGATTCTCCGGCGTTCCGGGATCCAGATAATATACAATTGGTTTTACCGGTTCTACCAATTCACCTCTTGCGTACGCGGCAGGATCTTTAGGTTCCAATCTCCAACGGCGGATATACGTTTTCTCATCTGCTTTTAATTCGTCACTTCCAAAATCGTACTGGCTTACGGTAAAAAACCCAACCCTTGGATCGAATAACCTTGGTTGCATAGGTTCTTCAGGCAAGAGAATCATAGATTGATTCATTTGTAAGCTAATGCTCTCTGTAGCCGAGTTCGAAGGAGGTTCGGAAGCGTCGTACGTCATATCCTGTTTTACTTCAATGTTGAGAGGAAAGCTTTTTACGCTATTGATAAAGCTTCGGTCGGCATCCAGCTTTTTTACTTTGTATTGTTTCCGAAGTCTTGCTCCCAAACCACTAATGGCTTTTACATCTTCCTTAAAAAACTTCGTTACGTCTATCACCACGGCGGTACTGTCTGTGCTAATGGCCTCCACATCGAACGCGTATAGAACAGGTTCGTAATTATTTACCGCAACCGATTTACTGATGGCTTTGGTACTATCCGCAATGTTAGTATAACTCTTAACTTTCAGTAAAACTTTGTCCTCAAAACGTTCCCAGTGAACCACCTGCTCGTTGGTTTTGGAACCTGCATTTACGTAGCCACCGCCTAAACCAGTTGGAAGCTGCGCAATACGGCTCACCCAAAGCATATCTTTTTTGTAGAGCTTGGTAGGGATTTCGTAGTAAAATTTATCTTCAACACGATGCACCACGAAAAGACCACTATCACTTATAGCTTCTTTTGTGATGACCTTGTCGTAGGGTTTTAATCCGTCTTTCTTGTCTTTTTTATTGGCAGATGCTTCAGCCGTTTCGGGTGTTTTTTTCTTATTACTGAACGTTCCGCAAGAAATTATAAGGGCAGAAAATAATAGGAGTGCTAAAAGCTTTTTCATCAAAATACGTTTTGCTGAACAAAATACGCATATCAACCTAAAAAACCAATGAATGCCGTAGGTTCTTTTTGGCCTCTATTTACTTACTTCAAGCACTAATTCGTAATTTAAATTGGTAGTGCCCGACTCTTTTGTAGGATAGGGGTTTATTGCGGTGGCAGTGATAGTTGTAGCCCCACTTTTATAGAAATTATGATTTTTAACCTCTCCTTTTTTAAGTGCACCAAAAATTATTTCGTTTCTATCCAGAGTCCTACCATCTTCGCTGGTTTCTACCAGGATCTTCGCTCTTCCTTCCCAAAAACAGGTAGTTCCTGTTGGACAACGGGAATCTTCCAGCACCTCTCTAAAATGAACCCGTAACTCACCTACCCTAATCTCTTTTCCTAAAGCCAGAGTAATAGTTCCTTCGTCAATCTGCGTAGAAATTTCAGTTTCGTTTGCTGAAGTAATTTCAGAAGTAGTTTTTGGCGTGCCACAGGAAGCGGCTGCGATGAAAGAGAGGATGATGAGTTTATACATGAATTTCCTTTTTTATGAATAGTAAAAATAACGGAAAATAACGTTCTTAAACGTTATAGTTTCTTTAAATAGCTAGCGCCTGAATCTCCTGTACCCTAATTTTACAATACAACAGTCCGCGTTATGAAACTAATTCTCACATTTTTAATGCTATCCACGATGCCATTGTCCGAACCACAGCTTATATTCAATTTTTCTGAAACTTCAAACCTTGATGCCTGGCGCATTGTAGACGATGGCGTTATGGGTGGAAAATCTAATGGATCTTTTTCTTTAACCGAAGACGGACACGGAAATTTTTCGGGGGTTATCTCGCTTAAAAATAATGGCGGATTTTCATCTGTGCGTCACAATTTCAACGAGATTTCAGTTACTGAGGACTCTAAAATATGCATTAAGTTGAAAGGAGATGGGAAGCAATATCAATTCAGAATAAAACACAATACGAACGATTACTACAGTTATATTTTCCCGTTTGAAACTTCCGGAGCGTGGGAAACTATAGAGATTGAACTGAAAGATATGTATCCTTCCTTCCGTGGAAGAAAACTGGATATGCCTAATTTTTCAGAAGACAGCATAGAAGAATTGGTTTTTTTGATAGGAAACAAGAAAGAGGAGGCATTTACGTTACTTCTTGATAACATTCAGCTAAAGTAAATCGAAATTAACACCGGCCTTACTTCTATCCCCGGAAGAGAAAGAAATCGTCTTTCATAGGCTCAATCTTTTCGTCTTTGTTGGTGATGATATACTCCAGGGCCAGATCCGTAAACTCCTTGCCTTTTTCGGTAAGCGAAACTACATTTTTTTCAATTTCGATCATATTATTTTTTAGTGCCAAATGTACGACGGTTTTAGACCGTACTTTTTGCCAATTTATATGTTCCTGAAGGTGATTAATGTGTCTTTCTTCAACTTCGGAATGATTGTTTAAATGGAGTAGAAATGTGAGTAAAGAAACTTCGGTACGTTGTTGTTTCTGGCGGTATAAAACAGCGATGAGACCTTTCCGCGGAGCGAACAAATACACCATTAAAAATACAATTCCAAGCATAGTACTCATACTTCCCGAAATAGAAGCATCCAGCAAATGTGCCATCCAATACCCCGCTAGCGCAGAAAAAACACCAAAAAGTATAGACAATAGCAGCATTTTCTTTAGATCTGAAGTCAACAAATACGCCGTTGCGGCGGGTGCAATCATTAACGCAACCACCAGAATAGCTCCCACCGCGTCAAACGCACCCACTACCGTTACCGAACTAACAGACATAAGTCCGTAATGCATAATAAGGGGGGAGATTCCTAATGCAGAAGACAGTCCGGCATCAAAAGTGCTTACCTTTAATTCTTTATAAAAAAGCAGAAGCAGCGCAATACTAATGATAAGGATAGTCCCCATGATCCATAGCGATTTTGGACCTACATCTATTCCAGCCATGAGAAGTCTGTCAAAAGGTGCAAATGCCAGTTCTCCCAGTAACACTGCGTCCACATCCAGATGGACATCATTCGCATTTTTAGCAATTAAAATTACGCCAATACTGAACAACGCCGGAAAAACAAGGCCAATTGCGGTATCTTCTTTTACCATACCTGTTTTTTGAATGGCCTCTACCAAAACTACCGTAATAACGCCTGTGAGCGCAGCCAATAAAATAAGTAAGGGCGAATTGAGGTCTTGTGTAATGAAAAACCCGATCACAATTCCCGGCAGGATGGAATGACTAATAGCGTCACTAATAAGTGCCATCTTACGAAGTACTAAAAACACACCCGGAATAGCGCACGCTATAGCTACCACTACTGCAATAAGTTGTATTTCTATCTGTGGACTAGTCATTTGGTACAGGTTGGTTGTATAAGTTTTCGGCCTGAGAAAATCCCTTCTGCGTCATTGACCATTCCTGGCCAGACAGCGTAATCCATTCTTTTTCTTCTAATTGCTGAAGGCTCTTCTTTGTAAATCCTTGAAAATTATTCAAAATCCTGATGGCGTGCGGGTGTGAAATATCTTTATGCGTTTTCACAATATCATACATAAACTGAAGCGTTTTCTGTAATTGTAAATCTCTTCGATTCTGTAAAAACCGAAGCTGCTTAAATAACAATCCGCGCCCCGGAGAAAACACAAATGAAATTAACACAAATACTGAAGCTACCAGAACAATTACCGGCCCTGTGGAAAGATTGTTTTGTGAAGCACTAATAGCCGTGCCAAAAACTCCCGAAAAAGCACCAAAAATAGCCGCTATAAAAATCATCGTGCTCAACTTGTTTGTCCATTGCCTTGCCGCAGCTGCAGGTGCCAGAAGCATCGCACTCATTAAAACCACGCCCACGGTTTGTAATCCTAAAACAATAGCAAGCACAATAAAAAAAGTGATGAGCGCATCGATAAATTTTGTGTTGAAACCAAGGGTTTTTGTATAGTCTGCGTCAAATAGTAGTATTTTAAATTCTTTCCAGAAGAGTACTAAAATAACGAGTGCAATCCCTGTAACTGTAACCATTAACAGCACATCGCTTTCTACCAAAGTAGCGGCTTGTCCAAACAAATACTTATCCAGACCTGCCTGATTGGCATTAGGTTGTTTTTGTATAAACGTGAGTAACAACATTCCGAAGCCAAAAAAGAGGGATAAAATAAGGCCTAATGCCGTGTCTGTCTTCAAATGAGTTTTTGTGATAATTCCACGGATCCAGAAGGTCCCCAGCAACCCACTCACCAAAGCCCCTAACAATAACGTATTAGTATCTTTTGCGCCCGTAATTAAAAATGCCACGGCGATGCCGGGTAAGGCTGCGTGACTAATGGCATCTCCCAACAAACTCTGTTTCCGCAGCACGGCAAAACTTCCCAACATCCCACAAATAGCTCCCAAAACAGCTGTTCCCAGAGTAATAGTACGGAGGGTGTAGTCGGTCCAGATAAGGTTGAAGTATTCTGTAATAGTCATTAGTCTTTTGTAGTTAGTAGCTATTCTTTCGAATTATTTTCTAAATATTCTTGAAGATTTGAAATCATTGTAGCCAGTTCTTCAATTTTAAATTTTACTTCTCCCATAACGTAACTTTTAAAAGTTGTTATTTTATAACCAGACACCAAAGACTATTTGTTTACCGCTACTTTATAGTTGATCCCGTAGGTTTTTGTCAAATTATCGTCGTTAAAAATTTCCTTCACGGGACCTGTGGCTATTTTTTTTACGTTTAAAAAAGTAACCCAATCAAAATATTCCGGGACCGTTTGTAGATCGTGGTGTACAACCACTACTGTTTTTCCGTCTTTTCTAAGTTGCTTCAGGATATTGATAATGGCAATTTCGGTAGTGGCATCTACTCCTTGAAAGGGTTCATCCATAAAATAAATGGCTGCATTTTGAACCAATGCCCGCGCTAAAAATACACGTTGCTGCTGCCCACCGCTTAACTGACTTATCTGCCGGTTTTTAAATGCCAGCATTCCTACTTTCTCCAGGGCTTCAAGAGAAGCTTTCTTTTCTTTTCTCCCGGGGCGTTTTATCCAACCTAGCTGCCCGTAGGTGCCCATCATAACCACATCCAGTGCCGTCGTGGGAAAATCCCAGTCTACACTCCCTTTTTGAGGAACGTAGGCTACTAGTTTACGTTGTTTTTTGTAGGGCTTTCCGTAGATAGAGACACTGCCGGCAATAGGATCTAAAATTCCTAAAATTGCTTTTATTAAGGTAGATTTTCCTGCTCCGTTAGGTCCAACAATCGCCATTAAAACTCCTTCGGGAACGTGCAGATCTATATCCCACAAAACAGGTTTGTAGTTATAAGCTACCGTGAGATCGTCTACTTGTATGGCGTATTTCGTTTCCATATTACTGTAACTCGTTTACGATCGTGTTTACATTGTAGGTAAACATCCCAATATAGGTTCCTTCTTCGGTGCCGGGGCTTCCCAGCGCATCACTAAACAAAGAACCACCTATTTTTACATCTTTTCCTTTAGACTCTACAGATTTTTGCAACGCTTCTATAGTACGTCTGGGCACCGAGCTTTCTACAAAAATAGCGTTTACATTATTCTCAATTATAAACTGTGAAATACGTTGCACGTCCTGCACACCAGCTTCGGTTGCGGTGGAAAGTCCCTGCAGGCCTACAACTTCAAAATCGTAGGCTTTCCCAAAGTAATTGAAGGCATCGTGAGCGGTTACCAGAATTCGTTTTTTCTTTGGAAGTGTTTCAATCTTGGCTTTAACTTCAGCTTCTAATTCGGTTAATTTCTGGATATAATTTTTTTCGTTTTCAGCATAGCTTCCTGCATTTTCAGGGTCTTTTTCAACCAGGACCTCTGTAACCTTTTCAGCAAATTGCTTGAAATATTCAATATTAAACCAAACGTGCGGATCGTAATTAGAGGCAAAATAATCGGATCCAATCAGTTCATCTTTCGAAAGAAATTCTCCCAGTCCTACTGTTGTTTTGGTGGTTTCCATTTTTTCAAAGACTTCCACCAGTTTACCTTCTAAATGAAGTCCGCTATAAAAAATAATATCGGCTTTATAAAGCTTGGAAACATCGCCTTCACTTGCTTTATAGAGGTGTGGATCTACGCCAGCCCCCATTAATCCTTGTACTTCAATATGATCGCCGCCTATGTTTTTCACTAGATCGGTGAGCATTGTTGTAGTGGTAACAACCTGTAGTTTTCCACTCTTACCTGCATCTTTTCCTTCATTTTTACAAGAAATAAAAACACTTAAAACAAGTACTGAAAGAGCTATTTTTTTTAATATTTTCATTCTTTTTTTTCTGAAATTTTATAATCGAATTATTATTTAGGTATTCTGAAACTTGCACCCGCACCCAGAAAAATATCTTGCCCGTCGGTAATACTTCTTCCCACAACAGCATCGAGTTGAATATTGGGTTTTAGCAAATACGTAATACCCGCATCCCAGAAATGATTTGCTTTGGAATCCTCAGGAAAATTACCATAGACCTCGGCAAACAGGCTTACTTTATCTGTAATTGCGTAGCCGTAAGATAGGGTATATACATAGGCAACTTCGGGGGAATCGTCTCTCCATTGAGCCCCAAGATTATATGACAAACCAGATTTTTCGCTCAGCGTATTTGAGAAGGCGAATAGGAAATCACCTCCCGTAGTCTCTGGTCTATAGTCACTTCCGGCACTAAATGGTAGGTATAAGTGTCCTAAAAGTCCTAGTTGAGGTATCCAGCCGTCTTCATCGGTTATTTCAACCTTTATTCCGGCCATAAGCGGGGTAAAGCCACTAAATTTGTCGTCTGCTTCGGTGCTATTTGAAGTAAAGCGGGTTTCTTGAAAATTTATTCCTAAACGGAATTCGAAATCATCTAAAATCCCATAGCGTAACAAGGTTGTATTGTAGCCGTACGTTTCAGTTTTAAGGTTGTTTTCCTCAAAAGATGTGTAGGAACCTCCGGACTCTATTTGTAACATTTTCTTTGGTACTGTGAGGGGCGAAGCTGATGCATTTGGCCTTTCTGTAACAATGGGTGCTTGCTGGTTGTCCTGCTCTTGCGAGAACGTAAAACCAAACACGAATAAAAAGGCTAGTATGGATATTCTTTTCATAGGATTAGTTGGTTTGTATATACAAATTCTCAGCTATTTTTTGTGAAATAAAGAACTGATCCCGTCCTACCTGAATGACCATAGAACCATCGAAAAATTCTTTCCCCAACACTGAAATTTTAGTGCCAATGGTAATGTTCTTTTTGTCTAAATACTGAAGGAAATCGCTATCACTTTCTTTTACGCCAACACACACACCTTTTTGTGCTTTATTAAGTTCTGAAAGTAATTTTTTCTCGGTGGGTTTTACGTTTCCGTTTTTATCCGGAATAGGGTCTCCGTGGGGATCAAAATCTGGAAAGCCTAAAAATTTATCCAGCCTGGAAATGAGTTCTTCACTATGTACGTGCTCTAGTTGTTCGGCAATATCGTGTACTTCGTCCCAATGAAAATTAAGCTTTTCTACTAAAAAAACCTCCCATAAACGGTGCTTTCGTATAACGTTTGCTGCTGTTTTTTTGCCTATTTCGGTTAAAGAAGTTCCTTTGTATTTTATGTAGGCTAAGACTTCCTTTTCTGCCAGCTTCTGAACCATATCCGTCACCGAAGAGGGTTTCGTTTCCATAGCATTAGCAATAGCGTTTGTGCTTACTGCACCTTGATTTTTACTCTCAAGATGGTAAATAGTTTTTAAATAATTCTCCTCTGCTAATGAAAACATACGGCAAAGGTAATTATATTTTTTGAAGTGTATTGTTTTTATTTTTAGGGTTGGCTAAAAACTGTACTATAAGATGGTATTTCATCGGGAACCATTCAGTTCTACAGTTTAGTAATTCGCACCACAATATTCTAACTTATCGTAACGGAAACCCCTTCGCAGCCCACCAGGGATGAATCTCGATAACCAATCTGCCGGCTTTCACCATAGGATCGCTATTGGCAAGACTATCTGCCATTTTTAAGGTGGGTACGTTGTAGATGGTTACACCACGAATCTCGCCATCGTCTCCAAATGGGCCGGATATATCTGCATATCCATTAGCATACATTTTTCCTAAATGCTCTAAATGTAATTTTTGAAGACTATCTGCTTCAACTTTATTTTGACTCCGGTTAGGACCTGCTTTTAGAAATGCCATATAATATTGTTGCATCACAACGGTATCTCCGGAGTCCGGATCAACATAATCAAAGATTTGATAGCCATCTTTGGTGAGTTGTTCTTTTAAGGCAGCAACCGATGGTTTTTCATCTTCCGGACAAGGTTCCATAATATACTCTCGGTGGATTTGTGGTTTGCAAGCAATTGTCATTACGGATATGGTTAGTACTAAGAAAAAGTTTTTCATGAGTTTTATTTTTTGGACACTAAATCTGAAAGGGTCGTGTAAATTTACCAATTTTTAAATGGGTTTTTACTTAATTGTGAGTTGTAATATCTGGTATTTCCTGTCACTTCTTTTCCAAGCCACGTTGGTTTTGCAAAGATTTCATTTTCTTCAGAAAGTTCTACTTCGGCAATAGTTAACCCCTCATTATTTCCGTAGAATTCGTCTATCTCGAACGTATGATTTTTCACTTTTACTTCGTAGCGGGTTTTTTCAATAACCCCGTCTTCGCAAAGTTTAAGTAATGATTCGGCTTCACTGAGGTTAATTTCCCGTTCCCATTCAAAACGGGTGGTACCTTCTTTATTAGACTTTCCTTTTACGGTTATAAATCCTTTCTCGTCTTTAATTCTTACACGCACGGTACGTTCCGGGTGGGTGTTTAAAAAGCCCTGTACGATTCTTTTTTTAGAAAAGGGGTCTGATTTGTAGGCTTCGGAAGTGACTAAGAATTTTCGTTCAATTTCAAACATTGGCTATTTCTTTTATTTCATCGGAAGGAATACGTTGTTTTTTATATCCGTTTTCAGCTACCGTTAACATTGCTTTTGCAATCGTTTCAGGTTCAATAATTTTATATTTCTCCGGAATAATAAAACTGAACGCTCCCATAAAAAACTGCGCCATGCGTTCTCCAAATCGGTTTTCATTTCTATCACCGCCAATCAATGAAGGTTGAAAAATATAGCTATTTTCTATGTTTTCAGCTAACACATCTTGCTCCATTTCTCCTTTGGTTTTATTATAAAACGTGTTACTTTGCGGGTCTGCTCCCATAGCTGAAATTACCTGAAACATAGCAATCCCGTTGTGTTTTGCCAATTTTGCGGCGTCTACAGGAATACCATAATCTATCTTTCGGTATTTTTCCTTATCTGGTGTTTTCGCTTTTGTCGTTCCAATACAACAGAAAACTATATCGCCGGTAAAATTTTCAGTAAACTGTTTTAAGTTAAACAGATCGCCTAAGTATTCTTCAATTTTAGGGTGTGAAATATCGCAGGAACTTCGGCTAAACAATTTAATTTTTTTAAAGCGGGCATCTTTTAATAAATACTCGAGTAATTTTCCGCCTACCAATCCGGTGGCTCCTAATAGTATTGCTGTTTTTGGCATGGGTATCTTTTAAGATGCTGGCTAACATGTAAATTAGAATTTTAAAGTATCGCAGTTGAAGTTTAAAGATATTATAATTTATATAGTTTTAGACCGCGCTCAAATTGACAGATTAAGGTTTATTACTTTTAGACAGCATGTTGATTACGCATAAAGGTATTAAATTTACAGGATGGAAACCGATCTTCCGCTTCGGAAAATAATACACGTAGATATGGATGCCTTTTATGCTTCGGTGGAGCAATTGGACGATCCTTCCCTGGTTGGTAAACCTATTGCCGTAGGTGGTGGTGGCACCCGTGGTGTAGTTAGTGCCGCAAGTTACGAAGCTAGGAAGTTTGGCGTGCGATCTGCTATGAGTGGGCGGTTAGCTATAAAATTATGTCCGGAGCTCATCTTTGTGCGCACTAATTTTGAGCGGTACCGGGAAATTTCAGAAAAAATAAGAAAGGTATTTTTCGAATTTACAGACCTGGTGGAACCACTTTCGCTGGATGAAGCCTATCTGGATGTAACTGAAAACAAGAAAGGAAACCCAAGTGCTTCCTTAATTGCCTTGGAAATACGCCAAAAAATAAAAGAACGCACGGGTTTAAATGCTTCCGCAGGAATTAGCATTAATAAATTTATTGCGAAAGTAGCCAGTGACATTAACAAACCGAACGGTCAAAAAACAGTTCCGCCGGAAGAGGTGCTGGCATTTCTTGAACAACTGGATATTAAAAAGTTTTACGGTGTGGGCAAAGTGATGAAAGAAAAAATGTACCGTCACGGAATTTATACGGGAGCCGATTTAAAGAAAAAAAGCTTTGACTATTTAGAAGAAAACTTTGGAAAAAGCGGGAGTTACTACTATAATATTGTGCGTGGCATACATAACAGCCAGGTAAAAGCAGAACGTACCCGCAAATCACTCGCGGCGGAAAGGACCTTTAGTGAAAATATTTCTTCTGAAATTTTTATGCTGGAACGCCTGGAAAATATCGCCGAGGAAGTAGCCAAACGACTCAAAAAAAGCAAGGTCGCCGGCCGAACCATTACGCTAAAAATTAAATATAGCGACTTCACCCTGCAAACCCGCAGTAAAACACTCCCTTTTTATATCGCCACCAAAGAGTTAATACTGGATAACGTTAAAGATTTGTTATACCAAGACGAAATGAGGGAGTCTGTACGTTTATTAGGTATAAGCCTGAGTAATCTGAATAACGAAAGCTCTAAAAAAAAGAGAACATTTCAGAAGAAACCATTGACGTACAACTTAAACTCGACTTCTAATTTATGTAACAAATTACTTTTTTGAATCTAATAATTAATTAAAACCACTTTATTATGAAAAAAGTAGCATTTACCGTCGTAGCCCTAACTTTTGCAACCCTTTTTATGGCTTGTAAAAACGAAACTTCTGAAACTGAAACTACACCAACAAACCTCGATCTGGCTGTAGCAGACACCAACCCCAATATTGAAACAGGTTATTTATACGTTACCGCACCCAGTGGCTTGACACTTCGTGAATTCAATAACCTAAATAGTGAAAAACTAGCCGTAATGCCTTACGGAACCAAGCTTAAAATCCTTGCAAACGAGCAAAATAACACCATGACCGTTGGAGGAATTAATGGCGGTATGAACGAGGTGGAGTACAATAATAAAACAGGATTTGCTTTTAATGGGTTCCTTTCAAAATTCTTCCCGCCGGAAAAAGGGACTAACGCCAAAATGTATGTAGAAGATCTAAAAGCTACCTTCCCAACAGCGTCCTACGCCGAAACTACAGGAGGTACAGCAAGTAGCCCTACAAGTACTGAGACGGTTGTGTTGCCTACCAAGGAGTGGCACGAAGCGTTCTATATTGCTCAAAAACTATACGGTATTCCAATGGCTTTTAATTTTCCAAACCCTAAAGGAAAGGATGCCGAAACCATCATAAACAGTAAAAAACCAGAGCAGTTAGTGGCCAGTGACCTGTTGCTGGAAAGAAAAGATAATCAATTTCAGAAAATCACGTACAGCCAGGCTGCCGAAGGTTTTGGAAGTGGTGTTACCATTACCAAAGAAGGTGAAATGATGAAGATTGAATATACTACCGTTGTGGACTAAACCCCATTCGGGATAAATTCTAAACCTAGTAGGGCTTCAAAACCTTGATAGGTTTTTTTTATATCTTTAGATATTGAAGCTCCTCAATCTTTCAATTTCTAAAAATAGGTTATTATGAAAATTTTTTTACCAGTACTCGGGTTGTTTATTTATAGTAGTGTTATTTCTCAAATCACTTTAATTCCTGATGAGAATTTTGAGGGCTTCTTACTTTCAGAAGGAATTGATACAGACGGCGCCTTAAACGGACAAGTAAGCACCGTGGATATTGAAACTGTGATCGAGTTATACGCATCGAATGAAAATATTGAAGATTTTACCGGTATTGAAGATTTTGCTGCCTTGGAAATATTAGATTGTTCTGAAAATTCTGGTTTGGAAAGTATCAATTTGAGTACTAACACCATGCTTAAAGAATTTTATGCGGAGTTTACGTCGCTTTCAACCCTGGATATTTCAACAAATAGTAGTTTACAGATTTTATATATTCCTCATAATAATTTAACCACATTAACACTGGAGAATAATCCGGCACTAGAAGCACTTGTTTGCGGTAATCCAATGCAGGATGTTGGTCCGTTTAACGAAATTACCAGCATAGATTTAGCTGGCGCTCCCAATCTTTTATTTCTGGATGTTTCCTACATGTTTATTAATGTTGATTTTGATTTAACCTTGCTACCTCTCTTAGAAAATTTTTATGGTGCTTACTCCGGACTTGAAAGTTTAGATTTTTCAAACAACCAAAATCTCGAAGTACTCGATTTGGGGGGTTTTGAGACAGGTTTAGTCTTTGGTCAAAGCAATAATCTTACCGAGCTGAACCTTTCCAATAATCCCAACCTTACAGATGTGAATGTAGGGTTTACGGGGATAAGTTCACTAAATTTAAGAAATGGTAACAACACTATATTAACTGAAATGCGCGCAAACCTGAACGACCCGCTATTTTGCATTCAAGTAGATGACGAAACTGCTGCAAATAATGGAGATGTACCTTATGGAGATTGGAATGTAGATGCACAGGCAACCTATTCTGAAGAGTGTATTTTGGGAATAGAAGAAAATAAATTAGCATTATTTACCCTATATCCTAACCCAACATCTCAACACTTGAGAATAGAATCCTCCAGCAACATGATGCTACAAGGAATTCAAATCTATTCGGTTGAAGGACAATTATTATTGGAGCCAAATTTTAATAACGGTAGTATGGATGTTTCTGAATTAGCTTCCGGCTTTTATATACTGAAAGCTCAATTTGACGAAAGTGTTTCAAGCCAGACCTTTATAAAGAAATAACTACTTCACTAAACTCACCCGCAAGGTATTCACCATCCCTTTATCTGCAATAGGCATGGCGGCCAGGTTAATTAGATAATCTCCTTTTTCTACAAAGCCTCGTTCGTGGGCGATACGGTTTACATCGTCTACAGTTTCGTCTGTACTTACAAACTTGTCGTAATAAAAAGATTTTACACCCCATAACAGGTTAAGACGCGATAAAATTCTGCGGTTGCTGGTGTACACCAAAATATGCGCATCTGGTCTCCAGGCCGAAATTTGAAACGCCGTATACCCGCTATTTGTTAACGTGCAAATAGCTTTGGCTGAAATTTCATTCGCCATACTCGCTGCATGATAACAAACCGATTTGGTAATATATCTATTTGTACGAATATGTGGTGGCTCCTGCGGCACGTTAATGAGGGTGGAGTTTTCTACGCTCTTACAAATTTTGGTCATGGTTTTAATAACATCAACAGGATATTGTCCAACCGAAGTTTCCCCGGAAAGCATCACCGCATCTGCGCCGTCCATTACACTATTGGCAACATCGTTTACCTCGGCTCTGGTTGGTGTAAGTGAAGTAATCATAGTTTCCATCATTTGCGTGGCTATAATTACGGGTATTCTTGCTCTTTTAGCCGTTAGTACCAGTTCTTTTTGAATTAATGGTACTTCCTCTGCGGGAACTTCAACACCCAGATCGCCACGGGCAACCATTAAACCATCACAATACGCCACAATTTTATCTATATTTTTAACCGCTTCAGGTTTTTCAATCTTGGCTATGATAGGGATTTTATATTCGCTGTGTGCTTCTATAATGGCCTGCAACTCTTTTAAATCTTCTGCGTGGCGTACAAAAGAAAGCGCTATCCAGTCTACTTTCTGGCTAATGGCGAATATGGCGTCTTCAATATCTTTTTTGGTAAGCGCCGGCAACGAAATGTTGGTATTTGGCAGATTCACACCTTTGCGGGAGCGTAATGGACCACCCTGGATCACTTTTGCTTTTACTTCATTTTCATTATTAGTTTCAAGCACTTCAAACATTAATTTACCGTCGTCCAGTAAAATACGCTCGCCTACTTTTACATCTTTCGGGAAATTATCATAATTCATATACACCTTTTTGCGGGTGCCTTCAAATTCTTTTCCTGTACAAAACTTAATAGTATCTCCGGGTTGCACAACTACTTCTTCCTTCATCATTCCAACACGTAACTTTGGACCTTGTAAATCTCCTAAAATGGCGGTGGTGGTATTCATTTCTTCACCAAGATCCCTAATCATTTGTATTCTTTCTTTTACATCGTCATAATTGGCGTGCGAAAAATTAACTCTAAACACATCCACGCCCTCTTCTATCATGGCGCGTAAGGTTTCTTTGCTTGAAGTTGCTGGGCCTAGTGTGGCTACTATTTTTGTTCTTTTCTGTTTCGGCATTAGTCAAAAATTAAGTTTTCACTGGATTTTATTTCGGAAACTTCAACTTTAAAAGCTGAAATTACCTGATCTATTTCGTTTAATTGCATCAGTAATTTCCTGATGGGTGTAGTCTCATATTCTGAAGAAATTTTCAGAAAAAAATCTACTTTTTTAAATTCCGGCAATAAGTATCTGGTCATTACTTCTTCGGTAATTTCATCTCCAAAAAGCCCGCCGCTTCCCACGGTATGTGCCGCAACTGTTTTGCATTTATTTGCAACCAGATGATAGGTGGTATACTGATTTTCATTCTCAAAGTTGAATAACGGAAATGTAATTTCCAATCCGTCTTTCGAAAAATCCAGATCTCTCCTTCTGCGGTGCAAACGTAGCTGAATGTGCTTGTTAAGTAAAAAAGCAAGTTTGTAGGCTTCCTCACTGCAGTGTATGGCAATGAGTGAAAAATCTATGCCTATATCTTCGTCTAAAATAAGTTTGTGGTTCGCCATAGCTGGGTGAAATCGCAAGCTACTAAAGTAATGAACCTTTTTATAAGGAGTGTAAAGATTAGTTTAAATCTTTTTCTATGGCCACCTGAAGCTTAAAATACGCTCGTTTGGAAGCGCGTTCTTCCGCTTTTTTCTTTGAAGTGGCTCTGGCTTTACCTACAGTTTTACCGTCCAGCTGCAACTTCACGGCAAAATGTTTTAACTCGTCGTTACCGGTATCGTCATACACCACATATTTGAACGATTTTTTATGTTTCTGGCACCATTCTATAAAGAGACTTTTGTAGCTAATAACCTTTCCCTCCAGCCTTTCTATATCTACATAAGGTTTTATCACTCTTTTATAGATAAATTTTTCGCAATACGGAAACCCTCTGTCCAGATAGATCGCTCCAACTAAAGCTTCAAATATATTGCCATGAATATTTCCGCCAAATTGTTTGGTTGGAATATTTGTTTTAAGCAATTTAATGAGCTGAAGGTCTCGTCCTAATTCGTTTAAATGTTCTCTGCTTACTACTTTAGAGCGCATTTTGGTTAAATACCCTTCATCGCCAGACGGTACTTCTTTAAAAAGGTGTGAGGCAATTACAGATCCCAGCATAGCATCTCCCAAAAATTCCAGTCGTTCGTAATTTTGTGGAATTCCCTGACTGTTTTTTTCGTTTAAAGAGCGGTGTGTAAAAGCTTCTTCAAAGATGGAAATGTTTTTTGGCTTAAAACCTAGAATCTTTTTTATGGCACTAAAAAACTCCCCTTCTTTACCAGAACGGGAACTAAATATTTTTGGAACAAGCGCCATTAGCTAAAATTAAGCGTCCAGTTTCTTGAACAGAACACAAGCATTATGCCCACCAAAACCAAAGGTGTTGCTCATAGCAACTTTAATCTCTCGTCTTTGAGCTTTGTTAAGGGTAAGATTTAAAGAGGCATCAATATTTTCGTCTACCGTAGTGTGATTTATGGTTGGAGGAACAATACCATGCTCCATTGCCAATATTGCGGCAATAGACTCAATTGCTCCGGCAGCACCTAATAAGTGCCCCGTCATGGACTTGGTAGAATTAATGTGAATGTTTTTTGCGTGTTCACCAAATACTTTGGTAATTGCTTTTAGTTCGGCTACATCACCAAGTGGGGTGGAGGTACCGTGGGTATTAATGTGGTCTACTTGGTTTGGGGTCATTCCCGCATCACGTAGGCAATTAAGCATGACACGTTCTACACCAATTCCATCAGGGTGTGGAGCGGTCATGTGATACGCATCACTGGACATTCCACCACCTAAAACCTCGGCATATATTTTAGCGCCACGTGCTTTGGCGTGTTCATATTCTTCCAGAATTAAAGCTCCTGCTCCTTCGCCCAGCACAAATCCGTCGCGTGTTGCGTCAAAAGGTCTGGATGCAGTTTTAGGATCATCGTTTCTGGTAGAGAGTGCGTGCATGGCGTTAAAGCCACCCATTCCTGCCATGGTAACGGCAGCTTCACTTCCTCCCGTAACTATAACATCACAATGTCCTAAACGTATATAGTTTAAGGCATCAATCATAGCATTAGCAGAAGAAGCACACGCAGAGACCGTAGTATAGTTAGGTCCCATAAATCCGTGTTTAATAGAAATATTACCAGGAGCAATATCTGCTATCATTTTAGGAATAAAGAAGGGGTTGAAACGTGGTGTTCCATCCCCTTTTGCAAAATTTATGACTTCATTCTGAAAAGTCTCCAGGCCTCCAATTCCAGCACCCCAAATTACACCAACACGAAATTTATCTACTTCGTCAAGGTTAATTCCGGCATCTGCAATGGCTTCGTCGGAAGAGACCAGTGCATATTGTGCAAAACGGTCTAGTCTTCGGCCTTCTTTCCTGTCAAAATGGTCCTCTAAATTAAAATTCTTGAGTTCACAAGCAAATTGTGTTTTGAACTTTTCAGCATCAAAATACGTGATAGGTGCGCATCCGCTTTTGCCATTTTTAAGACCATCCCAGTATTCTGAAATAGTGTTTCCAATGGGTGTAAGGGCTCCTAAACCGGTAACAACAACTCGCTTTAACTCCATAGAAGGCTCTTTTTACTTAGCTTCTTCTATATATGAAACTGCTTGACCAACGGTCGCAATGTTCTCTGCTTGATCGTCTGGGATCTGGATGTCGAATTCTTTTTCGAATTCCATAATTAGTTCAACGGTATCAAGGCTGTCTGCCCCTAGGTCGTTAGTGAAGCTAGCTTCGTTTACAACTTCGTTTTCGTCTACGCCTAATTTGTCTACAATTATTGCTTTTACTCTTGATGCAATGTCTGACATAATGTTTTGTTTTAAAATTTAATTAAGTGGCAAAAATAAAATATTTTAATTGAAAAAGCCACTTATCGGTTAAAATGTGCTCACCAATTTAACAATTTTTGGGCGAAGTAAAACCCTATTGCCTACTTTTGTGAATTATTTATTTGATTTACTCCAGTGAACTCCAAAGAAACCAAGAAAGAGAAGAGGATTGTAATTTTTGCTTCGGGCAGTGGTACCAATGCCCAGAATGTTATTCAATACTTTCAGCAATCTAACGTTGCCGAGGTTGTTCACGTGCTCAGTAACAAGAAGGATGCCAAAGTTTTAGCACGTGCCAAAGCCTTACGTATACCAGCGACCAGCTTCAGTAAAACCGAATTACTTTCAGAAGAACACGTGCTGAGATTCCTCAAAAACTTGCGCCCGGATATTATAGTTCTAGCAGGTTTTTTGCTGAAATTTCCTGAAATTATTATCCGCGAGTTTTCAGATAAAATAATTAATATTCACCCTGCTTTGTTACCAAAATATGGCGGAAAAGGAATGTACGGACACCATGTTCACGAAGCAATTGTAGCAAATAAGGAATCTGAAACAGGAATTACCATTCATTATGTAAACGAAAATTATGATGAAGGAGGGATTATTCTTCAGAAAAAAGTTGAAGTTTTGCCTGGAGATTCCTCTGAAGCCGTAGCAAGAAAAGTACAACACTTAGAATATAAATGGCTACCGAAGGTTATTGAAGCGTTGGTTGCGGGATCTAAAATTGAATAGAACATTTTTTAAAAGCATAAATAGAAGGTGAACGTTGGAGAACAGCAAACATACATTATGGATAAATTTTTATTCAAGTATATAGACAACACAGGACTTGTACTATGGCGTGTGGTTTTTGGTGCCTTAATAGCAACCGAAGCTTTTGGGGCTATTGCAACAGGATGGCTTAAAAGAACCCTTATTGAGCCCGAGTTTACCTTTAACTTTATTGGTTTTGAGTTCCTGCAACCACTGCCCGGCGACTTAATGTATTACTACTTTATACTTATGGGTGTTTTTGGTCTTTTGGTGATGGTAGGGTACAAATACCGCTTTAGCATGGCATGTTACGCGCTTATGTGGACGTGTGTGTATTTAATGCAAAAAACGTCTTATAATAATCATTATTATTTAATGATGTTGCTGTGTTGGATCATGGTGTTTCTACCTGCCCACCGCTGGTTTTCCCTGGATGCAACATTAGACCCCGAAGTTAAATCGCCGGCTGCTCCGCGTTGGACTTACTTAGTAATTATCTTTCAGGTATGGATTGTGTATACATTTGCATCTGTTGCAAAATGGTATCCGGATTGGCTAGATGGTACTACCACAGCACTTTTTATGAGTGGAAAAAGCGATTACTGGCTCATTGGACCGTTTTTACAGCTGGACTGGGTGCATTGGTGTATTGCGTATGTGGGTATTTTCTTCGATCTGCTCATTGTTCCGTTGATGCTTTATAAGCGTACCAGATTTATCGGTTTTGCTATTTCAGTGTTCTTTCATTTATTTAATTCTATTGTGTTTCAGATTGGGATCTTTCCTTATATGAGTATTGCTTTTGCACTGTTCTTTTTCTCTTCTGAAACATTACAAAAAAGGTTTCTTCCGAAGAAAAAATTATACACCTTAGGCGAAGTGAAAGTGCCAAACTACAAACCACTGCTGGTTGGAGTGTTTTCGATCTATTTTATATTTCAAATTGGCTTACCACTTCGCCATTGGGCGTTTCAGGATGACGTGCTTTGGACCGAGAGGGCCACCGCCTAAGCTGGCGTATGATGCTACGCAGCAAAGGCTCCAGAGTTATAGTGTATACTCAGGAAGAAGGCAGCGTAGAAAAAAAACCGTATAACTACCGAAAACTCCTGAGTAAAAAACAACAACGCGCTTCCAAAAGCAAACCAGACCTATTGTGGAGACTCGCTAAAGAGATTAAAAAAGCCGAAGCTAAAGAAGGTAGAAACGTACAGGTTTTTATGGATGTTAAGTTAAAAATAAATGGCGGGGAGTACCATCAGTTTATAAAACCAGATGTAGATATTGCCTCTAAGGAGTGGCACCCCTTTAAACATCACGATTGGCTGGAACCTTCGCCTGCAGATTATCACGCAAAAGCAAAGAAAAAAGAAGAAAACTAAAATCCTCTCAAAACATACATTTTCGCTAACTTTGCCGTCTTAAATTCTCAGAGAAAATGTTACAAGTACAAGAAATACGCGCAAACAAAGATGCCTATATCAACGCCTTAAAAAAACGCGGGTTAGATGCTTCAGCAGATATCAACGCAATTCTGGAAGCAGATGAAACCCGTCGTGCAACCCAGACCAAACTGGATGAAACACTTGCACAAAGCAATACATTTTCGAAAGAGATCGGGAAGCTGTTTCAAAGTGGAGAAACTCAAAAGGCAAACATTTTAAAAGAGAAAACCAGCCAGTTAAAAGAAGCTTCAAAAAAGTATCAGGAAGAACTTAATACTGCGGAAGAAATGCTGGAGAGTTTATTATATACCATCCCAAATATCCCTAACGAACTTGTCCCTGCAGGAACCGATGAAAATGATAATGAGGAAGTTTTTGCCGAAGGTGATATCCCAAAGTTGAACAGTGAAGCCCTGCCACACTGGGAATTGGCTAAAAAATACGATCTAATAGATTTTGAATTGGGCGTAAAAGTTACGGGCGCAGGTTTTCCGGTATACAAAGGAAAAGGAGCCAGATTACAACGTGCACTCATTAGTTATTTTCTGGATAAAAATACAGAAGCCGGCTACACCGAATACCAGGTGCCACATTTGGTAAACGAAGCGTCTGCAAGAGGGACAGGACAATTGCCGGACAAAGAAGGGCAAATGTATCACGTGACAGAAGATGATCTTTACCTCATTCCAACCGCAGAAGTACCCGTAACCAATTTGTTCAGAGGCGACTTAATTGCGCATACCCAATTGCCAATTACCTGTACTGGATACACACCATGTTTCCGTCGTGAAGCTGGAAGTTACGGCGCACACGTTCGTGGACTTAACAGATTACACCAATTTGATAAAGTTGAAATTGTACGTGTGGAACATCCGGAAAATAGTTATGCAGCTTTGGACGGGATGGTAGCACACGTAAAAAATATACTACGCGATTTAAAACTACCCTACCGAGTACTTCGATTGTGTGGTGGGGATTTAGGATTCACGGCAGCATTAACGTACGATTTTGAAGTATTTAGCACCGCACAGGACAGATGGCTGGAAATTTCTTCTGTTTCCAATTTTGAAACGTTTCAGGCCAACCGATTAAAATTACGCTTTAAAGACGAAGACGGTAACAATAGGCTAGCACATACCTTAAACGGAAGTGCCTTAGCATTACCACGTGTACTTGCAGGAATTCTGGAAAATTATCAAACGGAAGATGGTATTAAAATTCCTGAAGTTTTAGTGCCGTATTGTGGGTTCGACATGATTAAATAGCATGGGAGAAATTATTGCCACCATATTATTTTTAATTGCGGTAATAGATCCAATTGGTTCTGTTCCTGTTTATTTAGAAGCTACAAAGCATTTCGACCAAAAACATAAAAATAAAATAGCTGTAAGAGCAAGTTTTATAGCGTTTCTTATTCTGCTATTCTTTATTGTAATTGGACAGCTAATTCTGGAAGGAATGGATATTTCGTTATATGCATTTCAAATATCTGGTGGGGTTATTTTATTCCTCTTTGCCCTTACCATGATCTTTGGCGACGGTAAACCAGAAATGGAAAAACACCTCATAACAGACTATAAACACGTTACCATTTTCCCGGTTGCCATCCCTTCCATTGCTTCTCCCGGTGCAATAATGGCCGTTGTACTTATGACTGATAATCATATTTACACCATCCAACAGCAAGCGGTAACTGCTACCCTAGTTTTTGTTGTAGTAATTATTACGGCTGTTTTACTGCTGGTTGCAAACGTAGTGCAAAAGAGAATTGGCGAATATGGTATTACGGTAATTAGTAAAATTATGGGCTTAATTCTCGCTTCGTATGCCGTACAAAGTATTTTGGCCGGAGTTAAAGGGTTCTTCTTTACGTGATCTAAATTCGGGAATAGGTTTTTTATTCAAATTATTTTCTTTGTCAAATTCCTTACCCTCAATTTACTTTAGTGTAACAATAGCTTCAATTGTTTCTGAAATGAAGTAGTTACCCTAGTTTTTCAGCAATCACTTCAACCATCATAGGACAAAACAGCGTTGTGTTTTTGTCTTTTTCCAGCATTTTATGGTCTTCAAAAGCCTGTTTTGATTCTGCATCGGTTAAAAAACCCATTTGGACCAAACGCGGAAAATAGCTGTAGTAAAAGGTTTTGGGCCATTGCCACACTATGTTTTCTGGTGTTCCTAATTTTGGCATTAAACGAATGCTAGTAACTTTCATTCCAATTTCAGCCAGCAAGGTTGGAAGTTCGCGCCCAATATCTATTTCTCCTTTTTGTTCTTTAAAACTTTTGAGGCAGGCTGCAATGGCTTTATTTAACCCTGCAAGTTGAGGTTCGGTTTGGTGGGTACGCCAATCGTAATATTCGTGAAGCACCATTTTTCCACCAGGTTTTAAGGCATTGTAAGCTTTCTGTAAAATTTCTTTAGGGTTGGAAATCCAAGCCAGTGCCCAGCGACAATACAGGCCGTCCAGAGTATTTTGCGGTAGCTGCAAATTGTCAAAATCTGAACAGATCCCATCAATATTCAAATGATACAAGGTTGCGATTTGCGTGAGGTGTTGAATGTAACCTTCATCCAGATCTACACCAATCACTTTACCAGTTTCACCTACCAAATATGCTAACTCTTTACTACAAAATCCAGGGCCACAACCCAGGTCCAAAATAGTTTGTCCGGCAGTAAAGCCAGCTGTTTTCCAGCCTTCCTGCGCTTCGGTTGCCCATATTTGATGTTGTACACCCAAGCGGTGCAGTTCTTGTGCGTCTGTTCCTAAAATATAGGGTTGGGAGGGTTTTGGCATGGTTGGTGAATTTGACTGTAAGATAATAAATAACCAACTAGTTAGTCGAGATATTTTTTAAGTTGTTTCGGAATAAAATAGTGCCAGTCACTCCGGCAACTTTCTCTTGAATCTTCGGGGACGTTATCTGGCTAATTCTCTTTTATGGTGTTGGTAGGGGTAGAACCGTTTTCAGCAAGGAGTATTTCAGAATCTACTCGAGCCAGACCGGGATATCCATTATTCCACAAATTTAGAATTTCTTCTTTATCAGTCTTTGATAGTTCTATTTGTTTAATAAATTCTACGCTACATATTTTTTGTTTACGGCAAGTGCTAAATTTAAAAATTTGGCGACCTCAAAAAAGTGCCCGTTGTTTTTTCTCAAATCCTCGTGCTATATTTTATATACATTTTAACAGCCAATTTTTTATCGGTATTCTGGATTTTCAAATTTCCATCGTTCCCCATTATCCCATTCTTTCCGAGAGTTACCATAATTAGGATACCCGCTATTTTCCTGGAGCATTAGTGCTAAATGAAGGAGATTATATGTCATAAAAGTTGTGTTTCTATTTGTGAAATTACTATCGAAACCAACAGGCTTCTGCAGTTTTTCTCCGTTCCATTCTTTATCTCCATAACTTGGTCCAGGACCAACTTTTCCAATCCATCCGCAATCTGCTTGTGGTGGTATTGAATATCCTACGTGTTGAAGTGAGTACAATATTCCCATCGCACAATGCTTTATGCCATCTTCGTTCCCAGTAACTATGCAGCCACCAACTTTACCATAAAAAATGTATTGACCTTTATCATTCGTTAAACTGCTCAAAGCATAAAGTCTTTCAATTAATTTTTGAGCTTCAGAGGATTTTTCGCCAAGCCAAATTGGTGTTCCAACGATAAGAATATCAGCATCCAAAACTCTTTTTGTTAATGTTGGCCACTCATCAATATCCCATCCATATTCTGTCATATCTGGATAAACACCACTTGCCACCTGGTGGTCGATTAATCTAATTTCGTCGATTTTGACTTTTTCCTTGATCATAATGGCTTTAGAAACTTCCATTAAAGTTTTCGTGTGGCTTTCTTGTGGTGATTTTTTGAGAGTACAATTTATATAAATCACTTTTAGATTACTGAAATCTGGTTTTTTCATAAATCTGGTTTTTTAAGTTAGTTACAACAGATTATAGTGTTAGTACGTTAAAAACTCCTTACAAGATACAAATTATATATAGTTTGATAAATCAGCTTCTACAGTCTTATAGCCCGATACAAACGCTTACAAACGTTTATAAACGACTATAAACACTTCCTAACCGACTAGTTCATACAGCACATCCAATATTTGCACTGTTGAAATAAATCGACAACGGCTACCAGACCGATTCTGGAAAATAACTTAACTGTTTAACATTAAAATTTATTTATTATGAACGCACTTAGAAACAAAGTACAGTTGATTGGAAGATTGGGGCAAGACCCGGAAATTGTAACCTTTAAAGACGGCAACAAAATGGCCAAATTCTCTATGGCCACGGACGACAGCTACAAAGACAAAGAAGGACAGAAAGTAGAACGTGCTTACTGGCACAATGTAATTGTAAAAGGAGGCCTTGTAAATGTGGTGGAAAACTATGTAACCAAAGGACAGGAAATCGCCATAGAAGGGAAACTCACCAACCGCTCCTGGGACGACAAAGAAGGCAACAAACATTATGTTACCGAGG
Organism: uncultured Flavobacteriaceae bacterium; assembly: GCA_963793275.1. Lineage (GTDB taxonomy): Bacteria > Bacteroidota > Bacteroidia > Flavobacteriales > Flavobacteriaceae > Marinirhabdus. The sequence goes on from CAWBZL010000002.1 coordinate 127,551, forward strand.
TGTTATGTAATGAGTTATTGATGTTAAGTAAGTAGCCTTCTACTCCGCTCAGGCTTCTTTTAGTAGCATAGGATTTTAACCAAAAGGGGGCACTATGGTCCCCTTTTTTAAATTTTTTAATTTGGCAGGAGCGTACGTATATATGCTATTATGTGCCAACAATAGTTATTATATTGGCAGTACACGATCTCTATTGAAGAGATTTCAAGAACACCGGATGGGACAAGGGGCAAATCATACCTTTTAAATATTTACCCGTGGCGTTTGTTTATTTTGAGGAGCATAATTCTAAAGACCATGCGTATCTTCGCGAAATGCAGTTGAAAGGATGGACAAGAAAGAAGAAACAAACATTAAATATGAATTGGAAATTTGAGTTGCACAGGTTATCTGCATGTAAAAACCCAACACATTATTTAAATAGGAATTAAAAATAAAGCACCCTGCGGAGTCGAAGGGTGAATATTAGCAATGCAAAAAAACCCAAACATCAAAAACCTCCTCAAAACCCATTTCGGTTTCGACACCTTTCGTCCTAACCAGCAGGAAATTATTGAAAATGTGCTGGCGGGTAAAAACACGCTGGCCATTATGCCTACAGGAGGGGGAAAGTCATTGTGTTTTCAGTTACCTGCTTTGACATTGGAAGGAACAGCGATTGTTATTTCACCGTTAATTGCCTTAATGAAGGATCAGGTAGATGCCCTAAATGCCAACGGAATTTCGGCTTCATATTATAATAGTAGCCAGGTGCCAGAGGTGCAGGAGGAAGTATTGACGAACTTAATGACGGGTCAATTAAAATTACTCTATGTGGCTCCGGAAAGCCTGTGGAACCTCACCAATTATTTTTCTAAGACTGAAATTTCCTTAATCGCAGTAGACGAGGCCCACTGTATTTCATCGTGGGGTCATGATTTCAGACCTGCCTACACGCAATTAAGCAGGCTCCAAGACGAATTTCCAAAAACACCAGTGATCGCTTTAACCGCAACGGCAGACCGAGCAACACAGGACGATATTGTAAAACAACTAGGTATTGGCAGTGCCAGAAGATTTGTATCTTCTTTCGACAGGCCTAACCTATACCTGGATGTGCGCCCTGGACAACAACGGATGCAGCAGGTATTAAAATTTCTGAAAAACAAAGAAACTCAAAGCGGTATTATTTACTGTTTAAGCCGAAAAAGTACTGAAGCCATCGCATCAAAACTCGTTGCAAAAGGCTACAAAGCCCAAGCGTATCACGCCGGAATTGAAGCTGAAGAACGCAGCAGGATCCAGGACGACTTTATAAATGACAGAGCTCCTATAATCGTGGCTACCATCGCTTTTGGGATGGGAATAGACAAAAGCAATGTCCGTTGGGTGATACATTATAACATGCCAAAGAATATTGAAGGCTATTATCAGGAAATTGGCCGAAGCGGTCGTGACGGACTACCCGCGCACGGATTAATGTTTTACAGCTTTGCCGACGTAATTATGCTTCGGAAATTTGCTCAGGGAACCCAGACCGAAGAATTTCAGCTGGCAAAACTGGAACGTATGCAACAATTTGCCGAAGCCTTAAGTTGTCGTCGAAAAGCGTTGCTCAATTATTTTGGTGAACATATGACGCAGGATTGTGGTAATTGCGACATTTGCAAAACTCCACCTCAATATATAGACGGTACCATAATCGCTCAAAAGGTATGCTCTGGAGTCGCCAGATTGAAAGAGCAGGAAGCAATGGGAATGTTAATAGATGTGTTGAGAGGCTCTCACAACGCGCAGGTTGTTGAGAAAGGCTATCAAAATTTAAAGACCTTTGGAGCTGCTAAAGACATTCCGTGGAAAGATCTACAGCAGTATGTCATTCAGCTATTGAATCAAGGTGTGTTGGAAATTTGGTTCCACGAAAACGGCCGATTGGTGCTTACCCCAACTGCCAAAAAGATTTTATTTGAAGGTAAAAAAGTGCGTCTGGCAGACTTGATGCAACCAGAGGCTGTTACCATTCCAAAAGAGCGGACCACAAAAAAACGCAAAGATTTATTCGAAAAATTACGTACGCTCCGTACCAAATTGGCTACCGAAGCCGGAGTGCCCGCGTATGTTATTTTTAGCGATGCCAGTTTGGAAGATATGGAAAATAAGCTCCCAAAAACGGTGGCCGATTTTGCTGAAATTAGTGGTGTGGGTCGCGCTAAACTGGAAAAATATGCCGATGTATTTTTACAAGTAGTCGCCAAGCATCAGGATGCTCAGGAAAATAAAGTAGCCACACACGAGCGCAGTCTGCAATTATTTGAAAAGGGATTGACGGTGCCAGAAATTTCAAAAAAGAGGGGTATTTCTGTTAATACTGTATACGGTCATTTTCTGAAGATGCACGAATTGGGTCACAAAATAGACTTGTCTCAATTTATCTCTACAGAAGAAATTTCAGCAGTGCAAAAGGCGAAATTAAAGCTGGAAAATCCCGATGGGTTAAAACTCTATTTCGATTATTTTGAAGAAAAAATGCCGTATTGGAAAATAAAGTTTGGGTTGTCCTTAGCGTAAAATCCCTTAGAATCAATCTAAATCAGAACAATAATTTTGAAAACTGCATCATTTTTCATCATATTTGCCACCAAATGAGAACGATTAGTTTACATACACCACAAATAGGACTGAATTTTCAGTGGGAATATCGTGCGATGAAAAATTCAGATTCACGGTACAGGGCGTTATGTAACTTTTTTTGAGATAAAAATAAACTCTAAAACAACATTTATATAAAGCGTCCGATCCAACGGGCGCTTTTTTTATGAATTTTTTTACTGAATGATAAAATTTTAAGGCACACATAAAAATGTAGGCATTGACGTATAAGCAACAGAGAGACAACAGTTTGCAAACAAGGCCAGAAATCTGCAATAATCGGACAGGGAATTGCTATGCTTTAAATTAATGTAAATAACTGATAATCAACAAAATAAAATTAAAAATTAGTTGTGTAATTCAAAAATACATTTCATATTTGCACCGCAGTTATGATATAGATAACTGCTTTAAAAAACTATAAATTTAAAATAAGAAGCTATGCGATTTCAAACGTATATAGATCAAAAAACAGGAAGTGAAAGTTTCCTCAGCAAAACGCTTCGCGATTATAATTAGAATAATTTCTTCTATGAAAAATCCGAAGCAACTCCACCGTTTCGGATTTTTTTATGCCTTTTTCTAAAAGGATCCTACAAGTTCGTTACGGTGATTAAGAACACATTAAAGATCACTAAAATGAACACAAATACACATAATTTATACTTATTCAAGGCTATGGAGGCATACCCTTGGGACCTTGAAAAAGCGGTTGAAGCATTGCAATATGCTTTGTCTTACGAACCAGAAAACGTAACCGCCCTTTGTTTGATGGCAAAAGTACACGCCGAACAACTAAGCGATTATGAAACCGCAAAAAGCTATTTTGAAAAAGCAGTAGCAAGCGATATACGTGCCACCAAAATATATCCGGATTATGTACGTACGTTACTACAGAATCACGATTTTGAGGAAGCTCAAAAGCTGATAGATTTTGCGATGACTGTAAAAGCGGTGGATAGAGGTGGTTTACAATTATTGCAAGGGCAATTGTTTGAAAACTTGCAAAAGTTTGAAAAAGCTGAAGCAGCTTTAAAAGAAGCTCGTAACCTAGGGTTAAATTCAGATTTTATCGAATTTGTTGAAAGCGAATTGGAGCGCGTCACCAAAAAAAGGGAACGCCAAAACAATGAGCAAAAAACCGACAACTCTAAGGAAACAGCTAAAACGGAAGATTCAAAAAGCTGGGTCCACAGGCTAAGTAGCTTACTATAAATCAGGATAAAATCTAAGTTTAATTTATAAAGGAAACAATAAAATCCGCTCTCTGTAAAGAGGGTGGTATACGGGAGTGCGTCAACGCTGGAGAGTTGAGATAGTCTGTAAAACTATTCCTTAGTAGCTGAATAGGTTCAAATCCTTTCACTCCCACAGAGTACCGTAGTTCAAAGGCTGGAGCGTCCGGTTGTCTCCCGGAAAGGTACGGGTTCGAGTCCCGTCGGTACTGCGAATGATATTGAAGGAGTTTGCATCGGGACGAGAAGTTTATCCTGAGTAGTGGTGAGGCACGAGCCGCGAATCGAAGGGAGTCCCGTCGGTACGGTCATGCCTCCGACGAGAGAGGCACGAACCAGAGGAAGGCACTTTAGCATAGTGGTTGGTGCACCTCACTTTCTATGAGGAGACCAGGGTTTGATTCCCTGATGGAGTACAATGGGCTTATGGTGTAGCGGATAGCATGCTTGGCTTCGAACCAAGTGGTATGTTGCCTGTGCCGCACTTGATGCGGTATTCAAATCCTGTTAAGCCCACAAATTGAGGTATAACTCAGCGGCTAGAGTACCGTGCTTTTAACACGGGAGTCCTAGGTTCAAATCCTAGTGCCTCAACAATAAACCCATAGTGTAGTGGTAGCACACAAGATTTTGATTCTTGGGGTCTGAGTTCGAATCTCGGTGGGTTTACACTATATGGAACAGTAGCAAAGCGGGTCAATGCACTGGATTGAAGCTCCAGGAATACGGGTTCGAGTCCTGTCTGTTCCACGAAAGGTCTGTAACGCAGATGATAGTATCAAGCGGGTCTTGTTGTGTGTTTCGGTATAGCACCATTGCATACGGCGTTGCAACTAGTATTGCGAACGTATGTGCAACTTGACTTGAAGGTTTTGCTGTTTTCCAAAAAATAGCGGCAATCGTTTCGTGGGTTCGAATCCCACTCCCGCCCAAGCAGGGATAGCGTAGTGGTTAACGCACCAGATAAAGGATCTGGCAAACGAGAGCAGATGTCGCGGGTTCGACTCCCGCTCCCAATGTAAATTGGGGTAGCTCAGTTGGTAGAGCACTGCACTTTTAATGCAGGTAATGGACTCAAAATCCATCATCGTAAAGAAGGTCAACTTTTAAAAAAGACCACCAGCCTGTCACGCTGTTAAATTTGACAAAAATAGTATGGGAAGCGTCGGTTTAGATTTGCTGAAACGTGAATGAAGAACACTCCTGAAAGTACCTTGAGTGGCGCCGGTGGCTAGTAAAGAATAAATTTCTTTGTGAGCATTTTGAAACCATTGAACCTTTTTATTAGGAATCCGTACCTGGAGCCTACTAAAAGGAAGGATGTGGTTTCAACGCCTTACAAACAGGTTTTGTAACTGGTAGCCACCCCGTCACTCCGTCACTGGAAAGAGGATGTGCCCTGTACTGTTTTTAATTGAAAAGGATTGCGTTAGGGATTGAGCGTTATGTATGAGCTCTTTTTAATTGTTTGAGCAATTAGAAAAGCGAGTAGCGAAAGCCCGACCCAGTATTGCTTGAGGTATGAAAAGCGATATTGGGAAACGCCCAAAATACAAAAGAAATACACGGTCCCCGTTACAGACTGTGTTGTTAACTGAATGTTTAATTTCTAAAACTTAAAAAAATGAAAAGAGTTAGAATTAATACCGGAATGGTAGGTTTGGTCTTCAAGAGAGGAGATTACAAACGAGTAGTAACACAAGGTGTCTATTGGTTAAGCTTTGGAGAGCGTGTTGTAAAATACAACCTTGCCGAAGCCATGCGCAAGGCACCCGTAGCATTAGAAATTCTTGAAAGGGACGAAGCTTTGGTGGCCCTTTGGCACCAGGTAGATGTTTTGGATACAGAATTGGTCATCGTTTATAAGAACGGCCAATACAACCAGATATTAACAGCTGGAAGATATGTATTCTGGAAAGGGTTGATAGACTACAGCTTTACACGTGTAGACCTTACAAAGATCTATATCACGGAAGCGATTGATACGTCACTTTTTGCCAAATTAGAATTGGCCAAGTATATCCGTTCTTTTGAAGTGGCAACATCTGAAAAAGCGGTGCTTTTAGTAGACGATGTTTATGTGAAAACCTTAACCGGTGGTACGTACCGCTTCTGGAGAAATGAAACCACTATTAAAATTGCAAAAGCAGATATGCGACAATTGCAATTGGAAGTAGCTGGACAGGAATTGTTAACCAAGGATAAAGCGGCAATCCGTATCAACTTTTACGCGCAGTATAAAGTAAGCAATGTGGAGCGAGCGCTCTTGGAAAATAAGGACTACGAGAAGCAATTATACGTGGCTATGCAGTTGGCGTTACGTGCGTATGTAGGTACGTATACTTTAGACGAACTTTTGGAAAACAAATCACAAATCGCGAACGCTGTGTTTGAAGACACAAAGACAGCCGCAGATAAATTGGGTGTTACGGTAGTATACTGTGGAATCCGGGATGTGATCTTAACCGGGGAAATGAAGGACATCATGAACCAGGTGTTGGTTGCACAAAAGAAAGCTCAGGCTAATGTAATTACAAGACGTGAAGAAACAGCTTTGACCAGAAGCTTGTTGAATACCGCCAAATTAATGGAGGACAATACCATGCTTTACAAATTGAAAGAGATGGAATACGTAGAGAAAATTGCCGACAAGATTGGCGAGATCACCGTTTCCGGAAACGGAAACATGGTGAAACAATTAACCGAAATTTTTGCGGTGAGCAAATAGTGCCTTAACGGTAGGTGCAAGCACTGGGAGTTATATAACTTCTGGTGCTTTTTTTATGGTTGTAAGTCCCATTTCTAAAAATCTGGATTGGCGCTCATAAGCTGTCATATCCAAGCAGGGACAACGGTTGCAACGTTTATGTTCTCCCTTTTTGATGTATTTATCACAGCATTTGGTTTTGATACCTTCTTTCTTCTTTTTGTTTTTCTTTCCCATTAAAAGAAAATTTCTTGTGCCATTTTATAAGTATTTGCGTGGGCCTCAATGATTACATCAATAGCTGGAGAGTAGCCACCACCCATACTTACCTGTACTGGAATGTTGTGTTCTTTACAGGTTTCAAAAACAAAACGGTCACGGGCTTTACAGCCTTCAATCGTACAAGACAATCTCCCCAATTTATCTCCTTTCAGAATATCTACCCCGCTCAAGTAAAAGATGAAATCAGGTTGTACTTTTTTAATGAGTTTGGGGAGGGTATTTTTTAAAATCTCAAGATATGCTGCATCTTCTGTACCGTCGTCCAGCCCAATATCCAGATCACTCTGTTCTTTTTTAAACGGATAGTTTTTCGCTCCGTGCATGGAGAAAGTGAATACATTTGGATTATTCTCAAAAATCTTTGCAGTGCCGTTACCTTGATGTACATCTAAATCGACGATGAGAATTTTGGATGCTTTCCGAGTGTCCAATAAATACTGTGCTGCCACGGCTTGATCGTTCAACAAACAAAAAGCTTCGCCACGGTCTGCATAGGCGTGGTGCGTTCCACCGGCAATGTTTAGCGCAACACGATTTTCTATAGCATATTCGCAGCCTTGTATCGTTCCGCCAATAATATAATGCCCACGATTCACTAAATCGGCGCGTAGGGGAAACCCGATTTTTCGTATTTCTTTTTTGTCTAATTCAAGTTTCAGTAAGCGGTTGTAATAGTCCTGTGTATGGACTTTGGTAATAATTTCTGCTGAAACTTTTTTGGGTGTAAAGAAGTTTTCTTTGGTACAGATCCCGTATTTTAGAAGATATTCCGGGAGTAAATTATATTTCGCCATGGGGAACCGATGGCCTTCAGGTAGCGAATATTTATAAATGGGATGGTAGGCGATTTTGAGCATGTTTATTTGCCTAATTTTAATTGAATGCGTTTTCTCGGTACATCCACATCCAGCACTTTTACAATAATCTGTTGCTGTAAATGCACGTGCTCGTTTACATCTTTTACAAAACTATCTGAAAGATTGGAAACGTGAATTAGACCGCTTTCCTTAATCCCAATATCCACAAAACAACCAAAAGCTGTAATATTATTTACAATGCCCGGTAGCACCATTCCTCTAGTGAGATCTTCTATTTTTCTGATGTTTTGATTAAAAGTAAAAACTTTCGCTTTTTCACGAATATCAAGACCAGGTTTTTTCAGTTCTTTTATGATGTCTTCCAGAGTAAGCAGCCCAACATCTTCTGTAATATATTTTTCCAAAGAAATAGTCTCTAAAGCCTTTGTGTTTCCTAGTAGTTCTGAAATTTTAATGCCTTTATTCTTTGCTATTTGTTGCACAAGGTCATACCGTTCCGGATGTACAGAGGAATTATCTAACGGGTTTTCACCGGATCTAATGCGTAAAAAACCTGCGCCCTGCTCAAATGCTTTTGCTCCCAAGCGTGGCACTTTTTTAATATCTTCTCTGGAGGTAAAAGCACCGTGTTCTTCACGATAGGCTACAATGTTTTCGGCCAATTTTTCTCCTATTCCTGAGACATAACTCAACAGCGGGACACTTGCGGTATTTACATTAATCCCAACAGAATTTACGCAGGTCTCGACCACCCGGTCCAACGAATTATTTAATTGTGTTTGATCTACATCGTGTTGATACTGTCCCACGCCAATAAATTTAGCGTCAATTTTAACCAGTTCGGCCAAAGGATCTGAGAGTCTGCGACCAATCGAAACAGCACCCCGAACGGTAACGTCGTAATTAGGAAACTCATCCCTCGCTATTTTACTCGCCGAATAAATGGAAGCTCCTGCCTCACTCACAATAAAAACCTCTACCGGATTTTTGAAATATACTTTTTTTATGAAAGCTTCGGTTTCTCTGGATGCCGTACCGTTACCAATGGCAATGGCTTCAATTTTATACGCATCGGTTAAGGTGCTTATCTTTTTAAGGGCGCCAGTGACATCACTCTTGGGGGGATGTGGGTAGATGGTCTCATTATGCATTAAAGCGCCTTGTGCATCCAGACAAACTACTTTACAGCCACTTCTAAAGCCTGGGTCAATCGCTAGGATTCGTTTTTCGCCCAACGGCGAACCCAATAATAACTGTTTTAAATTTTTAGCGAAAATGGCAATCGCCGTTTCGTCAGCTTTCTTTTTTGCGGCAACGAGTATTTCATTGGACAAGGCAGGAAATAGTAAGCGTTTATAAGCATCTTTAATAGCTTGTTCTATTTGGTCTGCGCACGCTCCTTGCGATTTTATAAGTTTAGAGTTCATTCGTTCTAAAGCGCGTTCTTGATCAATTTCAATTTTCACCCGTATAAAACCTTCTGTCTCGGCCCTTAGGATGGCCAATAATCTATGTGAAGGACATCGTTGTAGTGATTCGTCCCAATCGAAATAATCCCTGAATTTTTGCGCTTTTTCGTCCTCTTTTTTACTTTTTACTGCTTTGGTGCTAAGTATTGCGAAGCGTTCCAGTTGCCGACGAAGATTGTTTCTAATATCGGTACGCTCATTAACCCACTCGGCAATGATATGCCTGGCACCTTCAAAAGCTTCTTCGGTACTTATAATATCATTAGAAATAAATCTTTGCGACACATCGTCAAGGTTGCGAGTGTTCTGAGCCATAATTATCCTGGCTAAGGGTTCTAATCCATTTTTACGAGCAGTTTCAGCCTTGGTTTTGCGTTTCTTTTTAAAGGGTAAGTAGAGAACTTCTAGAACTGTGCTATCATTTTCTGCTGAAATTTTAGCCCGTAGCTCCTCTGTTAACTCTCCTTGTTCGTCAATTGCCTTCAGGATAGTTGCTTTTCGTTTTTCTAAAGTTTCAAATTGCTCTTTTAAGGAAACTATTTGTTCTATCTGAACCTCATCCAGATTTCCGGTGCGCTCCTTTCTATAACGCGCAATAAACGGAATGGTACAGTCTTCAGCAAGAAGTGCAAGGGTGTTTTTAATGCTTGCTTCTGGGAGGTTAGATTGTTTTAAGATGTAGTTGAGCATAGGGATAAAGCCTTTACGATTTAGAATTAAAACCTTGGGCTTTTATTAATTTATTGTCGTCCCATTACCAACCCCAGCAGAATCTGGATTCACAAAGACCAATTTCCCTTGAGCATCTTCGGTCATTAAAATCATTCCCTGGCTTTCTACTCCACGTAAGGCTCTTGGCGCTAGGTTAACTAAAACGGTCACTTGTTTGCCAATGATTTCTTCAGGTGTAAAACTTTCGGCAATACCAGAGACAATCGTTCTTACATCAATGCCTGTGTCTACCTTCAAAACCAATAATTTTTTGGTCTTAGGCATTTTTTCGGCTTCCAGGATCGTGCCTACACGCATATCTAATTTGGTAAAATCGTCAAACTGTATGGTTTCTTTTTGTGCTTCGGCTTTTTTGTTCTCAGCTTCGTTCATGGTTTTACTTGCTTGTAATTTATCTATTTGTTGTTGCATTTGCTCATCTTCAATTTTACTGAAAAGGAGTTCGCTGGGATTAATTTTATAACCAGATTTTAAAAGTGACTCTTCTTCTGAAACATGTTTCCAATCCAGCTGTACCAGATCTGCCCTCAATCTTGCCGCAGGGGTAGTACTCAAATTAAGCATCTCCTTCAATTTTGAAGAGGTAAACGGTAAAAAAGGTTCACTTAACACCGCCAGAGCAGCTGCAATTTGTAACGCAACAAACATCACGGTTTGTGTTCTGGCTTCATCTGTTTTAATAGTTTTCCATGGTTCTTCGTCTGCCAGATATTTGTTACCTAATCTGGCAACATTCATTAATTCTGTTTGTGCTTCGCGGAAACGATAGCGTTCTATCGAGCTTTCGATCACCGCTGGATACGCTTTTAACTCTTTCAAAGTTTGCTCGTCTATTTCGGAAAATGCTGGAGGTTCCGGCACCACCCCATCATAATATTTATGGGTTAACACGGTAACCCGGTTTATAAAATTTCCGAAGATAGCCACCAACTCACTGTTATTTCGCTGTTGGAAATCGGCCCAGGTAAAGTCGTTATCTTTTGTTTCCGGGGCATTGGCAGTGAGCACATAACGTAAAACATCCTGCTGATTAGGAAATTCTTCCAAATACTCGTGCAACCATACCGCCCAGTTTTTACTGGTTGAAATTTTATTTCCTTCCAGGTTTAAAAATTCGTTAGCCGGAACGTTGGTTGGCATAATGTAACTCCCGTCTGCCTTAAGCATACTTGGAAAAATAATACAATGAAAAACAATATTATCCTTTCCTATAAAATGAAGCAATTTGGTGTCGTCACTTTTCCAATATGGCTCCCAATCTTTTCCTTCGCGCTCTGCCCATTCTTTGGTGGCAGAAATGTAACCAATAGGCGCATCGAACCAAACATATAGTACTTTTCCCTCTGCTCCTTCAACAGGTACAGGGATGCCCCAATCCAGATCTCTGGTGACGGCACGCGGGCGTAACCCATCGTCTATCCACGATTTACATTGACCGTAGACATTGGTTTTCCAGTCTTTTTTATGCTCTTTTAGGATCCATTCTTTTAAAAATGGCTCGTATTGATCCAGCGGTAAAAACCAGTGCTTTGTTTCTTTTAGGACAGGTTTGTTACCTGAAATAGCACTTTTTGGGTTGATCAGATCTGTTGCGTTATGAGAGGTTCCGCAGTTTTCACATTGGTCACCATAGCTTTCTTCAAAGCCACATTTTGGACAGGTTCCTACAATAAAACGATCTGCTAAAAACTGATTCGCTTCTTCGTCATACAATTGTTCTGTTACCTCTTCAATGAACTTTCCTTCATCGTATAATTTCTTGAAAAATGTGGAAGCTGTATCGTGATGCACTTTTGCTGAAGTCCTTGAATAGTTATCGAAAGTTATTCCGAAGTCTTCAAAACTTTGTTTGATAATGGCGTGGTATTTATCTACTACTTCTTGCGGGGTAATACCTTCTTTTTTTGCTTTAATGGTAATAGGTACACCGTGCTCATCACTTCCGCAGACAAAAGCTACATCCTTCCCTTGAAGGCGTTGAAAGCGTGCATAAATATCGGCAGGAACATAGACACCTGCTAAATGTCCAATATGAACGGGACCGTTGGTGTATGGAAGTGCGGCGGTGATGGTAAAACGTTTCGGATCTTGAGTCATAGGTAGCAAAATAAAGGCTTCGAATGGTGCAAAAATAAACAATTCAAATGCTTTATAGATGCGGATTAAAACAAAAAACCTTCCATAAAGAAAGGCTTTATAAGCAAAAAGTATCGTATGAATTTTAAAATTACTATTTAAGACGAAATAAATAGTACTTCTCCATCTACCAACACATAAATTTCATCTTTTTCAGAAGGCGTTAGTATATATTTTCCGGTAAAACTCCCAAAGGCGGGGAAAATTAGTTGTTTTTCAGTTTTATAGAAACAGGCAACTCTTACTGTTTGCCTGCCAACACCTTGTAACTTTACACCCGGATGAATATGGCCACAAAAATTGAAATACGCATCCAATTCTGTTGGGTGATGTGTTAACAGAAATTTTTCGAGTATAAGTTCTTTATAGATTTGAACTCCTAACGCTTCAAATAAGTATTGCGGAATGATATCGTGATTCCCTGAAATTAAAATAACCTGCGCTGAGGTATAGTCTACCCACTTTGCAAAATCGCTCCACTCACTATTTAAGTTACTGTGAAAAAGATCGCCTAAAAAACAAACCGTCTGTGGCTGAAAGTGATTTACAACACCCGTTAATTTTTCTAAATTTTCATAAGCAACGTGTGCAGGAATTGCGGCTCCGTGTTTTCTGAAATGCGTCACTTTTCCTAAGTGTACATCGGCGATGAGTAGCATTGATTTTTGTTCCCAAAATATTGCTCCGCTGGGGTGGAGGATGAAGTTTTGATCGTTTATGGAAATGGTTTGGGACATCAGACTGCAAAAATACAGCTTTAGTCATTTCGACGCAGGAGAAACCACATAACAATGACTACTATATTATTTTAATAAGGATTATAACAGTTGAAATTATTCATTATTTCATCAATTTTAACGTCATTCGTTTAATTCTATCCTTCAATTTTTCTGAAGAAAGCTTTTCCCGTAACCTGTCGGTAATAATGGGGAAACTAAAAGGCGTGGCTTCTTCGCATTGTTTCCAAACTATTTCTTGGCTGGCAATTCGCTCCAATGCCAATCGTAGTCTGCCTTCTTCCATTTCGTGTTCAAAAGTTTCTCTAAATGCCTGTTGGTATAACAAATTATCTGCTTCGTAATCTCTAAACACATCAAACAGCAATTGCGAATTGCTTTGCAGGTGCTTGGTTTTTATTTGTTTGCTAGGATAGCCCGTAAAAACCAAACCACTTATTACAGCAATATCTCTGAATTTTCTGCGGGCCAATTCAGTACTATTTAAACTTTTTTGAAGGTCGCTAAAAAGATAGTCAGTGCTAAATAAATTATTGTCCACCACATTCTGAATATCCAAAGGCTGATCGCTCAACAATTCAAAGCCATAATCATTGTATGCAAGGGAAAAAGTGATGGGAGAAAGCAAACTAATTCTGTACGCCAATAATCCGCCCATTGCCATATGTACAAACCGCCCTTCAAATGGATAAAATAAATGGTGATAGCCTTCTCTGGTTTTAAAGGTTTCTATTAAAAACTCATTATTTCCAGGAACAATACTTTCTTTTTCCTGTCTGTCAAAAATATCTGAAAGAGCTTTTAACTCAGGCGTGTTTCTCTTATGATCTGCTTCAGACTGCAGTTCGTTTCGTAAAATTTCAGACATCTGAGAAGAAAGTGCCATGCGCCCTCCCATAAAACTTACTACATTTCTTGTGCGCTTGCTACTGCGTCTTACCTGAGCGGCCATATTTCGAACCCTAACCAGTTCCAACGTTCTTCCCGCAAATACAAATACATCTCCGGGTTTCATTTTTCCTATAAAAAATTCTTCGATGGTACCTATAAATCCGCCACTCACGTATTTTACCTGCACCATTGCATCACTTACTATAGTGCCAATAGACAGACGGTGCATCATAGCTGTTTGGCGGCTGTCCACGTAAAACCTCCCATCGTCGTCTACTAAAACGCGTTTATATTCGTCATAAGCCTGCAAGCTCTGGCTTCCTAGTGTGATAAAATTGAGGCACCATTGCCATTGTTCTTCAGTAATTCCCTGAAAACAAAAGGTGTTTTTAATTTCCGGATATATGTCTTTGGGATAAAAACCATCACTTACAGCAAGGGTTACTAAATACTGAATTAACACATCAAAACTTAACAAATACGGGATGCGGTCTTCCATTACTTCCCCTTTTACAGCTTTTTTTAGTGCCGAAGCTTCTATCAACTCCATAGCGTGTGTTGGCAAAAAATGAATTACTGATGGTTCTCCGGGTCTGTGATTGCTACGCCCTGCCCGTTGTAAAAACTTAGCAATTCCTTTAGGCCCACCAATTTGAATAATAGTTTCTACAGGCGCAAAGTCTACTCCCAGATCCAAACTTGAGGTAGCCACCACAGCTTTTAAACTTTCGTTTCGTATCGCTTGTTCTACCCACAATCTGGTTTCCTTATTGATGCTTCCGTGATGCATCGCTAATTCGCCAGCAAACTCCGGATACTTCTCTAAGATTTTCTGAAACCAAATTTCGCATTGACCGCGGGTATTGGTAAAGATGAGTGTAGTTTTACTGGATTTTATAATAGGTATAATGTCGTCCAGCAAGTGCAATCCCAAATGCCCGCGCCAGGGAAAGGTTTCCATTTTTTTAGGAATAATAGATTTTACAACTATTTTTTTCTTGATGTTTGCTTTTAATAAAATCGAATTTTCGCGTAACGCTTCATTCATTCCCAGTAACACATCCTGCGCTTGTTCTAAATTTCCAATAGTTGCCGAAATTCCCCAAATACGAAGCTGAGGCGAGATGGTTTTAAGTCTGGATAAGCCAAGTTCCATCTGCACACCACGTTTGCTGCCAAGGAGCTCGTGCCATTCATCTACCACTACAGCTGTAAGGTTTCCGAAGATCTTTTTATAGCCTTTACTTGCCAACAACAACATTAAACTTTCTGGAGTTGTAATGAGTAAATCGGGCATGTTCCGTTTTTGCTTTGCCCGCTCACTTTGCGCAGTATCACCGGTTCTTATTCCCACAGTTAAGCCTGTTTCCAGTTCGTCTGCAAAACGTTGTGCCGCTTGTTTAATTTCTACCGAAAGTGCCCGCAGCGGAGTAATCCAGATTGCTTTTAAACCTTTTGTGTGTTTAGTTTTATATTCCGGATGGTCTTTTATATACTGCAATACAATAGGAACCCAAAGTGCATAGGTTTTCCCGCTTCCCGTAGGAGCATTTAGAAGCCCGTGTTTTCCTTGTAAAAATGCCTTCCAGGTTTTTTTCTGAAATGGGAATGCCTTCCAGTTTTTAGACTCGAACCAGGTTTCGGCTATTTCTATTAATTGGGATTGATTCATGTTACTTAGGAATCAAAGCTCTCAGATCGTCCAGGGTATTTGCTTCTTCTATAGGTTTGTCTTTTCTCCATCGCAATATTCTTGGAAACCTGGTGGCAATACCGCTTTTATGTCGTTTACTTTCAGCAATGCCCTCAAAAGCTATTTCAAAAACGTGATGTGGTGTAACGCTTCTTACACGACCAAAGCGTTCCAGGGTGTTCTTTTTTATCCAGGCATCTACTTGTCTGAATTCGGCATCTGTGAGACCCGAATATGCTTTTGCAAAAGTTACCAGTTCTCCTTCATCCCAAAGACCAAAGGTATAATCTGTATATAAATTTGCGCGCCTTCCGTGACCACGCATGGCGTAGGTGAGCACACCGTCTATGGTGAATGGGTCGGTTTTCCATTTCCACCAATCGCCTTTTTTTCGGCCAACTAAATAAGGAGAATCTTTGCGTTTCAGCATTAAACCTTCACTGCGTTTTTCTCGCGATAATTTTCTTTCGGCTGCGGCATCTTCCCAGGTTTTAAACGTCATTGTTTCGCTTAGATACAAGCCTATTTCGTCACAACTACATTCTGAAATTAAAGTGTCCAGAATTTCTCTTCTTTCTGAAAAGGGCTTTTGCCGGATATCTTTTCCTTTCCACTCCAATAGATCGTAAGCATTCAAAATCACCGGTGTTTTCTCCAGTAATTTTTTTGAAATATTCTTTCTGCCAATACGAGTTTGAAGGTCGTTAAAATTTCCAATTTCATTATTTCCGAAGGGTAAAATTTCACCATCCAAAACGGTACCGTTAGGAATTTTTGAAAGGAAGCGTTGAAATTCAGGGTATTTATCGGTAACTAGTTCTTCGCCTCTGGACCAGACAAACACTTCGTCATTTCTGATAATTACCTGGCTCCTGATACCATCCCATTTATGTTCAAAACTCCAGCCTTTAATATCGCCCAGATCTTCCTGAAAATTATCTTCTACAGCATACGCCAGATAAAACGGATAGGGTTTACTGAGGTAATCTTCCGGGTTTTCTTCTAAAATTAAATCCTGAAACGTGGTTGTATCTGCAGTCCAGTTACCCATTAGTTTATAGGCAAGTATGTCTTCATCTATTCCCGTAGATTTTGAGAGTGATCGGGTCATTAATTTTTGACTCACCCCAATTCTAAAACCACCCGTAATAATTTTATTGAACACAAAACGCTCAAAATAGCTCATTCTCAACCAGTTTTCCTGAAGATAGCTTCTTTTTTCATCTTCTTCGAGTGTACGTAGCGTAATGATTTCGTTACAGTATTGAGACAGCGATTTTTCCCGAATTCCCAGCGCCTCTCCCGCTGAGAGGGGAATATTCTTTTCTTCCTTTTTTAGGGAGTGTTTAGGTGCGCTTGGAATTATTAAGGCAATAGTTTCGGCCAGATCACCCACTATATGATAGCTTTCTTCAAATAACCACTGTGGGATGCCACTAATTTCGGTTGCCCATAACCTTAGAAGTGTTGTGTTTACAGGGCGTTTTGGTCTTCTGTGTGAGAGTATGGCAATGGTCCATAGTTTATCATCTTCACCCGCATTGTTAAAATATTCGGTGAGTGCAGCCACTTTCAAGGTGGTTTTATTGGTACTATCCAGAGTTTTTATGAGGGCAGCAAAATGTTTCATACCGTATCGTCCTCCTCTTTTTTATTCACTTCGCTTCCTTCTTCTTCATATTGTGTTTTTTCGGTGCGTGCATCCAGGCCCATTTCTTCACGCAGATATCTAGAGAAAATCTCGGTATAGCCGTGGGTGGCGATAACTTTTTCAGCACCTGTGTCTTTTACAGTTTGTAGCAATCCGTCCCAATCTGCGTGATCGCTTAGTACAAATCCGCGGTCTATGGCACGGCGCCTTCTTGCCCCTCTGAACGTCATCCATCCGCTCGCGCTGGCGGTTACATACGGTACCATCTTTCTGATCCAGGTTCCTCCGTGTGCACTGGGCGGGGCAAGTACTATATTGCCTAACAATTCTTCTTTTTTGGTCTCACGGGTAATGCGTGTAGTTTCGTGAAAGTTATAATTTTCTCTAAGCACTGCTGTCATATTTTCTATGGCACCGTGGGTGTAAATTTTGCCAATATCCGGATCCAGATGTTTCAGCAAACGTTGTGCTTTTCCCAGACTGTAGCCAAAAAGGATAGACGTTTTATTTTCTGCTCTGTTGGTGGCCCACCAGTTATTTATGTCTTTAAAAACTTCGGCCTGTGGGGTCCATTTAAATGCCGGGAGACCAAAGGTACATTCGGTAATAAAGGTGTTGCATTTTACCAGTTCAAAAGGTTCGGCAATGCCGTCATTTTCGGTTTTAAAATCGCCTGTAAAGACCCAGACTTCTCCTTTATACATTGCTCTTACCTGGCTACTTGCAACAATATGCCCAGCGGGATGAAGACTAAAGGTGACTCCGTTTATGGTAAAAGTTTCTCCCCATTTCTTACCGCTTACGGTTATTTCTCCCAGGCGGTGCTTAATAATGGGTACATTTTTATGATGGGTAATGTATTGTTTGTGTCCCCACCGACTGTGGTCTGCGTGGCCGTGGGTGATGATGCACTTATCTACAGGACGCCAGGCGTCTATATAAACATCTGCCTGCTTGCAGTAGATGCCTTTGTCGTTAAATTGAAGGAGTGGTGTTTTAGGCAATTTTTCAGAATTTTCTCGATAATTGAAGTTTGCATGGTCCGAGGTTTGCCTCGAATTTAAATTTTTCGCCATCTAATGCTTTGTGAGCTTACCTCCGAGGTAATTTACTTGGTTTCTTTAAAATTACAGATTTTAAAAGGTTTGTATTTCAGAATTAAGAAAAGTTTAATGCTTTAAAATTTCCGAATATTTACAAAAAAGATTCTCTTGCTTTCTTCGGAATTTTTTAGGACTTAGATTATATTTGTGCCATAAATAAGAACTATGTCATTTACAGATTTATTTGAGAGTGGAGAACACAAGAGAAACCTGGGTCATTTTGCATCTATTGCAAATATGGCATCGGTAGACGGAGCTTTGAATGCTGAAGAAGAAAAATTGTTACGCCGTTTTGCCAAGAAATTGGATATTGATGAAACCTTATATGAAGCGGTTTTAAAAAACCCGGGTAAATATCCTATTAACCCTCCAAACGATGCAGACAGAAGGCTGGAGCGTATGCATGATCTATTTGAAATGATCTTTGCAGACCACGAGATAGACGATCACGAGCGTTTTTTAATTGAAAAATATGCTATTGGTTTAGGATATACTGCAGATTTAGCCTCAAAACTTATTAAAAGATCTATTGAAATATATAGCGGTGGTCTGGATATGGAAGACTACCGATACCTTTTGAACAAAAAGTAACGTTTATATTTAAGTGTTTTTAAAAGAGCTTTTCGATACTGTCGAAGAGCTCTTTTTGCGTATAGGGTTTTGGTAAAAAAGCCGAAGCTCCCGAAGCCATCATTTGCTCTTGTTTCTGCAACATAGTGCTTCCACTGGCAACTAAAATAGGAATGTGTTGTATGTTGGAATCCTGCTTGCACTTTCTTATAAAGGCTATACCAGAGCTGTCTGCCAATGCTCCCTTACTAACAATAAGGTTGTAATTTCTTTTTCTCAACAATTCAAACGCCTGGTTTGCATCCTGCGCTATTTCTAAAATAATTCCTTTCTCATTGTTAAGGAAGGTTCGCATGAAGAGCATTTGGTTGGTTTCAATTTCTTCAATAACCAGAATACGCTTGCTCATTAAAATTCCAGAACCTTTTGGCACTGTAGACCTTTTTTCTTTCCTTTTTCTCTCTTTAAAGGGTAGTAAGCAGGAAAAAGTAGTGCCGTCTTTATTGCTTGTAACCGAAATTTTCCCATCCAATACTGTCACTAGGTCTTTTACAATTTTAAGGCCTAAACCTTCACCAATGGGCTTAATTGCATCCTCCTTTAACTGATAATAAGAATCGAAAACACGGTCAATTTCCGAAGTTGGGATTCCCTTTCCGGAGTCTGAAACTGAAATAGCAAGCATACAATTTTCAGCACTGTTTTCTTTCAAAGTAACTCCTAATAGTATGGAGCCATGTGTTGTGTTTCTGAAGGCGTTTTCTAATAAATTAAATAGTATTTGATTTAACCGAAAAGGATCACCAATTAATTTTTTTGGAACTGTTTTTTCAATACTTGCTTCCAGCAAAATATTTTTTTTGCTGAACTTTAATTTATAATGTTGTTCCAGATTAGTTATAATGTGACCTAAATTAAAGGGAACCTGTTGCTTGGTAATAATTCCCCGCTCAATTTTTGAGATATCCAGCATATCGTCCATGAGTTGCTTTATTTGCAACCCGGTACGCTCCATTACCTTAAGTGTTTCGTTTTGATCGTAGGAAAGTTTTGTTTTTCTTAGCAACTCCATAAAACCCAGTAGGTTGTTTAACGGATTTCGGATTTCGTGATTAATATTCGCCAAAAAATTATTTTTGAAATTCTCTTTCGCCAGCAATAACTTCTTGTCAAAAGTTAATCTGTTTTTTGCAATAGCGGCTTCGTTTTTCTGCTGTACCAGTGGGTGTGCATCCCTGTAATGCGTTGTAAAGTCGAATAACAGCAAATAAATAGTATCCTCTCGTCGTACAATACTTATGTCTAAAATCTTACTAAAACCATCGCCGGAAAGATTTACACAGGGATAGGTAACATCTTGTGAAACTTCGGGAATTATGTTGATAATGGTTTCAAAAAAAGGATGAAAACTAGTGATGTTTTCATTTTCAGTAAAAGGAAACAATACATCATCACTTTCAATCACGGCACCTTCTTTGGTTATTTCAATTTGCTGAATCCTTGTGTTGAGAAACTCTTCTTTTAAGAGGGCAGTATTCATAATTACAATGTTTGTGAAGCTATTTCCCGAAAAGTCTCGGCTACATTTTCCCCTGTTTTGGCACTGGTAAAAAAGCAGTTGCTAAAATGATTTTCTTTAAAAAAATCTTTAGTAAACTCTTCTGAAAAAAGATCGGCTTTGTTTCCCACAAAACACACTGGAATGGTTGGATATTTTGTAGACAGAAAAGCCATCTCTTCGGCAATGTTTTCGTAGGTTTCCGGGTGGGTAATGTCGAACACATACATAAAGCCGTGGGTGCCCAATAAATAACTTTCTCTGGCTTTTGCTATGGAGGTATTTCCCTCGATATCCCAGATTATTAAGTTTATTTGTGTTGTATCCAGCGTTACTGTTTTTTTCTTTACGTGTACACCAACCGTTACCAGATAATCTTCGCTAAAAGCGCTCTCCACGAATTGGCGCACTAAACTGGTTTTTCCCACTCCAAAATGGCCAAGAATTACAATTTTTTTTGAATGGGTCATGGTTGGGTTTTTTATGCACGCAAATATATCCGAAAACAAAAGATGCTGCTATTTAATTGAAAGAACTTAAGGTGCAGTTTGTCGAAAACTCACTCGCTAAGCATCGAAGTCAAAGTCCAATTCTTCTCGTATCTGGATTGCTTTAAGGTGAAAATTACCTATACTTTTTTCAATATCCTGTATAAGTTGCCGTTGCTCTGGTGCTATTTCACCTTGTTTTAGTTGCTCCACTTTTGAGATAATGTATTCCAGGGCGCCTATCACTTTATCGTCAATACGCTCTCTCATAAAGCCTAAATAGGCCTGTTTTTCTTCTAAATGCTTTCTTCTTAAATTGTGTTCCTGTTCCTGTAATAGTGCTGTCTTTTTTTCCTGAGCCGCCTCGTGTAAATGTTCGTAATGCTGAGAATAGTCAAAAAGTAAAATGGCCAGAAAATCCGGTTCTTTTTTAATAGTAATATCACATATAGCTTCTTTACCGTGAATGTTTAGTTGTACACAAGGGAAAGCCAAGCTACTGCCAAAGATCTCTCTACTTTGCAATTCGATCTGTAAACTCTCAAAAAATGGATGAATTTCATATAAATTATCCTTCTTATTTAATAAAAAAATGGTGTCGCTACTTTCAAAAATCTCGCCCGTGGGTTTGGCGTGGATTTCCTGAATCTTCTTCGAAAAAAATAAATTCTGGTTTGTCATTTTGTTAGTTTTTTTGCTAAGTCTGTAAATACTTCTTGCACGCCCTCTCCCGTTTTGGCACTTACAAAGCTGTCTGCTTCTATGTCTTTTTTAAGGAGGTAGTCTATGACGTGTTTGGGGTTTTCTAAGTCACTTTTGTTACCAATTAATTTTAAACTTACATGCTCGTATTTTTCTGAAATAAAAGCAATTTCTTTTTCAAGGTTCTCGTACGTAACGGGTCTGGTAATATCAAAAACATATATAAATCCTTCTGAGCCTAGTAGGTAGGATGGTCGTGCTTTGTCAATAGAAGAAAATCCTTCAAGGTCCCAGATTATCATAGATATTTGTTTTCCATTTGGCAGGTCCAAGACCTTTTTCTTTATCTGTACGCCCAGTGTGGTTTTATAGTCGTGTTCAAAAACATCTTCCAGCAGCCTTCGCATTAACGAAGTTTTTCCAACCCCAAACTGCCCCATGAGCACTATTTTCTTTGAAAGATTCATTTGTTAAAGAATTTTTTCAAAAACAAATCGGTTTCTTCTCTGGAAAGATGCGAAACACCAGAGGACATTTTTTTTGAAAGTTTAAATAATTTATTTTCTAATTGGCTCTCAAAAGAGCGCGTGTAATTTCCTGAAACTACCACAGCAATATAAAAACTATGGAAGTTCTGAATATGAATGGTGTACAACTCATATTCAATATTTTCTAAATTTTGAGTACCCCCTTTAAAAGCATCTTCAACAAAACTCTTTATAGCAGTTAGCATCCCGGAAATCATGTCTTTATCTACCGTTTCGGTTTTACTGTGATTCCCTAAGAGAATGCCAGATCCCTTTTGGATGAGAAATACCTCGCTAATTACAGGCGGATTCGTTTCTGTAAGTATAAGATCGCTTTCCTTAACACCCGTAAATCGTGCACGTACTTTTCGCTTTAAACTTATAAGAGAGAACGTATTGTTCACCTTTTTGTTTACTGTTTCGGAGAGTACTTTTATTTCATTTTGTACGTAGCGTTTAATCATTTTACCCATAATTGGGTATAGCGCTTCTACCACGGCATCCCGAGAATTTGCGATTTCAGTCTTTAATGTTTTTGTTATTGTTGGTCCTAATGTTACGGGTATTTCGGCTATAAATTCATTCAGTTTTTCCTGAATGATGGGATCTATTTTTTCTGAAAGTTTAGCACGTTGCTCAATTGTTTGGGTAATTACATCGAGGCGTTGGTTTACAGCACTGGCAATTTCCCTGTCGTCTACCAACAGGATATCACGTAGCAGCTGCAATTTATCCTCTTCTTTCACCATGTGCTAACACTTTTTATGAACTAATCTTCTCCCCCAGATTAATTAGTAGTTTCCCCAGTTGTTTACGATCTACTTTGCTCTCGGCTAATGCTTCGGTTTTTGAGGTCATTGCATCTTCCAGGTCTGTAATTCTAATATTTACGTCTGTACTTAACGAATCTATAGATTGCATTAACTCATTTCTTACTTCATCTATATAATTTTCAAGATGTGCTTTTTGAGTATCTACTGCTTGTTTGAGGGTGTTAAACTCGCTATCTATTTTTTCAATATTCTCCCCAAAAATGAGGTTTTTGATAGCTTCAATTTTCGAATTGGAATCTAAAGAAGGTGGAGCTTCTAAGGGTGGGTTTTTTTTTGCCATTGGTTTGGTTTTCTTCGTCTAAATTTAAGAAAAATTTAAGATAAAGTGCGTATGGCAGTGGAAATAATGACCTTAGGAGTTATGCATAAATTCTTCGGCTTTTGCAACCATGTTTTTACTTCCGCAGAAAAAGGGCACGCGCTGGTGTAGCGTAGTTGGCTGAATGTCTAAAATACGCTCGTATCCATTGCTGGCACTACCGTTAGCTTGCTCAGCGAGATATGCCATTGGGTTACATTCGTATAACAAACGTAGCTTGCCATCCGGATCTTTAGAAGTATTTGGATAGATATAAATACCACCCTTTATCATATTTCTGTGAAAGTCTGAAACCAGAGAACCTATATATCGTGCAGAATAAGGGCGATTTTCTTCTTCTTTCTGGCAGTATTTAATATAATCCTTTACACCTTGTGGAAAATGAATATAATTCCCTTCGTTTACGGAGTAGATATTCCCGTCTAACGGGTATTTCATATTTGGGTGCGATAAATAGTAGGTTCCAATTGCAGGATTGAGCGTAAAACCATTTACACCGTGTCCCGTAGAATACACGATCATAGTGGAAGTGCCGTACACAATATATCCGGCCGCTACCTGGTTTCTTCCGGGCTGAAGGAAATCGTCTATAGTAACAGGGCTTCCCGTAGGCGTTACCCTTCTGTAAATTGAAAAAATAGTCCCTACCGATACGTTTACATCTATATTTGAAGAACCATCCAGCGGATCCATGAGCACAATATATTTGTTATCGTTCTTTTTATTCCGGCCCTGAATGGTAATAAAATCGTCTTCTTCTTCACTGGCAATTCCACAAACAATCTCACGGTTGGTGAGGGTCTTTATAAAAATTTCGTTGGCATACACATCCAGTTTTTGCTGGTCTTCGCCTTGCACATTTGTTTCTCCTGCAGCCCCTAAAATATCTACCAGTCCTGCTTTATTTACCTCGTGGTTTACTACTTTGGCAGCCAAACGTATAGAATTAATTAACCGTGAAAGTTCTCCCGAAGAATACTTAAACTCCTCTTGATTTTCAATAATAAATTCGCCTAAAGTCTGGTTCTGTTTTGCCATGAGTGCCCGTTGTGCTTAGATTTGACGCAAATATCGGGTTTTTTAAGAAATACCACCGATATTTGTGGATCAAAACTAAAAAATGAATATACGTATTCGTAAAGCTGAAAGAAAAGATATGCCTCAGGTCCTAGAGCTTATAAAAGAGCTTGCTGTATATGAAAGAGAGCCAGATGCTGTGGAGGTAACCGCAAAGGAGCTGGAAGCCGAAGGTTTTGACAACAACCTTTTTACTTGTTTTGTAGCCGAAAATGAAGCTGAAATTGTTGGTATGGCATTGGTATATTTTCGTTTTTCTACCTGGAAGGGTCGCACGGTGCATCTGGAAGACCTTATTGTAAAAAACAACTATAGAAGTAAGCGCATAGGAACATTACTATATAATAATGTTGTGCGTTATGCAAAAGAGCAAGGTGTAAAAAGAGTAGAATGGGTAGTGCTGGACTGGAATAAAAATGCCATAGATTTTTACGAAAAAAGTGGCGCTACTTTACTGAAAGACTGGTATTTGGTTCAGCTGGGGGAAAATGAGATTAAGAATTTTAATAATTAAATAAAGAGACCCTCACCTTTGTGGGGGATGAACATGAACGTATTTAAATTTGGAGGTGCGTCTGTCAAAGATGCCACTGGGGTTAAAAATCTTGCTACGGTATTAAAAAAAACCGGCAAGCAGGATTTGCTTTTAGTAATTTCGGCCATGGGTAAAATGACCAACGCGCTTGAAGGTATTGTTTTAGAGTATTTTAAGGACGCAGCATCTTTTAAACAGTCACAACATATATTGCTCGATTTTCATTTGCCTATTTTAAATGAATTGTTTGAAAATAGATCACATCCGGTATTTAAAAAATTACATACGTTGGTTTTGGAATTAGCTCAATTTTTGGAGCAGAATAAATCTACAAACCACCCTTTTGTGTATGACCAGGTGGTTTGTTTTGGTGAGCTTATTTCAACAGCGATCGTTTCGGAGTATTTAAACCAGATTGGGATAGCGAATACGTGGCTGGACGTAAGAACCTGTATTGTTACAGATAACAACTATAGGGATGCCAAAGTAGATTGGGAGGTAACTCAGAATAATATTTCAACTAAAGTTTCAGCAAAAGGAATTACCATAACTCAGGGATTTTTGGGCGCCGAAGGAAATAATAATTTTACAACAACCCTTGGAAGAGAAGGTAGTGATTACACCGCCGCAATTTTTGCGTATTGCTTAAACGCAGATAGCGTTACTATCTGGAAAGATGTGCCGGGTGTTTTAAATGCAGATCCAAGATATTTCAGTAAAACAACCTTGTTGCAACGAATCTCATATCGTGAAGCAATAGAACTGGCTTTTTACGGTGCTTCTGTAATACACCCTAAAACGTTACAACCTTTGCAGCGTAAGGAAATTCCGTTGTATGTAAAATCTTTTCTTAACCCATTCGATGAAGGTACTTGTGTAGGCAAAGGTGTTACGCTGGAACCGATGGTCTCTTGCTTTATATTGAAGAAAAAGCAGGTGCTTATTTCATTGTCTTCGCTGGATTTCAACTTTATGATGGAAGACCATATTGGGAACGTTTTTAAATGGTTGCACGAATATAAAATGAAGGTGGAGCTTATTCAAAATTCGGCTATTAGTTTTTCGGTATGTATAGACAATAAGTACAATATGCTGGAACCTTTATTAAAAAAGCTACGCAGCACCTTTAAAGTAAAATGGAACGAAAACGTAACGTTATATACGATACGTCATGCTGATTCTAAACAGGTTAAAGCTCTTTTAAAGGATAAAGAACTTTTACTGAAACAGGAAAGCAGAGGCACTGTGCAATTGGTGGTGAAAGAATAGCAGGGGTTTCGCTATCTTTGTATGCTACAACCACCAAATCAAATGGGATTAGTCACAAATAAAGAGATCGCTAAAGCTCTAAAAGTCGATAAACTCGGTTTTTTAGGAACCCTCATGGGGTGGTCTGTAATGAAGGTCCTTAATATTTCTGCGTGTAATAAAATTTATGATCGTAACAAACATTTAAGCGGATTGGAATTTATCAATTCACTTTTAGACGAGTTTGAAGTAGACTACGAAATTCCCGAAGAAGACCTAAAAAGAATCCCCAAAACAGGCCCATTTATTACTATTTCTAACCATCCGTTGGGAGGAATTGACGGTATTTTACTGCTTAAACTCCTTCTGGAGCGGCGTTCGGATTATAAAATTATTGCTAATTTTTTATTACATCGTGTGGAGCCACTTAAGCCCTATGTGATGCCCGTGAATCCTTTTGAAGAACATAAAGAAGCCCATAATAGTATGATGGCTTTTAAAAGTGCTTTACAACACTTAAAGGACGATCAACCTTTGGGAGTTTTTCCAGCGGGTGAAGTTTCTACCCGGAAGGAAGACCATATTATAATAGACAAAACGTGGGAGCCGGCAGTGATGAAGCTTATAAAGAAAGCCGGCGTACCTGTAATTCCAATTTATTTTCACGGGCGTAACAGCAAATCTTTTTACCGTTGGGCGAAAATGAGCGACTCCATGCGTACAGCAAAGTTGCCAAGTGAGTTGCTTTCCCAAAAAGAACGTACTTTAAAAGTGCGCATTGGGAATCCTATTTCGGTAGAAGATCAAAATGAACACGAAAGCTTAGAGGCGTACACGGCTTTTCTGCGGAAGAAAACATACGTACTTGCAAATCCCTTTCAGAAGAAAAAATTTGTAGATACCCTTCCAAAAACTATAAAACTACCCAAATTACCGAAGAAAATAGCAGGTTCTGTCCCTATAGAAGCCCTTGAAAATGAAATAAATATACTGCGTACCGAAGAAAAACGCCTGTTAGAAAGTAAAAACTACGAAGTCTTTTTAACGGCCGCAGATAAAATCCCCAACGTCCTGTTGGAAATTGGCCGTTTGCGGGAAATAACGTTTCGGGAAGTAGGCGAAGGAACCAATAATGCTATAGATATAGATAAGTTTGATAATCACTACCACCACATGTTTTTGTGGGATAATGAAGCAAAAAAAATAGCCGGAGCCTACCGAATGGGACTGGGATCTAAAATTTTTGCAGCCTATGGAATTAATGGGTTTTATCTTCAGGATCTTTTCCGTTTTGAGCCGGAATTGCACGATATGATGAGTAAAAGTATAGAAATGGGTCGTGCTTTTATTATTAAGGAATACCAACTACGCCCTATGCCATTGTTCTTGTTATGGAAGGGAATTGTCCACACAACATTGCGGTACCCGGAGCATCGTTTTTTAATTGGTGGGGTGAGTATAAGTAATAAATTTTCAGAATTCAGTAAGAGCTTAATGATCGAGTTTATGAAATCTAATTACTACGATCCTTATGTGGCACAATACATAAACCCAAAAAAGGAATATAAAGTAAAGCTGAAGGACGCCGATAAAGACTTCATTTTTGATGAAAGTGAAGCAGACCTCAATAAATTCGATAAGCTTATAGATGAGGTGGAACCAGGTGCGTTAAGATTACCTGTTTTAATAAAAAAATACATTAAGCAAAACGCAAAAGTAGTGGCGTTTAATGTGGACCCGTTGTTTAATAATGCGGTAGATGGGCTCATGTACATTCGTATTGCAGACCTGCCGGAAAGTACCGTAAAACCCGTGATGGAAGAGTTTCAGGCCGAACTGGAGAAAAAATACAACAGCAGCGGTAAAGCTGCCGAAGAAGAATGATTTCTTTTTGTATTTTTAGTTCCTTCAACGCTAACCTTTTATGAAACCAGCAAAGACCATAAACGAGGTTATTCTCCTCTTAGATCAAATTATTACTGCCGAAACAAAAGCCAATAGCAATCTTGCCTATTTTCCGGTACTCTACAAACAAGTTACCCAACGCATAAAAGACGGTATTGAAAACAACGAATTTGATAATAACCACCGCATGGAAGTGCTGGATATTATTTTTGCAAACAGATACATTAAAGCATACTGCCAATTAAAAAGTGGCGAAACGCCTTCGCAAAGTTGGACAAATGCTTTTGCCGAAAGTGGAAATAACAACCTTCTTATTATGCAACATCTCTTGTTGGGAATAAATGCGCATATAAATCTGGATTTAGGAGTTGCAGTAGCCGAAACCGTTGGACCATCAGGAAATATAGCCGATTTTAAAAATGATTTTAATAAAATTAACAACATCCTGGCTGGTTTGGTAGATGGTATACAGGAAAGAATTGGCAGGATTTCTCCGCTGTTTTATTTGCTGGAAAAATTTGGAAAGGGGAAGGAAGATAAGTTGGTTTCTTTTAGTATTAATGTAGCCCGCGATGGTGCCTGGATGTTTGCCAACGAATACCACCTCACACCAGACAGAGACTTTTCTTTATCCAACAGGGATACTATTATTGGACAATTGGCATTAAAACTAATTACCACCAAAAGCCGCTGGCTCCGTTGGGTTATTAGGAGAGTTAGATGGCTGGAAAATAAAGATATTCCTTATGTAGTTTCCGTTTTAAATTCCTAAAGTCCCGGAAAAACAGCCAATAAGAAAAATGCTAAGATCAACACCCAAAATACTGTGGCAATAAGAGCAGTAAACAGGTGAAAAAATCTGAATTGTGGTTTTATAACTGCCAACGGAATAATAAAGAAAATAGCGCCAAAAATCCCACTAATTCCTGCCAAACCCAAGGTGATTATAAGTAATCCTGAATCCTTGCCAGAAAATACAAACGTTAAAGCATTGGTGTCTTGGCCGGCTTTTTCTTGTATGTATACCGAATACAGTCCATAGAGCCCAAAAATTAACGGAATATACCAGGCAGTTGCATACGCCACCAAATCACTCTCGGACATATTATTGAAGTTGATGATATAGAAATACACAAAAATTCCGAAGCCTATTGCCAGAAACAAAAAGTAGAGAAGTTTTTTCATATGCTACATAGTTAAAACCAGCAGGATAAGATATATTGCTTACCGCGCTGGTTTTATATATGAAATTTTATTTTTTATTCGTCATCATCATCATCATAAACCATTTCCATTCTTTTTTCGTGCATACGTACTCTGGTTTTTACGAGCAGTAATGTGTACGAGGGAGATTTTTTAAATGCAGTTTGCATTTCTTTTTCAGACATGACTTTACTGGCTACGAGCATTTTTTCAAGCTTTACCATTTCAGTCATAAAATTACTTCCAAATCCTGAGGATAATATGCCTTTCATTTGTTCCTTCATTGGTTTTTTCGCTATTTTTCGGGCAAACTCATCGAGGATGGCACAATCTACTTTTGGATCGTCGCAGAAGGTAATGGCGCTTTTAACCACAGCTAATTGTTTCTGTAACATCGCTTTAGTTTGTCCGTTTCTTGTAGTAGAAGTTTTTTCAACTTTTACTTCTTTGGCGCCTTTTTCAACCATTTTTTTCTGGCTCATTCCAACTGCGGGGATTAGTAAGAGCGCTAATAGATAGATGCATTTTTTCATTTAGAGTATTTTAAGAACTATTGATAATCCAAAACTAATTGAAAATGAGTTAAATACTGTATATGAAAACACCTACGGTCGAAAAATGTAGGAATTCATTGAGGTTTACATGGTGTAAGTAATATATAGTGCCTGTTAAATTTCAGTTTTAAAGATATAGTCCAGCACCTTTACTAAATTCACCGAATCCACTTGTTTAAACGTTTCGTTGGTAGCTTCGGAAAAATGCGGGGGGTCCAGGTTTAATTGTGATGCTTTTTGAATGTAATAGCTGGCTTTTGTAGGATGACCAGGGTGTACTGCATTAAAAATATGGCCGTACGCTTCTTGTTTTATAATGGAAAGCAGGATGCCTATACAATCGTCACGATGTATTAAGTTTACCGGTGCAATTGCTCCGCTCAAATTTTCACGCCCTGCCAGATATTTTACCGGTTGTCTGCTGCCTCCCAGCAATCCGCCAAAGCGTACTATACTTGCGTTGCTTGCTGAAGTAAAAAATAATTGTTCTACTTGTTTTAGTTGTCGTCCTGCTTCGTTTTCTGGATTTGGGAGGTCTGTTTCAGTAACAATTCCTTGCTCGTCCCCGTAAACTGAAGTACTGCTTATAAATATACAGTTAGGCACTTTTGCTGTCTCAATTTCAGCCAGAAAATGGGTCATTTTTAAAACATAATCGGCTCCCGTATTTCTGCGTAATCCCGGAGGAATCATTATAATAAGAGTGTTTATATTTTTCAAAAAACCCTGAGGTTCTCCGGTAACGCCGGTTTCGGTTATTTCTAGCGGAAATGCGTTGAATCCTTTTTGCTGAAGCGAAGTAGCCTTTTCAGTTGAAGTTACAGTGCCTTTTACCTGATAGCCCAGCGTCATTAATTTATTCGCCAAAGGCTTTCCCAACCATCCTAATCCTGCTATTCCTACTATCATAAATTTTAAATACTAAATCCCAAATTACAAGTATCAGATTCCTGATTTCAATATTATTATATTAAAACTAATTAATTACTTCTGCGGTAATCGAATCTGCCACGATCACCTTTTTTTCTAATTCATCTACCCCAAAACTACGTTTCACTACCACGGCATCTGTATTTACGAAGGGTTTTGGCATGGTGTTTTTTGGGCGTTTGTTAATAGTAAACTGCGGGTGTTTCAGTAAGTCGTACGAGTACTCCAAAACCTGAAAATTAAGGGGTGCGTTTTTTTCAACGGAAAGCGAAACCTCCAGAGAATCTTCGTTTGCTACAAAATAACGCAATAGCAA
The DNA here is from genome assembly GCA_963793275.1 of uncultured Flavobacteriaceae bacterium. GTDB lineage: Bacteria > Bacteroidota > Bacteroidia > Flavobacteriales > Flavobacteriaceae > Marinirhabdus. The sequence goes on from CAWBZL010000002.1 coordinate 158,398, forward strand.
ATTACTTTTTCTTTTATAAAATGCATTGTCTGTTGTGTCTTTTGAAACTGTTTTGCCATTAAAGGTCAGGGTCTCAAATTCTGTAGAAATATTTGTGTACAATGCCAATTCGTGAATATCTCTTTTTGGGATAATAGTAAACGTCACATTCCGCATATTTTGAACTGTAGTGTCATTTTCAAGTCGGAGCTCGAAAGGGGTAATGTTTTGGGCGGGTGCTTTGGCCGCAAAGCTATACCCTGCGTTGTATTTGCTTCCTGCAACACTGGTAACATAATTGCTGGCTTGTTCGGGATTTTCGCCAAGATAGCCCCGGGTCCACGAATCTAATGTTTTATCATACGTAAGCCAGAAGTTCTGGTTTGTATCGGCATCCTTATAATAAATTAAACTATTTGGTTTTTGTCGGGTTTCGGTAAAATCACTTTTTGCATTGGCAACAAAAAACAAGACAACGGCAAAAAGGAAGCTTCCCAATGCAATCATATTCTTCCAACGATAAAACCCAAAAACGGGAACTAACAGACCGAATAATAACACCACAAAGACACAACTTATCACCAACATTTTTAACCCTAATCCTACGGGAAAAAATTGAATGAGTGGCGCAAAAAACGAGAGGGCAGGAATGGCTAATAACGTAAGCAAAATAAGACTGGGCTTTTCCTGTTTCAGCAAAATGAAAAAAGACAGTAGCCCAAAGAACACAGGGATAATCCAATAGGCAGCCCCTTGTAAGATGATGGCAACAGCACTGTTTACAATCAGCCAAAGCGTGAGCGGTGCTACATAAAAACTAGCAACATCTCTCTTTGCGTTAAAACTTCGGTATATTTTAAACACGATGGCCGAGGAAAGCATAACAAAAAAGGCAATATACCAATGCCCGTTATAGGTAAACCCGTGTTGGATTTCGGCGTATTGCGGATAGATACTTTGCAGCAATATCCAACCAAAATATCCAACAACACCACAAATAAGTATCGATAAAAACAAAGCGCCAAATCCTTTTCCAACTGCTTTTCCTTTCAACTTGCGTTTTGAAATTCCATAAAAAAGTAGCGCTAAAAACACAACTATTGCCAGTATGAGCATTGGAATAATCCACGAAAAGGGGTAGGTAATCATTTTTACAAAAGGTGCATTCACGTATACATAATCTTCCTGCGCTTTAAGATTTCCTAAGTCTGCATCGCCAAAATAATGTAGCAGCGGTAAAAGGTAGCTCCCCTGGTGTTGCAGGGTTTCTCTATCCAGATTTTCAAACGTATCGTTGGCGGTGTGGTAGTCGTAGTGGTCATCAATAAACGCAAAGAAAAAGCTGTCAATATCTCCATCTTCTCTAAAAATAGTAGAGTCGGTATCGTTGGGTAGCATTTTATAAATGCTGTACATTAAGGAAGATGCCACGGGATAGTCCGGATTTGCAGCAACAAATGCTTTTACAAGGTTGGCATTCCCGCCATTGGTTTCCAGGATCATATTACTGGGACCTCCGCTACCCCGTGCTTCAAAATTAAGGACCAGCCCGGCGTTTTTTGCAAGTTCGTGTTCGTTTACAAACAACTGTGCACCGTCCAGACCAATTTCTTCGGCATCGCTAAAGAGCACTATAATGTCGTTTTTAGGTTGTTTACCCGCCGCTTTGTAGGCACGCAGACTTTCCAGAATAGTTACTATACCACTACCGGCGTCACTTGCTCCAAAGCTGGGAACTTTGGCACTGTCGTAATGTGAAAGCAGAACAAGTGATTTGCCGCTTCCGGAACCTTTCCAAACGCCAATGATGTTTTTTGGACGATCGAGTCCTTTCCACGATTCATTAAGCACAAAACCTTCTTGGACTTCGGTTTGTAAGCCTAGTTCTTTAAGTTGTTGCACCAGATATTCCCGTACGCGGTTGTGTTCTTCGCTACCGTGGTAGTGTGGGGCTTTGGTGATCTCTTTTAGTGGAGTTAGGGCGCGTTGGCTGGAGAATTCAGTTTGTGGGGCGGTGGCCGGGTTGCCATCACGTGGCATTAAGCTGAAAAAGCTATACCAAATAAAGAACAATATTAGTAAAAAAGAGAGGATGCCAGCGAGGAATTTCATAGGATCGGTTTTGGAAATTTAAAAGTACAATATTTCAGAATAATTAGGTCTCTTGAAGGCTCCTTAACAATTTTGAGTTAATTTTTTCCGTACCTTACCTCTTAAATTATTGAAATTATGGCAATTAAAAGTTATAGAGGCAAACGCGCCAAGGAAACCAAAGGCTCTTCTGAAGACATTAAAGTGTCAGATTATATGAGTACATCTTTAACTACGTTCAGACCCGAGCAATCTGTTCTGGAAGTAATGAATACGCTAATTAAGAAAAAAATTTCCGGTGGTCCTGTAGTGAACGAAAAAAATGAGCTGGTGGGAATAATTTCGGAAGGCGATTGTATGAAACAAATAAGCAGCAGCCGGTATCATAACCACCCCATGCAGGATGCAACAGTAGGCGAATTCATGGTTAAGGAAGTAGAAACCATAGACGGTAATATGAACCTGTTTGATGCAGCCGACAAGTTTTTAAGTAACAAGAGACGTCGTTTTCCTATTGTAGAAGAAGGAAAATTGGTGGGACTTATAAGCCAGAAAGATGTGTTGAAAGCGGCATTGGAATTGAAAGGAAATACGTGGAAATAGTACTTCAGTACGTCCCGATTAAAAAATCACAATACCATATCTGTTTTTACCAGAAGAAACCAGTCATTATCCAGAGGTAAATAGCCTTGATCGTACACATAATTATAGGTAGAACCTGTTTTGGTGACGTACTGGCTGGTGTAGAATTTAAAATTGAAACCGTGTTTAAGCAGGGTTTCTTTTTTTGTTTTGGTCTTATCATTCGTGTTAAGTGCTTCCAGAATTCGGTAGTTCTTCCGCAGGCGGTTGTTTACATTTCGCAGTAAATTTTTACCATCTTTATTAAGGGAATTATTATGCGCATTTCTACACGCATCGCTGCAATAACGCTTGTCTGCACGACCAATTAACTTATCCCCGCATTCTAAACACTTGCGCTCCATTGTTTAAAGATAGTAACTTTATTTAAATTGGGTAGGACAGGGTATAGAAGAAAGAATAAAGACCGTACCTGAGCGGGACTGAAAGATAAAAGAGTTTTAATATTGTAAAAAAGCGCCTTTCCCTTTGTGGGAGTACGGGTGAGGGTGTTACTCTTCCCCGTCCAGAACCGGTGGAACGGGTGAATCTTCGGGAATATCGAACCTGTAAATAGCTTCAAACCGCACAAAAACTCCGCCGTTCAAGGTTGGGTTTAGTTGTGTTCTATCGTCTCCAAAACTAAATGCTGAAAGGCCTAAGTCTATTTTTGAACCTTCTTCATAAAGTTCATAATTATTACTGGAATACCCCAGTTTTGCGCGTAACAAAACACTTTTCTCTAAGGCGTTAAACTGAAAGTAACTCGCAAACTCCAAAGAGCTTACATCTGCATACACTCCCGAATCGTTCTCGGTAATTCGGAAACTTCGGCCAATGCCAATGTAATCGAAACCTACTGTTGTTATTCCGAAGGTATAATTAATATCTGCCGCAATAGGAAGCGAGACGTCCATTTCAAATTTTGAATCGGGACTTAGATAATACCAGCCAATAATGGGAGTGGTAAAAAATCCGAAGGCTTCGGTAGAGCCATAGAATCCGAAGCGGTATTTAAGGTGCTCATTTTTTTGATATTTCAGCAGGGCAACACCGCCAAAGTAAAAATCTTCACTCGTGCTATTTACATAATCTGAAGCTATTTTGGGAAGAAAAACCAGGGTGCTGCTCCAGGTTTCATTATATGTGGAAGCCAAACCCAGCTTTACAATGGTACTATGCAGGCTTGTGGCTTCGGCATCCGGGAACAATTGCAGGTTATTTCGGCTGTAGACGGCACCTGTAATGAAAGCGTGTTTTTTATTTAAGACAATGGGAACCGTAAGGTCTGCATCAAAAGATTTTACAAAGGTGCTTTTGCCCGTTCCTTCAAAGTCGTTATTAAACGTCTGGCCGTACCCAATTTTTAAGAGATCTACATAGTTTTGGGCAATAATGGTACACGGTAGCAGAAAAAGAAGCAGAAATAATTTCTTCAAAATGAGGGATTGTTTGGTTAGAAGCTAAAGATAGAAAAAATAGTGAATTACGTGTTCATATAATAAATTAGGAAGTATTTAAGTTACTAGTAAATAAAAGTATCTTTGTTCAAAATCTAATACATATGAAAAACCTAAAAACAATTTTAATCGCATTTATGGCAATGGCTACGTTGGTGGCCTGTAAAGGAGACGATGATAATGCTGAAGCAGCTTTTGTATTAACTAATGCAAATCTGGCTGGAGATTATGATTTATCTTTTTTAAGTGTAAATGCAGACATAACACAACTTATAGCCGGCGTGCCGGTTACTGCTGTAATTAATGGACAGGGAGATATTCTTCAAACTACTGCAAATTTCACAAATAACGGAACATTTGTACTGGACGGGCTTTTTAGTATTGAGACAACGGTAACTGTGAATGGTGGAACTCCAACGGAGACACCAGTTATTGTGGATTTGGAAAATGAAACAGGAACTTACACGATAGGAGGAAATGCAGACACTATTGTATTTACTGGTATTGCAGATGTACAAGTAAATCCAACAGTTTCAATAGACCTTTTCAACGGGGCTTGGGATGTTACTTTATTTAATGAAAATGAAATTCGTTTACAAAAAATGGAGAACACTACTATTGATGATGTGGATACCGTTGCCAATGTAGAGATTAGGTTTATGCGTCAATAAAATTGATGCGATAAAATTTCTAGAGACACTCAGACTTGAGTGGTTTTTATTTGAAGTGATTTTAAAAATAGTGGGTTGGATTCCTTACTCCAAATTGGAAAACACAACACCTGTCCCCGAATACATTTTATCCGGATTTGAAAACATAGGTTTATTAACTTCCTAAACAACTGCATTATTACATGGCAGTATAAGATAATTCTTTATGCTACGGTTGTAAATAGCTACTGTAGTAGTCATTCTGAGTAATACCATATTGTTTTTATTTTAATAGTAGTTTCTTTTCTTGTTTATCTGAAAAGCATGTTGTCATAAAAAAACCTTCTTCTCCCAAAATTTCAGGAGAAGAAGGTTAGTTTTAACTAAAGTCCAATTATGAATTTACTCTTTAGTTCCGATAAGGGGACTATAATGTTATGTACTATAAATTATGAGGTAAAGTTTAACTTAGTGGGGAGACTTACATTTGTATCCACTAAACCAAAAACCTGGAAAAAGATGTCCAAATAAATATTACAAATGGGGTTGTTTTGGATATGAAATACGGAATTTCTGGAATTTCAATCTTTGGAAATAAAATAAACCTAAAATTTAATTTAGTTTCTCCGTAAGCTTTTTAATTTCAGATTTAGGATCTTTCCCTTCATATAAAATGCTGTAGACGGCATCTATGATAGGTGTTTTTGCTTTCTTCTTCTTTTTAGCCTGATTGAGAGCGTAGGCACTCTTGGTAGCGTAATACCCTTCGGCAACCATGTTCATTTCCATCTGGGCGCTTTTTACCGTGTAGCCTTTGCCAATCATAGTTCCGAAGAGACGGTTTCGGCTAAAGGTAGAATATCCAGTTACCAACAGATCTCCCAGATAGGCAGATCCATTAATGTCCCGCTTCATTTTATGTACCTTTTTTACATAGCGCTTCATTTCGCGTATGGCATTACTCATTAAAACACTCTGGAAATTATCTCCGTAGCCAAGTCCGTGCGCTATTCCTGCGGCCAGGGCATAGATATTCTTTAACATTGCGGCATATTCGGCACCAATAACGTCGTCACTGGTGGTACATTTTATATAATCGCAACATAATGCATTGGCTACTATTTCGGCTTTTTTAGTATCGGCACTTGCAATGGTAAGATAGGAAAGGCGTTCCAGAGCAACTTCTTCGGCGTGGCAGGGACCCGTAATTACACCAATATTTTTAAACGGAATATTATAGTGTGTATAAAAGTGATCGCCCACAATTAAGCTACTTTCAGGAACAATTCCTTTAATGGCAGAGAAAATAACTTTGTTTGTAAGCGGAACGGTGAGCTGTTGTAATTCGGTAAAAATAAATGCTGAAGGAATCACAAAAATAAGATAGTCTGCATAGGCTACCATTTCGTTAATGTCGTTGCTCAATTTCAGCTTTTTAGGGTCAAATTCAACCGAAGACAAATAGTTGGGGTTGTGCTGTTCCTTTTTTATATGTTCCAGCGCATATGCACTCCGCATATACCAACCCACTTCATCCAGATTTTCAACAAGCATTTTTACAATGGCCGTTGCCCAGCTTCCGCCACCAATTACAGCAAATTTCGGTTGGTTATCCATAAGGATTCAAAAATACAGAAATTAAAATTCAGTATAAAATATTGATTTTCAGAATAATAAATCTTTGGCACGTTTTTAGTCTTTCAATAAACAGCAATCACTTTCAGAATATATTCTTCTGAAACACAAAATGAACGATTATGAAGGCATTAAAATTAATTTTCGGTTTTGCCCTTTTGGCAACAGTAGTTACTTCTTGTTATGTTGAAGAAACGGTAGTGGTTGCAGATCCTTACGTAGATCCTGTTCCGTCCATTACCCTGAATCAATTATTGAATACGTATGAGTTGTGGTATGTAGATATAAATCGCTCTAATGCTTCGGGACAAATTCCTTTTATGCAGTTAGCATTTACGCTTTCCTTTAGAAACGGGGATGTACTGGCAAACAATAATCTGGTTGGAATTGGCGACCAGGGCTACGGTTTTGGAATAGACGTTGGTTATTATAATGCATACGATTTTGTGCTGGATATACATCACGATCTGGATGGCTATGTAACTTTCGACGTTACGCAACTAAGCGATACCGAAATTGAATTGTACAATCCGGGAACGGGACTACGCTATATTTTAGTAGGTTACCAGCGCAGTACTTTCGATTACGATTTGTTGTTCTATGAAAATATTCACTATTTCCTGCAAGAATATACGGCGTGGGAAAAAGCAGCTACAAATGGTGGTGCACCAAACGAATTTGACTATGAGCATTTCCTTCAGTTTTTACCAGGGGGTGGTGATGGCAATTTCCAAAGCTCACAGGATGTTGTAGGAAGCAATATTTACGATTTATATTGGGATTACACCGGCATTTTTAATGTGGACGATGTCCCTGATAACGGGTATTTAAAATATTTAACACTGGATTATGATTATCTGGGCAATGAATACTTTGAGTTGAACGTTATTAATGACAACACGATAGAATTGTTTCATGAAACCTCGGGTACTATATATACTTTTAGAGGGCTAGGTTACATACAATATAAAAACAGCAGAGGAAAGTTACGAGTTCCTAAAGCTACTATAGAGAAGCAAATAAAAAAAATTAGCATTTTCTAGAAAATATTTACAATTTTTTGGTTGGTTATGACCGCCCCAATGTTCTATCTTGAACTGAGGGGCGGTTTTTTTTTGGGGCGTTCCCGAGCAAGGGCTCGGTCGGGCTTTCAGCAGTACACGGTACGTTGCTTCAATCCCTAACGCAAAAAGAAAAATAAAAGGAAGTTGTTCGTTTGTAGTATAAAGAGTCAGTAATACTTTTATTTACGGCTTTGTTTTATAAAAATTCATCTCGTCCAGATATTCCCAAACGTGCTGTGGAAGCATAGGGCGAATGTTTTTACCATTTTTTATACCTTTCCTAATAAAGGTAGAAGATATTTCCATAATAGGGGCAGCAACTTTTATAATGGAACCTGAAGTTGAAACCTCTTCAGAAACTTTTACTTCGCCAGAAACCCTTGGATATACGTAAATAGCATAGCGTTCCAGAATTACCTCATAGTTTTTCCACTTATGAAGGCTTTTTAAATTATCCTCGCCCATAATTAAACAGAATTGCTGTTCGGGATACTTTTCTTCCAGAATAGCCAGTGTGTTTACCGTGTAATTTGGTTGTGGGAGGTTAAATTCAATTTTACTGGATTTAATTTTTGGGTAATTTTCCAACGCAATGTCTACCATGGCAATACGGTGGTGGTTGTCCAGCAAAGTACTTTTCTTTTTATGCGGATTGTGTGGAGTAACTACCATCCAGACTTCGTCCAAACCTCCAAACTCTACCATGTGGTTGGCAATGGTAAGATGCCCTACATGAATGGGGTTAAAAGTACCAAAATACAGGCCGGTCTTTTTATTCTTCTTCAGTGACATCGGTAAAAATAGGTTTTACAATATGTTGTGCCACTAGTTTTTCGGCTTCCTGGAGGGCGTGTTCTAAGGTATCATTTTCAATAATAAAGTCGAAACGAGGTGCCGTAGCCATTTCTACACTCGCCTTAGCGATACGCATATTTATTTTTTCATCACTCTCGGTAGAGCGTTTTTTTAAGCGTTTTTTAAGTTCTTCCACGCTGGGAGGCTTTACAAAAACGGCCAGCGTTCTTTCTGCATATTTCTTTTTTATTCGTAAACCACCTACTACGTCAATATCAAAAATTACGTTTTTTCCCATCGCCCAGATACGCTCTACTTCGCTATGTAAGGTTCCGTAAAAATTATCGCGATACACTTCTTCCCATTCCAGAAATTCTTCATTCTTCATTTTACTTTTAAAGTCTAGAAGCGAAAGAAAATAGTAATCTTTACCATTCACTTCTTCAACACGGGGTGCTCTGGATGTAGCTGAAACCGAAAATTCCAGATTTAATTTTTCAATCCCTAATAAGTGACGTACAATTGTTGTTTTCCCACTTCCCGAAGGAGCCGAGAATACTATAAGTTTTCCTCCTTTTTTTTCTTTTTTTTGGGTCATTTTATTTGTTGTTTACCATACTGAGTTTTAAAAATATAATAGTTGAGAAAAGGTTTTTCAAAAACTCAGACTAAAGAATAAGTTTAATTTTTTACAATACATTCAACGCTTGTTCCTTAATTTTTTCCAGTTCATCCTTCATTTGCACAACGAGTTGTTGCATAGGCGCAAAGTTACTTTTGGAACCAATGGTATTAATTTCGCGGCCAATTTCCTGAGTGATAAAACCTAATTTTTTTCCGTTGGAATCGTCAGAGTTTATCGCTTCCCTGAAATAATTTAAGTGATTTTGAAGCCGTACTTTTTCTTCGGTGATATCGTATTTTTCAAGATAGTAGATCAACTCCTGCTCAAAACGGTTTTCGTCTACCTTTTCTTTTAGTTCGCTCACGGCATTTCGCAGGCGTTCTTTTACATTGGCGATCCTGCTATCGTCTATTGTAAGGACTTCTTCAAGCAAGGTTTCAATAGTATCTACTCTTTCCAGAAAGTCATTTTTTAAGACGGCACCTTCATCACTGCGATAGGTGTTTATTTCTTTTAAAGCCACTTTTACAGCGGCTAAAATTTCAGCAAACTCGTTATCATCTATTTCCTCACGATCGGTTTTAAGGGTGTCCGGCATTCTAATTGCCATTTTAAGCAATTCGGTTTCATCGCCATCTACCACGCCTCTTAGTTGAGAAATATATTCTTTTACAACGGCTTCATTTACGCGGGCCGTAGTTGCTTCGCCCGTCATTTCAATATATAAGTTAAAATCTACCTTCCCACGGGTAAGTGATTTGGCTAACATATTCCTTATTTCAAGCTCTTTTTCACGGTATGAAGACGGTACCCGGGTGTTTAAGTCGAGGTTTTTGCTGTTAAGCGATTTTATTTCTACGGTAATTTTTTTGGTAGGAAGCTGGATGAGGTGTTTCCCGTAACCGGTCATGGATTGAATCATAATTCACAAATTTGATGCAAAGATACGTAATTACAAACCCTTTATTATGTCACTTTAGGTTGCCTTGTTTATCGAAATACTTGTTGAGGTGTCTTTCCGTTAGGGGAATGGTGCACAGCAGGAGCACAACTCCGCCAATGACAGTGTATAGAATGATGTTAACCGTGGCAAACACAAAGTAAAACAGGATGGGAAAGATAAAGGTGAGTAAATTTATTATAAGGAACATTTTAACCCAGTACGTATTCGCTGCTTCCCAAACCTGCTTATTTGCCATACTGCGTTTGGTACGATACCCATAGAGAACATTGATTTCTTTTGGTGGAAATTTTCTGAATACCAACCCAATAATGAGCATAAACACACAATAAGAGAGCGCGCCAATAAAAGCAATTTCATTTGTCATTTATAAATTCCAAGGTTCTTTTTTCTGAATAATAGAGTTTGTTTGAAATATGAAAACCCACGTGTCCACCGTGCCTGGGACTCTCAAGATAGATATTTTTATGATCTTTTGCAAGAGCGTGCGGATAGCATTCCGGCGATAAAAAACTATCATTTTCGGCATTTAAAATAAGCACCGGTATTTGTATGTTTGGCAAATATTGAAGGCTACTACTTTTTTCATAATAATCGTAAGCATCCTGAAACCCGTGTGCTTTTGCCGTGTATAAATTATCAAAATCCAGCAAGTTCTGAATTTTATTTAATTCCTCTGCGTTCATAGCTTGAGGAAAGTGTTGCATTTTTCGTTTGTATTTTTTGCGTAGATCATTGATAAACGTTTTACTGTATACCATATTTTCTGGTTTCACCAGTTGTTCAAGCGCACCGCGTAAGTGTAAGGGTGTGGAAATAGCTACAGCACTTTTTATCTGGCTGGGAATTTCTGTATGTTCTCCAAGATATTTTAGTACTACATTTCCGCCAAGACTAAAACCCACCAGCGAAATTGTAGTATATTTATATTTTTGTAGGATGTGGTTTATAAGTTCTTCCAGATCTTCCGTACGTCCCGAGTTGTAAGAGAGGTACAGCCTGTTCTCCTCACCACTGCATCCGCGATGGTTCATAGCGGCCACGTCCCAACCGTTTTCCACCAATATTTTTGCTTGTCCCTTTACATAAACCCGTTGTGCATTGCCTTCTAAGCCGTGGAGTATAATAACCACTTTCTTTTTTTTAGAGGATGAAAATGACCAGTCTACATCTACAAAATCGCCATCGCTTAATTCCAGGCGCTTCCGTTCCTGGGAAACCTTTGGCACAGGGCGCAACTTAGCCGAATAAATGGTGGAAAAATGCCCACTTTTAAAAAGACCTTTGGCTATGTAAGATGACGAAATTATAGGCATTAAATGACTTCTGGAATATTTGGAAAAATGCATTGCGAATATACAAATGAAAATTTTGTTAATTGTAATCTTATTAAGATACCAATCGGTATCTTTGCCTATGCGAAACGCAGAAATTACTAAAGATCTAATACTAAAGGAAAGTGCTAACCTTTTTAATACACAGGGATATAAGGCAACTTCTATTAGTGATATCACCAAAGCTACAGGGTTAACAAAAGGTGCCATTTACCGTCATTTTGATAGTAAAAGTGATCTGGAGCAACAGGCTTTACGCAGCCTAGGAAAACTAATGTTTACAGAGTTGGGGCAGTCTATACAAAAAGCACCCACTTTCCAATTAAAGATGGATGCCACGTTTGCTTTTTTTGAAAAGTATATGCACACTCCTTTGTATGAAGGAGGTTGTCCTTTAATGAATGCCGCTATAGAAGTAGATGATACCAATAATGCATTGCGACAACAAGCATTCAGTATGCTGGCTCAATTAAAAGCGTCGTTGTCAAAAATTTTAGAAAATGGTATCAAAAACGGACAAGTAATAGCTACTTCGGATCCCGCTTTTTATGCGACCATATTTATTGCAACGTTGGAAGGTGGAATTATGATGAGCAAACTGGAACGTAACACAAAGGCCATCGCAACAACTATTGTTCATTTACGAGCTATAGTTCAAAAAATTTCAGTGTAAAAAAATTTAAAATTATAGATACCGATTGGTATCAAACATGCTTATGAAAAAGATACTCACAAAATTAACAGGAATATTTATAAACATAACTGCAGTATTCTTCCCAAAGTGGAGTAAGGAGTTTACGTTTCGGCTTTTTTGCAAGGTACCTCCTATGCGGTTTTCAGAAAAAGGAAAACAGTTTATAGCAACAGCAAAAACCTCTTTTTTGGAAGTAGATGGACATTCGGCTGTCTTGCACCGTTGGGGAACTGGTCCTAAAAAAGTATTGTTCTTACACGGTTGGATGAGCCACAGCCAAAGATGGGCACCTTATATAAACAAGCTGGATTTAAAGCAATACACTGTATACGCTATTGACGCACCTGGTCACGGTCTGTCTTCTGGCAAGCATTTAAACCTTGAAATTTACAGAAAAGCCGCGGTTCGTGCCATTGAGAAATCGGGCGCTATAGATACGTTAATTACTCATAGTTTGGGAGGGTTGGTAGCTGTGTATGGTTATTTACACGATCAAAAAATTCCGGTAAACAGGTATATAATCATGGGGGCACCGTCAGGAATGGATGCTATTTTCAATTATTTTAAGACCTTATTGGGGCTTTCGGACAGAGCAATGTGTGATCTGGAAGAAAAAGCAAATTCAATTTTAAAAGTTCCGCTACAAGAAATTTATATGGAGCAGTTTTTCAGAAAGGTAAAGAAACCTGTTTTGGTGATTCACGATAAAGGCGATGTTATAACTCCTTTTAATCCTATAGAGAAAGCTCTTCAGCAAAACAGTACCATAGAAACTTTTTTTACCGAAGGCTTACACCATGATTTAAAGAGTGAAGCGGTGTATGAAACGGTTATAAACTTTATTGAGAATAAATCTCTTAAAATGACCACAAGCCAGTCGGCATAACGTGTGAGAATTCTTAATTTTACAACATAAAAATAATTAAGCGATGTATATAAAACAATTTGAAGTACGATGGAACGATATAGACGCAAACCGTCACTTGGCCAACAGTGCCTATATTAATTTTATGAGCCATACCCGGCTCAGTTTTATGCTGGAAAATGGTTTTGGACAGGAACAAATGGTGGAACACGAAATTGGCCTGTAGTTTTTTATGAGCATATGTTTTATTTTAAGGAAGTGTTTCCGGGAAAGCCAATTTCGGTGAGTTTACAATTAAAAGGATTGAGTGAGGATGGTCGCTATTTTTCTTTTGAACATAATTTTTACGACGATAAAGGAAGAAATTTGGCTCGTTGCGAAATGATGGGTGGGTGGATAGATCTTAAAACGCGTAAATTATGTGAACTTCCACAGGAACTTTATAAGAATTTAGATAGTCTGGAAAGGACAGAAGATTTTTATGTGATCACAAAGGAAGATACCAGAAGACACGGGGAAGTGCCTGTACATTTGGATATGTAAGTACAACCCTTTGCACCATTTAGAAACGCCGCTTTGTGAAGCAAATCGGTGTTTCTAAATGGTATCGAAGGGACCAAAGATTATTGCTCATTATTATAAAAAAACTGCTCTTTCACAATCTTTCCATCTTTTACCTGATACACACCTAATTCCTGCATTTGAGAACGCTGGCCGCTGGGTTTGTGGGTTATATCCATTTCATGGCGTACACTAAACCAGTTGTCTGCAACCGTAGGTTCGCTTGTTTTCGTGCTGTGTACTTCAAAGTTTTGTTGCCACCATTCGCCTTTTTTCTGTACTTCCTGCATTCCATTGGCTATCTGGTTTTCGCTTCCCTCCATTTCAATACTTACAATATTTGGGCTGTAAAGTTGTTCGTAGCATTTATGTTCTTCTCCGGCATTACACCATTTTACAAGGTTGTTTGCTATTTCTTGGGTTTTCATATAGTAAGGGTTTAAAAATTAGAACCTTAAAGATACATTTTTTCGCCAAAAAAAGTTAGACCGGGTTTTTAGGTATTGCAGTTTTCTTCTTTCTGGTAGTAAGAAAAACACCCGTGAAGATTAATACAGCGGCTATAATGCGCATAGGTGTAAGCGAATCTGCACCAACAATAATTGCAAAAACCACGGCTATGAGCGGTTGTAGATACATAAAAACTCCAATAACAGCGGGACTTAATTGCTTGAGTGCATAAATATTGAAAAGGTAGGTGAGTACGGTGGTACCTATAACCACAAAAAGAAGTTTCCAGATAGCCGAAAAGTCCAGGCTAAACCATTCTACTGCAATAAACTGAGAAAACCCTATTGGAATATTGATTAAGAAGGAGAACAAAAACAAAAACTTCATTAAGGTAATCGAGTTGTATTTTGCAACAAGCGGTTTTACAAGTATAAGGTAAAAGGCATAGGAAAGTGCGTTTACCACAAACAAAAGATTTCCTAAAGGAATATTGGGCGCATTTGGTTGTGTTTTTACTCCAAAAAGAACAAGTGTCATGGCTCCGGCAAGCCCTAAACTAATTCCTAACGCCTTTACCCATGTAATACGTTCTTTTAAGATAAATGCAGAGAGTACGAGCAGTAATACGGGAGATATGGTAATAACAACGCTGCTGTTTATGGGAGTGGAAAGTTCGAGGCCTTTAAAAAACATATTCATGTTAAGTACCATTCCAAAAATGGCACATCCAATGATACGAAGCCAGTCTTTTTTATCAATTTTTTCTGAAGGGAAAAACAGGCTCATACCCCAAAACACAACCAGGGCTCCGCTTACTCGTAACAAGATAAAACCGTAAGAGCCAATTATATCCGGCATAAGGCCTTTGGCAATAGTATGGTTAATACCATAAATTGTGCTGGCAGCAGTTGCAGCGAGAAGGGCTAAGAGTCTTGAATTCAATGGCCAATTTATTTAGCCCGCAAAGATAGCGATTAACTGTCTGGGTGAATAGACTTCCTGGCAGCCTCCACTGTTTTTTTGCTATTGCCTATAAAAATTTCATCATTGTTCACAATTACAGGACGTTTTAAGAAGGTATAGTGCTCTACTAACAGATTAAGGTAATCTTCTTCCAGCAGATTTTTATCTTTTAGGTTTCTTTCTTTGTAGAGGCGTGCGCGTTTGTTAAAAAGTGCTTCGTAGCTATCGGTAATTGTAAAAAGCTCCTCTATTTCCTCTTCGGTGATGCCTTGTACTTTTAAATCCTGTGTAATAAAAGACTGTGGAATTTCCAAATCTTTCATAATGCGTTTGCAGGTATCGCAGCTACTTAAATAATAAACCTTTTTCATAACTCTTATTTCAAATTTTCACTACAAATTAAGGCCATTTTAAAGAGTATTTCCTTTATTTTAGAGGAAAATTAACGTTATGGAATTCAGTTTAGATATTACTTTAAAAACCCGAAAAATATTTTATCATTTCTTAGATACCATTCCTTTGGAACAACTCAATAAAATCCCCGATGGTTTTAACAACAATGTGTTCTGGAATATTAAGCATTGTGTTGTGGTACAACAAATGTTGGTGTATGGATTGTCTAACCTCCCTTTACAAATCTCTGCTGAAGAAGTTGCGAGTTATAAAAAAGGAACTAAACCAGAAAGTGACGTGACCCAGGAAGAGGTTGATATTTGCAAAAAACAATTGTTCGAGCTGCTTGAACAAACCGGAACTGATCTTGCAAATAACGTTTTTAAAACCTACAGCGAGTATACCGTAACTACAAAAACTACGCTAACCAGCGCAAAAGAAGCCATAGAATTCAATAATTTTCACGAAGGGATTCATTTGGGTTACGTTATGGCCTTACTTAAGTGTATTTCATAACTGCCAGGGGATCTTTCAGGAGTATTTCCCCGTTCGTTCAGTAAACCTTCATTTTTTATTCTACTGAAATTTTCAGTAAATCTTTCACGGTTGCAATAGGAATTTCAATATCTATAGATCCGGCTGCGTAGGAGGCAATTTCGTAGGGATTGTAAACAAGCGTTACAAATTCTTTTGAAATTCCGAAGGTTTCAGGAAGATAAAAAGAACCCTCTTCAAAGCGAAAGCCGGTTTCGTTAATGTTACCTCTTTCTGGAATCTGATGTTGTTTTCTGAATAATTTTTCAGCTAACTTTTCAAAAGCTGCCGCATCCTTGAAGATATCTTCATAGTATAAGTAAGCCCCGGTTTTTGGGTCAAAATTCTTGAAAGTAACAGCACCATACCCATGAGCACCCCCTGTGTACAAGTAGTCTCGGCAACTTAGGGAAAGGAGCTCTTTGCTGTTAAAGGTCTCGAGGATGGTGATTTCGGCAAAATATTCGGCAGAAAGATCGGGGAATTCGGCACTATGAGTTCTGTAGAGCTGAATAAAATCTTTCATAGCCTGGTCTATAGTAGACGATGTGCTTCCGTTTTCTTCCTCACCTATGTACAAAGACGCTATAACAAAATCCTGAATTTCAGCATTTATTTTTTCCGAAGCATCGCTGGTTCCACGTACTGTGAGATATTCAACGTCAATTGAAGGGCAACTTGCATTTACACATTCAGCTAATGTTTCAGAAGAGGTTGTAGTAGATGTTGTTTCCAATGCTTTACGACAACTGGTAGCCGTTATAACCACAAGTATTAGGAGAAGGAGTGTCTTGTTATTCATTTTACAAAATTACGACAGTTTTTCAAGTACC
Source organism: uncultured Flavobacteriaceae bacterium (assembly GCA_963793275.1). GTDB lineage: Bacteria > Bacteroidota > Bacteroidia > Flavobacteriales > Flavobacteriaceae > Marinirhabdus. Next base: position 174,906 of record CAWBZL010000002.1, read on the forward strand.
AAAGGAAACACGTAAGTTTGGTATTCCTAATATAAGATGTACGATGAAATTCAACACAAAAACAATACACGGCGGGCAACATAATATAGATCCGGGATACGGGTCGGTAATGCCACCTATTTATCAAACCTCCACCTATGCGCAATCTACTCCGGGCGCACATAAAGGATTTGAATATTCCCGAAGTGGAAATCCAACGAGAGCCGCTTTGGAGCGTTCTTTCGCCAGTTTGGAAAACGGAGCCTTTGGTGTAGCTTTTGGTAGTGGCCTTGCTGCTATTGATGCTGTCATGAAATTATTAAAACCAGGCGACGAAGTGATAGCTACCAACGATTTGTACGGAGGGAGTTACCGGCTTTTTACTAGTATTTTTGAAGGTTTTGGGATTACGTTTCATTTTATTGGTATGCAAAATGTCTCAGCTATTGAAAATTATATGAGTGATAAAACCAAACTTATCTGGATAGAAACACCCACAAACCCCATGTTGAATATTATAGACATAAAAGCGGCTGCGGCGATTGCTAAAAAACACAGTGTTTTGTTGGGTGTAGATAATACGTTTGCTACGCCCTACCTGCAACAGCCTCTGGATCTGGGGGCAGATATTGTAATGCACAGTGCTACCAAATATTTAGGAGGCCATAGTGATGTGGTGATGGGTGCGCTTGTTGTTACAGATGCAACCTTAGCTGAAAAGCTATATTTTATTCAGAATGCCAGCGGTGCTATATGTGGGCCACAGGATAGTTTTCTGGTATTGCGTGGAATTAAAACATTGCATTTGCGAATGCAGCGTCATTGCGAAAACGGAAAAGCCATAGCATACTATCTTAAAAAACACCCTAAGATTGAAAAAGTATACTGGCCGGGCTTTGAAGACCACGCTAATTACGAAATCGCCAAAGCACAGATGAAGGATTTTGGGGGGATGGTTAGTTTTGTTACCAAAGGAAATAATTACGATGAGGCCATTAAAATTGTAGAAAAACTAAAAATTTTCACACTGGCAGAAAGTTTAGGAGGGGTAGAATCGTTGGCGGGGCATCCGGCTTCTATGACCCACGCGAGCATTCCTAAGGAGGAGCGCGAGAAAACAGGAGTGGTAGACAGTTTAATTAGATTGTCTGTGGGTGTTGAGGATATCGATGATTTAATTGCAGATTTGGAACAGGCGATTGCCTAGTTTAGGTGCGATTTTAAAAAGCCTATTTGGTTTTATAAAATTACCAGCTAACTTAGGCCCTGAATTGTTTTAAAATTTTTGGGGACAATACCGGGATATACTACTCCATAACATTCCAAATAAAAAGCGGCGATGAATTTAGTTTCATCGCCGCTTTTATATATTTTCGGATGCATTAATCTATATAATAAATGTACCCAATATTTAACCAGTACATCCACTCGTTTGCTTTGTTTTCTGGAACAGGTCTTGTACCGTTGTTTTCCAAAGATGGATTTAAACCATCAATATAGTCTGTGAAATAATACGTCCATCTTCCGTCCAGCATTAAATCGCTCAACTCGGTTAATTTATACCTAATACCGATACTTGTAACAATAGCCCAGGTAGAAGCTCCTTCCTGTTGAAAAGCATTTCTGTACTTTTCCGGAGTGGTGGCTAAGGGCCGCCCACAATATTCAATTCTCCCAATTCTGAAGTTACCTCAGCGTCGTAGGCCACATAATGCGCACCAAGACTAATAAAAGGTGCAATTTTATAAGAACCAGCTGCAAAATCTCTAATGCTGAGCGGGAAATATTCCAGTTGAGAACCAATTTCAAAAACTTCGGTCTTCCCCTTCATAGCACGCAATTGATCTGCGAACTGTCCTTGTTGGTCTGGGTCTACCCAGCGTCCAAAGTGTTCCAGATTAGTAACGTGGTAATCTATTTCATTACGAAGCTTAAAGTGATCGTTAAAATAGGTATCCCTGGTATAACAATTACAGTCTGCTCTGTATGAAAAATTAAGGTAATGAATGAGTCCAACACCAAACCCAATGTTCCCGGAGTTGGTTTCAAGGTCATTCCGTTGCCCAAAATCTGAGTAAAGAGCTACAGGCCCGGTAATTACTCCTACTTCATGGGAAAATCCAAATTGGCTATAAACTCCTTGACTTATAGTGGTTAAGAAGAGAAATACCAATAGCAATTTCTTGGTATTCATTGTGTTTTAGGTTTAGTTTGAGACGTAACAAATATATAAAAACATATCTAACAGTAAAATATATAGTACACATTTAGCTTAAAGGTTAAAAAAAGCATCAAATTTTTAGATATATCTTATATTTGCAACTTATAAAACGAACTCACCTTCACTAAAGTATATTAAAATGAAACAAAGCATAAAAGATTTCATTTCTGAAGTAGAAAAAAGAAATCCAAACGAACCTGAATTTATCCAAGCTGTAACCGAGGTTGCCGAAACTGTCATCCCGTTTATAGAAAAAAACGAAGCCTACCAGGGAAAGAAATTACTGGAGCGCATGGTGGAGCCGGAACGTACAATTTTATTTAGAGTACCCTGGACAGACGATAGCGGAGAGATACAGGTGAACAGAGGATACCGGGTAGAGTTTAACTCTGCTATTGGGCCTTATAAGGGTGGATTGCGTTTTCATCCTTCGGTAAACCTAAGTATCCTGAAGTTTCTGGGATTTGAGCAAACTTTCAAAAATAGCCTAACCACATTACCAATGGGTGGTGGTAAAGGAGGAAGTGATTTTAACCCAAAAGGAAAAAGCGATGCTGAGGTAATGCGTTTTTGCCAGAGCTTTATGACCGAGTTGTCAAGACACATTGGCCCAAATACCGATGTGCCTGCAGGTGATATTGGTGTTGGAGGTCGTGAGATTGGGTATATGTTTGGACAGTACAAGCGCTTAAGAAATGAATTTACAGGTGTGTTAACCGGAAAAGGAATGTCTTACGGAGGTTCTTTAATACGTCCGGAAGCTACTGGATATGGTAACGTGTATTTCGCTAAGAATATGCTGGCTACCAAAGGCGAGAGCTTTAAGGGGAAGACGGTAGTAATTTCAGGATCTGGAAATGTGGCGCAATACGCTGCAGAGAAAGCGATGGAGTTTGGAGGTAAAGTTATTACTATGTCAGATTCTGGCGGATATATTTACGATGCCGAAGGAATTAGCACAGAGAAACTTGCTTTTATCATGGAGCTTAAAAATGTAAAACGTGGCAGAATTAGTGAGTATGTAGATAAGTATCCTTCAGCAAAATACCACGAAGGAAAGCGTCCGTGGGGAGAAAAATGTGATATCGCTTTACCGTGTGCTACCCAGAACGAATTAAACAAAGACGAAGCAAAAGAATTACTGGACAATGGTTGTATGTGTGTGAGTGAAGGAGCAAATATGCCTACTACACCAGATGCGGTTGAATTATTTAGTAAAGCAAAAATATTGTTTGCCCCAGGAAAAGCATCTAATGCGGGTGGGGTGTCAACTTCAGGACTGGAGATGAGTCAAAACTCACTACGTCTTAACTGGACAGCACAGGAAGTAGACGAAAAACTACACACTATTATGAACGATATTCACGCAGCTTGTGTAAAATATGGTAAAGATGGTGACGGTTACGTAGATTATGTAAAGGGAGCAAATATTGCAGGATTTGTAAAAGTTGCAGACGCAATGTTGGCACAAGGTGTAGTTTAATACTATTGAAAATTATTTTGAAAAGGCTATCGTACTAAAGATAGCCTTTTTTTGTGCCGTGTTTTCTGCAATAAATACTATTTTAGCGTGTTATAGTTTCTGAACACTTTTAAGCTTTTATGAAGTACTTTTTCCTTTTTTTTACAATACTAACTGGTGTCTTACAGGTCACAGCCCAAAACTTTGAAGATGAGTGGACAGGATATTTTTCTTATGTTTCCATAAAGGCAATTTCTCAGGGGAATGATAAAATTTATGCTGCTGCAGAGAATGCTGTGTTTTCGTACGATCTTTCCACACAGGAAATAGAAACTGTTTCAACCATTAACGGACTTTCAGGGGAGCTTATTTCCACGTTATATTACAGTGATAATTTCAACGTACTAGTAATTGGGTATGAAAGCGGACTCATTGAAATTATTGCAGATGGTGATGAAGATGTGCTTACCGTTGTAGATATTTTGAACAAGCCAACCATACCCCCGGACACTAAAAGAATTAATCAGTTTAATGAGTTTGATGGACAACTTTATATAGCCGCTCAATTTGGTATTTCGGTATTCGATCTTTCAGCGTTGGAGTTTGGAGATACCTATTTTATTGGAGATGGAGGCGCACAAATTAATATTACCGGCACGGCAGTCTTACCCCCTTTTATTTATGCCTCATCTTCCGAGAACGGAATACGCCGGGCAGAGGTAGCTGCAGATAATTTAATAGATTTTAACCAATGGGGCCAGATCGCAGGAGGTGGTTATCTGGGTATTGTAAAAGCCGGGAGCCAAGTGTATACTGCAAACACTAATTTGCTGTATTCGGTGGTAGGGGGTCTGCAAACAGTAGCGAACGTTGGGGCGACCATTAGAGAAATTAACGGACAGAACGATTTTATAAATATAACGACATTTAGTAGTGTAAGAACCTACGACGAAAACCTCTCTATTGTGGCGAGTGCTTCATCAATTAGTGGCGTAGACGAATATGAGTTACTTACAGGTTTCTCCCACGATAATTTTTTGTATTTGGGGACAAATGAGCAAGGTTTATTTCAAGTACCCTTTGGAAACTCAAATGCAACTCAAATCCTTCCGGATGGCCCTTTTATTTAACAATAGTTTTTCCATAGATGCTTCCCCAGGTCAACTTTGGGTTAATTTTGGAGAAGTTACAGTAAGTTTCGACCCCTTTCCGTTAACTCAAAAAGGGATTAGCAATTTAAGGGAGGGCGAATGGACTAATATTTCTTATACAGAGTTAACCGAAACTTTAGGAAAAGAAATTAATGATCTCGTGCGGGTACGCATAGACCCAAATGATCCTAACAGAGTTTTTATGAGTTCTTTCCAGAGAGGGATACTTCAAATAGATGACCAAAGCCCCTTTAAAATATTTGATGAGTCCAACTCTTCTTTAGATATAACGTTCGATAATCCTAATTTTGGTATTCGTGTTTTCGGATTAGATTTCGACACACAAGGAAATCTTTGGGCAGTGCAGGCAAAGGACGAAAACGGGCTTATACGCATTACTCCGGAAGGACAACTGCAGCAATTTGATGTGTCGGATATATTTAATTTTTCTTCATCCAATACCTTACCATTGGCTTTAACCGAGGTTGAAGTTACTCGAGAAAATTTTGTGTTTTTTGGTACTGTAGCAGACGGTCTAATAGGGTATAACCCTGCTAATGGAGATTTTAACGTCGTTGGGCAAGATGCAGGAAACGGGAACCTGCCAAACGGAACCATTAGAGCACTTGCTCTGGATAACAATAATAGATTGTGGATTGGTACCAGAGATGGGCTTAGGGTTCTTTTTAATCCGGGAGTAGTTTTTGATGAAAATGCAAACATAGATGCGCAGCCTATTATCATTCTTGAAGATGGCGTGGCTCAGGAACTTCTTTTTGAGCTAACAATTACAGATATTGAAGTAGATGGCTCTAACAATAAATGGATCTCTACTGCGTCGTCGGGTGTGTTTTATCTTTCTCCCAACGGGCAGGAAACGTTGTTGCAGTTTAATAAGGACAACTCTCCACTACCTTCAAACAATGTGCAGGATATAGCAATAGACAGTTTTTCGGGTGTCGTATATTTTGCTACTGTAAATGGGTTGGTTGCGTTTAATGGTACTTCAACCGCGCCTCGGGATAATTTGGATAATGTATATGCATTTCCAAATCCGGTACGGCCAGGATTTACAGGAGATGTAACTATAGACGGGCTCACAGCGAACGCAAACGTAAAAATTACAGACATCTCTGGCAACCTTGTTTTTGAAACAACCAGCGAAGGAGGAAGTGTACTCTGGGACACCACAGCATTTGGGCAATACAAAGTAGCCTCCGGAGTATACCTGGTTATTATAACGGGAGAAGAAGCACTGGAAACAAAAGTCACCAAGATTATGGTGGTGCGCTAATGGTAATTGCCACAGAGGCCATAGTACTACACACCTTAAAATATGCCGAAGCAGATTTAATTGTACATTGCTACACCTTAAGCGATGGTCGTAAAAGCTATATGCTCCGTCGCATTTTAAAATCTAAAAAAGGGCCCTAAGAGCTTCATTATTTCAGCCGCTCACGCAGTTGGAGCTTATTGCCAACCATAAAAATAAGGGTACTCTGGAAAGCATAAGGGAGGCTAAGGTGCTTTCTCCTTACAAAACCTTGCATACCGATATTGTAAAAGCATCCCTTGTTATGTTTTTATCTGAAATTTTAAAAGATGCTATTCAGGAAGAAGAAACAAATCCTGCCCTGTACCATTATCTCTCCAATTCCTTTAATTATCTGGATGTAACCGAAGATTTTGCCAACTTTCATATTTATTTTTTACTGAATTTGACACAGTACTTAGGGTTTTACCCGGACATAACCGAAGATAAGGCGATGTATTTCAATTTGTTGGAAGGTATATTTCAGGAAAAATCTACCAGTATTTATTGTGAAGAGGGCAAACATGTAGAAGCATTAAGGGAGTTCTTCGGCATAAATTTTGATGCCTTGTCACAAATAAAATTGAACAAGACAACAAGATTAGAAGTGCTTCATTTGTTGATACGCTATTATCAATTACATTTGCAAGGCTTCAAAAAACCGAAATCCCTAGCAATACTTAACCAACTTTTCCAATGATCCTAAGAGTACCAATTACGCTGGCAGCCCTATTATTTTTCATAACACTTTCTGCTCAAATTATCACAGTAAAAGAACAAAACACAAATATGCCAATTTCAGGAGTGGCGGTTTACAATGCGAATAAATCTAAATCTGGCGTTACAGATTTTGATGGTAAAGTGGATATTTCAGCATTTACAGCTTCAGAAGAAATTATCTTTAAGCATATTTCTCATTTAGAATATAAAGTATTAAAAAACCAAATCACAAACGGAACTGTGTTACTGGAAGAAGACGCCAGTAAACTGGATGAGGTGATACTTTCTATTTCAAAATTTGGACAAAAAAAGCGCGATATTCCGCAACAGGTTTTAAGTGTTACCAGTGAAGATGTTTTATTCAGCAATCCACAAACAGCTGCAGATTTATTGGAAAGTACCGGGCAGGTATATGTTCAAAAGAGCCAATTAGGAGGTGGAAGCCCTTTAATTAGAGGTTTTTCTACCAATAGATTGCTTATCGCAGTAGATGGTGTTCGCTTTAACACAGCAATTTTTCGAGGTGGAAATGTTCAAAACGTAATTTCTATAGATCCATTTGCCATAGAACGTACTGAAGTTATCCTTCGACCAGGCTCCGTACCGTACGGAAGCGATGCCGTGGGAGGTGTGATGAATTTTTATACAAAAAAACCAAAGTTTTCTTTTGAAGATGGTGTGGCTGTTTCAGGAAATGGAACCGCAAGATATGCAACTGCCAATAATGAAAAAACAGGACATTTCGATTTTAATATCGGCTTAAAAGAATGGGCTTTTTTAACCAGCGTTACCTACAGCGATTTCGACGATTTAAGGATGGGAAGTCACGGCCCGGATGATTACCTGCGCAATGAATATGTAGAGATCATTGATGGAGTAGATACTGTTATAGAAAACGACGACCCACGTGTACAGCGTCCCACAGGATATAACCAGATAAACACCATGCAAAAAGTACGCTATATGCCTTCAGATACCTGGGACTTTAACTTGGGACTTTTTTACACTACCACCAGCGATTATCCTAGATACGATAGGTTAATTCGCAAGCGTGATGGAGCGCTTCGCTCAGCAGAATGGTATTATGGCCCACAGGAATGGATGAGCGGGAATCTTCAGGCAAGAAATACTGCGTATAACAATGGTTTTTTCGATGAAAGTATTGCTACAATCTCTTTTCAACGCTTTAAAGAAAGTAGAAATGACAGGGATTTTGGAGCGACAACGTTATTTCAAACTGAAGAAATAGTAAATGCGTACACTGCTGCCTGGGATTTTGAAAAGGACTGGAATAAAACAAAATTCAACTATGGTGTAGAGTACGTATACAATAAGGTAAACAGCGAAGGACAACAAAAAGATGTCAACACCGGCGCAACTACCCCGGACGCATCCAGATATCCTGATGGCAGTACGTGGCAATCTCTCGCAGGGTATGCAAGTTTACAATCAAAATTTACAGAAACGCTATCGTTTCAGGGAGGATTGCGGTACAACCATATTTTGGTAGATGCAACCTTTGATGACCAGTTTTTCGATTTTCCTTTTTCTGAAGCAAATATAAGTACAGGAGCCTTAACTGGTAGCGCAGGTCTTGCGTGGCAGGCAAGTGATATTTTAGGATGGAAACTTAATTTTGGAACCGCTTTCAGAGCGCCAAATATCGACGATGTAGGAAAGATTTTTGACAGTGAGCCCGGAAGCGTGGTGGTGCCAAACCCAAATCTAAAGCCAGAATATGCATATAATGGCGAACTGGGCGCTACATTAGACTTTAGCAAAGTCTTTAAAATTGAAATGGCTACGTTTTATACAATATTAAATGACGCGTTGGTAAGAAGAGATTTTAATCTGAACGGGATCACCGAAATTGAATACCAGGGAGAATTAAGTAATGTACAAGCCATACAGAACGCAGCAAAGGCCGAAGTTTATGGTTTTGAGGTAGGGCTGGAAGTGAACTTTTCCAAAAACGTACAACTTACCTCTCATTATAACATTACAGATGGTTTTTCCGAAGAGGATGATGGTACCAAAGCACCAAGTCGTCATATTGCACCACAATTTGGAAACAGTCACTTTATTTACAAGTGGAATAAATTAAAGCTGGATGCCTTTACAGAATATAACAGCCAGTTCGATTTCGAAGATTTAGCGCCCAGCCAGGTAAATAATGATTTTTTATACGCTCTGGACGAGAATGGCAATCCATTTTCACCCAACTGGTACACCTTAAATTTTGGAGCTCAATACCAGGTAACACAGGCGTTACAGGTAAACGCAGTACTGGAAAATATTACAGACCAGCGTTACAGAACATATAGTAGTGGGATAAGTGCTGCGGGGAGAAACTTAATTGTTGCGGCTAGTTATGCATTTTAGACAGTAAATTTTCAAAAAAAGTATTTTCATGTTTTGCATACTTAAAAAATAGATTATATTTGCATCCGCTAAAAGGGTAATACCTTTTAATTTTCTATATGAAATTCCTCTTTAGCTCAGTTGGTTAGAGCATCTGACTGTTAATCAGAGGGTCCTTGGTTCGAGCCCAAGAAGAGGAGCGAATAAAAGACTTTACTTTCGGGTAAGGTCTTTTTTTATGGAATATATTTTTGCTTTTACGGCGAGAAGTTTATCCCGTACTTGTTACGGGAAGCCCAAGAAGAGGAGCGAATAAGAAGACTTTACTTTCGGGTAAGGTCTTTTTTTATGGAATATATTTTTGCTTTTACGGCGAGAAGTTTATCCCGTACTTGTTACGGGAAGCCCAAGAAGAGGAGCGAATAAAAGACTTTACTTTCGGGTAAGGTCTTTTTTTATGGAATATACGCTGGTTTTATGGCGATAAATTTATCTTGCACTTGTTGCGGGGTGCTTTAAAAAGAGGAGCTGAGACAAAGACGTTACTTACTTGTAGCGTCTTTTTTTATGGACTCATTTAAACATACAAGTGCGTTACATTTACCCTTAAAAGGAGTCTTAAGCTCGTGTATTTAGGGTTGTTTTTTAATCAAAAATCTAATAAAATCTATGTTTTCGACGAACGTCACCGTTATTTATTTAAAATATATGTATGTTAGCAATCCCAAATCTTAGTACTTATGAGGCTTTTGCTTCTGATAATCATCTTATTGCCTATACAATTATGGGCACAAAACCCTGCTTTTGACCCAGAAAAAAGTAAAGGCTCTCTCTATGAATATGCTTCGTACGTAAATGTTGCAGATAATCAATTTTCAGTTACCGAAGTACAAAACAATTCCTTTTTGGAATTTGAAGAGCTTACTTCAGATAATCAGAGTTTTGGATTTACAACCGATAATTTTTGGGTTCGTTTCAAACTACAAAACAGCTCATCCGAAAAGCAAACCTATTATTTAGAAACCGCCAGACCGGTAACCGATTTTGCAACCTTATACCAGATTGATAAAGACAAGGTCATTAAGTTCAGGAATGGAGACAGAACACCCTTTGCAGAGCGACAAGTAAAGCATAGGGCGACCATTTTTAAATTTGAACTACCAGCTTCATCTACGCAAAGCTTCTATTTGCAGGTTAATAGCGATGGAGAAACCATAAATTTACCACTCAATCTTTATAGTTCCTACGAGTTTTTTAAAATCAATTACAACCAACAATTATTTTTGGGTCTTTTTTATGGTTTGCTTTGTTTGGCCGGGTTAATTTACTTCTTTTTCTTTTCAAGCCTCGGTAACAAAACATTTCTTTATTACGGTTTGTACGTGTTCTCAATTGTGTTACTACAAGCGGCACTCGATGGAATGCTACATCAATATATTTTTACTGATGGCGGGTATTTAAACAGTAGGATGGTATTGATAACGGGATTGTTTTCAAACTTTTTCTTATTGAAATATTGTGAATCTTTTCTTGAGATTGGAGTGAACTTAAAAAGATTTAAAAAGGTTTATTCCGTTTTTTATTTGATTATAGGAGTTCTTTTTTTAATGATATTTATAAGTCCTGAATCTCTAGCGCTTACATACCCCCTAAGTAATATCAACGGGCTATTTAGCTTGCTGTTAATACTAATATCACTGGGAGCTTTAAAATACAAACGCATCCCTGTAGATCCCTATTTTTCTATCGGAATATTCTTTTTAATAGTAGGTTTAGCAGGGTTCGTGATGAATAATCTTGGTTTAGTTCCAAATAACTTTATTACGCTCAACAGCGCAAAATTTGGTACTTCATTTGAAGTCATATTTCTTTCATTATCCATGACAAATTTGATAAGAAAACTAAGGCTGAATAATGAAAAGTCACAAGAACTGGCACTTCAAAAATCTGAAGAGATAAGTGAACTTAAAACCTATTTCATGTCCAACATGAGTCATGAACTTCGCACTCCCCTTAATGCTATTATGGGTGTTGTTGAAAACGAACTGGAAGCGCATGAAAATAATGAGAAACTAAAGGAATCGCTGGAGATAATTAAGGGAGCATCATTTAGCTTATTAAGTAACGTAAACGACATACTGGATTTTGAACGTATAGAGAACCAGGAGCTCAGCTTAGACGAATCCACATTTGACCCAAAAACATTGTTAAGACAATTATCTAAAAACTGGAGTGTTCAGGCCGAAAGTAAAGGTTTGAAATTTATTCTTGAAATAGATAACGAAACTCCTGATTTAGTTTTAGGAGACTCCCAACGTTTCATTCAAATTATTAATAATGTTTTGGCCAATGCCGTTAAATTTACAATTACAGGAAGTATAAAGCTTAAGCTAAAATGCTTTATGAAACCGGATTCAACGTGTCAGTTCTCTTTTAAAATATCAGATACCGGTGTGGGAATTGAAGAAGATTACAAAGAAACCCTGTTTAGTAGTTTTAATCAGATGCGACATAACCACAAGCGGCAATTTGGCGGTATCGGTTTAGGGCTGACCATAGTAAAACATCTGGTAGATAAGTTTAATGGTACCATTACTATAGATAGTGAAGCTCATAAAGGAACCGATGTGTTTATAGAATTACCCCTAAAACTAATGGAAGAGAGTACCACTACTCTTGAAGAGAGTGAAGTACAGCCTAAACCACTTCATATCCTACTGGTAGAGGACAATAAATTAAACCAATTGGTTATGAAAAAAATGTTTAACGCTAATTCCAATTTTGTTTTCCGTACGGTAAATAATGGTCAGGAAGCACTGGATATGCTTTCGGCAAACATTTTTGACGTGGTGCTTATGGATTTACAAATGCCGGTAATGGATGGTTATGAAGCGACTAAAAATATAAGAGAAGGTTCTTTAAAAAACATAAACAAACACATTCCTATCATAGCTGTAACGGCCGATGCCACCGAAAAAACGAAAAAAATAACTCTTGAATTAGGAATGAATTATTATATGACCAAGCCAGTAAATAAAGATTTGCTGTTTCAGAACATCTACAATTGTTCTAAAAGGAATAGTAACGACCAAGCAAATCTTTCTATTGCTTAAAAAGACAGTTGCCGATTTTAAATAGTATTGTTTACAAATTTCTTTCACGAATACATTTCTGCAGCGCCTATAAAAATGCCGCAACGGTTCGTCAACAAATGGAAGAATTTGGGTTAGGAACCGTCATTGATGAGGTGATGCCTTATGGTTGTATTATGGCCGGTGACTGGCAAAAGAATGCGCCTTGGAGAAAACGTAGAGAGAAGAGACAACAGGCTAAAAGAAAGTGATTGTTTTAATCACTTTCTTTAAATTAGCTTACAAGTGATTAATAATGCAACAATTAAAAAACAAACTTTTTGGGGTATTAGCAGGAGATATAAGAATTTCCGATTTTGAGCAATGGTTGTATACAAATACGACACTTTTAAATAGTATTGATGAGGATCCTTTTGTGTTTAATATTTATAATCTAAACTATAAAAGTGATACTATCCTTCATACTATCGATAACATCTGTAAGAAAATGGAAGGCGAAGAAGGATATATAATATCTATTGTTGAAAGAGAATGTAGAAAGATTCTTAAGACTGAAAATGAGGAAATAATTTTAAAGAGTATGTATAAATTGATCAAATTTTATACGTTTAACTATGAACGGGAATTGCTTTCCGCATTTTATTATTTAAATGATGATATAGCATTGTATAAAGAAGGCTACGTATTAAAATTTGATCTGGTTGAAGAGGCTCAGGAAGTAGCTTGTGAAATTCTAAATAAATTAAAACATACATCATTAGAAGAGAAAAAAGAACTTTTAATGAAAGGTATTCCAAAACGCCAGATGCCTGAAAATAGTTTAGCATCAAAAAAGCAATGGTATCAGTTTTGGAAATAAAATTTGGAACCAATACCCAAAAACCCCCATATTTGTACCCAATATAAAAACAAAAATTAAAGTCAACGCCTATGTTTTATTTTCAATTCACATACAAAAGGGATGCTCTTCGGGCTATTTCAAGACATAGGAAATAGGTAAATCTTTAAAAAAGATATAAATCACAAAGGCGTCCACTCAACATGGACGCCTTTTTTTATTTTTTTCTATTCAGTTTGAAAACGTGTAGCAATACAGCCAAATACACACCCATCAGGCAGTTACTAAAATAAGACTGCATTCCGTGAAAACGGACAAGAATCCAACACCCTAAAATGAATGCAAATAGTTGATAATCAAACAAATAAATTAAATTTTATTTGGTGATTACAAAAAAGTGTTTCTATATTTGCCACAGCTTTAAACAAGTTATAGTATTAGAATTTTTTACAATTAAAAATTTTGAGAATATTTAAAGCTATAAATAAATTGGCCTATCGAAAAGTTATCGTAGAATTTGAAATGATAGTGGCGTAAAAAATTTTAGGCTGTTTGAGCATTCGCAATTTTTGAATGGCTAAGAATGTAATAAAACGAGTTTCCTAAAATTTAGGCGCAGAATGAAAAATTTAGATAACGTTTCGTCAGCCTAGACTTTTTTGTTTCTTTTTTGGGCGATGCAAAAAAGAAAAGAATGGTAACGAGAATCACAAACAATAGAGTAGTAGATCTTAGTAAAAAAGATGACTCTTTTAAAATAAAAATCGAAAATATGTTAGTATTAAATCTAAACAAAAAAATGCAAAAAGCGCCAGGCGCAATTGTGCATTTGCTTCGAGACTCTTTCTACAATAGCTAGCAATTAGCAATTATGAAAAAAGTCCGAAGCCCAAAACTTTCGGACTTTTTTTATGTCTTTTTTTGAGATCCTGCCTAAGGGTAATTCTATTTAAAATTTCCGAAGCACAAACTAAAACGTGCAATGCCATCGCAAAACCGCGACAGGAACACTATTGTCAATATCTCAAAACAAAAATCATGGGAAAAAAACTAAAAGGGAAAGACCTTATAAAATTAGGCTTCCCCAAAAACAACAGTATCAATATTGCTTTAGGGCAAATTAATAGATACCGTAAAAGAGAAAAAAAAGAACGCATTCTGGAAGAAGCCAAAGAAGTATTGCTCCATCCGGAGAAATTTAAAGGCAATGCCATTTGGGGAAAAGTAGCCGAGGGATTGGTACAACCTGTAGAAGTAAAATTTCACCAGTTAAGAAATACCAGAGCACCCTTTACCATTTTTGGCGAAAATGAAATCGATCAACGTGCCAAATTTCAACTATACGATGCTTTAAAATTACCTGTTGCGGTGGCAGGTGCCTTAATGCCAGATGCTCACGCGGGCTATGGATTGCCAATTGGCGGTGTGCTGGCGACAGAAAATGCGGTGATTCCGTATGGAGTGGGTGTAGATATTGGTTGCAGGATGTGCTTAACTATATATCCAATAAAAGCCTCTTATTTAAAAGGAAAACAGCACCAACTGGAAAACATTTTAAAGGAGCATACCAAATTTGGAATGTACGAAACGCACGACAAAAAACACGATCACGAAATTTTTGAAAGATCCGAATTTAATGATATTCCGCTGTTAAAAAAGCTAAAGATCAAGGCGTTTAAGCAGCTGGGAACCTCTGGTGGCGGCAATCATTTTGTGGAGTTTGGTGTCGTTTCCATTACAGATCCGGCAAACGAGTGGCAGTTGGATGCGGGCGAGTATATAGGCGTGTTGTCCCATAGTGGTTCCCGGGGTCTGGGCGCTAACATTGCAAAACATTACACCTATCTCGCTACCAAACAGTGCCCCTTGCCCAAAAATGTGCAGCATCTGGCGTGGTTGGATACAAACACCCACGACGGACAAGAATACTGGCTCGCTATGAATCTTGCCGGCGATTATGCGAAAGCGTGTCACGACAATATTCACCATCGTATTGGTAAATTATTAGGAGCAAAACCGGTGGCAAAAATTGAGAACCATCACAATTTTGCCTGGAAGGAAACAGTACGGGGCACCGAGTGTATTGTGCATCGCAAGGGAGCTACACCGGCGCAAAAAGGGGCTTTGGGGATTATCCCGGGATCTATGACGGCGCCTGGATTTATTGTTCGCGGCAAGGGGAACGCACACAGTTTGCAATCTGCCTCCCACGGTGCCGGACGTTTGTTTTCGCGTAGAAAATGTAAAGAGAAGTTCACCAAAAGTGAAATTAAACAACAATTACAACAAAACGATGTGAGCCTTATTGGCGGTGGCGTAGACGAAGCCCCAATGGCCTATAAAGACATTAAAAAAGTAATGAGCAATCAACAGGAATTGGTAGAAGTAGTAGGCACGTTTGCCCCAAAAATTGTGCGGATGGATAGGTAGTTTTTGGGCGTTGCAACTGTCTTTGCAAAAAAGCAAAGACGGTTGCCGGGCTTTCGGCTGTATCTTTTTTAGGTCACCTGAACGTAGCCAAAGGGTTTTGACCGTAAAAAAGGATGCCGCCTCTATCCCTAACGCGGGGATATTCATTACAAAATAATTAGAAATAGAAAGTATGAGAAAAAGTAAATTAAGAATTGGTGTCCGGTTGAGCGTTGTCGAAACCAACAGCGTACATCCTTTTGGTTCCCAACAGCGATAGCATAGATACTAATAAGAATATGAACACAAAAATAATACAAATAACAGCAGGCAGAGGCCCGGCAGAATGTTGCTGGGTGGTTGCCAGAGTTTTAAAATACTTTTTGAAGGAAGTTGCATTAAAACAACTGGAATATACCATCCTCCACAAAGAAAACGGATTCGAAAACGGGACGGTACAATCTGTTACCCTTCGGCTAAAAGGAAAAGGGCTCAGCCAATTTTTAAAAGGTTGGGTAGGAACTATTCAATGGGTTGGGACGTCTACGTTCAGAAAATTTCATAAACGTAAAAATTGGTTTATCGGGGTTTTTGTTGTGGAGGCGGCGCAGGAATTAGAATTACAGGAAGGCGATATTCAGTTTCAGGCCACCAGAAGTTCCGGTCCCGGCGGACAGCACGTAAATAAAACAAGTTCGGCCATGCGGGCCACACATACCGTTTCCGGACTTCAGGTGCTGGTAATGGATAGCAGGTCGCAACATCAAAACAAGAAAATTGCAATCGAGCGTTTGCGGGAAAAAGTAGCGGCATATAACCTGAAGGAGTTACAACACAGTGTTTCGGCACAATGGGAGAATCATTTGGAGCTGCAACGTGGAAATCCTGTACGGATTTTTAAGGGAACCGATTTCAAAAAAGAAAAAACAAAGAAGCCGTATAAGGCACAACGAAAGGAGTTTAACAACAATAAAAATAAACAACAATGGGACTAACACTAGCAGACAGCTACTATTTAAAAGCAAAGGCAGCTACAGGCGGATTTTGTAGCGATTGGGAAGAAGTGTGTGAGGCATTGAACTACGCGCTTTCGTATGATGAGGCACCACAGCGCATCCCTGTGCCTGCTGGGAGAAATTTACGCAAGAAATCTTGCCTTGCCGGATCAGGCTTTTGAATGTTTTGATAAAGTAATTGCAAACAACACCCAGTATTATAAAGTATACATCACGTATGCACGTTATTTACTTGCCTACGAAGAGCTGGAAAGAGCTGAAAAACTCATAACATTTGCAACAACTATTAAAACAGTTTCAAAAGCAGAAATATTCTGGATACGCGCAGCAATTGAAGAGAAAAAAGAGCAGTATAAAAAAGCCAACTCTTATTTAAAGAAAGCTAAACTTTATGCGTATAACGATGACTATTTCAGCTTTCTTGAAGAGGAGGCATCCAGAATTAAAAAGAAACTAAAACTGAATGCACCTAAGAAAAAGTCTTTAAAAAAGGGAAAGAATAAATCCAAGAAGGGAAAAAAGAAAAAATAATCCAATATTTACAACACAAATAGATTTTCGCTTTTGCGGGAAATGCATATAAAAATACAAAGATTACATAGTATTCAACGCGTGGAGATTTGTCTCTATGAATCGCGCCTACCGTATAGCGAGCGCGAAGGATGTTATATAATTTTGGACCATACGCGAAGTTAATATATACGTATTTATAGAATTTTAAGCGTCCATTATAGAATGGGCGCTTTTTTCATGCAATTTTTTACAAATTCTAATCCAAACCACGCAAATTCTAATTGGAATCGTAAGAAATGGTTAGTTTCGTATACATTCGTTTCTTAATTTCAAGAATCTATGAGGCTAAACGCTATTTTGTATGTCTTTTTCTTATGTGTCACAACGCTACAGGCACAGGACAAAATCATAGATAGTCTACAGCAAAAGCTTTCTGCAACGTCGGACGATCTGGAAATATCAAAATTGTATAACGCAATTGCAAACCAATATAAATACACTGATCCCGACAAAATGCTGGAGTTTGGGAATAAAGCGTTTAAAATTTCAGAAAAAAATGCTTTTAAAGCCGAAATGGGAACTGCCTATTTAAATATTGGCACGGCTCACATTATTTTAGGTTCCTACCAAAAGGCAATGGATAACTTTGTCTGGGCAAAGACTGTTTTTGAAGAGCTCCCAAAAACGAATGCGAATAGTGTCCAAATAGACCAGGGCCTGGCAAGAACCAAGGGGAGTATGGGAATTGTGTTTTCGGAACAGAGTAATTATGCAAAGGCGTTACAGTATTATCTGGAAGCGGCAAAAATCTATGAAAATCTTAACGATACGGGACAGACCTCCAAAATTTATAACAATATTGGGGTAGTTTACAAAGCACAGGAACAAGAAGAAAAAGCACTGGAATATTTCTTAAAAGCGCTTGAAATTCAGAAGGCTCGTAAAGATCCAAACAGAGGGATTACCCAAACCAATATTGCTACTATTTACTTCAACCAAGCAAAACCGGATGACGCATTTAACTATTATACTGCGGCAAAAAATAGTATAGATATGCACCCTAACGCTCGCGCTTTAGGAGAGTGGTATAATAATATGGGTTCGTATTACAAGATGAGAAAAGATCCGGATCTGGCGCTGAAACATTGGGAATTGGCTATACGCACTTTCGAAGGAATTAATGATAAATTTGGACTGGCAGACACCTATCTCCATCTGGCCGAATTCTACAAAGAGCAGGACAATTCAAACAAATCTATCGAATCGGCCAATAAAGCTGGTACACTGGCCGCTGAAACAAATGTGCTGGAACAACAGGTAATTTCAGAAAAAATACTAAGCGATGTATATGCAAAAAACGGAAACACTGCCAAAGCGCTTGAGCATTATAAAAAATACAGTGTTGCAAAAGATAGTCTCCACGCACAAAATGACATTCGAAAAGCTGTAGAAGCAGCGATGAATTATGAATTTGAAAAGAAAGAACTCCTTCAAAAAGAAGAAAACGAGAAGCGCGAATTAGTGTTGAAAGAAGAAGCAAAAAGCACCAATTTAAAACTACTTTTTGGAGCCTTGGTGGCCTTATTGCTTTTTGGAATTGGTTTTTTAATTTATAACCGGCAGCAACTCAAAAAAAATCTTACACTACAAAAAGAACTGGCAGAGTACGAGCAAAAGGCGTTACACCTGCAAATGAACCCGCATTTTGTGTTTAATTGCCTTGGTTCCATTTCCAGTTTTATCGTACAAAACGGAACAGATAGCGCCATAAAATACCTTTCAAAATTTTCAAAATTGATGCGGTTAACGCTGGAGTATTCAAAAGAATCTCTTATTCCAATTGATAAGGAAATTGAGAGCCTTCAGAATTATCTGGAATTGGAACAACTTCGGTTTAATAATAAGTTTAATTTCAGTATTACAAAAGACCCTGCTATTGAAGACGATGTTGCATTACCACCGTTGTTAATTCAGCCATTTATTGAAAATGCCATCATACACGGTGTTATTCCGAAGAAAGAAAACGGAACGATCACCATTCGGTTTAACGTAACTAATAACTCCCTGCATTGCACGATTATAGATGATGGCGTGGGGATAAATCAGTCCAGGAAAAATAAAGAAAATTTAGTACTGGCACACAAATCTATGGCGTTGGATATTATAAAAAAGCGATTGGAAATGATCACCGAAGCCACCCAAAAACAGGCAACCATACATATAGAAGAATTAGCTCAGGAAGATACTATTACAGGTACAAAAGTAATCTTGCAGTTGCCATTGCAGTACGAGAGTGATTAAATTTGAACTATAAAAAATACTATGATTTCAGCAGTTTTAATAGATGATGATAAAAACCTTAGAGAAGGGATGAAAGGGCTTTTGTCTCGGTTCGCCCCGGCAATATCTATTATTGGCGAAGCAGATAGTGTGGCAACGGGAACCGCATTATTGCAAAAATTAGACCCTCAGGTGGTTTTTCTGGACATTCAATTAACCGATGGCACCGGGTTTGATATCCTGGAAAAAGTAACCGAAAAGAACAAAACCATTAATTCCAACATTGTTTTTATTACGGCGCACGAACAGTATGCTATTAAAGCCTTTAGATTTAGTGCTCTGGATTTTTTACTGAAACCGGTAGATCCCGAAGAATTGCAAAAAGTAATTCAAAAAATTGAAGCGGTAGTAGAAAAGAAAAACGACTTTTCGCATATTGATTTGTTACTGGAAAATATCCGGAAAAATGTAGACAATTTTAAGCGTATCGCATTGTCTACTTCGGACGGGATTCACCTCTTCGATATAAGCGACATTGTGCGTTGTGAGAGTGAAGATAATTATACCAGATTTTATATAAAGGACCATAAACCCGTGCTTATTTCAAAAACATTAAAGGAATATGAAGAGCTGCTGGGGCAACATAATTTTGAGCGTATTCATCAATCACACCTAATTAATCTCAATTATTTAAAGTCGTACATAAAAAAAGATGGTGGCTATGTTGTGATGGAGGACGGGAGTAAATTGCCCATTTCGCAACGAAAACGAGAACGACTACAAACAATTTTAAAAACGATGTAGCGAATTCTAACTGAAATACCCCGAATGCTCATTACTATAAAAAAGAATAAAATCACTTGATTACATTTATTGAAAATTAACAACTATGAAAAATACACTACTTCTCTTAGTACTGCTTGTAACAGCAATAACCAGCGCACAAATTGTAAATATTCCGGATCCGGCCTTTAAAGCCGAATTGATTGCCGATGGTGTAGATACCAATATGGATGGCGAGATACAAATAATCGAAGCCGAAGCAACTACAGCGATGTCCTTAAATACCCAGGCAATTGCAGATCTGGAGGGAATACAATCCTTTATAAATTTGGAAAGTTTTGTATCACTCGGAACAGAGATTTCCGCTTTAAACCTTTCAAACAACATAAATCTTACTATGGTGAGAGTGGATCAAGGTGCTTTATTAACTTCTATAGATATTTCCTCGTGCCCTTTACTTGAGGAACTGAGACTTTATGATACAGCCATTACAACACTGGATTGTAATGCAAATCCGAACTTAACTTTACTAAATTTCATTGGTAATGATGCCTTAGAGACTGTCTTTATTAAGAATGGTGCCGATGAAAGTTTAGGAATAGACCCAGGAAGCTGGAGCGAGAACTGGGATTTTGGGAATAACCCGAATCTACTGTACGTATGTGCAGATGAATTTCAGGTAGTTGAATTACAGCAATTTGCTGGTACCGATTATCCGGTAAATACATTTTGTACTTTTTCTCCCGGGGGTGATGTAAATACCATCACGGGTGTTACCCAATTCGATGACGAATTGGATGGTTGTGACGCCGGTGATAGTATCATTCCTTTTACAAGTTTTAGTGTAGATTTAGACGGGGTTGCAACAGGAGTGATCGCTTACAGTAATAGTGCGGGTGTTTATAATGTCTACGCGGGGCAAGCAGGAACTTACAGGCTTACTCCAAATTTAGAAAATCCCCTGTATTTTGATATAAGTCCAGATCCCGCAGACGTAGTGATTCCCGTAATTGATAATAGTATCACTGTTCAGGACTTTTGCGTGGAAGCAGTGGGAATTCAACCAGATCTGGAAGTAGTTATTGCGCCCATAATTCCCGCGAGACCAGGTTTTGAGGCTACCTATTCTTTGTTCTTCAAAAACAAAGGAAACCAGACCCTTTCGGGAGATGTACAGTTCAATTATAGTGAAGCATTACAGGATTTTGTGTCTTCTTCGGTAACCCCTGATGCTCAGGCTGCCGGAATTCTTACCTATAATTTTACAGATCTACAACCCTACCAAAGTGAAACCATAGAAATTGTACTGGCTGTAAATAGCCCAATGGACACACCGCCGGTAAATATTGGTGATATTTTGGTTCTGTTTGCAGATGTTAACCCAATTGCAGGAGACGTAACTCCTTTTGATAATAGTTTTACGTTGGACCAGACAGTGATTGGTTCTTACGATCCTAATAATATTGTATGCATTCAGGGCGAAGAAGTACCTACTACATTTATTGGAGAGTTTCTGCATTACGTGATCAATTTTGAAAATACAGGAACTGCTCCTGCCGAAAATGTAGTCGTTACTATGGAGATAGATCCAACCGATTTTGACAAAAGCACCCTCCAAATTTTAAGTGCTTCTCACAATATGCAAACCGTACTAAATGATGATGTGGCTGAATTTCATTTTCAGAATATAAGTCTGGATACAGGCGGTCACGGAAACATACTTCTTAAAATGAAAACCAACGATGATCTTATAACTGCGGACGAAGTAGGAGCACAGGCAAATATTTATTTCGACTTTAATTTCCCTGTAGAAACCAACGAGGCCGTAACTTCTTTCAGAGTGCTGGGAGTGGATGAATTTAATACATCGCAAGTTACAGTATATCCTAATCCGGCAAGTGATATAGTAATACTTCAGTCATTTCAGATGATTACTAACATTAGCATGTTCGATGTCATGGGAAGAGAAGTAACTACACTTTCAATAAATAGTCTAAGCGCTCAAATTGATGTTTCAGCACTTAACGGAGGGATTTATTTCTTCTCTATTGAAACCGAAAGAGGAGTTATAACTAAAAAAGTGATAAAACAATAGGTACGTAAGTTTTGTTAAAGAAAAATCCCGACTTTGTAATGAAGTCGGGATTTTTTATGTTTTCTGAAATAGAATTTTATTTCAAATTTTCCAGCATAATTTTAGTCATTTCGTCCAGTTCTACTTCGTGCTCCCAGCCCCAATCTTCGCGAGCGCTATCGTCATTAATACTCTGTGGCCAGGAGTCTGCGATGGCTTGTCTAAAATCTGGCTCGTAGGAAATAGCAAAACCTTTCTGCTGTTTTCTGATGCTCGCTGTAATTTCTTCGGGATTGAAGCTCATTCCGGCAAGATTGTAAGAATTTCTAATCTTTATGTTTTTGGCAGGGGCTTCCATAATGCCAATGGTTGCTTTTATAGCATCGTCCATAAACATCATAGGTAAGGTAGTTTCAGCATTTAAAAAACAAATATATTTATTGTGTTTTACAGCTTTATGATAAATGTCTACGGCATAATCTGTGGTACCACCACCAGGTAGTGTTTTATAGCTAATAAGCCCTGGATATCGTATGCTGCGCACATCTACACCATATTTATTAAAGTAATATTCACACCAGCGTTCGCCGGTTTGTTTGCTAATGCCGTAGACGGTGCTGGGTTCCATAACCGTGCGTTGCGGGGTGTTAGTTTTTGGAGTAGTTGGTCCAAAAACTGCAATACTGGAAGGCCAGAATATTTTATCAATTTTCCCCTCTTTGGCTAGGTTAAGTACATTAAAAAGCGAGTTCATATTCAAATTCCAGGCGCGCATCGGGAATTTTTCTGCAGTTGCACTAAGCATCGCAGCCATTAAATATACATCGGTAATTTCGTGTTTTATGACTACATTCTGCACTGCATCGTAATCCATAGCGTCCAAAATTTCAAAAGGTCCGGCGGCCATCATTTCGGCATCTCCTTCTACAATGTCACTGGCAATTACTTTATGCGGGGCAAATTTTTCTCTTAAAATGGCCGTAAGTTCGGTTCCTATTTGTCCGCAAGCGCCAATGATCAGAATTCTTTTTTTCATATACGTTTAGGTGTAATATAAACTAGGGTTTATTTTTAAAAGTAAAGATACACATTCTGGGGTTGTATCAATTTTGCAAACCTTTAACTTTTAAAACTGCTATTACACTTATATTTGCGCCTTATAACCTCGTTTCATGAGACGTATTATTCCATTTTTCCTGTTTTTTTGCCTGTTCATTGGCCTAACAGTTGCTTGTGAAGAAACTGTGGAAACAGAAATAAGCATACAAACCATAGACACCAAAACGCGCTACGGAAAAAATTTGGTTGCCTTACCAGTGTTATCAGACGCGGCAAAAGAACAAGCAGTTTCCTGGTCCGTTTTTGAAGAGTTTGAAGCAAATACCAATCGGTTAAAAAACCAAACCATTCCGGCCTTAAAGAATATTTCGGAAGAATTAACGTTTCAAACCGACTCTTTACTTACTAAAATCCCGGATACAATAAACACACGTCCAATTTTTGCAAGACTTATTTTAGCCAACACCCGTGCAAAATTATTGGAACAGTTGTCCAAGAATGATGTGGTAGATTCTTTAAAATTGGAAACAAGTTTAAAAGAAATGAATCTGGCCGTACAAAACCTTTTTATAGAAATGAACAGAACGTTCACCAAGGGTAAAATTGATGACGAGCTCAAAGAAACCGAAAAAAAGGAGTTAGAAAAACAACGTAAATTTTTAGATTCTGTTTACAAAGCAGAAATTCAAGATAATAAAGGAAATTAAGTGTAACTAATTGAACTTAATTTCTACTTATACACAAATAAATTAAAACCAGAATATGAAACTAAATAGCATATCGTCTTTTGTTGCTATTGCAGCTGTAGCCTTAGCGGTTACCTCTTGTGATGAGAAAGAGAAAGACAAGACAATGGCGCAGGCCGACACCGAAGAACGCGGAATTATCCTATCTAATATGGATACTACTGTAAGTCCCAAAAACGATTTCTATAATTACGTTAATGGAAACTGGATGAAAAATACTGAAATCCCGGACGATCAGGTACGTTGGGGAGGTTTTGGGGTGTTGCGCAAGTCTACAGATAAAGATGTATTAAACATTTTAAATGAAGCAAAGGAGAGTGGAACATATGGTGCAGGAACAGACCAGGCAAAAGCACTGGCTATTTTTGCTTCAGAACTGGATACGGTGGCTAGAAATAAAGCCGGTATCGCTCCATTACAACCTGCCTTGGATGCCATTGCAGGTATTAATACAATGGAAGATTTTCAAAAAGTGATGACCACACGTGCTACGGAAGTTTCGCAACCGTTCTTCGGAATTGCTGCGTTCTCTAATCCTAGCAATAGCGCGATGAATTCGGCGTATATCACTCCAGGAGGTTTAGGATTGCCGGACCGTGATTACTATACCAATACCGATGCAAAATCTATCGAGATTAGAGAAAAGTACGTAGATCACATCACCAGAATGCTTCAATATTTAGGAGATACCGAAGAAGCTGCGCGTGCACAAGCCGAAACTATTTTAGCTTTTGAAACCAAATTGGCAAAGCCAAGACTGGATAAAGTGGCAAGTCGTGACTTTAGAAATTTTAACAACCCAAGAAGTATGGAGCAGGTACAAAAAATGGTGCCGGCGGTACAATGGGAGCAAGCCATAAAGGATATGGGCGTTGGTAAGAAATTGGATACCGTTATTGTTATGCAGCCTACCTACATGCAAACAGTACAAAATGTCCTCTCTAAAAAAGATATTGAAACCTGGAAAACTGTGATGCGCTGGCAAACATTAAACAGTGCAGCAGGAGCACTTTCTACTAAAATTGAAAAAGCAAACTGGGATTTTTACAGTAAATATTTAAGTGGAGCAGTAAAACAACGCCCGGCCGATGAGCGTGCGCTTGGTACTGTAAACGGAAGTGTAGGGGAAGCAGTAGGACAATTGTATGTAGATGCAAAGTTTCCACCGGAAGCAAAAGCAAAAGCAGAAAAAATGATCGCAAACGTAATTGCAGCCTACAAAGACCGAATCATGAATCTGGACTGGATGAGTGAAGAAACAAAAGAAAAAGCAGTAGCGAAACTGAATAAATTTACGGTAAAAATAGGCTATCCGGACACCTGGGAAGACTACTCTACGATGGATGTAAAAGAAGATAATACCTACTACGAAAATATGATGGCTGTTGCCAACTGGCAATTTAAAGACAATCTGGATAAAATTAATGAACCGGTAGATAGAACCGAGTGGGGAATGTCACCACAAACCGTGAATGCATATTTTAACCCGTTTAATAATGAGATTGTATTCCCGGCAGCAATTTTACAACCACCTTTCTACGATTATAAAGCAGACGAAGCTGTAAACTACGGCGGAATGGGAGCAGTAATTGGTCACGAAATTTCACACGCATTTGACGATAGCGGCGCGCGTTTTGACGGTGATGGGAACTTAGTAAACTGGTGGACAGATGAAGATTTAGAGGCCTTTACACAACGTGGCGATGCGTTGGCAGCACAATACGATAGTGTTGAGGTACTGGATAGCGTTTTTATTAATGGGAAGTTTACCTTAGGAGAAAACATTGGAGACCTTGGCGGATTGCTGGGTGCCTACGATGGATTACAGAAATTTTATAAGGAAAATGGTCGTCCGGATAATATAGATGGTTTTACACCGGAGCAGCGTTTCTTTATGAGTTGGGCAACGGTTTGGAGAACCAAGCAACGTGAAGAGTCTTTACGTACCCAAATTAAAACAGACCCACACTCGCCGGGAATGTACCGTGCTACGGAGCCGCTAAAAAATATAGATGCGTTCTACGAAGCGTTCGATATAAAAGAAGGTGATCCAATGTACGTTGCGCCGGAAAATAGAGTGCGTATTTGGTAGATTTTGAAGTTGAAACCGAAAGTAAATTTGAAAAAAAGGGAAGCTCATTTAAGCTTCCCTTTTTTTATTCCCTATGTGGTGGCTAAGGCTATATTAAGACAGGTGTTTATTAAAACTACGAATTAGTGCTCCATCCACGACGGTTATAACTATTCAATAATGATTTAGAATTTCTATGCCGCTATTAAGGAATGTGAATTTCAGACCGGGAGATGTAATTGTAGGCAAAATTTTTATTGCTGAAACTCAGAATGCAATCAATGCTAGCTCTACTCTGTAATGCTATCCGTACCCAAATATTTGTCATCTTTATTATAATACCAGGCACGCACTTTGGGCATTTTAATCTGGTTTACCGTACTTTCTTCGGTGAGTAGAATGTATTCTCCTGTGTCTTTTCCGGCGCCGTTTGGGTCGCCTTTAAAAAACTGATATACTTCCATCGCATACGAAGTTGGGTTAAAGTAAAAAAACCAGACATCGCTCCCTACAGCTTTGTCGTAGGTTACTTTCAACTTTAAGTACTTTTTTCCCTTAAAGGTGACGTTTTCAACTTTGGAAGAAAGATTTGTACCGGGATCTTTTAACTTCATAGGAAGACCGTATAAATAAGTATAGTAATTCTTGAACAGCGCGGCGCGTTCGCAATTAATATTGTTATCTTCCAGCTGTTCTTTGCTAGGCGGCGAAATACCGTCACCAGCATCTATGGTACAGTTATCTTTGTCTATAGTATATGTAAAGGGTAATGTATTTGCCTGACTTTTTAACTGAAACTTTTCCTGAGGTATATTAATAGAAATAGTACTTACTCTTTTCGTATTGTTTGGTGTGGTCATCGTAACCTGAAAACCACCATTAAATTCTGGCCAATTGCCATTTGGGTCGTGATAGGCGATTGCTTTGTCTAAAACGGTTTCAGCAGTTTTAGTTTGGGCAAGACCAGTACTAGAAATAC
Organism: uncultured Flavobacteriaceae bacterium; assembly: GCA_963793275.1. Classification (GTDB taxonomy): domain Bacteria; phylum Bacteroidota; class Bacteroidia; order Flavobacteriales; family Flavobacteriaceae; genus Marinirhabdus. The sequence goes on from CAWBZL010000002.1 coordinate 201,972, forward strand.
ATAAAAAGCATAAAAAAATTTTCAATAACCTTTTTTTTGAAAATTTCATTTTACAACATTTTCGATTTATTTATTTTATCATTTTCCAGATAGTATTGTTCCAGCAATGTTGTAGTGCTTTCTACCAGGTCTTTACATTCTAAAAGAATAGAGAAATACAGCGAATTGTTTCTTGGGCTGGAATCTCCTTCTTTGGTACGCTTAATCTGTTTTTCAATTTCTAAGACTATATAGTCTAAGAACGCTTGTTTTTCGTCTATAATACGAGGAAGATTTTCCAAAGTTTTTTGATCAAACTGTATTTTTACTTTTTCAAATAATTCGCATAATCTATTTTCAACAACGGTTAGTCCTTTTATTTGCGTGTATTTTAGACCACGATGTCCGTTCTTAACGTGCTTATAACTTTTATTACTTATTAACGTTAGAGACTGCACAATGTCCTGTAGCGAATCTTGTATCATAAGATAAAAACGGCTTGCACCTTCCTGAGTCTCGTCAGGATTTTTCATATACACAAACACGTGACTGTTAAGCTCATCCATTTCGTCGCTCAACTTACTGGCCTGTTTTTGTGCTTTTTTAAGTCCGGAAAGATCCTGTGTGCTAAGATTTTCTATAGTATATTTTAAAAGCTTGCTTGCTCTTTTCATTACGGTGGAAACATTGGCAGAACTTTCATCAATAACACCCACCAATGAGGAACTTTCAGCTTTCTTAAAAATCATTTCTTCTTTAAAGGCAGCAGCTTTTTTCTTTCCTTTTCTATAATTTCTTACAATAAGAAAAACGGCGAGTACCAATAAAACTCCAAGTGCTACGGCTCCAAATTGGTAGATTACAAAAGCTAAAATCGCTGCCGCAGTAAACGCTGTAATTGCGGTCATAAACCAACCGCCTATTACGTTTAAAACCCCTGCAACACGATACACAGCACTATCACTTCCCCAGGCACGATCTGCCAGGGAGGTTCCCATGGCTACCATAAATGTTACATACGTTGTGGAAAGCGGCAATTTCATTCCGGTAGCGACCGATATTAATACGCTGGCAACTAAAAGGTTTACTGCAGCCCTAACCATATCGAATGCTGGCGCATCTTTTTCAATAATACGTTTGGCGGTAGGTACGGCAAATTGTTTGTTAATATTGGCTTGAGCCGAAGCGGGTAATATTTTAGAGACACCTATATTCAGATATTTAACACCACGAACTAAATATTGTGATAACCAATTAGGCTTAAAACGTTCTTTTACTTCGTCCTGTCGGGATAGATCTACCGAGGTTTTTACCACACGTCTAGCTTTCTCACTGAACCAAAGCGTGAGTACCATTATAATTCCGGCAAGTAACAGTAAAAGAGGCTGGGTAGGTACTTTTTCGGCGAGACCCTCCATACTAAATTCTGAAGCGGGAATCCCTGAAGCTACCCAACTCTCGTACGAGTTTAGTGCCGCCATAGGTACGCCTATGAAGTTTACAAGGTCATTACCGGCAAATGCCATAGCAAGGGCAAAGGTGCCTAAAATGATAATAACTTTGTAAATGTTGGTTTTAAGGACCGAAATAACTACATATGAAATAACTGTCCAGAGCAAAAAGTTGGCTCCTAAAAATTGCCACAGATTGTTATTGGCCCACGAGCTAAACGTTTCAGGTAAAATGGAAGCACCTTTTAATCCTTTTATAATTATGAAATAGGCTATAGAAGTAATAGAAATACCGCCAAAGACTGCGGCCACCCAACTAGGTTTTTTCTGAAAATTAAAACTTAATAAATAGCGGGATACAAATTGAACAACCGCTCCTATGGTAAATGCAATAGCGACGGAAAGAAGTATGCCAACAATAATTTCGGTTGCCTTATCTCCGTTTATATATTCTCCTATCTGAAGAAGGCTATCATCGTTATTTGAAATTTTAATAATGGACATACAAACAGCAGCACCTAGTAATTCAAAAACAATAGAGACCGTAGTGGAGGTGGGTAGTCCAATACTATTAAAGAAATCGAGTAATAAAATATCTGTTACCATGACAGCCATGAATATGATCATGATCTCATCAAAATAGAACTTCTCCGGTACAAAAATACCTTTTCTTGCAACTTCCATCATGCCGCTGGAAGACAACGCGCCAAAGGCAATACCAATACTGGCAACAATCATTATGGTTCTAAAAGTAACTGCCTTCGAGCCAATTGCCGAATTTAAAAAATTAACCGCATCGTTACTTACACCTACCACTAAATCTGCTATAGCAAGTCCAGCCAGAGCGATTAACATAATCAAATAAATATTGTCCATAGAAGAAAAATAGATTACCAACAAAATTGAAATTTATTTTCGAAGCAAATGTTATGTAATTGTTATGAAGTGTAAAGTTTATGCAATTTAAATAGTGTTAAAAATCACTGTTTTTCTATAATTTTCTTACTAATGTTACCTGGTAAGTGTTAATTATTGAAATATAAAAATCTGAAAAACAGCTAATTACAAGTTTAATGTTAACTTAATGTTACCTAAATGTTGTTTTAAAGTAAATTATCTCCTATATTTGTAAAGTAATTATTAACTAAAAGTGTTGCGATATGAAAAAAATTTTGTTAACAATAGTGTGTTTGGTGAGTGTTTCAATTGCATTTTCACAAACACAGAAAAAAGAAAAATTAACGGTACAAGGTGATTTGGTTGAGACAGTTCAGTTTCACGATAATGGCGCTGTTGCCCAAACAGGTTTTTATACCAAGAAAGGGAAGTTACAAGGTGAGTGGATTAGTTATGATGCTAATGGAGCCAAAACCGCTGTTGCACAATATGACAACGGGAACAAAGTGGGAACCTGGAAATTTTATCAGGGAGAAACGTTAAAAGAAGTGACCTACACCAATTCAAAAATTGCCAAGGTAAGTACCTGGGAAGCTAAAGATACACGAGTAGTTTCTTATAAGTAATTGAGTATAGTATATAATAAAAGGGCGGTCAAAAATAGTTTGACCGCCCTTTTTGCTTTTACCTGTTAGATTTTTTTAAAATCTGACACTATAACTTAGGCTAATATCCTGCCCTGGATTCCATTTAGAATACAATTGATCTTCCCCTCCAAAAGATTGGTACACACTTTCAATATCATCATCCAAGAGGTTCTCAAACTTCAATGAGATTGTTGAATTATTTTTCTCACCAAAACTTTTTGAGAGATTAAGTTTCACATTGTGAAATGGTAATGTAAAAACATCGGCTACATCACCGGCTCCAACAATTTGTAAGGTTTTACCTTGCGAGTTATAAAACAGACCGCCATTCCATCCATTATCTTCATAATTTAATCCTACATTAATAAGGTAAGGAGATTGACCTTGCAATTGGCGCGTATCATCCAATGTTTCTCCCTCTCTAAGGTTGTCTAGTCTGCCTTCTCTTTCATCTTCACTATATTCTTGCTGAGATTCTATGAGTGAAAAGTTTACATTGAAATTAATGTTATCTAAACCGTTAATAAACCCTAGGTTTTTTCTTACTTCAATTTCACCACCAAATACAGTAGCGTCACCAAGATTTAAAGGAGTGTATTGGCCGTAAGCTCTTCTTATAAAAGAAAGCTCTATAGGGTCTTTAAACGATTTGTAAAAACTGCTCAAAGCAAAGAAGTCTCCGGACTCTCCATATTTTTCGAATCTTAAGTCGAAATTATTAATATAAGTTGGTTGAAGGTCAATATTCCCTATAAAAGTAGTACTACTAATAGGGTCAAAAATTTCCGCCAGTGAAGCTTCTTTAAAAGAGGGTCTTGCAGTGGTTCGGGCAAAAGACGTTCTAATTTTTTTATCACCATCTTCATTTAAATCGAAAATAAGGTTAACAGATGGAAAGAAATCTGCTTTGTTTAAAATTTCGGCACCATTTAATGTAGTACCATCTTGTCTTTCTCCTGTATAGTTTAATTTAAATTGCTCAAATCGAACACCTACTATAGAATTGAACCAATCTGTAACTTTAAATTCTTCTGAAACATACCCCGAAGCTACTGTAATTTCAGAATCGAATGAATCTGAGTCATTTGAATCATCTCTAATAAAAAAACCACTATTTGTTTCTGGGTCGTATAGGTTTTCGTCATCTAATAATAGGTTGGGATTGCCATTAAGCGTAGCAGATGGAAAATTAAGTAAGGCGATAGAATATTTTATAATATCGAAAGTTCGGTTCTTAAAAGTGTAGCCACCTCCAAATTTGGTTTTTGCATCGTGACTAAATAGTGAGTGTTTTTTTTCAATATCAAGTTTTCCAGCAAGACTTATTTCTTCTAAGTCCCTGAAAAATCTAGAAGGTATTCCAGATTCACTAGGTTCAATAGTAAAGGTTTCCTCTCCAGTTTCAGGATTTGTAGTCACTCTAAAAGGAGTCACCCTAAAGTCTTTATCTTCAATACGTGCTAGTGTGGGTGATACACTCCAGTCAATATTCCAATCATTATTGCTTCCCAATGTATGTTTTCCGCTTACAAGACCATTTGTAATAGATCTTTGTGTATAAATTAAATTATCCTTTATTATATTATTACTACTTATTATAAAATTACTTTGTCTAAAAATTGAAGCTTGAGATTCCCCATTTTGTACGTGCAATACATTAAAACGATATTTAGACTTTTCTGATTTTAATGACAATCCAGCCAAGGCACTAATTAAAATATTATTACTCCCTAGTTCTCCATTTTGTGTTCGGTCGGCTAATAACTCAAAGTTAGACTTGTCGGCCTCGTCTTTTCTGTAGATTTGTCCATCTATATATTCATCATAATAAGATGTTTCATTACGATAGGAAAGTGAAGCTAAATATCCTAGTTTTTTATCTCCAATTTCGTACTGGTTTCCAGCTGTAGCTGAGAAATTGAAATCTAGGAAACTAGTTTCACGCTGTGCGGCTAAACGTTCTTCAAATCGTTGGGTAATTAGCGTTACCGCCTCAGGGTTTTCTTGTGGTAATGGAACTACTTGATTAGATGCTAGCGGATTATCTCTTAATCCATTGTCAAAACCTAAAATATCAGTGTTACTTTTTTCTGAAACTAGATAGTTTTTCTTAAAGTGAAAGTCAGAATTATAAGTTGCTCCAACGGAAACACTGTATTCTTCTCGTGTAGGGATATCTTTAGTAACAATATCTATTACACCACCAGTAAAATCGGCAGGTTGGTCTGCGGTAGCGGCTTTAATTACAATTACATTTTCAAGAATTTGTGTTGGAAAAATATCAAGTTGCAAGGTGTTTCTATCTGGGTCTAAACCTGGAACATCTACACCGTTCAAAATGGATTTTGTGTATCGATCACCAAGTCCTCTTACATAAACAAATTTCCCACCTTGTATAGATACACCAGGAACGTTTTTAACAGCACTGGCAATATCGCTCGCGCCAGTTTTCTTTATAGTTTCAAGCGAAAGCCCGTCTAATAAGTTTACCGAATTTTTTTGAAAACTAAGTACAGCAGCTTCTGTATTTTGGCGTGCTGTGGTAGTAATTACGACCTCGTCAAGCTGGCCAGCACTGGCATTTAATGTTACACTGGTACTAGTAAGTTCACCTTCAGAAACAATCACATTGGTAATTTCCTTAGTTTGATATCCAACAAACGAAAAAACTAGCGTGTAGGAACCAGGCTCTAACTCTAAATTATATTTTCCTTCAAAGTCTGAGGTGGTACCTTTTTGTGTATCTTTTACAATAATGTTTGCAAAAGGAAGGACGTCATTAAATTCGCCATCATTTATAGTTCCTGATACACCAGTCTGGCTAAAAATTATTTGAGAAAATAAAAGGCTAATTAATAAAAATAAGAATTTTTTCATATTTGTTTATTCTATAAACAAGCTCGTCTTGTTTTTTACAAGACGAGCAAGTTGGCTAATTGAAATCTGGTAATAATATCAAAGTTTAGTATAGTAATACTTAAAAAGCTCCCTTTGCACTAGCAAAAGTCCAAGAGAATACTCCCGTGTTAGCACCACCACTAGTGCCAGTTGTTGTCCAGCTAGTAGCTCTTTCAGGGAATGTTGGGTCTAAAATTATTTTTTCTTCATTAACATCGTTATCGGGATTGCCATCATCACAATTTGAAATACAAGCAACTTTTTCAACAAATACTGTGTTATCAGCACCGTTTAAAACCCAATTTTGAAAAACTATTTTTCCGTCTAAAAAGTTTTGTGACACTTCGTTGTTGTCCAACTCTACATCAACAGAAGATTTGAACCCTGTTGCATACACATTTCTAACAGTACCCATAGCACCATCTCTAAAATCTGCATACTCTCCATTTTCTGTAACAGTATTTCCTATAAGTGTTAAACCATCTATAGTAAAGCTACCTTCAAGAGAACCAGCAGGACCATCAATTTCAAGACTGTGGTCTGAAATATCTCCGGCAATTACTAAAGAGTTTGAAATAGTTCCTGAGTATGCTTCATCTATATCCAAACCATCATCACCTTGTGACCAAACCAGCAAGTTAGAACTGTTTACAGAACCTCCAAACCACTCGATACCATCATCTACGTTTGCAACTACTTCAATATTTGAAATTGTTGTTCCAGAACCAACACCACCTAATGTAAGGCCGTTAATTTCATTTCCTTCACCAATTAGTGTTCCTCCGTGACGGATAGAAATATAATTTAATGTTCCAGAATTGTCGGCATTATTAGTCCCTCCGTATAACCCATTTGTATCACTTGCAGGAATACCTTCAATTTGGTTTTCCATTGCATCTCCTGATAAAGATGCTCTAGCACGACCTAAAACAATAAGACCACCCCAAAGACCTCTGTCATTTTGAGAAAGATTTGTTCCAGCTGTTTGTCCAAGTTCAATATTGTCTGTACTAGAAGTAAAGATAATAGGAGCACTAGAGGTACCGTTGGCTTGGATTTTACCTCCACGCGCAATAATTAATACAGAAGCATTTGCCTCTTGACCAGGTAAAGCCTTAATTATAGTTCCAGGCTCGATAGTAAGTGTAGCGCCATCAACAACTGTAACACGACCGTCTAGGGTCCAAATTTCATCACTTGTTAATGTCATGTCTTCTGTTATTTGTCCTGTAATAACAGTATCCACTTGCATTGGGTCGTCGTCAATTTCAATAGGGTCATTATCATCGCTGCTACATCCAACAACGAATAATGAAAGTGCTATAAGAGCAATTTTAGAAAGAAAGAATTTTTTCATTTTTTTTAAATTAATTATTTAGAGTTAATTTTCTTTTGCAAATAAACTCTAATTTAAATAAGGTTCAGTTACCTCAATGTTATGCTTGCTTTAGCATTAAGTAAGGTTTATGTTATCTTAATGTTATGAGATGTACTTCTTGTTTCCGGGTCAAAACTACGCCAGGCAATCGCAATTATGTGTTACGGAATCTTTATGAAAAGGTGACTATTTTACATATAGGAAAGTACAGAAATTGTTATCTTGCCAATGACTCCAAGACCAAAAAATGCTACTATGATGCAATGGGAAGATTTGCTTTCGCTACAAAAGCAAGGCACTACAAAAAAAAGACTACGAATAGAAGAAAACCAATCCCGCACAGGCTTTGAAGTAGATTACGACCGGGTTATATTTTCTTCAGCTTTTAGAAGCTTGCAGGATAAAACGCAGGTAATTCCACTCTCCAAAACATCCTTTGTACACACAAGATTAACGCATAGCCTGGAGGTAAGCGTAGTAGGGCGTTCCTTAGGAAGGCAAGTGGGAAAAGCTATTCTGGAAAAACATCCACATCTGCATAAAGTACACGGGTACCAGTCTACCGATTTTGGAGCCATAGTCGCCGCGGCATCACTGGGGCACGACATTGGAAACCCACCTTTTGGACATAGTGGTGAAAAAGCCATGGGAGCCTATTTTTTAAGCGGAAAAGGACAACGTTTTAAATCCCAACTTACCCCAAAGCAATATCAGGATCTGGTGGATTTTGAAGGAAATGCCAACGGGTTTAAAATTTTAACCGAAAGCAAAAATGGTGTCAACGGCGGATTAAGACTCACGTTTGCCACGTTGGGCGCTTTTATGAAATATCCTAAAGAGAGCCTCCCTAAGAAACCCACCAACCATATAGCCGATAAAAAATACGGGGTCTTCCAGAACGATGTACCTTTCTTTACTGAAGTTGCTGAAAGTTTAGGACTTACAAAGCGTGGAGCCAAAGAGGATATGAGTTACCACCGTCACCCACTATCATTTCTGGTGGAAGCTGCCGATGATATTTGTTACACCATCATAGATTTTGAAGATGGTATTAACCTGGGTTGGATACCCGAAGAAACCGCACTTGAATATTTGGTAATATTGGTCAAAGATTCGCTAAATAAAGAAAAATATGCTGCCTTATCACAATCAAAAGATCGATTGGCTTATCTACGAAGTTTGGCTATAAATACGCTTATTTCTGAAGCAGTTCAACTATTTATAAACAACGAAGAAGCCATCCTACAAGGTGAATTTACCGAAGCATTGCTGGACAAAAGCAACTATCAGGCACAAATAACCGATATTATTAAAGAAAGTATTTCCAAGGTGTATGAAAATCCTGAGGTAGTTGAAAAAGAATTAGCGGGGTATCAAATACTCACCACATTATTGGATGCTTATACCACAGCTTTTGAAAATGAATCCAAAAATACCTTGCGCCATTACGATAAACTCATTTTAAAAAGTTTTGAGGGAACCGAAATACCTTCCAACACCTACGATTATTTAATGCTGTGTTGCAACCACGTTTCTATGTTAACTGACGGGCAGGCATTACAACTGTTTCAGAAGATTAACGGAAATCTTTAGATTATTTCAACAGTCATTTCGAAGCGTAGCAAGAAATCACACATTTTAGGGCTTTTACAATTTGTGATAGCTTGAAAGAAATGGATGCTAGAGGAAGGAGCCTTTAAACAATGTTTTTTTACAAGTAGGATTTTAATCACGATTAACATATTGCTCCTCGCCCTAAGAAGGGGGAGGTGGGCTAAAAATTTTCGAAAGAAAATATGTAGGGCGGAGTGGGTATGAATAGAATAATTAAAGAAAACTTTCGATAACCTCTTGTATCTTACGAGATGAAATCCCCGACAAATCTTTTAATTCCTCTACAGTTCCGTGCTCAGGAAATGTATCTGACACTCCAAGAACTTTAATGATATTTTTAAAAGTATGCTCGGACGCAAATTCTACAACGGCACTCCCCAATCCGCCTTTTTTTACGCCATCTTCAATGGTAATAATATGTTTATGATTCCTGAAAATTTCGTGTAATAGCGATTCGTCCAAAGGTTTCAGAAAACGAATATCAAAATGCGCAATTTTTTCAACTGAAGAATTTTCAACCTCCAAAATCGCTTCCGTAGCGTTAATTGCCGTGGTTCCAATGGTTAAAACTGCAATGTCTCCGCCTTTTTTTAACTGAAGAGATCTTCCCATTGTAATAGTTTCAAAAGGTTGCTCCCATTCCAATATAGTTCCGCGACCCCGCGGATACCTAATAGCGATGGGGAATTCCAATCCCAATTGAGCTGTGTACAATATATTCCTAAGTTCTATTACATTGCGCGGAGCAAATATGATGAGGTTGGGGATACAACGCAAATACGCTAGGTCGAAAATACCGTGGTGTGTTGCGCCGTCTTCGCCTACAATTCCTGCACGATCCAGACAAAAAATAACCGGTAGTTTTTGTAAACAAACATCGTGAATGAGCTGGTCGTAAGCACGTTGTAAAAAGGTGGAATAGATATTACAAAAAACCGTCATTCCCTGCGTTGCCAATCCTGCGGCAAAAGTTACCGCATGTTGCTCGGCAATACCAACGTCAAAAGCCCGGTCCGGGTAAGCCTCCATCATAAACTTTAGTGAACTTCCCGTGGGCATGGCAGGTGTGATGCCTACTATTTTTTCATTTTTAGAAGCTAATTCCACAAGGGTTTTACCAAACACATCCTGAAATTTTGGCGGTACAACGTTGCTAGATTTCGGATATACTTCGCCTGTTCTGGCATCAAATTTTCCAGGAGCGTGGTAGGTTACTTGGTCTTCTTCGGCCTGACGTAGTCCTTTTCCTTTTTTGGTGATCACGTGCAATAGTTTTGGGCCTTCAACCGTCTTCAGCCGGTTCATTTCAGCAAGTAAAACCGAAAGATCGTGGCCGTCCACAGGTCCCGAATAGTTAAAGTGTAGGGCTTCAAAAATGTTGTCGGTTTTCGGAGCGCCATCGAGACTTACCTGAGTTAAATAATTTTTTAGTGCCCCAACACTGGGGTCTATGCCAATGGCGTTGTCATTTAAAACAACCAATAGGTTTGTCTTGGTAACACCTGCGTGATTTAATGCTTCAAACGCCATGCCGCTGGCAATAGAGGCATCTCCTACTACGGCAATATGTTGGATATCAAAGTTCCCATTTATCCCGTTGGCTATCGCCATACCCAATGCTGCAGAAATGGCCGTACTACTGTGTCCAACGCCAAAGGTATCGTACTCACTTTCTGCTCTTTTTGGAAATCCACTTATGCCGCCTAAACGCCTGTTGGTGTGAAAATTATCTCTGCGACCCGTTAAAATTTTATGTCCGTAGGCTTGGTGACCTACATCCCAGACCAATAAATCTTTCGGAGTATTAAACACATAATGTAGTGCGACGGTTAATTCTGCTACGCCAAGACTTGCGCCCAAATGTCCTTCTTTGGTGGCTACGGCGTTGATAATAAATTCACGCAGCTCCCGGGTGAGTTGCGGTAGCTGGTCTTCAGAAAGTTTCCGAAGGTCTTGAGGAGAATCTATATGTTGCAATAGCGATGAGGACACTTCGCAAAATTACAACATTCTAAAATGCTATAAATCTTCTGGCCTGAATATTATGGGTAATGAATACGACACGGCTATGGGTTTACCATTTTCTTGTGCAGGTTTTAATTTAGGAAGTTTACGGATAACACGAATGGCTTCTTTTTCTAATGCATCATTAATTGACCTTACTTCAATATTTTCGACTAGTCCATCGGCATTAATAATAAACCTTGTGTGTATTCGGTAGGTTACATTTGTATCGTAATGTTTATAGGAATTAGCATCGAAATATTGCTTTACAAATATTTGTATCTTCTTTTGAAAGTACCGATATTTTTCTTCAGTGCTCAATTCGGTTGGAGTGTCGAAAAACTCGGGGATATTTTCAACAGAGAACAGGGAAGGTGGTTTTCGGTCGTCAGGACTTTCAGGCTGGATTGGCGCGCCCATTACAGGTATGATCTTCCCCTTTATAGTAGGGATCTCTAGTTTTTCAGTCTTTGGCGGTTTTTTCTCTTGGGTATTTTGTGAAGTAGCATTCGTTTTATTTTTCAGGGATATAGTGTCTTTTTCAATTTCAGTCGTAAGTTCAACTGCTGCAACAGGAGTTTTAATGCCTTGCTCATTTTTACAACTTAACAGTGTAGTTCCCATAGCAAGTGCTAATGCTACAACAAAAGCTCTTGAAAAGGATAGTTGCTTCGTAATGATGCTCCGGGGAATCACAATTTTGACTGTGGGTTGCACGTGCGCCGGGTTAAACCTTCCGCAGATGTTTTTACCTTGATTCTTTTTAAGATATGAAACAATTTCTGAAGTTTCCATCCCGGTAAAATCTATAACCGATTTTACGCAGGAGTTACAAAACCTTCCGTTGGATTCTTTTTTCATAGTGCTCCAGTTTTCGGAACAAGGCTCTGGAATACTAAATACAGGGTGCGATTTCATACCAATGCTTTTGAAGTAAAACACAAGAGTCCTGCCATAAATTTTAATAAAATATGATTTTAGCGAATCAAATCTTATTAATTTTAGAAAATAGAAAATAGAAAATAGAAAATAGAAAATAGAAAAGTGATAGAACCCTTTGACGATACGTATTTTATGAAAAAAGCACTGCAAGAGGCCGAAGTTGCTTACAAACAGGGGGAAATACCTATTGGAGCAGTGATTGTGGTAAAAAATCAAATTATAGCAAGAGCTCACAACCTCACCGAAACCTTGACAGATGTTACCGCCCATGCCGAAATGCAGGCCATTACAGCTGCAGCCAATTATTTGGGCGGAAAATATTTAATAGGTTGTACGTTATATGTGACTATTGAGCCTTGCCAGATGTGTGCAGGCGCCTTATTTTGGAGCCAGATTAGCAGAATAGTCTACGGAGCAAGAGACCAACAGCGAGGTTGTATTACCATGGGAACACAATTACATCCTAAAACCAACCTGGAAGGTGGAATTCTTGCTGAAGAAGCTTCAGAATTACTAAAGCGTTTTTTTATAGAAAAACGAAATTTGAATTGACATTTAAGAAGTATCAACGTAAGGGGTGTAATGCCTGCTCTAAAATAAAAAGAATAAAAAAATCCTCCAAAACTTAAAGTTTTGGAGGATTTTGTGGTTGGTTTTTACGAATATATATCTTAGTCGTGAATTACGCGAACACGTCCCGCAGTCAGTCCTTTTCTTCCTTCTTCTTCTTCGTATTCTACTTTGTCACCTTCGTTTAGCGCTTCGCCATTAAGTCCGGTTACGTGTACGAAAATGTCTTTTCCAGTTTCATCGTTAGTGATGAATCCGTACCCTTTTGATTCGTTAAAAAATTTTACTGTTCCTTCCATTGTAATAAAAAATATAGTTAATAAGCAACAAAGTTACATTTTTTATAAGCTCGTAGGTTACCAAATTGTAACTTTTTGTTAAAATTATCCTAAGTTTTAACTTTTTTACTATAAAAATCAAAGGATAAAACCGTCTAACTTTAAGTGCTTTACAGCTTTCTATCTTCACCTTCCTGGCGCATCTTATCTAAGTTTTCTTTAGTAAGCATATAGTCCTTAACACTTTTTCCTTTCCACCGGTGGTATATAAAAAGTGGCATCCAAACAAAAAATAACCCCGAAATTCCCAGTCCAACACAAAGTTCTCCGGTTTTAACGTCCCCTGTGAGACTATAGAATCCGAAACCTAATAAACCTACGATTAGCAAGAATATGATGATAAGTACTGTTCTCATTTTAAATTTAATGTATTGGCAAGTAATTCAAGATCTTCAAGATAAATTTGGCGAATGTCTTCCACGTAGGGTCGCTCATTATAATAACCGGCTTTAAAATCTTCAAGTGCTTTGTTAACAAATATATTGGCTTCTTCTATTTTTCCGAGCTGTTGCAGGGCTAATGCTTTATAGTACTTCGCATCTGCTGTTTTATTACTGTTATATTGAATGCATTTGTCTAAACTTTCAATTGCTTTTTGCGGTTCGTTATTTTCAAAATACGCAATGCCCTGGTATAAAAAAGCGGTCACTTCTACCCAATCTTCTCCACTTTCTTCAATTTCGGTTGTAATGTACTTATTGAAATATGCCAGACTGCTATCGTAATTTTTTAATCCAAGATACGCAATGCCACGCCAATAATCTACACTATGACCTTGTGGAGCATCTACAAAATTAGGAGTAAGCGTATCACTTGCGTTAAAATCTGCTATGGCTTTTTCGTAATCTCTGTAAAACCATAAATATAAATAGCCCCGCCAGGGTTGCCAGATTACAGAATCCCTTGCTACGGCGCCCTCGTAATAATCCTTCCAGGTATGAGGGATACCTCTTTTTAAATAGGTAACTGAAAGTTCTCTCCACGTTTCAGCTTTTGTAGAATCCTGTTCCAGTGCATACATAAAAGCATTCATGTGTCCCGGATTTCCTTGGTAGTGCTTAAAACCAAAGTTATAGGCATCGGCTACATTTTCTTTTGAGTCCTGACAAGAAACCAAAACAAAGAAGAAAATGATACTAAGGTAAAATTTCGGTAATTTCTCCATGTTCTATTCTGTATGAAATGTACATATAACTGTCTACTTGCTCTTCTTGTATAAGGTTAGGTTTCCAATCTTCTAACTGAACTGTCAATGTCAGCAATTGATTTTTTAGATCTTCAGAAAATTGATGCGGCTCCAGATCGAGATCGTTTTCGTGTATGATATATCTTCCTGCTTCGCCTTTGCAATTTATCACAAACCGAACGTTAAAATAACCGGAATCGCTATAATTTCGATTTTCATAATTTGAAAGTATGAATTTTCGAAGTCCGTTTTTTCCTTTACTATACCGGGCTCTTTCCGGATTGTAGTAATCAAAAATGAAATTTTCGTTACAAAGTTTTAAATCTGCCTTCGCAACAGCATTTTCAGGATCAATATAGGCAACCCGTTTTGTAAATACCTCGTGATGTTTTGGAACAAATTTTTGAGTTGTGAGATAATAAAAATAACCAATGGCTCCCGCAATACACAACACGATAAACAATGCTGTAAATATCCCAAGTTTAAGCCATTTGTTGTTACCCATTATTTATTTACTACAGTAGATTTTAAGTGAAGCTCATCCAACTGCTCCTGGTCCAGAGGTGCGGGAGCATCTATCATCACGTCGCGTCCACTGTTGTTTTTAGGGAATGCAATAAAATCGCGAATGGTTTCCTGGCCGCCCAGAATAGCAACCAATCTGTCTAATCCAAAAGCGATCCCGCCGTGAGGAGGGGCGCCATATTCAAAAGCATCCATTAGAAAGCCAAATTGCGCCTTCGCTTCTTCTTCAGAAAAACCTAGATGCCTCAACATAATAGCTTGTGTTTTCCTGTCGTGAATCCTGATAGAGCCACCGCCTATTTCGTTTCCGTTTAACACCAGATCGTAGGCATTTGCTTTAACATCGCCCGGGTTGGTATCCAATAATTCCAACTGTCCTGGTTTTGGAGAAGTGAACGGGTGGTGCATAGCGTGATAATGACCAGTTTCTTCATCCAGCTCCAATAGTGGAAAATCTACTACCCAGAGTGGTGCAAACTCATCTGCTTTACGCAGGCCTAATCTTTCGGCAAGCTCCATACGCAATGCTGATAATTGTGCGCGTACTTTATTTGTATCTCCGGAAAGCACACAAATAAGGTCGCCGGGCTTTGCGTTGGTTATTTCGGCCATGTTGCGAGATCTTCCTGATCGTAAAATTTATCTACCGAAGATTTATAACTTCCGTCATCATTAACGCGGCAATACACCATTCCTAGCGCGCCTACCTGTGGACGTTTAACCCAGTCTATCAATTTGTCAATTTCTTTACGGGTATAGCTGTTTCCTCCTGGTACGGCAATTCCTACCACCAATTCAGCATTATTAAAAACACCAAAATCTTTGTGTTGTGCAACGGTGTTCAGTTCGCCAAATTTCATCCCGAAGCGAATATCGGGTTTATCGTTTCCGTAGATACGCATGGCATCGTCGTATTGCATTCTTGGGAATTCTCCTATTTCAACACCGTTTATTTCTTTCAGCAAATGGCGGGTGAGTCCTTCAAAAGTATTTAGAATATCTTCCTGCTCGATAAATGCCATTTCACAGTCTATTTGTGTGAATTCCGGTTGTCTGTCGGCTCGCAGATCTTCGTCTCTAAAACACTTTACTATCTGGAAGTACTTGTCCATTCCGCCTACCATCAACAATTGTTTAAAGGTTTGTGGAGACTGTGGAAGCGCATAAAACTGGCCTTCGTTCATACGGCTTGGTACTACAAAATCTCTGGCACCTTCGGGAGTAGATTTAATAAGGTATGGGGTTTCTACTTCAATAAAATGCTTTTCAGAAAGATAGTTTCTAACAGCCATGGTCACTTTATGACGAAAAATAAGGTTTTCTCTCACCGGGTTTCGGCGAATATCCAGGTAGCGATATTTCATACGCAGGTCTTCACCGCCGTCGGTTTCATCTTCAATAGTAAATGGAGGCGTAAGCGATTGGTTTAAAATTTCTATTTCAGAAACCAACACCTCTATATCTCCTGTAGGCATTTTAGAATTTTTAGACTCACGTTCAATCACCTCTCCTGTAACCTGGATTACAAATTCACGGCCTAGTTTAGCAGCTTTTTCCATCATTTCTTTTGGAGTTCGCTCTTCGTCAAAAACCAATTGCGTAATTCCGAAACGATCTCTTAAATCTACCCAAACAATAAAACCCTTATCACGGGATTTTTGAACCCATCCGGCAAGTGTTACTGTTTTTTTTATATCTGTGGCGCGAAGTTGGCCGTTGGTGTGCGTTCTGTACATATTGAAACGTTAGATTGAAATTTTCTAAATAAAATGTGGGTGTAAATTTAAGAAGATAAAATAGGATAGGCGTATAAGTAAGAATATATAGTTGTGGTTTTCAGATATTTTGAAAGATTGCTAGCTATTATGCTTAAAACATTATGAAATTTATAAGAATAGGTTGGTATTTTTAAATATTTAGCAGTAATTTCGACATACATTAACTTAAATCATAAACTATGAAACAAAACAACTTTAATCGCGGGAGACTCCTGCTGTTCTTATTTTTGTTACCGTGCTTTGTTTTTGCACAAAACACCATTACGGGTAAGGTAACAGATGGAGCCGGAGAAACTGTTCCCTTTGCGAATGTAATTGTAAAAGGCACTACAGTAGGTACTACCACATCTATTGATGGAATGTATTCTATTGATGTGCCCAACCTACCTGCTACTTTGGTATTTTCTTCTTTAGGATATACTACTGTAGAGCAGGCGGTAAGTATTTCTGAAACTGTAAACATTACCATGAGTGAGTCTGCTCAGGCATTAGACGAAGTAGTAATTACAGGTTTGGCAACCTCTATTGAAAGATCTAACTCCGCAAATGCAGTTGCATCGCTATCTGCCGAAGATCTGGTAGGGAAGACACCGCCTCCAACTTTGGATGGTGCGCTTTACGGAAAATTTGCGGGCGCAGTAGTAAACTCCAACTCCGGAGCACCAGGGGGAGGACTCTCGGTGAAGCTTCGTGGAGCAACATCGCTTCAAGGGAATATTCAGCCACTATATATTATTGACGGTGTGTATCTGGATAACTCGTCACTTTCTACAGGTTTAAATGCGGTTTCGGCTGCAGCAGCCGGAGGGAGTGCTTCTAACCAGGATAACCCTACAAACCGTATTGCAGATATTAACCCGGAGGATATTGCAAACATTGAAATCTTAAAGGGTGCTTCTGCAGCAGCTATTTATGGTTCTCGTGCAGCAGCCGGGGTAATTATTATTACAACTAAAAGAGGTAAGGCTGGTGAAACAAAATACAAGTTTTCGCAATCTGTTGGTTTTACTGAAGCGATTAACCTGTTAGGGGTTAGAGACTACACAAGACAACGTGTGTTTGATACGTTTGGTGGTGCAGCAGCCGATGCTTTTGTAAACGCCAAAAATAATGGAACACTGGTGGACTATGAAGATGAAATTTTTGGAGAAAAAGGGTTCATTCGTTTAACCAACTTTAATATGAGTGGTGGAGATGTAAAAACGAGATATTTTGCTGGGGTAAGCCATAACAATGAAGAAGGTATTGTAAGAGGTACCGGATACGAAAAAACGTCATTACGTCTAAACTTAGATCATAAGGCTAAAGACTGGTTAAAATTCAATTTGAGTTCTAACTATATTTATTCTTCTTCAGACCGTGGTTTCTTTAATAATGATAACTCTGGAACTACTATTGGTGTAGCACTTACAGCTACCAGACCTTGGGACAACTTGCTGGCAAATTCAGATGGCATATACCCGGATCACCCAAACAACTCTTCTAACCCATTACAAACGCGTGATTTAGTAACAAACAATGAGCGTGTTAATAGATTTATTATGGGAGGTACTATGAATTTAGACCTTTATAAAGCTGAGAAGTCTAACCTGGAGTTAGTACTTCGTGGTGGTATAGATATGTACGGACAGCAATCCAGAGCTATCTTCCCGAAGGCATTACAGTTTCAAAGACCTGAGAATGGTGGTTTAAATGGTGTTTCTGTACAAGGAGATACGCAAAACAAGAACTACAACCTTTCAGGATTTTTAGTACACAATTATTTTACCGATAGTGATATCAACTTTAGAACTCAGGCTGGTTTAACAAACGAGGTTTTTAACAGAGACACAAAATTAATAACAGCTACTGGTTTAGTTGCTTCTGAGACAAACGTAGATCAAGCTACCAATACAGGAGTTGTGCAAACAAGAATAAAGCAGGAAGATGCTGGTTTCTTTGCACAGGAAGAAATTAATTTTCAGGACAAGTTCATTGTAACCGGAGGTATTAGAGGTGATAAGTCTTCAAACAATGGAAATCCAAACACCTACAATTTCTACCCAAAAGGATCTGTAGCAGTGAATATTAATGAGTTTGGTTTTTGGAGTGAAGATAGTTTCTGGAACCAGTTAAAATTAAGAGCAGCTTATGGTGAGGCGGGTAACTTTCCTCCATTTGGTGCCTTGTTTACATCCTATACTTCATTTTCAACAGATGGATTGTTAGGGATTTCCTTACGTGGAGTACGAGGTGATAAAGCTATTAACTCTGAAAGACAAAAAGAATTAGAATTTGGTACAGACTTAGGGTTCTTTAACGATAGATTAAACATTTCTGCTACCTACTACATTAAAACAGTAGACGATTTAATTTTACAGTCTGCACTACCTCCTTCTACAGGATTTACAACCGAGTTTGTAAACGCAGGTGAATTACAGAATAAAGGTATTGAACTTTCATTAAACACTACGCCAATAATAAACGACAACTTTCAGTGGGATTTAGGTGTAAACTGGTTTAGAAACAGATCTGAAATTACACGTTTGGATGTAGATCCATTTAATGTAGGTGGATTTGGGGCAACATTAGGAACTTTTAGAATTGAAGAGGGCTCCAGTGCAACTCAAATTGTAGGTATTGGACCAAATCCAGGACCAAATGGTTTTCAGGTTTTTGGAGATGCAGAACCAGATTTCCAGATGGGCATTAACAACAGCTTAAAGTATAAAAATCTTGATTTGTCATTCCTATGGCAATGGAAAAAAGGTGGAGATAATATAAATCTTACGGCGTTATTAACAGACCTTAACGGAACAAGCCACGATTACGATACTATAGATCTTGATCCAGAGGGAGTTTTAGGAAACGGAGATTATAGAGTAAGCCAGTTAGGATCATCTGCCGAAGTATTTGTAGAAGATGCCTCTTACGTACGTTTACGTGAAATAGGATTGTACTACACTCTGGATAGCGGAATGCTAGGGAATGTATTGGGAGGAAACATAGATTCTGTAAGAATTGGTTTATCCGGTACCAACGTACTTAACTTCTTCGACTATAACAGTTATGATCCTGAAGTTTCAAACTTTGGTGGAGGAACCATCTTTACAGGTGTTGAGGTAACTCCATTCCCATCATCAAAGAGATATTTATTTCACCTAGGAATTAACTTTTAAAAAAATAAATTATGAAAAAACATATATATAAACTTTTATTCTTTGCAGCCGTGCTAGGGACGTTGTTCTCGTGCGATGTAGAAGAATTTTCAGACCTTAATAATCCCGAGGTAGATGCATTTGAAGGCAATCTTACTAGAGGAGATCTACAAGATCTTGTAGGTGGAATATTGTACAGTTCCAGAGTTACCTTAGGAACTTATTATGATGATTGCGGTGTTATAGGAAGAGAGTACTGGAGGTTTTCCAGTTCAGACCCTAGGTTTACAAGTGACCTTCTAGGAGGGGAAAATGCAATTTTGGATAATAATACTTTTTATATTACCAATCCATGGGCCTCCAGATACCGAACGGTTAAAAATGCAAATTTAATTCTTGGATTTTTAGATGGTCAGGATCTTTCAGCTCAATTTAGTGATGCAGAAGTGAATGCAACCAGAGGTTTTTTACAAACCATGATAGCGCACGAGCTATTGCTTAATTTAAACCTAACGTACGAAAATGGAATACGAACAGATGTTGCAGATGCAGATAATTTAGGTCCAATAGTTGGAAATACACAAGCACTGGCGAACATTAGAGCTATTTTAGAATCCGGAGCTACCAATTTAGGTAATGGCGGGCCGCAATTTCCGTTTCCCTTGTCTTCAGGGTTCTCAGGGTTCAATACACCGTCCAGCTTCTTACAAGCTAACCGTGCATTGTCTGCTCGTGTAGCTGCATATCAGGGAGATATGGCCGCAGCACGTACATTCTTGTCCGGCTCTTTCTTGAACTTGGATGGATCTGACCTGAATACAGGAATTTATCATACATTTTCTTTAGCAGCACAAGATCTTCCTAACCCTATGTTTTTTCCCATGAATGCAACTACGGCAGGGGCTAGAATTGTAGTGCCGGATTTCTTGGAAGATGCCGAAGCCGGTGATGCTAGACTAAGTAAAGTTTCGGAGCGTGATGAAGAAATTACACTCGATGGACTTACAGGAAATTTCGACGTATTTATATATCCTTCTCAGGAAGCTCCAATCGCTATAATTCGTAATGAGGAACTTATCTTATTATATGCTGAAGCTAATATTAACAGCAACCCTGGTGAAGCAGTAAATGCACTTAATATTATTAGAGGTGCCGCAGGACTGGATCCTTACACGGGTGGTACAGATGCAGCTTCGCTTACAGACGAAATGTTAACTCAAAGACGCTATTCTTTATATGCTGAAGGGCATAGGTGGATAGATATGAGACGTTATGGTAGGTTAGACCAATTACCATTGGCAAGACCTGAAGATGATGTTTTCCAACAGTTTCCAATTCCACTAACGGAAGGTGGAAGCTAACAGTAAAAGTTAGTTTTCACAAAAAGCCCTTTCAGTTTTGCTGAAAGGGCTTTTTAATTGAGCTATTTTATTTTTATTCTGCAGCTTCCAGGTTTACATCTTCGTGCGGAATTTCCTCTTCATTTTTAGTACGTTTGTTGTGCAACCACATCTTCATTCTCGTAGCAATATAAAATAATACGGGCACCACAACAAGGGTTAAGAATGTTGCAATTAACAATCCGTATATTACCGTCCAGGCTAATGGCCCCCAGAAAATCACGTTGTCTCCTCCCATATATATCTTCGGGTCAAACTCGCTGAACAAAGAGAAGAAGTCTATATTTAATCCAATTGCCAACGGAATTAACCCTAAAATAGTAGTAATAGCGGTTAATAATACAGGACGTAGACGCGCTCTACCTGCTCTAACAATACTGGCCAATAAATCTTCTTTCTCTAAAAATTCATCTTCATCCAGATCCAGCTCGTTTTTCTTTCTGTCTATAAGCAGTTGTGCATAATCTAAAAGTACCACTCCATTATTTACAACGATTCCTGCCAGTGAAATTATCCCCATCATCGTCATCATGATCACAAAGGGAGATCCGGAAATAACAATTCCACCAAACACTCCAATAAAACTAAGGAAAATAGCGATCATAATTATTGTTGGCTTCGAAATAGAGTTAAACTGAAATATCAGAATCAGAAAGATTAAGCCAAGACCACTAAAAAACGCACCCATTAAAAAGGCCATCTGTTTATTTTGCTCTTCTATCTGTCCTGTAAAGTCAATTTTTATATCATCCGAAATACCATCAAAAGTGCGCATTTCGTTCTGGATTTGAGTCACCACCGCGCCGGCATCTGTATATCCGGGAGCTAATGCCGAATAAACAGTCACTACACGCTTTGTATCTCTGTGTTTAATGGCGCTAAAGCCTGAGTTGTTTCGTTTACTGGCAACCGCAGAAACAGGCACATTACGTAATTGCCCCGTGTTGGTTCTAAACGTCATAGTTTGGTTAAACAAAGCACTTGCATTATAGCGGCTCTCTTCGTCGAAACGAATATAGATATCGTAATCCTCACCATCTTCTTTATATACTCCGGCTTTGGTTCCAAAAATTGCGTTTCTCAGTTGCTGTCCTACTTGTCCTGTGCTTATTCCTAGCTCTCCCGCTTTTTCACGATCTACCACCACTTGCATCGCAGGTTTGTCTTTATTAACATCAATTTTTAGCTCGTCAATAGCAGCAATATTTTTCGAGTTAATGTATTCGCGCATTTTTTCGGCAGCGGCGATCAATTCATTATAATCTTCACCTTCCAGCTCTATATTAATAGGAGCACCTGCTGGCGGTCCATTAGCATCTTTTTCAACCGAAATCAATACTCCCGGGTAAATACCCACTAATGCTTCCTGAACTTTTTGACGCAACTCTTCACTGTCTGCACCGCGGCGGAACTTATATTCACGCATAGAAGCAGTAATTTTTCCTTTATGAGGCATTTCGGCGGCAGATCCTCCATCGGTTTGCGGATTTCCAGCACCTTCACCTACCTGGCTTACAACACTTTCAACCAAAAAGTTGTAGCCATCGTCCATATATTCTTCACTAGTAAGGGTTTCGTACACGACCGATTCAATTTCCTTGGTAATAGCATTGGTCTTTTCAATATCGGTACCCTGCGGATATTCTATATAGACAATAATTTGGTTGGGCTTATTGTCCGGAAAAAACTCAATTTTAGTACGTTGTGACGCTACGGAGGCTCCAAATGCTACAAAGGCAGCTATTAATAATACGAAGGTACCGCCTATAATCCAATACGGTCTTTTCCTTTTGAAAGAACCCGACAAGCGTTTTTCGTACCAGTTTTCCAATTTCACTAAGGATTTTTTCTGAAAACGATTGGCCATACCTCTTAATACAAGTCTGTATACCCAAAGCATAATGGCTGTAAACACCATAAGTGAACCAATTCCTCTAAATTCTCCACCAAATAAAAGGATAAGCAACCCTATTCCTCCCACGATAGCTGAAATTTTCAGCAGTTGTTTTTTTGGCATATTTTTGTCTTCAGTTTTCATAAATTGAGACACCAATACCGAGTTGAAAAAGATGGCTACAAATAATGAAGATCCTAAAACTACTGAAAGTGTAATAGGGAAATATTTCATGAACTGCCCCATTAAACCAGGCCATAATCCTAACGGAACAAATGCAGCTACAGTAGTTAATGTTGAGATGATAATAGGATAAGCAATCTCACCGATCCCTTTTTTAGCTGCTTCAATACGGCTCATGCCTTCTTCGTCCATAAGCCTGTAAATATTCTCAACTACAACAATACCGTTATCTACAAGCATTCCCAGTCCCATAATAAGCCCAAAAAGAATCATGGTATTCATG
Source organism: uncultured Flavobacteriaceae bacterium (assembly GCA_963793275.1). Classification (GTDB taxonomy): domain Bacteria; phylum Bacteroidota; class Bacteroidia; order Flavobacteriales; family Flavobacteriaceae; genus Marinirhabdus. Next base: position 225,076 of record CAWBZL010000002.1, read on the forward strand.
GTATAGCCAAGAAAACTTAAGATCATCAAAGACATAAACATGGACATTGGGATCGCAAAACCAACAAACAGCGCATTTTTGAACCCAAGGAAGAACATCAATACCGTTACCACAAGAATAATCCCGAAGATGATATTGTTTACCAGATCGTCTACTTGTCCAATGGTTTTGGAAGATTGATCATTCGTAATTGAAACACTAAGGTTTGACGGGAATTCATTTTTAATGGCATCGTCTACAATTACCTGTATTTCTTCAGCTGCTGCTACCATGTTTTTTCCGGCACGTTTTTTAACGTCCAGCATAACCACACGATCTCCAAACTCTCTGGCATACGTAGTCCTGTCTTTTTCAGTAAAATTGATGTCAGCCACGTCCTGCAGATAGACCGTGTTACCATTTTCAGACTTTACCACAAAATTATTGAGCTCTTTTGGATCGTCGATTTCACCCAAAATCCTAATGGTACGTCGTTGTCCACTTGTAATGAAATTACCCGCAGACATGGTCATATTTCCGTTAGAAATAGCACTACGTATATCTTGAAAGCTTATATTGCTGGCCATCATTCTATAAATGTCTACGGCAACTTCAACCTCTTTTTCCTGTGCGCCACGAATATCTGCTTTCTTAATTTGTGGAAGGTCTTCAATTTCGTCTTGCAGGTATTCTGCGTATTCTTTTAATTTTAAAACGGGGTAATTCCCGGAAATATTAATATTAAGAATTGGCATTTCTTCAGAAAGCGTCAATTCAAAAATATCGGGCTCCACTTTAGCACCGTTAAAAGTAGGCCAGTCCTCTCCCGAGGTTTCAGAATCTACTTCATCTTTCACTTTCTGCTTGGCAAGTTCTACGGGAATACCTTCGTCAAACTCCACCACAATCATAGCGTAATCTTCCTGAGATGTCGAGGTTATTTCAACAACATTACTCACCGTTTTAAGCTTGTCTTCTAAAGGATCGGTAATGAGTTTTTCAATATCTTCGGCAGTATTTCCCGGGAAGAGCGCGCTGATGTAAATTTTGGTTTCCCTAATTTCCGGAAAACTTTCCCTTGGCATACTAAAATAGGCTGATATTCCTAAATACAGTATCATTGCCATCATCACGTAGATGGTGGTCTTATTATTAATGGCCCATGAAGAGAGTTTAAACTCCTTTTCGGTATCCTTTTTTTTCTTTGCCATAGTTTTTTAGTTTGTAGGCGTTAATTGTTAGCGGGTAGCTGAATCTAAAAATTAGTAACTAATAATTTTTACCGTTTGCCCGTCTTTTACGCTTCTAGCGCCTTCTTCAATAATTTGGTCGCCATCCTTAACGCCACTTAAAACTTCAATTACATCTCCCTGACTTATTCCGGTTTTAATAATTACACGTTTTGCAACTGCTTTTTGTCCTTCTTTACTGTTAAGAATGTAGATGTATTGTTCGCCTTCGGCATTTTCTGAAATGATACTCTGCGGAATCAATATCGCATTTTCGTTGGTGTAATCGTTAATCTTTAAACGAGCAGTAAGGTTTGGTTTAATGGTTTTATCGGTATTTGGAACAGCAATTTCAACCTTAAAGGTTCTGTTTTCAGGGTTGATAAAATCTCCTGTTTGTCTGATCTTTGCGTCCATAGTTTTATTGAGTACAGGGAACATAACCTCTACATCTTTTCCGGTTTTTACATTCGTGATGTAGGTTTCGGGAACATCGGTCTGGATGTACATATCGTCTAAATTTACCAGTCTGAGAATAGGTGTTTGTCCTGGTGCCACAACGCTTCCCTGTTCAGTTATTACATCGTCGATGGTTCCTGAAAAAGGCGCTCTTACACTCGCTTTCCCCAATTGCTGTTGCATAGAATTAATAGCTTTTTGCTGTGCTTCGTAATTAGATTTTGCCTGTAAATACTGTATTTCACTACCAATTTTTTGATCCCATAATCTTTTTTGACGTTCAAACGTAGTTTTTGCCAAATCTGCCTGTACCTGCATTTGCGCCAATTGCTGGCTCATTCCGCCATCGTCTACACTTGCCAGTAACTGTCCTTTACTTACTTTATCTCCTTCTTTTACATATACACGTTGTAAAATACCGCCCATTTCCGGCGTTACCACCAGATTTTGTTTGGTCTCCACGCTTCCCTGCAATTCAACGTAATGATTAAAAACAGTATCACTTGCTGTAAAGGTGGTAATAAGAGGGATGTTCTTATCCGGATTCAGTTCGTTTATCTTTTCGTCCAGTTGTTTCAACTGAGCATTCAATTCCTGTTGTTGTGTAGTGAGTTCGTCCTTTTTTTTCTGAATTGCCACTAAGTCGTCTGAGGCTATAACGCCATCAACAGTATTGGCATCGTTACCTCCGCACGAGACGATGAATAATGATAGCAAGATGATTAATATTGAATGTTTCATAAATTTTGCTTTTTTTGACATGGTAGTAAAGTGTCGATACGCTGGGAAGCTGAGGTTTTTAGTTGATATATAAAATTTCATTTTTTATTTCTTTAATTGAAAATTCTCTAGATTTCTGATAAATATTTTAACGATTGTCCTATTTTAAGTTGCTTTCAATCAGTCTTATACTCATCAACATACTTTTAATATTTACCTTTAATATCCTCAGATTCAATGCGTAATTCCGGGGTGTTTAAAACAGTTTCAATTTCGGCTTTTGCGTTTAATACATCCAGCATGCTCTGGAAGTATTGTTGTTGCGCGGTATACAGCTGTGTTTGTGCTTGGCGCAAATCGAAACTAGTGCTCAGGCCTTCTGTAAATTTGACTTGATTTTTAGTTTCGATTCGTTCTGCCAAGGCTTTATTCATTTTGGCGTTTTCAAACTTTTCAATCGCAAATTGATAGTTGCTTTTTGCGGTATTAAGTTGTAAGATTACATTTTGTCTGGTTTCTTCTAGTTCAGTTTCTGCCTGGTCTAAAGCAATTCTGGCTCGTTGGGTTTTGGCACTTCGCATCCCGCTACTGAAGATTGGAACATTCATACTTACTCCTAATAATGATGATTGAAACCAGGGTTGGCCGCTTTCAAAAAAATTGAATTCATCTCTAAAAGCCGAAGTCCCATAATTCACAAATGCCGAAATACTTGGTAATGCTTTGCTTTTTTCAAGTTTCATTTCCAGACTGCGCTGCTCGGTAAGGTTATAGGCAATTTTATAATCAGCATTTTTTTCAATGCTTAAATTTTCGTCCAGAAGTTGAAGATTGGTGCCCTGATCGGCAAGAGTGTTCAATGTATCTTCAAATAATACGGTGCTTTCTGCGGGAATTCCCAGCGCCACATTAAACATTTGTCTTGCAATGGTACTGCTTCGGCGAGCATTGCTAAGTTGTGTTTCTACATCCAGCAAGGTTATTTCCAGTTGTTCCACACTTTCTTCTTCTGTGAGTCCGTTTTCAAAAATCTTTCGGGTTTCGTATAGGTTTTTTTCCAATGCCTCTTTGTTTTTTTCAAAAATAGCGATGAGTTCTTCACTAAGTAGTACACTTCCATAGGCGTTTATGACCCCTTTTCTAACTTCCAGATTGGTCTTTTCGGCAGCGTTTTCAGAAAAATCCAGAAAAGCCTTAGCCGCTTGTAGCCCCACCAGATAACTTCCATCAAAAATTAATTGATTTAAGGTAGCAACGGCACTTGCATTTTGCTTTGTGCCAAAAGTAACTGGTACAAACGTGCCTGGAGTACCTCCGCTTAACTCGGCAGGGATGAGGGTAACTTGTTGTTTTAAGTTGTTTTGATAAGTTATATTACCACTAAGTTGTGGTAATCCAGTGGCTGTGGTTTCCCATTTTTGCTTAATAGCTTTAGCGATGTCACGGCGGGCGTTGAGCGCTGTATAATTGCTGTCCAGCGCAAAAGTTACAGCCTCTTCCATTGTAAAACTATAGTTTTTATCACTTTGGGCTACGGCAAGTGGTGCTGTAAGAATAAATGCTAAGAGTATGAATACGTTACGCATTGTGTACGGTTGTTTTAATAAATTTATTAAGAGTTTTTAGGCCTTCGTTGGTTACAATTCCTCTTAGATGATATTCCAGATAATTTTCATAAAGACTGATTTTAGGAAACTTCTGGACTGGAAAAATAGAGTCGTCCTTAATGCCATTGATTCCTATAAAATAGATACGACCAATAAATTCTATATCCAGATTATCTCGGTACAACCCTTTTTTTACACCTCTCTCCAGATTTTGTAAGGTGCAACGTTGCATCTTTTCGAAGTGTAATTGCTTTACGGTATCGTGTATTTCAGGATAGTACTTTTGTAACTGGTACTGTGGTGAGGACTTTTCATATTTTAAATGCGTCAATACTAATTTCTTGATCTCGTATAATTCCTCAATAGGATCCTTTTCTTCATCTATTATTTCATCAATCTCACAGGATATATGATGAAATAGATACGTGACCGTTTCACGCACCAAATCGGTTTTGTTGTTGAAATGCGTGTAAATGGTTTTTTTGGATATACCCAATTCCTGGGCCATATCGTCCATAGTCACACTCTTAAACCCGAGTGTGATGAACAGCTCTCCTGCCTTCTGTATTATTTTTTCTTTCATAATAATGGCGGCAAAGATAATACAGGAAACTTTAAAAACATTCAAAGTTTCCAAAGTTTTTAATTATTTAACGTTCTATTAATATTTGACATTCCCCGTTTAATTTTAGGTTACATTTGGTGACTTTGTTATTGGCAAGTGCTATTTTTGCACCAAATTTTGCTTATGGAATTGCTCACAAAATATGGCCAGGCGCTTGCATCGCACTTAGACAGTGCAGTTACCGTAAAAGAACCCATACAGTTGTATAAACCAGTAAAGTATATTCTTACGTTAGGAGGAAAAAGATTACGTCCTGTACTTACGTTATTGACAGCAGATTTCTTTGGAAACAGCTACGAAAAAGCTATGAATGCTGCCCTGGCTGTAGAATTGTTTCATAATTTTTCACTCATTCATGACGATATAATGGACAATGCACCTCTTCGCCGGGGTAAGGAAACTGTTCATGAAAAGTGGGATACCAACACCGGTATTTTAAGTGGTGATGCTATGCTTATTTTAGCATATCAACTATTTGAAGCCTACGAGCCTGTTCAGTTTCAGGAATTGGCAAAGCTTTTTAGTAAGACAGCACTGGAAGTTTGCGAAGGTCAGCAATACGATGTGGATTTTGAAACCCGTGACGATGTAACTATTCCCGAATACATTAAAATGATAGACTTTAAAACCGCTGTGCTCATTGGAGCAGCGATGAAAATGGGTGCTATTGTTGCAGAAGCCTCGCCAGCGTGTTGTGAAGGCGTATACGACTTTGGAAGAAATCTGGGAATTGCGTTTCAGTTGCAGGACGATTACCTAGATGCCTTCGGAAACCCCGAAACCTTTGGAAAACAAGTAGGGGGCGATATAATTGCGAACAAGAAGACATTTCTATACTTAACAGCGCTCAAGTCCTGCAATAAAGGAGATGCTGAAACTTTAGAGCATTTATTTAATATAAACCCTAAGGATCCTTCAGAAAAAATAGATACTGTTAAGAAAATATTTCACTCTTCCGGAGCTGCAAAAGCTACCATCTCAGAAATTGAAGCCTATACTAATAAAGCAAATGCAATTCTGGAAACTCTTAAACTTTCAGAAGACAAAAAGGAGCAATTACGTGCGTTTGGAACCTGGTTGATGGAAAGGACGGTGTAAATAAATGCCCGGGATGAAACTCAAAATCCCACAGAAAATTGAGTCTTTTTGGATTTTGTGATTTAAAAATAAACCCTCACAAAAGGATTCCAGGCTGTAGCGTACACATCGTCATTATCGTTGTATAGTATATTATAACGGATACCAATGGTTGCTGGTCCGGCTCTGTAACCGGCTCCTACAAACAGTGCTGTGTTCCAGAAATTATCTGTAAAGCTACCGTCTATAAATTCTATTTTCTGGTTTACGCGCAATTGTTCAACCTCTGCCGAAAGTTGAATTTCACGAATAGGGTTAAAAAGTGCGATCCAACTTCCACCATACAACGTAGATTTAAAAAAATTGCTGCTTTGATAGCTAAATATAAGCGAAGGTCCCATCGCAAAATAGTCGTTAAAATTATAGATCGCGCTGGGCGAAATACTACCTGCAAAATTGCCGTTGCCAAAGCTAATTCCTAGTCCGCCGCCAAATTGTACCTTCTCCCAAAAGGAATAATCTGTTTCTTGAGCTTGTGTATGTTGAGGTATTAACGTTATGGCAGTGAAAAGAGTAAGAATTTTTAAGGAGTGGGAGTAGTGTATTTTCATTAGGAAAATTTTAGGAATTCACTTTCTAAATATACAATAACCTAACGCGTTGGTTTGTTGAAAAATTGTATTTTTGTAGGGTTTTACAAAAACAAAAACCCGAAGCATCCAAATATGGATAAATATTCTTTCTTAAATGCAGTACATCCTGCACAAATCGCAGATCTCTACGATAAATATTTAAAATTTCCAGATAGCGTTGAGGCTAGTTGGCGCGCCTTTTTTCAGGGTTTCGACTTTGGAATAGAGAGCGGTTCTCTGGAAGGTCTTGGTGTTGAGGCGCCTAACGGAGCTGTAGTGACCGAAGAAGTTTTAAAAGAATTTCAGGTTATAAAACTTATTGATGGCTACCGAACCCGTGGTCATTTGTTTACCAAAACCAACCCGGTTCGAGACCGTAGAAAATATGAGCCAACGCTGGATGTAGAAAATTTTGGTCTTTCAAAAGACGATCTGCAAACTACATTTAAAGCAGGTGAAGTTTTAGGTATGGGGCCCAGTAAGCTGGAAGATATTATTAAGCACTTAAATAGCATTTACTGCGATAGTATTGGTATTGAGTATATGTACATTCGTAAGCCGGAAGAAATACAGTGGATTCAAAATAAGCTGAATATAAATGACAATCAGCCAAAATTTTCAGAAGAAAAAAAGAAACAAATTTTAAAGAAATTGAACGAAGCAGTCTCGTTCGAAAATTTCTTACACACAAAATACGTAGGCCAAAAACGATTTTCACTGGAAGGTGGAGAAAGTTTAATTCCTGCACTGGATTCCCTAATTGAAAATGCCGCAGAACAAGGCGTAGAAGAATTTGTAATGGGAATGGCGCACCGTGGCCGTTTAAGTACGTTAACAAATATATTCGGTAAAAGTGCCAAAGATATTTTTTCTGAATTTGACGGAAAAGACTACGCTCAGGATATTTTTGACGGAGACGTAAAATATCACCTTGGCTGGACCAGCAAACGAGCTACAGACAGCGGAAAAGAAATCAACCTGAACATAGCGCCTAACCCATCTCACTTAGAGACCGTTGGCGCCGTGGTAGAAGGAATTGCTCGTGCTAAACAAGATAGACGATTTAAAGAAAATCCAAAAAAAGTATTACCAATTGTAGTGCACGGAGATGCCGCAATTGCAGGACAGGGTATTGTGTATGAGATCGTGCAAATGGCACAGTTGGACGGTTATAAAACTGGCGGGACTATCCATATTGTGGTGAACAACCAGGTAGGATTTACCACAAATTATCTGGACGGTCGTTCTTCTACCTATTGCACAGACGTGGGGAAAGTAACCTTGTCGCCTGTGCTACACGTAAATGCAGACGACGTGGAAGCTGTCGTACACGCTATGGAATTTGCCTTAGCCTTTAGAATGGAATTTGGTCGGGATGTATTTATAGACTTATTAGGATACAGAAAGTACGGTCATAACGAAGGAGACGAGCCGCGCTTTACACAACCTAAATTATACAAGGCCATTAGCAAACATAGCAATCCGCGTGATATTTATGCTGAAAAACTCTTTAAACAAGGTGTGATTGAAAAAGGACATACTGAAAAGTTAGAAGAAGAGTATAAAAATAAGCTGGAAGAAAATCTGGAAGATGCCAGAAAGGAAGAGAAAACCGAAATAACACCAATCATGAAAGATGCTTGGGAAGGTTTTCATTATGCCGAAGAAGATAAAATGATGAAATCGGTAGATACCACTGTAGCGTTAAAAGACCTTACCGAAATTGCCGAAGTCATTACACAACTACCAAAAGACAAAAAGTTTTTACGAAAAATAGCCCGATTGATTGAGGCGCGTAAGAAAATGTATTTTGAGGACAACAAACTGGATTGGGCCATGGGCGAATTATTGGCTTATGGTACATTACTGAAAGAAGGATACGATGTGAGGATGAGTGGCCAGGATGTAGAGCGAGGAACTTTTAGCCACCGTCACGCTGTGGTAAAAGTAGAGGAAAGCGAAGAAGAAATTGTATTGCTAAACGATTTAAAAGGCGACCAGGGAGACTTTTATATTTACAATTCATTACTTTCAGAATATGGGGTTGTTGGCTTCGATTATGGCTATGCTATGGCAAGTCCAAAAACGCTCACCATCTGGGAAGCACAATTTGGGGATTTCAGCAATGGAGCCCAGATCATGATAGATCAATATATCTCGTCCGGAGAAGATAAATGGAAGTCTCAAAATGGCCTGGTTATGTTACTGCCACACGGGTATGAAGGACAGGGAGCAGAGCATTCTTCAGCAAGAATGGAACGCTACTTACAAATGTGTGCAAAAGATAATATGTTTGTAGCCGATGTTACAACGCCGGCCAATTTGTACCATATGTTGCGCAGGCAGATGAAGGTAGATTACCGCAAACCATTAATAGTCTTTACACCTAAGAGTTTACTGCGTCATCCAAAGGTAATTTCTACCAAGGAAGAATTAGCAAACGGGAGTTTCCAGATGGTTCTGGACGATCCGGACGCAAAAGCAACTAAAGTAAAAAGCCTTGTGTTTTTAACGGGTAAATTTTATTATGATCTGTTAGAAACAAAAGAAGAAGAAAAGAGAGACGATGTAGCCTTGGTGCGTGTAGAACAATTGTTCCCGTTACCAATAGAGGAGATGAAAGCAATCATCAAAAAATATAAAAATGCAGATGATATTGTTTGGGCGCAGGAAGAACCACGTAATATGGGAGCTTATTCACATATGCTGCTTCATTTTGAAGAAACCAGAACGTGGCGTGTATGTAGCAGAAAAATGTACGCTGCACCAGCATCCGGAAGCAGTGTAAGAAGTAAGTCCAGACACTCAAAAGTTATTGAGAGTGTTTTTGATAAAGAGATGAAGTAAAACGAGTATTTATAACCCGTAAGGCGTTAGCGACAAAAAGTGATTCTTGTGGGTTTGTTGAATTAAAATTAAAGAATTAAATGCTGCGTAAGCAACGTAATACATAATACTATGGCATTAGAAATGAAAGTCCCTTCACCAGGGGAATCCATCACCGAAGTTGAAATAGCACAATGGCTTGTAGAAGACGGCTCTTGGGTTGAAAAAGATCAGGCAATTGCCGAAGTTGATAGCGATAAAGCTACCCTGGAACTTCCGGCAGAAGCAAGCGGAATAATCACCTTTAAAGCTGAAGAAGGCGATGCTGTAGGTGTTGGTGAAGTAGTTTGTTTAATCGATACAGAAGCCGAAAAACCAGGTGATGACGGTGACAATACATCTACCGAAACCTATGACAAACCAGGTGATGAAAAAGGCGGTGGCAATGCAGGTCCGGATCTGGATAAAGCAGATGCTAACCATAAAGATACTGGTACAAAGGCAGAGGCTTTAACCCAAACTCCTTCAAAAAGTTCTACGCAGCGACAAGAGCAGGATGGTGGGAAAAGCTATGCAACAGGAACTCCGTCACCTTCAGCTAAAAAAATATTAGCAGAAAAAGGAATGGATGCTAGCACCGTAAAAGGCTCTGGCCGTGATGGTAGAATCACTAAAAACGATGCCGAAAATGCCACGCCATCTATGGGAACTCCAGGGACTGGCGATAGAGGTTCGTCTCGAACAAAACTTTCAATGCTACGTCGTAAAGTAGCCGAGCGTCTGGTAGAGGCCAAAAACACAACGGCAATGCTAACTACCTTCAACGAGGTAGATATGACGGCTATTTTCGAATTAAGAAAAGAATACAAAGAAACATTTAAAGACAAGCACGGAGTAAGTCTTGGCTTTATGTCATTCTTTACGCTGGCCATTGTTCGTGCGTTGGAGCTATATCCAGCCGTAAACAGTATGATAGACGGTAAAGAAATGTTGACATTTGACTATAAAGATATTTCAATTGCAGTCTCCGGACCAAAAGGATTAATGGTGCCTGTAATACGTAATGCTGAAAATTTAAGTTTCAGAGGCGTAGAATCTGAAGTAAAAAGATTGGCAATTAGAGCTCGTGATGGACAAATAACCGTAGATGAAATGACGGGAGGAACTTTTACAATCTCTAACGGAGGTGTTTTTGGAAGTATGTTGAGTACACCAATTATTAACCCACCACAATCCGGAATTCTGGGAATGCATAATATTGTAGAACGCCCCATAGTGAAGAACGGTGGTGTAACTATTGCTCCCATAATGTACGTGGCATTATCCTACGACCATAGAATTATTGACGGAAAAGAATCTGTTGGTTTTCTGGTAGCAGTAAAAGAAGCGCTCGAAAATCCTACAGAATTACTTATGGATAACGACGTAAAAAAAGCACTGGAACTTTAATAAAGATGAATCTATTATAAATAAAAAAACCAGCCAATTGGCTGGTTTTTTTAAGTTAGTAGTTAGTTGAAAAACTACGAATGTTATATCGCTATAATAAGACTTATTATATTTAAGAGTATCACAGAAACAACACAAGTGGTTAAAAAGACCATTGTGATTTTTTGTCTCAAGGTTAATTTTTTCTTTTCCACGGGTGCATGTGTTATATTTTCCATAGGGTAAAATTGCAAAAAATATAAAACCGAAACAATACGTATTTATACGTAAATTTTAAAAAAACGTGTTCAATTAAGTTTTTCGTGGTTCTCTTTCGCCCAAATAAGAAGACTATTGGTTTTGGGTTCCAGCTCTAGTTTGTTAATAATGTTACTTCTGTGTTTCTCAACGGTTCGGTACGATATAAATAGAAGTGAAGCTATTTCTTTGTTGGTTTTGTCTTTTCCTATAAGTTTCAGGATCTTTTTTTCTGAAGGTGTTAAAATGTTTAATAAAGAGTCGTCCAGATTGCTTTGTTTTAGATTTTCGGAGATATTTGGACTAAAATAGCGCTCGTCTTTTAACACATTTTCTAAGCACATTTCTATTTCTTCCAGTGCAAACTCTTTTAAAATATATCCAAAGATATTAAGCTCCTTGGCCTGTTCAAAAATTTCCCGCTCTTTGTGCAGCGTAATAAGTATAATTTTTGTTTCGCTGCACTCAATTTTACATTTATGGGCAATTTCTATCCCGGACATAAAAGGCATTTGTATATCCAGAATAGCGATCTCTGGATTTTCTTTGGTAATAAGATTGTAAGCTTCCCGCCCATTTTTAGCACTTCCAATAATATTGTACCCCCGCTCCAGCAAATAATCGTTGAGCCCTTTTAATAAAAGCGGGTGGTCGTCTGCCGTAATAATGGTTGTTTTTTTCATGAATACGGAAATTGAAATTCTAACAAGGTTCCATCTTGCTTTTTAGATTGAATTTTCATCGTGCCATTTAAAAATTTTGTGCGTTCCAGTAATGTTTTTAATCCCAGCGATTTAATGTTTTTCAGTTTTTCTGAAAAATCAAAACCATTGCCATTGTCGCGTATGGAGATAATAACCTGATCTGCCACTTTTTTAACTGAAATTTTACTGGCTTCGGCATTGGCATGCTTTAAAGTATTACTCAGGCTTTCCTGAACGATCCTGTAAATATTCACTTCCTGATCTGGTGTAAATAAATTATCTATATTTTCTATTTCCGAAGAAATAAAGAGCGATGTATTCTCATCAATTTGTGTAATGGTATGTTTAATGGCGTTTGTAATGCCAAGCTCCTGTAATTGAAACGGATACAAGTCTCTGGAAATTGTACGTACTTCCTCAATAGTGGCGTCTACCATTTTCTTGGCTTCGGTATTTCCGGAGGCAATAAGCTTATTTTTAATGACCAATAATTGTTGCCCAAGACCGTCGTGGAGGTCTTTTGAAATTCGTTTTCTTTCGTTTTCCTGGGATGCAAGAAGCTCCTGGCTAAATTCCTCCTGTAATGTTTTCTTCTTTTTAAGGTGTAGTTGGTTTCTATACAGCAAAATTAGACCGAAGGTTAGCAAAAATGCCACAATAATAAAAATGATAAACTTTCGGAAAGCTTCATTATCTTTTTCCAGTAATTTTATGCTGGAGTTTTTTGAAATAAGCTCATTTTCTTTCTTTTCAGTTTCATATAAGGTTTGATAATAAGCAAGCGCATTTGCCGAAGTGGTATTATAGAGAGAATCTTTTTTGGATTGATATTTTTTTTTGAATTCGAGACTGGATTTGTAGTTTCCTAAATTTTCATAAATGCCGGACAATAGCAAATAAGAATCCATAATTTCTTCCCCGTATCCCACATTTATGGCTGTTTCTAATTTTGAGTTGGCAAAAGATAGTGCCAGATTAGAGTCCCCCATAGTGTTTAAAAAGGTTGCCTTTGCATCACAATACATAAGCTTAGCATAGCTGTCTTTTTCAATTTTTTCTTTATAAGTTTCTATTTCCCTAAGTGCAGTAGCTGCTTTTTCGTATTCAATATGGGTGCTGTAATATTCTGCCAACCCCGATAAAATACCAATGTGTATGGTGCTTCCTTTCATTTCAGGCGAAATGTTGGAAACGGCTTCTAAAAGGCTGGATAATTGATTTTTAGAATCACCCACTTTTTTATAATCCAATGCCTGGTTGTATTGCTCTGTTGCCACGTACTCTTTACGGCCTAAAGATTCCATTTTGGCAATAAGTTTTTCTCTCTCAAGCTTTGCTTTTTCAAAAAACCCATTCATGCTAAACATGGTAATGGTGCCTTGTTGGGCGTGAGCCATATATTCGTAATCTTTTAAGGCTTCAAAGATCTTGTAGGCCATGTCAAAATTTTCTCCGGCGGGTACAAATTTTCCCATACTGGAATAAGCTTGCCCTCTAAATAAATAAGCATCTGCTACATAAATAGAGTCCTTTTTTCCAAAATTTTCTATGGCCAGTGTATAGTCTTCAATAGCCTTTTTTAAATCCAGACTAAACTGAGCTCCCCCTCTCTTTAAGTAGAGGCCGCCAAGAAAGAAACTATCTTTAATTTTGTACTTTTCTGCAAGGACGCTGTTTAGTATCGTGAGGGATCTTCTTGGATCGTTCTTGTCGTTTGTTAGTATAGGCTGCAAATTCATTGCTTTTCTTGCAGCAGGGTGAATACTGTCTATTTCCTTTGCCAGCTGAATAAAACGCTCGCTATAGGTAATAAATGTTTCAGTATCGTTTCTAAAAGATTTAGAAATTACCGAATCCAATGCCTGTAACCGCAACAATTTATTTTGTGAGGTGTCTGCAATTGTTTTGTAGTGCGCAATATCCTGAGCGAAGATGCTAAACGAAAAAGATATAAAAAGGAGAAAAAAATAATTTTTCAAAATGCGCAACAGGTTAGTTGGTCTAAAGATACTAAAAAAAGCCCGACGCGATATTCTTATCTCTTCAAATAGAAGCAATTACGACCGTAGTCTATCACTGCACGGTATTTTTTGAGCATGTCGGCTCCAATAATTCCATCAATGGCTGCTTCATCTGCCTGGGCCAGCGCCTCATTTACGTGAGAAAGATCGAAGAGTATAAAGTCGGCTTCGGATAGCTGGAGTTTACCTATAGAAAATGTGTTTTTTCTTGCCATTTGGGTTTGCATATTAATGGCTCCGGCCCCCGCAGCTTTTATTTCGCTATCTTCATTAAGTAAGGAGAATTGTTCAATTTTATCGATGCCAATACAGCTGGTAGAGGCTCCTGTATCTAAAATAAAACTGCCTTTTTGCTTATTAATAGCAGCATTAAATTTATAATGTCCCGTAGCCAGTTTTGTGAGGGCGATTCTGTAAAATCCTGTTTTTTCTAAAAGTGTACGTATCGTTGCCAACTTTTTTTGGCAAAGATAGGCAACTTCACCACTTCAATATGTAGTTTTGCAACTATGTTAACAGATACACATACGCATCTTTATAGTGATGCTTTTAAAGAGGACCAAAAGGCAATGTTACAACGCGCCAGAGAAGCGGGTGTATCCAGATTTTTTATTCCGGCTATAGACGCTGCGTCTACGGAGGCAATGTATCAATTAGAAAAGGATTTTCCGGATGAGGTTTTTTTGATGATGGGCTTACATCCAACTTCAGTAAAAGAAAATTATAGAGAAGAATTGAATCATGTAAGGGAGCAATTTAGCAACCGAAATTTTTATGCCGTAGGGGAAATAGGGATAGATTTATATTGGGATAAAAGTACGTTGGAAATCCAACAGATAGCTTTTAGAGAACAAATTCAGCTGGCAAAAAAGTATAAATTACCTATTGTGATCCACTGTCGTGATGCTTTTGACGAAATTTTTGAAGTGCTGGAAACGGAAGAAGATGATGATCTCTTCGGAATTTTTCATTGCTTCACAGGAACGCTGGAGCAAGCTAAAAGAGCAATTGGCTTCAATATGAAATTAGGAATTGGGGGTGTAGTTACCTTTAAAAACGGGAAAATTGACACTTTTTTGAATCAAATTGATATAAAACATATTGTACTGGAGACAGATTCCCCGTATCTTTCGCCCGTACCTTTCCGCGGAACGCGTAATGAAAGCAGTTACCTTGCTTTGATATGTAAAAAGGTAGCAGCAATTTATAGCATTTCAGAAAAAGAAGTCGCAAATATCACAACTCAAAATTCTAAAGAAGTTTTTGGAATTTAATGACCCATACATTTATGACCCAACCACCCAAAATACTACTCATTTACACTGGCGGAACTATTGGTATGATTAAAGATTTTGAAACAGGTGCGTTGCGTAATTTCAATTTTAGCGAATTACTACAACACATTCCGGAGTTAAAATTACTGGACTGCGAGATAGATACTACCAGTTTTGATGAGCCTATAGATAGTTCTAATATGAATCCTGAGTATTGGGCACAAATTGCATTGCTTATTGAAGAAAGTTATGATGCTTTTGATGGGTTTGTAGTGTTGCACGGTAGTGATACGATGTCTTACACGGCTTCAGCGTTAAGTTTTATGCTGGAGAATTTAAGCAAGCCCGTGGTTTTTACAGGGTCTCAACTCCCAATTGGAGATTTACGGACAGATGCAAAAGAAAATTTAATTACGAGTATACAAATTGCTGCGTTACAGGAAAAAGGCCGTTCAAAAATTACCGAAGTGTGTCTTTATTTTGAATATAAACTATATCGTGCCAACCGCACAACAAAAATAAATGCAGAACATTTTGAAGCTTTTGCCTCCTTAAACTATCCTGCATTAGCAGAAAGTGGCGTTCACCTCCAGGTAAATAATAGTGCATTGTATGTTCCAAATAGAAGAAAAAAATTTACAGCACACACGACCATGTCTAACGGCGTGGTATTATTGAAAATGTTTCCGGGGATAGATCAGGCTACCATTGAACATATATTGGGATATAAAAACTTAAAAGGCCTTATCCTCGAAACCTACGGAAGTGGAAACACTACCACCCAAACCTGGTTTATAAAGGCTTTAAAGGGAGTGATAAAAAAAGAGATACCTGTAATAAATGTTACGCAATGTTCTGGAGGGAGTGTTGCCATGGGATTGTATGAAACCAGTACGGCATTAAAAAAGATGGGTGTTATTTCTGGAAAAGACTGCACTACAGAAGCTGCATTAACCAAATTAATGTACTTATTAGGGCGGGAAATATCGGCTGGAAGTTTTAAAACTTTGTTCGAAACATCATTAAGAGGTGAATTATCATAAATATCTGGAATATTTTTATTCTGAAATTTTAAAAATCACGTTATTTGCATCCCCGAACAACATATAGCTATTTTAAAATTTGAAGTTTCGGGAATAAGAAAAATAGAGAGGTGGCCGAGTGGCTTAAGGCGCACGCTTGGAAAGCGTGTATACGGCAACGTATCGAGGGTTCGAATCCCTTCCTCTCTGCAAAAGGAAACCAGCAACGAATGTTGCTGGTTTTTTGTTTTCAAAATAAACCCGAGCTCGCTCGAAGGTTTATTTTGAAAACAAAAAGTCCGAGCCCCTTTTTCGGGGCTTGTTGGTTTCTATGCTTGCTCCGGATTTCCAATTTGGGATCAACGGAGTTAATCCCATTGCTCGAAGGTTTATTTTGAAAACAAAAAGTCCGAGCCCCTTTTTCGGGGCTTGTTGGTTTCTATGCTTGCTCCGGATTTCCAATTTGGGATCAACGAAGTTAATCCCGTTGCTCGAAGGTTTATTTTGAAAACAAAAAGTCCGAGCCCCTTTTTCGGGGCTTGTTGGTTTCTATGCTTGCTCCGGATTTCCAATTTGGGATCAACGAAGTTAATCCCGTTGCTCGAAGGTTTATTTTGAAAACAAAAAGTCCGAGCCCCTTTTTCGGGGCTTGTTGGTTTCTATGCTTGCTCCGGATTTCCAATTTGGGATCAACGGAGTTAATCCCATTGCTCGAAGGTTTATTTTGAAAACAAAAAGTCCGAGCCCCTTTTTCGGGGCTTGTTGGTTTCTATGCTTGCTCCGGATTTCTAATATGGGATCAACGGAGTTAATCCCGTTGCTCGAAGGTTCATTTTGGGAACAAAAAGCTGAGTTTCTTCATTTCGTTATGTATTTCATAACTAAACTAAACTAAGCGAAGTCTAAGATTCATTTAATAAGAATTGAAAGATGTTACAGATGCTTTTTTGCAAGCTCAGATCTCTTTATATATATAATGATTCATAATTATTTTGGCAGGAACCTATAAAAGCATTACTTTTCAAGTCCGTTTTTGCTTTAGAAGCTACATTTTAAAGTCAATCGGGTGATAATAAAAATAAATATTCTGAAATCTTACATTCATATTCGCTGAAATCCAAGTGTTTATTAGCGATAGGCAAATTTAATGTTGCAGAATACCATAATAATTTTATATCTTTAAACCTTTAACTAAAAACAAACTTTAAGTCGATAGCAATGAAAAAATTATTTTCAATTATGGCAATTGCCGCACTAGTTTTTGCGGGATCGTTAAATGCAAACGCAACTGTAGCTAACACTACACCAACCAGCGTGCAACAATTAACCACAGCAGCTACAATAACCTTCGTACAAGATGACGTCGCAGCCGCAGATACCGATGACCGTGGTTGGCATCAGAAATTAAAAGAACGTTTTGTAGAGGGAGGTCCTGAATTTATGGGGATTGTACTTCTTTGTTTAATTCTGGGATTAGCTATTGCTATTGAAAGAATTATTTATCTTAACCTTTCTACTACCAATACACAAAAACTAGCACAAGAAGTTGAAGATGCTCTTAATAGTGGTGGTGTTGAAGCTGCAAAGGAAGTTTGTAGAAATACAAAGGGACCTGTTGCTTCTATTTACTATCAAGGTTTAGATCGTGCCGACGAGAGTATCGATGCTGCTGAGAAAGCAGTAGTTGCTTACGGAGGTGTGCAAATGGGACAACTAGAGAAAAACGTCTCTTGGATCTCTTTATTTATCGCCCTGGCACCAATGCTTGGTTTCATGGGAACGGTAATCGGGATGATTTTAGCATTCGATAAAATTGCTGCAGCGGGTGATATGAACCCTTCCCTGGTGGCAGGTGGTATTAAAGTAGCACTTTTAACAACCGTATTTGGTTTGATCGTGGCTATTATCCTTCAGATTTTTTACAACTACATTATTGCGAAGATCGACCGTATTGTAAACAGTATGGAAGATGCATCTATCACATTGATAGATATGCTAGTTGACTACAAAAACAGAAAATAATTTAAAACACACCATATAATATGGCTTTACATAAAATTTTTAAAATCGTAGGAATCGTTCTTGGACTTCTAGGAGTTGTTTGTATGGCAATGCTATTGTCTGGAAACGAGTCTGCCCAGGATTGGTTAATCTACGTTGGATACATTGTTTTGGCTGTAACAGTAGTCATGGTACTATTGTTTGTTCTAAAAGGAGTTTTTGAAGGTGACATTAAGAAAACATTAATTTCGGTAGGAGTATTTGCTGTAATTATTATTGTATCTTATGTGTTGGCAGATAGCACTCCAATGCAGCTTCCGGATGATGGAGGAATGACATCTGAATCTGGCTCTAAATGGGTTGGAACAGGACTATATACTTTTTACATTCTTGCTGTAGTTGCAGTTGGATTAATGGTATTTAGTGGATTCAAAAAAATAACAAATAGATAAAAATGGCAAGAAGAGCAACACCTGAAGTTAATGCTGGGTCTATGGCAGACATTGCATTCCTATTACTTATCTTTTTCCTGGTTACAACAACCATAGAAAAGGATAAAGGAATTGCACGTCAGTTACCACCTAAGCAGGACCAAGAAGTGCCGCCGCCGCCACTCAAACAAAAGAATATCTTTATCGTGAGTGTAAATCAGAATGACCAGTTGTTGGTTGAAGAAGAATTAATGGAGTTAAAAGACCTTAAACAGGCTGCTATTGAATTCTTGGATAATGGAGGAGCGCCTTCAGGAAGTCCGGAATACTGTAGCCATTGTAAAGGTAAAAGAGATCCAAGTTCTTCAGATAATCCAGATAAAGCAGTAATTTCTGTTCAGAACGACCGTTTAACATCATATAGAATGTATATCGCGGTTCAAAACGAGCTGGTAGGTGCTTATAACGAACTTCGTAATAGAGAATCAAAAAGACTGTTTGGTTCAGACTTTGTTTATACAGATGTCAAAAATGCTATTAACGAAGGTAAATATCAAGGGAATGTGGAAGCTGCACAAGATAAACTTGAGCAGGTACAAGCGTTATTTCCATTGAAATTATCCGAAGCGGAACCTAAAAAACGAGGCGAATAAAACTAAGAAGACTATGTCAAAATTTAAAAAGAAAAAAGGCGGTGATTTACCACCAGTGAATACAGCATCATTACCAGATATTGTATTTATGTTATTATTCTTCTTTATGGTTGTAACGGTGCTTCGTAATAATGAATTAATGATTAAGAACGAGTTGCCTAAGGCAAATGAGGTTGAGAAACTTAAGAAAGATCGTTCTGTGTTCATATATGCGGGAAAGCCTAGCCAAAGCTACCAAGAAAAGTTTGGTACCGAAGGTAAGATTCAGATCGGGGATAAATTTACCGAAGTTTCCAGCCTAGCATATGCTTTAACTGAAAAGCGAGATAAACTACGTCCGGAATTACAGGAGCGTGTAGTTGTAGCTTTAAAGGTTGATAAGGAAACTAACACTGGTTTAGTAACCGATATTAAAGAAGAATTGAGAGAATTAAATATGGTAAAGATTATTTATATAACAGCCGCAGGTAGCGAGTTGGATAAAAAATAATTTTCCAAAAAATTAGAGTTAAGACGCCTCGAAATATTTCGAGGCGTTTTTTTATGGTGTTTATTTAAACTTCTTTTTAAGCGGGAACTTATTATTAAATTTAAAAAGAACAATACAAATACTTAAGTTTCGAAAAAGAAAAAGATGAAACGAGTTCCTGTTATTTTTTTAAATAAAACTATCTTTAGGGCTATGCTAGGGAATAAGAGATTTTCAGTTTTTGTTGGTATTATTTTTATGTGTCTTATTGTCAATGCACAAGAAGATACAATTGCGCCGGTAAATAAAAACGCAAAATTTGTGCAGGCATTCGATACAAAAAAGAAAACAGATACCCTTGGAGATCTCAAATACAGGGAAGATCAATTTTATCTGGGCGTTACCTACAATCTTTTGTCCAGTGTTCCTTCGGCAGTAAATATTAGAGGCCTTTCGGGCGGAATCCATTTTGGATTTCTTAGAGATATGCCTGTAAATAAACGGCGAAACCTCGCTGTAGCCGTTGGTGCAGGATTAAGTTTTGATGCCTATGGAAATACACTTTTTATTGGTGAAACTCCTCAGGATGAATCTATTTTCACCATCCTTACCAACGACGATTTTGACTTTAAATTTAACCGTTTTAGTACAGCCGTTATTGAAGCGCCCATAGAATTACGATGGAGGAGTTCTACGCCCACCAAATACGGCTTTTGGAGGGTTTACGCCGGATTTAGAGTAGGATATGCCTATTGGTATAAAGCAAGGTTTCAACAAGACGGAAACGAAGTGACACAAACCGAAATCCCGGAGTTTAATCAAACCCGTTTGGCAGCCACCTTAAGTTTTGGATACAACAAAGTTAATTTTTTTGCGTATTATAGTATAAATCCTTTTTTTGATGGTGCCGTAACCACCAATACCCAGGAGTCTGTAGATTTCAGAACTATAAAACTGGGAATTATTTTCTATATTCTATAACCAAAACGTAACCAAAAGCAATTGCGGAAGCGCTCCAATAAAAAATCCTCCAATAAGTTCCGGATAGGTGTGTGATTCTGTGTGTAATCTGGAAGATGCTACCCAACCATTTCCTATAAAAAAGATACACAGCCATACGAGCATATTTATTTTAAAGTGAACACTCAAAACAATTAGAAACATAGTCACACCCGCAATTCCCATTTGATGAAGACTTACCTTAAATTTCAAAAATGCAAGGATTAAAGCACTCATTCCGGAAAACAATACTCCTACGAAAAAGTAATACATTTCTGGAGAATCAAACGGATCGAAAACCAGTTTTATAATGAGTAAAAGCAATATACATTGCACTGCCAGTGGAATTTTTCGCTCTCCTACTGTTTTAAGATGAATGGAGCTGATGGTGCCTAAATTCCGGAGCAGAAAAAAGGAAACAATGGGAATACAAATTGTAATAATTGCAACCGCCAGTAGTCTGGATTGTAATAATCCTGGTTCTATATACCTTGGAGTTACTATAAAGTACAGGAGTGTGCCCAATAATGGCATTAGCAATGGGTGTAGTAGGTAGGCGCCAATGCGTAAAAAATAATTCATTAAATTTCTTTTCGGAGTCTGGCCACAGGAATGTCCAATTGTTCTCTATACTTTGCTACGGTTCTCCGCGCAATTGGATACCCCTTTTCCTTTAAAATTTTCGCTAATTTATCGTCGGTTAGTGGCTTTTTCTTGCTCTCCTCACTAATGGTAATTTCCAGGATTTTCTTTATTTCTCTGGTTGAAACATCTTCACCCTGGTCGTTTTTCATAGACTCACTAAAAAATTCTTTAATAAGTTTAGTTCCGTAGGGTGTGTCTACATATTTACTGTTAGCAACACGAGATACCGTTGAAACATCCATATGTATCTTATCTGCTATATCTTTTAAGATCATAGGCTTTAAATTACGCTCATCTCCTGTTAAAAAATATTCTTTTTGATGGTGCATAATAGAATTCATTGTAACAAACAATGTCTGTTGTCGCTGTTTAATAGCGTCTATAAACCATTTGGCTGCGTCCAGTTTCTGTTTAATAAACATAACCGCATCTTTTTGCGACTTCGATTTTTCTTTGGAAGCTTTGTACCCTTTCAGCATATTAGAATATTCACGGGATACGTGCAGTTCTGGAGCGTTTCTTCCATTTAGGGTAAGATCCAGTTCTCCGTCTACAATTTTAATGGCAAAATCTGGCACTACATGTTCTACCATCCTCGTGTTTCCGGCGTAGGCACCACCTGGTTTTGGGTTTAGGCTTTCTATTTCGTGAATAGCTTCCCGAAGATCGTCTTCAGTAATGTCGAATTTCTGAATAAGCTTACTGTAGTGTTTTTTAATAAAATGATCGAAAGCGTCATCTATAATATCAATTGCCAAAGAAACTGAAGCGGACGGATTTCTTCGGTATAATTGTAGTAATAAGCACTCCTGTAGGTCTCTGGCTCCAACGCCAGCCGGATCCAGTTCCTGAACAATATCAAGGATCTTTTCTATTTTTTCTTCAGTAGTATATACATTTTGCGTAAAAGCAAGGTCGTCCAGAATATCTGCTATATCACGACGTATATACCCACTTTCATCTACACTTCCTACCAGGAATTTTGCAATCTCTTTGGCTTCATCGTCTAAGCGATAGGTGTTTAACTGCGTTAATAAATACTGATTAAAAGACGTTCCCGAAGCATAGGGCGTTTGCCTGTCCTCATCGTCTGCGCTATGGTTGTTTGCTGAAAGTTTATAACTCGGGGTTTCGTCGTCGCTTAAATAATCGTCTACATTAATATCGGTTTCAATTACATCGCTATCGTTTTCGTACTCATCTTCATTGTTGAAATCGTCGTCCAGTTTGTCTTCATCTTCTTTACCACCTTCCAGAGCCGGGTTCTCATTCATTTCCTGCGAAATACGTTGCTCAAAAGCCTGTGTAGGCAATTGTATTAACTTCATCAACTGTATTTGCTGAGGAGAAAGTTTCTGAGAAAGTTTAAAATTTAATTGTTGTTTAAGCATAGTATGTAACTGAACTATAAAAATAGAAAAAACCCTTCACATCAAACGATACCGAAGGGTTTTTAATATAAGGTTGTGATATTTTAAGCGTCTAAAGTGCGCTAAACTTACAAGTGCCTAAGATTTGAAAGCGAAAATTTACAAGAACTTAGAAATTTTTATATAAAAACGGACTTAACTTTTAGGGGTAAAGACTAAAAAGAAGCATTTCCAGGAGTTCTTGGATATGGAATTACATCCCTAATATTACCCATTCCGGTAGCAAAAAGAACCAAACGCTCAAAACCAAGTCCAAATCCGCTATGCACACAGGTTCCAAATTTTCTTAAATCCAAATACCAGTGAAGTTCTTCTTCGCTAATATCCATAGCTGCCATTTTCTCTTTAAGCACGTCGTAACGTTCTTCCCGCTGACTTCCCCCAACGATCTCTCCAATGCCAGGGAACAAAACGTCCATAGCACGTACGGTCTTTCCATCGTCATTAAGACGCATATAGAATGCTTTTATTTTTGCCGGATAATCGAACAAAATTACGGGGCATTTAAAATGTTTTTCAACCAGGAAACGCTCGTGCTCACTTTGCAGATCTGCTCCCCATTCTTCGATTACATATTTAAATTTTTTCTTCTGGTTTGGTTTGCTTCTTTTTAGAATATCAATCGCTTCGGTATAGCTTACACGTTTAAAGTTATTTTCTAAAACAAATCTTAACTTCTCACGTAGTGGCATTTCGCTTCTTTCGGCTTGTGGTTTGCTTTTTTCTTCTTGTAACAAACGGTTTTCCAGAAATTCCAGATCGTCTGCACACTGTTCCAGAGCGAAGTTTAATACGTATTTTATAAAATCTTCTGCCAGATCCATATTGTCTGCCAGATCATTAAAAGCAACTTCGGGCTCTATCATCCAGAATTCAGCAAGATGTCGGCTGGTATTGCTGTTTTCGGCTCTAAAGGTCGGGCCAAAGGTGTACACTTTTCCTAAGCCCATAGCAAAGGTTTCGGCTTCCAATTGTCCACTTACGGTGAGATTGGTTTCTTTTGCGAAGAAATCTTCTTTGTAATTTATCGTTCCGTCTTCATTCAACGGAGGGTTTTTAAGGTTGAAGTTGGTTACTTTAAACATTTCGCCGGCTCCTTCCGCATCACTTCCCGTAATAATTGGAGTGTGCATATAGTTAAACCCGTTTTGCTGAAAGTACTCGTGAATAGCAAAAGATAATTTGGAACGAACACGCATAATAGCACCAAATGTATTGGTTCGCACACGTAAATGTGCCTGCTCACGTAATTTTTCTAGCGTGTGACGTTTTGGTGAAAGAATGGTAAGTTTCACCTCTTCCGGATCTGCTTTTCCTAAAACAATTACTTCCGAAACCTGAATCTCTACCTTTTGACCTTGTCCCTGGCTTTCAACCAATGCTCCTCTTACTTCAATAGCAGCGCCTACGGTAATGTCTTTTAAGGTTTCTTCATCAAAATTTTCAAAATTTACGACACATTGTATATTGTGTATGGTAGAACCGTCGTTTAAAGCGATAAATCTATTACTTCTAAAAGCACGTACCCAACCCCGGGCAGTTACTTCATTTTGAGAAGGTTCTTGTTGTAAAAGATGTACAATTTCTGTTGTTTTCATAGTCTTGCTAATAGTGAAGGACAAATATAATTGTTAATTCTGAAAATGAAATCGAAACTACCGGTCATTTCGATGGAGGCACGACAGAGAAGTCAAACCTATGTAAAAGTTATTGAGTTATCGTGAATCGGGCAACTAAATTTATCATCTGTTTTAAGCAAAATATGTGACCTCTCCTGCGTCGAGGTGACTGTGGGAGTCATTTCGACGATAGGAGAAATCACACTTGAGTAAGCACACCTGAGTAAGCACAAAAAAGGTGCGTGGATCTATCAATTATTTTAGCAAAATGTGTGACCTCTCCTGCGTCGAGGTGACTAGAAATTTACCGTGACCTTTCCTCTAATAAAAAAAGGTGTGCCCGGTGTAAAGTGAATTTCTTCAACCGGTTGAGGTTCGTTGAATAACCTACTTTCGGTAGCAAACTGCGTTTCGTTCCATTCTGTATCAAATAAATTTTCAACAATAACACTAAAAATAAAATTTTTGTAGGTGTAATTTGCTGTTAGATCTGTTATAAAATATCCTTCGGCTACAATACTATTATCTTCATTGGCAGGACGATCTTTAATAAAACGATAATTTAGTCCTCCGGAAAATGCGCCAACATTCTCTATTGAAAGTCCGCCGGTAGAAGTTAAATCGGGAGCTAAAGGAATAAAATCTTCTCCTTCGGCTTCTTCGGTACTGCGAGCGTAGGTGTAGTTTATATCTCCAAAAAGATACAGCCAGTCTAATGCTTCATAGCGTCCACCAAAGTCTATTCCTGTTCTTCGTGTTTTGCCACTAGGTTCTACAATGCCAGCATCGCCTACGTATACAAATTCCTGTTCTAAAAACAACGCCCAGACAGCGGTGTTTAAAACCAGCTTGTCTGTCACTTTATAGATAGCTCCCAAGTCTGCTCCGTATGCTGCAGGTAGAATGTCTTCGCCACTGTTGGCAACCACAACACGGGCATCGTTGGAGTGAAAACCTATCCCGGTCTTGGCAAATAGTTGTAATTGCTGATTAGGGCTATACGTTACATTAAATTTTGGGCTGGCAAAAACTTTACGTTCGCTTTTGTTATCGTACGTTTCAGTTAACTTGTTTTCATAGTCGAACTTAAAATAGTCCAATCTTAGTTCTGGTGCCAGGGTGAAATCACCTGTACTGTATTTTGTTTTAATAAAACCGAATGTATTTATCTGGTTTACATTCCCGAAGGCTAACCGTTCTAATAACTCATCTCTGTTTTTAGTTCGGGACAATTGTATGTCATTTACATCGTCATATCGAACTCCGGCTCCTGCTATATATTCAAAATCGTTGCCAAAGAGCGAGGTGTCTTCTGAATACGCCGTCTGAAAGCCAAGAATGTTTCGGTCCTCAAACTGACGAATTTGGTCACCATTTACTGGATCTTCCAAAAAGAATGTAAAATTTGAAAACAACTCAAAATCGTATTGAGAAAAATAGGCACTACTTTCTAATGATGCATTCGTACTCAGTTTTTTTGAATGATTCACTAAAAAATTTGTGCGGCTGGTATTACCACCTTCGGTATCGTCAATGGCTCCAAAGCGATTAATTAAACCTGCATCTACGGCACGCTGCGGTATTTGCCCGGAGGCATCCCATTTACTGGAAAAGTGAGAAGCTAAAAGAGAAACGCGTTGGTCGTTAGCAACCGTGAAATTGTATTTCCCCATTATATTAAAGCGGTTAAAGTTTTGTGGTGATTCAAAAGGTCCATCAAAAGTATTTAGTGAGCTTGCGACATATGCGTTGGAAGTTTCAGTATCTAACAATTTAAAAACCCCAACAGTCCTAAACGCATTAAAATCGCCAATTTCCTGAGAAATAAAACTGTTTTTTACTTCATCTTTCGTTTTAAAAGCTACATAACCAGCGGTTGTAAAATCACCTCTTTGCGCATAATAGGGTCCTTTGCCAAATTCAATTTTATCCAGGGTTTCAGGAATTAAAAAGTGAAGGTCGCTATATCCTTGCCCGTGTGCGTGTGATACCATATTTACGGGCAGTCCGTCTACGGTTAAGTTAATATCGGTTCCGTGATCTATATCGAAACCACGAAGGAAAATTTGTTCTGCTTTTCCACCTCCGGCGTGCTGGCCAATAATAAGACCAGGAACCTTACGGAGTATTTCCTGAGAGTTTTTTACAGGATTATTTTCCAGATCTATATTAATAATACTGTTTAAAGCATCTACTTGTGGTGTAATTACAATTTGCTCTAAAGAAACTGCATTTTTAACAAGGTTGATAGCTATAGGTGTGTCAAAATCTGTTGCAGTTACCGTATATGTGTAAGGTGCAAAACCCAGATACGAGAAATATAATTGATCTGTAGTTTCAGTTTTGTCAATGGAAAATTCGCCATTACTATTAGTGTGTGAGTGTGTGCCACTGTTTTTATTAAAAATGGCTACGTCTTCTATTGGAAGATTATCTTGAGTTACTACAATTCCACTAAGGGTTTGTGCATTCGCAAACGCACAAAAAAGTAGTAAGCTCCATAAGAGTTTACTTTTCATGATAAGATTATTTGTGTTTGTTAGTCACTTTGACCGCAAAAAGACACCATAAATATCGCCTTTTAAGATTGGCATTGTATCCATCTTAATACAGGTAAGGTGCTTCTTTACAGTACGATGACCGTAAAAAATTTTAAGTACTAAAAGTATGAAAAGGCACTTTTGGGAGGAGGTAATATATAAGGAATTGAAATAGAATAAGCCGTAAAACTATAGCTGAAATTTTCTTCTGAAACAGGAGGGATTAAATAATTTTGAACAACATATTGCTGCACAACGTGCTTGTCAAGCTTATATTCTTTTATAGGTTGTTCGTCTCCCTGGGCATCATCTGAAAACAGGTCATTAAAGAATGAAAGCAATTTATGATCGTGACTGTGGTCACTGCCCAACGTATGTGCAAGTTCGTGAGAATGATTGGAGTTTGTATTTAAAATAGTATGTTCCAATTTATGAAACCCGTCTGCCAGCGGTTGTTGTAAAGGTGCCAAACAATACAAGGCCGCCACGAATATAATCGCAGTAGCGCGTAAAAATTTAAAAATATGTAGAGGTTGGCTCAAGTACTAACTATTTCTTTAAAGTACGCAATTATAGCTGTAAGAGGTTTTAATTAATGCGAGGTTTAACCCGAACTTAACAAACAATGGATCCCGCCGAGCTCTCATAGTGCGTTTTAAGGCACCTATTCTATATTTTTTTCCTCTGAATCTGGAACCTCCTCGTCTTCTAAAATTTGAAGCGAAGGTTTTTTGAACGTCTTTTCGTTAGCAATTTCTTTTTCTAACGAGAGTAATAGTGCTGGCAACAATAATAAGTTAGCCAGCATTGCAAAAACTAAGGTAACTGAAACCAGCGCTCCTAATGCAACCGTTCCGCCAAAACTGGAAATGGTAAATACTGAAAATCCAAAAAACAATACAATGGAAGTGTAGAACATGCTCACACCAGTCTCCCGAAGCGCTGCATACACCGATTTTTTTATCTTCCAGTTATTTGCAATAAGCTCCTGCCTGTATTTGGCCAGAAAGTGGATGGTATCGTCTACCGAAATACCGAATGCGATACTAAACACCAGAATAGTAGATGGCTTTATGGGAACGCCCAAAAAGCCCATTAATCCTGCAGTAATGATTAGTGGTAATAAGTTGGGGAGCAGGGATACCAGAATCATTTTAAAACTTCGGAACATCCACGCCATAAATAAAGCAATGAGCAAGATGGCCAACGAGAGCGAAAGCACCAGATTGTTTACCAGGTATTTTGTTCCTTTTTGAAACACCAGGGCATTTCCTGTTAAAGTAACTTCGTAGCGATCGCTGGGGAAAATCTTATCAATTTTTAAGCGTATGTCTTCTTCCAGTCTGTCATAGCGTTCGGTTTTGGTGTCTTTCATAAACACGGTAATACGGGCATATTGACCCGTGGTGTCCACGTAGCTTGATAATAAATTAGTGTTCTTGGCACTGTTTTTTGCGTAGGATAAGATAAACGTTCGTTCCTGGCTGTTCGGTAACTGATAATATTCCGGGTTGCCGTTATAGTAGGCTTGTTTACTATATTTCACCAAGTCTACTACGGATAGTGGTTTAGAAAATTCGGGTATTTCTTCCAGGTATTCCTGTAATTCGTCCATTCGTTTTAAGGTAGCGAGTTTCATTACCCCTTTTTTACGTTTGGTATCTACCAGAATTTCCAGTGGCATAATGCCTTCATATTCCTGTTCAAAAAATTTAATGTCTGCAAAAAATGCCTTGTCTTTGGGCATGTCTTCAATAATACTTCCGGATATTTTAATGTTAAAGATTCCTACTATACTTCCGCAGAGCATTAGAATAGACACTATAAAAATAGCAATGCGATGCTCCCTTACCATGCGCTCCATCCAATTTACAAATGCACCAATCCACCGCTTGTTTAAGTGTTTAAGGTGTTTGGTTTTTGGCACGTTCATGTAGCTATACACAATAGGGATAATAAACAGGCTCAACAGAAAAATACAGATGATATTAATAGAAGCCACAACCCCAAACTCGCTTAACAGCTTGCTATTGGTAAGGATAAACGTAGCAAAACCAGAAGCTGTAGTTACGTTGGTCATAAGGGTAGCGTTCCCAACTTTAGCGATTACGCGTTGTAGCGACTTTGCTTGATTTCCGTGTAATTTTAT
The DNA here is from genome assembly GCA_963793275.1 of uncultured Flavobacteriaceae bacterium. Taxonomy (GTDB): domain Bacteria; phylum Bacteroidota; class Bacteroidia; order Flavobacteriales; family Flavobacteriaceae; genus Marinirhabdus. Next base: position 253,873 of record CAWBZL010000002.1, read on the forward strand.
TTCCTGTTGGTATTTATTTATAAGAAAAATACAGTTTGGAATCCCAATTACAATAATAAGTGGGGGAATTAAAGCTGTAAGTACAGTTATTTCATATTTCAGCAAACCTAAAATCCCAAAGGCCCAGCATACGCCCACAATTACAGTAATCATAGAAATAAAAGTAGCTCTGAAACTTCTGAAAAAGAAGAAGAAAATAAGTGACGTTACCAGTAACGCTGCGCCAATAAACATTCCAATTTCATCAATAATATTTTGTGAATTGAGTGTGCGTATGTAAGGCATTCCAGAGGTGTGGACGTTTATTCCTGTTTCTTTTTCAAAATCTTCGATGATAGGAATAAGGTCTTCCACAACAAAGTCGCGGCGTAAGGCTGTGTTTACAATATCTCTTTTAAGATAAATAGCCGTTCGCACTCCCTGTTTGTTGGGGCTATACACTAAGCCTTTGTAAAACGGGAGCTTATTAAACAGCTCATATTTGTAATCTTTAAGGGTTTCTTCGGAAAGGATACTGTCTTGGATAAACGGGACGAGTGCAAAAGTTGTGGAATCCTGTACTTTCTTCAGTTTTTGTAGATCGCCAACAGAAAGTGTGAGGTCTACAGCGTCATAGGCTTTTATTTTATTTGAAAGCGCTATCCACGCATTGAAATTAGTAGGAGTAAAAAGCGTACTGTCTTTAACGCCCATAATAATAAGGTTGCCCTCATCGCCAAATTTGTCCAGAAATTTATTGTACTCTATGTTTACTTCATGGTCGTCCGGAAGTAGGTTCGCTTCAGAATAGGTAAAGCGCATATGTTGCCATTGCGACACCATAAACACGGTAATGGCAGCAATTATAATAAGTAGTAACGGTCTGTTTCTAAGAATAAATCGTGCGACGGCACTCCAGAAACCTATGCTAAAAAGTTTATTCAAGTAGTTGCGTTTTCAATCCTGGCAAAGGTAGTGAATAGGTGTGGGTTATCACCAATGTTGGGTAGGGGAAGTTTTTACTCCTTAAAACTTCGCATAAAATGTAAACTTAAAACTTACATTATCCTCAAATTGTGGAAGGTTATAGAAGCCATAGCGGTAGGCAAAACTTAGCCCAAAACCAAAAATGAGCTTATTAATTTCAAAGCCGGACTCATTGTATACCTGGTCCAATGTATTAAAGGGCAAGCCAAAATGGTTTTCGGGATTTTTAAAGTCTCCTATGGCGTGGCGGGTTACGATAACCAATTCTGGTTTAAAGCGATCTGCAATGTCAAATCTTCGTAAACTATGTCGTACTTGCGTTACTAATAATCGATCTGAGAAAAATTCTCCAAAATACATCGTTTCAAAACTGCGGCGCCCCGCTACCGAGAAACGTTGTAAAATTTCATCTTTGGTAGGTGCGTTAGGATAGGCGTGGTACAAGTGTGTTAATGGTACATCGCCAATGGCATAATCTCCTTCAAGCAAAAAGTTGGTAGAGGATAGATTTGTTCTGGCAATGTAATAATCCAGCTTTAATCCAAATTTGGTGTAGTTAAAGTCACTTTCGGTAATACCTTTTATCCCTTGGGTAATCTGAGCACTAATTTTTGGAAAGCCGTCGAAATATTCAACACGACCATCATCTCTTGTAATAAAATCTGTTTTCGGGCTTATACGGAAGGATGCAGTTGCTTCGGCCAGTTCGTAGCTGTCGTAAAAAACTCCGTTGTTAAAAAACTCATATCCCTCAATCTGGTCTATACGGCTTCTTGATACACGAACTTCTGCAAGTATTTTTTCTATAAATTCAGCCTGTACATTTGCTTGCCAGGTTCTTTCCTTGTAAAATTGTGTGACGTTTACCAAGCGAGGTTCAAATACGGAATATACTCTATCGTCTGTAAGAAAATTAAACTTTCCTATTTCCTGTATATCATCTTTGTAATAAAGGTTGAATAGTGTTTTGTACTCTTTATCAAGTCTCACACTTCCACCTAGACTAAATTTATTGTCACGGTCCTTAAAGCCCCGGGCAAAGTACCCGCCAATTTTAAATCTTTCTGAAAGCCTGTCGTTGGTAACACCGCCAATCCCCAATCGTAAGCCCTCGTAATTATTAAATTTAATTATGTATCTAAGGTCAATATCAAAAAAACCAACGGGATAAAAACCGGTGTTAAAGGGGTTTTCTTTTTTTTCGGCTTTTGAAGCTGTAGTGTCTTGTTTTGTTTTAATGGCAGGTTCCTGTGCAAGAATTGCCAGAGGGAATAGGAATAACAATAGCAGTGCATAACCGCGCATACTTGTGAGGAAATTATAGAATGCGAAAGTAAAAATAAAGCGGCTCTAAGGCCGCTTGTTTGTGTTTTGTTTAACGTATACGGGCTGTTACACCGTCATAATTTCTTTTTCTTTCTTTTCAAAAATATGATCTATTTTCTCGATATGAGTATCGGTCATTTTTTGAACGTCAATTTCCAAATTAGCTTTCATATCTTCAGAAATGTCTAATTTTTTAATTTCGTTATTCGCATTTTTACGATCGTTACGCACACCAATTTTTGCTTCTTCGGCTTCGGCTTTTGCCTGTTTTGCCAATTCGGTACGACGTTCTTCGGTTAAAGGTGGAACATTAATAATCACACTTTCACCATTATTCATAGGGTTAAAGCCTATGTTGGCAAGGTGAATTCCCTTTTCAATTTCAGGAATCATTCCTTTTTCCCAGGGCTGAATAGAGATAGTCATCCCATCTGGAGTGTTTATATTGGCTACTTGCCCCAGAGGAGTTTGGCTGCCGTAGTAATTTACCATCACACCACCCACCATAGACGGGGTAGCCTTACCGGCACGAATGTTTACCAATTGTTTTTCTAAGTGGGAAAGGGCTTTGTCCATAGCCTCTTTTGTCTCGTCTAAGATAAATTTTATTTCGTCTTCCATAGTTCGACTTTGCTCACTATACGTTCGTTGAGCTTATTTTAAAAGTTTGATTTTACTTCACTACCTAAAGTTAGTGAGTGTTTTATTTTTTTAGTATCTGAAATTTTAAGGTTTTTTTCAAAAATGATACCAATTCAAAAGTAGTGATTTTTATAAACTTTAAAAAGAGGCGTTTTTTCCCTCTCTCACTTCAGTTTAAAGGTTCACTTTAGTTCCTATTGTCTCACCTTTAACAACCTTCATTAAATTACCTTTTGTGTTCATATCAAAAACAATAATTGGTAATTCGTTTTCCTGGCTAAGGGTAAATGCGGTTGTATCCATCACCTTCAATCCTTTTTTTAGCACATCATCAAATGTAATAAAATCGAATTTTGTTGCCGAAGTATCCTTTTCGGGATCACTTGTGTAAATTCCATCTACGCGGGTTCCTTTCAGAATAACATCTGCTTCAATTTCAATAGCTCGAAGCACTGCGGCGCTATCTGTAGTGAAATATGGGTTTCCTGTTCCGCCACCAAAAATTACCACACGTCCTTTTTCAAGGTGTCTAATCGCCTTACGACGAATAAAAGGCTCTGCTACTTCATTTATTTTTATGGCACTCTGTAGACGTGTAGGGATGTTTTCATCTTCCAATGCACCTTGCAACGCGAGTCCGTTTATTACTGTTGCCAACATTCCCATATGGTCGCCCTGTACACGGTCCATACCTTTGCTTGCACCTGCCAGGCCGCGAAAAATGTTTCCGCCACCTATGACAATGGCAACTTCTACTCCCAGGGCTGTAATTTCTTTAATTTCCAGGGCATATTCTTTGAGGCGATCGGGGTCAATACCATATTGACGATTACCCATTAAGGCTTCACCGCTTAATTTAAGGAGGATTCTATTATAACGCATTAGTGGAATTTTGTTGGGCAAAAATAATGAAAATTTATGATGGATATTCTAAAAATCCTAAAGTATGAGTCGCGGGTGAAAAAAACCTGAAATATTACGATGACAAATTGAATGTGTTACGATGTATTAAAAAGTACACAATTTTAATTTAAAAACCTCTGATTATGAAAACTACAATACATCTTGCTTTCTTACTGCTAGCCTCAACATTATTTGCTCAAAATCCTAAGGGCAATACATCGCCAACATTTTATCCCGCAACTTATAAAAAATCTGAATGCATAACAGATTCACAAAGACAACAGGTGCGCAGTCAACTTTTAATTAATAAACAGGAAATAGTAAAAAACAGACCAAATGCATTTGAAAGAAGTGGCGGCGCCATTACATTTGCCCCTCCTATTAAGTCCAAACCCGGTTTTGATGACCCTGGATTTTATATCATAAATTTTCAAGTAGATCATGATCTTACACCAAATGGAAATTTAATAGATTATAATTGTAACGAAAGAACGTATGACTGGGCAACCGGAAACCACGAAGGAACCGATTATGTGTTATGGCCTTACCCGTGGAAACATATGCAGGAAGAAGTAATGCAGATTGTTGCTGCAGCACCAGGAATTATACTAGATAAAAGAGATGGTAATTTCGATCTGAATTGTAATAATAGCGGAAACCCGAACTGGAACGGAATAATTATAGAGCACGCCGATGGATCGCAGGCCTGGTATTGGCACTTCAAGGATGGCGCTATTACAACAAAAAACATTGGCGATACTGTAGAAGAAGGCGAATATCTAGGTGCGGCGGGAAGCTCGGGTAGTAGTTCTATACCACATTTGCATTTTGAAGTATATGATGCAGGTAATAATCTTATAGATCCTTACCAGGGTTCTTGCAATAGTTTAAATTCTGAAAGTTGGTGGGCAAATCAGCCAGAATATTATGTTCCGGCCATTAATAAACTCTCTACACATAATTCAACTAATTTTGATACTACCTGTGCCCAAGTTGAAGATACCTACGAGAAGCTTGACTTTTTACCGGGAGATGATGTGATTTTCCGAATTTTTTACAGAGATATTCAAACCAACAGTGAGACGCAGATAGTAGTTACAGATCCGAATGGAACGGTGTTGGAAGATTATGTTTTTACATCGTCCTGGCCCAACTATACAGGAGCTTATGCTGAATGGATATTCCCTACCGACGCTTCCTGGATAGATGGAGTCTATAACATAACCGCAACATTTGGTGGAATTACATACGAAACTAGATTTGGTATAAATACATTTTTAGGTATTGAAGATGTTGCTGAAAATAGCATAGCACTGTATCCTAATCCGGTACAGGATAAATTAGTTGTGGAGAGCTCAGAAGGTATACAACGAATCACCTTAGTGGATCTTGCCGGAAGAAAAGTGCTGGAAGTAACACCAGAGAATTTAACAACCGAACTTAATTTATCCACAGTAAGTAGCGGAGTCTATCTTGCAATAATTACTTCGGAAGGGAAGAAGTTAGTTAAAAAAGTGGTGAAACAATAGTGTGAGGAGACCAGTTATGTCAAATCATAACAATAAAAAATCCGTTTGCAGAATTTTCTGCAAACGGATTTTTAAATGATAGTCAGAAACAAATGTCGCTGAGTGATTCTTTGCATCGCGAGCGTAATGTAAAGAATAGTATCTAGGGGAATTACGCTAAAGTAACTCTCTTAAAGCCAACTACTTCAACATTTTGGTCTGCTACATAATCTGAAACTTTTTTCTTATCGTCCATAATGTAATTTTGATCCAATAATGCTTGTTCCTGATCCAGAGTAGTGTTGTCACTAATGTAACGCTCCATTTTACCAGGAAGAATTTTATCCCAGATCTGTTCTGGTTTCCCTTCTGCTTTCAACTGCTCTTTTGCTTCGGCTTCGGCTTTTGCCATGGCGTCTTCTGTTAACTGAGCTTTTGAGATAAATTGCGGTACATTTTTAAGGGTTTTTCCTAAACGTCCTAATTCAATATTATCTTTTTCAATAACGGCAATTCTAGCTTCCGTTTCTGATGCTACGTAAGCCGGATCAAAATCTTTGTAAGATAATGTAGTTGCTCCCATGGAAGCTACCTGCATCGATACGTTTTTAGCAACTTCTTCAGCGTTATCGATAGCTTTTGATAATCCTGTTAAAGCGCCAATCTTATTACCGTGAATGTAGGTTCCTACGAAAGGTGCTTCCAATGTTTCAAAACCACCAATTTCAATCTTCTCACCAATTACACCGGTTTGTTCGATCAATTTCTCTTCAACCGTCATTCCTTTGAAATCTGCTTTTAAAAGCTCTTCTTTGGAATTTACATTAATTGCGATGTCTGCGATTTCCTGGGCTAGTTCTTTATAAGAGTCATTTTTTGCTACGAAATCTGTTTCACAATTAACTGAAACAACAACACCTCTCGTGTTAGCGTCGTTTATTTTTGAAACAACAGCTCCTTCACTAGAGTCACGATCTGCTCTTTTTTCAGCAATTTTCTGTCCTTTTTTTCTTAGGATGTTAATTGCCTCTTCCATATTACCTTCTGCTTCTACTAATGCCTTTTTACAGTCCATCATTCCAGCTCCGGTTTTTTTTCTTAATTCGTTTACTTCTGCGGCGGTTACTTTTACCATCGTATTTATTTTTTATTGCGCTTGCTTTGCAATTGCATTGTTTATTAATTAGTAGTAAAAAAGCCGTCGCAAATTTCAGTTAGAGAAATGAACATGACGACTTTTTAATTTTATGAAATAATTTTTCTTTTCAGCAACAGCGCAAACTGCTACTGTATATTTAAAACTACTCTTCTTCTTTAGTTAAACCGGCTTTCTCCATAGTCTCAGACTTGGACTCAAGTACTTTAGATTCTTTAGCATCTTTCATTGCTTTCTTATCACTTGTACTCACAGTTGGAGCTCCTGAAACGTCTGTAGCTTCTACAGAAACTCTTTTCTTTTTAGGCTTACCTTCTTTACCTTCTTTCTTTTCTCTTTTAGGAGCACTCTTTTTTGAGCCTTCTTCTTCGTCACCATCTTTTCCAGATTTTCTTTCGGCTAAACCTCCTGCAATAGCATCGGTTACACTTGTGATAATCTTCTCGATAGACTTAGATGCATCATCGTTAGACGGGATAGCATAGTCAATCTCACGAGGATCGCTATTGGTATCTACCATAGCAAAGATTGGGATGTTTAGTTTTTGAGCTTCTTTTACAGCAATGTGCTCACGTGTAGTATCTACAATAAATAAAGCGCCTGGAAGACGGCTCATTTCGCTAATAGAACCTAAGTTCTTTTCCAGCTTCGCTCTTAGACGGTCTACTGCTAAACGCTCTTTCTTGGAAAGTGTCATAAATGTTCCGTCCTGCTTCATTCTATCAATAGAAGCCATTTTCTTAACGGCTTTTCTAATAGTTACAAAGTTAGTTAACATACCACCTGGCCATCTCTCTGTGATGTAAGGCATGTTCACGTTCTTTACTTTTTCTGAAACAATGTCTTTCGCTTGTTTTTTAGTAGCTACGAATAGAATTTTACGTCCACTTGCGGCAATCTTCGCCAAAGCATCGTTTGCTTCCTGAAGTTTTGCGGTAGTTTTGTATAGGTTGATAATGTGGATACCGTTACGCTCCATATAGATATACGGTGCCATATTCGGGTTCCATTTTCTGGTAAGGTGTCCAAAGTGTACACCTGCGTCAAGGAGTTCCTTAACTTGCTTGTTGTCTGCCATTTTGTTTTTAGTTTACGTTCTGTAAGTTAGATAGCAATCTGTCCTTCAGTTTTTCTGAATTATTTGATTTAGATGCTAAACTAGTTGTCCCGCCCGGCAAAGAGCGGGACTAACAGCTTATTAATAATTGTATTTGTATGAACTTGTATAAATCGCCAACCATTGCTGCAAAGCAACGCAGGCTGAGCGAAGTCGAAGCTTAACGCTTAGAGAACTGAAATTTCTTACGGGCTTTCTTCTGTCCGAATTTCTTACGCTCAACCATACGTGGGTCTCTGGTAAGTAGTCCTTCCGGCTTCAAGATGCCTCTGTTCTCATCGTTCAACGTGCACATAGCACGAGAAATTGCCAGGCGAATTGCTTCTGCCTGACCGGTAATACCTCCACCAAAAACATTTACCGAAATATCGAATGTTTTTTCGTTATCGGTTAACATCAAAGGTTGCTTTACTTTGTATTGCAATGTTGAGGTTGTAAAATAATTGTCTAGCTCACGCTTGTTGATGGTAATGTTCCCTTTTCCTTCAGATAGGTAAACACGTGCAACAGCGGTCTTTCTTCTTCCAATTTTGTGAATTGTCTCCATTACTTTTTGTCGTTAAGGTTAATTACTCTGGGTTTTTGTGCTTCTTGTCCGTGGTTTTCATCATCATAAACTTTTAGATTTCTGAAAATAGCAGCACCTAATTTATTTTTAGGTAACATTCCTTTTACAGATTTTTCTATAAGTCTAGAAGGACTTTTTCCAAACAATTCTTTAGCAGTTAAAGAACGCTGTCCACCAGGATACCCTGTGTGGCGTATGTATTCTTTAGCTTCCCATTTGTTTCCCGATAACTGGATTTTGGCAGCATTCGTAATAATTACGTTGTCGCCACAATCTACGTGTGGAGTAAAACTTGGTTTGTGTTTTCCGCGAAGTAATTTAGCAACTTCGCTTGCAAGACGACCCAATGTTTGGCCGTCCGCATCCACCACCAACCATTCCTTAGTCACGGTTGCCTTATTGGCAGATACTGTTTTGTAACTTAATGTGTCCATTATAGTTCTTTGTGTAAATAGTTAATAATTCATTGTTTTCACCCATCCAAACAGAATTTTTCCGCTTTTTGAGGGGTGCAAATGTAATGTTATTTATTTGATTGGCAAGGAGGGAAGTTTCTTTTTTATGAAATATAGCTTGCGTTTTTCTTCCGGAGAAGAGAAAACCTAATCTGGACTAAATAACAACCATGAGTTTTTCTTCCAGAGCCAATTGATTACGATCTGAACCTTGTTATATACTCATAGCCCAAGCGCTTTGTTATATTGCTCCATCCACGCTTGGGCTTCGGCTAACGTATCAAACGTTTTTAGTTTCATCCTTGAAAAAGTTTCTTCGTAGGCAACCATTTTTTTAGTTGTTTCATTGGGAGCTACTATCGCAAATGCTGTTACATCTGGATAGTATGGGCATTGAAGGTAAGAAATTGGGTTGATGGTGTAATCTGTGGTGCGATCAAATATATAGCCATATTTTAACTCACCGTAATGGGCTCTATAAAGTTTATGTAAAGCAGTAACTTCTTCGATACCAATTGAAGCACCTTGCGAAATTTTGCACACCACATAGGTGTCATAAAATTTCACAATGGCAAAATCGAGCTTAGTATTCTGTACTAGAGGTTCCATAAGTTTGGATAGCTAAAACATACTATCCTATAAATTTATAAAAACAGAACTTAACAACAAATTTTTTAACGCAGTTGCATTTTCACCGCTACTAACTAAGTGTCACGATCAAATCATCCTGCATCACTAAAGTTCCCTCCTGTAAAGATATGTTTTTTACTTTTCCACTGCCTACTGCCAACACAGTACTCTCCATTTTCATTGCTTCCAAAACAAACAATGGATCGTTTGCTTTTACTTCCTGCCCTTTCTTTACCAGAATTTTATAAAGCATTCCCTGCAATGGTGCTCCGTATTGGTTTTCATCTTCGGTATCGGCTTTTATATTTTGTACGTTCTTTACGTCTACGGAAGCATCCTTTATTTCCACGAATCTATTTTCCCCGTTTACCGAAAAGAACACGATCCTAAATCCATCATCATTTGGGATTCCTACCGAAAGTAACTTCACAGCAATGGTTTTTCCGGGTTCCAGTTCTATCATCGTTTCTTCCCTCAATTTCATAGGATAGAAGAAATTTTTAGTGGATAAAATCGCAGTACTTCCAAACAACTTATACTTTTCATGAGCTGCTTCAAAAACACGTGGATACAAACTGTAACTTAGGAAATCTTCAAATTCTATCGGTCTGCTAAAGCCTTTCTGAAACTTCTTTTTGAAAGCAGTATACTCCTTGTCAAAATCTATAGGTGTTAAATGCGCATTGGGTCTATCGGTATACGGTTTATTGCTTTTCAATAGTATCTTCTGAAGTTTTTTCGGAAAACCACCCAACGGTTGTCCCAGATCCCCTTTAAAGAAATTGATCACAGATTCCGGGAATGAAATAGTTTCCCCGCGCTCCATCACATCTTCCGGTGATAAATTGTTTGTGACCATAAAAATAGCCATATCGCCCACCACTTTGCTGCTTGGCGTTACTTTTACCAAGTTTCCGAAGAGTGTATTCACCTGCTCGTACATTTTCTTCACCTCACTAAATCGGTCACCCAATCCAAGAGCTTCAGCCTGCGGACGTAGATTTGAATACTGCCCTCCTGGAATTTCGTGCTGATACACTTCGGCAGTACCGGCTTTAAGATCAGACTCAAACGGATAGTAATATTCCCGAATATCTTCCCAGTAATTTGAAAATTGATTCAGCTTTTTCATATCAAAATCGTTGGCGCGCTTGTGGCGTTTCATCATCTCCACGACCGAGTTAAAATTGGGTTGCGATGTCAACCCTGAAAGTCCGCCCAATGCCACATCAACTACATCAACACCTGCTTCAATGGCTTTTAAGTAGGTAGCAGATTGTATGGAGGACGTATCGTGAGTGTGTAGATGCAATGGAATATTCACGGTGTCTTTTAAGGCACCCACCAATTCAGTAGCTGCATACGGTTTTAATAAACCAGCCATATCCTTGATAGCGATAATGTGTGCACCAGCATTTTCAAGGTCTTTGGCGAGTTGAGTGTAGTATTTTAACGTATATTTTGTTTCATTAGGATCTAAAATATCGCCCGTATAACTTATGGCAGCTTCGGCTAATCCGCCAGTTTTGTTACGCACGTAGTTAATACTTGGCTCCATGGCTTTAACCCAGTTCAACGAGTCGAATATTCTAAAAATATCAATTCCGTTCTCCCAGGAGGTTTCAATAAATTTTTCAATCAAATTATCCGGATACGCTTTGTATCCTACACCGTTGCTACCTCTAAGTAACATTTGAAATAAAATATTAGGCATTAGCTTTCGCAACTCTCGTAAACGTGTCCACGGACTTTCATTCAAAAACCGAAGACAAACATCAAAAGTGGCGCCGCCCCACATTTCAATACTAAAGGTATTAGGATGGTTTTTTGCAAAGCTTTCAGCCACATTTACCAGATCGTAGGTTCGCATTCTTGTTGCCAGCAACGACTGGTGCGCATCCCGCATAGTCGTATCGGTAAAGTGAATTTTCTTTTCAGCTTTCAACCATTTCGAGAAGCCATCGGGACCTAATTCGGTGAGTAAATCTTTGGTTCCCTTTGGAAACGCTGCGTTTGGGTCGAAAGCAGGAACCACAGGAGTTCTGAATTTTTTATTCTCATCCACAAATTTTACATCCGGATTTCCGTTTACGATCACTTCACCCAGATAGTTGGTGATTTTTGTAGTGCGATCCTGGGGTAATTTTATGTCGAAAAGCGAAGGTGTATTTCCAATAAAATTTACAGATGCTTTACCGTTTTTAAATGTGTCATGCTGAATTACATTCTGAAGAAAATGTATATTGGTTTTCACACCACGAATCCTGAATTCCTTTAAAGCACGCGTCATTTTTCGAACCGCTCCATCCAGAGTACGTCCGTGAGCGGAAACTTTTACCAGCATGGAATCAAAAAACGGACTAATACTATAGGATTGATAAATACTTCCGGCATCCAATCGAATCCCCATTCCTGAAGCGCTACGATACGTCGTAATAGTTCCATAATCCGGTGTGAAATTATTGGCGGGATCTTCGGTAGTTAACCTGCATTGTATGGCAAACCCGTAGGTTTGAAGGGAATCCTGATCGTAAATTTTGATCTGCTTGTCGTCCAGTTTATAACCACCGGCAACAAATATTTGTGTTTTAATAAGGTCTATTCCCGTAACCATTTCAGTAACCGTGTGCTCTACCTGAATACGCGGATTCACTTCAATAAAATAAACTTCATCACTTTTATCTACCAAAAATTCTACGGTACCAACGTTGTTATACGTTACTTCTTCGGCAATGGCAACGGCGTAGGTGTATAATTGTTTCTTCACTTTTGCTGAAACATTATAGGAAGGTGCCATTTCCACCACTTTTTGATGGCGACGTTGTACCGAACAGTCACGCTCGTATAAATGACGAATATTTCCGTGGTTATCTGCCACGATCTGTATTTCCAAATGTTTCGGGTCTTCCACATATTTTTCAAGAAACATGGTGTCGTCTCCAAAAGCATTTAAGGATTCACTTTTTGCAGAAGTAAAATTGTTCGATAGCTCTTCGGCAGAGCGAATAATACGCATCCCACGACCACCTCCGCCTGAGGCTGCTTTTAACATCACGGGATAGCCAATAATTTCAGCTTCTGAAAGTGCTACTTTTAAACTGGTTAGTTTTTTTGTGTTACTCTGAATAATAGGAACCTTGCACTTTTTGGCGATCTTTTTCGCCGTGATCTTGTCACCCAAAGCATCCATCACTTCTGGATCCGGACCAATAAAAATAATGCCGTTTTCAGCACATTTACGAGCAAATTCTGAATTTTCAGAAAGAAAACCATAACCAGGATGAATGGCATCTACATTTTTAGATTTTGCCAGTGAGATAATAGCATCACTATCTAAATAAGGTTTTAGGGGTTGGTCGTTGGTGCCAATCTGGTACGCCTCGTCTGCTTTGTAACGGTGTTGCGAATAGCGATCCTCGTAGGTGTATATGGCTACGGTCTCGAGATTAATTTCGGTACAGGCACGAAATACACGGATGGCTATTTCGCCACGATTGGCAACTAGAACTTTTTTAATTTTCATGATAACGAATTAAGATGTTTTAAAGGTACAAAATTTGTTATGCGTGCATAGTAAAATTACGTTAATAGTTTATGAAATGTCAGTCTTGGCACTATGTAAAAAATTAAGATAGTATTTTTGAAAACACCCCATTAAGTTGTCGAAAAACTAATGAGTATACAAAAGTTGCATTCACTTAGACTTCGCTGAGTGGGATATGCCTCATTTTCTGACTTTTCTACAAAAAAGGATTTTCCGTTTCGTAGTTGCGAACTATAAAATCCAGGGCACTTTCCAGAATTTCACCCATATTTTTGGAGTTTTTAAAGTTAATGTCTCCGGTTAATTCCAATAATCCTTCTCGGAGCTGTTCCATTTTTTCGTGAGGGGAAAGGGTGTCGTTTTTCATACAAACCAATAATTCTTCGAGACGGTCTTTTTCGCTGGTGGCACGCTTTGCTAGTAAGGATCGTTCTTCGCGCTTGTATTGTTCAATAGAGGCATCTTCCAAAACTCTTGCGGTAAGTTGTACCAACACATTATTTTCTTTCAAAAATTGGGGTTTGTATACTTTCCGGTTGCCCTCGTACGATTGCTGATCGAAATCTATGGCGCGGATTCGGTATTGTATTCTGTCAAAATCATTTACCAGCACCAGCACATAGTTGTACGAGCGCATATCACCGAGCAATCTTACAAAACAGCGTTCGTTAAACTTTACAAACTCCTTTGCAATTTCCCGTTTGTCCTGTTCAGAACACAATTCGAGGTGTTCTGCAATAAAATCGTCTCCTGGAATTCCGGAAATATGTTCTTCAATAACCGTATTACCGTGTACTAAAAAATTGATGTGGTTTGGAGACAACAAATGCTCCAATTCCAATCCATAAATACGCGAGGCATCTGCTTTTTTAATGTATAGAAAGATGTAATTATCGTTAAGGATGTTTCGGACTTTTATTCTAAAGGGTTTCGAATTTCCGAAAGTGCAAAAATCGATGCTGTCAATATTCAGATAAGGTAACAAAGCGTCTGAACCATCAGAATGAAGGATAGAGTACATGCGCTTCAAACTCTCTTCAATTTCCTGAGTTTCAAATTCAGAATAATATACCTGTATCCATAGCGTATCATTTCCTTTGGCATCAAACACCGTCACAGAACCCTGAAAACGCAGTAAATCGTCATAATAAATTGGGATCTTAATATTACGTGCGTATTTGGTGAGATAGGCAGAAAGTTCTTCCGTAATGGGATAGGCAGGTTTTTTCTTAGAAATTAGCTTTTTCATAGGATGGCTTCAGAATGATAAAGGTACATAGTTTTAAACGGTTTCTTCCGAAGATTGTTTGCGTTAAAGTTTTCTTAATAAAAACCAAAAGGTGTCACAATTTGATTGTTTTTCAGTCTTTTATATATCAATCAAAATTAACTAACCAGTCCATATGCAAGATCTCATCAAATTTGCCTGGCTTCCTTTTCTTTTTTTCTTCGGAATTAGTACCGCCCAGGAACCCGAAACAACTATAAAATCAATCACAAAACGTAGCTACACTACAACCGCTGTTGGAACAACGGAATCCCCAAAAATAGATGGCGAGCTCACCGAACCTGCCTGGGATCTGGTGGAATGGACCAGTGATTATGTAGAATTTGAACCCGATAATGCCACGGCTCCTACCGAGCAAACTAAAATGAAAATCACCTACGATGATAAAAACCTCTACGTAGCTTTTAAGTGTTACCAAAAAGATCCCGCTACAATTGAACGCAGGATGGGGCGTCGTGACGATTTTCCCGGGGATTGGGTAGAAATTAATATAGATAGTTATGGCGATGACCGAACCGGATTTTCCTTTACAGCGTCTGCTTCCGGGGTGAAAGGAGATGAGTTTATAAGTAACAACGGAAACTTTGACTCAAGCTGGAATCCTATCTGGTATCTCGCTACCAGCATAGACAACGATGGTTGGACGGCCGAAATGCGCATTCCCTTAAGCCAGTTGCGTTTCAGTAATGCCGATGAACAGATTTGGGGTATCCAATCCACCCGAAGGTATTTTAACAATGAAGAACGTTCCACCTGGCAACCCCTGCCTCCTAATCCACCGGGCTGGGTAAGTGAATTTGGAGAATTACGCGGCATTAAAGGCATAAAACCTCAAAAGCAATTGGAAATTCAACCCTACACGGTGGCACAACTGGATACCTATGAAAAAGAAGAAGGCAATCCGTTTCGTGATGGAAGCGATGCTAGATTAACTGGTGGCCTGGATGCTAAGATTGGTGTCACTAACGATCTAACGCTGGACGTTACCATAAATCCAGATTTTGGGCAGGTAGATGCAGATCCCGGAGCTGTGGCATTAGATGGATTTGAAATATTTTTTCAGGAACGTCGTCCATTTTTTGTGGAAAATAAGAGTGTGTTCGACTTTCAACTAGGAGGTGGGTCAGATAATCTGTTTTTTTCAAGACGCATCGGGCGTAGTCCTCAGGGCTCGGCATTTGGACCAGGTACTGCATTTGTAGATCAACCAAATAATACCACTATCCTGGGTGCGGCAAAGTTCAGCGGAAAAACAAAAGATGGCTTAACGGTTGGTGCTTTGGAAAGTATAACTGCTAAAGAGTTTGCCGATGTTGTTAATGAAGACGGCAGTGAAGAAGAAACGCTGGTAGAACCACTCACCAATTATTTGGTAGGTCGGGTACAACAGGATTTTAACGATAATAATAGTTATGTTGGGGGTATTTTTACCAGTGCCATCAGAAATATGTACGAAAATGTTTCGTTTCTACATTCGCACGCCTATTCGGGAGGCCTGGATTTTAAACATAATTGGAAAGAACGTACTTATTATATAGAGGGAAGTGCTGTTCTAAGCAACGTACGTGGGAGTACTGAAGCTATTTTAAATACACAAACAGCTATTACTCATTTATTTCAAAGGGTAGATGCAGACCACGTAGCAGTAGATCCAACCAAAACACAGCTTACAGGAACCGGCGGCCGATTTGAATTCGGGAAAGGGGGTGGTGAAGATGATTGGCGGTACGCTATTGGTGGAAATTTTAAATCGCCCGAATTGGAACTGAATGATCTGGGATTTCTTCGTCAGGCCGATGACATACGTCAATACGCAGTACTAAGGAGATTGTTTAACAAACCCACAAGTTGGTATCGTCGTGCAAACACCTATGCAGAGTTATCCACAGCGTTCGATTTTGAAGGGAATTACAACCGTATTCAATATGAAATGGGTGGCTACGTAAACTGGAAAAACAACTGGTGGAGCGAAATAGGAGCAGCCCATAAACCCAGAATATTTACAAATACTTTTTTAAGAGGAGGTCCCCGCTGGAGTTATAACGAAGAAAATTATAT
This sequence comes from uncultured Flavobacteriaceae bacterium, assembly GCA_963793275.1. Classification (GTDB taxonomy): domain Bacteria; phylum Bacteroidota; class Bacteroidia; order Flavobacteriales; family Flavobacteriaceae; genus Marinirhabdus. The sequence goes on from CAWBZL010000002.1 coordinate 270,034, forward strand.
TTTTTTATTCTCCGGAACAGACCAACGGAAAAAATTAAGTTTTAGTGGCGGGACAGTTCAGTCCAGAGCTACCCAGGATAATTTCAGCGTATATCGATATGAAGTAAATTCAAGATACCAGCCTTTTAATAATTTAAGCTTGTCGTTAGGGATAGATTATGAAGAAAGTCCCAGCAAAACTCAATACGTTTCTCAGGGAGACTTTAATGGAACTGCCCGCTATATTTTAGGGGCTATCGATCAGGAAACGCTGAGTGCTACCTTGCGGGTTAACTATAGCATTAACCCTAATCTAACCATTCAATACTACGGACAACCCTTTATTTTTTCGGCAGACTTTTCTGAATTTAACTACGTAAATGATGCTGTTGCAGAAGATTTGAACGATAGAATTACAAATTATACTACAAGCCAGATTCGTTTAGAAAATGGTGAATATCGTGTAGATGAAGATCGTGATGGTGTTATAGACTATAGTTTTGGAGATCCGGACTTTGCCTTTGTACAATTCCGAAGTAATCTGGTGTTACGTTGGGAATACATCCCGGGATCTGAAATCTTCCTGGTGTGGAGTCAAGGTGTGACAGGAGTTGGAGATCCTTCTAACAGTTTTAGTAGCATTGTAGATAACCAACTCTTAAGCCAAAAACCACAAAATACTTTTTTACTGAAGGCGACGTATCGGTTTGTACTTTAAGATGAGTGCGAAAGAGTTTTTTGGTTTTGTGCACGGTGGGACAGACAATAACTCCTTATATTTATTGAAATTTTTTCAATGATCTTCCCACGAACCTTAAAACCAGGCGACACTGTAGGTATCGTCTCCACCGCCAGAAAAATTACCGAAGCCGAGTTACAACCCTTTCTTTCATTACTAAAGCAATGGAAGCTGAAGCCTTTGTTGGGAAAAACAATTGGTGCTGCACACCATCAATTTGCGGGCAATGATGCATTACGAACGCAGGATTTTCAGGAAATGCTGGACAATCTGCAGGTAAAAGCCATTTGGTGTGCCCGAGGTGGTTACGGTACCGTACGGATGGTAGATAAATTGGATTTTTCAGAATTCGTAAAAAACCCTAAATGGATTATTGGCTATAGCGATATCACTGTGTTGCACAGTACGCTTCATAATTTAGGGATTTCCAGTCTACACGCCCAAATGGGTTTAGAAATTGAACAAAAAACAGAGGCTTCAAGACAAACGATTTATGATGTGCTCTTCGGAAATGATTATAAAATTGAAGTACCTTTAAATACCAGGTTAAACCGGCAGGGTACCGCAAAAGGACAATTGGTTGGTGGAAATCTTTCGGTGCTGTATTCTTTGCTGGGAAGTCCTTCAACAATTGAAACGAAAGGAAAAATCCTCTTTCTGGAAGATCTGGATGAGTATGTATACCATATAGATAGGATGATTCAGAATTTAAAACGCAACGGGCTTTTTTCAGACTTAAAAGGACTTATTGTAGGCGGAATGACTAAAATGAATGATAATACCGTTCCTTTTGGAAAAACTGCCGAAGAAATTATTCAGGAAGCTGTAAAAGAATATAACTATCCAGTTTGCTTTGGTTTTCCTGCCGGGCATATTGAGGATAACAGGGCGCTAGTTATTGGGAAGGAAACTACCTTGAAAGTGACTGATGCTACTGTTTTTTTGAATTAGATAAAACCGAAACCCAAAAACGTTTTTTGTAACTTGTCACCTCGACGATAGGAGAGGTCACACTAGTAGCAAACCCACGTTCAAAAAAATATCTGACGTAGCATGCTGAGATTTCTCAATTATGCCTCCTTCGAAATGACTTTGTATGGCAACCCACAACGAACTTGGTACACTTGGCGAAGAGCTCGCAACGCAATTCCTGCTAAGGGAAGGCTACACGATCTTAGAGCGTAATTGGAGATTTCAAAAAGCTGAAATTGATATTATTGCTCAAAAGGAAGAAGATACTATTGTTTTTATTGAAGTAAAAACCAGAAACAGTGCTTTTTTTGGCGATCCGCAAAGTTTTGTGACACCTTCCAAAATTAAGTTATTGGTAAAAGCAGCCAACGAGTATCTAATAAAAAACGAGCTCCAAATAGAAGCCCGTTTCGATATTGTGGCCGTTCTCAAAAACAAAAAACAGGAACATATTGAGCATTTTGAGAATGCTTTTTATCATTTTTAGGAACGCCCCATTTTCTCCTTTACCAATTGCGCTATTTTATAAAGTATGATAATTTCAAGAATCGTAGTGACGGTGAGCAGTAAAAATCCGCCGAAGGCAAATACTACAGATGTAAAAAAGGCATAGGTTACAATCTGAAATATACCGGTGACAACAGCAATATTTCCTAAAGCCTTTTGAAATCGAAGCGTCGCAATTCCCATTAAAACACCTACGATGCCAAAAGAGATCGATTCTAAAATAAGTATGGAACCATCATTTAGTGGTTCGTAATATAAAGAAGCAATGTCCAACGCGTAATATGCCACATTAAAAATGAGCATGATGAATACTACAATTTTCAACAGATAATTATTCAGGATATTTCCGCTTAAAATAAATCCTCTAAGAAACAAAATAAGAGAAACCAGTATGGCTAGCTTTAATGGGATGAATATGTATACCGGGTAAAATGAAGCTGTAGTATCTTCAAAAATTCTATGAATATCTGCTGGAACTTCGGCAAAACCCAATACAAAATATACGATCCCTGCGATCCAGGCGATCTTTAAATGCTTCGTGAGAAAATTGGCTTGTTTGGTATCTTCAATTTTCAGGAAGAACGCTTTTTTTAGGCCGCTTTCTACTTTCGATTCGGTAAAATCCTCATACTCTTCTCCCAGTGCAGAGAGGATGGTTTTTACAGTGTAGGTTCGCGGCGTGACTTCGCCTGCTTCAATACGCTGTATGGTACGTACGCTAATGTTGCATTGCGCAACTAAATCTTCCTGAGTATATCCTTTTTCTTGTCTAAGAGCAAGAATGTGTTGGCCTAGTGCTGGTTGTTTCATCGTAAAAATGTTTTTATTTGTTTCCACAAGTGTACAATGGTTTCAATAATAGCACAATTATTTTCGCTGAATTTCACCCGACATTTACCCGTCATTACAATGATAACAATATCTTACAGAGATTTCAATATATTAAAATTTCAGCAAAACATCCAAAACTCTTCTTACCGAAGTTACCTTTTCTATTGTTAACAACAAACGCAATCCATTTCTGGTTTGTTTTTCCTTCATTTTTACCGTTTGCGAATGTGTTTGTACAAACTGAAGCATGGTGTTGAAAGCCGGACTCTGATAAAAATCACTTTGCTGGTCGCTGATAAAATAGCCAATAAACCTGCCTTTCTTCATTACAACGCGTTCCAGCCCCATCGTGATCGCGATCCATTTTATGCGCACGCTATTGAGTAGATCTTCTACCTCTTTAGGAAGCTCACCAAAACGATCGACCAGTTCTTTTTCAAATTTTTGAAGTTCTTCTTCTGTTTTTAACTCGTTTAACTTGGTGTAAAGATTTAATCTTTCCGTAATATTATTTACATAATCGTCCGGGAAAAGCAGCTCAAAATCGGTATCTATCACAACTTCCTTCACAAATTTCCTGTTTTTGAAGTCTTTATCGGTTTCAGAATAGAGGTCTTTAAATTCTTTTTCTTTAAGCTCCTCAATAGCTTCGGCTAAGATCTTTTGGTACGTTTCAAAACCAATTTCGTTAATAAAACCACTTTGTTCACCACCCAACAAATCTCCTGCGCCTCTAATTTCAAGATCTTTCATGGCAATATTTAAACCACTACCCAGTTCACTGAATTGCTCCAGAGCTGTAATACGTTTTCGGGCATCATCGGTCATTGCCGAATAGGGTGGTGTGATAAAATAACAGAATGCTTTTTTATTGCTTCGTCCCACGCGACCACGCATCTGGTGTAGATCGCTTAACCCAAAATTATTAGCGTTATTAATAAAAATAGTATTCGCATTAGGAACATCCAGGCCGCTTTCAATAATTGTGGTGGAGACCAGTACATCAAATTTATTGTCCATAAACCGTAGCATTAAATCTTCCAGTTTTTTGCCGTCCATTTGGCCATGACCAATTCCAATTTTAGCATCCGGCACCAAACGTTGAATTAGTCCGGCAACTTCTTTTATATTTTCAATACGATTGTGTACAAAAAATACTTGTCCGCCACGGGAAATCTCATATCGCACAGCATCCCGTATGGTTTCTTCCCCAAAACGAATCACGTGTGTTTCTACAGGATAGCGATTGGGAGGGGGCGTGGTAATTACACTTAGATCACGCGCTGCCATAAGGCTGAATTGCAATGTACGTGGAATAGGTGTAGCTGTTAATGTAAGCGTATCTACATTTTCTTTTATAGTTTTCAGTTTGTCTTTTACTGAAACACCAAATTTTTGTTCTTCATCAATAATAAGCAGACCAAGGTCTTTAAACACAACCGCTTTGCTAACCAATTGGTGCGTACCTATAACAATGTCCAGCCTTCCATCTTTTAAGCCATCCAGAACGGTGCGCCGTTGTTTTGTACTACGGAATCTATTGAGATAATCTACTGTTACAGGCATCGCTTCCAGACGTTCGCTAAAGGTTTTAAAATGCTGAAACGCAAGAATAGTCGTGGGTACGAGAATAGCCACTTGTTTGCCATTGTCTACCGCCTTAAAAGCAGCTCTAACAGCCACCTCAGTTTTACCAAAACCTACATCACCACATACTAAACGATCCATAGGTCGTTCACTTTCCATGTCGGCTTTTACATCGGCCGTGGCAGTGCTTTGGTCCGGTGTGTCCTCGTACATAAAACTGGACTCCAATTCGTGTTGCAGGTAGCTGTCCGGATCGTACCGAAATCCTTTTTGGAGTCTTCTTTTTGCATATAACTGTATTAAATCGAAAGCAATTTTCTTAACTCGTGTTTTGGTCTTTTGCTTTAGTTTTTTCCAGGCGGCACTTCCTAATTTGTATATTTTTGGTGTGGTGCCGTCTTTTCCGTTGTATTTGGAAATTTTATGTAGCGAGTGAATACTGAGGTATAAAATATCCCGCTCTCCGTAGATAAGCTTAATGGCTTCCTGCTGTTTACCTTCAACATCAATTTTTTGAAGTCCGCCAAATTTTCCAATTCCGTGGTCTATATGGGTTACATAATCACCCACTTCCAGATTGGTGAGTTCTTTTAGCGTAATGGCCTGTTTTTTGGCGTATCCGTTTTTTAAGTTGAATTTGTGATACCGCTCAAAAATTTGGTGATCTGTATAGCAAACATTCTTGTTTTCGTGATCTATAAAGCCCTGAAATAAGGGAAAAACAATAGTTTCATATTGTTGGACTTGGCCTTGAGAATCATCGAAAATATCGTGAAACCGCTTCGCTTGAGATTCGCTGCTGCAAAAAATATAATTAGTGTAGCCGTCTGTTGTATTTTGGTTCAGATTTTCAATTAATAAATTAAATTGTTTATTGAACGACGGCTGAGGCACAGTTGAAAATAGGATCGAAGCCAACGTTGCAACTTCTCCTTTGGAACTTGCCGAAGAACGTTGCTGAGAAGTATTTCCTAAAATTATTTTTGTGAAATCTTCTAATTGTTTCTGGAGCAATTCAGCCGTGCAAAATAATTCGGCAGGCGTACTCATTTTCACTTCGCCTTGTTGTTGCTTATAGGCTTCGGTTGCTTTACCGAAGAGTTTGTCAATGGCTCCACTCAGCAATTCTTTGTTTTTAAGACAAACTACTGTTTTTGAGGAAACATACTTCAAAAAACTTTCCCTGTTTTCATCCAGCATTTTATTTTCAACATTCGGGATAATTGAAATTTTCTTTAGTTGTTCCAGAGAGAGTTGTGTTTCCACATCAAAAGTTCTGATACTTTCTACATCGTCGCCAAAAAATTCAATTCGGTAGGGTTCGTCATTGCTGAAACTGAACACATCCAAAATTCCTCCACGCACCGAAAACTCACCCGGTTCGGTCACAAAATCGGTTCTTTTAAATTTGTATTCAAATAATATTTCGTTTACAAAATCGATAGAAACCGAATCATTGACTGAAAGTTTCAACGTATTTTTTTCAAGCTCTTTTTTAGTGACTACTTTTTCAAAAAGTGCTTCGGGATAGGTCACGATAAGGGCAGGTTTCCGGCGGGAGTTTATTCGGTTTAAGACTTCGCTTCGTAGGAGTACGTTGGCGTTGTCGGTTTCGTCAATCTGATACGGCCTGCGGTAGCTCCCGGGATAAAATAAGACGGTGTCTTCGCCCAGTAAATTTTCAAGATCGTTTAAATGATAAGCAGCTTCCTCTTTATCATTCAGAATAAAAAGAAAAGGTAATTCTGAAGTTTTGAAAGCGTCTGCAATAACCAATGAAATAGCACTTCCTAAGAGCCCCGACACATTAATTGTTTGGTCCGTAGCAGTAGCGTCTTGTTGTGATAAGGCAATAGTTTCCCTTAGTTTTCCAAGTGCGGAAGACTTTTCAAATAGGGAACGAACGGTAGTTTTGCTCATTGAAAGACAAAAGTAATTTAAACCTATGGGGTTTTCAAAACCTGAGCGGTTTTTAGTTCAACTTTATCATTTTAATAACATACAAGGCGTAAACTATCCAGTACATTTAAGGTATGAAGGAAGTAACCAACAATCAATGGGCATTTTTTGTAGCCAGAATTACCATAGGTGTTAATTTTCTGGTGCACGGTCTGGTGAGAATTCCGAAGCTTTCAAAATTTGCTGAAGGTATGACCAAGGAATTTTCAGAAACGTATTTGCCGGAAATTGTAGTCTTACCATTTGCGTATATGTTACCCTTTATAGAATTAATTCTAGGAGTATTACTTGTGCTTGGGTGGAAAACAAAATTTGCTTCTGTAGCAGGCGGTATATTAATTGCGGTGTTGCTTTTTGGGATGGCAATTCAGGAAGATTGGGGTGGCGTGGGTAACTTAATGGTGTACGCTATTTTCTTTTTTCTGCTCATTAAAAATCTGGAGTTTAACCGAATCGCAATAGATTCAAAAAGAAACAATACAATAGATGGATTTACAACTGAAAGATAAAAGAGCGTTTATATCGGGCTCCACAAAAGGAATTGGGTATGCAATCGCAAAGCAACTGGGAGAAGAAGGAGCCGAAGTACTAATCAACGGCCGAAGCCAGGAATCTGTTGATAACGCTTTAAAAGCGCTCAAAAAAGAAGTGAAAGATGGTAATTTTAAAGGATTTTCCTGCGATTTTGCAAATGCTGTAGAAGTTGGTGAGTTGATTCAAAAAATTGACGCGGTAGATATTCTAGTAAATAATGTAGGAGTGTTTCAGGAAACCGATTTTCAGGATATTAACGATGAAGATTGGCAGCGCTTTTACGATATTAATGTGATGAGCGGGGTGCGTTTGTCACGTGGCTTTTTGCCTAAAATGAAGGAAAAAGATTGGGGAAGGATCATTTTTATTTCTTCGGAAAGTGCTGTAAATATTCCGGTGGAAATGATCCATTACGGAATGACGAAAACAGCACAATTAGCATTAAGCCGGGGAATTGCCGAAACCACAAAAGGAACCAATGTTACTGTTAATGCTGTCCTGCCCGGACCAACCTTTAGTGACGGAGTTAAGGAAATGACAGGAATAAGCGATGGTGCTTCTAAAAAGAAAATAGAAAAGGAGTTTTTTAACAATGCCCGTCCAACGAGTTTAATTCAGCGTTTTGCCGACCCACAGGAGGTTGCCAATATGGTGGCTTATGTAGCAAGTCCCAGAAGTTCTGCGACTAACGGTGCTTCACTTCGGGTTGATGGAGGTGTAGTAAAAACAATATATTAATTAACGCGTAAGAATATTCTGTGCACAAGGCCTATTACAGGCTAAGCATAAAACAAACCGAAATATGGGAATTGAACACTACGATGTATTTGTAATAGGAACCGGAACAGCTGGAAAGGGTGTGGCAAAAGATTGCGCCAAAGCGGGGATGAAAGTAGCCATAGCCGATAATCGTGAATACGGAGGTACCTGCCCCAATCGCGGTTGTGATCCTAAAAAAGTGTTGGTGGGTGCCACCGAAGTGATACAAATGGCGTCTCACTTAAAAGGAAAAGGAATCACGGGAATACCAGAAATAAACTGGCAGGATCTTCAAAAGTTTAAAGACAAATTTACGAGTGCCATTCCCGCTGCTACCGAAAAGCAGCTAAAAAAACTTGGCGTTGAAATGTACCATCAATCTCCTAAATTTTTGGATGAAAATACGCTTTCTGTGGAAGGTAAAACAGTGACAGCCCACACAATTGTAATTGCTACCGGTCAAAAACCAATGGAACTGAAGATCCCGGGACGGGAGCATTTATTGGGCAGTGAAGATTTTTTACATCAGCCTGAACTGCCAAAGGAAATTGTTTTTATTGGCGCAGGCTATATTGGGATGGAGTTTGCGCATATTGCCGCCCGCTGTGGAAGTAAGGTTACCATTATAGAATTTGGTGACAGACCTTTGCTTCCTTTTGAAGAGGACATTGTAACGTACCTCACAAAGGCTTCGGAAGCGTTGGGCATTAATTTTATTTTTAATGCTGAAGCGACAGCGATTGAAAAATTACAAACCAATTTTCGGGTTTCGTACAAAAAGAACGGTAAGACCGAAACTGTAAAAGCAAAAGCAGTTTTTAATACCGCCGGGAGAGTTCCGTCAATTGAAGAATTGGATCTGGAAAAAGGAAACGTGGCTTTTGAAAAAAAAGGAATTTCAATAAACGAATATTTACAAAATACAACTAACAAGAATGTGTATGCCTGTGGAGATGTCTCAGCTAGCGGTGCCTTACCATTAACTCCCGTTTCATCGCAGGAGTCCCGTGTAGTTTCTATAAACATCAGAAAAGGAAATTCTGAAAAAATGGATTTCCCACCTGTGCCTTCGGTGGTATTTACACTTCCGCAATTAGCATCCATAGGACTTACCGAAGAGCAGGCGAAAGAGCAGGGCTACGATATTGTTGTAGAACATAAAAGTGTACCCCAGTGGTTTAACGCAAAACGAATGAATGAAAATGTGTATGCGTATAAAACGATCGTGGATAAAGAAAGAAACTTAATTCTGGGAGCACATATTATTGGTGCCGCTGCAGGAGAAATGATCAATCTTTTTGTGCTCGCTATGTGTGGAAAACTTACTCCGGAAAATTTAAAAGCAATGATCTTTGCTTATCCTACGTGGGGGAATGATATTAAGGGAATGGTATAGCGAAGTATGAGATTTGAATCAAGAAGAGGTGCGAACGAGGATGCGTGAATAAGATCTCATATAGTTAAATAAGACAGTTCGCTAACCTATCGAAATCTTCTTGTGTATTATACACATTTGGCGAAATGCGGATAGATTTCCCCCGGTAGGAAACGTGAATGTTGTTTTTCAGCAATAGTGATTTTATTTTTTCAATTTCTGAAGGATTTTCAGGATACATACCAAATAAGTGATGACTTCGGGAAGTGTCTTCTTCGATAAAATATCCCACTTCTCTCAATTGTTTAACGGCAGTTTCAGAAATGTGTTTGCAATACTGCTGTATATTTTTTGGATTCCACTCAATTAATTGTCTAATTGCTTCCGAAAGCATGGGTGTGAGAATAAAATTGCTGCTTTCCCCAACATCGTAGCGGGTGGCTTTTGGTTTCAGCGTAAGATTATAATTCACCAGATTCGAAAAATTTTCGGATCCTACGTGATTCATCCAGTTATTTTCAAGAGGTTTTCCGTGGTGAAAACGCTCTCCATAATATGCTACTCCTAAACCATATGCTCCCATAAGCCATTTATATCCGCCACAAATAAGTGCGTCCGGTTTAATGTTTTTTACTGAAAAAGGGAGTGCGCCCACACTTTGTGTAGCATCTATCACCAAATAAGCGCCTATCTCATTGCTACGTTCTCTAATTGCCTTAACATTAAAAAGCGTCCCATCTGCCCAATGACAATGTGGAATAGCAATGCATTTTGTTTTTTGGTTAATAGCTTCCAAAATTCTTTCATTCCAGATTTTGCCTCTGCCTTGTTGTATTTCAGGAGCTGCAATTGTTTTGATCACAACACCCTTTTCGTTTTCCAAATCTTTCCAGGCGTAATAATTACTAGGAAATTGCTCTTCCAGGACAATAATCTCATCTCCTTTTTCAAACAAAATATTGTTTACTGCAATTGCAATTCCGTAGGAAACTGAAGGAATAATAGCGATGGTTTCGTAATCTGATGTTTCAATTAACCGAGCAAAGCGTTTTTTCAAAATTACCTTTTCAGTAAAAAAATCTTCTCCAGAAATTTGGTAAGGTTTGCTCTTTTTTTGAACGCAAGCAACTCCAATCGCTTCAACCGATTTTAATTGTGGCGACATATATGCGCCGTTGAGGTACGTGATATTTTCGTCCAGGTTGAAAAGATGTTTTTGCTGTTGCATTGCTATCGGAAATTATTATTTAAACTTGGTGTAGTAAATTACAATTTCAAATTAACTTCTCACCTTTACATTATAGTAGCTACTAAAAATACAAAATCCCGTGCTTTCTTAGAAGCTCGGGATTCTTAAATTCTCGTTTTTACAAGGTGTAAGACTATGATTTTTTTAAATCCATTTTGCTTCTAAACTATTTGTTAGTGTAATATCGGGATCTCCAAAACTATCTAAAACAACATCAAAAAATGTAAATTTAATTTGAAACAACTGATTTTCACTCTGGTTTTCATCATCAAAATCTGGATCTTTTGTGTATAAAATTTGAAGAAAACCTTCGCCTCTGTCCTGGTAGGCTACTTTTTCTCCATCTACGAATTTTTCATAGATTATTGAAATTGGACTACCTGGAGCGCTTAAATCATAAACTCCAGTTTCCCAACGTATGGGGTTGTCATCGTTTGTGAAGTAAATAACACTAAAATTTTCGATTCCTTCTGGCTCAACAGAATTTTTCATAGTACCAATACCGAATATAGTACCATTACCGTAATTTCTAAAGTCATTGGCTACCCATGGATATCTGGTCGCACCATTTACACTTAACTCATTGGTTTCTATATAATAACCATGATAGAGCACACGTTTTACATCAATACATCCTTCTGCATCAGTAGAGGCGCAATCGTAATATCCCGGTAATGGACTACGATAGATGCTCCCATCAGGTCCGATTAGCTCCGGTGAATAGTCTGCTGTTCCTGCTGTATCAACTCCATCTACCGAAATAGGTTGCCAACTATAGGAAATTGGAAAAGGATCGTAATCGGTTATTGCTGTATGTTCTGCTAAAAGGTTGTGACCACTTGCTGGACCCCCACTATCTATAGTTAAGTTTAAGGAACAACTTATTAAGGGGTCGTCACCTCCACCGTTACCATCATCATCGGTACCGCCCATATCGTCAGTCATCTCCATATCGTCCGTATCGGAGCTATTCCCTTCTTTTGAACAGCTGCTGTTTAAAGCCAGTGTGCCACAGATTAATAAAATGGTAAAAAGTTTATTTTTTTTCGTAATCATTGGGTTATATATTTTTTTTTAAAAGTAGTGCTTCCATTGTGTCACCACAATACCCTCTCAAGGGTATATTAAGTTGTAAATTTTAAATAGCAAGCAAAAAAAATCCTGTGCAAATATGCACAGGATTTGGATTTTTTTAATATTCTTTAAAACTATCCTTTCAGGGATGCTGAAAGATATTCTCTATTCATTCTGGCTATGTTTTCTAATGATATTCCTTTTGGACATTCTACTTCGCAGGCACCGGTATTTGTACAATTTCCGAAACCTTCCTTATCCATTTGTTCTACCATGTTTAAAACACGTGTAGTTGCTTCTACTCGTCCTTGTGGTAATAAAGCATACTGGCTCACTTTTGCTGATGTGAACAACATAGCGCTTGCATTTTTACAAGCGGCTACACAAGCGCCACAGCCAATACAGGTTGCTGCGTAGAAAGAATCGTCGGCATTTTCCTTTTCAACAGGAATCGCATTCGCATCTATGGTATTTCCAGAAGTATTTACTGAAATATAACCTCCAGCCTGCTGTATCCTATCAAAAGAACTACGGTCTACCATGAGATCTTTAATTACCGGAAATGCTTTTGCGCGGAACGGTTCAATAACAATGGTATCACCATCATTAAACATACGCATATGTAATTGGCAGGTAGTTACCAAACGGTCGGCCCATGAGGCTCGCCGTTAATTTGTAACGAACAACTCCCGCAGATACCTTCACGGCAATCGTGGTCAAAAACTACGGGATCGTCACCCTGGTTTATGAGTCCTTCGTTTAACACGTCTAACATTTCTAAGAAAGACATATCTTCTTCTACACCATCTATTGGATAGGTGATCATTTGTCCTTTTGCCTTTGCATTGGCTTGGCGCCAGATTTTTAATGTCAATTTCATAGTCTGTTATTTATAACTTCGTGTCTTTAATTCAATATTTTCAAAAATAAGATCCTCTTTATGCAAAACTGCATCTTTTGGTTCTCCTTTATATTCCCAGGCAGATACATATTTAAAGTTTTCGTCATCACGTAATGCTTCTCCTTTTTGCTCTCCGCTTTGTTCTACACTTTCTTCACGGTAGTGCCCACCAGCAGATTCATTTCTATCTAAAGCATCTTTTGCAAATAGCTCTCCTAACTCGAGGAAATCTGCTACACGACCTGCTTTTTCAAGTTCCGGGTTCATTCCTTCTGCACTACCAGGAACTTTTACATTTGCCCAAAAGTCTTTTCGTAATTCGGCAATTTCGGTAATGGCTTCTGAAAGGTCCTTTGCGTTACGAGACATTCCGCATTTGTTCCACATAATTTTACCTAACTTTTTGTGGTAATAATCTACACTGTGTTTTCCGGAACCGCTCATTAATTTTTGTATTCTATCCTGCACATCTTTCTCTACCAGATCAAACTCCGGAGTGTCTGTGGGGATTTTTCCTGTTCTAATATCCTTAGAGAGATAGTCGCCAATGGTATATGGCAACACAAAATAACCATCTGCAAGCCCTTGCATTAAGGCACTTGCTCCCAGTCTATTTGCTCCGTGATCGCTAAAGTTGGCTTCCCCGGTTGCGTATAAACCTTCTACAGTTGTCATTAAATTGTAGTCTACCCAAATTCCTCCCATAGTATAATGTACCGCTGGGTAGATCATCATGGGTGTTTTATATGGGTTTTGATCTACAATCTTCTCGTACATCTGGAAGAGGTTTCCGTATTTATTTTCAATAACGGCTGCTCCTAACTTATAAACTTCTTCATCACTTGGGTTTTTATTTCCGTGAATTAAGGCTTCTTCTTTTCCGTAGCGTTTAATGGCACTGGCAAAGTCCAGATATACTGCTTCTCCGGTTTTATTTACACCAAATCCGGCATCGCAACGCTCTTTGGCTGCTCTGGATGCTACATCACGCGGCACCAGATTTCCAAAGGCAGGATAACGACGCTCCAGATAATAATCTCTTTCTTCTTCTTTAAGCTCTGTAGGTTTCTTTTTGCCTTCACGAATAGCAACAGCATCCTCCATATTCTTTGGAACCCATATACGTCCGTCGTTACGCAAACTTTCGGACATTAGCGTTAATTTAGACTGGTGATCTCCGGATACAGGAATACACGTTGGGTGAATTTGTGTATAACAAGGATTGGCGAAAAAAGCGCCTCTTCGGTGCGCTTTCCAGGCCGCAGTAACATTACTTCCCATCGCGTTTGTTGAGAGGAAAAATACGTTTCCGTAACCGCCGCTTGCCAACACAACGGCGTGTGCCGAGTGTCTTTCAATTTTTCCGGTTACCAGGTTTCTTGCAATAATTCCCCGTGCTTTTCCATTTACTTTTACAATGTCCAACATTTCGTGACGATTGTAAGGCTTGATTTTTCCGCGGTTTATCTGGCGGTTCATAGCAGAGTATGCTCCTAACAATAATTGCTGTCCGGTTTGTCCTTTGGCGTAAAAAGTTCTGGAAACCAGCACACCACCAAAAGAACGATTATCCAGTAGTCCTCCGTATTCCCGGGCGAAAGGAACTCCCTGTGCGACACATTGGTCAATGATATTTGCTGAAACTTCGGCGAGACGGTATACATTGGCCTCTCGAGAACGGTAATCGCCCCCTTTTACCGTATCGTAAAATAAGCGGTAGTTACTATCGCCATCTCCCTGATAATTTTTTGCTGCGTTAATTCCTCCTTGTGCTGCAATAGAATGCGCACGCCTTGGGGAATCCTGATAGCAAAATGTTTTTACATTGTAGCCCAACTCTGCAAGTGTTGCTGCGGCACTACCTCCTGCAAGTCCTGTACCTATAACAATTACGTCTATATTACGCTTGTTGGCAGGGTTTACAAGGTTTATGTTGTTTTTATGATTGGTCCACTTTTCGGCTAAGGGTCCTTCTGGTATTTTAGCATCTAATATTGACATAGCGAACTTTTTTTAATGTGGAATTTGATTTAAATGAAGGTATATAGCAATAAAAATGAAACCCGCAGGAATCACAATTGCATATACTTTGGCAAACTTGGTTAATGCTACCGAGTATTTGTTGTTAAAGCCAACACTCTGAAATGATGAAGCAAAGCCGTGCCACAAATGAACTGCTAATAATACAAAAGACAGACAGTAAATAGCAACGCGCACAGGGCTTTCAAATTTTGCTACTAATTCTTCGTAATATCTGAAACCGCTGTCACCATCAAATGGATCTATAAGGCCGCTGGTATCGCCTTCAATGTATTTAATGGTAATTTCGTGCACCCAGAAATCGTAAAAGTGCAATCCTAAAAAGGCCAATATTACCAATCCTGAAATGATCATATTTCTTGAGGCCCAGGAAGAATTAGCATTTCCTTTAAAAGAGACATACTTAACGGCTCTGGCATTTCGGTTTCTAATTTCCAGAATAAACCCCATTACAAAATGGAAAACTACTCCAAAGATTAGAATGGGCTGCAATAAGCCTTGCACTACACCGTTAGTCCCCATAAAATGAGACCAGTTATTAAAGGTGTCCGGGTCGATGACCGAAGTTAAATTAATAGTAAAATGTTGTCCTAAAAAGAAAACTAAGAACAAGCCTGAAAGTGCCATTGCTACTTTCCTGGCGATGGAAGAGGATATTATTCCCATTATGGTTGTGTTTTCAAAATTTTGATTACCCCGAAAGGATTCTAGTGAAATATACTACAAAAATAAGGCTCACAATGCATTCTAACAAACATTGTGAGCCGTATTATGATAATTTAGAACCATTATGACGTTAAATTCTGTTTATTCTTTGCTCTATTTCGTAAAACAAAATAATTGCCATTAAAAAAAGCCTAACAAATTTATTGTTAGGCTTTCATTAAATATTATTATTTGGACTATTTTTTAATAAGCTTTTTTGTTACTGAGCTTCCATTCTGGTTTATTTTAACCATATAAACTCCTGCCGATAAACTTGAAACGTCTAAAGTTCTGTCTATTATTGTTTGAATCACCATTTTACCAGTTACATCATAAACAGCAACTTGTTTCTCACCTGCTAAAGGTGAAGTGATCTCTACAGTTCCACCCACTACAGGATTTGGAGAAAGCGTTAATGTCTGTAAAGAGTTTTCACCAACACCAGCTATTTGTTCATCTAATTCCAGTGTAAACACTAAATTGGAAGGAGTACATTGGCAAAGACCTACAAATGCATTCCCGTTGAATGAATCTAACTCATCTGTAATAAAAAGTCCGCCAGCAAGTACTTCAGTTGCTCCTCCAGAATCACCAGTAAAATCATATACCACTCCTGTAGGTTCACCTGTTGAAGGATCTAACTGAGTGATAAAATCACGATTTGGAGCAGTTCCGCTCTGATCGTGAATCCATAAGAAGGGACCGCCTGGCGATACATTGTCTATAGCCCCACCGTAAACAGCAGTTCCGTGTACAGCTGCAGGAATTAATGAAAGTTCAACCCCGTCCATGTCTACAGAGGCAATATCGTTCGCAAAACTTCCAATCCAGAAACCTCCATTTCCACCGTCAAGTGTTTCGTCGTACGTACACATTCTAGCCGCAGCTGAAGAAGAAACATTTATTGTGTTAATAAGTGTCATACTGTTTGGGTCTACTTCAAAAATAGACGAACCCGCTGTTCCTATAAAAAGACTAGTTCCATCTGTAGTAATAGAGCGAGCTCCCTCAACACCTGGAATTTGGAAACTATTAATAAACGAACCATTGGCATCTAATCTATGAAAATCTACCGATACAGATGCGTCCCAAGGAGCCACGATGTACTCTTCATTAAAATAGGCAACGGCAGCTAAACCGTTAGCTCCAACTTCCGAACCTACATCTATAACTTCAATTAGATCAAATATTGCATCCGGTCCATTTACATTTGGTGCTGGACTTAAGGGCCCAACTTCTTGTGTTTGAGCTATTCCTGAAAAAGAAATAACTACGGCTAAAAATAAAAATTGTAATTTTTTCATCACATTTAAAAATTTAAGTTGTTTATAAGTTAAATATAGTATTTTTTTTCTAAAATTATTTTTTTTTGAATTATTTTATTTCTAGAGCTGTTGAAGTAGTCTTTTCGTTGATTTTTATTGATATACTATAGCTTCCTTTACTCAAGTAGTATATCCCGTTTTCAGCTTTGAAGGCATCAATTTCCTTTTTGTCCAGCGCTTTCTTCCCTTTTGCTGAAACGCTTACATCATAATCGATCACATTTACTCCTTTTTCAACATCGGTTTGGAAGGAATTTACAACGGTTCCGTCTTCTGTTGTTACTAAAATTTCAGCAGTACCCGCTACCGGGGCGTATACCTGAATTGCTATGGAAGGTTCATTCGTAAAATCTCCAAACGCATTAAAACCAGAGCTTCCCCAGCGTCTTGAAGCACGTATAGAAGATATTTCTGCTACCACTACCTCATTCATTTTATCTGCAGATAATTGCTGTAACAAAGAAATATCTGCCACGTAAATAGAGCGCCCGTGAGTACCCACCACCAGATCTTTATCGCGCTTCTGAATGGCAAGGTCGTGGACAGCAACATTTGGTAATCCTTTGGCAAAAGGCTCCCAGGAAGCACCTTGATTGAAAGAAACATACGCGCCATTGTCGGTTCCCAGATAAAGCACCTGCTCGTTTTCAGGATCTTCCCGTAGTATGTTTACAGGAGATGTAGGTAAATTGTTGGAGATGTTTTTCCAGGTTGCACCGTAATTATCACTCCTATATACATACGGTTTAAAATCGTCCCAACGGTAGCCATTTAAAGTTGCATATACTCTGCTTACAGCGTGTTCTGAAGCTACAACACGGCTCACCCATAAGTCTTTTGGAAATGTAGCCGAAATATTTTGCCAGGAAGCGCCACCGTCTTTTGATACCTGAACCAATCCGTCATCACTACCGGTGTATAGCAAACCGAATAAAAAAGGAGATTCAGATATGGTGGACAGTGTTCCATACGCCACATTCCCCTTTTTTCCACCTGTGGTTAAGTCTGGCGAAATTGCCTGCCAATCGGTTCCCTGGTTCATCGATCGCATTAATTTATTTCCACCCAGGTACAAAATATCCTGGTTGTGCGAGCTCAATAAAATAGGGGTTTGCCAATTGAAACGGTAGGGGTTTTCACCGAGTTCGTGTTTAGGTTGGATATAGGTGTTTTCGTTGGTTTTTCGGTTTAACCTGAAATAATTCCCAAACTGAAAGCCGGTGTAAACAATATCACTGTCTCTGTTATCTATTTCTATTTGCATGCCATCGCCGCCCATAATAAACTCGTACGGATACTGCCCGTTTTGCATCCAGCCGGGATTTTCTTCTGCGGTATGCGCTCCTACCCAAACACCATTATCCTGAAGTCCTCCGTATACATTATACGGCGTTTCATTATCAACATTAATGGCATAAAATTGACCCACGGCTGGTTGGTTATTCTTGATCCAGTTTTCACCGTCGTCGTAACTTATATTTACGCCACCATCGTTTCCATTAATAAGATGGCCCGGCATTTTTGGGTTTATCCATAAGGCGTGATGGTCTGCGTGAACGTTTGGCGCAGAAATAGACTTGAAAGTTTTTCCGCCGTCTTTGGATTTTAAGATGGGCACTCCATAAATATAAATCCCTTCTTTATTGGTTGGATCCACGTGAATTTTTCCAAAGTAATACCCGTAGCTGTAATAAATCCCGTCTAAAAATCCTTCGTGCGTTTTTTTCCACGATTTCCCGCCGTCTGTGCTTTTATATACCTCAGCACCAATTACAGGAGTGTCAAATAACATACTGTTGGCGTCTTCCAGATATTTTGCCAGATCTATTGGCTTCACCGTTCCGCCACGCACCATGTTTTTTACGTTATCCGATCTGTATTTTTCCTGAAATCCGTTATTCCTTAAATAAGCATTCAATTTTTTATCATCCAGGGCTAAAAACTGTGAAGATGTCATAGTTTTAAACTGCTCTTTGGAAAGATCGTCATTATCTTTTTTTTCACCTTCTTCTTCCCGTCTTGCCTGATTATCGTGAATGGCATACACAGTGTTGGCATCATACACCGCCAGCCCAATTCTACCTACCCCTTCTCCTGTTGGAAAACCACTATTTTGGGTTGAAACTTTAGTCCACGAGCCACCACCGTCTGTGCTTTTGTAAATGGCGCTTCCTGCTCCGCTACCACGAAAATCCCAAGCTTTTCGGTCTTTGTCCCAAGAGGACGCGTACATTAAACTGAAGTTAGTAGGAGCTGCGTCCATTTCAATAATTCCACTTTGGTCGTTCACAAACAGCGTTTGTTTCCAGGTTTTCCCACCATCCATTGTTTTATAAACTCCACGCTCACTATTGGTAGAATATAAATGTCCTACGGCAGCAACTACTACTTCGTTGGAGTTATTTGGGTTGATGATTATTTTTGAGATATGATGACTATCCTGTAGTCCAACGTTCTCCCAGGTTTCTCCATTATTGGTAGATTGCAATAAACCAATGCCAGCATAGCTTGAGCGGGATGAGTTTACTTCTCCTGTTCCTACCCAAATAGTTTTATTTTTCCAATCTACCGCCAGGCTTCCTACATTTTGGGTTGGGCTGTTGTCCAGAATGGGTGTAAATGTGGTTCCATTATTTTTAGTGTGCCACACGCCACCACTTGCGTAGCCTACGTAAAATTCGGTGGGATTATCCGGGTTCACGGCCAGATCTACCACACGACCACTCATTATGGTCGGGCCAATATTTTTGAAAGGTAGGTTCTTTACTAATGAGTTTTGGGTGAGTTGCGATTTTTGCATCAAGCCCTCATTCACATCATTGGCTGAGGTTGCTGGCTGTTGCCCAAATGTAACTGCGCAAAAAAGCGTTACAAAAAGAAAGAGGAATTTATTTTTCATGGTTGGTTTTTAAGAAGCTACAAAGTAATGAATTTGTTGGGTGTTTGCAAGGTACGGTCAAAGACACAAAAAACTATTTTACTTCCTCAACAAAAAAATGCGCCTTTTCCTTCAGCAAAGGTAGTTCTTGCCAGTCCTCCATTTTTGCACGGATTGTCCAATATGGCTCCGTTTCAAATTGTAAGATGAGGAGATTATTGTCTTCGTTTTTAGTATAATGTACGTTGTATGCATTCAAATTATAATCGAGGAGATAAATTTTTTCTGGAGTAATTTTTTCGATATAATAATCTTTCATTTCATCATTTCTAACTTGAAAAATAAGGTACGAACTTTGGTGAAAGAAAATTCTTTTTACTGGAGTTTCAGATCTATATACTGTATCGTTCTCAACAACCATACTCTCCACTTTATATGCCTTTTGGAAATTTTGAAGTAAGTCGCTTTTTGTTGATATATCCGGAAAAACAACAGGGTAAAGAATTTGAAGTAAGAATAACCCAATTAAAAATGTTTTTGCGGCAACATACATTGCTTTGTTATGAATAAGTCTTGCTGAATTATCTGTTAGAGTAGCCTGCTTTCCTAAAAAGAAAAAATGATACAGACTTTTAAATTTTGGGGCAAGGAGAAAGAGCGTCGCAATAAGTAAGATGCCTGACAGGATTTTTACTGAAATATGAAATCCGATATTCACCAGGAGTATATTCAGAAAAACTCCTAAGCACAATAATAATCCTATATCTCTGGTCTTTTTGAACAACAATAGCCCGGCGATGCCAATTTCCAGAATACCCAAGGCAGTAACGTAAAATTTTGAAGTTCCTAATACGCTCCAGTACAAAATGTCTTTCGTCATATTTCCGAAGGTGCTGTACAATATGTTGGGCTCCGGAGGGTAAAACTGAAGCATAAAAATCTTATCAAAGCCGTATTTCAGCAAAACAAATAGAAGAAAGTAGGTTAGGATAGTTTTGCATACCCGATACGCTTTTCTGAATGGTATTTTTAAAATTTTTATACATAGCCCAAGTACTAAAGACAGAGCAGAAAGAAGTAATAGCAGAAAGAAAAGTGTAGCGCTATCTGAAGAAAACGGGATACCTTCAATACCGGAAAAACCGAAGGTACTTTTTAAAAGAAGAACAGGCTTTAGGAATAAAAACCTGGTGAGTTCTAAATGTAGGGTGCTTTCGGTAAACTGAAATGGTACAAACAGGATAAACAACACAAAAAAAAGGGATGTACTGTGTTTTAACCACTGTTTCATTAGCGAATAGTGTTTTTCAATTTTGTTTTTTGGAATACGAATACCATAAGCAAAGAAAATAAGGCAAGCGCAATATAGAGTACGTATTTTGGAGGAAAATGAGAGTCGTTAGGCAGGAGCATCAATCCCTTGTTTTCGTCTTTCTCTTTACTTTTTTTGGCTTCTTTTTTATATTTTTTTGTTTTATTGTCATACCCAATAAAGGTAACATCGTCAATATCGTTTCTGAAATTGTATTGTTGTTTTAATACCTCTTTTATACTATCCAGGGAATGGTTTTTTGAAAATAACACATGATTGTATAAGGTGTCTTTCCCTGCATCCCAAATCCTGGAACCCTCTATTTTGTTTTTTTCAAAACGTGAAATGTTATCGCAATGCTCTGAGGTTATCATCACAACTTTACTTTCTGAAACATACACCAGCGTATCTAAGGAAGCATTGCGTACCACTTTAATGGGAGCCGCCCCCATATTTGAAGCCCCAATATCGAATAAATTATTTTCAATAGCCAGTTTAAAATCTGATGCGCTCCCACTATGACTTTTATGGGAGATAAGTTTTGTCTGCGCAATTAGTGCTGTAGAAAACAGCAGTATCAAAAGTGTTGCGAAATAGTTCATGTAAGTAGTGTCTTGTTATAACTAACGTATTTATTAGGTCTTTTGTATTGTTTTAGAAGAAAAATTTCAGTCTAATACTTTTGTAAGCAAAAACTGGAATCTGTTGGAGGTTTACAGGTTGTTATAAAAGACTTGTGAGGTTTTAGAAACCTGAATGGTCATTCCGTAAGATTTTCAGTATTTTTGAAACTATAAATAATAAATATAATTTCGCTTCAGCAAAAAAAAATAAGTACTATGAAATACCACCCAATTTCTTCAAGTCTGTATATAAAAAACCGTAAAAATTTTATGGCTCAAATGAAGCCATCAAGTCTTGCCGTTTTTAACAGTAACGATATTTATCCTGTTAGTGCAGACAGCACCATGCCGTTTCAGCAGGCACGGGACATATTATACTTAAGTGGTGTAGATCAGGAAGAGAGTATTTTGGTGTTATTTCCGGATGCGCCAAATCCAAAACACCGCGAAATATTGTTTTTGAAGGAAACCAACGAACACATTGCTGTTTGGGAAGGTGAAAAATTGACTAAGGAAAAAGCCTTTGAAACCAGCGGCATTAAAACCGTATACTGGCTAAAAGAGTTCGATAAGGTTTTTTACGAAGTTATGACGCAGTGTGACACCATATATTTTAATACCAACGAGCATTACCGCGCCAATATAGAAACTGAAACCCGTGAAGCCCGTTTTATAAAAGCCACCAAGGGCAAATTCCCGGCGCACAGTTGGGCAAAAAGCAATCCTATTTTACAGCGATTACGCTCCGTTAAAGACCAGATTGAACTGGATTTAATGCAAAAGGCATGCAATATTACTGAAAAAGGCTTTCGTCGTATTTTAGATTTTGTAAAACCAGGTGTTTGGGAATACGAGCTCGAAGCCGAGTTTATGCATGAGTTTCTCTGCAACCGCTCCAGAGGTTTTGCCTATACGCCAATTATTGCCAGCGGTACCAATGCAAATGTGCTTCACTATATTGAAAACAACCAGCAATGTAAAGAAGGTGACCTTATTCTATTAGATGTAGGTGCTGAATATGCAAACTATAGCAGTGATATGAGCCGCACCATCCCTGTTAGTGGAAAATTCACCAAAAGACAGCGGGAAGTGTATGACGCCGTAAATAGAGTGAAAAATGATGCTACAAACATGCTGGTTCCTGGAACGCTGTGGGCAGACTATCACGTGGAGGTTGGAAAATTGATGACCAGTGAATTACTGGGTCTAGGATTGCTGGATAAAGCCGATGTGCAAAATGAAGATCCTGACTGGCCAGCCTATAAAAAATACTTTATGCACGGTACTTCTCACCATATTGGTCTGGATACCCATGATTACGGAATTTTATGGGAGCCTATGCAAGCTAATCAGGTGTTTACCGTAGAACCCGGAATTTACATTCCGGAAGAAGGGTTTGGGATTAGACTTGAAGACGATTTGGTGATTCAGGATAGCGGTTCGCCATTTAATCTCATGCAAAATATTCCTATTGAAGCAGAGGAGATTGAAGAGATTATGAATTCTTAACCTCAACGTATTCTAATACACTGCAACTAGGTCGATATTACATCGACCAGAGCATTTAACCAAGCAACTGTATTGATTGAAAATTTCAAAAATCAGGGCTTTTGCTCTACGAATTGATGAATGGGATCATACATACATTTTTTAAACGTTTACATTTCAACTTACCTAGCATGAATAAACAATTTTTCTTCTTCCTAGTAGTCAGCATAATTTTCTGGTTTTCTACAACAGCACAGGTTGATTACGGCCTAAAAGCGGGTACAGGAAATTACGATGTTAACACTGCTAACATAGACTCGAACGGAAACTTTCCTTTGTCTACTCATATAGGGGGTTTTGTCGGGTTACAGTTTAATGAAAGTCTTGGTGGTGTTCTAAATGTTGCCTACAATAACTCTGAAGAAAGCTATGGGTTTCGAGGAAGTGACCAGTTTGATATTAAAATAAATACCGTGCAAATCGCGGGCCACCTGAAATTTGACGTAAACAAATCCTACGGCGAGGGTTTCTATTTACTTGTAGGGCCACGTATTTCGTTTGTAGGTAAGGCAACCGATGAAGCTGGTCAGGAAATAGAAGAATTTTACGCAAATACGAGGTTTGCTGCGCAACTCGGTTTCGGTATAAACTTCCTGAAGTATTTTGGTTTTGAGGTCATAGGCGACTATGGCTTATCCAATATTTTAGATGCCGAAGATTTTGAAGGTAACACTGCTGGAGGTTATGTTTTACTAACCGTAAATCTGGAATCTATTTTAAGCAAATAAGTAAAATAGTTTTTATTCAGCTACGATTTCTCCGTTATTACTCCCTCGAAATGATTGCTGCGTCACCTCGGTACTTCGCCAAGCTCAGTAAAGGCCAGGTAGGGATGGCACTCTCTAAGCTCAATGAAGTATAATAACTTACCTGCTCAAATATGATCTCTCGTGCCTTGAAATGACTGGAACACATTCACAATCACAAAAACAACCAACGCCGGCAATACCCAGCCCATACTTTCGGCAGCCAGAGGAATGTAGGTTTTTATGGTATCCAGTGATCCTTCAGAAAGAAAGAATTGTAGAAAATCCGGAATGCTGAAGATAAAAGTTGTTAAAGCGACAGCCTTAAAAACTGTTGGTGATGCATAACGTTCGGGTAGGGTATTCAGTAAAATTAAAACAATGGTTATAGGGTAAATAAACATAAGCGCCGGCAGGGCTATGTCTATAATATAACGAACATCAAACTGTCCAACGGCAACACCCAGAATGCAGCCCAGCACAGCCGTAATTACATAAGCTTGTTGCGAGTTTTTGAAAAGTCCTTTTACAAAGTCTGAAGTTCCTGTAATAATCCCAACCGCCGTTGTAAAACAAGCTAAGGCAACCAATACGGCCAAAAATGCGGTTCCTATGTTTCCTAAGGTATTAGTACTAAGAAGTTGGAGTAATTGGGTTCGGTTTTCTACTTGTAAAGATGCGCTGTAATATGCACCCAACGCAATGAGCCCTCCGTAGATGATAAATAAGCCTATTCCTGCTAGTGATCCGGACCTGGCAATCATTTTCTTTTTTTCTTCATAGTTGAATTTTCCCTGTAATGCGAGCGAAATTACGATCACACCACCTACCACAACACCACCAATCGCGTCGAAGGTTTGATAGCCTTCCAAAATTCCTGCTGAAAGCCCGTTTTCGAAAATAGAGGTACGCATGGCTTCTGTTTCAGCAAAAAGACCAATACCTATAATACAGAGTAGCAATAGTATTATTAATGGTGTGAGAAATTTTCCGATGAGACTTATAATTCGGGTTCGGTTTAAAACAAACACCAGGACTAATGCAAAATAAATGGCGCTCGACCACAGTGAGGAAATTTCAGTATACGGCTGTACGGCCATTTCATAAGTAACAGAAGCTGTCCTTGGCGCCGGCAGTGCCACGGCAATGGCATACATAAGTAAGCAATACACCAACGCTATCCCAGGAGAGATCTTTTTTGCAAAATCCAACATAGTTCCCTGTAATCTTGCATAGCCATAAATTGCCAGAATAGGAATAACGACCGCCGAAATCCCAAAACCCAACAACACCCAGAACCAATCTTCACCTGCATTATATCCTAAAAAGGGTGGAAGGATTAAGTTTCCTGCGCCAAAGAACAATGAGAACAATGCAAAGGCAGTTAAGTAGGTTTGTTTGTTAAAGTCCATATAAAATTTAAGTGAAAATTAGTCTCTCTATAGCGTATGCGCCATTTTTGCATTGTATAAAAGCCCCTAAGATATAAAAATGATTTTCCACCACAACAACGCAGTCATTTATTACAATGTTCAGGGCTCTGGCCCTGCTATTTTATTGCTACACGGATTTCTGGAAAGTAGTACTATGTGGTCTCAGATTGCTCCCGAATTTTACGACAGGAGAACTATAATTACCCTGGATTTTCCGGGTCACGGAAAGAGTAGTGTGGTTAGTGAAGAACACACTATGGAATTATTCGCTGAAATTACCCGTGCCTTGCTACTGCATCTGGATATTAAAAAGTATACGGTTGTGGGCCATTCTATGGGTGGGTATGTAGCGATGGCGATGGCAGAACTATTTCCAGAACAAATTGAAAAATTAGTATTACTTAATTCCACTCCCGCCGAAGACGCTCCGGAACGAAAATTAAACAGAGAACGGGCGCTTCAATTAGTGCCTAAAGCCAAAGATGCATTTGTAAGCATGGCTATTTCCAATCTTTTTGCTGAAAATGCTCGTATTTTATTTCAATCTGAAATAGAACATCTTAAAACTGAAGCACTAAAAATCCCTGTACAGGGAATCATAGCTGCCATAAAGGGAATGAAAAACCGAAAAGACAGAACAGCTACGTTAAAAGATTTTCAGAAACCGAAATTTATGATCTGCGGTATAGAAGACCCCATTTTACCCTTACAAGAGTGCAGAATCATTACGGAGCATAGTAATACCAGGCTTTTTGAGTTAAAAGG
Organism: uncultured Flavobacteriaceae bacterium; assembly: GCA_963793275.1. Lineage (GTDB taxonomy): Bacteria > Bacteroidota > Bacteroidia > Flavobacteriales > Flavobacteriaceae > Marinirhabdus. The sequence goes on from CAWBZL010000002.1 coordinate 295,875, forward strand.
CGGCCATATGAGTCACATCGAAAACTTAGACGAAACTGTTAAAATTGTGCACTTTATCGAATTTAATTGCATTTAATCGAATTTAAAGAAATAGATAGCCTATATTTATCACTCCAAATCTTTAAAACCTACGATTTATGGAAAAATTTACTGCTTCTCCGTTTTCCTTATTGAGCTTCGTGTGCGCCACCTTTGGCCACGACTATATTATAAGCCGAAAAATAACAAATCATATTAATGAGTACACATGTGCGCATTGCGGTAAAGAAGTTGCCGACAACATGCAGGGTAACGTTGAAATTCTAACATCAAAAATTAAAAAGGTAAATACTTCGCTGGCTTCATTTTACGCTAAAAAGACACAAAAAATATCTGCATAGTTTTATGAATTTTTTTTCCTGCAAATTTACCGGGCATACGTTAAAGGAGACCTCTTCGGATACCTTGTATGTTAAAGAATTTGAGTGCACTAAGTGTAAACAGCAGTACACCACAGATGGCTATGGAAAATTAGTGAGACTTACAACGTACTGGAAAGAGAACAATGAATACTTTGCCTCTTTTTTGGAAGAAAAAACCACGGTTAGGCTGTAGGTTCCTCGTCATTTAAAGCATTCCAGCCTCGGGCAATTAATTCAATTTTAGTGTTGGCTCTGGTAATTAAATGCATTCCCTCCTTTTCATGCGTCATATGACCGATTACCGAAAAATGCGGATTTGCCTGAATTTTAGGAAAATCTGCCGTTGAAACTGTAAACAACAATTCATAATCTTCTCCACCACTTAATGCTATTGTAGTACTATCCATCTTAAACTCTTCACAGGTTGAAATCACCTGAGGGTCTAGTGGTATTTTGTCTTCGTATAAATTACACCCTACTTTGGAGCTCTTACAAATATGGATGATCTCGCTGGAGAGTCCGTCGCTAATATCTATCATAGCCGTGGGTTGTACGTCCAATTCGGCCAGTAAACCGGAAATATCTTTTCTGGCCTCTGGCTTTAATTGTCGTTCAATTAAATAGGTGTAATTTTCCAGGTCGGGTTGTGCATTTGGGTTTACTTTGAAGACTTGTCGCTCGCGTTCCAGAATTTGAAGCCCTAAATAGGCTGCGCCCAAATCTCCTGTTACTATCAATAAATCGTTTTCTTTGGCACCGCTTCGGTAGGTAATTTTATCTGGAGCAGCCTCCCCAATAGCCGTTATACTAATAATAAGACCAGAGGTAGATGAGGTGGTGTCGCCACCAATTACATCTAATTTGTAGATTTCGGCGGCTGTTTGTATACCTGCGTAAAGTTCTTCCATGGCTTCTACAGGAAAACGGTTGGAAACTGCGACAGAAACGGTAATTTGTTTTGCGATCGCGTTCATAGCGAATACATCAGATAGGTTTACCATTACGGCTTTATATCCCAAATGTTTCAGCGGCATGTAAGAAAGATCAAAGTGCACGCCTTCCACCAACATATCGGTGGTAACAACCAGTTGTTTGTTTTTTTCAGCAGAAATAACTGCGGCATCATCTCCAATGCCCTTAATTGTGGTTTTATGTTGTATGCTGAAATGTTTAGTAAGATGCTCAATAAGTCCAAATTCACCTAACGATGAAATGGGCGTAGCACTAGAATCTTTATTGTCGAACATAGGTTTCTGTTTTGGCTATTTGAGTACAAAAATACGGCTTCATTTATAAACCACGACTGCAATAGATTGTAATTTAGAATTTGTAGATGTACTTTAGACATCAAATTATGAAAGTTATGAAAAAGTTGTTTTTAATAGTATGTGTTTGCTTCGGCTTCGTTATGTGTACTGAAGATGACACCGTTATATTTGCTGAAGATCCCGGAGATATTGATAATAGTGATCCAATGGAAGACCCGCCACCGCCACCGCCTTTTTTATTTCCGGCTCCCTGCGAAAATGGTCTTGCAGGAGGCATCTACCCCTGTAATAATATTGACTTAATCTACAGGATAGATCTGGCGACCATGGAAGCAGAGAGAGGTAACGATTGTTGGGGATGGACCGATCCTGTAACCGGAAATGAATATGCGCTTATGGGATTAAATAATGGAACCGCCTTTATTGACATTACAAATCCTGAAGCTCCTGTTTATTTAGGTAAAATGCGCACAGAAACGGTGTCCAGTAGTTGGAGAGACGTAAAAGTATATAAAGATCATGCGTATGTCGTAAGTGAGGCTATTGATCATGGGATGCAGGTTTTTGATCTTACACAATTAAGAGATGTAGCAAATCCTCCAAAAAACTTCGATCCCGATGTTGTTTATTCAGCATTTGGAAATGCTCATAACATTGTTATTAATGAGGACACTGGTTTTGCCTACGCTGTGGGAACCTCCACATTTGGAGGCGGTCCACATTTTATAAATATACAAGATCCTTCAAATCCTGTTGCTGCCGGAGGATACAGTTTGGGAGACTATAGTCACGATGCTCAAGTGGTTACCTATAAAGGTCCGGATGCAGAGCATCAGGGAAAGGAGATATTAATAGGAAGCAACGCAGATAAAATTGTGATAGTAGATATTACAGATAAAGCAAACCCTACAGAAATTGCCACGATTACATATCCACAAACCGGATATACGCATCAAGGTTGGTTCACTGAAGATCAGCGTTATTTTATTCTGGGTGATGAGCTGGATGAATTACAATTTGGAGTAAATTCCAGAACCTTGGTTTTTGACTTTTCAGATTTAGAAACGCCTGTTTTGTTTTCGGAATATTTAGGAGCAACAGCTGCTGTAGATCACAATGGATATGTGTTAGGCAATTTGTACTATTTGGCAAATTATACTGCTGGTTTACATATTTTAAATATTACAGAAGGTGTATTAAATGAAACAGCCTTTTTTGACACGTTTCCAAGTAACAATAGTGCATCATTTAATGGCGCGTGGAGTGTGTTTCCATATTTTGAAAGCGGTCACGTAATTATAAGTGATATTGACACTGGATTTTACCTGGTTAAGCCTAATTAATATTATATTTGCAACTTTAGGCAACAAAAGGACAAGATTTCTAAAGAAAATTTAACATTTCCCGAAACTTTCAGCACAATTTATATTTTTTGCCTACGTTAGAAAACATTACAGTAAACCTATAATTCTACTTATGAAACACTTTTTACCCTCTGTTATTCTTTTTTTATTTACAACAATCGGCTTTGCTCAAACACCTTGTTCAGGTGGATCTGCGGGACCTTATCCTTGTAGCGGTTATGATCTTCAAAGTGAAATAGACCTTGGTGGACTTAGCGCAGGCGCCGGAAACGATTCCTGGGGTTGGACAGATCCTTCAAATGGTGATGAATATGCAATTGTTGGTCTTAACAATGGTACTGCGTTTATAGATATTACCAATCCTACAAGCCCGGTTTATTTAGGAAAACTTCCTACACACACAAGTTCAAGTACTTGGAGAGATATTAAAGTTTACAACAATTATGCGTTTGTTGTAAGTGAAGCAGGTGGACATGGAATGCAGGTTTTTGATCTAACACGCCTTAGAAATGTTTCATCACCACCAGCAACGTTTACCGAGGACGCTCACTTTGACGGATTTGGAAGTGCTCATAATATTGTAATCAATGAAGACACAGGATATGCATATCCGGTTGGAGCTAACGATTTTAATGGAGGTCCTATTTTTATAAATATCCAAAATCCATTAAACCCTGTTTTTGAAGGTGGTTATAGTATGGATAATTATAGTCACGACGCTCAAATTGTTACTTATTGTGGGCCGGATCCCGATTATAACGGGAGAGAGATTTTAATAGGTAGCAATGAAGACGAAGTGATTATTGCAGACATTACAAACAAGGCTAATCCTGTTAGTATTTCTGATGTAGTATATCCGGATACTGCTTATACGCACCAGGGATGGTTTACTGAAGATCAAAGCTTTTTTATTCTAGGGGACGAAATTGACGAGCAAAATTTTGGTTTTAATACACGTACTATAGTTTTTGATCTCATAGACCTGGACAATCCGTCATTGAGTTTTGAGTATTCTGGGCCAACAGCTGCCATTGATCACAACGGATACACGAAAGGAGCAAAGTATTACATGGCAAGTTATAGAGCTGGATTGCGAGTATTAGACGTTTCAGACATTGCCAACGGAAACATGACTGAAGAAGGATTTTTTGATTCTTACCCTGCTAATAACAATGCAAGTTTTAGTGGTGCCTGGAGTGTATATCCATATTTTGAAAGCGGAAATATTGTAATTAGCGATATTAACAGAGGATTTCTTCTTGTGAAAGCTTCTTCTTATGACAGTACTCCGCCAGTTGCTGTGTGTGGGACTGCTACAGTTTCAATTGATGCTAATGGAGTAGGAACCTTAAATCCGGAAGATTTGGACGGTGGTTCTACAGATAATGAAGGAGACACATATTTTCTAGTTTGTGACAAGTTTTTTGACTGTTCAGATCTTGGACAAATTAGCGTTGAACTGGAAGTATATGACGCAACTGGAAATCGCGATTTCTGTACTGGAACTGTAACTGTGGTAGATCAATTAGAGCCAGTTCTTTCGTGTCCTGCAGATGAGGAAGTTATTTTTGATGCGGGTCAAAGTTTTTACACACTACCAGACTATGTTAGTGCCGGAGAGGTTTCCGCTAGTGATAATTGTACGGCTTCATTAACAATTTCTCAAGACCCACCAGCTGGTACGCAACTTGCTGAAGGAAATTACTTTATAAATTTTGAAAGTACAGATGCTTCAGGAAATGTAGGTACCTGTAGGTTCCAGGTTGCCGTGGAAGTGCCATTAGGAGTTGGGGAAAACGATTTAAATAGTGGTTTAGTAGTATTTCCTAACCCTTCAAATGACGTGGTTACAGTTTCTTCAAGAAATATGCCTATTACATCTATACAGGTTGTAGATATGTTAGGAAAACAACTTTGGATATCAGAAAATACAATTCTTGAAACTCAGACCATAGATGTTTCTCAATTTTCTAATGGAGTTTATTTTGTTATAGTAAACAATACTGTTTCTAAGAAAATTATTAAAAACTAGTAAGTAATTTTTCTTAAACACGACCCACTATAGTGCTAATTGCTTATGAATTCATAACTATTAGCACTTTTTAGCAAGTATTAGTATGGTTAAGTTCAAAAAGTGCGATAAAACCAACAAATTACTTAACTACTTAAAACATAAGTAAACAGATTACAATTTTAACCATCACCATATGATGTTACTCAAAAAAATTATAGTTCCATTTCTTTTCGTTTTTTCATTCCTGGTAATTACTTCCTGTAGTAAGGATGAGCCTTCTCCAGAAGAGATGCAGGAAGAGGAAGAAGAAGAGGAACCTATCCAGATTAACTTAAACCTTGCTTTTGCTAAAAATATTGGTGGAAGCGATATAGATGAAGGCGCTGCCATTATACAAGCAGCAGATGGTGGTTTTGTTATTGTTGGAACAACAAAAAGTACAGATGGAGATATTATTGATAAAGTTGGTGATGATTACGATGTGTGGGTTTTGAAAACAGATGCGCAAGGTGTTGCACAATGGAGCAGAACATATGGCGGTTCAGATGACGATAAAGGAACCGGTATTGCAAGAACAAATGATGGCGGTTATATAATTTCAGCCGTAACCAGAAGTGAAGATGGAGATGTGGCTTCGGGAAATGCTGGCTTCAATGATATGTGGATCATCAAAATTTCAAGTTCAGGAGCTATTATTTGGGAAAAAACCTATGGATATGCAGGTAATGACGTAGCTTATAAAGTTATAACAACTTCCGATGGAGGATATCTGTTACTCGGGGTTTTAGATGTAACGGCAAGTGGTGGAGAAGGAAATGTAGGTCGCGCAAACGGAAACCATGCGGGTGGAGATTATTGGGTAGTGAAGTTGGACAGTAAAGGACTGAGAGAATGGAGCCGTTATTATGGTGGGACCTTTACAGATACTGCCTACGATGCGGTTGAAACATCTACCGGAGGCTTTATTATAACAGGAAGTTCAGACAGCCAGGATGTAGATATTACTTCAAATATAGGAGAATACGATTATTGGATTCTTAATATAGATGCATCTGGAAATATTGTCTGGAGGAAAAATTTTGGGGGTTCCGAAATAGATCTGGTCTATGCCATGACCAAAACACTGGATGGAAATTATCTACTTGTGGGAGATGCCAGAAGTAGTGATGGAGACATTCAAAACCCACTTGGTAATGCAGATGTCTTCGCTTTAAAAATAAATGAAACCGGAGCTATCATCTGGGCAAAAAGCTATGGAGGCACTCAGTTTGAGTCTGCAAGAGATGTAGTGGCGCTTACCGATGGTACTTTCGCCATTGTAGCTTCCAGCAGAAGTAATGATATTGATCTGAATGCAAATTATGGTGTTAATGACGCCTGGTTATTGCTTGTTGATGCAGATGGAGGTGTGATTGGGCAAAAAAATATGGGTGGAAGCGATCTCGATTTTGGCGAAGGAATTACACAAACTTCAGATGGCAAAATAATAATCACCGGAAGTACCGAAAGTGTTGATGGTGACTTTACTGCTACTAAAGGAAATAAAGACCTTTTATTAATTAAAATTGAATAAATAACTTAAAAAAAATATGAAAAAGATTGCCCTATTATTTATTGCTACATCAATACTGTTTGCTTGTAAAAGCGACGATGATGCTACACCTATGGCAGAGCCAGATCCAATTACGGTGAATTTCGATTTTACTCAAAATTGGGATGGTGTTGCTATTACAAATCCAGATTACCAAACTACTACATACACGAATGCCGGTGGTACAGATCTGGTGCTGTCTAAATTAGTATATTTAATCTCAGACGTAACTTTTACAGCACAGGATGGAACTGTATACGACGCAGGAGACTATAATCTTATAGATGCCCGTACTGGCACCAACACAAGTTTTACGCCAGGAATCGAAATCCCGGCAGGAGACTACGAAGTGTCTTTCACTTTTGGTTTTGACGATGAGGACAATGATAAGGCTGGCGGATATGCAGATTTAAACTCTTCAGACGGTTCTTGGTCTGTGCCTGCTCCGCTTGGTGGAGGGTATCACTACATGCGCATGGAAGGAACTTTTACAACTGCTACTGCAGAAACAAAAACATTCCAGTACCATACCATAAGAGCCAACAAACACACTACATTACCTCCGGCACCAGGTACCTTAGATTTTACTCAGGATACTTCTATTGTAGTAAATCTAGGAACTGTAACTATAGGAACTGTTGGTACTTCAATTGAAGTGAAAATGAACGTTGCCGAGTGGTTTAAAAACCCGAACACGTGGGCCTTTGACGTAAATAACTCTGTCATGATGCCCAAATTCGATCTTCAAATAGATATGAACGAAAACGGAACTGACAGTGTTTTTAGCCTTGGAGACGTAATTCAGATAGTGGAATAATTAATATGGAATGAGAGTAACCGGGATTTTAAGTTTTTTAGTTTGTTTGCTTGTCTTCGCTTCTTGTGAAGACAGTGATGATAATGTTTCATCACAATATATGGCGACACCTGCACCACTTGAAATCCCAGCTATTTTTCAAAATCAGATTTTAGACCCGGTTATCCCCGAAGACAATCCACAAACTGTGGAAGGAATAGCCTTGGGGAAAAAATTATTTTTCGACACACGCCTTTCTGCAGATAATACCTTAGCGTGTGCCTCTTGCCATAGACCGCAGGATGGTTTTTCGGACGCTCGCAGATTTAGTGTGGGTATCACCGGAGAACAGGGGTTCAGAAACTCTATGCCGTTACAAAATCTTGCCTACAATTACGGAGAAAAATTTAATTGGGATGGAAGTGCAAACTCACTGGAAAACCAGATGTTGGAGCCAGTTACCAACCCAATCGAAATGGCTAATACCTGGTCTAACGTAGCCAGTACATTACAAAGCTCCAGCGATTATCCACAGCTTTTTGAAGAAGCCTTTGGCACACAGACTATAGATTCCACTTTGGTTACCAGAGCAATGTCTCAGTTTGTAAGAACATTAATTTCGGCGAACTCTAAATTTGACCGTGCCCAATTGGGACTTGTTGAATTAACCCCTCAGGAACAAAACGGACTCATTGTATTTTTAGATGAAAGTCGTGGTGATTGCTTTCATTGTCACGGATTACCCGCTAACCCGTTATGGACAGATAATGCATTTCATAACAATGGATTAGACGCGCAGTTTGAAGATTTAGGATTAGGCGATGTAACTGGCGATCCAAGAGAATTTGGTCTCTTTAGAAGCCCTTCACTGCGTAATTTAAAGTTTACCGCGCCTTATATGCACGATGGGCGTTTTGCCACGTTGGAAGAAGTGATAGATCATTATAGCGAGGGATTGGTATTCTCTGAAACTATAGATCCCTTAATGAAAGCCATTAGTGAAGGCGGAGTACAGCTTACAGAAAACGATAAGGCAGATCTAAAAGCATTTTTACTATCCCTTTCCGATGATTCTTTCGTAAATAATCCAGATTTTAGAGAGTAACAGCTCAGGCACATTTCTTCAGCTGAAAAATATTAGAAGTACGTATTGGTATACCCTATAACAGCATTAGATTATTTAAATTTTCTGCTATGGTAAAGTGCCGTATTTAGCGTATATTTGCACTCTAATTTAGAATAATTCTAAGGTATGATAAAAGTTAGCGACACAGCAAAAACAAAGCTGGAACAGTTAATGAGCGAGGAAGGGTTTAACGTAACCAACGATTATGTGCGCGTAGGCGTAAAAAGTGGTGGTTGCTCTGGTCTTTCTTACGAACTTGATTTTGACAAAAGCTTAGGAGAAAATGATAAACTATTTGAAGACAATCTGGTAAAAATAGCTGTAGACAAAAAGAGCTTTTTATATTTGGTAGGAACCACGCTGGAATATAGTGGCGGACTTAACGGAAAAGGATTTGTTTTTAATAATCCCAATGCCAACAGAACATGTGGTTGTGGAGAGTCATTCTCTTTATAATTTTAATTCAGAATCCAAAATTGATATATGAGTAAGTATACTGAAGACGATTTAAAAAAAGAACTCGAAACTAAAGAGTACGAATACGGATTTTATACCGATATAGAATCTGAAACGTTCCCTATTGGTTTAAACGAAGATATTGTACGCGCCATCTCAAAGAAGAAGGAAGAACCCGAGTGGATGACGGAGTGGCGTCTGGAAGCTTTTCGCTATTGGCAACAAATGGAGGAGCCGGATTGGGCGAATGTACATTATGAAAAACCAAATTTTCAGAACATTTCATACTATTCCGCACCTAACAAAAAACCTAAATACGATAGTATTGACGAAGTAGATCCGGAACTACTGGAGACCTTCGCTAAACTTGGTATATCTCTGGATGAGCAAAAAAAATTAGCGGGTGTTGCAGTAGATATTGTGGTAGACTCAGTTTCTGTAACAACTACCTTCAAAGATACACTGGCGAAAAAGGGAATTATATTTTGCTCCATTTCTGAAGCTATTAAGAAGCATCCGGAACTGGTACGAAAACACCTTGGTACCGTTGTGCCACAACGAGACAATTTTTACGCAGCTTTAAACAGCGCTGTGTTTAGTGATGGGTCTTTCTGTTACATACCAAAAGGCGTTCGTTGCCCAATGGAGCTTTCAACGTATTTCAGAATTAATCAGGCAGGTACAGGCCAGTTTGAAAGAACCCTTGTAGTTGCAGATGAAGGCAGTTATGTAAGCTACCTGGAAGGCTGTACTGCACCTAGCCGTGATGAAAACCAATTACACGCTGCAGTAGTAGAGCTAATTGCTTTGGACGATGCCGAAATAAAATACTCTACAGTGCAAAACTGGTATCCCGGAAACAAAGAGGGAAAAGGAGGGGTTTTTAATTTTGTAACCAAAAGAGGAATTTGCGAGAAAAACGCAAAAATCTCTTGGACTCAGGTTGAAACCGGTAGTGCTGTAACCTGGAAATACCCAAGTTGCATCCTAAAAGGAGATAATAGTATTGGGGAGTTTTATTCTATTGCCGTTACCAATAACTTTCAGCAAGCAGATACGGGTACCAAAATGGTTCACTTAGGTAAAAATACGCGTAGTACAATTATCAGTAAGGGAATTTCAGCAGGAAAATCGCAAAATAGCTACCGCGGTCTGGTACAAATAAATGCTCGGGCAGACAATGCCAGAAACTTCTCGCAGTGTGATTCCTTATTAATGGGGAACGAATGTGGCGCACACACCTTCCCGTATATTGAAGCTAAAAACAAAAGTGCTAAAGTAGAACACGAAGCAACCACCAGTAAAATTGGGGAAGATCAAATATTTTATTGCAACCAACGAGGTATAGATACCGAAAAAGCCATCGCCCTCATTGTTAATGGTTTTAGCAAAGAAGTACTTAATAAACTACCTATGGAATTTGCCGTAGAGGCGCAGAAACTTTTGGAAATCTCTCTCGAAGGTTCTGTAGGATAAAACAACAATCAATAACCTAAAATTTTGTACAAATGAAAAAAATGCTTTTACTTTTCGTGATTACAATGAGTGTAATTGCCTGTAAGGATAATGCCGAAGACAGAAAAAGTAACGATCCGCAGTTTGAAGGTGAGTTTATTTATGTAGCAGATGGTGCCGTTCTTAAAGGAGATACTTTTATTTATGGTGTAACACTTGACGAGATGGCTACAGCGCTTAAAGATAAAGTAGCGCCCATTAAGAAAGACGATTTCGATATGGTGCCGGTAGTAGTAAAAGGAGTAGTGTCTAAGAAAGCCGAAGGAACGGAAGGATGGGATGAAATAATAACCATTACTGAAATAGTAAGTGTAAGCGATACACCTTCTGAAGCAGATATAAGAATAGAAGATAAAAAAGAAGCCGATAGTAGTAACTAAGGCAACTAAAATACCCGAAATACAAGCTCGGGAATTGAATTAACGATTGAGATTTAAACTATGTTACAGATAAAAAACCTGCACGCAGGAGTTGAAGAAAAAGAAATACTTAAAGGTATTAATCTAAATATAAAGGCTGGAGAAGTACATGCTATTATGGGGCCAAACGGTTCTGGAAAAAGCACCCTTGCTTCGGTAATTGCCGGAAAGGAAGAGTTTGAAGTGCTCAAGGGCGAAATGACTTTTGAAGGAGAGGATATTTCAGAGTTAGATCCCGAAGAACGCGCTCATAAAGGACTGTTCCTGTCGTTTCAATATCCAATTGAAATACCTGGTGTTTCGGTAACCAACTTTGTGAAAACAGCTATCAATGAGAATAGAAAAGCCAAGGGTGAAAAAGATATGCCTGCTGGCGAAATGCTTAAAATGATCAAGGAAAAAGCCGACATGCTTGAAATTGATCGAAAATTTTTATCCCGCTCCTTAAACGAAGGTTTTTCTGGTGGAGAGAAAAAACGTAACGAAATTTTTCAAATGGCTATGCTGGAACCAAAACTAGCAATCCTTGACGAAACAGATTCTGGTTTGGATATTGACGCTTTAAAGGTTGTTGCCAATGGCGTAAATAAACTGAAGAGTAAAGATAATGCGGTACTATTAATTACCCATTACCAGCGCTTACTGGATTATATAGTGCCAGATTTTGTACACGTACTTATGGATGGTAAAATAGTGAAATCCGGAACCAAGGAATTGGCCTACGAGCTGGAAGAAAAAGGATACGACTGGATTAAAGAAGAACTAGTAAAATAAATTCAAAATTTCAGGTTCGAAGTTCCGGGTTGAATTTTGAATTTTAAATATTGAATTCTGAATTAAAAAAATGAGTTTAAAAGAAAAATTAGTAGCATCATACATCGCTTTTGAAGACCATTTGGAAGACGATTCTCCTATACATGACCTTCGCAATAATGCGATAAAGGTTTTTGAAACACAGGGGTTTCCGACCAAAAAAGAAGAAGCCTGGAAATATACTTCGTTAAATGCATTGCTTAAAAACGACTACAGTATTTTTCCCAAAAACGAACGCAGCATAGAATTAAAAGATGTTCGCAAGTATTTTTTACACGAAATCGATACCTATAAATTAGTTTTTGTAGATGGAGTTTATAATTCATTTCTTTCATCTACAACACATGATGCTTTAGATGTTTGTTTATTGTCTTCAGCATTAAGTAAGCCTAAATACAAGGCTGTAATTGAAGCTTATTTTAATAAAACAGCTGTAAAAGACAGCTTAACTTCATTAAATACTGCGTTTGCAAAAGAAGGTGCATACATTTATATCCCAAAAAATAAGGAAGTTGAAAAGCCTATTGAGATCATTAATTTTTCAACAGGTAACGAAGCGGCTATTTTATTACAGCCAAGAAATTTAATTGTAGTTGGAGAAAATTCTCACGTACAAATCATAGAACGTCACCAAAGTTTGAATAGTAATGAAGTGCTTACCAACAGCGTTACCGAAATTTTTGCTGAAAAACGAGCATTTGTAGATTTTTATAAAATTCAGAATGACGCCAAGACAGCTTCGTTGGTAGATAGTACCTATGTTTCACAGGAAAGAGAGAGCCATTGCCGTGTGCATACGTTTTCATTTGGTGGGAAAATAGTTCGTAACAATCTTAACTTTTATCAAAAAGGAGAGCGTTGCGATAGTACGTTAAACGGTATCACAATTATTGAAGGAAAGCAACACGTAGATCATAATACGCTGGTGCATCATATAGCGCCAAATTGTGAAAGTCACCAGGACTATAAAGGTATTTTTGCCGACAGCTCCACAGGAGTTTTTAACGGAAAAGTATATGTTGAAAAGGAAGCGCAAAAGTTGGATGCGTTTCAGAAAAACAACAACATTTTGGTAGACGATAAAGCAACCATTAACTCCAAACCACAGCTGGAAATTTTTGCAGACGACGTGCGTTGTTCTCACGGTTGTACTATTGGGCAGTTAGATGAAGATGCTATGTTTTACCTTCAATCCAGAGGAATTGGAAAAAAAGAAGCACGCGCCTTATTAATGTATGCTTTTGCCAATAACGTTTTAGAAAGCGTGAAAATTCCAGAATTGAAGACAAGAATCAATAAACTTATCGCTACTAAAATTGGTGTAAGTTTAGGGTTTGAGTTGTAAAAATTTAATTTTTCACTTTAAAAATCAGGAGAAAAATAACCTCAATGATTTTTCGAAATCTATAGAGAATCACTTTGGCCCTACAATGTGTGACTTTACAAATCATTTTTATGTTTAATATTACATCTATTAGAGCAGATTTTCCCATACTTCAACGCGAAGTGAATGGCAAGCCCCTTGTCTATCTGGACAATGCTGCTACGTCTCAAAAGCCGCAGGTGGTGATAGATGCTATTGTAGATTATTATTCCAATTATAACGCGAACATTCATCGTGGCGTCCACGCACTTTCACAAGAAGCAACAGATAAGTACGAAGAAGCACGGAGCAAAATTCAGCACCATTTCAATGTAAAGAAAGCGTATGAGGTTATTTTGACTTCGGGTACTACAGAAGGAATTAATCTGGTTGCCCACGGATTTGCATCGCTCCTTGAAAAAGGTGATGAGGTAATCGTTTCGGCTTTAGAACATCATAGTAATATTGTGCCGTGGCAAATGCTTTGTGAAAAAACAGGAGCCAGATTACGAGTGATTCCGATGACGCAGGAAGGAACACTGGATATTGAGGTGTATGACGAACTCCTTTCAGTAAAAACGAAACTGGTGTTTGTAAACCATATTTCGAATGCACTGGGGACCATAAATCCCATTGAGGTCATTATTCAGAAAGCACATAAAATAGGAGCTGCTGTATTAGTAGATGGCGCACAGGCCTGCTCGCACGTTAAACCAGATCTGCAGGCATTAAATGTAGACTTTTATGTAACCTCTGCGCATAAAATGTGTGGTCCAACGGGTGTTGGAATGCTGTATGGAAAAGAAGAGTGGCTTACAAAACTGCCTCCGTATCAAGGCGGTGGCGAAATGATTGCCGAAGTAACCTTCGAGAAGACCACTTACGCCGATCTTCCCCATAAATTTGAAGCAGGAACCCCAAACATTTGCGGGGGTATTGCTTTTGGAGTAGCGATTGACTATCTTAATAGTATTGGTTTTGAGGCTATTTCAAAGCATGAACACGCGCTATTGAAATATGCTACCGAAGAACTTTTAAAAATAGAAGGATTAAAAATTTATGGTACCGGTGCGGAGAAAACTTCGGTGATATCTTTCAATGTGGGAGCTATTCATCCCTACGATATTGGAACCATTTTAGACAAAATGGGCATTGCCGTACGCACAGGACACCACTGCGCCCAGCCTGTTATGAATTTCTTTAAAATACCTGGTACGGTTCGTGCCTCGTTTGCATTTTACAACACAAAGGAAGAAGTAGATGCATTGGTCGCTGGCGTTAAGAAAGCACAGCAAATGTTGCGTTAACATTCCTTTAAACACTTAAAGGGCAGAATTGTGCTATCTTGCACCTAACCAATACATATAAAACTATGAGAATTTTAGTAAGCACATTAATAGCAATAACATTATTATTTACAGGTTGTGACGAAACCAAAAGAGTAATTGATACAGCAGGAAGAGTTCAATTATCGGGTACCTACAACATTACAAAAGCAGGCGATAGAGCAGTTTCTAATCCAGATGTAAATATTACGTTTACGGCCTTGGATAAATCCGTTCGTGGTAATGGTGGATGCAACAGCTTTTTCGGAAACTATACACTGGATCTATATGCCCTTAGCTTTGGAGATATTGCTGCAACAGAAAAATACTGTGAAGAAGAAAGTGTAAATGCTATAGAAAATGAAATAATGAAGGCAATGCGTGATACGGGGTCTTATACTCTGGAGAATGATGTCCTTACACTACTTTCTAAAAATGACAGAACTATCCTCTTAACCGCGAAAAAAGCCAAATAGATTGAGTAGCATACAAGAAATACAAACAGATTTAGTAGACGAGTTTTCTTTATTCGATGATTGGATGGAACGTTACGAGCATATGATTTCTTTAGGGAAATCGCTTCCGCTAATAGATCCCTCACTTAAAACCGATGACAAACTTATTAAAGGCTGCCAGAGTAAAGTATGGTTACATAGCGAAATAAAAGAGGAAAAGGTTGTGTTTACCGCAGATAGCGATGCTATTATAACGAAAGGAATTGTAGCAATTCTGGTACGTGTGTTTTCAAACCAAACACCTGAGGCGATCGTTAAAGCTAAAACAGATTTTATAGATGAAATTGGCTTAAAAGAACACTTGTCACCCACACGAGCCAACGGATTGGTTTCTATGCTGAAGCAAATGAAACTGTACGCCGTCGCATATCAGGCGCAACTGAATCAATAACCTAAAACGAATCCCTTTTTCAAGGGAACTTATTATGAGCACTACAGAAATTGACACGACCGAATTAGGCGAAAAAATATTAAAGGTAATTAAGACAATTTATGACCCTGAAATACCTGTTGATATTTATGAGTTAGGACTTATTTATGATGTTTTTGTAAATGAAGATCGTGAAGTTAAAATATTAATGACACTTACAACACCTAACTGCCCCGTAGCCGAATCACTGCCATTAGAGGTAGAAGAGAAAGTGAAAAGTTTGAAGATGGTAAAAGATGCAGAGGTTGAGATTACTTTCGATCCACCCTGGACTCAGGACTTAATGAGTGAAGAAGCAAAGCTCGAATTGGGTATGTTATAATTTGGATACAATTGCTTTATGGCTAAGTAGCAATAAGGAAGCTATTTAACTTCCTTATAAACCTGTAGCTATAAATAACTGTCTCCGGTATCTGAAATTCAGACCAATTTTCCTAAAATAAATAGCATAGTGGAAAACGAAATAATCAATAGAGTTGCAAACAGCAAACTGGTTACCATTAATCTGGAAGATTACTATCCGGAAGGCAAACGCGTGCTTTTTGATATTAAAGACTGGTTGCTGGAAGGTATTGTTCTTAAAGAGCAGGACTTTAGAGCTTCGGTAAAAGAGCACGATTGGTCGCAGTACAAAGATGCCTACGTAGCCTTGCACTGCAGTACAGATGCCATTGTGCCGGGATGGGCGTATTTATTGGTGTCACTTCAGTTGGCGCCTTATGCTTTAAAAACAGTTGTAGGAACGCTGGATACTCTGGAAAGTATTTTGTTTGCTGAAATTGTACCAACCATAGATCTTTCAGTATTACAAGATAAACCCGTTATTATAAAAGGGTGTGCTCATAAACCCATTCCACAGAATGCCTATGTTCTTTTAGCTTCAGCGTTACAACCCATCGCCAAAAGTATTATGTACGGAGAAGCTTGTTCTTCAGTACCGCTCTACAAAAGGAAGTAGTATTTTATCGTTTTTTTTATTACTCCTATCGAAAACATACCCATGTTTTATTGCTTTCATTTTTAGAAATTTCAAAAGTTGAAGTACATTTGTCGCAACATAAACCTTACAAGTATGAAAAAACTAATTCTATTTACTTCACTTTTAGCAATACCATTTCTGTCTATAGCGCAAGATGAAGAAAAAGAAGCTCCTAAAGACGGTTGGACAAAAGCCGGAAATGCAAGTTTTATTTTTAATCAGGCTGCTTTTAATGCAGAATGAACCGGAGGAGGAACTTCTAATTATGCCGCCACTGGTGCCTTAACGTATGATGCTAATTACCGCCAAGGAAAATTAACCTGGGATAATCGTTTGATGGCAGAGTATGGTGTTACAAAAATTAAAGATCAGGAATTTACCCGTAAAACTAACGATCGCCTGGAGCTTAACTCAATTATAGGGCGCCAGATAAATGAAACCAATTTTTATTATTCCTGGTTTGCAAATTTCAGAACCCAGTTTAGTAACGGGTATGAGTTTACTGAAGATGACATGGGTAACGAAACACGTACAGTTACGACTAAATTTTTATCACCTGGCTATATTCAAACGGGGCCGGGTATCCTTTGGAAAAAGAATGATAATCTAAAAGTGAATGTATCCCCCGCTACTTTGCGATTAATTTTTGTAGACGATTCTTTCACCACATTTCCAGACCCGGTAGCCGCAGCTGCTTTTAATGAAGCCGGAGGTTATTTTGGCGTTGAAGCAAACGAAACAACACGTTTTGAATTTGGTGCTTCCTTAAACGGATACGCAAAGTTTGATGCTATGGAAAATGTAACCGTTGAGAACATTTTAAGTTTGTATACCAACTATCTGGAAGATCCTCAAAATGTTGATATAGATTATACACTTAATCTATTATTAAAAGTAAATGAATGGATCACTGCCAACTTTACCTTCCAGGCTATTTATGACGATAATGCTGTAAAAGGATTTCAAATTAGAGAGACCTTGGGTATTGGTGTAGGATATAAATTTTAAATTCAGTTTACGCTCAGGTAGCGTAGAAAAGTATAAAAAACCGTCTGTATTCCAGGCGGTTTTTTGGTTGCAGGAAAATATAAAGATTTATTATTATAGATTAGTGTCCAGAACAAAAATATCAATAATCGAAAATTCTAATACGTTATCTGAATTTCTTTAGCTTTTGGTGTTATAAAATTTCAGCCAACATCCGGGCGGAATATGTCGTTAAACAGCCAAATATACGATGTGAAAAAGCAGAAAGTATACTATGAAAATTGGTAAGAGGTTTAAACGAAGGAAAACCGAAGACCTTTTGTTACGTAGCCTTGTGAGTACTACCAAGGCTTTATTTTACATGTCCTTTAAAATTTTAGTAAAAATCCGTTGTAATATTAAGTAAGAAAAAACTATCTTTGCACCGTTGAAAAAAGGGGTGTTTTATACACCCGTATATAACTAAAACAGATACAGTTAACAATGGCACAAGTTACAGGAAAAGTTGCACAGATTATTGGCCCGGTAGTAGACGTTGAGTTTGCGAATGGAGCTGAACTTCCAAAAATTTACGATAGTCTTATAGTAGACAATCACGGAAATAAATTGATTCTTGAAGTACAATCTCACGTTGGTGAAAATACGGTACGTACCATTTCTATGGATTCTACCGATGGTTTAAGCCGTGGTGTAGATGCTGTAGCAACAGGATCTCCTATCCAAATGCCTATTGGTGAAGATGTCTACGGGCGTTTGTTTAACGTAATTGGTGATGCCATTGATGGTATTGGTGATCTTCCAAAAGAGGGAGAAAACGGACTTCCAATTCACCGAGATGCTCCAAAATTTGAAGACTTATCAACTTCTTCTGAAGTACTTTTTACTGGTATTAAGGTTATTGACCTTATTGAGCCGTATGCAAAAGGTGGAAAGATTGGTCTTTTTGGCGGTGCCGGTGTAGGTAAAACGGTTTTGATCCAGGAATTAATTAACAACATTGCAAAAGGTCACGGTGGGCTTTCAGTATTCGCAGGAGTAGGGGAACGTACACGTGAAGGAAATGACCTTTTGAGAGAGATGCTTGAGTCGGGAATTATTAAGTATGGTGACGAATTTATGCACTCTATGGAAGAAGGCGGATGGGACTTGTCTAAAGTAGATAAGATGAAGATGAGAGAGTCTAAAGCAACCTTCGTATTTGGACAAATGAACGAACCACCCGGAGCACGTGCGCGTGTTGCCTTGTCTGGTTTAACAATAGCAGAATATTTTAGAGACGGAGCCGGAGACGGTCAGGGAAAAGATGTTCTTTTCTTCGTAGATAATATCTTCCGTTTTACACAAGCAGGTTCTGAGGTGTCGGCACTTTTAGGTCGTATGCCATCTGCAGTAGGATACCAACCAACATTAGCAACAGAGATGGGTGCGATGCAGGAACGTATTACTTCAACCAAAAAAGGTTCAATTACATCTGTACAAGCAGTATATGTGCCTGCAGATGACCTTACCGATCCAGCACCAGCAACAACGTTTGCCCACCTGGATGCAACAACGGTATTGTCCAGAAAGATTGCAGAGCTTGGTATTTACCCAGCGGTAGATCCATTGGATTCTACATCCAGAATCTTAACCGCTGCTATTTTAGGAAATGAACATTATGACTGTGCACAACGTGTAAAAGAGTTGTTACAACGTTACAAAGAATTACAGGATATTATCGCCATTTTAGGTATGGAAGAATTATCTGAAGAAGATAAAATGGCTGTAAACCGTGCACGTCGTGTACAACGTTTCTTGTCACAACCTTTCCACGTGGCAGAGCAATTTACAGGTATTCCAGGAGTATTGGTAGATATTAAAGAAACCATTAAAGGTTTTAATATGATTATGGACGGTGATTTAGACCACCTTCCGGAAGCTGCCTTTAACTTAAAAGGTTCTATTGAAGAAGCTATCGAAGCTGGAGAGAAAATGCTGGCAGAAGCTTAAAAATTAGTATACAGTAGCAGTGGCAGTTTATCAAAACTGCCTGCTGCAACTGCAACTGCAAACTACAAAACATGTATTTAGAAATAGTAACCCCGGAAGCTTCTTTAGTAAGCGGTGAAGTAGAAAGTGTAACAGTGCCAGGAATGGATGGTGAATTTCAGATGTTGAATAACCACGCTGCCATTGTTTCTCTTTTAGTGGAAGGTGAAGTACGATTTAAAGGAAACCCAACTATCGCCGAAGGATATCAAAATAAATTTATTCAAAAAGAGGGTAAATCGGACCATGCATATTAAAGGTGGAACGATAGAGTGCAGCGATAATAAAGTGATTGTACTGGCAGACTAGCTACTTTATAAATAACAAATTCTGAAATCCCAAATTCCAATACAAGGAGTTTGGGATTTTTTTGCTTTATACCCCCGGCATTACTTTAAGGAAATCAAAACCCATTCCTGCTCACCAGCCATATACCTTCTCAGTTCCTTAAATCCGACTGCATAATGTGCTTCAAGGGAACGTGTGTTTTTAGCATTCACTTCTGTAATAATTGCTGAATAGGGAGGAGTTACCTGCATTTTCATGGTTAGATATAAATTTCTGAAAATTCCTTTTTTTCGATACGTTTTGTTTATACAAATCTGCCCCATAACTATAAAATTCTTCTCAGCAAGATGAAACTTAATTTGTTCAAACATAGGCTTCAGCACTTCAATACTATCTCCAAAATCCGGATGCATGCTTAGTGCGTAGCCTACAACGGTATCACCATGTTTTGCCAGAATATGTGGGCACTTTTTGTGCATGGCTCTCAGTATTTCCAGAGTGTGTTGCACTGTTACAAATCCTTCGGTTTTTTGTTCATTTTCTTGAACGGAAGTAGGAAGGTTGCGCTTTTGGAGAGCTAAGATCTGTTTTAATTCATCTTTAGTACTAGAAAGAGTATAGGTATTCAATAGATGCGAATTTTAAGCTGAAATATACTGCAAAATATCCCCTGGTTGGCACTCCAACGCTTCGCAAATAGCTTCCAATGTGCTAAAACGCACTGCTTTTGCCTTCCCAGACCGCAAAATGGAGAGGTTGGCTTCGGTAATCCCCACGATTTCTGCCAGCTCCTTGCCCTTCATATCTCTTTCGGATAAAATAGTGTCTAGGTTTATTTGTATGGGCATAGATTATATAGTTAGATCGTTTTCGTCCTTTACAAGTTTGGCGTTGGTTAAAATGGCAGTTATTAGCGCAAAGAGGAGCCCTATTATTAGTAGGAATGTCCCGTGTAAAAAATCCAATTGAAAGGCGTTGAATAGTTCGGTTTTTGCGAAGTCCTGTCCCTGAACACGAAGCGATAAGAATAGCGTTATAATACCTTCAAAAATGAAAAGGTAGGCACAAATGTCTAGTTTTTTGATAATTGAAAGGTCATAATGTTTTATGTTATTCCATTTCCTAAAGGCCATAATTAAAAGAATACTTGTTATAATAATTATCAGGCTTAGGATTATGTTGTTAAGCAGCACGACATTTATCCAAATATTCGAATATATTTCATCCCCAATTTGGTGTGTCTTGTCAAATACTGAAGGAGTGAGAAGTCCTGAAAAATAAAACGAAAATGGCCATATTAGCATATAAAAAAGCACGATCAATATAAGTGCAACGACGGTGGCGTTATTTTTCATACTATAGAGGTTATATAGTTAAATCGTTTTCTTCTTTCAATAATCTGGCGTTGGTAAGTGTATTGGAAACCATCTTAAAAAACAGACCAATAATTGCCAGAAATAGCGGCACAAAAATGTTATTTCCGTATTGGAGCGATATTCCAGTACCATCAAAACTTGCAATCCAAATAGCAACATAACTAGCCAGGGCACCAATAGCTGAAAATATTAAAAAGAGTCCACTTTTATTGAGATTATGCGACACGGGTTCTTTCAATAAATTGTTATCCATAAAATAACGAGCCGATTTCTTTAAAAACCAAAGGGCGAAAAGCATTAAGCCATAGGTGAGTATTCCTAAGGCTATAGCTACCCAATAAAACGCAGGCAAGTTCATGAAATTTAAGGCGTCTTCTGGCGGTACATTCCCAATAGTATTGTTGAACACTCCAAAAGGTAACATAATCAGAAAGCCTAATATTCCAGGAATCATTAGGATAAATAGTAGATCTATAAGTGTTTTAAGTAGCGCGTTCGTTTTCATAAAATTATTGTTTAACAATAACAAATATATTAAAATTATTGAAAAACAATAATTAATTAAATAAAAAACTCATTTCTGATAAATTCTTAAGATGTATCGTTTCTTAAAACTATAACAAATAGAAAAATTATAATTGTACACAAAGAGAAAGTGAAACAGCCTTTGTTATCTTTGCTTCATATTTCTAAAATAGCCTACAACGGTTTGAAAAACCTGCGTGTATGCGCTACTATAATTTTATTCTAATTCCGGTTTATGAATCATCCCAATTTGCAACATTTTTTAAATAACGTTTTACAAAACATGCCATCTGAGTGGTTAGGATTAACAACGCACAGGCTGGATATCTATGATGAAGAATTAGCAAAAACACAATTTTTAGATCAGTTTGAAATTTTATTCAATCAAAATAATACCGAACAACAGGCACTAAAAGAATTACCTACAGCATACGATTACATTAGGCTGGGACACCCACTTTCCTGCGTTTTGGAATGGGCAATCGCCAAACTCCAACAGGTGGCACCGGAAAATGTGATCAGTTTTTCCTCGAAGACCGTCCCGGTGCTGGCCATTTTAAGAAAAAATTCACTGGAGAATAGAAATACCCAAATCTTCTACACAGGAGAAAAACCTGAGTTTTTAAAAGGAGATATACTGCATCGGGTCTATGGATATACGTTCGATTTAAAACACATTGAAAACCTAGAAGAAGTTCCTGCTTTTGACGGCAGTACTGTTTTAATTTCAGCAAAAAATGAAATTACAGAAGTAACCAATCACCCAAATATCGACTTTTCAATACATTGGTACGGCAATTTGGGAAGTGTTTTAATTGTTCAGGGAGAGAAAAATAAAAGCTATATTTCAGCAATTCAGCACGTAAGAAGGCGCGAGACTATTGCAATGACGCCTGCCAATTGTCTTACTGCCTTACAATCTTTACAGGCAAAATCTTCAATTATAATTACCAAAAGCGATGTTGACGCACACAAAGCAAGTGTATTACACTCCATTAGAGAAGTCACGGGTTCTGGTACAAAAGCACTCGTAGCCTCTAGTGGGCTATCTATTCAGTATGCTATTATGATGGGGTTGGTAGATCATGCCGAAGAAAATTATAAAGGAAAAGCTATTAAGTTTATCGTCCCCCCCAATTGTTACGGTGGCACGAATGATCAGGCAAGGCGTGTTGCTGCTAGTGTTGCCAACGTAGAAGTGGTAGACTTACCTGTAGATGGCAATAATGATATGGTGCAAAGTATAGACACTGTTTTGGCCACTATTGCAAGACAGGATGCCGTACCCTACATAATCGCCGAAATACCAACAAACCCCCGAGTTGAGGTTCCCGATCTTCAAAAATTAAAAGAAGTTTTAAGTAAAGTCCGTAACACAGGAACAGGTGAAACGGCCATCGACCCTGTATTTATTCTGAACCAAACATTTTGTCCTAATGTTCATTTTTTAGGAGAAGGTGAAATACTTTCAACAGTTAGGACTATTAGTTATGTGAGCGGGTCTAAATTTCCAAGTGGAGGGAGATGCACAGCCGGCTATTGCGTTGGAAATACAAAAACCGAAGCACTTTTAAACAAAATAGAACTACATCTTACACTTTGCGATAACGAGGCTACACAACTTCAATATGAAATATTAGCGGAACAATTGCCGTCTATGAAGCAAAGAATTAATGATGCGTATACAAATACACGTGAATTTGTAAATTTTATTAAAAAGACTTTACCCGAGGCAAAAATTAATTTTGTTTCAGAAGATCTGGCCGCGCAAGGCTTTACACCTTCCGTATTTTCATTAGATCTTCCTACAAAAGGGGCCACAGCCGAAGAAAAAGAAAGCTACAAGAGAGCGCTGAATCGCAAATTAATAAATTTAATGATTACCAAAATCCCCCATGAGAGCAAGTACTGCGTGAGTTATGGGCAGCTTCGTGGTTGTTACTGAACCATTCCCGCAACCTCTACCCAAGGCACGACCAAGGAAGGCGATAAAGATTATATTGCGCGCGTAGCATTGTCTCCTAATATGAATTTGGAGCGACATAAGCAGGTATTTTTAGAATTTGTGAAGCAGATTTAAGAATTATTATTGCAGCGAGTCGCTTCTGTCTTCTCGTTCAAAATTAAAAGTATCGTACCTATCTTTGCCTTATGCTACCTAAAAAACTTCAAAACAAATTAGAAGAGCGTACTGCTACTAATTCCTTGCGTAGTTTAGGAAGACCGGGTAATTTAATAGACTTTTCTTCCAACGACTACTTGGGTTTTAGTACTTCTGAAACAATTTTTAATCGTACTTCTGATATTTTAAAAGAGCATAGCCTTCAACAAAATGGAGCCACGGGCTCAAGATTAATTTCAGGCAACCATTCTTTATTTGAAACTGCAGAGCAGCAGCTTCGTAATTTTCATCTTGCCGAAAGCGCTTTAATTTTCAATAGCGGCTACGATGCCAATGTAGGCATTTTTAGTAGTGTCCCGCAACGTGGAGATATAATTTTGTATGACGAACTATGCCACGCTTCCATCCGCGAAGGCATAAAATTGAGCGATGCTAAAGCTTACAAATTTAAACATAATGATTTGGAAGATTTACAAAAAAGACTTCAACACGCTCAGTCTGACAAATATCTTCACCCGGACCCTGTTGAAGGGCTGGGTCGGGATAAGAATCGGTTTAGAAATGAAATTTATGTAGTGACCGAATCCGTCTTCTCCATGGACGGTGATACTCCGGATTTAGAAACTCTTTCGAAATTTTGTGAAAACAAAACGTATCATTTAGTAGTAGACGAGGCACACGCCGTTGGAGTTTTTGGAGCAAAAGGTGAGGGGTTGGTACAAGAGTTAGGGTTAGAAACGAAGGTATTTGCAAGAATCATCACCTTTGGTAAAGCTATGGGTGGTCACGGAGCCGCTATTTTGGGGAGTGAACAACTAAAACAATATCTGGTAAATTTTGCGCGAAGTTTTATCTACACCACAGCATTGCCTCCCCACAGTGTAGCTTCTATTTGTAGCGCGTATGAAGCGCTGGTAAAAACTTCAGCAAGACCACAACTATATAAAAACATTGTAAAATTTCAAAATGCAATTATTGAGAATAAACTTCAGGAACATTTCATTGTAAGTACTTCAGCGATCCAAAGTTTTGTTATTCCTGGCAATGAGCGTGTGAAAAAAGTTTCCAAACTACTAAAAGAAGAAGGATATAACGTAAAACCTATTCTTTCGCCAACCGTGCCAAAGGGACAGGAACGCTTACGAATTTGCATCCACAGTTTTAATACCGAAAAAGAGATTATTAATTTGTTGCTCTTAATAAAACAGCTTATGTAAACAGGCGATCAAAATTTGGACAAAGGATTTCATTCGCATTAATTTTATAAAAGGGCATCTAAATTTTTAGTAGTGCATCGTACAAGACGTCTTGGAGAAAGGTCGTGCATCAAATCTTCAAAATCACGTAAGTTTGTAAAATGAAAAACCCTCAAACCTATTTCGTCACCGGTATCTCTACTGAAGTTGGTAAAACTATCATTTCGGCAATACTAACCGAAGCCTTGCTGGCAGATTACTGGAAACCCATTCAAGCGGGAGAACTGGATAATAGTGACACCCATAAAGTGCGGAAACTGATTTCAAATAAAAAAACGAAGTTTCATCCTTCAGCTTTTAACCTTATAACGCCTATGAGTCCGCACGCGGCTGCAGCGATTGATGGTGCGAAAATTTCAGCAAATAAAATAGTACGGCCTATAACAAAAAACATGTTGGTGATTGAAGGAGCTGGTGGCTTATTAGTTCCGTTAAATAACACAGCAACTATTGCAGATCTTATTGAAAAAGAAGACAATATTATAGTAGTTTCCCGGCACTATTTGGGAAGTATAAATCATACACTTTTAACTATTGAAGCGCTAAAAGCAAGAGAGCTGAATGTCTTCGGAATTATATTTAGTGGTCATCCAAATCCTACCACAGAGACCATTATTGCAAAAATGACAGGGGTTCCTATTCTTGGAAGCGTAGAAGAAGAGCCTTATTTTGATAGGAATGTGATAAAGGAATATGCTGAAAAATTGGAACCACGATTGAAGGGAGCAAGGAAAAATGACTAATTTCTTTATGTCAAAAATCAGCAATCCGTAATCGTTCATCTTCAATCATCCCTGTAACTTTGTACTATGAAACTAGCCCACCGCGACCAAAAACATATCTGGCACCCACTCACGCAACACCACACCGCAAAACCTCCTGTAGGGATTATAAAAGCAAAAGGAGCGACCCTTTGGGACGAAGATGGCAACAAATATATAGATGGTATTACCTCTTGGTATACCGCAATGTACGGGCATAGCCATCCAAAAATTGTAGAAGCTGTTACAAAGCAAATGCAAGCGTTGGACTTTGTTATGTTTAGTGGCTTTACGCACGAGCCAGCGGTACAGCTTTCAGAAAAATTAATGGAAATTTTGCCTGGAAATCAGCATAAGATATTTTTTAACGACAACGGCTCTACGGCGGTGGAAGCTGCTATAAAAATGGCGCTACAATACCATCACAATGCTGGTGATAAGAGAGATACTTTACTTGCATTTGAAAACGGATTCCACGGAGACACTTTTGGAGCGATGAGTGCTTCGGGCTTATCCAGTTATAACGGTCCTTTTGAAGATTTTTTACTGAAAGTGATCCGCATTCCAACACCACAGGAAAACAATGTAGAACAAGTGTTAAAAAAGCTGGAAAGCGCGCTTGCCGAAAATTCTTGTGCAGCTTTTATTTTTGAACCTTTGGTGCAGGGCGCAGCCGGGATGAAATTTCATAGTGCAGACGGATTAGATGCCCTCATTAAAAAATGCCAGGAGGCCGATGTTTTGTGTATTGCGGACGAAATTATGACAGGTTTTGGCAAAACGGGAACCAATTTTGCGTGTGATCAATTACAACATAAACCAGATATCATGTGCCTTGGTAAAGCGCTTACCGCAGGAATGTTTCCTTTAAGTGTCACCAGTTGTACTCAAAAAGTATTTGACAGGTTTTTAAGCGAAGAAGTACACAAGGGTTTTTTTCACGCACATACTTTTAGTGCGCATCCGCTTGGGTGTGCGGCCGCGATTGCAGGTTTGGAATTGCTGAATTCTCAGACAATTTTGGAAAAAAGAGAATGGATAGAAAGTTCTCATAAGCTGTTTGCTTCCAAAATAGCAGGCCATCATAAAATAGGAGAAGTGCGTTGTAAAGGTGTCATTCTGGCCATGGATTTAAATACAGAAATGGAGCGCTACGGAAACCTGCGTGACGATTTGTATCAGTTTTTTATGGATCGTGGCGTTGCATTACGACCGTTGGGGAATACTATTTACTTGTTACCTCCGTATGTAATTACTGAAAAGGAACTTCATAAATGCTATGCAGCTATTGAAGAAGCGTTGGCAATAGTTTAAATTTGCCAAAAAAATAGAATCTTGTCACAACCCATTTCCATATCGGCTATAACTTCTGTCTCTGCATTTGGTGCTTCTACCGAAAAGGTTTGGCAGCACTACCGGGACGGCGTTCCATTGTTTTCAGAAACTGAGGGTACTATAGTTTCAAAAGTCACTTCTGAAATTGAAACCGAATTACAAAATCTTCGAAAAGATACCGATAGGTACAAAAATCTGGATCGGACAGTTTTATTGGCTATTATAGCCGCAAAAAAGTGTTTTGATAAGACTGAACTTCAGCAAAAAAATATAGGAATAAACATAGGCTCCTCCAGAGGTGCTACAGCGTTGTTTGAAAAATACCATCAGGATTTTCAGCAACTTGGGAAGGTTTCCCCTTTTGCATCACCTACAACCACATTGGGTAACGTTTCTTCCTGGGTAGCGCAGGATTTAGGTGTTCAAGGGGTTCAGATAGATCATTCGGTTACCTGCTCTACGGCAATGCACGCAGTATTAAACGGAATTGCCTGGCTGCAAGCTGAAATGGCAGATGCTTTTTTGGTGGGTGGAAGTGAAGCGGCATTAACTCCCTTTACCATTGCGCAAATGAAAGCGTTGAAATTGTATAGTACTTCCCGCCATCGCATGGCGTGTGAAAGTATGCGCTTTCAGAAAAAAGAAAATATGCTGATTTTAGGGGAAGGTGCAGCTGTGGCAGTTTTGGAACGAGGGATTTCCAATAAGACTCAGGCGATCATTGCGGGATACGGATTTGCCTCCGAGTTATTAGAACATAATAGCTCTATTTCTGAAAATGCTATGTGTTTTCAGGATGCTATGAAAATGGCACTTCAGAAAGCGAATATTGACACTGTAGATGCTATTGTTATGCACGCTCCAGGAACCATAAAAGGCGATGTTGCCGAAAAAAATGCAATAGATAGTGTCTTCGGAAAATACTTGCCGTTGCTAACTTCTAACAAATGGCTGGTAGGGCATACGTTTGCTACGTCCGGAATGTTAAGCGTAGAAATGGGAGTACTAATGCTTCAGAAAAATAAATTTATAGAAAACCCCTTTTTTGCCAATGCAAGACATCTTCCGCAGGAATTAAAAACCGTTATGGTAAATGCTGTGGGGTTTGGTGGTAATGCTGTGAGTATTATTCTGCAAAAACCTTCATAAACTCACTCCAATTTTCCTATTTTTGATGTAACTAACGATGTCTGGTTGAGCGCAGTCGAAACCTTCATTATTTAACGCATTTTGAATTAATTTCAGCAATTCCGATTGAAGAACCCACATATGACCAAGCCAAAACATAACTGGACCAAAGAAGAAATACTTACTATTTATAATACTCCAATGATGGAGTTGCTATACAAAGCAGCAACGGTACATCGTGAGTTTCATAATCCTAACCAGGTACAGGTTTCTACATTGCTTTCTATAAAAACCGGAGGCTGTCCGGAAGACTGTGGGTATTGTCCACAAGCGGCAAGATACCATACAGATATTGAAGGAAACGATTTAATGACGGTGTCTCACGTAAAAGCACAAGCCTTACGTGCGAAAGCAAGCGGAAGTTCGCGTGTGTGTATGGGGGCTGCCTGGCGAAATGTAAAAGATGGCGAGGAGTTTGACCAGGTTTTGGAAATGGTACGTACCATTAACAAATTGGATATGGAAGTGTGTTGTACGTTAGGAATGATTACCGAAAACCAGGCACAACGCCTTGCCGAAGCGGGTTTGTATGCTTACAATCACAATCTGGATACCAGTGAAGATTATTACAAGGATGTAATTTCTACCCGTGCCTATCAGGATAGATTAGATACTATTGGTAACGTGCGAAAAACGAATGTAACCGTTTGTAGCGGTGGCATTATAGGAATGGGCGAGGCTGTTGAAGATCGCGCAGGAATGTTGGTTGCCCTGGCAAGTTTGAGTCCGCAACCTGAGAGTGTCCCCATTAATGCATTGGTACCGGTTGAAGGCACCCCAATGGGCGATATTGAAAAAGTAAGTATCTGGGAAATGATACGTATGGTAGCTACTACGCGTATTGTGATGCCACAAACGCAAGTGAGATTGAGTGCCGGAAGAACAGAGATGAGTCGTGAAGGACAGGCTATGTGTTTCTTTGCCGGAGCCAATTCTATTTTTGCGGGAGATAAATTATTAACCACCCCAAATCCGGATGTGAACGAGGATATGGAGATGTTTAAATTATTGGGACTACAACCCATGAAGCCATTTGTGAAAAAAGAACAGCCAGAAACAGTAGAGGCTCAGTATTCCAAATATAAGGAGCAGGGCGAAAAACCAAAATGGACCCGACCCGGACACACTATTGAACGCAACGAAGAAGCGAAGCAAAAAGCCAAGCTATAATGTGAATAGCGTTATTTTAATTCTTTGATTTCCATTACTTTTGCACTTCATTAAAAAAAAATAATTATGAAAAATGTTTTAGTGGCGGCCTTTTTTGGCTTGCTTTTGGTTGGATGTTCCGGAGATGATGATGGCGGCAGTGGCCCTACGATTGGTGATTGTGAGCAAGTTTCAAATTTACAAGATTCTAATGTAGGATTTGGCGAAGTTCAGATAGAATGGGAACAAGATGGAGCCTCCTCTTTTATTATTGAATATGGACAGCCGGGTTTTTCTCTCGGATCTGGCACTCAGGTAACAGCAACATCTACTAATATTGTTCTAACGGGTTTGAACGCAGCAACAGATTTTGAATATTATGTAAGATCGGTTTGTGCATCTAATAACGTTAGCGAATTTTTAGGGCCAGGTACTTTTACTACATTAAACTGCAGTAAAGTGACCGGGGTTCAAATTTCAGATATTTCAGATACTTCTGCGTTTGTTCTTTTTAGTGAAACGCCGTTTAATGATTCTTACGAGATTGAATATGGTCTAACAGGTTTTACACCAGGAAATGGTACTTCAGTTACAGTATTTGGAAGTAGTACCATAGAGAATCTCACCTCCAGTACGACCTACGATGTTTATGTGAGGTTAATGTGTGGTACTGAATTCAGTGAATATTCAGATGTAGTAACTTTTACTACAGACTCAACTTGTGCAACTCCAGATAACCTATTCTTGCTGGATGTAACTAGTACAGTAATAATTTTAGACTGGAACCCAAATGGGGAAACCGCTTTTGAAGTAGAATATGGTCTGGTAGGTTTTGCTCTGGGAACGGGGCAAATATTAGGTACTTCAGATACGTTTGCTGAAATTGAAAATTTAATGCCTGGGACAACATATGAAGTATACGTAAGAGCAAATTGCGGTTCTCAGGGTTTTAGTAACTATTCAGAAGTATTGGTGGTCACTACAAATCCATAAAAGCTATTAAGTAATCCAAAAAGGTCAGTTTGTAATAGAATTGACCTTTTTTTATGCCCAATTATTACCATAAAGTTTTGTAATTTCGTCTGTAACAATATGCAGCTACAAGAAATAGATAGAGTCTCAACTATTACGAAAGAAGATTTTCGTAGATACTACCTAAAACCACAAAAACCAGTTATTATAGAACATTTTGTAGACGACTGGCCAGCGGTGCAAAAGTGGGATCTGGATTATATGGCTAAAGTGGCCGGAGATGTAACCGTGCCGCTGTATGATGACCGCCCCGTACGTCACGACGAAGGTTTTAACCAGGCGCACGCCACCATGAAAATGCGCGAGTATGTGGATTTGCTAAAAAAAGAACCCACCCGGTACCGTATTTTTTTATGGAATATTCTAAAAGAAGTACCTGAACTACAAAAAGATTATACCTATCCGGATTTTGGAATTAGTTTAATGAAAGGACTGCCTATGCTCTTTTTTGGGGGAGAAGACAGCTACACCTTTATGCATTACGATATAGATCTGGCAAATATTTTCCATTTTCATTTTCAGGGGAAAAAAGAAGTGATTTTATTTGATCAATCACAGAATGATTATTTATATAAAATACCACATTCTTTAATTGTTAGGGAAGATATAAATTTTAAAAATCCGGACTACGAGAAATGGCCGGCGCTTAAAAAAGCGAAAGGTTTTCGAGGTAATCTGGAACACGGCGAAGTATTGTATATGCCGGAAGGCTATTGGCATTATATGCGTTACATCACTCCAGGCTTTTCTATGAGCCTTCGCGCCATTGCCCGCAATCCAAAAAACTTAGGGAAGGCAATATACAACATAGCCATTATGCGCCATTATGATAATTTAATGCGTCGTTTACAAGGGCAGGATTGGATTGATAAGAAGAATGAAAAGGCGATACTAAAAACGCATAAGAAGTTGGGAATTGATTAATATTCGACTCACGACTCACGACTCACGACTCACGACTCACGACTCACACTCTCACACTCTCATTCACCTTTTCCCAAACCAAACTAGATTCCCACCCGCGATACAATAAATAATCTGCCAGTTTTTTCTTTTTTTTCTGAAGATTGGTTTCATTCTCCAATTGACGTAATCTTTTTTCTGCAAGTTCATGGAAGGTTTTCAGATAGTCATTTTCTGAAATCTCTTTTAGTGCTAAGGTGATATTGTATTTTGAAATATCCCGAAATTTTAATTCGCGAACAATACGTTGGCGTCCCCATTTTTTGGTTCTGAATTTTCCTCGGGCAAAGGCCTGGGCAAATCTGGTTTCGTTCAGGAAATTGTGTTGTAATAAGTGATGGATAATAAGGTCCTGAGCTTCTGGAATCATGTGCATTTCCTTCAGCTTTTTTTTCACTTCCTTATGGCAACGTTCCTGATAAGCGCAGTAGCTCTCAAGTCTGGAGGTAGCTTCCTCTACCGTGTATGTTTTATGACTTTTCAATAAATAGTATACCTGTTAATATCTCTAAGTGTTACGAACCGGAGCCGGAATATGATTTGGGTTACAACTTGTTTTTATATTCAATTATTTTCAGGTCGCTGGTTTTCCATCGGTTGAAAACTGAAAGGCTAGTTTTATATTTCATTTTTAAGCGCATACGCGCAGGTAAAATCTTCGAACTCCAGAAACCACACGTTATAATCTTCTTCAATATCCCGAAAGCTCACCTTAGCAGTTGTTTCTGAATGTTCCAGCCTAAAATCTTCTACGTAAATGTTCTGTAAAAAACTTACACCGGGAGTCGCAAAACTTTTATATAAACTTTCTTTGGCACCCCAAACCATGGTGAGCTTTCGCATGATAGCATCATCGTTTGCCATCGTTCGGTATTCTTCTATGGGGGTAAATTTTTGAGCTATTTTCAGAATTTTTGGACGTTGTTTTTCAATGTCTATTCCAACTTCAGTAGTACTTATAATAATGGCCGAAAAAATAAACGAATGCGTAATAGAAATACATTTTCCATCTTTTAAATGGGGTTTTCCATTTGCATCATAAAACAAATCGTGATCTGTATAACCTTCCGCAGCCAATAAATGCCGCACGCTCATAAATCCACGACGGTGTAAATCGCTTTTCATATGGGCGACTCTGGCTTTACAATGAGCGGTAAGGGTAATACCAGTAGCAAGTTGCTCGAAAGATTCTTCAATCTTCCAAATCAATACCTTAGCGTCATTCCCAACTGTTATAGTTTTGTAAAGTGGCATTATTTCTCGCGGATATTTTGTATTTTTGCAGTCCGAAAATTGAACAGAAAAAGAAAACTTTATAAATTCAAATATAACAATATGTCTACTAAAACAGTGCCTTACACGGCGTACAAAGTAAAAGATATTTCATTGGCGGCCTGGGGTCGTAAAGAAATTGAATTGGCAGAAGCAGAGATGCCAGGTTTAATGTCCTTACGTGAAGAATACAAGAATGAGCAACCACTTAAAGGAGCCAGAATTGCAGGATGTTTACACATGACCATCCAGACAGCTGTTTTAATCGAAACACTAATTGATCTTGGAGCAGAAGTTACCTGGAGTTCTTGTAATATTTTCTCTACGCAAGACCAAGCCGCAGCAGCGATTGCAGATGCTGGTATTGCAGTGTATGCCTGGAAAGGGATGAATGAAGAGGAATTTGACTGGTGTATCGAGCAAACCTTATTTTTTGGGGAAGATCGTAAGCCGTTAAACATGATTCTTGATGATGGTGGTGACCTTACCAATATGGTGTTGGACCACTACCCGGAATTGGTAGATGGTATTAAGGGATTATCTGAAGAAACTACAACCGGAGTACACCGTTTATACGAGCGTATGAACAAAGGAACCTTGCCAATGCCGGCGATTAACGTAAACGACAGTGTTACGAAAAGTAAATTCGACAATAAATACGGTTGTAAAGAAAGTGCCGTAGACGCAGTAAGACGTGCTACAGATATTATGTTGGCCGGAAAGCGAGTTGTTGTTTGTGGATATGGTGATGTAGGTAAAGGTACTGCTGCTTCTTTTAAAGGCGCAGGAAGTATTGTTACTGTTACCGAAATTGATCCAATTTGTGCATTACAAGCTGCTATGGACGGTTTTGAAGTGAAAAAACTGGAAACTGTTGTTGGTAATGCAGATATTATCATAACTACCACAGGAAATAAAGATATTGTACGCGGAGAGCATTTTGAAGCGATGAAAGACAAAGTTATTGTGTGTAACATTGGTCATTTTGACAATGAAATAGATGTTGCGTGGTTAAAAACAAACGCCACTAAAGACGAAATTAAACCACAGGTAGACAAATACGACCTAAACGGAAAGCACATTATTTTGCTTGCTGAAGGACGTCTGGTAAATCTTGGTTGTGCTACAGGTCACCCAAGTTTTGTGATGAGTAACTCATTTACAAACCAAACATTAGCGCAAATTGAACTTTGGAAAAACAGCGATTCTTACGAAAACAAAGTATACATGTTGCCAAAGGTACTTGATGAAAAAGTAGCAAAATTACACCTTGAGAAAATTGGTGTTGAGCTTACTGAATTGAAAAAATATCAGGCAGACTATATTGGTGTGGAAGTAGAAGGTCCATATAAGCCTGAGTATTACCGATACTAAAGGATTGCTGATCTTTTAGATCGATGATTTTAGATTATTAAACCCTTGCATTTTGTGAGGGTTTTTATTTG
The DNA here is from genome assembly GCA_963793275.1 of uncultured Flavobacteriaceae bacterium. Lineage (GTDB taxonomy): Bacteria > Bacteroidota > Bacteroidia > Flavobacteriales > Flavobacteriaceae > Marinirhabdus. The sequence continues at coordinate 329,977 of CAWBZL010000002.1, forward strand.
GTGGGTGCATTCTTTAAGTACACCTCAATATAATGTACCGTATTTAAATATTCGCTACGCATGGCATCTGCATAGTTCAATACGTTTTTATGATTTTCAAATTCTGGTTTTAGGGCATCTTTTGGATCTTCGAAGGCATAAACAAAATTGTATGGTACTTGTTTTTTGAATTTTTTCGGCGGAAACATCTTCCCTTCATCAAAATTGGGAGCAATTTTTAAAGGAATACACGAAATAATAATAAGCTAACAGTGCTGCTGAAAGAAAATTCACGGGTTGGTTGTTTGGAAAAACAAGCGTCAATAACTATTCTGAAGTATTTGGCACTGAAGTTGCATTTTGAAATATAAACTGTTGAGTTACGTTATTTCAATATGAAATTTTTAAAATTTAAAACTTTACAATTTACCCTATTTCTCTTGCTTTCCGTGGGTTTCTTAACACCCTCGTCTGCTCAAGGGAAAAGCATTATTGGAAAACGAACAACGTATAAAAAAATAGGTAAAACCAGAAAGACCCACAAACCGCAACCCCAAAAAGCAGATACTAAAAATCTGGCACAACAAATTACCAGGGGAAAAACTACCGATGCTCAAAAGGCAGAAAGCATATTCAATTGGATAGTTGCCAATATTAGCTACGATAACGAGTTAAGGGTAAACAATACACTTCAGCAAAAAATTTATATTTCCGAAGAAAACGTAATCAACAGTGTTTTGAAACGGAAAAAGGCGCTTTGTGGAGGTTACGCCTATTTATTCGAAAAATTATGTGCAGATGTTGGTCTTAAAGCTGCAGCTATTCACGGCTATACAAAAACTTCTGGAGTTAAGAATATTCCAAAGCAGGCTAACCATAGTTGGAATGCTGTAAAAATTAATGGGGTCTGGCAATTACTGGATATAACCTGGGCAATTAGTCAAAGCACGGCAGGTACTGGAAAATCGTATTGGTACCTTACACCCCCGTCACAATTTATAAAAACACATTACCCGGAAGACAGTGCCTGGGCTTTAAATAACTCAATTAAAAGTAAGGATGAATTTTTCTTCAATTAAATTCAGCAACTTCAAGCTTTTTTGACACAAAAAAGCCCTTATCAATTAAGGCAAGGGCTTTTTAATTTGAATGTTTAATCTACATTATTGTTTAATAAACCTTTTCACAGTTTGCCCTCCATCGCTTCTAATAATTACAATGTAATTTCCACTTTGAAGATTGGAGACATTAAAGCTGCTGTTGCTCGTTAGCGTACTCAAATCATGAGTGGCAACAACTCTTCCTAAAATATCATGAATTACCATTTGCGTTAGGTCAATAGAGTCAGGATTTGCAATCGATATCATCTCTTTTGCCGGGTTTGGAAATAGGCTTATTGTAGACAGGTTTGCAGCAATATTCTCTACTCCCAATATTTGCTCAACTGTAACAATTGCTGTGCAGGTGGAAACATTTCCGGTTGTATCTGTAACGGTTAATGTTACTGTATTGTCTCCAACATTAGTACACGTAAATGTATCTGGCGATACTTCAATCGAGGCAATTTCGCAGTTATCTGAAGAACCGTTATCAATATCGGCTGCAGCTATAGTCACCGTGCAACTGGCATCTACCTCAACAGTGATGTTTTGACACAAAGCAATAGGCATTAGGTTATCTACTACATTCACAATAGATGTACAGGTAAACTGGTTGCCATTTACATCTGTTTTTGTTAAGGTAACTATATTAGGTCCTATATCTGCACACGTAAATGTGTCTGGAGTTACCGTGGTAGATACAATGTTGCAATTATCAGCAGGGCCATCGTCAATATCGGCTGGAGTAATTAGTACCGTTCCATTTTCATCAAGCAATGCTGTAATGTTTCTGCATATTGCTGAAGTTACTGTATTGTCCTCTACCGTTACGGTGGATGTACAGGTAGCTACATTACCATTTACATCTGTAACGGTTAATGTTACTGTATTGGCTCCAACATCTCCACAGGTAAAGGCATTTGGAGAAACAGTAACTGATGCAATGTCACAGTTGTCTGTTGAACCATTATCAATATCTGAAGCATCAATAGTTGCATTACCAGATGCGTCTATTTGCACTGTAATATCCTGGCAGACCGCTGTTGGCAGTATTATATCTTCTACTGTTACAGTTGATGTGCAGGTGGCTATATTGCCATCTACATCTGTTACCGTTAGGGTTACTGTATTGGCTCCAACATCGGCACAGGTAAATGTGCTTGGAGAAACAGTTACTGATGCTATACCACAATTATCGGTTGAACCATTATCGATATCGCCTGCTGTAACGGATGCATTTCCAGTTCCGTCCAGCTGCACCGTAACATCTTGACAAGTTGCAATAGGCAGGACAGTATCTTCTATAGTTACAGTAGAGGTACACGTAGTTACGTTGCCATTTACATCTGTTACCGTTAAGGTTACTGTATTGGCACCAACATTGGCACAGGTAAATGCGTTAGGAGAAACCGATAGCGAAGCAATGCCACAGTTATCTGCTGATCCATTATCAACATCGGCCGCCGTGATAGTTGCGTTACCGGTTGCATCCAGTTGTGTTGTAATATCCTGGCAGGTTGCAGTAGGCATCATCATATCTTCTACCGTAACCGTAGCCGTACAGGTAGCCGTATCTCCATTTGTATCTGTTACCGTTAAGGTTACTGTATTGGCACCAACATCGGCACACGTAAATGTGTCTGGTGAAACAGTTAGTGAGACGCTACCGCAATTATCTGTAGAACCGTTATCAACATCAGCACCAGAAATAGTTGCATTACCAGTTCCATCCAGCTGTACTGTAATGTCCTGGCAGGTTGCAGTTGGCGGCATCATATCTTCTACCGTCACAGTAGATGTACAGGTAGCTACATTACCATCTACATCTGTTACCGTTAAGGTTACAGTATTAGTACCAATATCTGCACACGTAAATGTATCTGGAGAAACAGATAATGATGCAATTCCACAGTTATCGCTAGAACCATTATCAATGTTGGCTCCCGTGATGGTCACATTACCGGTTGCATCCAGTTGTGCTGTAAAATTCTGACACACTGCAATAGGTAATTCGGTATCTTCTATAGTTACTGTAGATGTACAGGTTGCTACATTACCATTTACATCTGTCACAGTTAACGTCACTGTATTAGCGCCAACATCTGCGCACGTAAATGCGCTTGGAGACACAGATACTGATGCAATACCACAGGCATCTGAAGAGCCATTGTCAATATTTGCCGCTGTGATGGTTGCGTTCCCGGTCGCATCCAGTTGCGTTGTAAAGTTTTGGCATATTGCAGTAGGTATCACTAAATCCTCTACCGTTACAGTAGCATTGCACGAGTCTACATTACCTTCGTCATCAGTTACTGTTAAGGTTACGGAGTTGGGGCCTACGTCTGCACAAGTGAAAGTGCTTTGAGAAATAGTTATTGATGCAATGCTGCAATTATCGAAAGAAAAATCGTCAATATCTGCCTCGGTGATGGTTACATTTCCTGTTGCATCCAGTTGTGCGGTGAAATTTTGACAAATTGCTGTAGGTGGCTCTATATCTTCAATAGTCACCGTTGCCGTACACGTATCCGTCTGTCCGGTATTATCTGTTACAGTCAATGTCACGGTAGTAGTGCCAATATCTGCACAGGTAAAACTTGAGGGATTTACTGAAAGCGTTACGGGGCCGTCCGGGTCACTAGAACCATTATCAACATCGGCTCCGGTAATTGTTACATTACCCGTTCCATCCAGTTGTGCGGTGAAATTTTGACACAATGCAGTAGGAGGGTCATTAGCAACTCCCCCTGTTAAATCTACACTAATATTGTACATCTGTACATTGTCTACAGGTGTTCCCTGCTGACTTACCCTTACAAAATAGGTGCCTGCGGCAGGTAAATTAAGAGCTGTAATATTTTCTGAAACTCCCGGTCCGTTAGCATTAGCAGTTGCCAATACAGTAGTGCCATCTGTATCTAAAATTTCGACCATTAAATCTGAAATGGTAGCTGCATTAAAATTTGTCCCTGCGCTACAACTTCCACCAGGATTTTGGACACCTTCCAGATAGGTCGTCCCTGTTGGATCAAGTTCTGCAGCAAGTATCGCTGCACTATTTATGGTGAATGAAAAATAGTCAACCTCACTATTATCATCAATACTTCTTTGTAGTCTATTGTAAGATGTAGGAACCGGATTTGCCCCCAAAAGTACAGCTGTTCCTGGAGTGTCGTTGTCGTCATCCGGATCACCATACCCTCTGTTGGTGGCTAAAATATCGTCTTCTTGAGGGCCGTTAAATGCGGTAGTTACAAAAGGTTCCATTAATTTAGTTTGCTCTACCGGACATACGTGTGAAATACCTAAACCGTGACCAATCTCATGAGTTAATACATTTGTGGTTCCTATACCGGGGTTATTTGCATAAAAATTATCTGATGTATCTATGATCATATCACCATTATCAGGAAAATAGTTACACGCTAAAACTCCGCTGTTACCATCCAGTGTATGGCCGGATATACGAAAATCTCCTCGTAGGCCTACTACGCCAGGACCACCCGAAACTACTATTGAACCGTCATCGTTGGGTTCATAAACAAAAAGAATTCCGCTGGCATTAGACCAGGAGGTAAACATATCTACAAAAACTGCGTGCCAGGGCGCCGTAGTAAAATCGCCAGGTACTGCTGGGGGTCCGTAAATTCCATTGAAAAATGCAATAAAATCACTATTCCCACTCTCACCAGGAACTCCACAACCACCGTTTCCAATGGGAGTGCCGTCTGGCACGTAGCTCCAGGTAAGGGTAGTAAAATCACCCTGACCTAAACCTGGTCCGTCGATAGCTGTATTAAACCATCGGGTAGCTAGATTAAACCCTTGAGGCTCTTCTCCTTCTATACCTAAGCTGTTGAAGATAGCTTCTCTGTTTTCATAAAAAGAAGCCACTACGGCCGGATCTGTATCCGGTGCAAAACAGGTTGCCGGAGGAGGTAGGTAGTTTTTAAGATTGTTGGTGTCTTCATTTTTTTTGCTGAAACTTTCAGAAACTGAAGTCTTTTTATCTTCAGTTAAAATTTCAGCAGAAAGATATGCCAGCACCGTACACGCTAAAATGAGTAAAGTAATTTTTTTCATAAGTAGGTATTTTTAATGGTGCACAATATACAATAAACGAGGTGTTAAAACAACAAGCCTCAACCGATTACTCGATTGAGGCTTTTTAAATTGTAAAAAATAACGACTATGCTTCTGCGCTAGGCACGATAGAAACGTAAGATTTGTTATCTCTTTTCTTGGTAAATTTTACTACACCGTCTACTCTTGCGTGTAATGTATAATCTTTTCCAGCATACACATTATCTGCAGGATGGTGCTCCATACCACGTTGTCTAATGATGATGTTCCCGGCTATAGCAGCTTGCCCACCAAAAATCTTAACACCTAAGCGTTTCGATTCTGATTCTCTACCGTTTTTTGAACTACCAACTCCTTTTTTATGAGCCATGGTTTTATATTTTAAAAATTAATATTTATTTTTTCAATAAAGCTTTAGCTTGCTTTACCCACTCTTCAGATTCAATCTTTTCGCGAGTAATACCATCGATAGCAGAAAGTTCATCTCTATCCGCAGCTTTTAACTTACTGATTTGCTCGTAAGTATAAATACCTACTTCATTTAGTCTTTTCTCGTAAGCCGGTCCAATACCATTAATTTGCTTAAGGTCTTGAGCTTCTGCTTTTGTAGCAGTTCCGATACTGTGAAGTACCTTGTCGATATCCATTTCGATATTGCTGTCTTCTGCGCGGTGTTCAGCACGAGTCACTAAGTTTTCACTTACCTCAACCTCTTTGGTTTTAGGAGCCGCCTTTTTTGCCGGGGCTTTTGCTTCAGCTTTAGGAGCCGCTGCTTTTGGTTCAGCTTTTTTAGGGGCTGTTTTTTTCTTAGGTTCTTCTTTTTTAGCTTTTTTAGCTCCTGAACCTACGATGCTTTCAATAACGATTTCAGAAAGAGCCTGTCTATGACCGTTCTTTACCTGATATCCTTTTCTTCTTTGCTTCTTGAAAACAATAACTTTGTCACCTTTAAGGTGTCTTAAGACTTTAGCTCCTATAAGAGCGCCGTCTATAGCCGGGGCGCCAATGGTAATATTGTCTCCGTCACCAACTAAAAGAACACTGTCAAACTCGACTTTGTCTCCTTCTTCACCAGCTAAACGGTTTACAAAAACCTTTTGGTCTTTCGCAACTTTAAATTGCTGCCCTGCTATCTCTACAATTGCGTACATAGCGTAACGTTTAAATGTTTGTTATAAATTAAAAAACCCGCTTCTCTTCAAAGCGGGTGCAAATATAATTTTAAATTATTAATCTACAAAGGGTTTGTGTTCTATTTTATAGGTTGATTTCGGTTTCCGTCCGGGGTATTCCAAGAATCTTTTAATAACTGCATAAAAGCCAATGTTAAAACAAGTGAAGTGGACACGCCCATTAGTACAAGCGAAATAAGAATAATAAAAGTTCCGCTGTCGTAATTCCAATTCCACGAATCTAAGATATTACCAGCAAATTCTGTATCTATCTGGTACATATTCAGAGCCATAAATGCTACAAAAATTAGTGTTGCAATGGCACCACTCATAAATCCTATTTGAAATCCCTTTTGGTATTTAAACCTACTCTTTCCTTCTTTAGATTTTTTAAGTGCCATTAAAATTCCAGCTCCGTAAATCACTCCGTTTGCTGCACTTAATACGGGGTACTTATGCAAGCCTAATAACTTAGTAATTACAAAATACAGAATAAGCCCAATAGCTATTAACACTCCGTATTTAATATATATTTTTGACATGCTAACTATTTTTTGGTTTCCATAAATTTCGGAAAAAATACGAGACCAACCTATTCTTTAACGCAATCTTAGCGGTTTACCTTCTTTTTATTCCCTAAATACACTCCAAATAGTATTACCCCCGCAGCAACTAATTGCCAAATACTAAAAGATTCTCCATCTACCACGCCCCACAAAACTGCTACAATTGGCATGATGTACGTTACCGATGAAGCAAAAACCGGACTCGCAATCTGAACCAGTTTATTGAATAGTACCTTGGCAATGGCAGTTCCAAAAAGTGATAAGATAGTCACATAAAAAAACGCTAGTTGCATTTCTGTTGAAGAAAAAATAGTTTCAAAAAAACCAGTGAAGTACAGAATCACCAAGGCGGGTAAAAAAATAAAAAGAAAGTTCCCGGTAGTAATTGCCAACGCACTTATATCGCTCAAATACTTTTTAATAATGTTTACATTGAGAGCGTAGCCAATAGTTGCAGAAATTATTAAAAGGCTATACAGGTAGTTCTGATTAGGGTTGAACTCTGCGCTGGCAATAATTAATAATACTGTGCCAGCCAAACCTATAAAAACACCAATAATTTGCTTTCGGGAACTTATAATGCCAAAAAGCGTCGCGCCCACAATCGCCGTGTTTAGTGGTACAATGCTGTTTAATATAGAAGCTACCGCACTATCTATTTCATTTTGCGCCATAGCAAATAAGAATGGCGGAAAGAAAGAGGAAATAAAACCTGAAATAGCCACCCATTTCCAGTGATGTCTCTTAATTTGCTTTATACTTTTAAAGCCAACTGAAAAAAGAAAAACAGAGGTAAGCACGATACGTGCAGATCCTAATTGGTAGTCCGTCAAACCTACCAACCCTTTTTTTATAAGGATGAAAGAACTTCCCCAGATAAGGGAAAGAATTGCGAGGTACAGCCATTTTAAGTTGTTATTGCCCATTTTCTATTTGATAGGGCAAAGGTCATTAAAATTATGAATTCAAAATTCTGAATACCTCTTTATTTTTCCCAAGAAATGGTTTCCATAATATGCCGAATGTCATTGCGTAAATACATTACGGCCGGGTAAATAGAGTCGTAGTTAGGCTTGGCGTTAAAGTAAAGTGAGCCCTGTACAAAATGTTGTACGCTATCGGTAACATAAAACTGAGATTGTGTGGCTGCATTTCCGTCAATTGCGTAAAACATTCCATAGACATTATGAACACTATCTATTCTGGGCTGCTCAAAAATTGCCTGTGCTTTTTGATCGTGGTTGTAGGTAAGTTTTTGAGCATCGTACAATAACGAATCTATATTTTTACCCAGTACACGTTGGTAAGTGATATATAAAGTGGCGTTTAATCTTGGGTATTCAACATTAATCCCACAATTAGGCTTAACCAGTACGTTACCCAGCTGGTTTTTCTCAAAATTGAAAGGACAATTTGTTTTTGTTACCGTATAGGCAGGATCCGGATATTCCAGTCTTAATTTAGCCGAAGGTTTTACAGTAACCTCGTCTTCACAGGAGGCAAAAATAACAATTAGTAAAACTAAAAGTAATGCACGCATATCAAGGTGTAATTGAAAGTTTAATTTGTTTTATTCTTTTATTATCAAAGGCTTCAATAGTAAACGCATATTGGTGGAAGTTTAGTACCTCGCTTTGTTTTGGAAATCCTTTTGAAATTTCCAGTAAAAAACCCGCAAGTGTTTCTGCATCTCCTTTTGCGTCTTCAAAAAACTGTGGGTCTTCTAATTTTATAACTCTGTAAAAATCCTTCATTGGTGTTTTTCCTTCAAAAACAAAAGTATTGTCGTCCAGTTTCGAAAATATGAGATCTTCATCATCAAACTCATCACTAATTTCACCTACTATTTCTTCAATAATATCCTCCAGAGAAATTAAACCACTGGTGCCACCGTATTCATCTACAACAATAGCCAGGTGCATTTTCATTTCCTTAAATTCATTGAGCAAGTCGTCCAGCTTTTTATTTTCTGGAACAAAGTAAGCCTGTCTTACCAAAGTTGGCCAATCCAATGTTTTCCGCTCTATATAAGGCATTAAATCTTTTACATATAAAATTCCTGTAATGTTGTCAATATTTTCTTTGTACACCGGAATACGGGAATACCCGTGGGAGATAATTTCTGGCATGATCTCCTTATAAGGAGCTGCTTCGTTTAATGCAAAAATATCCATACGAGGTTTCATTACCTGTCGCGTGTCTGTATTCCCAAAGGTTACAATTCCTTGTAAAATTTTTTGTTCCTCTTTTGTAGTATCTCTGGCATCTGTAAGCTCAAGAGCTTGTGAAAGTTGGTCTACGCTAAGGTTAGACTTCTGTTTCCCAAACTTGTGTTCAATATACAAGGTAGCAGCACGCATGGGTAAGCTTATAGGAGAGAAAAATTTATCCAGCACATTTAGCGGATATGCCATTACCAAGGAAAACGATAATTTATTTCTACTTGCATATATCTTAGGGAGAATTTCTCCGAATAGTAAAATAAGGAATGTTACCAGAACAACCTCCAGGACAAACCGAACATTTATTCCAAAAATCACAGCCTCTACACTTCCAAAAAACAAATCGCTTAACGATGCAAACAATAGTACAATGGCAATGTTTATAAGATTATTGGCAACCAAAATGGTTGCCAACAATTTTTTTGGTCGTGCCAGCAATCGTTCAACAATTACTAATTTTTTTGACGGATTTTTATCCTCGTTTGCCTCAAAATCGGTCGGGGTGAGGGAAAAAAAGGCTACCTCGGCACCAGAGATAAGGGCAGAACACAACAATAAAACCAGCAAAATGACCAGGCTGGATACATCTGTATACGTTATAAGAGAAATAAATAAACTCGGGGGTTCAGGATCCAATTTTGTTGGTTTAGTTTAAGTTTAAAACGGAAGATCGTCTGTATCGTCTGTGTTGGGTTGTTGTACGTGTTGTTGCTGTGCAGGGGTTTGAGATGCTTGCTGCTGGTTAGAAGAGTTGTCTAACGCTACGCCACCCTCGCTTTTAGGTGTTAAAAATGTAAAATCCGTACACTGTATTTCGGTACTGTAACGATCCATTCCCTTCTCATCCTGCCATTTTCGGGTTTTTAAACGCCCCTCGATATATACTTTATCCCCTTTTTTGAGATATTTTTCGCAAATTTCGGCTCCTTTATTACGTACTACAATATTGTGCCATTCTGTATTATTTACACGCTCGCCTGTGGTACGGTTGGTGTATGTCTCGTTTGTTGCAATTGGAAAACGTCCAATACTACCGCCACCTTCAAAATAGTGCATTTTCACGTCGTCTCCTGTATGGCCAATTAGCATGACCTTGTTCAATGTTCCACTCATAATCTATATTTTTTTTCAGGCTTACTCTTCCCAAGCTTCGGGACTTAAATAATGCTGAAAATAGTTTTCATCAAATTAAAACCTGTCAAGAATGTAGTGCAGATTTAAAAATAATTTACAAAGGTATATTTTGAAATCTAAATATACTCAATTTTAAGATTTTATAGTTTGTTGTTTTTTCCAATCCTGAAAGCTTTTCGAAAAAATAACCTCCTCAAAAAGTAACGTGACTTCTTCTTTATAGTTTTCTATTTGTTTTTTGTAATTACGTATGTCATCTTCTTCCGGCGCATAGCCCAGGGAGATAGTTAGGTCTTCTGGAATGGATTTTTCTGGAAAGCGATGCAATAAATGATCCAGCCAGGTGTATGCTATGTCTTGATCTTTCGTGCGCTGTAGTACGTTAAAATGTAATGTGGCCATTTCTTTGTCAAAATCGTCTATAGCACTGCTGCTAAGATTTTGCGCGATTTGGCTGTGTTCCATAGCACGTTGTAAAGATGCTTCTTCAGATGAAAATTTAGTTTCGATACTAGCGAGCATTTTATAAAATTCAGCTAAAAAATGATGCATAATAAAACTTTTTTCATCTGCATCGCGAGCTATTAATTCCTTTTTGGTGGTGTCTTTAGTAATACCAAGCTCTTTATAATGTTCTATTTGCTGTGCTGTCATTTCCCTGAATTTTGGCAACAAATCTTGTGTTACAGGCCCTTCTTTCATCTCTAATAAATAATTGTACACTCCCAAAATAGTATGAAAAGATCTATCTACAAATTTTGGGCGTTCTGGAGTGAGTTTTTCATAGTCTTCAAAAAGTTTGACTATTAAATCTCTAAAAACGGTGTTTGTATTATATTCTGGCGCTATGGTTGCCTGTTCCCAACGCGAATGGCAATACCCGCATTTGTAGGATCCGGTCCTAATCGTTTCAAAAGATGAAGTGTTACCGCAATTGGGACATTGTATTTTTTGTGTTTTTTGCATTGCCTGGTGTTAGGTTGTGTTTTTTAGGCTGAACCCGGAAAACTAAATATATTTAAAAAGTTTGCAACCAACACAGGTACGGGAAAATTTTCTATTTCTGAAATTTCCACACCGTCATCTTTTAATTTTCCGGTAGCGATAATCCAGAAGGTTGTAACTAAATGCTGATGAGATAGTTTATGAATTACGGGCTGTTCATTAAATCTTAAGACTTCATTGATCGTTAAAATTTCAGTAACACGGATAAAGTTATCTTGTGTACGTAATATTTCTTCCGAAATTTCCGAAGTACTCTCAACCAAGGGGAATTGATATAAATTTTGCCAGATTCCCTTCCCTTTTCGTTGTTCCAAAAGCGTCTTGTTGTCTTCTGAAACTACCACCAAATAATTGAAATAGCGTTTTTTTACTTTTAATTTTTTCAGTTTTACAGGCAGTTCTCCCACCATTTTATTTTTGAAGGCTTCGCAACGATCATTAAAAATACAGGCTTTGCACACAGGATTTTGAGGCACACAATACCTTGCGCCAAACTCCATAATAGCTTGATTGTAGGTGCCAGGTTGTGAAGGGTCTAATAATTCCTGGGCCAACTGCTTAAAGTATTTAATACCTTCGGTACTATTAATAGGTAGCTTAACATTAAATACGCGTGAGAGCACACGATATACGTTGCCGTCTACTACTGCGGCGGCTTCACTAAAACAAATTGAGGCGATGGCGCTTGCTGTATAATCGCCAATTCCCTTCAGTTTTTTAAGCTCTGAGTACGAGCTGGGGAAGGTTCCGTTTAACTCATTTGCCACAATTTTTGACGTAAAAAGTAAATTACGGGCCCGGGAATAATAGCCCAACCCCTGCCATAGCTTCAGGACCTCCTCTTCGGGAGCATTAGCCAGGTCTTGTACTGTTGGATAGGTGTCCACAAACCTGTTATAATAAGGTAATCCCTGCGCAACTCTTGTTTGTTGCAGGATAATTTCGGAAAGCCAGACTTTATAAGGGTCTTTGGTTTGTCTCCAGGGCAGGGTTCGCTTATTGGCTAAATACCACGCAATTAGGTTTTTAGAAAAGGTTGTTTTGTTTTTCGTCATTTCACGAATGTACTCCTTATCTGTTTAAAGTTTAATAGATTAAGAGGTTAGTTTTACAAATTAAATTATGTATATTTGCCACCTCTAAAAAAATAAACCTAAATACCCAATTTAAAACTTATATTACAATGACGAAAGCAGATTTAGTAGCGAAAATTTCAGAAAAGCTAGGAATGGAAAAAGGAGATGTTCAAGCTACTGTAGAAAGTTTCATGAGCGAAGTTAAGAATTCATTAGAAGGTGGTGACAATGTTTACCTACGTGGTTTTGGTAGTTTTATCATTAAAACAAGAGCCGAAAAGACTGGTAGAAACATTTCAAAAAATACTACCATTAAAATACCAGCACACAACATCCCTGCATTTAAGCCGGCTAAGGTTTTTGTAGAAAGTGTAAAAACTAATGTTGAAGTAAAATAATAACCCGTTCCGCCCCTAATAGTGGGACACATAAAAACACAAGCATATGCCAAGTGGTAAAAAAAGAAAAAGACATAAGGTAGCGACGCACAAGCGTAAGAAAAGAAGACGCGCGAATCGCCATAAGAAAAAGTAGTTTTTTTAACTACTTTTTTCGTTTTAGAAAAAAACAAAAAAGTTCTTTGAAAATGAAATATAATTACTATTCACCTTAGTATAATTATGTTTCGACGGGTAGTTCCTATGATATACTAGGAACATTAAATCCTGTGATAAATTATTGTTTAATCCATCCCGATATATATCGGGACAAAAATCAAAAATCGTGAGCTACGAATTATTTATTAGATCCAGTTCACAAGAAGTTGATTTTGCCCTTTTAAAAGATGGAAAACTACTCGAATTACACAAGGAAGAAGAAAGCAACAAGTTCTCTGTTGGCGACGTGTTTATCGCCAAAATAAGGAAAACTGTTCCCGGGCTTAACGCGGCATTTGTAAATGTTGGCTATGAAAAAGATGGCTTTTTACATTACCATGACCTAGGGCCCAAAGTACTCTCCTTACTTAAATTCGTAAAACGTGTAAGCACAGGTAAACTTAAGGATTATACCTTAAAGGATTTCCCATTTGAAAAAGAGATTGATAAAAATGGAGGCATTAATAATGCCGTAAAGAACAATCAATCTACCCTGGTACAGGTTGTAAAAGAACCCATATCCACCAAGGGACCACGAATAAGCAGCGAGCTTTCCATAGCTGGCCGTTATATTGTATTGGTTCCATTTTCAGACCGAATTTCTGTTTCTCAGAAAATAGAAAGTCGCGAAGAGAAAGAAAGGCTTAAACGCTTAATTATGAGCATACGCCCTAAAGGATTTGGAGTTATTATACGTACTGTAGCAGAGGGCAAAAAAGTAGCAGAACTGGATAAAGATTTACAAAATCTTGTAGATCGCTGGACGGCGATGTGCAAAAAGCTACAAGGGGCGCACCACCCAAGTAAGGTGCTAAGCGAGTTAAATAGAGGCGCATCTATTATTAGAGATGTGTTTAACGACAGTTTCTCCAATATTTGTATTGACGACGAAGCACTCTATACTCAAATTAAAGATTACGTGCAGGAAATTGCACCCGATAAGGAAAACATTGTAAAATTTTACGATTCCAAAGTGCCTATGTACGAAAAGTTTGGAATTGAAAGACAAATTAAAACCTCATTCGGAAAAACCGTTTCTAGCAGCCGCGGAACCTATTTAGTGATAGAGCATACAGAAGCCATGCACGTTATAGACGTAAACAGTGGTAACCGAAGCAACAAAAGCACTAGTCAGGAAGGCACAGCACTGGAAGTAAATATGATTGCCGCTACCGAGGTAGCAAGACAATTACGCCTACGGGATATGGGCGGGATTATTGTAATAGACTTTATCGATATGGGTAGAGCCGAAAACAGAAAAAAACTCTACAACCACCTTCGTGACGAAATGAAGGAAGACAGAGCAAAACACAAGATCCTACCACCCAGTAAATTTGGGCTTATACAAATTACGCGCCAACGAGTACGGCCAGAAATGAATATTAAGACGCGTGAAGACGCACCCGGAGCCGAAACTGGCGAAATTGAAGCACCCATTAATGTGGTGAACAGAATTACCGAGGACCTGAAAAGAATCCTCAAAAAAGACTATAAAAAGATAACCCTAAACACACATCCTTTTATAGCAGCCTTTTTAGTAAAAGGCTTTCCATCTATGCGAACCAAATGGTTCATGGAGCATAAAAAATGGATAAAAGTCCAACCAAGAGATGCTTACACGTATCTTGAATATCATTTTTACGATAAAAATGGTGAAGAGATAAAATAAATACCTAAAACCCCTTTCAATTTTTTGTGAGGGGTTTTTTTATGTCCGGGCGTTCCCCACTTTCGCAGAAAAAGCTCAAGAGGGTCGGGCTATTCGCTACAACTCCTCACGCCACAACAAACTGAAAATGTGCAGCTATACATCGCTGGTTGCGGGGTTTTCGCTACTATCCCTAGCGCAAATGAAATTTCAATTGAAAATAGAATCTTAAAAAATACTACGACCTTTCCAAACACTTTCCGACCTTTGTAGGTAAATTAATACTACTTGGACCATTTAAACCAATTCACCAAAGCTTATACGAACAACACCGAACTGTTGGCGGTACTCATAGATCCAGACGAATTTAATACCGAAACAACCTCAGATTTTCTGAAACAGATTCCCGGGGAAACAACCCATATTTTTGTGGGTGGCAGCACGGTCCCAAATGGTGCTACAGAAACCGTAGTAAACACCTTAAAACTTCATACTAAAAAACCTATAATTTTATTTCCCGGAGATGTCTCACAACTTACTCCCAAAGCAGACGCACTGCTTTTTTTAAGTTTGTTGTCTGGTGATAACCCTGAATATTTAATAGGCCAGCACGTGAAGGCGGTTTCAAAATTAAGAGGAAATAATTTACAAGTTATTCCTACCGGATATATACTTATTGATGGCGGAAAGCATACTGCAGTAGCAAGAGTTACAAACACGAAGGCTATGCTTCAACAAAATATCCAGAGCATTGTAGATACCGCAAAAGCAGGTGAATTATTAGGTATGAAATTAATCTATCTGGAAGCCGGTAGTGGTGCAAAAATTCCGGTTTCAGCAGCTATCATTTCAGCAGTAAAAGATGAAATAAATATCCCTCTTATTGTAGGGGGTGGTATAAAATCAAAAACCCAAAAACAAATGGCTTACGAGGCAGGAGCCACTATGATCGTGATGGGAACCCGGTTTGAGGTAAGAAGGACGAGCGACACATGAAGAATATTAAAATTCCAAACCTAAACGTGGCGCCTTTGCGAGAGAAATTGCCGGATCTTGAAGAGAGGGTTCTTATATTTGGATTCTAAAATATGTCTGATCGAGCACCCGGCGGAATGGAATATTTTTCGGGTTGGTGACCGAGATGTATAATATCATACCTAAATTTTATTAAAATGAACATTTCCGTAGAACTTACCCTTACACCACTTCAGGACAATTTTGAACCTGCTATTATCAATTTTATCAAAAAACTACGCGCATCTGGCCTTACAGTGCTGGAAAATCCTTTAAGCACCCAGGTTTTTGGATCATACGATGTAGTAATGGAGGTGCTTCAAAAAGAAATGAAAACAGCGCTTGAAGCCATAGACAAAGGCTTGTTGTATGTAAAAATCGTAAAATCTGACAGAAGCGACTATGAACCCCATTTTTGATTTTTTATTTGGCCAATATGCCGAGTATGAAACCCAACATATAGTTTTAGAAGCAATTGCAGTATTATTTGGCTTAGCATCTGCTTTGTTTTCTTGGCGCAATAGTATTTTGGTATATCCTGCAGGGATCATAAGCACTTCAATATTTGTCTATTTATTATGGCAATGGGGTTTACTTGGGGATATGATTATCCAGGGGTACTATTTTGTAATGAGCATCTATGGTTGGTATATCTGGACCCGAAAGGTATCGCCAGAATTATTCACCCCTATCACTAAAGCTTCAAAAAAGGAACACGGTATCGCTATAATAATAGGAATAGCATCACTTATAGGTGTTTTTGTAGTCTATACTGTTTTTGATAAATGGAATAGCTGGACAGCTTATGTAGACACGGTCACCACCGCAATTTTCTTTGGGGGAATGTGGATGCTGGCTAAGCGAAAAGTGGAGAACTGGCTTTATTTGTTGGCGGGCAATATTATAAGTGTGCCACTTTATTTTAGTAAGGGCTATACGTTAAGCAGTTTACTATATCTTATCTTTATAGCCATTTCAATCATGGGGTATCTAGCATGGAAAAGATATTTGTACAGCGACAAAGTGATTGCCTAAAAGTTGTTCTGTTTGGACCAGAATCCACCGGAAAAACAACCCTGGCAAAACAGCTTGCAGCATATTTTAAAACAGAATGGGTTCCTGAATACATGCGCACTTACTTACAGAAGAAATGGGACGAGAAAGGCCGGAAAATTTCAAAAGAAGATCTGCTGCCTATTGCCAGAGGACAGCTATTTTTAGAGAATGAATTGGAGAATAACGCTAACAACATACTTTTTTGCGATACAAATTTGTTGGAATTACAGGTATATTGTGAATATTATTACAACGGTTGGTGTCCATCAGAAATTAAGGAAGCTGTTAAAGATGGGTATTATGATTTTTATTTTCTTACCAATATTGATGTTCCTTGGGTTCCGGACGATTTACGAGACAGACCCAATGATAGGTCTGCCATATTTCATACTTTTGAAAAAGCACTTAATAGCAGAGGGATTCCGTATATAGTGCTGTCCGGATCTCAGGAAGAACGCTTAAAAACCGCTATTAAAATAGTAAAAAAAAGATTTTAGAATACTCCATGTTTACAAAAAAAGACATTCAGAAAATAGAAAGTGACGGATTAACAGTAAAGAACGTTGTTTCGCAGCTGGAGACTTTTGCCAAGGGGATTCCGCCATCAACTATTGTAACTGCCGCTTCTATTGGTAATGGGATCGAGCAGGTTTCAGAGTCTGAAAAACGGGAGCTTGTTTCAGCATATGAAAACAGTAAATCACAAAAAACCATTGTTAAGTTTGTGCCTGCATCCGGAGCTGCAACCCGTATGTTTAAGTTTTTATTTCAGTTTTTGGAAGAATTTAATCCAGAGCAGGAAACATTCAACAGGTATGTAAAAGAAAAAAATTTTAAACAGTTGGAATTGTTTTCCAAGTCTTTAAAAGATTTTGCTTTTGTAAGCGAAGTGCGCAAGAAAATACGTGAAAATTATCCTCAATATAAACAGAGTAGAAAAGGTGCCAGACTTCAGTATTTTGTGAAGAGCATGTTGGAAGAAAAGGGGCTCAATTTTGCCAATTTGCCTAAAGGACTCATTCCGTTCCACAAATACAATAAGTATTCTGTCACAGCTTTTGAAGAGCAATTGTACGAAAGCGCGCTGTATGCTACGAGTAAAAATGATGCATACCTTCATTTTACATTTTCTGAAACTCACGTACCTCATTTTAAGGAAAAATTTGAAGCCGTTAAAAAACGGGTGACGAAAAAAACAAAAACCGAATTTCATATTTCCTACTCCTATCAAAAACCTGATACCAATACCATTGCTGTAACGCCAGACAATAAACCATTCAGAGATGAAAACGATGCGTTGGTCTTTAGGCCCGCCGGTCACGGAGCCTTATTGGAAAATTTAAATGAAGTAGATGCAGATATTATATTCATTAAAAATATAGACAATGTTACCGCACAGCAATATGCCGAAGGTATTGCTGAACAAAAGAAAATGCTAGCTGGAAAATTACTCACAGTTCAGGAAAAAATTTTTCAGTATTTAGATTTTTTAAAAAACAAGCAATCGACCGGAGAGTATATTTCTGAAATTAAATCGTTTCTGTTTAATGAGCTCAATATTAAAGATATTCCATCTTCTCCTGAAGGGTTATTTTTAATCTTAAATCGTCCCATTCGGGTCTGTGGCGTGGTTAAAAACACGGGAGCTCCGGGAGGCGGACCATTTTGGGTGAAAGAGATGAATGGAAAAACCAGTTTGCAAATTGTAGAAATGGCGCAGATTGATACCACTAAAACGCACCAGATGAATCTTGTAAAAGATGCGACGCATTTTAATCCCGTAGATTTAGTTTGCGGGGTAAAAAATTACAAAGGAAATAAATTTGACTTAACACAATTCAGTGACCCCAACACCGGATTTATTTCCAATAAATCACAATTTGGAAGACCGTTGAAAGCATTGGAGCTTCCCGGCCTCTGGAACGGAGCTATGGCTCACTGGAATACTATTCTGGTAGAAGTACCACTGAGCACATTTAATCCGGTAAAAACAGTAAACGACTTGCTGCAAAAAGAACACCGTCCAAACACCTAATGAATACTTCAGTAATTTTAAGTGAATTAGATTATAAGGCTGTAAAAAGTAGCGGGCCGGGTGGACAGCATGTAAATAAAACGGCTTCAAAAGTGGAGGTGTATTTCGCTATTGTTACATCTCAGGGACTTTCAGAAGGAGAAAAATCACTTTTACTACAAAGATTAGCTTCCCGGCTTACTTCAGAAAATAAGTTGGTATTGCAATGTAGCGACACCAGAAGTCAGCACCGTAATAAAACGCTGGTTACAAAAAGGTTGCTTCAGTTATTGGAAGAAAATAAGAAGCCAAAGAAAAAGAGAAAGAAAACCAAACCTTCAAGATCTGCTATCGAAAAAAGACTGCGTGAGAAGAAAGGAAAAGCACTTAAGAAGTCCAACCGCAAGCCGCCAGAATTTTGAGGAAACACATTAAACGTGTAAAAAATACACAGGTGTATACTTAAAAATACACGTACGCAACTCTCTATCATAAGTCCGTGGTCTCGTTACCCCCTTTATAAATAGCTCTTTATGCCTTTTTAAGTGGTGTTAAGCCAGTTTGGCTTGATAGTTTCTATATGCATATAAGAAATATACGATAGAAGCTTGTAACAAACCTAACGTATAGTTTGAATAAAATTAGTGTAATTTATTTTAATAAAAGTTACAACTACTTGTGCTAAACCAATCAATAAAGTCTGAAACAATCCCCACTTTGAAAAAAGTGTTTCAGAATAAGTTGAAGACTGAATCTGAATTTCTCCAGCTTGAATGATGCTGTAGCAAAGAATTGAGGGTGCTACCATTGTAAAGCTTGCAAAATTCTGAAAAAGGTGAATTCAAACAAATTCTATCTCTAAGGCAATTGCCTTAACTTGCCGCCAACAGCAAGTCCTGATAGATATAATCGCAGTAAGCTGCAGGTATTTTTAGATTCAATACTTCGCATGGGTGCCCATACAGGGCACCCTTTTTTTATGCATGCATTTAATTGGTATCTTTAAGGACTTTAAAAAAGCTATTTGCATATTATTAACCTTTTGTGCGGGGTATATTTTTTATTTTTACATTTCAATCTTTTTTATGACCGAACAGGTATTATTAATTGAAGACGATGTTGCTTTTGCTGCCATGCTTACCTCATTTTTGCAGCGAAACGATTTTGTTGTCACTGTAGCGCACACTGGTGAAGAAGGTCGTAAGCATCTATCGAAAGCTGCTTATGGAGTTGTGATAACAGATCTTAAACTACCAGATACTACCGGTATTGAAATTTTAGAATTTTGTAAAGAAACTGCCCCAGGAACAAAAGTACTTATTATGACCGGCTATGCAGATGTTACTACCGCTGTGGATGCTATAAAAAAAGGCGCGATAGACTATATTTCCAAGCCCTTTAGACCCGAAGAGTTGCTCATGGTACTTAAAACTTCGGCCCAAAAGTTGATACTATCAAAAAAGAAGTGTTCACCCAGGATGGAAAGCCTGCACAAAAAACTCATTTAGGCGCGCCATATGTAAATGGGATTAGTGAAATTTCAAAAAAGTTTAATGAATACCTGCAATTGGTAGGTCCCACAAACATGTGTGTGCTTATACAGGGAGAAAGTGGTACCGGGAAAGAGGTTGCTGCCAAAGCTATTCACGATATGAGCCAACGTAACGGCAAACCTTTTATAGCTGTAGATTGCGGCGCTATCCCTAAAGAAATTGCGGCAAGTGAATTTTTTGGACATATTAAAGGAAGTTTTACGGGCGCTGTAAATAATAAAATTGGTCATTTTCAGGCAGCAGATGGGGGAACTTTATTTTTGGATGAAGTAGGAAATCTCTCTTATGAAAACCAGATACAGTTACTCCGCGCGCTTCAGGAAAGACGTATAAAACCTGTGGGGAGTAATAATGAAATTGAAGTAGACCTTCGTATCATTTCTGCCACCAACGAAGATTTAACCAAAGCTGTCGCCGAGGGAACATTTCGGGAAGATTTATACCATCGTTTAAACGAATTTTCAATACATATTCCAGCTTTAAAAGAACGAAAAGAAGATCTGTTTCTTTTTACTGAATTTTTCCTGGATCAGGCAAATACAGCTTTGGGGAAAAATATAAAAGGACTTGATAAAACCGTAGAAACAGCTTTTAAAAAATATACGTGGCCAGGTAATTTAAGAGAACTTAAAAATGTATTAAAACGGGCTGTTTTACTTACAAATACACCAAAAATTTTAATTGATGTAATCCCAAAAGAGGTAGTGCTGGGTGCCGAAACTACCACAAAAAAGGACTTCTCGAAGGAAACCAACGAGAAGCAACTTATTTTAAATGCGCTTAAAGAAGCAGAATACAACAAAGCAAAAGCTGCCAGACTTTTAAATATTACCCGCAAAACGCTGTACAACAAATTAAATCATTACGGTATAGAGCTTTAGGAAATTTCAGCCTTTAATTTTGTGGTCATTTTTTCCATAGCAACTTCCAGTGTATTGAATAGTTGTTCCAGTTTAGGATCGTCATCCTTTATTATTTCCAACACACCTAATATTGATACCACGCTGCTCGCCTGTATTTGTCTTGCCATGGTGAGTTTTCTGTGCGAAAGAGCGCGTACGGTATCTCGATCATTTTTCTCAACGGCTTCCTTTAAAACCATCATATCTTTATGAGTCTGAATAAGAAAAACAGATAAAATTTCCTTCAAACTTTTTTTATCTTTCATAAAAGATTTTAACAGACTTAAATCGTAGAGAGCCTCCTCTTTCTTTGCTGAAACAATAGGTTCTTTTGAAATGCTGCTTTCTACTTCAAACAATATATGTAGCGTATTAAGTAGATCTGCTTTATGAAAAGGTTTGTGTAATAATTCGCTGAAACCTTGCTCAAAATAATAGTCGCTTTCGTGTTGTTGGTCACCTGTCATCGCTATTATTGGCTGGTCTGTATACATTAAATGTTTTCCACTTTGTAAGTTCTTTAAAACCTGAAACCCATCGGTTTCGGGCATTTGAATATCTGTGAGTACAAAGTCGTAATCTATGGTTCCGGAGATAGTTTCAAATTCCGAAAATTTTTCAAAAGCATTGCAAAAAATACCTTCCTGCTCCAGAACTTCCGAAAGCAGTGAACGCATCGCATCGTCATCATCAAACACCAATGCTTTTAATTGTAGCGCTGCAAGGCTTGTTGTTTGCGTTTCTTTTTGTGGAGATTGTAAAATTTCGGCTTCGGCAACATTGTCTAAAGGTAGGAGTACCGAAAAGGCACTTCCTTTACCTAATTGGCTTATCACAGAAATGCTGCCACCTAGCAAACCAGCTAGTTTTTTCGAAATGGCTAACCCCAAACCGGTACCGCCAAATTTTGTTGAGGTATCTTCTTCGGCCTGTGTAAACTCTTTAAAAATAAGCTCTTGTTTTTCAGCAGAAATCCCAATTCCGGTGTCTTTTACAGTAATTTTTATTTCAGTTTGCTTTTTCTTTTTGCTCAAAATTTCAGCAATAATAGAGACACTTCCGGTTTCCGTAAATTTAAATGCATTGCTCACCAGGTTTAATACAATTTGCCTAATTCTCAATGGATCGCTTTTGTAATACCTATTTTTTAGATTTTCGTCAATGACTATATGTAGTTTCACGTTTTTATCTGAATACCTGTCTTTTATGGCATTTCCAGATTCCAGTAGGATATTTTCTAAAGGAAATGCAATGTGGTCAATTTTTAACTTGCCAGCTTCCAGTTTCGAAAAATCCAGTAAATCGTTTACCAATTGTGTGATAAAAAGAGAGCCACTTGCAATTTGATTGGTGTAATACTCCTGTTTTTCGGAAAGAGGGGTGTTTCTAAAAAGTTCAGTATAGCCAGAAATGGTATGCAATGGTGTTTTAAGATCGTGGCTTACGGTCGCAATTAACTGCTCTCTGCTTTTTAGGACATCTTCGGTTGTTTCTTTAGCGACTCTTAGTCTTTTACGCAGCTTTTCCGCCCGAAAAAAGTCGGAAATAATGATGTATGAAAACAGTAAAATTACTACCAGACCCACTATTCCTGAAATTTTTAAAACACTACTCGCTTTCTCAATAGAACGTTGTTGTTCTGTCTTTCCCCGCAAATAATTTTTAGAGATCTCCCGGTCAAAAACAGTGATAAGCTCCTGTAGTTTTTTTGAAATAACCAGATCGTTTACAATAAGTTCTGCTTCGCGGGCTTTTAATTCTTCCCTGTTTTTGTTTCTAACAAATTTTGCTTCGGCAACGATGTAGCGCGTTACTGCCAGAGTAGAATCTATGAGTTTGGCAGATACCTTCATAGTGTCTGTACCCTTCATAGAGTTCCATATTTTAATAATGTTTTCGTACGATTTACGTTCCTCTCGGCTTCTCCATTTTGGATTGAGTGTGTTTTTCATGGCGAATCTACCCATGCTGTTTTCCAGATTATTAAACTCCCGTAAAATATCGTCAAACGAAGTGTCTTCATCCATTTGCATAGAGAGCTCCCGGAGCGCAATAATATTCTTGTTTTTGGAGATGAGCAGTTTTTTAATACTGTCCAGTTGCACTTTTTGAGCGTATTTTGGAGTAGATTTCCTGAAATCGGCTATCCTTTGGTACAGGGAATCTACTCGAACCTGAAAGCGTTCAAAATCTTCTTCGTTCTCTGAAAGTAAGGCAAGACGGGAATAGCTATCGGTTTCATATACCAGGTTAATTAGAGAACCTGTCGCTACTACTTTAGTACTGTCTGTGTTGTTTGCAGCGTTTAAATATGTACGTAATTCTGAAAATAGAAAAACTATCACGACTACCGCCAAAGTCGCCACGACCAGGTAGCTCGCAATAATTTTTAGGGGAAAACGAGTTTTTATAGGTTTGCTCATTTCATAGTAAAGATACGTAAAAACAACATTTATAATGTGGCAAAATTGAAAAGCCTTCACTACATTTGCTGCACATCTCAAAGGGGTGCTTGATTGATTGAAGATTGGAGATTTTGGATTGGAGATTTTAGAACTAAAACGTTCTTAAATCAAAAATGTTAAATCAAAAATCAACAATTCTTTCGGCTGAGATTATACCCATAGAACCTGGAACAGGTAATGCTGTTTAGGAATGTAACTGTCGCATCGGGCGCAGTCGGGATGTTATAGGCGAGAAACTCTAAAAAGGTCTCGACCGCGCTCGACCAGACTTAAAAAAATAACAAACAAAAGAATAACGCCCCTTTTATTCGTAAACTAAATTTTTTACGAATGAAAACGTTACGTACAATTACCATCGCACTTTTAGCCACAGCGGCTGGAGTAGCTCAAGAAAAACAAAAAGACAGTACAAGTGTTGAAACTCTGGAGGAAGTTTTGGTACAATCTGTTCGTGTAAAGGCAGACTCGCCTATTACACACTCCAATCTTTCTGCCGAGGAGATCGAAAAAAGAAACCTGGGCCAGGATATTCCAATTTTACTTAATTATTTACCATCTGTGGTCACTACCAGTGATGCCGGAGCAGGGGTAGGGTACACCTATATTAGAGTGAGAGGAAGCGATGCCTCCAGAATAAATGTAACCTTAAACGGCATACCTTTTAACGATGCCGAAAGCCAGGGAACTTTTTTTGTAAACCTTCCCGATTTTGCTTCTTCGGTACAAAGTTTACAGTTACAGCGAGGTGTGGGAACATCTACCAATGGCTCAGGAGCGTTTGGAGCAAGTTTAAATTTGCTCACTGATGCTGTTTCTGAAAATGCCTACGGTGAAATTGCCAATAGCTTTGGATCTTTTAATACCCGCAAGCATAGTGTAAAATTTAGCACAGGACTTTTAAAAAACCATTTTGAAATTTCCGGGAGGCTCTCTAATATAGCTAGCGATGGCTATGTAGATCGTGCTACCAGCGACTTAAAATCGTATTTTCTGCAAGCGGCTTTTAAGGATAAAAACACCTTAATTAAAGCCATTACTTTTGGTGGTCGCGAAGAAACCTACCAGGCATATTATGGGATTGACGCTGCAACGTTGGAAAATGATAGAACATTTAATACTGTAGGACAGCAGTTTGATGCCGAAGGAAATTTCCAGGGGTTTTATGATAATGAAGTAGATAATTATGCTCAGGACCACTATCAATTACTGTGGAATGAGCGTTTTAATAACAATTGGAGCAGTAACGTGGCATTAAATTACACCTACGGAAGAGGTTATTTTGAACAATACGTAGACGATTTTTATTATACCAATATCCTGTTTAGTGGTGATAGTCAGTTTGATTTTCTGGGAGCTGAACCTATTGAGTTGAACGGGGAGACCATTTCGTCAACCGATTATATTCGCAGACGTTGGTTGGATAACGATTTTTATGCTGCCAATGCAAATTTGAATTATAAAGATAACAACTGGGATATTTCAGGAGGTATGTTCTTCAGTTTATATGAAGGAGATCACTACGGAGAAATTTTATATTCCGAATTTCCCATAGGCTACGGCTATAAAGATCGCTACTATTTTGGTAGCGGTGAGAAAACTGAATTTACCATATTTACAAAAGCCACCTACCGAATTAATGAAAAATGGAGCGTGTTTGGAGATTTGCAAGGCAGATTTGTACAGCACAAAACCAGCGGTCTTACAAGCGACAGAACACCATTAAATGTAGATGTTAGGTACGATTTCTTTAACCCCAAAGCAGGAGCGTCGTTTCAGTTAAACGAAGGGAATCAATTTTATGCTTCTTACGGTAGAGCGAACAGAGAACCGCGTCGTAGCGATTTTGAGCAGGATATTTTTACTGCTGAAACCTTAGACGATTTTGAATTGGGATGGCGTTTTGGGTCGCCTAAAGTTTCAGTAAATAGTAATTTGTTTTATATGAATTACCAGAACCAGTTGGTCTTAACAGGTGCTCTGGACGATGTGGGGCAAGCGTTACGTGCTACCAGTGGAAAAAGTTATCGATTAGGGATAGAGATCGATGCAGCAATTACTGTGCTGGATAATTTACAAGTACTTCCAAACATTGCCTTGAGTACCAATAAAAATAAAGATTTTTTCTTCTCTCGTGATGGGCAGCTCGTCAATCTGGGAAATACAAATATTTCTTATTCGCCGGAGATAGTTGCAGGTAATGCAATTTTGTATCGTCCTGTTGCCAATCTGGAACTAGGATTTCTTTCAAAATTTGTGGGGGAGCAGTTTATGGGAAATATAGACAGTGACGCCTCCAAACTGGATAGCTATTTTATAAACGATTTGAACGTGAATTATACTCTTAAAAAAGTTCCGTTTGTAAGAGAAATAGTTTTGCAGGGATTGGTTAATAACCTTTTTAATGTGAAATATGTAAGTAACGGTTATTTCTTTACGTTCGATGATGATTTTAGTAACCCGGGAACCATCACGACTGTTGAAGGAGCAGGGTTTTTCCCGCAGGCGACTATTAATTTTTTAGTTGGGGCTACGGTAAAGTTTTAATTACTAACCGAAATTACATTTCCATTACGCACCGCGCGGTACCGCAACATAGGAAACAGATTTTGGTTACTTGTGTGCTGGCCCGTGACAATATTATATTCATTCTCGTCTGTTTCGCAGGGACAGGTAGCGATAATGCCATCTATTTCCATTCTGGAGCAGGAATTAGGCGGGTGATTAGGGTCGCTTAACTCAAAGGCAGAATATTCAGTATTGTTAATATTGTACACCACGACACCTCGTATGCCTTGTGGCGGATTTAATAGAACACTTCCACCCGGAAATTTTAATGCATCATATTCCGGTAAACTAAGATTGAGCGTAATATTTACCAAAGGATCTATAAGATTAGGATTATTGCCTGTAAAGTCATCCTCATTTTTACAGGAAAAAGAAAGGATACTTAGGAGTGATATACTGAGTATTATTTTTGCTTTATTGACCACGGAAGTGTATAGTTTAGAGGGTTGTACTTTAAAAATTGTGTTGTATCAATCGGTTTCAAAATTACGATAAAATAGCCATTACGTTATTTTTTTAGTATATTTGTATAACGAAATCCCGTCAACGCATGGGATTTTTTGTGTTTACAACTGAAAGGGATAGTTTGTCTCATTTCAGAAGCAATAAAATTAAGTTATAAGAATACAACGAAGGAATTATGAGCAAAGTATCTTACTATACAGCCGAAGGATTAAAAAAATTGCGAGAAGAGCTTAGTCAATTAAAAGATATTGAACGTCCTAAAGCATCTCAGGCAATAGCCGAAGCCCGCGATAAGGGAGATTTAAGTGAAAATGCCGAATATGATGCTGCGAAGGAAGCGCAGGGAATGTTGGAAATGCGAATTTCTAAACTGGAAGAAATTATGGCCGGAGCAAGATTAATTGATGAAACCCAACTGGATATCAGTAAGGTGTTAATACATTCTACCGTAAAAATTAAAAACCAGACCAATGGTGCGCTAATGACATATAAGTTAGTAGCCCAAAGCGAAGCCGATTTGAAAACAGGAAAAATTTCTGTAGATTCTCCAATAGGGAAAGGGTTGTTAGGTAAAAAAGTAGGTGATAGCGCCGAAATACAAGTGCCTAACGGAACCGTGAAATTTGATATCGTTGAAATAACCCGCGAATAAAGATGGCGTCCATATTTACTAAAATAATTGAAGGAGAAATTCCCTGCCATAAAGTAGCCGAAGACCATAAATTTATAGCCTTTTTAGATATAAATCCCAATGCAAAAGGGCATACATTATGTGTTCCCAAAGAAGAGGTGAACAAGGTTTTCGATTTGGGGGAGCAGGATTATCTGCAATTAATGCAATTTTCCAGGCAAGTGGCAAAAGCACTTGAAAAAACGGTAGCGTGCAAACGAATAGGGCTTTCTATAGTTGGTTTGGAAGTTCCTCATGTACACGTACACCTTATCCCAATTAATGAAATGAAAGACATGACTTTTCAGCATAAAGTTGAGATGACCCAGGAGGAGTTTGCTTTACTTGCTACTAAAATTGGCGACAATTTTTAGCCAATAAAATAATATACTACTGCTGCGACCAAAATGATCCCGATTAACATAAGGATATAAAACAATGGTTTAGGCTTAATTCCCGTGCTGCTTGGAGTTGCCAGTTTTCGGTTATATTCATATACTCTTTCTATGTCGTCGGTCTCAGCTAACTGGAAAAATATCATTGCCGCACGTATGGCAAAACATCTTAGAATTTATTTCTTTCTCTGCTTTTTCGTAAATTTTCGTAGCTGTTTTATCCTGGGTAAATGACAATTCTAGACCTTCTCTGGCGAAACAGGTAGGACAATTATTGTTTAAGCGAGCAGTATGTAGCGTGTGTGTTGTTTTCATGTTAGTTAGTTTGCCGAAGCATAATACTCATAGTCGTACCGGTTTTTGGGTTGCTTTTTAAAACGCGGATTTTACCATTATGGTATTCTTCAATAATCCGTTTCACTAATGATAATCCAAGTCCCCAGCCTCTTTTTTTGGTAGTAAAGCCTGGAGAAAATACTTTTTTAAAATCTCTTTTCGGAATTCCCTTTCCTGTATCACTCACTTCAATAAAGGCTTGTTTATTTTTAGAGGTAATAGAAACAGAAATCTTTCCTTTTCCTCTCATAGCGTCAATGGCATTTTTAACCAGATTTTCTATGGTTCAGCTGTATAATTGATGATTTAAGTCTACATAAATAGGATTTTGGGGTGCGTGAAGTTCAAACTCAATTAATTTCGAGCTTCTTACTTTTAAATATTCATAGGTAGCCACAGTTTCAGCTACTAAATCGGTTTTTTCCAGAGTAGGAACGGAACCTATTTTTGAGAAACGTTCGGTAATAGTTTGTAATCTATCTATATCTTTTTCTATTTCAACAATATATTCAGGATTTATATTTTCAGTTTTTAGAATTTCTGCCCAACCTACCAAAGAAGATAAGGGCGTACCTATTTGGTGTGCTGTTTCCTTGGCCATCCCAGCCCAAAGTTTGTTCTGGTCGGAGCTTTTTGCGGTTCGGTAAAATAGATATACTGCTGTAAAAATTAAAGAAATAATTATAATGAGTAGCGCAGGATAAAATTTCAATTTGTTAATAATGGGAGAATTTCCATAGTATATAGTGGTAAGTACTTTGTCATTATACGTTACTTCAAGAGGTTTGTAATCTTGTGTATATTCTTTTGAAAGTTCAATAAGTTTCTCTCGTAATTTAACAGAATCCAGATTTTTTAGTTCAATATTTCGGAAATCGTATATATCTTCTTTTATGGAGTGAATTACCATAGGTGTGGTGCTGTTGCTTTCCAGTACTTTAAGGACGACAGGGCTCATAATCATATCCTGGCTTAACTGGAATTCCTGTAAATCCTGTTGCGCAGCAGCCCAGATCTTCATCTTTGCGCGCTCATTTTCCTTAAGGCGATCAAAAAAAGAATAGGTATTGTAACCTACCAAAGAAATAACGGTAATAGAGGCAATAATAATTGCCCAGCGCACAAAGGCTTTTCTTTTATGCATATGTTGTGGTTTTTCGGTTTAAATATAAAGCAAAAATGTTGATATTATTGTGTAACTAGGTTTTCAATTGGAGACTACTTTGGGTACATTTGTGGTATGATTAGTATAGATCCAAAAGAAATCTCGGTTGGTGCCTTACACGGTTATTTACTGGGTGCAGTATCGCCAAGACCCATTTGTTTTGCAAGTACTGTAGATGGTGAAGGCAATGTAAACCTATCGCCCTATAGTTTTTTTAATGTCTTTAGTGCTAACCCGCCTGTTATGATTTTTTCTCCGGCAAGGAGAGTTAGAGATAATACTACCAAGCATACCCTAGAGAATGTGCTGGAAACTAAAGAGGTAGTTATAAACATTGTGAGCCACGCCATGGTACAACAAATGAGTTTGTCTTCTACCGAGTATGATAAAGGCGTAAACGAATTTACAAAAGCAGGATTTACGCAAATGCCTTCCACGGTTGTAAAACCACCACGTGTAAAAGAAGCACCTGTTCAGTTTGAATGTAAGGTAAATGAAATAATTAGCCTGGGAAGTGAAGGCGGTGCAGGTAATCTGGTGCTTTGTGAAGTAGTACAGGTACACATACGGGAAGACATCCTGGATAGCGAAGGAAAGATAGATCCCTTTAAAATTGATACCGTCGCCCGTATGGGAGGCAATTGGTACTCACGCGCCAAAGAAGGTATGTTTGAAGTTGAAAAACCCTTACGCACACTGGGAATTGGCGTAGATAGATTACCGTTACATATACGCTTAAGTAAAACCCTTACAGGAAATGATTTAGGGATCCTGGCAAATGTAGAAATGCTGCCGGATGGTGAAAAAATTGATACCTTTGTAGCACAGGCAGATGAACCGTATCAATATTTAATTACATCGGGTACAGAAGCAGAAATTCACGAAGAAGCAAAATTATTACTAAATAAGGGAAAAGTAACTGAAGCCTGGTGTTTGCTACTAAGTAAAAAATAAAGAATTTAAATAGATAATAAATTTCGAAAGAAATCCAAAAATAAGTAAAAATGGAAGTACAAGGAAAGATCAAATTAATAGGAGAAACAGCAACTTTTGGAAGTAACGGCTTTAGAAAAAGAGAACTGGTTGTAACTACCGAAGAGCAATATCCACAACACATAATGATAGAGTTTGTGCAGGACAAAACCGACTTGCTAAATAGCTACCAGACGGGACAAAACGTGAAGGTGAGTATAAATTTAAGAGGTAGAGAGTGGGTAAATCCACAAGGGGAGACCAAGTATTTCAATTCTATCCAGGGTTGGAGAATTGAGAATATAGACCAGTCTGTTTCTCAAAATATGCCTCCTATGCCTCCAGCCGATACCTTTGAACCCGCAAGCAATTTGAACGAAGACGATCACGATGATCTTCCGTTTTAATATGTAGTCAACAAAATTTCATTAAATCCTGCCCCCACGGTGGGATTTTCTATTTTATACTTCACAAACCATTACAATGATTCATATTCTTTCAAATGAGTTAGTATTCCCTTCTGTTTCGGAAGCTTCGGAAGATGGACTGTTGGCTATTGGTGGAGATCTATCGGTTCATAGATTGCTGTTGGCTTACAATTCTGGAATTTTTCCCTGGTACGAGGACGGGCAGCCTATTATGTGGTGGAGCCCCGATCCCAGGATGGTTCTATTTCCTGAAGCGTTTAAAGTTTCAAAATCATTTAGAAAAACAATTCAGAAAAAAACCTTCAGCGTTACATTTAATCAAAATTTTGCTGCCGTTATTTCGTACTGTGCTCGAATAAGAAGAGGCGGACAGGCGGGTACCTGGATTACCAAGGAAATGATGGAAGGCTATCTTCAGCTACATAAAAATGGACATGCAATTTCTTTTGAGGTTTGGCAGAATCAGAAGTTAGTAGGGGGTGGTTACGGAGTAAAACTTCCCGAAAAGAAGGTGTTTTGTGGCGAAAGTATGTTTAGTTTAGTGAGTAATGCGTCTAAAGTGGGGTTGTACTACCTTGTTGAAAAGTACAAAGCTGAAGACTACACCCTTATAGATTGCCAGGTGTACACCCAACATTTAGAGAGCTTAGGAGCCCAGGAAATTCCAAGAACAGTTTTTTTAAATTACCTAAAGCATTAACATATAGTCTTTTAACAGATACGGAATTTATGATTATCTTCGCTTGAAATTTAATAAACCCCATGAAAAAGCTATCTTCCATTTTACTGATATTGGTTTTTGTATTTGCAGCACCATTACTAGCACAGGAACAAGTAATTCCGAACTATTTAACCGAGGCAGAAAAAGAATTATTACCCAACTATACTTTTGGTAGCGACAGCAGAACACCTCCTCCAACGGGTCCTGTAAGAACTATGGCAGAGTGGGAAGAAGTAGAATATTTGGTAATTACCTGGCAACCGGGTTTTCCTAATATCTTGCGTCAGATCGTAGCCGCAGCTGTTGAAGAATGTAAGGTAATTATCACTACGCAAAATGAGACCAACGTTGCAAATTATCTTACCACCAATGGTGTAGACCTTACCAATGTTACATTTTTAGACGAAGAATGGAATAGTATCTGGATAAGAGATTATGCCGGAAATACTATTTATAGTGACGATGTGGGCGAAAGAGCTTTGGTAGACTGGATCTATAACCGCCCAAGACCCGATGACGATATCATGCCATTGGCGCATGCTTCCACTACGGGAGTGCCAATTTATGTTACAGATACCGGCACAAATGATTTAGTAAACACTGGTGGGAATTTTATGAGTGACGGTATGGGTAATGCGTTTGCTTCAGAATTGATTTTAGAAGAAAACGAGCCGGGAAATCCCTATGGAGTAACTCCCAAAACTGAAGCGCAAATAGATCAGATCATGAATGATTATATGGGCATTACCAACTATATAAAAATGACACCATTACCTTTCGACGTTATAAACCATATAGACATGCATATGAAATTGCTGGACGAAGAAACCTTATTGGTGAGTAGATATCCAGAAGGAGTCGCAGATGGCCCTCAGATTGAAGCTAATATAGATTATGTATTAAGTAACTTTCAATCAACCTTTGGAACTCCCTACGACGTAAAGTGGATAGATGCACCCCCAAGTACTGGTGGAAATTATCCCGATAATGGTGGGTTTTACAGAACATTTACCAACGCAACTTTTATTAATAAAACAGTTTTGGTTCCAACATATAGAGCTGAGGTAGATAATCCGGCATTGGCGCAATGGGAAGAAATGTTACCCGGGTATACTATTGTTGGGATTGATGTGGATGATGCCGGAGAGAATTTAATATCTCAGGTAGGAGCGATTCATTGTATTACCCATACCATTGGTGTCGCAGATCCTCTTTGGATCGTACACCAAAAAATTAAAGAAGCTGAAGCAAATTCGGTAGTTTCTGTAGAAGCGCAAATTAAGCACAATTCGGGTATTGCCAGTGCAACTGTTTTCTGGAAAGAAGAAAGTGCAGTTACGTGGACCGAAACTACTATGAGTGATACAGGAAGCGACATGTGGGTAGCAGATATTACGCTGCCAGACACCGAAGAAAATATTCAGTATTATATTGCAGCTGAAGCTAATTCAGGAAAAACACAGGTAAGGCCTATTGTTGCCCCGGAAGGATACTGGACTATGAATTTAAATGGCGCATTAGGGACAAATAGTTTTGAAACTGCAACTGTGGTAGGACCGTTTCCTAATCCAGCAACAACCAAAGTCTCATTTGGTTTCAACAGTACTATTACAACAGCAAATGTTGTTGTAAACAATGTGTTAGGGCAACGGTTAATGGCTAAAGAATTTGAAGTAATCAATGGTAGGTTAACGCTTGATGTCCCATCACACTGGACTGGAACATTGTTTGTGTCATTAACTACCGAAAAAGGAACAACAGTTAAAAAATTACTTATAAAGTAAGAAATAACAATACAAATGTTTAAATGCCGTTACTTTTAAAAGTAGCGGCATTTTTTATTATTTAATATTATAACGTAGTTCGTCGGATTTATTTGTTTTTTAATCAGATAATTAGCATATTGCTACTGTTTATTTCTAAAGCCCCAAACTTATGAAAAAGCAAAGTCCCAAGCCTATTGCTTTTATTCTTTTTCTATGTATTTCTTTTGCTGGGTTTTCTCAGGAGGAAGCTACTTCAAAAAGTATTGATATTGTAAAAGTTTACGAGCAAACTATTAAAGAAGGCTATCCTTCGCTGGAAATTTATAAAAAACTAGCAACCGAACAGTATTTCCGAAGTAATTATAATGAAGCTAAAAAATGGTTCGAAAAGTGGTTCGATATGGAAATGCCGAAAGATAAAACTTCAAAATATCGCTATAAGCAAACGCTAAAGGCGCTTAAAGTTTCAGCAAAAAATAATAAATATCTTGCTCTTGTTGCTTCTGGAAGTCATTAAATTTTATAAAATAACTGGGTAACTATAAAGACTCTTTCTTTTGTACTCACAAAATAATTTTCAAGTCTGTATTGCAAGTCGAGCTGTACTTTTATTTTTTTAAAAAGCTGATTTCCTACTCCCAAAGTAAAACGTTGATCCCAGGCTGGTTTCTCTTTACTACCCGTATTTAATAAACTTTCGCTAGATACTACGGCGTAATATTCTCCCAAATCTATACTTAAGCCATTTAAGGGGAAATCTGCCAAAAATCGATATCTTATTCTATGTGTAGTGCGTGTAGGTCTTAATCGCTGATCCAGTTTTATTCTATGGCTCAAGCGTAACGCATTAAAAGGTTTTGCGTAAGTATATTGCTGGGTGAGACGTATTTCGTTTTCATTTTGAGGGTTTTCCAGCGTGTTAAACCGATACATAAGTCCGCCCCCTAATTTTGCGTAAAACCCAACTTCATAAGCACTATTAAGTGAAAACTGAAGATGTTTAGAATTGAATTGTAGCGGCTCATTTTCTAACGATTCTGTAGGTGTGTTTCTGTATTCAGAGCCTAATTGAGCAGACCATCGTGGCGAAATTATATAAATGGCTGTAGCGGCTTTTTCCAGTGTAAATTCGGTTCCATCTTGCGCAAGTAATGCACTACACATTAGGAATACGAAGCCGTATAAAATTTTAAAACAAAAGGAAGTCATAGGAGCGTCTCAAAATTTTTCTTTTTTCTATGAATGTACCGTTATTGCTAAAGATCATTTCAAACTTTTCCAGTTTTCCTTCGGTTTTTGTGGCGATTATTATTTCAAAATTATTCGATGGATTTTTTTTCAATGTAAATGCTGCTTCAAGAATTTTTTCTGCACTTTCGCCTGTTTCGTATTTTTCTTGTATTTTTTCAATTTTCCAGCGTTGATACTTTTCATCTAGGAAATTTTCAATGTTTTTGAGAGTTTCTTTTTCAAATTCCCGTTTACCCAGTTTTACTTCAACATCTTCCAGCTGCCCATTTCGGTTAAATTCTACACTATAATGCTTCCCATTGTATTTAAACTTACTTTCAAAACTTTTATGTTCTCCATCAAATTCTTTGTAAAATCGTAGTCTTCTTACTTGATTAAATTTTGGCCTTAAAAGAGCGGTTGCTTTTTCTGGAAATTCTGAAATAGGAATTCGTTCTTCATACTCAAACTTTATTTGCGAGTAGCTAAATACGGAAACACATAAAAATAAAAAGAGGATATTTTTTCTCATGGCACAGCAGCAATTTCCTTATACCTAAAACAATCTGTTAAATGGTCATTTACCATCCCGGTTGCCTGCATGTGTGCGTAGACCACGGTAGAACCCACAAATTTAAACCCGCGTTTTTTTAAGTCTTTACTTATAGCATCACTTACGGTTGTGTTTGCAGGAACTTCAGATTTATTCTTCAAAGAATTTTTAATGGGCTTTCCGTCTACAAATCCCCATATATAGTCACTAAAACTACCAAATTCCTGTTGCACTTTCATAAACGCTGCTGCATTTGTAATAGTAGCACGAACTTTTAGTTTGTTTCTTATAATCCCTGCATCCTGTAATAATTCCTCCACTTTTTCTTCGGAATAGGTTGCAATCTTTTTGTAGTTAAAATTATCGAAAGCATTTCTGAAATTTTCACGTTTTTTAAGTACAGTGATCCAACTTAACCCGGCCTGAAAAGTTTCCAGAATTAAAAACTCGAATAATTTGGCATCATCTTTTACAGGTACGCCCCATTCGGTATCATGATATTCAATATATAGCGGATCTTCTCCACACCACCAACAACGTTGCTTTTCCATACTTTTGAAATAGTATTTTAAAAATAGTAAGAATTATAAAATAAGCACGTCTTAACGCCTATGGAAATTTCAAAAAAAACAAAAGAAGAGTTATTGTTGGAAGCTTTGCCTGGCGCAATAACTTACAAAGCCTATAGAGATCTAGTAGCACAGCACGCCACCAATAAAACCAGCACCGGAACAACTCAAACCGAAGCGTTAAGCGAATACACCCAATTAAATAATGCACGGATGAGAAGGTTGGACAAAACTTTAAAACCAGCCGCTACGGTAGCGACTAAATTTAAAAATTTCACCAAAAATCGAATCTGGTTGGTTCTAACTGAAAGTTGGTGTGGAGATGCCGCTCAAAGTATGCCCGCGATAAATATAGTGGCTAACCTTGCCCCAAACATAGATTTTAAAATAGTGCAGCGAGACCAAAACCCTGAACTCATGGATGCTTTCTTAACCCAGGGTGGACGCGCCATTCCCAAGCTTATTGTGTTTGACCCTGATACTAAAAAGGTTATTTCAGACTGGGGTCCAAGACCTTCAAAAGCAATAAAAATGGTGAATAATTTTAAAGCTGAACACGGTGAGTTAACACCAGTATTTAAAATGGATTTACAGGTATGGTATACCAAAGATAAAGGACAGGATATTTTTAATGATCTGGTGCAGCTCATTTCTTAATCCTGCCCGGGAAAGTTGTAGCTAATTGTTCCTAATTGCCCGTCTTTGCCTGCTAATGTGGTAAATCTTGCCTCATTTGCATAGGCCAGGGCACTGTCTATTAAACATCCATTTGTAGTTGTAGAGAGGCCTTTATTATAGGTTGCACCGGTAATATGTCCCAATGCATCTACTGTGATAGATATAACTATTTTTCCGCCACCTTCGCAGGTGTACACAGGGTTTGGCAGGTCTAGTGCTTTTCTGTCTTTAAGACTGTAACTTATGGTGGTTCGGCGATTGCTGCCTTTGGTGGATTTCTTTTTGCCAGTTCCTTTTTTCAAGGAAGTTTCAAATGTTTCCTTCATTTTTTCTTTAGCAGCTTTAATTTCGCCTTCAGATGTACTGGTGAGACCTTCTGTAATGGCGGCATCCATTTTGGCCAGTTTTTCCTCAAAGCTTTCTTCTTCTTCTTCTTCTTCTTCTTCGCTATCATTTCCTTCTTCCAGAAATTTTTCAGCTTCGTTATAGGCTTTATTGGTTTCTATCGTGCTTAATTCTTTACTGGAAAGTGCCAGGGCTTCTTCTAATTTTTCTTCAGTAATTGGATCGGTTTCAGCATATTCAATATCGTATTTTGGATCAAAAGGTTCTTGTCCTTTTCCTAATTTCCAACTATAGAGTGAAAGAAAAAAAATAGCAAAAAGTAAGCAGGTAATTACGAATGCACGGTATGAATAATTGAAGTTCACGGTTGCAAGTACTGAAATTTTACTGAAAACTCCTTGTAGATTAACGAGTTGTTAAGAGGAGGTTTTTGTAAGTTGTGTTTCAAACTCTTCGATAGAAAGCGCATTTTCTACTGAAAAATCTCCAATCTTAGTCCTTCGCAATGCCGAAAGATGCCCGCCATTATCCAATGCTTTCCCAAAATCGTGGGCTAAAGACCTAATGTAGGTTCCTTTTCCGCAGGCCACTCTAAAGGAGACATTGGGCATGGTAATTTCAGTAATTTCAAATGCTGAAATATGGATAGTTCTCGTAGGAATTTCCACTTCTTCGCCTGCTCGGGCATATTCATACAAACGTTTCCCTTCTTTTTTTAATGCTGAAAATACAGGTGGTTGTTGTTGAATTTCGCCTACAAATTGTTGGGTTGTTTCGTGAATTTGCGCTTCCGTGATCGCCGAGGTATCGAAGGTTTGGTCTAGTTCAGTTTCCAGATCGTAACTGGGAGTGGTTCCGCCCAGAGTGATGGTTCCCGTGTATTCTTTGTGTTGTGCCTGGTAGGTTTCAATCTGTTTGGTAAATTTTCCCGCGCAGAGAATTAATAAACCTGTAGCCAAAGGATCTAACGTTCCTGCGTGTCCTACCTTTATTTTCTTAATGTTGAATTGTCGCTTAATTAACCAGCGCACTTTGTTCACCACCTGAAAGGAAGTCCAGTTAATGGGTTTGTCTATGAGAATTACTTGTCCGTTTTTATAGTCTTCAACCGTCATATTATGCAAAGCTAACAACTATCGCAATAATCCCCACAATCAAACAATAAATCGCAAACCAACTTAGCTTGCTTTTCTTTACCAGAGCGATCATCCAGGTACAGGCAAAAAGTCCTGCGATAAATGCGGCTACAAATCCGAGGCCTAACGTGGTAAAGTTGGTGCTTTCTGAAGTGAGATCTCCACTAATAATATCTTTTGCAATTTTCCCGAAGATAAGCGGTACTACCATTAAAAATGAAAACCGGGCTGCTTTACTCTTGTCATTTCCTAATAATACTGAAGTTGAAATAGTAGCTCCGCTGCGTGAAATTCCTGGGAGCATGGCAATGGCCTGTGCAATACCAATTACAAATGCGTTGCCAAAGGATACTTTTTTACCTGTATTTTTAGCCCTGTCTGCCAGCCAAAGCAAAATCGCTGTAACAATAAGCATTGCACCAACGAAGGCAATGCTTCCGCCAAAAAACGATTCTAACTGTTCTTCAAAAAGCACTCCTATAATGGCAGCAGGAATCATAGACACAATTATCTTTACAACAAATTGTGTTTCTTCGTTCCATTTAAATTGCAGCAAACCCTGTATAATTTCCAGAATATCTTTTCTGAAAACTACAATGGTGCTTAAAGCAGTTGCAAAATGTAAAACAACAGTAAATAAAAGGCTTTCTTCGGGCACAGTAGTGTCTCCCATGATAGCTTTCCCTAACTCCAGATGACCACTGGAGGAGACAGGTAAAAACTCGGTTAAGCCTTGTATGATGCCAAGAACAATGGCTTCCCAAGCTTCCATAAATTATTTTTTCTTGTGCGGATTTAATAAAATCGCGTAGACTTCAATACCAAAACCAATCAAGATCATAGCAGGTGCTAAGCGAATACGTCTCCAGCTGTAGATATCCGGATTAAATACGTTGGGGTCTTCACTTCCACCACCGGTCATTAAAATAAAACCAAGTGCGATAAAAGCAACACCTATCAACATAAATTGATAGTTTTTTTTCTCAAATATGAAAGTTGCATTTCTTGCAACTTCTTCTTTTCTTTTTTGTTCTCCCAAAATAGTATGTTTTAGTGGTTCAAATTAACGGTTAATCCATCGCCAAACTCTGTGTATAGAACGTTTCCGTTTACTTCTAATTGTGCAATGTGCTTACTGTCTTTTCCCTGCCAGGACTCTGTAATGTGCAAGGTAGCTTTTTTATTTAAAATGGCTTCGGTTGCATTCTCCATAGTAAAGCCGTTTTCTAGGCCCCTGTTAATATAAAAGAAATTATCGTCCTTATCGTGAAACACCAAATCCTTGACACCTCCTTCAGAAATTCTAACTACCTCAATTTTTTTATAAAGCAACCTTCTTCCTTAGGAGGATGACTAATACAGCTTTGTGTAATTACTACTGAAAAGATAACTAACATTATTTTTAAAGTCTTCATTTTCTGAAATTTTAAAGATTTCTATTATGTTTGTTTTCCTCGCATTACTATTCCTGAAAGGAGCCTCTGCACTATAAATGCTTCATTAAGTAATTATTTTAACCAACAAATGGGGCTGAGTGATTCCTATAAAATTCGAAAAAGATTTATAGAAATCGTATCGAGACCCTAATAATACAATTCATCTGTTCTTAAATTCAGGAATCGTTGTGTTGCAAAATAAGTACTTAACCAGGATATAAAAACGCCAATTAAGAAGACACCTGCAAACAGGGCGATAAGTAA
The DNA here is from genome assembly GCA_963793275.1 of uncultured Flavobacteriaceae bacterium. Taxonomy (GTDB): domain Bacteria; phylum Bacteroidota; class Bacteroidia; order Flavobacteriales; family Flavobacteriaceae; genus Marinirhabdus. The sequence continues at coordinate 369,256 of CAWBZL010000002.1, forward strand.
CACTTTATCCTCTAACAGTTGTAATTCTGGAAAGCTTAGGTTTAAATAATACAGTACAATACCCATTCCTATTAGTGCCACAACGGCGCCTATCATTCCCAGTCTAACGCTTTTCCATATAAAAGGACGTCTTATAAAGCGTTTGGTTGCGCCTACCATTTGCATTGTTTTAATGGTAAATCGTTTTGCATACACTGAAAGACGGATAGAACTATTAATAAGTAAGACGGCAATAAATAAAAAGATACCACTAATAATAAGCACCCAAAGGCTCACTTTTTTAACATTGTCATTTAGCAAGGAGATCAGGGGTTTGTCATACACTACTTCGTCCACAAAATCCTTGGTCATAATTTCTGTAGTGATTTCTTCCAGTTTAGTTGGGGAAACATAATCTGCCAGCATATATACGTCTATGCTATTTTGTAACGGATTGTAGCCTAAAAAGTCCATAAAATTCTCTCCAATGGTGGCTGCGTGTTCTTCGGCGGCTTGTTCTTTGGACACAAACGTTGCTGTTTTTGTGTATTCCGCCAGGGCCAGGCTTTGTTTTAGTTCGGTAATTTCAACTTCTTTCGCAGTATCTTTTAAATAGACCGTTAATGCAATTTTTTCTTTAAAATGGTCTGCAACTTTCTTGGTATTAAGCACCAGTAATCCTAGTAATCCCAATAAAAATAATACCAGGGAAATACTTATAACTACTGAAAAGTAAGAGGAGATCAACCTTCTTTTTTGATATTTTTCAAAACTGGATGCCATAGATGGTTGCGAGTGTTAATCGTTAAAATTTATAATTGTAAAGGTATCAACAAATTTAGATTATTTAAACGAACAAACAACGAATTTAAAGTCTCTGGCGCCTAATTTTTCACATAGTTGAAGCCCTGGATTCTCTAACGTTTAAATGTATTTTATAGTATTTATGAATTATTCCACTATTGAAGTAATTGGCTTCAAAAAACAGTGAAATTATTAAATAGTGAAGATATTCTCTATAATTTTTTAAATAGCATTCAAATCTAAAAGTTCCTCAATATAGTTACGACAGTTGGATAATCTGGGAACTTTGTGTTGTCCTCCTAATTTGCCGTTCGCCTTTAGCCAATCGTAGAATAATTTTTCTCTCGCGCAATGGATCGTCGGGGCGTTCAAGGTTGTGTTGTTAAAGCGTTTTGCTTCGTAATCGCTATTTACTTCTTTTAAAGCGTTGTCAAAAACTCCGGTAAAAATGGTAAAATCCTCCGGAGGAGTTTTAAATTCAATAATCCACTCGTGGGCGCCTTTTTCTTTCCCTTCCATAAAAATAGGAGCGGCAGTATAATCTACCACTTCGGTATTGGTGATGGCGGATGCTTTTCTAAGAGCGGCTTCGGCATTTTCTATAATAAGTTCTTCCCCAAAGACATTAATATGGTGTTTGGTACGTCCCGTAACTTTAATTCGGTGGGGTTTTATAGATGTAAATCGAACGGTGTCTCCAATTTTATAACGCCATAGCCCGGCATTGGTGGTGATGATGATAGCGTAGTTTTTTCCTTCCTCTACATCGGCAAGCGGGATGATGGTTTCTTTTGGAGTTCCATAAGTGTCCATTGGAATGAATTCGTAAAAAATACCATAGTCCAGCATTAAGAGCAGTTCTTTATTTGCGTTGCGATCCTGAATGGCAAAAAACCCTTCAGAAGCATTATAAATTTCGTAATACCGAAAGGTATCCTTCGGTAATATTTTATTGTATTGCTCTATATAAGGATCAAAACTCACGCCGCCGTGAAAGTATACTTCCAGATTAGGCCATATTTGAAACAGGTTCTCTTTCCCTGTAGTTTCCAGAACGTTATTCAGTAAAACAAGCATCCACGAAGGGACACCGGCAAGACTGGTTACATTTTCCCGAACGGTTTCATTTACAATTGCCTGCATTTTTGTTTCCCAATCTGCCATTAAGGAAATTTCATTTTTAGGAGTGCTGCTAAATTCTGCCCAAAAAGGCATATTGTCGATTAGAATCGCTGAGAGATCCCCAAAAACAGTCCCGTTTTCCTGATAAAGTTCTTTACTTCCGCCCAACCGTAATCCTTTCCCTACAAATAATTGTGAGTCTGGATTATTGTTTAAATACATACACAACAAATCTTTACTGGCCGCATAATGGCAATCTTCCAGCGAATCGCTGCTTACAGGTATAAATTTGCTCTTGGCATTCGTAGTACCGCTGGATTTTGCGAACCATTTTATGGGAGTAGGCCAAAAAATATTATTTTCTCCTTTACGGGCACGTTCTATACGTTCGTGATTCTCTTCGTAGGTAGAGACAGGGACGCGGTAAGCAAATTCCTGATAGGATTTTATAGTGCTAAAATCGTATTGTTTACCAATCTCGGTATGTTTTGCTTTCTGAATAAGATTTTGCAACAGTTCTTCCTGCACGTCTATTGGGTATTTAAGGAACAGTTCAATTTGGTGGAACCGCTTCTTTAAAAACCACGAGGCAATAGAATTTACAATCGGGATTGGCATAATTTTCTGCTATCTTTATGCAATAAAAATAACATTTTTTCTCTTAGGGAATTTCAATAGTTTCAAATTTCAAATTTTATAAAAGCTACAAACTTTAAAATTAATGCAATACAAAGGTGTTTTACGAAAAATGCAGACCGAAATAGGGTCGCCAATTCAATATTATCTGGTGTTTGAAAACGATTTTTTGCAAATGAACCAACTGTTGGATAAAAAAATCAACATTGAATTTGTTGGTTATGAATGTCTCCATTGTGGATTGAATAAAAAGATCTATCGCCAGGGTTATTGCTACGATTGTTTTTTTGAAATACCCCAGGCAGCAGACTGGATTATGAAACCAGAGTTGAGTACTGCTCATTTGGACCAGGAAGATCGCGATTTGGAGTATGAAAAAAAGGTTCAGTTAAAACCTCATATTGTATATCTGGCCAATAGCAGTAACGTAAAGGTTGGTGTGACCAGAAAAACTCAGGTTCCTACGCGATGGATAGACCAGGGAGCACACGAAGCCATAGAAATTGTTGAAGTACCCAATCGTTACCTCGCAGGAATTACCGAAGTTGCCCTTAAAGATCACGTAGGTGATAAAACCAACTGGCGTACCATGCTTAAAAACGATATTGAAGATGAGGATTTAGTGGAATGGCGAAATAAGCTGAAGCAATACATCCCAAAGGAAGCCTTACCTTATTTTATTGAAAATAACACCGAAACGCACCTGGAATTTCCAGTACTGAAATATCCTACAAAATTGAAAAGTTTGAATCTAACCAAAACTCCAGGCTACGAAGGAGTCTTAAAAGGTATAAAAGCACAATATTTAATCTTTGAAGATAACACGGTTTTTAATGTGCGTGGGAGTGAAGGATTTGTTGTGACAATTACAATACCCTAATCCAGTAACATGCGTATAAACTGTACTACAGAGCCTAGTACCAAAGCTGCACCAATTACGTGTAAAACAATAGGATTATTTTTTTTCTTTTTCTTTCCTAGCTTTTTACTCATTTTCCCATAAAAGTATAGTGTAGTTACCTTTCCCAAAAAAATTCCGATAAAGAATAAAACAAGATTAAGAATTGGACTAAATTTTGAAAGAGAGAATAAATAGGTGTTTGCGAGGCTAATAAGTAAGATCCAGAATATAAGAGCTGGCGGGTTTAAAAAAGCGAGCAACAAACCTTTCCAGAAATTATTGATGGTACCTTCTTTCGAAAGTGGATTCTCGAAATCTATGTCGATCCAGTTTCTAATTAAAATTAAAATTCCTATACTGAAAAATATAAACAGCAATGTATACTGAACCCAGGCATTTTCTTCGAAAAAATCTGTAAATATTTGGCTGTACAATAAGGCAATTAATGATAAAAAAACACTACCAAAACCTGCGCCTAATGCTATTTTAAATCCTTTTTTAAAAGACTTTTCCAGTGTAGTCGTTATCACGGCAATGTTGGAAGAACTGGCAGGAATAGCACCAATACCAGATACTAAGAAGCCGGTTAACAAAAAAACCAACAGCATTAAGATGTCATATACCATAAATTCGTTTTTTCTCGATGTTAAATTCCAGGGTTGGTATAAAATGAAATGCTATTAATTAACAGAATCTTTCTTCTTCTTCCCAAACAGCCCACCAATAATGTCTTTTACCACATCTTTAGGTTCTGTTTTTGGAATGCCTGTGTTGGTAGTATTAGTTGAGTCTTTCGGTTTGCTTCCGCCCCCGAGAATATCATTCAAAATATTGGCTCCTTGGTCTTTTAGATCGTTTTTTTGTTTGTCTATTAGTTTTTGGGTAAGCGTGGTAATAGCTCCTTTAGTGTCTACCGAAATTTTTGGACTCGTCATAGAACCCGTTAAGCCAATAGGTAAATTCACTTTGGTGTTTTCGGCTTCCGAGGGATCTAGTTTTGCTAACAAATTGCTAACCTCGCCGCCCAAATACTTAGCAGGCACATTCAGGTTTAGGTTGTAATTAATACTTTTATCCAGACTATGGCTTCCAGCAACGTTTACAGTAATTCCTTTAACATCAAAGTCGAAAGGTTGCACTTCTATAGTTCCGTTGTTAAACTGTAAAACAGTGCTTACATCACGTAGCGACAATTTATCCAGATTTAAAAACTTCACCTGTTGCCCCAGTTTCGAAAGCAACGGGCTTTTTTCTTTATTAACTTCTGCAGTTATAATTTGGGCAAGTGCGTCTCCCGCTAATGTGGTAAGTTTTGGCGTAAGATCATTATTTAACTCGCCGCTCAGCTTAATTTTAGTGTTAAGATTTCCTTGTAGCGATTGCGCAATAGGCGCGAGAAAACTCAATATATCTAATTTTTGAAATGAGCTGGCAATATCTATTTTGCTCAGATCAAGATCCATGCTAAACGTTGGGGAGTTGTTTTTTGTGGAAACATTTCCCGCCAATGCAATATTTCCGCCCAAAAGAGAAGACGTTACGTTGTTCAAACTTGCTGTCTCGTTTTTTATTGATATACTTCCTTTCGCATTGTCTAGAGTAAGATCATCATAAATAACTTTTTTTGCTGAAAAGTTAAGCGTGGCATCCAGAAAATCAGGAATTTGAATGCTTTTTTCCTGAGAAACTGACCCCTTGTTTGCGCTTCCTCCTGATGAATTACCGCTTGTTTTAGAGGCCTTTGGAGTCTCTTCGGCCATAAAATCGTTTAAATTGAAAGTATTCGACGATACATTAAATGTTCCCTTCAAATCCTGTTTGGACATAAGCCAGGGAATTAAATTTTGAATAGCTCCATTTGCTTGCACATCGGTGCCACCGGTAGTGGCTGTCATTTCATTTAACCGAATATTCCCTGGCGACATTGTAATAGCAGCATTGCCAATATTTATTGGGTTTTTAAAAGCACCATCGGCATACGTAAAATCACGAAGACTTGCCGTCCCATTTGTTTTTATATTTTGGTATTGCTCGTTTTCTACCGATGCCATGTCAAAATTGGTTGTTACATCTGCTTTAAAAACTCCACGTAAGGGTTGTTCCATTTCAATAGGCAATACCTGGTCTATGTTGGCTAAGTTTAAGGTGCCTTTTAAGGCCATATTTACGAGCATATTTTCTGTAAGATTTCTAATGCTTCCGTTGGCGGCGAATAACTCGTCGTCTATTTTAAAGGTAAGATTGCCAATAGTTACATAGGTGTCCTTCAGTAAACCGGTTTCGTTCATTAAATCTGCACTAATCATAATATTTCTTACTGTTTTGGGTAAGTCCGGGTATTTAAAAGAGGCATTATTACTGCGTATTTTTATGTCCATTGTTGGAATACGTTCATCATCTACAATGCCTTTAAGTTTTCCAGCTACGGTAAAATCGCCTGTGGTAGAAACGCCGTCTAATTCCTTTACATATACCTTCGGAATAACGGCCAGGAAATTTTTAAAATCTGAAGAAGGTGTTTTAAATGTAAGATCAATTTCGTTGTTTGTTTCGTTTATTTTTACAAATCCATCAAAGGTGAGGGGGAGATCATTTATTTTAGCTTCGTTTTCGAGAAACGTATATTTCTGATTTTTCAGGTCTAACTGAAAATCGGCATCCAACGATACCGTATTGTTGTTTAAATATTCAACATCCCCTAATTTGAAAGAGACCAAAGCATTGGTTTTTGTAGCAAGATTAGAAAGCTCTGTAGAGAAATCACCGTCGCCTTCGTGGTTCACTTCGGTTAAGGTTAGATATGTTTTGGTCGCTTCATCAATATAATTAATCCGGGAATTGTTTACTTCGTAATGTTGTAGATCGAACACAAAACCTTTTTCTTCGGCTGTAGCATTTTTATCTGCAACCGGTGCGTCTGTTTTTACTGCCACGTCATAATTTGCATTGCCTAAGCTGTCAATTTTAATATTAATAAAAGCATTGTCTAATTTCAGCGCGTCTACTTTTATAGCTTCGGTACTACTTTTAAAAAGTTGCGTAATACCCATATCAATTTTAAGTGATTCGCCGCTTGCCAGTGTATCACCCGCAAACGGAGCTTTATTAATCACCGAGAAGTCTTTTATAACTACGGCAGCATTCGGAAAACTTCTAAATAAGCTTAGGTCCAATTCTTCCCAGGTTACAGTAGCGTTCAGGTTTTTATTGATGTTCTTTTTCAGTAAATCTTCTATTGTTCCTTTAAACAAGAAGGGTGCGAGTATTAATAAAATAATCACTATCCCTAAAACGATTCCTAAAATTTTAAATATTTTCTTCATCTTTATAATTCAATTATGTAGTCATTCTTATCTTTATCCTATCCTTCTAAAAAGATAGGAGATCACACGTTTATTAATTGTCACTATCCAATATGTCGGAGGGATAGGAATCAGGAGCATTGTGTTGAAGCACGAGCTCTTCTCCCATTCCTAATCCAAATCTTTTTCGCATTGCATATACGCCCGCATATAAAAATGGTGTGTCCAATGCGGCAACTAAAACTTTAAATAGAAATCCGCTCAATAAGAGTGCTGTAAATAGCGACCATTCAATCTTTCCGAAGGCACACAGCAACAATAGTACCGCAAAGGTATCTACAAATTGCGATAGAAAAGTGGAAAAATTATTACGTAACCAAAGGTGTTTTCCTTTTGTAAGCCGTTTCCAAAAATGAAACAATTGTATGTCTATATATTGTGCCAATAAATAGGCGGCCATGGAAGCAAAAACTGCAATTGCTGTGGCGCCAAACACTTTGCTGAAGAGTGGGTCGTCCACAGGGCTCCAGGCTGTTGCGGGTACACTATCTGCTGCAAAGACAATTAGCAACGAGAAAAAAGAGGCAAATATTCCTGCAGTTACTACCTGGTTTGCTTTCTTTCTGCCGTAGACTTCACTAATAATATCGGTTATTAAGAATGTGACCGGATACGGAAGAATCCCTACTGAAATCTCAAAAGTATAGAGTCCGAAAAAATCCCAGGAAAAAAATTTCTGAAATATTAGGTTGCTCACTACCAATGAGGAGATAAATAACGCCCCTAATATGAAGTAAATACGTTGCGCTAACAAAATGTCTTTTACTGGGAGCTGCTTCAAAAGTTTTAGTTTGTCATACAAATATACTAGAGAGTCATTTTGTTTTCCTTAATTTCGTCTTAAAACCAAAACTGTCGCATATCACTCCATACAACAACATATATCTGGCTTTAGGAAGCAATCTGGGCAACCGTTTTGAGTATTTACAGCATGCGGTAGATGCCATTTTTGTTGAAATAGGAACCATTCATAAAATCTCTTCGGTTTACGAAACACCTGCATTGGGTTTTGAAGGCGACGCATTTTTAAACTGTGTACTCTGGATACGTGCTTCGATAACAGCAAAGCAAACGTTGAAAGCGATTCAGAAGATCGAAAAAAAACTTGGTAAAAAGCAACAAAATATTTCGGAAGGGTACGCTTCCCGGGTGATCGATATAGATATATTGCTTTATAACGATGAAGTGTTTTCTGAAAAGGAATTAGAAGTTCCCCACCCGCGAATCCAGGAGCGTAAATTTGTTTTACAACCTTTAGCTGAAGTGAATGCGCAATTGGTGCATCCTACTCTGAAGCAAAATGTGATTAAACTTTTGTCGCAAACAGAAGATACCAGCGTTATCACGAAACAATCCAAATGGTTGAGAAACCCAAAAAACGATTACGATATTTCCAAACTGAATTATATTGCCATTGAAGGAAATATAGGCGCCGGAAAAACCAGCCTGGCGACAAAAATTGCGACCGACTTTAACGCAAAACTTATTCTGGAGCGTTTTAAGGATAATCCTTTTTTACCTAAATTTTATCAGGATCAATCGCGCTATGCGTTTCCGTTAGAAATGTCTTTTCTGGCAGATCGCTACCAGCAATTGTTGGAAGATATCACGCAATTCGATTTGTTCAAGGAATGTGTTGTAGCAGATTACGATGCATACAAGTCGTTAATATTTGCCAAAGTAACCCTGGCAGAAGAGGAGTTTAATCTTTATAAAAAACTCTTTAATTTAATGCACAAAGAACTCGCAAAACCAGACGTATATGTGTATTTATATCAAAATACAGACAGGCTTATAGAAAACATCCAAAAACGCGGTCGCAAATACGAAAAAGGAATACCTCCTGAGTATCTTAATAAAATTAATGCTGGATATCTGGAATATATTAAAACCCAACCACAGGAAAAAGTTAAGATTATTGATGTGTCGGGAATGGATTTTGTGAAAAACAGGAAAGATTATCTTTTTGTATTAAAGCAATTGTTGTCCTGAGTTGAGAGTAAAGGGTTTTAGAATTTTTCATTCAGCAGGCTTTTCCGATTTCTATTTTTCGTTGCGTCCTTAGTTCCTTTGCGGTGAAATTTTAGTTTCACATTCAAACCTTGTCACTCGTAATTTGTAATTTTATAATGCTTTCAGTTTAGAAAAGAAATCCCAAACCACAACCCCGCAACTCACCGAAATATTAAGAGAGTGTTTCGTTCCGTATTGCGGGATTTCAAGTACCGCATCGCTTGCCGAAACAACTTCCTGTTGCACACCTTTCACCTCGTTGCCAAATATTAATGCATAGGTAAGTTCCTTCTGTACCGAAAATTCCTGTAACGGTACAGATAGTTCTGCCTGTTCAATAGCAGCTACAAAAACTCCCTTGTCCTGCAACTCTTGTACTACTTTTATAGTGCTTTCAGCATATTCCCAAAGAACACTATCTGTTGCGCCTAAAGCTGTTTTTTGAATGTCTTTATGAGGTGGTTGTGCCGTAATACCACAGAGGTATATTTTTTCTATCAGAAATGCATCCGCCGTTCTAAAGACAGATCCAATATTGTTGAGACTTCTTATATTATCTAAAATTATAATCAACCTTATTTTCTCCGCCGCTTTAAAAGCGTTGGTGTCTAAACGGTCCAGTTCACTGTTTTTAAGTTTGCGGTGTTTCATTGGGCAAAGATACGGTCATTAATGGAACTATTTAATAAGATACGTTGGGGGACGTGTAATAAAACATCTTTCTAAAAAACCCAACGTCCTTTTAATTCAGTTTATCTTTGCAAATAGATAGACGTACACTATATTAAATTTCATGGCCAAAAAACAAAAGACATCTTCAGACCTGCAAGGCATTGCACGTTTAGTTACAGAAGCTACTATTGGGATTACAGATTTGGTTGAGGCCATGCACAAACGCATTGTCCATCCGCCATTTTTACCATCTACACCTATCCAGCACGCAATTACAAACATTGCCGGGGTTGCCTATACAACGGTAAGACAAAGCACAAAGTTTGTAGGTACTGCCGCAGATAAGGCATTGGGACAGTTTGTTTCCATTTTTGGGGAGATGAAAGCAACCGATAAAAAACAAACCGTACGCGCTGTATTAAACGGGGTGGTTGGAGATTATTTAGAAAAAACAGAAAATCCGTTACAAATTACGATGCAATTCCGTTACAAAGGGAAAGCATTGTCTCTTACTACCGATAGTTTGCAGGATGTATTTCCTGCTTTAAACGGAAAAATTATACTTATGGTTCATGGTTCCTGTATGAGCGATATACAATGGACCAGAAACGAACATAATCACGGACTGGCATTGGCGGCAACATTCGATAAAACTCCTGTGTTTCTGAATTATAACAGTGGTTTGCATATATCAACAAACGGACAGACCTTCAGTGATTTAATAGAAGATCTTGTGCAGGTCTGGCCGGTTCCTGTTGAAGAATTAGTGATTATTGGACACAGTATGGGTGGTTTGGTTACCAGAAGTGCGTTGCACTATGGTAAACAACAGAAAAGAACGTGGACAAAACACCTCAAAAAAATTGTTTTTCTGGGGACACCACATCACGGTGCTCCCATGGAAAAAGCAGGGAATTATGTAGATGTAGTATTGGAAGCTGTCCCGTATGCAAAACCTTTTGCCAGATTAGGTAAAATAAGGAGTGCTGGTGTAACAGATTTGCGGTATGGTAATTTATTGGATGAAGACTGGCACGGAACAGACAGATTTAAAATGCAGGGTGATACAAGGCATCATGTGCCTTTACCAAACAAAATTGCGTGTTATAGTATCGCTGCTACGGGTAGTAAGGAAACACAACCTGCATCTTCAAAATTGAAGGGAGACACCATGGTGAGCGTTAAAAGTGCTCTGGGAAAACACAAGGACCCTGAAAAAGTTTTAAAATTCAAACAAAAAAACACGTGGATCGCTCACGAGAGTAGTCATTTGGACTTACTTAGTAATGTTGCTGTGTATGAGAAAATTAAATCATGGATTAGTTAATAAGGGATTCTTGATTAAATTTAGAATAAAATAAAAGCGTAATAATTTAAGTAGCTGTTTTTCATCTTCACCCCTTTGTTAATAAAACCCAACAACTTCATTCTGTAGAAATTTCAATAAGGGAGTAGATTTCTGTACTTTTATAAGTCAAAACAAAAAGTAGTGAAAGCCAAGAAAGTCACCCCGTTAATGAAGCAATACAACACCATTAAGGCGAAATATCCTGATGCGTTGTTGTTATTCCGCGTGGGAGATTTTTATGAAACATTTGCCAGTGATGCGGTAAAAGCGGCTAAGATCTTAAATATCACGCTTACTTCCAGAAACAATGGCGGCGACCAGACTGAATTGGCGGGTTTTCCGCACCATAGCTTACATACCTATTTGCCAAAATTGGTGATGGCGGGATGTCGTGTAGCCATATGTGATCAACTGGAAGATCCTAAACTCACAAAAACTATTGTAAAAAGAGGTGTGACGGAGCTGGTAACACCTGGTGTTGCACTTAACGATGATATACTGCAGAGTAAGAGCAATAATTTTCTGGCCGCAGTTCATTTCGGAAAGGATAGGCTGGGTGTCGCATTTCTGGATGTTTCTACGGGTGAATTTTTAACTGCTGAAGGTTCTTCAGAATATATAGATAAATTACTTCAAAACTTTAATCCTAGCGAAGTACTCTTCAGCAAACAGAAGCGCAAACAATTTTCTGAAACTTTTGGAGATGCTTTCCACACATTTTATCTGGAAGACTGGGTGTTTCAACAGGATTATACGTCAGAACTACTGCAAAAGCATTTCGAGGTAAAAAATTTGAAAGGTTTTGGGGTAGCTCATTTGCAGGCTGGAACCATTGCCAGTGGAGCTGCGCTGCATTATTTAGGTGAAACACAGCACACCAATTTAAAACACATTACAAAACTGGCGCGCATTGCTGAAGATGAATACGTGTGGATGGACAGATTTACGATAAGAAATCTGGAGTTGTATCATAGCCATCAACAAAATGCTGTGACGTTGCTGGATGTAATCGATAAGACCATTTCTCCTATGGGTGGCCGTATGTTGAAACGTTGGTTAGCATTACCTCTTAAAAATGCTGAAAAAATTACCAGACGTCACGAAGTCGTAAGTTTTTTACTTGATAATCCGAAATTGTTGGAAAAGGCGCAACTGCACATAAAAAAAATGGGCGATCTGGAGCGGCTTATTTCAAAAACAGCTACAGGGAAAATAAATCCGCGGGAGGTGGTGCAATTAAAAAACTCTATGACAGCCGTGGTTCCTCTAAAAGAGTTGGCGACTGTCTCTAAAAACGAATCTTTACAAATTATAGGTGAGCAATTAAATACCTGCGAACTTCTTCGGAATAAAATTACAGAAACGCTCGTGGAAGAATGTCCTGTTGCCATTGGTAAGGGAAATGTTGTTGCCCAGGGTGTTTCAGAAACACTGGACGAACTTCGCGCCATCGCTACAGGGGGAAAAGAATATCTGGATGCTATGCTGAAAAGAGAAAGTGAACGTACTGGCATCACATCGCTTAAAATTGCGTCTAATAATGTTTTTGGGTATTATATTGAAGTACGCAACACCCATAAAGATAAAGTGCCGGAGGAATGGATTAGAAAACAAACTTTGGTGAGTGCAGAGCGTTACATTACCGAAGAACTTAAAGAATACGAAACCAAAATACTTGGTGCTGAAGAAAAAATACTTGCCCTGGAGCAAGAGTTATTTACAAAAATGGTACAATGGATGCTTCAGTTTATTGCGCCCGTTCAACAAACCGCTGCTTTGGTGGCAGAGCTGGATTGCCTGGCCTCTTTTGCTACGCAAGCCAAGGAGTGTAAATATACAAGACCCTTGTTGGACGAAACTTTTGACCTGGATATTAAGGAGGGGCGTCACCCGGTGATCGAACAACAATTACCGCCAGATAGCCCGTTTATTGCCAACGACGTGTTTCTGGACAGGGAAAACCAACAAATTATTATGATTACGGGTCCCAATATGAGTGGTAAAAGTGCCATTTTGAGACAGACCGCTTTAATTGTCCTGTTGGCTCAAATGGGAAGTTTCGTTCCTGCAAAGGCTGTGCGAATGGGTTATGTAGATAAAATTTTCACCAGAGTAGGAGCGAGCGATAATATTTCTATGGGTGAAAGTACCTTTATGGTAGAGATGAATGAGACGGCCAGTATATTGAATAATGTTTCAGAGCGTAGTTTAATTTTGCTGGATGAAATTGGACGTGGTACCAGTACTTACGATGGAATTTCTATTGCGTGGGCCATTAGCGAATATTTGCACGAGCATCCCAGTAAAGCAAAAACGTTGTTTGCAACCCACTATCACGAGTTAAATGAAATGACTGAAACTTTCAGCCGAATTAAAAATTATAATGTTTCGGTAAAAGAATTAAAGGACAATGTGTTGTTTCTTCGGAAACTGGTACCTGGAGGTTCGCACCATAGTTTTGGAATTCACGTGGCAAAAATGGCGGGAATGCCTACAATAGTGCTGCAACGAGCCAATAAAATTCTGGAGCGACTAGAAAAAAGTCATTCATCTGAAGAGCTTTCAGACAAAATGAAGGATATTGCTAAAGACGAATTACAACTCAGTTTTTTTAACCTGGACGATCCGTTGCTTGAAGAACTCCGCGATGAAATTTCAGATCTAGATATCGATACGTTAACGCCAGTGGAAGCCTTAATGAAGCTCAATGAAATGAAGCGGATGTTGCAACGCAACGCTACAGTTAAAAAAGGTAAATAAGAAATCCCTCAAAAACCGAATATTTCAATTCCCGGTTTTCATAAACTCGTGTTATTTTAAACTAAAAGTATCTAACCTCTAAAAACCTCTGGAGTACTTATAAATAAAAATCCCCAAAGAATAATTTCTAAAGGGATTAAGTACTGAAGACGGGACTTGAACCCGTACGGACATTACTGCCCACTGGATTTTAAGTCCAGCGTGTCTACCAATTCCACCACTTCAGCGTTTCGGCTACGCTTAACACGCAGCAATTTTGGTATACTCTTCAAAACAGTCCAGCGTATGCCGAGCGGAGTTGAAGCAGAGCGAAAAACGGGATTCGAACCCGCGACCTCCACCTTGGCAAGGTGGCGCTCTACCAGCTGAGCTATTTTCGCGAATGTAAAGAACGTCACCTTCTTATTGAAAGCGGTTGCAAATTTAAAACATTTATAAAAACCTCAAAGCTTTCTGAGGGTTAATTTATTTAAAAAATGAATATTATTTACAAATCATCACTCATTAACTTTTTCACCTCTTCGTTTGCTTCTGCATTAAGATCTTCGGCGGCTTCAGTTTTTTTGCTAATCTGGTAAGAAATAAAAATAAGTAATAATAATATAGGTATGATAACGGGGATAGAATAAAAGAAATCAAATTCGTCTATAAACCGTATTTGATGATTAATCACACCCGATAGTTGAAAGAGAAACATGGTGAGTGGCACAAGTATGGCAAATTTCCACCAGTTCCTTGACGTTACAAACCAAATGGCGGTTAGCAATACAAACGTAATTTTAGTGAACAATGCGTGCATATAGCTTTGTACATTGCCAAAGTTACCTGCTTCTACGGTGCCAAAAATTGTGTCCCAGGTTTCGCCGGGATCGGAGGGAGCGTATTTGTATATGTAAAACAAAAAGGGTGTTGCTATCAAACATAATGATAGTAACACCCCAGATATAAAGGTTTTTTTTCTATCCGTTTGGCGGAACTTCGTATTTCGCTTTGTCGATTTGTTGATCATTAGTCGCTTGGTCTTCCGGAGTACAACTTGCTGCTAGCGCAAGCACTGCTAAAATAAACATAAGTTTTTTCATAAGTATAGGTTTTATTGTTATTTGTTACTACAATGATACGGGCAAAGTAATAAATTTCCTATAGTGCTGATTAACTAAGTTTTATGTAATTTTATATCTTTTTTTTACTTTTAATCCGATAAAATTGCTTTTTATCGATAAAGTAAATGTTAAAAAAAAATCAAGAGTTAGGTCTAATTTCTCACTTTGTTAAGAATACGTGTTGATTTCTAACACAAATTTCTATCCTTTTTGTGGTATAAAAACCGCTCCAAAATGCGAAGTGTAGTTTCCTTAACCAAAAAACGCCCGCTCAAACATTGAGCGGGCGTTTTCGTTTTGTAATAATATGGAGCTATTAATTATCGTCGTCCATATCGTCTACAGCATCTTCCATATCTTCACCGGCCTCTTCTAAAGCTTCACCCGTTTGCTGTGCTCCGTCTTCAATAGCGTCTCCGGCTTGCTCTAAATTATTCTCCGTGTCTTCTGCTGCAGCTTCTACAGCATCTTCTGCTTTATCGCCAGTAGTTTCTCTACAAGAAGATACGCTCACCAGCAATGACAATACAGCAAAACCTAAAAATACTTTTTTCATAATGGTTGTTTTAATGTTAATACGGCATAAATGTAGCTAAATTTTAACATTTAGAGATTTTTCAGATAAATATTTCCAATATCGTTTTGGAACGTGCTGTAAATGTAGTTTCATATTTTTTCGCGATTTTATATTGGTACTGTTAAAATAGTTTTTCCATAGCTCCTGAAATTCCTGCTCTTCTTCCGTAAAATAAAAGGACGCTTTTGAGTGGGAATTTATAGTATCAGAAATTTGTAACTTTACATAATTTACTTCATTTAAATCATAGTGAATGCCAAATTTTCTTTTCAAATCGTAAATAAGCCATTGTTGGTCTGCGTACCTGTTTTTAAAGTGCTTTGCATTTAACGGTAGTACGTTAAAATCTGGAGAGACCGTTGCAAAATACAGCTGATCTTTTGTTACTCTAAAGCGCACAAAAGCATCCATCCTGTGTTTTTCCCGCCGAATCATCTTTACCACCTTTGCAACTTTCAGAATTTCAGGATCTGCATAATCTTTGTCTATTTTTTCTTTTTCTGAAAAGGAACGTCTTATAAAATGCAGTAAGGTATTTTCAATCCCATCAAGTTCACTTAAAAAAGCTGTGTATACATTGCTTTTTCCTTCAGCTGAACAATAGGTGTTTAATCCTTTCCATACTCTGGTAGCCTTTTCAACATCTGTATACACCGTTACTGTTTCAGCAAAAAAAGTTTTTGTGGCAACAGCTTTTTTTTGAATAATGGCATTTTTAATTTTTTCTTCATACACCTGAAATACTGAAGTTAAAAATCCTTCAAAAGAACCATCATAAACTAAGATTGTGGTCATACAGCGATAGGAGTTTCGGTAGAAGAAAACAGATTGAGTTGCTGGTTATATGTTTTTTGGTATATACTTGTTGAATGCTGTAGGATCAAACTTTTAATTTGAGCTGCGGTTCTGTCTTTGGTTTCAAAATCTCTTGAGTCGCACACCATAAAATATTTACTGCGATTCATGGCAATACCTATAGCTTTTAAATGTTCCCAGTTTAATTTTCTAAAACGTCTGGCGTGTACTATTTTGTGGACAGATTTCATCCCTACGCCAGGAATTCGGGCGAGCATTTGTTTATCGGCTCTATTTACATCAATAGGGAAATGCTGCATGTTTCTCAGCGCCCAGCTCAATTTTGGGTCTATATCGCTATCCAGATTAGGATATTCCTTATTGAGTAACTCTCTTATGTCAAACCCGTAAAACCTTAGTAACCAGTCTGTTTGGTACAGCCTGTTTTCCCGAAGCATAGGTACTTCTGTCCCAATGGCTGGTAACCTGCTATCGTAACTTATAGGAATATAACCCGAATAATACACCCGTTTCATATGAAACTGTTTGTAGAAATAGGCAGATGTGTACATGATTTCGGCATCTGTTTCGCCGGTGGCACCAATGATCATTTGTGTACTTTGTCCGGCTGGTGCATAAATAGGAGTGCTTTTAATGAATTTTTTTTCAGCTCTATACTGTATGATTTCATTTTTCACCTTTTGCATAGGTTTTATAAAATCTTCTCTCTTTTTGTCTGGCGCCAATAATTTTAATCCTTTTTCCGAAGGAATTTCAATATTTACGGAAAGTCTGTCTGCATACAATCCTGCTTCGCGCATTAACTCATCACTTGCACCAGGAATAGATTTTAAATGAATGTACCCATTAAAATTCTCCTCTTCCCGAAGTTTTTTTGCAACCTGCACCAAACGTTCCATTGTAGTATCCGCATCTTTAAAAATACCACTGCTTAAGAAGAGCCCTTCTATATAGTTTCGGCGATAGAAAGCGATAGTAAGATCTACAACTTCCTGTACTTTAAATGCAGCACGTTTTATATCGTTACTTTTTCGGGTTACACAATAAGCGCAGTCGAAAATACAATGATTGGTAAGTAAAATTTTCAGTAAAGAGACACAACGTCCATCTTCGGTATAGCTATGACAAATACCCATCCCGGAACTGTCTCCTACCCCTTTATTTTTATTGGCGCGCTTACTACCGCTGGAAGAGCAGGACACATCGTATTTAGCTGCATCTGCTAGGATATTCAGTTTTTCTTTAATTCTTTCGAAATTCATGGTACTAGGGAATTAAGACAAAAATATGGAATTATTCCTTTTAATAGGAATTTATCCCGCATAAATTTGGATATATTCCAAAAATGAGTATCTTCGGAGTATGGAATCTAAATTATCTATTGAAGCGAGACGCTTTAAAAAAGTACGGGAGGAACAACATCACACCCAGCAATCTTTTGCCGAATTACTGGAAATAGGAGCCACCACAGCCGATATTGAGCGCGGGAAGACGAAAATTTCCGGGAAAGTTGTGATGGAGTTACTGCGGCAGTTTCAAATTAATCCGTTGTGGTTATTCGGAAAGAGTTTTACACAATACTTGAATGTAGATGGAGGTAATGTTGGGCCAAAAGTGATCTCGATAGATCAGGAAGATAAGGACACTATTTTACTGGTAAATCAAAAAGCCGCAGCGGGATACCCTCACAACATTCAGGATGTGGGATGGTATGAAACCTTACCGGCATTTAACATTCCTCTACCGGAATATAGAAATGCTACGTATCGTGGTTTTCAGGTAGAAGGTGATAGTATGTTGCCCAATATTAGACCCAACGAGTGGGTATTGGGGAAAGCAGTACCCAATATTTCCGAAGCAAGTGACAGCAAAATATATATCGTGGTGTTGCAGGATTCAGTGTTGGTAAAGAAACTTCAAAAAATACCTAATGCTCCTGGCAAAGTGCGTTTAATTTCTTTGAATCCGGAATATATTCCGTTAGATGTAGAAGTGAAAAATGTACAGGAGTTATGGCTCGTAAATAGCAAACTTACCTTTGGACTGGACGATCCTTCCGAAAGTACGTTGCTTAGACAATTACAACAATCTATGGAAGAGCTAAAAGGACAAATAAATAATTTGAATACATAAAAATTCATACTTGTATTTGTACATAAGTCCCATCGCTGTTATTTTAGAGGTACGTACCCAATACAATAGTGTCATATAAAATAAAAAAAGGCTTCCCAACTTTATATCGTTTTGAAGCCTTTTTATTTTTATTCTGACGTCTAATTAATTATCGTCAGTCTTAATTTTTACGTCACCATCATCATCAGTTTTGATTTTGGTCTCGCTTCCATCAGGATTTTCGATTTTTATTTTGTCACCACCATCTTTAACGTCAATATTGGCTCCGTCTTCTTCGGCGTCGTCAAGAATTTGCTCGGTTTGAGTTTTTTCTTCAGTATCTCTGCAAGAAGTAAAGCTTACAGCTACAGTTAAGATCGCAAATCCTGCGATTAGTGCTTTTTTCATAATTTGGTTGTTTTAACTATTATTAGTTGTCGTCTTCACCAGTAACGGCATCTTCAACGTCGTCTGCTGCATCTTCAATAGCATCTCCTGCATCGTCTATAGCATCCTCAACATCGTCTTCAACGTCATCTGCTTCTACTTCAATTGTAGTTTCTTTTGTGTCTCTACAGGATACAAATGCTGTACTTAATGTAAAAACTACGGCTAGGCTTAAAATTATTTTTTTCATGGGTATAGGTATTTGTTAGTGTTTATATAAAATTAATCGTCGTTTCCAATTTTGTCAATCTCTTCATTTATTTCCTCATTCACTTCTTTGTCTACTTCTTTTGCAGCGCGTTCAAGGATTCCGTCACTGTCATCGTCAGAAGATGTTTCCACTTCTCTTTCAACAACTACTGTTTTTGTTTCAGTATCTCTACAAGAGGTTACAAATACTGCACAAAGGACGGCAGCGGCAATTAGTACTTTTTTCATTAGGGTTAAGTTAGAGTTATTTATGGAACAAATCTAAGTGTTTTAACATTTGCGCATTCGTAAAGTTTTATTAAAGTTTTGTAGTGGCTTTCTATGTTTATGTAGCTTTAAAGGAAAAAATGAGTTTTTCTACATTATATAAATTTCTTCGGAAATTGGAAAAGAATAATAATAAGGAGTGGATGGATGCGAACAGGGATGAGTACCACCAGGTGCGCGACTTCTTTATTGAATGGTTAGAGAAGATGAATATAAAACTGGCCGAAATAGATCCAAATTATTATGACACTCCGGGAAAAAAGGCCATTAACCGAATTAATAACAACTTAATGTTTCACCCTAACAAACCCGTTTACAAAGATCATTTTGGTGCTGGTTTGGATCAGGAGAGTAAGCAGGGTGACTTTTATATTCATTTAGGAACTACCGAAAGTTTTGTGGGTGGTGGCTATTGGCATCCTTCGTCTAAAATTTTAAAAAGCATACGCCAGGCTATAGATTACAATGGAGAAGAATTAAAAAAAATAATAGCCAAAAAGAGTTTTAAAGATATGTTTGGCGGGTTGGTGTTAGATGACCCTTTAAAAACAGCTCCCAAAGGATTTTCGCAAGAGCATAAACACATAGATCTATTACGGAGAAAATCGTTTGCGGTAACTGTGCCAATTACACAAAAGGAGGTGATGAGGACCGATTTTGAAGAGAAATTGCTTAAAATTTACAAAGAAATGCTCCCCTTTAGACGGTATTTGAATGAGGCGGTAACGGTTTAAACTTTTATTCTCTATTTGAACTAAAAATATTAAAATTTGCTCCGCGTTAGAGACTAGATTGTTTTCGAAATAATCAAAATCCACCTGCGTTGGTTTTGGAATTGAAAGTTTATCACAAATTGTATTCAATACTAATACATTATCTAGACCATCCTGTATAAACATAGCCAGTAATTCATCTTCAGGATATACAACCAAACCCCGGAATCTTGATACATGTATGTAACGTAAGTCTTAGTGAATTACTTCAAATCGCTCTTTTTAATAGCCTAATTGTTGAAAATAGTGAACATACATTGTTTTGGATAGAGTAGGTTGGTTTTCGTGAATTTTCTGTACATTCTTCTCGTGTGCGTGGATTTGGAAAACCAATACAGTGCGGAAAAAGCTATTGGTATAGATACAGTTACTAAAGTGGTCCAAATACTCAAGAAACAATGATTTTGGTAATATAGTTCATGACTGCTTGTGTTGCCCCCGTATTACTATTCACAAAATGCCCGGAAATCATTCCTGTTTTCTTTCTGAAATCGGCGTGAGTGGTAAGCTTCGTCAATATTTTTGTACATTCTTCTCCATTTTTTATGCTGAAAAGCCCTGCCAAGGATTGTAATCTCCCGGCTTCCGGAAAATCGTCGAAATTTTTACCAATTACAATAGGAACTCCAAAAGTTGCCGGTTCCAGAATATTATGTAAGCCGGTATACCCCATGGCGCCCCCAACATATGCAATATCTGCATAACTGTATATCTTTGTAAGCAGTCCAATAGTATCCACAATAAGAACAGAAGCTTCGGCTAGTTGACTATTGTTATGTTCCAGTTTAGAATATCGTATGCTTTTATGCTTCAGTTTTTTCTGAAATGCCTGGATCATCCCCATATCCATTTTATGAGGGGCAATAATAAATTTAATGTCTTTATGATTATTTATAAAAGGCAGCAAGACAGCTTCATCTTCGGGCCAGGTGCTTCCGCAAACAATACAAAGCGAATCCCCTTTAAAGGTATCCATAAAACTGAGGGAGTTATTCTGTTCTATCTGGTGTGAAACCCTGTCAAACCTTGTGTCGCCACTTACTGAAACTTCGGTTAAATTAATTTCTTTCAATAATACTTCCGAAGCCTTCGTCTGAACGAAAATATGATTGAAACAGCCTAGTGCTTTCCGCATAAAATTTCCGTAGGATTTAAAAAACACCTGGTTATCACGAAATACTCCCGAAACCAGCAACGTATGTACGGCATGTTGTTTTAGCTGAAAGAGATAATTAGGCCAGAATTCGTACTTCACAAAAAAGGCTGTGGTGGGATGCACTAATTCAACAAATTTGCGAGCGCTTGCTCTGGTATCCATAGGAAGATAGACCACGGCGTCTGCGACGGACGTGTTTTTTTTAATCTCATACCCTGAAGGTGAGAAGAAAGAAACCACTATTTTATAAGTGGGGAATTGCTTCTTTATCGCTTCCATGATAGGAAATCCTTGCTCAAACTCGCCTAAAGACGCACAATGAAACCAAAACGTCTTGTCTTCGGGGTTTATTTTTTCTCTCAAAATAGAGAATGTTCGTTGCCTGCCACGCACAAAGAGCCCCATCTTTTTGCTGAAGACTTGCGAAAGCCACAGAAAAAAACTCATGATATAGGTCGCTATGTTGTAGAGTGTACCCACAGGCCGCTAAATTAGCAAAATTAAGGCAGCTTCTGTTAATCTATAAATAATATGGTAAGGCTAGTGGATTTTCGTATTTTTACCAAAGCAAAATTTATTCCCTACACACATGAAAAAAATTCAAATGGTCGATCTTAAAGGCCAATACGCATATATTAAAGAGCAGGTAGATACATCGATTATGGATGTTATAGAATCTACGGCTTTTATAAATCGAACCTGAAGTACATTCATTTCAAAAAGAACTGGAAGATTATTTGGGAGTAAAACACGTGATCCCCTGTGCTAACGGAACAGATGCGTTACAAATAGCAATGATGGGTTTAGGGTTACAACCCGGAGACGAAGTAATTACAGCAGATTTTACCTTTGCAGCTACGGTTGAAGTTATTGCACTGTTGCAATTAACACCGGTACTGGTGGATGTAGATCCCGTAAATTATAATATAGATATAGATGCTGTTAAAAGGGCGATCACACCAAAAACAAAGGCTATTGTTCCTGTTCATCTTTTTGGTCTGGCTGCCAATATGGATGCCATCATGGAAATAGCTAAAGAACACAACCTGTACGTAATTGAAGATAACGCTCAGGGCATTGGAGCAAATTACACATCACAAGATGGGACAAAAACTAAGATAGGAGGTATTGGCCACGTAGGGTCTACCTCTTTCTTTCCTTCAAAAAATTTAGGTTGCTACGGAGACGGTGGTGCTATTTTCACCAACGACGATGATTTGGCACATAGTATTAGAGGAATTGTAAATCACGGGATGTACGTAAGATATCATCACGATGTTGTAGGAGTGAACTCGCGTTTAGATTCTATCCAGGCCGCAGTGTTACGCGCAAAACTACCGCATTTAGATACCTACAATGCAGCACGAAGAAATGCAGCCAGAAAATATACTCAGGCATTTGCAGGAATAGAAGGTGTTATAACACCAACAGGTTTTTGCGATGCAGGAAGTAGTATTTGCGATACCTGCGATTGTCATGTATTTCATCAATACACCCTTCGAATTACAAAGGCAGACAGAGATGCTTTAGTAAAACACTTAAATGATAACGATATTCCTTGTGGTGTGTACTACCCAATCCCATTGCATTTGCAAAAAGCATACGTCGATGAGCGATATAATGAGGCAGGTTTTGTCGTTACAAATCAATTGGTAAAAGAAGTTATTTCCTTACCTATGCACACCGAACTTGATGACGAGCAAATAGCTTTTATTATTAAAACTGTGATAGAATTTGTAACTAAATAGAACTATTTTCACAGGTATATTTATGAAAAAGATTCTTGTTACTGGTGGTTTAGGATATATTGGCTCCCACACTGTTGTAGAACTTCAGCTTGCAGGTTATGAGGTGCTTATTATAGACAATCTTTCTAATACCTCCATAGATGTTCTACAGGGAATTACTGAAATTACAAATGTCCCACCCAACTTTAAAAGACTAGACCTGCGTATAAAAAACGAGGTTGTTGATTTTTTTCAAAATCATAACGACATAGACGGGATAATTCATTTTGCTGCCAGCAAAGCAGTAGGTGAAAGCGTTGAGAAACCTTTGCTGTATTACGAAAACAACCTAAATTCTCTAATATATCTTTTGCAGGAATGCAACGCTCATAGTATTTCAAATTTTATTTTTAGTTCCTCCTGCACAGTGTACGGAGAGCCTGATAGCTTGCCAATACATGAAGGAGCACCTATAAAAGTTGCCACATCTCCTTACGGAAATACCAAACAAATAAGCGAAGAAATTCTAAAAGATGTTTGTCACGTTTCAAACTTGAACGCTATTGCATTGCGCTATTTTAACCCGGTTGGGGCCATAAATCTGCACTTATTGGCGAACTACCCGTTGGGGTGCCTCAAAATCTGGTGCCATTTATTACGCAAACGGCGGCAGGAGTTAGAAAAGAGCTTTCGGTATTTGGTAATGATTATGATACACCGGACGGCAGTTGTATTCGCGATTACATTCATGTGGTAGATCTTGCCAAAGCGCACGTAAAGGCTGTAGCGCGATTGATACAAGCAGAGAATTCGGCAAAATTCAGAGTTTTTAATATTGGGACAGGCGCAGGAAATAGTGTTCTGGAGGTTATTGCAGCTTTTGAAGAAGTAACAGGAAAACCCCTGAATTATAAAATTGTAGACAGACGTCCTGGCGATGTTGTGGCTGTCTATGCAGATACAACAAAGGCCAACGATGAATTAGGCTGGAAGGCGGCATTTAGTTTAAAAGAATCACTCGCTTCTGCCTGGAAATGGGAAAAGAAAGTACGGGGAATTTCTTAAAATGCTATTCCAGCAACCCTTTTTCCAGCGTGAACTTTATTAATCCCACTACGTTTTTTGACCCTGTTTTACTAAAAAGGCTAGCTCTGTGCGTTTCCACAGTGCTTGGGGTGAGAAATAATTTTTCGGCAATTTGAGACGTAGTGAGCTCTTCCATAATTAAGGTGAGTACTTCTTTTTCTCTTCGGGTAAGTTTGGGGATATAATCGTATTGCGACGCGTTTTGAGCTGTTGGAACAAACGAAATATCTTTGTGAATATATGTTTTACCCTGCATCACTGTATCGCAGGCCTCTTTCAGATTTTCTACTGAAATGTTCTTAGGCAAATACCCTTTTGCTCCTTTTTTTAAAGCATCCATCACAATGGCAGGCGCAGTAATGCTGGATAGCATAATAATACGTAATTCAGGAAAATTTTTGGACAAGCTTTGGCAGATTTTGATACCATCCTCATCTTTTAACTGAATATCCAACAACAAAACATCAGGTGTGGAATTGGTATCTAAAAATGTAACTAACGCTGCTTCCGTTTGAAATCCGCCAACAAGTTCTAAAGAATTTTCAGTTTCAACCAAGGCACCAATGGCTTCAATAATTAAAGCGTGGTCATCTAAAACTGCAAGTGAAATGGGGCTCATTATTTTTCTAATTCAAGTTCAATATATACCGAAGTACCTAGCTTTGCCTGACTATCTATTTCCAAAGTACCTTTCAGTAAAGACAATCTGGATTCTATGTTTTGCAACCCAATACCTTTGGTGGCTTTGTCCTGAGAAAATCCTTTTCCGTTGTCTTCAACGGTGAGAATAAGTTTTTTATTTTCCTGCTGTTGTAATTGTACCAAAGTTTCGGTTGCACCAGCGTGTTTAATTATATTGTTGATTAATTCCTGTACGATTCTGTAGACCGAAAGTTGTAAGTGCTGCGGTAAATTTTCAGCAACATTAATAGATTGATAGTCGGCTTTAAGGAGTCCACTTTCATTGATAGAATTTATAAAATCCCGTAAGGCAACGTCCAGTCCTTTTTTTAGTAAACTTTCAGGCAGCAAGTTATGCGAAATGCGTCTGGATTCCTGAGAGGCAGTATTTAGTAGAGAAACTACTTTTTCAGGATCCTTATTCGTGCTGGCGTGCATTTTTGCTGCGGCAAGAATCCCACCTAACCCGTCGTGTAATTCTTTGGCAATGCGGCTTCTTTCTTTTTCTTCACCTGTCATTAATGAGCGAAGCGCAATGTTTTCCCGTTCGCTTTCCAGCGTAATAATCTTCTGCTTTTGTGTTTTTTGGCGTTGTCTGAAAAATAGTAGTGCCAATAGCGATAGCACTCCCAGAGCGATTAAAACAATGGTAAGAATACGTTGCTGATTTTCTTTTTTTGTAATTTCTGCCTCCTGCTGGTTTATAGTAAGCTCTTTTTGCGTGGCCTGATATTTTTCAAGAACATCTATGGTTTTTTCGTTATAATCTGCATCAAACAAGCTGTCCTTGTACGCAATGTATTGTTGCTGAAATATAGCTGCTTTTTCAAAATCTCCAACATTAAAATAGGCATTGGATAACGCTCTAATGTTTTTATATAGCATATTTCCCTTCTTCCCCTGGGTATTTACTTTGTAGGCGATCTCACCAAATTTTACAGCTTCTGACGGTTCGTTTTTTGAGAGTAATTCAGAAAGGTTAGTTGCTGTAAATGCGATCTGATAGTTGTTGTTTTCTTTTATCGCTGCATCGTAAGCCTGTTTAAGAAAATATTTTGCACTATCCAATTTATTCTCACCTCTGGCCAGAAATGCCTTTACATTATAGGCTACAGCAGCACCTTGCAAATGGTCGTATTTTTTACCTAATAATAAGGCTTCATTTGCATATTTTTTTGCAGGTTTTAAACTGTCTAATTGATAATAGGTAAAAGCCAGGTTTCCGGTAACCGGGCCTAATAGTCCTGTGTTTCTGTTTTCCGTTTCGTTACTTAATAGTGTGTACGCTTCTAAAAAATAGGGCAGCGCTTTTTCTGCATTATTTTGTTCAGAATATATGTTGGCAATATTATTTGTTACAAACGGAATTTTCTCTGTAGCGCCCTCTTCCTTGAGGGCATCCAAAGATTGAGTAAAATAATACGCAGCAGAATCCAGTTTATTATCAAAATATACAACGCCTCCCAGTAGATTATAATACCCGGATTTCCCTTTTACGATGTTATTTTCGTCTAAAACCTGAATCCCTTTTCTGGCATAGCGCTTACTGTTCTCAAAATCGAAAGAGCGGGAACTGTATTTGGCAAGGGCATAATATATTTCATCCAGCTCTGTTACCGTAAAACTTTTCACCCCTTTTTTATTAAGATATTCCTCTAAAGCCGTAAACGCTTTGGGAGGCTCTTTTCTGTGTACTGAATCAAGTTGTTTAATATACTTCGCTACGGGGATAGTAGTTTTTTGTCCTACGGCAACTTGCGTGATAAATCCATATACAATGAATAGAAAGAGTAGTTGTTTTTTCAAGATCGATTTCGGTTTTAAATATTCGTTTTGGTGTGCTACTGAAAATTTAGTGGAAAACCACCAGTTTTTATAGGTAAGGTTTACCATTAGGGATAAAAATATACCGCAAACTACATTTGCCTTATAACATTGTTGAACTAAGATACTTATAAATTGAAAACTATGAAACCACTTTTTACACTACTTGTTGTGATGGTTTTACTGCCTGCAACCTTACAAGCACAATTTTTGAAAAAACTAAGACAAAAAGCAGTGAACGCAGTAGAAAAATCTGTAGAGCGTCGCACCGAAAAAGAAGTGCAAAAATCTACAGACAGAGCTCTGGACACTGTAGTAGACGCTCCAAAGAAGAAGGGTAAAACCAATAAAAACAGCGAAGCTTCGGGTAAAGGTGTAAATCCGTTTGACATTGCGGGGCAACCCGTAACCTACGAGAAAGCATATACATTTCCCATAACAGTTACTATGCTTGTGGAAGAAGGGAACCGCAAAAACAAGAAAAGCGAAATGATACAATCCTACGGAAAAGATGCTTTTGCTATACAGGAACCCAATAGCGAACAGATCACCATTATGGATTTTAACAACAAAGCAGCGTTGACGCTGGATACTTCAAAAAATGAAGGACAGGCAATCTCACTTCAGTTTATGGAAAAAATGATGGGAGATGTAGACTTAAGCGAAGCAAATACAGACGGTACAGATATTACAATTAACAAAACAGGAAAGTCTAAAATAATTGCAGGATATACTGCTGATGAATATGAAATTATTTCTGAAGATAGCACATCTCTTATCTGGTTTGCGAAAGATGTTCCTTTCAGTTTTTCAGAATATATGGCTGGATTCGCAAAATTTTTCGGGAAACAGTTCAAGGGAACGTGGGATAATTCATTTTGGGATACCTACGGTTTTATGATGATGGCAGAACATTTCAATAAAAAAGGAAAATTACAAAGCCGAATGACCACAACAAATATTTCTGAAAAAGAAAAGACGTTTGACACTTCCCAATACACCATTCAAAAATTATAATTAAACACGTAACTAAACAAACATGAAAACTTTAAAATTAAACCTTGTAGTGCTTTTTTCAATCCTTACGCTATGTACATCGTGCAGTAAAGATGATGACAATGATGACAACAACGACCAGCAGTCCTCATTGGTATCCACAGGTACCTGTGGAGAATTTTTTGACGGAGTAAACCTATCTGGTTTATGTGGTGTAGCGAGTACAAACTCACAAGCCGTTGGAACAGATCCCGTATGCACCTATATTATAAGAGAAGCTATGACCGCAGGCCAGGAATTGTATGCAATTACACTCTGGGATTTTGCTACAGTAAATGAATCTGTCGATTTCTATAATCTAGTAATAGCAGACCCGGACCCGGGAGCTACCGTTACTATTATAAATGGTGTTGGTGATGAAGCGGTGTATGTGGACGACCAGGATAACACAGATTTTAGCATCATATTCCGAATCAAAAATGTTACAGGAGTAGTTGCAACAGATGAATTATTATTTGAGCTTGGCTGTAGTAATCCACAGGCAAGATTGAAAGAAGTAATTGCCTTAATCAATGCTAATTTTCAATAAGACTTCTCCTTTTTTTACCCCCTTTTTTTCAACTTAGCCGCCTAATTAACCCCTAACCGCTTCAACTTTTTGGAGCGGTTTAAAAAACAAATGATAATGAAGTATTTAAAAATAGTATGTCTGTTTTTTTTATTCCAGAGTATGGTGGCACAGGTGGGAATAAATACCACGACACCCAGCGCAATGCTGGATATTACTGCCAGTGATCCTGCAAATCCAAATCCGAATGACGGTTTATTAATTCCCAGAATAGCTGCATTTCCTGCAATCAATCCCGGAACAGACCAGGACGGAATGCTGGTATATTTAACTACCCCTGTTGGAGTAAATACACCAGGTTTTTACAGGTGGAACCATACAGCTTTAACCTGGAGTAAGTTTGGCTCTCAGGCCGGGGGTACTTATTACACAGCTTCTGGAACTACAGATGCTCTTGCAGGGGGAGTTTATATACCTATGCCAGAGATGGAGATAAATTTTACTCCTAAGAGCGATGCCGTACTTGTAAAGTTCTCTGCGCACGGTTTTCCCCGTTCCGGTGGTTGTAATGAACGTCCCGTATTATTTAGGTTAGTTTTAAATGGAGTTCCCATCACAGATTGGCAAACTACAACCGAAGTAACTTCTGTAGGTCCTTTAAGGCCTGTTTGGTCCTCAAATATTACACTTCCCGTACCTGTTACTGAAGGAGTGCCTCAAACACTATCAGTTTTCTGGAGAAATTACGGATGCCCGAACGCAAATGACGTTACAACACCTTACGTTTATGCCGGTGGTACACTTAGAGCCAGTAGACATTTAGTTGTGGTTGATCCGGAAGGAGGCGATGGTATTTCAGGAACTGTACCAACAGCTTCAGAGTTTTGGTCTACCTCCGGTAATAATGACATAAATCCGGCAACACATTTTATAGGAACCACTACGGATAGTGATCTAGTATTTAGGCGTAATAATATTTCTGCCGGCAGACTGTCACTTACAAATGTTTCATTTGGAATTAATGCTTTGCTCAACAATACAGATGATGGCAATACTGCCATTGGTATAAATAGTGCAGTCCAGAACACTTCGGGTTTCGCAAATACTGCAATAGGTGCCAACGCTTTAAATAATAATGTTACTGGAAATAGAAATGTTGCCTTAGGAGCTTCAGCCGGAGGTATTATTGCTGGTGATAATAATGTGTTTCTTGGGCATAGTGCAGGTTTAAATACCACTACTAAGTCCGGAAGTATTTTTATAGGTTCCTACGCTGGAAGATTTGAGAATAATAGTAACAGATTGTACGTAGAGAATTCAGATGCAAATGAGGATGCTGCTTTACTTTATGGTGAATTTGATACCGATATTTTAAGAACTAACGGTACACTTCAAATAGGTAATCCATTAAACTCGGGTTTTGCTTTTCCAACTACAGACGGGATGGCGAACCAAATTATGCAAACCGATGGTTCAGGAAATCTCAACTGGACTTTCTTACCACAATCATTTTGGTTCAGGACGGGTAATGAGCTTGATGTAACGAATATAGCAGATGATATCCGCTTTTCCAGCGATCAAACTACTATTGCATTTCCTCAAACCAACGGTACGCCTGCTAGTATGTTTCATATGTTTAGTGGCGGAGTAGGAAATAGCGATAGAATGATTTTCTCACAATCACCCACATTTTTGAATTGGGGATTAATGTATAGGGACACAAATGATAGTTTTCGTTTTTTGGCTTCGGGAAATGATAGGGTGGTCATTAATTTAGGAGGTGGAAATCCGCTTGTTGTTCAAGGGACTGCACAGGCCACGTCATTCCAAAGCGCAACTACAACCTATCCGGATTATGTTTTTGAAAATTATTTCGAGGGTGTTTCAAAAATAAAGCCCGACTACCAGTTTCTTACTTTGGAAGAGGCTATTCAATTTGTTATAGTACACGGACATCTGCCTGGTGTAAAACCGTATGCTGAAGTTGAAAAGGAAGGTATGCAGATTAATTTAACAGAAACATCTATAACCAACCTTGAAAAGATTGAAGAATTGTTTTTGTATGCCGTTCAATTAAAAAATGAAAATGAAATGCTTAAAAGCGAACAATTAAAACTGGAAAAACGTCTTGAAATATTAGAAGCATATGTTCTTAAAAAATAAAAACCTTTGTTGATCTAAAAGGTTATATAAAATGAGTAAGTAAACTCTTTTTCTTAATTTGAGAACATAGCCATCAAATATGTTTAACTAAGGTTTAACGCTACTTTTTTGGTATTGGAAAGACTAACCCGTTTCTTTGTGTTTAACAAAAATTTTAAGAATGCAATTAGTATCAGTCCGCAGAAAGACTAAGAAAGAAAAAAGATTTTCAGAAACTATGGGAATCTTAACTACAAATGTAGTGTACATTCAAAAAACACTATTCAATGTTCCTGTAAAAACACTCCATAAGTATCGCGAAACCTATTACGGCAAAGTGAAAGACTGTGAGGAATGTAGGATAAGTGCCTAAATATATATAAAGATAGAAAAGCTCCGAAATTTAAAACTTCGGAGCTTTTTTTATTTTTTCTAACAGCTAATTAAATTTCGGCACGACCCGTATTTACACTCCGGTCTATCTTTCGCATCAAGCCTTGTAATACATTTCCCGGGCCTACTTCAATAAATTCCGTTCCACCATCTTTAATCATGTTCTGGATACTTTGAGTCCATTTTACAGGAGCAGTGAGTTGAAACATTAGGTTTTTTTGTATTTCTTTTGGGTCTGTTACTGCAAATGTAGATACGTTTTGATAGATCGGGCAGGCAGGCGCTGTAAAGGTAGTGGCTTCTATGGCAGCAGCTAGTTGCTCTCTTGCGGGTTCCATTAACGGGCTGTGAAAAGCACCGCCCACAGGAAGTATTAAGGCTCTTTTAGCACCGGCTTCGGTTAATTTTTCGCAGGCCAAATTTACCGCATTAATATCTCCCGAAATCACCAATTGTCCCGGACAATTATAATTTGCAGCTACTACCGTTCCTGGTATGTCTGCGCAAATAGCTTCCACCAAATGATCTTCCAGACCTAATACTGCAGCCATTGTAGATGGTTCCAGCTCACACGCTTTTTGCATTGCCTGTGCTCGTTGAGAAACCAGTTTTAGTCCATCGCTAAATGCTAAGGTTCTATTAGCCACCAGTGCCGATATTTCTCCCAGCGAATGCCCCGCAACCATATCTGGTTTAAATAAGTCTCCAAGAACTTCGGCAAGAATGGTGGAATGTAAAAATATTGCTGGTTGTGTAACCTTTGTTTCTTTTAGCTCGTCTGCAGAACCTTCAAACATAATTTTTGTAATGTCGAAACCCAAAACGTCATTCGCTTGCTGAAATAATTCTTTTGCTCTGGCCGATTTCTTGTATAAATCCTGACCCATTCCTGTAAACTGGGCGCCCTGTCCGGGGAAAATGTATGCTTTCATTGTGGTTGGTTTAGAGTACAAAAATAGCATAAAAAATCCCCTTTCTGAAACTTTCAAAAAGAGGAAATTTTATAAGAGATAGTATCGTTATACTTTAATTTTACCAGAAGTACCCATATCTACTTTGTCTCCGGTAATGGCTGCTTTTGCCATTTTAAACAGGGATACTACTTTATTTTCGTCATTGCTCCAGTATGCCGCTTCTTTAGGACTAAATTTTATAGCAGTAATGTTGGGATCATCCTCGCCCTCAAACCAGGCGTTATCTGTGCTGGAATATAAATCTTTAATAATGCTTCTGTCGTACACGATTTCAGCAAAGCCATAGACGCTTAAAAACTTCATATCGCTCCCGCCACTGTATAACAACTGAGTGGAATCGTCTTTTATGATGTCTGCATTATGATCACTGTTTTTATTACTTAAAAACCAAATATTTCCGCTTTCATCTACTTTTTTGGTGCTCATAGGAATGGCACTAATAGGCTGTACACTTAAGTTTGTTGCCATCATGCAGAAATCTACATCATTAGCAATTTCTTTAATTTTATCGATAGCCTTCTGGCTGTATAAATTTTCTTGACTCATAGTTTTTTGTTTTATTTAAAGATACGCACACCAGGAAAGTGATACGCCCAATAAAATCCCAAAGTATGTAGAAAGTTTTGTTAAGTATTTTTATAAAAAAGTCCCCTCTATGTATGGCACGAGAAAGAGGACTTAACAACAAGGTAAAACACTTATTTACCCTGACCAACAATTTGTACAGCGTTGGAATTGCTGGTCTCTTTATTGACTACAGATACTGCAAAGCCATCGCCATTT
Source organism: uncultured Flavobacteriaceae bacterium (assembly GCA_963793275.1). Classification (GTDB taxonomy): domain Bacteria; phylum Bacteroidota; class Bacteroidia; order Flavobacteriales; family Flavobacteriaceae; genus Marinirhabdus. The sequence continues at coordinate 401,488 of CAWBZL010000002.1, forward strand.
TCGTCTGCTCCTTCTTCCAGCGCAATATTCCAACCGTCAATTCTATTGTTTGAAGTTTTTTCAAAACTTCCGTTTGCTATCGGTACGCCTTCCATTTTTTGGGTTACAGGATTTTCTATGTATAGCTCAAAGTCGTCATAGGTAAACGTTCCGTTACCCCAGGCCAGGCCTCCAAAAAATAGTTCTTTAGCGTTTTGGTCAATTACACCTTCAATCATATAAATATCTTCGGTGTTTTTTCTAATGGGCTTATTGCTCATATTTTCAAAGAAACCCGTGGTTCCGTCTTTATTGTCTACCCGGGTCCAAAGGCCTGCTTTGCCCTTTCTTTTTATTACATCGGCCTTTACTTTTGCCAACAATGTAAATTTTAATTCCTTGGTTGCCTTTACGGCTACGTGCTGAGTAAAAGCAGTCCAGTGAGACCTTTTGTTTTGTGCTGTTACAGTCGCTGAAGTCACTAGTAATAACCCAAAACATAATATTACTTTGTGTAATTTTGAATTTTTCATAAGAGTGGTTTTAGTTTTAGAAGAAGACGAAAAGAAATGCAGTGTGTTGCAACCTATTTCTCAAAACCATTTTTTAACTGAATGAACGTACAATGGCTTTTACCTGCGGAAGGTAACTCCGCCCAAACAAATTGAGGTGCACCAGTAGGTAGTATAGCTGAAATATAGGGGTGCGTTTTTCCCATCCGGTTGCCAGAGGAAAAATTTCCTGATACTCAAAAAATACTTCCTGGGGAAATCCGCCAAATAACTGCATCATTGCCAGATCCATTTCGCGGGAAGCGAAGGCTACTGCGGGGTCAATTAATACGGGCCTCCCTTAGATGAAACAAGATAATTACCATTCCATAAGTCGCCATGAACCAAGGAAGGAACTTCATTAGGAATTTCTGCTGAAATATTCTTGAAGCATGCTGTTTGGTCTTCAAATTTAAATCCTTTTTCACGAGCCAATTTAAATTGAGGTTGTAATCGCTGATGAATATAAAAGTCTGCTGAAGTTTTTTCAGTTGTATTTAGTTGGGGTAGAGAGCCAATATAATTATCGTACTCTAAGCCAAAATTAGTTTGCGTGGTTTTATGAAGTTTTGCCAGATTTTCAGCAAAAAGCGACCAGAAATTTGTTGTTTTTGTCCCTTTCTCAATAAATTCAAGCAAAAGATAGGAGTGTTCATTCACTTCACCTGTAGCCAGAACCATCGGCGTTTTAAAACTATTTGAAGCTTTTAAAAGCTGTAATCCTTTCGCTTCGGTGCGAAACATCCCGGGAAAAGTTTGTGTGTCATTCAGCTTTACAACTATAGTGTCGTTGGCACATTTCAACAAAAAAACCTCATTAATGTCGCCACCGGAAAGGGGTTGAAATTCTTTCAGTTGTAATGAGTTTTGCGCTGCTATTTCGTATAAGATTTGTTGCATTAATTCAGTAAGAAAAATTAGGTTTTCAGCATTAAAACTACAAACTATACAACGCTACTGAATCCTTACACATAGTTGGCTGTGGAGCTTTTTCATCAATTCCTCAATCCTCATTTCCTAACCCAGGTTTCGTAGGTAAATGCGTAGTTATGACGGTCGTCTTTTTCGTGAGGGATTTCAGCAATTAGTTCCCACTGGTTTTTGTCTATATCGGGGAAATACGTGTCTGCGTCAAAGGTACCGTGAACGCGGGTGAGTTCAATTTTATCTGCAACGTCCAGTGACAGACTGTAAATCTCGCCCCCACCAATTATAAATGGTTGTGCGTCACTGATTGCTTTTACTAAGGCAGCATCTATAGAATGTACCACAACAGCACCGTCTTTTTGATAGTCTTCGTTTCTGGTAATAACAACGTGGGTGCGGTTGGGAAGTGGCTTTGGGAACGACTCAAATGTTTTGCGTCCCATAATAATATAATGACCCGTGGTAAGTTGTTTAAACCGTTTAAAGTCGTCTGGCAAATGCCAAACCAAGTCATTGTCTTTTCCCAGCTCATTGTTCTGGCCTGCGGCGGCAATTATAGTAATCATCCTTGTTCCGGGGGTAATTGGTTTGGATTGTTTTTTTTTACCTGTATACTTTCAGAAGGAGTGTTTAAAGCATCTACTTCTTTTGCGGTTTTAACTTCGGCAACCGTTACTTCCTGTATAGCTTGTTGTTTAAGAGTTGCGATACGGGCTTCTTGTTGTCTTTTTAATTTTTCTAATTGTTGGTTTTCCCATTCTTTACCCATAAACTTGTTCATAATAAATACATTGAACACATGAATGAGCACTAAGAAAGACCAAATTAAAACGGCCCAGACAGACCAGTCTTTCATCAAAACGTCGTGCCCTTTTTGCAATACAAGATCCACGACTAACAGTAGCATAGCGCCCACCAAAAAAATGATGACGTGACGCATTAATGCTTTTTTTTGTTTAATTCTCTTTCGGGCGTATTCGTATTGTTCGCGTTGGTCTGCGTCTATTCTGTTGTTTTTATTGGTTTTTGAAAACATAGTTGGTTACCTTTAGTCTCACGTAAAAATACCCAAAATTAACCGTACAAACCTCTCAGTTATGGAAGATTTAAGAAATCTGTTTCCAGTTACAAAAACGCATACGTATCTAAATACCGCATCTGCGGGATTACTTTCTACGGAGTTGGTTGCGTGGCGAAACGAACACGATAAAAAATTATTAGCACACGGAAGTGTTTTTAGAGATACCCACGGGGTCATACTGGATGGAGTGCGAAGCAGGGTGAGCGACTTTTTTGGAGCGTATACTCAGGAAATTGCACTGGTTCCTAATTTTTCATTTGGATTAAACACGCTTATAGAAGGAATTCCCGATGGTAAAAAAGTACTGTTACTGGATCGTGATTATCCTAGTATCAACTGGGCGTTTGAAAACCGTGATTTTAATGTGTGTTATGCTGAAGTAAACGAAAACCTGGAGGAAAATATTGAAGCTGCCATAGCGCGCCATAGACCAGATATTTTTGCGTTCAGTATTGTGCAGTATTTAAACGGAATTAAAATAGATCTTACATTTTTAGATCAGTTAAAAGCATATCATCCCGATTTACTTCTTATCGCAGATGGCACACAATATTTGGGAACGGAGCCCTTCAGTTTTGCCGAAAGTGCTATAGATGTTTTAGGCGCAAGTTGTTACAAATGGTTGTTGTCTGGTTATGGGAACGGTTTGTTTATGGTAAAGGAAGCTGTTCAACATAGTTTACATCCCAACACCATAGGGTTTAATTCTGCCGGCGGTAATTTTGTAAATAAAGACGCTATTCCTTTTATGAAACGTTTTGAGCCCGGGCATCAGGATTCTTTAACGTACGGAAGTATAGGGGAGAGTCTTCGGATTATGGAGCAATTGGGGAAGGGTGTAATTTCAGAAAAGCTAAATAAATTGTGTGGTAAAGCCAAAGATGTATTTATGGAACGAGGTATTCTTGACATTGCTTCAGCAAAAAGAGCAAATTTTTCAACTATTTTTAGTGTTGATGGTGATGAAGTGTTGTTTCAGAAATTAAAGAAAAAAAACATTATATGTTCTCAACGTGGAAAGGGTATTAGAGTGAGTTTTCACGTATATAATACTGAGGATGATTTGGATATGCTCTTAGAGGTTTTATAATTAAAATCTGACTTTTATAAAGTAACAGATTTATAAAACGGATTTTGTTTAAAGTTTTTTATTATCTTTTCAGTATGAAACTAGTGTGATTTCCAGATTATGTATTAAATCCTCACCTTATGAAAAAAACTACCCAACCTCTATTTTTAATAGTATTTCTTTCTTTTTTCTCAATAACTTTAGCAGCTCCCAATGAATTTGTTGTCCCGCCAACCATTACTTGTCCGGCCGATATTACGGTCGTGAATGATCCTGGTGTATGTGGTGCAGTTGTAAATTATGCTGGATTAGCAACGGCAATGGATCCTGAAGATGGAGATATTTCCGGTTTAATTACCACAACTATTGGTCCGGTAAGTGGGGCTACATTTCCCGCCGGCGTTACTATAGTTGAATTGAGCGTAACAGATACCGAGGGAAACACTGTGAGTTGTACGTTTAATGTAACAGTAAACGATATAGAAGACCCGACCATCTCTTGTCCGGGAGATATTGTTGCAGATAATGATCCTGGTGTTTGTGGTGCCGTAGTAGATTTCCTTGTGGAAGCTATGGACAACTGCACTAGTGGAGCAAACGCAGGTGAACTTACCACAACATTTTTGGATAATAATGGACAATCTGCCATAATGTTTGATGCAACCGCTTCTGGTGGCGAAGATGTTTCTATTAATGGAATTTTAGCTCACATGAGTAATAACTTTATTACAGAAACGGTTGAAATATACTTCAAAGTAGGATCTCACGTAGGGTTTGAGGCAGACCCGGCACCCTGGGTGCTTCACGAAACGACCACTGCTACAGATAATGGCAACACGGGCGCAGGGGGTAATGCAGTAACTCCTCTCGCAACACCTTTGGTGATTCCTGCGGGTACTACCTATGGAATATATTACTATGTTCCTAATGGTGGAAGTTTGATGGACTATACAGATGGTACAACATCGTATGGTGACGCTTTCCTAACTATAGACAGTGGTTCGGGAAAGGCAGTAGGAACCGCCAATCCCTTTGATGGAATAACTTTTACACCGCGAATTTTTAACGGAACATTTTATTATACCACAGGAAGTATTCAAGTTGTACAAACATCAGGATTTGCCACCGGAAGTGTATTCCCGGTAGGTACCACAACCAATACGTTTATGGTTACAGATGCTGCTGGAAATACAGCTTCCTGTAGTTTTGATATTACCGTAAACGATGTTGAAGCGCCAGTTGCAAGTTGTCCAACAACTATAACTGTAAGCAATGATCCCGGACTTTGTAGTGCCGTAGTTACGTTTAATGTACCTACGTCAGACAATTGTCCCGGTGAGAGTCTCTCCCAAACGGCTGGATTTGCCAGCGGAAGTGTGTTTCCGGTTGGAACCACTACAAATTCTTTTGAAGTGACCGATGCGGCAGGACTAACCACTACGTGCTCTTTTGATGTCGTAGTTAACGATACCGAAGGGCCCGTTGTAAATTGTCTGGATTTTGCGATTCAGCTCGATGCATTAGGAATGGCCACTATTACAGTAGCAGATGTTGACGGAGGGAGTACAGATAATTGTGGCATTGCTTCCAGTAGCATCGATACAACAACATTCGATTGTAGCAACGTTGGACCGAATAATGTTGTGCTTACAGTGACAGATATACATGGAAATATAAGTACCTGTACTGCTGTAGTAACGGTGGAAGATGTTGAGGACCCAACAGCGGTTTGTCAGAATATTACGGTTCAGTTGGATGCTACGGGTACAGCTGTCATACTTCCCGGCGATGTTGATGGTGGAAGCACGGATTTATGCAGTATAGGGAGTTTGTCTGTAGATATAGATACTTTTGATTGTTCTAATATTGGAGCAAATGATGTAACTCTTACCGTTACCGATGGTAGTGGAAATATAAGTACATGTATGGCCGTGGTTACAGTAGAAGATGTTTTACCGCCTACCGCTAGTTGTCAGGATATTACTGTACAGCTAAATAGCTCTGGAACGGTTACAATTTTACCGGGAGATATAAATAACGGAAGTGCAGATAATTGTGGGGCAGCCACAACGAGTTTAGATATTGATACTTTCACTTGTGCAGAAGTAGGCCCTAACAATGTAACACTAACCGTAACAGATGCCAGCGGAAATTCTAGTAGTTGTACAGCTATTGTTACCGTTGAAGAATTACAAAATCCAACTGTTATCTGTCAGGATATTACGGTAGAACTGGATGCTTCAGGAATGGTTACCATTATCCCGGACGATATAGATGGCGGTAGTTTTGATAACTGTGCCATTGCAAGCCGTACCATTAATATAAGTACATTTACCTGTAACAATGTGGGATTAACAAATAACGTAGTACTCACCGTTACAGACACTTCCGGAAATACGTCAAGTTGTGTTGCTCAGGTAACTGTAGAAGATAATATTCCTATAACAATACTTTGTCAGGACATAACAGTAACCCTGGACAATGATGGAGAAGTGAGTATAGATCCAGAAGACGTAGATGCCGGTAGTTTCGATAACTGCGATATTACGAATATGAGTCTGTCGCAGGACTTTTTTACCTGTGCAGATGTAGGGCCTAATGAAGTAACACTCACAGTAACAAATTCTAACGATGAGACGGCCACCTGTACGGCTATTGTAACAGTACAGGAAACCATTTTGCCTCCCATGGCTATTTGCCAGAATATTACGGCGACGTTGCAACCTAACGGAACAGTGACTGTTTTCCCAGGAGCGGTTAACAACGGTTCCATAGGTGTTGGTTGCAATGGCAGTTTAAGTCTGGATTTAGATACTTTTACCTGTGATGATGTTGGAACACCTATTCCGGTAACATTAACGGTAATGAATGAAGATGGAGTGATAGATACGTGTACTGCGTTTATAAATGTAGTAGATTCTTTAGATCCCACTATTGAGTGTCCCGAAAATCAGTCCGTAGTATCCAGTGAACCTTATACGCTGCCAGATTATTTTGCGCAGGGAGATGTTGTGGTTACAGACAATTGTGAGAACAATCTTACTGTAACCCAAAGTCCGCTACCAGGAACTTTGCTGGAACAAGGAGGCTACAACATTACGATGACGGTTACTGACCCGTCAGGAAATGAAGATGAATGTGTGTTTCAATTGTATGTAGATGATCTTTTAGGTCTTGAAAACACAAAAGATATATCATCGCTATTACTATATCCAAACCCTGCCAGTGATTATGTGCTATTGGCAAATCCGCAAGGAATATCTTTAAAAGATGCCTCTATGTACGATATAACAGGTAGGCTTATTAAAAAAGTAAACCTTACAGCTATGGGAATTGAACAAAGAATAGATATTTCAGAATTTGCCAGTGCAACGTATATGGTTGTGATTACTTCCGAAACAGGAACCTTGGTGAAACAAATTGTAAAAGAATAGCCTATCTTAAGGATATGCTGGAAAATCCCTTCAATATTGAAGGGATTTTTTTATTCTGAAATAGTCACACCTTTCCAAAAAGCTACATAGCCTTCAATAGATTTTGCCGCATGACTTGTTTTAGCATAAAACCAGGCAGCATCTTTATTCACTTTGTTGTTAACCTCTATCGTATAATAAGAGGCATCTCCTTTCCAGGGACAGTGTGTGTGCGTATCGCTTTTTTTAAAATAGTGTGTTTTAATAGCGCTTGGAGGAAAGTAATGATTGTTCTCAATAACAAGGGTCTCGTCACTTTCGGCAATAATAGTGTCATTCCAGATGGCTTTCATATATTAAAAATTTAAAAATTATTGCATTTAAAAGGGCTGCTCAGCTTAGTTTTTTCACTTTACTCACCACTCACCACTCACCACTCACCACTCACCACTCACTATCCACTATTTTCTTCTGAAAACATAGTTCTTATAATATCCGTTTTCATCTTCAAAAAAAGTTTCAATAGTAAGGCCAGCCGAATCTGCCAGCCACTGCACGGTTTTATCGTCGTATTTTTGAGAGATTTCGGTATGGATAGTTTCCCAGGCATCAAATTGAATGCTGAGGTCAAGCGATTTTACAATTACTTCCATTGCTTTGGTAGCAACTAAATAGCTTTTGGCAGTACCAGATTCCGGATCATACACCTCCCAGTGTTTAAAGGCGTCTGTGTCGAAATTTCCATCTAATTCTCGATTTATTCTATGAAGCAAATTTTTATTGAATGCCGCCGTTACTCCTGTGGGATCATTGTAAGCATCCAGTATTGTTTGCGGATTCTTTTTTTGGTCAAAGCCCATAAAGAGCAAATCTTCGGGACCCATAATTTCTTTTAACTTTGTTAGAAAGTCGATGGCTTGCGGGTGCAACAAGTTCCCAATATTGGAGCCTAAAAAAAGCAATACCTTCTTACGGGCTTTATACGTTTGTAAACGCTCCAGGACGTCAAAATAGGATCCTTTTTCACCATCTACTTTAATTTGAGGAAACTCTTTAGCAAGATTGTTTGTGAGAGAATCTATTGCGTTTTTACTTATATCTATCGGTTTATAGACAAAATCGAACTTATTTTCGGCCAGATGGCGGAGGACTATTTTTGTCTTTTTTCCATCGCCGGCACCTAATTCAATAAGGTCGAATCCAGTTTCAGTATTATTGAATAACTCAGCTATTTCTTCTGTATGAAGCGAAAGAATATCGAACTCACAATTGGTGAGGTAATATTCCGGAAGGTTCATGATATCCTGAAAAAGCTTGTCGCCGGTTGAATCGTATATATATTTTGAATATAAATACTTAGGGAAGGAAGTAAGACCTTTATATACATCAGTTTTAAAAGATGCGTCAATTTTTGGAGGGTTTTTAATGCTCATAAATAGGGGGTCGTAATTATCTGGCTAATCGTATTCCCGTATATTGCCAACGCAAATTGGGTTGAAAAAAGTTTCTATAGGTTGGTCTTGTATGCTTGTTTGCGGTAACTACAGATCCACCTCTTAATACAATTTGGTTTACCATAAATTTACCGTTGTATTCTCCAATAGCTCCAGGTGCTTTGGTATAGCCCGGGTAGGCAAGGTAGGCGCTTTCGGTCCATTCCCAGCGACTTCCCCAATCAAAATTTTGTTGTGCTATTTCCCACTCAAATTCTGTTGGTAAGCGGCATTCTTTCCATTGGGCATAAGCAAAAGCTTCGTAGTATGAAACATGGCAGAGCGGAGCATCCAGATCAATTTTCTGTAATCCCTGAAGCGTATAATAATACCATTCGCCATCAATACTGTGCCAATACATAGGTTGCGCTTGTTTTTCCTGTTGTACCCACTCCCAGCCATCTGCGTGCCAGTAATTAAAATCTTTATACCCTCCGGCATTAATAAAATTTATAAACTCGCCATTGGTAACCAGCTTGTTTGAAATTTCAAAATTCTGAATATATGTTTTATGCCTTCCTAACTCGTTATCGTAACAAAAGGAGTCTCCCTCGTGTCCAATTTCAAATACTCCTTCTTCAAATTGAAGCCATTGCTGTTGGTGTTTTTCTATGGCGTGTTCTACAAAGGAATCGCTATATTTTGGAAGTAGCGGATTATTACCAAGAATATACTTAATATCAGTCATTAATAATTCCTGATGTTGCTTCTCGTGATGTATCCCAATGTGGAGTATCTCTTCTATATCTGCTGAAATTTCCGAAGCCAGAAATTCTTTCATTTCATTAGTAACGTAATGTCTGTAATCGTACACTTTAGCAACGCCCGGACGCGACAAATTACCACGATCGTTTCTAATTACTCGTTTCCCTAAAGTTTCGTAATAGCTATTAAACACAAAAGCAAAATCTTCGTGAAATAATTTATAATTGGGTTTGTGATGTTTCAGAATAAATTCTTCAAAAAACCAGGTGGTGTGACCTAAGTGCCATTTTGGAGGCGAAACATCCGTAGCGGGTTGTACTACATAATCTTCTATTTCCAGAGGTTTACAAAGTGCTTCTGTATGGTTTCTAGTTTCTGTGAAAAGCTGAAGGAGTGTATTTGTATCAATCATAAAAAAAGTGTAAAAACGCATATGTTTTTACACTTTAAAGATAAGGTTCTCAATTATTTTTACAGAAATTTCTTTCGTTAAACCCGTGTTAAACTAGCCTAATACAAAGACCAAAGGTAAAGAATATCTGGTTTTAACTAACTCATTTCCGTGCTTTCCCGGAATGAAATTGGGTAATAAATTAAGGACTCTTTTTGTTTCTTTTTCAAGTTGTGGGTGTGCTGTGCGGATCTTGATGTCTTTTATAGCACCGTTTTGGTCTATAATAAATTGAGCGTACACTCGTATCCTCTTCTCGTTGAGGTTTAAATTTTTGAAAAGCCCTGTGTTAAATTTTTGTTTAGCGAACGCTTCCACAGCTTTTTGGGTGCAAAGTATTCCGTCATGCTTGTTGCTGGTTCTACATTCTGTATATCTAGGAGGAGTCTCTACTTCTGAAAAAGCAAAAATAGTTTCTTGTGCAACACTAGTAGTAACGCTACATAAGAAGAGTAAAGATGCTATCCATCGCATCTATTTACCTGTTTTAAACGTGATGGGTACTATGTATTGAATAGCTCTTGCCTTGCCGCCCATCATCCCTGGTTTTTTCATTTTTGGAATAAGACTTATGTTTCGTTTTGCTTCAGCTTGTAAAGCAGCAGTACCTCCGGTAATAGATTTTATATCTACCATACCTTTTTCGTCAATGTAAAAATCAACAACTACACGTCCCTGCTCATTTTTCTTGTAAGCATCTGTAGGGTACTTAAAGTTTTTGGCGATATGAGTTGCTAATTTTTGCTTAAAACAATTATCCTGTTGTGAAGCACTTCCAGCTTCACAGCCCGGCCATATAGGAGCCAGTTCTTTCATTGTTAATTTATTCTTTTGCATGTCACCCCATTCTTGTTGTGCAAAAACGGTTGTGGTTAAACATAAGCTAAGGATTAATAGGGCATATTTCATAAGAGGATAGTTTTTAAACTGCAACAGCACCTTTAATATGCGGATGCGGATTATAGTTTGTTAATGTAAAGTCATCAAATTTGAAGCCAAAGATATCTTTTACTTCTTCATTTAACAACATTTTTGGTAAAGGTCTTGTTTCTCGGGACAATTGTAACTCCAATTGCTCTATATGATTGCTGTAAATATGTGCATCGCCAAAGGTGTGTACAAAGTCTCCTGCCTGGTAGCCACATACTTGCGCTATCATCATGGTAAGTAAGGCATAAGAAGCAATGTTGAAGGGAACTCCCAGGAAAATATCTGCGCTACGTTGATACAATTGGCAAGATAATTTACGGGTACTTTCGTCGCCTTCTACCGTTGGAGCGCTCACATAAAACTGAAAAAAAGCATGGCAGGGCGGTAATGCAGCTTTACCATTGGCAACATTTTCAGAAAAAGGGACTGAAGTATCAGGTAGTACGCTGGGATTCCAGGCGCTTACCAACATTCTACGGCTGTCAGGGTTTGTTTTCAGTGTCTTTATAATGTCTGAAATCTGGTCTATTTCTTCACTGTTCCAGTTACGCCACTGGTGACCATATACAGGACCTAAATCTCCGTTATCGTCTGCCCAGTCATTCCAGATACGCACTCCGTTATCCTGAAGATATTTTATATTGGTATCGCCATTTAAGAACCATAGTAGCTCGTAAATAATGGACTTAAGGTGCAATTTTTTAGTGGTTACCATAGGGAAACCTTCGCTTAAGTCGAATCTCATCTGGTAGCCAAAAACACTCTTAGTGCCAGTCCCCGTACGGTCGTTCTTACTGTTTCCTTCTGCTAAAACGTGCTTTACTAAATCGTGGTATTGCTTCATCTTCGTTGCGTAGAAATTATACCGATAAATGTACTTAAAGCGCTGCGATTACAAAAATACTGAAGCCTAACTTTTATAATGAATTTATTAACGGATTGTTAAAGTTATGTGAAAATAAATTATATTAGCCTTGTAAAGAAATTTAAAATGGAGCAAGAATACAAAATGTCCAGCGGATTGCTTAGGTGCTTTCCATTTTACGCAATTTTCGATTTTACTGCCGATAGTTACGATATAGATGATGCAAAAGAATTTTTAGGTGTATTGGATGGACATTATAAAAAAAGAAAATGCGTTGTTATTTCAAGTAGGAAATTTACAAAGAATATTAACCCCGATGTTTATAAATCTGGTCGTTCCAAAGCAGCTGTTGCAATCGCCATAGTTTCTGACAATGATGAGGTACGGGAAGAGGCTGTGCAAGAACAATCGCTCTACGATGGAGCTTTTAGCTTTTTTCAGAATGTACAGGATGCCGTAAATTGGGCTACAACTTTTAAATTAAGCTATTAGCCAATCAACATTCCTGCAATAGTAGCAGTAAGTAAAGCTGCTACAGTACCACCAATTAATGCTTTTATTCCAAATTTTGCCAGAGTACTCCGCTGTGTTGGAGCCAAAACACCAATGCCTCCAATTTGTATTCCAATAGACGCAAAGTTTGCAAATCCGCATAGGGCGTAAGTTGCAATCACTATAGATCTGTAGTTTGTAATTACGCCGGCTTGTTTTAACTCACTTAGTGAAGCGTAGGCAAAAAACTCATTCAGGATTGTTTTTTCTCCTAATAACTGACCAATGACAATCATATCCTCGGCGGGCACTCCAATAATCCAAGCGACGGGTGCAAAAATATTTCCTAAAATATATTGTAATGAGAAACCGCTATAGCGACCTTCGGTAGCAGAGGCTATAACATCGTTTAAACCGGTTGGGGCGCCAATTAAATCTACCGTTATCCAATTGAATACTGCCATAACTGCTGTGAAAACTAATAACATAGCACCAACGTTTACGGCTAATTTTAGTCCCTCTGTTGTTCCTCTGGAGATAGCATCCAGTACATTAGTTCCTATTTTTTCTTTACTGATGTCTAGTTTTGTATCCACCTTTTCTGTTTCCGGATAGAGCATTTTTGCAATGAGAATTGCGGCTGGAGCAGACATAATGGAAGCTGTCAATAAGTGCTTTGCAAAAATTACCTTTTCAACATCGCTGTCACCTCCTAAAAATGCAATAAAGGCCGCTAAGACTCCACCGGCAATGGTTGCCATTCCACCAACCATTAAGCAGAGCATTTCAGATTTTGTCATGCGATCCAGATATGGTTTTACTACTAAAGGAGCTTCCGTTTGACCTATAAAGATATTTGCTGCAGCGGCTAGACTTTCGGCTCCGGAAAGACGCATGGTTTTACTCATTACCCAGGCAAAGGCCTTTACAAATAGTTGCAAAATGCCTAAATAGTAAAGTAGCGAAGTAAATGCTGAAAAGAAAACAATAGTTGGTAAAACCTTAAAAGCAAAGATGTACCCAAACGTATCCATATCTGTTACCAGGCCACCGAATAGAAATTCGGCCCCTTTTTCACTAAAATTTAAAAACGTCACTACTTTGTCACTTATCCAATCAAAAATACTGGCTACAAAAGGAACTTTTAAAACCAGTAGCGCAAAAATAATTTGAAGTGCCAACCCGGTTCCAACCAAACGCCAATCTATTTTTTTTCGGTTACTACTTAACAGAAAACAAACCAGTAATAGAAATATCATCCCGATTAAACCACGATAGATGCTGTTAAAATTAATTCCTAATCCCTGTGATGGATCTAAAGCTATGTTGCTTTTATCGTTCTGGTTTATGTCTTCTTTAGTCGCGATTACATCCGAAATTTCGGTTTGAGATGGCGTATTTAGGTGTAAAATTGTGCCTTTTTCGGATAGAGAAAGAGTGGTGTCTGTGAGTTCTGTTACTTTAAATCTTCGTATGGTGTCTTTTGGTTTTGTGTAGAATACAACCAATAAATTATTCTGGAATAGATAGTCTCCGGACGCCTGTAAACTATCCAGTGAGGCAATTGAATAGTTGAAACTACCTTTATTAAATGTAAATTTATCTGTTTCAGAATTTATACGGATGAGTGACTTCCCATCTGCGCTTTCGATAGACTTAAAAGACCATTCTTTTTCAATAGATTGCCCGGTAACACTACCGAAGAATCCTAAAAAAGAAAAAACGAGAGCTAATTTCAGAAAGTAGTTCATACAAAACAGGTGGTATGTTAGGAGCGTTTAGAAACTTCGTCACGAATGCTTGCAGCGCGCTCATAATCTTCATTATGCACAGCCTCTTCCAGCATAGCGTTCAATTCTTTTATAGTGTATTTTGAAAAATCTTCAGCTTTTTTTGGTGTAGATTCGGCATCATCTCCTAGAATAAGTTCTTCCAAAATTATTTCTTCTTTTTTGGAAATATTTTTCTTTTTACTTGGTGTAGATTTCAAGTAGATCCCTGCCTTTTCTAAAATAGTTTTATACGTAAAAATAGGAGCTTTAAATCTAAGTGCCAGTGCAATAGCGTCACTGGTGCGAGCGTCAATAATTTCTTCCAGATTATCGCGTTCACAAATAATACTGGAATAAAAAACGCCATCTACGAGCTTATGTATAATTACCTGTTTTACGACAATTGAAAACCTGTCGGCAAAATTTTTAAATAGGTCGTGTGTAAGTGGGCGAGGAGGTTTAATTTCTTTTTCCAGTGCGATGGCAATAGATTGCGCTTCAAAAGCACCAATAACTATGGGTAGTTTACGTTCTCCATCTTCTTCATTTAAAATAAGTGCATAGGCACCATTTTGTGTTTGGCTGTAGGAGATTCCTTTTATATTTAGTTTTACCAGGCTCATGCGTAGTCTTTACTTCGATACAATTTTTAATTTTTTGTTGCTTAAAAATTAAAAAGGACTAAGTAACCTTAGATTGTTAGTTTTTATAATTCAAATAAAAAAAGGCTGTTTAATGCAGGCTTTGCTAATTAAACAGCCTTTTTCAAGGCACAAATTAATGAAATTTTACTTCGATACCATTGCTTTTTTATCAAAAACAGCATAAAACCACTCCGCAAAATTCTGAAATTTAAATCGAAGTTTGATTCAGATGCCGTCTTATGCGTTTTGAGCGTTAAACTCTTTTAGCTTTTCAACAAGTTGTGGTACCACTTCAAAAGCATCGCCTACAATTCCGTAATCTGCTGCTTTAAAGAAAGGAGCTTCGGGATCATTATTAATAACAACTTTGGTTTTGGAAGCATTAATTCCTGCCAAATGCTGAATCGCTCCGGAAATACCAATAGCAATGTACAAATTGGAAGCTACAGGTTTGCCTGTTTGCCCAACGTGCTCGCCGTGTGGTCTCCAGCCCATGTCGCTTACTGGTTTTGAGCAAGCGGTTGCTGCGCCTAGAGTTTCGGCCAGTTCTTCAATCATTCCCCAGTTTTCCGGCCCTTTCATACCGCGACCTGCAGATACAACTATTTCGGCATCTGCGATGGTAACTTTGTCTGTTGCTTTATCTACTGAAACAACTTCGGTAGAGAAATCTCCATCGCTTAATGAAGGTGAAAAAGCTTCGGCAGTTGCGGTGGTTTCATTTTCTTTAATTCCGTAGGCGTTTTTACCAAGTCCCAGAACTTTTACATCTGTATTTATTTCAGTATTACTGAATGCTTTATTTGTAAAAACACTATGTTTTACGGTAAAAGGTGTTGTAGAAGAAGGAAGTTCGGTTACATTAGGAACGTATCCGGCTTCCAGGTTTACGGCTACCAGGGGTGCCATAAATTTGCAGTTTGCACTAGAGGTAAGTACCACTACTTTGGCTCCTTCGGCTTTTGCGGCTTTTGCCAGCACGTCTGCATACGCTTCGGCATTAAAATTATTTAATTTTTCATTAGAAACCTCCAGCACTTTTGATGCACCAAATTTCCCTAATTCTGAACTGTCACCGGCGTTTACCGCTACAGCGGTAACACTTGTACCCATAGCGTCTGCGATACCTTTTGCATACGCAACTGCTTCGTGGGCTATTTTTTTGAACGATCCGTTTTCGGATTCTGTATATACTAAAACACTCATATTTTTTTATAGTTGTGAGTTATGAGTTATGAGTTATGAGTTTCTATGAACTTTGCACTCTCCACTCTTAACTTGATTTATATTACTTTCGCTTCGTTGTGTAAAAGATCTATTAGATCGTCCACATTATCAACTAATTTTACAGCTCCTTTTGGGGCTGGTTTCTCGAAGGTTTTTGTGTTGGTTTCGGCATTGGCATCTACTGGCTCCTTCACGTGAAGAGGTTTAGAGCGTGCTTGCATGATACCTCTCATATTTGGAATACGCAGGTCACTTTCTTCCACCAAACCTTTTTGACCTCCCACTACCAGTGGAAGTTTTGTGCTAATGGTTTCTTTACCACCGTCAATTTCGCGAATTGCGGTTGCGCTGTTTCCTTCTACTTCCAGGCTAATGCAAGTATTTACGAAATTGGCATCGATCATTTTTGCCAACATTCCTGGAACCATCCCTCCATTGTAGTCAATAGACTCACGGCCACCAATTACGAGGTCGTATCCGCCTTCTTTTACAACGTTTGCCAGTTGTTTGGCAACGCTGTATCCGTCGGTTGCTGGTGTATTTACTCTAATAGCTTCGTCTGCGCCAATGGCTAGAGCTTTACGTAGTGTTGGTTCGGTTTCTGCGCCTCCTACATTCACAACGTGCACAGCGGCACCTTGTTTTTCTTTAAACCACATAGCGCGTGTAAGGCCAAACTCGTCGTTTGGATTTATTACAAACTGCACTCCGTTGGTGTCAAAGGTAGTGTCGCCATCGGTGAAATTAATTTTGGAAGTAGTATCCGGCACGTGACTTATGCATACTAAAATCTTCATATATCTTTTGTTTTTGTAGTAATTTTAAGGATGCCAAAGATACTGAATATTATTCGAAAATACTATGCGTGCATAGTAAAATTTTGTTAAACAGAAAACCACACCTGTTACATCTCCTCAAATGTTTTGGGTGTGGGTTAATGGACTAAAATTTTGGATTTGGTTAGTTTTTTATAAATTTTTTGGTGATAGTTCCCTGATTTGTTTGAATCCTAATAAAGTATAAACCAGCACTTAAATTTGAGACATCAACAATCCTGTTTTGAAGATTTACCTGAAATTCATGACCTTGAGGGTTCGTAATTATAGCGTTGATTACTTCTAGGTTGTTTGGAATTCCAATTTGAATTGTAGATGTTGCTGGGTTGGGGTGGATTGAGATTTGTGTTGGGTTAAATTCTTCTGTCCCTAAAAACATACAATCTTCGCTAAAATTGGTGCCGGTATCGAAACTCCATCCGGATGGTATATTCCCTGGAATCCCTGGGTCTACTTGAACACATTCTAGGTTTGGGCATTGGGTAAGCTCTGCATAGAAATTAATATTATCATTATTACCATTCGCCATATTTACTCCTTCGAGATTTGGGCTGTCGAACAAAACCAAAGTTTCCAAAATTGGGTTGTTTGAGACATCAACTTTTACAAAATTATTTTCACCTGCAAACATTCTCATAAGATTTGTATTTTGACTCACGTCTATTTCTTCAATTTGATTATTATAAATGGTCAATTGCTCAAGGTTACTCATCGATGTTACATCAAGACTTTCAAGTTGATTTTCCTCAGAGTTAAATAATATTAGAGAATTATTATTTCCTGTAATTATTTCAGTTAGATTGTTTAAGCCCAATTCAATTCCTTCTAAATCAATATTTTGAGAAATGTCTATGTCAGTCAGATCATTTTCTGCCAGTATTAAGCTAGTTAGAAGAGGGTTTTGAGTGATGTCGATACTAGTAAGATTATTTTTACTCCCAACTATGAATTCAAGCATTGAAAGGTTTGTAACATTAATGTTTGTTATCTGATTATCGTTGAAAGAAAACTCTTTAAGTTGTGTATTTGTGCTTACATCTAGATTTGTAATATTATTCTCTCCACAATCTAAACTAAATAGGTTGGTAAGTCCTGTAATATCTAAAATAGAGATGTTATTATTTGAGCAATTTATTCCAAATAGGCTGGTGTGATTTGAAACATCTAAAATGCTTAAATTGTTATTATAGCAATTTAAAGAAGATAATCCGTCTCCATTTGGAGAAGAAGGTAAATTGAGGCTTGTTAAATTATTATTGTAAACTTCTAGAAATAATAGATCATTTAAATTTGAAAGGTCTAATTCATTAATGTTGTTATTAAAAGCTCTAAAATTTACTATTTTATCATTATTTGAAACGTCTAATTGGGTAAGCTGATTATTAGGAACTATCAAACTTCCCAGATTCGTATAGGTAGATAGGTCTATAGATGTGAGTTCATTGTTTTCGGCAAATATGCCAAAAAGTGAATTAGTATTTGGCATTAAAATGTTCGTTAATTGATTGTTGTTGACAAATAGCCCTACAAGTGACAGGTTTGATGATAGATCTAATGATGTGAGGGAATTATTCGATAATTCCAATTGGGTGAGAAAACTATTAGATGTCAAATTCAAATCTGTTAAACCACAATTTTCCAAATCTAAATTTTCAAGAACACCATTTGAGCTAAGATCTATTGTTCCCAATTGATTTTGTGAAAGGTCTAACCCAATAATTTCTGTAAAAGATTCAATTCCTGTAGCATCTATAATAGATTGTCCTACAAGGTTCAATGCCTCGGTAAAAGCTTCCGCCTCACTAACCTGTATTTCCCCATCACTATTTGTGTCAATAACAGGAACGTGATTTAGAAGTGCAGTTTTAAAGTTTGCGTCTGGGATGTTTACGATTTGAGCATTTAAAAGTCCAAACGTGCTGAGTGTAATTGATAATAATAATAAATTTTTGAATTTCATAATTTGAAGTTGTTTAGTTGAATATGTGCGTAAAGTAAAAGCCTAGACTTGTTCCAATATAAAATTCGTTTACTGGATCGGTTGTATCTATAAATGTGGAACTTCTAAAAAATACTGGATTTATAGTATTGCTTGTTGAGCCAAAGAAACTTGAAAAAAGTTCATCATCTTCATCGTCTAAATCTTCATCCATAATTTTTATTCTTAAAGAATTGTAATATGCATTTTCTTTGTTGAGCGCAATAGGGGTGTCTGGAACTATATCTATATCTGGAGAGTTTCTAATGATAGCTCCGAAAACATCAAACTCACGAGGGGATTTTAAATTTTCTATTGTTGGGCTTCTGTATAAAACTCCATCTTGCGTTGTGCTTATTTCTATATAAATATCTGGTAAGCGATTTACACCTTGCTCTCCTTCATCCCATTCATCCCCAAAATCCATGTCTTTAAATTGAAATAATGTAATACTGTCTAAAGTTACGCTAACAAGGTTTTCTAATGTTTTTTCTGGAGGGTTGTTTTCTTCCGAGCTTTCCGAATCATCTTTATTACACGAAATGATCGAAAGTGTAAAGAGAAACAGAATAAATGCAATGTTTTTGTAAAGAGGTGACCGCTTCATTTTCAAATGATTTAAAGTTTTCACTTCAAAAATGAATAAAATAGTACTCTAAAAAAATCAAATATGAAAACCAACCTTAAACAAATGAAAATCTACCTATTTTAACTTTTGATAGAGTAATGCAATCCTGTTCTCGACCTCCGCTTTGTAGGTTTTGGAGATATGGTATACTGTTTTGCCAATTTTTAAACGGTTGCCGTTTATGCGACCGTCTAAAATTTCTTCGCTTAGATTTACAATTTCACTTTCGTTAATTCTGGCAAACTGAAGCGGAAGCTGGTTGGCTATCTCAGATAAAGAAACTGGAAGGAAGTAGGAGTTTTTATTGTGCGTTTCAATACGTACGTAGTTAGGTTTTAATTTTTCACCTATTTCATCTTTGGTAGTGATCTTTGTCACCTCTAGATAAGGTACAGGAATTTGAGAAACCGAGTTTTTTGCTAGTTGTTTAAGTTCATTAATATAGCCAGTGTAACACAAGATAGAATTTTTAATAACGGCTTTAGCCGGTGTGTTCTTTTTGGCTAGTACAGTTTGCACGGCTCTTAAAAGTTCTTTAGTGTCCAAATGCGGCTTTGTTTTTACTAAAAACTGCTCATGGAGGGTTGCTAAACTTTTATAAAATGTTTCATCGTCACCATAATCGGTAACATAAATAAAAGGAATCCCAAATTCTGTAGAGAGTTTTTTTCCCAGATCTATTCCCGTTTTTTCCCCTTTTAGTATAATATCCAATAATGCAATATCTGGTTTCTTTTTAAAAATTGCAGTGAGGGCATCCTCGTAAGAAGGTGTAAATCCTGAAACGCTATAATTTTGTTCGTTAAGAAACATTGCCATGCGCTTGTATAGTAATCCTTTGTCTTCAACAATTAATACGTGTGCTTTTGGTTTCATTAGGCAGCTTGTTTTGGCAGTGTTATATGTAGAGTGACACCATTAGATCCATCAATAGAAAAAGTGCCTTTATATTCTTGAATAAGTAATTTTATGGAGTCTAGTCCAAAGGTGTGTATGTTATTAATGTCAAAATCTCTAGGCAACCCTTTTCCGTTATCACTCAATGTCATAGTATAGTTTGAAGCGTTTTCGTTTAGCTTAATTAGTATAGTGCCTTTTTCATTTTTATTAAATGCATATTTATAAGAGTTTGTGACAAATTCGTTTATTATAATGCCGAGTGGGAAGGATGTCTGAGAGTCTAATTTGTGAGTTGTTTCTACAGATTGTGTAATAGTGATGTTTGAATTTGCATAAGCGTTCGCCACGTTATTTGCAAGCTTTTTTATATATTCGGAAGTGTTTATGCTGGTCACGTTTTCTTTTTTAAATAACTGTTCGTGTACTTCAAACATACTCTTTATTCGGTTTTGCAACTCGTTCAATTTTTCTTGGTAAGCTGGATCTGTAAATTTCCCTTTGGCGAGTGAAATAAAGAGATCAATAAACGCCAGATTGTTTTTTAAACGGTGGTGCAATTCTTTTTGTAAATTTTCCACCTTATTCTTTTGTAATTCTATCTCTTTTTTTTGTCGATTGGTTTTTCTGTTTACCATAAAGAAAAAACCTAATCCTAAAATTGCTGTAGCTAGTCCGCCACCCAGTTGCCAGTTACGCTTGGTTTTTTGGGCTAGAAGCGTTTCTTGTTCTGCTTTTTCGGCTTTAAGAGCCAAATTTTCTTTTTCTTTTTTTTCGGTTTGATATTTTATTTCAAGAGAAGCCACATCTTTTGAATTTTGTTTTTTTTCGATAGAGTCGTTGAATGATATAAATAGCTTATGGTATTTTAGGGCTTCCGAATAGCTCCCTTTTTTTTCTAAAATTTTAAACATTCCTTCTAGAATTCCAGATTTCAACCAAGTGGGCATTTGTTGATTATATTTGCTCGTATCTGAAATTACAGTTAATAAAAGCTTCTCTGCAATTAAAATTTTATCAATTTCAATATAGGTGCCTGCTAAATTCATTTTTGATGCATCAATAGCCATTTGGCTCTTTATTTCTTTTGCTAATTCAAGTGCTTCCAAATGGGTGTCAAGGGCTTTCTTATATTGGCCATTTTTATGGTAAGCAACTCCAGAATTTGACGTGACATCGTAAATATAGATTTGGTTGTTAACTTTTTTGTAATTCAAAATAGATTTTTCATTCCATTCAATGGCTTCTTTGTAGCTTCCAGACCTTGATTTATTAAGGCCAATAACTCTTTGTACGCCTCCAATATAATCAGGTGATAAGTGTTTTTCTGCGATATTTAATGCTTCGAATAAATATTCTTCAGCTTTTTCATATTCTTCCATATCCATGTATACATCACCAATGTATACTAAACCAAATGATTGAACAGAGTATGCCTTTTTTCTTTCAGCACAGTCAACAGCTTCTATGTAATATTCCATCGCTGTGTAATTATCTCCTGCATTACCATACATTGCTCCAGTATTTGATAGCGCCAAGCAGGCTTTTTTACCCACATTTAGGAAATCATCAATTTTAAAAATCTTTTCCATGAAGTAAATCGCACTATCCTGAATTCTTTGTCTGTCGTAATACCTTGCTTTTGTGGTAAATAAATCTATTTTATTTTCAGTATTAACAAACTCAATATCCTTAAAGCCTTCTTTTATATAGTAAAGTGAAGAATCAATTTGCATTTTTCGTAAATATTGAGTAGCTAATCGGGTTAATGCATTAGATTTTAAGTCATACAATTTGAATTTGGTGGCTAACTTGAGTTGTTCCTTCAGATATTCTTGGGTATTATCATTATTAGAAAATTTATATTGTTCTTCCGTTAAGGAGTCTAAGATATGCACTCTTTTTTCAGAATTAGGAGTTTGGTCTAATAAAACTACCCACTTATCAATCTTCTTCTGCTGTCCTAAAGAAATATGAATTATTAATAAAAATCCAATAGATACCAATGACGTCCTCATAATTATTTCTTTTGTAGATCTTAAATTTAACATTTTTTTATAAAATAGCCAGCTATCTTTCAAAACACTACTAGCGTCATATTTTCATCTAAAAAAGTTTGATTTTCATCTGCAATTATCATTTTTTCACTAAAAAAGATAGAGTGAGTAGTTTTTTCAAAAAGGTCTCTGAAGTTTTTCTGACCCTAAAAATTCTAATTTCTATTTTTTCAGCTAAAAAAAATAATAAACACTATTTTTGTTATTCTATTCTCAATTAGAACCAAAGTATGAAAACACTACAATTTAGAGAAGCCATTTGCGAGGCAATGAGCGAAGAAATGCGCAAGGACGAATCCATTTACCTAATGGGGGAGGAGGTTGCTGAGTATAACGGAGCCTACAAAGCCAGTAAAGGGATGTTGGACGAGTTTGGTGCTAAACGTGTGATAGATACACCAATTTCCGAACTTGGTTTTGCAGGAATTGCCATTGGTAGCACCATGACCGGCAATAGACCCATTGTAGAATATATGACGTTTAATTTCTCTTTAGTAGGTATTGACCAGATCATCAATAACGCAGCAAAAATTCGCCAGATGAGTGGTGGACAGCTTAAATGTCCTATCGTTTTTCGTGGGCCAACCGCTAGCGCCGGTCAATTGGCGGCAACACACTCTCAGGCTTTTGAGAGTTGGTTTGCAAACACACCAGGTCTAAAAGTAGTAGTGCCTAGTAACCCTGCAGATGCTAAAGGATTATTGAAAAGTGCCATAAGAGACGACGATCCGGTAATTTTTATGGAAAGTGAGCAAATGTACGGGGACAAAGGCGAAGTGCCTGAAGGGGAATATTTAATTCCGCTGGGTGTTGCTGAAATTAAACGAAAAGGTACCGATGTAACCATTGTGTCCTTCGGAAAAATTATAAAGGAAGCCTATAAAGCTGCCGAAGAACTTGCCAAAGAAGGTATAGAATGCGAAATAATTGACCTGCGTACTGTGCGCCCGATGGATCACAACACTATTATGGAAAGTGTTAAAAAGACCAATAGATTGGTAATTCTGGAAGAAGCTTGGCCTTTTGGAAACGTGGCGACCGAAATTACCTACCAGGTACAAAGCCAGATATTCGACTATCTGGACGCACCCATTATTAAAATAAATACTGCAGATACTCCGGCTCCTTATTCTCCGGTATTGCTTAAGGAATGGTTGCCCAATAGCGAAGATGTGATAAAGGCTGTAAAGAAGGTTTTATATAAGGACTAATATCCAAAACACTAAAAATGATATCCTAAATACCACCGCCAACTCACTAAAGGTGGCTTTTCTAAGGTATTATTCTTTACATCGGGGCTTAGATTTACTCTTAATAGCTTTTTAAGAATAATTTAATTGTCAAACAATCCATTTATTGCGTTATTTGCGGTTGCAAAAAGCGACTGCTTTTAATGGTTGCCTTTATGCTACCTACTTACTTATGAAGCATATATACTTCTTATCATTTTTTCTTTTTACCACAATCATTTTCGCACAAACCAAAGTGAGCGGCGTGGTGAAAGATGCTACCGGCACTACGGTTGCTTTTGCAAACGTTATTTTTAAGGATAGTAATGTAGGGACTATTTCCAATGAAGACGGCAGATTTTATTTAGAAAGTGATGATGACTACGACGCGGTAGTATTTTCTTTTATTGGTTATGAAACAAAGGAAGTTTCCTTAGAAGGTAATACCACCTATAAAATGGATGTGGTATTAGCCGAAGAAGCTTCAGCACTGGACGAAGTGGTAATTTTTAGTGGTAAAACATCCAAAAAAGACAATCCTGCACTTGTGATTTTAAGGAAAATCTGGGAAAACAGGCGCGAAAATGGTGTAAAAAAGTTCAATCAGTATAGTTATGATAAGTACGAAAAACTGGAATTCGACCTTAATACCATAGATTCTACCCTAATAAAGAGTAAGGTGTTTAAAGGAATGGAATTTATTTGGGATCAGATAGATACTTCTAATGTTACGGGTAATAGCTACCTTCCTATTTTTATAAATGAGGCTATTTCAAAAGTATATGGTGATAATTTGCTGAACGAACAAAAAGAGATCCTGGAAGGAAATAAAAATAGTGGTTTCAGTAACAACCAGACACTTATTGCTTTTGTGAAGGATTTGTATAAGGAGTACAATGTCTATGATAATTACCTGAAATTTTTCGATAAAGCCTTTACCAGTCCGTTGTCGCGCACCGGAATTGATGTATATAACTACGTCCTACTGGATAGTGCATATCGCGATAATAAATGGTGCTATAATATTGTGTACTATCCGCGTCGTAAGGGTGAATTAACCTTTAAAGGAGATTTTTGGGTGAATGATACTACATTTGCCATTAAAGAAATTAATCTTCAGGCTTCTAAAAGCGCCAATCTTAACTGGGTACGTGAGGTATATATTGAACAGGAGTTTGACGTGCTGAACGATTCCGTTTTCTTAATTACCAGAGATTATTTTTTAAGTGATTTCAGTTTAAGGAAAAAAGAAGAAGCTCAGGGTGTTTACGGAAGGCGAACCACATTATATGATAATTATGCCTTCGATATTGAAAAAGAAAAGAGCTTTTATGGCGAACAGGTAGATCCGTATCGCGAAGAAATTTACAACCGGACAGACGAGTTTTGGGCCGAAAAGCGGATGGAAGAGCTCAATAAAGATGAAAAAGGCGTCTATAGAATGCTCGACACGCTTAAGACCGTTCCACGTTTTCAAACCTTTTATAAACTGGGGTCTACGCTTGCGACAGGATATTACCAGGTGGGGAATGTTGATGTAGGTCCCGTATTCTCTATTTTCGGTTTTAATGAAGCTGAAGGATTACGCCTGCGATTAGGCGGAAGAACATATTTTTCGCAAAATGACCCCTGGAGATTGGAAGTTTTTGGAGCCTACGGATTTAGAGACGAACGTTTTAAGTATGGTGTTTCGGCCAAATGGCTTCTGGATAGAAAAAGCAGATTAACAGTTTTTGGAGGAAACCGGAAAGATACCGAACAAACAGGCTCCAGCTTAACAACCAGCAACGATGTGTTGGGTAGAAGTCTTGCCTCATCCGCGCTAATTACCGTTGGAGCAAACGACAAACTCACACGGGTAAACTTAACCACCGCAGGATTCTCCTTTGACCCTGCAAAAAACTTCACCGCCCGTATCACAGGTTCGTACCGAACATTACAATCGGCCACCGAAACTTTTAGTCTTGCTTACTTTGATGAAGATGGAAACGTAAAATCCCAAATCTCACAACCCGAAATCGAGTTAGGGCTGTTTTACGCCCCGCAAAGAAAAACATCCGGATATGGTGTAGAACGAACTGTAATTAACGATGGCGATTTTGCAAACTATTATCTTGGCTATACGTACGGTGTTAAAGATGCGTTTGGAGGAGATTTTGAATACTCTAAACTGCAGGCATTATACAGTAAACCCTGGAACATCGGTGGTTTAGGTAGGTTGTTTACAACCGTTGAGGTTGGTAAAATATTCGATCCGGTTCCGCTTGGCTTGCTAAGTCCAATTCCCGGAAACCAAACTCTTTTTAGTCTTTACAACACCTTTAGCAACCTGGATTTTTATGAATTTGTAAGCGATACCTACGCATCATTACATTTACAACATAATTTTGGCGGAAGGATCTTCTCCAGAATTCCGTTTTTACGTGAACTGGATTTAAGAGAGGTAGTTGGTTTTAGAGCTGTCTACGGGCAGATTTCAGATGAAAACATAGCGCTAAATGCGCCCAATGGAACGTTATTGCAAGCGCCGGAAGATATTTATTACGAATATAGTGTTGGAGTAGGGAACATTTTTAAAATCTTCCGATTAGATTTCAACTTCCGTGGAAACTATCTGGACAATCCTGAAGCCAGAAAATTTGGTGTGACTGGTGTATTTGGGTTTAGTTTTTAGGAAGCTGAAACCAAAACAGAAACTGACTGAAGAGTACTTTGTAATTATAATCCATTTCTAATAGTCTAAATTTCTAAAAAGACGTATTTTTGCACCCCCTTAAAATGCAAGGGTCAATCCTTTAAGTGTAAAGTATACTACCATGACAGCAGATAAAGTAACAACCTTCGACGTTCTTATTGAAATTCCGAAAGGAAGCCGGAACAAATACGAATACGATTTTGAACTGAAGAAAATACGCTACGACCGTATGATTTTTTCTTCTATGATGTACCCGGCAGATTATGGTTTTATACCAGAAACATTAGCCCTGGACGGTGATCCGTTAGATGTATTAGTATTAGTAACAGAGCCAACATTCCCGGGATGTGTAATTGAAGTAAAGCCTATTGGCGTTTTTCATATGGCAGACGAAAAAGGACCCGATGAAAAAGTGATTTGCGTACCTATAAGCGATCCAATTGCTAGCCGTGTAAACGATTTAAGTATGTTAAATGATCATCTCATTAAAGAAATAGAGCACTTTTTTCAGGTATATAAGGATCTGGAAGAAAAGAAAGTAGATGTTGGTGGATGGGGAGATGTAAATGAAGCAAAGGATATTGTGGCAAAATGTGTAGATCGCTTTAGAGCCAGCGATATTCCGGTAAAAGATGTGAGTATTCGATAAAAAGTAATGCTTCTAAAAGCCCGATGAACAAACGTTTATCGGGCTTTTTTAATTTGACCTATTTCATTACATTTGCACCCAAATTAATCAATCTAAAAATACTATATGGAATCAATGATGATTTATGTGCCAATCGCTTTGGCACTTGTAGGGCTTCTTCTACATGCTTGTTAAGAAATCTTGGGTAATGAAGCAAGATGCTGGTAATGGCAAGATGAAAGAAATTTCAGATCACATCTACGAAGGTGCCTTAGCATTCTTAAAAGCAGAGTATAAATTGCTTACCATCTTTGTAATTGTGGTAAGTATCTTACTCGCAATTGTATCTTTTGTGGTTCCTACGACGCACTGGCTCATTGTAATTGCGTTTATTTTTGGAGCTATTTTTTCTGCGTATGCGGGAAATATAGGTATGAAAATAGCAACTAAAACAAATGTAAGAACCACACAGGCTGCACGAACTAGTCTGCCAAATGCACTTAAAATTTCTTTTGGTGGTGGTACGGTTATGGGTCTTGGAGTTGCTGGTCTGGCTGTATTAGGTTTAACAGCCTTCTTTATATTCTTCTTCCACTTCTTTATGGGAGGTGTGTGAACCAACACAATGGATATGACCATCGTGCTGGAAACACTCGCCGGGTTTTCTCTTGGAGCAGAATCTATTGCATTATTCGCCCGTGTAGGTGGTGGTATTTATACAAAGGCTGCCGATGTTGGAGCCGATCTTGTAGGTAAAGTTGAAGCAGGTATTCCTGAAGATGATCCACGTAACCCTGCAACCATTGCAGATAACGTAGGAGATAACGTAGGAGATGTAGCTGGTATGGGAGCCGATCTATTTGGCTCGTACGTAGCAACGGTATTGGCTGCGATGGTATTAGGAAACTACGTGATTAAAGATATGGGCGGAAATATTGCCGATGCCTTTGGCGGTATTGGTCCTATCTTATTGCCAATGGCAATTGCTGGTGTTGGAATTATCATATCTATGATAGGAACCATGCTTGTAAAAATAAAAAATAACGACGCAAAAGAATCTCAGGTAATGGGAGCGTTAAACATAGGTAACTGGACTTCAATAGTCTTGGTTGCCGTTGCTTGTTTCGGATTATGTATCTGGATGCTTCCTGAAACTATGACCATGGAATTCTTTGGAGAAGGAAAAATAGAAATCTCTTCCATGCGAGTATTTTATGCAACCTTAGTAGGTCTTGTAGTAGGAGCAGTTATTTCTTCAGTTACCGAATATTACACCGGATTAGGAAAAAAACCGATCTTGAAAATTGTACAACAATCCAGTACAGGAGCAGGTACCAATATTATTGCCGGTTTGGCAACTGGAATGATTTCTACTTTCCCATCGGTATTATTATTTGCTGGCGCTATCTGGGCTTCATACGCATTTGCTGGTTTTTATGGTGTAGCATTAGCTGCGTCTGCAATGATGGCAACAACCGCTATGCAATTGGCTATTGACGCGTTTGGACCTATTAGCGACAATGCTGGTGGTATTGCCGAAATGAGCGAGCAGGAACCTATTGTAAGAGAACGTACAGATATTTTAGACTCGGTTGGTAATACAACAGCTGCCACAGGAAAAGGATTTGCAATTGCTTCGGCTGCATTAACGTCTTTGGCCCTTTTTGCTGCTTATGTAACCTTTACAGGAATTGAAGGAATTAACATTTTTAAAGCGCCCGTACTCGCTATGCTATTTGTAGGAGGAATGGTACCGGTGGTATTCTCTGCTCTGGCAATGAACGCCGTTGGAAAGGCTGCGATGGAAATGGTACAGGAAGTACGTCGCCAGTTTAGAGACATTCCCGGAATTATGGAAGGAACAGGAAAGCCACAATACGATAAGTGTGTTGCCATTTCAACTGAAGCTTCTTTAAAAGAAATGATGCTACCTGGCTTATTAACTATTGGTTTTCCTCTGGTAATTGCTTTTGTGCCGATGCTTTTTGGAATGAAGAATCTGGCAATTGCTGAAATGTTGGGAGGATATATGGCAGGAGTTACTGTAAGTGGTGTGCTTTGGGCTATTTTCCAGAACAATGCCGGTGGTGCTTGGGATAACGCTAAAAAATCTTTTGAAGCTGGTGTTATGATCGACGGTGAAATGACCTACAAAGGTAGTGAAGCCCACAAAGCCGCTGTAACCGGAGATACTGTTGGGGATCCATTTAAGGATACTTCAGGACCTTCTATGAATATTTTGATTAAGCTTACCTGTCTTATTGGGTTGGTAGTAGCTCCTATATTAGGGGGTCACGCACTTGATGGAGATGAAGGGTTAAGCACTACTTCCGAGGAAATGGTATTTATAGATGAAGATGGAAACGAAACTGTATTAACCGAAAGACAGGTTGAATTGATTAGAGAAGATGGAAATGCCACTATTGAAGGTGGAGAAAATTTGAAAAATAAAACGGAGACATTCGTTGAAATGCTGAAAAATGAAAATAACGATCAGGTGACGGCAAATGTCGAAATAAGAAAAACCATAAATGGTGAAACAACCACCGAAAACAGAACGTTCACAGGAACAGAAGATGAAGTCCGTGAACAATTGAAGGATGTGGAAGGTGTAAAGATTAAAATTAAAGACAAGGAATAACTTTTTGTTCCACGTTAAAAATAAATTAAACCCTGTCTTAACGACGGGGTTTTTTTATGCGTTGTTGTATCTTCCCTTTATGGCATTTTTTAAGAAAGACCCATTACAAATTATCCCGTTCCAAAGTTATGGGGATGCCAATCACTTTTATGCAAGGGGAAGAGCACTGGAAGATGAAAATATCGATCTGTCCAAACGCGGGATCTTCTCACTGCTTAGAATAGCCTGGAAACGCTTTGAAGCAGACGAAATCCCCAATGCTAAGTTGCGAATTACGCTTCCGGATGACTCGGTGCTATACACAGATGCAGATAGCGCTGGATATTTCAAAATAAAAGAGGATATTTCAGGGTTGGAAGCTATGGCAAACAGCGAAGGCTGGCTTCCATTTACGATGTCTTTTGAAGGAAAATTTCCGGATAGGATCATTCAGAATAACAATGTTTTTCAGGGCGAAATATTAATTCCTTCAGAGAATAGTAGCTTTGGTGTTATTAGTGATATAGATGACACTATTTTACATACAGGTGTTACCTCTACCTTAAAATGGCGTTTGATCTTCAATACACTTTTCAAAAATGCCGAAAGCCGAAGTCCTTTAGAAGGCGCAGCAGATTTTTATCATTTATTACACCGTGGCCCAGGTGGGGAAGAAGCAAACCCAATATTTTATGTAAGCCATAGCCCCTGGAATTTATATAGATATCTGGAACTTTTTCTAAGGAAAAATAACTTCCCAAAAGGCCCGGTTCTATTAAGAACCTTGAGCGCAATGCGAGGAAAGGAGAAAGCCGAAAAACCGCAAAAGCAAACCGAAATTATTGAAATTTTAAACCGGTATCCGGAGCGGCAGTTTATTTTAATTGGCGATGGCGGTGAACACGACCCCGATATTTATATAGAAATTGCCGAAAATTTTCCTAACCGGATTAAAGCCATTTACATTCGTAGCGTACAACATAAAAAGAAAGTATTACGCATTAAAGGCCTCTTCGAGAATTATAAGACAATACCTACAGTTTTAGTAGAAACAAGTAAGGAGGCCATTGAACACGCCAGAGCAAATGGGTTCATAATTTAAAAAACATTCAAATGTCTGGTTGAACGCGCTCGCAACCTCCATGAAATTTTGAAAGTAGTTTTTTAGGCAGTATTAATCTTTAAAATACGCATAGGTAGCTAACTGAGATTGAGTCTTTTTATGATTGTTAGTAACGTACGTATTGGCTTGTTTTTGATCGAGAACTCTCGCCTTTACATTATCGTGTAGCTGTAATTCGATTAATTTTAAGATTGTGTTTTTATGATCCTGGTCTAATATAGGCGTCACAACCTCAATACGGTGGCTCAGGTTTCGTTTCATCCAGTCTGCCGAACCAATATAAATTTGAGGATCGCCGTTGTTCCCAAAAATATATACGCGCCCGTGTTCCAAAAATCTATCAACAATAGAAGTAACATAAATATTCTCACTCTGTCCTTTTACACCTGGTATTAAAGAGCACATACCACGTACAAGCAGTCTAATATTTACTCCCGCATTACTTGCACGATACAATAACTTAATCATAGCCTTGTCTTCAAGACTGTTCATTTTTAAGGTAATGCTGGCAGATTGGCCTGCGCGGGCAAATTGCATTTCGGTTTGTACCAGTTCTGTAAAGCCACTTCGTGTGGTGTAAGGCGATATTAAGAGGCGCTTGGTTTTTGGTACCAGAATTTTTTGTTGTAAGACCAAAAAAACTTTGTTGAGGTCTTTAGTTATTTTTTTATCCGCCGTCATAAGGGCGAAGTCCGTATACAGCTTGGCAGTTTTTTCATTGAAATTACCTGTTGCAATGTAGCCATAGCGTTGGGTTCCTTCGTCGGTTTTCTTTTCTATATATAAAATTTTACTATGTATTTTAATATCCGGGAAACTGTAAATTACGGTGGCGCCGTTATCTTCAAAAATTTGTCCCCATTTTAGATTGTTATGTTCGTCGAAACGGGCTTTTACTTCAATAAAAACAATTACTTTTTTTCCGTTTTTAGCCGCGGTCACAATAGCATCGTTTAATCGGGATTCCTTTGCTGCACGATAAATTGTGATTTTTATTTTTTTAACATCGGGATCTTCTGCGACTTCCTCCAGAAGTTTTATTAATGGCTCAAAAGACTGATACGGATAATGAAGCAATTGGTCTTTTTTATCAATTTCATCTAAAACCGAAGCACAATTTCCCAAAACCGGATGTGGTAGGGGTGTAAGCTCGGGATTGCTTAAATTAGTTTCAGTTGGATTTGGGAAACCGAAGAAATCCTTAAAATTATGATAGGTTCCGCCGTTTACAATGTCTGCATTGTAAACATCGAACGCTTTTTTTATTGTTTCCTGAAATACCTTCGGCATTCTTTGGTCTATTAATAAGCGGGTTGCCTGCCCCGTGTCTCTTTTGCCTAGTGCATTTTTTATCTTTTCGGCTAAGTTCCCCGAAAGTTCGTTTTCAATATATAACTCGGCATCTCGTGACTTTTTTATACTGTAAAAAGTAATATCCTGCTCCATTTTTGGGTTTTGGCGCAGGTTGTACTTTAAAATATCGTCTATAAAAGTGATGTAATGTTTTCCGTTGTGCTTCGGGAATGTGAAAAACCGAGGTTCTTCTTCAGGAATATTAATAACTGTAAACTCATTGTCACTTAACTGAGCCGTTAGGTACAAGGCTTCATTTTCAACAAATACCTGATTTTCATCTTTAGTATTGTAAGTATTGACTTGAATTTTATCCTTCAGTGTTTCCTGAAAATAGGTCTTTACTATTTCTTTCTGATTGGTAGAAAATTCTGTATGATCTATTAAATGGATATGATGTTTTTTAAGGTCGGGTACAATTTCAGTAGTAAAAATTTTTCCAAACTCTTCTTGTTGCAGTTCTACCTGCTTCTTTATTTCTCTTAAAACCTTATTAGGTTTGGTAATGAGTTTTTTTCGCAGTGGCTTTTCAATCTTTTTAATCTGTCTAATGTCACTCACCCGAACTTTAAAGAACTCGTCCAGATTTGAAGAAAAAATGGCTAAAAACTTAATGCGTTCATACAGCGGGTTTCTTCTGTCTGCGGCTTCCTGTAAAACACGGTGATTAAAGCGGAGCCAGGAAAGATCACGATGATAATATTTTGAATTATAGAGTTTAGCCATTTAAAAAGATTGTAGTTTCGTTATGCTACAAAAATCGGTATTTACCAGCCCGTTCTATGTTGCTGAAATGTTAACATTTTTTAAAAGACCTTTGTAGAATTTATCTGTTAAGATTTCTAAAAAGATAGCTATAACACGCCCTTTTTTAGGGCTTTTATAGTAATATTTGTATTCTAAGGAAACAATGGTTAGATATTATCGTGAATAGTATGAGATTAAAGTTTTTAATAAGCATGATGCTGGTTTGCGCCTCACCGGCATATTGTTTTCAGGATTTATCAGATTTTCAGCGTTATCTGGATTCGGCTGAAACTAACGTATATACCAATACGTCACTTTCTAAAACATATTTAGACTCCATTGGTATCCCTTCCGAGAAAAGTCTAAAAGAGCACATAGCCAAATATTACTATATAAAGGCACAATTAGCTTACGAAGACAATGATAGAACCGCTTCTATGCAATATTTCATTACATCATTTAAGTATGCCGAGACGTATAAGGAGTATACCATAGCGGCACATGCGGCAGGAGAGTTGGCTTCCAGGTTCTATCTTCTAAAAAAAGATTCGCTGGCTACTATATATTATAACAAAGCGTACTCGTATTATAGTAAAACTAATGATGAATACGGCTTATTAGATCTTATGCAATTTCCGGCGTATGCTAAGTATGTAAATTCTGAAACCCAAGAGAGTATTGATTTAGTTTTAAAAGATCTGGACACTTACAAAAATGTAGAAGGAGACCAGATGTACTATTCTTT
Source organism: uncultured Flavobacteriaceae bacterium (assembly GCA_963793275.1). Taxonomy (GTDB): domain Bacteria; phylum Bacteroidota; class Bacteroidia; order Flavobacteriales; family Flavobacteriaceae; genus Marinirhabdus. Next base: position 434,623 of record CAWBZL010000002.1, read on the forward strand.
TGCTATTTTTCTTTTAACCTCAAATTATTTAGAACTTGGCGACATAGAAAAAGCGCATGAGTATAATACTATTTACAAATTATTAGAAGGTCATGAGTTTATAGAACCTTCTTATTATCTGAAATATGACAACGCCATTGAAACAAATTTTGCTGAATATTATTTAAAAAACAAAAATCCGGACTCTGTTAAGTACTATTTAGATGCTGTTAAGATCAAAAAAGGGAGTAGCGATTTTAACGTTCAGAAAGACTTATATAGTAACTACGTAGCATATTATAGGTTAACAGACGAAATTGAAAAAGAACAAATTTACAGAGATTCTTTAGATTGGTATTATGAAAAAATGGTTAAAAACACGATAACGGGATCTGTTGAGATTAATAATGATTTATCAAAAACATCCCAGGAGTTATCTGAAGAAGTAGCGTCAAACAGAAAAAATAAAACCTATACATACATTCTTATAATTATTGCGGCAGTATTTGGAATCTTACTGTATGTCTATTTTAGAAAAATTAAAAGAAAGGAATTTGCCTATTCAGAATTAAAAACAAAATTTTCTTCAGTAAAATCGAAACAAGAAAAACTCGCTATAAAGAATATAGAATTTGAGGAATTTTTAACGGGGGTGCGAAAAGAAATAAAACGCATTGCATCTATAAATTCATTATCTGAACAACAATCCAGTATTAGTAAATTGTATAAGCAAATTCACCTTAATCATAGTAATTTTATAAACAGTGAAGATCATCACAAGTTGCTGAGTTCTGTAAACGAAAATTTCTTTACTGAAATAGAAAAAAAATATCCGGAGCTGGATACACTTGAAGTTCAGATTTGTTATTATTTATTTACAGGTTTTAAAAACAAAGAAATAGCCACTTTTACAGATCGCTCATTGCGGGCTATTGAAGGGAAGAGATACAGGATAGCAAAAAAGTTGGAGATTGATAGTGAGAAAGAAGGTTTAAAAGATTTTTTACAGAGAACATTTAAAAAAACGTAATCTTTCAAAAATTCTAAAAAACCAAATAAATATAGGATGTAAGTAGTTGTTGAGTAGTTGTAGGTAAAGATTATATAATTGTGTTAGTAGATATTTGTTGCAAGTATAAATAACTATTAATTAATTACAATTTACTATCAACATGAAATTTAAAAACTACATTTTAGGTGTTGCTTTGTGTAGCACTTTTGTTGCTTTTTCGCAGACAGAAAATGATCCCAATGTTACTGAAGTTAGAACACCAGACAACTTTTTTGTAACAGCTCCCATGACCACTTATCCAAAAGTGAATCCAAAATCTGTTAAAAAGAGAGAGGTTCCCAGAGGAGGTATAAGCTCAAAAAGTATTAAAAAAGGAGATTTTGCCAGGAATCTCTCAAAAAGTAGTTCTTTACAAGATCCCCTGGCAAATCAGGAAGCAGCTACAAGAATTGGAAGAACACCTATTGCAAATTTTGACGGTATTAATCTGGATGTAAGCCCCCCGGATCCTACCGCAGCTGTAGGTCCAAATCACGTAGTGCAAATGACCAACGGTCTTTGGTCTGTATGGGATAAGAACGGCGTTCAGGCTGCAGGTTTCCCAAAAGATATTAATGACCCACTTGGGGGTATTGTTTCTGGAGACCCTGTAGTTTTATATGATAGAGAAGCAGATAGATGGTTTATTTCCCAGTTTCAACTACCGGATGATGATCAATTTAAAATAGCAGTTTCAACAACACCAGACCCAACAGGAAGTTATGCGGTTTATAGCTACGATGTGCCTGAAAATGATTATCCGCATTACGGAATTTGGGGTAACAGTTATGTAGTTACTGGAAATTTTAATCCAAGTGAGTCAGGAAGATTTTATGCTTTTAACAGACAAAAAATGTTAGATGGAGATCCAACTGCAGAGATCGCTACACTTACATTGCCTGGATATATAGGTACTGGCGGATTTCAAGCTCCACAACCAGTACACTCAGAAGGTGCAGGGATTGCAGCTGAGCCAGCCCCGGTCGTTTGGTTTCAGGATGATGCCTGGCCTGGTGTAACAACGGATCATGTAAAAGTTTGGGATCTAGATATAAATTGGTCAAATCCTGCTGGAGCAATAGTTTCTGCTCCTTTGGAAATCCCAATGGCTGCGTTCGATTCTTTTCTTGAAGGTACAGGAGGAGATAGTTTTGCAGTTTTAGAACAGCCAGGTACTGCACAGCGTATAGATGCTATTGTATTTGCAATGTATTTTCAGGCGCATAGATATAACTTCGGAACACACGAATCACTCCTCTTTAACTTCCCCGTTGAGGTTACGGATGGGAGTCAGATTTCTGGTATACGTTGGGTAGAGTTAAGGCGACCAACACCAGCAGCTCCTTGGGCCTTGTTTCAGGAAGGTACGTATGTAGATACTGGTGGTGAGAGTGTATTCTTATCTGCCATGGCCATGGATCAGGAAGGTAATATTGGTCTTGGATATACCAAAACTGGTGATACAACATTTCCATCACTTTATTATACAGGAAGGTTTGATGGAGATCCTTTAGGACAAATGACAATTGCTGAAACGGTAATTATAGAAGGAACCACTTCGGTAACTTCAAATTCACGGTATGGTGACTACTCTCAATTAACAAGAGACCCTGTGGATGATCTAACCTTTTGGTTTACGGCAGAGTACGATGGAGAGCCTAGAAAAACCAGAATAGCATCCTTTAAAATTTCAGAAACATTAGCGGTAGACGAATTTGATATTAACGCTTCAGATTTCATAATAGCTTCATTAGATAATAAAATCTTCAATCTTCAACTAGATGTTCCTACTACAAGTGATATTCTTAGACTTTCAGTTTTTGATATTTCGGGTAAAAGAGTTTATCGGGACCAAATAGGTAAAGAAATTGGCGGAATGTATACAACTACGATCGATCTATCTGCTATGAGTTCAGGAACTTATATTGTTGAAATTGGAAACGCAAAAACCAAATTAAGCAAGAAGGTATTAGTTAAATAATCGCAATATGAAAAATATACTGTTTTTATGTTGCCTGGGACTATTGTTGGGCTGTAATTCAACAAAGAAGGAAGTAGAGGGTGACTTTACGACTGGAGTAATTGTTTATTCTATGGCTGAAAACGATTGTGAGTATGCAATTAAAGTAACCAACAGCAATGAGGAGGTTGTATATTTCGACCCGATAAATTTAGACAACGGGTATATGAAAAATAATGTGAAGGTAAAGTTTAAATTTCGGGCACTTAAGATGCAGAACAGATGTGCTAAAGCGAATCCTATAAGCATCACTGAAATGTTGAAATTATAAAAGTTTAGTTTTTTTCATAATAAACTTGATTGCAAGTTTTGGTAAAGCTGTCTATGGACAGCTTTACTTTTTTATAAAATTCTACCAAATAAAGTTTGAAATATCTTCAGAGGCGTTGCCTAAAGAAATGTGAATTATAGATTGGAATGTTGGCAGGGAAATTAATAAGGCTAAAAAAAATTATTTGAATAACCCGTGCAGTTCGCCGTCTATTTTATTGATTACAGTTCCTAAATCTTCGGGTTTATCCACAAAGTTAAGGTTGTCCACATCTATAATAAGCAAATTACCTTTGTCGTAATTGTGAACCCACGCTTCATAACGTTCGTTCAAGCGGCTTAGGTAATCTATACTAATGCTGTTCTCATACTCGCGACCCCGTTTGTGAATTTGGTTTACCAGGTTTGGAATGCTGCTTCTAAGATAAATAAGCAAATCCGGTCCTTTAGTTACGCTCTCCATTAAATCGAATAACGACTTATAGTTTTCGAAATCGCGGTTTGTCATGAGACCCATAGCGTGAAGGTTAGGCGCAAATATGTAGGCGTCCTCGTAAATAGTACGATCTTGTATTACTTTTTTACCACTTTCCCGAATATCCAGGATCTGGCGGAAACGACTGTTCAAAAAGTAGATCTGTAAGTTAAAACTCCAACGTGCCATGCTGTTATAGAAATCGTCCAGATACGGGTTGTCCTCCACGTCTTCGTAATGTGCTTTCCACTTATAATGTTTTGAGAGTAAGCGGGTAAGTGTGGTTTTTCCGGAGCCTATATTTCCTGCAATTGCTACGTGCATGTACTTAATTCTTTGGTTGTTTATTGGTAAATTGATGGAGTGTTTTTCCGTCATAAATATACAGGAAATCTTGCGTAAGGTGCAATTGTTTTACTGTTATTTCGGGGAGTGCTATTTTTTTTGCTTCGGAAGGTTTTGTAGGGGAGTTTAATCCTGGTTCGGCATATCTGAACACCTCGTTATTCTTCACCACCCAGACATCTTCATCGTTCTGCGTGATTGTAGCTCCATTTTCTATAGGTACTTCAGAAAGGAAACTTCCGTAGACATTGTAGGTAATTAGTTTGTCTTTAAATAACAAGTAGCAATAATTAAAGTTACTCGCCATGGCCACTAAATTTCCTTCCATAGGTAACGAGGTCTGTAGTTTTCGTTCCAATCTGTAATCAAAAAGTTCCAATTGTTGGTTGTCTGTATTAAACAGCCAAACCCTGTTATTGCCAGCATTTCCGGCGGCACTAATGTTCACAAATTGTTGCAGGTTGTTAAAACTTATGCGCTCCACCTCGTTCAATCTGTTGTCCACAAAAACCACCGTATTGGTTTGTTGATAGAATGACATGATTTTTAACGGGTTAATAATATCTACCGTCTCCAGAGCGCCTAATGAAAAATCTTTAAACACAAAATTGCCGTCCGGACCCTTCTTGTAAAAGGCCATTTCTTCTATAAAATAATTGTTGTTATAAGCATCTGTGCCAATATATGTTTGGGCAGTAAGTGGAAGTTGTTGGGTGGCTTTGGGTTGTTGTGCAAAACAAGTTACAGAAGTTAAAACAAAAAGTAGCGCCCATAGTTTCATAGTGGGCAAGGTACAAAATACACGCCAAAGATTACTATGCTAATTATCCCCACTGCGTTATAGTAATACTTTCAGAATAAAGATTAAACCATTATACTATAAAATAGTCCAAGGATACTGTAACAAAAGCTGTAACTTGTTACTAACTAGAAACTATTAAAAATTGTTATTATGAGAATAGTATCCCTTTTGGTCCTTGTTTTAATTTCGGCTAGCTCTATGGCTCAAAATATTAGCGGAAGAGCCTACTACGAGTCCAAAACCACCGTAGATATGGACAACTTTGGTAACCGTGAGATGAGCGAACAGATGAAAAAAACGATTGCAGAACGTATGAAAAGTATGTTGGAGAAAACCTACATTCTCACGTTCAATAAAAACGAATCCATTTATAAAGAAGAGGAAAAGCTGGATGCCGCTCCCAGCGGAGGTTTTGGAATGATGATGAATAGCTTCTCTGCCGGAGAACAGTATAAAAACCTGGAAAAGAATCAGATTTTGGAGGAGCGTGAGTTCTTCGGAAAGCAATTTTTAATTAACGATACAATTACCAATCTGAATTGGACGGTAACAAACGAAAAGAAAATGATAGGAAATTACCTGGCAGTAAAAGCAACCGCCATTAAAAAGATAGATGAAAACGATTTTAGCATGGCGCGAAGAAAAAATCGCGATGGAGATAAGAAAAAGAGTGATAAGAAAGAGGACGATGTAGATGAAAATACAGACGAAGTAAAAGATGAGGATGTTGAAACAGACGAAGCAAAGAGCGATGAAAACAAGGGCGATAACGATCCTATGAACGATATTGAAGTACCTAAGGAAGTGGAAGTGACCGCTTGGTTTACACCACAAATTCCGGTAAGTAATGGTCCGGGAGAATATGCAGGCCTACCGGGATTAATTCTGGAAATGAATATGTATCGAACTACCATTTTATGTTCAAAAATTGTTTTAAGTACTAAGGCAGGTGAAAAAATTGAAGCTCCCGAAAAAGGAGACGAAGTAACCCGCGAAGAGTATAATAAAATTATAAAAGAAAAAATGGACGAGATGCGTGAGAATTTCCGGGGTCGCGGTGGTCGTGGAGGAGGTAGACGTGGCGGATTTTAACAAGACTAATAATTCCTACTGAAATTTCATTTCGATATTTCAGCAAGATAACTTTCAACCAATTATGACAAAACTACTGCTTGCGACATTGTTGCTGCTCACCACTATTGCAGTAACCGCCCAAAGCATTAAAGTGCGCGGTGTAATTACCGATACCATTTCACAACCTCTAGAGTTTGCCAATGTAGTAGCTACCGTAACAAGTAGTGGTGCCATAGAATCCTATGCAATTTCTAACGAAAAAGGAATGTATCAGCTGGATCTTCCAAAAGGAGAAACATATACTTTAAAAGCTAGTTTTTTGGGGTATGCTACCCAGGATAAAAGTGTCACGGTTGGAGAAGATGATGACGACAAAAAACTGGATTTTATTCTGAAATCGCTTGCAGACGAACTGGATGGTGTAGAAATTACGTACGAAATGCCTGTGACGGTAAAAGGAGATACTATTGTTTATAATGCCGATAGTTTTACCACAGGAGACGAACGTAAACTAGGCGATGTAATGAAAAAACTTCCCGGAGTTGAAGTAAACGAAGACGGTGAAATACAAGTGGAAGGAAAAACAGTGACCAAAGTTATGGTGGAAGGAAAAGACTTTTTTGATGGTGATTCAAAATTGGCAACAAAAAATATCCCGGCAGATGCTGTAGATAAAGTTGAAGTGCTACGTAATTATAACGAAGTAGGCCAGATGCGAGGCCTTGGGAACGATCAGGATAATGTTGCTATCAACATAAAACTGAAAGAAGGAAAGAAAAACTTCTGGTTTGGAGAAGTTACTGCCGGGGGAGGGACTATAAATGAAGACGAATTTGGATATCTGGCGCACCCCAAGTTATTTTATTACAGTCCCAAATACAGTTTAAATTTTATCACCGATTTTAACAATATTGGAGAGGTGCCATTTACGTTTCGGGATTACTTCAATTTTACGGGAGGGTTCAGGAATTTTAATAGTGGCGGGGGAACACGTTTTAATGTTTCAGAAAGTGATCTTGGTTTTGCCGTAGCGCAGAACAATCGTGCCAATGAAATAGAAACCAAATTTGTTGCAGGAAATTTCAGCTGGAAAGCATCAAACTCACTGGATGTAAGCGGTTTTGGGATCTTGTCGGACAATCGCACCAATATTGTGACCAATTCTATTCGCCAATATATTGCCTCAGGAGCTACCGAAAATACCTCCAGCGCTACAGATCAGCGTAGCCAGTTGGCGATGCTTAAATTAAGTAGTGTCTACAAACCAAATGCTAATTTGCAGGTAGATTATGACGCTTTGGTGAAAACGTCGAAGCAAACCGAAGACGCCAATACAATCTCACAATTTGGTCCTGTGACCAATAATATTGAAGAAAACAAAGAGAACAGACCCGCTTCTGTTAATCAGAATGTGAACGCATATTACACGTTAAACGATAAGAATATCTTTGCGGCGCAGGTACAGCATTTATACCAGGACGAAGACCCTTTTTATAATGCTATTACCGATATTCTTCCCTTTGCAGGAATTATTCCGGCAGATACTACGCAGAGTCGTTTTAATACCAACCAGCAAAAAAATGTAGTCACCAACAAAATAGACGCCAAGGTAGATTATTACTATGTACTTAATAATACCAGTAACTTAAATGCGACCCTGGGAAGTACGTATAGCAATCAGTTGTTTGATAGTAATATCTTTCAGGTATTGGATAACGGAAACCAGATAAATTTCAGCAGAACACCGCAAATAAACGGGGAAAATTTACCACTTCGAAACGATGTAAATTATACCTTTACCGATGTTTTTCTAGGACTACACTATAAGCTGAAGACAGGACAATTTATCCTCACCCCTGGTGCTACTATTCATAATTACAATTTAAAAGACGAGCAATTAGGAACCGAAAACACGCAGAACGATTGGAATGTACTCCCAGATTTTAATGCTATCTGGAATATTAAAAAGAGCGAAAGTCTTCGGTTTAATTACGCAATTTCGGCACAATATACCGATGTAAATAACTATGCCGAAGCGTTTGTATTCAACAACTATAATCGTCTATACCGTGGAAATAGAAACCTGGAAAACTCTCTTGCACATACCTATAATTTAACGTATTTCAGTTTTAATCTATTCAACTATACCAACGTGAGTGGTAACCTGAGTTATTCAAAAACACTTAATAATTTCAAAAATAATACAGAGATCATTGCTATTAATCAGGTAAGTAGCCCGTTTAATATAGATAGTAATTTTCCGGATGAAACGTTTTCTGGTTTTGGGAGATTCAGCAAGCGTATTAAAAAGATGCAGTATTCATTGCAGGCAAATGCTTCTTTAAGTAAATCCAATAACTTTATTAATAATGAAATAAGAGAAAGTGAAAGTTTTACACAAAGCTATAATGCAAGTGTACGAAGTAGCTTTAGAGAATGGCCAAATTTTGAAGTTGGGTACCGTCTTTCTGTAAACCAGTATGACAACGGTGGTCTTGAGCAAACTTTCTACACCCAGCGCCCGTATGCAAATGTAGATATTAATTTCCTGAAAGATTTTACCTTTAGTGCAGCATGGGATTACTATGATTATAGTGATAAGAACAACACTGTGGAGAACAGTTACTCGTTTGTAAACGCCAATTTATACTACCAAAAAGGCGATAGTCCCTGGGAATTTAGAATCCAGGCAGACAACCTGTTAAATACAGAGTTTACCAACCAGGATGCTTTCAACGAGCAGTTTAATACCACATCGCAATACTTTGTACTTCCCCGTATTTTAATGTTGGTGGTGAAGTATGATTTGTAGTTTTTAAATATTTCTGGTGTTTCTAAAATCAATAACTTCTTTTTTTTGAAATAGTAGGGTACTTATAATATACGTCAATTGCCCTATTTCATTTTTTTTCTGATGTCTGGATATTTACCATAGTAAAAACCAATACATTATGAAATCAATACCCTATTTTTTAGTACTCATTAGTTTTTCAGTATTTGCACAGGAATACCCTATGGGTATGGACTGGGATGAAGAATCGTACCGCAACATACCTTACAAAGCCAATTTTACGGCAGCTACCTACGATAATTTACCCGGTAGTTATTCCCTCGAAAAATATGCGCCTATTCCGGGAAACCAGGGGCAAATGGGAACCTGTGTGGCGTATGCCGCAGCATATGGTCTGCGGACTATTATGCTGGCAAAGGACGCTGGAATTACAGATAAGAATACAATAACCGCTAACGCCTTATCTCCAACCTATGTCTATTCCATTATTAAAAAGGAGGAAGACACCAATTGTAGTAAAGGTGCAAACCCAATTTATGGTATGGAAGCCTTAAAAGTGGCTGGGGCTCCCACATTACGAACATTACCCTATTCTTGTGATCCGGTTATTTCTAACGAAGTGCAAATGGAAGCGATAGATTACCGTATCCGGGATTATCAAAAACTTTTCTTTTTTGAAACTCAGGATTATGGTGTAAAAACCAATGCAACCAAAAAAGCACTTACAGAAGGCTACCCTGTTCTATTGGGTATGAAATTGCCCCAAAGCTTTTTTAAAGCTACCAAAACCTGGCGTTCATTGCCATCAGATAAAGGTACGATCGCAGCTAAACACGGTTTTCATGCAATGGTAGTTATTGGCTACGACGACACCTTTGAGGGAGGTGCTTTTCGGGTATTGAACAGTTGGGGAACTGGCTGGGGTGATGGAGGTTTTATCTGGGTTCCCTACTCAGAATATGAAGAATGGGCAATGGGAGCACTGCAACCCTACAGCTACTATAAAAGAAAAGAAACTGTAAATAATTCTGTTGTGGTTACTCCTAAAACTCCCGTAGCACCAGGCAATTCTAATATTCCCAAAAAGAGAATTGAACCTAATAAACCTTCCTATCCAAGAGTACAGCCAAACAACCCTAACAATCCAATTACTCCTATCAACGATTTAATGCGATTGGATAATAATCCTATTGCTGGTGAACTTCCCAAAGGAAGTCTTAAGTTCGAAACAAATGTCGGGGTTGCCATGCCCGCTACCAGAGTCTCTACCAGAAACCTGGTGGTGGAAGATGATGTTGAAGGAGAGGAATTGGTTGCCTATAAAATGACCGAAGCCTATCCGTCTGGCACCCGTTTTCGCTTTTATCTTACCAATGAAAATGAAGGGTATATCTACGCGTTCGCAACAGATCTCACCCAGAAAATAAATAAAATATTACCTTTTGAAGATGGGATGTCTCCGCTCATTGGAGCCAACTCTGAACTTGCCTTCCCAAGTGAAAAAAAGGTGATTCGAATGGACAACAACCCCGGGACAGATTATTTATTGATCTTGTTCAGCCAGCAAAAACTGGACGAAAAAGAACTATTGGAAACCATGCAGAATGCTTCGGGCGGACTTACATCCAAAATAAGAACAGCGTTGGGAGATAAATTGATTGATAAAGGGAGTGTGAAATATGCTTCAACCACTCCGGGTTTTGAGGTGAAGGAAGATGCTAAAGGCTATGTAGTACCCTTAATGGTTGAAATATCACACCAATAATATGAAACGGTTTATACTAATCATATCGGCAGTTTTAGTAACTTTTTTAAGTGTAGCACAACAAGAATTTGTAGTGCAAGGCAACCATGCCGACTATATAAGCCATAGTGTGTTGGATACAGAGCGTAATGTTCTGGTAACTTTTGGATATATAGATAATACCCTGAAATTCTGGAATGAAAAAACAGGGCTTCTTTACCGAACCATAGATGCCGAAAAAAGTTTTAGCAAATTAGTAGTTAATACAAAAGAGGGTAAAGTTTATGCGCTGGCGGCCAATACTATTGTGGTGTATAGTACCGAAACCTTCAGGAAGATACAAGAATACCCACTGGGGCGTATTTATTCTATAGATTATTCGGAATTGAATGGACAAGGAACCCTCACATTGTTTGCACAGGATCAAAACTATATGACTTCCTTATACACTCTTAATGAAAATACAGGTGAGTTCCTGGGAGCCAATATTCCTCCCCTCCCCGTAGATACTGAAGTGGCTACCCATTATTTTACTCCAAACGGAAAGTACCTGTTTGTAGTTCCTTCTTACGGAAGTTATTACAGCTATAATGTGAGCACCCAAACCTATACCGAACTAAAAGGAGATTACATTGCATTATTCGAAAATGGAGAAGTGCTGCGTAGTATTTACGATTTTGAAAATTCTAAATTAGTTTATATGCGTATGGATCCGGAAACACGTAAAATTTTATGGACCCATACCTTCAACAATGCTACCCTGGATGAAGGTATTTTTCAACCCACCTTCACAGATATACACCTTACAAAAGATGCCAATGCTTTTTGGGTAGAAACTACCCTCGTACCCCTTACTAAAATAGATGCAACCACCGGAAAAGTGCTGGGAAGTTTCCCAAAAACTGAAAGCATTGGAGGTGTTCTGGATGTAGGTGCGTTTGTGTATGCACAGTTAGGGTCTAATAGTAAATTTGGCAAATACAAACCATATAGTTTGAAACCAGTATTAGAGTACGGTAACAATATTATTAAACCTACTTCGGTAGTGGTACAGCAAGGCGGAGAGAGTATTGAGCTGCTATTTAGTACTACCTACGGTAAAGAGGTCTTTTCAATATTTGCACATCCAAAAACTACACAATTAACCAACTATCCAACAAATTACAGAGACGACTTTAGTGATGGAAAATTGCTTTTAGATCCATCTTCAGATAAGGTGTATAGTATTACTTCGACCATAGATCCTATTAAAGTTTTTAAGAGGGGCAAGGCCGAAAGTTTTGCAGATTATATTGAAAATTACAAAGGTGCACAGCAGTTCGATTTTAGCCCTAACACCAAACAATTGGCCATTTTGTATAAAAGAGGGTTCCGTGTAATTAATACTGAAACCAATACCGAAACATTCTTTAAACCCATGGATATTGAACCCATGTTTTTTAAAGGGGGTTTTTCTCTTGCACCCTTTAACAATGCCGTAGGGTACGTGAGTAGAGAAATTCAGGCAGACCAGATTAAACACGAAAAATTACATTATTTCGATTTTGGCTCAAAAACTGAAAAATGGAGTAAAGACGGGAGGTATTTTGGCGTTTTTCACGTAAACGGGGGTAAAGAATTATTGGTTTCTAACGCTACAACCAATACCATGGAATATCTCGATCCGCAATCTGGAAATGTGTTACGCAGCATTCCGTTCGATTTTCAGGGAGCGCAATCCGATGTATTTTTGTCTCCCAATGGCGATTACCTGTTGTATAATGGTTATGCTATTGGAGCAGTATTATTTCATTTGCCAGGTAAGAAGGTTGTTCAAAAAATTAACCTGAGTGACTACGGAAACTTTAATGGAAGTTTTGTTACCAATACAGTAATTGCTATTCCGGAGTACGGCGGTATCACGTTTCTGGATATGCTATCGAATAGAGAATTGCTCAAGATGTACGTTTTTGAAGACAAAAGTTGGGTTGCCTATACGCCCGAAGGACAGTTTGACGGTACCCAGAAGGGTTGGGAAAAAGTAGCCTTCCTTAAAAATAAAGAAACCATTCCTCTGGAGAGCGTTTTCGACCAGTTTTATACACCCAGATTGATGTATCAGGTTTTGGCTTCCAAAGAATTTAAAACACAACAAAACCTGCAGGATTTTGCACCACCACCAAGCGTAACCATTACCTATAATCAGGGCGCCAGAAATTTGTATGTAGACGATGATGCCACTCCGGAAATTTCAGTTGAATCGGAAAAAGGAACCATTGTCCTGGACGCAAAAGCCAATGGTGATAGCATTTCAGAAATACGCCTATACCAAAATGGGAAATTGGTAGGGAATACTACCAGAAATTTAGTAGTTGAAGACGACGTACCCCAAAACCCAAATAAGAAGGAGGTAAGCATCACTTTGTTACAAGGTATGAACGAATTTTCGGCAGTGGCTATTAATGCTCAGGGAACGGAGAGTGTCCCTAAAAAATTGAACGTTACGTATACCCCAAAAAACGGAATGCTGGTAAAACCGCAAGGCATCCAGGCGCACCTTTTAATAGTTGGAATAGATGAGTACCAAAATCCTAAGTACAACCTCAATTATGCGGTGGCAGATGCTTCTGGATTTCAGGAAAGTGTGGAAAAGGGTTTGTCTAAAATTACTTCAAAAACACATGTGTATTTCATCAAAAATGGCGATGCAGTTCGGGATAAGATTATTTCAAAATTAACGGAAATAGCTTCGGTTGCAAATCCGCAGGATATTTTTATTTTTTACTATGCTGGCCACGGGGTGATGGATGGTAAAGTGGAGAAGGAATTTTATCTGGTCCCTACAGATGTTACCCAACTTTACGGTGATGAGGGAGGGTTACAACAAAAGGGAATTTCGGCAAAAGAGTTAAAACAGATCGCCTCGGGTATACCTGCACAAAAACAACTGTATATTTTAGATGCCTGTCAAAGCGCAGGAGCCCTGGCTTCCGTTGCCGCTACAAGAGGTGCTGCCGAAGAAAAAGCCATCGCACAACTAGCGCGAAGCACTGGTACACATTGGCTAACGGCGTCTGGCAGCCAGCAATTCGCTACCGAGTTTGATGAGCTGGGCCATGGGGTATTTACCTATGCATTGTTAGAAGCCATTTCCGGTAAGGCAGATAGTGGCGATAAACGTGTTACTGTAAACGAACTGAAAGCATATATTGAAAGCCGTGTACCGGAAATTTCAGAAAAATACAAAGGAAGCCCTCAGTATCCATCAAGTTTTGGATTTGGGCAGGATTTTCCCATTAGTACAAATCAATAAAAAATAAGAAAGTCTGTTTAAGTAAGATTAAAAAATTAAGTTAGTTTTTGAAGCTTTGTTGTATCTTTAAAGTGAAGAACAAACTTATGAGAAACATACTTTTTGGTGCGGTGATCACGCTGATCCTGGTTTTTGGATTTCGATATTGTGAACACAAAAAAGACGAACGCGAGCAGTTGCAGGAAACTACAGCACTTATTCAAAAACAGCTTAAGAATGTTGGTAAGTTAATAGTTACTGAAGGTAGCTATGCACAGGTTTTTAGCTATAAAGACACCGAAAAGCTACTCGGTTTTATAGATGCGAATAAAAAGGCTTTGGTAGTCATTAATGCGGAAGCCACGATCTCGTACGATCTAAGAAAAATTGAAACTGAAATTGATGAAATCAACAAAACAATCACTATTAGTAATATTCCGGAACCCGAATTAAAAATAAACCCCAATATAGAATATTACGATGTTTCACAAGACTATTTTAACCCCTTTGAAGCCAAGGATTACAACAAAATAAAACAGAAAATAGAAAAACAACTCCGCGCCAAAATTGAAGCTTCTGATCTGCGGACCAATGCGCAAAACAGGCTTATTTCTGAACTACAAAAAATCTACATTCTCACCAATTCAATGGGTTGGACATTGCAATATAATGAAACACCCATCACGACTGAAGAAGAACTAAAACAGGTAAAATTATAGCTTTTTCTGAAGCGATTTCCAGCCGCCTCCATTAACCGTTTCAATTCCGTTCTGGTTTAAAAATGAAGCCGCCTGACCACTGCGGCCACCACTAAGACAGCACGTTATTACAGGCTTATTCCATTGTTTGATTTCTGAAACTTTTGCTGAAACGTTTGCTAACGGAATATGTTTAGCACCCTCAATATGTCCCGCATCCCATTCTTTTTTGGTGCGAACATCCAGAATTATTGCATCTCTAATTTTAAAATCCTGAATCGCCTGATCTTTTTTTCCGAATAAGAAATTAAGTAGTCCCATGTGTACTGCCCGAAAAATCGGTTAATTTTTGTACTCCCAAGAATTCGCGAGTATGGTTAATAAATAGTTACTCCCCTTTTATTGGCAGATTTATAAGCCTCAACCCAGAGGCAATTAAATGCGCTACGTCAGGCCTTCTGTTTTGTAAAATTATTAGATAGTCCAAAACCTCCCTATCTCGTGTTAGTTCATAAATTTCTAACGGTAATAGCCAATCTTTTGGAAATTTACTGGAAACATTTTTAAAATTTTTGAGCAATTTACTACCCGCTCCTTCGAAGGAGAGGGATTGGGGGTGAGGTTGATTTTCCCGAACCTCTCTCACTTCAGCATACAGTCCACTTAACTCCTTTTCCTCTTCAGAAATTTCCACAACATCACCCAAATTGCTTAACTGATGTTCCACCAGATCGAAACTCAAAAAATCTGCTGCTCCCGCAAATGCCGAAACAATATCTTTTCCCACAGCCATATCAAAATCGCCATCTTCCGGGGTAAAAAGCACTTCATTTTTATAGGTTACCGTGCAATCTGTAAACTGAATGAGCATTAATTCGCCCTTCAGGTTGCGCATCCCGGTTACGTTCATTCCTTTCACATGAATACCGCTTTCAAACTCAAATTCAATAGGCTTTCCGTCATAAAAATTATAGGCAGCCAGGTCGCGTGGTCCCATATTTTCTATTGCGAGATTAATTCCTTTCAACTTACCTAGCGGACTTCTAAATCCGTTGGTGTGTCTCGAAACACCGTGACCAATTACTTCGGTTTCCCGGTAGGCGAGTGCTGTTTTTCCTTTGGTTTCAAACCATACTACTTCATTATCTTCATTTTGGATCATTCGGGTAAAAATTCCAGAGACCTGTAATCCCGTTGATATTTCAATAGTTCCTAATTGATTGCTTTCAATTAGTTTCTGTAAACCACGCCAACCGCCTTTACGCACGGCCATGGTGTTTGCAAATTCTTCAAGTACTTGCTGTAAATATGCAAAATCCGGAGTCACATACAGTTGTGGTTGTGGTTTTGTGATATCAAAATCCTGGTACGCAGCATCTACAGAATAAGGTATTTTTTTAACTTCATTTTTCATACACCACTCACTTTCGCCTATGGATGATAGCAATCCAGCTCCATATATCTTGGGATTCTCTACGCTGCCTACCATTCCATATTCTACTGTCCACCAATGTAGGTTTCTTATAAGTGAAATTTCCGAAGGTTTCACTTCCTTATTCTGTAAATCTTCGACATGCTTTTCAGCAGCTGCAATTTTTTCTTCGGAAGCACCTTCGGCCTCTTTTAAAATAGAAAGTGTGCGCACGGCTTCGTACATTTCCATATCGTGTGCACTCGAAATTGCCTTAGCTCCTATCTCTCCGAAACGTCTTAAATATTCGGCATAATCCGGGCTTGCAATAATAGGCGCGTGCCCGGCTCCTTCGTGAATAATATCCGGAGCGGGTGTGTATTCAATGTTTTCCAGTTGGCGAATGTCGCTGGCAATTACAAGCACTTTGTAGGCCTGAAATTCCATAAAAGCATTGGGTGGAATAAAACCATCTACAGCAACTGCAGCCCATCCTATTTCTTTCAGAATACGATTCATTCCGTACATAGACGGGATTTCATTCACCGAGATTCCTGTTTTTTTTAGTCCATCGAGATAACTTTCGTGCGCAACTTTACTCAGGTAATCTACGTTTTTACGCATCACAAACCGCCATACTGCCTGATTTATAGGTGTGTAGTGCTCATAGTTTTGTGGCTTGATATACTGCTTTAAATGTGGGGGCAGTCTATCGAGTAGTTCATTGCTTTCAATGCGCTCTTCAATCATAGATCAAAAGTAAGCAATGATTAATGATTGTAGATTGCGGATTGTTGATTTTTGAACTAATCAACTTTATGTTTGGTATGCCTTTGTGAAGTAGCCTTAATGGAGTAGCGATTAGTTTTTAAAATTTCTGAAATTAAAATAGTTAACCTCCCAATCTTAAGAAACATTATAATTCTTATTTCTGTAGTTTGATATTCGGTTTTCTTTTTCATTCAGCAATCAAAAATCACCAATCGTTAATCTCCAATCAAAACATATATCTTTACATTCCAAATGTTACAAACCCGAAAGCAAGAAATCATCCATACAGCAGCTTCACTTTTTAAAGAAAAAGGCTACAGCGCTGTCTCCATGAGGGACATTGCGCAGGCAATGGATATGAAAGCGGCAAGTTTGTACAACCATATTTCGGGGAAACAGGAGATACTTTCAACCCTAATTCTGGAGGTTGCCGAACAGTTTACTGTTGAGATGAATACGATTTCTTCAGAAAACATATCACCAATACAAAAAATAAAAAGAGTTATTGAAATACACATAGACATAACCGTACGTTATTCCGAAAATATTGCAACATTAAATAACGATTGGATGCACTTAGAAGGTGATTACCTGAAACAAGTGGTAAAGATGCGTGAAGCTTATGAGAATAATTTCCGAAGGATTATACAACAAGGAATTGCTCAAGGAGACATAAAACCCCAGCACCCGGAAGTAATATTATTCTCCATTCTATCGACCCTCCGAACGCTGTACCTTTGGAACGAAAAACGCGGTAAGATGGATGTGAATATTTTAAAAAAAGATATGGTGGCAGTGTTAATTAATGGAATTGTCTAAAAAAATATAAAA
Source organism: uncultured Flavobacteriaceae bacterium (assembly GCA_963793275.1). Taxonomy (GTDB): domain Bacteria; phylum Bacteroidota; class Bacteroidia; order Flavobacteriales; family Flavobacteriaceae; genus Marinirhabdus. The sequence goes on from CAWBZL010000002.1 coordinate 452,156, forward strand.
TTTTATTTTACTTGGAGAAACGTCTGCAGGACAATGAGGGCAGTCCTTAGTCGAATTTTATTTAACCTAAAAATTAACTTGCAAACCTAACTAACAATCGTTAGTTTTGTGGAATAATTTTTGCAATATATACCACGTGGCTACATTCCATAAAATAAAAGTAAAAGATATTTACAAAGAGACCGATGATTGTTCGGTCATCACGTTTGATGTGCCTTCGGAAATTTCCGAAGATTTTAAATTTCGTCAGGGACAGCACTTAACCTTGAAAGCCGATATTGATGGTGTTGACACCCGTAGATCGTATAGTTTATGTTCCAGTCCTAGCGATGGTGAATGGAAAGTAGCTGTGAAGCAAATTCTTGGAGGCGTTTTTTCAACCTATGTCAATTCAACATTGAAGTCTGGTGATACTATTGAGGTAATGGCTCCCAGTGGAACCTTTGGAGTGGAAGTCTCGCCACAGAAGTCGAAAAATTATCTCTTTTTTGCGGCCGGTAGTGGAATTACGCCCGTATTATCTATGGTTAAAAGCCATCTGGCTGCAGAACATCAATCAACTTGCAAGTTGTTTTATGTGAATAAAACAGCAAAATCTATTATCTTTAAGGAAGAATTGGAGCAATTACGCAACAAGTATTTTGGAAGGTTTGAAATTTATTATTTCTTAACCAAAGAACGCCGGGACATTGAATTGTTTAACGGTCGTTTTGATGAAGAGAAAATGGATGTATTAACCAAAACTTTTATTGATATTCCGGACACCAACGAAGTATTTTTATGTGGCCAGAAAAAATGGTGAATTACATTTCAGAATACCTTATAAATAAAGGATTACCTAAAGAAAATGTACATTTTGAATTATTTGTAAAAGGACTGTCAGACGAGGATATTGCAAGACAGGAACGATTGGCCAAACAAAATGTAGAAGGTATAGAGATAACCATTGTAGATGGCGGAAAAGAATTCTCGTTTACAATGACAAAAGAATATGATAATATCCTGGATGCAGCATTAGGCGCTGGAGCAGATTTACCCTTTGCTTGTAAAGGTGGCGTATGCAGTACCTGTAAATGCGCAGTATTAGATGGGGCAGTAGAAATGAAAATTAATTACGCATTGAGCGACAAAGAGGTATCTCAAAATTTAGTTTTGAGCTGTCAAGCTGTCCCAACAACAGATAAAGTAAAAGTAGATTTTGACGTATAGATTTAATTTGAATGAAAAAAGAAGAACTATGGAAAATGATGTAAAAAACCTTGAAGAAATTTTTGAAGCCCGCATTGCGCGTGATGAGAAAATTGAACCCAAAGACTGGATGCCGGAGAAATATCGCAAGACGCATATCAGGCAAATGAGTCAGCATGCACATTCCGAAATAGTTGGAATGTTGCCGGAAGGAAACTGGATAACCAGAGCACCCTCTTTACGAAGAAAAGCAGCCTTGTTGGCCAAGGTTCAGGACGAAGCAGGTCACGGATTATATCTTTATTCCGCTTGTGAAACTCTAGGTGTTTCTCGTGATGAGTTGTTTGAGCAATTGCATTCTGGAAAAGCAAAATATTCTTCTATTTTCAACTATCCAACGATTACCTGGGCAGATATGGGAGCGATAGGTTGGTTGGTAGACGGTGCAGCGATTATCAATCAGGTGCCGTTGTGTAATACTTCCTTTGGACCTTATGCCAGAGCGATGGTGCGTGTGTGTAAAGAAGAAAGTTTTCATCAACGTCAGGGTTTTGAAATTATGCTGAAACTTTGTAACGGAACACCAGAGCAAAAGGAAATGGCGCAAGATGCATTAAACAGATGGTGGTGGCCAAGTTTAATGATGTTGGGACCAACAGATGCTGAAAGCATCCACACAGAACAATCGATGAAATGGAAACTGAAACGTAAATCCAATGACGAATTACGCCAACAGTTCATAGATCAAACTGTTCCCCAGGCCGATATCTTAGGGTTAACAATTCCAGATCCGGATTTAAAATTTAACGAAGAAACCGGAAGCTATGATTTCGGTGAAATAGATTGGGACGAATTCTGGCAGGTAGTGAAAGGGCACGGTCCTTCCAATAAAAAACGAATGAAGGATAGAATAGGTGCCTGGGAAGAAGGAACTTGGGTTAGAGACGCTGCTATGGCGTATGCAGAGAAGCAGGATAATAAAAAATTAAAAGAAGCAATTTAAATAGTAGTGAGTTTTTAGTTCTGAGTTTTAACAAAACAAACTTGCTACTAATTACTCATATCTCAAAACGTTAAACATTATGAGTAAAAACTGGCCTCTTTGGGAGATCTTCGTGAGAAGTAAAAACGGATTAGAACACAGGCATTTTGGTAGCCTCCACGCAGCAGATGCGGAAATGGCACTGTCAAATGCTCGCGATGTCTACACCCGCCGTATGGAAGGTGTAAGTATTTGGGTGGTAGAAAGCAGTAATATTAAGGCGAGTAATCCTGAGCATAACGGAGAACTGTTTGAACCAGCGCAGGATAAAGTATACCGGCATCCCACATTCTATGATTTGCCAGATGAGGTGAAGCATATGTAACGCAGCTGCGCCTTGAAATCGAAGATGAAGTTGAAATTGAAGATGAAAAATCCAAGAATATTTTTTTATGAGTAAGAAATATGATTTAGATTAGAAAATTATGCAGCTTCTATTATATTACTTTACGACAAACCACCTAAGACTTTTGCTTCAGATTATTTGGCAAAACAATTAATTCGCTCTGCTTGTTCTTCAGCTTTAAATTTTGGTGAGGCGATGGGAGCAGGTTCAATTAAAGATAAGGCTAATAAGCTTCGAATTTGCTTAAAAGAACTAAGAGAAAGTCTACGCAATTTAAATATACAGCGTAAAGCAAAGTTGTATTCTGAAAGTGAATTGTTTCCGCTAATTAAAGAAAATGATGAATTAATAAGAATTATAGTAACATTATTGAAAAATTTACTTTGAAAATCAAGAGGTTAATTCGACTTCATCTTCGTCTTCAACTTCATCTTCAAAAAGAAATAAATGAAAAATATAAATTTATACAACTACATTTTAAGTATCGCAGATAATTCCCTAATCCTCGGTCAACGTCTCGGCGAACTATGCGGTCATGGGCCAACGCTGGAAACAGATATCGCCGGCACCAATATTTCACTCGATTTAATTGGGCAATGCCGAAATTACTATCAATACGCAGCTAAAATTCAAGGAGAAGGCAAGACAGAAGATGACCTTGCTTTTTTGCGTTTAGAACGTGACTATAAAAACGTATTGTTGGTAGAGCAGCCCAATGAACACTTTGGCTATGTAATGGGACGCCAGTATTTGTTTGATGCTTTTCACCTACTGTTTATGAATGAACTGCTGAACAGCAAAGACGAAACGCTTGCAGCCATTGCAAAAAAGGGAATTAAAGAAGTAAGCTATCACAAACGTTTTTCTGGAGATTGGGTAAAGAGATTAGGAGATGGAACAGATGAAAGTAACGCAAAAATGCAGGAAGCTATTGACGAGCTTTGGGCTTTCACAGACGAGCTTTTTGACCTAACCGAAGCAGATAAAGCAATGATTTCTGAAGGAATTGGCGTGGATACTTCAAAATTTAAAGAAAAATATTACGAAGAAGTTTCAGAATTATTAAAAGAATCAAATCTTCAAGTACCCGAACGTAAGTATTTCATCAAGGGAGGAAAAAATGGAACGCATAGCGAATATATGGGCTACATTCTAAGTGATCTTCAATATATGCAACGCACCTATCCCAATATGGAGTGGTAAAAAGAGTAACGATTGTATATTGTGAATTGCTGATTTCAGAAGTAAAAACTTCAACAATCAAAAATCGTTAATCTCCAATTAATAAAAGAATGACAACAACCCAAACCGCAAATATCGACCCTCACTTAACTCCAATTCTGGAGCAGGTAAGCGATCCTGAAATTCCAGTTTTGACGGTTTTAGACTTGGGTGTAATTCGTGAGGCTATTGAAGTTGACGGCGTAATTAAAATAAAATTGACGCCCACATACAGCGGTTGTCCTGCGATGGATGTCATTGGGGACGATTTGAAAACCGCCTTTGCAACATTGGATAAAAAAGTGGAAATAGATTTAGTGCTAAGTCCGGCCTGGAGTACCGATTGGATAAGCGAAGAAGGTCTTCAAAAAATGGAGGAATATGGCATCGCAAGACCATTGTCTGAAACAGCAGATAAAGATGTCCTCCTCGGAAATGCGAAAAAAGTAAAATGTACCAATTGCGGTAGCACAAATACACATTTAGTCAGTCAGTTTGGTTCCACAGCATGCAAGGCATTATTTAAATGCGACGACTGCCAAGAGCCTTTTGACTATTTTAAATGCCTTAAATAATATTTAAATGACAATCACAAAACAAATAGAAAACGGGGTAGCAACCTTAACTCTAAACCGACCGGAAGTCTTTAATAGCTTCAATCGTGAAATGGCTTTTTTACTGCAAGACGAATTTGATGCTTGCGAAAAAGATGAAACCGTTAGAGCTATCATTTTAACTGGAAATGGAAAAGCTTTTTGTGCAGGTCAGGACATTGGCGAAATCACAAATCCCGATTTAAATCCCGGTTTCAAAAAAATATTAGATGACCATTACAATCCAATAATTAACAGAATTAGAAGTATTGAAAAACCCATTATCTGTGGTGTAAATGGTGTAGCCGCGGGAGCAGGAGCAAACATGGCTTTGGCGTGCGATGTGGTAATTGCCAGCGACAAAGCAAGTTTTATACAGGCATTCAGTAAAATTGGTTTGATTCCAGATAGTGCGGGAACATTCTTTTTACCTCGGTTAATTGGCTTCGGAAAAGCATCTGCCATAATGATGTTGGGAGATAAAATTTCCGCAGAGAAAGCAGAACAAATGGGGATGATCTATAGTGTTGTTTCTTCGGAAATGTTAATGGATGAAGTGAATACCACTGCTTTAAAACTCGCGAATATGCCAACAAAAGCACTAGGGTTAACAAAACGTTTGTTGAATGAATCGATGAATAACGATTTAGATTCGCAGTTAAAATTAGAAAGCAAACTACAAATAGAATCTGCCTCTACCGAAGACTATGCCGAAGGGGTCGCCGCATTTGTCGAAAAAAGAAAACCTAATTTTAAAGGTAAATAACGATTGGAGATTGTGAATTGCTGATTTTTGAACTAAAAATGATTAATGAAACCAAACCAATTAGAAGAACGATTAATTCAGTTTGCAGTTGATATTATTTTGTTATGTAAAAGTATGGACAAGTCTTTTGCAGCAGAACATTTAACAAAGCAATTAATTAGGTCAACTACGTCAGTAGCGCTCAATTATGGAGAAGCCAGAAGTGGTGAATCAACTAAAGATTTTCTGCATAAAATGAAAGTTAGCTTAAAAGAATTGCGAGAGTCCCACGTGAATATGAAAATTCAAAAAGGCGCAAAATTAATTTTGAATATTGAAGAATTGGATAGATTAATAGATGAAAACAATCAACTAATTTCCATTTTTGTTGCAAGCATAAAAACAGCTTCTAACAAATTACATTAGAAAAATTAAAATTAATAATTCACAATTTCCAATCAAATGACACTTCAACAATCAAAAATCCACAATCCACAATCTCCAATCAAAGTTGTAGGAATCATCGGAGCAGGAACAATGGGTTCTGGAATAGCGCAAGTGGCTTCCACAGCAGGTTGCACCGTTAAATTATTTGATTTAAATCAAGATGCGCTTGACAAAGCAAAAGCAAGTCTTGAAAAAATAATGACGCGTCTGGTCGAAAAAGAACGAATCACTTCCGAAGAAAAAAACCGAATTCAAGACAACATCAGCTATGTAAATTCTTTAAAAGAATTGGCTGATAGTGATATGACCATAGAAGCTATTGTTGAAAACCTGGATATTAAAAAGAAAGTGTTTCAGGAATTAGAAAGTTACGTTTCAGACGAATGTATTATTGCTTCAAACACTTCGTCACTTTCAATTGCCTCTATAGCGTCTTCTCTCAAAAAACCAGAACGTTGCGTAGGAATACATTTTTTCAACCCAGCTCCTTTGATGAAATTGGTGGAGGTAATTCCGGCTATTCAAACAAGTGCTGAAACCCTTAAAATTTCCGAAGAAACTATAGCAAATTGGGGCAAAATGGTAGCCATTGCAAAAGACACCCCTGGGTTTATCGTCAACAGGGTAGCAAGACCTTTTTATGGTGAAGCTTTGAGAATTTACGAAGAAGGAATTGCAGATTTTGCCACCATAGACCATGCAATGAAATCGGAGGGCAGATTCAGAATGGGCCCTTTTGAATTAATGGATTTTATTGGTAATGATGTTAATTATACCGTAACCGAAACCGTTTTTGAAGCATTTTACTACGACCCAAGATACAAACCTGCCTTTACCCAAAAGCGTTTTTCAGAAGCTGGTTATTTAGGCAGAAAATCGGGAAGAGGTTATTATAAATATGATGATAAAGGCAATGTCTCTTCGAGCGGAGTCGAGAGGTCTGAGGATATAAAATTGCACCAACAAATTTTTGAAAGAATACTCGTCATGCTCATAAACGAAGCTGCCGATGCGCTTTTTTGGAACATCGCCTCAGCAAAAGATATAGACAACGCGATGACCAAGGGAGTCAATTACCCAAAAGGATTATTGGCTTGGGCAGATGAAAAAGGCATTAACTGGTGTGTAGAAGAAATGGACAAATTATATAACGAATACAGAGAAGACAGATATCGCTGTAGTCCATTGTTAAGGAAGATGAATCGTGAAAACAAAACATTCTTTTAATGGAAGGTGCAGCTATTCCCCACAAAATGCTTTCCCAAGACGCCTACAGCCAATGGCTGGGAATCGAAATTATAGAATCTAATATTGGCTACGTAAAAGTGGGGATGACCATTCGTAAAGAAATGCTCAACAGTATGGATAAAGCGCACGGTGGGATAAGTTATTCATTGGCAGATACGGCTTTCGGTTTTACAGCAAACACCCACGGCAAATATGCAGTTTCCATTGAAACAAGCATTAACCACATTGAAGCTCTCGAAGAAGGAGATTTTATTACGGCAGAAGCAACAGTAAATCTTCAGAAAACAAAAGTGGGTTTCAATATTGTTGAAGTTAAAAGAGGCGATGATTTAGTAGCTTTGTTTAAAGGCGTAGTTTATAGAACAAACAAAGACTGGGAATAACCAAAAAACAACTTAACAAATTAATCTTATGAAGTGGCAGGGTAGAAGAAAGAGTGACAATATGGAAGACCGTCGGGGGATGAGCTCCAAAGGAAAACTAGCCGCTGGTGGTGGTCTCGTGGCTATAATAGTCATCGCATTACAGCTTTTTGGTGGTGATACAGGGCAACAACTCGCTCCTATAGTGGAAGAAATTGGTAAAAGCCAGCGCGTTCAACAAACAGAGGAAAGAGAACTTACTGCGCAAGAAAAACAAATGGGAGATTTTATGGCTACCGTTTTGGCCGATACTGAGGATGTGTGGACACAGGTTTTTGTAGAAAATAACATGGGACAGTACAAGAAGCCCAATATGGTTTTATTTACAGATGCCGTAAATACTGGTTGTGGTAGTGCAACAGCCGCTTCAGGACCATTTTATTGCCCGGCAGACCAAAAAATATACATGGATCTGGCATTTTTTGACGAACTGAAATCCCGTTTTGGAGCGAAAGGGGGTGATTTCGCGATAGCCTATGTTACTGCCCACGAAGTTGGTCATCATATTCAAACTATTCTCGGTACGAGCCAAAAAGTGAGCCAGGCTAAACGTCAAACAAACACAATAGAGGCGAACCGATTATCTGTTGCACAAGAATTACAAGCCGATTTTTACGCAGGTGTCTGGGCTCATCACAACCGCCGGTATTTGGAAGCAGGTGATATAGATGAAGCACTAAGCGCAGCAAATGCTGTTGGTGATGATGCTATACAAAAAAGGACGCAAGGTTCAGTAAGTCCCGATAGCTTTACGCACGGAACTTCAGAACAGCGAAAGCAATGGTTTATGAAAGGGTACACAACAGGCGATATGAAACAAGGAGATACTTTTTCTGAAACTTTAAATTAAAACCAAACACAATGAAACAAGCATATATTATAGACGGAGTGCGAACTCCAATAGGAAATTATAAAGGCACACTCGGCGCTGTGCGGACAGATGATTTGGGTGCAAAAGTAATAGAAGAAATTGTAAAACGAAATCCGAGTATTCCCCAGGAAGCTTATGATGACGTGATTATGGGCTGCGCAAACCAGGCAGGCGAAGACAACCGAAACGTTGCGAGAATGAGTTTGCTCCTCGCAGGATTGCCATACACAGTCCCTGGCGAAACGGTTAATAGACTTTGTAGTTCGGGGTTATCGGCAATCATTCACGCAAATCGTGCGATTAAGGCGGGTGATGGCGATGTGTTTATTTCGGGGGGTGTGGAGAATATGACGCGTGGTCCCTGGGTAATCTCTAAAAGTGCTTCTCCCTTCGGAAATGATAATAAAATGTACGATTCGTCATTTGGATGGCGATTTGTAAATCCGAAAATGGCTGAAATGTACGGCACCGACGGAATGGGTGTTACCGCTGAAAATTTAGTAGCGAAACATAATATTTCAAGAGAAGACCAGGATGCTTTTGCCTACCATAGCCAAATGAAAGCAGCCAAGGCTCAAAACAGCGGAAGGCTTGCAAAAGAAATTGTTGCTGTTGAAATTCCGCAGCGAAAAAAAGAACCTATTATATTTAAAGAAGACGAATTTATCCGTCCTGATACTACAAAAGAGATTTTAGCGAAACTACGTCCGGCCTTCAAAAAAGAAGGAGGAAGTGTAACTGCGGGAAATGCTTCGGGATTAAATGATGGCGCAGCTGCAACTATTATAGCTTCAGAGGATGCCGTAAAAAAATATAATTTAAAACCTTTAGCTAGGATAGTATCTTCGGCAGTAGTGGGAGTAGAACCACGAATTATGGGAATTGGCCCTGTGGAAGCTTCCAACAAAGCACTTAAAAAAGCAGGGTTAAAAATGGAAGATATGGATGTGATTGAGCTAAATGAAGCCTTCGCATCACAAGCTTTGGCCTGTATTAGAGAATGGGGACTAGAAGATGACGACCCACGCATAAACCCTAATGGTGGCTCTATTGCTATTGGTCATCCTCTTGGTGTAACAGGTACAAGAATAGCCTATTCAGCAGCGTTGGAATTAAAAGAAAAAGGAAAACGATACGCATTAATTACAATGTGTATAGGCGTTGGGCAAGGATATGCTGCGATTATAGAAAATGTGAATTTATAATCAAAATAAACTGATTTTCAATCTATTAAAATTTTCGAAGAAATTATTTAAGGTTTTATAATTATATTTTATATTTACGTTTAATAAATATATTATGGCAACATTTACATCATCATTACCGGATGAACTTTTGGAAAAGCTTTCAAAAGAGGCAAAAAGCTTAAATGTGCCTAAGAACAAATTGATTCAAAAGGCGTTGGAATTCTACCTGGAAAAACTAGACAAAGCAGCTTTTTTAAAAAGTTATAAATTGACAGCAGATGACCCAGAATTGGCGTTGCTTGCGGAAGAGGATATTGAAGAATGGTTTAGAACGCTTGATGAACTTGAAAAGGAATGAAGCAAGGAGATATTTATGATGTTTACTTTAATCCAACGCAAGGGAGCGAACAGCGCGGGAGAAGGCCTGCAATAATACTTTCGGGAACGGCAATAAATTTGTTTATGCACACGGTTATTGTGGTGCCGCTAACAACAAGCCTTAAAAATTATCACGAAAATTTAATTTTGAAACCGACTGATGAAAATGGTTTGTCCAAAGTTTCGGAAGCACTTCCTATTCATATAAGGGCTATTGATAAAAAGAGATTGAAAAAGAAATTAGGTAACATTTCAGTTTCTGAAATAGCTACGCTCAAAGGAAGCTTAGATAGAATTTTGAAGTATTAAATATGCAAAAAACACAACATTACACACAAGGACAATGGCAATCTGGAAACGGAGAAGGGATTCCTGTTTTCGATTCCATTACCGGGGAGCATTTTACAAATACCACAGTGGAAGGATTGGACATCCCATCCATTTTACAATACGGTCGAGATAAAGGCGATGTGCTTCGCAAAATGACGTTTCAGCAACGTGGAAATATGTTGAAGAGCCTTGCATTATATCTCACAAAAAGAAAGCAACAATTCTACGAAATAAGTTACCGAACTGGTGCCACAAAACGTGACAGTTGGGTAGACATTGAAGGAGGCTTCGGAAATCTATTTGCCAATGCTTCTCTTCGGAAATTATTTCCTAACCAAACATACCACGTTGAGGGCGACCCGATTGATTTATCCCGTGGTGGTCGTTTTATGGCACATCACATTATGGTGCCAAGAGAAGGTGTTGCAGTACATATAAATGCCTTCAATTTCCCGGTCTGGGGAATGCTTGAAAAATGTGCGGTCAATTGGATGGCAGGAATGCCAGCAGTTGTTTTGCCAGCACCACAAACAGCCTATTTAACTGAGGCCGTAGTTAGAGAAATCATAGCTTCGGGAATTTTACCGGAAGGCTCTTTACAACTCATTTCAGGGACCGCTAAAAATATTTTAGACACTGTGCAATCCCAGGATGTGGTTACGTTTACGGGTTCAGCAAAAATTGGTCGCCAGCTTAAAAATCATCCACAATTAATAGAAGAATCGGTGCCATTTACAATGGAGGCAGATAGTTTAAATGCAGCTATTTTAGGAAAAGATGCCGTACCGGGAACACCAGAATTTGATTTGTTTGTAAAGGAAGTCCGCAACGAAATGACCACAAAATGTGGGCAAAAATGTACCGCCATCCGTCGTATTATCGTTCCACAGAACTTGTTGGAAGACGTGCAAATTGCGTTGGCAAATCAGTTGGATAAAGTAACCATCGGTGACCCTCGACTCAAAGAAGTTAGAATGGGAAGTTTGGTAAGTGATGCACAGCGAATTTCAGTAAAAGAACAAGTCGCAAAAATCGCCGAAACTGCTGAAATAGTCTACGGAAATTACGACGACTTTAAAGCGGTTGGCGCAGATTCAAAAAAAGGAGCATTTATGAAACCTATTTTAATGCGTGAGGATCATCCGTTACAAAATGAAGCCGCTCACATTACCGAAGCGTTTGGTCCCGTGAGTACGTTAATGCCTTACGATACGTTGGAAGATGCTATTAAATTAGCAAAGATGGGTAAAGGGTCTCTGGTAAGTTCCATTGTGACAAATGACGATACCATTGCAAGAGAATATGCCGTAAATGCCGCAAGTCATCACGGTCGAATTTTAATATTGAATAGAGAAAGTGCAAAACAAAGTACGGGCCACGGTTCGCCATTACCGGGATTAATTCATGGAGGCCCGGGACGCGCCGGCGGTGGAGAAGAAATGGGTGGAATGCGCGGTATTAAGCATTATTTGCAACGTTGCGCCATTCAGGGAAGTCCAACAACATTGACCGAGGTTACAGGAATTTATCAGGCTAAATCTGATTATAAAGAATCCCCCAAACATCCATTTGCCTACCATTGGGAAGATATCAAGCCGGGAATGTCACTTAAAACCCACAACCGAACGATTACCGATACAGATATTGTAAACTTCGGAAATTTAACATGGACCATTTTTACGCACATACCGATATTACAAGTCTTGACGGAAGCATTTTTGAAAAAAGAACCGCCCACGGATATTTTATAATATCCATGGCAGCAGGATTGTTTGTATATCCGAATAAAGGCCCCGTTGCTGCTAATTATGGGTTGGAAGAAATCCGTTTTTTACGCCCTATTTATCACAATGATACGTTGTACGTACGATTAACCTGTAAACAAAAAGTAGATAGAGATAGCAGAGGTCAAGAACACCCCAGCGGTATTGTAAAATGGTATGTGGAAATTTTTGACGTTAATGTAGATGCGGCTAATGCTACATTACCTGCAGATGCTGAAAAAGAAGATCCGTTGGTTTGTATTGCAACTATTTTAACAATGGTTGAAAAGAAACAAGCCATTTTTACTGAAATGACTTCGGAAAAAATAGAAGAATGTTTATCAAAACTTTCCGAAAATACAAAGCCTAAATGGGGAATAATGACACCGCAGCATATGCTCGAGCATTTAGAATACACCTATAAAATAGCTTCGGGAGAGCTTCAGGATTTTGAGATTGCTACGCCCGAAAAGTATTTAGATGTAGTTCACGATAGTTTATACAATTTTGAGAAATTTCCGCAGAACTCTCAATTTCCGCAATTGGAAAAAGACACATTAGCATCATTAATTCATCCTGATTTAGAGACAGCAAAAGCAAAATTTTTGGAGCAGCGTTACAAATATTTGCAATTTTTTAAAGAAAATCCAGACGCAGTGTTAAAGAATTTGGTGTTTGGTGAATTAAATAAATATGAATCGTATTTGTTGGAACGGAAACATTTGAATCATCATTTTGAGCAGTTTGGTTTGCTTTAGCAAATACTTTTGACACGAAGTGTCACTGCGCACAAGTTGCGCAGACGCTTAAAACAAAAGACTAATTTTTAATCTATGTCCCGCGAACACAAATATTACACATACATCCTAACTCACAAAAACAATCACATTTTTTACGTAGGTGTAACAAATAATATTAAGCGGAGAATAGCAGAACACAAAGCTGCAACATTTGGGACGCACGTTGGTAGATATAATATTAATAAATTAGTATATTTTGAGGAACATCAATGGATACAAGAAGCTATAAAGAGAGAGAAAACGATTAAAAAGTGGAAACAGGAATGGAAAAGAAATATCATTTCTGAAATGAATCCCGATTGGACAGATTTGAGCGAGAATTGGGATTTGAGCGGATATAAAACCAAATATGATTAGAGGAATATTATTTAGAATTAGAAAATAAAAGTAAACCGAATGCGCAACAAGTGCGCATTGTCAAGTCAATAAAAATATGACAGCACCTTACGTAAAAGAAGAAATAAATAACGGAATTTCAACTATAGAATTTTTTCACCCAGCACACAATAGTTTGCCGGGAGACATTTTAGCAAAACTAGCCGAAACTATTACGAAGGCTGGAGAAAATAACGAAGTAAAAGTAATTATCCTTAAAAGTGGAGGAGACAGAACATTTTGTGCTGGAGCTAGTTTTACTGAGCTCATTAATATTAACGATGCTGAAACCGGGAAGGTGTTTTTTAGCGGCTTTGCGAATGTAATAAACGCAATGCGGAAATGTCCAAAATTTATTATCGGTAGAGTTCAAGGAAAAACTGTTGGGGGTGGTGTAGGCGTAGCCAGTGCTACAGATTATTGTATGGCAACCAAATTCGCCAGCATTAAATTAAGCGAATTAAACATCGGGATTGGTCCTTTTGTTGTTGGACCTGCCGTTGAGAGAAAGTTAGGATTAAGCGGAATGAGTCAAATAGCCATAGACGCAAACAGTTTTTACGATGCTGAATGGGCAAGACAAAAAGGTTTATTTGCTAGCGTATACGAAAGCACCGAGGCACTCGATGAAGCAGTGCAGGCCTTCGCAGAGAACCTTTGTAATTATAATCCCGAAGCAATGAAAGAAATGAAAAAAATTATGTGGGCAGGTACCGAAAATTGGGATGAGTTGTTGGCTGAAAGAGCTGTGATTTCTGGCCGATTGGTATTAAGTGATTTTACGAAAGAAACTTTGAAACGATTTAAATAATAGTGATGAGAGGTGAGGACAAAAATCAAGTTTTCTGTGAGTGGTGAGTTTTGTAATTACTAGTATTATCTATGGAAAGTAGTTATCATTTTAAGTTTGAGGATTTACAGATCTATCAAAAAGCTATAGATTTTGGAGAGTTTGTAAATCAACAAGTTGAAAAATTTCCAAAGCACGAAATATATAAATTATCGTCACAATTCATTCGAGCGGCTGATTCTATTGCCTTCAATATAGCTGAAGGTTCTGGAAGTACAGATGTTAACTTTAATAGGTATTTAAAAATGGCTTGGGATAGTTCTCACGAATGCGTTGCGGCTTCAACGAAAGCAAGGTTGAGAGGGTATATAACGTTTGAAATTGATGAAGAAAATAGAAAACGATTAACTGAAATAGGAAAAATGATTTCATCATTAATAAGACATTTGAAAAATAAATAATGACTTTCACCTCTCAAAGCAAAGCGTACTCAACACTCATCTCTTTAATATGATTTACAGCTTCAAAGGCCATAAACCCGTAATTCACGAAAGCAGTTTCGTTCACCCATTGGCAGCTGTGACAGGCAATGTAATTATTGGTAAGAATTGTTATATCGGCCCCGGAGCAGCGATACGCGGTGATTGGGGGGAGATTATTCTGGAAGATGGCGTAAATGTGCAGGAAAATTGTACCGTGCATATGTTTCCTGGAAAAAGTATAGTGCTCAAAGAAGGAGCGCACGTAGGTCACGGAGCAATTATTCACGGAGCAAACTTAGGCCGTAACTGCCTTATAGGTATGAACAGCGTTATTATGGACGATGCGGAAATAGGAGATGAATGTATCGTTGGTGCGATGGCATTTGTAAAGGCAGAAACCAAGTTTGAAAAACGGCAGTTAATTGTTGGCAACCCGGCGAAGGCAATCAAAGAAGTTTCAGAAGAAATGATTGTCTGGAAAACAGCTGGAACCAAATTATACCAGCAATTACCAGCAGATTGTTATGAGAGTTTAAAAGAAGTGGAACCTTTAAGAGAGATTCCGAAGGATAGACCTAAGCAAGAAGATTTTTATAAAACGTTGAACCAATTCCTGCGGAGGCAGGAATCTCATCCAGACAAACAATGACCATTTGGTATGTCTATATTATGGCAAATAAGTCTAATTCAGTTTTGTATGTAGGTTGCACAAATAATATTGATGAGCGCATAAAAGAGCATAAATTGAAAGTGTATCCTAAGAGCTTTACCGCGAAATATAATTGTGATAAGTTGGTTTATTTTGAGGAATATCAGGATGGAGCAGAAGCCTCAAAAAGAGAGTCTCAAATGAAGAAGTGGAAACGTGAATGGAAAGAAAATCTAATTGTAGAAATGAATCGTAGTTGGAGTGATTTGAGTATGAACTGGAATCTAAATTTTAATAAATTGAGAAAATGAGTGAAGAAAAGAGATTCCTGCCTACGCAGGAATTCAAAATGCCCAAAATGGGCGAGAGTATCACAGAAGGAACAATACTTAATTGGCTCGTTCAAGAAGGAGATACCTTTAAAGAGGGAGATATTCTTGTTGAGGTGGCTACCGATAAGGTGGATAATGAAGTCCCCGCACCCAGTGATGGTAAAATGGTTTCGCACAAAGCTTCAGCGAAAGATGTTGTGCCAGTTGGTGATGTGATTGCTATTTTAGAATTAAAAGAAGGCGTTTCAGTTTCTGAAGTTTCCAAAGAAGAAACAATTTCAGAAAAACAGAAAGAGACTTCTTCAAAGAAAAAGATTTCAAAACCTTCATCTCCGAGTTCGAGTTCAAAAGCATTTAAGGTGAATGAAAATCTCTTCATTTCTCCTTTAGTGGATGCAATGGCGCGAAAAAATCATATTTCGTATGAAGAATTGGCGCGCATTACCGGAACAGGAAAAGATGGAAGATTGCGAAAAAGCGATGTTTCAGAATACTTGGCGGAAGGAAGACCTTTCCAATTTGTGCAATCCGCTTCAGAAAATAACGGTTTCCAAATTCCCGATTTGAAATTTGACAAAGGCACAGGAAAAATAGTTGAAATGGACCGTATGCGGGAGATGATTGCAGACCATATGGTATATAGCAAGCACACCTCGCCACATGTGACAGCGTATGTAGAGGCAGACCTTACAAATATGGTGAATTGGCGCAATGCCAACAAATTGAAATTTCAAGAAAAACACGGCGAAAAGTTAACCTTTACACCTCTTTTTATTGAAGCCGTAGCGAATGCGATTAAGGATTTCCCGATGATAAATTCGTCTTTGGATGGAAAAAATATCATTGTAAAAGAAGAGATAAATATTGGGATGGCAACGGCTTTACCTAGTGGAAATTTAATTGTTCCTGTAGTAAAAAATGCTGATAAAAAAGACTTAAAAGAACTAGCTGCATCCACCAACGAGCTAGTGGGTAAATCGCGCTCCGGAAATTTGAAAGGCGATGATATGAAGGGCAGCACATTTACCATTAGTAATGTGGGGACGTTTGGAAGCTTAATGGGAACACCTATTATCAACCAACCCGAAGCAGCCATTCTTGCAACGGGCATCATAAAAAAACGTGCTGAAGTCATTGAGAAAGAGGATGGCGACACTATTGAAATTAGAAGTATGATGTACTTGTCGCTTTCGTTTGATCATAGAATTGTAGATGGTTATTTGGCAGGGAGTTTCTTAAAACGCATAGCGGACAATATGGAGAATTTTGACACGGATAGAAAATACTAAAGATGTCTGGTCGAGCGCAGTCGAGACCTTTATAAATAGTCTACATAATAATCATTAAACCGAATGCGGAATGAGTCCGCATTGACATAATATGAAAATTACAAGAGATATAGTAGTAAAAGCCTTTAAAAACCTCGTCACGGCAAAAACGATGACCGAGATTTATGAGGAAAACTTTAAGGTAGTTTCAAAATATGTGCATGCGACTTCTCGAGGGCACGAGGTGATACAAACTGCTGTGGGGATGCAATTGCAACCACAGGATTATATGTTTCCATATTATCGCGATGACTCGATGTTACTGGCCATTGGGATGACACCGTATGAAATGATGTTGCAGGTGTTGGCAAAGAAGGACGATCCTTTTTCTGCTGGACGTACGTATTATTCGCATCCTAGTTTAAAGGATGATGATAAACCTAAAATTCCGCACCAGAGTAGTGCTACCGGGATGCAGGCAATTCCCGCGACTGGGGTTGCTTTAGGTTTTGCGTACAAAGAAAGTTTAGGGAAGGACGAAGCGATTGCGCAACAAGTGCGCAATGAACAGCCCGTTGTAGTTTGTTCTTTAGGAGACGCAAGCGTAACTGAAGGGGAGATTGCCGAAGCTTTTCAAATGGCGGCGTTAAAACAACTGCCAATTCTCTATCTGGTACAGGATAATGGTTGGGATATTTCAGCAAATGAGGCCGAGACACGTGCCCAAAATGCTGCTGAATATGCCGCTGGATTTCACGGATTGGAAGCAATTTCTATAGACGGAACTAATTTTGAAGAGAGCTATAAAACGATTAACGAAGTAATTTCAAAAATACGAACAGAGCGCCGTCCGTTTTTGGTGCACGCAAAAGTACCGTTGTTAAATCACCATACTTCGGGAGTGCGGATGGAATTTTATCGTGACGATTTGGACGAAGCCAGATTGCGGGATCCATATCCTAAAATGCTGAAATTGTTATCAGATTTTAATATTTCAGAAGAAGAAGTAAAAGAAATTGAAACTGAAATCGAAGCTGAAGTTAAAAAAGCCTTAAAGGAGGCGCTTGAAGCAGAAGACCCAAAACCCGGAGATTTATTTACATACGATTTTGCGCCTACCCCAATCACCGAAGAAGTAGGAGAGCGTTCTCCCAAAGGCGGTGAAAAAGTGGTGATGGTAGATTGTGCGTTGTTTGCTATTGAAGAACTCATGGCGAAGCATCCCGAATGTTTGCTGTACGGACAAGATGTAGGAGGAAGACTTGGAGGTGTGTTTCGAGAAGCCGCAACGCTGGCGCAAAAGTTTGGCGATAACCGTGTTTTTAACACCCCAATTCAGGAAGCATTTATTGTGGGTTCTACGGTAGGAATGAGCGCTGTAGGATTAAAGCCTATTGTTGAGGTTCAGTTTGCCGATTATATTTGGCCGGGTCTAAACCAATTATTTACTGAAGTTTCACGAAGTTGCTATTTATCCAACGGAAAATGGCCGGTTTCTATGATCTTACGAGTGCCAATTGGTGCCTACGGAAGTGGTGGACCCTATCACTCCTCTTCAGTAGAGAGTGTGGTTACTAATATTAGAGGACTTAAAATTGCGTATCCAAGTAACGGAGCCGATTTGAAAGGGTTAATGAAAGCGGCTTATTACGACCCCAATCCTGTAGTTATTTTTGAACACAAAGGATTGTATTGGAGTAAAGTGAAAGGAACAAAAGGTGCTACTTCTCTCGAGCCAAGTGAGGATTATATATTACCTTTTGGTAAAGCTTGGGTATTACAAGAAATCTGGCCGCAGGATGAAGAAGAGACCTTGTCCATCATTACCTACGGAATGGGTGTGCATTGGGCTTATAATGCTACCAGAGAATTAGGTGTGACAGATCGGGTGGAGATTGTAGACTTAAGAACTTTACATCCATTAGATTATGAAACCGTATTTAGAAGCGTTAAGAAATGTGGAAAATGCCTTGTTGTAACCGAAGAACCTTCAGAGAATAGCTTTAGCAGAGCATTGCAGGGTAGAATCCAGGAAGAATGCTTTCAACAACTGGATGCGCCCGTGCTCATTATTGGTTCTGAAAACATGCCTGCCATTCCATTGAATTCAGTTCTGGAAGAAACAATGATTCCTTCTACTGAAAAAGTAAAGGCTAAGATTTTGGAGGTATTATCGTATTAAAAAAGGGTTCAACAACTCCGTTGAACCCTTTTTGTTTATAATGCATTTATCTTACTTGGTATAAATGATTTTTGCGTCTTGTACTCTCTTAGGAAGTGAGTTCATGTTGCTTACGTACATATTTCTATTGTTAAAAATTCTGTTTGGCTTTTCTCCAACGATAATATACTTCACATCTAAGTCTGGTGCATTCAACGAAACCTGATCTTGGACACGCATGTTTTGATCTCCAATATCCTTAGTTAATGCTTCCAAGGTTGCAATAACATAAATTCGTCTTTCCGAAGCACGAATCTGTTGAATATTAATATCATGTTCTGTACCTTCAACTTCGGCTTCTACAATTAATTCCTGCTCGTATTTCTCACCTTCATCTGGCATATCTACATCTATCACAGGAACTTCAACTTCTTCTTCTTCCATGACAACAACTACTTTTGGTACTTCAACCATTTTGGTAGTGGTCGTAACGTCTATATCTGCCCAGTTTACTTCGTATTCCGGGAGATTACCTTCCTCTACATCTACATCGATTTCAGGAAGTTCGGCACTCTCTTTTTTGTTTACATCGCAACTTGTCGTGAATAAGGCTAATGCTACTAGTGGTATAAATATTTTTTTCATAATGGATCGGTTTTATTTATTTACGATAAAGGCGTGAATTACACCTGGCAACCATAAAATAATTGTTAATATTAAATTTATTAGGAAATCTTTTCCTAGTCCGTGTCTTAAAAACACTGCCAAAGGAGGCAGTAGAATATTTAAGATAATAGTTAAAATTGACATTTGTTTTTTTGTTTATAACTTAATCTACCACTGTGAATGGAATAATCTAGTTAACAAAGTCTTATTTAATTTTATCTTAACATGGAGTGAGGGTATTTGTTAAGGATTTAAGATGATTATAAGAGCTTTAAGGGAAAAGTGAAGTTTTTTACAAACTACAAGCCTGAAAGTAAGCTCGATACAGATTGATTTAAATTTCTTAAAGAGAATAAAAAACCCTTCAAATTTGAAGGGTTTGCTATAATTTGTTACTTTTTTGCCATTGTGCCTGGAGGATATTCTGCTAAAATTTCAGCAACAATTTTTCTAATTTTTTCTTCCCGCCTATCTATATCGCTTCCGGTGTACAGTTGTGAGCTTCCTATTCCTTGCCAAACCAGTTCGTTCGTTTTAGCATCAATGAGGTCTATATAGAGGCTACCTTCAGTAGAGCGAGAAACAGTGCTGCCCCATCTATTTCCATACCACCAGGGATTCCATCCCCAACCGTACCCAAAATTGTTGTTGTAAACGTCTACACGTTCACGTTCTTTTGTAAAAATACTTACGAGCAATGCCGGTGATTCAGACTTGGTCATTCCTTTTGCCTGAAGATTTGCATCAATAGCTCTTAAAATCCGTTTTTTATCTAAGTCGCTAATTTTGGCTTCATCGATCCCGGGTTTGTAAAAAGCGAAGCTATTGTAATTGCTGAAATTTGCTTTCCTGTCATAATCTGTAGCGACACGTACCGAAGTACAGGAAGCAAAAACAACGAACAGGAGTAAAAGCGGCGTTAATTTAAAGATTTTCATAGTGCATTTTTTTAAAATAGTGATTCATCGACAAAATTAGGAAGCGTTACTTTAAGGTTTGGATTGCGATCCATTTCTCTTTTTATAGCGAAGATCGCTTCTTTATTTCGTGCCCAACTACGTCTTGCAATTCCGTTATTCACATCCCAGAAAAGCATACTTTCCAGGCGTCGTTGTGCATCTTTACTACCATCAAGAACCATACCGAAGCCACCGTTAGCAACCTCTCCCCAGCCTACACCACCACCATTATGGATGCTCACCCAGGTTGCTCCCCGAAAACTATCGCCAATTACATTTTGGATTGCCATATCTGCGGTAAAGCGGCTGCCATCGTAAATATTACTGGTTTCACGATACGGCGAATCTGTTCCTGAAACATCGTGATGGTCGCGGCCTAATATCACGGTTTCAATTTTTCCTTCTGAAATCGCCTTATTAAAAGCACTTGCAATTTTCATCCTGCCTTCGGCATCTGCATAGAGGATCCTTGCCTGGCTGCCCACCACTAATTTATTTTCCTGTGCGCCTTTTATCCAGGTGATATTATCCTGCATTTGTTGTGTAATTTCGGCAGGAGAATTTTTCATGATCTCTTCTAAGACCTCGCAGGCAATGGCGTCGGCCTGGCTAAGTCTTCAGGTTTTCCCGAGGCACAAACCCAGCGAAAAGGTCCAAATCCATAATCAAAACACATAGGCCCCATGACGTCCTGAACATAACTTGGGTATTTAAAATCGATATTATTTTCGGCCATGATATCGGCTCCGGCTCTGGATGCCTCCAGTAGGAATGCATTTCCGTAGTCGAAAAAATATGTGCCGTTTTCAGTATGTTTGTTAATGGCTGCGGCGTGTCTTTTTAAGGTACTTTGTACTTCATTTTTAAATTGTTCCGGCTTTTCTGCCATCATTTCGTTGGCTTCTTCGTAGGTTAAACCTACCGGATAATATCCGCCTGCCCACGGGTTATGTAAAGAGGTTTGATCGCTACCCAGATCTATTTTGATATTTTCTTTGTAAAAATGCTCCCAAACTTCAACAATATTACCATCCCAGGCAATGGAAACAGTTTCTTTGTTTGAAACAGCTTTTTTTACTCTTGTAGATAATTCGTTGAGGTCTGAAATTACCTCATCTACCCAACCCTGCTCGTGTCGTGTTTTAGTTGCCTTTTTATTAACCTCGCCGCAAACGGTAACACAACCGGCAATATTACCTGCTTTAGGTTGTGCGCCACTCATTCCGCCGAGCCCAGAGGTTACAAAAAGGCCTCCTTTAGGCGATTTTTTAATTTTTCTGAAGCCGTTGAGCACGGTGATTGTCGTTCCGTGTACAATTCCCTGCGGTCCAATGTACATATAACTTCCTGCAGTCATCTGGCCATACTGTGTAACACCAAGCGCATTAAATTTTTCCCAGTCGTCGGGTTGTGAATAGTTGGGAATCATCATCCCGTTGGTAACAACTACGCGAGGAGCGTCTTTATGTGAAGGAAACAGGCCCATAGGATGTCCCGAATACATCGCCAGTGTTTGTTGGTCTGTCATTTCAGCAAGATACTGCATGACCAACCTGTATTGCGCCCAATTTTGAAACACAGCCCCATTTCCTCCATAGGTAATCAATTCGTGTGGGTGTTGCGCTACGGCGTGGTCCAGGTTGTTTTGGATCATGAGCATGATCGCTTTGGCCTGATCGTTTTTTCCAGGGTACTCATGTATAGGACGCGCATAGATTTTATAATTGGGTCTAAAACGATACATATAAATTCTCCCGTAGTCTTCCAGTTCTTTCTTAAACTCGGATAGGAGTGTGGCGTGGTGTTCTGGACTAAAATATCGCAGCGCATTTTTTAAAGCCAGAATTTCTTCTTCGGCAGAAAGAATTTTTTTCCGCTTTGGCGCGTGGTTCACTTCGGTATCGTACGCTTTCACTTCTGGAAGTTGTTTTGGAATGCCTTGTAAAATTTCTTCTTTGAATGTCATAAAATAATTACTGTATTTAGAAGTCTGAAATTAGTATGTAACGTTGCTTTTATTTTGATGTTTTTTTATTGAATCCGTATGGGCAATGGCGACACCCGCTTTCGCAACAATATCCTCGCTTAAGATGGTATTGTTCTGTAAAGCATTTGTAACCTTCTGGTGTTAGGTAGTAATCTCCCTCTTCCAGTTCAATTTTTTTCTTTGGAAATAGCATGTAACAAAAATACCAAATTCTTATCTTGTAAGTGTGATAGTACTGGTGAATAGATTTTTACTGCGGAAGGGTTTTAATGGGATCACCCTTTGGCCTTTTGTGATACTTCGAAAAAGGGAGCTAAAAAATGATGTTAGGTTGCTTAACCACGAACGTATTCATTTGCGACAACAAATTGAATTGGCAATTGTTTTTTTCTATTTGTGGTACGTAACCGAATTTTTAATAGGCTGGTTTCAGTATAAAAACAGACATACTGCCTACCGAAATATAAGTTTTGAAAGGGAAGCTTACACCCATGAAAAAGACCTCGACTATTGTAAGAAGAGGCCTTTTTGGAATTTTATAAGATTTTTGTGATTTCTTATTTAATCTTTGTAATAGTGAAATTACAGCTACCTATGCTTCGCATAAAAACATTGCCCGCCGCCGCTTCTTGACTTACAATTATGGAGACATCGTCCCCTGCTTGCAATTCTACGATCTCATCAATATGAATGGAGCTATTATTGTGTCCTCCAGTATTTCGCATATATGCCGTTGCTGCCACGGCTCCTGGGAAGATATCAACACCGCTGCGCGTTACTTCAATTTCTGCGTCAATGTTAGGTCTTACAACTGCCGAAGTCAATGATAACGATACCACGATACGGTAACGACCATCTTCATTTACCAACAAATCATTGTCCTCGACATCGGTTTGGGTGTAAAGTGAACCATCGTCGTTCCACTCTTCCAAGCCGAATATGGGTAATTCTTCTATGGCACTCGAATTTACATTGAATGTCGTATTAGTATTCACATACCGTGCAGATCTAGTCTCGGGGGTTTGTGTAATCCATCGGGACTGAGTTGCGTTCCAATAATAAAAACCTGGTCGTACATCGTTCTCATAACCTGCTGGAGTGAGATCGGTATTGGTATTAAATACCAAAAGACCATTTGCCGGATTAGTTATAGGTGCAGCTAAGTTGGCAGCGGTAAGGGTTACCCGGTTTACCAAAAATCCTCGATTTGAATCTGCAATTTCCAAGGAGGCGCTGGCATTGGGTGTGGTTGTGTTTATGCCTACCTGAGAATAGCAAGTATACGAAGAGAGAATTAGGGAAAGTGTGAGCAGTATGTATTTTTGCATCATAATATAGGATTATGCGGACAAAAATAATAACGCCTCTTTCTTACAAAAAGAATTGAGTTAAAATTCGTTGTTCAGTAATAATTTCCGATGTAACACACAAAATATGATCTTATTACTTGAGTTTTAAGTAAAATTTTAGGAATAATCACAAATCAGACACTTGCGATGCTCGGCCGTAGGTATTAATATCAGCTATATGGTTATTCAATACTAAAAATACATCTGTAAAGACATTATCTCGGATTTCAGCGTCCATAGGACTTCTCCTGATTAGATAATCCCTGGTTTGTAATATGGGTGTTGTTAATGCCACATTGATGACTGCCGATGGATCTTTGATATCTTCTACATCTTCCAAGCTCTGTATCACATTACCGGTGTGCTTTATAAATAAGTTTCCTTTATAATAATGACGTTTTCAATTTCAGTATAGGTGTCGGCCTTTGCGGTCAATTTTTATAAGAAGATTTGCGACAACAAATTGAATTAGCAGTTAATTTTTTTCTATCTATGGTACGGAGCTGAATTTTTAATAGGCTGGTTTCAGTATAAAAACAGACATACTGCCTACCCAAATATAAGTTTTGAAAGGGAAGCATACACCCATGAAAAAGACCTCGACTATTGTAAGAAGAGGCCTTTTTGGAGGTTTGTAAAATATGTGCCTTGCTTGTTATGAGCGGATTAGTTTTGTTTACGGTTGAGTGTATTCCTTTTGTTTACAATAGTATGTAAACTTGCGAGCGTAATGATATTTAAAATTATAGCTTATGAGAACATTATTGAACCGTTTTTAAGGCCGGTGGTTTTCTTTCTTGGGTCTTTACAGAGATTGCATTTTTTCCTGTGGGCTCAATTAAATTAGGGGCATCCGGAAAGCGTAATGCACTATATGTAGATCCTTCGTTACCATTTATATTGCCTTCATCTCTTCGGTTAGCTACAATATGCCACGAAAATTCTACGGTGTTTTGCCCGCCTTGTAATTCTTTTACTGTAAATGCGTTAGCAGATTTATTGGTGACAAATACACCATTACAATCGCCTTCCAATTGAATAAATACTTTCAGTTTATGTTTTTGGTCTACAACTATGTTTTTTGAAAATATTGGATCTATAGATACGGTAGCAATTCCGTTTACTAAAGTAGCAGTTCCATAATCTTCAAATAATACTTCTGGTGCCTCAGGGGCAAACATTACCTTTTTCTCATTTGGGTTTTCTCCTTCAACGATAGTAGACACAGCTCCATTTCCTATTATTTTATAATTAGTGTTGTTGTGTCTTGCACCCGCATATGCATAGGAAGAATTACTACTAGATCCTCCACTATATAAATAGGCACCATAATATGTGAGTGCTGTTCCAAGTGGCGTGTTTGCATTTGCGCGTCGCCCTGCGAATAAGGCTCTTGGGTCCCTTGCGTCTGGATCGGTTTGTACCCCTATATAATTGGTGGTGAATTCGGCAGCATCTAAATCTCCCAAGGAAGTAATTGGCCCCTCTGTTTGTCCGTAATAGGCAAGCTCAGGAGAGTTGCTATTTACGCCAATATTTAAAACTGTAGTAGGTGAATAGGATGTGGTACCTCCGCTAATCGCTCGAAAGGAAACGCTTTGCTGAGTTGTTGCCACGTTACTAGTAACAGAAATCAATCCATTTGCGTTATTTAAGCCAGAACCCCATCCAACAACTCCAGCAGTAAGGTATGCGCCACCCGTGTAAGGAGTAAGTCCGAGCACACCATAATTTTGCACGGCATATCCAAAAACTCCGCTTCCCATTCCTAAATTTTGACCACTAACGCCATCTCCTCCACCAGATTCAACACCAAAGATAGCTGCTCCTGAGGCAGATGATGTTTCCCCAAAAACACCATAATCTTCACCTGTTTTGTTTACGTATAGACCAGCACTACTATTTGGAGCAGCACCAATAGCTGCATTACCGTCTGATGACATTCTGAAGCGCTCCAAATTATCGGTTCTTAGGACAAAATCTGTAGCTTCTGTAGTTCCAATAAAATTTATAGAAGGATTTGTACCTGCATTTCCAAGTAGGGACCAATCACGACCATTGGTGCCGCCCATAGCAACCCAAACGGTTCCATTCCAATAATAAAAACCTGGTAATACTTGTGTGCTACCCGTACTAGCGGTAGCAGTATTGTATACTAATAGCCCATTGGCAGGTGAGGTTACTGGTGAGGCATTGTTAGTAGCTGTAAGAGATACTCTGTTAATAAGAATACCTTTATTAATGGCGGCCATTTCTAACTGAGAACTTGGTGCCGGTGCGTTGGTTCCCAGACCTATGTTGTCTTCCTCACCACTTACAAATAGTGAATTTGCATTATTGTCTGTTTCTACACGAAGATTCATGTCTACTCCGCCCGGATTAAAGCTCCATTCCAGATCGGATCCTCCACCGGTATTGGCATTGGCATTAAAAAATGAAGTGCCGTTTATAACCATGTCCATTTGTCTGGTTCCGGACCTCCAGAAACCCATAGTTCGATCTGCATTCCAAGAATAGAAAGGTCTCGCAGCCGATCCATTTGCCATTGCCAAAACCTGGTCATCATTAGCCACTCGAAATCTTTGAGTGTCGTTTGTTCTAAAGGTTAGCGCCTCATTATCAAGTGTGCCTACAAAATCATTAGCCGCGTCTGTCCCAAGATTTCCTCTAAGTTTCCAATCGTCGCCATTAAGGTTTACCCACATCGTGCCATCCCAATAATAATATCCCTTTCCAGTTGAAATATTTGTGTTGTAAACCAATAAGCTCTCTGTAGCTCCGCCCGTAATAGGTGCAATTGTATTTAAGTTTGCAATATCTACCCGCGGGATTAATATTCCTTTTTCTGAGCTTTCTACATCAAGTAAAGATCCTGCATCCGGTGAGATGGTGCCTACTCCTACTTGAGCAAATAGATTCATGCCTGCGAAACTAATCACGGCAAAAATTAAAAATTTTAAAGTGTGTAGTTTTAGTCGCATAAGGATATGTTTTAGTGTTAGTCCTACAATGATAAACACAAAAATCGATTAAAAGCTATTTAATTCGACGAATAACATATAATTTTAACGTTTATATTAATTTTATGATTTTATTAAGATAATTTTCTTACGATTCTCTCAATTTGAAAATAGCAGTAATAATTAAAAGAAGAACCAGAAAATAATAGAAAGGAATGTTCAATTTTAGTCTATACTGAATTCTGCAAACCAACTTTCAACTCTGTAACAATTGAGCAGTATACATTAATGGCTACAAAGGAAAGTATGAAGTAGAAATTATAGCAAAAGACCTCCATTGCTATTTGTTGTTAGAAGGCTGTTCAAACCCTTATTTTTGAAATTTTACTGAAATTTGAATCGTTGAGGACACAATGGCTTTTTGTGGGTTAAAACTTCTCAAGGTATAGCTCATTAGAAATCAATAAAAAAGGTCTTCATTTTTAAAATGAAGACCTTTTTTATAAGTAAAGACTAGTTGTTTTACTTTTTAACGATCCGTTTTACAATGGTTCCTTTTGAAGTTGTAATCTCCACAAAGTACACCGAAGCTTTTAAACGAGACATATCCATTAGATAGCTTTGTACAGTATCCAGGTTTTCATTTGCAACTTGTCTTCCCAGTACATCGTACACTTTTATAGCCTCCAATTGTGCAGTCGTACTCACAATATTCAAGGTGCTACTTGTTGGGTTGGGATACACGGCGATGCCCTCAAGAGATGAGTCATTCCTGCCAAAAACTTCATCGTCTTGTTCAAAGACTATGGTAAATCTGCGGTCTTCTGCAGCGATATTGCTTTTAAAGGTATAATCTTCCTGTGAGAGATTTGTAAGAATGTTCAATGTAGTATCATAAAGATAAATGGCTCTATCTGTTAAATTTTCACCTTCAAAATTAGAGAGGCTTATGGTATAGCTGGTTTCTACTTTAAGGATCGTTGCAAATCCTACAGGTATTTTCATATCGTCTCGAAACGCCTCACGGGTTTGGATAGAAAGACGCTTGTCTCCTCCGGTTTCTAATTGAGAGTATATAGATACACTACACGCCAGACGGTCTGTATCGTACCCACTATCGATCCCGGCAGTAGCCTGTGGGTTAAATCCTATAAGGATATTGTTCGCCAACTCATACTCGTCACTTTCTACGTGTAACCATAGACGGTCTATCTCACTCTCGTTAGTACGCAATGTGGTGTTACCAGTAGTAAGCCTCATATCGTTTGTAAAACTCACAAAACCATTTGTTACTGCTTTAATGGCAAACCCCTGTCCTGTAGAGATGACGTTATTTGGGATATTTGAAGGATCATCATTGTTGGCGGGAACTCCTCCTCCAAAATTACGGATGGAAAGATCGTCCATATCAAACTTTAAGCCTTCACCGGGAACTATAACACTAGGTGGCGTTAGATGCTCCCAGAAAAACAGTTCGTTTAACCCATTATCCTGAATAAACTGATCTGCATCTATAGCACTTGCATACGGATTCGCATACACATTTGGTGTTCCTGCCGGGCTTTTAATATCGTTATAGATCTTTGGGCGGGTTATTGTACCGTTATTAAGTGTTCCCAGAGTGTAGGTCATATCATACGTAATTCCGGCCGGATCACCATAGCCTGTTTGTGGACGTACTATATATCCTTCACCTACATGAATGTCGTCATTATAGGTCGTCCAGAAATCACCTTCAAGATCACTAAAGTTAGTGGCTCCCTGTGGTATATTAGGATGTGGGTTAGGATTAAAATTGTTTGGAGCGTGATCCAGTACCAAAAAAGCATTGGTAAATACACCGCTGCGGGTCTCTGCATCCATTGGACTACCCATAAGCATAAAGGCACGTTGCTGTAAGACAGGGGTAGTAACATTCACATTAATAGTCGCCATAGGACCTCGTTGTACTTGTGCATTTGGCATTTTTTGAACAACATTTCCAGTATGGTTTACAATCAAGGAACCATTTACAACGATATCATTTTCAATTTCAAGGTAATTGTCTGGTTCCATACAGTTAGGATTCTATCTGAATCAATTTCACAAGTACAGGCTGAAAAACTTTCATTCCCAGAATCTGATGTGTTATAATTGTTTGTGCTTATTTTTGCAAGCGAGCCTATGTCTGGTACTCCATTACTCCAAGATCCGCCACCTTGGTACACAGTTTCCTGAGCGACAATCGTTACTGTTGTTGTACAGGAAGATTTTAAACCGTAATCGTCTTCAACAGTAAGTGTTACTGCATGATTACCAAGATCATTGCAGGTAAATGTAGTCTGACCTGTAATAGTTCGTTTAACAATTCCAATATTATCTGTGGAGCCACCATCAATATCCAAAGCGCTTATAGTTACCGTTCCGGTTGTTTTATTTAATACCGCTGTAAAATTCTGGCAAGATACTACCGGAGGTTGAGTGTCGTAATTAGGATCTTTTACAATAAATAGACCCCGATCCAGATCGCTAACAACGATATTACCGCTTTCGAAAAAGGGATATACATTCCATGCGCCATGAAATGCGGCACTATTACTTCCTGGATGTGTGTCGAAAAACTCTACTTCGGTCATTTGATTGCTAGTAATTGTTGGGTCATATAAATCATCAAATTTAAAAACACGCATTCCAGCTCTGTAGTTGGCCAAATAAAAACGATTACCTTTCACGTATCCATTGTGATCTATAGCCGGAGTGTTTCCAGAGTGTTCATAATGTAGGACTGGATTATCAAGGTCCGTTAAGTCATACACCAATGTTCGTGTGTTTCCAATACCATTTAGTTCATCTCCTTCATCTCCCATGATGAAGAAACGTTGATCTTCTGTGAACCAACCTTGATGGGTGACGTAATTCTCACTATATTCGAAGCTGGTAATATTTGTGATATTCGATTTATCGGTTACGTCAATGATATGCACATCATCATTACCGTCAAAACTTCCAACCATGATTTCTCTACCTACATAATCTGTATCTGGACCATTATAGGTTACTACCTGAGCATCGTGACACCTACCGTAAATGCCAATGGTTGCAACTTGAGCGGGGTTTGTAGCATTTGATAAATCGAAAATAACGACCCCGGCATTCACATATCCGGTAGTTCCAATTATGTATGCAAATCCAGTATCCTCGTTAATGACGATGTTATGAGCCACTCCTCTTGTTCCGGTTCCCCAGGTTTTACGACCATCTCTGGAAAAGTTTATTGGCAGTGGGTCGTTCTCTGGGTTTCGCAGTTTCGTTAGGTCGAATATTTGCATCCCGTGGTTTCCATTATCGTCACTAACAATGTAAGCGTAATTATTATAAACCTTTATGTCTCGCCACCAGCTAGTGCTCGTGTGGGAATCTAACTTTCCTACGAAAACCGGCGCTGTTGGGTTTGAAATATCTACAAATGCGGTCTGATCATTCATAGCTACTAAAGCGTACTCTTTCCCGGTGTTGGGATCTGTCCATCCCCACGAGTCCTGAGCTTCGGCGGGATCACCTCCACCATAACTTTGTCCTCCCATCTGAGAAATAGAAAGACGTGCCTGAAGAGTCATACCATTACAGTCGTATGCACCAGCGTTTCCGCCTGAACAAGGAGTTTGAGCACTAATACCTATTGTAATAATACACGCTAATACAAGGAATAAGATTTTTTTCATTAGAAAAGTTTTTTGAGGGGAAGTGTTATACGGAAAGTTAATTTTCAACAAGAAACGTAAATTCAATAGAGCAAGGCAAGCCAACACCTACATAAGCCATCCCGGCGCCGGAATCTCCGTTATTGACAAAATTATCAGCAACAAATACATCTATTTCAAATTGATAATTAAATGGTACGCCAGCTACTAAATCTACGTATACAATGAGTGATGAATCGTGTCTAAATTTTTCAAAATAAGTTCCACCGCCAATTTCATCATTGTAAACAGAATACGAATGTGTATAGATTACGTAAGGAACTCCTCCTAGGGTTATTCTAAAATTCCCTTCGGTTGTAGCCATCGAGGTGCCAAAAGACAAGTTTGGATCAATTTCACCAGCTCCAAAATTAGTGTTTGCTTTTATTCTGTAAGTTCCTGAATATTTGGGTGTGAATGAAGAACCAGCACCTAAACCTATTACATCAATCCACTCAGAGGAAGGAGTGGGGTATGAAGTGCTGCCCCTTGCAACTCTTTGTTCTAAAGTTGTTTGTACTGTAATTTCGGAATCTTCTTTAATATATTGTGTAGTCCATTCATTTCCGTCCCAAGCATAAAGACCTGGGTATACGTCTGTACCAAGTCCGTTGCTGGTAGTATTTATGTTATAAACCACAGTTCCTGGTTCAAGACTTCCGCTTCCATTTGGATTTTCAACAGGTGCCTCTATATCTGTAGCGGTTAATTCAAATCTTGGGTAGACGATTCCCGCTGTGCTGTTTTGCATATCTAATAATCCTCTTGGAGTAACCGTAGGAGTTCCATTACTTATGGAAACTTGTGCAAGTGTAGAAATCGTGATTAAATAAAAGATCGTAAAGACTATATTTTTATGTATGATATTTTTTTTCATGATTTTGATACTTTTTTAAGTAGATTAAATGACCAAGTCTTTATTCTCCTATATAGGTAAACTCTATTTGACAATTCACGTCATTTCCAATGTATCCACGACCTACATCACCTGGTGAAATTTCGCTTATTACAACATTATCTACAGATGCATAATTACCTCTATTTGTGTTTATGTATTCAAAACGGAGTGTATACGTTCTGCCGGGGGTTACCGCTCTAGAGCTGCTGTGAGAAGTGTTTGCATTAGTGTTTATGTGCTGCACTAAATATGCCCCAACACGAGCTGTTCCGTCGTGAAGGTATACTCTAAAAGAATCGGAGAAACTGTTTCTCTGATTGAAACGATAATCGAAATTAATATTTATTGTATTTGCAGTCGGGGTAAAGGTTAATAATGCTGTGGCATTTTGGCTACAATTATTGGTACCAACGTTGGCATTAATGTTGAGCGTATTACCTACACAGGAGTTGCATTGGTTTGCTGCGGTAGTAACTACCCATCCATTCGTGGGGCAGTCTGTATCGGGAGTGTGTTCTTGGATCACCGTGTAGGGGCTGTTGAAATTCTCATCAATTAAATTTACAATAGCATCCGGAACTGTAGAGCCATTCCCTACAAAACCCGGCGCGTCATAAGCGTCAAAACTTAATGAGAATGGGTAGGTAGTTCCTGCAACTAAGTTAACATAGTAAGTTTGATAAGTTTCTTTAGAAACAGCGTCAAAATATTTTCCTCCGTTTACATATGTTGAATATGCTGAATACGCCTGGGTTTCAAAAGTTTTGGCGGGTGTTGTACCAAATAAAAACCTAAATTGACCAGAAGCTAGGCTTGAAAAAATACTGTTGTTGCGAAAGGTTCTTCCAGCACCGAAATTAGTTTTCACCTCAATTCTATAAAGACCAGAATATAGAGCGGTTATACTTCTAGTATCACTAACCCCTAACCCTGGTATGTCTTGCCAGTTAGTTGCTAAGTTTGCTTCAGTTCTAAGAAAACCTGTTTGATTAAATATTTCAGATTGTCTTTTTTTGAAATGTATAATCCATTTACTTCCATCCCAAACATATATTCCTGGATCTACATCAGTAAGAGGATTAGTATCAGTAGTATTTGTGTTGTAAACAACAGTACCTTCTACTATTGAGCCTCCCTGGGGGTTCACTACAGGAGATGGATCGTCCGTCGCTATTAAATTAACATTTGGATATACTACACCTAGTGTAGTGCTGTTTATATCTAAGATTCCTTTAGGATCTGTGGTATTTATCCCAACTTGAGCAAATGTAATTACAGACGTCAAGAACAGTACAATTAAATGTATAATAAGTAAAGTAATTTTTTTCATATTTTTAATCTTTTAACAATGATGATTAGTCTAGAAAAACAAATTCAACAGTGCACGGTAAATCTATTCCTATCCATCCCATTCCCTGACCTGAATTACCATTATCAATAAATCCATCTGAAACAGTTTGATCGAACCCTAAGTTAAATGGATATGCTGTGCCTGCAACAAGATCTTTGTATACTACGATGGTAAATTGTTCCCAGATATCATAATAAACAGTACCTGCTCCATATTTGGCTGACCAGGTTTTTACAGGGATGAATTCGTCAACGGCAGGAGTGCCAAAAGAAAATTTAAAAATACCTTCTTGCGCAGAAATATTTATAGTTGATCCCGGATCCTCCACTGTTCCAGAACCCCAATTTACACTTACCTCTATTTTATAAGTGCCAGAATAAGCCGGTGTAAATGTTTTCGCATCACTAACACCCAATCCCGGAATTTCCTGATAAGATCCGGTTGTGACAGTTCTTAGCCAGGGAGCCCCGGGATTGGGGTATTCTTGCTTGAAAATTGTTGCATTTTTTTTGGGAAACTCATTAATCCAATCTTCACCATCCCACATGTAAATGCCTGGATAGACACTAAACCTGCCTTCCTCTGTGGTGGCTGTATTATACACAACAGTCCCAGTGGCTAGATCTCCTGGAGCAACGGGATTAACTACTGGAGCTTCCAAATCTACCCTGGATAATGCAACCCTTGGTAATACAAGACCATACTTATTTACTCCTGAACCATCTTTTTCCTGATCCGAATTTAGATCAAGAGCACCGTCTGGAGATAAAGTACCAATACCTACTTGCGCATTTGTAGAAACAAATGAAATACAAAGAAGCATTAATAATAACTTGTAGGATAAAGTATAAATTTTCATACTTGTAGGATTAGTTGATTTGAGATGACAAGAATATGAAAAAAAAACGATAAGATTCAAATATTATCGATGTAAAGCATTGAAAATTAACATATGAAGGTTAATTCCTACATAAAAATACAAAATAAATTATTATTCAGTTTTAATGATGAGAGTTTTTTTTATTTCAGAATACAGTAAAAGGAGGATGTATTTGAAATTTTCAGGATGGCTTACTTAACTTCCAATGCTTATTTTTGCAAAAATCTCTAGTATTGATTGTATATGGATGTTCAATTTTCAACTCAGCAAGTTTTAGATCTAAAACATTTGGGGATTACAGCGTGTGAGGTTGTCCTTAAAAGAGAAGATTTATTACATCCTTTTGTTTCAGGTAATAAATTCAGAAAACTTAAATATAATATTACTGAAGCTCTGCTCAATAAAAATGAAACACTTGTAACTTTTGGAGGCGCGTATTCAAACCATATAGCTGCAACCGCGGCTGCAGGTAGAATAGCTGGTTTAAAAACTGTAGGAATAATTAGAGGAGAGGAATTAAAAGATAATTACAAGGGAAATCCAACCTTAGCATTTGCCGAATCCTGCGGAATGACATTCAATTTTGTACCAAGAAAACAATATGCATTGAAGGATACAGAAGCATATGTCACAGAAATTTCAAAAAAATATCCTAATGGTTATGTATTACCGGAAGGTGGTACGAATAATTTAGCAGTAAAGGGTTGTGCTGAAATTTTAACGGAAGAAGATTCAGGTTTCGATTATATATGTACTTCCGTAGGAACAGGCGGAACGCTTGCTGGCTTAGTTCTGGCTTCAAAAGAACATCAAACTGTTGTTGGGTATTCGGCATTAAAGGGAACTTTCCAAAATACTGAAGTGGAGAAGTATACCCGAAAAAAAAACTATATTTTAAAAGATGACTACTGTTTTAAGGGGTATGCCAAAATAGATTTACAATTAGTGCGTTTTATGAACGAGATTAAGGAGCAAACGGGTGTTTTACTGGACCCGGTGTATACCGCTAAGATGCTTTTTGGGATTATTGAAGACATAAAAGCAGGATGTTTTCCTGAAAATAGCCGTATTTTAGCCATTCATACAGGCGGTCTGCAAGGGATTTCAGGCATGAACGAAAAACTCAAAAAAAAGAATTTACCTCAAATACAAATCTAATATGTTGCGCAAATCTGCACTATTTTTATTACTATTAATTTTTACCCTCGGAGCTTGTACTTCAAAAAAACGTGTCGTTTCAAAGAAAAATCGAACTAAAAAGGAACGGGTGGTTATAGACAATCGTCCCAAAGTGATCCCTAATCAAACTAATGAGGGCACTCCTGCCGAAACTCCTACCGAAATTGTTACCCCAAAACCCAATGCTAGCTATTCAGAGGTTGTCCAGGCGTATATTGAAAGTTACAGAGATATTGCTCAGGAGGAAATGCTACAATACGGCATTCCGGCAAGTATTACACTGGCGCAAGGAATTCTGGAAAGTGGCGCAGGACGGGGAGAGCTTACCAGCAAGGCAAACAATCACTTTGGTATAAAATGCCACGGTTGGAAAGGTGATAAAGTATATCACGACGATGATGAGGCGCAGGAATGTTTCAGAAAATATAATGATCCAAAATATTCTTTCCGGGATCACTCCTTGTTTTTAACCCAAAGAAGCAGGTATCAGGACCTTTTTAAGCTGAAAAAGGACGACTATAAAAATTGGGCCAAAGGACTTAAAAAAGCAGGATACGCTACAGATCCAAAATACCCGAATAAACTTATAAGTATTATAGAACGGTACGATTTAGACAAATATGATGACGCCGTACTAGGAAAAAAAGGGAGTTCCAAAAAAGATGACGACACCAAAATTGCTACCCACGAAGTTATAAAAGGAGATACATTATACAATATTGCAAGACGCTATAATATTACAGTAGAAACGTTAAAAGAGTATAATGGACTTACCGATAATACTATATCTATAGGACAAGAGTTATATTTGCACCCTGTTAAAAATCAATAATAGTTATGTTATACAAGCGTAGTAGTGCTTTATTTGAAGAAGCACAAACTGTAATTCCTGGCGGGGTAAATTCTCCTGTGAGAGCATTTACAGCCGTTGGAGGAACCCCAATTTTTGTAGAAAAAGCTAAAGGAGCCTATCTGTATGATGTAGACGGCAACAAACTCATTGATTACATAAATTCGTGGGTGCTATGATTTTAGGGCATGCCCACAAACCCGTTGTGGACGCTGTTGTAGAAAAAGCTAAAAAAGGAACTTCCTTTGGAATGCCAACACAAATTGAAACCGAAATTGCCGCACTTGCGGTGAGTATGGTGCCAAATGTAGATAAAATAAGATTTGTAAATAGCGGTACCGAAGCCTGTATGAGTGCCGTAAGATTAGCACGCGGATTTACAGAAAGGGATAAAATTATAAAATTTGCCGGATGTTATCATGGGCATAGTGACTCGTTTTTAATACAGGCGGGGAGTGGTGCTGTCACTTTTGGAACCCCTAACAGCCCTGGAGTTACCAGGGGTACTGCTCAAGATACTTTATTGGCCAAATACAACGATCTTACAAGTGTTGAAAAAATAATTGCTGAAAATAAAGATGAAATAGCCTGCATTATTATTGAGCCAGTTGCAGGAAATATGGGGTGTATTCCCCCATCCAAAGAATTTTTACAAGGGTTACGCTCACTTTGTGACGCCAATAATATCCTACTAATTTTTGACGAGGTAATGACGGGATTCAGGCTCGCCAAAGGGGGGGTGCAAGAATTGTATAATGTACGGGCAGATATAGTAACCTTCGGGAAGGTTATTGGAGGTGGTTTACCTGTGGGAGCTTTTGCAGCCCGGGAAGAAATAATGAATCACTTAGCACCTTTAGGACCTGTATACCAGGCTGGGACTTTAAGTGGTAATCCGCTGGCGATGGCTGCTGGTCTGGCAATGCTAACCGAACTCAATAGTAATGCTGAAATTTTTAACTCCTTAGCCAATAAGACCGAATATCTACATAAAGGCCTTGTACGTGTGATGCAAGAACATAATGTGGTTCATACCATTAACCGTATTGGTTCTATGATTTCTATCCATTTTTCTGAAACTCCTGTAATAGATTTTGAAACGGCAGCCAATGCCAATGGTGAAAATTTTAAAGCTTTTTTTCACGGAATGTTACGGGAAGGAATTTATATAGCACCAAGTGCATTTGAAACCTGGTTTCTCTGTGAAGCGCTTACTTATGAAGATCTGGATAAGACTATTGAAGCTGCAGGGAACGTGGCAAAAACCTTAAAATAAAAAAACCCTCCAAAAAAATTGAAGGGTTTTTCATATATTTCAGCGGGAAATTTATTTTTTCATTCCCTGCCATTTCTTATACTGTGCCGGAGTTAAAACTTTTTTAACCGCAGCATCAAGTTGATCGTCATGCTTTTTCTTTTCAGCAATTACAGCTGCACTTTTTAGGTCTTTACCTGTTACGTGCTTACTGTAATTAACTTCTTTTTGAACATAAGCTCTAAAAAGAGTACGTTGTTGTTCTCCAGATAAGCCAAGATCTTCAGAAATATCCGCT
Source organism: uncultured Flavobacteriaceae bacterium (assembly GCA_963793275.1). Lineage (GTDB taxonomy): Bacteria > Bacteroidota > Bacteroidia > Flavobacteriales > Flavobacteriaceae > Marinirhabdus. The sequence continues at coordinate 489,145 of CAWBZL010000002.1, forward strand.
ACTTTTTGCTTAGCGATTGCTTCTGGTCTTTGTGCATCTTGCGATAAACTTTGAGCTGTCATCGTATTCATTCCTAGAAGTACGAAACAAGCTAATGCGATTCCTGTAATAAATTTTTTCATTGGTCTTAAATTTAATTAGGTTACTAAAGTAACTATTTTGATATTAATAATCCAAAAACTGAGCCAAAAATTAAATGAAACCAAAAAAATTAAATTTCTTACTTATTGCGGGATTTCATACGTCTTTTCATTCTTTTGTTTGTAGCGTGTTTTTTCTCCCAGCTTTCAAATTGCTCGGTAGTGAGAATATCTTTAAACTGCTTTTTTGTTTTTATCTTTTTCTCTAAGCGGGCATTCTGTAGATCGAAAAGTTCAGTTGACGATAGATCGCTCTTCTTTTCTTTATTAGCTTTTCTTTTTACACGATCCTTCATCATTTCCAAATGGATGGGATATATCTTTTGCTGTTGTGCTTCAGTAAGATTGAGATCCAAAGTCATTTTCTTGGTAGCTAATTCGGCTTTTTGTTCTGGAGTCCAATCCTTAGTTTTTTCAGCTAGGTCTTTTTTTCCTTTTCTTTGAGGATTTCCGGGTTGTGCAGAAACAGTAAATGCGACCAACGCGAAGGCAATTAAAACTAGATTTTTCATAGTATTTTTATTTTTAAATTTATACTACTATGACCTTACGATCTCAAAAAGGTTTAATTGTTATTTACTTTTCAGTATAAAAAAAGCTGCACGAAGGCAGCTTTGTATTTTTTTAAGGATCGTAAGTTTTATAATGCATCTATATACTCAATGAGCATTTCTAATGCTTCATCGTGTAAAATAGTGCGTCCTAATTGTGGCATCCTGTAGGTAGGAAGTGTACTTCCAAAACGAGCCTCTATTTCTCCTCTGTTTGCATAAATACCTGTATCTTCAAAAGGAGTTTCATATCTAAAATCCAACCCAAACGATTGTATGCTTCCGCCAGGTTGATGACAATGTGCACAGTTAACATCTATATAAGCTCGGGCACGTTCGTCTAGTGTGAAATCTGTTGTATTTGTCCAGTCTGGTAAAACACTTACTCCTGCAGAAGTTACACCTTCCAGAATGCCCTGAGATACAAAAAAGTCCAGTTGGTTTTGGTTGGCATACGAGGGTACAAAATTCATACTGCGCAATTTTAAGCCAATAGGCAACGTTTTCTCGTAATTATTGTGGCACGTAAAGCAATCCTGCTGAGATGGGATCTGGTATTGTACATTCTGAGTATTACCATCAAGATCTATATAGCTAATTGGAGCTTCAGCCCCGTTTGTTGTATAGGTAGCTTCGGTTTGATTTGCGTTCCAGATGTAATCTGCAGCTTGCCATTCTCCTGCTATTTTTAAGAAAATACGTGTTTCAATAACTTGCTTTCCTAAACTTGGGTCACGGTCATCTATATTGTAGTAAAATGTTTTAGCAATTAAAGTGTTGTCTGGAAAAACTGGTAATAAATCGTTTCCGTTAGGTTTCATTGTAGCTCCGGCGGGCAATCTTATAAGTCTTTGCTTTTGGGCATAGTCTGTAAACAGTGTAGAATTAATTTCGTACACCTGTACTCCTGTAGCTGGGGTAATGTTGTCATTTATTGCAGTAAAAACGCCCATTTCAGATAAAGAAGTTCTAAAGGTTAAGGCTGTGGAAGCGTCTATACTTGCGCTGGGTTCAGATTGATTTCCAGCAGCGTCTAAAGCGACTACATAAAAATTATAGGAACTTTCAGAAGCTAAACCACTAATTGTCGTAGTGGTGGCGGTGATATTTTCCTGCACCTTCACACCGTCCTGAAAAATGCTATAACCAGTTACTCCTTCATTGTCTGTGGCAGCATCCCAGGCAAGATCTATAGACGTCACGTCGCTTAGCGTTTGTGTTAAATTGGCTGGAGCAGTTGGGTTTTCTTCATCTACGTCTGCAACTGTTGGTGGAGAATCGTCATCACCTCCACAGGAATACGTTAGGGTTAGTGCGCCTAATAACATCAGTGCGTATGCAATTTTTTTCATAAAAATTTCTTTTTCGGTGTTAAAAATATAAAAACAAAACCAAAACATAGCTACGGTTATTGTTAAAAATCAGCCTCATAAAGAAGTGTAGTTCCCTTACTCAAAAGGTGTGTTCCTTAAGCGTATGTTTTTTAAATGTATTTCAAGCCGTAGTTTCGGCCTTGAATTTAAAACACACTCACAATGAAAACAAAATTGATCTTGCTATTTATACCGGTAGCTTTAATTGCATTTTTAGTTTCAGGATTTATGAATCCTGAAGACTATCCGGAAACGAAACGAACTTTACAGCCTGAAGAAGGTTGCGTATTTATGACGACCATGGGAGAACAATCTTCCGAAGGATTTAGCGTCTTTAAATCTGATGAAAATGTACAATTATCTGTGCGGGACGGACTCTCCTGGTTAGCCGAAGCACAACTACCCAATGGTGGCTATGGAGCGGGGAGTCACGCAGCACAGCATGTGAGAGATCCGCAGGCTGTATCTGCAGACCCTGCAACTACAGCCATGGCTGCTCAGGCATTGGTGCGAAGCGGTGTTACGCTGAAAAAAGGCGCCTATGCTGAACATCTCAAAAAAGCCATCAATTATTTATTGGAAACTGTAGAGAATAGCCCCAAAACAGATCCCTATATAACCGATGTAAGAAATACACAAATACAAAGAAAGTTAGGCGAAAATATAGATGCGGTGCTTACTGCACAATTTCTGTCTAATTTGTTGAACCGAAACTTAAAAGGAATTGATAAAAAACGTGTAAACCGTGCGTTGGATATGTGTGTAGCAAAAATACAATCCGGAACCGATGCTGCCGGAAAACAAAAAGGGGCTGGCTGGGCAGGAGTGTTGCAAAGTGGTTTGGCAAATAGCGCTCTGGAAGCAGCGCAATCTGTAGGGGCAACGGTAGATAAAGAAGTACTCGAGCGAGGAAGAAACTACCAAAAAGAAAACTACGACGATAAAAGTGGAAGCGTAAAAACCGAAGACGGAGCAGGTGTCATGCTATACGCTGTAAGTGGAAGCGTACGAGCCAGTGCAAAAGATGCCAGGAAAGCTGAAGAAAAATTGAACCAGGCTAAAAAACAAGGTAAATTACCGGAAAATGCACCTGTGACAGTGGCTAATTTAATGAAATCGGGCTACTCTGAAGCGGAAGCTATCAATTATAATGCTTCATATAATGTATATCAATCTGCTAAAAATACGGCTCAAAGAGAGGATGTTCTCAACGGATTTGGAAACAACGGGGGTGAAGAGTTTTTAAGCTTTTTACAAACGGGAGAGTCTCTGGTTGTAAATAAAGATAACGATTGGAAGCAATGGTACGACAATATGAGCGGTCGTATTTTAAAAATACAGAACGAAGATGGGAGCTGGAACGGTCACCACTGTATTACGAGTCCTGTTTTTTGTACAGCCACTAGCGTTCTGCTACTTACGGTAGAGAATGACATTCAGTTTTTAAGCAATATGGGGGAGTAATGAGTCGTGATTTATAAAGCGGGATATGCTTCTCTTTCAGAACTGAGAAACGAATCGTATTTTTAAATATCAATCATAGTTGATGTTTAGGTTGGTTCCGCCCCAGAGGCGGAAAAGCTAACCCCACAGTCGTCCATAGGGATATGGGACCACCCATGCCAAGGGTAGGAGTGCTGTGGGGTTTTTATTTGTTATGGCGTGAACAAAGCCTGAATGCGCTTGCTTCTTTCAACCATTTCTAAAAATCCATTTCTAAAAGTAGCATAACTCAAGTCTTTTTGTACTTCTAGTTTTGAATAAAAGTATTTTGCCAGTATTTCAATTTTTTCCGGAGATAGATTCTGTTGACTAATATATTTTGAAAAAAAATCATGAAAATCTGAGTTTTTCATGGTACCGCTTTCTTTCATATAAGGAAAGAAAATTTCAGTAGGAAGCTTCGGGCTGTAGGAATATCTATTTTTTTCAATAGCAACGAACTTTATTATAAGTTTTTCCTTTTGCGAAATAATATCTTCGGAAAAATTAAAAGTGGTTGTTTCTTGCCTGTCGTTGTAAAACTTCCAAATACCACTAGGGAATGCGTCTGTAAAATACCCTGTAATTCTTTTAGCTCCATCTTCATAAAATTCTTTGTAGGGACCATCCAGACAACCGCCAACTAAAACTCTGAAAGGACTGTCCAATAATTGATGATGCTGATTTAAATACAGGCTGGGAAACGAAAATTCATCCGGGGCATATCCTCCCTCAACAGCGCTCGGAAACTTCTCGCTACAGTCATAATTATAACGCATTTTTTTTTCAATTGTTTCTCCATCTTTATGATAAACTATAGCAATACTGTCGCGAAGACCCCATTTGTAATATGCTTTTGTGTGTAATTTATTGTTTTTAAAGATGAGCCATTCCTGTTTGTTTCCTATGCTATCATTCAGTTTTAAGCTAATAGAATCTCCTATTATTCTTTGGTTTACCTGTTTGTGTGACAGCAATTTGTCATCTTTAAAACTCATTTCAATTAATAAATCTCCGGTGTGAGAATAATAATAAAACGTATCCTGAAGACCTTTTTCATTTATAAAATACTCATACTCTTTATTGCCCAGAGATCCATACACAATCCATTTTCCAAATTTATCATTATCCTTTTTGGCACCTGTATATAAAAGTTTGCCAGTATACTCGTCATAACCCTTCACAATTCCTTCAACCCTACCATTTTTGTATGTGGTATATTCCAGAGTATCCCCGGTTTTAGAAAACCAAATAGTAGGGCCTTCCCAGCTATCTTTGGTCGCACTTGTTGATATACCGCTCATTTGTAAGGTTCCGTCTATGTAAAAATCTTTTATTTGGTAATTTCCTTGGGTTTTGGTTTTAATGATCCTGTAAAAACTGGCGTCGGCGATTTCCGGAATTTCCTTCCAATCTGCATCGTAAAAAATAGTATCGTTTTGAGAAAATGCCCCTATGGAAATGGAACTTATAAAAAGGGTAATAAGTATATGCTTCATCCTGTGAAAATATCAAATTTTAAAGTTGCCAGATGCATTTTAATTAAAAATGTATGAAATCACGTAGGTTACTTCTGTACCAACTCCAGCGTAACTTCATACAAATCCCGTTGTTCCATTTTTGCCTTTAACCAGGCGTAAAAACTCATTACAAATACGTCTTCCCGCTCTCTCCCAATCCATTCAAAAGAACCTTCAACCTTGTTATAAAATGCTTCGGAAGTTACTTCAAAGGGTTTTTCATAATACAAGGCTACCAATTTTATAAAATTTAAAACCCTGGTTTCTCCTAAAGCTTTAAGCTTCTTGTTAAATTTTTTCTGAAACCGTTGCAGTCGTGATAAAACCAGATCCAATTTGTCCAGCTCTATCAATAATAAAATTTCAATGATAGATTTCTTCAACACCCAGATCCATCCCATTTTCTTTTCGTACCAAACGTCGCTATGATTCAGGTTTTTAAAGATCGTGTATCCCTCTGCGTATTTTTTTTGCTGAAAAAGAGACATAAGTAGCGATAGTGCAATATCTAGCGATTTGTTTTGGTGTTCTTCCAACAGGGCGATCGCTTCGGCTGCATTACCTTTATAATTTAAGTTTACACCTTTTAACGCAATAAATTTTTCAGCAAACCTGCTATAATAGGTGTTGTTTTTTTGTTTCATCGCCGTTTCCATTTGTTGTAATAACACCGAGGCTTTTTCAAAATTTTTATTTCTGAAATGCGCCAGCCCCATTAAATATAAAATCTGAATATAATAGTACAAATGCTTCTCTGTAGGTTCCTTTTTAGCCGAAACTAGCCCGAACAATTGTTCCATATACGGGAGGTTGCTGTAGTAATCTGTTTGCAATGTAGATGCCGTCGCAGTAAGTTGTAATAACTGAAACAAGGTTTTGTAGGTAAGCGACGTGTCTACGGTAATGGTAAAATCAGCAAAGGCATTTTCAATAATCGCGTCCACCGAATTTTTTTGAGGCTGTTGCAATTCCTGCTTAATTGTGGCGTAAATCATATTAAGTTGTTGCTCCTGCTGAAAGTATTGTAGGTTTTGTTGGCAAATCTCTTTTAAATTCGATAGATCCAGAGAAGTGTCCAGATGTGCGTATTGAATTTTAGTGTGATAAATTTCAGTTAGAATAGCGTACACATCCAACGCTTTTGCTTTTTTCTCTGCCTTCAAAAGGGTTTTAAAAGCAACTTTATATTGTTTGTATTCAAAGAAAATACGGGCGGCGAGTAATAGTTTTAATATATCCAACTCTTCACTTGTTTCGCCAGAAAAGCTTTTAGTAGCCACAAAATCAATCAACGAATCCTGTAAACGTTTACACAACGCGTGATAACTGTTTTTTGAAGGTTTTCCGTATAGTTTTAAATCCAGGTCTTTGGTTTCTCCTTTAGCAATTAATTTAAATAAGGCTTCATTTTTAGTGTTCCCCCTGCGATTCTTTTTTTGCTGAAATAGTAAGAACTCACGGGTATCTTCCGCAGAAAAAGTGTCGATAATGGCCTTAATTTGTTTCACTGTGAATGGGTTGAGAAGTTTATTTGTTGAAGTATTAAGTATAACAGTTTAAAAAAAATAGTAAGTAAAAATAAGTAAAATGCTATATATAAGTATTATTTATAATAATCTAATTAATAATAAATCGTAAGTTTTTTATGATAGTTGCGTTTCATGGTCTGGATTGCTGTCGCATATTTGTACCATAATTAAACGTAAATCATCAAAACAAAACAGATTATGGAATATTCAGAAGTAAAAGAAAAGAAACCGGTAAACGCACCGCTTATCGATACGATGGGAAACAAAAAAACCAGTCGTGAAAACAACAATGAAAATTTTAATTGCAAACCTACACCAGCTTTTATTGGTGCCGCCTGGACTGCGCTCTTTATTGGAATGGTGTCGTATTGTATTGGCCTTTGGAACGCTACTATGTGGCTCAACGAAAAAGGATATTATTTTACAATTCTCCTCTTCGGACTGTTCTCGGTAGTTTCGGTACAAAAGAGTGTGAGGGATAGGCTGGAGGGTATTCCGGTGACCGATATTTACTATGGCATTAGTTGGTTTACCACTATTGCGTCCATCTTATTACTGGTAATAGGATTATGGAATGCCGATCTGGAATTAAGCGAAAAAGGATTCTACGGAATGAGTTTTCTGCTTAGTTTATTCGCAGCCGTAGCCGTTCAGAAAAATACGAGAGATGTAAAGTTTCTGGAACGTAAATTAGTAGACGATGAATAAATTCACATATAAAATTACAAGGGTAGTCTGGAATTTCAGGCTGCTCTTTTTGTTTATTGGTCTGGGAGCATTTTCAAGCTTTACTCCTTTCAATAGAAACCAAAACAATTCTACAAAATTTGATACTAGCAACATTTCCCTTTTGGACGGAATCCACGCCAGTGAACGCGGGTTCGGAGCAGCGCTGTGTATGTTTTTTGGCGGTAAAAATCATATGAATACTACAGGTTTAAAATTAGCTCAGATACGAATAAAACAGAATTACAATGAACAGTACCATTGAAAAAGAACTAAACGAACTGGTGAGTGCAGAAGTCATTACACCAGAAATTCAGCAAGACATAAAGCAGTACTATACGGATAAAAAAACTGCGGGACCCAACAAATTGTTTGTTGTTTTTGGGGTGTTAGGTGCTATTCTCACCGGATTAGGAATTATCCTTATTCTGGCACATAACTGGGACAATTTTACCCGAATCACAAAAACCATCTGGGCATTTGCACCATTGGTTTTTGGACAGATTCTGGCAGCTTTTGCGCTGTTTAAAAAGAAAAGTGCAGCCTGGCGGGAGACCGCGGCTACATTTTTATTTTTTGCTATTGGTGCGAGTATCTCCCTGATAAGTCAAATTTATAATATTCCGGGAGCTATCCATACCTTTCTGCTTACGTGGCTTTTACTGGCGGCGCCAGTTATGTATTTGCTAAGATCCCACGCAACTACGTTGTTATATTGTTTGCTTGTCACTACCTACGGGTGCACGATTGGGTATGACTTAAACCAAACGCCTTATTGGGCTTTAGTAGCATTGGCAGTAGCAACCCCACAATACATTGTATTGCTTAAAAGTAACCCGAACGGGAATATCACGGGTATTTTTAACTGGATCTTTCCGTTAAGTATGCTCATACTTTTGGGCGCTTTTCTGAATAGTGGTTTTAGTATTGGGTTGTTAACCCATGTGTGCCTATTCGGTTTGTTTTATAATATTGGAAAACTCCCTTATTTTGAAGGCGGGAAACTACGCCGAAACGGATATGTGATCATAGGATCGTTAGGAACTGTCATCTCGCTGCTTATTGCTAGTTTCAGATATATCTGGGACGATTTTGTGCCCGAAATTATTTCAACAGGCGATGGTGTGATTACTTCAATTTTAGTGGTTGCCGCGCTTAGTATTATTGGGTACTTATTCAGTAAAAATAAGTTGAAGCCGTTTAATTTATTTCAGATAGCTTTTTTAGTGTTTGGCGGATTGTATTTTTTGGGGTTTGTACAACCTGAACTTGCCTCCATCCTTACGAATGTTCTCATTTTATTGCTGGGGCTATTTGCGGTGTTACTTGGCGCGCGTCAGGAAAAGTTCAGCGTATTGAATTATGGATTGCTTATTATAACGGCTTTAATTACCTGTAGATTTTTTGATACGGAAATTCCTTTTGTAGTAAGAGGAATCCTTTTTATAGCCATTGGAGCAGGTTTCTTTGGCGCGAATTATTTTATGTATAAAAAACAATTAAAAACGAAGGCATATGAATAAAATATTAATAATAGGTGCTTTTGCACTCACGGTATTGGCGCAATGGTTCATTCCCGGAAAAATGATCTTTGACCAGGAAGCTGCCATTACACAGGGAACTCCGTATAAGTTTAAAACCCGACCTATTGATCCCAGCGACCCACTGCGCGGAAAGTATATTTCTTTGCGGTACGAGTTGAACAAAGCACCAAAAACCGGAAGCGATGCTATTACCTGGGACGACCAGATATACGTTTATATAGAAAAGGATGCCAAAGGGTTTGCAAGAGCGACTAACGTAAGTAAAATTAAATTGAAAACAGAGCAGGATTATATACTAGCAACCGCCAGGAATGCTTATGAGGACACGGTTTATTTTAACCTTCCTTTCACCCGTTTTTATATGGAAGAAAGTAAAGCTCTGCCAGCCGAACAATTAGTAAGGCAAGCCAACAGCGATAGCCTGGTTGCCAATTGTTATGGGTTAGTTTATGTTAAAGACGATGTTGCAGTACTTGAAAACGTATTTGTAAACAACACTCCTATAAAAGAATATGTTGAAACCGAGCTAAAGAAAAACGCCAGCGAATAGCCAGCGTTTGTTTTGATGATTGGAAAGCGGCTTTCTTTAATAGGCGGCCGTTTTTTTATAATTTTTTAAACAAATTTAATCAACAACCCTTCCTCAGTCTTTTCAACTTTTGCCAGACTGTTTTTAGTCAATTCTTTTACAGCCTTGTCCCACTTTTTGTTGGACAATCCTGCCAGTTCTTTTAATGCGTCCAGCTCTGTTGTGCCTTCCTTTTTCAGCAATGCCAAAACTGCTTTTGCTTCGTCTGTAAGTGCTACTGCTTTGCGCTCCGGTCTCATTTGCGGGAAGAACAAGACTTCCTGAATAGACGGATTATTGGTTAAATACATGATTAAACGATCCATCCCAATTCCCATTCCCGAGGTTGGAGGCATTCCGTATTCTAGCGCACGGATAAAGTCGTTATCAATAAACATAGCCTCATCGTCACCACGATCTGCCAGTTTTAATTGCGCTTCAAAACGCTCACGCTGATCTATCGGGTCGTTTAGTTCACTATAGGCATTGGCGATCTCTTTTCCGCAAACCATCAATTCAAAACGTTCGGTCAATTCGGGATTTTCGCGGTGCTCTTTGCATAACGGACTCATTTCCTTTGGATAGTCGGTAATGAAGGTTGGCTGAATATAATTCCCTTCACACTTTTCACCAAAAATTTCATCAATCAACTTTCCTTTCCCCATACTTGCATCTACAGGAACGCCCATACCTTTGGCAGCTTCTCTTATTTCGTTTTCGGTTTTTCCTGTAATATCAAAACCTGTAAAATGTTCAATACTTTCGGCCATAGTTACCCTAGCGTAGGGTGCTTTAAAATCTACAGTGTGTTCTCCAAATGTTGCTTCAGTTTTACCGTTTACCTGCAGTGCACAATATTCCAGTAATTGCTCACAAAAGTCCATCATCCAGTTGTAGTCTTTGTAGGCTACATAAATTTCCATAGCCGTAAATTCAGGATTGTGCGTGCGGTCCATTCCTTCATTTCTAAAGTTTTTAGAAAACTCGTACACGCCATCAAAACCACCAACAATTAATCTTTTTAGATATAACTCGTTGGCAATACGCATATACAACGGAATATCCAGACTGTTATGGTGCGTGATAAAAGGCTTTGCAGCGGCACCACCAGGAATGGGTTGCAAAATTGGTGTTTCCACTTCAAAATAACCACGGTCGTTAAAGAAGGTGCGCATGGCGTTAAACAGCTTGGTACGCTTTATAAAAACTTCTTTTACGTGCGGGTTTACCACCAGGTCTGCATACCGTTGGCGGTAGCGTTGTTCCGGATCTGTAAAGGCATCGTGAACGTTTCCATCTGCATCTACGCGGGGTTGAGGCAGTGGTTTTAGCGCTTTACTTAGCAGTGTAAAGTTTTTTACCATTACTGTTTTTTCACCCACCTGGGTTTCAAAAAGTTCTCCTTCAATACCTATAAAATCGCCAATATCGAGTAATTTTTTATATACATCGTTATACAGGGTTTTATCCTCGCCGGTACAAATTTCATCACGATTAAAATATACCTGTATACGGCCTTTGGCATCCTGTAACTCGGCAAAACTCGCTTTTCCCTGAATACGTCGAGACATTAAACGGCCTGCGATGACTACCTTTTTACCGCTTTCAAAGTCATGTTTAATGGCTGCTGAAGTAGTATCTACCGGAAAAAGATCTGCCGGATACGGATTAATGCCCATCTCGCGTAGTTGAGCCAGTTTTTCACGTCGTATGATTTCGAGTTCTGAAAGTTGCATAATATTTCTTAAAATAAGGTGCAAAGATAACTACTATGCTTGGCTTTTTCAACAGCTATGATGTATTAACTGTATTTTAACCGAAGGGATTTTTTTGAGAGACACGTTAGATTTCAGGAGAATGAAGCATTGGAAACGTTACAGCTCTTTTTTAAAATGCCTCGAGTTATTTCCCTAATTTATCTTCCAAACTCTTTTTTGCCCGTTCCTCGTGAGGAAACAAAGACAAATTTAAACGAGCCACCGCTATGGCTTCTTCGGTTTTTCCTGCCGCATACAGTACATTTCCGTAAGTGTTAAGTTCGTACATTGTTTTTGTAATTGGCTTCAACGCTTTTGCCAGTTTTTTCGATCTTTGCTGAAATTTTACAATGCCCATTTCAGCCAGAGCATCGTGTACAATGGTCACAGATTCATAGTTTGGGGTATAATTTTGTTGGGTAATTTTTAGTAAATCTTCTTCTATGGAAGCAACAGGAGATTCTACGATCCGGTTTACTTCTTTACCGTCTTTATAAACAATAAACGTAGGAACCCGATGAATATTCATTCCTTCTTCTTCACCACCAGGACTTTGTTTATAAATTTCACGATCTCTGGCAACGGCAACCGTGGTGAGACGGTCTAGAGGAAAATTGGCAGCTTCCAGGGTTTTGTAAAATGCAGGTACTTCGCGTTTACTATCGCCACACCAGGTTCCCATAAATGCGGTAATGGTATAGCTGGAAAGTTTGGTCTTTAATTGATCGGTTATTACTTTATCCGGAGTGTATGAATTGTAGTTCCTAACAAACCATCCGGCAAAGGCATCACTTTGGAGGCCTTCCTTATTTATTTTTCCCAGGAGCAGTGGTTGTTCTCCTGAAGGATGTGTAAGCTTATTAAATGTTTGCGCCGAAGCATAAGAAATCATTAAAAAAAATGATAGAAATAAAATACTGAGTTTCATAAGTTGAAGTTTTTGATTAGTGCTTCAAATGTGAGATAACTTCAGTAAAAACGGCGTTGGAAGTACGATCTAATAAAGGACTACACCCCGTTTGAAATTAAAGGTAAAGAACTGGTAAACGTTTCATAATATACTGGTAACAACTATGGGTTATGAAGAATGTAAGTTTGACCACTAATAAATCCCGTTGTGCAAAAAAAATTCTCGATCGCTTTTAATGTTATGTGTATAATTGTTCTTACAACGCTTGGTAGTTGTAGTTCAGGAGGAAGATACACGGTAAACCCGAATGGATTTAACAACTATTTAAAAGAAACAAATATCGCTTTGGAACAGTTGGATATAACAGCCACAGCTTTTAAACGTGATGAGGTTCCGGCAGATTCGTTACAAATGGTTTTAACCAATGCTCGCCTAGCCTATAAAAAAATAGAGTTTTATATCACATATTTTAATCCGGAATTCGCTGGAAAACATTTAAACGGAGCCCCGTTGCTTAAAATTTCAAAATCCGGAAATCAGCCAACGGTTGTCCCGCCGGAAGGATTACAGGTTTTGGACGAATTAATTTATGCTGAAAATCCTTCAGAAGAAAAAGTGCAAATAGCAGCACTTTCCAAAAAAGTAAAAACCGAATTTAACCTGTTAGCAAAAGCCTTACAACAAACAAAGCCAACGCCTGAAGATGTAGTGTTGGCTGCCAGGATGCAATTGGTCCGAATTTTCACCTTAGGTGTTACAGGTTTTGATACACCAGGGTCTGCAAACGGACTGGAAGAAGCAAGAGTCTCTTTGGTGGCGATGCAGGAATTAATAAAAAGTGAACCGCTTAGCGATCAATATTCCGGCACGGCCGAAATTTTACAACTTTTTGACAGCGCAATACTACAATTGGAGCATAATGTTTCTTTCGATACTTTTGACCGGCTTACATTTCTTACAACAGCTATAGATCCATTATATAAAAAACTTGGCGAGCTACCTATTGAGGTCAATGTTGAAAATCTAAAGAATCATACTGCCTGGAATCCAAAAAGCACCAGCATTTTTGCAACAGATTTTTTAGACCCCTACTTTTACGCGCAGTTACAGGCCAAAGAAGATTCAGAAAAACTGAAACAATTAGGCGAAGCATTATTTTACGATACGTTAATTAGTGGAGACAATAAAATGAGTTGTGCCAGTTGCCACAATCCGGAGCTTGCCTTTACAGATGCAACACCAAAATCGCTTAGCAATATAGAAGGTGTGACCGTACTTCGAAATTCACCAACGTTGCTTAACGCTGTTTACGCAAAGCGATTTTTTTACGATTCGCGTGCTTTTACGTTGGAACAACAAGTAGAGCACGTAATTTTTAATCCGAAAGAGTTTAATACTGCGTATGGCGAAATTTTACAAAAACTGAACGCAACTGAAGGGTACCGTAAAAAGTTTGCTGAAATTTTTGGGAAAGAAAATATAACCCGTGAAAACCTTGCAAAATCCCTTGCTTCTTTTGTGTTGTCTTTACAATCCTTTAATAGCGAATTTGATAGATATGCCAGAGGAGAGACCAAAACTATAGCTGCCGAAGTGAAAGAAGGCTTTACCATTTTTATGGGAAAAGGAGCCTGTGCCACCTGCCATTTTGCACCTACATTTTCCGGTCTGGTTCCACCTTTATTTATTGAAACTGAAACTGAAATTTTAGGAGTATTAAAAAGTCCAAATTCTGAAGAACCCGAACTGGACACAGACGAAGGTCGCTGGAAAAATGGAATTGCGAGCGAAGCAGCCTGGATTTACGAGAAATCCTTTAAAACACCCACCGTACGCAATATAGAAAAGACCGCACCCTATTTCCATAATGGAGCGTATGAAACATTACCGCAAGTGCTTGATTTTTATAACCAGGGGGGTGGTGCTGGTATGGGATTACAGGTAACCAACCAAACCTTGCCAGACAGCCCTCTTGACTTATCTCCACAGGAAATAAATTCCCTTATCGCTTTTATGAATTCTCTTACCGATACTTCGGCCGGGAAAAGATTACTGCAATAAATTGTGATGTTGTACAACGCGAAACGCACTAGTTAGGTTCCTCATTTTTTAATAGGTTACGTAACTTTTTATTATGACTGTTTTCCTTAAGTTTAGGTATATCAGCATCTTAAAAAACACAGTAACATTGTGGTAAAGATAGCTTCATATTAGATGCAAATTTTTCTTCGTTGCTTGAAGTTTACATAACAAAGAACCCGCTATTGATAACAGTTCTATGACCTAAGCATAAAGCTGAAATTCCAGTAAAACCCATTGGTCTTGGTAGTTTTGATTAATTCTAAAAAAGAAAATTAATCATTTAAAAACTATTGAACATGAAAACAAATTTACCTTTACTGGTAGTCCTTTTGTTGCTAAGCCTTATAGGTTCGGCTCATACAGGAAACGAAACAAAAACCTGCGAAACCAATATGGTTGCTCCGGGTGATTTTCCATTTAATGCCGGAAGTATCTGGAGTTACAATGATACCGGAACAGATCTTGGTGCCGCCTGGAGAGAAATTACTTTTGATGACAGCAGCTGGGCGTCAGGAGCTTCGCAATTAGGCTATGGCGATGGAGATGAGGCGACTACCTTGTCTTTTGGGCCGGATGCTAACAATAAATACCCTACCTACTATTTTAGGTATGAATTTACAATTGCAGACGCATCTATCTATGGCGACCTTATCTTTAACGTGTTAAGAGACGATGGTGCAGTGGTATACTTAAACGGTACCGAAATTGTCCGCGACAATATGCCAGCCGGTCCAATAACTTATAACACCTTTGCTTCGAGCACCGTTGGAGGAAGTGACGAAGACACGTTTTTCAATTACACAGTTGGTAATTTATTACAAAATGGAGCCAATGTAATTGCAGTAGAGTTACACCAACGTAACGGAAGTAGCTCAGATCTCGGGTTCGACATGGCAACCAGCTTCGTTCCCGCAGCACCACAGCCTGTAGATTTCCCGATAGAAGCTGGTCTTGTTTGGTCTTATCTGGATACGGGAGTAAGCTTAGATGCAGCACCCTGGACAGAGTCGGGGTACGATATAAGTTCCTGGTTCGCTGGTTTTGCTCCATTAGGATACGGAGATCCGGTTGCTACGGAGATTTCTTTTGGACCAGATCCAAACAATAAGTATATCACAACCTATTTTTCAAAAGAAATAAATGTTACGCTTGCAGATGTAACAGATAATGTAATTTTTGGTTTAAATCGGGACGATGGTGCTATAGTATACGTGAATGGCGTAGAGGTAATTAGAGATAATATGCCGGCTCCTCCAACCGATTACCTTACTAACTCTGAAACCATTGTGGATGGTGCAGATGAAAATGCTTTTTTCACCCATCAGGTGGCCAAGTCTTTTTTTATAGAAGGAGTGAATAAAATTGCGGTAGAAATACACAATCGTGACGGGCAGAGTTCAGATTTAAAGTTTGATATGTTTATAAATAACGAATCTACAACAGACCCTTGTGAAACAGGAACTATTGGCTGTTTTACCTCTATTCAACCAACAGGACAAACACCAAGGATGATCATTGCAAATGAACATAGGTTTCAACTAATTGTAAAACAGGGAGATCCTTATACGACCGGAGTGGGTGAAGTAGGTGGAAATAACGACTTTACAGGATATATTCCTATAGACGGTTCCAGCACGTTAGGGTATGTCTCTATCAATCACGAAACCACACCAGGTGGTGTCACTATCGCCGATGTAAATCTTAACGAAAACACGCTGCTATGGGAAGTTACACAAACGCAACCAGTAGACTTTTTTAACAATGCTCTGGTTACCACTACACGTAACTGTTCTGGAGGTGTAACACCGTGGGGTACTATTATTACCGCAGAAGAGAATACAAGTGGAGGCGATGTTAATGCCGATGGATACCAGGACGTGGGCTGGTTGGTAGAAATAGATCCGGCAACGGCACAAGTTGTAGATTATGGTAATGGCCAGGAAAAATTATGGGCTATGGGACGTATGAATCACGAAAATGTAGTGGTGGCAAACGATATGAGAACTGCATATTACGGAGAAGATGGAGGTACTGATTGTGTTTATAAGTTTGTAGCCAATACGCCCGGGGATCTTTCCAACGGATTTCTATATGTATTAAAATTAGATGCACCATTAGTTGGAAACGATCCTTCTTCTCCAACGGCAACCTGGGTGCAGGTCCCTAATAATACTCCGGCAGAGCGCAATAATGTAAGAAATGCTGCAGCTGCTTTGGGTGGAACAGACTTTAACGGTGTTGAAGACTGCGAAATAAACCCGGTTACAGGTGAAATTTATTTTACATCAAAAGGAAAAAGCCGTGTATACAGCTTTACCGATAATGGTTCTACCATCACAAACTTTAAAACTTTTGTAGGGGGTACATCGTACGATATTACTACAGATACAGGTGTATTTAATGAAGCCTGGGGTGGTGGTAATGATAACCTTACATTTGATGACAAAGGGAATCTTTGGGTATTACAGGACGGTGGTAACAATTATATTTGGGTGGTGCGCCCGGACCACACGCAAGAAGTGCCTAATGTTGAATTGTTTGCTTCTATGCCTAACGGGTCTGAGCCAACAGGGCTTACCTTCACACCAGACTTTAAATATGGTTTCTTCTCTGTACAGCACCCAAGCGGAGCTAACGATGCGCAACAGGATGCGACGTTTACAGATATTACTTTAAACGCTTCTTCAACCGTTGTGTTTGCTTTAAATGAAAATTTAGGAGCACAAATCCCTATTGCAGATTTTGAAGCTACAGCTTTAGAAATAGAACCAGGTACAGCTGTTACTTATACAGATTTAAGTGCTAACAATCCAAGTTCATGGTTCTGGACTTTTGAGGGAGGTATTCCAGCAACATCTACCGAAGCTGCTCCAACAGTTGCTTATTTAGACGAAGGAACCTTTAACGTAAGTCTTACGGTAGGAAACGTTTCCGGAACAGGAGAAGAAGTGACCAAAGAGGAGTATATTCTAGTAGAAGAGGCTGTTGTTTTAGAAATAGACGATGTGCTAAAAGACGCCATAGCTGTGTATCCTAATCCAACCAGCGGAATTGTAAATGTAGACGTAACAAACCAGGAGGGTGCAATTAGTGTTGAAGTATTCAATATGTTAGGCCAAAAGGTATTGACGCAAGAAAATGCAACAACTTTGGGAGACAGAAGAACAGTAACACTTGATTTGGCTCCATACGTAAAGGCTAATCAAATGCTGATCGTAAAAGTAACTGTGGGTGAAAGCTCTGGTAGTTACAAGATCTTAAAACAAAATTAATTTTTTTATAACTCAGAAAAGACTGGTGCGGTTTCTATCGTACCGGTCTTTTTTTTAATGTATTATGTGATGGTAACTAAATGCTACGTTAATTTAATTTTTGTGTTCTTCGGAATTTTTACAGTTTCGGTAGTAGCTCAAAACGCAAACCCACTAACCGAAAAAATGTTTTATTCTGTTGAAGAAGCACTCATAGAAAACCCACAGGCTACCCAGCTAAACATACGCGACCAGGAATGGTTTCAGCTGCCTGAACATATCGAAAAATTGGAAGACCTTATGTTCTTGAACGCTATGCGCAATCATTTTGAGAAGTGGGATGAAGCGCTTTTCAGTTTTAAAAATTTAGAAATTTTAGACCTAAAAGCAAATGAATTGAGTTATGTTCCTAAAGATATTAAAGCATTAAAAAGTTTGGTAAAATTAGACCTGTCAGATAATAAGATAGCTCAAATTTCAGATGAAATAGGAACTCTTAAAAAACTTCAGTACTTATATCTTTCAGGAAACTCGTTGGTTTCTATACCTACAACAGTCAACCAGTGCAAAAAGCTGAAGGTATTGCAGTTAGATAATAATCAATTAAGTTATTTGCCGTCTTCTGTGGCTGCTTTACCATCGTTACAGATATTACACGCTGGGTATAACCAATTTTACGAATTGGATATTCAATGGAACAATCTGCAAAAGCTGGAAGAGTTAAACCTGGAGTACAATCGCCTGCAGGAAATACCCGAAAGTATAGGCTCGTTACAACAGTTAAAAACATTAATTCTTAATAACAATAAATTAAAAGAGTTACCGGCAAGTTTTTCGGCTCTGAAGAATCTGGAATTAGCAATAGTATCTGGTAACAAACTGGAGAGATTGCCCGCAGATATTTCGGCACTAAAAAAGTTGCGGACTTTTATTTTGACCAATAACAATTTTAGTAGAACAGAGCAGGAACGCATTAAAAAGGCATTGCCGGATTGTGCTGTATATTTCTAGTTAATAAAGAGATCCCAATTAACAAAGGCTTTATAAACAAAGAGGCCTAAATAAATAAGTGTAGCAAATACCTTTATAAACGTAGACGCCAAAAAACCAATAAATGACCCAAATGCTGCTTTAATAGCTGTTTTTCCTTCAGTTTTATTAAAAAGTAATTCTCCTAACAACGCACCCACAAAAGGACCAATTAAAATCCCGAATGGAATAGGAGCCAGAATCCCTACTATGAGTCCAATGGTTGTTCCCCAGGCGCCCGCTTTACTGCCACCAAATTTTTTTGTTCCAATGGCGGGAATTACATAATCTAATATATAAAGGGTTATTGCCACTACCCCAGTAATTATTATAAAAGGCCAGTCAAAAGGTAGGGAAGGAGCCAGGTATAAACATACAAGCCCCAGCCAACTTATAGGCACGCCAGGAATTACAGGTAATACAGCGCCTGCGATCCCAACCAGGGTGAGTACAAAGCCAAGAATTAATAAAAATATATCCATACAGCTAAGGTAGTATTAAAAAATACACCGCTGTTACAATTTTATAACTAAAAAGTTAGTTTAACTAAAAATTTAGTTGTATGTTTGATTTCGCAAGTGAGCAAGACTTTTCACGTGGGAATCATCGTGAACTTGCTTTGGGATCTGGCTTCTATACAATTTCAATAACTTAAATATCTATTGAAATCATTCAGCCACCTTGATGTAGAAAAATTAATAATAAAGAGGTGGGTGTTATTCCTACAGGGGTAGCGTCCTACCAGCCAAAGACTATCGACTACCTATGAAACAACTTACAAAAGCAGAAGAAGACATTATGCAGGTCCTTTGGGAACTGGGCGAGGGTAATGTTGCCGCCATAATAGACGAGCTACCCCAGCCAAAACCGGCCTACAATACCGTGAGTACCATTGTGCGTATTCTGGAAAGCAAGGAATTTGTAGACTATCGCAAAGAAGGTCGTGGTCATATTTACTTCCCAACTTTAAAAAGAGTGAGTACAGCAACCAATCTATTAACAAACTCGTGGATGGTTACTTTCAGGGCTCCTTTAAAAGTATGGTGTCTTTTTTTATGAGGAAAAATGATATTAGTATGCAGGAAATGGAGAGTATTTTAAACGAAATTAATAAAAAAGAGAAGTTATGATACATTATATCCTACAAGTAATTTTGTTTCAGCTGCTATTTTTAGTGGTGTACGATCTTTTTCTGAAAAAGGAAACATTTTTCAACTATAACAGGTTGTATTTATTAGGGACTTCGGTAGTGAGTTTTGTGATTCCTTTTCTTAAAATTGAAACGATTCAGCAACGTATACCGCAGGAATTCAAAGTGCAATTACCAACTGTGTTACTGGGCAATGGTGCCGAAACAAATGCTAATTCGGCTGTACTGCTAGACGAAATAGTGATCACACAGCAAAGCATTTCTTGGAGTACACTTGCGATAGGAATTTATCTTTTAGGAATGGTTATATCTATGATCGTTTTCACACTAAAACTTCGGAAATTATACCTACTGAAAAAAACTGCCTCCCTGGAAAAAACAAGAACTAATACTATTGCTACGGTTCCAAAAAGTGGTGTAGCCTTCACATTTTTAAGAACTATTTTTTTGGGAGATGAGCTCACCGAACCACACAAATCGAATATTTTACAGCACGAATTGGTGCACGTGCAGCAACGGCACACCTTGGATCTACTATTTTTTGAAGCCTTGCGTATTCTTTTTTGGTGTAACCCGATGGTGTATGTTTTTCAGCGTAAAATACAATCCTTGCACGAGTACGAGGCAGACCGTCGGGTGGCTTCAAAAGACAAAGCAGGATATTATCAGAACCTGCTTTCAGAAGTGTTTGGGACCACCAAAATTTCATTCATTAATACTTTTTATAAATCATCAATAATCAAAAATCGAATCGTTATGTTACAAAAATCAAATTCAAAGAAGATCTTTCAGTTAAAGTATTTACTGTTAATTCCGGCTGTTTGCGCCATGTTATTCTATACGTCCTGTTCGGAGGAAAAAATTTCAGAGAGTTCAGATCTTAAGTCTAAAATCACCAATCTTTCTACTGAAATTTCAAGCAAAGGAGAACTTTCACGGGAAGAAGAAAGTGCCTTGGTAGAATTAATTTATAATCATTACCCGGATGGTGTTGGAGGAATTTCCGGAGAAAAAGGAGAAATTCATCTGGACAAAGACCGAAAGCATTTTAAAACAGCGGGAGTTCCTTTTGGAACTTTGGATCACGCACCTATTTTTCCGGGTTGTGATGAAAATAATTCAGAAGGAGATAATAAAAAATGTTTTACAGAAAAAGTAGCAACCTTTGTGGTGAGTAACTTCCCAAAAAAGGAACTTAATGAATCTGGTGTTTCCGGAAAAAACAGAATTGTAGTCGAATTCATCATAGATGAGTACGGGTTTATTGGAGATTTGAATATTAGGGCAAACCATCCGTTTTTACAAATGGCAGCGCGGAATGTTTTTGAGAAATTTCCAGCAGTGGAGCCAGGAATGCACGAAGGTAAAAAGGTGTCGGTATTTTACACATTGCCGATTATAGTTGATATGGATGAATAAAATTTTCACATTATTGCTCATACTATTTGCCCTAATAGCCGATGCTCAAAACACATCGGCTATTCGGGTTGGAGATAGTTTGTATGCCTTGGGAGCGTATAGTCAGGCTCTAAAATTCTACAAAGAAGCGGGTGACCAGGAACAAAAAATAGCCAGAACCTACGATGCTATCGGGAATACTACCAGGGCTTTAGAATTTTATGAAAAGGCGCTTTCAGGAAATAAACCGACTTTACTCACCCAGTATAACTACGGAAAACTATTGTTAAAAGCAGGGCAATACCCGGAGGCGGACAGCCTTTTTAACAAATTGACTCAAAGCAATGGTGAAAATCCGGAGTTCTACTATCAGCTAGGGTTAGCGAAGGGAAAGCTACAGGATTCTACGGCTTTTTTATCATTCAGTAAGGCCCTACGGTTGGATGAAAATCATCAAAATACGTTGTATAAATTAGCAAAATACAGAGCCGAAAAGCGCAACTTTAACGGTGCCATGGAATATGTGGAAAATGGTTTACAGACAGACCAAAACAGCATTCGGTTTTTGTACCTTAAAGCAGTTATTGCTTATGTAAATAAAAACTATCATACTGCTTCCGAAACATACGAGAAGCTGTTAGAATTAAATCAAACCAGTGAACAATTACATAAAAATCTGGCAGTGAGCTACACCCAGACCAACCGATTTGAAGCTGCTATACAACAATACACCATTTTAATTAATGAGTACGACGATAAAAATCCGTCCTGGCATTACAGCATAGCCAAAAACTTTGAAGCGTTACGCTACCTCGATAAAGCGCAACACCATTTTGAAGTGGCTATTGTACTGCAGGATATCCCTTTGGACGACTCTTATTTTGCACTTGCAGGCGTTTTTAAGAAGCAAAAAGAGTATAAAGGTCAGATGGAAGCCTTACAAAAAGCAGTACAGGAAAACCCAGAGAATCAAGCTGCATTATATTTCCTTGCCGCCGCCGCCGATGATTATTTTGAAGACGATGCAAGTGTCATTCCCTATTATGAAACCTACCTTAAAAAGTTTGGAGAGAAGGGGAAGTTTTCAGAGTTTGCCAAACAGCGTATTAAAGATATCAAGACCGATATTCATTTTAATAAGAATTAATACATCGTCACCTCGAGTGATTTCAAAAGGCGATAGCAGTTTTGGAATAGTATCGACAGGCAATCCCGTAAAAATTTGTACTTTCGGTGTGTCGTTGCGCGCTATGAAGTATTTTCTGTATTTTTTTATTGTTGTAAGCTGTACTTCCTGTCAGTTTTTTGAGACCGAAAAAATTTCGTCAGAGACTTTTTATGAACAGGAATGGAAGACCATAGATTTAAAAAATGTGGATAGATATCCTGCATTTGCTTTGTGCGATACGCTTTCAGAAAAACCGAAACAGAAGGAATGTTTTGAAAGCGAGTTGGCATTTCAATTACAAAAAAGTATGGCTGCACAGGGAGTAACTGCGCTTCAGGATATGAACGATACCATTATATTATCATTTTCCGTTTCAGAAAAAGCGAGTATTACCATCCTTGACATGCAAATAGATAGTTTGTTGCAAAGAGCGTTTCCTCACTTAAAAGATAGTTTAAAATATTCTATAGATGCTTTGGAGTTGGTCGCTCCGGCGTATAAAAGAGGGATTCCCGTAAAAACACAATTTACGCTCCCTATTGTAGTAACGACCGAAGAGTTATAAACTCCACTTATATCCCAGCGTAAAATCTACCGGAAATTCATTGTTGCTATCCAATCCTAACCCAACAATATCGTTGTAGGTAAAGAATAGGTAACCATTTCCCAGCTTATAATCTGCGCCAATTCCAAAAATACCGTGTGCTGTAAAATCACCTCCCGAACTGGATTCCAAAACAATAGTATCGTCTGGCTGGATCACAGGGAAATCGTCGCGACTGGAGTAGGTATAGCTTACAAATTTTGTGTTTAAGAAAATATCCAGTGTTTCTGTTTTTATAAACTTGAGACGGTAATTTAAAGAAGCCTGCGTAGCGTTGTATTGAAATTCATCGTTTCCAATAGTTTGCTTCAGGCGCAACACCACGGAGTGTCTTTTCAGTTTAACTTCGTCAATTAATTCAAAATCTATACCTGCTGCGGGGAGCAAGGTGTTGCTTGGATTTTGTGTAAAAATAGCATTGCTTACACCAGCAAAAACACCCAGTCTGGCACCCAATTTAATAGAAGGACTTTCGTTTGAAAAATTAGGGTCTACCTGCTTATTATACGTATTTATATATTCCCGAAGGCTGGACAAGGTAAGTTTTACCTTAGTGGTATTCACAGGATTATCTGCCGTGAGCACTTGTAAAGATTCTTTAAATTCTTCCTGGTATTTTCCGTTTGTTTTGGTGTTTTTAAGTTCGGTAATGGAGTTGCCTTTTTTTGCAAAATAACGGTAGTCACCATCAATCGTGTTCCATAATAAGGTGATGGCGCCGTCTACTTCGGTTTTAAGGGAATAGGATTGACCCTCCACCGTATAGGTTTCCTGTGCGAAACATTGAAGTTGAGTGCATAACACCAGGTTTAGAATGAGGAATATACGTTTCATAGTAGGTAGATTTTGGTACGGTTAAAGGTAGAAAAAAATATGAATTAGTAACGTAATTGAGAGTTTTATGTATTTTCAGCTAACGTAAGAATTTGCAGCCTGAATTTTCACATCTTCTTAAAACGACGCCCCTTCCAGAAGTAACTACCCGAAAAACTTGAAATCACAACCAGCACAGTGATCATTGGATAAACAAAAGTGCTTCCTAAAAAGCTTAAAAAACTGAGAAAGGGAAACTTTTTTCTAAAAAATTGTGCGCTTTTCCACAGTAGAGAAAAATCGGTACATAGCTTGAAAAAAAACAAAGCTACTACAACATAGAATTGCTGCGGATACACAAGTGTTAAAACTAGTGAAGTTAGCAGTAACAAATTAAATGCAAAAACTACTAGTCCTAAAACTTTTGAAACCACACTCTGCTGTTTTGTGGTTTTGGAAGCCCAACGTACGCGTTGTGCAATTAATTGCTTCCAGGAGTTTACAGGTTTTGTAATAACAACAGCATTTCGCGATTTTAGATATCCAATCTGTTTTGGTGTTGCTTTTTTAAATTTTTCCAGTAAAAACATATCATCGCCACTGGCTATATGTTCGTTACCCGAAAAACCGTTCACTTTTTTAAATGCTTCTTTGCCATAGGCAAAATTGGCACCGTTACTAAGTACTATATTGCCCAGGCCAAAGCTACCTGCTGTTACCGCCTGTAAGCTCCAATTATCCAGTAGTTGGTAGTGTTGTAAAAATGAATTATTGACCTTATAATCCACGGGCATCGCTACACAAACAGGATTTTTGTGAATGATAAAGTCATTTAAAACGCGTAACCAATTCTCGTGCACGCTACAATCTGCATCTGTAGTGAGGATCCACGGGTGTTGTGCGGCTTCAATTGCTAACGTAATTGCTGTTTTTTTTGGGGAAGGTTGGTTGGGTATATTCTGTAGTATTTGAAAGTTCAGGGTGCTTTTTTTTAGTTTTTCTGAAATGACTTCTTCTGAAATATCTGTGGAGGCGTCATTCACAAAAATTAGTTCAAAATAGCTTTTGGGATATTTTATTTGCTGAAGGGATTGTACTAATACCGAAAGATTTTCAGCTTCATTTCTAAAAGGAATCACAAGGGAGAATTTTGTTTTAGGAGCGTTATCAGCTACCGAAAAGTAAGAAACCCTGTCGTACCCAACACGAAGTAATACAATTGCAAAGAAATAGCAAAGAACAATTATAAACCCAACCCAGATCATGAATATTTCGGTTTAAAGGTGAGAATAAAATAACTGCCAATGAGTGCAGGAAGGACCGTATTTAAAAGCCACATTATAAATACGGTAGAAAGGACAGCAATGTCTGAAACACCCAAAAATGAAAACAACCAAACAGCCACGCCACCACGTATTACAACGTCCATAATAAAAAAAGAGGGAACTATGGAGACTAAAAAGTACATAGTAAAAATAAGGACAGCAGCATCTTTAAATAACATAGAAGCATCAAAAATGTGCAAAAGTTGATAAAACAAAAAGCTAAAAACCAGATACCTACCCACGGAGAGTGCTATAAGTTTCAGTTTTATGATGAACGTTATTTTTTTTAATTTTTTCCAGAGATTTTCAAGGGAGAGCCCTTTAAATCCCAATTGTTTTTTCCGGTAGATTAAGCCTAAAACAAACAGTAGTACTACCATTGCCGGTAAAATAACAATCCTGGTTAGAGCAATGGAAATGCTAAACTTCCCAATAAAATAAAACAAAGCAGGCACACCAAACAATACAGTCACGGCCATTTGCGAGCTACTATGCATAAAGTTCAGGAAGAGTATTTTTTTTCTGTGTTTTGGTTTAAAATAAAGAGCCTTTGCGCCGTATTCTCCAATCCTGTTTGGCGTGATAAGCGATGCTGTTAAGGAGCCTAAAGATTGTTGGATTGCCTCTTTAAATTTCAAAGGAAACCAGGTGTTTACACTCACTTTCCATTTATAAATTTCCAGCATCCAGTTTACTGCTGCAAGTACAATAAATAAAAGCCAATAAGTACCATTACCAAGTTGGAAAGTACTCGTGAAGTTCTCTAGTACTGCAACCTGTTCATCTCTTATTTTTACAAAGATATAGCCCAGCGCCAACACAAGTACTAAAACCTTTAGGGCAACGAGCCAATATTGCTTAGATTTGTGAGAAGCCATCATGGAGTACGAAAGTAGTGAAACCCGCTTAAAACCGAAACCGAAATTGAAGCTTAAAAGACTCACGACTAAAAGGGACGTTTTACTAGAAAAATTCTACTTCGGGATTAAGAGAACAAATAAAACTACAATTAAGTTAAATAGTTCCCGCTCAAAAAGGAAAAATTAGTGAACAAAAAAAGAACACATACTGAAAAAATAATCCTGGGAATAGATCCGGGAACTACTATAATGGGTTTCGGATTAATAAAAGTAGTGGGTAAAAAGATGGAGTTTTTGCAATTAAACGAGTTGCAGCTCTCCAAATACGATGACCATTACAAACGCCTGCGTCTTATTTTTGAACGTACCATAGAGCTTATAGACACGCACCACCCGGATCACATTGCTATTGAAGCACCTTTTTTTGGAAAAAACGTACAATCTATGCTCAAGTTGGGAAGAGCGCAGGGTGTAGCCATGGCTGCAGGACTCTCCCGCCAGATCCCAATTACCGAATATTCCCCAAAAAAGATAAAAATGGCGATCACCGGTAGCGGAAACGCCAGTAAAGAACAGGTGGCAAAAATGCTGCAAAGTACATTAGGACTTAAAGAACTTCCAAAAAATCTGGATAGCACAGATGGGCTCGCCGCGGCTGTGTGTCATTTTTATAATGATGGCCGTATTGAAGTAGGTAAAAGCTACAGTGGCTGGGCGGCTTTTGTAAAGCAAAACGAAAAACGAATTGATAAATAAAAAATAAGTTGTTGCAGTGGGTATTAAATATCGCTAAGCTGCCATTAAAAACTAAAAAATGAGCGGCGTATATATCCACATTCCTTTTTGTAAGCAAGCGTGCCATTACTGCGATTTTCATTTTTCTACATCGCTTAAAAAGAAAGATGCGTTAATAAAAGCATTGGTCAGGGAAATACAACTTCGGAAAGAAGAGCTGGATGGAACGGTGGAAACTATCTATTTTGGTGGCGGAACACCGTCTCTACTATCAGGTGAGGAATTAACACTATTGGTTGCTGAAGTATACACAAATTTTAAAGTTTCCGAAGCACCCGAAATCACTTTGGAAGCAAATCCAGACGATTTGTCTACCGCACTGATTAACCAATTAACCAATTCGCCCATAAACCGCCTTTCCATTGGTGTACAATCTTTTTTTGAAGAAGATTTAAAATTAATGAACCGTGCTCATAGTGCCGAAGAAGCCTTACAGAGCATACAGTTGGCAAAACAACATTTTAGCAATATCAGCATCGATTTAATTTACGGAATTCCGAAAATGACCAACAACAGATGGCTGGCAAATGTTGAAAAAGCATTACAACTAGACATTCCGCATTTGTCCTGTTATGCCTTAACGGTAGAACCAAAAACGGCTCTGGAAAATTTTATTAAAAAAGGGATAGTCCCCCCGGTTGAAGATGACGTAGCACAGGAACATCATCAACTTTTACTGGAAAAAACAGAAGCTTTCGGCTATGAAAATTATGAGTTTTCAAATTTCAGCAAACCCGGTTGGCACTCAAAAAATAATACGGCGTATTGGCAGGGAAAACCCTATCTGGGAGTGGGCCCCAGCGCACATAGTTATGACGGTGATAGACGTAGTTGGAATGTAGCGAATAATTCGGTGTACATTAAAAAAATTGAAGATGGAGAGCTTCCCCTGGAGCGTGAAGTACTTTCAGAAGTAGACAAATATAATGAGTATGTAATGACGCGTTTACGTACAGCAGAAGGTATTTCAATGCAGGAAATTTCAGCATTATTTGGCGAAAAGTATGAGGACTATTTGTTGAAACAGGCTTCCCAACATATCATTTCAGAATTACTTGAATATAAGAACGAACGGCTTACTGTTACAAAAAAAGGTAAATTTTTAAGCGATGGAATTGCAAGTGACCTGTTTTTGGTAGAATTGAAACGATAAATTGTATCTTACCTTAAAAATTGAATGCAATGCTTGCTACTATACATATTAACAATACTCAAAAAACTATAGACCTATCCAAACCTTTGGATATTTCTATTGCGTTGACGGACTCTCCAAAAAATCCGTTAGCCTGGTATCTGGACAAACCTTCAATAAATCCTGTGAAAGTAGAGGATTGGGTGGGAAAAGTGAGTGAGGGAGCTTCAGTAAATTTTAATAACATACAGTTCAACCCGCACGCTCACGGGACACATACCGAAGGCGTTGGGCATATCTCTGAAGAGTTCCATTCGGTTCAAAAATCATTGAAGGCATTTTTTTTTACTGCGGAAGTGATTTCAGTAACACCAGTAAATTCTGGGGAAGACCTGGTGATTACTTCAGAGCAATTAAAAAGCATGCTGAAAGGCAAAAAACCCGAAGCTGTTGTCATAAGAACATTGCCAAACACCGCACAAAAAAAATCCAGAAAATATTCAAATACAAATTGGCCTTATGTTGAAGAACAGGCAGCCAGATATTTACGGAAATTTGGTGTAAAACATTTGCTTATAGACTTACCCAGTGTAGATAAGGAAAAGGACGAGGGAAAATTGCTGGCGCATAAAGCCTTTTGGGAATATCCGGAAAATCCTCGTTTAGACGCTACTATTACCGAATTTATTTATGTTCCAAATGCAATAAAAGATGGCTTGTATATTTTAAATTTACAAACGGCAAATTTTGTGAATGATGCGACGCCTAGCCGGCCGGTTTTATATAGATTTTTATGAAAACAATTTTAAAAGTAGAAGAGGTAGCATTATTCGCGCTGGGAATATTTTTATTTGCGCAATTGGATGTTGCATGGTGGTGGTTTTTAATATTATTATTAGTTCCCGACATTGGGATGCTGGGATACGTGATAAATACCAAAGTAGGAGCCGTTACGTATAATGTATTTCACCACAGAGCTATTGCCGTTTTACTGCTCATTTTTGGCTACATTTATGGAAACCAAATACTTTTGCTTAGTGGCGTTATGTTTTTTTCGCATATAGCTTTTGACAGAATGTTAGGATATGGCCTAAAATACCCTGATAATTTTAAGAATACACATTTAGGACACATAGGAAAAAACTAATGGAATTACTTTTTATAGGTTTGGCTTTTGGGGCGGTGATCGCATATTTTTTGTTTTTGAGGTTCAGTAAAGGACGTAAAAAAGAAAAGACCAAAACGCAGTCTGTTATACTCATGGAAAAAATACGGAGCGTCTGCAAATTCATAACTGTGGAAGGCGATTTTTCTGAAATTTACCACTATGAAAATGTCAAGGACAAGTGGTTAAATGTAGTATTGGGAAAAAAGAAAGCGCTGGTTTTAATTGAAGCAAAAGCGCACGTAGGGTTCGACCTTACCAAAATAAATATGGATGCAGATACCAAAACAAGAACTATCACTCTCAAAAACTTTCCCCAACCAGAATTACTTACCGTAGAAACAGATTTTAAGTATTACGACAAACAAGAAGGTTGGGCAAACCCCTTTACGGCAACAGATCTAACCGAAATAAACCGCGAAGCAAAACAACATATTATAGATAAAATACCCAGTAGCGGTCTTTTAAATGAAGCGTCTAATCAGGCCCTGGAGACCATTCAGTTAATGGAGAAACTGGTGGAGACTATTAACTGGAAGCTGGACTATACTGCGCTGGAAGTTCCGGAACTTCCGGCTAAAAAAATTGAGTCATGAAGAAAACCGATTTGTTGTTTGTACTGTTATTTGTTTTTATCGGAAAATCTTTTTCTCAGGATTTCGCTCAGGTAGATGCTACCATAAAATTTTATCCAAATAGTTTTGATGAGGTTTCTGAACTTTCAGAATTTATTGCGCGCGATTTTAAGACAGATGAAGAAAAAATACGTGCTATCTACGGGTGGCTTATTAGTAACGTTGCCTACGATCCCGATGAATATGATGTGTATAATTACAGATTTAAAAATCATAGAGAGCGCAATGCTAAAGAAGAAATTACGCGCAATAAAATTATACAACGTACGCTTCAGAAGGGTATAGCAGTGTGCGAAGGATACGCTATGGTATTTGAAAAATTATGTGAGTTACAAGGCATTCAAAACTATTTGGTGCGGGGTGATATTAAAACCAGTTTCAAAGATATTGGGCGTCCGTTTCGAAAAGTACATATGTGGAATGTGGCCTTTATAGAAGGAAAACCGTATTTGTTCGACGCTACGTGGGGTGCCGGAAAATACAATCAAAAATTTATTAAAGAACCTAGTTTTTATTGGTACAAAACAGATCCGGAATTGTTCATAAAATCACACTACCCGGACCTGGTAGAAGATGCCTTTTTGGATATAAACATAAGCAAACAAATTTTTGCTAACCTTCCGCTGGTCATTAAGAAAGATTTGTTGGTAGAACAGGTTATAACACCAAAGTATGGAGTAATTTCTATTTCAGAAATTGGAAAAGAAATAGAATTTCAGCTTACAACGAAAGCGCCATCGGTGATATCGTATTCTTATGATTTTGGTAACAAAAAGAAATTGGTGGATTTTAAAACCAGTGGCGAGATGCTTACATTTCCGGTAAAAAAGAAACTAGGCAACCTAATAATTTACTTTAATGACGAGCCGGCACTGGCCTATAAAGTTGAATAGATGAACGTTGAAGAATTTAGAAATTATTGCCTGAAAAAGAAAGGAGTTACCGAATCACTTCCTTTTGGTCCGGATACCCTAGTGTTTAAGGTTATGAATAAAATGTTTGCGGTATGTGGCCTGGAGCGTACCCCAACACAAGTAAATCTAAAGTGTAATCCCGACAGGTCTGAAGAATTGCGAGCACAGTATGACGGACTTATCATTCCGGGATGGCATATGAACAAGCACCATTGGAATACTGTATTCATTGAAGACTCCCTGCCCCCAAAATTAGTGTTGGAATTAATAGACCATTCTTACGAGTTAATAGTAGCTTCGCTTACCAAAAAATTACAAGCAGAGCTTTCAGCCTTATGAAGCAAACTCCATTACAATTTTATAAAACGCAACTGGAACAACACATCCAGACAGTACATCAGTTAAAAAAACAGTTAGCAATTTCAAGTGCGCTACGTCTATTGGTTTTCTTAGCTGTTTGCGCGGGTGCCTACTTTGCATTTGGAAATACCCAATTGGTGATCGCCATTAGTGTAGCAGGAATTGGGTTGTTTGTTTATATGGTGACACGGCATAGCAAATTGCAATACAAACGGGATCTTGTAAAAGCCTTAATTACTGCCAATGCAACCGAAATAAAAGTCCTGAACAGAGATTTTCACGAGCTCCCGGACGGTTCAGAATTTAAGGACCCGTCGCATTCTTTTAGCCAGGATATAGATTTATTTGGTCGTGGTTCTTTCTATCAGTATAGTAACCGTACTGCCTTGCACATGGGCGCACAACAGTTAGCACATTTGTTTACTGAAAATACTATTGAAGAAATTCCAAAAAAGCAGGAAGCTATTAAAGAGTTGTCACAATTGGCTACCTGGCGACAACAATTCTGGGCCGTAGCTTCACTGGTTAAAATTGAAGTTTCATCTGCCAAAGTTGTAGATTGGCTTAAAAATTACAGCCCTTTCGCTCCAAAATGGATTAAAGGTGTTGCCGAAAGTTTTTCGGTAATTTCAGTAGCGCTTATGACTTTGTATTTTTTTGAATTTGTTTCAGGATATGTATTATTTGGATGGTTTTTATTAGGTCTGGCAATAAGTGGTCGCTATCTTAAAAAAGTAAACGATCTATCACAGCATACGTCAAAGATCCAGAGCACATTTGAGCAATTCTATAAACTTATTCTAGCCATTGAAGGACAGGAGTTTTCTTCAGTATTGCTTTCAGAAAGAAAAAATGCTATTTGTAATACTCAAACAAAAGCTTCCACATCTTTAAAAAAATTCTCTAAGTATTTAGATACATTAGACCAACGTAATAATATGCTGGTGGGTGTTTTACTGAATGGTTTTATGCTGCGCGACATACGGCAGGCGTATACTATAGAGCAATGGATCGCAAGCCACAAGACCGAAGTGAAAACCTGGTTTAACACCATTATATTTTTTGACGCTTACAATAGCCTGGCAAATTACACCTTTAACCATCCAACTCATGTCTTTCCTGAAATTACCAATGCTGACACTGTCTTAAAAGTTTCAGGAGGCGCACACCCTTTACTGAATCCTGAAACGATGGTGCGCAACGATTTTGAGATAATTGAAAAGGAATTTTTTATTGTTACGGGAGCCAATATGGCGGGTAAAAGTACTTTTTTAAGAACAGTATCGCTTCACATTGTTATGGCGAATGTAGGCCTGCCGGTTTGTGCTACCTCGGCAGCGTATAACCCCATAAAGCTCATCACAAGTATGCGTACCACCGACAGTTTAACAGATGACGAATCCTACTTTTTTAGTGAATTAAAACGACTTCAGTTTATAGTGAAGCGTATAAAAACAGATCGCTATTTTATTATCCTGGACGAAATTTTAAAAGGAACCAATAGTACAGATAGGGCAGTTGGTTCCAGAAAATTTGTTGAAAAACTGGTAGCAGGAAACAGCACAGGAATTATAGCAACGCACGATTTAAGCTTATGCGAAGTTTCCAAAGAACTCTCCCAGGTAAAAAATTATTATTTTGATGCACAGATCGTAAATGAAGAATTGTATTTTGACTATACCTTTAAACCGGGTATCTGCCAGAATATGAATGCGTCTTTT
This sequence comes from uncultured Flavobacteriaceae bacterium, assembly GCA_963793275.1. Taxonomy (GTDB): domain Bacteria; phylum Bacteroidota; class Bacteroidia; order Flavobacteriales; family Flavobacteriaceae; genus Marinirhabdus. Next base: position 521,647 of record CAWBZL010000002.1, read on the forward strand.
TTGCTGAAAAAAATGAATATCGTGGATTAACGAAGTATAAATAAACAATTATAAACCTTAAACCTGGACTCTCTCACTCAAATAGTACTTGGCGCCGCAGTAGGCGAAGCCGCTCTTGGTAAAAGAGTAGGGTATAAAGCTGCACTGTATGGAGCCATTGCCGGCACTATTCCGGATCTGGACGTGGTTTCTCAATTTTTCGTAGATACGGTTACTGCGCTGGAATGGCATCGCGGGATTACGCATTCTATACTTTTTTCTATCCTCGGCGGGTTGTTTTTTGGGTGGCTTGTCTCACGTTGGGAGAAGCGCGCGAGTTGGAAGCAGTGGTCCTGGCTCTGGTTTTTATGTTTTATCACGCATCCATTGCTAGATGCACATACCACTTGGGGTACACAATTATTCTGGCCGTTGGATACAAGATTGGCATACAAAAATATCTTTGTGATAGATCCGCTGTACACACTGCCATTTTTGGTGTTTCTACTACTAGCCCTACGGCGGAAACGTGACGACCCAAATAGACGTAAGCTGAATAATATTGGACTTTGGATAAGCAGCATTTATTTGCTGTTAACACTACTTATAAAGGGAATTACATTTTTGAAATTTGAAGATGCTTTACAAGAACAAAGCATAGCTTACACTGAAATTGAAACAAAACCTGCGCCATTACAAGCAATATTATGGTCGGCAAATGTGGAGACAAAAGATGCTTTTTTAATTGGTTATTACTCATTGTTCGATTCGCAACCCATTACTTTTGGAACACATCCTAAAAATCATGAGTTATTAGGCGATCTAGCCAAAAACGATAAGATAAAACGCCTCATTAAACTTACAAATGGATTTTACACCATCACTCAAACAGATGGCAAGTTATACTTAAACGATCTTCGATTTGGAACCCTTAGTGTAAACCCAAATAACCAGCAATACGTATTCAGCTTCTTAATTGAAGAAAACAAAGACGACGTTACGATTACAGAAAACCGCAAACGCCCCGAAGACGCTAAAAAAATACTGGTAGAACTCTGGAATCGGGTTTGGGGGAATTAATGAGCTATAAGTCTTCTCTGCGCCCTACCTGCTTTTACGGTAAAATTAAGCGCTGCGTTTTATGAATAACTAATCAAAAATAGCGGAGTGTATTACCAGCTACCAGCTACCGGCTACCAACTACTCACTAACTTGACATATCTGCCACGATCTTCCACTCGCCGTCTATTTCTTTGAAAATGATTAGGAAATTACCGTTGGCATCTCCTACCTTTCGTTTTAAATAATAACGCCCCATAACCCAATAGCTGTTCGTTTCAATAGGAGAAATATCGTCCACTTCAAAAGTAAGTGTACCGCTGTGGTCTTTGGTGGGGTACCCTTTTTTGTAATTGTCCAGCGTTTGTTGCCACCCTTTGGTAATGCCTTTGCTACCATAAAACTTTAAAGAATCACTTTTCCAGTAGCCTTGCATGAACCCTTCCAGGTCATTCTGGCTCCACGCTTTTTCCTGCTCTTTCATTACCTGCAATATGGCAGTTTTGTCCTTTTCAATAGACTTTTGAGCGGCGCAGGAAAGCATACATAACGAAAATAAAATAGCGTAGATACATTTCATAGTTTTGAAATTTTAATTCGTTTGAAAGATACGTAATTTTGAATATTCTTAAATTCTGAAATATGACAGACGTAACCATAGTAACCTGTAAGAAATACCTTCAGAATATTGAAGGAAATACGTATGTCAATAACATTTTCTTAGAGTTCAATTTATTGAAAGATGCATTGGAGGCAAAAGGTGTTAGCGTACACCGAACCTATTGGGATAATCCTGATTACGATTGGAGCCAGACAAAAGTTGCCGTGATACGCACCGTTTGGGATTATTTTGAACGTTTTGAAGCTTTTAATACCTGGATGGTTCAAACTGCTTCGGTTACAAATCTTATCAATCGTTTGCCGTTACAGCAGTGGAACAGCCATAAGTATTATTTACGGGAGCTTCAGGAAAAAGGAGTTCCTGTTGTTCCAACGTATTTTGTAGACGCAAAAAGCAGTCATACATTAGCTAAAATTTCAGCAGAAAAAGGGTGGGAATGCGTGGTTATAAAACCAGCTATTTCGGCAGCTGCTTTTCACACCTATAAAATTTCTGCAGAAAATAGGACTGAAATGGAACCAGTATTTCAAAAACTACTGAAGGAACGCGACATGCTGGTGCAACCCTTTATAGAAACAATTGCTACCAGAGGCGAAGCATCTTTAATGATTTTTAACGGCCAATTTACCCACGCCGTGCTAAAGAAAGCCAAACGGGGGGATTTCAGAGTTCAGGACGATTTTGGAGGTACGGTACATAAATATCAACCTACCGGTTCAGAAATTCAATTTGCCGAGTTTGCCAACTCAAAATGTCCCATTAAACCTGTATACGGTAGGGTGGATATTGTTTGGGATGCAAAAGGAAACCCGCTGCTTTCTGAAATGGAATTCCTCGATCCCGAAATCTGGATACGAAATGCTCCGGAGAGCGCAGAGGTTTTAGCAGCTGCCATCAAAAATTTTCTCTAAAAACCAATGAAGGATCAGGACATAACCTTTTCCACTTTTCAATTTCCGAAGGAAACGCAACGCCGTTGTAATTTTCGGTCTCGCCCAACAAATCTGTAATGAGCTGTAAATGCAAATGTGGCACCCAATGACCATTTTCTATTTCGTTGCCAATATGAGCTAATAGCTCTCCCTTTTTTATCACTTTTCCTTTGGGCGATATGTTGAGCGAATCTATCGTCAAATGCCCGTACAGTGTATAAAATGTATCATTTTCAACGAGGTGTTTTAGAACTAGTAGCGGGCCGTAATCTTTATGAAAATCGTTATGATGAGAAATGACTACTTCACCGTCAAAAATGGCGTGGATAGGAGTTTTGGCCGGAACCCAAAAGTCGGTTCCCAGATGTATGTTTCGGTATTCGGTATTTCCGTTTTTGGTTCTTTCAAAACGTTTTGTATTATAGAAAGAGCGTTCTTCCAGATAGCCGTTCGCTAAAAGGGAATTGGGATTTTTATGCTGAAATTCCTCTAAGCGCTGCGTTGCCAAATCTAAATTCTCGTGCTGTGGATCGGTACCAAAAAAATCACTGCCTGTACTCATATCCGGAACAGCGATCGAATTAAAAGTGAGTGTAGGAAACAATTCGTGTAGTGATGCTTTATTGAGATTTGGAATCATGTTTAAAATTTCAGTAAATCTAGAAAATTTCAGAATACAATAAACCTTTCAATACATCAACTTCTCAAGGACTGAACCTTTTTTACAATACCCCTTTCTGCTTCTTATAAAATGCATCTGCCTGATCCTGCATAAGTTCACGGGCAATCTTGCGTTTGTAGTCGTACAATTCCTGCTCGTCTGCAATATCGGCGTATACGCGGTTATTTACTTCCTGATCTGTGGCAACTAAAATATCGCGCTGACTTTTTTGCTGCGCCACCCAACTTTTTAGGGCGCCTTCCTGCTCGGCAAGTTTTAAATCGTAGGCTCCTTTTGGAGAAATAAGCTTGGCAAATATAGGAGAGGTCTCAATGGCCAAGAAGAGTAAAAATATAAAAAAGGAAGGTAACCAGGGCAATTCACCTAAAGCATTTACACGAGCCATTAAGCCATCAAATCCGTCTATGATGGGTTGGGTTTCGGCAATTTTATCCTGGTATTGCGTGGCAAGTTGAGCAATTTGTGCTTCGGTAGCTTCAATTTTGGCGCTGTTGGTTTGTTTTAATTCTTTTAATGCGGCTAATTCGGCATCATGTTTCTCACGTTTTTCCTTGTAAACGGGACCCTTTCCTAACTTTTCGGTGCCTGAGGTTCCTTCGGCTTCGCTAATGTAGACCTCGTACAAAGCGTTGACTTCAGCTTCTTTTGTAGTTACTTCTTTTTTGAGGGTTTCAATTTCTGCAGTGAGTCCTTCCACAGCTGGCGTGTATTGTAGTGCCAACTGATCTTTGTTTTCTAACGTTAGATCGTTTTTTTGCTCTAATAAAACCTGATTTATTTCTTTCTCAAAAATCTTTAGTTCCAGCGGTTTTGAAATGACGACGGCAATAATTATAGCAAGCAAAATTCGGGGTGAGGCCTGAATTAACTCATCAACAAAACTGTCTCTTTTTTTAATTGTTGATACAATAAAACGATCCAGATTAAAGATGAGCAACCCCCAGATTAATCCAAAGAACACTGCCATAAATACGTTGTCAAAAACAGTAAAAAGGGCATAGCTACCCGCAATGGTAGCCATAACGGCCGTAAAGAAAACGGTGGCGCCAATACCTGCATATTTGGTGTTTTCGCCTGCGGAACAGTCGTCTAGAATGTCTGTATCTGCCCCGGAGCAGAAAATAAAAAAGCGTTGTAACATAGGTTGCTGGTTTTTTGACTGATGAATATTTAGAACGTTTATTGTATGCAAATTGTTGTGATAAAGCTACTTAATGTGTTTATATTGAAATCTAATCTTTAAGGAAACACGTTTTGACTTCTCAATACGTTAAATTTTAAGCGAGTATTTGCATTTTATCGATAATATCAATACTTTTGACGATAAAATAGTGTTTATTTATAATGCAATTTCAAAACCCCAAATATGAAATTACTTGCCCCCAAACTTTATGTATTATTTTTACTAATCTCTCTCTCTGCCGGTGCGCAGGTAGGTATTGGAACTATCACGCCCGATCCGTCGGCCGCTTTAGATATTAGTTCCTCTACACAGGGTTTATTAACTCCCAGAATGACTACAACAGAACGTTTGGCCATTACTACAACCGCAACTTCTGAAGGACTTTTGGTTTTTGACACCGACGAAGGAACTTTTTATTTTTTTGATGGTATCATTTGGAAGCCAGTATCCAATGCTAAAACGCGAAATAATTATAAATTGGTGTCAGATATTTCAGACTTGGCCGACGAACTTATTGCAGGCGGAGGCGCTACTTACTTATTAGATGAAAATTTCTTATATGAGATTAATGGAACAATATTATTTGATTTTCCAATAGATTTGAATGGAGCTTACGTTGTAGGTGTGGATGTTGGGGAAGATGTCATTCAGAATAATTTTGGGGGTGCTCTCTTTACGGGAAGTACGGGTGGAAGTTTGAAGGCTCTTACCGTAGACGGAGGTGGGTATGTTCTTTTTGATCTTGATGGAGGTAATATTGTTGTGAATAATACTTCTTTAAGGAACGCTTCGGCTGTAGGCACTTTTAATGATATGAATGTTATGTTATTTAGTATTGTTCAGTTTTCTGGGAATGGAACTGGTCTTGTTACCAATTCTATAAGTTCACTCACTATGAGTAATATTTTTTGGAATGCTAATAACACGGGAACATTTCTGGACGTTGATGGCACTTATAATAATTTTCAAATGGCAACAGGTAGAGTAATAACTGATGGTGCTAGCGAGATAGGCTTGGATGTGAGCAGTAATCCCACCATAGTTAATTATGCCTCTTTAGCAGATCTTAATTTTAACGGAACTGGCACACCTGTTATAGGGTATACAAATGGAACATACACTGGGTATAACTTTACCCCAATTTGGGATGTTAACTGCGAGGGAATTTTAAGAGAAACCGACGAGAATTCTTCGGGAGATTTAAGTTTAAATTTTTATTCTGGTACTGGAGCAAGCACGTTTCCCGCAGGTAATGGTATACCATTAAAAATTGCAGGGACCACAGAAAGTAATAATCTGTTTAGATTTTCATCCCCAGCAACAAACAGACTTGTTTATGAAGGAACTAAAACTCGAACATTTAGAGTTAGTGTAGCTCTTTCTATTGTTGGAACTACCAATAATGATATTTTTTTCTTTTTTATAGCAAAAGGGAATTCTGGAGATGTAGCTGCTACACCAATTCTAGCTACAGGAGTTGCGAGGGAAATTGGTGGGAATGGTGATATAGGAGCACTTCCTGTGGTCGGCACAGTTCAGCTGAGTCCAGGAGATTTTATTGAAATTTGGACAGAAAGAGATTCAGGATCTGGATCATTTTTCACTGCATCTATGAACGTAGTGGTAAATTAGACTTCGAAAGAAACCGTGATTCACTGCAATGCTAGTCTATGTTTAATTTTCTTACACTCATAATAAATTTTAAAATGATCGATTTAAGGATTTTCATCAAATATTTTGCCTAAAAATATCTCATCCATTAAAATTTATTACTCATAATTCCATATGTTGACTACATCTAATTAAGTATTTCATTCACTTCATAAAAAGTAACCCAAGGTATCTTTTGAATACCGAATCTGAATAATATCTACCTTATTTTTTAAAAATTGTTGAGAATTCTTTCTTTCTGACCTGCCCGCCCGTTTTCCAAATTTCTCGAATATACTTTAAAATCATTTCAAAATACTTATCTGGGATAGTGACGTTTTAAATTTAAGCTCTAGTTGATTGAATGATAAAGTATTAGTTTTAAAATTAGCTCAACTTGATCTTTATTTTTACGGATGTGTTAGTCTCTATTTAATCACCACTACATCAAATACTATCGAAGGTATATTATGGGGAGTTTCTGTAGTATCTATCATAAAGTGATTGTATTTGTCAATTAATTTGAGGGCATCCTTTTTTGAAATTTTTGCTTTTTTATTCCAAAACGAAGCACCGCGGGTTTCCAAAAGTTCTATTAGTTGTTTGGGGTCTTTAGAGGTGGTATTTGGACTAATTGTTGGCGGGTCAAATAGCATTAATCGCAAGGTTGTTTTTTCTTGTTCTGCCGTTCCAAGCACTCCCGTCAAAAAGGTTTTTCCGTTAATGTAGGTCTCATTTTTACCGGAATTGGAAGAAACATCTAACGTAAACCCTTTTCTAAGATCTTTGCGAACTATTTTAAGCGCTTCGTTAAAGGTAATTTCAGAACCATTGAGATAAAAGATGTGGCCGTGCCTGTTCATTACTTTTAAGTGGCTTATTACATTATCTGCAGTAGGTTTTGGAAATCCCTGTTTCTTATTATCTACCGATCCCGTTTTGTTTTTTTTAAGGTACGTGGGTTTTGTTGAAATTTTCACTTCTGGATTTTTAGAACTGCTTCCGGTTGTTTGAATATTCAGGTCCTTATTTTTCTTAATTATCTCAATGGCTTTATCTGAAGTTATTTTTTCCCCTTCAAAATAAAATGTGGCGTCCTTTTTTGCCATTTCAATAATGTGATCTATTGGATTTGGTGGCGGTGGTGGCGGTGGGATATTTGAACCTCCATGGTCTACACCTTTTAGTACTTTTGGAGCGGGTGGCGGTGGCGGCGGAATGTTTGGATCGTTATCATGTACACCTCTTAGTACTTTTATAGCATTTGGTGCCGGTGGTGGTGGTGGTGGTGACGTTGGAATAATTGATTCGCCTCCATTTTCTTTAAAGTAATTTGTTTTTCTGAACTCGGCATCCAATTTTTTCATAAAGCTATCCGGAGTACCTGCCACCAGTACCGAAGGATGCGCCGCTTTAAAATCGGCTGCGCTCCAGTCTTTGGTTGCTTTGTCAATCTCTTTGGCAAAGTTTTTTAAGGAAACAGTTTTTCCATTCACCATGATCTCGCTCACGTTTATAGTGATTACAATGCTCTTCTTGTTGTTTTTTGCGGCACCATCATTATATGCTTTAGCATAGTCTTCTTCCCAGGAAGTCTTGTTTTTTGGGAGACATTCCGGAAAGGGGAGTGCATTTTCTTTTTGTGAAGGCGTCATTTGGCGATAAATATTCTCCAGTTTCATAAGATCTTCCCAGCCAATTTTACGTTCAGCAATGGGAACGGCATTGTATTTTTTTGCTAGTTTGTTATAGATCTCTAGTTGTTTGGGGGTGGCTTTTTCTGTCGATTTATTCTGAAAACGTTCGTGTAGCGGACTCATTATTTCAGTAATATCATCACTTGTTAATCCGCCTGTTCCATCTGAAGATGTACAAACACTCATGTGATTTGCAATATCTAGTCGCACCAATTCTGCCACAACGCTTTTGGCAAATGGAACACTTGCTTTTGCTGAAACATTTAGCGCTGTATTAGTATACTTTTCTTCAGTTACTAATGTGGTAATATCATTTAATTTTATAGCAGAATTACCTATTAAAATCTCATTCCTTTCATTTATTGCAATGTCTAAAATTTTAGAAGTACTAGAGACAGCAACTTTATTTTCAACAAATTCCTCTTTAGTTTCACTAAAACCATAGATCAATACCGCCAACAACGGAAGTATTAAAAGTCCTTTAAGCCAAGTGGCTCTTTTTGATGTTTTTGTTTTCATAACTGTAAATCGTTTTTTGAAAGATGAATAATTAATTGCGTGTGCCATCTGCGGCACGCTGAATTGTGATGAGTAATCCAGTAAAATTTTTTGATAGTTTGCAGTTTCAGCACCTTTATTTAATACGGTACGATCTGCCAGAAATTCGTGATTTAATTTTATGCTGTGTTTGATAAAGTACAACAGCGGATTGAACCAGAATACAATACGAAGCAGTTCAAAAAATACAATGTCCCAACTGTGTTTTTGTTCTACATGAGCGGTTTCATGTATCATTACTTCCTGTGGAATGTCTCCTGCTTCATAGTCTCTTTTGCTGAAAAATATATAGTTAAAAAAACTATGTGGCGTTACTGGAAGTTTCAGCAATACGTGAAAAATTGATCGTTTTGTGAGTATTTGGTTATGACGCACTTTAGTATAAATACGCATCATATTTCGCCCAAACCGAAAACCGAAAATTAAAACTCCTAAAGAATAAATCCCACCTAAAATATAGGGTACGTAGTTTGTAGGTGCTGCAATGGGTTCAACCGTTTCAATAGTTGTGTAAGGAATTTGGGTAAATGTTTCCGTAAGTACTGGGGCAACTTCAATATATTCAGTAAACGTTATAAAGGGAATAAGTACCGAGACAATAAGACTCCCTAATAAAAAGAACCTTTTTGCTGTATGCAATGAGGTGTTTTCCAGTAGTAATTTGTAAAAGAGAAATAAAATACCAAGACAAGCAACCGATTTTCCTATGTAAACTTCCATCATTATTTGCTTTTAAGTTGTTGTTCAATAAGTTGTTTGAGGTCTTCCAATTGGTGTTTGTTTAAGTTGGTTGTTTCGGTAAAGAAAGAAGCAAATTGGGCGGCGTCGTTATTAAAGAAGTTTTTAATAAGTCCGTTCACGTGTTTGCTGAAATAGTCTTTTTTCTTCACCAATGGAAAGTATTCCCGAGATCTCCCTACCTGTTTATAGTCTACAAAACCTTTATCCTGCATGCGTTTCAGTAATGTGGCAATAGTTGTGGTTGCTGGTTTTGGGTCCTCATATGCCTCCAGTAAATCCTTGGCAACAGCTTTTTTTTGCTTCCACAAATACTGCATTAATTGTTCTTCGGCATTGGATAATGTCATGATTTTTTATTTTACTCTACAAACGTAGAACAATTATTTTGATTCTACAAACGTAGAGCAATAAAATTTCAAAAAATAAATTCTAACTAGTATCTGCAGCACTTACGAATTTCAACTTTAACAATAAAAGGTATCTTTGCATTTCAATAAAAAACAGAACGTGGGAAGAAATTTCTGCCTTCGCAATAATATATGAGCATAGAAAGAGAAGTCATTAAAAGAGCCGAAAACAAATGTGAATTTTGTGGGGCAGTAGAAAATTTGAACCTGTACCAGGTTCCTGAAACTCCCGTAAGAATTGAGGGGGCGGACGGAGCAATTTTAGTTTGTAATACCTGCGAGTCTCAATTTGAAGCTGAAGAGCGTGATGCAAACCATTGGCGATTACTTAACGATACTATCTGGAGTCCTGTTCCTGTCATAAAAGTAATGTCTTTTAGAATGTTACACAGATTAAAAGCCGAAGGCTGGCCGCAGGATCTGCTGGATATGATGTATCTGGAAGAAGACGAACGGGAGTGGGCAAAAGCGGCTGGAGATGCCGAAGATAAAAGTAAAGCTTTGGTGCATCGGGATGCCAACGGAGTAATTTTACAAGCTGGGGATAGTGTAGTGCTTATAAAAGACCTAAAGGTAAAAGGAAGTAGCATGATCGCAAAACAAGGAACTGCCGTGCGACGTATTTCATTGGATCACGAAAATGAAACCTATATTGAAGGGAAAGTGGACGGACAGCAAATTGTAATCATTACTGAATATGTGAAGAAAATTTAAGTTTTCTTTTTAGTTCTTCCTTCCTTTCGTAGTCTTATTTTTTTTTGGTCTAAGGTCTCCACCCGATAGGTAATTGGGAGCGATATTTTATGTGGAACATAGATTTCTCCCGGGGTTTTTGGAGGTTTTTGTTTCGGTAATGAACCTATAATTCGTATGGCTTCCGGTTCTAATTCGGGATATTCTGAAGCTGCTGTTACGTTGGACAAACTGCCATCTGCCTCAATTAAATAGCTAGTGTTAATAACGTGAACCGAGCCTGGTTTTAATACTAACTTTTCAGCAACGGTCCTAAATGCTTCAGAATCCCTTACAGTTTTGTTGAATTCGCTTTGCGCAAAAGTTGCTGAAGTGATAAACGTACTGTAAAGTAGAAGTAAGGTATATAATTTCATTTATATAATTTTTCCTGTAGCAGCAATTTTTATGCCTTCCCTTATAATTTGAAAATAAAAAGGTAAAACTAAAAAATCCGTCAAACTAAAATTTGACGGATTTTAATTTTTTAAACTGAAGTTTTACGACTTCAACTTTGTGAATTCAGCATAAAACTGCGGAATGGTTTCAATGCCTTTAAGGTAATTCCAGATCCCGAAATGTTCGTTAGGGGAATGAATAGCATCACTATCCAGTCCAAAGCCCATTAAGATGGTTTTGCTTTTCAGCTCCTTTTCAAACAACGCTACAATAGGAATACTTCCACCGCTTCGTTGCGGGATTGGAGTTTTTCCAAAGGTACTTTCATACGCTTTGCTTGCTGCCTGATATCCTAAGCTGTCAATTGGAGTAACGTATGCCTGACCTCCGTGATGAGGTTTAACCACAACTTTTACTCCTTTGGGAGCGATACTTTCAAAATGATTTTTAAAGAGTTCGGTAATTTTTTTCCAATCCTGATCTGGCACCAAACGCATCGAAATTTTTGCGAATGCTTTGCTTGCGATCACAGTTTTGGCGCCTTCGCCTGTGTAACCTCCCCAAATTCCATTTACGTCCAGCGTAGGGCGAATACTGTTTCGTTCGTTAGTAGTATATCCCTTTTCGCCGTACACGTCTTCAATAGCTAGCGCGTCGCAATAGGCTTCTTTGCTGAAAGGTGCTTCGGCCATTTTTGCACGTTCTGCGTCCGAAAGTTCGTCAACATCATCATAAAATCCGGGAATAGTAATATGATTGTTTTCGTCGTGAAGCGAGGCAATCATTTTAGTAAGCACGTTAATAGGATTGGCCACGGCACCTCCGTACAAACCACTATGTAGATCGCGGTTGAGGCCCGTAACTTCTACTTCAACATAACTCAGGCCGCGCAGTCCGGTGGTAATACTTGGAATGTCGTTAGCGATCATTCCTGTGTCGCTTATTAAAATCACATCGTTAGCCAGTTTTTCCTGATTGCGCTTTACAAACCATTCCAGGCTTTCACTTCCAACTTCTTCCTCGCCTTCGATCATAAATTTTACGTTGCAGGGGAGTTGGTCTGTCTGGGTCATATATTCCATCGCTTTTACGTGCATGTACATTTGTCCTTTGTCGTCACAACTTCCTCGGGCAAAAATGGCACCATCCGGATGCAGCTTCGTCTTCTTAATGACCGGTTCAAACGGCGGGCTTACCCATAATTCTAACGGATCTGGCGGTTGCACATCGTAGTGACCGTACACAAGCACGGTAGGAAGTTTCGGGTCAATTATCTTTTCAGCGAAAACAATAGGATAGCCTGGCGTTTCACATATTTCAACCGTATCACAACCCGCTTTTTCCAGGCTTTCTTTAATAACAGCCGCTGTTTTTATGACATCATCTTTATAAGCACTATCTGCCGAAATAGATGGAATCTTCAGTAAATCAATGAGTTCATCAATAAATCTTTGTTTGTGTTCTTCAATGTAGGGTTTTGCGCTTTTCATAGTTTGACGGAATTTATCAGTAGCTTGTTGAAGGGCTCACCTTTGATACAAGCTTTATAGTTTTTTATAAGTTATTTTTCGATTTGTGCTAAGTTACAAAATGTGTAATTTTTAAAAGAAAGATTGCATATAAATAAAAATAGTTCTTTATATTTGCCGTCCCTTAACGGGAATGCTGGAAGAGCCGCGGATGTGGTGGAACTGGTAGACATGCTAGACTTAGGACATAGCGAAATATAAAGTGTTAAAATATTAAAATGCGGGCGTGGTGGAATTGGTAGACACGTCAGACTTAGGATCTGATGCCGCGAGGTGTGGGAGTTCGAGTCTCCCCGCCCGTACAAAAGCCGAAGAGAAATCTTCGGCTTTTTCCATTTAAAAAAATGTCGAAAAAAATGTCAGGTACAACATAGGTACAACATTTTGCTAATTTCAGGGCAACATTTGTATTGATGTCAAATATTTCTATTTGTTATTAAACCCTATTAATTTTCTGGTAAAATAATAAATTCTGCTAAATAGCAACCTTATTACTTCGTAAGGGGGAGTTTATTATCATACAATATAACCGCAATTTAAACTCGTAAAATACTTCCATCAAAAGACTACGGCATAAAGCCAATGCTCTTTCCAACGCTTATTTATTCCGTTTCCTTTTGAGCCAAGATTTTATCTTCCGTTTGGTTTCTGCTCAAATATTGTTTAATCAAAAATTTGAGTATTATGACAACAAAAGCGAGTACCACAAAGCAGCGCAGTAGAGCGAAATCTACTGTCAAGAAAGAAGTAAACGGAAAGAAATCATCCATTCTTCAAATTCAGAACTTACAATTGGGCAAAATCAAGCCTGACCCGGAACAGCCAAGAAAGACTTTTAACGAGAATGCATTAAAGCAGCTTTCTGAGAGTATCGAAAAGCACGGTGTGTTACAGCCAATCACGGTAAGACAACAAAATGGCCATTTCATCATCGTGATGGGCGAACGTCGATATCGTGCCAGTAAATTGGCAGGAAAGAAAACGATGCCCTGTATCGTTAGTGCTTATGAGAACAATGATGTGCTTGAAGTTCAGATTATCGAAAACCTGCAAAGACAGGATGTCGAACCGACCGAAGAAGCTGAGGCGATTGCTTACCTAAGTGAGAAATATGAGCCTACCGAAATTGCAAAGCGATTGGGTAGGACAGATAACTTCATCAGACAGCGTCTAAAATTAGCTGGATTGATTGACGGTTTCAAGCAATTTGTACGCAATGGCGAAATGACCATATCATTGGGTGTCGGTGTAGCGCTCTTTGAACCGGAAGAACAACAAATGATGTTGGAAACAATGGGCGAAGATTTTAACGCACATCAGATAAACAGGATGATTAAAGACCAGACCTATGATTTGGAAAAAGCGTCTTTTGATGTAGCTGATAAAAAATTGGTTTCGAAAGCTGGGTCTTGTGTAGAATGTCCGTTCAATGCAGCCAATCAAGGCAATCTGTTCGGCGATGGTAAAATGGTCTGTACGAAAGCAGCTTGTTTTGAAACGAAGAAAAGCAAATCGTTCTTGAACCTGATTGAAAAGTCCAAGAAAGAGAATATCCTTTTAATCCCTGAAATACGACAATATTGGGCAGATGACGAAAGTAATCAGCTCATAATATCACAATTGGAAAAGAACGGATTGAAAGTCTATCTACTGGACGATGTTGAAATCATAGAAAATCCTATTGAACCTACCCTAGAGGCGATTCAGAAAGAATATCAACACTATGATTATTCCGAAGATGAAATCAAAGCAGAGTTGAGCGAGGCGTTACAGAATTATACAGAAGAATTGGAAAAATTCAATTCAGCAAAAGAAAATGGATTTAAAAACGGCATCGTATTCCATCCCGATTCATTCCAGCACAAGGAAATCTTTGTAAAGATTGTCGAAAAATCTAAGAACGATTCTATGGAATACTCGGCACCATTGGCGAATAGAAAAATGGCGGACTGCACGCCTGAAGAGCAAATCATTAAAATCAACGAAAGGGAAATCCGCAAGAAGCAAATAGAGAACAACAAGCAGTTTGAAGAAGTTGTCCAGATGATTCGAGAAACAAAATACATTGATACGAAGAAGACACTTTCAACAGACGAAATGGTCGCATTCTCGATATCGCTCTTTGAAAATAATGTGGACTATATGAGCCAGCAAAAGTATTTCTCAAAGTTCTTGTGCGACACTTCAAAGATGACAAAAGTTGAAATGGTTGAGAATTTCAAGAAGAAGTTCAAAAAGGAAATCTTTCACAAGTTAATACGCTATATGCTCACAAAGCAAGTGCATTTTAGCGAAAGCAATCACGTCAATAATCTGACCAACATTTCATTCTACAAAGCAATGCAAGGATATTATAAATCCAAGATTGCCGACATTGAAAAAGAATATACCGAAAAGAGGGACAAGCGTGAAGCACGTTTGAAAGAGCGCATCACAGTTCTTGAAAAGCAAATTGAGGAACTCAACGATTAGCTTTTGTTGTTTGAAGAAGGGTCGGCATTCGTGCTGGCCCCTTTTTCTTTTTTATGATAATGTTTTGAAAGATGGGTTCATAAGGAAGGGGGTATCAATCAATATCAGAGCAAAGGTAAACTCGTAAAATACACCCATCAAAAGACTACGGCATAAAGCCAACGCAACATCCTACGCTTATTTATTCCGTTTCCTTTTGAGCTGTGATTTTAGCTTCCGTTTGGGTACTGCTCAAATATTGTTTAATCTAAATTCAAAAGCTATGTATTTACAAAATTTGCAACAGGATGAAATTTTCGTGTCATCAGAAATGAAATCCTTAAAAAGTCTGACACAGATGGAATCCCGAAGAGGGCTTGAAAATGCCATTATCTCAAATGGCAAAATCGTTAACGTCGTATCGAACAGCTACGGTCACATTCCAAATCAACTGTTCTTCAAGAAAGCTGAAGAAATGCTGACTGATGCACAACTGAACTTCCACAAACGCACCATCAACAAAAATGATAGGTCGTTCATTACTGACTTTATTATCGACGACAAAAGCCAGTTTACAGTCAAGAACCATAAGGACTTGATATTGCCGATGCTTCGGTTCAAGAATTCGTATGACGGAAGTGAAAAGACCTCTGGACACTTCGGTTTTTATAGAGAAGTATGCTCAAATGGTCTGCACGTGTCACAGGCTGAAATCGAGTTTTCCATAAAGCACAATAAGAACAATACGCACTTGATTATGCCGAGGCTGAACAATCTATTCGATAAATTTCTGGACAATGAATTCTATACCATTACCAAGAAATTCGACAAGATGAAAGAATTTAAAATCATCGATACACAGGAATTTGTGAAGGCGATTCTTGACAGAACGAAACTGTTCCGATACGAGTGTAGCGACAAGAACAGCGACCCGTCGAAAAAATCTCGTGAGGTCATAGAAATCTTGAACTATGAAGCCTTGTTGCTCAATGAAGAACCAAATCTGTGGTTAGGTTACAATGCGTTCAATTCAGTACTTCATAATGTCTTAAAGAAAAGTTTCGGTCAACAGGAACGATTGGACAAGAAACTGTTCGATGAAGTTTATGCGATGGCATAACATCAATAAAGGTTCATCCAGTACCTTAAACTGGATTTTTTTTCATTTCAATATGATGTTCTTTTGGCAAATCCCAATAATTTCTATTAGAAATAACCATTTCAAATATTTACCACTTTATTGACATAGTGGCGATAATTAGTTTTCAAATATTCGCCACTTTTTTGTATTTTTGGCAAAGTTTTGATATTGTATTATGCCAAAAATTATAGAAAACAAGCTTATAGAAGCGTTTAAAGAGCAAAGTTCCTTTGATAGGGACCAGCTATTTCAGTTTTATTTGGACCTTGAACCGGATTTGAAGGAAAGTACATTTAGTTGGCGCATTTACGACCTGAAGAAAAAAGACATCATCAAAACTATTGGTCGTGGATTGTATGTTATATCCCATAAACCCAAGTATAGACCAGTACTGTCTGATAGTGTTCTAAAAATAGCAAGTAAGACCAATGAACGGTTTGAGGAAATCCAATATGCTATATGGGAAAACCAATGGCTAAATGAATTTACTCTGCATCAAGTATCCAATCAAATGATTGTAGTAGAAGTGGAAAAGGAATTTACAGAATCACTATACTATTATCTCAACGATTCGTTGAAAATGGATTTTTTCTTGAATCCCGATGACAAGGAAATTGAATTCTACATTTCCGAGAGTGCTGTCCCCGTGGTCATAAAACGTCTCGTCACCAGAGCACCGATAAGTAAATTGAAAGACAAAAAAAATGTAGTTCCAGTCGCCACACTTGAAAAAATAATGGTGGACTTGTTTGCCGATGAAAACCTGTACCATTTTTACCAAGGCTCTGAACTCATAAATATTTATGAAAAGATACTTGAGCGATACAGTATTAATTTCACAAAGCTCTTTAGCTATGCGAAAAGACGAAAGAAAGAACAGGAAATCAAGCAATTTATGAATAACCACATACCGAATATTTTAGAGGACATAATCAATGATTGAAAACAAAAGCTTCACAAAAGAGTGGCTGGGTATTTTTCGAGTCAAAAAAAGAACATAAAGGCATTAATGTGACCATTTTGGAAAAAATGGTTCACGCATTTTCATTGTTGGAACATCTAAAAATAGAAGGACTTGATTTTGTCTTTAAAGGGGGCACTTCACTCGTGCTTTTACTTGAAGAAGGCAATCGGTTTTCAATCGATATCGATATTATTTCGAGTGTAAAACGTGACCCATTGGAAAAAATCCTTGATGCGGTTGTTGCCAACTCACATTTTAAAAGCCACACTTTGAATGAACGTCAGAAGTTATAAAGAAGGCGTTCCAAAGGCACATTATACTTTTGAATTTGATTCGGATTA
The DNA here is from genome assembly GCA_963793275.1 of uncultured Flavobacteriaceae bacterium. Classification (GTDB taxonomy): domain Bacteria; phylum Bacteroidota; class Bacteroidia; order Flavobacteriales; family Flavobacteriaceae; genus Marinirhabdus. Next base: position 538,714 of record CAWBZL010000002.1, read on the forward strand.
CAACCCGAACGTTCCAGTAACCATTCTGTTGGATATTCTTTTTGACAGCCCACATTATCCAGAGCTCATAGAATCTTCCATTGAAATTCCTTGGCTATCGGTTAATGAGCCTATAATATCAATTACCACACCTTCGGTAAATTCCATCTGTGGCGACAAGCTTACTGCTTTTGCGCCAGAGACCATCGGTATTCCATATTATAAGGGCGACCAGTTATTTGCAATGGAAATCTGTAAGCAATTGTTCGATTTAGGAAAGCTATTTGAAAACATTACGGCTATGGCAATGGTTAAAAAAAGCTTTTCAGCTTTTGCAAAAGCGGAACTATCATATCGCAGTTCGGATAAAGATTTCAGCGGCAGAAATCTCAAAGAAACAGATGTGCTTTGGGATGCCATAGACACCTGTGCCATCATCGCCAAAAGGGAACGTAACCCAACCAAGGAAACAAAAAAGAAGTTTGACGAATTAAACCGTGGCATACGCAGTTTTGGAAGTGCGTTTTTTATGACGGGAAATTTCAGAATAGAGGAAGCCCTTGCAGCTTCGGCCAGGTTAGCTTATTTGAATGCTATATTGTTGCAAGATGAGATAACAGAAATTGAATATTACAAAGGACAAGACATAAGTAAACTTAACATTGAAAAAGCAGATTGGGCATTTTTAAATAAACTGAAAAGACAGCCAGATAAAAGCATTTTTTATTATTGGTTTAAGGCGGTGGAATTACTATAAATATGAAGAAATGAATCTAAAATATATAATAGAAATATGCATTGGGATTGATATTGCCATTATTGGTATCGCTTATCCTATAATAATTGATAAAATATCGAATATTGGAAATAGGTATGACTCAAATTATCTTTCCGAAGTTTTTGAACAAGAATTTCCACAACGGGCATATGGTCGCATTTTGCCATTTCGGAGCAGGAAAGTTACCACTTTCGAATGGCTGTTGTTCTTCACTATCGCATCATTTGCCTTTTTGATTGCAGGTGCCGAACCATTATTTTGGAAAAACTCAATATGGATGCAAAATTCTGCAAAATTATTGACATTAACTCTTACCTTTTTTCTTGTAATATCCTTTATAATCTGGCTTGACAAAATAGCTTTATACAACGGAAAACCAGCTCGCCTATTGAAATATCTGATTGCGAAATATCAATCAATTTCAAAAGAAAGTAGATATAAAGAAAACCTTATCAATTCACTTAACGAGATAGCCTATTTCGCTGTAGAAAAGGAGGATATCCATTTACAAGAGGAATTGAGTAAGTTTTATACTGAAGAGTTTATTAAAATTCGTCATAATCATAATTCAAGCGAAGCTTTAGAATATCCATTTTATTTTTATGATGTAACCCGTAAGCTAATTAAAAAATTGCTTCGGAAAGAAGTTTCTGAATTGGATAGATTGACTTCTCCCGCAGTATCAAATTGGTGGTTGTTGGGACAGGATTTTCAGGAGATTCCAATATCAGAAAAAACGTATGATAGTATGTGGGGCAATATCTATCAGATTTCCGACAATGCAAAGTTTATAAAGGAGCATTGGAGCACTGCACACCAATATTATAGATTTCAATTAGGGAGGAAAACTGGCAAATACAACATCGATATTAGAGATTATGAGAACAAGGAGGAAATTGAAATAAGAGAAAGTGAACAGATAAGATTTTTAGAGTTTCACTATGCATTGGGTGGCTTGCTATTGTATCGTCAAAACAATAATGGACTAAAACGAATTCTAAATTTCACACAAAGTCAGCCGCCAGATTATTACCTATTGCCTAACTCTATGTATGACATATTCTACTGGTTTGCCTATTTTAAAGAAGGGTATGTAAACAGAGTTACGCCTACAGATTTTAAATACCCATTTCCAGACATTGATAATTTAGGCCTCTCACGACAAATAACCTTTTGGATTTGTCAATATGTATGTTTGCTTTTTATAAGACAATTTTTCTTGCAACCCTATTATACGTTTCATCAATTTACCGAACAACCAAGATTGCCAAATAAAGTACTTGAATTACTTAAATGGAAAGATGCTTTGGACTATTTCAAGTTTTGTTTAAACAAAATATTAGAGAATAAAGACTTATTGGATTTACTGGGCTATAATTTGTCAGATGCTATTTTGGAGGATATAGAAGGTTTTGAGCCTGAATTACGAATTAGAATTGAAGAGCAAATTCAACAGAATAGAACAAATGCACCATTATCTGATAATAAAATCAGTCAATTTTTGGCCAGCAGTGCAACGATGATAGACGATGCATTTAATCAGTACAGCCTCATAATAAATAAAGATGATTTTGCAAATGATGAACCTGTGATGCGATTCGGTCTAAATGGAGGTTCCATACTTTTCCGAAAAGAAGGTTTTACAGAAGGAGACATACCACATCTAAATTATGATTCGATATTTGCACAACAAATCATTTATGACCAAATCAATCGATATATTCCAAACTCTTTCCTCGGAGCGAGAACACGTAGATACTTAATAGACAGAGAAAACTTTGAAGATGCGTTTAAAAGATTAAAGTACGATAAAGAGAAACATCTAATTGTAGGGTTTGGTTTTTTCGACAATGGTTTAGTCGAAATACCTGATTTCCTTGAGGATATGATTAGGTTGACTTCGCCAGTTTTTACAAATGTACTATTCGTTCTGCCAAAGACTGACCTTCCGAGAATTAATCATCCAGACCTCAAAGCTGATGAGATTAAAGAACTGCGTCTTGAACCAATTATACCAGACAGAAACGTATATGCCTCTGTAATCGACTTGAATCTTGATGAGAATAGTGAGTTGAGACAACGCTGGAACACAAATGAAAATCAAAATCCAGCGGAATCTGTACAATTAACAATTGCATTCATCGCAGAGATTATTTGGAGACAAAATAGAGATGTCGTTCAGTTGAATATCACTTCGCCACTACGTGAACAAGGCATCAAAAATGATTTAAGCGATATTGTTCCTTTCAAGACCATTGAAAATGATTGAATTCAGAAACCCATATCACATAGAACCACCAGGTGTTTCACGACAAATATTATCGCATCCAACAAATGAAACTGAAGCAATAGAACTTGCAGTATTTCAAGAACATCGATACGCATTTTTCTATTGGAACAAATGGATGCGTAAAAATGAAAGTACTAATCCACCTTGTTTGGTTTCGCTAGACTGGCATCAGGATTTATGCTACCCTTGTGAAACAGAAAAAGAATGGTTAGATAAATTAGATTTAACGAGTGATGCAGAAGTGTCTTTATTTTCTTGGGCAAAACTGGCGGGAAATAATGACGGTCATATTCTATGTGCTGCCTATCTCAATTTGATTGGGGATATCTATGTGCATTGCAGGCAAGCTTCCTTTCCAGATGCTTGGAAAGATGAAGAATTGATAGATAAGTACGGCAACAAACATACTATCAAAAAATTCAAAACTTTTGACACATTACAGGATGATTTATTGAATTCATCAGAAACATCTGTATTTTTTGATATAGACTTGGACTTCTTTTCGATAAAGAATGGCTTAAGTGATGGTTCTTTTGAATTTACCTATCTACAGGAACAAGAAATACGTACAATGTTAGATAAGGACAATCCATTAATTCATTGGATTTTTGAACGTTTAAAAGGATTTACTATCGCAACAGAACCAGAACATTGCGGTGGACTTTTAAGAAGTAATAAGTTTCTTGATTTAATTAGCAAAATCTATTTCAGTCCAGAATTGTTTGCACCTAAATGTAATTGGAAATGGAAACCTAAATATTGATGATGAATTGAATCGATAATAATACGGCCATTCAGCCCATTCCCCTACATTCCGCGAAAAGCTATATTTCAGGCAAAGCGCTTCATTAAAACAAGTCTTGGACACAACTATAAAGCTTCCGATTTCCTTTCCACTTGCCCACTCATTCCCAAGAAAATCGGGAAGTGGTCAAACTCCATTTCAACCTACACCTTTCAAGTTAAGTCCGCTTGACGTTCTACTTCAAAAGGATATACAGTTTTCATAATTCGTTCAGCCCAGTCCCCTGCATTTCGCGAAAAGCTACATTCCGGGAAAAGAGCTTCTCTGGACAGGTCTTGGACACAATCCCCAATTTCGACTTTCCATTCCGTTAACCCTTCCGCTATGCTGGAAAGTAACACTACATTCCCTTGCCAAAATCGTGAATCAAGTCCGTTTAAAAAAGGAAGTTAATTATCATACAATATACACGCAAGGTAAACTCGTAAAATACTTTCATCAAAAGACTACGGCATAAAGCCATCTCTTCTTCCCTCGCTTATTTATTCCGTTTCCTTTTGAGCCAAGATTTTAGCTTCCGTTTGGTTTCTGCTCAAATATTGTTTAACCAAAAATTTTAACATTATGAAAAATACAACTGTAAAATCCGACATTTCATTGCAAGAAGCAGAAGAACATTATCAATTGAGTAGTGAAAATTACACTATTGAAAGTGCGGAGAGTCATTTAGCTTACTACAGAGAAAAGCATCCCCTTTACTACCAAGTATTAAGTAATGTTTAATCTGAAAATCAGAAAGAACCTTTTGTAGAATGAGATAACTACTCACCAAAGTAATATTAACCTTTTATTGAATACGAATTTCATAACCCGTTCAGCACATTCCCCTGCATTTCGCGAAAAGCTACATTGCGGGAAAAGAGCTTCTCTAAATAGGTCTTGGACACCATCCCCAATTTCTACTTTCCATTCCGCTAACCCGATCCGCTGCGCTGGAGCGGAACGCTTCATTCCCAATCCAAAATCGTGAACGGAGTCCGCCAAATCGGAATTCCATTTAATCATTTGGTGCCACTTCCTATGTTATTGTACTTCACAAAGTCTTTAGAAATACTTCCGCACCCTCGCTGCCCTAACCTTTTTTTGCCAGCAAAATACCAACATTTTGAACTTGAACAGACTGCATAAACCGTTACGCTGCGCTTCACTTTTTATAAGTCCTTATCATTTCAAAATCTTGAAACTGTATCAGCAACAAAAAAAGGTAACAGCGAGGGCGCTATGGGAAGTAAATCTAAAATAAAACTTATGAAATCTTACAAAAACATACAAAGGGAAGCGACACCAAAAAAAACAAAAAAGGAAAACGCTCAAGATATAATAAGTAAATCACTTCAAAAAAATATAAACGCAAACTGTCTGAATGGTTCAGATAGCATTTTAATTAATCTTTAAATATTTTATTATGAGTACTTTAAAAAATCACGTACAGTTAATCGGAAACGTTGGACAAGAGCCAACAATCACGAACCTTGAAAGCGGAAAAAAAGTAGCCCGTTTTTCAATCGCAACAAACGAGTATTACAAGGATGCCAAAGGCGAAAAGCAAACCGAAACTAATTGGCATACCGTTGTAGCTTGGGGCAAGACTGCCGAAATTATTAAAAAATATGTTGATAAAGGCAAGGAAGTAGGTGTTACGGGAAAACTGAAATCCCGAAGCTACGAGGATAAAGAGGGTATCAAGCGATATGTTACCGAAATCGAAGCAAATGAAATCCTTTTGCTTGGAAGCAAAAATGATAAGTAATCATTGAAATTTTAGAGGGCGTACCTCTCAAACGTTGCGCCCTTTTTTTATTAATAATCTTTAAAACTTTTATTATGAAAACTATTAAAAATCACGTTCAGTTAATTGGAAACATTGGGCAAGACCCACAGGTTACAAATCTTGAAAATGGAAAAATTGTGGCGCAGTTCTCAATGGCTACAAATGAAAATTACGAAGACTCAAAAGGGCAGAAGCAATCGGAAACCCATTGGCATAGTATTGTGGCTTGGGGAAAACTTGCTTCAATCATTGAGAAATATGCAGTAGTAGGAAAACAAATTGCCATTGCGGGCAAATTGGCGCAACGCTCTTATGAAACCAAGGAAGGCGAAAAACGATACTATACCGAAGTTGTAGCAAGAGAAATTCTTTTGCTCGGGTCTAAAAATGGTAAGTAACCATAAAAATCCAAGAGGGCACAGATACCAGTTTTCAATTAGTTCGTGCCCTCTTTTAATTATTCACTTAAAATAAATGAACAATGAAAGCACAAGTTAACGAAATCAAAGAAGGATTGCAACATTTTCACGGAACGGAAATGTTCTATCAAATCCCATTATTAAGAACACGTTTTACGGACGGACTAAAATATCTTGCTAATGTGGCAGATTGTTTTTGGCTCATTACGGACACTTCCGTGATTGCAAAAAGTCTGATGAACCGAAGCGAATTTATAACCATAGACTTCAAAAGATTGCCCGAAGAAAAACAGGATTATTCGGGTTATGAAGCCGAGATAATTTACAGCGATGGCAATGATAATATTTTGGAAAAACACGGTTATCGGGCAACCGATTTTCCACTCGATGAACTGCGGTTATTTTTTGTAAATGATACGCTGATGTTACCAAGCGAATACTAAATTTTAAAGCTATGGTTTATCTGAATTTTACAGACTTGAGCGAGGAGACTCAAAACCGTCTTTTGGAAGATTCCAAAAAGGATGTGGAACGAAAATTTGGCGATGATATTCGCAAATACGTAAGAGAAAATTATACCTGTTTTGAAACGATGATAGAGGAAGAAGCATTGCGAAATTTATATTCCTATACGTTTATTTTCAACATCTAATTTTCTAAACTTTATAGTCAAGCACCTCTAAATTTTTGGAGGTGTTTTTGTATGCAATTAATTTCAAGTCGAGAAAAAAGCGTATCTTTATTTCGCTGAAATTCAGCACACATAAATTCATATAGTTATCCCATTTTTAACTTTCGCTGGTAGCTGTATCCATCTATATTTTACATATTGGAATTTCCGAATTCCTAAAAGGGCAATTGGCTTTTTAGCCAGATTGTATGAAATTTTTGTCACGCTTTGGCGTGACGAAAAGGAATAGCAAGAGGGTAACGGGCAGAGCCACGTTACATATTCCTTTTAGCGTATAAACCATTGAATTTCAAGTAATTGAAAATTAATGGATTATATAAGTTTCTTCGATTTGCGTCAAATGCCCCCAAACAGCTTGTAAATAGGGATGGATTTACGTCAAACACACAAAAAAGCGAAAGAAAATGGATTCATTCATCACTATCAGGTTCAAAAGGAAAACTGCCAAACGTTTTCAAGAATTTTCAAAAAAGCACTTCAAGACGCATACCGAAACGATGGAAGCTATACTTGATTTTTTCTTCTACAACGAGATATCGCCAAAAGAAAAATTAGGTCCGACAGGGCGAACCATCGAAGCCAAACTATTAAAAAGAATCAATGCCGTAATCGCTATAATGAGGGACGTTGAAAAGACCCAAACCAAGCCTACAGTTGCAATGATTCAATCTCTATTTGAGACAGAACAGCCAAGCAAAAAACCTTTGATAGTGGAAAAGAAATATGCCGAAGAAAAAAAGGAAGTACGCTTTCGAGAAAAGCAAAATCTTAATAACGACCTCTAAAATTTTAAGCTATGTATATAACAATTACACCCCAAAAAATGGGTGGCAATTATTCTAAAAGTTCGGCTGATTTTGTGGGTTATCTGGAGAAGGAAAACCAAGGACTGGAACAGCAGGATATGGAGCATTTTTTTAATCAAAATGGCGACGAGATTTCAGCAGAGGAAGTGGTCAGGGAAATTGATGGCAATACGGCAAAACTCGAAAAGCACGAGCCACGGTTTTATTCCATTACCGTAAGCCCTTCAAAATACGAACTAAAACGGTTGCAAAACCATAGTAAAGATTTGCAAAAATATACCCGGGAGATTATGAAGGATTATGTGGCTTCATTCAACCGTGAAATAAATGGGCGACCGGTCAATATCGATGATATAAAATACTACGCAAAAATTGAACACCAAAGAACCTTTAAAGGAACGGATAAACAGGTGCAGGAAAACCAGCCTTTTGCCACAAAAATACTTCAATTAAAAACTGAAGTCCGAAATGTGCAAGAGGGGCGAGCAGAAGGAAATGTGAAAAAATTGGAAAAAGAAATCGGGAAACTAGAAAGAGAAGCACCGCACCAACAGAACGGAAAACGAATAGTACAAGGAATGCCAAAAGCAGGAGACCAAAGCCATATACATATTATCGTTAGCCGCAAGGATGCATCAAACCGATTCAGTTTGTCACCTGGAAGTAAATATAAAGCTTCCGACGTTGAATTAAATGGTAAAACGGTAAAACGGGGATTTGATAGAGATGGGTTTTTTGAGAAAGCAGAAAAGACTTTTGATAAGACTTTTGGCTATCAAAGGAACTTCGCTGAAACTTATAAGGCAAGAAAGGATTTCATTAAGAATCCGAAAATCTATTTTGCATCATTGATGAAACTGCCCACCAATGAAAAAGCATTAGCGTTCAAAATAATGGAAAAAAGTGGCATTCCTATGATGCCGAGTATTCCTGTTACGAAGGTACAATTGGCGATGAAAATTTTTAATAGGCTACGACGTGGTGCAGAGGTGGCCATTAAATCAAGTTCCATCGGAATCTAATTTAAAATTATGCAAATGGACAATCTCGTAACGGTACTTTTTATTATTGGTTTGGCCAGTAGTGTTTTTTATGGAATATTTCGGATAAGCAGATATGCATTTGTCGTCAATTTTCTATTGATTGGTGCTTTTGTGTATTATTTAAATGAACAATTACCATTGTTTCAAATAGCACTTTATTTGGTTTGTCCTCTGACATTAATTAATATAGGAATGTATGTATTCTTGCATAAAACGGACGAGCCTAAAAGTGGAAATGCCAAATATCAGGTCAATTTTGCCACCACAAAAGGAAATTTTAAACTGGATAACATCAAACGAGGTGCATCCATAATAGGTTCTGCCGGAAGTGGAAAGACCGAGAGTGTTGTGTATGGATTCCTGAAACACTTTCAAAAAGAAGGATTTTGCGGAATTATTCACGATTACAAAGATTTTGAACTGACCGAAATGGCTTATCCACTCTTTAAGGATGGCGATATCCCATTTAAGGTCATTTCCTTTGATAAAATCATACATAGGGTAAATCCTATTGCGCCACGCTATTTAGAGAACGAGGAAAGCGTAAATGAGGTTTCAAGGGTGTTAATTGAAAACCTTTTGGAACAAAGGGAATCAGGAACAACTGGAACTACAAAATTTTTTAACGATGCTGCGGAAGGCTTGATTGGTGGATTGATTTGGAAATTAAAAACTACCTATCCACAATTCTGTACCCTTCCACATTTGATTGCCATTTATCAATATCTGGATACAGAAAGCCTTATCCAGTTTTTGGAAACCAATACCACATCGAGGGCAATGGCAGATGCATTTATTAGCGGAAAGGATTCCGAAAGACAGACTGCAGGTGTGAAAAGCACCTTGGCAAATGCGCTTAAACGAATTAGCACCCAACGGATTTTTATGGCATTGTCTGCGGATGAAGTACCACTCAATATAAATAGTCCTGAAAATCCTACCGTGATTTCGGTTGTGAACAATCCCAAATTTGAAACTTCGTATTCGCCTGTAATCGCCACCATTATCCATACCATTACAAAACAAATGAGTGTGCGCAATGCAAACCCTTCATTTCTTATGATGGAAGAAGCCCCCACTATTCGTCTTTTGAATATGCACCGTATCCCAGCAACCCTGCGGAGCTATAACATTTCTACGATTTACGTAATGCAGGACAAAATCCAAAACGATATGATGTATGGCGATAAGGCAAGCAAGGCAATTTTGAGCAATCTTTCCTATCAGTTTTTTGGCAAGGTCAACGACCCAGATACAGCCAAATACTATGAACGCTTTTTTGAGATTATCAAAGACCCAACAAAAAGTATAAGTCGTGGGCATAACTTGGATTTTGATACACGTATTACTACAGGCGAAAAGGAAATCCCGAAAATTAGAGCAGATGTGTTTTTCAGATTAAAACAGGGCGAGTTTATCACGTATGCTGATGGGAAAGATAAGAAGGTGCAGTTTAAATTGGCCAACATAAAAAGAGAGTTTCCAAAAGAATCGAAGCAATATTCTCAGGCGGATTTGGAGGCTAATTTTGAGAGGATTTTTGAGGAAGCGAGGTCTATATTTGAATAGTAAGGAAAAAAGACCTCACTTTCTTCGTTAACCTAAATATCATTGAGCTTTTCTGCATCTATATTGAGAAAAAGGATGGAATGAATCATCTATAGTATTCCAAAAACCGTATCATTAAAACTTATTCGCCGATTAATTCATTACTATCTGACTATAGTCAAATAGTAGATGGTAAACATAAAATGATTCTTTTCCCCCAAAATTTTTTGTGTGAACTGAACTGTAGGTATTTTGAAAAAAACTGTGAAAACTTTGGAATTTTAAATATTGAAGAGTATTGATTTCTATATCTTTTTTTAAAATACTATTGGCTTTTGTCATTACTTTGTGATGGTCTATATTCAAATTCTCAATGAAGGCTATTTGTCCCTCAAAAGGAAGCCTTAAATTGGTGTGATTTCTATTTGCTACTTTTCTAATGTCACCTATATAAGCTTTTGTGTCCGATAAAATTCTGATTCGTTTACATTCTATTGCAAAATAGACCTGATTATTTTTGGACATCCATTCGCTTTGAAGTCCTAATCTATCCACGTATATATCAATTTTATCGGGTTTCTGTTTAGAATCAACAAGGTCTATATATCTTTCTTGGGTTTCAGCAGCAAAATGAATATCTTCTAATTTTGAGATTTTATCTTTTAATAGGTGTTTTTTAACGTTGAGATAATTATCTACTAAATCAAATTTCAAATAGTCCTCAAATGATAATGTACTATTCTCTTTGACTGCATTAATAGAGTATGGATTTTTTGTTTTTTCCTTTAGACAAATCCCGTAACATTCGCATACGTAAGAAATTATTTGCTGTATTCTTTTATTAGTTATAGAAAAAGTATTTTTCCTATGTTGTATGAATTGGGATGCATCAGAAATCATTAACTTCATTACTTAAGTCATTAAACTCTGCTTGCTCAATAGTGTTTCTAAATTCTGCTGCGTCATACCAAGCGATGGCGCGATGCCAACATTTATACTCATTTGGTTTAATTATATAAAATGAATTATTTTCAAATCCCTTAATGTCCTTTTGTAGATACAAGTTTTTTAGAGGATCACGCGTATTTGTAATTTGAGATATACTTAAATTGTCTGCCAACCTTTGCAATACTTCTTTTTCATCAAATTTATCTTTTGGGTATATAATTTTTTCTTCCGGTTCTACATTTAAAAGAACAAAGTTCATTGCAATGAAATAATCTAAAATGTAAATCTCTATTTGAATAAATTCATCCTCGTAAAGGTTCCCAATTTCATTTAGGTAAACTTCTGCATATTTTTGTAGAACGAAATCTTGGTTTCTGTAATGATTAAAATTAAAGTGAGTGAAATCCGTAACCAAATCTTGCTTGCTTTCTTGGAATTGGTATCTCGAGACATTAAGGGCATAATCTATTAAATCTTTTTCATAGTCTTTAATTTCGTAAATTTCAGCAATTAACCCATTTATTTTTAAGAAAATCTTGTCATCAAATTCAGGCTCTCCTAGATTAAAATCTGAATAATGCTTTCGGAAAGAATTCAAAAATTCATCTACCAATTTAATAAGCTCCTCATTCAATGAATTATCTGGCTTATTAAAAGGAATGTTCAAAAATTCGTCTACAAATCGAATAGCGGGCCTTGTACCAACACCCCAAGCGCTCGCAATTAAAAACATATAATAAGTAGCCATTTCTGAAATCAATAAACCATAAATAGGCTTGATTATATTTTTATTAAATGAAGAGATTGCAAAAGTACCCTTTCTAAATACCGAGTCCGATTCGCAATAAGAAATGACTGGTTTATTCCAATTCTTACTCTGCTCCTTTAATAGAATTTTACTCCCTTTAAAAATCTCTATTTTTCTCCCTCTTGAGAGTTTGACATCTGCTTCTCCTAAAGTTTTGGCCTTATTTACCTGTGTATAGTATTCATTTATTTCACTATTTTCAACTATTGGCAGTCCAATTAAGTTTGGATATGGTTTTGCATCCAGCCCCCTTTCTATACCAGCTCCTTTGAAAGTAGTTTTCTCATCTATTAAATCTAATATTTTTAATGTATTTTGAGACTCTAACCTTTTTATAAATCCAAAATCTAAAATATTTCCATATAATGCGACTTTAAACATCCAATCATTTTCAACAAAATGTTTTTGAGCAATTTTCTTGTTGTCGTATTTTTCAATGACCAACATTTTAAAATACTTTAAAAATGAGTTCACCTTTATACTCAAATGTTCGACAGAATTTTCGAGATGATTTTCACTTTTCGCTTGGCGATAAAAGACTATCGAAGTTGGGCTCTCTTGCTGCTCGAAAAGAGATTGTTTGACAGCTGATAAATCTAAAAACTTATTTAAGCAGAAGGAAGTTAAAAATTTATGCTTAAATTCTCTGGTTGTAGTTGAAACATTATAAAAAACGGTGCTGGTTACTATTAAGGCTGTAACAGTATCAACTTGCATAAAATCATTCGAACGCAATAAAAAGGATTGTGCAATTTCTAATTTGCCCTTAATTTTTTTGCTATAAGTATTACTGGAATTGACCCATTCTAAGTGTTTATACGATTTATCTTTTTTCCAAGGCGGATTTCCTAAAATAAAATTAGGTTTTTGTCCTATAACAATCTCGTTGAATTTGTGGTCAAGATCAAAAAAATCTGCTTCAAATAAATTTTCTCCTAAGAAATTCGGGAAAGGATATTTTTCTATATCCTTTGGATTTTGGTAATCTAAGAGAGCGATATATATTGAAAAGCAAGTTACTTTTAAAGCCTCCGGATTAATATCAATACCAAAAAGATTGTTTTTAGCTATATTCCTGATAGATGTACTGAAATCCTTATTGTTCTCTTTGCCATTTAAGTTAATTTCTTTTTCAATCATCTTTCTTAAAGACTGGACTAAAAATATTCCAGAACCCACCGCAACCTCAAAAATCTTGCAGGAAGATGTATGACTGTTTTCTAAATACTTATCTATGGTATCATTTAAAATATATTCCACCAAAAAAGGAGGTGTATATACCGCAGCATCTAACTTTCTTTTTTCCTCATCAATTAATGACTCATAAATACCAGAAATTACTTCTACAGGAATAATTGAAAAGTCAAATATGTGAAAATAATATCCATCAAACAAGGTTCCTTGTTCTTGGACTTCTCCTTTAAAAACATCTGCTAGAAATTGAGATTGGCTTGAGGTTAATTTTATATCGAATTCTTTAAATAGAACCCCATTGAAATTTTTATTTAACTTAATAAACAAGCTGTCCAATTTGGCAGGATCCTGAATTATTTTACTAAAGCTAAATCTTTTCTCATCAATGCTATTTCCTGTGATTTCATCATCGTCAATTTTAACCCCTCTATCAATCAAATAACGAATAAAAATTAATCGGAGGATTAAGGAATTTGCTTCGTTTTCAGTAAGTCCATCAGGCTTACTTATTAAAATTTGTCTAACAGAGCTTATATTTTGAAACAATCGATCATTTACCCGTTTCCGAAAATTATTTTTCTTTGTATTTTCGAAATATTCATATTGCAACCATTTCCAAGTAAGTCCGCTTTGTAAATTCCAAAAAGAAAATTTTGATTGTCTTTCCTCTGCATTTAAGGGAATTTCTTCCAGAGTTCTTTCTTTTTTATGGTAATTAAGAGCATTGTAAACTTTTACATCTTGATTTTTAACAATAAAAATCACAGGCGAATTGTCAAACGACCATACTTGTTTATGAATATCTAATTCACGAGTTGACAGATGATTTTCATCAAGATAAAAAAAAAGCAATAAGGGTTGCTGATTAAAAACGTAATAAGCATCAGGATTAATTATTTCTAATTTCTGCTTAACTTCAGGGGCAAATCCATCATAGGAAATACCATCTGCTCTATCCATAAAATAGACAGCTCGGTGCTCAATTAGCCCTAATTGATTTAATATGTTATTTAATGGCTCGATTAGAAATCAAAAATTTATTTACACAAAAATAGAAGTTTTAATAGACCATCCATAAGATAAATTGTATTTGTTTTGTCAAGCGGAACAGAATGATGTTTTATTTAAGCCACATAAATTCCGAAAATAGTCTGTTTATCTTAAAAAGGCCCTTTATCCCTCGGTCCATTATGGGTTACCTTCCATTGGCCATCTTTTTGAACCAGTTTAAAAACACCCGGTTTTGGGTCATAAGCTGTTGAATATTTTACCCAAGCCACCTCGCCATCCATAGCCTCATCCACCACTTTAAAATTAGCTTCTGAATCTTTATCTTCAGTAAACATTGCTTGAATGCTTGAAAGGTTTGCATAGCCTTCCGAAGTGGTAAATTTTTTCAAGGTAGCTTCATCACCGTGATAAAAACTTTCGGCAACAACTTTAGCGGTTTCAGAAGGGGAAAGGTTCTTTTTTTCTGAACACGAGAAGAACAACAATACGAGCGAGCAAATGACTAAATTTTTCATAACGTTACTAATTTGGGTTATTGATATAACTATGTGATATTTTCAGTTCAATATTACGTTCGCCATCTTTTTCGTGCAGTTCAAAAATTGCTCTGCGGTCATTGGATAGCGAAAACTTCGGCAAGACATAAACAAACCGAACCGTTTCGTTTTCTGTGATTTTAGAAGGCATATTATGTTTGAAAATCGGTTCTTGATACAGTCGTTGTAACGATTTCTTTTTCCCCTTCTGTCTTGTTTCAACAGAGAGTTTTAAGAAATTCAAATCATAATCCAACGTAGAATTATTCTTAATCTGGATGACAAAGTAAAGTTCTTCCGTATCAAAAACAATGTTCTCAACGCTCAAAACTATACCTTCGGTTCTCTTTTTAATCCTACCTACACGCTGCTTTCTCTCAAGAAGATAGGAACTGAATTTCTGGTAGTAATAATTCCTGTTATCAACATTGCTTTCAGCAGTAACAACCGAAATAGAATCATTCAATATTGGTCTTTCATTCCCGATACTACTTGACTTCGGAATAAAATAATTGAATTTTGATAGCTGCGCTTTATACCTTACAATATACGAAAAAATTGAACCATCTCTATTGACTATCAGAAGATTACTTTCTTTACCAGGCTTTGCTTGAAGAAGACCGAAATACTGCTCTTTTTCACGATTGTAGGTAAATATAAAATTTTCTGAACCGGTTATTCCCTGGCGAATAGGCTCAGGAAAAAATAGCGCAACATTTTTAGTGTCATTCGCATATATGGTATCAATTACAATTGTGTCTTGTGCTGTAACGTGCGAAGCAAATTCGAGGTGCAAAAGTGAAAACAGCTAGTAATAATGAAGTTATGATATATTTTTTCATAATAGTGAATTTTTAAGAACCCAATATGGCTCATAGTTTTGGTTTTAGAATAAGTTTATAATTGTTCAACACGGTCACTTTCACACTTCGGTTTTTACGTTTGAGGATTTTTGTGATATCCACCAACTTCAGGAACACTTGGAATATTAATATCGCCTATAATATCGTCCAGGACTTCCGTTGTTATCTCTGCCCTAAAATTGTTTTCGACATAGATGCCCTCACTACCATCTGTAAATCGAAGGCTTTGAGTTTAGTGGGATGATGTTTGATATTTTCAATTTCTATTAAAGCACGATTGGGCTGAAAACTTATAAACCCAAAAACGAGTGTGTTTTTTGGCATTTGCTTATCGTTAATTGTTGCAGCCTTGGTAAGGCGCATTCTTAATCTGGTATTTGCTTTTACTACTTGGTCGCCATCGACAACCACATAGATTGTTTCATCAGTATTACCGATAATGGAAATGTCGTTTGGTTTTGGCGAAGCAGCAAAGAACAATTGATGTTCTAAGCCTAATTCTTTGGCTTCAATCTTTTGTTCTCTTTTAATTTCAGTGGAATCACTTCTTGTACTTTTTTGCGAATTGTTTTTCTTGAACCAAATTCTGATAGGTCAAATCAGAATATTTGAATTTTTCCTGCGGAATAAATGCTATCCACGATACGTTCTTTTTCACGTTGAGGCAAATCTGCATCATAAAAGCCAAGGGAATCAATCAGTTTTTCATCATAGATGCTCGGTGCATTGTTTTCACGTACTTCCTTTAAATCATTGATGGCATCCAGTTTGGAATCGTATTCTTTTTGATTTTCTTCCAAATCGGGTATCAAGGTCTGTTCAAGGTTTTCATTTTCACTTTCATCATCACCCATAACCATTATAGAGTATGATATCAGGAAAATGAAGATTACTGCCAAAACCGCTGCAAATACTATTTTGTTCTTTTCTACTTTCATCTGTTGATATTTATTTGTTTTTAAAGGCCGATTACCTGCACAACTGCAGATGGGTCGGCTCAATTTTCATTGTTCAGTTTTTTTAAGGTGTTTTCAAAATAATCGGTTATCAATAATCCGTGTGGATTGTTCGGAAAGTTTCGATTGACCAAAATGAGGTTTCCAGTTGAAACCAGTTCGTAGGTGTCAATTATGGAACCTCTATTGATTTCAAAAATGGTCGTCGTGGTAAAACTATATGAACCATTATTTTCAATTATTCTTGAATCGATACTCAACACTTTTTGAACCAAGGAGTATTGTAAGAGTCGATTATAAACACCATCAGCTTTCTTCTGACGATAAAGGTTGTCAATGGAACTGTTACCCAACCAAAGCGCTTTTTCTAAATTGCGTTCATAGTTGCTCTCATCGATATTGTAGAAATACGTATGGAACAACTCTAAATGCGCCAAAGCTTCAACCCTGAAATTTTCTTTTTGGGTAACGAGTTTTAGCGGAATGATGCTACCGTCGGTATTGATTGCAAAGGCACTCTTTAGTGCACTTTTATGGGTAGTAAATGCCATCCAAACCGAAAATGTGCTAGCCAAAAAAGCAAACACTACGACTGCTAAAACGATAAACCTATTCAACTTTAGGACATTGTAAATATTCTTATAAGGTGTTTTCATTCTGATTTGCTTTAGTTGGAAAATAATCTTAACGTGAAGGACGTAGCGCGCCTGTATAACTTAAATTTCAGAAAGACGATAAAGCCAACTGAACCAAGTTGTACAACAGGAGCAAAAAAACCTTCACCTACATCTGTTCCAAAAAGGTTATTCCAAAAGTTTGTGTTGATTTCTGTGTATAGTGCATTAACAAATACGTTGACCAAAAAGAAGGCTGGCACGAGCATATATACCGCTGCATACAATTTGAAAAAATTATAGGCGAGGGAACGGAATTTCTCAAATACAGCTAAACTGATGACCAATGGAAAAAATGCCTGCATAATGCCCAAAAGGAAGAATCGTTCTGCCAAAAAGAGCGGATAAATAAACAGGTCTAAAATCCATAGGATGATACCAATGATAAAGGCAAATATTTTGAACCCGTAAAGTGGTGTTACCAAAGCTTCATAAAGCAATGTCATTGCATTTTTTGCAGCGTCAATTAAATTTACATCTTCCTCTATTGGAATGTCCTGCATTTGCAAAGGCAATAAAGCTGGTGCAGTCCCTCGATATTGTGCTTCTATAGAAACCAAGATACTATCGAAAAAACCTAACACTTGTGTCGAGAAAATGACCAAAAGGACTATGGCAAAATTCTTGGCCAATTCGCCTGGACTCAATCCCCAAGTGTACCCGTCCTTATCTGCAATACCTTCATTGTATTTTTTAAGGATATTTACCAGAAAAAACAGAACAGCAAGTGTTTTCATTCCTGCAATAGTATATTGCGAGAAGCTGCTGTTCTGTATGGTCTGGAAAACCGTATCTATATATTCCAATCCAATCCCTAAAATGATGGTTGCGGTCATCTTTAATATTCGGTTTCGCGGTTATTTATTTTATCCTGCATTTTTCTGAAGGAAATAATATCCTTGTATCGTTTGGTTTTGGCTTTGACGTTAGAAACCATTTCCTTTGATTCCAGTTCTTTTTGTTTAAGAATTTCAGCTCGTTCAGCATCGCTCATTTTTAGATAATCGCTGGATAGGATTTCGTCTATGAAATCCATCGTGTCCAGTGAGTTTTGGACTATGGCATCGAATGATTCCACAACTCTGCTAACTTCGTCTGGCTTGATGTAAGGCGAGTTCAAAATATCCTGTAAATCGTTTTGCATCATATTGATAAGGCGTTGATTATTTTGTCGCAATTTCTTGAACAGCATTTAGTTGTTGCACAACACTTGATACCTTCTCAATGCTTTCCTTTGCATCTTTTAGGAATTTTACAGACTTAATCATTTGAGCTGTCTGTTTACCTGATTCTATAGAGTTGTTTTACCAAACTGATAAAATTGGTGTTGTCATAAGTGGGCATTCCCTGTGCAGTAGCATTACCCGACATAAATAAGGTCAGGGCTACTGTCATTACTAAAATTTTGATTTTTGTCTTCATAATATTATGTTTTAGATGTGAATTGAATTATTGCTTTTTGCATATCGTGATGCTCATTGTAGAGCTTCATTATTTCTTCGTTTTCCTGACCATCGGTTAAGTAAGCCGCATAGACTTCCTTCGGAACTTCAAGACGGAATATGTTACTTTCCCTACCTATTTTGATAAACATTTCGGTGTACTTCCGTGGTCCGGAAAGATTGTTTTTGATGGACTTTAATTGGTTTAAATCGTGGCTGGAAAGGTTGAGTCTTTTGACCAATTCGTCATAGCCTTTTTCATTGTTAAGGCTGTAAATGACCTGCGTGTTTTCAAGATATACTCGCTGAAGTTGAATTGTTAGGCAATTGATTAATGGATTGAAGAATAATCCCAATCGCACCGTTTTGTTTACGTATGGCTTGATAGTAGAATTCTACGCTTTCCAGAACATTTTCAAACTTCAGTTGCTTGGCAAACTCGTCGAAAAGGATGATACCTTTTTCAGCACGGTTTTTCCAAATAGTTCTTTGGATGGCTGACTTTATCAGCTTCAACATTACAGACAAGATTTCCTTATTGTCCTTTACTTCATCCAGTTCAAAAACTATCAAGCGTTTGTCCTCGATTTTATACGTCTGGTCTTCGCTCACTTCAAAAAGGAAACTATATAGACCATCACCGACATACTCGGACATTACGTGCAAAAAACTCGTGACGTTAAAGTAGTCGGGATGGATTTTTAAGGTGTCCAGAAGGTCTTTCTGATTCCTTTCTATAAAGCTGTAAAAACCATCTAAAGAGTGATTTTCTGGAATGTACTATCGTAATAATGACGCAGTATCTTTTTGACCGAAACTGATTGAGCTTTTGTAACTTTTAAATCTGAAGCAAACAGTTCGAATAGGAAAACGGATAAATCTTCCAAACGTTCTGGAGTGAGGTCATCTTGATGACTAATGTAAAATGGATTGATGCCCAAGTTCTTCCCGCTTTCATAACGAAGTACTGTATATTTTTCAGGATAGAGTTTAGCAAACTTGGTGTATGAGCCACCCAAGTCGATAATAACGAGACGAACACCACTTTCAAAATATTGGCGCAGGATGTTATTGGCCAAAAAGGATTTGCCTTCGCCTGTTGGCGCAAAAATGGCAAAGTTTCTTGCCTTGATGCGTTTCTTCTTTTCATCCCAAACATCCTTCAGGACAGGAATGTTATGTTCACGGTCATTAAAGATGATTCCGGTGTTATCAGATTTATAGTTTGTATTGTTGATGAACAGGCAAAGTGCGTGCTTCAAATCTGTCACATACAAATCATTATTTGAGAAGTTGGAAGAGAAACAGCAGTAACTATTTAGGATGTAATTCTTACGTTCTTCGCCTCTTGGATAATACGGGATGATATCCAATTCCTTAAATTCGGTCTTTATTTTTGAGGTTATCTTGTCGAGCTCTTTGCCTTCTTTTGCCCAATACACAATATTGAGATGACCACGTATAATCCGTGCATTGTCATCCGCATTGATTTGGTCTAGAATGTGCTGAATTTTGCCTAGTACCACTTTGTTTTGAGAACCAAAATTGGAACTCTTGTTCAGTTCCTCAATCTTCTTGTCGAGCAGCTTGCGCCACTTTTGTTTATCATCGAGATAGATTATCTGGTTGACGATATGATTTTCATTAAGCGTAAGCCCAAGACCATCAATAAACCCTTGATGAAACACAAAATCATCTGATGTGAATTTCTCATTGGTTTTGCTACTCTGTACACTTTCGCCAAAGCACAGTTCGCTATTGATGGCAAGGGCATCAAAATGGTTTTCGCCAATATTGACGCTTTTCTTTTCCAGTATTATGTCAGTATCAAAGCCTTCGTTGAATCCATTGAAATAGGAACTAGTGAGCTTCTGAATCTCTTCCGCTTTAAGCGGAAGGAACGCCATTTTTCTGCTATTGTTTATAAAGGAAACAGAGTCGCTTACCGAATTGACGAAGCTTTTGATATTGTCATCCAGTTCTTGTACAATTCCTTTTGAAACCTTTCGGAAGGGATTGACGTATTTTGGATTGTTGAGGGCCTTGTTTTTGGTCAGGATGAAGAACAGATAACATTTATGCTCTATGTGTGTACGGCCTTTAAAATGTTCGTGGGTTGCTTTTTCTAAAAAGGTTTTATTCGGAAGCTGTTCCGAGGAATAGGATTTTTTCAGGTAGATATCCTGTTTGTGAACCACTGTTCCAACAGGCAAAGATTTTAAAGCCTGAAACCAAGCACCGTGCATATCTTCAAAATCCTTTTCGGACAAAGAATAGATTTCGGGTAGGTTTCCTTCAAAACATAATACCACATTGCCATTATTGGCAAATACGATATTATCTTGAATATCCGTAATGGGTTGATATGCCGAAAGATTAATCTTGTTCATAATCGAAGCCTGAATTTCTTTTGTTACTGATGATTTGTGGAAATGCTTTTGCCATTTGGAAAAGCTGCGGATTGTGGTTTATTCGAGTCAAGGCGACATATAATGCAGCATTGAATACCAGTACACCTATTATTATCCCAAAGCTGAAAGAGAAGATGATGATGAGCAAGGAAGCCAAAACGGAAACCATCATTAAGGCAAACAGGGAAATGGGCAGCCCAAAAATGACCGCCCTTTTCCTGATGTTTTTATAGACCTCAAACTTCTTCATCGTTATACAACAATTCCTATGAGGTAAGTAAATATGCCTACGACTGCACCTGCAATCAATACAAATACTAAAACTCGGGTAATCCCCTTTTTTAAATCTGCATTTTCCCCAAAAAAATGTC
This sequence comes from uncultured Flavobacteriaceae bacterium, assembly GCA_963793275.1. Classification (GTDB taxonomy): domain Bacteria; phylum Bacteroidota; class Bacteroidia; order Flavobacteriales; family Flavobacteriaceae; genus Marinirhabdus. The sequence goes on from CAWBZL010000002.1 coordinate 560,058, forward strand.
CTGCGTTGAACAGGAAACCTACAAGGAAGATTACACCGAGTAGTATTGGAAAAATAATTCGGATAGTGTCGCCCACATCGTTAACTGAATCTTCTATGCCACCAATTTGAGCAAAAAGCGAAGTGGATAAGAGCGAAAGAATGGATGCTAAATAGTGTGATTTTTTCATAACGGAAAAGTTTAAATTTTTAGTTCATTTTCGTTATTGGAAATTTACATATATTTGAACATAAATAACTGATAATCAAATATTTGTGAATAAAATATTATTTGATTTAGTTTGAATTCCGTTGTTATTATTTAGCATCAAATTCTATGGATTTTTGCAAGGAGGTTGTTGATAACCTGAAAATTGAAAATGAAAAAAGTGCTCAAAAACGTCAGTTTTGTGTTTTTGCTCTCAAAAATGCGCATCATTTTTGGGCAGGAAATTTCTACTCAAAAACAAATTGTAATTGATGTTGGACACGGTGGAAAAGATTCTGGTGCTATTGGAATAAATGGCGTCAAAGAAAAGGATGTTGTACTGGATATTGCATTGGAACTTTTGAAGCTCAATGAACAGTCTAAAAATCCAATGGATATTTACTTGACGAGATATAGCGATACGCTTATTTCTTTAACCGATAGAAGCAAATTGTCCAAAGTTTTGGAAGCAGATGTATTTATTTCGTTGCATTCCAATCATTCCGATAATCCGAACGCTAGAGGAGTGGAAGTATATGTAGCAAAAGCTAATTCACAATATACAAAAGATGCCACTTGGTTAGCTTTTCAATTGCAAGCTGTGCTTAATAAAGAATTGGGTTTTGAAAGTAGGGGTGTGAAGTTTGCAAATTTTCAAGTTCTACGGGAAACGGTTGGATATTGTCCCTCTGTCCTTTTTGAATTGGGGTTTTTGAGTAATATAGATGAAGGCAGCTATATTTCAGATTTCATAAATATTCAGCGCATCGCATTATCCATTCTGTTATCCATTCAAAATCATTAGAATTATGAAAGATATTTTTTTAGAGTTGACCAAAAGCTTGAAAGCTATAATAGAGCAGTTTATTTCAGAAGTGATTTTATTATATAAATCTTTCAGAGGTTGAGTTATTCCCTATTATTAAACTCGTAAATCTAGTCTGGATGATAAGTGTTGCTTCTAATTATTTAAATTAAGTTTTGGCAGAATACCAAATATTTGCCAATGTTTAACTATTACTGCGATTATTTCCTTTTATCCCTAGCCCGCTTATCAAAAGCAATCAAATTAAACAGCTCACGCATTCTGCTTCGAACACGATTTCCGTAGCGTTCTTCCAGTTCTTCAGCGTTCAGATTAGTGGTGGCGTGGGTTTTAATTTTCTTTTTGGTTTGCAGATATAATTCGTAACGAGACAAGAGCACTTCGCCCATTACGTTCAGATCCTTGCCATAAAACCTTCCAGCAGGCTCGACGCCTAAATCATCAAAGCAGAAAAATTTTGTATTACCATATTCCTCGATAGTCTTAAATCCCAAGTGATTAAAACTAAACGCTACATTTCGGCAGGGAATCATTTCATATGGTCGTTGCATTGGCACAATGTATCGCAGTAGTTTCATCAAAGTGGTCTTTCCACACCCTACAGGCCCTGAAAGAAGTATGCCCTTGTCAGGATCGATATCATCTTTCAGACAATTTTCTTCATCATTGATGAAATAATGGCATAGTTTGCGGATGATAACCGTGTCCTCATCATAGATTCTAAATTGTTTGCCAAAGAGCAACTTTCCCTTTGCATCCAAGTAAATCAAGATTTTGTCAAAATCGTAGAGAACGCTTTTACCATCAAACTTTCCGAGCGAGTATTCCACGCCACCTTCGGTAATTTTAGAGGGGTTGTCCATAATCTTTGTTTTTAGTGGTTCGCAAGTTGTCCTTGATTTGGGACGGTTGTTTTTTGTTTGGTTTGTTTTCCTCGGTATATAGCTCTGTTCTGTCCATCCAGTTCGTGGCCAAAGCACGCCAATCTCTAATTTCATTTCCATCACTCGTTTTCCAGTTCCGAGTTTCGTAATGCTCGAAGAATTTTTTTCCTTCATCGGCAATAAAACCTTTTTCAATAAAAAAATCAATAACGACCTGCCAGCCCTTTGGTTGTTTTATATTGTTTATTTGTTTGGTATTGTTTATAGTAGATACCAATGCTTGTCCACTGGTGGGATGGTGCAAGTCCACAACTTGTCCATTTTTGGGATGGTGGTGTCCCTCAAGCGGTACAACTCTGGGATGGTACTGTTCCGCAAGTTGTTCTAATATGGGATTGTACTGTCCCGAAACAGGTTCATCACTAGTCCCAATTATGGACATCTTGATTTTACTGCCCTTGTATGGATTGTTGGATGGGAAATAGCATAGGTAAAGCCACGAGTCTAAATTTGTAACGCATCGATGATACGTAGATTTTGAGCCTATTTTGGCAGCTCGCATCAAATCCCTTCGATTCACATAAAATTCATCTGCAAACCGACTACTATTCCATTCCTGAAATAGCGCCATATAAAGGGTTATGTGCGTGGGATTTAGGCGGTCATCGAAATAGAATTTTTCAAATGCCGCATTAAGTAGCTTTATGTAGTTCATCGCTTAAGAATTTAAACCGTGCTGTACACGATTTGATGTCATCACGCCTTGAATTTCCTCGGCATCGTAGTAGATAATACCCCCAACTTTTGTGTATGGCAATGTTCCGTTTATGCGAAGATTCTGTAATGTCCCTGGACTGACTTGAAGCAAATCCATTACTTCGGAAGATTTTAGATATTTCTTAAGTTTTCCAGTTGCTTGTTTAGATAGAAGATTCTTAATGTCATCAAGCAATTCCATTTTGAATTCTCGAAGGTCGTCGGTGGTAATAATATTTGCTGGCATAATAGAACGATTTTAAAGAAAGGGACTATCGTTTCGATTTCAACTAATTTGATAGCCCCTGATCTGATTTGACTTTCGTTCTACAAATTTGGGATGGTTTATTGGATTTTAATCCCAAGTTGCACCCAAGTAGGGTGTTTTTATTTGTTCATTTTCAATGGTTTAGATTAGTTCTATTTGGGGTTTGTTCTTTAAATCATCTATACCAAATGACGATAAATAAAATTAATTTTACTTTTTCCCAAGTTCAACCCAACTTGGGAAAAATTTTAACGTTTTGAATTTTAAAAAAATTATCCGTCCGTTTCTTCCATTCGCCTTAAAAGTGTTGATTTTAGTCTATCGATAAACTTGGTTTGGTCAATTTTTCGTTCTCTAATTTCTAGAAAAGTTCTATATACATTTCCGAGTTTGAGTTCAAATATATCCTCACAAGCTGAAGCCATTTCTTTAATGCCAGCGGTACCACTTTTTATTGCCCCAGATGCCTGTAAGGCATAAATCAATTCAATGAGGTCTGTTTTTGAGGCTGTCCAACCAAGTCGCTCACCATTTGATAAAGTGTTCAATTTATTGGGTTTACTGTAGGAGAGGTCTCTTAAATAACTTAATTCCCCAACGTAGTGGCTAATTAGAAGGTCATATGCCATAATTTTTGCAATAGCGCTATCGTGGCTTGTAGAAAATTCTGCATCAGTATAAAAGTGTGATGTGTCAGAAACCAAGCTAATTTTGTCGTGTCCGCGTAAAAAATAAAATTCATCTAAAAGTTCAGAATCCTCTCTGTAATATTTGATAAAGTCTATATTTCGTCTATTGCTTTCTTGAAGCCTATTTATTTCTGAATCTATAAATTCTTCTTGGGATTTTATTGTTCCCGCAGGCCTATTTATTAAAAAATTATAGAGTTGGGCATAAAATTTTAATCTGCTGTAGATGTAAGGCTTATGTTTTTTAAAGAATATTATTTCGTTCTGTTGATCCACGAATTCATTTTCCCTAACACATATTCGTAACTTTTGTAAATATCGTCTTGAAATGGAAATACCTTTTTCAACATTATTGAAATCGCCAAGGTTAGATTCCTCAACTATTTTTATTTCCTCTTTATAATTGTCTAGTATTATATGAATTAGCTTGTGCATAGTATTATTGGGGCTTTGGATTTGGGTTAAACATCTATAAGTAATACGTATGTATTTTATGGCGGATTTTTAAGAAAAAATAGAGTGCTAATAGCAACCAAAACAATGATTCCGGCAATTATGAAAGGATAGTAGAAACCACCAGTAACCAACCACGTTCCTATAACTGGACCTAGAATTTGACCAATGCTATTGGTGGAACTTTGTATGGAAATATTTCTACCTGTATTTTCCTGTGATATTAGTGAAACCGCAGAAAGTAAATTTGGTGTCACCATAGCACCTCCAGCAGCAAAAACAACGATTAATCCATAGACTAAAAATTCATTGTTAAAAAATGGAAAGGCAATCAAGGATAAACCAGATATTAATAACCCTAAAGCAATTTGTTTCTTTGTTGATAAAAACTTCTCTCCATAAGTAGCGAACACAGGTTGTAAAACAGCCATTATTGAACCACATAGCATAAAACCAATACCAACTTGATTACTATTAAATCCTAATTCATCTTTTCCGTAGATTGAAAAGACAGTTTCAAATAACGTCACCACAAATTGGATAACAAACGATAGCACTAGTAATACGATAAAATATTTAGTAAAAGTGAACCGCAAACTCACTTTTCGTGTTGTGAACTTATGTACGCGAGCGGTGTTTTTTAACCATTTCATCACAACCAAAAGGACAATCAATCCTAGTAGTGCAGCGAATAAAAAGGGCACTGAAAATCGGTCTAAATGTAGCAGGCCTAATGTATATTTTATATGAATATCAGTTTGGGACAGAAAGCCGCCAATGATAGGGCCGAAAATAACACCAGAGCTAATGGCAACACCAGACCAGGCCATTATTTTTGTTCTACGTTTTTCAGATGTAATATCACTTAAATATGCATTGCTAACTGGAATAACTGATGACGTAAAAATTCCACCAAAAATTCGAGCAATATATAGCATTGTCAAGGATGTGGCTAGGCCAGTAAGTAATTGCATAATTACAAAACCGATTAGTCCACAAATGATAATAGGTTTCCTGCCGTATCTGTCCGATAGTTTTCCCCAAACCACTACGAATAGTAACTGAAAAAATGGATAAATGCTTGTGAGCAATCCAATATGGAAATTGATAAGGTCGGTGTCAAGATTGTCTTTTAAAGCTAATCTTTCGGTATAGTAAGGAAGGGTTGGCAATAATATACCATAGCCCAACATCACTACAAACAAACTCAATAGAATTAAAAATATCCTGTTGAGTTTTTCTTTTCTATCCATTTATTTTTTACCGATTTTTCGCTTCAATAATTGCGCATTAATAGCCACTATAATTGTACTCAAACTCATAAATACCGCTCCTACAGCTGGTCCTAAAACAAAGCCGGAAGAGTATAGAACACCTGCAGCTAATGGAATGGCCACCACATTATACCCAGTTGCCCATATTAGGTTCTGAATCATTTTATTGTACGTAGCCTTTCCGAACAAAATTAGGTTTGCAATATCTTGTGGATTGCTATTTACCAATATAATATCGGCTGTTTCGGCGGCTACATCAGTACCAGAACCAACAGCGATTCCTACATCAGCTTTGGCAAGTGCGGGCGCATCGTTTACGCCATCTCCAGTCATAGCCACAAACTCTCCTTTGTTTTGCAACTCTTCTACAATTTCTACTTTTTGGTGTGGTAGCACTTCGGCATAATAGCCATCCAACCCTAATTTTTCACTGACAGCTTTGGCTGTTTTTTCGTTATCCCCAGTTGCCATCAAAACTTTGATATTATTCTTTTTAAATATTTTTATAGCTTCCGCAGATTCACGTCTTATTTCATCAGCAAGCGCAATGTATCCTGCTAGTTGTCCTTCAATTAATACAAATACAACAGTTTCAGCAGCGTCACTATAAGCATCTTCAGGAATAGTTATTTTTTCATCCCTTAAATAACCAGGACTAACCACTTTTACTTGCTTTCCTTCTACATTTGCCTCTACACCTTTACCAGTGATCGCATTAAAGTTTTCAGGCTTTGGGATTGTAATATTGTCTTCTTTAACTTTTTTAATAATCCCAACAGCAATTGGATGTTCTGAACTTTGTTCCAATGCACTTGACAGTCTTAAGATTTCATCGTTTGAATAGGACACATTTACAGATTTGATTCGAGTAACGCCAAAGTCCCCTTTGGTCAAAGTCCCTGTTTTGTCAAATAGTAAGGCGGATATCTTACGTGATTCTTCAAAGGCAGTTCTATTACGGATTAATAATCCATTTTGTGCAGATACAGCAGTAGAAATGGCAACTACAAGAGGAATTGCAAGACCCAATGCGTGTGGACAGGCAATGACCATAACTGTAACCATTCTTTCTAAAGCATAGACAAATGGAAAGCCTAAAATCAACCAAACTGCTAACGTACCAAAACCAATAGCCAGCGCAATATAGGTCAGCCATTTTGCAGCCCTATCGGAAAGGTTTTGCATTTTGGACTTGGTCTTTTGTGCTTCCTCCACCATTGTGATAACTTTGTTGAGATAGCTGTCTTTACCCGTATGCTCTACTTTTACTTTTATACTACCATTGCCGTTTACCGAACCTCCAATTACTTTATCATTTTCATCTTTTTTTACAGGTTTTGACTCTCCCGTCAACATAGACTCGTTTAAATAGCTTGAGCCTTCAATAATAATTCCATCGGCAGGAACTTTCTCTCCCGGCTTTACCAATATTACATCATCTTTTAATAAATCTTCGAGTGAAATATCTTCAATAGTGTCGCCTTTCACTCTGTGAGCTTCGGCCGGCATCATACTTACTAAAAGTTGTAAAGCTTTTGATGCACCGAGGACACTTTTCATTTCTATCCAATGACCTACAAGCATAATTGCGATTAGAGTTGCCAGTTCCCAAAAGAAATCAACACCTTCTAAACCAAAAACGGTTGCAGAACTATAGAAATAAGCGACACTTATTGCCATAGAAATTAGCGTCATCATTCCAGGTGCACCATTCTTTACTTCGGAAACAAAACCCTTAAGAAAAGGCCATCCGCCATAGAAATATACGACAGTAGAAAGCGCAAAAAGAATATACGAATTTCCGGGAAGTAAAAATTCATACCCAAAAAAATCTTGAATCATTGGCGAGAAGAACAATATGGGGATGGTAAGTACTAGCGTTACCCAAAATCGTTTTCTAAAGTCTGCAATCATCATTTTATGATGGTCGTGACCCATTTGTCCGTGACCCGGATTATGACCCGAATGGTCTCCACCTCCATTTCTCATTTTGGAATGATCCATTTTGGAATGATCTTCTTTTTCGTGGTTCATTTTAGAATGATCCATTTTCGAATGGTCCATTTCGTTGTTTTTGTGCTGCTCGTGATTTTCCATTATAGTATTGTTTAAGTGTTATCGTAATTTTTTTCTCATTGCTTCCGATATGTTTTCGGCATAGACGCCATAAGCATCTACTAAAAGACCTTTAAGCCCTTTTTTGGAAGATATTGCATATAAAATGCTGTTATCATCGGTACTGCTCATTCCTTCAAAGCGATATATTTTATCCACTTTAAAATCTTCTGGTCGAATCTCAATTTTCAGGGAAACACATTCCAGACATTCAGGTTTTAAGTTGAAATCATAAGGGTATTCGTTTGCCTGTAAATCGTTAATAGCTTCTGAAAGGGTGTCATAATTTTTCATTTATTTTTATTTATAAGTCATTGTAAAATAACTGTTGTCTTCTTCGGTAAATTTTTGAAAGGTCAATAGACCTTGTGCATTTAATTTCTCGTTAACAGTATAATTGAGTTGCTTAATGCGAATTCTCAAGGCATAGGCCTTAATATTGATTTTTGCTACCGTAGGTCAGGTACTTTTTTCAAGATACCTACAATTTTATTCACGGGTTTTATAAGTGCTCAACCAATGATCTTCCTAATATTAAGGAAGAACAGTCACTTTGATGCTCCTGTGACTTCTGCATAATTACTTTTAAACAGCGGTTACAGACCATATTCTTAATCCAAAATTCCTTTGGTTTGCTCATAGTATATAATGTATTGTCATTGAGTTTTAACTCAATGGTTTGAAAGGTTAAGACCTAACAGGGTTAATGGTGTATGGTATTGTTGGGAATAGAGTACAACAATTTTTAGCCAGAAGTGAAACTTTGGCTATAGAGGTAATGCAGATTAAATTTAACCTGCGCAGTAGAAATTTAAATTAAGAAGGTCTCGTTGAGAATTATAATATCTGTAGATAATAAAGGCGGCCTATAGGTTTTAAAAGAAATGACGTTTTCTTCTAGCCCCTCGAAAAGATTAATATAAGTATTAAAAAAAGTATTTATGAAAACTAAAGTATCAATCTCTAAAATTGTATTGGACTTCTTAAAGGTGTCATCTCTTTCTTTTACAATGGTTTGATTATCGCAACAATCCTTCTCTTGTATGGAAGTACATTGCTTGGAATTTGTATCTTTTTTTTGCCCTGTCTCCATACAAGATTCTGCCCTACTAAAAAAAGCCATATCCACCAATTTATTACAGCAAAAGTGCATATCCACCGTGAAAGAAGAAGTAGAAAACAGTATAAAAACTGCTAAAAAAAAGGACAGTATTTTGGTAAAAAAAGATTTCACAGTATAATATTAATAAATTTTGTCTAACATTAAATGTTTTCGTAAATTAAATGCTGCTGTTTAACAAGCTTGTTATCAAATTTTTATGAATTAACAGCAAAATTAATTAATGCGAAGATAATTTTAAAGGTTCAACAGGAATATGACTTTTGTCATTAATGCAGATTAACTCAAAATTTAAGTTGTAAGAGCACATATAAGGTTCGTGGTAAACTTGGTATGATCCCTGGGCCTGGATAACCCGTTGCCCGGCGTGTAAAATAATTTTCGTTCAAAACATTGTTGACCCCTGCCTCCAGTTTAAACCGATCGTAGGTATATGAAAAAGAAAGGTCCATAATATCGTAGGCAGGTATCCCTCCCACAATACCACTCTGGCTTTGAAAATCCCTGGGCGAATTGGTGGCATCGGTAAACTGTTGGCCCAAATAAGTATATTGCAGACTCCCCAAAAAGTCTTTATACCCAAAATTTAATCCTGTTTTTAGGTTAATGCCGGGAATGAACTCCACTTTTTTGCCCTTCACATTGTTTTCTTGGGAAGAGGTATATTTTGAATCTGTTAGGGCCAGATTGACAAAAGTACCGAGCTTGATATCGTTTTTTTCTGTGGATAGGGTTTCCCATATATTCCAGTCCACAAAACTTTCAACGCCATAGGTAATGGCATCCCCTATATTCCCTCTAAACCGCTCCTGTTGGATATCACTTACTTCCCGTAATATCACTCCCAAACGATCTTTGTAACTTAAAAAAAATGCTCCCACATCATAGGAAAGGTAATTCTTTATTCGCCCGCGAGCCCCTATATCAAAAGTATATCCTTGCTCATCTTTGATGTTGGGATCTACGGTCAATGACGGATTGGTAATTCTAATATCATTAAAAGTAACCGAGCGGTAATTCTGGCTTATATTCCCATATAGTTCAACCGTTTTATGAGGTTTATAACTTAACCCAACACCCAATAAAATAAAAGAACGTTCAAGATCACGGTTATCCGCCACATCTTCGTTTAAGATGGGGTTACCTGCAATATCAAAGTTGATGCGTTTAAATGCGCCCCTACTTCTAGTCTTTATATATTCAAACCGTAGCCCAGGAGTTACCGAAAATTTTTCGGAGAACTTAAAGACATTTTCGGAAAACAGGGCAAGGTTCAAGTTCGGAAACCTAAAATCGCTTTGCCTTGGGTAGTTGGGATAGGTCTGTTCTTCAAAATTAAAATTGGCATTGCTGCCGTTGCTGCCGGGTCCCTGCCGTTCCGTATTATTGGATTGATAGTACTTTCCGCCAAAAAGCACCGTATTCTCTTTTCCGAAGAAATTATACCGCGTCAACAAACGGGCTTCTGCCCCCCAGTTGTTAAAATTACCTACTATCAATTCCCTTGGAGCCTCCAGATCATCCTCCTGTGAAACCCTGTTTTCGCGAAAACCAACCGATTTCCTATAGGCGTCCAAGGCAAAGAGGTTGAGGCTAAAATCGGTTTTATTGCTCAAAGCGTGTTCCAATCGCATAGCGTACAATTTCCAATCCACATTAAACCAGTTGCGGGTTCGGTTGCTAAACGTGGGGTCTTCCTCAAACTGTTCATCGGTAAGACCGCCCGGTTGCTGTGCCAAATAGTTTAAATAGCTTACCTCAAAGGAAATTTTGGTCCTTTCTGTGGGCGAATAATCCAAATGCACGTAGCCATTGAAGGATTCAAACTGCGAGTTGGGACGAAAACTATTTCCTTTTTTATAGTTGAAAAAAGTATAATAACCTACCTTGCCGAAAGTCCCGCCTAAACTGTTAAAACTGGTGAACAAGTTGTAAGAATCCAAGGATTGCCGGGATATCCATTCTATTTTCTTGTTGGGATCGGGTTGTTTCAGTTTAAAATTGACAAGGCCTCCAAATTGTGTTCCATACTGCAAAGATGCCGCACCGCGTACCACTTCGATCTCTGAAATGGATTCAGCCGGCGGTGTATAGTAACTTTCGGGATATCCCAGTACATCTGCAGAGATGTCATAACCATTTTGTCTTGTATTGAAGTTTGCACTGCGGTTGGGATTGAGGCCACGCCCACCAATATTCAATTGCAGTCCGGCATCGTTGTTTTCGTAGATATTGAGCCCGACCACTTGGGAGTATATCTGCCTGGCATTACCGCCGGCAAGGTTAGCCGTAAGGTTGCTTACCAATACCACTTCGCTCTTCTTGCCCGCATAAATAGCAGTTCCCTCAACGTCCCTTAATCGTTTTAGGGCGAAAAGGCGTTCTTTTCTTTGGGTTACCACTACTTCAGAAAGTTCTATGCCCAAAGATTCAAGTTCTAAGTTCAGTGACGTATCATCGGAAATGCTAACCTCGTGATCCAGTATAGCATACTCGTAGGCAAATACGGTAAAATTATAGGTCCCTTTTGGAATGTCCTGAAATTTGAAATCCCCAAAATCATTCGTGATGGTTGATTTTCTTAGAGTAGTGAGAAACACTTCGGCATTTGGGACAGGTTCGTTGGTAGCTTTAGAAACTACTTTTCCCTGAAACATATATTGTGCAAACATCGCAGAACTTATGAAAGTAAAAAATAGGGTTGCGATTATATGTTCTTTTTTTAAATACATTTTTTTTGTTTAAAAACCTTTGATTTCATCCTTAAATTCCAATATCCAGTCCTTAGGCCCAAACGACTCTTCCTGCTCCAGTAAATTTACTTTTGGGTCAATATAACGTTGGCTCAATCTGCCATTCAGTGCCACATAGCTCTCTACATAGACTGCTATATTTTTATGGCCTTGGGCTGTAAAATGTTTTCCGAGGAAATGGGCGTACTGAAGGATAAAGTCGGGTTGGGTGCTCATCTGTTTTTCCTGAAATGTTGACAGAAAATCGGTATTGTCAACAAGGAAAGCTGTCCCCTTTTTTTATCCACAATCTTAAATTGTGCATATCCGGCTTTTTCCATTAACATTACCCGCCAAGAAAAGCGGTATCCTTCCTCGGTCCAAAAAAGCTCATTTTTATAGAGCAGATAACGCCAAGGAAAAAGTAACTGAAAGGCAATAAACAAACCCACGATAAGCATTGGAGTCTTGGTTTTGTTGCGATTGGTTTTATTGTGTATCCCAGCATCTGTCTTTTCCTTTTTAATCCTAAAAATAGTCGAAATCGTTTTCAATATTTTATGGTGGACTCCCGCATCGAAAAAAACGAGTGCGCTCACGATCATCACATAGGGGAACATACCTATGGGAAAGAGGATTCGGGTCATCAAATGAAAAATCACCACCAGACCGAAAGCTGCCCAACGGGTGGGTCTATAAAACAATAAAAACGGTATCGCCAGATCATAGGCAGCACCACCCCAGCTAAAGGCATAGTGAAGCCATTGTTGCTGCATTAAATTTCCCAACAATGGCAAGTCATATTGGGCCGGCAACCATATCTTAAGCGGCATTGCCTCAACGAGCCAGTCGCTGTTCAGTTTTGCCAGACCGGCGTAGAAATAGACAAGTGCAATCAATAATTTTATGGCATCAGTGGTCCATTTGGGAATCTGTTTATAGGCCTTATCCCTATTCCTTTGTGCATCCATTGAATAATAGGCATTTGCCGGGAGGAGGATCATTAAAAAACCAAGGCAGCTAATAAAATAATAATGGTTAAGATAGGTGGTCTTATCCATCAATTCGATATAGGTAAAGCTTAAAAAAAAAATTATGATCGCTATCCTGTATCGATAACCTAAAGCAATACAAATTGCCGACATAGCACAAATAAAGAATAATAAATAGGTATAAACGCCCAAAGGCTGCACCCATTCAAATCCATAGTATGAAAAAAATAATTTAGGCTGAATATACAATTTGTCAATCCAGCCATTGCTCCAAAAACGGACAATACTAATAAGCATCATAAGACCGAAAAAAATACGAAAGACCGCCAACGGGGCGGCCTCTGTAGTTATATTTCGATATGTATTTAAACGCGAAACCATTGACTAATCGCCATCGGCATCTACATAATCCACATTTATGCTCAATGCCTGCAACATATCCACTTTTAAGAGGATAACGTTGCGTTGTAGCTCATCATAGGTACTTAGCATTTTGGTATTGTCCGTTTCAATCTGTAGAGCAAAATTATTGTTTAGTTCATTTGCTTGGGTTTCTGCAGCATTGAATTGAGCGTTGATAAGACTGCTAAGGTCTTCCCCATTTTTAATGCTATTCAAAAAATCGAGGTAAGTATTAAAACTTTCTCCAGTCGAATTGTTGCTAAAATATTTTCCATTAAAGAAATCTTGGCTTGCCTTAACTGCTGTTAGCAGCAATTGTTTGGAAAAATCTTTTTTATAGCGCGCCTCTACATTTTCGGGTAGTGGTTGTTCAGAGAAAACACCTGCGGGTATCCCTACTTTGCCCGCCCGCAACGATTTTTCAAAATAGAATATATAGTCGTTCGTTAGTTTGTCAACAGATCCAGTAGCCGAAGAACTGGTATTTGCAACAAAAACATCCCTAAAGTTGGCATTCCAATCGTCGAGTACTGTTGTGGTCAATTGCAGGATAGTTTCCGTAAGGGTGCCGAGATAATTTTTATATCCCTGGGCATTGCCGTTGACGGTATAGAAGCTTACAATTTCGGTATCTGTTGCGCCAAGGCCGTTGATCAGATAATCTATAGCAGGGAAACCCTGTACATCTATTGTAGATGGCAAAGCCAGGTCATAACTGCCAGTTTCTATAAAATTTTCTATTCTTTGGGTGTCAGAGGGGTAAATATTCAGTCGGTTCCTATACCTTACTTCTTCGGCTTTGCCAATTTCAAACATAGAGACCTTTTGAAAGGCAATATAGGATGCTGCCCACGAAGCTCGCAAATTCTGAAGGTTTGCCTCTGTAGGCTCATTTGCAAAGACCGTTGCAGCAGTGTTCAGGTTTTCGGCCTCTGTTTTAAAAGAAGTATATGCAGGGACAATGATATTATCTGCCCAATTTACAAGCATTGCGCCACGATCAAAATTATTGTTAGCCGGTGGCAAGTTTTCGTTCCCATTATCTTTTGAACACGCTACAATCAGCAGTCCGATACTAATAAAACTCCAAAGTTTCCAGTGTTTCATAACTATTTTTTTTAAAATCAACCGATTTTTCCATCGGCGGTAAATCGGTTGATGTGGCTAATTCAATTTTTATTTAATTTGCGCTCGCAGCTTGCTCGACCGTGAAGTCAAATTTAGCGGCAATAGCTTCAGTAATACTGTCCAGTGTTGAAGGTTCAAGGTCCCAAAAACCATTGAGTCCATCCGCCAAGAGAGCAGATGTAAAACCATCGACTTCGCTTCGGCTAAAGAAGGAAGTATCTGTATCTCTGATTTCTAGTAAAACGTAAGCTAAAAACAAACCCATAACCTTCAGAAAGGTTTTGGAATGCGGCCCCATACTCAGCATTTGCAAGTCAAATGTTTTTACCTTGTTGTAAATAGTATACCGAACGTATGGCAATTACCTCGGATATTTTTTGACGTATAATGGCAGCCTGGGTATCCCGTACTGTATAATCTTTTGCCACTATCGCGGCACGACCCAATTTGAATGCATCAAAAATATCGGCAGCAATGGTGGAAAAATCCGGGTCTGCGTTTACCGTGCCCAAATAATCGTTCAAAAAACTATCATCGCTCCCAATGGTTACATTCGGGTTGGCTGCATCAACGGATGTTCCGTAGAGGTATCCATAGGCCTCGTCCCAATTATGTTCCATCGTGGTAAAGGTCTCTCCATCTTCTGTAATCCCATTGTCGTTGTCCGCAACTTTATTATCAGCATCAAGAACAGCTATGCTGAGATAGTTGTTAAGCATCTGATCTGCCATCAGGGCCCCAATAAGACTTTTTGCAAACATTTGGTTGTACACAAGTCCTTTAGCGTTAACATAACGGGTTTTTGTCCCATCGGCAAGTTGACCGGCACTGCCAGCGACTGCTAGGACATCCTTGTTAGGGAATACCTCATTGACCTGACCGGAAATATAGCTATCGAATAGGTTTCTTATAGCTGCCGCTTCTGTGGTGTTTGCGCTAAAATAATCTTGGGACGCAGCCGTTTTACTGCGTACGTTTTTATCTGACGCATTTAAGGCAGCGTCTGAAAAATCTAGGTCCCCTTCCTGATGTGCATACATTGCCTGCAAGGATATCACAGTCGTGTTTTCGAAATCTGTAAAGGAATTAAGGATTTCTTCAGCCATTAAAATTCGGGTGGTCTGGCCACTAAAATCCACTGTGGATTGTCCATCTCTTTCGAAGGTGTAGTTTGAAGGCACCTCAATGTTTGAGGTTTCAGTAATCGGCTCATCATCAGAAGAACACGAAGCAAAAATAAGGCTTCCTATAATTGCGGTAAAAAACATTTTTTTCATCATTAAATTTATTTAGACTTAATATAAGTAAGTGATTATTTCAGCGACAAAAATAGAAATGAAATTTAAAAAAACAAACTTATTTAGAACAATTCTTAATAATAAATTTAAAACAGGTTTGTATTCGGCATTTTTCTAGAAATTAGATAATCTTTCATATAGATTTAGGAGAATATGTTGCATATGAAATCAAAATTATTTGTTAAATAAAGAAAATTTACTTGAAATTTTGTATTTTTGTAAAATTAATGAAGAAAATCTTTTTTAAAATATCAACATTCTCTATGGCACTGTTAGTGTTGTTGTCAACCGTATCATTTACGGTAGATAGTCATTATTGTGGAGATATTTTTGTGGACTCTTCATTATTTGGTCACGCTCAAACTTGCGGTATGGATGTTCAACAGCAATCGCAGTCATCAGAGTGTGATATTTCTAAAAAAGATTGCTGTAGTGATGAACAAGTGATTGTTGAAGGGCAAGATACTTTAAAAACATCGTTCGACAAATTAGATAAAGACCAACAACTATTTGTTGCTGCTTTTATCCATACCTATATACACTTATTTTTCGAATCTCAAGAAGATTTAAATTCATACAGAGATTATACGCCTCCTCCCTTGGTCAGGGATATTCAAGTTTTAGACCAGACTTTCCTTATTTGATTTTTAAGTAATTAGAACTGTAGTCCTGCATTAATTTGTTTTGGACATTTCTGCTTGTTTGTCACTTTTAAACAAGATTTATAATTACTTAATAATCATTTCTATGCTGAATAAAAGCATCAAATTTCTAATAGAAAATAAATTAGTAGCTGTTTTACTATTAGCTTTGTTCGTCGGTTGGGGCGTTGTAAACGCACCTTTTAATTGGGAGACCGGTATTTTGCCTACTGACCCTGTAGCTGTGGATGCCATTCCCGATATTGGTGAAAACCAACAAATTGTTTTTACCAAATGGCAAGGGCGCTCGCCACAGGATATTGAAGACCAAATTACGTATCCACTTACAACTTCGCTTCTAGGTATTCCAGGCGTGAAAACTATTCGTAGTTCCTCTATGTTTGGGTTTTCCAGTATCTATATCATTTTTGAAGAAGATGTGGAGTTTTACTGGTCACGTAGTCGCATTCTCGAAAAACTCAATTCGCTTCCTTCCAACTTGCTGCCAGATGGCGTTAACCCAGCTTTGGGCCCTGATGCCACAGGTTTAGGACAAATATTCTGGTACACCCTAGAAGGTCGTGACAAGGATGGTAATGTAACCGGTGGTTGGGATTTACAGGAACTGCGTAGTATACAGGATTATTATGTGAAATACGGATTGTCATCGGCAAGTGGTGTTTCCGAAGTAGCGTCTATCGGCGGTTATGTTCAGGAATATCAAGTAGATGTGGACCCGGAGAAAATGCGCCAATACAATATTGGATTAAGTGCCATTGTCAAAGCCGTTAAGCAGAGCAACCAAGATATTGGTGCACAAACATTGGAAATCAATCAGGCCGAATATCTGGTTCGTGGTTTGGGCTATGTAAAATCCGTTGCAGATATTGAAAATGCCGTGGTCACTTCAGAGAATTTTACGTCTATCCGAATAAAAGACATCGCAACTGTTCATTTGGGACCGCAAACTCGTCGTGGTATTTTAGATAAAGAAGGTGCCGAAGTTGTTGGTGGTGTTGTGGTAGCGCGATATGGCGCCAACCCTATGGAAGTTATCAATAATGTAAAAGAGCAAATCGCTGAACTGTCATCTGGGCTTCCAACAAAAGTTCTGGCAGATGGCCGCACCTCACAAGTGACCATTGTCCCCTTTTACGACCGTACCCAGCTTATTCAAGAGACCCTACACACGCTTAATGAAGCACTCACGCTTGAAATCTTAATAACCATTCTGGTCATTATCGTAATGGTGTTCAACCTACGCGCATCCATCTTAATTTCAGGTTTGTTACCCGTTGCAGTATTAATGGTTTTCATTGCAATGAAACTTTTTGATGTAGATGCAAATATTGTAGCATTGTCAGGGATTGCCATTGCTATAGGTACAATGGTGGATGTGGGCGTTATACTGGCCGAAAATATGATTCGGCATTTGGAAGATGAAAAATTACGCTTTCGCGAAAGCGGAATCGAGTACACCACAAATGAAATCATCTACAATGCAACTGCTGAAGTTTCTGGTGCAATTTTAACGGCAGTATTAACAACCATTATCAGTTTTATTCCTGTATTCACTATGATAGGTGCTGAAGGAAAGTTGTTTCGTCCACTCGCATTTACAAAGACAATGGCGCTCACGGCGTCTTTGGTTATCGCCCTTTTCTTGATACCACCATTTGCCGCATTCCTTTTCAAAAAGAGTACTATTAGGGAGCACGCTAAATATATTATTAATGCTGTTCTCATCGTCCTTGGTATCACAGCCATCTTCTATGGTTATTGGTTGGGTATTATATTAATTGCCTATGGAATCGTTGCAATTTTGAGTGTACGCGATATTATCACGGCAAAAAGAGCCAATCTAATACATATCGTTATTTCTTGTATTGCTATTGTTTTCCTTCTAGCCGAATACTGGCGACCACTAGGTTTTGACCGCGGTATTATAATGAACTTGATTTTTGTTGCGATTATCTGTTTCGGATTACTGGGGGCGTTTTCAATTTTCCAAAAATATTACGACACTATATTACGTTGGGCACTTCAAAACCGATTACTGTTTTTAATAATTCCGACCACAGTGTTGATTTTAGGGGCCATAATAATGCGCAACACGGGTAAAGAATTTATGCCATCGCTCAACGAAGGCTCATTCCTGTTAATGCCAACATCCTTGCCACACGCAGGTGTTGAAGAAAACAAGCGTGTGTTACAGCAGCTTGATATGGCCGTAGCCAGTATTCCTGAAATCGAAACGGTAGTAGGTAAATCGGGTAGAACAGAATCTGCTCTTGACCCTGCGCCGCTCTCGATGTATGAAAATGTGATTCAGTATAAGTCTGAATATATGCGAAACAAGAATGGCGAGAGACAACGCTACCGCGTAAACGATGATGGTTTATTTGTTCTGAAAAATGATAAATTCATTATTAATCCAAATAATGAAATCGATGATGACGCTAATTATGAGGCCTCGCAACTAAAAACAAATGCAACCCATAACGATTTAATTGAAGACGGCAGCGGTGAATATTACCGAAACTGGCGGCCAGAAATCGACAGCCCAGACGATATCTGGAATGAGATTGTGAAAGTGACCAAATTTCCAGGGGTGACTTCTGCACCAAAACTACAACCTATCGAGACAAGGCTCGTAATGCTTCAAACAGGTATGCGTGCGCCTATGGGTATAAAAGTTAAAGGGCCAGACTTGAAAACAATAGAAGCTTTTGGTCTACAGCTCGAAGACATTTTAAAACAAGCTGAAGGTGTAAAAGAACAAGCTGTCTTTGCAGACCGTATTGTGGGCAAGCCCTATTTACTAATTGATATAAAACGAGACCAATTGGCACGCTATGGAATTTCCATAATGGATGTTCAGGAAGTACTTCAGGTAGCTGTGGGCGGTATGCCGCTTACTCAAACGGTAGAAGGTCGTGAGCGGTATGGAGTAAGAGTGCGCTATCCGCGTGAGTTGCGTGCAAACCCAGAAGATTTAAAAGATATTTATGTTCCGGTTGAGAAAGGAAGTCCGGTTCCACTGAGCGAATTGGTAGACATACGTTATGAACAAGGTCCACAGGTCATAAAAAGTGAGGACACCTTCTTGATAGGGTATGTACTGTTTGATAAACTCGATGGTTTTGCCGAAGTTGATGTGGTCGAAAATGCCCAAGCGCTCATTCAACAAAAAATAGACAATGGTGATTTGATTGTGCCACAAGGTATTAATTACCGTTTTACGGGTACGTATGAAAATCAGCTGCGCGCAGAAAAAACACTTTCCGTAGTTGTGCCTTTGGCATTGCTTATTATTTTCTTGATTCTGTATTTCCAGTTCCGTTCTGTTTCCACCTCGTTGATGGTATTTACAGGAATCGCAGTTGCCTTTGCAGGTGGCTTTATAATGATTTGGCTTTACGGTCAGGATTGGTTCTTCAATTTCAGCTTTTTTGGTGAGAATATGCGGGATTTGTTCAATATGAAAACCATCAATCTAAGTGTTGCTGTCTGGGTTGGCTTTATTGCGCTTTTTGGTATCGCAACAGATGATGGTGTAGTTATGGCTACCTACCTCACACAAACTTTTGACAGAGAGAATCCCAATGATAAAAAAGGAATCCGACTTGCCACATTAGAAGCTGCTGGAAAGCGAATTCGTCCGTGTTTGATGACTACTGTTACCACCGTGCTTGCACTCTTACCTGTACTTACTTCTACGGGAAAAGGAAGCGATATTATGATACCTATGGCAATCCCCATTTTCGGTGGGATGATTATAGATATTACATCCTACTTTTTAGTACCAGTATTATATAGCTGGAAAAAAGAGTACCAACTTAAACGAGCAAACAAATGAAAAATATAAAAATTATTACCTGTCTTTTGTTTGTTTCCGCTTTCGCGAAAGCGCAACAACTACAATCATACATTGAAGAGGCACAATCTAACAACCCCGAGATTCAAGCCTTTGAACTGCGCTATAACATCGCCGAAGAAAAAGTGAACGAAGCAAACTGGCTGCCTAATACTGAAGTGAGTGCTGGGTACTTTGTCAGTGAGCCCGAGACCCGTGTTGGGGCGCAGAGAGCACGTATTGGCTTTAAGCAAATGTTGCCTTGGTTCGGGACCATAACGGCAAGAGAAAATTATGCAGCCTCAATGGCTGAAGCTGAATATGTGGAAATCATAATTGCCAAAAGAAAACTGGCACTTTCTGTAGCTCAATCCTATTATCGTTTGTATGAAATACAAGCAAAGCAAAGGGTGCTCGATAAGAACATTAAATTATTAGAAACCTATGAGCGTCTTGCCCTTACATCGGTTGAAGTAGGCAAGGCATCTTCTGTTGACGTTTTGAGATTACAGATTCGTCAAAATGAATTGCAACAGCAAAAAGAGGTGCTCGAAGAGGAATTTGGGTCAGAACAAATCACCTTCAATAAGCTACTCAATCGTGATGGAACTATGATGGTTGATGTGGTCACATTAATGGAAATTCCAAGTGAAAACGCCGTATCTGGTAGAGATGCACTATCACTTAATCCTGAACTGCTTAAATATGATAAACTCTACGAATCTATAGCACAATCTGAATTGCTCAACCAGCGTGAGGCATTACCTATGTTTGGTTTTGGGGTTGATTATCTACCAGTGAGCGAGCGAGCGGATATGAATCCAATAGACAATGGAAAGGATATACTAATGCCTATGGTTTCAGTTTCCATTCCCATTTTTAATAATCGGTATAAATCTATTTCAAGGCAAAATGACTTGCGCCAACAAGAAATCGAGACTCAAAAAGCACAACGATTGAATGTTTTGGAATCCGCTTTCGCAAAAGCAATATCGCAACGCAACCAAGCACGAATAGCATATAATACACAAGAGAACAATCTGAAACAAGCAGAAGATGCTGAAGAAATTCTCATTAAAAACTATGAAACGGGCACCATTGATTTTAATGATGTGCTGGATATCCAAGAGTTACAGCTCAAATTTCAGTTAAATCAAGTGGAATCGATACAGAAGTATTACACACAATCTGCAATTGTTAATTACCTAATCAACTAACCGGATGGAAAAGAAATTATTTATAAAAAATATGGTGTGTAATCGCTGTATTAAAACAATCCAGAGTGATGTTGAAACATTAGGGATTCACTTAAAGCATATTGAATTGGGTTCTATTATTTACGAAGAGAAATCTATAGATGATTTTGAAAATATAAAAAATGTTTTAGAAAACAATGGTTTCGAAATTTTACTGGCGCAAGACCAGCAATTAGTAGAGCAAGTTAAAATTGAACTTATTAAATTATTACAAAAATTACCACTTCAATTAAATAAAACGCTGTCCAAGCATTTGGAAAGTAAATTAAACCTTGAGTACTCAAAAATCAGTAAAATATTTTCTGTTACGGAGCATATTACCATAGAAAAATACTTTATAAAACTCAAGATAGAAAGAGTGAAAGAGCTGATTCAATTACAAGAGGGTAATTTTACGGAGATAAGTCAGCTGCTTGATTACAGTAATGTAAATCATTTAAGTAGGCTGTTTAAAAGTGAAACTGGTATGAGTCTGACTAATTATAAGAATAATCAAAAAAGTATTAGAAACCCTTTAGATCAAATAAGGTAGATAACAACCATAATTATGACACAAACTTCTCATAATCAATATTAATTTTAAAAAAAGTAATCTTATGAAAAAAATAAGCTATGCATTTATTCTTTTGTTACTGTGTACCTATACAGCATCTGCACAGTCCGTGGAAGGTAATGTCGATAATCTACCCGTTCACGAATACACGTTGACCCTAAAGGAAGAAATGGTTAATAAAGCCGGTAAAGAAGTAAAAGGGATGACCGTCAACGGAGGTATTCCAGGGCCAACGCTCGAATTTACCGAAGGGGAGTACGCAGTAATCTATGTAAAAAATGAAATGAGCGTGGAGACATCCATCCATTGGCACGGCTTGTTGTTGCCCAATTTTTATGATGGGGTACCCTACCTTTCTACACCGCCCATAGAACCCGGTAAAACACTAAAATATGAATTCGCAATAAAGCAAAACGGCACCTATTGGTACCATTCCCATACAATGTTGCAGGAACAGAGCGGTGTTTACGGCTCAATTGTAATACAGCCCAAAGAAAAAACCTTGGAGTATGATAAAGAGCAGGTTTTGGTACTATCTGACTGGACCAACGAAAAACCGCGGGATGTACTTCGGTTTTTAAAGCGAGGTACAGAATGGTACAATATAAGAAAAGGAACAGCTACGCCGCTTAACCAAGTAATTGCAAGGGGCGCATTTGGGGCGCAATTAAATTTTTGGAGACAGCGTATGGAAAGTGCAGATGTGGCAGATGTGTATTACCCAGCGTTCTTAATTAATGGAGAAGAAAAAGTGGAGTACCCCGAGTTTAAACCTGGCGAAAAAGTGCGCCTTCGCATTATAGACGGCTCTGCTTCTACTTCGTTCTGGATGGCCTTTGGCGGCCCTGACCCTTTGCTTGTCTCGGCAGACGGTAAAGATGTAGTACCGGTTAAGCATAACAAGACATTTATAGGGGTCGCTGAAACCTATGATTTTATCGTAACCATACCGGAGAACGGCAAACTGGAATATAAAATTATGGCCCAAGACGGCTCTGGTACCGCAACGGCATACCTAGGCCAAGGACCTATTGTTGCTGCACCCGATGTATCCAAACCTGATAAAATAGGGATGATGCAACAAATGGCCAAAATGAAAATGAAAATGGGTGCACCCGCTTTAAAGTTCCGACCAGGCAAAGATGAGCGTTACGAGATGAAAGAAAAATGGGGAATGCAGATGGAAGGAATGAAAGATATGGATATGGGTACAATGAATATGGACAAGTCCAATATGAAGGGTATGGAAAT
>CAWBZL010000003.1:0-320000 GCA_963793275.1 uncultured Flavobacteriaceae bacterium
TGGTAGCGAGCGATGTCAGTCAAGTTTCCGCTTTCGCGAAAGCAACATCAACATCTTTAAAATCCGCTGATATTAAAAGTCTCGGTAGTATGGAACAATCACATATCAAGAAAAGTATCGAAATGCTCGATGCCATTGCAGCGAACGATATTCTGGAAAATCAACGTGACCATTTTGTGATATTAAATGAAAATATGGTGCCCATTGCGATAAATGTAAATGGAACCGATGAGATGCTATACGTTCAGAAATGCCCAATGGCAAATAATAATAAAGGCGCAGTTTGGCTAAGCGCTGAGAAGGATATACGCAATCCCTATTATGGCGATGCAATGCTTACTTGTGGTAGTGTGATTGAGGAAATCAAATAAAAACCTTTGCACACCAGTTGCATTGTAATTCTGTTATCTTTGTATTGTGAAAATCTTTACGCTCATATTCTCATTTTATCTGCTTGCGCTTAATTTTGCGCCTTGCAGTGATGCAAATGTTGACTCTTCTGAGGATAGCACGCAAATAGAATTTTCACAAAGTGATACAGGCGATCACGACCACAATCTACTTGATATGTGTTCCCCTTTTTGTCATTGTCACTGCTGTCACGTTCACACGTTGGATTTTGGGTTAAATGTCTTAGACCTTTACCATCCAGCAGACTATAAACTTTCTACGGTTTATTTTGACAGTATAGGCAAGGATATTTCCCTTTCCCTATTACAACCACCACGGGCATAATTCAGTTTTTATAGGATAGCTATATCCTGTTGTGATGTTTCCCTTTGGGAGATATTATTTGTTTTCGCTTTCGCGAAAGCGTACACCCATTTATTAACTGAATTAATACCACAATTAAATGATTAATAAAATCATTGATTTTTCAATCAATAATAAATTTATTATTGGCTTGTTTACCTTAACTCTTATAGGAGTCGGTATTTGGTCTATGGCAACAGTAAATCTTGGATCTGTGCCAGATATTACTAATAACCAGGTACAGGTCATCACACAATCGCCCAATCTGGGAACGGAAGATATCGAGCAGTTTGTAACCTATCCGGTAGAATTATCTATGGGTAATTTGCCAGGCGTTACCGAAATACGATCTATCTCACGTTTTGGACTCTCTGTAGTAACTATCGTTTTTGAAGACGATATGGGGACTTATCTTCCTCGACAGCTGGTAGGGGAAAAACTTAATGAATTGAGCGAATCCATTCCTGAAAAATTTGGAAGTCCGTCTATGGGTCCTATTTCCACTGGGTTAGGTCAAATTTATGAATACACCATAAAACCAGAAGAAGGTTTTGAAACTAAGTATTCGCCTATGGAACTGCGCACCGTGCAGGACTGGGTTATCAAAAGACAACTTACTTTGCTGGAAGGTGTGGTAGAAGTTAACTCTTATGGCGGTAGTATTAAACAGTACGAGGTTGCTGTAGATCCAGAGAAGTTAAACAGTATGGGCATCAGCATTTCACAAGTGTATGAATCTCTTGCTATGAACAATGTCAATACTGGTGGCGCCTATATAGAAAAAAATAAAATGTCAAATTTCATAAGAGGCGAAGGTCTAATTCGCTCTTTGGAGGACATTAAGAATATCTCGATTACTAATGAAGGTAATATTCCTATAACTATTGGAGATGTGGCAACGCGTGTCCATTTTGGGAATCAAGTGCGTTATGGTGCATTTACACAGGACGGTAAGGAAGCTGTTGGCGGTATTATAATGATGCTTAAGGGTTCTAATCCTAATGCAGTCATTCAAAATGTGAAGAATCGTATGGCAGAAATTGAAAAATCCCTGCCAAAAGGACTAAGCATCGCCCCAATAATTGATCGTAGCGAACTAATTGCGAGAACTACAGATACGGTTAAAACCAATTTACTAGAAGGTGCCTTGATTGTGATTTTTGCCCTTGTTTTATTGCTGGGTAGTTTAAGAGGCGGAATCATAACAGCTACGACCATACCACTGTCCTTACTTTTTGCCTTTATCCTGATGAAGCAGTTTAATGTATGGGCAAACTTAATGAGTTTGGGAGCTATTGATTTTGGAATCATCATAGATGGTGCAGTGATTATTATAGAAGGAACGGTGTATGAGATCCAAAAACGAATTAGGTCTGGCAAGTTAAAATTCAATCAAGACATAATGGATAAAGTAGCCTATGAAGCGGGAAGCACAATGATGGGTTCTGCTTTTTTTGGACAAATCATTATTCTCATAGTTTTTACACCCATACTTTTTCTTACAGGTGTAGAAGGTAAAATGTTCAAACCTATGGCATACACCTTTGGGTTTGCAATGATAGGTGCCATTATTCTTTGTCTTACTTATGTGCCTATGATGTCTGCGCTTTTTATGAAACCAGTACAAAATACCAAAAACTGGTTCGGTAGGTTTGAGCGCTGGCTCGAAAAAATAAGTGATAAAATAATAGGTGCTGTTCATAGTGCATATATGCCATTGTTAAAGGGAGCACTTAAGCTGAAACTAATCGTTTTATCAGCCGCGGCAGTTTTACTTGTCATCGCAGGTTTTATCTTTTCTAATATGGGTGGAGAATTTGTGCCGCAGCTCGATGAAGGAGATCTAGCAATGCAGGCCCTCATAAGACCAGGAAGTTCGCTGTCAGAATCCATTGAAGTTTCCAAAAAAATAGAAAACATTCTATTAGATAATTTCTCTGAAATTAAAACAGTCACAGCACGTATAGGTGTAGCAGATATTCCTACAGATCCTATGCCTATGGACATTGCAGATATGTACATCATCCTTAATAAGGATATGGATGACTGGACAACCGCCTCTACTAAAGAAGCTTTGATAGATGCCATTAGAGATAAATTGAATGAAGAACTCGTGGGTGTGAATTTAGTATTTACTCAACCTGTAGAGCTGCGGTTTAACGAGCTTTTAGAAGGTGTGAGAGAAGACATTGCGGTAAAGCTTTATGGCGAAGATTTAGAGGTATTGTCAAAAAAGGTTCAGGAAATGGCAGCTATTATACAGACTGTTCCTGGTGCTGGCGATGTGAGTGCAGAACGTACAGCTGGATTACCACAGATGACCGTAAAATTTAGGCGAGATAAAATGGCGCAATATGGACTGGATATTCAAAAAGTAAATGATTACATAAGTACTGCATTTGCAGGTGGTACGGCTGGTGTCATTTTTGAGGGCGAGAAACGATTTGACCTCGTGGTACGATTTGATGAAAGCCATAGAAAAAGTATTGATGACCTGCGCAATATGTATATCGATCTTAAGGATGGAAATCAAGTGCCCATTATCGAAATAGCCGAGATTGAATACGTGCCTGGACCTATGCAAATCTCACGTGACAATACGTATAGAAGAACCTATGTAGGTGTAAATGCTCGAGGAAGGGATGTGGAATCTGTAGTAAAAGACATTCAGAAAAGATTAGATGAAGAACTGGATCTGCCATCGGGCTATTATATTACCTATGGTGGCGAATTTGAGAATCTGCAAAGTGCAAAGGATCGTTTGATAATCGTTGTGCCTATCGCTCTGTTTTTAATATTCATACTGCTGTACTTTGCTCTAAAATCCTTTTCACAATCTTTAATGATTTACATCGCGATACCCTTGGCGGCCATCGGCGGTGTGTTTGCCTTATGGTTGAGAGATATGCCTTTTAGTATTTCGGCGGGTGTAGGATTTATTGTGCTATTCGGTGTCGCAGTTCTCAACGGGCTGGTACTTATTAACCGATTCAATTCTTTAAAAGAAGAAGGTGTCGTAAGTATAAAGGATAGAATATTTAAAGGGACTAAAGAACGTATTCGTCCCATTATGCTCACGGCTACTACAGATATCTTTGGCTTTTTACCTATGGCGTTTTCCACATCTGCTGGTGCAGAGGTGCAGCAACCACTAGCTACAGTGGTTATCGGTGGTATGCTTACAGCGACGCTACTCACGTTGGTCGTTCTTCCCGTGCTCTATACGTTTATAGAAAAGAGACGCGAGCGCAAAGACCAGAAAAAGATTGGTTCGTTTAATACGCAAGCGTTGACTACAATTTTGATACTTGGTTTTATGTTAGGTGGTACCTCTTGGGCATCTGCCCAGAGAGCAGTCGAAGAAAAAGCGAAACAATCACAAGCACCTTTGCAGGATAGTATTGTTCAGGACAGTATCATACCCATCACACTATCACGAGCGGTTGAAATTGCCAAAGAGAATTACCCTGTACTTAAAACGAGCCAACTCGAAATTGAAAGACAGAATGCACTCACAGGCAATGCTTATGATTTCGGAAATACACAGGTATTTACTGGTGGTGAGGAAGTAGCCAATGGTCAGGGCATTTATACCTTGATAGGCATCGGACAGCAGAATATTGATCTACTGGGAATAGGTGCCAAGGAACGTTTACAACAACAACGGATCGAGTTGGCACAAACGGCATTTGACCTTTCTAAAATCCTGGTAGAACGGGAAGTTAAAAAAGCCTGGTCAGAAGGTTTTCAGGCAAAAAAGAAGTTCCTCTTGTACCGAGAATTGGACAGTATTTACAATCAGTTTGCACAATCTGTAGAACTCAATTATGAAGTGGAAGCCATTTCAAGACTGGAATATGATGCTGCGCGCAATCAAGCTTTGCGGGTCAATAATAAATTTCAACAGGCAGAAACAGACTATTTCATCGCTCTTCAAAAACTCAACCTATGGTTGACACCAGATACGATGTACACCGTTACTGATGAATTGGAAGCTGATGAAATTTCGATTATAGAGACAGTTGAAATATTGAATGATCATCCCGAATTATCGCTTTCGCGAAAGCGTATAGACGAAGCACAGGCAAACTATGAGGCAACAAGGGCAAATCTATTGCCCAAATTCAATCTGCAAGGTGGTCTGCAACGAGTAAATGGCAATAGCGGTTTCTACACCTATCAAGCGGGTATTACCGTTCCGCTGTTTTCTGGCCCAGTCCGCAGCCGCGCAAAAGCTGCAAAACTGGATGCACAGATTGCAGAAACCGATGCAGCCTATAAACAGAGTGAGTTACAATCTCAATATACACAAGCGATGCAAAATTATGTGCGATGGCGGGACACTTGGTTTTTCTATAAAACCGAAGCGCTGCCGCTTGCCATAGACCAGCGAAAGGGTGCGTTGCTGGCATATAAAGAAGGAGCGCTGGACTATGCGGCATTCACACAAATCATCAGGGATGCCATCCAGACTGAAATGGATGCGCTAGACGCACTCGATAATTATTTAAAAGCCTTGTTTGAACTACAATATTTCCAAAACTAAAAAGATGAAAACGATAAAATATATACCTGTTACGACGATGCTACTAGCATTATTATTGACCAGTTGTGGCGACTCAAAAACTGAAGATGGCCACGATGAAGCCACCCATTCTGAAACAGAAAAAAACCATTCTGAAGGTGAAACTGATGAAGAAAACCATACCGAAGGCGAGGCTCAAGCAGTAATGCTTACGCAAGAACAGTTTGTAGCCTTACAAATGGAAATTGACACTCTTGCGCAGCGCAATATGAGCGGTTACGTAGAAGCAAACGGAACGCTTGAAGTGCCACCACAAAACGAAGCTAATATTACCACGCTTGCGGGAGCAAATGTGGCTTCAATAGAAGTAATTGAAGGCGACGAGGTTAAAAAAAATCAAGCGGTAGCATACCTCTCACATCCCAGTATTATACAGATACAGAGTGATTACCTAAATGCATACAGCAACAGTCTTTTTTTAAAACAAGAATACGAACGTCAAAAAAGACTTTATGAAGCTGGCGTGGCATCTGGTATGAATTATCAAAAGGCCACCGCAGACTATCAGGCATCTACGGCAATGGTAAAAGGCCTTGAAGCGCAATTGCGACAGTACAACATCAATGCAAGTGGCGTGCGCAATGGTACGATTTACCAGCGTGTGGCATTACGCAGTCCCATTGCAGGTGTTGTAGAAAAGGTATTTATAAAAACTGGGCAGTATGTAGAGCCACAGACCAATCTGATGGAAATAGTAGACACAGACCACGTACACGCAGATTTAATGGTTTTTGAAAAAGATGTAGATAAAGTAAAGAAAGGACAAAAAGTGCGCTTTAGTATTCAATCGCGTCCAGGAAAAGAACTGGAAGCCGAAATTTATTCAGTCAGCCAGACCTTCGAACAAGATCCCAAAGCAGTGCACGTTCACGCTGAAATTGAGAACAAAGAAGGCGGTCTTATACCTGGAATGTATATAAAAGGTAAAATTGAAGTTGACAACCAGCAGACTATAGCACTACCAGAAAGCGCCGTAGTTACAGAAGCTGGAAAGACGTATGTATTTACATCGCAAAAGGAAGGCGATGCGTGGAGTTTTACACCCATAGAAGTTATGACTGGCGAAAAAGATGGTGACTGGATAGCGATACGTTTTTTTGAAACCCCAAGTCCAAAAACACGTTTTGCATTTAATAATTCCTATTACCTTATGGCAGAAATGAACAAAGGCGATACAGAACACTCACATTAGGAGATATGAAAAAAACGAGGAAGAGAAATTTAAAAGAAGCCAGAACCCTACAGATATGGAACGTCATCTATGACATCATTGAAGTGGTCGTATCGCTTATCGCAGGATTTACATCAAACAGCTCTGCCTTAATTGGCTGGGGACTTGACAGCACCATCGAGGTAATAAGTGCTGGAACATTGGGCTGGCGGTTGCACGGCGAAATCAAAGGAATAGATGAGAAAAGTGTAGAAACGCGAAAAATGATAACGCTTTATGTCATTGCTATATCCTTTGCGCTTATCTGTGCCTTTATATCCTATGATTCCATATCTAAATTAATAAGTCAAGAAACGGCTTCTTGGTCAACTATTGGAGTTGTGATATTAGTAATATCCTTAATCGTAAATCCCATTTTGATTTATTACAAAAGGAAATATGGTAACAGATTGGACAGTCCAGCTCTAAAAGCTGATGCAAAGGATACATTTATTTGCCTTTATCAAACGGTAGTAGTTTTATTAGGATTACTACTTGTGAATTGGTTAGGCTGGTGGTGGGCAGACCCAATTGCTGCGCTGCTGATTGTTCCATACGCAGCAAAAGAAGGATGGGAAGCTTTATCGAAGGCAAAAAAAATAAAAAGTAATCTGAAATAACAATGACCGAAATAGAAAAAACATTAGAAAATCATCAAGTACGTCCTACAGCGATGCGCATTTTGATTTATAAATATTTGGCAGAAAAGGAAATTGCAGTAGCACTAACAGATATTGAGTCCGCTTTCGCGAAAGCGGAACGCACAACGCTTTACAGAACCATAAAAACTTTTGAAGAAAATGGAATCGTACATTACATAGAAGACGGCACAGGCATTACCAAGTATGCTTTATGTGAACCTGGATGTAATTGCGAATTAGAACAAGATTTACACTTGCATTTTCATTGCCATAATTGCGATGAGACCGTATGTCTGACAGAGCATAAAATACCACATATCAATTTGCCTGATGGGTACGTGGCCGAAGATGCCAACTTGGTACTTAAAGGAATATGCGAAAAATGTAGTGGACGATAATTGCACTTCCGTTGCACGGTTTAAACTTGTACTTTGAACACTTAAAAATAAGAAGTTATGATACAGTTTATAGATACGAACAAAGAGAACTTGATTGCAGCAAGGCTCTCAGGCAAATTGAACGAAGAAAATTTAAAGACCATTCACAAACAAATACATCGAATCATCGACAAAGGTCGCAAAGTGGACTTTTATTTTGAAATGGAAGATTTTGAAGGCTATACTATAAAAGGATTTTGGGAAGACATCAAGACTGATGTAGCCCATATCAAGGATTACGGGAAAATAGCATTCGTTGGAAATGAAAAATGGCAGGAATGGGCAGCAAAGGCAACCGATTTCTTCACTAGCTCGGAAGTAAAATACTTCGATTTAAAAGATAAAGAACAAGCAAAAATTTGGATATCAAAATAGATGAAAAAGAAAAAAGTAAATTTACGCGACATAGACCCTAACGAACATAAGGGCGAGCATAGTCACGGTGATGGACACAATCACAGCAGTCCAGACGAAGTTTCTAATTTGAAAACTTATCTACCGGCGATTTTCAGTTTTGTAATGCTTATAATAGGTATTGCAATTGATTATTTTGACGCGCTACCATTTTTCAAAGGATGGGTGAGAATCGTATGGTATACAGTGGCGTATATCCCTGTTGGCTTCCCTGTAATAAAAGAAGGTTGGAACAGTATTAAGAATGGAGATTTCTTTACGGAGTTCTTTTTAATGTCCATTGCAACTTTGGGCGCATTTGCCATAGGAGAATACCCAGAAGGTGTAGCTGTAATGTTGTTTTATGCCGTGGGCGAATTATTTCAACAAGCAGCGGTTAACCGAGCAAAAGGAAATATCAAGGCTTTATTAGATGTGCGACCTAATGAGGCGTTAGTATATCGCAATGACGACTTCATTTCGGTTAATCCTGAGACTGTTGAGATAGGCGAAAAAATTCAAGTGCGCGTGGG
The DNA here is from genome assembly GCA_963793275.1 of uncultured Flavobacteriaceae bacterium. Classification (GTDB taxonomy): domain Bacteria; phylum Bacteroidota; class Bacteroidia; order Flavobacteriales; family Flavobacteriaceae; genus Marinirhabdus. Next base: position 8,553 of record CAWBZL010000003.1, read on the forward strand.
AGAAAAAGTGCCTCTTGATGGTATTTTGCTTTCAGATAAAGGCTCTTTTAATACCGCAGCCCTTACTGGAGAAAGCAAACCAGACACTATTCAAAAAGGAGCATCTGTCTTTGCAGGAAGCATCAATCTCGATGGAGTTATTGAGGTAGAAACTACCAAGGAATTTAAAGATAGTTCTATCGCACGTATTCTAGATATGGTGCAGAATGCCACCGCTCGTAAATCTAAAACCGAGTTGTTTATTAGAAAATTTGCTCGTGTTTACACGCCTATTGTAGTTTTCTTAGCCATAGGTCTGACCTTTTTACCGTATTTCGTTGTAGATGATTATGTGTTCAGAGACTGGCTATATCGAGCTTTAATCTTTCTAGTTATCTCTTGTCCTTGTGCTTTGGTAATATCCATTCCGCTGGGATATTTCGGTGGATTGGGTGCTGCATCTCGCAACGGAATCCTGTTTAAAGGCGCATCATTTTTGGATGCAATGACTAAGGTGAATACCGTGGTAATGGATAAAACCGGTACGGTTACAAAAGGAGTATTTAAAATTAAGGAAGTTGTAAATGATTCCGCTTTCGCGAAAGCGGACTTTATGAAATACCTAATGGCAATGGAAGAGCAATCTACACATCCCATCGCCAAAGCCATAATGGAATACAAAGCCGAAGGTGCCGACTATGATGCAACCGAAGTAACTGAAATCGCGGGAAAAGGATTGAAAGGAACCGTAAACGGAAAAACCGTGCTGGTAGGAAACATAGCTTTAATGACTTCAAATAGCATTGATGTCCCTTCAGAAACTGATACTATTGTGGAATCCATAGTAATGGTAGGAATAGATGGCAAATTTGCAGGTTACGTAACGATTGCAGATGAACTGAAGGAAGATGCCCATCAAGCGATTAAGCAAATTCGCGAGGCTGGTATTTCTAAAATCATAATGCTCTCTGGGGATAAAGATTCCATTACACAAAAAGTCGCCAAAGAATTAGGCATCGATTGGGCAAAAGGTGGTTTGTTGCCAGAAGATAAGCTCAACGAAGTAGAAAAACTCAAAGCACAACCAGATACAACAGTCGCTTTTATAGGCGATGGTATTAATGATGCACCTGTTCTGGCAGCAAGTGATGTTGGTATGGCAATGGGTGGTTTAGGAAGCGATGTTGCTATTGAGACTGCCGATGTGATTATTCAAAACGACCAACCTTCAAAGATTGCTCGCTCCATAAAAATAGGCCGTTCTACCAGAAGTATCGTTTGGCAAAATATTGTTTTAGCATTTGGCGTAAAAATTATAGTTCTCATTTTAGGAGCTGGTGGACTTGCCACAATGTGGGAAGCCGTTTTTGCAGACGTAGGTGTTGCCTTGCTTGCTATTTTAAATGCTGTCAGGTTGCAGAAAATGAAGTGGAACTAAATCGTTGCGAGGAAGCATTATTCATAATCATTGATTTTGAGAGAATTAAGCTAATATCTTCCTTCAAAAAGTTCGAACTCTGTCCCGTTGAGTTCACGAATAAATAGAAAAACCTGATATAAAATCGAGCTTGCTCAAGATTTTTATCAGGTTTTTCTATTTTCAAAGCGGAGTTTTGTGGGATCACCGCAGGTAGTCTCTATTCGTGATATGCTTTTCTAGTTTTAAAATCGAGCTTGCTCAAGATTTTATATCAGGTTTTTCTATTTTCAAAGCGGAGCTTTGAGGGATCACCGCAGGTAGTCCCTATTCGTGATATGCTTTTCTAGTTTTAGAATCGAGCTGGCTCAAGATTTTATATCAGGTTTTTCTATTTTCAAAGCTAAGTTGAAACTTACTTTGTGATTTTCTACTCTAAATTTTTGCCTGGTACGTGAATAAATCGAAATACCTTCCTTTAAGAGATAAGAGTTCCTGGTGATTGCCCTGTTCTGCAATAGAACCATTCTCTATCACCAGTATTTTATCTGCTTTTTGAATGGTGCTTAATCTGTGCGCAATAATAATGGTAGTTCTGTCCTTTACAAGTTCGGTTAGTGATTTTTGAATAAGTGCTTCACTTTCAGTATCAAGATTAGAGGTAGCTTCATCCAGGATAATTATTTTTGGGTTTGCCAATATAGCTCTTGCAATTGAAATTCTTTGGCGTTGTCCACCAGATAATTTTACGCCCCGTTCGCCAATGAGGGTTTCCAAACCGTCTTCAAACCTGTCGGTAAATTCGTTCACGTAGCCGGCTTTTACAGCTTTTTGCAATTCGGCTTCGGTTGCATTGGGTCTTGGGAATAAAATATTTTCTTTGATGGTTCCTTCAAATAAAAACTCGTCTTGTAATACTACACCAAGGTGACGGCGATAGCTACTCAGTTTTACTTTTGAAAGGTCCTGCCCATCCATAAGCACCGTGCCTTTGTTGGGGTTTAAAAATGTAGCTGCCAATCCGGCGATAGTAGATTTCCCCGATCCTGAGCTCCCCACAAGTGCGAATACCGAGCCTGGTTTCATTTCAAAATTTATATGGTGGAGCACTTGTTTTCCTTCTTCATATGAAAATGAAACGTCGTTAAATTGTAAATGTCCCTGAACGTCTTTCAGCGTTTTTGTACGGTCCTTTAACTCTTCTTCGGGAGTCATGTTCATAAGTTCCTCTGTTCGGTCTAGTCCGGCTAATGCTTCGGTAAGTTGGCTCCCTATATTGCTCATTTGCACGATGGGTGCAATCATAAACCCTAATAATAATGTGAAGGATAAAAAGTCTCCTGTTGTCATGGATCCTTCAATCATGAAATATCCTCCTATTCCCATAATACCCAGTGAGGCTACACCCAGTAAAAATGTGGAGGTGCTTGTCATGGCAGCTGTGGCCGTTAGACTTTTCTTTACATTTTGGTACAATCTATCCACTCCGGCTTCAAAAATTTTGTTTTCTTGTTCTTCGGCATTAAATCCCTTTATCACTCTAACTCCAGCTAAAGTTTCAGTAAGTCTTCCCTGGACTTCGGCGTTTATTTTTCCGCGTTCTCTGAAAATGGGACGTATAAATTTAAAAGCTTTCAGTGCAATAAAACCAAAAATTCCTACGGGCAATAACACAAAGAGCGTCATCCACGGATTTATATTTATTAACAGGAAAAGCGAAATAACTGCTGTAATAGTCCCGCCAACGAGCTGCACCAAACCAGTACCAATTAAATTTCTCACACCTTCTACATCGCTCATAATTCGGGAAACCAAGGCGCCGGATTTTGTATTGTCGAAAAAACTAATAGGTAAGGAGAGTACTTTTTTTTGAACCTGAGCTCTTAATTCAGAAATAAGAAATTGTGCCTCTACACTAAGGATGCGCGTAAGTAGGAAGGATGTTATTGCCTGTACTAAAATTGCGATTCCTACCAGCCATAGCAAACTGTATAGCTCCTGAAAATCTTTGTTGGGGATTATTTGATCCAACAATTCTTTAGACTTCCACGGCAATACCAAACTTGCAAGCCTGCTTAAAACAATAAGTATTAATCCAATAAATATTAGATTTTTACGTGGCCAGATAATGGTCTTAAATGCCGAAGCTATGGTAACATTCCCTGTGCTTTTCTTCGCTATTTCTTTTTTCATAGTTTGTAAGGTAGCACTGGTTTAATCGTCTTAACCTATGCTATTGGTATGTTTTATAACTTTAGGGTGAATTTTTAATGGCGCTTAGCTATAGAAATGCCAGGTGTTATCCGGAATATAGAAACTAATTTAGATGTTATATTCGAGGACTGTAAAATTACTAGTTTTCAGCAACAAAATATCGGAAGTTTCTCTTATAAATATCTAATGGCTTTGTAAGAGTTTCAGAGGGTTCACACAATATTTGTAAGAATTTAACGTTCGTCAAGAACCACGAAACTTCTTTTAACATACATTTGCACAGTTTTATGATAGTTTGCTAGTTATCAATAATTTAAACCCCTATATTTTATATATGAGTTATACCATAAAAGTACCAGTTTTAGTCGCCTTATTATTAGTTTCTCTAAATCTATTTTCACAGGATCTTCCTATTAAAAATTCCGGGGATATAGATCCTATTGAAGAATTATACTGCTCTGAACTTCAGGTAGAATTAGAATCAGAAATCTTCAAGAATAAAACCTGGAAAAGATTAGTAGACAATAAAATGATGTCTATAGGGATTGTAGATTTAAGTGATATTAACGACATACAGTATGCAGGTCTTAATGATGACCATATGATGTATGCGGCAAGTTTACCGAAAATAGCGGTATTATTAGCCTCTATGGATGCTATTGATAAAGGACAACTGGCAAATTCTAAAGCCATTCAGAAAGATATGCGGTCTATGATAAGTAAGTCTAACAATCAGGCTACTACGCGTATGATAGATCGGGTAGGTTATGAAAAGATCGAGGAAGTATTACGTTCCCCACAGCACAAATTATATGATGAAGAAGTTGGTGGAGGTCTTTGGGTTGGTAAGCGTTATGCTGCCGGAGGAAGACGCTATCCGGAACCTATGAAAGGTTTAAGTCATGCGGCAACCACACGTCAGGTTTGTAGCTTCTACTATCAACTAGCAATGGGAAATTTAGTTAACGAAAGACGCTCTAAGCAAATGCTTAACATTATGGAGAATCCCGCGTTACATCATAAGTTTGTAAATACATTGGATCGCGTGGCTCCTGATGCGAGACTGTTCAGAAAATCTGGTTCCTGGAAAAATTATCACTCAGATTCTGTTTTAGTTTGGGGTCCGGATAGAAAGTATATTCTGGTTGCTTTAATCGATAATGATTTAGGAGAACAAATCATACGAGATTTAGTCGTTCCATTGGAAAAAGTGATGAAAAATTCACGTACTTTATAGGCTATAAACCTATAATACGGAATGCTTAAAACACTTTTTAAAAAAACATTCGATATAAGAGATGGGGAGATTCGCATCTCTTTTTTCATGCAGTTATATATTTTTCTGCTTATATCGGTTCTTTTAATGGTAAAACCTACTGTAAATGCGCTGTTCCTATCAAAATTGGGAGCAGCGCATTTGCCGTATGGATATGTGCTGGTTGCTTTTGTGGCAGTTATAGTTTCATATTTTTATAATAAAGGAGTAAAACAATTTTCTCTCAGAAAGATAACAACAGGAACTCTTATTTTCTTTGGTTTGCTCTTCGCTTTTTTAAGTTTTTTAATGTACACCAATACTATAAACGATTGGGTGCTGTACGTTTATTATTTAAGTGTTTCCATCTTTGCCGTGTTGGTTACTTCACAATTCTGGATTATTGCCAATATGGTGTATAATGCCCGTGAAGCAAAGAGATTGTTTGGTTTTATTGGCGCAGGGGCGATCGCGGGGGGAATTTTTGGCGGATACTTAACTACAATAATTGCATCCAATTTTGGAAATAAAGTAGTGATCTTAGTAGCTGCTTTTCTTATTGTTTGTTGTGTGCCTATTCTTCAGATAGTCTGGAAACTGCGAGTGGAAAAACTCAACACATATATACGGAAGCAACGAAAAGGGGCAGTTCGGAGCACCTTTGCTTCGCCTTTTAAACTCATTATACAATCTAAACACCTTACCTATCTTGCAGCTATTGTTGGAGTAGGAGTGGTTATGGCAAAACTGGTAGATTTTCAATTTAGCGATTTTGCGAATAGAGCAATTCCGGATAGCGATGAACTGGCATCTTTTTTTGGGTTTTGGTTTTCATCATTTAATGTAATTGCATTGCTTATCCAGTTGTTTTTGACCAATAGATTATTAGCGTGGCTGGGCGTAACCTCCAACCTGCTTATTTTGCCGCTGGGAATTGCTATTGGCTGTTTACTGTTCTTAACATTTCCAGAACTTTGGGTACTTATTATTATAAAAGGAATGGATGGTAGCTTTAAGCAATCTATCAATAAAGCAGGAATTGAACTTTCAATTTTACCTATTCCTTCTCATATTAAAAATGAAGCGAAATCCTATATAGATGTTGTAGTAGATAGTATTGCAACAGGGTTGGCTGGATTAATGCTTATTTTCGTTATTAGAAAACTGGAACTTAGTACTTCTTACATTACGGTTATTATCCTGCTATTTCTCTTTATCTGGATGTTGCTTATTTACAAATTGAGGGAGGCGTATTTTCAATCATTCCGGAGTAATATTCGAAATTCTTTGGTAGGCACTTCCGTAGAAAATAAAAACCTGAAATATAACCGTACTTCAAAATCTGCCATTAATGTTTTAACCGAAGGAAATGAGTCCGAGATCATAACAATGCTGCATCATTTAGACGATTTTAAACTCTACACATTTAGGCCTCACATTGTAAATTTACTAAAACACGACTCCCCAAAAGTGAAGGCGCTCGCTATTTCGCAGTTACACCACTATAAAAAAGGAACCGCCACTGAATATATTAAGGATTTGTTGCACGTAAAAGATGATGAAGTAGTGTATGCTGCGATGGATTATTTATTACACCATACCAATATTAAAGACGCTAATATCTATAAATCGTATCTGGACCATACAACAGATTATATTTCGAACGCTGCGCTACTGTGTCTTGCAAAAGATGCTTCGTCCAATAAAAAACTCGCGCTCCGGTATAATTTAAGCGATAGATTGCAAACAAAAACCAGAGATTTATTTGCTGCAGATAACGATTTACGAAAACAAGAAGTTGCAGAACTCATGCTAGCAGTGGGATATGCAAAATACCCGAGTTTTTATTCTTTTATTTCGGCCAATTTTAACAACCGGGACCCTTATTTAATTAAGGCTGCTATAACGGCCGCAGGGCTCACGGCACACGAGCCTTTTATTAATCAGTTGCTGGGTTTTTTAGCTGAAAAGCCTTTCCGCGAGACAGCAATTGAAGCACTGCAGGAATACGGGGTGGGTTTAACCAAGAAAGTATTGCAATTGGAGTTGTCCGAAAGTTTACCAGATACCATAAAACCGTACATTCCAGAATTAATACAATCTTTTAAAACCAGAGATTCTGTAAAAGTATTAATGCGTTTTTTACAAAGTAAGGATTTTGTGATCAGAACCGAAGCTGCCAAATCTTTAAATGCTCTGAAGCTGGAGAACGTTTCGGTATCTGTAGACCAACGAATGCTTACGAGAATTTTGCTGAAAGAAAGTACTTTTTACCGAAACTCTTTGAATGCTATCGTAACCTTAAAAGCATCTATAGATACTACCGAAGTTGATACCCTGCAAGACGATGCCGAAATAGAATCTGTAATTGCCAGAGAAAATTTAATGGATCTGCTTATGGATCAATTAGAGCAGAGTCTGGATTGTATTTTTAAATTATTCAGCTTAAAATATGATCAGGCCGATGTAGATACGGCTTACTTTGGGCTCAAAAGCGAAAAGCAAGAGGTACGCCTTAATGCCATAGAATTTCTGGACAACCTCCTCAAATCTAAATTAAAAAATAACATTCTTCCTTTAATTGAATATCATGTGCTGGAAAGTAATGGGCATTCAGTTTCTTCTTTTGAAGCAAGCACATTGCCTGAAAAACAAATCCTTACGATGTTACTCCGTAATCGTGGAACCAGAATGAAATTAGCGGTGCTTAATGTTATTAAATTTTCAGCAGACCAGTCATATCTGGATCTTGTAAAACCACTTATGAAGCATCCAAATTTAGTGGTGCAGCGTTTTGCCATACGTACTGTAAAAGAGCTAAAACTTGCTGCTATTGACCAGTAATTACCTTATCAATAGCACTTCCCAGATACATATGTGCTCCACCCGAATTTTTACTTAGTACATTGGTCATTAAACATACAATGTACTTTTTCCCTCCGGGATGCTCTACCGTTATCACAGAGTTCATATAATTAAATTTGTTTCCTGCATAATTACCGCAAGGACCCGGTAGCGATTTATCGCAACTATAAAAACTTCCAGATTTAAAATACACACGTGCACTGTCTAATTGGTTGGATTGCGCGTATCTAATGCGTCTATCTGTAATGTACATAAGGCGTTTCATTTCCAGGCTGGATGCAGAATCAACAACTTTTCCCTGCTCCAGCTGTACCAGATATTTCATAAGCCCTTTTGGAGAACCAATACTGCCTCCTTTTCTTCCCACATATTTTCCTGCAGGATTCGTAAACATACCTCCTAAACGCCACTCGTCTTCGGTAATTCCCAGTTCTCTCAAGGGTTCATTTACTACGGTGTTCGCCAGATTTGTTAAGGAGTCTCTTGGAGTATCAACAAAGTATTTTTCAGAATCTTCCAGTGACAATCTTGGATAGTCCTTTCCAAAAGCCGCCATTAACATAGCTTCACGGTACATCACACTGGCAGCACCATTATTACTAACCGAAACCATATGGTCCAGCCATTCAAACAACGTGAATGTATCACTGGCGATTACCTGTCTTTTTGTAAGTTTTTCAGTTTTAGGGTCATAAATAGGTATCGTATGATGATCTCCTGTTCCCCAGTATCTTGCGTCCACAATTTTGTTGCACAGTAAAGCGATACGCGCTTCAAAATCGTCTGGGTATATTTTCTCTAACTGATAAAACACGGCATTCAAAACAGCAATTTTACCAACGCTTCCTGGCTGGTACCCTATGTTTTCTCTATGTGCAGCGTATTTTAAATTTTCGGGATCTGTGATGTCTAACACAGCTAATGAGTAATTTCCTCCTGGTGTAATTCTTTGGATTGCTTTTGCAAATTCTGCATCTTCCTTTAAAAGGCTATCTACATTTTTTTGGGAGACAGGAAGTAAATTAAGTTTAATGTCTTCAATACTAGCAAAGGCACCCGCGGGAATACGAGTGTATTTTTCTCCCTCGGCCAGCGTATGCTGAATATCCAGCAAGCGGGTTATTTGAGAACGCTCATACCCATCAATAGGGTAAAAGCTAAAGGATAGTATGATACAACCCAGCAATAAAAGTGAAGCGATATATTTTGTGCTTTTCATAATTTAATCTTTAGTAATATTTTCTATTTTTTCTGAAAGAGAAACTTTTTTCGTTATATCAATTTTCGGGGTGATGGAAGCCAGATATTCTGAGCTCTTTGCATTTTTGTTTTCTACAAAAGGCCGTATTTGAAACAGCCATAGCTTATCGTTTTCAAACCCCAACTCTACATCCCAGGCGCCTTTGTATTCGTTGCCTGTTTCCTGTGGCATTTTGGTGCGTACCTGGCTGGCAATGGAACGAAGGTCTTCAATGTTTTTCTTATGTAAGATCGGAGTTTCAAAGGTGGTGGTGTTTTTTGTAGTTCCCCCCGTTTTAGGCAACCGTAAATATCCCGGTTCACGGGCGGTGCGAGCATAAAATCTGTTTCTTTTGTTACCAATCGTGTTTCAGCAATTTGCCCATCCACAGCGCCTCCTGCACCACGGCTAAAGGCAACGGTAAGATCATTATCGGTTCCTCTGTTTATTCCCTTAGTGATCATAACACCACTGTATTCCACATCTACACTAGGAATGATAAGGATAGAAGGGTATACATTTTCTGGATTGTTAAGGTACTTCTGGCGCCATTTAAAACTTCGTTCTGTGTACGGGGAGGCCCATACTTTTTTAATTCCGTTTAGGATATTTTCTTTCGAAAGTATGTTGAAAAGCGTCAAATTAAGACCTGCGCCTGTAAACTCTTTTAAATCTTCCATATTGGTATCGCTTCTAAGAAAAACAGGAACAGTACCCATTTTGTTCTGGAAGGCTTTTGTAAAAGAGGTTTCCAGGTCTTTTTCAAAATCTGGTTCCAATGGCATTTCTTCTATGGCAGTTTTCAGTTTACCCAAACGTTGCAATTGGTAGGCTTCCACATCACTTTCTGAAACGTTGTTCTTTCGTTTTACAGTAGCTTCCCCAAAGGTGTCAATTAAATAGGTCCAATAGCTTACAGATTCACCAGGCATATTCTGATCCATATGTTTTCTGAAAATCCCAAAAGGAATTACAACTCCTTCTACTACATTCTCTGGGAAGAGTTGTTTTAGTTGTCCCAAATTAGCCGCTTTAGGACCACATAGTTTTCCGGAATCTGAAGCGTCTACATCTTTCATATCCAATACCTCGCAAACATCCAGTCTTATTTCCTCAACAGGCACTGCGATCTTATCCTGATTTCTTTCTTTCTTGCTGAAGAGCTCCTTTTCTTCATCGGTCATATCCTTTTCAGCCTTAAAAATTACATTTCCTTTTCCCGAAACTGCATAAAATACTTTTTCTCCGTCATATTTTGAAAGGTCTTTTAAATTTTCGTTAGAAAGTGCGGCATTCGGAATTCCTAAGTTTCTTGCCAGCAATTGCACGTGAGAAACCAGATTTCCTTCAGACACCGTCATAATTCCCGCAACGGGTTTTAAATCGCTGGGAGGTTTTTGAAAAATATAAATATTGTTGGGATTTATGTCTACATTTTCCGGAGACTCCTCAATTACCACAAGCTCTCCGTAGGCATAACCGGGATTTAACCCGCGAATGCTACTTTGTGATTTCAGGTTCATTACTTCATTACTTACATTCGCTTTTTTGGCGATAATGCTGCCCAGTTTGCTTACACTTTCACCCAGATCCAACGCAACGCTGGAGCGAACACGATCGTCTATAAAGCCATAGCTTAGCGGTTCAAACTGTGTATAAATGTCTACAATATCCTGATAGTTAGCTTTTACCATAGACGCACTCCATTCTACCACACCACGGCTGGTTTGAAGGAAACTGTTTAACTCTTCTATCGTTAATTCGGTTTGTCCTAAATGTACTTCCAGTTCTGGTTTTACTTTTTCCCATTCCCACAACTCAATAAGTCCTGTGCCCGCCGCAGCAAGGCTAAGTTGTCTTATTTTTTCCATTAATCCCACTACATCTTCTGGTTGCCATTCCTGGGATGTTTTCAGTAAAATGTCTTCTAATCTGTTGGATAGGTCGAGTAGGAGCAGGCGATCGTTTCCAGTAGTATCATCGGTAATTTCAGTTCTTATAACGCATAAAATATCGGCGAGTTTTGCAATGTTTAAATCCGGAGAGGTTTCAGTAGAATAATTTTCTAAAAACTGAAGCAAACGTTCCCGTGTTGCATTATTTTTTGAAATACGCGCTACCTGGTTTTTAAGAGATTCCGTATTGATTGGTGCGTAAAACTGATCCATTGTGATAATGAGTTCAGTAAGCTCGGTTTTTAAGCTATCGGAAAGTTTGCTGTCGTATTCTTTCTGAAATTTTTGAACCATTGCAATATCTTCTTTGGTTGGATTACCGTGAATTTTAATTCGGGCATCCATAAATTTCGGAAAATTATCTGCAATAACTTTAGACTGGCTGCGCTTGAGTTGCGCTAAATTGGTGTCTCCGTCGTGCGGAATATCCCGAAGCGACTGTCGTAATAAATAATAGTGATTGGTAACACGACTATCGCGTGGTAGAAACTTTTCGTAGAATTCCACGCCCCATTCCTGCTCATCTTCTACCTGTATGGCGCCACGGTAAAACTGAGATTTGCGTTGTATCCAACCATCATCCACACTTTCCAGATACCGGTTTAGTTGGTATTGTTTTAATCTGCTTTGATTATTTTCTTCATCCCAAAAATCGGTACGATTGGTACTTGCTAAAATTTCAGCAAAAAATAAATGATGCTTTTTAGCGAGGTTTTTTATATCGTCACGGTAGTCTGCATGTTGTACTGCGTTGTCCTTATCTTTTGGGCATGGGTCGCGTGCTTCTCTAACTTCACCGTCTGAACAAAACCAGTGAATACTTTTATAGGGTCCACGGGTGTTTTCTTTATAAAATGATATACGCTCTTTAATGGTTTCCACAGGAAGTTCCTGAGCTAAAGAAATCCCTGAAGAAATAATAAAACAAAGTATGAAAAATACCATTGTATTTTTTTTGTTCTGTGTAGATAGGTGCATATAGTTACTGTAGTTTGAGGAAATAAAGGTATGGTAAATGGAGTAAAAAAAAATAGTCTTCATAAATTTTTATGAAGACTATGTACTGTACCATATTTTTGGTGCTAATTACAGCCTTTTACCCGTAAGTAATTTAAAAATTATCATGATTACAGCTATTACTAATAGGATGTGAATTAAGTTACCAACGGCAGCTCCAAATCCTATAAAACCTATTAACCATCCTACGACTAAAATTACTACAATTAACCAAATTAAATCTTTCATGTTTTTCTGTTTTTAAGTTGTTATAGTGTTAAAGATAGGGATATAATAGAAGCCTGAAATTATCTTTAACTCATTTTAACGAAGTGTTTCTCAGAAAGTTACATTTACACTTATTGTGTTATAAATTGTTCGAAAATTGTCAAAGTGTCTGTAGAATTAGTTTATTTTGAGCCCGGTTAAGCAGGTTTTTAAAAATGAATATTTATTAAGAATTTTACTTATCCCGAAGTATTTTGCTGTTTTTTCGATATTCTGAAGGTGAAATATCGTAGGTTTCTTTAAATATCTTGGAGAAATAACTTTTACTGGATAACCCAATCTTTCCAACAATTTCGGAAATATTATAGTCGGTGTTATTCAATAAATTTCTTGCCAGAATCATTCGTTTTTGTTGAATGTAGCCATTTACGGTTGTATGGTACAAATGCTTAAACCCTAATTGCAGCTTATTGATATTTAAGCCAACTTCTTCGGCAATTTTCTCAATTGAATCCAGGTCTGCTACATCTTCATCAATACGTTTTGAAGCATTTTTAATTTGAATAATTTCGTAGGAACGTAAGACGGTACTTCCTTCTTCACCGTTAATATCGTCGTGATATTGTACGATCTGGTGGGTTAATATGTTATAAGCCTGACCTTCCAGGAAAATTCTACGAACAAAATCGTTATTTTCAAAACTTTCGATTTTAGTAAATAAATCGGCTATTTGCAGGCTGTAGTATCCTTTATGATAAAATTCAGTCAACGCTTTTTCGTCCCGGAACAGCTTTTTTAATTCCGGAGAAAGACTTCTAAGCTCGCAGTTTACTTTGTTTTGGAATTGCTTTCTGTCTACCTCAAGACTTCCAACCTGTATTTCGGTACCCGCAGCAAAATGAAGAATATGCCCATTAGTACTTTCACTTGCCACAATAGAACTTTGGTACTGCTGTAGTGTGTTGTTTTCTTTATTATCCTGAAACCTATGGTGTACAACTCCTTTAAGACAATATAAAAATTTAAGTGGGTGTACGTCGTCCACAACAAAGTGGAACTCTAGATCTTTATGGAACTTACATTGGTAAATTAAGATACCAAATCCCCCGTCAAAATTAATTCCTTTAATGTAGCCTTCACCATAAGAGGCCGGTATGGTAACGTGATACTCCCCGCAATTTTCTTCGTGGGTCACGTCAAAAGCATCTGCAATATCTCTAATTACTTCAAAAAGAGGTAGCGATTGAACTTCAATTTTAGTCATAGTTGTTAAGTTGAAGGCAAGATACGATATTTAATTTTTTTATAATTTTAACAAATTGAAATGGTTTAAAATTTATGTCATAAATGTTAATCTTCCTCAAAAAGATGTAATTTTCAACTTTTATTTCAAACATAAATAAAAATTTTAAAAATGAAAAAAATATTGGGTATAGGCTCCAGAATTAATCATACTACGCACGGTAAAGGTGTGATAACCAACGTAGATAGTAAGATGTATTGGGTGACCTTTATAGAAAACGGGTTGGAAACCATAACATTCGATGAAGATTTTGAAATAATTGAAGCTGCCGAAAATGAAGTAGACACAGTAAGTTTTTACGAAGTTGAGAAAAGCCTGAGAAACATCCTTAAAAAGTGGAGCGATGTTTCGGAAATTGTGCCCTTAGCAGATAAATACAAAGGTGGGTCCTTTATCCTGAAACCAAAAGACGTTAGCCTGTCAGATAAAGAGGTTCCTATAGATACATTTTTTCATAAGATTGTGATGCTAAGGGATCGTTTACGTGTAATGGAACAAAAAATTAATAGTAGTAAAAACCTGGACGACCAGGAAAAAATTGATTTACAACAATATATAACACGCTGCTACGGAAGTTTAACAACCTTTAATGTGCTTTTTAAAAACAACTCGCAAAATTTCAAGGGAGATAGTAGTAAAAAGTAATAATAGGTTAGCCTGTATCGTTAGTCTATTGTAGCTTGTGATGTTTTTTAGTTATACAGCCCTCACAGCACCCAACCAACTATGAAATACCTACTACAAACCGAAACAGAAATTTCCTGGATGGCGCCTTATGCGTATTCCATTGTTTTGTTAGGATTTGCTTTTTTTCTTTTCAGGCTTTTTGAAAATTGGTACGCTAGCACGTATAATAAACCGTTATTTCGCCACTATCTGGTGTATAAAAACATTTCCAAAGATCAGAAGCATATTTTAGAAACCGAATTTCATTTTTACCAATTACTTTCTAAAAAGCATAAAAGACAGTTCAGGCACAGAGTAGCCACCTTTATAGCAACTAAAAAATTTATTGGGCGGGAACATCTGGAAGTGACGGACCGGATGAAAGTTCTAATTGCCAGCGTAGGCTGTATGCTTAGTTTTGGTAGAAAAAATTACGAATACTCCCTCATAGATTTCGTGCTTATTTATCCCGAAGAGTTTTATAGTACGGCAAACGACAGTCATCACAAAGGTGAGTTTAATCCGCGGGAAAAGGCTTTAGTCCTTTCATGGAAAGATTTTGAAAATGGGTATCGCATTACAGACGATAACCTCAATCTGGGAATTCACGAGTTTATGCACGCGATGCAATTAGAAGCCAGAAAAAGTAGAGATCTGGACGCGGCCAGATTTACGAAGCAATTTCAGAATATTTTAAAAAGATTAACGCATCAGGAAGTAAAAGATAAGCTGGATGAAACCCGCTATTTTCGGGAATATGCGTTTACCAATCAGTACGAATTTATGGCTGTTCTTGCCGAATATTTTATAGAATCCCCAACCGATTTTAAAGACCATTTCCCACAGTTATACGATCACACCCAAAAACTGTTAAATTTTAGGTTTGCCGGGTATTAAAATGGCAGGGGCAGTTGCAGTATATTTTTTTACCTGCTTCCACTCCAGCTGTCTACTTATTATCTGAAATATGAGATGCAATTAGCTTTGCGTGAATCCTGGAATTTTCGATAAACCATTTGTGGGTTTCGGTGCCTCCGCAAATTACACCTGCCAGATACAACCCTTTTACATTGCTTTCCATAGTTTCATCGTTATAACTTGGGATGCGTTTATCTTCGGAAAGTGTGATTCCCATTTTTTGTAGAAATTCAAAATTGGGCCGGTAACCGGTAAGGGCGATCACAAAGTCGTTTGGGATGGTTTTAGCTCCTTTTGGGGTGGTAATGGTAACTTCGTTTGGCCTAATTTCTGAAATTTCTGCTTCAAAATAAACGTGTATGCTACCTTCTTTAATTCGGTTTTCTATGTCTGGTTTTACCCAGTATTTAACCCGTTCCCCTATAGATTTCCCTCTAATTACCATAGTCACTTCCCCTCCTTTACGCCAAATTTCCAACGCAGCATCTACAGCACTATTACTCGCACCAACAACAATATTTTTTTGAAGTACATATGGGTGCGCTTCTTTATAATAATGTGAAACTTTTGGGAGCTCTTCACCCGGAACATCCAGCATTTTCGGGATATCGTAAAATCCTGTAGCAACAATAACGTTTTGAGCGGTATACTTTTGTTTTTCTGAAATAACATTGAAAAAACTACCCTCTTTCTGAACTGAAAGTACTTTTTCAAACAACCTCATATGTAATTTATTTGAAGTTACCACCCGTCGGTAATATTCCAGCGCCTCGTCTCTTCCGGGTTTGGGGTCTTTACTTATAAAAGGTATTTCATCCAGCTCCAGCTTTTCTGAAGTAGAGAAAAAATTCATATCTAACGGGTAGTTAAAAAGCGAATGGGTTAAAGCACCTTTTTCAAGAACTACATACTCCAATTTTTTCTTCTTACATTCCAGCGCACAGGCAATTCCAATAGGGCCTGCACCTATAATAAGAATTTGTGTTTTTGTTGTGTTGTTCAATTACGATAGTAGTTTTTTCATCCCTGCGATTGTTTCTGTAGGATTTTCAGCCTTAAAAATATAGCTTCCAGCCACAAGTGCAGTTGCTCCGGCTTCTTTCAGTTTTTTTGCGTTTTTATCTGTTACGCCACCATCAATTTCAATGTGTGTTTGAAGTCCTTTCTCATCGATCATTTTTCTAAGCTTTCTAACTTTGTCGTAGGTAATTTCTTCAAATTTTTGACCGCCGAAGCCAGGGTTAATGGACATTATTAGAACCATAAAGCATTTAGGCAAGATATCTTCCAATACCGAAACGGGTGTAGTTAAATTTAAAACCACACCAGCTTTACAACCTGCCTGTTCAATTTGTGTGAGCGTTCTGTGCAAATGCACGGTAGATTCGTAATGCACCGTAATTATATCTGCTCCTACTTTGGCAAATTCTTCAATATAGCGTTCAGGTTTTTCTATCATTAAATGCACGTCCAGTGGTTTTGTGGCGTGTTTTTTAATAGCTGCAATTACGGGCATTCCATAAGAAATGTTGGGTACAAAATGACCGTCCATTACATCTATATGAAACCAATCGGCTTCACTATTGTTTACCATTTCAACATCGCGTTGTAAGTTGGCAAAATCTGATGCTAACATGGATGGGGCAATTATTGTGTGGCTCATATATCAAGTAAAAAAGGGTTTAAAAGTCGGCTTAATTTGTCGGAAGTTGTATTTACTTTATTCAGTCTTAAATATGCTCTTATTTTTTCTAATTGCTCGTTTGTTTTTACAATGGTAAAAAGAGAACTGTATTCAGAAAAGATAGGATTTTTGGTGTATTTTCTTATGACTTGAAAAATTTCAGTATGTCTGGGATCTTGTTGTATTTCATCATTGTATAAAGCTTCAATCTCTTCTTCGTTTCCTTCGAGAACCTGAAAAAAAATCCCCATTCCATAAAGCAAGATACCGTGAATCCCTTTCCTGGTATTGTTATGAATGGTAGTTAAAAATATATCCTCAATGGCAGTTTCATTAAGACCTTCAGCAGCTTTGCTAACATAACAAAGTGTATATATCATTGAATTTTAGAAAAAGATTTTTGTTATGAGCCAAAGGTACTAAATTTTAAAAGAGGAATTATAAAAAGACCCCGGCGCATCGTTGAAAAAAACCTCCGGTAATCAGCCGGAGGTCATTCATCAATCAAAAAACGAACAGTTACGTTTCTGCGTTAACAGAAAACTGATACTGTCGTACTCATGGCTTCTACTTGGCACAATCTGCACATACTTAAAATATAAACAGCGTTGTTCAGGTTGAAGCAGGGCAAAAATTACCCAAGGTATGTCTTTAAAATTTTGCTTCTGGACGTGTGTTTTAATCTTCTAACTGCTTTTTCCTTGATCTGGCGAACACGTTCACGGGTAAGGTCAAAAGTTTCTCCAATTTCTTCCAGGGTCATTGGGTGCTGGTCTCCTAGTCCAAAATAAAGACGGATCACGTCTCCTTCACGCGGTGTAAGCGTTTCTAAAGCACGCTCAATCTCGGTGCGTAAAGATTCGTTTAGTAAACTGCGATCCGGATTGGGAGATTCTCCGCTGTTAAGAACGTCGTACAGGTTACTGTCTTCTCCTTCAATTAAGGGAGCGTCCATAGACACGTGACGACCGGAGTTTTTCATACTCTCCTTAACATCTTTAATAGTCATGTCCAACTCTTTTGCTATTTCTTCGGCAGAAGGTGGGCGCTGATTTGCTTGTTCTAAAAATGCGAATGTTTTGTTTATTTTGTTAATGCTTCCAATTTTATTTAAAGGAAGTCTCACAATACGCGATTGTTCTGCTAATGCCTGAAGGATAGCTTGCCTGATCCACCACACAGCATAGGAAATAAATTTAAAACCGCGTGTCTCATCAAAACGTTGTGCTGCTTTAATAAGTCCCAGGTTTCCTTCATTAATAAGATCTGGAAGGGTAAGTCCTTGGTTTTGGTATTGTTTAGCTACCGATACTACAAAACGTAAGTTGGCCTTTGCAAGTTTTTCAAGGGCGCGTTGATCGCCGGCCTTGATCTTTTGTGCCAATTCTACTTCTTCGTCTGCAGTAATAAGATCTACTTTACCAATTTCTTGCAAATACTTATCCAGAGATGCAGTTTCCCTGTTGGTCACCTGCTTTGTAATCTTGAGTTGTCTCATTTAGGTTTGTAAGATTTTGAGTGTGCTGCAATGTACAGCATATAATTATACGCAAAAACGATGCAAAAGGTTACAATAATTTTATTTTTCTGAAATTATTAAATTCATTTAGATACGTCTCTTAAGAAAAATTGAGAAATATCACTTCAATTTCCGAAAACTTGTAGGACTTGTCAGACCACTCTGGAAACGGTTAAACCATCTCTAATAGGTAATAAAACAGTTTCTAATCTAGGATGCTCATTCAATAATTTGTTATACTGTAAGAGGGCTTTTGTATCCAGATCATCCTTTTTTAAAGGCGCCACCACCTTTCCGCTCCAGAGTACATTGTCACTTAAAAGTACGGCTCCGGGTTGTAACATGGGAAGTAATAATTCCAGATAGTTAGGATAATTTTGTTTGTCGGCATCAATAAAAACCAGGTTAAAATCCTGAGATAGGGTTGGAATAATTTCTAATGCATTACCAGTATGCTGTATTATTTGTTTTCCGTACCCGGACGCATCAAAATATTTGCGTTGTAGATCGTGTAGTTCTTCGTTTATATCTATTGTGTGCAAAGTACCATTTACTGGTAATCCTTCAGCAAGACAAAGGGCAGAATAGCCCGTATAGGTGCCTATTTCCAGAATATTTTCAGGAGCAATGAGCTTAGAGAGCATACTCAACACACGCCCTTGTAGATGACCGCTTAACATTCTTGGAGCCAGCACTTTTT
The DNA here is from genome assembly GCA_963793275.1 of uncultured Flavobacteriaceae bacterium. Lineage (GTDB taxonomy): Bacteria > Bacteroidota > Bacteroidia > Flavobacteriales > Flavobacteriaceae > Marinirhabdus. Next base: position 27,492 of record CAWBZL010000003.1, read on the forward strand.
GCCAGGTTTCACGGGTTAATTGTTGTAGTAGTTCCGGTTCGGGTTGCGAATGTTGTACTACGTAGGCATCTATTTTTTCAGGGAGAAAGTCCAAAGTAGAATTTTATTTAAAATCGAATTCAACTTCCGGTGCATTTTCGCTTCCTTCCGCTGCTTTAAAATAGGCTCTTTCTTCAAAACCTAAAAAGCCAGCAAACATATTTGCCGGAATTTTTTTAATTTCCACATTTAGCTCTTTTGCGGCTTCATTAAAACGGTTACGTTCTACATTAATCCGGTTTTCAGTTCGTTCCAATTCGTTGATGAGCTCTTTAAAGTTTTCGTTTGCTTTTAGATCCGGATAACGTTCAAAAACAGCTAAAAGCCTGGAAAGGGCCGAAGTAAGGCCTTGCTGTGCCTGCTGGAATTGTTGTAATTGCTCTGGAGTAATATTACTAGGGTCTATTTGAATGGAGGTTGCTTTACTTCTGGCTTCGGTAACTTTTATGAGGGTACTTTGCTCAAACTCCGCATAGCCTTTCGCCGTATTTACAATGTTTGGAATAAGGTCTGCACGACGTTGGTAGGCACTTTCTACATTTCCCCATTGTGCTGAAACACTTTCGTCCAAAGGTACTAAACGGTTATTTAGACTAGCCAGATAAGCGCCAGCCGCTAAAATAATACCTAATATAATTATAATGGGTAGCCATTTTTTCATACGAATGTTATTTAAAGTTGTTCTTTAATTTTCAGTAATTCAGACTTTACAGTTTCCAGTTTCCGAATGATTTCAAAATTACTTAAGGTTTCTTGTTTGTTTTCTTTTAAATGAATTTTAGCGCCTTCTAATGTGAACCCGCGTTCTTTCACCAGATGAAATATAAGCTCCAGGTTTTTTATGTCGTCTGGTGTAAACTTCCGATTGCCTTTGGCGTTTTTTTTTGGTTTCAAAGCGTCAAACTCCTTTTCCCAAAATCGAATAAGGGAAGTGTTCACATCAAAAGCTCTGGCTACTTCGCCGATACTGTAATATAATTTTTCTGGAAGGTCTACGTGCATAGTGTTTTATTGCTATACGAAGTTAAGCAAAATATGGAAAGCTTAGGTAGTATTGTTTAAAATTGGTGTTTCAGAAAAAAAAACAATTGAAAAAAATCTGCAATCAAAAATTTACACGCTACCATCGCTAATCTAATGACTGATTCTCCTGTTGTGATTTTTTCAACAGATCTGCAAATTCTTCCGGACTTAGGTTTCCGTAGTAGAAGTTAATAGGGTTTATGCGCTCATTATCTTTAAACACTTCATAATGTAAATGTGGTGCTTCACTGCGGCCTGTGCTTCCAACAAACCCAATTAAATCGCCGCGCTTCACGGTTTGTCCTGCGCGAACGTTGTATTTGTACAGGTGTGCATATAAACTCTCGTAGCCGTAGCCGTGGTCTATACGTATGTGGTTTCCGTATCCGGAAGCACTATTGTCTGCCCGAGTTACCTTGCCGTCGCCGCTGGCATATACAGGAGTTCCCCGAGGTGCGGTAAAATCCATTCCCCAGTGTTTTTTTCTTGCTTTTGTAAATGGGTCTGTTCTATACCCATAGCCAGAAGCCATTCTGGTAAGGTCTTCGTTATTTACAGGTTGAATAGCAGGAATTGCGGCCAGTAGTTTTTCTTTTTCTTCGGCTAGAGAAGCAATTTCATCCAGCGAACGTGACTGTACTACAATTTGTTTTGTTAAAATATCTAACCGCGTGCTGGCAGTAATGATAAGTTTCGAATTGTCAAAACCTTCCAGATCTTTATACCGGTTTACCCCACCAAAACCTGCTTTACGTTGTTCGTCAGGGATTGGGTTGGCTTCAAAATAAACGCGATACAGGTTGTTATCTCTGTCTGCAAGATCGTTTAAAACGTTTTCTGCCTGATCCATTTTTCGGTTCAATAAATCGTACTGAAGTTGCATGTTGGATAACTCGCGCTTTAATGTTTTTTCTTTGGGAGTTTCTACATAAGGAAGGTTTAAATACACCAACAACAATAAAAAACCACTCAGAATCATACCCAATAAACTAAGTAGAAAGATGCCCAGTTTACGGCCTTTTTTCTTTTCAATTTTTCGGTACGAGAGGGTCTCGCTATCGTAGTAATATTTAACCTTAGACATACGCTAAAAAAATCCTATTTTTGCGGTGAATTAGAACGCTAACTATAAAGTAACGTCCTACAAATATATAAATTGTTTTCACGTGTCCAAAAGTGCACGGATTACCAAATAAGAAACAGATGAACTCCAGCGAAATACGCTTAAAATTCTTACAATTTTTTAAAGATAAGGAACACAAGATTGTTCCTTCGGCACCAATGGTCATTAAAAACGACCCTACCTTAATGTTTACGAACGCAGGTATGGTACCGTTTAAAGAATACTTTTTGGGTAATAAAGAAATTAAAAATCCACGTGTATCCGATACTCAAAAATGTTTGCGGGTAAGTGGAAAACACAACGATCTGGAAGAAGTGGGAATGGATACCTACCACCATACCATGTTTGAAATGTTAGGAAACTGGAGCTTTGGCGATTACTTCAAAAAAGATGCGATTAACTGGGCGTGGGAGCTGTTAACTAAGGTCTACGGAATAGATAAGAATATATTATACGTAACTATTTTTGAAGGAGATACGGAAGACAATCTGGAACGTGATACCGAAGCGTATGAACTGTGGAAGCAATTTGTGCCCCAAAACCGCATCTTAAACGGAAATAAGAAAGACAACTTCTGGGAAATGGGCGAGCAGGGACCGTGTGGACCGTGTTCCGAAATTCATGTAGACATTCGCTCTGCCGAAGAAAAAGCAAAAATTGATGGTGCCAGCCTGGTAAACCAGGACCATCCGCAAGTTGTGGAGATCTGGAATCTGGTATTTATGCAATTTAACCGGAAAGCAAACGGCAGCCTGGAAAAACTTCCCGCGCAGCACGTAGACACTGGAATGGGTTTTGAACGTCTGGCAATGGTGTTACAAGGCAAACAGAGTAATTACGATACCGATGTGTTTACACCACTCATTCGTGAGGTAGAAGCTGTAACCAATAGCAAGTACGGAAAAGACGAGAAGGTTGACATTGCTATTAGAGTAATTTCAGATCACGTGCGGGCGGTGGCATTTAGTATTGCAGACGGGCAGTTGCCAAGCAATACCGGAGCCGGGTATGTAATACGACGTATTCTGAGACGTGCCATCCGCTACGGCTTTACTTTTCTGGATACTAAAGAGCCTTTTATTTTCAAATTAATTGAAACGCTTACGAAACAAATGGGCGAAGCGTTTCCGGAATTGAAGAAAGAGAAAAATTTAATTACCAATGTTATTAAAGAGGAGGAAGCTTCATTTTTACGAACGCTGGATCAGGGGTTGGTGTTGTTAGAAAATATTATTACAGAAGCACATGGAAGTGAAATTTCAGGATCGAAAGCGTTTGAATTGTATGATACCTTTGGATTCCCGATAGATCTTACGAGTTTAATTTTACGTGAAAGAGGTTTTGCTCTCAATGAAAGAGAGTTTGAAAAGGAGCTTCAAAAACAAAAAGAACGCTCTCGCGCTGCTACTAAAGTGGCAACTGGAGATTGGACCATTTTAAACGAAGATACCGAAGAGGAATTTGTAGGCTACGACACGTTGGAAACCGACGTGAAAATTACCCGCTACCGCAAAACCGAAAGCAAGAAAGAAGGTGTACAATACCAGTTGGTTTTCAATCTTACACCGTTTTATCCTGAAGGCGGTGGTCAGGTAGGCGATAAAGGCTATCTGGAAGCGCCTAATGGCGAGGTGGTTTACATTGTAGATACTAAAAAGGAGAACAACCTGATTGTGCATTACGCGAAAAATTTACCCAGAAATACAGAAGATACTTTTAAAGCGGTGGTAGACGCAAAACAACGTAACAGAACGGCTTCCAATCACACAGCAACACATTTATTACACCAGGCGCTCCGTAACATTCTTGGAGAACACGTGGAGCAAAAGGGAAGTATGGTGCATAGTGGTAATTTGAGATTCGATTTTTCACATTTCAGTAAGGTGACAGAAGAACAGTTACGTGAAGTAGAAGATTTTGTAAATGCAAGAATTAGAGAAGGTATTGCGCTGGTGGAAAGAAGAGGAATTCCTTATAAACAAGCTATAGACGAAGGTGCTATTGCTTTATTTGGTGAGAAATACGGCGATGCAGTACGTGCTATTAAATTTGGAAAATCGATGGAATTGTGCGGTGGAACTCACGTAGAGAATACAAGCGATGTATGGCATTTTATTATTACTTCGGAAGGTGCTGTAGCTAGCGGAATAAGGCGTATTGAAGCCATTACGGGAGATGCTGCCAAAACGTATTTTGAAGAGAGAAGCGGTGTGTTCAAGGAAGTTCAGAAATTACTGAATAATACCAAAGATCCTGTTTTAGCTATTGAAAAATTGCAGGACGAAAACAGCAGTCTCCAAAAGCAACTGGAAGAATTGCTGAAGGACAAGGCAAAAAATATAAAAGGCGACCTTAAAAAGAAAGTGGAAGTAGTGCATGGTATAAATTTTCTGGCAGAGGAAGTAGATCTGGATGCTGGCGGATTAAAAGATCTTGCATTTGAATTGGGCGGCGAGCTGGATAATCTCTTTATATTATTTGGAAGCAAAGCAGGAGGGAAGGCACTATTAACCTGTTATATTTCAAAAGAACTGGCAAACCAAAAGAATTTGAATGCTGGCCAGATTGTAAGAGAATTAGGAAAGCATATTCAAGGCGGTGGCGGCGGACAGCCATTTTTTGCAACCGCAGGAGGAAAGAATCCGGATGGGGTTGAGATAGCTTTGGAGGCTGCAAAGGCTTATTTAAAGTAATATGTGGGCAGTGGGAGTAGGCAGTTTTTGACTTGCTCCTACTGCAACTGGATACTGAAAAGATGAAACTACAAACCAACATACCGCTTACACCCGAAATAAACCAAATAGAGTATAGCGATAAAGTTATATTGTTAGGTTCTTGTTTTACGGAACATATTGGCGGTAAACTGGACTATTTTAAGTTTCAGAATTTGCAAAACCCTTTCGGCATTATATTTCACCCTTTGGCCATAGAGAATTTAGTGAAACGTGCCGTTGAGAAAACACGTTTTACTGAACAAGATGTTTTTGAACGTGACGGGCAGTGGTTCAGTTTTGAGGCTCATTCTTCGGTAACGGCAACTAAACAAAGTGATCTGGTGATTTTGTTAAATGCGCGTCTGGAGCAATTTTCCAATTATCTTTCGGAAGCATCACACATTGTTTTCACTTTTGGAACTGCCTGGGTGTATCGGCATATAACTTTAGATACGGTAGTTGCTAATTGTCATAAAATTAAGCAATCAACTTTTAAAAAGGAATTGCTTTCGGTGCAGGAAATTTCAGCAAGTATAGAAAGAGTTATTTCGCTTATTTCAGAAGTAAATCTTTCAACACAAATTATTATAACTGTTTCACCTGTGCGACATTTAAAAGATGGTTTTGTGGAGAATACAAGAAGCAAAGCGCATTTAATAGCAGGTATCCACCAGTTCAACGGTCAACAATCAAAAATCTCCAATCCACAATCATGCTATTTTCCATCTTTTGAAATTATGATGGATGAGTTACGGGATTATCGTTTTTACGGAAAAGATATGTTGCATCCTAACGCAACTGCGATTCAGTATATCTGGGAGAAGTTCCAATTGGTTTGGATAGCTTCGGAAACTACCACTCTTCAAAAAGAAATTGACACCATACAAAAGGGATTGGAACACCGGGCTTTTAATCCTGCTGGTGAAGCCTATTTAAAATTTCAGCAAAACCTGCAGCAGAAAATTGAAAAGGTAAAAGAGGAGTTGCCATTTGTTCAGTTTTAAAGATTTATTTTGTTAGAATAGAGAATAGAGAATAGAGAATAGAGAATAGAGAATAGAGAATAGAGAATAGAGAATAGAGAATAGAAGAGTAATTTTGAATCTTCTTGATTAATGTTGCCTGTTTTCAATTAATTATTCATCGTTTTATGTGCAACAATTTTCTTTCTTCTTCCCCCGCACGCCCTGATATTTCTAAAGGGAGGTAGCTCAGCAATAATTAAAAGAAGAGCGAGCGAAAGCAGCCCGTACACTACCAGCATCATTAGTTGTATACTACCCTCTACCGACTAAAAACTATATTTATACGTCATTTGCCCTATTGATTGGTTTTCAGTTTTGTACCACTTTTGTACCATAAACTTAAAAACCTTTAATTATGAAAACTTTAAAAAATGTAATGCTTGTACTTTTAATGAGTCTGGCAATAGTATCTTGTAAAAAAGATGATGACGGTGGAGATGATCCTCAAGGAGGAGATGGTACCCTTACTGCAAACGTAGGTGGCGCGTCTTATACAGCAACTTTTGGTATAACTGCACAAATTTCTGGAAGTGGTTCTGCACAAGTTCTGGCAATTTCTGGAGGTACAGCAGACTCCGAAAATTTACAAATGATTATACAAGGATTTGACGGTGAAGGAACATATGATCTCAGTTTTGTAAATATTGGAACTTACACCATTCTAACCGATATTAATGATCCTATGAGCGTAGTAATTTATTCAACTGTAGGTAATGCACAATCTGTGAATGGTGAGGTAAATGTTTCTAGTTTTGATGGAAATACTGCAAAAGGTACTTTTGAATTTACCGCCATCAATTTAGACGATGCTTCAGATGTAAAAGAAGTAACCAATGGATCATTTAATATCACGGTAACCAATCAATAAAAGCATTAAAGAAAATCTCAGTGTTGAGGTTTTTACGTGGAGCCGGGAGTGGGACACTATGTTCAACTTCCGGTTTTTTGTTCTGAATACTTTAAAGTGAGAATCGTTTCTTTATTTTTTATTTTCTAAATCCAAAATGCGATCCTCCAGCGCTTTGAATCGCGAGATGTGTGCCTTTAAATCCTTTATTTCCCCTTGCTGCTCCTGGATAGCTTTTACAAGTACCGGGATAAAATCGGAGTAACGCAAACTTAAATATCCTTCGGCATCTACTGTTAACAATCCTTGATCTTCATATCCTAATTCTTCTAAGACTGTTTGCACCTCTTGGGCTATAAAACCAATTTCACGGGATTGTTTTGGATTGGAGGTGCGGATATAATCTACTGGCCGGAGTAAATGTATCATAGACAGGCCATACGGCAAGGTACGAACCATTTTTTTCCAATGCTCGTCTGAGGTAATAGACCAAGCTACCTGAATTCCTGCATACGTGATGGCCGTATTTCCTAAGCGAATCTGATTATTTGCTGTACCATTCAGGACTTGGGCGTCGTATCCAATGGCAATATTATTGGTTCCCGTTGTTATATTGAATCCAGCTTGACTGCCGATAGCGGTGTTTTCGGTGCCAGTTGTATTCTCAGCCAATGCATAACTTCCTATTGCAGTGTTGTAAAAGGAGATGTTGTCTTCCAGGGAGTGACTTCCAAGAGCTGTGTTGTTAAATCCTCCATTATTAGCGTATAAAGCTCTGGTTCCAACTGCCGTATTGTTATCTCCAATTACATTGGTATAAAGCGATTCCGATCCTACGGCAGTGTTGTTGTCCGATTCATTGTTGTAAAGGGATTGGTATCCGTTGGCGGTATTGCCGGAGCCAACTTCGTTACTGTACAAGGCTGCGTAGCCCGTGGCGGTATTGGGCGTTCCACTATTATTGTTGGTAAGGGAAAAGGAACCTAATGCAGTATTGTAATTTACAGTATTGTTACGGAGCGATTCATTTCCAACAGCGGTATTATCGTTTCCAATGGTATTATTTAGCAAAGCGTAAGTACCCATAGCGGTATTAAAATCTCCTGATGTATTAGCAGTAAGAGTACCACTGCCATTGGCAGTATTCTGAATACCTGAAGTATTCTCGCTGAGTGCGTAACTTCCGCTTGCGGTATTTAAATAAGCGATGTTGTCTTCAAGGGCCGACCTACCAATGGCCGTATTATTATAGCCGCCAATGTTAGCATATAAGGCTCTGGTTCCAACTGCCGTATTGCTATTTCCCATTGCGTTTGAATACAGCGATTCCGATCCTACAGCAGTATTATTATCTGAGTCATTATTGTAAAGAGACTGGTAGCCGGTAGCTGTATTACCCGAACCACCATCATTACTGTACAAGGCGGCATAACCCATTGCTGTATTGGGTGTTCCGCTGTTATTGTTTGTAAGGGAAAAGGATCCTACAGCCGTATTGTAATTTGCTGTGTTGTTACGGAGCGATTCATTTCCAACAGCGGTATTATCGTTTCCAACAGTATTATTCAGTAAAGAGAAAGTACCCATTGCGGTGTTAAAATTTCCTAGTGTATTAAAAGCAAGAGTGCCACTTCCATGAGCAGTATTTGCGGTGCCGGCGGTATTGTTGTTCAGTGAATAATTTCCAGTTGCAGTATTATCATATTCAACATTATTTTCCAGAGCAGCAACTCCTAGAGCCGTATTGCCCGTTCCAAATACATTTGCGTACAAGGTTCTATATCCCACTGCCACGTTTCCTTCACCTGCCGTATTGGAAAACAGCGATTCAAACCCTATGCCTACATTTTGATTATGAGAACTATTATCGCTTGCGCCTGAGCTACTTCCGAGAAATACAGAAGATCCATTATTTGTACCGTCATTGTCCGATTTGCCGTCTGTAAGATCATTGATTCGCTCTACCGATCCCCCGGCCGAGACCGAAACCCAGGACATGGTGTTTTGGTTCCAATAGTAAAAACCACGTGTGGGTACCCCGTTTCCGGTTACAAAAACCAGCATCCCATCCTGGTTCATAGTGGGAGGAGGGGCTGGATAGTCATCTATTTTCGGAATAAGGATTCCGTCTGTATTGGCTGGGGTTATTTGGCTGCTTGACCGAATCTCCAGTTGTGCCCCAGGAGTTATGGTTCCAATACCTACTTGCGCAGTAAGAAAAATGGAACAACTTAAAAATCCGATAATCAAAATGTAATTTTTTTTCATGGTATTCTTGCTTTATGATAGTGTGAAAGTAGGTGTAAGCTTAAATATTAACTAGAAGATATGTAACAAAACCTATGAATTATTTTTTTTTCGCTTTATACTTTCCTTTGTCTCTTCTTGATTTTAAAAAGGGTCGTTGCACTGCGATTCTGGGAGTTTCTACTTTCGTATTGATACTTTTCTTTCATATACTTCAAAATTGTACGTACAGCTTCCTACCCTTTATTCGGTACTTATTTTCAACAATACGTCATCTGCCCTATTGAAATGCCCTGATCGAAATCGCATCTTTACACTATCAACTTGTAAAAACCTTTAATATGAAAATTTCAACAATAATCAATACGCTGCTATGTATCCTTTTAATGGGAAGTGTAGCCTGGGCTCAAAGAGCCGAAACACCGGATTTTAGATACGATACGGGTGCAAAAATTAATGAAATGACCTTAACACAAGGCGGCACAATGGTAGTTGCTACCAACGATGGTTTAGTGGGGATTAAACCAGGTAGTAACGAGCTGCTTTTTAATTTTACTGAATACGGACGTGTAAAGCCGGAAGAACTTACCTATGTTCCTTTTGCTCCTTATGTTATTGTGGCTCAGGGAGGGTTTGCCAACCTTTCTTCTAAAAAATCTGTAATCGATTATATTTCCGGTAAGACTTTATTTTCTACCGAAAATAACGGTTGGAAAAGTGTGTATACCTGCGATGTTATGATGCCTCAAAACAAACTGGTTGTCACGGGGCAACGAACCTCTAAAGAAGATTTTGCTGCTCAGGTTGCTGTGTACGATCTAAATACAGGAAAGGAAGATTACAAGTTTGATATGGCAGGAAAAGGAGGAACCTTTGATCCTACTGCCGTGATGACCGGAACTCCGCTATTGCTAAAAAACAGCTTGGTTTTGCCAACTACAAAAGGATTGTATGCTAAAAAAGCCCAAACGGGTGAAACCTTATGGAATGCAAAAATTAAAGATGTAAACTGGTTAACTGCAAGTGCAGATGAGAACGACATTTATGCGTTTGATACCAATGATAACTTTTCGAATACTAGAATCTATAAGGTAGGTACAAACGGACAGGAGGTTTGGAAAGATGAAGCAAAGGTAAAAGGGGTTGTGACTAATTTTGAAATCCTTCCGCAAGGATTGGCAGTAGTAAGTAATACCTATAATGAAGGAAAAAGCGTATTTGCAGGAGCTTCAGAATCTAAAATTGCCATGTTAAGTGCAACCAACGGAGAAGATATGTGGGACAAAGCTCCTAAGACAAAGGGATATGTGCAGCATTTCTACATCATGGAAGATGGTATTCTCTTTGGAATTCAGCAGGGAGGTATCAATAAAGTGTCTTACGATGGAAAAACATTATTTAAAAAACCATTAAAAACAGGTGAAAATATCTTAACGATGGCCGAAACAGACCAGGGGCTAATTTATATTACTTCGGAAGATGCCAATATTGTGAATATGGAAACCGGAGAGACAGTTTGGAAAAAACCTTTGAAATATAAAAGAGCCGATGCAATTTCTTCAACCTTCGATAAAAACAATAACCGCTACCTAATTAGTGCAGATGAACAGTTATATGCTGTAGACGCAGCTTCCGGCACGGTAAGCGAATTCGCAAAAACAAAATTCGACGGGAAAGAAGCTCCCACCAGTGTATCTGTTCGTAATGGAGGGGTTTTATTGACCAGCGACCAGAACATTGCAATGCTGGACTGGGAAGGAAAACCAACCTGGCAGGAATATTATAAAGCCCCGGGTAAGAGTGCCTTTGGAGCTATCTTAGCAGGTGTCGCTGCAGTAGCTTCGGCAACAGGAAGTGTGGTCGCAGCAAACTCATCTGTAAGAAACCGAATTGCAAAATACGATTCTCAAGCAGATCGTGATGCAGAATTGGCAGGTGGATTGGCAGTCGCGGCAGGTGCTTCGGTATCTGAAATGTTAAAGCGTTTTAAAGCAACAGCCGCAACCGCGAACGCTCAATTTATTTTAACAAAACTAGACGAAGGTGTTGGACTTGTAAAAGTCAATAAAGACACTGGAGCAAAGGAAAAAGAAATTGTACTAAAGGATAAAAAACCAGAATACCAGGTAGACGACCGTGGTGGTATTTTATATTACAAAGCAGATAACAATACTATTTTTGCCTACGATCTTAAAAAATAACAACTAGCCAGGTTATGTTTCGGGAATAGAGTTGAGGAGTTCTATTCTCATTAAAAAGTGCCCCATATTTATTTATGGGGTGTTTTTTTTAAATTAGTCGATATGTTATTAAAACAAATATTTCAGTTGAAGCAAACTACCATATTACTATGGGCACAGACAGCATTTTTATTATTGCTGTTAATTACTGGCTTTATTGCACCAGAAACGGTGGTATTTGGTTACTTCTTTGAAACCATTATTATAGGTGTTATTCACGCAGTCAAGCTTTTTTTAGTTATTAAACACGGTAAAAAGGACAAGCCAGACCCTAATAGTATGAGCGGTTATGGGATGATTGTATTTTTTCTTTTTCATTATGGAATGTTTGTGGGGATACAATTGGTTTTTGCCTTTTTCTTTTTTCAGGGATCTATTGAAGGAATAAGTAATGGTTTTGATATACTTCATAATTTTGGTGTGTTGCTGCAATCTGAAGGAATGATCATAATGTTAGGTTCATTAGTGCTCACCAACCTTGGTTATTTTTATTCCAACTTTTGGGTGCCATTTAAGTATAGGGACTATACACCAAATGATATTTTCTTTGCGCCTTATGTACGCATTTTTATTCAGCAGTTTGTGGTGATACTTTCCGGATTTTTCATTGTGTTATTTCACGCTGGGTTTGTGGCTGCAATTTTATTGCTGGTTTTTAGGTTGTTTATTGATTTGGTGATGGTAAACATTAGAAAGAATTCAGGTTTTCTCGATACCCTTGCTGTTAAGTTGGCAAAAGATGGGCAGGATCCTAAAGAAGTAAGAGCACAACTTGAAAAGCTTTCAGAATAAATTCAGTACTATAAAAATGCATCCTACAGAATGAATAATAAAGCTCTGGTATATAATACTTTAGGACTAATTTGTGCTATTTTTAGTTTGGCTACAGGATGGTTTTGGGTGTATTATATAAACTTATTTACGGCACTTCCCACTTTTTTACTGGGCTTGTTTATTACCTCAAAAGCAAAGAAAGCTGCGCCGGGAAATAAGTTCAGTCGTTTCAATATTATCTTGCTATGGACTTCGGTATTTGTAAGTGTTGTATTCCTATTTATTTTTATGACTCGAAGTTTATGATGAAAATTGCCTCCTAGAAATCATACATTTTAAGGGTGTTTTGGAAAATAGGGCATTTGTCGTATTGGTATTCTCTGCTGTTTTTCAGAAATTTATACCTTTCAACGTAAAAACATAACGTCATGAAAAGAGTACTTCATCTTGCATTTTTTTTAATTTCAATGACACTTGTAGCTCAGGTTACAAAACCGCAACCTCCTGGTAGTTCTAACGGAAATTCTACCAACACACCTACACCAAAAATTCCTACAGCAGGAACTACCACAACAAACACCGGTGGTGCAACTTCTTCAGACTGTGTGAGTGGCGATTGCACTAACGGCTACGGTAAACAAACCTACGGAACAGGCTATTATGAGGGATTTTTCGTAAACGGAATGCCTCAGCGGGTACGAAACGTATCCTAACGGATACTATTTAGGGTATTACGACAACGGAAAACGAGAAGGTTTTGGGAACTACGGATGGAACGACACAAAGGATCTCTACCGTGGTATGTGGAAGCAAAACGAACGGGAAGGTTATGGTTATGTACTGGATAGAGAGAACTTATTGAAATCTGCAGGTATTTATAAAAGCTCTAAAATTACAATAGACGAAGGGGCAGACTATAAAAATAATAAAAAGTCAACCAATTGTACTGGGAACTGTCTGGATGGTTACGGAGAATATAGTTGGGAAAATGGAGACAAATACAATGGGTTTTTCAGAAACGGAAAACGTGTGGATTTTGGTACGTATGCCTATCCCGATGGTGGTGTGTATCACGGGCAGTTTAGCAATGGAAGCAGGCACGGACAAGGTAGTTATTTATGGGGTAACGGAGACTTTTATTTAGGGGGATGGAGTAATGGAAAACGCCACGGAAAAGGAATTTATTACTTTAAAAACGGGGACGTAAAAAAAGGAACCTGGGCAGATGGAGTTTTTATTAACTAATAACTAGAATACACGTAAATACAACAATTTACCAGCGGTTTTATAGTCTCTCTGTTGGCTATTTTGTAAAACACTAAAACCATAATTATGAGAAATTTAAAAACTACAATTATTTTATTGCTGGTTGGAGCAGTTACTGGTGTTGCGCAAGCACCAAGGCCAGGACAAACAACAACTACAACTTCGGGAGCTTCTTTTACTAAAAATGGCGAGATGGATTATACCGTTAGAGATGCCAACGGGAATACTCTTTCTAATGTGATGGATCTGAAATATTTAAGTACAGAAACACTTAGTGTACTGGATAAAAATTCCGGAACTATATATCTACTTAACGATTTTAACACAAAACCTGTTGGGAGTACTGGTACGGCAGCGATTTTAGCTACCAATATTTCCAAAAACTTTTATATTACTAATCCAAACTCGTTTGCTAACTATGTGAACGAAACTTACGTTAGTGGAGGAGCCTTTGTAAATATTGGCGGTAGTTATGTGTACTATAATAATGACGATAACAGTACGTATTATCTGGATGGCATTAGAAATTTCTCTAATTGGGGAGCTAAGAATACAACAAAACTGCCGTACTCTGCAACCAATTCTTATTGGGGAAGAGATGCCTCAAATGATACCTATCACCTTGTAATTAAAGGGGAGTCCCCGGATTATACCGGCTATACTACTGAAAAGAGTGGTAACGATATGATCGTGAAAATAAACGGCGTCAAAACATATAAGTTGCCCGGTTATTATACAACAGCATCTTTTGTATATAAGCCTCTAGAAACAGTGGCAAGTTCTACCTCTGTTACAAATACTACCACGGGAGAAGGTTGTGTTTCTGGAAACTGTAAAGATGGATGGGGTAAATACCAGTATAACGGTGGATATTATGATGGTTTTTGGGTGAATGGAAAAAAGGATGGCTACGGCTTATACAAATGGGTAGGTACCGGTAAGTACATTGGTAGCTGGAAAAAAGATCAGATGCAAGGGTATGGCGTGTACATTGCAGACAACGAAGATAATATTGCAGGATGGTATGCCAACGGACAACTAAACGGAGTGGGGTATACTGTTACAGGGAACGTGTGGGAGCAAGGTATCTATACCAACGGAAACTTAACAACGTCGTATTCTTTCGTTGCTACAGGTAATGATTCTGGCTGTACCGCCGGAGATTGTGAAAATAAATACGGGAGATTCAACTGGGATAATGGCGATAGCTTTACAGGTTTTTGGAAAAATGGAAGCATGTACCTTGGAACATATACGTTTGCCAGTGGCGATAAATATAGTGGTACCTTCAATAAAGAGAATCAGTTTGATGGCTTTGGAAGGTATTTTTATGAGGATGGTGGTTATTACGGTGGCGAGTGGTTAAATGGTACATATGAAGGTAAAGGCTACTACCACGATAAAGAGTTTAAGAAGCAAATTGGAATGTGGAAAAATAGAGCTTTAGTAAAAAACCTGGAATAATAATTCACTATTAATCAATAAAATACGGCAACTGCCGTATTTTTTTTATCTGGTATTTTTTTAATATTTGATATCCACGTTTTAAGCAACACTGTATGAAAATATATATCTTCCTGATCTTTCTAGGGTTTTCTTGTATAACATACGCCCAGGAAACATTAAAAAATATAGACAGTCTATTAACTGTATTACACAAAACCACGTCCGATACTACCAAAGTTATTTTATTCCAAAAAGTTGCCGCTCATTATAACGTTACGTCTCTTGATAGTGCTAAGGCTTTTTCGTTGGAAGGTATTCAACTGGCAAAAAAACTAAAATTTCAGAAAGGTGAATGGCTTAACTTAAGTACGCTGGGAAATTATTATGAGCGTAAAACTTTGTACGATAGTGCTATGGTGTACTACAACCAGGCTTTACGCATTGTTGAAAAAACGAAATCTGATAAAGGTCGCGCTATTGTTTATAATAACATAGGCATGGTAGACATACGCAAAGGCGACTACCAAAAAGCGCTCGATGCATTATTTATAGCGTTGCGGGCAGAAGAAAAATTAAATAACAGAACAGGCATTGCCCAGTCCTACAACAACATTGGGGTAACACATTATTACCTGCAGGATTATGATAAAGCAACAGAGTATCTTCTTAAAGCCTTAGAAGAACAGGAAGAGATAGGGAATGTAAGTGGATTACAACAAGGCTATAATAACGTTGGTGCCATTTTCGATTATCAGAAAAAGTACGAAGAAGCTATTGAAACCTATCAAAAAGCACTGGGCATAAGTAGAGAACTGGGAGACCGAATTCTGGAATCTTCAAACCTTGCCAATATTGCGCTGGCCTACTCTAAAATTCCGGATTTTGAGAAAGCAGACGATTATTTTAAGCAGTCTATAAGGGTAAGGGAGGAAATTGCCGATAAAAAAGGCTTAGCACATTCGTATACATCTTTTGGTGAAAATTTAAGATTACAAAAACGTTATGCATTAGCAAAACAATATCTGGAAGAAGGCTTGTTGTATGCAGAAGAAAACCAATTAAAACTTTCCGAAAAAGAGGCTTTCAGTTCTTTGGCAGCATTGGCAAAAGATGAAAATGACCCTACGCTGGAAGCCCAATACCTTAGGAAATATATTACAGTAAACGACGCTATCTTAAATGAAACAAAAGCGAAAGCCATTGAAGAACTAAAAACCAAATACGAAACTGAAAAAAAGGAAAAAGAAATTCTGGAACAACGCGCGCAGTTAGCCGAAAAAGACCTGGAAGTACGCCGAAAAAACACACTAATTTATGGCGGATTTGGACTCGCGCTCGTACTTGGCTTTTTGGGATATCTATTCTATAACCAACAAAAGTTAAAAAACCGCCAGCTTACCAAAGAGGCAGATTTGCAAACAGCCCTTTCAAAAATTGAAACACAAAACAAACTTCAAGAACAACGATTAAGAATTTCCAGAGACTTACACGATAATATTGGTTCACAACTCACTTTTGTAACCTCTTCCATAGATAATTTGAAATATGCCCTGGAAGGAAGCAATGAAAAAGTGACTCAAAAATTAGGCAATATAAGCGAGTTTACCACCCAGACCATTTACGAACTGCGCGACACAATCTGGGCAATGAATACATGTAAAATTAAAGCTGAAGATCTTCAGATACGGATAGCCAATTTTATTGAAAAGGCGGGGAAGGCCAGCGAAAATATAGCATTCAGTTTTAATGTGGGGGCAGGAGTTTCAGACAAAATATTTACGTCGGTTCAGGGAATGAATATGTATAGGATCATTCAGGAATCTGTAAATAATTCGCTTAAATATGCCAAGGCGCAACATATTTCAGTAAGCATTGAAAAAATTACAGAAATGCCGGACATAGAAACTCAATCAGCAAACTTAAAACACATAAAGATTGAAATTAAAGATGATGGTGTTGGCTTTGACGAACAAACCATTGAAGCGGGTAATGGTCTTACAAATATCAGAAAACGAGCGCGTGATATGGGAGGCGTAGCAACAATTTCAGCTAAAAAAAATACAGGCACTACCACCCAGGTTATTTTCTAAAACTACGGCAAATGGCGTATATTTCTGTACGGGGGAATTTGGTATTTTTATGGTAATAAATTGAGTATGACTATTCTTCAAATAGCGATTTTAATTGTTGTTGTTTTGTTGTGTTTTGCAAGCGTTATGGTGTATTATTTTCAGCAAAAAAAAGCAACGCAACTACATCTTCAGAACCTGCGGTTTTGTACTGAAGGTATTTCAACCCATAAGCAGCAAATAGAACGTAGGCAGGATTATTTGAACAAATACGATTTTTTAAGGCAGAATATTTCAGAAGCCCTTCACGTGCAACAGGAAATAGATATTAGCGGATAGCAAATACCATACAACTACTATAAATTAAATATGGCAAATGCCCTACACGGTTTTAAGGCTATTTTGTTAACTTTAGACAACTAATTAATCAAACCATTATGAACGTACGTGTAGCCATTGTAGACGACAATACTTTTTTAATCCACGCAATAAAGGAGAAGTTGTCTTTTTTTGAAGATATTTCGATTAAGCATACCGCTACCAACGGTAGTGAATTATTGGCAAGATTAGAAGAAAGCCACCATCTGGATGTTATTTTAATGGATATTGAAATGCCCGTACTTAACGGTATTGAAACCACTCAAATAGTAAAACAGAAGTATCCACAACTAAAAATTATCATGCTCACGGCTTTCGATAATGATGAGAATATCTTTAACGCTATTAAAGCAGGAGCAGATGGCTATTTGCTGAAAGAAATAAACCCGAAAGATCTGCACAACGGCATCCACGAAACCTTAAACGGTGGCGCTGCTATGAACCCTTCCATCGCGTTAAAAACGTTGAAACTGCTTAGAAACCCAATAGACATTCAAAACCCGAGAGACCAGGAAGAAATTTCTTTGTCCAAACGGGAGGTTGAGGTACTGGAGCAACTAAGTAAAGGGTTAAGCTACACGGCAATTGCCGAAAATTTATTTCTCTCGCCAAGCACTGTAAGAAAACATATTGAAAATATATACAAAAAATTGCAGGTACACAGTAAAATTGAAGCGGTGCAAAAAGCGAAAAACCATAATATTATTTAAGCTATTTTTATAATAGGCTGCATTTCTTTACTGCCTTAACAATTACTTAGTAGTTATTTGTTAACACTTGCCAATATGTGTAGGCCAATACTGGTCTCGTGATATCTTTATAGAACAAAACTAAAATACCTATGAAGAATATCTTTTTTATTGCAGCAGTGTTCGTCTTATTTTCTTGTAAAGATGATGACAGTAACCCTCAAACTATAATTCCCGACACACCTGGAGCAGCTTTTGTAGTGAGCTCAAATTCTTTTAACGATACATACAATGCCATAGTAAATGCGTTAGAAGCCAACGAAAATATAGCTGTTGTTGCTCAGGTAAATCATACAGCCAATGCACATACTGCAGGATTGGAGCTTAGAAACACACGTTTAGTGCTTTTCGGAAACCCAAATCTTGGAACACCTATTATGCAGGCAAATCAGCAGGCAGGATTAGATCTACCACAAAAAATGCTCGTTTATGAGGATGAAACAGGGGATATTTTAGTGAGTTACAATAATACAGAATATTTGGTGGCACGTCACGGTGTAGCAGATGTAGGAACCCTACCGCAAATAGATAATGCACTAAGCAATTTTGCAATAATTGCTACGGGGGGTGCTGTTACCAAAAGAGCTTCAACAACCATAGCGCTGGATCAGGGAGTTGTAACTATAGAAAGCCAAAACGATTTTGCCACTACCTATACGAAGCTTAGATCCAGTATAGAAATTAATGATAATTTATCGATACTAGCCCAATTAGACCACCAGGCAAATGCGAATAGTGTGGGACTGGATTTACTTCCAACCCGTATCATTATTTTTGGAAACCCGGCTTTAGGAACACCGTTAATGCAGGATTCTCAAACAACAGCACTGGATTTGCCTCAAAAAATGCTGGTGTGGGAAAATAGCGAAGGAAAGGTAATGATTTCTTATAACGATCCTTCATTTTTAAAAACGAGACACACTATCAGAAATTCTGATGCTGTAGTAATGCAAATAGCAACTGCGCTTCAGAATCTTGCTGAAGGTGCCGCAACACCGTAGAAAAAATCGAATAATAATTTAAACCGTTTTGAAAACTGAAAGCGGTTTTTTATGGTTAATTATACTTTTTCACTTCAATTTAAGTTGTATAGAGAGATGAAGAAATTTATTTTAATCATACTTGCTGTCGGTCTTCTTTCCTTTATGTTCTTCACAAAAAAAGGAAACGTGGTTAAAAATGTAGCATTAAGTTATGTGGTGCCTCCCAATCATATCAATCCTGAAGGAGTAACAATTGACGAAAGAATTTTAGTGCCGGAAAATTTCAGCAGAACAGCGTATGCCGAAGGTTCTTTTTCAAAATATATACAAAATTACGCCCTGAAACCTTTTGACGCTAAAATTTTAAATTACGATGGTGAAGATTATGTTTACCAGAAAGGGCACGTGGGTATTTTGGAAGTTCCTGTCCCATCTAATGGCTTGCAGCAGTGCGCAGATGCGCTTATTAGATTGCGGGCGGAATTTTTCTGGGAGCAAAACCGAAAAGATAAGATCGGGTTCAATTTTACGTCGGGCCATTATTGCTCCTGGACCAAATATGCCGAAGGATATCGCCCAACAATTAATGGAAATAAAGTAACGTTTCATAAAACGGCTGCTGCAAACAATTCTAAAGAAAATTTCTATAAATATCTCAATCTTATTTATATGTACGCGGGTACGCAATCTTTGTACGATGAGCTTACAAAGGTTGATACTGTAGATGATCTTGCAGTGGGAGACATGGTAATTAAGCCGGGGTTTCCTGGGCATATTGTCATGATTGTTGACAAGGCTACCAACGCTAACGGCGAAAATTTGTTTATTTTAGCACAGGGAAATACACCAGCTCAAAGTGTTCACGTTTTGAAAAATTTAGCCAATACCGCAATTAATCCCTGGTATACATTAGAATTGGATGCTTATCTGGAAATTCCCACGTACTATTTTGATCAAACTAAATTTGTCCGCTTTAAGTAATGGCACAACCCCTCACCGAACAAGAATTACATAACCTTGCTATGAACATTGTAGGCAAGGAGCTGGAAGATAACGGATTTGAATTTCTGGGTGTAAACTCAAAACTAAAACGCGACCCGCAATTTGTAGCTTTAAAAGATAAGGAACTTCATTTTGTCATTGTGCGCGCGGTGCATTACCCAAAAGATGCCAATGTTTTTGACCCGGTTTTTATGCAAACCATAAAGGATCACGCAGATAAGTTTGATGCAAAAACCTACTATGCGGGCGTTGGTTTAGGCCACGGGAACGATTACGCAAAACCGGTGATTAAAGATCAGGATTATACAATGATTTTTAACGGAATTCAGGAAATAAGCTAATAATGAAATACAGCATACTTTTTACCACCACGGTACTAACACTACTTCTTTTTTCTTGTGCTGAAAAGCCTCCTTCAGCAAAAATTTTACAGGGAGATGCCTTTGGAACTACCTACACCATTCAATATTTTTCTGATACTGAATTTGATGTCGAAAAAGGACTGGACTCCGTTTTATACCTGGTAAACAAATCGGTGAATACGTATATGCCCGAAAGTGACATTTCCAAAATTAATCAGGGAGATACCACTATTGTTGTAGATGAGATTTTTAAGGAAGTATATAGAATTTCTGAAACCGTCTACACCAATTCGGAAGGTTATTTTGATCCAACCGTAGGAATTCTTAGGAATGCATACGGCTTTGGAGAAACGGCCCCAATTACCGAAGTGGATAGCACAGTTCTGGACTCTTTAAAACAATATGTTGGCTTCAGAAAAGTACAGTTACTGGACAACGGAAAAATAAAGAAACAATACCCCGAAATTTATTTCGACTTTAATGCTGTGGCAAAAGGCTACGGAATTGATAAAATAGGCGACTATCTAAACGCTAAAAGGGTTTCCAATTATATTATTGAACTTGGTGGAGAGATCTTGGTAAAAGGTAAAAACCTTGCGAAAGACCAATATTGGACCGCAGGCATTGAAGCGATAGATTCTGAATTGGAGCGTAGAAGTTATCTGGCAGTAGTTCGGTTAGAGAATCAAGCGATGGCTTCTTCCGGTAACTACAGAAAATTTAGAATCAACCCGCGAACCGGAGAGAAATATGTTCATACCATTAACCCGCTAACCGGCTTTGCAGAAGAAAGTAATATAACCAGTGCAACAGTTATAGCTGCCACTTGTGGTCTAGCAGATGCTTATGCAACGGCTTTTATGGCCATGGGGCTGGAACGTTCCAAAAAAGTACTGGCAGAGAACAATGGTATTGAAGCGTATCTTACCTACATACCTTCAACATTGGAAGCAAATGCACAAGGCAGTTTTATTACAGATGGTTTTGAGAAACAATTGGTTTTACCCGGGCTTTCTGGCAACGGGGAGTAATTCGCCTTTTGGAAGTCTGTATTTTTCAATTTCAGCCTGAGAAAGTTGAGCGGTATAATCTACTGCTGCAACATCAAAGCCAACCGATTTCAATTTGTCAAAATAATCCATTCCGTATATGCGCACATGATCGTATTGTCCAAAAATGGCAGCACGCTCTTTTGGATCTGTAATGGAGTTGTCTTCAAAAGTTTTTTTCCGGTTTCTATCGTAGGGAACTTGCAGTATGGCGGTGCCTTTTGGGGCGAGTACTCTGTATAGTTCCTTCATCGCCTTTGTATGGTCTGGAATATGTTCTAACACATGATTACAGATAATAAAGTCGTAACTATTGTTGTTAAAAGGAAGGTTGCAAATGTCTGCTTTTACGTCGGCAATAGGGGAGTTGAGGTCTGTGGTGGTATAAGTTATATTTTTTAATTTTCTGAAACGCTTCAAAAATGCCTGCTCGGGTGCAAAATGCAATACGCGTAACTTTTCAGCAAAAAAGGAAGTTTCATTGGTAAGATATAACCAGAATAAACGATGTCTTTCGAGGGATAAGGTTCCTGGCGCCAATACATTTTCACGAATTTTCTCATAGCCATACGGAAGGAATTTTCGGTAGGAGTTCCCGTCAATTGGGTCTGTGTATTTGTTTCCTCTTAAAAAGAAAGCTACCAAAGGGCGCGCCACGTAGCTCAAGCGAATAAGCAGTGGTCTTGGGAGTAAGTTGAGAAAAAATTTAAATAGTTTGTTCAAGGTTCATTAATTTAAAGAAAATGTCAGTCTAAGCCTGTCGAAGACCAATATTAGCGTATTTCGACAGGCCCAGTGTGACAATAATATTAGAACCTAAACTCATCCTCCTCATCACTCTTTATGCCCAATGCTTCGTAAACATAATCGAAAGTAGAAAGTAGCTTCGGCTTACCATCTATGAGTGCTACATCATGTTCAAAATGCGCACTTGGTTTTCCGTCACGGGTTACAATGGTCCAACCATCTTTTAACTGATTGATTCGATGTGTCCCTAGGTTTATCATAGGCTCGATGGCGATGGTCATTCCTTCAATAAATTTTTTTCCTCTACCACGCTTTCCGTAATTCGGTATTTCCGGATCTTCGTGTAACTTGGTTCCCAGTCCGTGTCCCACCAATTCTCGAACCACACCGTAACCGTGCGACTCGCAGTAGTTTTGGATGGCATACCCGATATCTCCCACGCGATTCCCGTTTTTAAATTCTCTAATGCCTAAGTACAATGAATTTTTTGTGGTATCCAATAATTTTTTGGTTTCAGGAGCTATTTCACCAACTTCAAAAGTATAGGCGTGATCCCCGTAAAAGCCGTGCTTTATCGCTCCGCAATCTATTGCCACAATATCGCCCTCTTTTAGCGGAATGTCTGTTGGTAATCCGTGTACAACGGCTTCGTTTACACTCGTGAGTAGGGTAGAGGGACAATCGTATAATCCCAGGAATCCGGGAACGGCGCCCTGTTCGCGAATAAAAGCCTCAGCCATATCGTTTAGCTTGTTGGTTGTTACACCGGGCTTCACTTCTTTAGCGAGCATTCCCAGTGTTTTAGACACTACAAGGGCAGCTTCTCTCATTAAGGCGAGTTCTTCTTTTGTTTTAGGTATAATCATATAATTTTAAAGACCAAACCAGCCTTTTTTCTTTTTTGGTGTTGCAGGTGCCGCTTCACCTAATAATGTTTGATAAATTTCGCCCCAGCCTACCAGACCGCCAATATTTCGATCGTCTATAAATATATCTGCGTTAATTTTTCGGCTGTATTTTTCGTCAAATACTTCTTCGGGGAAACTTTTGTTTACGGCATAGAAAGTAATTCCGTTTTCTTTGCAAAAAGCAACAGCTTCATCCAGAGCGCGACCGTGTCTGTAGGTCCAGAGAATTAACCGGTGTCCTTTATCCTGTAATTTTTTAAGAGTATCAAAAGCAAAGAGTTGTGCTTTCCCTATTTGCGGATACGCATCTTCTACAATCGTACCGTCAAAGTCTACTGCTATGGCAAATGTCTCATTCATATCTATAGAATTGGACGGCAAAAATACAAAGAAAATTAGGGATTAACGATTGGAGATTTTTGATTGCTGATTGTGGAACTAAATGAAGTTTAAAAAATTATTCTGAATATGCCGGCGAATAGGGTTTACCCTGTAAAATAGTAAGCATATCCTGTTCCAGTGTTTTGTGAGCATATTCTACGATTCGGTTTAGTGTATCGCCATTTTTCATAAATATAATCGTGGGCACATACTCGATATTATATCCTTTTTCTGACCCGTTTGGGGTGTCTTTCTCGTGAGAAACAGCTGTAATACTGAAATTTTCATAATTGAAATCTGTTGCATCCAAAATTTTATAAAGCGCCGGGACTTCCCGTTGGCTGTCCTCACACCAGGTGCCCATAAAGACTTTTATATTTACATCTTGTAGTAACGGTTTTAAGCTGTCAATAGCTGTGGAGTCCAGAACGTGCGTGTTTTTATTTTCGCTAAACCATTCGCTGTAGGGTTCAACTGTTAACCCACTTTTATTTATTTTTCCTAATAGCATCATACCGCCATCTTCGGGGTCTTCAAACTCGTTGTTTATAGCTTTGTTGAGTGTGTACGTTACCTCTCCTTCGTTTTCGGAAAGAGTTTCTTTTGTATCTTTATTAGTTGCATCCTTACAGGAAAAAAGTACTAGCAAGGATACTATGGTGAGTATGTATTTCATATTTTGAATTTTTATACTAATGATTTTTGTGTCATTGCTTCAGGCTGTGGAACGCCCATAAGCTTTAATATAGTGGGGGCAATATCACCCAAAACGCCCGATTTAATTGTTGTTAGCTCTTTGTCCACCAAAATAAGCGGAACGGGATTGGTTGTGTGCGCCGTGTTTGGTGAACCGTCTGCGTTTCGCATGGTTTCGCTGTTTCCGTGGTCTGCGAGAATAAGCGTTGTGTACCCATTTTCTAGAGCTGCTTCCACAATATCTTTTGTACAGGCATCCACAGTTTCGCACGCTTTAATAGCTGCTGTAAGAACTCCTGTATGTCCAACCATATCTGGATTTGCGAAATTTAAACAAATAAAATATGCCGATTTCAAATTGATCTCCGGAATAATCTTATCCCGAATCTCATACGCGCTCATTTCTGGTTTTAAATCGTAGGTGGCCACTTTGGGAGACGGACATAAAATGCGTTTTTCACCTTCAAAAGGAATCTCTCTACCTCCGTTAAAAAAGAACGTTACGTGCGGGTATTTCTCGGTTTCGGCAATCCGAATTTGTGTTTTACCATGTTTGGAAAGTGTTTCGCCAAGCGTATCTTTTAGATCTTCTTTTTTAAAAACAACTTCAATATTTTTAAAACTATGGTCGTAATTAGTGAGCGTCACAAAATGCAACGGGATTTTATGCATCCCAAATTCCTCGTAGTTTTCCTGGGTAAGTACTTCGGTAAGTTGGCGACCACGGTCTGTCCTGAAATTGAAGAAAATAACCACATCATCTTTTTCAATAGTGGCAATAGGTTTGTCATTTTCAGTAAGGACAATGGGTGCTATAAACTCATCGGTAACGTTATTTTTGTAGCTTTCTTTAATACTTTCAGTAGCATTTGTTGAATGTCTACCATTTCCGTGTACTAATACATCGTAGGCTTTCGCAATGCGTTCCCATCTTTTGTCACGATCCATAGCAAAATAACGTCCTACAATACTGGCTAATTTTCCTGTGGTTTTTGCGAGGTGTTCCTGTAGTTCGGCTATATCGTTCACGGCGCTTTTTGGGTCTACATCGCGACCATCTGTAAAGGCGTGGACAAATACATCATTCAGTTCGTTTTCAGCAGCGGCAGAAAGCAATCCTTTTAGGTGTTCCAGATGCGAATGCACGCCACCTTTACTTACCAGCCCTACAAAATGAACTTTTTTATGATTGGTTTTGGCATACTGAAATGCTTTTTTTAATACAACTTCATCTTTAAGTGTGTCTTCCTGCAACGCCAGATTAATCTTTGCCAGATCCTGATATACAATCCGCCCGGCACCCAGGTTGGTATGTCCCACTTCGCTATTTCCCATTTGGCCCTCTGGAAGCCCAACATGCATCCCATGGGTTAACAATTGGGCGTTTGGATAATCTTTATACAACCAGTCTATATACGGCGTTGCTGCCTGTGCAATTGCTGAAACTTCTCGGTTTTGGGTAATTCCCCAACCATCAAGGATTAAAAGGAGTACTTTTTTGTTCATTTTGTAAAGATAAGGAATGTAGTTTGGAGAAGTTCTTGGGAAGATTTATTACTGAAACTTTTACTGGAATAACCGAAGTCCAGAAAATGCTTATAAGTATACTGTTACTAAATTCAGACTATCGACATAGTAATCCAACCGAAAATTAAGTACATAAAGAACGTTATGTAACATCCAATTTCAGAAAAAATACTGTCTTTTTACAAATTTAAAGTATCGTCTGGCAACTATAGTATCACTCAACAGTCCCACCATATTTACTAATACTTTCTTTAATCTGCTCTATCCTGTTATCCGGATCCGGGTGTGTACTTTGAAACTCCGGTGCACGACTGGGACCCGCTGCTGCTTTTAAAATTTGCATCACGCCAATCATTTCATTAGGGTTATAGCCAGCGCGTATCATAAACCGAACGCCAAGATCGTCACTTTCCAACTCGTCTCCACGACCGTTATTAAGCAGTGTACTCATTCCAAATTGAGAGATGGCACCTCCGCCGCCAAAGCCAACTTCAGCACCTTGTGCCACAGTTTGCCACACTTGGGTATTTGCAATCCGCTCGCTACTATGGCGGCCTATTACATGACCAATTTCGTGACCCAGAACCCCTGCGAGTTGATCTTCATTTTGTAATTTTGAGTACAAGGCGTAGGTAATAAATATTTGTCCGCCAGGAAGCGCAAAGGCATTAATAGTTTCCGGATCTGCCAGCAAATGGAAATCGTATTTATAAGGTGTTTTGGTTGCTACGGTGCTTTCAACTAGCTTTTGACCCACCAGATCAACGTAGTTCTGAAGTTGCTGGTCTGGGTGCAAACCGCCGTATTCTTCAATCATTTTTGGAGCGTTGGCGAGGCCAATGGCAATTTCTTCGTCCGGATCCATAGAAATAGCTTGTGTGGTCCCGGTATATTTATTTTCTTCCATAGAAGAGCAATAACGTACCAGGCCAAAACCAGCAATAAGCACCCCAATTAAAATTCTGATTTTCCAACTTCCTCTCATCGCTAGTATGTATTATATTTTCTTTAAGTAAACTGTTTCAATTTTGTTTTTTAACTATTTTAAATTTACGAAAATTTGCATAGTAGTTTGAAGAACAATAGTGAATTGTTTCAGAAATTTTAAATTTTAAAACAACTCAGGGTTAATGTCCAGAATGTTTTCCGTACGGTATTTTTTTATAAAAGAATCTGTAAAATGCTCGGCGCCTTTAATTTTTTCTTCTAGTAGAATTTGTTTTACATCCAGCTTTTTATAGGCGTCCAGCATAGGTTTTGAAACGGGTGCATAGCTAAAATGCCAAGGCTCGTATTTAAAGCCTTTTCTATTGGCGTTGTCTGTGTACACTTCGTAAAACCCAAAGCTGTTTGCGTTTGTGGTAAGCCATTCTTTTAATTTACAAAAAGGGCCTTTCCCGTGAAATAGTTCGGGTTGTAGCACACTTTTTGGTCGTGGGGAAGCATTGCCATCAATTATGTCAATATCGGTTCCCCAATGATGGCGGGAGGTTCCGGGAATGGTAGAGTATTCAATAATTTCTTCAATGGCCTGGCTAGGTGTGAGGCCCTGGTTGGTAAAA
Source organism: uncultured Flavobacteriaceae bacterium (assembly GCA_963793275.1). Lineage (GTDB taxonomy): Bacteria > Bacteroidota > Bacteroidia > Flavobacteriales > Flavobacteriaceae > Marinirhabdus. Next base: position 54,649 of record CAWBZL010000003.1, read on the forward strand.
CGGGTGTATTTGCCTTCGTAAATTTCTTTTTGTCGCTGGAAACTTCGGTAGGCAGAAACCACTTCTATCGTTATTCCATCTGCTGCTGCTGCCTTTTTCATTTTCAGAAATGCTGCTTTGGCATCTTTGTGCATTTTGCTGGTGTAGCTATCGCCTACAATATCCGGATTCCCTTTTCCTAGTAATTGCGAACGGGTAAATGTGAGTTGCATTTCCGCAGAAAAAGACAGGGAAGGGAGCAAAGAAATTCCCAATCCCGCCAGGCTGCTTAGTTGTAAGAATTTTTTTCTTTTCATAGTCTAAAAATAATCAATTAAGGTGCCGCTTTCTATTTCGTATGCACTTTTATCTTGCTCAAATACACGAGCGGTGAGTTTCCCTTTAAGAATAATTTTTGTCCCTTGCACCTGCAACCAACTGCCTTCGCGCAATCCTACTACCGGAATGGTGTTTTGCGTATGAAATTCTTTAATGCGCGTTTCCCGTGTTTCACCCATATGCTTGCTGCCTGGATCCGGATCTAAGTAATGCGGATTTATAGAAAAAGGAATCACGCCCAGGGTTTTAAAACTTGGTGGATAGACAATGGGCATATCGTTTGTGGTCATCATGGTAAGGCCGCAAATGTTACTTCCTGCGCTCGTTCCTAAGTAGGGTGTGCCGTTGAAAATAGCGTCTCTAAGGGGTTGCATTACCTTTAACTTGTGGAGTGCATGTACTAACACGAAGGTATTTCCGCCGCCTGTAAAGAGTCCTTTCGCGTCTTTTATGGCTTCTGAAGGGTTTTTAAACGTATGAATTCCAATCAGTTTCTTTTTTATTTTTTGAAAAGCCTTTGTAGCCTTTTCGGTGTATTGATCGTGTGACATCCCGCCAGGTCTTGCGTAGGGGATAAAGAGGATTTCTTCAGTATCTTTAAATAATACTTCCAATTCGGGAAGCAGATAGTCTAAATAGCTCCCCTCATGAAGAGTGGACGTACTGGCAATGAGAAGATTTTTCATAGTGTTTTAACTGGTGATGTAATATGCAAAAAAATGTTTCGTCTTTATAAAAACATCACAAAAGTTGTAATTATTTTCGGCTTTTGGAAAATCAACCGTACATTTATTAGATGAAAATATTACTTTCAGTTTTTACTTTGCTACTTTCTATGGCTTGCTTTTCGCAACAAATAGACCGTGTTCTGGTGGAAGGTGAAATTATTGTGCCTAAAGGCGATGAACGAGAGCAAATAAGTGTTTACAATGTTTCGTCACAAAAGGGAACAGCCACAGATGCCGAAGGAAAATTTACACTGGAAGTTGGGAAAAACGATCGGGTGCAGATCACAGCACTACAGTTTCAATCGTTTACGGTGGTGATTGACGCCGGGGTAGTGGATAAAAAATTTATGCGAATTTATATGAATCCTGCTGTTAATCAGTTGGCTGAGGTAGTTGTAAGTCCGTACGATCTATCCGGGAATATACGGGTAGATGTAAACCGAATACAAGTGTACGAAGCTCCGGATTACGATCTTTCTTACAAAACAATAAATTACGATTATGAGTTTACGCAAGACCGGCTTTCCTCAATAGAAGGAAATGTTGCCGATGAAGCACTTAACAGCCACAGATTGCAAAACGGAGCAAATTTTATAAGCATTTTTGGTCTATTGGCGAATGCAATTTTCCCGAAGAAAGATAAAAGTACTCCGAAAGAAACCTTAAATAACGGTCAGGTTTTGGTGACAGCGCTACAACAACGTTACAGCACTCAGTATTATGCTGAAACCTTTGGAATTCCTGCTGAAAATGTAGATGCCTTTATTTATTTTGCTGAGGAAAATGCAGTAAAACCCTATATGCTAAAATCTGAAAATGAAATTGAATTGCTCGAAGTATTATTTGAGCAAAGTATTCTTTACAAAGAAAGATTAGGTGATGAAAAGTAAGCTATTTTTCTTACTATTTGTAGGAATAGGTGTTGCTGAAATTTTTGCCCAAACTACGACCGTTCAAGGTAAAATTACTAACGTAGAGGAGGTTGAGGGCATTCATATTTTAAATAATAGCTCCCGAAGTAATAGCATAACAGACGAATTTGGAAACTTCTCTATTCAGGCCAAAGAGAAAGACACTTTAATTTTCTCCTCGGTGCATTACCTGCCTAAAAAAGTTGAAATTACCGAAGATATTATTGAAAGAGGAATTGTGGTAGTGACGCTGGAAAAACTCATAAACCAGTTGGATGAAGTATTTCTGGGAAGCAGGCTTACAGGAGATATAGCTAACGATATAAAAAATATAAAAGTTAAGGAGAAAGTCGATTTCTGGACTTTGGGTATCCCTGGGTTTCAGGGAGAGCCAGAAGAAAAAATTGTACCAGCCTATACCCTGTATGCACCTACGGCTATAAATGTAGAGGCGCTCTATAATCATGTAAGTGGCTACTATAAAATGTTACGTACTAAGCGAAAATGGGAGGCAGAAAACAATACGGTCGCCAGAATTCTACATCAATATGACGAAGCTTTTTTAATGAAGTCTTACCGTATTCCTGAAGATAAGATCTACGATTTCCTGCTGTTTTGTATTGAAACGAGTACGTTGCAAGATGATTTTAACCGGGAAAACTACGGGATTGTGTTGGCTATTTTTAAAGAGAAAGCACCTGTTTATATTTCAAGATTGGAGAGCGCGGTGAGAAAAAAGGAATAATTGTTGTAACATCGCAGTTTCAATATCATTTTAATCATTTTCGTTATAACCCTATGAAGTTTCTTAAAGTTGCCCTTGTTTTATTCGTGTTTCCGTTGCTAACGGCTTCTACTACCCATAAATTTTACGTGAGCATTACTACAATTGAGTATGCCCAAAAGGAGCAAAGCCTTCAACTAATTACCAAAATATTTCTGGACGATATAGAAGATGCATTGGAGATGCGGTACGGAAGAAAATTTAATTTCAATTCAAAAAAAGAAACGAAGCAGGATGGGGAAATTTTGAGGGATTATGTGCTTCAGAAGTTGAAAATTAATGTAAACGGTAAGGAAACAACCTTCAATTATATTGGGAAACAGTACGATATTGATGTTGTGAAAGTGTATATAGAAATACCTAATATTTCAGAAGTACATACCATTGAAGTAGAGAACAAAGTTCTGCTGGATATGTTTGATGAGCAGCAGAATATTATTCATATAAAAAGTAACGGTTCCAGACGTAGTTTAATTCTTGAAAAAGAAAACCCTAAAGGATTGTTAAAATTCGACGATTAGCCCGCATAAAACCTTTATTAAAAGTATTTTTAAACCTTTCAAAAATCCAATAAATTATTCTACATATGAAATTAGTGAAATACCTATCCCTGGTAGCTTTATTCCTCACTGCAGGAATGGCGTTTGCACAAGATGGCGACGTTGAAAAAGAAGAAGCCCGCAAGCCAGGACATTACAACAACAACCGCTTTAAGCAGTTATACGAAGAGTTTTCTACCCCAAACGTGTACCGTTCACCCAATGGTGCTCCAGGGCCACAGTATTACCAGCAACAAGCAGATTATAAAATGGATATTATCTTAGATGATAAAACATCCAAGCTGTATGGTACCGAAACTATTACGTATACCAACAACTCACCGGACGCATTGGAATACCTTTGGGTTCAGTTAGACCAGAACGTTCGTGCAAGAGATTCCAAATCTCCTTTAATTGAGCCTAGTGGAGCGGCAGCAGCCGAAACTACCAGTGGATTTGTAGGTAAATATATGGGTGCTGGTTTTGACGGAGGTTTTAAAATAGACTACGTAAGGGATAAAAGAGGAAACCCACTACCTCATATAGTTAATCGTACTATGATGCGAATAGATATGCCGGAACATTTGGAAAGTGGCGATACGTTTACGTTCTCTATTAAGTGGTGGTATAATATTGTAGATCACACAATTGACCGTGCCAGAAGTGGTTACGAGGTTTTTGATGATGGCAATAAAGGCTACGTAATTGCACAATTTTATCCACGTATGGCTGTATACAGCGACGTAGAGGGATGGCAAAATAGCCAGTTCTGGGGGCGTGATGAATTTGCCTTGCCATTTGGTGATTTTGAAGTGAACATTACAGTGCCTTCAGACCACACACTGGATGCTACGGGAAAACTGTTAAACCGTAAAGATGTTTTTACCAAAGAAATGATGAAGCGTTATGAAGAAGCGCAAAAATCTTATAAAGATCCGGTACTAATTGTAACTCAAGCCGAAGCAGAAGCTGCTTCAAAAGGATTTGCTACAGGTACAAAAACCTGGAAATTTAAAGCAGAAAATGTACGTGACTATGGTTTTGCAACCTCCAGACGTTTTATCTGGGATATGATGGCTGTAAAAATTGGAAATCGCGATGTAATGGCTGTTTCAGTATATCCACCAGAAGGAAATCCTTTATGGGAAGACTGGTCTACTAAAGTTGTTGCCAGTACGTTGGAAACGTATTCAAGAATGGCTTTTGACTATCCGTACCACAAAGCAATTTCGGTACATGCGAAAGGGCAGGGGATGGAATATCCTATGATCTGCTGGAACTATGGGCGTCCGGACAAAGATGGTAACTATAGCGAGAGAACAAAATACGGGAACTTTGGTGTGATCATTCACGAAGTAGGGCATAACTTTTACCCTATGATCGTAAACAGTGATGAGCGCCAGTGGACCTGGATGGACGAAGGTATTAATACGTTTGTACAGTATGTAGCAGAACAGGATTTTGGAGAAAAATACCCGGAAGCTATTGCACCTAATACAAAATATCCTTCCCGTAGATGGGCCAGCCAAGAATATCGTAGGGTATATGGGTGGCGATCAGGACTATATTGCACCAATTATGACAAAAGGTTTAAATACCTATAATTTTGGAGCTAATGCCTATTCCAAGCCAGCTACAGGGTTAAATATCTTACGTGAAACCATTATGGGGCGTGAGTTGTTTGACTATGCATTTAGAACGTATTCGCAACGTTGGATGTTTAAACACCCAACACCAGAAGATTTCTTCCGTACTATGGAAGACGCATCTGCGGTAGATCTTGACTGGTTCTGGAGATCCTGGTTTTACACCACAGATTATACAGATATTGGTGTAAAGGAAGTGAAGAAATTTTACGTAACCAGTAAAATGAACAAGGAGGTAAGAGAAATGATGGAGTCTCGCGGAATGAAAGAAAGCGACCTGCCACCTCTTGTGTATTTGGTTGAAGAAGGAAGTGAAGACTACGATCCAAGTATGAAAAATTCCAGCTTAAACGATGTAACTACCCTTCAGGAATACATTATGGAAAATATTCCTGTAGGAGATAGAGCAGGTATGAAAAACCCTAAGTATTTCTACGAGGTTATTTTTGAAAAGCCGGGAGGTATTCCAATGCCAATTATTGCTGAAGTAACTTACGCAGATGGAACGACAGAGCGTTTTACATATCCGGCGCAAATTTGGAGAAAGAACGATGCTGAAGTAGGTAAAGTTATTGCCTCTGAAAAAGAGATCACAAAAATTATAGTAGATCCGGACGAGGAAACAGCAGATATAGATACTTCGAACAACGCGTGGCCACAGCGCAAGAAGTTAGGAGAGTTCAATAAATTTAAAGAGTCTAAAGAAGAAGAATAATCTTTTAAAACGAATATATAAAAGCCCTTTTCAACTTGTTTGGAGAGGGTTTTTTATTGGTAGCTATCGCTGCGCCGTAAGAATACGAACCATTCGCCATTGTCGAATTTTGGAAATAAATAAGTGATAAAGTGGTCTTAGCGTTGTAAAGAGCAGCTTTTCTAATTTCTTTTTCTAAGCGCTGGAGACGGTCCAAATTTTAACAATAGGGAAGCAAATAGTCCAAGCTATAACATTTCCGAAGCTTCAAGATGGTATCCACCTTCAAATTTGTGATTTGCTTTTTGTTATTTGGAATTTAAGAATTAGTATCTTTGTACCCTATGAAATTAGTAATCCTTCCTTTATTCATTAGCGGAGCCGAAATAGCGTTTATCCTGTTTATTGTGCTTATGGTTTTTGGTGCCGATAAGATGCCAGAAATTGCACGCGGATTAGGAAAAGGAATGCGCCAGATCAAGGATGCTACAAACGATATTAAGTCTGAAATCACCAAAAGTGCCGAGAAAAACGGATTGGATATAGATATAACCAAAGACGTTAGGAAAGAGATCGATAAGGTAAAGGAAGATGTGGAGGAAATATCGGGTCCTATTAAACGCAATTTCTAATGCTCCAAACCCTTAAAGAATGGGACAGAGAACTTTTTATCTGGCTTAACAGTCTGGGAATTGAGCATTTTGATGGTTTCTGGATCTTTGCCACCCAAATTGAAAGCTGGCTTCCGTTATTTATCTTTTTTTTCGCCATTATTTTTGTGAAATACGGCTTTAAAAATGGGCTGGTTGTTAGTTCCTTTACTATTCTTACTTTTATTGTTACTATTACATTCACAAACTTTGTAAAAGACTATGTAGCCCGTTTAAGACCCAATAATGTGGAAGCGTTGTCAGAGGTTATAAGGATCCTTCAAAAACCAACTAATTTTAGCTTCTTTTCAGGCCACGCTTCGTCTAGTTTTGCTGTAACAACATTTGTGGTGCTCGCCATTAGAAAATTCACTAAATGGATCTATCTGGCCTTTTTGTGGCCACTTATTTTTATTTTAAGCCGAATATATGTAGGCGTTCATTATCCTAGCGATCTTTTTGTAGGTGCTTTGGTGGGAACAGCCATAGCGATATTTTTCTATTGGATTTGTAAAAAAATTTTGGTAAAGTTTGGCTAATATTTTTATCTGAAACATACAAAACTGAAGTAAATTAAACCAATTTCAGTATAGAGAATTCTATCTTTACCTTATGCAGTCTAACATTCTTTTTATCACACCTCCTTTTACGCAGTTAAATACTGCTTATCCTGCAGCTGCTTATATTAAGGGATTTTTAGAAACTCATAATGTAGCAGTTGCTACCTGCGATCTAAGTATAGAATTATTTACAGCCATCTTCTCGGCAGATTTTCTTGATGCTATTTTTAAGGAAGCTGATGATCTGGGAAATCATTATTTTCCTGAAGTTCGTAAAATGAAATCCCAATATATTTCCAGTGTTAACATTGTGATCGGGTTTCTTCAAAAACAGGACATTCAAACCGCACAGACAATTCTGGAGCCTGGTTTTCTACCAAAAGGGCATAGATTGCAGACAGTACATAACAACATTAAATGGGCAACAGGAGAAAAAGGAATTATTGACAAAGCAAAGCATTACGGAACACTTTTTATTGAAGAAATTGGAGATTTTATTCAAGCAAATGTAGATGAGTTTTTTGCCTTCACGAAGTATGCCGAGCAAATTGCCACGTCTGCAAGTAGTTTCGATGAGTTAGACGAATTATTAAAGTATCAGCCCACGCTTATTGAGGATGAGATGATGAACATCCTCGAGGCTCAGCTCAACGCGCATCAACCTTCGTTAGTTTGTTTTACCATTCCATTTCCGGGGAATTTATTTGCCGCTTTGCGATGTTCCCAATTTATAAAACAGTTTTTTCCGGAAATCAAAGTTGCATTTGGTGGGGGGTACTGCAATACTGAGTTACGTTCCCTTAAAGACCCCAGAATTTTTGAATTTGTAGATTTTATTTCCTTAGATGATGGAGAAGGCCCCTTGCTTAAAATAGTACAATATCTTAAAGGCACCGTGACTAAAGATAAATTGGAAAGAACGTACGTTTTGGAACATAATCAGGTAGTTTATAGGAATAAGATTCCGAATACTATTTACCATCACAAAAATTTACCTGCTCCGGACTATTCTGGGTTGCCTTTTCACAAATATGTGTCTTTCCTGGATGTGGTGAATCCAATGCACCGTATGTGGACAGATGCCAGATGGAACAAGTTAACCATTTCTCACGGCTGTTACTGGAAGCAATGTTCGTTTTGTGACGTAAGCTTAGATTATATTGGTAATTACCAAAACACTACGGCAGAAGATTTAGTGAATAAAATTGAAAAGATTGTTAGTGATACAGGCATTAGTGGTTTTCACTTTGTAGATGAAGCTGCACCGCCAAAAATGTTGAGGGCATTATCAAATTCACTTCTGGAAAGGAATGTAAAAATAACCTGGTGGACCAACATACGGTTTGAAAAAACATTCACCTTGGAATTGTGCGAACTTATGGCGAAATCTGGTTGTGTTGCCGTTACCGGCGGACTGGAAGTTGCTTCAGACAGATTGTTAGCCAAGATGAAAAAGGGAGTAGATATTGCGCAGGTTACCAGAGTAACGCATAACTTTTCGTCTGCCAATATCTTGGTGCACGCGTATCTTATGTATGGGTTCCCCACCCAAACCGAGCAGGAAACAATAGATTCGCTGGAAGTGGTGCGACAGTTGTTTGAGAAAAATTGTATTCAGTCTGCTTTCTGGCACCAATTTACAACTACAGTTCACAGTCCCATTGGAAAGAACCCTCAGGAATTTGGCATTGAGATAACAGGACCTGAATTTAAAGGATTTGCTCAAAACGATCTGTATCATAAAGATCCTAAAGGTGCCAACCACGCTAAATACACCAAAGGATTAAATCTGGCGCTGCATAATTATTTAAATAATACTGGCTATAGCGAAGAGCTTCAACATTGGTTCGATTTTCCAATTTGTGACGTGAGCCATCCTACCGGATTAATTGAAGGTTTTTTAGCATAGAGAGGTGTTTTTGAAGCATATTATTTTTGTACCCGGTATTTCCTTCCTAAACATTTGAGTTAAGCACTAAATATTCTTTTTATGTATTTATTTTTCGTTTATGATTTGTCTTGATTTTAGATAGACAAGCCATAGTAAATATGCAATTAACTTACTTTAAAGCTTCTTGTCAAAATATTTCTTTTACGAAGTCACGGAACAATTTTCTTGCTTGACTGCAGTGTTGGCGTAAAAGTGTGTGGAAGGGTAATTTGTGTACTATACTTTAATCTTATCTAATTTTTTTCTTTTTGTAATTCCGTCCGTACCATAATAAAACTCCTGTTACCGGTAAACTTGCAGTAAGCAAACTAATTAAAAACACAATAATTTTTCCCGTAATTCCGCCAATTGCTCCAATATGTATGTCGTAATTCATTCGTTGAATTTTGTCCGCAACTTTTGCATTTTTGTATTTCCCATAAATACTTGCTGTTTCAATTTCCTCCAGCGTATTTTGGTCAAAAAATCTAAAATCGGAATCGTAATAGAGTCCTTTACTGTTTGAAACTTCTACGTAAATACTTTCTTCTGCTGTTTTGGGATAGTGTAATTCAATACTTTCGGCACCTGGGTTTTCTTTTAAAAGTTTTGTAATTAAATAGTCCATGGGAATCTTACTATCTCTTCTGCCCATTTCATTTTCATTTTCAGGAATAATAAAATGTGCCTCTTTTTCGCCACCTGTAGATTTATAAACTGCATATTTCAACCAGTTATAAGACATCATTGAGCCAGTAAAGGCTAAGATTAAGGCGAGGGAACAAACATAAAAGCCTAGCACGGTATGCAAGTCAAAATTTTTACGTTTCCATCGGGTTGTTTTTTTCCAGTCAAATTTAATACGTTGCTTTAGGTTTTTTCGCTTTTTAGGCAACCACAGAATAAAACCGGAAATAATAATTATGATGAAAATAAGAATCGAGACGCCTACAACCTGTTCACCAACTGCTTTGGGTAACCAAATTCGCATATGTCCCTTTAGAATAAACGCAAAAAACCCTGACAGATGATTATCTACCTGAATTACTTCGCCTGAATATGGATTTAAGAAAACACTTTGATAAAACTCTGGTTCGGCATCATAGAATATGACTTCAATTGCGTCATCTTCTTTTTTAAATAGTGTTCCGTGAACTGAGTTGGCAGGAAATATCTCCCTGGCAAGTTCTTTCGCTTCAGTTGGTGTTAAAATAGGGGTGTTTTGGGGTACTACTTTTTTATAGTCATCATAAAGGCTTTCTATCTCGTCTTTAAAAGCCCAACAGCAACCCGTAATAGCAACTATAAAAACAACCAGGCCTGTCGATAAGCCTAAAATTTTGTGTAATTGAAAGATGATTTTTTTAGTGGTCATTATTTTAAATTTAAAAAAGAGCAACCGCTAGAAAGTTGCTCTCTTAGCTGGACTAATTAAAACTGATATGAAATATTTGCCAATAAAGCTCTCGGCATCTGAGGGTTTATAGTTGTCCAACCCTTGTAATATTCCTTATTAAAAGCGTTGTTTAACTTTAATCCAATTCTGTATTTATCTTCCTGGTAAAAAACAGAAGCGTTTGCAATCGTATAACTTGGCAGAATAAATTCGCCAGTTGATTGGTAGTTTATCGCAAAACGTTCACTTGCTCCATTAACTCCTACCCCGAAGCCAAACCCCTCTAAAGTTCCGTTTTGAAATTCATAATTTGTCCAAAAATTGTACAGTGTTTCTGGTCCAGCTTCAAGGGGTCTTCTATTTAATATTTCAACATTATCGGATTTTGTGGTTTCACTATCGTTATTACTAAAACCAGCCCTTATATTTAGTCCTTTAATTGGGTTGGCATTAACTTCAATTTCAAACCCTTTACTTACCACTTCACCACCTTGAATTTTATTAAACGGCGAGGATGGATCTGTAATTACTCGATCTTTTACCTTAATGTCATAGTAACTGATTGTTGCGTTTAATCGATTATTGAAAAGATTTGTTTTAATACCAAACTCAATTTGATTCGCATGTTCCGGGTTAAATGTTTGTAATGTTTGTGGGCCATTTTCCGGATTACCAACTAGTTGTGGTGCTACATTGGTAAAGCCGTTTTGGTAATTACCAAATACAGAAAGTTTATCTTTAATTGGCTGATATATTAATCCAAATTTTGGTGAAAGGGTTGTCTGATCAAAATCATCTATAAGATTTGCTACGTCGCCTTCATTATCAAAATGGTCTAATCGTAAACCTATCATTGCTGAAAGATTATCTGTGAAATTGATAACGTCTGAAGCATATAAACTATAAATATGATAATTTGATTTAAGGTTGGTGACGCCTTGGGAAGCCAATACAGCATCAACTGCGGAGGTTGAAAGAGGATATAAATTTTCCTCCATTTCGGGAGTAAAGGGGTCATCTCCATTAGCACCACCATTGGGTGTAATATTTCCGTAGAAAGCGTAACCAGTACTGTTTTCTGTCTGCGTTTCATTAAAATAATCAATACCTACAACCATTCTGTTGCGTAATGAAGCAATTTTGAAATCTCCAATAAAGTTCTGCTGAATAGCTGTTGTTTGTGTATTTGCATTTTGTTTGTTGATTAAACGGGAGTAGGTATTTCCCTCCAGAATGCCATAATCAAATAAGTATGAATAATACCCTTTTGTAGATGTGGAACTTTTGGAAAGTAGCGTCTGCGATTGCCACGTATCCCATAGTTTGTAATCCATTTCAATTCTGTAATTCTGAGTTGGATTTTGTAGGGATAAATCGTTGCTCGTAAAAGATAACTTGTTATTGTAGTTCAGTTCATCAAGATTTGAGGCAACCGTTGGTGCACTTCTATTTAAAAATAAGAAGGTTGGGTTTGTTTGTTCGGCTTGAGTTATTTCTGCGTAAAAAGAAAATGAAAGTTTGTTATTTACTTTGTACGATAACGATGGTGCAACAAAAAATGACTTTCTGAAACCTGCATCCTGAAAACTTTGCTCGGTGGTATATGCGGTATTTACCCTGAAATATAAGTTATCCTCTTTAGACAAGGCAGTACTAAAATCGCCTACAATTTGATTGAGTCCGTAAGTCCCGGAAGTGAAAGACAATTCGCCACCAGTGCCAACGTACGGTTTTTTAGTAACCACGTTTATAAGGCCGCCATAAGAACTTACAGCATTCCCGAACAGCGTAGCAGAAGGACCTTTTAGCACTTCAATGCGTTCAATATTAGCAGGATTTATTGTTCCGTTTGTAAGACCTGGAAGTCCGTTTACCAATTGTGGTTGAACCGAAAATCCACGAAGTGAAAAATAGCCAGCTCCATCACCTCCGCGACCTGTGGAAGTCCAAAGTTGTTCTACGCCGGTTGCATTTTTTAAGGCATCATCAAAGTTTGTAACTACCTGTGATTTTAGAATTTCATTGGTAACTGTGCTGTATACCTGTGTGTTCTCGATGTCTTTTAATGGAAGTTTTGAAACATAAGCGGTTTTCTTTCTTGAAAATTTGTTACGACGTTCTCCTTCAATGAGAACCTCACTTAAAATTTCATTTCCTTCGTATAACGTTATGGTTTTTAATATGATGTTTTGATTATTTGAAACTGAAACTGAAATTTCTTTTGTTTTGAAACCTAAATAAGAAATTAAAAGCGTGTAATCGCCATTCTCCAAATTAGTGATCTCAAAGTCTCCATTTTCTTTAGTTTGTGTACCATTAATTGTGTTTTTTAAAGAAACATTAACCCCGAAAAGTGGTGTTTCATCTGCATCTTTAACAGTGCCGGAAACAGTGCTTGTTTGTGCTACTGCTAGGTTGGTAAGCAGAAATATACTTAAAGTTGATACTAAGTTTTTCATTGTTTTTATTTAGACTAATTATAAATAACTGATTTTCGACAAAGTTATAGTTGTCTTTTGATTTAGCCAAATTATTTATAATAAATCTAAATAAGGATTTTTAAGAGGCTGATTTTCTGTTATTATGGGTGTGTGTTTTTTTGTTTTGAAGACGCAAATAGTACGTGCAAAGAAATCATCTACCGGAGAAATTTTTGTTCTTGGGTGAATATGGCACTAAATTTCTTGGAAATTTTTTAAGCGAGAAATATACTAAACAAGCACATCTTCTATAGATTTTTAGATGTTCAGAATATAATTGGTTTGTGTGGCTAACTCTTTACTTTACAACCACATAATTTATAGTTATCTAATTTTACTAAGAGATAAGAGAACAACTAAAACGGTTTTCGGAAGTGCAGTTGCTTTATAAAAATCAGTCCGCTTGCCTATCAGGTTGCTCTAAGACCCTTTGGAATACGTATGAGAATAGCAGGGCAAAAAGTTTACTGTTTCCGTGCGGATTAACTGCTATCTTTGTTTCTATAATTTACACTTTTAAAAGCTAAAACAAAAAAAGGGCGACTTTGAAAAAAAGATCTTTAAATTAAGCCAAAACCGCCCTGTTGTTGTTGTACTCTATTGTGTGTTTGTTCTTTTTAATCAGGTTTTGCCCAAAAAATATATGGATTATTAGTTTTATAATAAATACGTTTAACTTTATTTGTAGTGTCAATTATTATATCTTTTTTAGGCTTCTGTACAATACCATCAAGTGGTAAGAGTTCGACCGTAGCTATTTCCTTGCCTTCTTCTATAGTCTCTGCGTTGTACTCACTTACTAATGGCGTTTCAAAACGGTAAAGATTTTTAGCCATATAGTAATCTAAATAATGGGTTTTATTCTGTAAAGAGCTTCGATTCCAATTTGCATCTGCATTAAGAATTAATCCCTTATCATTTATCAATCTTTCGCGTACTTCCTGAATGCTAAGTAAATTTCCCTTATCATCCATAACGTATGCTCCATTTGTAGGGTCAATCCATAACCACTTATTTAATTCATTGCTATACACCATATTAATCACGTGACATTCATCGAAATCTGTTTCTTTCGGCATGCAAGTAATATATCTCGATTTTATACCCATTGCTAAATAGCATTCGTTTAGAAATATAGAAAGCATTCTGCAGTTAAGCCCTCGTTTTTCTGCTCTACATATTTTCAATAAATCAACTGCGTTTCTTAGTACAGGATTGCTACTGCTACCATCGTGTTCTACAACATTATCCGCCCATTTAAATAAGTTGAATATTTGGGATAGTTCGTTCCCGTTTCCTGCAATTGAATCAAGTTTTAATTCTTTTCTCAGTTTAATTAGAAAGTGATTCTCTTGTGATTGGTAACTAAATTTTGGGATGGAATTATCATCTATCATTTGATACTCACTGCCTTTTTTTAGGATGTCGAGTTTCGAAGGTGTCCATTGAATACGTGTAAAAGCCCTTTCCCCATCATTCAGTTTTATTTCAAAATCATAATTTTTGTCTTTTTCGATATCAAAACTGATTGAATCAACATCAGTATAAAAGGTGATTCGTTTAGCAGAAGTTTCATAAATATCTGGGTTTACCTCGGGCGCTATAGACCAATACCCTTTTTTTAAAACGCCATCTTCTAAAATATCAACTGTTGATGAATTTGCCTTTATTATAGGCAGTTTGCTCTGAGCAATACCTTGTAAAGAAACCAAACAAAAAATTATAAGGAAGAAGCTTTTAGTATTCATTTCGTTTTTTTAATTAGTTTTTGATCTAGACGATTATTTCGAATTTTTGTTACAGTGTTTTGTAGAATGTCACGTCCTATTACTATAAAATTAATTAGTATTTAATATTCTTCGGATATCACTGTCAACTAATGGTTTGTGGAAATAATGACTTACTATTTCGTGTTGTTTGGCTTTTAAGATATCTGCGTGATCTGTTGATGAAGAAATAACATATAGTGTGAGATTCTTGATGTTATAAGATGCATTCGACTCTATTTCTTTCAAAAATTCCCAGCCATTTAATACCGGCATATTAATATCTAACAATACGATAATCTTATTGTTATTTTCAAGTCCTTTTTCAATCTCTAATTTTTTTAGGCCAATGGCGCCATTTTCACATTGTTTACAAATAGCAGTAGGGTCATTCTTTTGTATCATAACACTAACCATTTTCCTGAAAATTGGATCGTCATCAATTATGTAAAAAACTTTATTCATCCTGGTTGGTTAGATTAATATTTTGGGATTTATTTACTATTTTTTTTACAATAGTGTCCATTTCGTTTGAGGAATTTTTCAATTCTTTTAGCCAAAATGAAAGGTCTTCCAAGTTGTTCTTATGATTTTCAATCAAATCAATTATTCCCAAAATTCTTGAAAGGGGGGCTCGTACCACATGGGACTGCGTCCAGGCTATTTCTCTTAGTGAATTGTTTTGAATTTCTATCGTTTCAATATGATTTAAAGTCTCCGTTATATCATTGGATTGTACAATGGTCATTTTTTCATTAGAAGCGCTTTTAACTTCTTCACTATGAACATCCACTTTAATTTGGGTACCATCCTTTAATGAATGTATAAAATTGTCATTTTTGGCAGTATGACTATCATCTGAAAGCCAGTTAGATACACGTTCTTGCTCTCCTTTTGGATGTAATTTTATAAATGACATATCTTGGTATTCGCTAAGTGAATACCCATAGTTTTTAATGGCAGAATAGTTGGCATTTAAGATCTTGAAATTATCATTGTCTAAAAGCCACATAGGTTGTGGGCTGAAATTAAAGAGATTTTCATAATTTAACCGTTCACTTTCAATTTGAGAGATGAACTGTCTCCTGTTTATTGCAAAATCGATGCTTTTATAAAGCAAATTTGGATTTAACTCATCTTTTACCAAAAAGTCGTATACACCCAATTGAAGACTTAATTGAGCTATCGACACATCGGAATAACCCGTTAAAATTAGTATGGGAATATCGTTTGCATACGTAAGCACTTTTTTTATGAGTTCTAGACCGCTTCCATCATGTAAATGTAAATCTAAAAGAATAACAGAAAGTGATGATTTGTTTTTTTCAATAACAGAAGCTGTTTCTTTAAAATCTTGAGATCTTTTAACTTCTATAGACTTAAATTTTTCAAATAAATAATCTTCAACAAGTACAAAGTCTCCGTCATTATTCTCTACGACTAAAACTGTAATAGGTCCTTCGTATTTTAATCCTTTTTTCATCTCCCTATTTGGTTAGTGTCGTTAGTTGCAACCAAAATTCTTCTATTTTTAGAATGGCCTGTAGAAAAATCTTCCATATTAAGTGGTTTTCTTACGTAGCTATTTGCGTGGTTTTCATAGGCATTTTCAATATCCTTTTCATTTGAGGAAGTGGTCAACACAATTACTGGTATTTTTTTGAGTTTTGGATCGTTTTTTATTTTATTCAATACTTCATGACCATCAAAGATGGGTATATTAATATCTAAAAGAATCAAGTCGGGTTTTTTAACTTCCGTAAAATCACCTCTTTTATAAAGGTAGTCAAGAGCTTCTTGCCCGTTTCTAGCTACATCAATTACTGTTTTTACTTTGCTTTCTTCAAAGGCTTCACGAGTAAGGAGAATATCTCCTTCATTATCTTCTATTAAAAGGATGTTTGCTAATTTCATTTTTCTATAGATTTATTTTGTTCTTAGATATTGTAAAGAAAAAGGTGGTGCCTTCACCCACTGTTGATGAAAGCCAAATTCGTCCATTCAAAAACTCAACACTTCGTTTCACAATGGCAAGTCCAATTCCGGTTCCGCTATATTTATTTCGATTATGTAACCTTTGGAAGATGATAAAAATTTTATCAAAAAATTGCGAATCTATCCCAATCCCATTGTCGGTGATTGAAAATTCCCATTGGGTTTCTTTTTCCTGGGCTTGAATCTCTATAATGGGAGCAACTCCTTCTCTAGCATATTTGATAGCATTATCTAGCAAGCCATGAAAAATTTGAGTCACTACCGCACTATAAGATTTTAAAGACGGTAATGTCTCTGTTTTTATGGTGACGGAACTTTCGGCTATCACTTTTCTCCTTAATTGTTTATAAGTTGCTATGACTTCATTTAAATTTACTTCCTCAATTTCTTCAGACGGTTTGCTGGCTCTAGAATAGTCAAGTAAATCCAAAATAATATGTTTCATACGTTTTGCACCATCGGTAGCAAAGTAAATATACTGCAATGCCTTTTCGTCTAGTTGATCCTCATACTTTCGTTTTAATTGATCCATAAAGCTGGATATCATTCGCAGTGGTTCCTGTAAATCGTGGGAAGTAACAAATGCAAATTGCTCTAACTCTTCGTTAGAGCGCTCAAGTTCTTTAGTATACCGCTTTAATAATTTCTTGTTTTCAATTTCTTCTGAAATATCTGTTGAAATACCAATAATACCACTAAGCTCATTATTCTCATTATAGATCGGAGAATTGGTAATCTTGACGGTAAAATTAGTTCCATTCTTTTTCTGAACTTCAAAATTGCCCGACCACGATTTTCCTTTCTTTAGCATATCCATTATTTGCCGAGCTTTTTCCGTATTGGTCTCCAGGGTGGTTAGTTGCATAATATTCTTTCCCAATGCTTCTTCCGCTTTCCAACCATACATAACCTCTGCACCTTTATTCCAGTAGTTAACTTCTCCATCTAGGTTAGTGGCAATTGCACCCTGCCTTACCATACTTAATAAATTAGCTTTAAACCTGCTTTCTTCTTCTGCTTTTTTTAATTCGGTTATGTCAGTCATCGCTCCAACCATCCGAATGGCCTCTCCTTTCTCATTTCTGATAATTACGCCCTGGTCTATTATATAAAGTGTTTCTCCCTCTTCGTTGAATATTTTGTAATCCATTTTCCACTTATTAGTTAAGGGATTGGCAATGGCTTCTTCAACACTTTTTTGAATTTCAGCCAGGTCATCGGCATGAAAGCTATCATTCCAAAAATCCTTTGAGGTAATTGATTTGGGTGTTTGTTGTCCGAAAAATCGTTCAATAGCATCAGAACGATAAAATTTATCGTTGACTATATCCCAATCCCAGATGGCATCATTCGTGGCTTCGGTGACTTTTTCAAATCGTTCGTTTGCTAAAAGAATTTCTTGTTCTGCTTTTTTTCTTTCGGTAATATCAATATTACTTCCAATCATTCTTATAGCTTTTCCATTTTCATCTCTTGAAACAATTGCATTTGCTTCAATATAGTGAATTGATTGATCTGGCCAAACCACCCTAAAAATCGAATTAAAATCACGCTTTCCATCTACGCCATCGTATAATTCTTTACTCGCTCTTTCAACATCCTCAGGGTGGATTCCATTTTGCCAGGCACTAACAGCACCTGTAAAATCTTCTTTTTTTATACCGTATAACTCGTACATCCTGTCGTCCCAGGTTAATATATCATTAACGATATCCCAATCCCAGATTCCCATTTTTACAGAATTTGTAGCTAGTCGTAATCGTTCAGATGTGGAAACTAAGCTTTCTTCGGCTTTTTTACGCTCTGTTATATCTAAAACTATAGCAATGAAGTTGGTATAGTTGGCTTCCTTAACTAATTTGAGATGGACTTCTACAGGATAAAGGCTGGCATCTTTACGCTTATGTTTGGTAAAAAATATGACTTTCTCCTTTTCACGACTTATTAACGGTGAAACCAATTCACGAAAGGACTCTTCTGTATCTTCGGTTTTTATATCTAACGGAGTTAGACTATATAGTTCTTGTTTTGAATAACCAAGGTTAAGCATTGCCCCTTTGTTGATATAGCTGAATTTAAGGGTTTTAGCATCGAACATGTAGATTTCATTTAAGCTGTTTTCTAGCGTTTCCTGAAATCTAGCTTTTTCATCTTCAGCCTTTTTTCGTTCGGTTATATCAAAACGAATAGCCAAATATTGTGTGGGTTTGTTTTTTTTATTTAAAAAAGGTACGATGGTCGTATCCACCCAATAATAGGATCCATTCTTCGCTTTATTTTTAACTTCTCCACGCCATACCTTTCCTGATGCTATTGTTTTCCACAGTTCTTTAAAAAACATGGCTGAATGAAAGTTGGAATTAATAATCCTGTGTGTTTTCCCAAGAAGCTCTTTTCTGCTATAACCTGATATGCTACAGAAATTATCATTCACTGAAGTTATTACACCTTTCTGGTCTGTGAAAGCGATTATAGCAGCCTGGTCTAGTGAATATTTATAGTCTTCTAGCTGCCTCAAACTGTTCTCGAGCGCGAGAGTGGCTATTTTCTTCTCATTGATATCTTGAAAACTACCGTAAAGTTTAATGGGTTTGTTATTGATACTTTCTCTTGACCCAATTAATCTAACCCATAGTTCGTTGCCTTTGGCTGTGTTCAGTAATAATTCTAGATCATACGGTACACCATCTTTAATCAAAAGATCCATCGCTTTTTCTATTCGCTTCTTACTTTCGTCAACATAAAAATCAAAACCACCTGAGAAAGTAGGGGTATAATCATCATCTAATTCTAATATCTCTCTGATCATTGGAGACCAATATATATTATCTCCTTCCCGGTTTATTAAATCCATTTCCCAACTACCTATTCTAGTTAATTTGGTGGTCTGCTCGAGTAAAATTTCATTTCGAGCTTCTTTCGTATTATCAAGAATAATGGAGTCAAAAAGAATGGTGCCATCTGCTAAAAAACTAGGACTGCCAAAACCTAAAAGGTTACGAACTTCACCTGTTGGAGATACGTATTTAGAGCGATTTATCCACTTTGATTTAGTTCGGATAGACTGTTGGATACTTGCTTGAACTTCTTCAAAGTCGCCTCCCAATTTAATTTGTTCCCAGAGTAGGTCTGCATTTTCCATGACTTGATTAGCTGTAAAACCCCAAATCTTCTCAACATCTCCAGCTACATGCAGTAATGCGTCTGTACCATCTGGATAAATAGCATAGTTGTAGATTATTCCGGGTAAGTTATCAGCTAAAGATTGCAGCCTGTTTTCTGCTTGTTTTTGCGCATCAATATCCTGGAAGCTGCCGTAGACCCGAGTGCATACACCATCAACAAATTCAGCTTTTGCAGTGGTGCGCACCCACCGCTCCTTTTTACTAGACGTGACAATAACCGCTTCAATATTATATGATTCTCCCGTTTCAATACATTTTTCAAAACTTGACAGCGCCAATTCGCGATACTCCTCTCTGTAGAAGTTAATAGCTGCATCCACAGTTGGAACAAATGTAGTTGCATCTGTTTCATACAACCTGTGAACCTCTTCTGACCAAAAGAGATTTTTAGTTACTAAATCCATTTCCCAACTTCCTATTTTCGCAAGAATACCAACTTGCCTATTCAATTCTCTGAGTTTTTTTTCTTGAGTGATATTTTTGGCAACGGCATAAATAGTACCTTGTTCTGGCAAAGAAGTGGCGGTCCAGCTCAACCAAATGATTTTGCCATCTTTGGTAATATATCGATTCTCAAAATTGTCTAGATTTTTACCAGTATGTAAATGATGTTGTTTTTTTTCTGTTTGCGACTGATCTTCCTCATGTACAAATGACTTTATTGGGCGTGAACGAATTTCTTCTAATGAATACCCCAACAACGCCAACCCAGCTGGATTGATACGCTTAATATAGCCATCAAAACCTGCCACACAAATCATATCAGGCGTGAAATTGAAAATTTGAGATAGCTCAATTTCTGTTTTCTTTCTGCTTAGCTCGGAGCCAAGGGTTGACTCTAATTTTTGAAACAACTCTAGGTTTACAGAAAGGGCAGATTTAACTTTTTCTGTTCCTATTAAGAGACCACCTAATAGTTTGTCATTGTGAATAAAGGGTATTGCAATAAGTGATTTAATCCCTGCCTTTTCTGCAGCAGCTTTTCTCTTGAATGACTGCCATTCATCATCAACTGTTTCCCAAATAACTACTTTTCTGTTTCTTAAAATTTGGTCTGATAGGCCTTTTTCTACTTCTAAAGAGTTTACATTTTTAGATGCCGAGTAGAATGTTTTACCCACTTTGCTCTTGGTGTAACTTGTTGTGCGTTTAATCTTTTTATTGTCAAACGTTGGTAACCATATTTCAGCAAAGCTAAAATCACCAAATTCAACAATTTGCTCAGATACTCGTGACAGGATGTTAGTTAGGTCATTAGCTGATTTTTGATTAAAGCAGTTGTTTATTTTATCGATGAGCTCTTTTTCTAGCGCTTCAGTTTTTTGCCTGGTTACGTCCCTTATAACATCCACAATTCCTTCAATAGAAGGGTCGTGTATCATATTGGTCACTACGGGGTTGACCCATCTCCAGGAACCATCTTTGTGTTTCATTCTAGAAGTGTGTCCCTCTATGGAAACTCCTGGATTCTCTAAGGCCTGAGATAGAGCAACCTTGGAGTCATCTATATCTTCTGGATGAATCTGTTCCCAAATGTCTAACTTCATTGCTTCTGAAGGCGTATAACCCAGAATGTTTTTTATAGCCTTCGAGATGAAAATTATCTGCCCCTCTGGAGAAAGTATGGTGATACAGTCTGTGCTGTTTTCTATGAGCGTCTCGAATCTTTTCTTAGTTCGAACAATTTTTTCTTCCTGTTTAATTTTTTCTGTAATGTCCCGTGAATTGACAACAATGCCATTAATTGATGGATTGTCTAACATATTTGTGAGTAGTGTTTCAACCCATCTCCATTCATTTTTGAAGTTTTTAGCGCGATAGGGTTTCATTATTACCCTATCCTTTTTCATTGATGCTTTAAAATCGGCTTCTATTTGTTTAATGTCGTCTGGGTGAACGAATTCAAATGCACTTTTACCGACAAATTCTTCTGGTGGAATACCAGCAATAGCAGTGATTGAAGGGCTCATGAATACATAATGTCCTTTAATATCTATCACAGCCACCAGGTCAAATGCTCCTGTTACCAGCGATTTAAAACGTTGTTCGCTTTGAAGTAATTTTTTTTCCTGTTTAAATTTCTCTTTGCCATCCCTTGCTACCGAGTAAAAGAGTTTTGCACGCTCGTCCCATCTGGAGGACCGATATATTATAGGCAATTCCGCCGTCTTTTTTTCTATACCTATTTGCGAATGATTTAATTTCTTGTCCGTTTCTTATAGTAATATCTACTGATTCTGTAACAGCTAAATCGTCCTCAATGACCAACTTCCTGTAGGGTGTGCCTACTAATTCCTCAGGGGTATAGCCCCAATGTTCTTTTACTGCTTCATTTACAAAAAGAAACTCACCCTGCTCATTAAAAGTGCAGAATACATCTAAAGAAGAATCCAATAATTGTTTGGCTTCCGATCGCTGTTTTACTAAGTGTGTAATGTCTTTTGATTGGCAAGCGACAGAAATGATCTCACTTTTTTCCCCTGTAATGGGCTTAAAAGCTATATGGCTATATTTGATTTTCTCTATTTCAGTATTGAGAAACTGCTCTTCTACCTCAAATTTTTCCCCATTTAGCGCCCTGCTGTAAAACGCTTTCCATTTTTTAATGCTGTCCTCACCAAGGCCTTCTATAAGTACCGATTCATTGAGTTTAACTTCCCTGCCAGTAACATCTTTCATGAAGTTCAGGTATGAGGAGTTGGCATACACCAAATGAAAGTCCGGATTTACCATCCAAATGAGATCTTCAGTTTGCTCGTGTAGGAGTTGTAAAAGGTTGTTTTGCACTAGGTAGGAATTAAATTTTAATAGAATACGTTTTCTATAAACATCACGGTGCAAAATAATTTAAACCAAAATATAAACTATCGAGTTGACACAGAATCTAACAGAATAAATTTAAAATTATGTTAATTGTAGGAAAAATCCAAGTTTTTAATTAATTTATTTTTTATTGAAAAACCTGGATAAGGCGCTACAATAAAATGAGTTGGGCTTTACTTTTAGCAGTCAAGAGCGCCTTACATGAATATCTGGAATCTATTTTTTTGTACTTATTCAATCCCTGTAAACACAATAAAGTCTATAGCGAAATTTATGAACGTTTGGTCGATAAGGGGAACAGTGAAAAACTCGCCTTTATAGCCGTAGTCAACGAGTTATTAAGGCAGGCATTTGCCATCGCAAAATCAGGAAGGCCTTATGACCAGAAATTTGTTTCAGTATTAAAAAAATAAGCTGAAATACATACAAGTAAAAAAGGGTGAAAACTTAAATAGACGCATTATTGCCCTTGAAAAATAATGTCAAAATGTAATGAAGAAAATGTTGGTTTTTTACCTCAGTTCTTTGTTGTAACACGTTTTAATTACTCTTGGCTGTGACAATTACTATTTGCTCTTTACTTAATTTGTAAAGAAAAATTGCTAAAGTCAGTTTTATCAAAGCTTCAATCAGTGAAAAATAAATATCATTCCCAATACTTTCAACAGGTTCAATCATATCCAAGATTAATGGGATGACAATTACAAGTAGATTGAAACCAATCAAAATTGCATACAGAAAGCTGGAGATTTCTAAAAAATCTTTTGCATATCTGTTCTTAGCAAAAATTAATATCAAAATCACTACTACGAATGCAATGCGTGCGTAAGGGTAGAAACTTATATTGATTAAGGTGTATGCATTATAAGCTATAATAAGTAGCAGAATAAATACAAGAACCCATTTAGAGGTTTTGTTCTTAAAAGCGATTTTTTTCATTTAAAAATGTTTTAAAACGTGTTTGTATAAGATTATTTGCTTGGTTTAAGCACCTAATTTAGCAAATACAAACCGAATAGAAAATCCGCGAGGATTTTCGTAAGTAGGCTAAAACCAGCAATTAATTTTATACGGTGTTGCCAGTAGTTTTTATTCATAGTCAATCATTCTAATTTCCTCACATCGGATATGAGTTGAGTAAGATTTAGAGCCAATTTGATTAAACTCCATTACCTTTTTCCAAATTCCGCTGTCGTTTCTGTAAAGTGCTGTAAATCCGTTTCCGTTACAACGTCTTTTTTTAAATACAGTAACTAAAGCATATTTTTTATTTTGAGAAAATACTGGTTTCGAAAAATGATAATAGACAGTTTCTTCTGGATTGTTCTTGTCATCTATTTTCCAATTTTCAATAAATTCAGCGTAAAGTTTCTTATTGTTCCAAATTCTCTTTTTGTTCCACAACCATTTCTTTTTTATGATTAATGTATACGGTTCTTTATTTTCAATTAGACTGTCATATTTCTTTTGGTCAATGTTGTAATTGACAAATTTAATTTTTTTGGTTTGTGGTGGTGATAAAGTGTGATTGTAATTGTATTCGTCCGAAACTAATTTTGCTTTAGTCAGATTGTAATTTTTCCAATTAACAGTCTCTTTTTTCGGTTGTGTGTTAATGAAGCTTTCTGAAAAGTGCTCATCAACCATTTTTAGTTCTCGGATTTGATAATTTTGTAGTGAATCATCAACTTTTTCTTGCTCAAGACTTTTAGAAACTAAAAAAAAAGTATTCAAAATTTTCAGGAACTTCAGCTTCTGAAATTTGATTAATTAAACTTTCTATGTCAGATTTTTGTCCAAAAGAGAATGAACTAATTAATAGCAATGAGATAAAGGTTGTTTTTATCATAATTTTAAATCTTTATCAAATTTAAATCAGTTGTTGAGTAAATAAAAAAGAGAATGAGTGAATGATTCATTCGGATTAGTAAACAGGTCAATTTCGGTTTCACTCAAATTACTGGCAACGGTTTTGTATATGTTTTGTGGCGTGACTGCGGCTGAATCGGCTAGCGCTGGAAGCGACAGCGTGAGAATCAGCTGGGGCAGTGGCGCCGCGCCAACGGATTTATCCGTTGGACCAATTTACGATTAATTGGGGAAATTCAGATTTAGCCGGAATGAGCCATAAAATATATGCATTGTTGGCATTAGTAATTATCCGTATCTAATTTAGTTCAATGCTATAACCTTTTTTAAAAGCTTTCTTTTCAGGTTTTGTCATCTTTCGTTGCTTTATTTCTTCCCATAACTTCATAGCATCTTTCCTAGTAAACTTTTGTGTTTTTCTAATTGCTAAAGCCCAAAGAATAATTCCATAATCTTTACGGTTATATAAAATGTTTTCTATTTTATAAAAAGGAGCTTCATCATCTCTCATTTTCTTTTCAAAATCAAGTTTTCCGCCATTTGTTTCCGCACGGAAATATTTTAGTACAGTTTCTTTGTCTTGATTATATATGCTCTGTTCAGTTTGACTAAAAACTGTAGTAGAAAAAATCAGAAGTAATAATATTAATGTTTTATTCATTTGTGTATTATACTGATATAGGTTGACCTTTTTTCAGGTTAATTTTGCACGTTCAAAAGATTTTTTTTGCCGTTTAGAAGGCAAAAAATAATTTGAACTGGGCCTGTTTTTAAATTGTTAGTTCAGGTAAATTTACTTTATTTTTTCGATAGGACTTGTATTTGATGTTTGGGTTTAAATGGACCTCTGCCGGTTTTCTTAGATCCAGGCTAAAATGCGTTCTTAGGTTATTGTAAATATAGACAGCCTGCTTTGTTATTTGTTGGGCGAGCTGTGTATTTTTGATAGTTTTCTTAAGGCCATATTCGTATTTGAGCGTTCTATTGATACGTTCAGCAACAGCATTTTCGTAAGGATCATATTGCTCGGTCATACTCATTGTAATCCCGTTACTTTCTGCAAATTCTGTGTATTTAGGGTTACAGTATTGAAAACCTCTGTCTGAGTGATGAATCAGCTTTTGGTCAGGAAATTTTCTGTTTTTAATAGCCATAGCGAGCGCCTTTGTACAAAGAGATGTTCTCATATGGCTGTCTAGGTCATAACCCATAATCTGCTTTGAATAGGCGTCTGTAACCAGTGCTAAATAGTTATGTCCATTTTCAGTTTTGATATAAGTGATATCGCTTACCCAGAGCTGTTCTGGTCTAGTGGGAACTTTGTTTTTTACCAGGTTTTTATATTTTTTGTACATATGATTTGAATTTGTTGTTGTGATGTAATTTTTCGATTTAGGGACTAACAACTTGTTTAGCCTTAAAAAGCGGTAAAACTTATCTCTACCTATTTTGATATCAGCGTTTATAAAGTCTTTTTTAAGAGCATCATAAAGCTTGATACCACCAGTTTTAGACCCTACTTTTTTACGGTAGTCCTTAACCATTATGATTAGTTTTTGATGGTCTAGTTGTTGTTTTTGTTGGGTTTTGATTCTTTTGTAGAAGGCTTGTTTACTGATCCCAAAGCATTGATAGAGCCATTTTCTTTTAAACGGTTTTTCTTCTTTAGTTCTATCTCTTTTGCTAATGATTTGGGCAACGAGTTTTTTGACATATCGACGCCTGTAATGAGTTCCATCTCAACAATAATATCTTGCTGGAAGTCCTTTACAAACTCTAGTTCTTCAATACGTTCCTTAAGCTTTTTTATTTCATCGTTTTTACTCATACCTGTGTTTTGTTGTACTAAGGTACTGTATTTTCTCAGCCAATAGTTAATGGTAGTTCTGGGAACATCATATTTTTTAGAGGCGAAGTTTGTAGAGATCTGACCGTTTAGGATTTGGTCAACGACTAAAAGTTTAGTCTCTAAAGTTGTCTTTTGGTAGCTTTTTTTTAGCCAGTGGTCTTTTTGCGTTTTCATAAGTGACTGTAATTAAATGATTAATTTTTAGTCAACCTATTTCAGGAAAGTACATTTTCCAAATGTGGTATAACGGTTTTGTATATGGCTCGTAGCGTGCAAATTAGAAAATTATTTTCGGATTAAGCACAAGCCAGATTTTTAAATTTTACTATTTATCTTTTTATTGGAAATCGTCAAATTTAAAAATTTGGCGACTTTCCAAATATGCCTTAACTTTGTTTGAGCAACTAACTAGCTATGAGTTATATACGTTGTTATGTGCTGGCTTTTAGTCGAAATATTCTCCTGTATCATATAACATTCCACATTTGGTGCATCGGTAATGCCAAGATAGTCCGCCTCCATATCTAGAATGACGATAAAAACCATTATCCTCGTCAAAATTATGATAACCTTCTTGACAGATTTGTACAATAGGTTCCTTTTTACTTTCTTCCAATATTTTGGTTTTTTCTTCTTCCCAAAGGAAATGGTCAGGAAAGAAGTCTATAAACTCAATATCTTTAATTTTTTCATCATTTGTGTCAACAACACCTTCGTATATAAACAGCACCTTATGGTCAAAAATTAAATGTCCATCTTCATCATAATTCTCTTGATAAAATCTATTTCGCTTTTTAAGAGGATTTTTTTTGTATTTCAAGAATTCCTCTTTATTATCATCTTTATTGTAAACCGCCTTTACGGAAATTGCTAGGCTAAACTGTATTTTATAATTGTCTGGTGCTAAGTTTTTAGTAACATAATAATCGTGAACTTCTATACCTTTTATAGTTAATTCCTTTACATCAGGTGTTTGTGCATAATCCTTGTCGGAATAAAATCCAGATATATAACTTGGAAAGCACTTTATATCTTTTATCAGCTCCTTTTTAACTTCCTTTTCCGTAACACTTGATAAAACAAACTCCTCGTTTACAAATTTGAATTGAGGTCCAAATTCTTTTAAGAAATCTGGTATTGTTTTAAAGAAATGTAAATTTTTAATTTGTTTTTCGGCTAAAACTTTTTGTATATGTTTATGTTCAGTAAAAAAATCATCATCTGTTATTAATACTATTTGACTTTCTTCTTGAGATATAGCAAATTGAATTAAGTCATTAGCGATAAGATAATCTCGTGTATTATCTTTTCTTCCATTAACTCTCTTATTTTCTAATAAAAAATTGATTAAATCATTTGAACTTTGCAATTCTTGACCTACAATTTGCTTGTGTATTTTGAACTGTTCAGCTGATTTTTGAAATCCAAGTTCAATTTCTGCGGTTAAATCCGGGATTCCTTTTGCTTCTATAAAAGCACTACTCTCTAAATTCGATTTGATTTTATCATAGTCTTTTTTCAGTCTGTCGTAAATGTCTTTTTTGTAAAAATCAAGTAATTCCCTTTTTACAACAGTCAAAAGACCAAATTCATTGTAGGTTCCATCCAAAAAATCTTTCAACCTTTTGAAATCTTGATTTTCAACAAAGTTTTGACCAAGTTGTCTATAAATATTTGAATCTAAAAATACGAATGTCATAGTTTTATTTCAGCTTGCACATAACGGTTTTGCATATGATACGGCGGGTCTTGAGCGGCAGAATCGGCAGTGCCAACATTTTGCGTCAGCGAAAGTGGGAAGCGCAGCGTGCGAATCAGCCGTGGGCAGTGGCGCCGCCACTACGTATTTATCCGCTTGACTAATGTACGATTATTTGTAGGAAATACAATTCACTTAACCATTGAACCCGCTGTATTATATGCGTTGTTGGGCACAGTTATAATCGTAGTTTCAATTCTTTCAATATTTTTTCAGCTACTTCTTGAGTAAATTTTTGGTTTGAAATTGCTATATGACCATTATCAATTCTACCCAAGGAGGATACTGTAGATATATATTCATCATTGAAAACGAAGACAGCTTTATCCTGATTCTTATACATTCGTTCTGTGGCATCCGCTAATCTCATTTGAGATTCTCCTTCATAGATCATTTGAATAATTATTACTTCTTTTCCACCCCAATTCTTTTCTTCTATTTTTAAGTCAATTGATTCATTACTTGTTATAATTGGTTGTTTTTCAATAAAGACGAAATTGTCAGTGTATTTATCCAATATTTTATAATTATCATTTTGTTCTTCAGTGATAAAATACCAACCATTTTCAAGTTTTGTTTTATTTGAAATTTTTGATTTAGTTCCGCAAGACAGGACTAAAATAAATACTAATAATGTCAGAAAGTGTTTTTTCATAAATTGTGCCCAACGGTTTTGCATATGATACGGCGGGTCTTGGGCGGCAGCTTCGGCAGTGCCAACATTTTGCGTCAGCGAAAGTGGGAAGCGCAGCGTGCGAATCAGCCGTGGGCAGTGGCGCCGCCACTACGTATGTATCCGCTGTACCAAATTTTCTATAAAGTTAGGAAATTTAATTAAAGACGAATGTGACCGCTGTATTATATGCGTTGTTGCCCACAGTACTTTTGGTTTCTTATTGAAAATTATTTTTGATTTTTCATTGCTTTTAATTTAGCTTTTAACATTGATAAAGTAGTCACCTCTTGGGAGTCCATTTTATCTGGTTGTCCACCATATATTCCCTCCAATAATTCCGAACATTCATCATTACTAATTAATCTTTTATTTCTTAATAAATATTTAATAGCATCCTGGTTCTTAATATTAGATATTATTTTTTTTCTTAATGATATGGGATTATGAATATTTCCTGAGAATAGCTGATGTTGATAATCAAAACAAGTTTGGTTCAAAAAGGTTGGAACAATTCTCCTTGCCTTAGCTAAATTTAGTGAATCAACATATGGTTTAATAAAAGTATCTGTACTCAAATCAACACTAACTGTGTATTTATATCTACTTGGAAATTCATCAATTTTTTTAAATTCAATAACCTCATCCAAAACATCACTTTTTGCACGTACTTTTAATCTGCTACCATTTATTTCTATAATCTCGCAATAAATTTTCTTTCCAATATCGCTACTTACATCTTTGGGGTGATTTAAAATTTCCTTGTAGGTCATTATATATTCACAATCAGAAATCCATTTAATTGAACTTTTAATAATAATATTGTCAAATGGATTCGTTTCAATTTGTAGAGAATCTTTTCTAATTATTTTTTCTGGTCTATCAAAATTTACATATTCAAATTCACCTGTCCGAAAATCTAAACAATCTTTTTTTTGAGCTTGACTACTCAAAGAATAAAGAAGAATAATCAAATAAATTAATTTTTTCATTGTATTGTGGGCAACGTGTTTGCATATGATACGGCGGGTTTTTAGCGGCAGCATCGGCAGTGCCAACATTTTGCGCCAGCGAAAGTGGGAAGCGCAGCGTGCGAATCAGCCGTGGGCAGTGGCGCCGCCACTACGTAATTATCCGCTGTACCAAATATTTTATAAAGTTAGGAAATTTAATTTAAGCCGAATGTGACCGCTGTATTATATGCGGTGTTACCCAACGTTTTTTTCTCGATTATATAATTCAGTTTCATTTCTCTCGAAAGCTGGTTTTGCTATAATTCCTTCCCAATTTTTATCAATTTGCGGAAATTCAATTAGCATTTTTTCGATAAAATTCCGCCAGCCTTCAAACTCTTCTGTTGCAAATGCGGTTAGATTATTAAACTCGATTTTTAAACAAATATCATCTACTGTAAATCTGTCAACTTTAAATCCTGTCAGTTTTTGAATTTCTGACCATTGAATTTGTGTTATTTCTCCGTCATAATTGAGTTGAAATCCGTTCTCAATAAGCTCGATTTTTTCAATCCGTTTTTTCTTTTTGCTCCAGAACATTATCAAATGCTTTTAGTCATTGAAATCGTTATCATTATTGCGATGTACAAAAACGGTATTGCGCTTAAAAAAATCCAAATCAAATTGTCTTTAAAATCAAATTTATGTTTAGCAATCAATTGTATTGTGTTAATAATAGACCATAAAATTCCGCCATAAAATAAAATCAGAAATAGCCAATTGCCTATACTATAAATCCAAGTTCCTCTAAAAGGTTCAACTGCATATTTAATAAAAAGTCCAATTAAACAGATTCCGATAATGAGAATTCCGCTTTTTTTAGTCCAATTTATATTTTTAGCTTCAATGTTCAATTTTTGTTCAAATGTTGGGTAACGGGTTTGCATATGATACGGCGGGTTTTGAGCGGCAGCTTCGGCAGTGCCAACATTTTGCGTCAGCGAAAGTGGGAAGCGCAGCGTGCGAATCAGCCGTGGGCAGTGGCGCCGCCACTACGTATTTATCCGCTGTACCAATTTTTCTATAAAGTTAGGTAATTTAATTTAAGACGAATGTGACTCGCTGTATTATATGCGGTGTTGTGGTGTCGTTTTTTATTCTGTCAATCGGTTTAATTTTATTTCTCCGCTTTCTATTTTTAATTTCAAATTTTTGTCTTTATTCTTTTTCTTTTCATTCCAGCCATCGTAAAGAAAAATTTTGTTTTTGTAATATTCGTTAGTAAAGTTTATTATATAAAAATTCTCCGAAACCCAATCAGCTAATATCAATCCATCACTTTCTTCAAAATCAATCCCATTGCTGTGAAACAATTCCATAATGTTTTGTTCTCCGCTTTCTTGGTCAGAATAACAGCGAATTATTTTTTCAAGATACAGTTTATGGTCAATTATTCTCCAAATTGCTCGATATCCTCTCCAACACCCTGTGCTTGGTGCTGTCGCTCTTGTATTTCCGAATGGTCGCTTTTCTAATACTAATTTTTCTAAGGGAAATGTTTTTAGATAAATTGTATCGTTTTCAATGATTAATAAGTCCGTTTCTTGTTCAGTCGCAAAAGCTGAAAAAGTCAGACTTACTAAAAATATAAATGTCAATATTTGTTTCATTTTCGATTTTTCGTCAAATGCACCACAACGGTTTTGCATAAAGTTCCGTTGCGGAACTTCCAGACCAATTTACATGAAATTTCCCTCATTTCCCGCCTGCGAGGATTATCCGATTAGGATAATTTGAGCAATGGACTTTATGCGTTGTTATATGCTGTGCCGACACGTACAACTTTTCACGTACAGTTCTGCTTTAATTTGATAAAGTCAGTTTGAGTGAAAACAGTTAGTTTTTAAGTCAGCGCAACGATTCCATATTGCTTGTTAAAAACCATTTTTTTCAAATCGGCGCGACGATTCCAAAAAGCTTGTCAGAAGTCAGTTTTTTAAATCAGCGTATAGATTGCGTGCAGCTAGTCAAAAATCATTTTTATTCAGCGAAAGAGATGAATTCAGTCGCAAATTTGTCAGTTTTGACGCAATTCAGAGGCATAGCATATAACGGTTGTGTATAAAGTTCCGTTGCGGAACTTCCAGACCAATTTACATGAAATTTCCCTCATTTCCCGCCTGCGAGGATTATCCGATTAGGATAATCTGAGCAATGGACTTTATGCGTTGTTATGTTTTGTGGCGACACAGACTGTTTTTCACGTACAGTTCGGCTATAATTGTTTAAAATCAGCGCAACGATCGCATACAGAATTTCAAAAGTCAGTTTGGATGTAAATTAGTTTGTTTTTAAATCAGCGCAACCATTACGCACAGATTGTCAAAAGTCGGTTTAAATGTATGTCAGTTTACTTTCAAATCAGCGCAACGATAACGTACAGATTGTCAAAAGTCGGTTTGAATGTAAATCAGTTTGTTTTCAAATCAGCGCAACGATTGCGCGTAGCTTGTCAAAAGTCAGTTTTTATTCCGTCTGAGTAATAAAATCAGTCGAAAATTATTCTGTTATGACCCAATTCGGAGCCATAAAATATAACGGTTTTGCATATGATACGGCGGGTCTTGAGCGGCAGCTTCGGCAGTGCCAACATTTTGCGTCAGCGAAAGTGGGAAGCGCAGCGTGCGAATCAGCCGTGGGCAGTGGCGCCGCCACTACGTAATTATCCGCGTGACTAATTTACGATTAATTGTAAGAAATATAATTCACTTAACCATTTAACCCGCTGTATTATATGCGGTGTTGGCAAACGTTTTTATTTTTTTGATTTATTCCAAAAGTATCTTGTTCCAAGTAATAACCCTATTAAGAAAACAAAAGCCATTATTGTCAGATATGTCCTTTGAGGTGCAATATCAAGTGCATTAGATGTCATTATTCGGTAAGTCTCGGACATAGCTCCCAAAGACATAATTCCGAGTATAACTGCTATTATTTTGTAAAAGGGTTTATTCATAATGTTATAATTTCAAATTTTTTAATTGGATTAGCTTTTCATCTTTAGACAACTTCTTTCCAAAAGTTAAATCGACTTTTCCATTTAACCATTTTTCTCGATAATTCTCCCAACTTTTTTCATATGGTGGCTCTCCGCTGTCGTCAAATCCATATTCAAATCCGCAATTACAAATGTCATATGATGGATGTCCGTTTTCATCGTAAGGTCGCCATTCTTTATCAATCGCTTTTTCTCCGCAAACTGGACAATAACAAAATCCGTCAGAACTAATTTTTAATTCAACTTTTTCTCCATTCCAAGTATTTATCGTTTCTGTTTTCAAATGTTTGCCAACGGTTCTGCATAAAGTTCCGTTGCGGAACTTCCAGACCAATTTACATGAAATTTCCCTCATTTCCCGCCTGCGAGGATTATCCGATTAGGATAATCTGAGCAATGGACTTTATGCGTTGTTATATACTGTGCCGACACGTGCAGCTTGTCACGTACAGTTCGGCTTTAATTTGATAAAGTCAGTTTGAGTGAAAATAGTTAGTTTTAAGTCAGCGCAACGGATCCGCACTGCCTGTTAATAATCAGTTTTTTCAAATCGGCGCGACGATTCCAAACAGCTTGTCAAAAGTCAGTTTGAGTCGGCAACCCAATCCGTTTAGATAATCAGTACGGCTTTTGAATCCGCGCGATAATCGGCTTTGTTTTTATCAATTTTTATTCAGCCAAAGTGATAAAATTAGTCTTAAACTGGTCATTTTTGAGGAAATTCATGTATTATACTGATATAGGTTGACCTTTTTTCAGGTTAATTTTGCACGTTCAAAAGATTTTTTTTGCCGTTTAGAAGGCAAAAAATAATTTGAACTGGGTCTGTTTTTAAATTGTTAGTTCAGGTAAATTTACTTTATTTTTTCGATAGGACTTGTATTTGATGTTTGGGTTTAAATGGACCTCTGCCGGTTTTCTTAGATCCAGGCTAAAATGCGTTCTTAGGTTATTGTAAATATAGACAGCCTGCTTTGTCATTTGTTGGGCGAGCTGTGTATTTTTGATAGTTTTCTTAAGGCCATATTCGTATTTGAGCGTTCTATTGATACGTTCAGCAACAGCATTTTCGTAAGGATCATATTGCTCGGTCATACTCATTGTAATCCCGTTACTTTCTGCAAACTCTGTGTATTTAGGGTTACAGTATTGAAAACCTCTGTCTGAGTGATGAATCAGCTTTTTGTCAGGAAATTTCCTATTTTTAATAGCCATAGCGAGCGCCTTTGTGCAAAGAGATGTTCTCATATGGCTGTCTAGGTCATAACCCATAATTTGCTTTGAATAGGCGTCTGTAACCAGTGCTAAATAGTTATGTCCATTTTCAGTTTTGATATAAGTGATATCGCTTACCCAGAGCTGTTCTGGTCTAGTGGGAACTTTTTCTTTTACCAGGTTTTTATATTTTTTGTACATATGATTTGAATTTGTTGTTGTGATGTAATTTTTCGATTTAGGGACTAACAACTTGTTTAGCCTTAAAAAGCGGTAAAACTTATCTCTACCTATTTTGATATCAGCGTTTATAAAGTCTTTTTTAAGAGCATCATAAAGCTTGATACCACCAGTTTTAGATCCTACTTTTTTACGGTAGTCCTTAACCATTATGATTAGTTTTTGATGGTCTAGTTGTTGTTTTTGTTGGGTTTTGATTCTTTTGTAGAAGGCTTGTTTACTGATCCCAAAGCATTGATAGAGCCATTTTCTTTTAAACGGTTTTTCTTCTTTAGCTCTATCTCTTTTGCTAATGATTTGGGCAACGAGTTTTTTGACATATCGACGCCTGTAATGAGTTCCATCTCAGCAATGATATCTTGCTGGAAGTCCTTTACGAACTCTAGTTCTTCAATCTTTTCCTTTAGCTTCTTAATCTCATCGTTTTTACTCATACCTGTGTTTTGTTGTACTAAGGTACTGTATTTTCTCAGCCAATAGTTAATAGTAGTTCTAGGAACGTCATATTTTTTAGAGGCGAAGTTTGCAGAGATCTGACCGTTTAGGATTTGGTCAACGACTAAAAGTTTAGTCTCTAAAGTTGCCTTTTGATAGCTTTTTTTTAGCCAGTGGTCTTTTTGAGTTTTCATAAGTGACTATAATTAATTGATTAATTTTTAGTCAACCTATTTCAGGAAAGTACATCAGAGGCATTGTATATAACGGTTTTGTATATGGCTCGTAGCGTGCAAATTAGAAAATTATTTTCGGATGAAGCACAAGCCAGATTTTTAAATTTTACTATTTATCTTTTTTATTGGAAATCGTCAAATTTAAAAATTTGGCGACTTTCCAAATATGCCTTAACTTCGTTTAAGCAACCAATTAGCTATGAGCTATATACGTTGTTGTAAAACGTTTTTCCGCTCAATACTTTCCGACTGGACTTACTCCTTGTCTGTGGAAAACACTTCCCGTTCTTCGGTAACGCATTTCCTTTCCGTTAACACACAAAACATAATTTCCATTACCTTTTTGTTCTGATACGCTTGTCAATTTTATATTATCAACAGAGCAATCATTATCTACAGCAGCGTGTTTTTTTAAATCTTCTACTTGAGCATCAAACTTTTTAAGCCAACCTTGAATTTTTCTATCAACTTTTGGTTCTTGGAAGTCGGCTGGAAGATTACAATCAGGAAATTTTTCGTCTGAAGAAGCGGTCTCTTTAGCTACTTTATCAATAAATTCCCAAGTTTTATCATCGTTTAGAATAACTCGTCTGCCATCTTCTGTTTTGGCTATAAGTGTTTGTCCGAAAGAAAAGGACGTAAAGAATAAGAAAAAGATTATGTAAGAAAATTTCATAGGATTTGATTTTTAATATTAGTGTTTAGATTTTATCAAGTTTAATTAGTAGGCTAAATAACCATTCTTTCTTATCGCCTTGTCTTTCATTGCAATCTTCATTGTCAAAACCATATGTATGTGTTTCAGTATCATCATAAAGATGTCGAATAGAAATATCAGCGACTTGGTAAGTTTCAGGATTATCTTTAATTGGTTGGAATTGAATTTTTTGACCAATTTTTAATTTATTGATGGTTTGGTCAGAATTGGCATCGACAATAAATTTAATCATTTCAAAATCTGTGGTCGAAAAACAAGTTTCATTGTCAGCTGTTTTGAAGATGAATTTTGCGTAATAAGGAATGTCCGTTAATTTCATAGGTTGGTTTTAAATGTTTTACAACGGTTTTGCATATGATACGGCGGGTTTTTAGCGGCAGCATCGGCAGTGCCAACATTTTGCGTCAGCGAAAGTGGGAAGCGCAGCGTGCGAATCAGCCGTGGGCAGTGGCGTCGCCACTACGTATTTATCCGCTGTACCAAAATTTTTTTAAATTTAGGGAATTTTAATTAAAGCCGAATGTGACCGCTGTATTATATGCGGTGTTGGCACTTGTTTATATTCCATAATCAGTTTTAGCCTTTTTGATAATTTCTCCCATTTTGCTATTGTCAATTATTAATTGAAAGGACCACCATTAATTTTCAGTTATGATTGTAGCTTGACTCTGTGGGAAACAATAAAATTTGACTGGTTGTTTTAATTTTTGCTCGATAGATAGGGGGGATATAAATCTAACTCTATAAATTTCATCAATTTCAGTCCATTTAGCTTCTCTTCCATTCCAATTTATCTAAATACATCAGTTTCTGATGGCTAACTTTAACAAGTTTGAATTTTTCATAAACTATAAAATTTAGTGCTATCAAGAATGATACCAATTGTTGAAAAAATTGTCAGTTTAGTCCAATCTGTAATGTAATCAGGATTATAAAATTTTAGAATTGCAGCAATAATCATTACTATTCCAATGAAGATAAGAATATGTTTTAAAAAAATTAATTGAAATTTATTGCTCTGAATCATTACTCTCTAAGTCTTTCTTAAATAAGTGCCAACGGTTTTGCATATGATACGGCGGGTCTTGAGCGGCAGCCTCGGCAGTGCCAACATTTTGCGTCAGCGAAAGTGGGAAGCGCAGCGTGCGAATCAGCCGTGGGCAGTGGCGCCGCCACTACGTATTTATCCGCTGTACCAAATTTTCTATAAAGTTAGGGAATTTAATTTAAGCCGAATGTGACCGCTGTATTATATGCGTTGTTCTACGCAGTTCTTATCCGATGTATTTTGTTAAATCAACATCGGTTATCGTTTCAAAAATTTGACTTGCAGTTTCGGTATCGACTTTTCCAACTCCGAAACTCACGAGTTTACCAATTAGCATCATCTTTAAATCTTTTTTCGTAATTTTTTTACTTTTAGATTTGAGCTCTTCAATTTCGTCAAATATTATTTCTTGCCCAAATCCGAGCTTTTCTAATTTAGCAAGAACCTTATCAATTCTTGAATGTAAATCTGCTAATTCATTTAAATCATATTCTTCATCGTTTCCCGATAAGTCAGTTTTGTCCGCTGTATAATTTTGAAAGACAAATTGTTGTTGTTGAAGTTCAGAGTTAATATTCCGAATATTATTCAATTCAGATCGATTTAAACGTTCTTTTTCTTTCAGAAAGTTCAATTCATTAGATTGTCGCTTTTTTGTTTCTTTATCTATTTCTTTGGTTAAGCTATCTTGATTTCTGGTTAGCTCTTTGTTTTTATCAGTAATCTTTTTATGATAATCAGCTATTTTCTCGCCAGCTCGAACCATCTCTTTAGATTTACTTTCAATTTGCCTTTGATAGCTTTGTAGAGTAGAATTGCTTTTCGTAGTAAGCATCTTCCGGCTTAAATCATTTATTTTTGAAGTTAAGTCGACTTCTTTTTTGCGTTCAGCGGTCTGCTTTTTCTTTAAGTCCGCAATTTGTCCGTTAATCCGATTTATATTATTTCGATAGGTTGTTGATGACATTGTGGTTGTTTTTCAAATTGCGTAGAACGGTCGCGTATATGAACAGTAGCGGGATCTTTTCCCGATTGTTCGGATGAACACAGATTTTAAATATATCACTTTATTTCCAAAAAGAACCAACTACCGCTATTGTTTATATACGCAGTTGTGTGCAGTAATTACAGGCCTTTTTTCTGGCCGTTAAAGAATTACGCAGTCAAGCGAACGCAACATCTCAGCGCTTCCCGTTGACTGTTGTTTTTCTGATAATGTTTTTTAGCCATCGGTCCGGCTAAAAAAGCGTTCTCCTAAAACGGGATCCAAGTCAGCGAACGAAAACCATAT
Organism: uncultured Flavobacteriaceae bacterium; assembly: GCA_963793275.1. Lineage (GTDB taxonomy): Bacteria > Bacteroidota > Bacteroidia > Flavobacteriales > Flavobacteriaceae > Marinirhabdus. Next base: position 92,398 of record CAWBZL010000003.1, read on the forward strand.
CATAAAGTTCTGAAAATTAGTTTTGTATGTCATAAAAATTCCATAACTTTTAAAAGTTTGAACGTTGCAAACGTTACGAGAGTAGACTCTCGACCGCTGGCAAGCGAAACTTTTCAAGGCTTTCCTAAACTAATTGTCGGCACTCCCTAAACTTGGTTTTCCTTCATTCTACTGGATCGCGAAACAGGCTTCGGGAAGTCAATAAGTTCGGTTTATTGCACCCAACGGGTTTGCATATGATACGGCGGGTTTTGAGCGGCAGCTTCGGCAGTGCCAACATTTTGCGTCAGCGAAAGTGGGAAGCGCAGCGTGCGAATCAGCCGTGGGCAGTGGCGCCGCCACTACGTATTTATCCGCTGTACCAATTTTTCTATAAAGTTAGGTAATTTAATTTAAGACGAATGTGACTCGCTGTATTATATGCGGTGTTGTGGTGTCGTTTTTTATTCTGTCAATCGGTTTAATTTTATTTCTCCGCTTTCTATTTTTAATTTCAAATTTTTGTCTTTATTCTTTTTCTTTTCATTCCAGCCATCGTAAAGAAAAATTTTGTTTTTGTAATATTCGTTAGTAAAGTTTATTATATAAAAATTCTCCGAAACCCAATCAGCTAATATCAATCCATCACTTTCTTCAAAATCAATCCCATTGCTGTGAAACAATTCCATAATGTTTTGTTCTCCGCTTTCTTGGTCAGAATAACAGCGAATTATTTTTTCAAGATACAGTTTATGGTCAATTATTCTCCAAATTGCTCGATATCCTCTCCAACACCCTGTGCTTGGTGCTGTCGCTCTTGTATTTCCGAATGGTCGCTTTTCTAATACTAATTTTTCTAAGGGAAATGTTTTTAGATAAATTGTATCGTTTTCAATGATTAATAAGTCCGTTTCTTGTTCAGTCGCAAAAGCTGAAAAAGTCAGACTTACTAAAAATATAAATGTCAATATTTGTTTCATTTTCGATTTTTCGTCAAATGCACCACAACTTGTTATATAATGCATTTTATCGTCGTTATCCCGTAAATTAGTTAGGGTAATAACGGTTTTTTGTTGTCGGTATCCCGTAAAGATAAATTATTTAATGAGGTATCTAAAGGACTCTTTATCTCTTTTAAATCTTTTTGTGTTACATGAGTGTAAATCATAGTGGTTTCTGGCCTGCTATGTCCTAATAATTCTTGTATATACCTTATATCTGTACCTTGTTCCAATAAGTGAGTGGCGTAACTATGCCTAAGGGAATGTGGGGTTACCGTTTTTATAATATTGGCCTTTTGGCAGCTTTTCTTTAAAAATGTACGAATAGAAGTAGGGCTGTACTTACCACCCTTCGGACTTTCAATAAAATAAACTTTTGGGGTATAAGCGTTAAAATACGTTTTCAATAAAGGATAAATTCTTTTGGCAATACTTACGTATCTGTCTTTTCTGCCTTTGGCATTTCTTACGTGAATCACATTTCGGTTAAAATCAAAATCCCTTAGTTCTAGCGTAATTAATTCTCCAATTCTTAATCCGGAGCCGTATAACATAGAAATAATAACGCGATGCTTCATGTTTTTTGTAACCTGTATTAAGTGTATTATTTCTTCTATACTTAATACCACAGGAAGTTTTCTGTCTTTTTTGGGCATGTAAATGGCTTCGGTCTGTATAGCGCAAGCCGGATAAAAATGGGCAAAGTGTTTAAGACCACTTACTATTTGCCTGTGGGTGCTTACAGCATAATTCAGGGTGCCTACTGCCCATTCTACATAGAGTCGAACATCTTCTTCGTCCAGGCTGGAAACAGGTTTCGCGGCCGTAAAACGAAGAAAATCCAACACGAAATTACCGTAGGTACTCACGGTACTTTCACTAAAGCGCTTCCCCTGTAAAAATTTAATGAAGTGATCGTAAATTTCAATTTTCTCCGGAGGTAGCGGTTCAAAATGCATAACAACCCCATTCCTGTTTTTCTTTACCGCTCTGGATGGATGTTCCAAAATTTTAAAACCACCTTGTTCTAAATGCTGTTTTAGTTTTATAATTCGTAATTCATCAAAATAGATATAAAAACAGCGATGGGTTTTTGTCCACCGGACCCCTTTAAATTGTTTAACATATTCTTTTGCCTCAGCATTGTAAGGAAATTTTATGGCTGCACAATTTTTTGAATTGTGCGTAAGTGGCTCTAACGTTATAGAAATCATAATTTTATAAAGCTACCAAAAAAATAAGTAATCAGCATATAAAAATGATCCCAATACTTATTGCGGAATTGAATCCTTTCTGGCTTCATTCAGTTTAATGGAATCTGTAGCACGTTTTCTGGCAATAGAATCTACAATCGCCATTTTCCGTTTATTTGCTGCCACCAGGCTGTCTATTTTTTGTTTGCTGCGGCTGGTTGTGGTAGTGTCCAGATCACTATTGTAGTATTCGTGTGTAGTGGTAACGGTAAAACCAGCTTCGGTCATTGGGTCTTTGCCAGAACTTGTCGTGTTTTTCCTGGTTGTTTTAGACTGCTTTGTTGCCGTACTAGTGTTATTTGTCTTTAAACTTTCGGAAGTTTCACCTGTAGGAGTAGTTTTTAACCCTGTTTCGGTTCCATATTGCTTATCCGGGTTGCCATTGGTAAGATCTTCAGATGTGGGTTTTCTTAAAATTTCAATGGTATTTTTATCGGTATCTTCTGTTTCACTAGTGCTTGTTTCAATTGTGTTTGTTTCGTTGATATTTGTTTCACCGGGTTTTGCTTCAGTTGAAACTTTAGTAGCATTATCATTAATTTCAGAAAAATTAGAACCTGTAAAAATACCGGCCAGGATTAATAAGGCCAATAATATTCCTGCGCCTCCGTACCAGAACCAGGCAGCCCTACGGCGTTTTTTCTCACGTTCCTCCAGGCTATTATCCAATCGTTCCCAAAGTGTTTGCTTTGGAGCTTTTTCTGCGGCATCCAGTCTGGCTTTAAGTAGCGCTCCTATGTCTTTTTTATGCTCCATGAGTATTTGTTTTTTTGGTTTGGATAATGGCTGTTATGCGTTTTTGCAAGGCTTGTTTTGCACGATGGTAATTAGATTTTGAAGTGCCTTCAGAAATATGTAATATGCGGGCAACTTCTTTATGCGAATATCCGTCCAGCTGGTATAAGTTAAACACCAGGCGGTATTGGTCCGGCAATTCCTGTATACATTCCAAAAGGGTGTCCAGGGGTAGGGTAGACAATTCGGTTGCTGCGGTGGGTGCTTCCATGGTTTCTTCCAGAACAGCTACAGGTATATATTTGTTTTTTTTGTAGCGATCTATAGCTTTAAACATAGTAATACGTTTCATCCAGCCCTCAAAACTTCCCCGGTTTTCAAATTTTTTAATGCTGTCAAAAATTACCATAAAAGCATCGTGCAGATTATCTTCAGCCTCTACAGCGTTACGGCTGTACTTTAAAGATACAAAATATAACACGTCTTTATATTGTGTAAAAAGTGCACTTTGCGCAGTACGGTCGTTTTTTTTACAGCCTTTAATAAGTTGTTCCTGGGTCAAAAAATGAAGGTATTATTTGTTTGAAATTTTAAATCTGAAATTATTTCGAATTATATGTTAACCATTAGGACAAGGTATAGCTTCAATAGTTATTTGCGTTGTTTCCAGGAGTTCGCCGCTGGTTATGTACCCAATACGAACAAATATAAGTTGCGGATTTTCAGTATTAGTATAGCTTGTGAGGTCTAACGCATTTATATTAGCCAGGGCATCTTCTTCGGAATTAAAAAAGGTGTACGTTAGGCCGGAAACTACATCGTGCGTGCCTGGTACCGCAATACAGCGCGTATAATTTTGCAGGTTGAAATTGGCAACTCCCGGCATATCCTCCAGTTCGCAAACCTGGTAGCCGTCCTGGGTACAGGGAAGGCTGCAATCGTTTTGTAGTAATACCGAATGAGTATCGTTATTAATAAAGATTTGCTCGTCTGTAAGTTCGTTCACCTGCCAGTTAAAATCCCAGAAACCTTCAATATCGGTGTTGTCGTTTAAGTCTATATTCAAAAACAGATCCTCGCCAATGTAAAGCGTCACCCAGGTACCAAAGTAAACATTGTTGTTATAATGAAACTGTACGGTTCCGTTTTGGTTAATTTTAAAAATAGCATCTTCATAATCGTTGGGACTGCCTGCAATCGGGATTACTTTCATAGGACAATTCACCAGTACATTATTACATTCGCGCTGGAATACTTCTTTACTACAGTTTTTTATAGCAATTTTAAGTTCCTCGTTTGTGGTTACTTCAATCAATTCGCCATTGTTTAGTGTGCCGGAAATGGGATAATTAACGCTAATAGAATGCGTTTCGGACAATGCTTCCAACAGGGCGATAAAATCCTGGTTGTTAAAAACAGCACGGGTGTCTACCAATTCCAGGTTTTCATCAAAACTAAAAACGGTAAACGAATAATTAAATTCTATGCAATTTATGGAAAGTTCAGAAGGTTCGTCGGTGATTAACTCCAGGAAGCTAAACAGCTCTTCGTCTACTAGATCCATATTTATTTCTGCCAGATTTACGGGCTCGTTATCACACGAAATAAAACATAAACTGAATAACAACGGAAGGAAATATACTATCTTTTTCATAACTGGTGCCGCGCCTGGACGGTGGTTTTAGGTAGAAGTGCCCCACAATAAAATTTGTAAAGTAAATAGTACTGAAGGGCATTTCATGAGACTTCGTTTTCGAACAATTTCTTTATAGTCTGGTAGTATAACAGAAAGTTGCGTGATATACTACCTTTTAATTATTTTAATGGTTTTTCCGGCTCCCGCCGAAGTAACGGTACAAAAATAAACTCCTGAAGCTTTTGGCAATGAAAGCTGCCCGGTTTTTTGTTGCTGAACTATTTCAGAAAACACCACCTGTCCTACTATATTGGTAATAGTAACTTCCATTTCATCAAAAGTATCTTCTAGCACAAGGCTGAAAGCTCCGTTAGTAGGGTTGGGGTACGCAATAATTCCTGAAGTCTGAATCGTATTGTCTTCGGTTCCTAAAACCAGAGAATTAAATTTCATTAAAAAGGCATCTGCATCTCCGTTAGAGGTTCGGTTAAAAACACCTGCTCCCGGATGTAGGTCTGCCGTATCTCTAAACGTTCCGTCCAGGATCACTGCATCGTTGGCATCTAATGCAACAGCTACGCCAGCATCTCTAAAAGCACCTCCCATACTGTAAGCTTCTTTGAAATCACCATCGCTCTTTAATTGTAAAATAAAGATGTCTTTTCCGCCGTTTCGTGCAATTTTGGAAATTTTGCTTATATACCAATTTTTGGTATATTTGATAAATTTAGTATTCAAAATGAACAAAAACACATCAATATCACTTGGGAATTACTTCGACCAGTTCGTTCAAAACAGAATAAGTGAGGGACGATTTAAAAACGTAAGTGAAGTGATTCGCGCTGGATTAAGACTTTTAGAAGAAGAAGAAAGTAAAGTAACTGCTTTGAAAGCAGCAATAAACGAAGGAATTGATAGCGGAATAGCACACGACTTTGCCCCCAAAAAACATCTTGAATCTCTAAAAGCGAAAAAGCGCTCGAATGGCTGAATATAAGCTTACCAATAAGGCTGTTGAGGATTTATCTAAAATTTGGGACTATACATTTGAGGTATGGTCGGAAAGTCAAGCTGACAAGTATTTTGATAGTCTTATTGCTAACTGCCAAGAAATTGCCAACAATCCAGATTTGGGGAAGAATTATGATGGAATTTCAACGCAATTATACGGACTAAAAGTAAATCGACATATAATTTTTTATAGAACATTGGAAGAAGAAGATATTGAAATAACGAGAATATTGCACGAAAGAATGAATTTAAAGAAAAATATGAACGACTAAAAACTCCGCACAACAGTGGCTATAAGTAATTACTTGTTTTGCCTACTCTGGAAATTTCTGTGGAATTTCTAATTTGGTGTGCACGTGCAAAATTAAATCCTAAATCACGCATCTACTTATAGTCGGGGACGATATGTATTAACTCGTAAACTTCAGTTACAGAATTAACATCTACAGTTTCACCAAATTCGCCCAATACATACACATTATTTGAAGTATCGGTCACAATTTTTGAAGCTACCTCAAAAGATGTTCCTCCAATAGTATTTAACCAGGCAACATCCTGGGCGTTTGCAGATAGTGTGATAGCTAAAAGCAAAAAGATTATTTTAAATTTTTTCATAGCAATTTTATTAGGGGTTGTTTTCTTATAGTCCTTCATAGAAAAAAAGTTGCGTCTGGTACAAAAAAATCGCCTTCCATTTCTGAAAGGCGATTTACTATTTATATAAAAAGAAATTAATCTCTCTTTCTGTCTCTACTTCGGTTATCACGACCACGGTCATCTCTACCTCGGTTGTTGTCACGGCTGCCACGATCTTCTCTTGGCTTAGGTGCTACATACCCTTCAGGTTTTGGCTGTAAGGCTTTTCTGGAAACTTTATCTTTTCTGGTACGTTTGTCCAGTCCAAAGTATTTCACATCAAAAACGTCGCCCATATTTACTACGTCGCTTACGTTTTCGGTACGTTCCCAGGCCAATTCAGAAACGTGTAATAATACTTCGTTTCCTGGCGCATCCATATACTCCACAACAGCACCAAAATCTAACATCTTGATCACTTTTACTTCGTACACGCTGCCAACTTCCGGCTTAAAGGTAATAGAATCTATCTTCGCTAATACTGCGTCAATACCTTCCTGGCCTGTTCCTAAGATCTCCACAACACCTTCTTCGGTCACCGGGTCTTCATTTATTACAATGGTAGTTCCGGTTTCTTTCTGAAGTTCCTGTATTACTTTTCCACCTGGTCCAATTAAGGCACCAATATATTCGTTTGCAATACGTACGCTTACCATTTTAGGAGCGTAGTCTTTTACATCGGCTCTTGGTGCAGGAATGGCTTCTATCAATTTTTCCAGGATGTGTAAACGACCATCTCTTGCCTGCTTTAATGCAGCAACAAGAATTTCGTAGCTTAATCCTTTTACTTTAATATCCATCTGGCAGGCAGTAATCCCATCTGCCGTTCCTGTTACTTTAAAATCCATATCTCCTAAGTGATCTTCATCACCAAGAATATCGGACAATACAGCGTACTTTCCGGTTGCTCCATCAGAAATTAATCCCATAGCAATACCAGAAACCGGCTTGATCATCTGGATACCTGCATCCATTAATGCCATAGTTCCTGCACAAACCGTTGCCATAGAAGAAGAACCGTTAGATTCTAATACTTCACTTACAACACGTACAGTATACGGGCAATCTTCCGGTACCATTCCTTTTAATCCACGTTGGGCTAAGTTGCCGTGACCCACTTCTCTACGGGAGGTTCCACGAATAGGTCTTGCTTCTCCGGTACAAAAAGGAGGGAAGTTATAGTGAAGGTAAAAACGCTCTTCACCTTCGTGAGACGGCATATCTATTTGGTTTGCATCTCTTGATGTTCCTAATGTTACCGTTGCTAACGCCTGAGTTTCCCCACGTGTAAATATGGCAGATCCGTGTACCGATGGTAAGTAATCTACCTCACACCAGATGTCACGAACTTCATTTGTTTTACGCCCATCAAGACGTAAGCCTTCGTTTACTGTAAGATCACGTACGGCAGCTTTTTCAGCTTTGCGGTAATAGTCTGAAATTACATCACCAAATTCTTCCAGTTCTTCTTCAGAGAATGATGCTTTTACTTCTTCTTTAATGGCAGCAAATGCAGCACTGCGTTCGTGCTTGGAAGATCCTGCTTTTGCAACAGCATATACTTTATCGTATGCCATATCGTGAACTTTCTTAACAAGCTCTTCGTTGTCCGGCTCCTCTTCATACTCACGCACTTCTTTTCTGCCAAAAGCATCTGCCAGGCGGTGTTGTGCATCAATTTGTACTTTAATAGCTTCGTGGGCAAACTTAATGGCTTCGATCATCTCTTCTTCAGAGATCTCATCCATTTCACCTTCTACCATCATCACGCTATCTGCAGAAGCACCAATCATCATATCGATGTCGGACTCTTCTAATTGTGCTCTGGTTGGGTTAATTACAAATTTCCCGTCTACACGTCCTACTCTTGCTTCAGAGATAGCACATTCAAAAGGGAAATCGGATAATTGAATCGCTGCAGAAGCGGCAAGACCTGCCATAGCATCTGGCATTACTTCATCATCGTGAGACATTAACTGGATCATTACCTGCGTTTCTGCGCTGTAATTTTTCGGAAATAATGGGCGCAATACCCTGTCCACTAGACGCATTGTTAATACTTCACCGTCGCTTGGGCGTGCTTCTCTTTTAAAGAATCCACCCGGATAACGTCCTGCGGCTGCAAATTTTTCGCGATAATCTACCGTTAATGGTAAGAATGGTAAGTCTTTTTGCTCGTAGTTTGAAACTACGGTACAAAGTAACATACATTTTCCAGACTGAACCACGACAGAACCGTGTGCCTGTTTTGCTAATTTTCCGGTTTCGATAGAGATCTCTCTACCATCACCAAGGTCTATGACCTCTTTAAATACTTTAGGTATCATAAAATTGTTTTTCACTTTTGCGCATAAGGATATACGCAGTTAATTGGTCAAAGCTTGATTTTCAAGCTATGTGTTGTTGTGTTGTTGTGGTTTGACCAATGAAAAACCTAAGGGTAGCTTTTCTATGTTTTCTGAAAGCAGGTCGAGACGAGCTATCAGAAATAAAAAATATAAAAATAAAAAGGGCTCAAAAACGAGCCCTTTAGTAATCAATAATTACTTACGTAAGTTAAGTTCAGCAATAATTGCTCTGTAACGCAAGATGTCTTTCTTCATTAGATAATCTAATAATGAACGACGCTTACCTACCAGCTTTACAAGACTACGCTCTGTGTTGTAATCTTTATGGTTTGCTTTAAGGTGTCCGCTCAAATGAGAGATACGGTATGTGAATAACGCAATTTGTCCTTCTGCAGAACCTGTGTCCTTCGCATTTTTCCCGTGTTTTTTGAAAATTTTCGCTTTTTCTTCTGGTGCTAAATACATGCTAATATTTGTGTAAATGATTGTTATGTATGTACTACGATTATCGTAATACGGGCGCAAAAATACAAAAAGATTTTAGATTGGCGATTGAAGAGTTTAGATATTTTGTGATCTTTCAAATTTTAACTCCTATTAGGGCCAGAGAAGCAGCTCGTGCAGTACCAGCAACTTCAATTGTGCATATGAACAATCAACTATTTCGATATTATTTCAATCTCCACGCGTCGGTCATATTTATCGCCTTTGCCGGTGGGATATCTGTAGGCATAACCCCTCGCACTCATACGTCTTTTTTCTATGCCGTTGTCCAGAAGATAATTATAAATACGTTTTGCTCTGGCTTCGCTTAAGTTGTTTTTACCGGTTCGGTTGTTGTAGCCATCTCTGCCGGGATCGTAGGATTTTCCACAGCATACGTGTCCTAATAATCTAAAGGTAATTGTATTGTTTTCTTTCAAATAGATTAAAAGTTCCTCCAGGGCTATTTTACTGTCGTTGCGTATGTCGTCGCGACCCGGGTAAAAGTGAATTCCTTTTAGTTCAATTTTTTCGCCTATTTCAAATTTTGTATAATCGTTTATTATTTCCGGAAGTTTGGTGGGGCTGGCTGTATTGCTTTTAAAAGCCAGTTTTTCCTGATACACGGTCCAGGTCATAATATCTACCCGCCTGTTTTCTTCCTCGTCGCCTTCCAGCTCTCCAAAGCCATTGGCGATGATGGTAGTATAGCCTTTAAATTCTTTTTTTACCGCGTTTGCCCTCCGTTCCGATAGCTTTAAATTATAGGTAGAATCTGCAGGGCTGCTGGCGTACCCCTTAAGTACAATACTATCGTTTAATTGTAAGGAGTGCTCCTGGATACTATCTATAAATTGCTTTTGGGCTTTGGTAATTTTGTAGCTGTCATTTTCAAAATACAACGACCACGGTTCGTCCTTGTTCCTGGCAAAGAACAAAAAATGGAAGCAATGCAATTAATAATGTCACTTTTCGTAAAAACATGCGTGTTTTTTATGCTGAAATGGATCTGGGTTCAAACAAATTAAAAAGTTTGAAGTTAGGGGTGTTCAAAACTGAAACGAAAACAAAAACTTAAAATTATAAAAATATATGGCAAAATAGACATCGTTGCTTAAATTTTTGGTGTGATCTCTTGCTGAAATTCAAAGAGATAACGAGATTGGGTTGCGCTTCGTACAAACATTTTTGGTTATTCAGCTTTTTTTATTTTCTTTACCAGACTCGCCTACGCTATAAAATAAGCTTATGAAAAAACTATTATTCCTTTTGGCACTTGCAGTGTCCGCGACCTCTTTTTCTCAAATTGTAAATATTCCGGATCCTTTGTTTAAGCAATACTTGGTGAATAGTTCTGGTATAAATACCAATGGTGATACTGAGATTCAGGTAAGCGAGGCGGAAGCCGTGGAATCGTTATTGATTAATAATCAGGAATTTGATAGTATAGTGGGTATAGAGGCGTTTGTTAATCTAACCAGATTTGTTTTCCAGATAGGCAGTCTGCCGTTTGCAGATTTGAGTAACAATAATCTTTTAGAAGAAATTGTTTTTACCAGTAGCGGACTTCAAGATATTATTTTGCCAACAAATACTAATTCACTGACAAAACTTTGGATACAAGGTAGTGAAATAGAAGATTTAAACGAAGTTTCTAATTATGTTAACATATTTCAGCTACATCTATCTAGTGATTTTTTAGATTCAGTCAATATCTCTGGATTGATAAATTTGGAAGAATTGATAATTGGAGGAGCAATTTTGACCGATTTGAATGTAAGCCAAAATGCTAGTTTGGAGAAATTAATTATTGGTTCTTCACAACTCACTTCTTTAGATCTTTCGAATAACAATTTGGAAGAGTTTACAATTGGTGCTAATCGTTTTGATGAGACTACCCCTATAACAACTATCGATCTATCTGAACAAACCAATCTCATTAAACTTGAAATTGGAAACAACTTAATAACAGCAATTGATTTATCCAATAATACAGATTTAAAGGAATTAGTTTTAAGATATTCATCGCTGGGATCGTTAGACATTAGCAACAATATCCTACTTGAAACCCTTGAAATAAGAGATGGTGAGCTAGTTACATTAGACCTTCAGGCGAATATTACCTTGAAAGAAGTGGATGTAGACGACTCGCAATTGGAGAGTATTACCTTTGGTAACAATGCACAATTGGAAATATTAACTTTATACAGTATGGTGTCATTGGAGTCTTTAGACCTTTCTAATTGTACACAATTGATAGAACTAGAGATTTCCGGAATTAGATTTATTGGACAACCCAATACTACTTTAGAGAGTATAGACCTAAGCCAGAACACTTTATTAGTGTCTGCTAATATTGCATACTTTTCAGGACTCAATTCCTTAGTGCTTGAAGGCGCAAACTCATTAGAAACACTAGTGATTAGAAACTTATCCTTATCAACACTCGATGTAGGTACAATACCAATTTTAAGAGGATTGTATGTAGAAGGAATGAATTTACCACTCGATATTTCTACACTTAGTAATCTAGATTATTTCACACTTCGTAACTTGCCAGCAATAGATGTTGTATATCCTTCAAACAATAATATTAAAGCAATTACTTTCGATGGAACAGCATACTCAGCTTTAGATTTTAGTGGTTTTGATAATCTTTGCTGGTTGCGATTATCAAATAATTTATATTTAGAAAATATCAATATAAGTGATATTGACCTATCATCTATGGCAAGCAGTACTTCTTGTATCAATGAACCATTAGCCATATATGGTACATTTGAAAGTGATCTAAGAACAAATAACAATCCAAATCTAAATTTTATCTGTGTGGACGATGCCAATTTCGCAGCAACAAACTTTAGCGATACGGTAGAGGGCTATGTAACCTTCACCGAAGACTGCGCTCTCTCTGGAAGTAACTTAAACACAGTGGCAGGCGCCGTAACTTTCGATCTTAATGGTAATGACTGCGTAACAGGAGCTTCAGCAATACCTAACAGATTGGTACTTGCCCAGGGAACCGATTTTATGCTGGGAACAGCCACGAATGAAACAGGCGATTATCAATTAAACGTAGGCGAAGGAACCTATACAACCTATGTTCCCAATTTTCCTGCTATCTATTCTGTAAACCCCGAAGAAGCAACCAATACTTTTGTAGGCTACGGAACCAATGAAAATGAAGACTTTTGTGTGCAGGCAGCACAAACTGTAAACGATCTTAATGTAGCGATAAGTGCGAACAATCAGCCTACCTTAGAGGGAGGGGCAGGTTATTCCATCGTGTATGAAAATGCAGGTACAACACCTCAAAATGCTATAATTACCTATACGTATAACGATGCAAAACTTAATTTTTTAACGGCAAATCCAGCGCCTACCAGCCAAACCAGTGGGAGTATTACGTGGGATCTGGGCGTTTTAAATCCGTTGAATTCAGGAGCTATTTATGTTAGTTTTAGCGTCCCTGGCAGCCCGTCGAATGAAATTGGCGATGCGTTAGATTTTACGGCGAGCATAGAGCCAATCGCGGGAGATGTAACTCCAAACGATAATACCTTCAATCTAACCGATTTTATTGAAACCGAACCTTTTGCACCACTTTATAACGGCTCGCAACCAGAACAAATCTTACTTGAGGAAGCAGACCAGTATTTATATTTTTCGGTTGGTTTCAACAATTTCACCTCGCAACAGGTAGCGAATGCCGTTGTCTATTTTTCCAGCAGTACCTCCACGAATATTAATATGGAAACGGTACAGGTGATGGCAGCAAGCAACCCGGTGCAAACGCTCTATGCAGAAGGAGTGTTTTACTTTTATATGAATGACATTAACTTACCTCCAACCCTGAATCCGTCTGGCGGAGAACAGCAAGGACACATCACCTTCAGGTTTAAGCCCGTTGATGGGATTGAAGCAGGGGATAGGGTTCAGTTTCAGCCGCAGATAAGCTTAGATGGTTTCCTAACAAGTGCGTTTACTTCGGTAGAGTATGTAACCGAATTGGGTGTTGAGGATATTTCAGTAACAAAAACAGCTATTAGTCTCTACCCTAATCCAACCACAGGGAATATAACCATTTCAGCAACAGAAACAATTCAGGATATTTCGGTATATGCTTTAACAGGACAGCTACTCAAAACGAAAACCAATTTACAGCAAACCGAAGTTACTTTAAATATGGAAGACTTAGCGGCAGGTATCTATTTTGCAAGTGTAAAGACCGAAAGTGAAGAGAAAGTATTTCGGGTGGTAAAGAAGTGATACTATTGTACTATGAGGTATAAAACAAAAGCCACTCAATTGAGTGGCTTTTGTTTTATACTGCTTTTTCCCTTAAAGGCTGGTTAAGTACCAAATCCAGATAGAGGTTTACTTTTCGTTTTAAGTCTTTTCTATGCGTAATAAAATCTAAGAAACCGTGGTCTAATAGAAATTCTGCACTTTGGAAGCCTTCCGGTAATTCTTTACCGGTAGTATCTTTTACCACACGAGGTCCTGCAAATCCAATTAAAGCCCCTGGTTCGCTTATATTAATATCGCCCAGCATCGCAAAACTTGCGGTAGTTCCTCCCGTAGTAGGATCTGTACACAAAGAAATGTAAGGGATGCCAGCATCTGCCAATTGGGCAAGTTTGGCACTTGTTTTTGCCAGTTGCATTAAAGATAAGGCCGCTTCCATCATACGGGCACCACCACTTTTGCTAATTAATAAAAAAGGAATGTTGTTTTTAAGGGAGTGATCTGCCGCACGGGCAATTTTTTCTCCCACAACGCTTCCCATAGAACCGCCAATAAAACTAAAATCCATACAGGCAATCACCAGATCTTTTCCCATAGATTTTCCAACACCCGTACGTACGGCGTCTTTTAATCCTGTTTTTTTCTGGGCTTCTTTCAGGCGGTCTGTATATTTTTTATTGTCTTCAAATTTTAGTGGATCTTTAGACTCCAGGTTTTTGTCAAGCTCTTTAAACTTATTATTGTCAAACAGTATTTCAAAGTATTCTTTACTGCCTATACGCACGTGGTAGCCATCTTCCGGGCTTACATAGAAATTGCTTTCCAGTTCGTCTGCGCCAACAATTTTACCCGTTGGAGATTTATACCAGAGGCCTTTAGGGACATCTTTCTTTTCTTCGGTAGGGGTTTGTATTCCTTTTTTTGTTCTTTTAAACCAGGACATATCTTTTTGGGTTGAGGAGGGTTCGTAATTCAAATATAGGGAATATTAGAGTGTATTAATATTATTGAGGTCCTCAAAAGAACGTGTTAATCGTTTTTTAAAGGTTAACTCGCTTTCACGAAGCCATTTTCTTGGGTCGTAATATTTTTTGTTTGGAAGATCAGCACCTTCAGGATTTCCTATTTGCTGTTTTAGATATTCTGTATGTTTTGCCATATAGTCTCTGGTACCTTCGGTATATGCAAATTGTAGGTCTGTGTCAATATTCATTTTAATAACACCGTAACCAATGGCCTCACGAATTTCTTCTAAGGTAGATCCGCTTCCACCGTGAAATACAAAATCTATAGGGTTGTGTTCCGTTCCAAATTTTTTCTGAACAAACTCCTGCGAATTTTTCAGAATAACAGGAGTTAATTTTACATTTCCCGGTCTGTACACCCCGTGCACATTTCCGAAGGCTGCCGCAATGGTAAACTGGTCGCTTACTTTTAATAATTCCTCGTACGCATACGCAACCTCCTCTGGTTGGGTGTATAATTTAGAGGAATCTACATCGGTATTATCTACACCGTCTTCTTCTCCACCGGTAATTCCTAATTCTATCTCCAGGGTCATTCCCATTTTGGACATGCGCTCCAGGTATCTTTTTGAAATCTCTATATTTTCTTCAATAGGCTCTTCACTAAGGTCTATCATGTGGGAGCTGTATAATGGCACGCCGTGTTGTTTGTAGTGCACTTCGCTGGCATCCAGCAAGCCGTCGATCCACGGGAGTAATTTTTTTGCACAATGGTCTGTATGCAAAATCACCGTAGCGCCATACATTTTGGCCAATTGATGCACGTGTTTTGCACCAGCAATACCACCAGCGATGGCTGCCCTTTCACCATCGTTATTGAGTCCTTTACCGGCATTAAAAAGACACCCACCATTTGAAAACTGAACAATCACCGGAGCATTAAGCTCTGCTGCGGTTTCCATAACCGAATTTACGGTGCTGGAACTAGTTACATTCACTGCAGGCAGTGCAAAGCCCTTTTCTTTTGCTAGTTCGTGGATTTGTTGCACTTGTCTTCCGGTTGCAACGCCGGGTAAAATATTGTGGCTCATAGTAGCTTATTTTGAACCGCAAAAATAATAAAAAATGCCGGGTTAGAAAGGATAGTTAATCCCTATGTTATACACAGCGTTCTGGAAATTGTAATCTTTAAACCAGCGCTCGCCTTCAGGACGCCCCGGGTCGTGTGTTTTAAACCCAATATCGAACCGTATCACGAAGAAACCAAAGTCGTATCTAATCCCAAATCCAGAGGCTACGGCCAATTCTTTCAGGTCCTGAAAACCGTTAAATGTAACTACTTCATTAGCTTCCTGGTCATCCAGTACGTTCCATATATTCCCTACATCTACAAAGAAAGCTCCTTTAAAAGCTCCTAAAATGGTATATCTATACTCACCGTTGAAGGCGAGTTTAAAATTTGCTTCATTAAAGTCTAAAACACCGCCGCTGGAACCCGGACCTAAGCTGTAGGCTCTCCACCCACGGTTGTCGTTGGTTCCTCCAGCAAAATAACTTCGGGTAAAGGGTATGTTGTTGCTGTTTCCGTAGGGTATGGCAAGACCCACAAATGCTCTGGTAGCAAAGACATTATTATCAAAAAGTGTCCAGTGTTTTATAATTTCGGCTTCTCCTTTTATATACTGAGAATAGGCTACACCAGCAAATTCTTTATTGCCGTTCTCGTTTTCTTCTATTCCCGATAACGCGCTTATTCCGGATAAAATAGTTCCCGCGGACGCCAGTTTCCATCTAAAACGGGTCCAGCTTTTATCGAAAACATTTTCCCGGGTATCCTGAAGCCAGGTAAAAGCAGTGGCAAATATTAGGTTGTCTTCGCTCAATCGAAATCTACGTTCTGCAATTCTCAAAATTTCCTGAAATTGCTCTGAACTTACATTTAAATCGGGGTCCTGATCTACTAGCACGTCGCTTAAAAAATCATTGGTTTCTCCGGGAATGGTAAGATTGGGCGGACTCTGCATGTCCGGATTGCTAAAGTCATAACCTGTTACAAGAGCGAGCTCGTTGAGTCTCTGGTAAGAACTTCGGTATACGTTAAAATAATTCTCGACGTTTAAGTTTCGTACGTATTGAATATCAAATAGATCGAATTCATAGGTTCTTATTTTTGCAGGTTTCCAACGGTAATTGAATTTCCCGGAATAATTTTGCCTGTCCAATCCTATATTATTCTGAAGGTTTACCCCAACACTTAAATTGGTAGAGGGAGACATATACTTCGGGATTAGTTTATCGGTGTTCAGCGGAAATAAAATTCGTGGAAACGATAACCGAACCGTTGCTCCAATATCTGAAGTTCCAAAAAATCCAATGTCCCTGTCTGCCGAAGATCCCACGCTCCCACTTCCGGAAAGTTGAAGTGTTTCGGCGCCTCTAAAAACGTTTCTAATGAGTAAAGAAGTGCTAAATCCTGTCCCAAAGGGTTGCAGGGCAGAGGTATATGCATCAAAGCTGGTGTCTAGGGTGTATTTTTTCTGTGGAGATAATAAAATAGTGGCAATTAGCCCCGTACTATCTTCAGGGTCTTCCTGATAGGAAATGTTTGGGTATTTAAAGATCTTTAAATCACTAACCTGATTGTAGGTAAGATTTCTGTCTATATCCCTGAATATTTCGCCTGGAATGATGGAAAGCGCGTCTGTAATTGCTTTTGGCTTGTATTTTATTTTTTCGTACCCGTATAATTTATAGTCCCTGTACGTAATGGAATCTGTAAAGGTTTTGGTGCTATTAGCAAAGGTGTAATCTGTCACAACGCGCACATCATTAACCGTATAAATTTTAAAAGGCTGGGTAATAGTAGAGTCTCCTTTTGTGATGCGCCTGTCCGGAATAACGTAGGTAATATTTGCTTTGTGGTTTGTATTTACGGTATCGCCTTTAAAAGTTACGTAATCCTGGTCGAAATAATACATCCCGGAATTTCGGAATTGTATCGTCAATCTGTCTATTTCGTTTAAAAAATTAACACGTTTGTATTGATCCCCGGATTTCAGGAACGCCTCTCTCTTTGTATCTTTAAACAAAGAGTCTACCAAAGGTGAACTAATGTTATAGGCTATAGAATCTATAAGATAGGGATTATATTTTACCACCTCATACACCACAGCGGCGCGTTTGTCTTTACTGGAATCTGCAACTACTTTATGTGTTGCCTTAGCGTTAAAATAGCCCAGACTGGCATAATAGCGCTCCAGTTGTGTTACAGATTTATTGTTTCTGTCTTCCGATACAACTACGGGAGCATCTCCTGCACGTTGTAAAAACTGGTTGAATTTTATGTAGGAACTATCTAAAGCCGTTAATTGTTTTCGGGATAAGATCTTTACCAAACGTTCTTCACGCCTCGGTTTTTTGTGTAACCAGGCTTGAAACGTTGAATCTGGTTTTGGATCTGCCAGATTATAAATATGGAGCCCAAAAGGCACCCCCAGCAAAGGGAATTTGGTATTGGGGCGTTGCGTTAGGTAGGAGTAAGGCTCATTACTGTTAGCTTCTTCACCATCTACGGTAATTGTGTTTTCGGTAAGAAGAAATTGATCTTCGGGAACATATTTTACAGCATTACAAGACACCAGGAATAGGAAGACTCCTAAAATAAATGCTACTTTTGTATATGTCTGGACCAAGCTGTTGTCTTTACTGAAATTCAAAAATAGAATAAATTTGATAAGTAAAAGTGAAATAAAATCAATAACGCAATTACAACAAAAAAAGTACCGCGATGCGCGCAATCTTTTTGTTGCTGAAGGTCCAAAAGTAATTAAAGAATTACTAGCTGAAGGCCTAAAATTGAACGCTTTTTTTTCTACTGAAATTCAAGAGGTTTCTGAAAAGCATCACACCCATATCACCAGGCAGGAATTAAAGAAAATAAGCAATTTAAAAACTGCCAATACCTCGCTGGCCGTTTTTGAAAAACCTTACCTAAAAACAATTGAAGATGCCGGACTTATACTGGCGCTCGATGCCGTACGTGATCCGGGCAATTTGGGAACTATTATTAGATTGTGCGATTGGTTTGGGGTGACGCAGTTACTGTGTTCTCAGGATACAGCAGATTGTTACAACCCAAAGGTAATACAGGCTACTATGGGAAGTATTGCAAGGGTTTCGGTACATTATATTTCTTTAGCTGCTGTCCTTCAGCAATCAAAACTACCGGTCTTCGGTGCTTTTATGGATGGAAAGAATGTGTACAAAAGTACGTTGCCTTCTCAGGCGATTATAGTTATGGGGAATGAAGCCAATGGCGTTTCCGAGGAAATTTCAGCAATCATTTCAGAAAAAATAAGTGTTCCTCAATTCGGAAATACAACTACCGAAAGTCTAAATGTGGCAACGGCAACTGCAATTTTATTAAGCGAGTTTAAACGTGCCTATTGAAAAGTAAAGTTTATAAAAATACCGCGCGTAGATAATTTGCTAATGTTTCCTGTCCACGGAGAATTTGGGTCGTCATCTCTTACTAACTCATCGCTGGTAGCAAATACACCACGTATAGAGGGCGTAAATTTAAAGTAGAATAAATAGAAATCTATCCCAAATCCAAGTTCAAAATAGCTGGTTCCCTTTGTCATCCTAAACTGCCCCTGCTCGTTATCTTCCGGGTTGTCCTGATTACTGGAAAGGTTGAAAGAGCGCGAAACACCAGCAACTACAAAAGGTTTAAAGTTGTTTAAACGTTTGGTAGAAAATTTTACTAAAAGGGGTACGTGTATGTAGGTAGATTTTGATTCCCTTAGAAAGTCCCGTTCTTCTTCAAAATTTGGGAAGATAAGGTTCCGTTGTGCAAAATAGAGTCCGGGTTCCAAACGCAGATTAATATAATTATTCACCCGCATATCCCCTATAAGACCTACGTTAAAACCAGATTGTCCTTCTACAATAATATCGGTATTATCGTCCTGAGCCTGGTCTTCATATTCAATTTTGAAGTCGTAACTATTAAAGCCCAAAAAATAGCCCCAGGTTAAAAATCTATTATCAAAAGTTTCCAGATTGGACAGGCGTTCTTTGCTAAAAAGCTGTGCCTGCGCTGTTTGTGCTAGAAATACGATTGCTAAAAGTAAAAATATTCTCTTTATCATTATTTGCTTGCCGTATAAATGGTTGCTACACCAAAGGTTTGCGGTTTGTTTTTCACCTGTATAAACCCGATTTTTCGTAAAATATTGTTGAGACGCTCCCCATGTGGAAAAACAGCCGCACTTTCGCTTAAATACTTGTAGGCCACTTTATCTTTAGAAAAGAGGCGTCCAATAACCGGTAAAATGCCTTTACTATACACGTGATATCCTTGTTTCCAGGGAAACTTAGTGGGTACCGATGTTTCTAAGATCACGAAAATACCTTTCGGTTTTAAGACGCGAAGTATTTCTGCCAGTCCTTTTTCCAGCGTTTCAAAATTTCTAATTCCGAAGGAAACGGTAATTGCATCAAAACTATTGTCTTCAAAAGGAAGGTTTTCACTGTCTCCTTTTACAAAACTCACTTTTTCTGAAATTGGGGTGCCTTTCACTTTCTTGCGCGCTATAGAAAGCATGCCTTCGCTAAGATCTAAACCAACAATTCTGGATGCCGGGATCTTCGCAGCAAATTGTAACGCCAGATCTCCTGTACCGGTTGCAATATCGAGAATGGCATCTGGTTGTACAGCGGCGATCATCTCTACGACTTTCCTGCGCCATTTTTGGTCTATTCCCAGCGAAATAACACGGTTTAAACCATCGTAATTTCCAGAAATGGTATCGAACATTTGTTCTACCTGCTCCTTTTTATTGCGGTTACTATCTTTATAAGGGGTTACTTTCTCTTCCATAGGTTTTTGCGGGTGCAAAGGTACGTGATTTTTGTTGATATTTTTAAAAATTAGCAACTAGGATTATAGGAACATATTTAAACAGAAACGAATCATTTTCACGCTAGTTTATAATTCTATTGTACCTTTGCAGACGTATTTTAGCTACACTTCATGAAAATAATTATTGCCGGCGCAGGCGAAGTAGGTTTTCACCTTGCAAAACTTTTATCGTACGAGTCGCAGGATATTGTTTTAATAGATAATAAAAGAGAAACCCTCGCCTATGCAGACACGCATTTGGATATTCGTGTTATTAAGGGAGATGCTACCTCTATTGCCACCTTAAAAGATTCTCAGATCGCTCAGGCAGATCTTGTAATAGCTGTAACCAGCAGTGAAACTACCAATATTACGGTATGTGTATTGGCAAAACAGTTAGGTGCCAAACGTACCATCGCCCGAATTAGTAACACCGAGTTTCTCGACAATAAGGATGAGGTAGGATTCAAGAAATTTGGAATAGACGAACTTATTTCTCCCGAATCTCTTGCAGCCAACGAAATTGCTTTACTGCTTAACCAAAGCGGATTTAATGATACCTACGAGTTTGAAAACGGAGCCTTAACGATGATAGGGTTATCCCTTTCCAGAACAGCTGCTTTTGTTGATAAGACAGTGAAAGAAGTAGGGGAGTTGCATCCGGAGCTGCAATATGTTCCGCTTGCTATACAACGCTTTGGAACACAATACACGCTCATTCCCAGAGGTGACACTCAGTTTAAAGAAGGGGATCAGGTGTATTTTACAACAACTAAAAAGGGAGTAGACGAAATTTTCAAACTCACGGGAAAGGTGAAGATGGATATTAAGAATGTCATGATTCTTGGCGGAAGTAAAATAGGCTACAAAACGGCAAGTGATCTGTGCAAAAACAGCTTTCGGGTAAAATTGATCGAAAGAGAGAAAAGTAAAGCCTTTGATATTGCAGATGAAATTCCAAGCTGCCTGGTCATTAATGGAGATGGTCGAAACGTAGAGCTCTTAATGGAAGAGTCTATTGCAGATATGGACGCGTTTATTTCGGTAACCGGAAATAGCGAAACCAATATTATGTCTTGTCTCGTAGCCAAAAGCAAAGGTGTTAAAAAAGCCATTGCTCTGGTAGAGAATATGGATTATTTTCAGCTCTCACAATCTATAGGGATAGATACCTTAATTAATAAAAAACTGTTGGCAGCCAATACAATTTTTAGGTATGTTCGAAAAGGTGAAGTCGTGGCTATGACCAAGCTGAATAATATGAATGCAGAGCTTTTGGAGTTTGTAGTAACACCAAACTCCAATGTTTCCGGAAAATTTATTAAAGACATAGATCTGCCAAGATCTGCCATTATTGGAGGTGTGGTTAGAAACGGTGAAGGAATTATTGCCCTGGGGGACTTCAAAATTATGAGTGGAGACCGGGTTGTAATTTGTTGCTTGCCACAATCTATATCTAAAGTTGAAAAATTCTTCGTGTAATGCGCCCCATTGCCTCCTTAAATTATAAAATTATTCTACACCTTTTAGGGCTGTTGCTACTTGTAAATGGTGGCTTTATGTTGCTCTCTGCACTGGTGAGTTTTTTATATAAAGACGGCGTAGTGTTAGAAATGATTTTTGCGGGTGCAACAACATTAGTCCTTGGAGGGGCGGTTATGTTAATTACAAGAAACCACCGAAAAGAAATACAAAAAAGAGATGGTTACATTATTGTAACTTTTGGTTGGATTACCATGGCACTTATTGGTACACTGCCCTATATTTTTACGGGAGCTATTCCGGGTTTTGCAAATGCTTTTTTTGAAACTATGAGTGGCTACACCACCACAGGAGCCTCCATTTTAAGCGATATTGAAAGTTTGCCCAAAGGGGTTTTATTTTGGCGAAGTATCACGCACTGGATTGGCGGTATGGGAATTATTGTGCTGGCAATTGCGATATTACCCTTGTTGGGAATAGGCGGTATGCAGCTTTTTACTGCCGAAGCTCCCGCACGGAGGCGATAAATTGCACCCAAGAATTACCGATACCGCGAAACGTTTGTGGCTAATCTACGTAGGGTACACAGTGGCCGAAACTATTTTACTGAAAGTAGCAGGCATGAGTCTTTTTGATGCTATGAATCACTCACTTAGTACCTTGAGTACGGGTGGGTTTTCAACAAAAAACGCCAGTGTTGCCTTTTGGAATGACCGCCCAATGATACAATATATAATTATTGTTTTTATGTTTTTGGCAGGAACCAATTTTGTCCTGAGCTATTTTGCGTTTAAACAAAAATTTTCCCGGATATTCAACGACGACGAATTTAAGTGGTACGCAGGAATGATTGCTATATTTACCATCATTGCGGCGTTGCTTATTTATTTTAAGGCAGATGTGTCTGTTTCCAGCATTGAACATCCTATGGTTTGGGGAGAAGCAGAGAGTGCCATTCGTCACGCTTTATTTCAGGTGCTGGCTATTGTTACTACAACGGGCTTTGTGAGCGCAGATTACACCCTATGGACACCATTTTTAGCAATCTTTTTCTTCGGATTAATGTTTTTGGGGGGATCAGCAGGGTCTACATCGGGTGGTATTAAAGTAATGAGGCACTTAATAATGATTAAGAATGGTGTTTTAGAATTTAAACGTACCCTGCACCCTAATGCAATTTTGCCGGTACGTTATAACAATCGTTCGGTACAGCAGCCCATTGTTTATAATATCCTGGGTTTCTTCATTTTGTATATGCTCTCATTTATATTGGGGGTTTTAGTATTTTCCTGGTTAGGACTGGACTATAAAACAGCACTGGGTGGCGCAGCGTCTACATTGGGGAATGTTGGTTCCTGCATTGGGAGATCTGGGACCTGTAAATAATTACGGAGCGTTGCCAACAGCAGCGAAGTGGTGGGCATGCTTTTTAATGCTTATAGGCAGGCTGGAGCTTTTTACTGTTCTTATATTATTAACTCCTTTCTTCTGGCGTAACCGCTAATACACACTGTCATTTTAAAACTTTCAGTACTTTTACGGAATGAGTAACGATAAAAAAATGCCTTCCACTAAAAAAGTAAGCGAAAAAAATCGCAGGCATTTTAAATACCGTAGCAATAAGTGTCTCAATTGCGAACAACCATTGGACCTCTCGGACGTATATTGCCCCTACTGCTCCCAATTAAACAGCACCAAACAACTTTCCTTAAAAGATTTTTTTAGTGAATTTTTTAATAGTATCGTAAGTTACGATTCCAGATTGCGCTATACGGTGAGCAACTTGCTCTTTAGACCCGGACGTGTCACAAAAAACTATTCCAACGGGCAGCGATTAAAATATGCTAATCCATTTCGGTTTTTCCTGAGTGTATCCATTATTTATTTTTTGATAGCAAGCCTAATCAATAGCTTGTGGCCTGAAGACAACCTGCGATATGATATGAATGAAAACAAAGATTCCATATCATTTTCGTGGAATGACTATAATGAGAATAAAACTAAAGATGTTTCAGCCGGTGCAGAAAACGATTCAATAGTAGCTACAAACCTGAAAATGGCCGAAGAAAAAATGGCGAATACGCCCGGAGTGAAAAAACTGGACAGTACTATATTCGCGGCAATTGCCCAACAAAAAAAAGAAGACAGTATTACCAAAGAAGAGCCGGTTACCTACTATTCAGAAAAACAACTAGACACCATGTCCTGGGGTGATAATGTGGAAGAGCGTTTAACGCTGTATGCTGAGTTTTACGATAAAAGTACAATTAACAACCCTATAGTAGCATTAGATAGTTTACGGCATACTAATACCGCATACCATCGGTGGTTGTATAGTAGGAGCGTAGCAGCCAAAAAAGTTTCGGATGATCCAAAGGCGTATGCGTACTATATGCTCCAAAAAACACCTTTTTTTATTTTCTTCTTTACCCCGTTTTATGCGCTGTTTTTCTGGCTGATATATTCGAAGAAAAAGTTCAGTTATATGGAGCATATGGTTTTTATTTTCCATTTATTCAGCTTTCTCTTTATAGGACTATTTATTACAACACTCCCGGATTTGTTGTTTAAAAAGCAAATTTTTAAAAGTATTTTATTTGGTTTAGTGGGACCATTTTACTTTTACAAAGCCCTGCGAAACTTTTATGAGGACGGGCGTTTTGTAACTATTGTAAAATTTGTATTTTTAAACATCGTTTTTTGGGTAGGCGCTTCAATTGCTGCGGCTATCTTTTTTATCATTACAGCAGCAGTTTATTAAGTATGGTACAACAAATAACAAAGGGTATAAAAATTTCGGTTGCCAATAGGTTTGAAGGGAAGTTGGAAGACAACGATAGGTCTTGTTATGCTTTTTCCTATACCATCACGATCGAAAATCAGAGTAAATTTATTGTACAACTGGTCTCAAGACGGTGGGAAATTATAGACGCTTTAAGTACTCCCGAAATTGTTGAAGGCGATGGTGTTGTAGGCGTGCAACCCATTTTACAACCTGGCGAAACACATACCTACAGCAGTGGTTGTTTGCTAAAAGCTCCCGTGGGTGCTATGCAGGGAATGTATAGGATGATGAATTTTGACACCGCCGAATATTTTAATGTAACGATCCCTACTTTTAAGCTGAACGCTGCTTTTGCAATGAATTAAACTGCTTTAAAGTTCCCGTACTTTCCAACTTAATTTTTTTATCCTCCTGAAGTATATGGCAATATGCACAGTGACTATCGTAAGTAAATTGATACGGTAGTGAAGCGTTAAACTCTTTTGAAACATACACCCCGTCATAATCTACCTCTCCAAGATCGTTATATCTTTTAATGTTGAAATGATTTGCAGGTAATTGAGTTTCCACAATTTCAAACCAGGCATTACTTCCGGTACCACTCAGCTTTTGAAGTTGCGGATTATGGCTGAAGTTTAGATGCTTCTTTTCAGCATCATTAACTGGATTACTTTCGGATTTCTTTTTATGAAAATAATTGGTGAGATTTTCTTTGAGAGCCGTCCCTTTAAATAAAGTTACGGATCCGTTACACACCTCAAATATTTGTGGAAGCGTATTTGCTTTTACTACGTTCCCTACGGTACTGGGGGTGAATTTTTTATTGAATTTAAGGGCTTTAATGATTTTTTTGTCGCTTGTAGACGCTAAGATGGTATCCGTCACAAAACGAGCACAATTGCTTCCTGTTTTTCCGAATGCTCCATAAGGAATACTGCCCATCTCCTGAAGCTGAAGTATAAATTGTTCTGCCTTGTGAAAATCTATAGTTTCACAAACCGAAGCCAGTAAACGCCCTTCCCCGTGTGTCTTTAACGGATTTGCATTCAACCAGGTTAAAATTTCATTCAGATTCTCCAGTTCGTTGTTTGTTGAAAGCTGAGGTGCGACAGGTAGTTTTAATTCGGCATCTGTATTTGCGCCTCGTACCCGGCCGTGACCTACTGGTGTGACGTATCTCCCAAAATCGAAATAACGGGCAGTTCCGGTTTTGTTTTCAATAAGTACCAGGGCCGCGTGACCGGCTTTTATATAATCTTTTGTTCCAAGACCCATAAAAGGCAAGACTTTGCAAATCCACTCGGTACTCATAGTGACATACGTATCGGGAAATGCAAGAACTATTATTTTGCCGGTATGTTTCAAAGAATACTAACGTTTTGTTGTTTGGTTTGTAGATCCTGATAATGCATAGATACGGAATCTTCAGCTTTATGGATTTGAGTTATGCTTTTTGTTTTCACAAACCCTCGGTTCATAATCAAATCGGTTTCCGGATTTCCGGTGCCAGCTTCGGTATGAAATTTCAGTAATTCTTCGGAAGTTGGTTTTATGGTTTCAAAAATAAACTCAGAAAACCAGTTTTGTCTCAATTCCTTCATTTTTTCAGTATATAATAAGGAGGAAGACCAGATATGTGGTTGTAGTGGCTTTTCCGAAAAATGAACTTTTTCACCATCCCAAACCAATTCGTGGAGTTCTGTTTCGGTTTCAAATAAAACTAAAATTATTGTAAAAGGTTCTATCCCATTAAAATCAAAACGTAGAATAGATTCCCTGAGATTTTCGGCAGTAAGTAGTTGTGTCACTATAATGCCGCGACTCATTTTATAGTCAGCAGCCCTTTGGTGTGCTGTAAATCCGCCATTCAGCAAACAGATAAGTCGTTTTCTTTCTGAAAGTCCTATCCACGTGCCGCCAGCAAGTTCGTCTTTTGGAAATAATAATTGAGTACCATCAACTATATATTTTTGAGGTGCCAGTGTATTTCTGCCTGGCGCTTCATCTCTATTGGAGGTAAGTATAAAACTATGATTGTTTTTTGGTATAAATGTAACTGTACACATAGATACTATTGTCGTTCTTAAATTGAATAGCTTTCGTTTCTTGTAAAAATAGAGAATTAAAGGGAAACTCTTACAAAGTATTCTCTGGCAATAGTCTTTGGCATTGATAGACAAATACTGCTTACGGTACCTGCCTACTGCGCTCTAATTTTAGTACCTTTGCATTTCTATATTTTAACACAAAAACAATACTATGGGAAAAGGATTTTTTGAAGTGCCTATCGCAGTAAATGACCCAATTTTGGATTATGCTCCGGGTTCTCCAGAGCGCGAGCGCGTATTAACGACATACAAGAAAATGTACGACGAAACTATAGAAGTTCCGCTATACATTAATGGAAAAGATATTAAAACGGGGGATACTGCTACTATGGCGCCACCGCACGATCATAAGCACACACTAGGAACCTACCATAAAGCCGAAAAGAAACATATTGAGGAAGCTATTGCCGGAGGTCTGGAAGCCAGAAAAAAATGGAGCAGGATGCCCTGGGAACAACGTGCAGCCATTTTTTTACGCGCAGCAGAACTTATTGCGGGCATTTACAGAGCTAAAATAAATGCTGCTACTATGTTAGCACAAAGTAAAACAGTACATCAGGCCGAGATTGATGCGTCTTGTGAACTCATAGATTTTTTACGCTATAACGTACAGTATATGACGGAGATTTACCACGAGCAGCCGGAGTCTACTTCGGGCGCCTGGAACAGGTTGGAGTATCGACCTTTGGAGGGATTCGTGTATGCTATTACACCGTTCAACTTTACTGCCATTGCGGGTAATTTACCAGCCAGTGCAGCTTTAATGGGGAATGTTGTGTTGTGGAAACCAAGCGATAGCCAGGTATATTCGGCAAAAATAGTTTTGGATGTATTCCGTGAGGCAGGAGTTCCGGATGGGGTCATTAATATGGTCATGGGAGATCCTGTGATGATTACTGATACTGTTTTGGCAAGTCCGGACTTTAGCGGAATTCATTTTACAGGTTCAACACATGTATTTAAGGATATCTGGCAAAAAATAGGAACCAATATTCATAATTATAAAACCTATCCAAGAATTGTTGGTGAAACAGGCGGAAAAGATTTTATTGTTGCTCATAAATCTTCTAACCCAAGACAGGTAGCTACGGCAATTGCCAGAGGTGCTTTTGAATTTCAGGGTCAAAAATGTAGCGCCGCCAGTCGTTGTTATATTTCAAAAAGCATTTGGAATGAAGTGAAGGATTTATTGATAGGTGATGTAAACAGTTTTAAAATTGGCTCACCAGAAAATCCAGATAATTTTATTACGGCAGTAATCCACGAGGGATCTTTCGATAAATTGGCTGGTTATATTGACCAGGCTAAAAAAGATAAAAAAGCTGAAATAATAGTTGGTGGAACCTACGATAAAAGCGAAGGTTATTTTATTCATCCAACCGTAATAAAAACCGAAGATCCAAAATACACGACCATGTGTGACGAATTATTCGGACCTGTGGTAACTATTTATGTATTTGATGATAATAAATGGGAGGAGACCTTGAAATTGGTTGATGAAACCAGCGAATATGCACTTACAGGAGCCGTTTTTAGTGAAGACAGGTATGCACTGGAAATTGCAGTGAAAGCATTAGAAAACGCAGCAGGGAACTTCTATATAAACGACAAACCAACTGGTGCTGTTGTAGGACAACAACCTTTTGGAGGTGCAAGAGCAAGTGGAACTAATGATAAAGCAGGAAGTAAATTAAACCTGTATCGCTGGATTTCTCCGCGAATGATTAAGGAGACCTTTGTAACACCAGTAGATTATAAATATCCTTTCTTAGGATAGTATAACTGAAGTGTATAAAAAACCCGCTACCAAATTTTTGATAGCGGGTTTTTATATGGGTTACTACATAAAATTTTTCTTATTCGTACGCTTTGGTTTCATTAACTTTTGCGTGCTGTGAGTTTATGGTATTGTTATCATCCTCTGTAACCATAACAACCAGCTCAAGATTTTCAACCACGTAGGATGCGTCTAGCGTAGCACTTAGATCCACCGTGTATTCTTCGAGTGCGGCCAAAGATGAAATGTTATTTCCAAATATATCTGTTAACGAGGCTCTTAAGACATCATCATGTACAAACCCTACGATAGGGTCTCCCTGATTAAAGTATACGCTGTTAGAGTCGCTATTTAAATAATTTGTTTGATCTGCAATGATTCCGCTTTCGGTTAAGTACACCACAAGTTTTTTCCCGGTAAGCGCTTCTTCACTACTCACACTATTTGAAAGACTTTAACAGAAAATAACATTAAATTAATAACCATGTCAAAAAAATTACTCAGTGGACTTTTATTCTCACTTTTTGCAGTGAGTGCCTTTGCGCAAACAATTGTGTCTACCACACCAGAAAATAAGAAAGTAGTATTAGAAGAATTTACGGGAATAAACTGTGTGTTTTGTCCAGATGGTCATGC
The DNA here is from genome assembly GCA_963793275.1 of uncultured Flavobacteriaceae bacterium. GTDB lineage: Bacteria > Bacteroidota > Bacteroidia > Flavobacteriales > Flavobacteriaceae > Marinirhabdus. The sequence goes on from CAWBZL010000003.1 coordinate 121,386, forward strand.
CATAGCTCAAGGCATTCAGGATTCTAATCCTGGAAACGTTTTTCTAATCAATGTGCACACTGGAGGTTTTGCAACTCCAGGAGCTGGGCAACCAGATTTTAGGACTCCATTTGGTCCTGCAATAGCTAATCAAAGTGGCTTGGTGGGATATCCGGCAGGAACTGTTAACAGAGCTGTTTTTGCAGGCCAGTCTCAAAGTGGTAACCCTAACGACACTGCAATGAGTAGAGGGCAATGGGGTAGTGCATCCAATACTATATTAGATGAGGCTTCTTACCTTAATATGGGAGTTGAGGCTACTCTAGACGTTTCTACGGGGGACCTTGTTGTTCACGTTGAAGCTTACTACACAGCAGATAGTCCAGAAGCTACCAATAAATTAAATGTAGCTTTGTTGCAAAACAATACTCTAGGACCTCAAACAGGCGGTAATCAAGGTAATAATTACGTACACCAACATCGCTTAGTGCACCTTATTACAGGACAATGGGGTGAGGATGTTTCTCCAACAACGGCAACATCATTGATAGATGAGACTTACAATTACTCAGTACCTGCAAACTATAACGGAATTCCGGTAGTAATGGAAGATTTGGAACTAGTTGTTTTTATGACAGAAACTCAACAAGACATTATAAGTGGTAATGGCGTTATTCCAACCTTTACTAATCTACCATTAAATAATGATGCTCTTGTTGAATCAGACTTTGATTTTCAAGATCAGTGTGGTATTGACTTTGCTCCAACAGTTTTATTGCAAAACCGAGGAAATAACCCGTTAACTTCTCTTGATATAGATTACTCTATTAATGGAGGAACAACAGAAACATATACCTGGACCGGAAATTTAGGGCCATACGAAACAGAAGAAGTTTTGCTAGATCCAATATCTTATGTAATACAGGCAAATAATACTGTAAGTATATCAGTTCCTAGTGATGAAGATAACTCAAACAATGTTGCTACAAATTCCTTTGGAGAAATCACTTCAGAGAATACTTCTTCACTAAATCTTAGAATGATCCTAGATCAAGATGGGGATGAGGTAACTTGGGCTATCATTAACTCAAACGGTGATACCGTTCAGAGTGGTGGTCCTTATAGTGCAAACGAAGAGGTAGATGTTGATTTTAATTTACCTGATATTGATTGCCATAAATTTATCTTGAATGATGCTGGCAATAACGGCAGTTATTTTTTAAGGCTAAAAGACAGTGATAATACTGTAATTTTATCTAACAGTAGTGCTGGTTTTTTTGGTAGCAACATAGAAGCAAACTTTAATACCAATGGAATTCTATCGGTAGGTGACAACATTGTTAAAGGAATAGCGCTTTATCCTAACCCGGCTTCTACAGTTTTAAACATTCGAAATGCAGAGAATGCTAATGTCATCATTTATGATATTTTAGGAAAACAACTTATCCAAATGGACAATATTTCCTTGGATCAAGAAATAGATGTTGCAAGCCTTCAAACTGGAACATACCTGGTAAAAATTACCAGCGGTGCTGCCGTAAAAACTGAAAAGTTTATCATAGCACGTTAAGAATTATAACATATAAACCTGAAAAAGGCTTCCTTTATAGGGAAGCCTTTTTTATTAGTGATTCATCAAACTTTAAAGGAGTAACAAAAGCTTCTGGTCAACCAGCTAAGAGAAAAGAAGTATTCGAATTTTACCCCTTGTATTTAAGTGGAAGATGAACTACACTTTTTGTTTCAAAAAAATCTTCCGTAAAGTAATTTGTTAGGGCAAATATTTTAGCTTTGGGAAAGTCTTGTAATTCTTCTGAAAGATCGCCACCTTTTAAATACAAAATTCCATTTTTTAACTCGTGATTGCTTTTTTTGGCAACACGATCGCGTACCCAACGAACAAAAGTTTCCATTTGTGCTACAGCACGGCTCACTATAAAATCATAACTATCTGTAATAGTTTCGGCACGTGCATTTGTAATTTCTACATTTTTAAGTTGTAACCCGTCCGTTACTTCCTGAACTACTTTTATCTTTTTTCCAATACTATCTACCAAATGGAACTGAGTTTCAGGAAAAAGTATGGCAAGTGGAATACCTGGAAAACCTCCACCCGTACCAATATCCAAAACCCTTGAGCCAGGCAAAAACTCCTGTACTTTAGCTATGCCAAGAGAATGTAGCACGTGTCTCAGATATAATTCGTCAATATCTTTTCTGGAAACGACATTAATTTTAACATTCCAGTCTTTATAGAGTGTGTTCAATTTTTCAAACTGAAACATTTGTTCCTCAGTAAGTTGAGGGAAATAGCGGTATATAAGTTTTGTTGTATGCATGTGGTTGTAAAAGTAATGTTCTTTTAGAACTTTATGAATTTAGGGTATTAATTTTCGGTTTACAATCCGTATTTTTGCTACTTAATTTTCAGAAGGAATTCTGAAAGAACCACAATACCAGTGAATACTCCTCAAATAAAATTTTCTCGTGTAGATTCTGCTAAGTTTTTCCGTACGCTTAATAAACGCGTGAATAATTATTTTAAAGACAATGAAATTGCCAAAACAGGTAATTGGAAGTTGCATATAAAAACAGTAGTAATGTTTTCTTTACTACTATCTCCTTACTTTTTATTACTTACCCTTGACCTTCCTACCTGGGCACAAATTTTATTAACCATAACTATGGGTATAGGTATGGCAGGAGTTGGGATGAATGTAATGCACGATGCAAATCACGGTTCCTATTCTTCCAAAAAATGGATCAATAAAATCTTAGGCGGAAGTATTTATATTCTGGCGGGAAATGTTTACAACTGGCAAGTACAGCATAACGTATTGCATCATACCTACACAAATATTCACGGGCACGATGAAGACCTGGACGCAGGCAGAATTATTCGTTTTTCTGAACACGCAAAATGGTATAAACTACATAGATTTCAGCATTTGTATAGTGTATTCTTATATGGTTTACTAACCTTTAACTGGATGCTTACGGCAGATTTTAAACAGACCAGGAGTTATTTAGCCAGAAAGCTATCGTATGGTAAATTTCCAAAGCCTTCTATGCAGTGGACTACATTATTTATTACCAAAGCTATTTATGTTACTATCTGGATTGTGCTGCCAATCATCTTTTTTGAAATAGCGTGGTGGAAAATACTTATTGGTTTCTTTTTAATGCATTATGTAGCAGGATTAATTTTAAGTATAGTTTTTCAGCTAGCCCACGTAGTAGGAGACACACAAATGCCTTTGCCAGACGATACTGGAAATATGAAAAACACCTGGGCAATACATCAGCTATTTACTACAGTTAACTTCAGTACAAAAAATAGAATCGTAAATTGGTTTACGGGTGGGTTAAATCATCAGGTAGAACACCATATTTTTCCTAATGTAAGCCATATTCATTACACAAAAATTTCAGAAATCGTAAAAAGTACAGCGTTAGAATTTAACCTGCCATATTACGAATATAAAACAACGAGAAGTGCCATAATAGCACATTTCAAGCATTTAAAACAAATGGGGATGAATCCTGCAATTTCTGCATAATCTTATGAGCAATCAACTTTCTGACCGCGTAAATAATATGGCAACCTCTGCAACACTAGCAATGGCAGCCAAAGCAAGAGAACTACGAGAAGCCGGAAAAGACATTATTGGACTTAGTTTAGGTGAACCAGATTTTACCATTCCAGAATTTGTAAAAGAAGCCGCCATCAAAGCGGTTGAAGATAATTTCCACAGCTACACGCCTGTAGATGGATATGTAGCTCTTAAGAAAGCAATTATTACAAAATTTAAGCGTGATAATAGTCTGGAATATGCAATGCCACAGATTGTTGTATCCACAGGCGCAAAACAAACGCTCGCAAATCTTGCACAGGTGCTTTTAAACGAAGGTGACGAAGTGCTTTTACCAGCACCTTATTGGGTAAGTTACGCAGACATTAGCAAAGTTGCAGGTGGTGTGCCGGTAGAGATAAAATCGACCATTGAAACCGATTTTAAGGTAACCCCACTAGCTCTGGAAGCTGCCATAACTCCGAAAACAAAAATGATGATTTACAGTTCTCCCTGTAACCCGAGTGGTTCGGTATATAGTAGGGAAGAGCTTCGTGCCCTGGCAGATGTACTGGTAAAATACCCAAAAATTATTGTGGTGAGTGATGAGATTTATGAGCACATTAATTTTACAGACGATCGTGTTTCTATGGCACAATTTGAAGATATGTATGATCGTACAGTGACTGTTAATGGCGTTTCAAAAGCATTTTCTATGACGGGTTGGCGTATAGGGTATATGGGTGGTCCAGAGTATATAGCCCGTGCTTGTACTAAGATGCAAGGGCAGGTAACCAGTGGAGCCAATTGTATCGCACAGCAGGCAACCATTACAGCGCTGGAAAATCCGCCGAGTAAAATTCAATATATGGTAGATGCTTTCAAGGAGCGTCGTTCATTAATTCTTGGCTTATTAAATGAAATCCCGGGTTTTAAAACCAATGAGCCGGAAGGTGCTTTTTATGTGTTTCCGGATATTTCGTATTACTTCGGAAAGACCCTTAAAGATAAAACTATTACCAATGCTTCAGATTTTGCCCTCTTTTTGTTAGAAGTGGCAAATGTTGCTACGGTGACAGGGGAGGCCTTCGGAAATCCAAATTGTATTCGTATAAGCTATGCTGCTTCAGAAAAGGATATTAAAGAGGCTATGAAACGTATGAAAGAAGCTTTATCGTAATTATTAATAAAAGCAAATAAAAATGCCCAATGACTTTATAGCAATGGGCATTTTTATTTGTTTTTTAGTTTATAATTAATTTTTGAGTTGCAGCTGCACCTTCTTTAGTTACTAGAGTAGCTATATAAATACCTGAAGCCAGATTGGTCTCCAATTGAGTACTGGTTTCAGATAATCTGGTTTCATACATTAATTTGCCAATTACGCTGTAGATTTTTATGGTAGCTTCTCTCGTGTTTGCAGTATTAATTTGTAGTATACCATTGCTTGACGGGTTTGGTGATATTACAAAGTTAAAGGCTGCTATTTCATTCTCTACACCAAGTAGTTCAGTACACGGCTCTGGAGTCGGGCTTATTCCTGCAACTGAGAAAGTATTCTCAAAAGTCTCAACACCAGATAAAGGCCAAATGTCCGAAACAAGCAATTTATTGTCCGGTCCAATCATACAATAAGTTGGGTATGCGCCAATTCCGAATGCAGTGTCTACAACTGCAGATCCACCTTCTGCACTAATTGCAGGTGCGTGTTCAAAATCGCCCCCAAAAGCATTTTCGAAAGCAATTACTTCAGCGTCAGAATCTGTACCGTCATTTATGGAGAACATAAAAAGATCGCCCTGGTTACAATTATATCTGTCGTGAAACTCGTTATAAATTCTCGTGGTTGTTTGACAAGGACCGCAAGTGTCAAAGAAAAAATCTAAATAAACGTATTTGCCGGAAGCTGTAATATCGTAAAGGTTCCATACATTTCCTTCAGTATCAGTTACTGTAAAATCGTCTACAACATCTCCTACATTGTAGGTGGTAACTTGAGCATTGCTCAAAACCCCAACTATTAATGCCAGGGCTAAAAGAGTAATTTTTTTCATAATTTTTAGTGTTAAATTTGAGTTAAAAATACGTTATAAATTATTTGTGTACAAGGTATTATACCCTATTGTTTTTAAAAAAAAATAGCTATAAGATGTGATGGATCAAAATTTCCTTCGCTGCTGGCATCCTACTATTTCAATAGAATTATCATAAATTTAGTTTTCAGCTTCATTACGCTATATAGTATATTTGTAACATACTTAATTTTGAAATTATATGTCAAAAATCCTTCTTTTAGGTTCTGGTGAACTCGGTAAAGAGTTTGTGATTGCTGCACAGCGCATGGGTCAATATATTATTGCCGTAGATAGTTATCCTAATGCACCCGCTATGCAGGTGGCGCACGAGTTTGAGGTTATTAATATGCTGAATGGCGAAGCGTTGGACGCTTTGGTTGAAAAGCATACTCCGGATTTTATTATTCCGGAAATTGAAGCCATACGTACCGAGCGTTTATACGCCTATGAAAAGCAAGGTTACACCGTAATACCCAGTGCCAAAGCAGCAAATTTTACCATGAACCGAAAGGCAATAAGAGATCTTGCTGCAAAAGATCTGGGTTTAGAAACTGCGCAATATCGCTATGCAACTTCTGCAGAAGAATTGAAAAATGCTGTTGTTGAAATAGGAATGCCTTGTGTTGTGAAACCCCTAATGTCTTCCAGCGGAAAGGGACAAAGCACCATTAAAACTGAAGCCGATATTGATAAAGCCTGGAACTATTCTCAGGAAGGTTCGAGGGGAGACGTGGCCGAAGTAATTGTAGAAGCCTTTATTGATTTTAACTACGAGATCACCTTGCTCACGGTAACGCAACGCAACGGAGAAACACTTTTTTGTCCACCAATAGGGCATCGCCAGGAACGGGGAGATTATCAGGAGAGTTGGCAACCTGCAGCTATGGAACAGGCACATTTAAAAACCGCTCAGGAAATGGCAGCTAATGTAACAGACGCATTAGGCGGCGCAGGCCTTTGGGGAGTGGAATTTTTTGTAGGGGATGACGGTGTCTATTTTTCTGAATTATCTCCAAGACCACACGATACAGGTATGGTCACCTTGGCAAATACACAAAACTTCAATGAATTTGAATTGCACTTACGTGCTGTGCTGGGATTACCCATTGCTGAAATTACTCAGGAACGTATAGGCGCAAGTGCCGTGATTTTGGCAACCGGAAATAGTGAAAACCCGACGTTTTCAAATATTGAAGCGGTGGCTTCGACCCCAAAGTGTGATTTTAGACTATTTGGAAAACCTACATCGCGTCCCTATAGACGGATGGGAGTTGTAGTTACCTATGATAGTTTAGATGGAGATGTTTCCGAAGTAACTCAAAGAGCAAAAGAGCTGGCTGCGAAGGTTGAGGTAAAGTTGTAGGGTGCATCTCGATACAATTTTGTTTTTTCCTATCGTCAAAAGTAAAACCACTCGAGGTGACGCTTATTTAATAAGATACTATTATTGCCGTCACGTCGAGTGAATTTTATAATTGGAAGTAAACCAATTATAAAATTTGTATCGAGAAGCTCACAATTATTAACGCTCTTCAGCAACTGACACTGTGAAAATTTCTTCATTCTCCTCCACAAAACGTTCCAGTACCTCAAAGAAATTAAAAATGTCTTCTTTGCTGTTTCCAGAATTAATGGTGACCAGGCGTATAAATTCGTTTTCCTGAAAGGTTCCGTAACCTACCATTAATTCGGCGTGCTCGTAAAGGGCTGTACAAATTTGTTGGGCAGGGATGTTTTTATAGTTGAAACATACCGAAATAGAATCCTCAAAACTATACAAAGTATAATCGCTATGGTTTTTAATATATTCACGGGCAACTTCGGCTAACATAAACTGTTGGTCTACTATTGCTGAAAGTCCCGCAGTCCCAACCGATTTCCATAGCGTCCAGAATTTCAACGCATCGTTTCTTCTTCCGCATTGGATGGAGGTTTTACCTAAATTATAATCGTCACCATCGGTTTGATACAGGTACGCCGCATCATTACTAAAGGAATTGTTTAAATGTTTTTTATGCTTTGTTACAATAATTGAGCAGGTAAGGGGTGTGCCCATCATTTTGTGAGCATTCACGCTAAAAGAATCACTCAGTTCCAATCCTTTTACCAAATGCTTATATCGCTTGCTGAAAATAACACTTCCGCAATATGCGCCATCTACGTGCAACCACATTTCGTGTTTCTTGCAAAGTCGTGAAAGCGGTTCAATGGCGTCAAAAGCTCCCAATACAGTTGTTCCTGCTGTAGCATTTACAAAGAAGGGGTGGTTGCCGGCTTCAATATCTTCCTTTATAAGAATTTCTAAGGACTGCGGAAGCATTTTTCCGAAAGCATCTGTCGCTACATATCGCACCTGGTCGCGCCCAACGCCTATTAATGCAGCGTTTTTAGGAATAGAATAATGAGACGCAGCAGATGTATATACAATAAGTTTTTGTTGCACACCTTCATTTTTAATGCTTGCTTTGTAAGCATCACGCGCCATTACCATCGCCATAAAATTACTCATGGAACCACCCGGGGCGAAGGTTCCGTCACTGGTATTTGGGTAGCCTATAAGGTCACATATATTGTGTAGTATTTCTTTTTCCACACCTACCTGCGGGCCGGCCACTTTGTAGGTGTACATACTATTATTGAGTAACACTGCTAATAAATCGCCCAGCGTAGCTTTTGGATTTCTACCGCCAAATAACTGATTAAAAAATAAACGCGTTGCCGTTCTTGGGGTACTAAGCACTAGTTTTTCGATAGTTTCCTCAAAATTGGCGTCTGGAAGTTCTGTAAGTTTTATATCTAACTGTTCAAAAAGTTGTGCTGCGGGAACGGGTTGGGTTACAGGGTTTGTGTTTTCGGCTTCAAAAAGTTTATGTGCAAGTTTATTGAATAACTCAAGTTCGTTTGTCATTGGGTTTTATTTGAAATACATTTAACTTTTGGTATTGGAAGGTTTGGGTTGCCTTATGTAATATATTATTCGGATTTGTGCGCCGTCTTATAATATTATAAAAGTTATTAGTTATTGGTAATATTAGTAGAACTTCCACGGCCTAAGCCAATTACGCGGTCAAAACGCTCTCCGGGACCGCGGTAATATACTAAAACGGTATATATGTTTTCGGTTTCCCAGAAGTCGCCGCTAACGGCACCTTCATCTATACTACCATCACGGTCTACTAGAACATATTTATAATTGTAAAAACCTTGCTTAAAGAGACGGGAGTTTTGGTAGGTATCTGTCTCTTTATTATAGCGCATATAGGTAGAGCCATCAATAGTATAATTATTAAAATTTCCGTAGAGGTGAATTTCCTTTTCGCCTAGTGGTTCATAATACTGCAGGTTAAAATGCAGACGTACATATTCTGCTTCTATTCTCTGGTCTTCGGCACTAATATTTCTGATGACAAAATCCCCGTTAATATCTGGATTATACGTGTAGGGACGATCGCTTCTGTCTATGTCTGTAAACAGAAAGTTTTCGTAAATGTCGTTTAACTCTACGCGTCTTATAGTGTTATTTGCAGCCCGAACATCTTTATTGTCAAAATTGTGAAATTCATTTCCACCTCCAAACGAAGCTTCTTTGTCGTATCTGTAAATAAGTTCGGTACCAATATTATACTGTGGTTTTAAATCGGTAATAGCAGTTTTAATATTACTGTTTTGCATTACCAGTGTATTTACGTTTTGCTTTGGATTAATAAGTAGCAGGCTAGGGGAATTAATACTAAATTGAACTACCTGATCTGTTCGAATACGTTTTAAATCACGGGCTCTTTTAATATCAACCTGTACACCAACAATGTTTTCCATCACAATGAATTTTCTTGAAAAAACAATATTTCCATCATCATCATAGAAAGAAATAAGGTAGTTTCCGCTTTTTGAAATTCTGTCTGTTTCCCGGTTAGGGATGGTTAGAAAATAGTGCGAAAAAATTTGAAGGGTATTCAGCGAATTTATATACGTTTCAATACGCACATCATCAAAACCGCCTAAATATTCATTTTTGGAAAGATCACTGGGAGTCCAGTCAAAATTATAATGATCTATTCTGTAATAGAAGTCGTCTTCGTTTCCGTTTAAGGCATCGAAAGAAATTTGAAGCCTGTCTCCCAGGTTAATAATAGGTATCTGGCTTTGGCCATTTGTGCCTCGAAACTGCACGGTGCCTATATATTCTGGCGGTGGTATTTCCATTGCTACCTGAGCGAATGAACTAGAAAATATGCTAACCAAAAGGGATAGCGACAATACATGCTTAAACATAGATTTCCTTTTAATAAGGTCTAAATATACACAATTTCTGTGCCTTCTTTTATAACTTAAAAACAAGCTTGTTCGGTATAAAAAATTTAAGATATATTCCTTGCGTAATGCTACATTAAATTATTAAATTTGCACACCCTAAATTGAGCCACAAAGGTTCTTGGGGGCAAAGGCAATTTTAACACAACTATCCTATGTCCAAAGACATTAAGATTAAAAAAGGTCTTACTATAAACCTTAAAGGCGAGGCAGAAAAAACGCTTTCTAAAGCCCCACGTTCCAGAACGTTCGCTCTAAGACCTGCCGACTTCCATCTCACGACCCCTAAAATGGTTGTAAAGGAAGGAGCGAAAATTCAAGCAGGAGAAATTATCTTCTATTCCAAAGACAACGAAAACATTAAGTTTGTTTCACCAGTGAGCGGTACACTAACTGCTATTGAGCGTGGTGCAAAACGTGTTATTACGCGTGTCTTAATTGAAGCTGAATCACAAGACACCTACCTTACTCATGAGCGTGTAAATGTAGCGAGTATGAAAGCCGATGCTCTTAAAAGTCATTTGTTGGCTTCTGGATGTTGGCCGTTTATTAAACAACGCCCGTACGATGTGATCGCAAATCCGGATGTAGCTCCAAAAGCTATTTTTATTTCGGGGTACACTACGGCACCTCTGGCGGCAGATCTTGATTTTACTTTAAAAGGAAAAGAAGCCGAGTTACAGGCAGCAGTTACTGCGCTTAGTAAGTTAACCGAGGGTTCTGTGCATATAGGCGTGGGAAGCGAAGGAAGCTCGCCGCTTAAGAATATGACAGACGCTGTGGTTCATACTGTAAAAGGACAGCACCCTGCAGGAAACGTAGGAACTCAAATAGCAATGATAGATCCAATTAATAAAGGTGAAACTGTCTGGACAGTGGCTGCACAGGACCTGGTTATTATTGGGGAGTTGTTATTGACCGGTAAATTTAATGCTGAAAGGATCATTGCTTTAGTAGGTTCTTCCGTAAAAACACCGAAATATTACACTACAAAAATTGGAGCTGAAGTGGCAACATTTGTATATGATAGTGGTTTAAATGAAGAAAACGTACGCATCATAAGTGGGGACGTTTTAAGCGGAGTTCAAATTTCACCGAAACAACATTTAGGATACTACGCCAATACAGTAACCGTTATTCCTGAAGGTGACGATTACGAATTTTTTGGTTGGAACAAACCTATCTTTAATAAAATTTCAAACACAAGAGCCTTAACTTTTTCATGGATGATGCCGAAGAAAAAGTTTGAATTGGATACTAATACCAACGGAGAGCACAGAGCTTTTGTAGTGACGGGCAATTATGAGGAGGTTTTTCCGCTGGATATTTACCCAATGCAAATCCTAAAAGCTTGTATGGTGCAGGATCTGGACGCTATGGAGGCCTTAGGAATGTATGAAGTAGCACCGGAAGATTTCGCATTGACCGAATTTATCTGCGTGTCTAAACAACCACACCAACAAATTATTAGAAATGGGTTGGACTTAATGTATAAAGAAATTGGATAAGGATTCACTTTAGAAAAAGTGAAAAATATATAGTATATGGGATTGAAGCAAAAATTACATACGCTCAAAGAAAAGTACAAAGGTACTAAAATGGCACCTGCGTTTAACGCGTTGCATACCTTTTTGTATTTGCCTAATGAGACTACGCATAATGGAACGCACATTAAAGTTGCAGACGATTTAAAGCGTACCATGAATATTGTGATCATGGCATTAGTGCCATGTTTAATCTTCGGGATTTTTAACGCAGGATACCAGCATTATTCAGCTATTGACGAATCATTACGTCAGGCACCGGTGGCAAACTTTTTTACTTGGGATAATTTTGTATTAGGAGCCTGGACGGTATTGCCGCTAGTATTGGTTTCTTACGGAGTAGGATTGCTTATTGAATTTATTTTTGCAGTCATTAAAGGTCATGAGGTAGAAGAAGGCTATCTGGTAACAGGAATGCTTGTGCCGCTTATTGTACCTATTGATATTCCCTTATGGATGCTGGCAGTTGCCGTTGCCTTTGGAGTAGTAATTGGTAAAGAAGTTTTTGGAGGTACAGGAATGAATATCCTAAACCCTGCATTAACTATTCGTGCCTTTTTATTCTTTGCATACCCAACGTGGATGAGTGGAGATAAAGTTTGGGTACACGGGGCTGTTGATCGTCAGCAAGAAATTTTGGCAGGAGCAGACGTAGATGCAATTTCCGGGGAAACAATCTTAGGAAGCTATGCACAAAATAATGTAGATATCGCGTACGACTACTGGGATATGTTCTGGGGCTTCATACCTGGATCGGTAGGAGAGACTTCAAAACTATTAATTATAGTAGGAGCGTTGATCCTGATCTTTACCAAAATTGGTAGCTGGCGTATTATATTCAGTACATTGGTGGGAGCTTTAACAATGGGACTTATCTTTAATGGTGTAGTTTCGGCTGGATGGATTGGAGAAAGTTCAAAATTCTTCGGTTTAATGAATGTTCCGTTCTGGCAACACCTTATTATAGGTAGTATATTATTTGGTGCCGTATATATGGCAACAGACCCTGTTACAGCCAGTCAAACAAACAAAGGAAAATGGATCTACGGGTTCTTAATCGGTTTTATTTCTATTCTGATTAGAGTGTTTAACCCCGCTTATCCAGAAGGAGTTTTCTTAGCAATATTATTAATGAACGTGTTTGCACCAACCATAGATCATTACGTGATTGAAGGAAATATTAAAAAGAGAGCAAAACGTCTAAAAGTTAAAACCGCTTAATTATGGCAGTTAATAGAGAATCAAACGTATATACTATCATATTTGCCGTTGTTATGGTGCTTGTGGTAGGTAGTTTATTGGCAGGTTTTGCCAGTGGTCTAAAACCCCTTGTAAAAGCCAATGAAAAAAATGAAAAGCAACAGAACATTCTGTATGCTATTGGTATTAATGATAATGAAGAGTCTGGCGCTGCCACTTTTATAACTGAAAACGTACAAGCTGAATTTGATAAATATATCAAGAAGCAATACGTAATAGAAGGGGAAAAAGTAACCGAAAATCCTGAAGCCTATTTAATAGACATCAAAAAGGAAGCGACGAAAGCAAAAAAAGAAGGATATGTAAGGAGACTGCCACTCTTTGTAGGGGAAAAAGATGGAGAAGAGGTATATGTAGTTCCGGTAAGAGGTAAAGGACTTTGGGATGCCATATGGGGCTTTATTGCTTTAGATAAAACTATGACAATCCAGGGTGTTTATTTTGACCACAAAGGAGAAACACCTGGACTGGGAGCAGAGATAAAGCAACGCTATTTTATGGACGATTTTACAGGAGAGAAATTTTTGGACGGAGGGGCTTTTAAGGGTATTTCTGTAGCCAAAGGAAATAATGATCCTAAAAATCTTGACAAAACAGATTACGAAGTAGACGCATTAGCAGGAGCAACAATTACCGGAGACGGTGTTGCAGCAATGTTAAAAAAGGACATGAGAATGTACGTGCCTTATTTTAAATCTTTAAACAAATAAGAAATGGGATTACTTTCAAAAAAAGATAGAAAACTTATACTGGATCCTCTCGCAGACGATAATCCAATTACTATTCAGGTATTAGGGATTTGTTCGGCACTGGCAATTACTGCTCAGCTTAAACCGAGTATCGTAATGGCCGTTTCGGTTTTATTTGTAATGGGTGTAGGAAACATTGTTATTTCTTTAATGAGAAATATCATTCCTTCAAAAATTAGAATTATTGTGCAGCTTATTGTTGTAGCAACACTGGTAATTATTGTAGATCAGGTATTAAAGGCATTCGCATACGAGTTAAGTAAGGAACTTTCAGTTTTTATTGGATTAATTATTACCAACTGTATTATTATGGGACGTTTTGAAGCGTTTGCCCTGGGTAATGGTGTATGGCGTTCATTTCTGGATGGTATTGGTAATGCAGCGGGATATGGTGTGATACTTATTATCGTTGGATTCTTTAGAGAATTGCTTGGGTCCGGAACATTATTCGGTTTTCAGGTATTGGGAGATTCGGTTGAGAAAACGGGATTATACGCAATAGGATACGAAAATAACGGATTTATGGTATTACCTCCTATGGCATTGATCGTAGTAGGAATTATTATCTGGGTGCAACGTAGCCGTAATAAAGCATTAATAGAAGAAAATTAGAAGTATGGAGTAGCAGTTCCAGTGGGTATTACGCCTTCTGCTAACTGCCACTGCCAACTGAATACAAAAAGAATATGGAACATATAGAATTATTTTTCAAATCGATCTTCGTAGATAACATGGTATTTGCATACTTCTTGGGTATGTGTTCTTATCTTGCGGTATCTAAGAAGGTGAGTACGGCTGTAGGTCTTGGAGCTGCAGTAATTTTTGTACTAACCGTAACGGTGCCATTAAACTGGCTACTGGACCAATTTATTTTACAACCAGGAGCATTGGCGTGGATAGACGGTAATAGAGCGACACCAGAATTGAGCGCTTATGCAGATTATGATCTAAGCTTTTTGTCCTTCATTCTTTTTATTGCAACCATTGCAACCATGGTACAATTGGTAGAGATCATAGTTGAAAAATTCTCTCCTTCACTTTACAACTCGTTGGGTATATTTTTACCACTTATTGCTGTAAACTGTGCCATTTTAGGAGGATCTTTATTTATGCAATCCAGAGAAATTGAAACATTTACCTTAGCTTTAAATTATGGATTTAGCTCAGGAATTGGTTGGTTCCTGGCCATTGTAGCTATAGCAGCTATTAGAGAGAAAATTAGATATAGTAACGTTCCGGCACCTTTAAGAGGTCTTGGAATTACATTTATAATCACAGGACTTATGGCCATTGGTTTTATGAGTTTTGGAGGAATGTTAACCGGAGGTGATGATGAATCACCATCATTAGAAGGTCAGACAGAGAAAATTGGTATTCAGGTTGAAGAATCTACTTTAGAAAATACAGAAAAAGAAACCGCCCAAGTTGAGGTTTCAGAACTAACACAGCAATAATATGTTTTTAGCAGCAAGTACATTAGGAGTTGTAGCAGCCACCGTCATTGCCTTTTTGGTGTTGACACTTTTATTAGTGGCGCTTTTGTTATTCACAAAACAAAAATTATCTCCATCGGGCCCCGTAACCATTACTATTAATGGCGAAAAAGAATTGGAAGTTGCCAGTGGTGACACCTTACTTACTACTTTGGGAGCAAACAAAATTTTCCTGCCATCGGCTTGTGGTGGTGGTGGAACCTGTATTCAATGCGAATGTCACGTACTGGAAGGTGGTGGGGAAGCACTACCTACAGAGACGCCACACTTCAGCAGAAAAGAATTGAAAGAAGGTGCGCGTTTATCCTGCCAGGTAAAAGTAAAGCAGAACATGAACATTACAATTCCTGAAGAAGTCTTCGGAATTAAAAAATGGGATGCAACAGTAGTACGTAATTATAATGTAGCATCATTTATTAAGGAATTTGTAGTTGAAATCCCTGAAGATATGGGCTATAAGGCTGGTGGATATATTCAAATTGAAATTCCGGAGTGTGAAGTGAAGTTTGAAGACATGGATATTACGGCACACCCTGAAGAGCACGAAACACCAGATAAGTTTCAGGCAGAATGGGATAAATTTGGTCTTTGGCCACTAGTAATGAAAAATACTGAAACAGTAGAAAGAGCCTATTCTATGGCCTCTTATCCTGCTGAAGGACGTGAAATAATGCTGAATGTACGTATTGCAACACCGCCGTGGGACAGAGCGAAGAACCAGTGGATGGATGTAAACCCCGGGATCGCTTCCTCTTACATTTTTGCACAAAAACCAGGAGACAAAGTAGTAATATCTGGTCCCTATGGTGAATTTTTTATTAACCCTTCAGAGTCTGAAATGTTGTACGTAGGTGGTGGAGCAGGAATGGCACCTATGCGATCGCATTTATACCACTTGTTTAATACCTTAAAAACAGGCCGTAAAGTAACGTATTGGTATGGGGGTCGTTCAAAAAGAGAATTGTTTTATATAGAGCATTTCAGAAAACTAGAAAGAGAATTTCCAAATTTCAAATACTATATGGCATTGTCTGAACCTATGGAAGAAGACAACTGGAAATTGAAAAAAGACATAAACGATGAGGCCGGAGATGGTTTTAAAGGATTTATTCATCAGGTTGTAATAGATAATTATTTAAATCATCACGAAGCACCAGAAGATATTGAATTATATTTTTGTGGCCCGCCATTAATGAATCAGGCAGTACAAAAAATGGGTGAGGACTTCGGAATTCCCGATGAGCATATTCGCTTTGATGATTTTGGAGGATAAATAAGTTGAGTCTTAATATTTAATGAAAAGCCGGATACATTTTGTATTCGGCTTTTTTATTTTATTCTTTTTTATTTTAACAAAAAACAGGAGATAATTGAAAATATATAGTATTTAATCGAATAAATAATAATTATTATCGATAAAATAATACATTTGAAATAAATATTTAAGAAGTGTCTAAATTATCGTTATAGTGAAAAATTCTTTACTTCGTTTCTGTAGTTTGTTTGTAGTACTCACGTTTAGCACAACAGTACTGGTTGGACAAAACTTGATCCAAACCGAAAAAAAGGTAAAAACCAGCACAAAACAAACTGGTAATTCTGTTGTGTTATCAAAAGATCTCATAACTGTTGCTCCTCCAAAAGGTTCGGTAGCTTCGCAATTGGACTATTGGGTAAAAACGGGTGTTATTACAAAAGATGATGCTGCGTATATAATAGTTTCGGATCACATAAGTAGTACTAGTGGTATTCACCACTATTATATCCAGCAAGCTATTGATGGACTAGGAGTGCGAGGAACAGAGTCTAGTGTTCACATTGCTTCAAATGGAGATATCATTCAGGCAAATAACAAGTTTGTGCAAAATATTTATGCAGTTGTAACTTCCCGTTCCGCATCACTAACAGCAGAACAAGCGGTTGCAAGTGTTGCTACTCAAATGAATTATGGACAACCTGCATTAGAGGTTGTAACCAGATCTTCAGCAGCAAATAAAAAGACTATTTTTAATGCTGCTACTATTTCAGCAGTAGAAATTCCTGTACAATTACAATATTACTACCAAGAAGGTGTGGGAGTAAAGAAAATCTGGGAACTTTCCATACAGGAATTAAATTCTACAGATTGGTGGAATTTCCGTATTGATGCAACTTCCGGCGCTATTATCAATAAAGATAATTGGACAATATCTTGTAATATTTTAGGAAACCACGAAGACCACAACCACGATAGTAATGTACTTGAGGAGGTTTGTTCGGATACTTCAAAAACTCTTTCAATAACAACAGTCCTTAATGAAACCGAAGTAATGGCGCCTACCTATCAGGTATTTGCGTTGCCTTTGCGCTCACCATACTCTGGAGGAAGAACTAATGTTGTGAGTCCTGCAAATGTAACTGCTTCTCCTTTGGGATGGCATAATGACGGTAGCAACAGCTATACCCGTACGCAAGGTAACAATGTAAGATGCTATGATGATGATGATAATACAAACAGTCCATCAAGTACTAATGATTACGCTGAAGGTGGAGCAGGACTTATATTTCAGCACCCGCTGCAAGCCGTAAATGGTGCCGGGCAGCCTGTATATTCTGCAACTAATCAGTCTGAAGATGCAGCAGTATCGCATCTTTTTTATCTTTCTAATGTAATTCATGATATTATTTTTCAATTTGGTATGGATGAAGCTGGAGGCGCTTTTCAGGAAGACAACTTTGGAAATGGAGGTGTTGGTGGCGATAGTGTAAATGCTGAAGCACAAGATGGTCTGGGAACCTGTAATGCAAATTTTGGGACACCCCCGGATGGTGGAAACCCACGTATGCAAATGTATACCTGTGAAAACAGAGATGCTTCTTTTGATAATGAAGTTGTAATCCACGAATATGCACACGGAATTTCAAACAGATTAACCGGAGGTCCGGGAGCTGCTGGTTGTTTAGGGAATGAAGAACAAATGGGAGAAGGTTGGAGTGACTATTATGGACTTATGTTGACTATGGTTGCAGCAGATAATGATATAGATGCCAGAGGAATGGGGAACTGGTTAAACGGCGGCGGCCTTAATGGCGGTGGTATTAGGACACACCCATACAGTACAAATTTTGGAACAAACCCACATACCTACGACGATATTAAAACTGAAGTAGCACCTCATGGAGTAGGTTCGGTTTGGGCGATGATGATTTGGGAGATGACGTGGGAAATAATGAATAAATACGAAGCAGCTTCCGGAAATGGATTTAGCTCAGATCTTTACAACTTTACAGGAAATGCCAGTACCGATGCTGGCAATATTCAGGCACTAGCCATTGTTACCGAAGGTCTGAAATTACAAGCGTGTAGCCCGGGATTTATTGACGGACGTGACGCTATTTTATTAGCAGATCAGAACATTTACGGCGGTGCCAACCAATGTGAAATCTGGGATGCTTTTGCAAAAAGGGGGCTTGGTTTTAGTGCCACTCAGGGAAGTACCGCAAGTAAAGCAGATGGAACGGAAGCGTTCGATTTACCACCAAGTTTTGCAGCATTTAATAGTTTGGTTTCAGATGTATGTATAACCGAAGGAACACAAAACAGCTTTGGTGGTGGGAGTCCGGTAGGTGGAACCTATAGTGGACCTGGCGTTACAGATAATGGTAATGGAACGGATTATACGTTTAATCCAACGACGGCTGGAGTAGGAACACATACAATAACTTATAATGTAGTAGATGTTTGTACGGGTGCTCCTACCAATAAAACTGATACAATAACTGTTACAGATGGTAATCCATTGTTACTATGTGAAGACTTTACTTTGCAATTGGATGCAACAGGTAACGGTGTGGTAGCATGGCCGGACGTAGTGAGTAATGAAATTAAGAATCCTTATCTGGTTGGTACAAATACCATTAATTTAGAAACCTTAACTGGTGCGGCAACGAACCTTACGCTTGGTGATGATGCTATTACAGGCGCAATACCTATTGGGTTCGACTTTGAGTTATACGGTGATAAAGTTTCAGACTTTTATGTTTGCTCTAACGGATTTATATATTTTACACCAAATTCAGGTATGTCAGCAGCACAATCCCGCACGGCACAAACATTCCCGGATGCAGGAATACCTAACGGCATTATAGCCCTATTTATGGATGATCTGGATCCAAGTGCCGGAGGAACTATTAGATATCAAGTTTTTGGAACCGCACCAAACAGAAAGTTGGTAGTTGAATTTTCAGATGTGCCTTATTGGGATACGACCGATTTAAACTCTGGTCAAATACATATATATGAAACTACCAATCTTGTTGAAATTCATATTTTAGAAGCTACCGATGGAGGGGCAAAAACATTAGGTATAGAGAGTATTGACGGGGATGTCGGAACAACGCATCCAGCTACAAATAATTCTGGATGGACGGTAAACAGTCCTGGATTAGTAATTAGCTTTACCCCACAAGCACCATCCTTTGCAACCAATTGTGATAATAATGTTTCATTCACATTAAGTGACACCAATTTTACGTGTCTGGATGTGGGTGAAAATGAAGTAACGGTTACGGCAGACGATGGAAATGGAGGTGTTAGTACGTGTACCACAACTGTTACCGTAGTGCCTAACCCAGCACAAGTAACAACTTATAATGGAGGTTGGTCCAACAATGCGCCAATAGCCTCATCTGTTGCCGTTTTTGAAGGAAATTACGATACAGCAACGGATGATATAGAAGCATGTTCCTGTATAATAAACGGAACATCCACAGTAACCATAGGTGCCAATGAGTATATGAATATTCAAGGTAATATGACTATAAACGGAACTTTAAATGTAGCGCATCAGGGAAGTGTTGTACAGGTAGATCCATCTGCCACAGTTACTAAGAATGGAACTATTAATGTGAATGTTACTACCCCTGTCTTACAGCAACGTGCCTTTATGCTTATGGGTAGTCCAATGGATGCAGAGACCCGCAGCGGTGTATTTACCAATGCTTTTTTGGTACTGGATCACGCTCCAAACAATTTTAATCCTAACCCACATCCTAATATACCACAGGGAGCCACTAACTTTAGTGATCTTGAAGGTGATTTCTGGACGACCTATAATGACGACATTCATGTAGGTGAAGGATATATAGTACGTCCACAAACAGGCTATGGTGATCCGGCCGGAATTACGTATGATATGACCTACACTCTGGGAACACTTAATAACGGTACAATAACCCGCCCAAAGATCTATAACGATATTAAGAGCCCGGCAGGAACGCCAAATGTGTATGCGAATCCGTATGCAAGTGCTATAGATGCAGATCAGTTTATTCAGGATAATGGATTAAACGAGCTGTTTTTCTGGGAGCACCTAACGCCACCTAGTGTTATAGTTCCCGGTGAAGGCTTAAAGTTTGATATGGACGATCTTTCCATCCGTAATTTTGGAGGAGGAGTTCCCGCCAACAATGATGATCCTGCAAATATCCCAAATAACGTCATCTCTACAGGACAGGGGTTTGCCATTAAAGCAGTAACAAATGGTTTTGTGAGTTTTACAAACGATATGAGGCTTACTACTGGTAACACCACATTGCGTACTAACGAGAGTGAGATAGACCGTCTATGGTTACACGTAGAAAGTGACGAGTATGAGTTGGCGAACAATATCCTTATAGGATTTAACCCACAGGCTACTGCCGGGATCGATATTGGGTACGATACAGACCGTTTGGCGTGTAGTGTATCTATGTACTCTCAATTGGAAACCGGAGGAGATAAGCGTCTTTCTATCCAAACCCGTGAGGCATTTCGAGACGATATGAAAATACCTGTAGGATTTGCAACGATCCTTAAAGTAGAAACCAGCTATACCATAAGCCTTTCTAATTTTGAAGGTGAAAATTTAACAGATAGAGCCATTTATCTTTATGATACTACATTGAACATTCTTACAGATCTTACCCAGGGAGCTTATACCTTTAAAAGTAATATGGCTGCAGAAGACCGCAGATTTACCATAGTATTTGAGAAGGACGAAGAATTATTAGGCAGCAATGAAGCATCTCTTGAGGGCATCGCTGTGTATCCTAATCCAACAAGTAGCACCTTGAATATTGTGAGTACGACTGCACAATTGGAGGCTATAAAAGTGTACGATGTACTGGGAAGACAAGTTGCAAATGAAAACCTGGATACTGTACAAAGCTATCAAATGGATATGTCTCGTTTAAAAGCTTCGGTGTACTTTGTGGAAATTAAAACTCCAAAAGGAACCATTGTAAAACGGATCGTTAAAAAGTAAAACAACTAGTCTTTACTTATAATAAAAGGTCTTCATTTTAAAAAAATGAAGACCTTTTATTATTTATAGTACTGCAGCACTTAGATAGCAAAAGCAGCTTTTACTTTAGCTACATAATCCAACTTTTCCCAGGTAAATAATTCAACATCTAGTGTTATACTATCTGCATTTGGAATTTCGAAGGTTTTGGTAACAACCTCGTTTTTTCTTCCCATATGTCCATACGCTGCAGTTTCAGAATACATAGGTTGACGTAGTTTTAAACGTTCCTCGATGGCTGCAGGTCGCATATCAAAAATTTGAGCCACCTTTTTTGCTATTTCGCCATCGGTTAAATTTACTTTGCTTGTTCCGTACGTATCCACAAAAATTCCCATAGGTTCAACTACACCAATAGCATAGCTTACCTGTATTAAAATTTCGTCTGCAACCCCAGCAGCGACCATGTTTTTCGCAATATGTCTTGTAGCATACGCAGCACTTCGGTCTACTTTACTAGGGTCTTTACCGCTAAAAGCCCCACCACCGTGGGCTCCTTTACCACCATAGGTGTCTACAATAATTTTACGACCTGTTAAGCCAGTATCTCCGTGAGGTCCGCCAATTACAAACTTACCGGTTGGGTTAATATGATAGGTAATATCGTCTGTGAATAAAGCAGCGATTTCCGGATGTAATTGTGCTTTAACACGTGGTATTAAAATCTCAATAATGTCCTTTTTTATTTTTGCCAGCATAGCGTCGTCATCGCTATTAAACTCGTCGTGTTGTGTGGAAACTACTATAGAGTCAATACGTACAGGAGTATTGTCGTCATTATATTCAATCGTAACCTGACTTTTCGAATCTGGACGTAGGTATTTTATTTCATTTTCCTCGCGTCTCAACTCGGCCAATTCTTTCAAGATTCTATGCGAAAGGTCTAACGCTAAAGGCATGTAATTTTCAGTTTCTTTGGTTGCATACCCAAACATCATCCCCTGGTCACCAGCACCCTGTTCTTCTTTACTGGCACGGTCTACGCCCCGGTTAATATCGTCACTTTGTTCATGGATGGCAGAAAGTACCCCGCAGGAATTTCCATCAAACTGATATGCTCCTTTTGTGTACCCAATTTTATTAATAACATCACGTGCTATTTTTTGTACGTCCAAATAGACATTACTTTTAACTTCTCCGGCTAAAACAACTTGCCCTGTAGTTACAAGTGTTTCACATGCCACCTTACTTTGTGGATCGAACGCTAGAAAATTATCGATAAGAGCATCACTAATCTGGTCTGCTACTTTGTCCGGGTGTCCTTCAGATACACTTTCTGAAGTAAATAAATATGCCATTGCTTATTTTATTAAATTGAAAATATAGTATTCAAGGGAGATTTGACGAAAACGTCGAAGGTAGTTTACACTGCCTTTAGCATTTTTTATTCTGAAATTTTCATCTTTTCAGAAGAGGTTGCAATCAGTCAAATCTTTCCTCTTAATGAGTGCAAAGGTACAGAAACAATTATAATTAGGAAATATTCTATTGCTTCTTTAACATAGCTTTTTGGATCGTGGAAATAGGAAAAGAGCCTACTTCATTTTTATCTTCATTTTCAGCGTATGACACGTTTTTATCGTCCCTGGAGGCAAAAATAATTTCAAAAATGAGATGGTCTGCTTCAAAAGTAATAAAGGTGGTGAGCAGATTACCGTTTACTTCGAATAAGGTATACATCTTGTTGTCCAGTACCTTACAATCTAAAATAATTCCGTTGTTTTCATCAATGACGTATGTTCCTTTTTCTTTGTTTTTTTCAACCAAATTATAACTTCTAATTTGCTTTGTTTCTCCATCACCATAAACCAGAGTATACTTATATTTATGAACCGAATCTGTAGTAAATAAATGAAATTCCATCGGTATTGTCTGGTCTCCCTTTTCAGATGAAATATGAAGATTTCCGCTATAGATCCCGAAGAAATCATCCGGGAAAGTAGCAATGTGCTCCTGTGAAATTGCTGAAACAGAAAAAAAATGAATGAAGATTATGAGCAATAAAAACCTCATAATAAATAAGTTAAGCGGTTAGATAAAATTTCAATTTTGAAAAATACTAACTTTTATTTGGAATTTTCCATTCTGTTTCACAATATTTGTACTCACAAAGTTCAAATCTTTATTGAATTGTTATCAAGAAAGGTGGAGGGATTAGACCCTTTGAAACCTTAGCAACCTGCCAACTATTGGAAAGGTGCTACATTCTACACTGGCTTAGCCGGAGATAGATAACGAAAAACTACATATTCTTCCTGAATTTGTAGGGACTCATTTCTTACTAACAATTTTTCTAAAAGAGTACGCCTTAAGGCGCATTTGGCTTTTGTTTTAATTATTTATTAACTCAAAAAAATAGAAAAATGAGTGCAACAAAAATTATCCATTCCATTCCAAGCGATCCGCTAACGGGCGCAATTTCGGTACCTGTGTACCAGACATCAACTTTTATTCAGGACGCTCCCGGGGTAAATAAAGGGTTCGATTATGCAAGAAGCAACAATCCTACCCGAAAAGTTTTAGAAGACGTAGTAGCAAAACTGGAGGGTGGCAATAGTTCTTTCGCCTTTGGGACAGGCTTGGCAGCTATTGATGCCGTATTAAAACTACTTTCTGCAGGCGACGAGATAATTGCCGTAGACGATATCTATGGCGGAGCCTACCGTTTATTTACGCACGTGTATGAAAAACTGGGCATCGAAATTAAATACGTAGACACTACAGATGCCGAAAATGTAGCGAGAGCAGTAAGTACTAAGACCAAATTTGTCTGGATAGAATCTCCAACGAACCCAACGTTGAAAGTTTCGGATATCGAAGCTATTGCTAACATTGCCAAAAGTGTGGGCGCGTTGCTTGTGGTAGATAATACCTTTGCCAGTCCAATTGCACAGCAACCGCTTTCTATGGGAGCAGACATTGTAATCCACAGCGGTACCAAGTACATAGGCGGCCATAGCGATCTGGTAGCCGGGCTTGTAGTAACCAAAACTGAAGAGCTTTCAGAAAAAATTAAATTTATTCAGAATGCATCTGGCGGTATTTTAGGCCCGTGGGATTGTTTCCTAACCATCCGCGGAATAGAAACACTGGATATACGATATAGAAGACAATGTGAAAATGCAGAAAAGGTAGCCCGGTTTTTACTTAAAAATGATGCTGTTTCAGAAGTATACTTCCCGGGATTACCAACACATAAAAATTATGAAGTAGCAAAGAAACAACAAAACGGACTCTTTGGCGGGATCGTATCTTTCAGCTTAAAAAACGACACGGTAGAAGCTGCCAATGCTTTTGTAACGGCTACCCAATATTTTAAACTAGCCGAAAGTTTAGGTGGGGTAAAAAGCTTGCTATGTCACCCACCACAAATGACGCACGCAAGTATCCCACGGGAACGCAGATTACAAGCCGGGATTAAAGATTCACTTATTCGCCTATCCTGCGGAATAGAAAATGCAGAAGACCTTCTTCAGGATTTGGAGCAAGCCTTCAAAAAAACTGAAGTTTCACCAGCACCTGTTGCACTATAAACCTTAAAAGATGAGTACAGCAACTTTAGAAATTTCAACAGAGAAAATAGACATTGCAGCATTGCAAAGAAACCGCATATACTTGGCCGTTTTTGGCCACGGAACAGTAGGAAAAGCATTTTTAGAGCAATTATTTGCGCGCCAGCCACAACTTATAGCCAATAAAAACCTGGAGATAGTAGTTTTTGCCGTAGCAAATTCAACCAGCGTATTATTAAAAAAAAGCGGAATCGATACATATTGGCAAGAGGAGAAATCCAGCAACGGAAGTGCCTATTCAATCGAAGATATTATTTCCTACACAAAAGAGTATGAGTTAGAAAATTGTATCGCAATAGATAACACGGCAGATCCTGGATTTACAGAAAATTACGAGATACTGGTAAAAAATGGTTTCCACCTGGTATCTTCCAATAAGTATAAGAATACGCAACCTTGGGACGCATATCTTCATTTACGAAATATTTTAAAAATTTACGATAAAAATTATTTATATGAAACCAATGTTGGTGCCGGATTACCTTTAATAGACACTATAAATTTATTACACCAATCCGGCGAAAATATTACGCGTATCCGAGGTGTTTTTTCCGGATCTTTGAGTTATATTTTCAATGAGTTTGCAGAAAAGGATCGTTCATTTAGTAATATCGTAAAAAAAGCAATCGCAAAAGGATTTACAGAACCAGATCCAAGAGAAGACCTTTGCGGTATGGACGTGGCCAGAAAACTCTTAATTTTGGCGAGAGAGCTGGAGCTGAAGGTAGAACTGGATGATGTTTCGGTACAAAATTTAATTCCTAAGGATTTAAGAAAAATAGACCAGTCTACATTTTTTAAAAGAATTAAAAATCTAGATCATCCTTATTTAATTAAAAAGAAGAACCTGAATAAAGACACTGTGCTGCGTTATGTGGGAGATCTTCACGGAGATCTTTCCAAAGAAGATGGCGGAATTTTACAGGTGAGTTTGCAGGAAACTCCTAAAAATAGTATGTTAGGGCAGTTACAAGGCAGTGATTCTCTTTTTGAAATTTATACCGAAAGTTACGGAGCAAACCCTATTGTTATTCAGGGAGCAGGAGCAGGAGCACAGGTAACGGCACGAGGTGTTTTTGGAGATGTATTACGCATCTGTAATAAATTAAATTAACTAATGAAAGTACAACTAGAAAGAAAAAATAATGCCTATTGGTTTCAGGGAACGGGAAAAAATCCCGTTCCCGTTAATATAGACAATGGGGAAAAAGGAGCCAGCCCAATGGAATTAATCCTTATGGGTGTTGGTGGATGTAGTGCGGTAGATATAGTTTCCATACTTACCAAACAAAAACAAGAGATCACAGGGTACACCATGGAAGTTTCAGGAGAGCGACAAGAAGTAGCGCAGGCAAGGCCTTTTAAATCTATGCACGTTGCTATTTATCTGGAAGGAAAAATCGCAGCTGCCAAAGCAAAAAAAGCGGCAGACCTTAGTTTCCATAAATATTGTTCAGTATCTTTAACATTAGAGCCACAAGTGCCAATTACCTATACAATATATGTAAACGGTGAAAAAATTGAATAAGTAATGCTATCCAGAAAAACAAAATACGGACTCAAAGCACTATCCTATCTGGCCAGAGAAAATAGTGATGCCCCTGTTCAGATCGTCATAATTTCTGAAGCCGAGAATATCTCACAAAAATTTTTGGAAAGTATTCTGCTCATTTTAAAAAAAGCATCCATTTTACAATCTAAAAAAGGAAAAGGAGGTGGCTACTTTTTAGCAAAACCAGCCAATGAAATTACTATAGCAAGTGTGTTACGCGTGCTGGAAGGTCCTATTGCATTGGTTCCCTGCGTAAGTCTTAATTTTTACGAAAAATGTGACGATTGCCCGGACGAGGATGCCTGTAGTGTACATAAATTAATGATACAGGTACGTGACACCAACCTGAGTATTTTTGAAAATACTACCCTGGCAGACCTTATTGCGAACAAGCCACAAGATTAATCCCCAAAGTATTGGCATTTTAAAAATTATGCCGTTTCTTTGTCCTAGTTCATTACGTACTGAAAGTTATCAAGAAAGGCGGAGGGATTAGACCCTACGAAGCCTTAGCAACCCTCCCAACTTTGGGTGAAGGTGCTACATTCTATCCGTTTTTCGGTATAGATAACACACAAACAGGTCAACACCTTTCCACAATTCTTGATAGATTTTTATAACCGTTTAGTTCCATACGCTGGAGGTAAATTAGTTGTATTAGGCGGGCTCCCTTTTACAAATGCCGTTGGGCATTTGTAAAGCGTCGGGCTATTCGCTGTATCTCCCGCTTGCCTTTTGGGGCAAACGGCAGGATGCCGCTACTATCCCTGCCCGAAAAGCAGGAAGGCTCAACCTCAAGGTACTTTATAAAATTACTATGAAAAACAAGTTACAAGAAACATTACAAAACCGGATCTTAATCCTGGATGGAGCTATGGGAACCATGCTACAACGCTATAATTTTTCCGAAGAAGATTTCAGAGGAGACCGTTTTAAAGACTGGGAAGTTTCAGTAAAAGGAAATAACGATCTGTTATCCCTTACCCAACCCAAAGCCATTGCAGAAATACACGCCAAATATTTTGCAGCCGGAGCAGATATTGTAGAAACCAATACCTTTTCGTCTACAACCATCGCCATGGCAGATTACCGGATGGAAGATTTGGTGTATGAGCTCAACTTCGAAAGTGCTAAAATTGCGAAAAAAGTGGCCGAACAATTTACCGCGAAGGAACCTCATAAACCCAGGTTTGTTGCAGGCGCTATGGGGCCAACAAATAAAACAGCCAGTATGTCTCCAGACGTAAACGATCCCGGTTTTAGGGCCATCTCCTTTGACCAATTGCGTGTTGCGTATAAACAACAAGCCGAAGCCTTACTTGACGGAGGAGCAGATATATTGCTGGTAGAAACCGTTTTTGATACCTTGAATGCAAAAGCGGCCCTGTTTGCCATAGAAGAAGTAAAAGCAGATAGAAATATACCTATTCCAATTATGGTAAGCGGTACTATTACAGATGCTTCAGGAAGAACGCTCTCCGGGCAAACGGCAGAAGCTTTTTTAATTTCAATTTCACATATTCCTTTATTGAGTATTGGTTTTAATTGCGCGTTGGGAGCTAAACAACTCACACCGCATTTAGAAGTTATAGCCCACAGAACCACCAGCGCAGTTTCTGCGTATCCCAATGCCGGACTGCCCAATGCTTTTGGCGAATACGACGAAACTCCCCAACAGATGGCCTCCCAGATCACCGAATACTTGGATAAAAAATTAGTCAATATTATTGGTGGTTGTTGCGGCACTACACCCGAACATATTGCAGCCATTGCTACCTTGGCGGCTCAGTATAAACCGAGACCTTTGGTTTCAAAAATTACTACGGCGGTATGATTCCTACAAAAGAACACCTGGAAAGAGCGCTCCAAACAGTGACGCCATTCGTGCATCAAACACCTGTACTTACATCTTCGGCATTAGACCAAATGGCAGGTGCCAGTCTGTATTTTAAATGTGAGAACTTTCAGAAAATGGGAGCCTTCAAAATGAGAGGTGCGGTGAATACAATTCAAAATTTATCGGACGAACAAAAAGCAGCTGGCGTGATAACACATTCTTCAGGAAACTTCGGGCAGGCGGTTGCTTTAGCCGCAAAAAATTTAGGAGTTACCGCGTATGTAGTGATGCCGGAAAATGCACCTTCAGTTAAAAAAGAAGCGGTAAAAGGCTATGGAGCAGTTGTAACAATATGCGAAAGTACTCTAAAAGCCAGAGAAGATACTTCAGAGAAAATTAAACAAAAGACCGGCGCCACTTTTCTGCACCCTTCCAATAATCTGGATGTGATTTTAGGAAATGCCACAGCAGGGGTAGAGCTACTTCAAAAACATCCCGATTTGGATTATTTGCTGGCTCCCGTAGGAGGAGGTGGCCTTATAGCCGGTACCGCATTGGCAGCAAAATATTATGGAACAAATTGTAAAGCAATAGGTGGCGAACCCTTTGCCGTGGACGATGCATACCGCTCTTTACAATCCGGCACAATTGAAACGAATAGTACAGCACACACAGTAGCAGACGGATTGCGAACCAATTTAGGATCTATAAATTTTCCTATCATTCAGGAATTGGTTTCAGAAATCATTCGGGTGGAAGAAGATGAGATCGTTGCTGCTATGAAGCATATTTGGGAGCGTATGAAAATAATTATTGAACCCAGCTGCGCTGTTCCATTTGCAGCAGTTTTGAAAGAACCAGGAAAATTCCAACAGAAAAAAATAGGGATCATTCTTTCTGGTGGAAATGTAGATGTAAAGAATTTACCTTTTTGATATTGGGGGCACCTCGAACTCAGTCGAAAGGTTTATGTAGGTTTTACTGCGCTCAACCAAACAATTTAAAAATAAATGATCAGTCTTAAAAAGGTAATTTTATAAGAAATAGATGCAAAAAACAGCAAAAAGACATTTAAAATTAGCTGGTTTAGAACCACTTATTATTACACCAGAAAGCAATTTCATAAATGTAGGGGAACGCACCAATGTAGCTGGTTCCCGCAGGTTTCTACGTTTAATAAACGAAGATAAGTATGAAGAAGCACTTAGTATCGCCCGCCAGCAGGTAGAAGGTGGCGCCCAGATTATAGATATTAACATGGATGACGGGCTCATAGATGGGAAAGCTGCCATGGTAAAGTTCCTGAATCTTATTATGGCCGAACCAGATATCGCTCGTGTACCTATTATGATAGATAGCTCTAAATGGGAGATCATAGAAGCTGGTTTGCAAGTAGTGCAGGGGAAGTGTATCGTAAATTCCATAAGCTTAAAAGAAGGTGAGGCACTATTTATTCAACAGGCTATCTTGATAAAACGATACGGGGCCGCTGTTGTCGTTATGGCTTTTGATGAGGTAGGACAGGCAGATACCTATGAACGGAGGATAGAAATTTCCAAAAGATCGTATGATGTTCTCGTCAATAAAGTAGGTTTTGCACCGGAAGATATTATATTCGATTTAAACATATTTCCTGTGGCAACAGGGATGGATGAGCATAAAAAAAATGCAGTGGACTTCATTGAAGCCACCCGGTGGGTGCGTGAAAATTTAGCACATAGTAGTGTGAGTGGCGGTGTAAGTAATGTGTCTTTTAGCTTTAGAGGAAATAATACAGTTCGTGAAGCAATGAATTCAGTATTTCTTTATCACGCCATACAGGCGGGAATGAACATAGGTATTGTAAACCCTACGATGCTGGAAGTCTATGACGATATTCCCAAAGATTTACTGGAGCGCATAGAAGATGTTATGCTCAATAGACGTGACGATGCTACCGAAAGGCTACTCGATTTTGCTGAAACCGTTAAAGGGACTGCCAAAGAAAAAACCGTAGATCTTTCCTGGCGATTAGAACCATTGCAGGACAGAATTACCAGAGCACTGGTAAAGGGAATAGATCAATATATTCTGGAAGATATAGAAGAAGCCAGACAAAGCGTTACGAAACCCATAGAAGTAATTGAAGGTCATCTAATGACGGGAATGAATGTAGTTGGTGATCTATTCGGAAGTGGGAAAATGTTCCTTCCGCAAGTGGTAAAGAGCGCTAGGGTAATGAAAAAAGCGGTGGCATATTTAGAGCCATACATCTTTAGTGATAAAAATTCCATTAACAAGAGCGCTGGTAAAGTTTTAATGGCTACTGTAAAAGGTGATGTTCACGATATTGGAAAAAATATTGTTTCAGTAGTACTGGCTTGTAACAATTACGAAATTGTAGACTTGGGCGTTATGGTGCCACCCGAAAAAATTATTGCAGAAGCAAAAGCGCACAGTGTCGATATTATTGGATTAAGTGGTTTAATAACACCCTCTCTGGATGAAATGGTTTTCCTGGCAAAAGAAATGCAACGTCAGGATTTTCAGGTTCCTTTGTTAATTGGCGGAGCAACAACCAGCAAAGCCCATACTGCAGTAAAAATAGATCCTCAATACAAAGGTGCAGTAGTGCATGTAAACGATGCTTCCCGGGCGGTTACCGTTGTGGGAGATTTGCTTCAAAAAGAAAGGAAAGCGGGTTATATCCATTCATTAAAAGAGGATTATGCCGTATTTCGCGAGCGTTTTTTAAATAGGCAGGAAACCAAAACATACCTTTCAATAGAAGAGGCGCGTAAAAATAAATTTACCATAGATTGGAGTGCTACTGAAATTATAAAACCGAAGAAACCAGGGATTCAGGTTATGGAAGATTTTGATCTGGCGAAGCTGAAAGATTTTATAGACTGGACGCCTTTTTTCAGAAGTTGGGACTTACACGGAAGATACCCGGATATTTTAACCGATAAAGTTGTAGGCTCTCAGGCAACAGAGCTTTTTGCAGATGCACAACAAATGCTGAAAGAAATTATTGATGAGAAGAAACTGAAAGCCAAAGCTATTTTCGGTTTATTTACAGCAAATACAGTTCAAGATGATGATATTGAAGTAGGTATTCCCATATCCTTGGGAGAACAGGGGCAGGCGAAAAAGGTGTTTTTCCGTACCCTTCGACAGCAATCAAAAAAAGCTACGGGAAGACCAAACCTTGCTCTGGCCGATTTTATTGCTCCTGTAGAAACTGGAAAGCAGGATTATATAGGTTGTTTTTGTGTATCCACAGGGTTTGGTACAGCCGAACTGGCAAAAAAATACGAATCCAAACTGGACGACTATAATAGTATTATGGTAAAAGCGCTGGCAGACAGGCTCGCCGAAGCTTTTGCAGAATACCTTCACAAAGAGGTTCGAACAAAGCACTGGGGCTATGCATCTAACGAAATGTTAAGCAATGAAGATTTAATTATGGAAAGCTATAAAGGAATACGTCCTGCACCAGGATATCCCGCCTGTCCGGACCATTTGGAGAAGGAAACCATCTGGAAAATACTTCAGGTGGAAGAACAAATTGGCGTTACTCTAACCGATAGTTTGGCAATGTGGCCTGCAGCTTCGGTATCTGGATATTATTTTGGAAACGCGCAGGCACGATATTTTGGATTAGGAAAAATAAAGAAAGACCAGGTAACAGAGTATGCTAAAAGAAAAAATATTTCAGTAGAAAAAGCAACAAAGTGGTTAGCACCCAATATTGCAGATTGAAACTGAAACCGAAATTGAAATAAAAAACGCGCATATGGAGCGCAGCCTATATATGAAAGTAACAGAACACATAGCAAAAGCCAACGGGAAAACTAAATTTTCATTTGAAATTTTACCACCATTAAAGGGGCAGAATATCAATTCAATTTTTGAGAATATAGATCCGTTAATGGAATTTAACCCGCCTTTTATAGACGTAACATATCACAGAGAAGAGTATGTGTATCAGGAATTGGGCAATGGCCTGCTTCAGAAAAAAGTGGTTCGTAAACGCCCGGGAACTGTTGGTATTTGTGCTGCAATACAAAATAAGTATGATGTAGATGCGATACCACATATTTTGTGTGGAGGTTTCAGCAAAGAAGATACAGAGAATTTCCTGATAGACTTAGGTTTTTTAGGGATTGATAATGTGATGGCGTTACGTGGAGATGCTGTAAAAAGCGAAACCTATTTTACACCAGAAAAAGAAGGGCATAAATATGCCAGTAAGCTGGTAGAGCAAATCTCAGCGTTGAATAATGGAATATATCTTGACAAAGAACTTCAGAATAAAACACCAACAGATTTCTGCATAGGTGTTGCTGGCTATCCTGAAAAACATATGGAAGCACCAAGCCTGGATAGCGACGTACATTTTTTAAAAAAGAAAATAGAAAAGGGCGCTACCTACATTGTAACGCAAATGTTTTTCGATAATAAGAAGTTCTTTCAATTTGTAGATAAATGCAGAGCTGCTGGAATTACAGTTCCTATAATCCCTGGCTTAAAACCTATCGCAACCAAGAAACAACTCAATTTAATTCCGCACCGGTTTAGTTTAGAATTGCCAGACGCACTCATAATGGCGGTTGTAAAATGTAAAGACAACTCGAAGGTAAGACAGGTAGGTATAGATTGGTGTATTGCCCAAAGTAAAGAACTGGTTGCTGCCGGTGTGCCCTTTTTACATTATTACTCTATGGGAAAAAGTGATAATATTAAAGCCATAGCGTCTCAAATATTTTAAATGTTTACATTTGCCGCCGTGGCAAAATTTATTCTACTCATATTACTATGTGCATCTCCAATTTTCGCGCAGACCGAAGTTAGTTCGCCTTTCTCCGTAGATGCTAATTATTATTACGGGTCTTTGCTTGTGCAGAATAAAAATGTGGCGCAACTTAATCGTAACCAACCAGAAGGTGTTGTACTTAGTTTTAATGTGAAAACATTTGGCAAAGCCTATTGGGAGCAGGAATATAACTACCCGGATTGGGGGATTTCTTTAGGCTATCAAAATTTTAACAGCGAAGTTTTAGGAGAGAATTTTTCGGTGTATGGGCATTACAATTTTTATTTTTTAAGCAGAAAACTTCAGCTCAGGATCGCGCAAGGGGTTGGTGTAAATACCAATCCGTTTGATCTGGACACTAATTTTAAAAACAATGCCTACGGAAGCAGGGTTTTAGCTTCCACCTATTTATTGCTAAATTATCAGCAAAAGAATATTTACAAGGGATTCGGCTTACAGGCAGGCCTTTCTTTTATGCATCATTCTAACGGAAGTTTTAGAGCCCCTAATTCGGGTACCAATCTTTTTGCCCTTAATATTGGGGTAGTATATGATTTTGATACAACAGAAGCGCAATACATTCCGCTTAAAGAAAAACAAGACTTTAATGAGCCATTACATTATAATATTTTTGTGAGAGGCGGCGTAAACGAAGGAGATATTATAGGTCTGGGGCAACATCCGTTTTTGGTTTTGGGAGGTTTCGTAGATAAAAGAATAAGTTATAAAAGCACATTTCAGTTTGGAGCAGAAGTGTTTTTCTCGAAATTTTTAGAAAAAGAAATTGAATACCGTGTACTTGCTTTTTCTGACGATGACTTAGCCGGAACAGACTATAAAAGGGTTGCTGTTTTTGCTGGGTACGAATTACGGATTTCAAGATTTGCGATACCAATTCAGTTTGGGTACTACGTGTATTGGCCTTCAGAATATGAGTTGCCTGTGTACGAAAGAATTGGAGCTAAGTATTATTTTACAGATGCAATATACGGCACAGCTACTGTAAAAGCGCACGCGGCAAATGCCGAAGCAATAGAATTTGGTGTAGGAATACGATTGTAATATGAAAAAATTAAGTTGTTACATACTGGTGTTACTCTGTTTTGCTTGCGATAGCGAAACAGCTCCGGATTGTTTTCAGTTGGCAGGAGATACTATTCAGGTGCCTTTTGAAGTTGCTAGCTTCGATAAAATTAGAATGGAACATAATGTGTCTCTGGTTATAAAACAGGGGGAAACACAGGAGGTGATCTTAGAAACTGGCGAGAATTTATTACCAGACGTTTTGGTATATGTAGAAGATGGAATTTTGGTGTTGCGCGACAATAACCAATGTAATTATGTACGTGATTTTGGAATTACAAAAGCCATTGTTACTACGCCAGATCTTGTTGAAATACGCAATGGAAGTTCCTATGATGTGGTAGGGGATGGGGTACTAAACTTCCCCGCCTTAAAATTGATAAGCAATACCACCGGCGGTTTTGAGGATATTCGAAAAAGTGGAGACTTCACTATGACGTTAATTACTGAAAATCTTCAAATAGCGGCAAATGGTTTTAGTGGATTTTATATAGATGGTACGGCCACAAATGCTACAATTTCTTTTGAAGATGAGGTGCCAAGGTTTGAGGGTGCCAATCTTATTGTGGACCATTTACGTTTCTTTCATAGAAGTGGAAATAAAATGATTGTAAATCCGCAATTGAGTATTACAGGAAAAATTTTAGGTGTAGGCAATGTTATTTCAGTGAATCGACCGGAAATAATTGAAGTTGAAGAATTAAATTCTGGGCGCCTTTTATTTCAATAAACA
This sequence comes from uncultured Flavobacteriaceae bacterium, assembly GCA_963793275.1. Lineage (GTDB taxonomy): Bacteria > Bacteroidota > Bacteroidia > Flavobacteriales > Flavobacteriaceae > Marinirhabdus. The sequence continues at coordinate 156,267 of CAWBZL010000003.1, forward strand.
TGTATATTTGGCGTTTGTTTTTCAATATGAAATTGCTTAAAATTTTAGTTTTATTATGTATTTGTAGTCAAGGTCTCCTGGCACAGCAAAATGAACTTAAATTTCATGAGGTAAAAGCAGAGTATTTCTACGGAACCATTATTGAACACAATCCGGATATTTCTCACTTAATTACGGGACATCCTTCCGGTCTTATGCTAAGCTACAACCGAAAACCCTATGGGTTTAACGAATGGGAAGGACGCTATAACTATCCGGATTGGGGATTTACCTACATTTATCAGGATTTAGATAATGAATTTTTAGGGCAGATTCACGGTTTGTATGGGCATTTCAACTTTTATTTTTGGCAAAGAAGACTTTCTATTGGTGTAGGGCAGGGAGTAGGGTATGCAAACAACCCGTATGATCCGGAAACCAATTTTGAGAATAATGCCTACGGGAGTAATTTTTTGAGCTCTACATTACTAAAATTCAATTTTGTACAGGAAAACATTGTAAAAGGAGTGGGTGTAACCCTTGGACTGGGAGTAATACACTATTCTAATGCCAACTTTAAAGCGCCCAATAATAGTACCAATACATTTTACTTAAGTGCTGGCGTGAGTTATTTATTCAACGCTATAAACTACCCGGAAGCTCTGGTGCCGGTAGACTGGGATAGTAAGTATTATGCAGAGCGTATACATTATAATCTTGTATTCAGATCTGGAGTAAACGAAGCAGATGTTAATGGATTAGGTCAATTTCCCTTTATTACCGTTTCAGCATTTGCCGATAAACGCATAAATTATAAAAGTTCATTTCAGGTTGGAGCAGATGTATTCTTTTCCAGAATGATAGAAAAATTATTAAAATACAGAGCGGCCGCTTTCCCTGAGGATGGTCTTACAGGTTTTGAAGATGCTCGTCGTATTGGTGTATTTGTTGGCCATGAGCTAAGATTTAATAAAGTAGCATTTGTATCGCAAGTGGGATATTATGTGTATTGGCCTTACGAATTTGAAAATAGGGTGTATAACAGGTTGGGTTTAAAGCGCTATATTACCGATAATTTATTTGGTTCTATTACGGTAAAAGCACATTACGCAAAAGCTGAAGCAGTAGAATTTAGTCTTGGAATACGTTTATAATATATGAAAAATATAATTTTTATTGGATGTATAGCACTGCTCATAAGCTGTAGTTCAGATAGTCTGGGCGACTGTTTTCAGAATGATAATGGCGAGATCGTGCGACAAGAGTTTGAAGTAGATGTTTTTAAACGCATTATAGTTTTTGACAGAGTGAAGCTCTATATTTCTCAGGGACCCGTTCAAAAAGTAATTGTAGAATCTCCCAGTAATTTACTGGAAGAAGTTAGTGTAAAGTCTGAAGACAGCATCCTTAAACTGAAAGATAATAATAGTTGTAATTTGTTCCGCGATTTTGAAACTACCAAAGTCTATGTAACGTCTCCGGAAATTGATTTGATTAGAAATAGCTCGGGCAGCACAATTGAAGATATAGGAACCATCTCATATGAAATATTAGAGTTAGTGTCCGAGGACAGGCTTTTGGAGGACGAATTTCACGTAGATGGCGATTTCGACTTGGACGAACTTGATGTGGGAGGAATTGTAATTAATGCAAACGGACTTTCCACATTTAAATTGAAAGGAAAAACAAGGGGACTTCAAATAGGTTTGTTTGATAGTGATGCCAGAGTTGAAGCCGGAGAATTGGAAGCAAGATCTATAGGTATTTTTCATAGAAGCACCAATAAAATCATCTGTTTCCCTACAGATTCCTTGCGAGGAACTATTTTAGGAATTGGAGATGTAATTTCAAAAAACAGGCCCCCTTTTATTGAGGTTGAAGAACTTTTTAGTGGTCGTTTGATTTTCGAAGAAAATTAAGCGCTAAACTGCCTGAAATGATGATCCAGATGCTTGTATTGCATCTTTCCCCATTGCTCCTTCGTCATTGCTCCAAAAGTTGGGTGAGGTTTCCAATCTGTTCGTTCCCGCTGTGTTTCAAATTCATCCAGTAATCGATGTAGTTGTTGTTTTTCAGCAGTAAGATCTTTTGGTGTTTTTGCTTTAAACTGTTTTATGGTTGGTAAATTCTTCTTCCAGGGTGTATCGCTATACATAGCTTTTTTAAAGAATATTCTAGCAAACCAATTTGGCTTTAAACCATAATCTTCTTTTTTCAGAATAACTTTTAGAGGTAATTGGCAATGATGCGCCATTTGTCCAACCGTCATTTTTCCCCACTGTTTTTTCTGAAGTTTCAGATAAGGAATTTAGACGTGTACGAATTTCTTCTAAAGCTTCAGTTTCGAAAAGAGATTTCATAGTAGTATATTGATTTTGAAATTTTTGCTGAAGTTTAAAGATACTTATTTATATTTATGAAAACTAAAACCCTCTTGAAAGAAAGCGCTTCATTTTCTATAAAAAACTGGAATCAGGACGATCGTCCACGTGAAAAATTATTGACGAAAGGGAGGACAGCACTTTCAGACTCCGAACTGATTGCAATTTTAATAGGTAGCGGAAACAGAGAGGAAAGTGCGGTGGATTTAAGCAAACGTATTCTGGCTGGCGCAAAAAACAACCTGAATAAACTAGGTAAAATGGACGTTAAAGAACTCATGAAGTTTAAAGGGATTGGGGAAGCAAAAGCAGTAACCATAGTTGCCGCATTGGAACTTGGAAGGAGAAGAAGCGGTGAGGAAGGTTTAAAATTAACAAAAATACGCTCCAGTAAATCTGTTTTCAAACTCTTACAACCTATTCTTGGGGAATTACCACACGAAGAATTTTGGATTGTTTATCTCGATAATTCCAACAACGTATTACAAACTATGCAACTTAGCAGAGGTGGGATAACGGGCACTTTTGTAGATGTTAGGCTGGTCTTTAAAAACGCGTTACAGTTAACAGCTGTAGCCGTAATCTTAGCACACAATCACCCCAGTGGCACATTAAAACCCAGTAATGCAGACAGAGAACTTACCAAAAAATTAAAAGCAGCAGGGGAAAGTCTGGATATAAAAGTGCTGGACCATATTATTGTCACCGAAAACAGCTACTTTAGCTTCGCAGACGAAAATATTTTATAGCACAGATGCTTCTTGTTTACTCCCAAAAAATAACGACCAGGCTTTCCTATTCCTTTAAACATATTTTTCTGAGAATTTTAGGCGTAGATATTAGTTTTACAACTGTTCTGGAAGAATTTATAGCTCACGAAGGCTCGAAAATGTCCTATGGAAAGAATCCCTTAGGAAATGAGTTTTTTGTACAGGAACACGGATTATTGGCAGAACAAGGAATAGAGTCTATAGAAATACAAATAAAAAAGTGGGATACTATTCCCGCCTTTTTCTCTACAAACGATAAAAGCGCTATCCCTTTCGATATTTTTGCGGCATCTTTTTATCTGTTAAGTCGCTACGAAGAATATTTGCCCCATGTTAAGGATTCTCAAGGAAGATTCCCGGCGGGGGAGAGCCTTGCTTTTCAGCATAAATTTTTAGAGCTACCTGTTGTAGATATGTGGGCCTATAAGCTTAAAGTAGTATTGCAACAGTCCTTTCCGGAAATAAAATTTCCCAATAAAGAAATGGTGTTACATAACATACTCTCGGTACAACGTCCTTTTGCTTATAGTCAAAAAGGATTTTTCAGGTCATTTTTATGTTATTTTCAAGATTTAGTAAAGGGTAGGTTTAAGAATAATTTTTTTCGAACACAAGTATTATTGGGTATTAGAAAAGATCCATACGATACTTTTACCTGGATTGTAAACATAGCAAAAAGAAGCACTTCAAAAATGACTGCTTTTTTCTTATTAGGCGAAAATGAAGAATATCAGGACAGCTTAAATACCCACAGAAATTCCTTCCAGTTGTTGGTAAAATATGTGGCAGACTATAAAGAGGTTGGCTTGTTGTATTCTGCTTCATCACTTACCAAGTTTATCACGCTGCAGCAGGAAGTGAAGCGCATGGAGAATACCATAAACCGAAATGTAATTAGCGCCAAACAATCTAATTACTTTGTGAATCTCCCAGAAAATTACCGAAATCTTATTGAGTTAGAAATAAAAAAAGATTTCACTATGGCTTATTACGATACCCCGGGTTTTAGAGCGGGTACCTGTACGCCATTTCTCTTTTACGATTTGGATTTTGAGATTAAAACACCACTAATATTGCACCCAATTGCAGTAGCTTCAACGGCAATGCAAGGTGAAATGGAAGCTGCCATTGAAGCTAAGGTTCATGAGCTCATGCTGAAAGTACAGGAAGTAAATGGGACTTTTAGTGTCGTGTTAAGTAACGAAGATTTTACTGCAAATGATGAAAATACAGTTTGGAGAAAGCTATTTTCTGAAACCCTTCAAAAGTATGAATAAGTGTACCGATGTTTTTTTTGATTTGGACCATACCCTTTGGGATTTTGACCAGAATTCGGGCCTTGCCTTTGAGCAGATATTTAAGAAATATAAGATTGATGTTGCTTTAAATGATTTTTTAAGGGTGTATGAACCTATCAATTTCAACTATTGGAAAGCCTACAGAGAAGAACGTGTTACAAAGGAACAATTACGAAGAGGACGATTGGTAGACACATTCAGCAATCTAAAAATAACATATTCACTTGATATTATTGACGCAATGGCAGTTTCTTACATTCAGGAATTGCCTGTAAATAATCATTTGCTGCCGGGAGCTGTCGAAATTTTGGAATATCTTCATCCCAAATACAGGTTGCATATTATTACCAACGGTTTTCAAGAAGTACAAAATATTAAATTGAAGAACAGCAAGATTGCTCACTACTTTGAAACAGTAACGTCTTCGGAAGAAGTAGGTGTAAAAAAACCGAATCCTTTAGTATTTCATACTGCTCTTAAAAAAGCGAATACAACTGCTGCCAACGCCATAATGATTGGCGATACCTTTGAGGCCGATATCTTAGGAGCTGAAGCTGTGGCAATGCAAACAATATTCTATAACTATAGAAAAGAAGAAATTCCCGTTTTGTATCCCGTGGTAAATCACCTGTTAGAAATTAAAACGCTTTTATAAGTATACTAATTGGTTTGTTTGTAGCGTTATACTTACAAATCCCCAAAACATGAAAATCAATCTCTGGCTTCCTTTTGCCATGATATTTTGCTTAGCCACATTTCTATCCTGTGTAAAAGATACAGATTTTGATCAGGCCGAATCTATAGAACTTACTCCGGTTGTGGAGCTAGATCTTATTTTCTTTACCCTTTCCGCTCCGGATTTTTTAGACTCTATCACACAATCACCTCGATTAACAGTGGTAGATACTACAGAGATTAGATTTTTGGACGATTCGGGAATACAGGAAAATCTGAAGCGCGCTGAATTTTTCTTCAACTTCACCAACAGTATTCCACGATCTTTTGAAGTTGATTTTCAGTTTTTAAGCGAACAAAACGATACTACCTATACTACCCAGACCACAGTAACTGAAGGGACTGTAGCAACCCCAGAAATTACCGTGTTTACTCAATCTGTTGAAGGTGAGGAGATACTGCAACTCACCCAGGCAAATAAGGTCGTAGTTTCAGTCACCATACCCTCTGCAGATCCAAGTTTAGAAGGGCTGCTTAATCTTCAGTCTAAAACGACGTACTTCTTAGAGATCAAGGATTGAGATAAATTACTATGAAAAAGTATTGTTTTTTATTTTTCGCCCTTTGGGTTGGTACAGCCATTTCTCAAAACAAACAAGTATTGTATGGTCTTAGCGACGCGCCGCAAAGTCTTATGCTTAATCCTGGTGGCATTGTGCCTCAAAAGAAACATTTCGGGATTCCTTTTTTATCTCAAATACATCTTAATGGCGGTGCTTCGGGTGTTTCGGTATTCGATATTTTTGGTGAAAGTGATGTAGCTATAAATACAAAAATCCGTAACAAGATATTTGAGTTGGATGCTTCAGACTTCTTTACCGCTACACAACAATTGGAACTATTCAGTTTTGGTTGGAGAAGTACAAAAGACATATATTTCTCAGGAGGTATTTACGAAGAACTGGACTTTATAACCTATTTCCCAAGGGATCTGGCAATTTTAGCCTGGGAAGGAAACCGTGATTATCTGGACTATCCCTTTAATTTAGGAGAGCTGAGTTTTACGGCAGATTTATTAACGGTGTATCATTTTGGTGCCAATAAGCAACTTACAGATAGGTTAACTGTTGGAGCGAGACTGAAAGTATATTCTGGTGTTATTTCTTTCAGCAGTACAAATAACTCTGGCACTTTTACAACATCACTGGATGAAGATGGTGTAAATATTTATGACCATACTATAGAGAATGCAGATATTACCGTAAATACCTCTGGATATGCGTCATTAAGAGATCTGGACGGAGCGGGGGAGGTGACTAGTGAAATATTGGGTCGTTCTTTATTGGGAGGTGATCTGGGCGTAGGACTGGATTTGGGAGCTACATACCAGCTTACGAACCAATTTGCTGCCACAGGGAGTGTATTGGATTTTGGTGCTGTTTTCTACGGAAATGATACTGAAAACTATCAGGCGAAAGGAAATTACAATCTTAACGGAATAGAACTTATATTTCCTCCATTGGCCGATGGTGAAACTACGTTACCATATTTTGACGATCTTGAAGACGAACTGGAACGAGAAGTACCTATTGATACGTTAACAAATTCTTATACAAGATTTCGACCTTTAAAAATAAATACTAGTCTGGAATATGGTTTTGGAAAGCTATTTGGTGGAAATGTTTGTGATTGTTTAAACAAAGGAACCGGGGGCGTTTGGCAACAAGCTCTTGGAGCTCAATTTTACAGCATATTTAGACCAAAAGGCCCGCAGTATGCTGGTACCGTTTACTACAGAAGAAAATTTGGCGACTTTTTAACAGGGAAAATAACCTATACGGTAGATGCGTTTAGCACTTCCAACTTAGGTCTAGGAGCTGTTGTGGATATTGGTAAAATTAATTTTTACATCACTGCAGATAACATCCTTCGGTATGGAAATATAGCCAAAGCAAAAAGTGTATCTTTACAGCTAGGATTTAATATAAAAATACATGAAGATTAATAAAATAATTTTAGCACTATTTCTTTTTGTGGCCATTGGTAATTCGACCTTAAAAGCGCAGTCTTCTATGAGCGATTTTAACTTTGTTCAGGTTCCAGAATTTTATTCTTTTTTAAATGAACCAAATCAGTACGATCTCAATAAAATGGCAAAGTTTTACTTAAATAAGTATGGCTTTAATGCGTATTTCGCCAACGAAGTACCTAATGTAAAAAAATGTGATGGTTTGTACGCCGAAGTTTTAGGACGGCCAGGTTTTATATATACTGAAATTACAGTTTTAATTAAAGACTGTAATGGAATGGAACTTTTTAGGAGTGCTACTGGAAAGAGTAAACTAAAAGAATTTAAGAAGGCATATCAGGAAGCAATGCGTAATGCCTTTGCTAGTTTTGAAGAATTAGGAGTACAGCAAAAAGATATAAGTGAAGTCGCGAACGTAACTACTACTGTAGTAAAGAATTCAAAAGGGCAAAACGAGCTAAGTACTAATAAAGCTGCTGGTAGTGAAAATTTACCGGGCAGTAAATTTTCTACCTATTATAAAAATGGCAAACCCTATATGTTGCGTAAAACTGCACAGGGATATACACTTTATCAGGAAGTAAAGGGTGCCGAAAATGATTTATTACAAGTTGGTAAAGTTATAGTTAACGGTAACAAAACAACTTATGAAAATGTAATGGGTGAAGTTTATGAGGCAAAATTTACCCCTTCAAAATCATTAATCTTAGTACTTCCTGATGGTGAAGAAGAGTATGTTTCTGGTGAAAATTAAAAATTATATTTGTCTTTCCAGCGTTTCTTTAAAAAGTCACGCATAGCGTTTTCTTTGGGATTGTTTCCTGGAATGTAGAAAGCTCTGCCTTCAATTTCTTTTGGTAAAAATTCGTGAGGAACAAAGTTTAGTTCATAATTATGGGCATACTCATAGTTTTTTCCATAGCCAAGCTCTTTCATAAGTTTTGTAGGGGCGTTTCTTATGGATAGTGGTACAGACAGGTCTCCGGTTTGTTTTACAAGCTGCTGCGCCTTATTTATGGCTTCATAGCTTGCATTGCTTTTAGGTGAGGATGCAAGATAAACCGTACATTGACTTAATATTATTCTGGCTTCAGGAAATCCAATGGTGTTTACAGCCTGAAATGTGTTGTTGGCCAGAACCAATGCGGTTGGATTTGCGTTTCCAATATCCTCTGACGCAAGAATAATTAACCTTCGCGCAATAAATTTAAGATCTTCTCCTCCTTCAATCATTCTGGCAAGCCAATAAACGGCGGCATTTGGGTCACTACCTCTAATAGATTTTATAAAAGCTGAAATAATATCATAGTGTTGCTCTCCTGTTTTGTCGTACAAAACCGTATTTTTTTGAACCTTTTGTAAGACCATTTTGTTGGTCACTAAAACTTCATTTTCTTCTTCAGATAGCACAACGAGTTCCAGCATATTTAATAACTTTCGGGCATCTCCTCCGGAAAGTCTTATAAGAGCTTCTGTTTCTTGCAGTACTATGTTTTTCTTTTGAAGTATTGTATCAGTCTCAAGTGCTCTTATTAGCAAATTTTCCAGATCCTTTTTGCTGAATGGCTCCAGGACATACACCTGGCATCTGGAAAGAAGTGCCGGAATTACTTCAAAACTGGGGTTTTCTGTAGTTGCTCCAATAAGGGTAACCCACCCTTTTTCAACAGCGCCAAGCAACGAATCTTGTTGAGATTTGCTAAATCTATGTATTTCGTCTATAAATAGAATAGGATTTTTAGTAGTGAAAAGTCCTTCTCCTTTTTTCGCCTTTTGAATTACCTCCCGTACTGCTGCTACACCACTATCTATAGCACTAAGTGAATAAAACGGCCGATTTGAGGTTGTCGCTATGATCGTTGCTAAGGTGGTTTTTCCTGTCCCCGGTGGTCCCCAGAGAATCAATGAAGATAATATACCAGACTGAAGCTGGGCGGTTAGTGACCCGTTAGACCCTATTAAGTGCGATTGACTTAAATAGTTAGAAAGCGTTTTAGGACGTATACGTTCGGCAAGTGGTATATTCATAGTGTAAATTTACGACAAAGATAAAATGGCTCACTGACAATTTATCACAATCTAATAAAATGGTTCATTTTTTGAAATTGGCTGCATATGGATAAAGATAAAAACCTAAGATTTTCGCTGGATGTAATTGTATTCCCGTTATTTTTTGTCTTTATTGCGTGGTTTGTATTCTGGATTGAAATTAGATTTAAATTAAATCTTAACTATTTAGGTGTACTCCCTAAAAAAATCTCAGGTCTCAAAGGAATATTATTTTCGCCTTTCATACATAGTAGTTTAAAACATCTTTTTAATAACTCTATACCCCTTCTGGTTTTAGGATCTGCCTTGTTTTATTTTTACAGAAACGTACGATGGCGCGTTTTTTTTATAGGATTTTTTTGTACCGGATTACTTACCTGGGCTATTGGAAGGCCTGCAATGCATATTGGAGCTAGCGGTATTGTTTATTTATTGGCATCATTTCTTTTCTTTAAAGGAATTTTTTCAAAACAATATCAACTTACAGCCTTAGCATTGGTAGTTGTGTTTATATATGGTGGACTATTATGGTATTTATTCCCTATAGATCCTAAAATTTCCTGGGAGGGACATCTTTCCGGATTTGTTGTAGGGATACTTTTGGCGCTTATCTTTAAACAAAATCCTCTTGAAAATAAAAAATATGATTGGGAGTTGGAAAGCTTCAATGAGGAAGAAGACGACTTTTTAAAACATTTTGATGAAAATGGAAACTTCATCGAAAAACTACCAGAGGAAAACATAACGGAAGTGACTCAGGAGGGTGTGTCAAGTACCAACACCTCTGGAATAAGAGTATATTACGTTTTAAAAACACCATCTAAGGAGATCGATAAAGAAGATGAATAATTATTTATTATAGTGCTCTTTGCCTTATCACCTCATATAAAAATGCTCCACACGCGACAGATACATTGAGAGAATTTATAGTGCCAAGAAGCGGTAAACAAGCCGTTTCTTCTACAAGACCTAATACGGATTTGGATACACCTTTCCCTTCGGAACCCATAATTAATGCAATAGGTTTTTTAAAATCCAAGTCATAAAGTCTGGTTGTTGTTTTTTCGGTTGCTGCAACAGTGGTTATACCAGATCCTTGTAGGTAAAAAATGGCATCTTTAATATGATCAACTTTGCATATTGGAATGCTAAATATAGCACCAGCAGATGTTTTTACAGTGTCTCCACTCACGGGAGCTCCACCTTTCTTCTGGATTATGACAGCATCTACCCCGGTACATTCTGCTGTTCTAAGAATAGCTCCAAAATTTCTAACGTCGCTTATTTGATCTAAGATTAAAAATAGAGGGTTTGTTTTATTCGCTATGATAGCTTCAACGGTCTCTTCTAAACCTGGAAATGCAATAGGGGAGGTAACAGCAACAACGCCCTGATGATTTCCATTAGTAAGCCTGTTTAGTTTTTCAATAGGTACTTCGTTAATTGTAGTTCCATTAGATTCTGCCTGTTTTACAATACTAAGTATTTTTGGATTTTGAATATCCTTTTGTATATATAGCTTGTCTAGTACAGTATCTGCTTTTATGGCCTCAAGTACAGGGTAAATCCCGAAGATTTTAGTTTCTTTTTTCATATTACAAAGTTACTTAAAAAAAATACCACCCTGTGTAGGGTGGTATTTAGAATTATGATATAAGTTATAATTTTACTCTTCAGCAAATTCAGATAGAGAAACTATATAACCATTAGCTGGTAATAAGAAATTAACTCCTGTGTCTCCACTGTTTAATAAAACTTGATCAATAGTTCCACCGTTGTATGTTCCCGGATCTTCTACTATAGCGCTATCACCTTCTGGAGCAGGACAGTCGCAATTAGCAGCAAGAGAGTTAAAAACTCTTCCATCTGTAGTAGTTACTATTGAAGTAAAGATAAATCTATCATCCTCATCAAAGGTGCTAATATCTACATTAAATAAATTTGCCATATCTGCAGTAGTAAAACTTACATCAAATGGAAATGTAGTTGTGCTTTTAAAAGCAATAGGTTCTTCTGGTGCATCTGTGAAATCTCCTGTTACGAATATTTCATAAGAAGCAACGTTTCCTGTAGGATCTTCTGTCATAGCTGTAAATACGGCGTTTTCAAGATCATTACCAATGTCGTATCTCGTAAAAGTTACGGCTGGTGGTCCGGTAAATGCTACGGAAGTACCATTCCACTGGAAAGGTTGTTCTACAAATTTAACAAATCCACCTCTTTCTAATTCTGGGATAGGATTTTTATCTTCATCTTCACAACTTTGGAACGATAAGGCACCAAAAACTACAAGAAGCGCTAGAGATATATTTTTAATTGTTTTCATATTATTTGTTCTTTTAATTGATTAGTCAATAAAACCTGATGGGTTATTATCCCAAAATACAGTGCTCGTAAGCGAAGATTGTTGGATATTCGGGTTACCAGTAACTTCTGTCTCAGGATACAAGAAAGATCTTGGAAATGCACCAGCCGCGTTGTTAATAGGTTCTTGAAGATCTGGCTTTCCAGTTCTACGGTACGTATTATAAGGTTCAATACCTTGTCCCCAAGAGGCTAAATAATACTCACGTGCGATTACTGATAATTTCGTATCATTATTACCAGCATTATATTCTGAAAGTACTCTGGCAACATACGCGTCAACTTCCGATCCGGAAATTGAAGGTGAACCAGCAAAACCACCAACTTTATTCATGCTTAAACGTATACCCTGCTCTAATAAACCACTTGGGTTTCCGCTAGTGCCAATAGTTAAAGCGGCTTCAGCTAACGCAAAATGTGTAAAAGAAGACAGGTAGATAGGTTGTATACCTTCTCCATTTGCATTATCACTATTTTCAGTTTGTTCGAAACTCGCATCATCATAAGCTCCACCTACAGGATAAACTCCCCAGGTTGATCTTATATTTCCATCGTTTGGAAGTCCAGCTTCATCTGTATGGTCTCTACCTACGTAGAAGTTACCAACATAGCAATAAAAATAAGAAGCATCACCTAGACAAGGTAAGTTAGAACCTGACGGGTCTTCACCAACTTGACGATAAATATAATGCTTAGCACGAGGATCTTCCATACCAGTTTCTGAATAAATTCCGTCCGGTGTTCCAACGTTTAATAAGTCAAACATGTAGTTGCTCATATAAGTAGCAACTGCACTCTGGTAGTTCTGCTGGAATAATGGATGACGGCTATCTACAGGGTCTGCAGTTGTTGAATAGCTAAATTGAAAATCTTCGTCAATTTGGTCAATTATATTTTGAGAACTTACAGAATTAATCCCTTGTACAGCAAAAGACTGATCGACCAATCTTAGATTTAAGTAAGCACGTAATTTTAACGTATTAGCCAACGCTATCCATTTTTGTGCTTGAAAATCTGCACCACCTTGATAAAATAAATCATTAGGAACTCTGGCATCTGAATTAGTACCTGCAGTAATATCTTCAATTGCTTCGTCCAATAATGCTAATTGCGCATCATATACACTTCTACCTGAATCTACACTAGGATTAGGAAATTCACCAGGATTAACGGCTTCCGTAAACGGCACATCTCCTATGTAGTCTACTAATAAGAAGAAGCTATACGCTTGCATAATTTTTGCCATACCTAAATGAAATGGTATTTCATCTCCTTCGCTAGCTTCATCATTAATAGTTTGCAATAAATTTACATTTGCTACAATTTGGTACGAAGTTGCCCATTCAGCATTTGTGGTTGTATTTGTAATAGTTTGGTTATAACCTCCAAATTGGTTCTCCATACGAGTGATAGCGCGCGAAGGTGCATTAAAACCTGAAACAACACCATTAAAACTTAACTGTATATCGTTAAGAATAAAGTTAGGGTCGGCAGAGTCTGTTGTAATACCGTTAGGACTAGTTAATAGTTCCAACTCACCAGTCTCACAAGATGTCGTAAAAGCCACAAGTGCACTTACGAATACTATTTTAATTAAATTTTTCATATTATATCTTTAAATTTTATTGTGTATTACTTAGATAACAGTTTGCCGGGCAAATTACTACCTAAGTAATACAATTTTTTTTAGAATGTTGCCTTCACACTGAATGAATACCTCTTAGAAGATGGTCCAGTCTGGAAGTCTAGTCCTTGACCGTTACCAACTCCTGTACTCAATGCTTCAGGATCGAAGTTGAAAGAATCAGGAATGTTAAACGTTTTTACATATAAGTTTTGTCCAGATAAAGAGAACGTAACATTACCAAAAGGAGTTCTGTCTAATAACTTTTCATTTAAAGCATATGTCAACGATACTTCACGTAATCTTAGGTGTGATGCATCGTAAATACCCTGTCCAACTGGATCTACAATGTTAATAAAATAAACATCGTTTGCTCCGATCTGGATATTGTTTTCGATAAAGTTTCCTGCATCGTCAGTTAAAGGTTGCCCTGTATTAGGATTCGCTAAAATTCCAGGAATTACAAAACTACCTTCACGACCGTCTACGTTAGCTTTAGTAACACCACGACGATAGTATTGTGTAGCAGTTTGTGAATAAATATCTCCACCGTGCTGGTATTCAACTTGTGCAGAAAGAGATAAACCTTTATAACTGAAAGTGTTAATACTTGTAGCATTCCAGTCTGGGTTAGGATCTCCTACTGTTTCTACTACATTCCCAGGAAGAGTAGAACTATCAATAATTTTACCATTATTAGGGTTTATTAATAGTTGTCCTGATGTACCATAGCCCGCTGGATTTTCCTCTGTAATGTTTAGTGGATCATAACGTGCAGCGTAGCTACCTTTAATAACACCTAGAGGTTCTCCTTCAGAGGCAAAGTTACCAAGGTTTGTAAATCCAGCAAATGGAAATGCTTCTATACCACCAAGGTCATTCACAACGTTCTCATATGCAGTAAAGTTGTTACGTACAGACCAAGTAAAGTTTTCAGATTGAATTGGAATAAAATCTAAACCAATTTCCAAACCTTCAATTTCGCTCTCAGCAATATTATCAAATACATTGGTAAAGGCTGTTGATGGATTCGTAGGTCTAAATACAATTTGGTCTTCAATAATTCTCTTATAAACCGTTGCATCAAGAGTTAATCTTCTATTGAACATTTCTGCTTCAACACCTACTTCAAATTCCTTTTGTAATTCAGGCTGTAAATCTGGATTTGGAGCAATTGAAGGAAGCGAGTTAATAGAAGTTGCGTTTCCATTTACATCAACAAATGAGTTTGCAGTTGTTGAAAGAATAGCTCGTGTTCCATAAGGATCTGGAAATCTTGCAGATGTACCATATCCGGCACGAAGCTTTAAAAAGTTTAATGCTCCTTGAGTATTAACACCGTCAAGCGATGTAGGTACAAAAGATAACGATACCCCAGGATATAGTAATGAACGGTTTTCAGGTTCTAGCGTAGAAGCCCAGTCATTACGTGCAGATAAAGTTAAGAACAAGAAGTTCCCGTAATCAAATGATGTTTCACCGTAAGCACCTAAAATATTTCGTTCAACACTATTGTTTAACTGTGCTCCATTTTGAGTTGTAAAGTTATTGTGGTTGAAGAAGTTGAAAACTAATTGTTCTGTACTCACTAAACCAACTTGCTCATACTCATCACGTCTTGCGTTAAAACCTATTTGAGCAGTAACGTCAAAATCTTCAGCAATCTGAATATTATTAAAACTAAAGTTCAGGTTGTGGTCAAAAATGTAATTCACACCTTCTGTAGTTCTTAAGAAACCGTCGATAAAAGCAGCTTCAATAGCACCTTTTGCTACTCTAAACTCTTGATTTTCTGTATATGTATCTAAACCAAAACGGTAAGAAACCAGTATGTCTTCGCTTATCTCATAAGAGGTATTTAATCTTCCGAAGAAACGACTAGTTTGCTGCTCTGTTCCTGCATAGTTTAATAACCAATACGGGTTTTCTTGATCATCTCTGTAATACACACTACTTCCATCTACAGGACTCTGAAATGGTAAGTTGTTAAGATCAAGACTTCTTGGTATAAATAACAAGCGCTCAAAGATTGAAAGTGCACCAGCTGCGTTATTAGCAGCAATTGGTGGAGTGTTTACTCTTAGGTTACTATAATTCGCAGTACCATCAAAAGAAAAACCATTAGATAGCTTTGTGGATCCACCTAATCCAAGGTTATAACGTGTAAGACCATTGTTAGGGATATATCCATCTTCAGTAGTATAACCAAAGTTCATATTAAAACGGCTTCCACCATCTCCCGGAGAACCAGAAACGTTAACAGATGTGGTGTTACCAATACCTGTTCTAAAGAAATCCTCTACGTTATTCTCGGCAGCATTGTAAGGTATCTGAAGACCATCAAACTCGGGAAATAAATCCCCTTTACTTGCATAAGGGTGGTCAATTAAAAGACCAGTGTTTAATTCTGAACCAAAGTTCCCTACGAAACCAGGATTAAGACCTTGATTAGCTCCTTGTCCGTACACATTTTGGTAATCTGCTAGGTTAGAGATTTCTGTGATATAAACAGATTGAGATAATGTAACCTCAAACTTCTTGTTTAAATCTTTATTACTACCATTCTTGGTAGTAATTAAAACAACCCCGTTTCTACCTTGTTGTCCGTAAAGAACGGCAGCACTTAGACCTTTAAGGATACTAACACTTTCAATGTTGTTAGGATCTAAATCTAAGAAACGGCTACTTGTTACTGTGTTACCACCATCAAAACCAGTTTGTTGGTTGGTACCACCATCAAAAGGAACACCATCAACAATAAATAAAGGCTGGTTGTCACCATTAATAGAACTTTTAGAACGAATGATAAAGTTAGTTCCAGAACCAGAGGCACCACCCGTACCTGTAATCTGAACACCTGCAACTTTACCGTTTAACGTTCTAACAACGTCATTTTCCGGTTTGTTCTCAACTGCCTCAGCTTCTAAGGTACTTACAGCATAACCCAGGGCTTTTTTCTCCCTTGGTATACCGTAACCAGTTACTACAACTTCATCAAGCGCTTGTGCATCTTCCTCCATCTGGATGTTGATGCTACTTGTGGCGGCCGCTACGGGACGCTGTGCAGTTTTAAATCCTACATAACTAAATACTAAGGTTTGTCCGGCACTTGCAGAAATGGCATAATTACCATCAAAATCTGATTGCGTTCCAACCGTCGTACCTTTTACGAGGATGTTAACTCCTGGCAGGGGTAAACCGCTATTATCGGTCACCGTACCGGAGATTGTTTTTTCTTGTGCGAACGTGAGTTGCACTACTAACGCTAGCAATAGCGTCAAAATTCCACTAAACTTTGTTCTCATTTTATAAATTATTTGAATTAGCCAATGCCAAAAATCACAATAAAAAGTTAATTACACAACTTTTTAAACTTAAAATTTGGTTTTTTTTTAATCTCGTTGCTAAGCTATTCTTAGCTTTATTTAGAATTGGGAGGAGAGACTTAGGTGTATCTTGGTGTTTGAAAATCTAAATGATTGATTTTCAGAACTACCATTTGCTATATTGAAACGTAAAATACCTCCTTTAGTCTGTAGTCCTATTCCAAGACCAAAGCTATACAATTTTTGTTTAATATCGGCAGGGTTATTTTCAAAATAACCTAAATCTATAATACTATGAATGTATAGCCCTGGATTTAGGATATAGCGATATTCGGTATTTAATACAGAAAAAAGCGAAGCGTCTATACTGTTCTCGTTAAATCCACGAATACTGTTAATCCCACCAAAACGATATAGCTCGTTTACGAAATACGTTTCACTTACCAAAAAGCTGGTGCTATTTTGAAGGTAGAGTGCGTTATTTCCGCCCAGATCAAAAATATGGTTTGCAAGTGCAGCGATTCGTGTCTGATTTTCCTTTGTACCTTTACTTTCTCTGTTACCAAATTCTGCGCCTAATTGCAACTCAGTTTTTCTAGGAAAAAGTTTTGAGTTCTGAGGAATAATTAGTGTCCCTCCGGTTGTCACAAATGTGGCATTGTAGTCTTCAACGGCTTCACCAGCAATTGCTTCGTCTTGTAGATTACTGCTTTCATACCCTTTGTAGCCTATATATACAGAAGATATAGGGTTAAGTTGATAAGATACCTGTGCTTCTTGTTGCGTAGTTACAAATGTGCTGTCTCTCTTAAAGATATTTAACTCGAGGCTGGCGCCAAAAGGAGATTTAAATAAGTAGGGTGTTTTAATCCTGGCTCTAAAACTTACCTGCTCATTTCCATCTGCCTTATAATTAATGAGGAGTTGTTCTCCAAAATTAAGGTTATTGTTGAGTTCCAGATTTAGGTATCCGTTTAATTGCAATCTTTGCGTTTCTTCATCGGTTGCAAAACCTAGAATTCCGTCAAAGAGATTGTTGTTTTGTTTTTCAATATAAAAATAGGCAGTAGTGGTTTCTTTTCTGAAAAGTACTTCGGGTGCTTTTGTGGTATTTGCAAACCCTAAATTGTCGATCACCGAATTTTGACGCAATAATTTTTGTCTGTTGAATGTCTTTCCGGTTTTTACACCAGCGTAGTATTTTAAGAAAGATCTAGGAAATTTATCATATCCTTTTATCACAATTGAATCTAAAGTCCTGAAACTTTTTCCTTTAGTACCTAATAAAGCTACAACGGTATTCTCTAGGGTTTCAATGTTTGTTAGTTTTAAACGCGCGAATGTGTTTCCGGTATCGGTTTGGAGGTTGTTTAGTTTTTGAAGTGAAGCTTCGGCAGTTTCAAAATTTAAAATGAAATAGTCGTCCTCCACAATTTCAGAAATTTGTCTCAATTGTTTTTTACTGAAACTTGAATCTGAATAAAATATTTTGATCTGTTTGTATTTGGGTCCTAAAAAATACCGCGCAGTATAGGTTGAATCATTTTCTTTTTGTAAGGATTCTTTTTTGGCGTTGATGTAACCAACACGATACAACTTAGGAATAAGGGAATCGGCTTTCGTTTTTAGAGAAAGATAGTCCTTGAACCTTTTTTGTGGAAGCAGGCTGTCTTTCAGGCTTTCAGAAATCTTTTTTTCTGCTTCAATACGTAAGTTCAATTGCTGTGCAAAAGCCCCTTGATTTACAAGTGCATATATATTAAGGTATAAAAAGATGTAAAAAATCTGTTTCAAGAATAGGGATGTTTGTGCAGTAAATCTAACGTTTCAGAAGCAGTTTTCATATAGTGGAATGTGGTTTTTAAAGAAGGTTTGTAAAATAAGTGTAATGGTGTTTGAATAATCAAATAAAAATTCTACCTTTGCGCCCCCTTATAGTGGGGAAATTATATCATTAATTTAAGTATAAGAGGATTTTATGCCAACTATTTCACAATTAGTACGTAAAGGAAGAGCCAAAATAACCAAGAAGAGTAAATCGGCTGCTTTAGATTCGTGCCCGCAACGCCGCGGTGTGTGTACGCGTGTATATACCACTACACCAAAAAAACCAAACTCTGCAATGCGTAAAGTAGCGCGTGTACGTTTGACAAATGGTAAAGAGGTAAACGCATACATCGGAGGTGAGGGACACAACCTACAAGAGCACTCGATAGTATTGGTTAGAGGCGGAAGGGTAAAGGATTTACCGGGAGTTAGATACCACATCGTTCGTGGAGCCTTAGACACCGCTGGTGTTGCAGGAAGAACACAACGTAGGTCTAAATACGGTGCGAAACGCCCTAAGAAGTAATTTTAAACAGTTTTAAAACGAAGAAATGAGAAAAAGAGCAGCCAAAAAAAGACCGCTTTTACCGGATCCAAGGTTTAATGACCAATTGGTGACACGTTTTGTAAATAACATGATGTGGGACGGAAAAAAATCGGTGGCTTTTAAAGTTTTTTACGATGCAATTGATATCGTAGAAGAGAAAAAAACAGACGAAGAAAAAACAGGCTTAGAGCTTTGGAAAGATGCTCTTTCCAACGTAATGCCTCACGTGGAAGTACGTAGCCGCCGAGTAGGTGGAGCTACATTCCAGATACCTATGCAAATTCGTGCAGACCGTAAAATATCTACCGCTATGAAATGGTTGATTGGTTTTGCAAGAAAGCGTAACGAAAAATCAATGGCTCAAAAATTAGCTTCAGAAATTCTTGCTGCAGCTAAAGAAGAAGGTGCTGCTGTTAAGAAAAAGACAGATACACACAAAATGGCCGAAGCAAACAAAGCATTCTCACATTTCAGATTCTAAAAGATGGCAAGAGATTTAAAATACACAAGAAACATAGGGATTGCTGCGCATATTGATGCCGGTAAAACCACAACAACAGAACGTGTTCTTTATTATACGGGGGTTTCACACAAAA
This sequence comes from uncultured Flavobacteriaceae bacterium, assembly GCA_963793275.1. Taxonomy (GTDB): domain Bacteria; phylum Bacteroidota; class Bacteroidia; order Flavobacteriales; family Flavobacteriaceae; genus Marinirhabdus. Next base: position 175,732 of record CAWBZL010000003.1, read on the forward strand.
TTGGTGAGGTTCACGATGGTGCTGCAACAATGGACTGGATGGAGCAAGAGCAGGAAAGAGGTATTACAATTACTTCTGCTGCTACCACATGTACGTGGGTTTTTCCAAAAGAAAACGCAGAGCCTACGGCAGATGCAAAAGATTATCACTTTAATATTATTGACACACCTGGTCACGTAGATTTTACTGTAGAGGTAAATAGATCTTTACGTGTACTTGATGGGTTGGTGTTCTTGTTTAGTGCAGTAGATGGTGTTGAACCACAATCTGAAACTAACTGGAGACTTGCAGATAACTATAAGGTTCCAAGAATTGGTTTCGTTAACAAAATGGACCGTCAGGGATCAGACTTTTTAGGAGTTTGTCAACAGGTAAAAGATATGTTGAAATCTAATGCGGTGCCAATTGTTTTAAACATTGGTGATGAAGAAGATTTTAAAGGTATTATAGACCTGGTAAAAAACCGTGCTATTGTATGGCACGACGAAACTCAGGGAGCAACATTTGATGTTATTGAAATTCCTGAGAATTTGAAAGAAGAAGCTCGTAAATACCGTGCACTCTTAATTGAAGAGGTTGCTGGGTACGACGAAAATCTACTTGAAAAATTTATGGAAGATGAAAATTCTATTACAGAAGATGAGGTGCACGCTGCACTTAGAGCCGCTGTTATGGATATGGCAATTATTCCTATGATTTGCGGTTCTGCATTTAAAAATAAAGGTGTTCAGTTTTTATTAGATGCTGTGTGTCGTTATTTGCCTTCTCCTATGGATAAAGAGGGGATTAAAGGTATGAACCCGGATACTGAAAAAGAAGAAATACGTAAGCCAAGTGTAAATGAGCCGTTTTCGGCTTTAGCATTTAAGATTGCTACAGATCCTTTTGTGGGTCGTTTGGCATTCTTTAGAGCATATTCTGGTCGTTTAGATGCAGGTTCTTACGTTTTAAATAATAGATCTGGTAAGAAAGAACGTATCTCACGTATTTACCAGATGCACGCAAATAAACAAAATGCGATCGATTTTATTGAAGCTGGAGATATTGGAGCTGCTGTTGGATTTAAATCTATTAAAACAGGAGATACTTTAACAGATCAGGAGCACCCTATTATTTTGGAGTCCATGGACTTTCCGGACCCGGTAATTGGTATTGCGGTGGAGCCTAAGACGAAAGCAGATGTAGATAAATTAGGTATTGGTTTGGCTAAATTGGCTGAAGAAGATCCTACATTTACGGTGCGTTCAGACGAAGCTTCAGGACAAACTATTATATCGGGAATGGGTGAGCTTCACCTGGATGTAATTGTAGATCGTTTAAGGCGTGAGTTCAAGGTTGAAGTAAACCAGGGACAGCCTCAGGTTGAGTATAAAGAAGCTATTACAAGAAAAGCGGAGCACAGAGAAGTTTATAAAAAGCAATCTGGTGGACGTGGTAAATTTGCTGATATTGTATTTACACTGGAGCCGGCTGAAGAAGGTAAAGAAGGATTAGAATTTATTTCGGCTATTAAAGGTGGTAACGTTCCTAAGGAATTTGTCCCTTCAGTAGAGAAAGGATTCAAAATGGCGATGATAAATGGACCTCTAGCAGGATATGAAGTAGATGCTATGAAGGTTACATTAACTGATGGATCGTACCACGATGTCGATTCAGATCAACTTTCTTTTGAGCTTGCTGCGAAATTAGGATTTAAGGCTGCTGCAAAAGCTGCAAAAGCTGTAATCATGGAGCCTATTATGAAGCTTGAGGTGATTACACCTGAAGAGAATATGGGTGATATTGTAGGGGATCTTAACCGTAGAAGAGGTCAAATGACAAGTATGGGTGATAGAGCTGGTGCAAAAACTGTAAAAGCTACTGTGCCACTTTCTGAAATGTTTGGATATGTAACTACATTACGTACTCTTTCATCAGGTCGCGCAACATCAACAATGGAATTTTCACACTATGCAGAGACGCCTTCTAATATTTCAACAGAAGTGATCGCTGCCGCAAGAGGAACTAACGATTAATATTTCAGCAATGAGTCAAAAAATAAGAATTAAATTAAAATCGTACGATCATAATTTAGTGGACAAATCTGCTGAAAAAATCGTAAAGACAGTAAAAAGTACAGGTGCAGTTGTAACGGGACCTATCCCATTACCAACTCATAAGAAAATCTTTACAGTATTACGTTCACCACACGTAAATAAGAAGAGTAGAGAACAATTTCAACTAAGCTCTTATAAGAGATTATTAGATATTTATAGTTCTTCTTCAAAAACAATTGACGCTCTAATGAAATTGGAGTTGCCAAGTGGCGTAGAGGTAGAGATAAAAGTGTAACTTTTTAGGTAAGAACTTTCAGTTTCCGGGTGGAGCTGAAAAACATGTCCTGAGCTTGTAAGCAAAGGAAAAACGGAAAACAAGATAACATTCGGGGTCGAATTTATTTTGACCCCGTTTGATTTGAAATAAAAATAAGGCCGATAATCGGCGAATTACTAATAAATAAATAGATAAATATGTCTGGGTTAATTGGAAGAAAGATAGGGATGACCAGCATCTTTGACGAGAATGGTAAAAATATGCCATGTACCGTTATAGAATGTGGCCCTGTGTTGTTACCCAAGTCAGAACCATTGAGGTTGACGGGTACGAAGCTCTTCAACTTGGTTTCGATGACAAGAAGACTGTAACTAAAGCTGCTGAAGGCCACGCCAAAAAAGCAGGAACTGTTGCAAAACGCAAAGTCGCCGAATTCCAAGGATTTAGAGAAGATTATAAATTAGGTGATACTATCACTGTAGAGCACTTTATTGAAGGTGAGTTCGTGGATATTTCTGGAACAAGCAAAGGTAAAGGTTTTCAGGGGGTAGTGAAGCGTCACGGTTTTGGTGGTGTGGGTCAAGCTACTCACGGGCAACACAACCGTTTAAGAGCACCAGGTTCTATTGGAGCTGCATCATATCCTGCGAGAGTATTCAAAGGGATGAAGATGGCTGGCCAAATGGGGAACGAAAAGGTGAAAGTTGAAAATTTAAGAGTTTTAAAGGTGGTTTCAGATAAGAATCTACTTGTCGTGAAAGGCTGTGTGCCAGGTCACAAAAACGCTTATGTAATGATTCAGAAATAATGAAGGTAGCAGTAGTAGATATTAACGGAAAAGACACAGGTAGAAAGGTTGAGCTTTCTAAAGATGTGTTTGGAATTGAGCCTAATAATCACGCAATGTATCTAGATGTGAAGCAGTACTTGGCAAATCAGCGTCAGGGAACTCATAAATCTAAGGAGCGTGCAGAAATTTCTGGTTCAACTAGAAAGATAAAAAAACAAAAAGGAACTGGTACAGCCCGTGCGGGTAGTATTAAGTCTGGTATTTTTAAAGGTGGTGGACGTATGTTCGGACCTAGACCAAGAAATTATTCATTCAAATTAAACAAAAACTTAAAGCGTTTAGCTCGTAAATCTGCCCTGACTGTAAAGGCAAATGATAAGGCAATTGTAGTGCTTGAAGATTTGAACTTTGATGCTCCAAAAACCAAAAATTTTACGTCAGTTTTAAAGAATTTAGGACTTGAAGACAAAAAATCTTTGTTTGTGTTGGGAGAGTCAAATAATAACGTATATTTGTCGTCTCGCAATTTGAAAGGTACAGAAGTTATAAACAACTCAGAGTTAAGTACTTACAAAATTATGAATGCAAACAGTGTTGTGTTGTTTGAAGGTTCTTTGGAAGGAATTAATATGAACTTAAGTAAATAGAAGCAAGATGAATATCTTAATTAAACCTATAATTACGGAAAAAGCCACTGCTGATGCGGATTTAAATAACCGATATGGTTTTGTGGTAAACCCAAAGGCGAATAAGGTAGAGATCAAGAAAGCGGTTGAGGCCACTTACGGAGTTTCTGTTGAAAAAGTTCGCACAATGAATGTCCGCCCGGACCGTCGTGTTCGTCATACGAAAACGGGAGTTCAAACTGGTAAAACAAATGCTGTTAAAAAAGCAATTGTACAGGTGGCGGAAGGTGATACAATAGATTTTTACAACAATTTGTAAGCTTAGCTTGCAATAAATTAGACAAAAGATGTCAGTAAGAAAATTAAAGCCTATCACCCCAGGACAGCGTTTTAGAGTTGTGAATGGTTATGACGCCATTACAACTGATAAGCCGGAGAAAAGTTTATTAGCTCCGAAGAAACGTTCTGGTGGTAGAAACAGTCAAGGTAGAATGACTATGCGCTATATAGGTGGTGGTCATAAACAACGTTATAGAATTATCGATTTTAAACGCGACAAGCACGGCGTGCCTGCTACAGTTGCTACAATCGAATACGATCCAAATCGTACCGCTTTTATTGCTTTATTGAATTATCAAGATGGCGAGAAGAGATATGTAATTGCTCAAAATGGACTTCAAGTTGGGCAGAACATAGTTTCTGGTGAGCAAACTGCTCCGGAGATTGGAAACGCAATGACCCTAGCAAATATTCCTCTAGGTACTATTATTTCTTGTATAGAGTTACGTCCGGGTCAAGGTGCTGTTATGGCGCGTAGTGCTGGTGCATTTGCACAGCTTATGGCGCGTGACGGAAAGTACGCTACGGTAAAATTGCCTTCAGGTGAGACCAGATTAATCCTTGCTACTTGTATTGCTACCATTGGTGCTGTAAGTAATAGTGATCACCAATTATTGGTTGGTGGGAAAGCTGGTAGATCTAGATGGTTAGGACGTCGTCCAAGAACAAGACCAGTAGTGATGAACCCGGTAGATCACCCAATGGGTGGTGGTGAAGGTAAATCTTCAGGAGGTCACCCACGTTCAAGAAATGGTATTCCTTCTAAAGGTTACAAGACCCGTTCTAGAACGAAGGCTAGTAATAAGTATATAATAGAACGTAGAAAGAAATAAGCTATGGCAAGATCGTTAAAAAAAGGACCGTACGTTCACTTCAAGTTAGATAAGAAAGTACAGCAAAATGTAGATAGTAATAAGAAGACCGTGATCAAAACCTGGTCAAGAGCTTCTATGATTACACCGGATTTTGTAGGACAAACCATCGCAGTTCACAACGGGAAACAATTTGTACCGGTGTATGTAACTGAGAATATGGTAGGACATAAATTAGGCGAATTTTCACCTACAAGATCATTCCGTGGTCACGCAGGTGCAAAAAATAAAGGAAAAAAATAATAGGCCATGGGAGTTCGTAAAAGAGAAAGAGCAGAAGCAATCAAAGAGGCGAAGAAGACACAATACTTTGCTAAATTGAATAACTGCCCTACGTCACCAAGAAAAATGCGTTTAGTCGCAGACCTGGTACGTGGTGAAAAGATAGATATAGCGCTTAATATTTTAAGATTCAGCAAAAAAGAAGCTTCAGTACGTTTGGAAAAACTGTTGTTGTCTGCCATTGCAAACTGGCAAGCAAAAAACGAAGAAGCCTCTATAGAAGACGCAGATCTTTTTATTAAAGAGATTCGTGTAGATAGTGGGACAATGTTGAAGAGACTACGTCCTGCACCACAGGGTCGCGCACACAGAATTAGAAAACGCTCTAACCACGTAACACTGGTATTAGGAGCTAACGATAACACACAAAGCTAAATTTAAATGGGACAGAAGACAAATCCAATCGGGAACCGTTTAGGTATCATTAGAGGATGGGAATCCAACTGGTACGGTGGGAACGACTACGGCGATAAATTAGCCGAAGACGACAAGATTAGAAAATATATCCATGCTCGTTTAAGTAAAGCAAGTGTGTCTAGAGTAATTATTGAGCGTACGCTTAAGCTTGTAACCGTTACTATTACTACTGCAAGACCTGGTATCATTATCGGGAAAGGTGGTCAGGAAGTAGACAAGCTAAAAGAAGAGCTTAAAAAGATTACCGGAAAAGAAGTACAAATCAACATTCACGAAATCAAGCGACCAGAATTAGATGCATTTCTAGTAGGGAGCAGTGTTGCAAGACAAATTGAGAACAGAATCTCGTACCGTCGTGCAATTAAGATGGCAATTGCGGCTGCAATGCGTATGAATGCTGAGGGAATTAAAATCCAGATCTCTGGACGTTTAAACGGTGCTGAAATGGCGCGTAGTGAAGCGTACAAAGACGGACGTATTCCTTTGAGTACATTTAGAGCCGATATTGATTATGCTTTAGTTGAAGCACACACTACATATGGTAGATTGGGTGTTAAAGTATGGATTATGAAAGGCGAAGTATATGGTAAAAGAGAGCTTTCTCCGTTAGTCGGTTTAGACAAAAAAGGTGGAAAAGGCGGTTCTGGCCGAGGTGGTAACAAATCACGTCGTAACAGAAAGTAATTTTTTAAAGAAAAGAAAAGATGTTACAACCCAAAAGAACAAAATACCGTAAACAACAAAAGGGCCGCATGAAAGGTAATGCTGGTAGAGGAAATCAGTTAGCCTATGGAACTTTTGGTATTAAATCTTTAGATTCAAATTTTTTGACAGCCCGTCAAATTGAAGCAGCACGTATTGCCGCTACCCGTTTTATGAAAAGAGAAGGGTCTATCTGGATAATGATTTTTCCAGACAAGCCTATCACTAAAAAGCCTCTCGAGGTACGTATGGGTAAAGGTAAAGGTGCCGTAGAATATTGGGCAGCTGTAGTAAAGCCAGGTAGAGTATTATTCGAAGTTTCAGGAGTACCGTTAGAAACTGCTAAGGAAGCCCTTCGATTAGCCGCTCAAAAATTGCCGGTGAAAACTAAGTTTATCATGTCTAGAGATTATCAAGCTTAATTTTACAAAGATGAAACAATCAGAAATAAAAGAAGCATCAACAGCGGATTTGCAAGAAGCGTTGACTGAAAACAGACAGGCGTTTGCAAACCTTAAAATGGCTCACACCATTTCACCGTTGGACAATCCAATTCAGTTAAGAGTTCATAGAAAAACTATAGCTAGAATTGCGACAGAACTAACTAAAAGAGAAGTACAATAGTACGAAGCTGAAAGATGGAAGTAAAAAGAAACTTAAGAAAAGAGCGTATAGGTGTAGTAACCAGTAACAAAATGGAGAAATCTATTGTAGTTGCCGAGGTGAAAAAAGTAAAGCACCCTATGTATGGTAAATTCGTTTTAAAAACGAAAAAGTACGTAGCACACGACGAGAAAAACGACTGCAACGAAGGTGATACTGTTAAGATCATGGAAACACGACCTATGAGTAAAACCAAAACTTGGAGATTAGTAGAAATAATTGAAAGAGCGAAGTAATTATGTTACAACAAGAATCAAGACTTAGAGTAGCGGACAACACAGGTGCCAAAGAGGTGCTTACTATCCGTGTATTGGGTGGAACGAAGAAACGTTACGCACGAATTGGTGACAAGATTGTTGTTACTGTAAAAGAAGCAACTCCTAACGGAACTGTAAAAAAAGGTACCGTATCTACCGCAGTGGTAGTACGTACTGTAAAGGAAGTTAGAAGACCAGACGGATCTTACATCCGTTTCGACGACAACGCTTGCGTATTGTTAAACCCACAGGGTGAAATGAGAGGAACGCGTGTATTTGGTCCTGTTGCAAGAGAGCTTCGTGACAAACAATTTATGAAAATAGTATCATTAGCACCTGAAGTGCTTTAATAGATAACGAAATGGGAAAGCTTAAAATAAAAACAGGAGACACCGTAGTAGTTACTGCCGGAACCAATAAAGGATCTGAAGGTAAAGTGCTTCGTGTAGATGCTGTAAAGAACAGAGCAATAGTAGAGGGAGTAAATATGGTAAAGAAACATGAGAAGCCAAGTGCGGCAAGTCCTCAGGGTGGAATTACAGAAAAAGAAGCTCCTATTCATATTTCTAACCTATCGTTAGTAGATCCAAAATCTGGAGAAGCTACACGTGTAGGATATAGAATGGAAGATGGTAAAAAAGTACGATTTTCTAAAAAATCGAATCAAGTATTATAGTTATGGCATATACACCAAGACTTAAGGAAGAGTACAAGAGCAGAGTAACAAGTGCTCTTAAGGACGAATTTGGTTACACAAACGTAATGCAAGTTCCAAAACTAGAGCGCATCGTATTGTCTCGTGGAGTTGGAGCTGCAGTAGCTGACAAGAAGTTGATCGATAATTCTGTTGAAGAATTAACTATCATCGCAGGACAACGTGCAATTGCAACAATCTCTAAGAAGGACGTTGCAACCTTTAAATTACGTAAAGGAATGCCAATTGGAACCAAAGTAACGTTACGTGGTGAGCGTATGTATGAGTTTTTAGATAGACTTATTACAAGTTCATTACCAAACGTACGTGATTTTAACGGTATTAATGCAACTGGTTTTGACGGTAGAGGAAACTACTCTATGGGAATCGAGGAGCAAATTATCTTTCCTGAGATCAATATTGATAAAGTAAAGAAAATTGAAGGAATGAACATCACGTTCGTTACTACGGCAGATACCGATAAAGAAGCAAAATCATTATTAACCGAACTGGGTTTACCTTTTAAAAAGAACTAAGAGATGGCTAAAGAATCAATGAAAGCGCGTGAGCGTAAAAGAGAAAGAATGGTAAAGAAGTATGCTGATAAGCGTAAGGCTCTTAAGGAGGCTGGCGACTGGGAAGGTTTACAAAAATTACCAAAAAATGCCTCTCCAGTTCGTTTACACAATCGTTGTAAATTAACAGGACGTCCTAAAGGATATATGAGAACATTCGGTTTATCCCGTGTTATGTTCCGTGAAATGGCAAATCAAGGATTAATACCTGGAGTAAGAAAAGCTTCCTGGTAATTTTATAAACTGGTTGAAGGTTTTAGACTGGAATTATTTCAGAATAAAAAACCACTACCGCAATAAATAATAAATGACAACAGATCCAATCGCAGATTATCTAACGAGAGTTAGAAATGCAGTGAAAGCAGGACACCGCGTAGTAGAGGTGCCAGCTTCTAATCTCAAAAAAGAGATTACAAAAATTTTGTTTGACCAGGGATTTATCCTAAGCTACAAATTTGAAGACGACAACGGACCGCAAGGAACCGTGAAAATCGCTTTAAAATATGACAAGCTTACAAAAGACCCAGTCATCAAAAGATTACAAAGAATAAGTACACCCGGTTTACGTAAGTATGCAGGTGCTTCAGAAATGCCGCGTATTTTGAACGGTTTAGGTATTGCTATCGTTTCTACTTCAGCAGGAGTAATGACAGGAAAGCAAGCAGCCCATCAAAATGTAGGTGGTGAAGTATTGTGTTACGTTTACTAAAAATTTAAAGACAAAAAAGAAATGTCAAGAATAGGTAAAAACCCGGTAGCGATTCCCCAAGGAGTAACTGTAGATGTTAAAGACAACACTATTACTGTAAAAGGGAAATTAGGCGAGTTAACTCAAGAAATAGTTGATGTTAGCGTAAAAGTAGAAGATGGTAATGTAATTGTGGAGCGTCCTAGCGATGCGAAGGATCACAGAGCAAAGCACGGTTTGTATCGTTCGCTTGTTAACAACATGATTGAAGGTGTGTCTAATGGATGGACTAAGAAATTGGAGTTAGTTGGTGTAGGGTATAGAGCAAGCAATCAAGGTCAAAAATTAGATATGGCTCTTGGTTTCTCTCACAACATAGTTTTGGACATTGCTCCAGAAGTAAAAGTTGAAACTGTAAGCGATAAAGGGAAAAACCCAATCGTAATATTAACATCACACGACAAACAATTGGTGGGACAAGTTGCGGCTAAAATCCGTGGTTTCCGTAGACCAGAACCTTACAAAGGAAAAGGTATTAAGTTTGTAGGTGAAATCATTAGAAGAAAAGCAGGTAAATCTGCATAAGAAATAACGTTATGGCATTATCAAAACAAGATAGAAGACAACGTTTGCGTTTCAGAATACGTAAAACGGTTTCGGGAACAGCACAACGTCCGCGTTTGGCTGTTTACAGAAGTAACAAAGAGATCTATGCACAACTTATTGACGATGTAAGTGGAAAAACCATTACTGCTGCATCTTCAAGAGATAAAGACATAGATGCTTCAAAAGTAAATAAAGTTGAAGCTGCAAAATTAGTTGGAAAGGCAATTGCTGAAAAAGCAACAAAAGCTGGTGTTGAAACAGTAAGTTTTGACAGAGGTGGATACCTTTACCACGGAAGAGTTAAATCATTAGCTGAAGGAGCTCGCGAAGGCGGCCTTAAATTCTAAGAAATATGTATCAAGATTATAAAAACGTAGAAACAGTAAAACCAGGAGGTCTTGAATTAAAAGACCGTTTGGTGGGTGTACAACGTGTTACTAAGGTAACCAAAGGTGGTCGTGCTTTCGGATTTTCAGCTATTGTAGTTGTAGGTGACGAGAACGGAGTAGTTGGGCAAGGATTAGGTAAATCGAAAGATGTTGCCAGTGCTATTGCTAAAGCTATCGAAGACGCTAAGAAAAACTTGGTTCGTATTCCTTTAAGTAGAGCTTCTTTACCACACGAGCAAAAAGGTAAGTATGGTGGAGCAAGAGTTAATCTATTACCAGCAGCGCCTGGTACCGGTTTGATCGCTGGTGGTGCGGTACGTGCGGTATTAGAGTCTGTAGGAGTTCACGATGTATTATCTAAGTCTCAAGGGTCATCAAACCCACACAACGTAGTAAAAGCAACATTTGACGCTTTATTACAATTGCGTAGTGCAGAGACCGTAGCAAAACAGCGTGGTATTACTTTGGAAAAATTGTATAAAGGATAAATACTAAAGAAATGGCAAAAATAAAAGTAACTAAGGTGAAGAGTGCTATAAACCGCACACAGAACCAAAAGAGAACGCTTGAGGCGTTAGGTCTTAAAAAAATAGGCCAAACTATCGAGCACGAAAACACGCCAAATATTCTTGGTATGGTAAATAAAGTTAAACATTTGGTTTCAGTAGAAACTGTTTAAGATATAACACATGGATTTAAGTAACTTAAAACCTGCAAAAGGTGCTACCCACAGAGAGGGAAAACGTTTAGGGCGAGGTCAAGGTTCAGGTAAAGCTGGAACCGCAGGCCGTGGACACAATGGTCAGAAGTCACGTTCGGGATACTCTAAGAAAGTTGGTTTTGAAGGAGGTCAAATGCCTTTACAACGTCGTGTACCTAAATTTGGGTTCACAAACATTAACCGTAAAGACTATCAGGGTGTAAATCTTGATACCCTTCAAAAATTGGTTGATGACAAGAAAATCAAGGATACAATAGACTTCGATACAATGGTTGGTCTTCGATTAGCCGGAAAGAATGAAATGGTGAAGATTTTAGGTAGAGGAGAATTGAAAGCTGGATTGAAAATATCTGCACACAAGTTTACTGCCTCAGCAAAGCAAGCTATTGAAGCTGCCGGAGGTGAAGCAATAACATTGTAATACAGATATACGGATGAAATTTATTGAGAACTTAAAAAATGTCTGGAGAATAGAGGAGCTTCGTAACCGTATTATGGTTACTCTTGGTTTACTACTGGTATACCGTTTTGGTGCACAAGTAGTGTTACCTGGGATAGATGCTTCGAAATTAGGCGGATTTGCTGGCAACTTTGACGGCGGGATTGGTGGATTATTAAATGCCTTTACTGGAGGTGCATTTGCAAATGCTTCAGTTTTTGCATTGGGTATTATGCCATATATTTCTGCTTCCATTGTAGTTCAGTTAATGCAAATTGCAGTTCCGTATCTTCAGAAATTACAGAAAGAAGGAGAAAGTGGTAGAAAAAAAATCACGCAAATTACCCGTTGGTTAACTATTGGTATTTGTTTGGTTCAAGCTCCTAGTTACTTGTTCGGTTTAGAGGCTCTTGGAGTACCAGCCGATGCATTCATATTAGGTAAAGATCTAATGTTCTATGTTTCTTCAACCATTATATTGGTAACGGGCTGTATCTTTGCGATGTGGCTTGGTGAGAAAATTACAGATAAAGGTATTGGTAACGGTATCTCTATCTTAATTATGGTAGGTATTATTGCAACATTACCACAATCTTTTGCACAGGAACTTGCTTCAAGTAGCATAATGTTCGTGTTGATAGAGTTGGTAATATGGTTTGTAATCATTCTACTATGTGTTATGCTTGTTATGGCGGTTCGAAAGATTCCTGTTCAATATGCAAGACGTACAGCTAGCGGTGATTATGAGAAAAATGTATTTGGTGCACGACAGTTCATTCCTTTAAAGTTGAATGCGTCTGGAGTTATGCCAATTATCTTTGCACAGGCATTGATGTTTGTTCCAACAGCATTGGCAAACTTAGGGTCTATTAAAGATACCGAATGGGGACAAAGTATGTTAGCTACATTTAGTGATATATTTGGTTTATGGTACAACGTTGTGTTTGCATCGTTAATCATCATATTTACATATTTCTATACGGCTATTACAGTACCAACTAACAAAATGGCAGACGATCTTAAAAGAAGTGGTGGTTTTATTCCGGGTATTAAGCCAGGAACAGACACGGCAGAATTTTTAGATAGAATCATGTCACAAATTACATTACCAGGATCAGTATTCCTGGCATTGGTTGCTATATTGCCAGCTTTCGTTGTAAAGCTTATGGGAGTGCAACAAGGATGGGCATTATTCTTTGGAGGAACCTCACTATTAATTATGGTGGGTGTAGCAATAGATACAATGCAACAAATTAACTCTTATTTGCTCAACCGACATTATGACGGATTAATGAAGAGTGGTAAGAATAGAAAAGCAGTAGCGTAACGAAAAAGTTGCTTTTAATTATTGGTATGACTATTGAATGTCACGGGTGGCAAACACATTAAATAATTAAAAAAAATTAGTAAATACTATGGCAAAACAGCCCGCAATAGAACAAGACGGAACAATTATCGAAGCACTCTCTAACGCAATGTTTAGAGTAGAGTTAGAAAATGGTCACGTTGTTACTGCACACATTTCAGGTAAGATGCGTATGCATTATATTAAGTTATTACCTGGAGATAAAGTAAAATTAGAAATGAGCCCGTACGATTTAACAAAGGCTCGCATCACATACAGATACTAAGTTATGAAAGTTAGAGCTTCAGTAAAAAAGAGAAGTGCCGACTGCAAGATTGTTCGCAGAAAAGGCAGATTATATGTAATTAATAAAAAGAACCCTAGGTTCAAACAAAGACAAGGATAAGTTATGGCAAGAATCGCAGGTGTAGATATCCCAAAGCAAAAAAGGGGTGTAATCGCGTTAACGTATATCTTCGGAATTGGCAATAGCCGTGCGAAAGATATATTGGAGAAAGCCGGAGTTAGCGAAGACAAAAAAGTAAACGAATGGAACGATGATGAAATCGGAGCTATTCGTGATGCTGTTGGGTCTTTCAAAATCGAAGGTGAGTTACGTAGTGAAGTACAATTAAGTATTAAACGCTTAATGGACATTGGTTGTTACAGAGGTATTCGTCACAGAGCGGGTCTTCCGTTACGTGGACAGCGTACCAAGAACAACTCAAGAACCAGAAAAGGAAAACGTAAAACAGTTGCTAACAAGAAAAAAGCAACTAAATAATCACTAGATATGGCAAAGGCAAATCCAAAAGCTAAGAGCACAAAAAAACGTAAAGTCAATGTTGATTCTGTTGGTGAAGCACATATAACCGCTTCTTTCAACAACATCATCATATCACTTACAAATAAGAATGGAGATGTGATCTCTTGGTCTTCTGCCGGTAAAATGGGCTTTAGAGGATCTAAGAAAAACACTCCGTACGCTGCACAATTAGCAGCAGAAGATGCAGCAGCAGTTGCAACAGATGCTGGAATGCGTAAGTGTAAAGTATACGTTAAAGGACCAGGAAATGGTAGAGAGTCTGCTATTCGTTCTATCCATAATGCAGGAATTGAAGTTACCGAAATTATTGATGTAACTCCAATGCCACATAACGGATGTCGTCCGGCAAAACGTAGAAGAGTATAATACTTTTTTAAGCAAATACGATATACAGTGCATAAAGTTAATTTATTGCATTGTATGTCGTATATTTGCAAACTCAAAATTTTAATAAATATCAATCCGAAGGACAAGGAAACTAAAGGATTAACGTAAGACCTTAATTTAGTTTCTCCTTCAAAAACATCAAGAAATGGCAAGATATACTGGTCCAAAATCCAAAATAGCCCGTAAATTCGGTGAAGCTATCTTCGGAGAAGACAAAGCTTTCGAAAAAAGAAATTATCCTCCAGGACAACACGGAAACAACCGTCGTCGTGGAAAAAAATCTGAATACGCAATCCAGTTAATGGAAAAACAAAAAGCCAAATATACTTATGGTATCTTGGAGCGTCAATTTAGAAATATGTTTAAAAGAGCAACTGCAGCTCCTGGAATTACAGGTGAGGTTTTGTTGCAATTGGCTGAGTCTCGCTTAGACAATGTTGTGTTTCGTATGGGTATTGCACCTACGCGTAGTGCAGCACGTCAATTAGTAGGTCACAGACACATTACAGTAAATGGTGAAAAGGTAAACATTCCTTCATACCAGTTAAAAGCTGGTGATGTTGTAGGAGTTAGAGAAAAATCTAAATCTTTACAAGCCATCACATCTTCGTTAGACAATGCACGTCACGTATACGAGTGGATTACCTGGAACGGTGAAAAAATGGAAGGAAATTATGTTTCTGTTCCACAAATGATCCAGATTCCGGAGAACATCAATGTTCAGTCTATCGTCGAATTATATTCAAAATAATAAATTAATCATATTGGTATTTGGCCAAAGGATTCATTAGTATTTCTTCAAACTTTTAGATCGCGCAACCAAATAACAATTAAAACGAAGAAAAAAATGGCAGTATTTAGTTTTCAGAAGCCCGATAAAGTTATCATGATTAACTCTACAGATTTCGAGGGGAAATTCGAATTTCGTCCTTTGGAGCCTGGTTATGGATTAACTGTTGGTAATGCACTTAGAAGGGTTTTATTATCTTCTTTGGAAGGTTTTGCAATAACTTCGGTACGTATTGAAGGAGTAGATCACGAGTTTTCTACTATTGCAGGCGTTGTGGAAGATGTAACCGAAATTATATTGAACTTGAAACAAGTTCGTTTTAAGCGTCAAATAGATGAAATAGATAACGAAACTGTAACCATTTCAGTAAATGGTAACGACCAGTTAACTGCAGGAGATTTCCAAAAGTATATTTCCGGATTTCAGGTATTGAACCCGGAGCTGGTGATTTGTAATATGGAAAAGAAAGTAAACATGAACTTCGAGATTACAATCGAAAAAGGTCGTGGTTATGTTCCTGCTGAAGAAAACAAGAAAGCAAACGCTCCTCTTGGAACTATCTTCACAGACTCTATTTACACACCCATAAAAAATGTGAAGTACAGCATTGAAAACTTCCGTGTTGAGCAGAAAACAGATTACGAAAAATTAGTTTTCGAAATCCAGACAGATGGTTCAATCCATCCAAAAGATGCTTTAACTGAAGCTGCAAAAACGCTAATCCACCATTTTATGTTGTTCAGCGATGAGCGCATCACGTTGGAAGCAGACGAGATTGCACAGACTGAAACATATGATGAGGAATCATTACATATGCGTCAGTTACTAAAGACCAAATTAGTAGATATGGATCTTTCAGTACGTGCATTAAATTGTTTAAAAGCAGCAGAAGTAGATACACTTGGAGACTTAGTGTCTTACAATAAGAATGACTTGATGAAATTCAGAAATTTTGGTAAAAAATCATTGACTGAGCTTGAAGAGCTTGTAAATGTAAAAGGACTGAATTTTGGAATGGATCTTTCAAAATACAAATTAGATAAAGACTAGTTTAGTGGTGAGAGGTGAGAGGTGAGAAAGTATTAAAGCTCACTTCAATTTCTTATACTAATTTTAATTAACCCATCATAATTTGCTCCTCAAAAAGAGTGTAGTAGCAAGATGATGAAAACAAAAATGTCATGAGACACGGAAAAAAAGTAAATCACTTAGGAAGACAAACAGCGCACAGAAAGGCAATGTTAGCTAATATGGCCTGTTCCCTAATTGAACACAAAAGAATAAACACTACCGTTGCAAAAGCAAAAGCTTTAAAGCAATTTGTAGAACCAATGATCACTAAATCTAAAGAAGATACAACGCACAACCGTCGTATTGTAATGGCGAGATTGCGTCAAAAAGATGCTGTGATTGAATTGTTTCGCGATGTAGCGGTAAAAGTTGGTGACCGTCCAGGAGGATACACACGTATCATTAAACTGGGAAGTCGTTTAGGAGATGCTGCAGATATGGCGATGATTGAATTGGTAGATTACAACGATATTTACAACGCAGGAAAAGCAACCAAGAAGAAATCTTCTACACGTCGTAGCCGTCGTGGTGGAGGTTCTAAAGCAGCTGCTGCACCAGCAACACAAACTAAAGCAACGAAAGAAGAAGAGTAAAAAACACTTCTTTAGCAGATACTTTAAAAGGGATAAACATTTCAATGTTTGTCCCTTTTTTTTAGGAATTATTTGGCTAAAACAAACAGATTTTATCATTCATTTGCGCAAATTTTCACAAACAAATAAATTGTAAATTATCTATGAAAAAAATACTACTTACTGCTGTAGCACTTATTGTTGCGGTTGGATCAATGGCGCAAACTCAATATAATTTTAGCGCTTTCAATGAAACATATTCAAATCTATCGAACCCAATTACTTTAAGCGATGGAGATGTTTGGGACGACCCTGAATATATCATTCCACTAGGGTTCGATTTTCAAATTAGCACCTATACATTCAATACGCTATATATTGTGAGTTGGGGTTTAGGAGGTGTGGTCTCTTCCTCTTCTGCGGGCACGGGGTTTTTACCGGCAATAGTGCCTATTGGGCAGGATATTGTAAGTTTAACCGATTTGGTTGGAAATTCTACTTCACCTATTACGTATAAAATAGACGGTGCGCCGGGAAGTCGCATTGCAAAAATTGAATGGCAAAACTTTGGATTTTTCGAAGACCAAACCACTGCAGATTTTATGAACATGCAGTTATGGCTTTACGAAGGTACAAACACAATAGAGTATCGCTTTGGTCCAAGCGCTATAAACAGTCCTAACGAATCTTTTGAAGGTGAAACTGGTCCAAGTGTGGCTTTGCTTTCTTCTTACGATTTTGACAACGATGAATTATTAGATGTAGCTTATGTATTGACCGAAAACACAGCAAATCCAACTGTTGTAGAATACGGACCTGGTGATGAAATTAATGAAGGGGCATTAACGGGTGCTATCCCGGATGGAACCGTATATCGTTTTACTCCAGGTGTTTTAGGAATTCAGGAGAATTTTAAACTTGAATTTACAATTTTCCCAAACCCGGTTCAGGATATTTTGACGATTTCATCAAATAATACAAATCAGGAAGTGATATTTTTTAATAACTTAGGGCAGGAAATACAAATGGACAGATTTACAGAAACTAGCTATAATGTTGCAGGACTTCGTGCAGGTCTTTATTTTATACAAATAAAAAGCGACGGAGCTAAAGTCACCAAAAAGTTTATCAAAAAATAATTTATAAATGGGCGGGATGTATATCTCGCCTTTTTTTAGCGCTAATTTTAAAAGGTTCAAACAGCTTATGTTGTAAATGTTTAAAACTTATAGAAACTGCATTTTAATAAGAAACTCAATTAAAGTATTTTTGCAAAACTCTTTAAAGGAAATACATGAAATACCAGACTAGAAAACCAGCCCTTATTTTATTAGCAGATGGAACTATTTTTCACGGGAAAGCCGTGGGCGGAAAAGAAGGTTCAGCATTTGGAGAAGTTTGCTTTAATACAGGAATGACAGGCTATCAGGAAATTTTTACAGATCCGTCATACTTTGGACAACTTATGGTTACCACCAATGCGCACATAGGGAATTATGGTGTAGAGAATGACGAGATAGAATCTGAAGGCATAAAAATCGCTGGACTTATTTGTAGAAACTTCAGTTATCATTATTCCAGAGCTCAGGCAGATGGTTCTTTGGAAGAGTTCCTGAATAAAAACAACGTACTTGCCATAAGCGATGTAGATACAAGAGCCTTGGTGAGTTATATTCGAGATAATGGAGCGATGAATGCAGTTATTTCTACAGAAGTTGATACTATAGAAGATCTTAAAAAGCAACTTTCTGAAGTACCGGATATGAATGGTTTGGAGTTAGCTAGTAAAGTTTCAACGAAGGAGCCTTATTTCTTCGGAAATGAAAACGCTAGTTATAAAATTTCAGCATTAGATATCGGGATTAAGAAAAATATTCTGCGTAATCTGGCTGAAAGAGATTGTTACATAAAAGTATTTCCTTACAACGCATCTTTTGAAGACCTGCAAAATTTTAATCCGGATGGGTATTTTTTAAGCAATGGTCCAGGAGATCCGGAACCATTAACTGAGGCAATTGAAACTACGAAAAAAATAATTGAAACAGGAAAGCCGTTGTTCGGGATTTGTTTGGGACACCAGGTATTGGCGCTCGCAAACGGAATTTCAACCTATAAAATGCATCATGGTCATAGAGGTATAAACCATCCGGTACTTAATTTAGTAACCGGCAAGGGTGAAATAACCTCTCAAAACCACGGTTTCGCAATTAACAGAGAAGAAGCCGAAGCAAACGCAAACATAGATATTACACACATACATCTTAACGACCAGACGGCTGCAGGTATAAGAATGAAAAATAAACCGGTCTTTTCAGTGCAGTATCATCCAGAGGCAAGCCCGGGACCACACGACGCAAGGTATCTTTTTGATGACTTTGTAGCGAGTATCAAAAATGCTAAATAAATAATAGTAATACCTAAAGTGCTCGCACTTTATAATAAAAAATAACCATGAGCATCATCATAGACATACACGCAAGACAAATCTTTGATTCAAGAGGGAATCCTACGGTAGAAGTAGATGTAATTACCGAGCATGGGTATATGGGGCGCGCTGCTGTACCTTCGGGCGCTTCTACAGGAGAACACGAAGCGGTTGAACTTCGTGATGGTGGTGATGCGTATATGGGAAAAGGTGTTTTAAAAGCAGTACATAATGTGAATGGAAAGATTGCGGGAACACTTTTGGGAGTTTCAGTATTTGAGCAGGCACAAATAGATAAAATAATGATAGACCTGGATGGTACGCCAAACAAGTCTAAACTGGGAGCAAATGCAATTCTTGGGGTTTCGCTGGCGTGTGCAAAAGCAGCCGCGGCCGAATTGGGGCAACCGTTATATCGCTACGTGGGCGGTGTAAGTGCAAAGACGCTTCCGGTACCTATGATGAACATTATTAATGGGGGCTCGCACAGTGATGCGCCTATCGCATTTCAGGAATTTATGGTCATGCCTGTGAAAGCAAAGAATTTTACCCAGGCAATGCAAATGGGTTCTGAAATTTTCCACAATCTTAAAAAAGTATTGCACGATAGAAATTTAAGCACTGCCGTTGGAGACGAAGGTGGTTTTGCGCCAACACTGGATGGCACCGAAGATGCTTTGGATACCATTGCAAAAGCGGTGAAAAACGCTGGATATACGCTGGGTGACGAAATTATGATTGCCTTGGATTGTGCCGCTGCAGAATTTTACGTGAACGGAGCTTACGATTATTCAAAATTTGAAGGCGAAAATGGCAAAGTAAGAACCAGTGAAGAACAGGCAAGCTATTTAGCTGAATTATGTGAAAAATATCCAATTATTTCAGTAGAAGATGGAATGGATGAAAACGATTGGGAAGGCTGGAAATCCTTGACTGAAAAAGTAGGGGAGACCGTTCAGTTGGTTGGAGACGATTTGTTTGTGACCAATGTTGAAAGACTTTCCAGAGGAATAAATGAAGGTATTGCCAATTCAATTTTAATAAAGGTGAACCAGATAGGAACGCTAACCGAAACCATTGCAGCTGTTAATATGGCACATAATGCCGGGTATACTTCAGTAATGAGCCATAGAAGTGGAGAGACCGAAGACAACACTATTGCAGACCTGGCTGTAGCACTTAACTGTGGGCAAATTAAAACAGGTTCTGCATCCCGTAGCGACCGTATGGCAAAATACAACCAATTGCTTAGGATAGAAGAAGAATTGGCAGATGTTGCATATTATCCAGGTAAAAATGCTTTTAAAATGTAAACAACTAATTTAAATAAAGAAAACCTCTTACATACAATCTGTGAGAGGTTTTTGTTTTTATGAAGGTTTTGATAGAGGATGTTTCAGTTTTAAGGATTATTTAACCTACAAACTATTCAGATTCCTAAAAAATTAGTGTGATATTTTGTAAATTAGCATCTTGTTTGTTTGCGAAAGTAAAGCAAGCAATATTCAGAAATTTTAATAAAACCAAAAAGCATATATGTCTAAAATAGCTACACTAACAATTGATGGTAAATCGTATGAATTTCCAATAGTTGTTGGTACCGAAAATGAAGTCGCCATAGATATTAAATCTCTCCGTGGAGCTACGGGCGGTATTACCACCCTGGATCCGGGATATAAAAACACAGGTTCTTGTGAGAGCGCCATTACCTTTTTAAATGGAGAAGAAGGTATTTTAAGGTATCGCGGATATTCCATAGAAGAACTTGCCGAAAAGGCGGACTTCCTTGAAGTGGCGTATTTGTTAATTTTTGGAGAATTACCTACGAAAGAAGAACTGGAAAAATTTCATTCCGATATTAAAGCAGAATCTCACGTAGATGACGATGTAAAGAAAATTCTTGACGGATTTCCAAAAGCAGCTCATCCTATGGGCGTGTTATCCTCATTAACCTCTGCTTTGGTGGCTTTTAATCCTTCATCCGTTAATATTGATAGTGAAGAAGAGATGTACAAGGCTATTGTTCGTATTTTAGGGAAATTTCCGGTTCTTACTGCCTGGGCTCACAGAAAAAGAGCCGGGTTGCCTTTAGACTACGGAGATGACAATCTGGGATACGTGGAAAATTTTCATAAAATGATGTTTCACAAACCAAGCAGCCATTATGAAGTAGATCCTAAAGTAATACAGGCACTAGACAAATTGTTAATCCTTCACGCAGACCACGAACAAAACTGTTCTACATCTACGGTACGTATTGTTGGTTCTTCTCACGCAGGATTATTTGTAAGTATTTCTGCGGGTATTAATGCACTTTGGGGACCACTTCACGGAGGAGCGAACCAGGCTGTTATAGAGATGCTGGAAGAAATTAAAGCAGACGGGGGTGACACGCATAAATTTATGAATAAAGCGAAGGATAAAGAAGATCCGTTCCGTTTAATGGGGTTTGGTCATAGAGTATATAAAAATTTCGATCCGCGTGCAAAAATAATCAAGGTAGCCGCAGACGATGCATTAGCCAGCCTTGGAATTGATGATCCCGTGCTCGATATTGCTAAAGGACTTGAAAAAGAAGCATTGGAAGACAAGTATTTTGTTGACAGGAAACTGTATCCAAATGTAGATTTTTATTCAGGTATTATTTACCGTGCGCTGGGTATTCCTGTTGAGATGTTCACACCAATGTTTGCCTTAGGTAGACTGCCAGGTTGGATAGCACAGTGGAGAGAGATGAGATTACGTAAAGAGCCAATTGGGCGTCCGCGTCAGGTATATATTGGTGAAAACCTTAGAAGTTTTAAACCCGTAGAAAAAAGATAAACTACCGTAAATATTTTGAGAAAGCACTTCAGCAATGAAGTGCTTTTTTTATATTTGAAATTATGATTGAATTAAATATCACCAACGAATTTGCTCCTTTAAAAGCAGTAGTTCTGGGAACTGCAAAAAGTAATGGCCCAACTCCAGATTTTGAAGATGCTTACGACCCCAAATCTGCTCAGCACATAAAAGCGGGTACATATCCGCTGGAGAAAGATATGATACCAGAAATGGAAGCAGTAGCAGCTGTTTTTGAAAAATATGGTGTTAAGGTGTATCGACCAGATATTATAGAGGATTATAACCAGATCTTTTCAAGAGATATCGCTTTTGTTATAGACGATAAATTTATAATAGCTAATATTCTGGATGATCGTTCCAGAGAAATTGAAGCCTTACAACATGTAATTTCAAAGATAGATCCATCAAATATTATTGAGTTTCCGGAACACGCCCATATTGAAGGAGGAGATGTGATGCCACACGGAGACTATATTTTTGTGGGTACTTATTATTGTGATGATTATAGAAGTTTCATAACGGCAAGAACCAATTTGAAAGCCGTAAAACATTTACAATCACTTTTTCCTCATAAAAAGGTAAAGTCGTTCAGTCTACGTAAAAGCAATACTATACCTGAGGACAACGCACTGCACTTGGACTGTTGCTTTCAACCTATTGGAAAAGGAAAATGCATTATTCATAAAGAAGGTTTTTTGGTGGAAGAAGAGTATGAATGGTTGGTGGATTTCTTCGGAAGTGAAAATTGTTTCCACATAGATAAAATGGAAATGTACTATATGAATAGTAATATTTTCTCTATTTCTGAAGAAGTTATTATTTCAGAAAAAAGCTTTACAAGATTGAATAGCTGGTTAAGAGCACAGGGTTTTACCGTAGAAGAAGTCCCTTATTTTGAAATATCCAAACAAGAAGGCCTGTTACGCTGCACTACAATGCCACTCTATAGAGCTGTTTAGGGTGCCTTTAATGCGTTAAAATTTAGGGGAATAGTCATATTTTTAGTACTATTGCGTTATACATAACCTCTGCCCATTGTTATGAGATTAAAACTACTTCTTACGCTTACAATAGTATCTTTTGCAAGCAGTTTTGCACAACATTCTCCCGCCAGAGACTGGAACGAAGAAATGTTGTTTGCCATTAGAAACGACTTTGCCAGACCTACTGTTCATGCGCGTAATCTTTTTCACAGTAGCGTGATTATGTACGATGCCTGGGCTATATTCAATCCGCCAGCCTCTCCCGTGTTGTTGGGGAATACATTTCAGGGAGTAAGTACACCATATATTAGTTTACCAATTCCTAACAATCCGGACGACGCCACCAAAGAAGTTATGAGCTATGCGGTGTATAGGTTAATGAAACATCGTTTTCAAAATTCTCCGGGCGATGAAGATATTTTTACGAGCATAGAAGCATTAATGGCTAGTTATGGCTACGATACAACAATTACTACTACAGATTATAGCGATGGGTCCTATGCTGCACTAGGAAATTACCTTGGAGGAAAGATGATAGCGTTTGGCTTACAGGATAATTCTAACGAAATAGACGACTATGCAAATTTGTTTTATGCGCCTGTAAATCCACCATTAATTTTGGAAGAATACGCAGACAATACTAATATAGACCCAAACCGTTGGCAGCCACTCGCGTTCGAATCTTACATAGACCAAAGCGGAAACATAATCCCGGGAGGAATTCCAAATTTTTTAAGTCCGGAATGGGGTATTGTAAGTCCTTTTGCTTTAAAAGACGAAGATCTGGAGATTCTGGATAATGGAAGTATTACCAGTTATATCTACAACAACCCTGGTGAACCGCCTTATATCCAAAACTCATCAGCTAACGGAATTGATGAT
Source organism: uncultured Flavobacteriaceae bacterium (assembly GCA_963793275.1). Lineage (GTDB taxonomy): Bacteria > Bacteroidota > Bacteroidia > Flavobacteriales > Flavobacteriaceae > Marinirhabdus. Next base: position 199,230 of record CAWBZL010000003.1, read on the forward strand.
CCATTTAAATGGAATTTTTCTTTGGTACTATCCTGGTCTTCGCATTTAGACCCTGCAAACCCTTTGGAGATTGATATTTCTCCGGCAACTTTAGGAAATTTAGATATTTCAGATTTACCAGATACTTTTAATGAGTATAAAGATTTTTACAACTTCACCAACGGTGGCGCTCTTAGTAATGGGCACGCTATAAATCCTGTGACGGGAATGCCGTATGAACCACAAATGGTAAAGCTAAGTGATTATGCCCGTGTATTGGCAGAGTTTTGGGCAGATGGACCCGATTCTGAAACACCACCAGGACATTGGTTTGTGATTTTAAATTATGTGTCCGACCACCCATTACTGGAAAAAAGATTTAAAGGAGAAGGTCCCATTCTTTCAGACCTGGAATGGGATGTAAAAATGTATTTAACCATGGGAGGCGCCATGCACGATTCGGCAGTAACTACTTGGGGTATCAAAGGGTTTTATGATTATACCCGGCCAATTTCAACTATACGTTATATGGCAGCAAAAGGACAAAGCACAGATCCTTCCTTGCCAAATTTTGACCCGCACGGACTTCCACTCATAAATAATTTAATTGAAGTTATTGAGCCCGGGGATCCTCTGGCAGGAGATGCCGGACAAAATATTGGTGAGTTAAAAGTTTTTGCCTGGAAAGGACCGGATTTTATAGAAGACCCCACAGCCGATATTGCCGGAGTAGACTGGATATTGGCAAAGCGTTGGTGGCCTTACCAACGGGGCACTTTTGTAACGCCACCATTTGCGGGTTACGTCTCAGGGCATTCTACCTATTCCAGAGCAGCCGCAGAGGTGCTTACATTTGCTACGGGAGATCCTTTTTTTCCGGGAGGTGTGGGTGAGTTTGAAGTGGAGCAAGACACGTTTTTATTTTTTGAAAAGGGACCTTCGGAATCCTTTACATTACAATGGGCAACCTATCGTGATGCCTCGGACCAGACAAGCCTTTCCCGTATATGGGGTGGTATTCATCCTCCTGTGGATGATATTCCTGGAAGAAAGTTGGGTGAAATAATAGGTGTGGATGCAGCTACACTCGCTGAAGCTTACTTTAATGGGGAAGTTCTTGGGGTTGAAGAAAACTCCCTGCTACAAGAGTTGGTACTATATCCAAATCCGGCAAAACACACGGTGCAAATAGCACATCCTTCTACGCTTACCATTAAAGCTATTGAAGTATTTGATACTGCTTCAAGAAAGGTACAATCACTTCAAAATAGTATGGCACAACCTGTTTTAGATATTCAGGCTTTGGAAGATGGGCTTTACATTGTGAGAGTTCAAACTTCAAGCGGTGTTGTTAGTAAGCGGTTGTTGGTACACAGGTAAATCTTAACCTTTGGTTGTTTCGTATATGTTTTATGAGGTTATTATTACTGTCTTTAACATTTTTAATTGTAAGCTGCCCTTCTTTTGGGCAAGGGAACATAGATGGGTTTTATAAATCTAAATACGAGGGTTCTTTAGTTGTAGGTGGCGGATTTGAAGATTCAAAAAAATACCTTGCAGGAAATAATTTACTGGATTTAGAGCGTAGTACTTATTATGCTTCAGTTTTTGGTTCCTACGGAATTTCAGATAATTTAGATGTAAACCTTTCGGTGCCTTATATCTCCAGTAATAAAGAAAGTGATTTTCAGGATATTTCACTTTTTGTGAAGTATAGATTTTTAAAGTTAAACACGAATCCAGGTACTTTTGAAGTAAGTATCGCAACGGGTTTTTCAACGCCGCTTTCAGAGTATACCATTGGAGGCCTTAATGATATTGGACAACAGGCCACTAGTGTTGAACCACGGGTCATGGTACATTTTACAAGCAAGACTTTTTGGTTCGGAACCCTCCAAAGTGGTTTTTCATTCAAATTTGAAGAGGTTCCGAATAGTTTGCCCGCCACATTAAAAATTGGAAGGGCAACTTCTAGTTGGTATTACGATGTTTTTTATAGCTATCAACACGCTTTTGGAGGGATTGATTACCGCGGAACCCCTGCTCCACAAAATTTTAGAGAACTTGGAGTAGATTTTCACAAGGTCGGAGGAACGCTGTACAAGCCTTTTTCTTCGAAATTAGGAGGGTATATTTCGGTTGCCTATATTTTTGAGGGTCGCAATGTTTTTCTTGGTGCTACGTATGGATTAGGACTGAGTTATAGTTTTGATACAAATTAACATTACAGGCTTTGGAGTTATTTTAATGGACTATTTGCGTAATTTCGCAAATTCAAATAGAACTATATGCAACAGATTACAGATACAATTTTAATGATACGCCCAATAGCCTTCAGAATGAATGAAGAAACTGCCGTAAACAACTTTTTCCAGGAAGATATTGATGCTAAAAATTTTGATATTAATAGAAAAGCACAGGAGGAGTTTGATGCTTTTGTTACCAAATTGAGAGGTGTAGGTGTACATGTAATCGTTGAGCAGGACGATATAAAATTGGATACTCCGGATTCTGTATTTCCCAATAACTGGGTGAGTTTTCATGAAGATGGAACTGTTGCTGTATATCCTATGTTTGCTGAAAACAGAAGAAAAGAACGCCGCGATGAAGTTTTTATGCGTTTGGAGGAAGAGGGTTTTGTAATTACAAACATGATGGATTACACAGCTGCCGAAACTGAAGGATTTTTTCTGGAAGGAACCGGAAGTTTATTGCTGGATAGAGTTCACAAAAAAGCCTATTGCGCTTTATCTCCAAGGGCAGATGAAGAGTTGTTTATTGAATTTTGTGAAGATTTTGAGTATGATCCTGTGGTTTTTATCGCCAACCAAACTGTACAGAACCAACGTTTGCCAATTTACCATACTAATGTAATGATGGCGCTTGCCGAAAAGTTTGCTGTGATCTGCTTGGACACTATAGACGATAAACACGAAAAGAAAAGTGTGCTCAAACATTTAAAAGAGTCTAAAAAAGAAGTGATTGCTATTACCGAAGCCCAAATGCATCAATTTGCGGGAAATATGTTGCAGGTGAAAGGCAAAGATCACACCTATATGGTGATGAGCGAAGCCGCCAGATCCAGTTTAACCCCGGACCAGGTAAGAGCCATCCAAAAACATACTAAAATTTTAAGTAGCGACCTTACTACTATTGAAACCTGCGGTGGTGGAAGTGCCCGTTGTATGATGGCTGAGGTTTTTTTACCTAAGGAATAACAGTACCTACTCGTTTTCAATGAATTCGTTTTTTTTAATGCCAAGACGAGAGTGGTTATTTTTGTTTCTTTCAAAAACCACAAAACTTTTTGATTAGATGCTTTTATTTATGTTAATGCATTTCTTGATGCTAAGGAGTATTACGGGTGTCCATGCTCAGGAACTAGTTTTTAAAAGAGCACTTCAATCGTTAGAAGAAAAGTTGCTGGCATATACCATTGATGATGCCTTAATATAAATAGATAGCCTCTTACTACAGCCAAATTTTTAGCATTGCCAGTAATGGCTGGTTTAAGCTAAACTCTGGTAGATGGTATGGTGAGACAATTAAAAGGAATATATACTGAAAAAGATGATCAAATTTAAATAACGTTTGTGAGAACAGTGGGTTAACTTGGTTATCTTAATCTCTATAAAAAATTAAACTGAGCCAAAATTTCATCTTTTCTATTAGCACTTATAGGTATTTCGTGACCTTGAGTTAATAAATAATTAGAACCTATACTTTCAATCTTGAATTTATTAATAATATAAGAACGATGCACTTTTATAAATTGGTCCTCAGATAATTTTGAACTTATTTCATGAAGACTATACCGTAACGTAAATAAATCTGTGGTGGTTTGAAGTTCTACGTATTTTAAATCGGATTTTATAAAAAGAATATCATCTTTTATGATTTTTAAAAAGCTGTTTTTCCCTTTAACATAGAAAAATTCTTCTGGATTTGGATTGTTTTCTTCATCTTTTACTGGTTTAAGAGTTTTGCTTTCGGACTTTATTAACGCTAGACTTATAGTAGAGTATATGTCCGCTTTTTTAAAAGGTTTGGTAAGATATCCAGATGGCTGAGTAGCGATAGCTTTTGTTATAGAATCGTTATCACCGTATGCTGTTAAGAATATAAATGGAATATGGTAATCCTTTTCTATTTTTTTGGCAATCCATAATCCATTTTTAGAACCCTGAATATTGATGTCTAAAATAGCAATATCCACCTTTTTAGTGTCGAGGATCTCAATGGCGTCAATGGCATCTCGGGCAATCCCAACAACAACGTGACCGTAGGAAATTAATGCCTCTTTAATAGCGTTTGCGGTAATAAACTCGTCTTCAACAACAAGTATATGTACGGGTGTTTCATTCATATTAATCGTTTATTTTCTCGAAACTTTTTATAAACAAAACTTCGAATATACTACCTTTTTCAGAAGTATTATAGCTCAGCTCTCCTCTAAGCTGCCAAGAAATACCTTCAATAAGTTTTATACCGAGGGAATGATTTTTTTTTGTCTCAAAATCTTTAGGAAGTCCAACACCGTTATCAAGGACTGTTAATTTGTAAAATTTTTCGTCAACAGCTTTAATAGAAACTTCTATAGTCCCCTTAGTACGGTTTTTAAATGCATATTTATAGCAGTTGCTAATTAATTCGTTTAAAATAATTCCAAACGGAACTGCAATATCAATATCTATAGGTAAAACTTCTATATCCAATATATAGTTTACCTGTACACCTTCTTTATTTTGGGACGTGTACAAGTGTTGGAATAAATTATTAACGTAATTTTTTAAATCTATACTTTTAAAATTTTCCGATTTATAAAGCTGTTGGTGTATTAATGCCATAGCGTCTATGCGTTCTTGGCCTTCCACCATAATGGACTTTAATTTTTTATCTTCTGTTTTGTCAGCCTGACCTTCCAGAAGGCTAGAAACAATTTGCAAGTTATTTTTCACCCTATGGTGCACTTCTTTTAACAACAACTCTTTCTGAAATAAGCTTTCATCCAATTCTTTTTTTTGAGAAATAATTTTTTCCTTTTGTTTATTTATCTTTTTTATATAGAAGTAGCCAAACACAATTAAAACTATAAAAGACCCAATTATAACCACATATAGAAGTTGCTTTTGTTTCTCTTGCTTTAGGGTACTTTCTTGATGTTGAATACGAAGCTCTTGGTCCTTAATTGCTATTTCCTTCTGTTTGGTATCATATGCTGTTAGCGCAATGGCAACACGGGTGTCATTTTTAACCTTGGAGATAGAGTCTTCAAATCGCTTTTGCTTTTTGAACCAAACAGAACTTGTTTTTTTATCTCCGCTAACCAGGTGTATTTGAGCTTCAGTTTCAAAGTTTTCGATTTGGTCTTCAGCAAGAATTCCTGGTTTCATATTCTCTCTTGCCATTAATAAATAAGCAGTTGCCTGATGATATTCTCCTATAGAAAAATATAATTTCCCAAGTAGATTTAAGGTATTGGTTATGTATATAGGGTTTAGAGTATCTGGAAATGTATGAAACTCTTTTAATGCATATGGAATAACCTTTTCTGGTTCTGCGTCTGCAAATAAAAGTTCCGCTTTGTTTCTTTCAATTACATTATAAAAATAAATAGAGTAATTTTTATCCCACTCCTCGAAACCTGCCTTCTTGTTTTTTAGCAGGCTCATGGCTTTGTCATAATGGACTAATGCGCTATCAATTACCGATAAGTTTCCAAAGGAGAGCCCAATATTATTATGCATTTTGGCTTTAAAAATTATTCCTTTCTCACCTTTTATATTATCTAAGGCTCTATAATAATATTGAATCGCACTTTCATATCGTTTATTAAGATAGTAGCTTTTTCCAACATCTGATTCTTGGTCTGCAGTTGTGTAGCTTTCTAAATTCATTTCTTTTTTAAGGGAATACATTTTCGGAATAACCTCAATAAATTCAGTATACAATCCCAAATCTTGATAAGCGGTATTGAGATATGTATAGAGTTGCATTTTAAACGTATTTTTAATCGTTAGGGTATCGTTCAAAATTTCGTTGGCTAATATGACACCTTGCGGTCTGGATCTGTAATGAAAATAATAATCAAATTCATGATTTTTTATTAATTGAATATCTTTCTGTTTTTTATTAGCGAGTGCAAATGCTAAAGCTTCCCTTACATAATCTATGTAATTCTCGGGCATTTTTCCAATGTTGAAGGATACATTATCCGAACGATTATTTTCAACATCGGTGATGAGTTTTTTAATAACATTATATCTTTCTAAACTATTCCTATCATATCTGTCAATGTTATATTTACGCATATCAATATCCAAATAAGGATAAATATCTTGCCCCAGCATTCTGGAACTTACCATAGATAAAGAGATTAATAAGATGTATAAAAGTTTTATCATTACTAGTGTAAAGAGACTGTTTATTAGTAAGAAATACAAGATTTTGTCGCCAAGGGTGTAAATTTGGTTACGAAGTGTGCAATTTTAAGCATTTGGATTATTTTTAGTGACTATTAAGCAAACTTTTTCTAAAATGAAATTCCTGAAAAATTAAAACTCGTACCCTAATGATACCTTTTCGCGACATAAATTTTAGTAGCCATCTTAAATTGTATAATCTTGGTGCTATCCTATTTAATTCTGTAAAATATGGAAAGAAGAAAAGTTGTGTTTATTTTACTTATGTGTTTATGTACAATGTACAGTTGGGCACAAGAATTCCCTAATGTTGGTACTACGATTTCGTTAACTAGTTTGGATAGTAAAGATAAATATGTAAGCCATAAAAACTATGATATTATACTTTCTGAAATAACTTCAGATCTGGATAAAAAAGATGCTTCATTTAAGATAGTAAAAGCTTTAAATGGAAAAGAAGGCTATATTTCCCTCGAATCTAGTAGCTTTCCTAAGCATTACGTTAGAAACTTAAATTTCATAATGCGCCTTCAAAAAGTTGACCCTGAACAAGATATTGCTTTATTTAATAATGATGCTAGTTTTAAAATAATAAATGGGTTGGCAAAATCTGGAATTTCTTTTGAAAGCTATAATTTTCCGCACTTTTATATTAGAACTTCCAATAATGTTTTAAGGCTTGAAATGAAGGATGGTTCCAAACTTTTTAAAAGTGAGGCTACTTTTATTAGCGAAGAAGCACTTTCAAATAAATAGAAAATCTGATTTTTTGAATTTTAGACAGGGAAACAATTAGTTGCTTTTTTTAAGTTTTAGAATTTATAGTGACTTAAAAATCATCCTTGGTTTATTTGTCAAGTAACAGTTTATTTAAATTTTATTAAGTTTCTTAATACCATAACACACTTATGTATTTTTACACCAAATAATGAATACGTAGATGCATACTTTAAAATTAATTGTAGTACTTGTTTTACTGCAAAACGGTCTAGTTTGCTGCAGCGATAAAGAAACCACTTCAATGGTTGTTGTAGAAAATCCTACATCCATTAATACGAATGCGTATACCTACCAAAGACAAAAAACGGAAGAAGTAGTTGGGTTGGTGTATGATGCAGACTGTAACTCGTACGAAACAATTAAAATAGGTTCGCAGGTATGGATGGCAGAAAATTTACGTACTACAACCTGTAACAATGGTAGCAAACTACAAGTAGTTGAAATGGGTAAAACATTAGTGGACGGTGGCTTATATTGGCATAATAATAATGCAAATAGTCCCGAATCTAAAGAATATGGGCCTATCTATAATTGGGGAGCTATTAAAGGCTGCGATATTTGTCCAAAAGATTTTAAAATTCCTACAAGAAGGGAGTGGCATAAGTTAATACGATTCTGGTATGGAAGAAACGATATTGATGCCGGAATACCAGGACTTACCTACGCTTCTTATAAACTAAGAGAGCCTGGAAATAGGTTATGGTCTAAAAATTTTAATGATACAATAAGCTCCGTAGGTTTTTGCGCAAAACCAGGTGGGTGGCTTGAAGATGGGGAAATGCAATTTTTCTTAGAAAGAACTGGCTGGTGGGGAAAAAAGAGCAACCTGCCGCACGTAATAAAAATAGCCGACGGTGATGGAGGTGTTTGGGGAGCAGATGCTACACCTGAATATGCAATGTATGTTCGTTGTTTAAAATACAAATAAAGTATTTCTACCTACATACGTAACATTGCTTTTTACAATTTTTTTACAGCTACTAACATTTCTAATAATTTGAGAATGTTACTGGTAATTGCAAACAAATACATTTGGTACTACTCCTACGCTTCAGAAATTAAGTTTACATACCACCAAGAAAAAAATTGGGTGGTTTCAGAAAAATTGAAATACCAATAAACTTTCTTTTCATTCCTGAAAGAACCCATTTCGCGACATTTTTTTTATTTCAAATCGTAATTGAATTAGTATTGGTGTGTCATTAGCTATAACGCTCTACAAATAAAATTTTTCAACTAACTAACCAAATTTTAAAGGGAAGCCGAAAACTTAACAGAGTAGGCAATTTTAAACATATAATTATGAAAACAATTATTAGAAAAAGTATTTTTTTAAGTGTCGCGGTTTGTACACTAATACTAACGCTTACTTTTAGCACAAATGCGACAGCGCAGTCTGGCGAGCCTTTATATCTATTTAGTTCTTATGAAGGAGTTAATTCAGTATTAACACTTATGCCTGATGGAGTTACTGTGAAGATGCAAAAGAGAGACTTAGATATTAACCCAACGCAAATGTGGGAGCAAATTTGGGTTGAAGGAGATCAATTCAAATTGCGTAATATGGAGAAGGGCAATGAGTATTATTTAGATATTATTAGCTCCGGTGAGGATAAAGGTGCATTAGCAATGGGAAAAGAAGGAAATTATAGTGGGCAATATTGGTCTACTGAATTACCAAATGGCGATGAGTCTTCGGATTTTGTTATAATGAAAAATGGATATGGTGGTAAAGGTGTAAGTTTGGATTGTGGATCTATTAAAAATACTGAAGAAACAGGTTGGGTCGCTCTAAAAGAATCTGGAAATTTCTCCGGACAGTTATGGTATATCGATAGAGATTGGGAATTTCGTGCTCCAACTAAAAATTAGTTATAGCTTACGAACAAAGCAAATGTTATGCATAATGAATACCTAGATTCTTTGAATTAAATTTTTGTTGGTGAATACTTATTGAAGTTGGTTGGAAGAGTCCATTTTAAAAATGGGCTCTTCTTTTTTTGATGAAATTTTATACCTACTAAAGAACGGTAACATCCTATTTAATTTACGAAGTTGATTTCATACATACTTGTGAGGTTACAAATCGATTTCTAAAACAATGAGATAGTATGCAGCGGGGAGTTTGCAGTATGAGAGCTACTAAATTATAAGAGGTCTTGTGTTATATTTTACGAAGATTGAGAGCCTGAAAATGCTTACTTCTACACAGCAAATATTATCGTTAATCTCTTTACATGAAGAAATATAGTACTTGTTCAGAAAATTAGAATACCAATAAACTCCCTTTTCATTCCCTAAATATTCCGTTTCGCGACTTTTTTTTTACTCAAATCCGTAATTCAATTAGTATTGAAGTATAAAACTTACGTGCGTGATAGATCCTAAGTTTTTAAGAACATTTTTCAAATTGGGACTGCCGAAAACCATTGTAGAGTAGGCGACTATTAAATTTTAAAATTATGATAAAAGTGGTTTTTAATAAGGGAATGTATATGCTTCTCTTTTTATTCCTAACAGTTCAAGCAGTATGCGCTCAAACCTATAAAATAGGAGAAAAAGTTGAGGTTAGAAATGACGGAGTATGGTACGAAGGTGTTTATAAGATGAATCTTGGGGAAAAATACAGCAATATGAAAGCAACACCGTACAGTGTTGAAATAAAAAGTAAATTTTTAAATGGTAGTGTGTCTGTTGGTGAAAAAGACATCAGAAAGTACACAGGTACATTGAAACCAAAATTTATAGATCCACCAGCTGCAAGTACTGTAAACACCAATACCTTAGAAAATGAGGTAATCGCAGAAATTAACGAGATGCGTACAAATCCACAACAATATGCCAACAAACTTGCAAACCTTAAAAGCAAATATGTAAAAGTTGACAATAGACATTGGTACCTGGACTTAGGAAAATATGGAGGAGAGTATGTAGCAGGAACGGATGCAGAAAGAAAAAAACACGAGAAAGCTCTTGATGAGGTTATAGCAGAACTTAGAAGTAGTAAAGTACTTGGCAGATTATCCAAAAATGAAAAGCTAAGAAAGAGTGCTAATATAATGGCTTCAGATGCTGGAAAAATTAACGGTTCAAAACACTTAGATAGTAAAGGACGAACTTCTCAGGAACGAGCTAAGATGGCTGGTTATACTGCAGGTGTTGAAGAAAATTTATATACTGGTACAACAGCTTTTAAACTGGTAAGTGGATACCTAATCGATTACAAGGTGCCGTCACGAGGTCATAGAAAAAGTTTAATGCGTTCTTTCCCAACAGAAATAGGAGTGGCCTGTCACTACTTTCCGAAATCTGACTATATAAGAAATGTAATTCATATTGGTTATGGGGAGAAAAACAACGCTTCAGCAAACAATACATCAACAAATACTACTACTGTACCGGCAACTACAAGTAACACAAAGCCTACAGTAAGTACGGGTATCAGTACCTCCTCAAACAATGTCTTTAATGAAAATAATTATTATCGTCTCACTAACGCCTGGCTTGGCGAAGGAATGTCTCTAGACCTTTACTGTAAGGGAGAAGTATGCGAACCAAGGATGTCTGAGACGGTAAATTCTACAGGGCAGAAATGGAAAATTAAAAATGTAGGTAACAACACCTATGTCTTAAGTACAAAAGGTAAAGGAGAAAGTAAAATTTTAGAATGTTTTTCTGGTGAAAATCAAGATAAGCCCTTAGTGAAGAATGGTTCTGGCTATTCTGGTGGAGCCTGGATGATTACCTCTGCAGGAGATGGTTATTATCGAATTACTAACTCCTGGCTAAATGGTAAATCCCTGGACATAATTAATGATGGGAAAAATGACAAAATACAAGTTGCCAAAACAGGACAATACTCGGGACAGTTTTGGAAAATTACAGAGATTGAATAATACTCTAGTAGAAACATATATAAATAAGATTCAAAGTTGATAGCCTTATTCTTACAGATAATTGCAGCGTTGTTCTTGTATATATCTGGTGCTGAACTTTGGTCAAAGTAATAATCTATAAATAGTCAAATCAATAATCAATAAATAAAGACTAGATCTTCTGAAAGGTCTGGTTGCACTTAAAAAAAAATAAAATAATGAAAAATAATATACTTGTAATCGTGCTTATCCTTTGTACTGTAAACGTTATGTCCCAGTCTGGGCAGCCATTCCCATTAGATCAATTAGATGATAAAGACGCGCAGCAATATTATAATGCAACCACAGGGCTATTTGAATTAGGGGACATTTCATTAGGAATGGACAAGCCCGTGACCGAAATTACCGTAAGTGGACAGACTGGAATTACAAAATTAAAATACGAGGATGGATTAATAATACCTGCGTGGTATTCAGAGAAAACAAATGGTCAAAAACTTATATTAAAAGCTACCAGCAATTCTCTAATAGGTCTAAGCAAATTAAATCTTGAAGGTTGTAGTGGATGTACCCAATTTGCTACATCTAATGTGATAAAAGTCCTTGGCTATAAAAATGGAGCTGTGGTTGCGACTGAAGTTATTGATCTTCCAAAAAGTAAAGATTACACCTCTATAGGTAAATCATTCCCTGGTTCATTCAAAGATTTTGATGAAATTCATTTTCAACTTGAAAACGGGAAATTAAGTGATATCATAATTAGTTCCTTCCGATTTATTCTAACAAAACCATCCACAGTAAAACCTACTGGAACAGCAGCTTTGCTCACGTGTAGCAACAGCAAAACCAACGCGAGGATCGACGTTGTTACCCCTTTTAACGGCGGAAGTACAGCTCAAATAAAAGTGAGTTGGGATGAAGGCGCCACTCTAAATAAAGATAATCTAATAATTTCCAACGGAAGTGTTACAGCTCCATCAGAAACCAGAATAGGCGGAATAGGAAGACCTCATGGCACTTTAAAAATATATACTATTACAAGAAGAAATACATCCCAACCTGTAACCATTGCCTGGAAAGCCAAAGGATACTGTGGGAATGGTTCTATAACGATAAATTAAATAGCAAATAACAAGTATTACCACAAAAAACTGGAGTAGAGGTTATGTTTAAAGATAAACAGAAAATGCACGGAATCACTAAAATCAATCTGATTGTTTTAGTGATAGGTGGCTATTCTCAGCTCCGCATATTTAAAAATTAGCTAGTAAAAACCCAATTGAAATGAAGAAAATATCATTAATCAGTTTACTATTCTTGGCAACCCTATTTTATGGGTCTTGTAAGTCTTCAAAAACAGAAGCTTCAGGAGCTGATAAGACAGTCTCAGTAAGAATCAGGAGTTTAGAAAACCTGAAAATTCAAAATCCCGAGGCTACACTTACTATTTATGAGCTAGGGGCAAACAGTGCTAGCAACGCCAATGGAGTTATAGCAACTAAAACGGTACAGATAACAAAGTTTCCATTGGACGTAGTTTTTGACCTTTCAGATAACACCCCAAAACTATCTAAGGATGGCTTTTATTATATCACACTTTCTGGTGATGCAAATGGAAATGGTATGGAAGATAGGGGAGATTTAAAATTTAAAGTGAATGAAGCTGGAATAACTCCTCTGGATATGAATTCCACAGCGCAACAAGTTCTGTTTATAGAGACAATAAATTGAGAATCTTAAAACGATGACTCTGTAGATATAATTCGAAAAATTTAAAAGTCAATTACTTTCAAACTATAAAACGGATTTAATTTGGGAAGCCGAAAACCATGTAGGAGTAGGTGTTATTTTAACTATTTAATTTATGAAAAAAAGTACTTTTTTAATTGCATTAGCAACAGTATTATCTATCGGGCATGTAGTAGCTCAAACAAGCGAGTTTTGCAATGATATGGACACGTCAATTACTGGTGTAGATCAATACACTATACCTGTTATGGTAACAGCTACAGGTATTATTGGTGCTGGAGCAAGCGATACTAAATTAGCATCTGTAGCAATAAACATTCAAAGTGATCTTGCTGAAGGTTTAGAGCTTTTCCTAGAGCCGCCGAGTGGAAATTTAGGCGCTAGATTAGCAGATGCCAATGGTGGTGTTGATGGACTTCAAACTGCTAAAGATTTTGTTTTTTCGGACGATATCTCAGGAACGGATTATCCCGATGTCGCTGATTTTTTGGATGAGGCATCATTTGAGCCAATATTCAACTCGATAGAAGGTAACGATGGTTTTGAAATTACATTGGCCGGAGAAGCTATATCTGGTACTTGGAATTTAATAATAGAAAATACAAGTGGAGATCCTGGAACCGTTTTCGAAGTTTGTTTAAACTTTAGCAATGCAGTTTTAGGCACAGAAGAGAGCTTTGCCTCTCGTATGGTTTTGTTTCCAAACCCAGCAAGCAGTACCTTGAACCTTACCGAAACTATCCAGAATTACACAATTTATAACATCTTAGGCAATAAAGTACTGGAAGGTACTGGCCAGGCTATCGATATTTCGTCTTTAAGCGAGGGAGTTTATATGGCAGAACTTACAAATGACGGGAACAAGACTGTAGAGAAATTTGTTGTGAAGAAATAAAATTTAAAATTTTTATATAATTTTTCAGGTCAAATACTGAAGGAAGATTTATACCTAATAAATCTTCCTTTTTATTACATGCCACACGATATTAATCTGAAACAATTCCTGGAATCATTCGGGTTAATATAAAATAGTGTAAGGGGAGCATAGCATATCTTGGGACTGTAATGCTAAAAACTTAAAAATGATTGCTGTGCAATGTATTCATTTTTAAATTTTCACCACCCCGTTTTCAAGTTAGATTTCGATTTCAAGAATTGGCAATCCTACTAATCATTCCAGCAAAGATAAAATAATGAAAAGGCAGCATGGCATACCAGTACAATCTTCCCCAGAGTCCGCGGGGTCTAAATGTGGCTGTCTGGTGTAGTACATTTTCCTTGTCTATTTCAAACTCCAGCCAGGCCTCCCCGGGAACGCGCATTTCAGCGAAAAGTAAGAGCCTTTTTTCTTTTTTGTCGGCTAGGATCACTCTCCAGAAATCAAGACTGTCCCCATCATAAATTTTATTGGGATGGGTACGGCCTCTTCGTAAGCCTACACCACCAAAAAGCTTGTCTAAGTATCCTCTTATTTTCCATAACCAATTTCCGTAATACCATCCTTTTTTCCCGCCAATACTCCATATATTTTCTAAAGCCTTTTCCGGATTTTTTAATTTAATTTTTTGCATATCCTTTAAACAACCCTGGTCCGGCACTTCTACGTATTTTTTAAGATCTTTTCTGAAACGTCCACTTACCATACTATCTTTCCAGCTGGAAACCACCTGGTTCTGTTTAATTTTTTTAAAGGCGAGGTCTATGGCTTCAAGATAGGTCACGGGTGTAATCTCCAGCATTTCCTGTAATCGGGTGTCTTTTGTAATTACTTCAACCCGCATACTATCTACCAGATTTAGAGCCAGCTTGTACGATGTTGAGGTTACAAAATACAACCAATACGAAGATAACTTAGGCGACATAAACGGTACATCAATAATAGCAAGACGTATATTTCTGCTCTTTGCGTAGCTAAGCATCATTTCTTTATAGGACAAAATATCGGGACCTCCAATATCAAAACTTTCACGATACGTTTTTTGGTTTCCCAACACACCGGTTAGATAGCTTAAAACATCTCTCACAGCAATAGGTTGGCAGCGCGTTTTAACCCATTTTGGAGTGATCATTAGCGGTAGCTTTTCACACAGGTCACGTATAATTTCAAAAGATGCACTACCACTTCCTACAATAATGGCAGCTCTTAAAACAGTAAGGCTGGCTTTTCCGTTATATAAAATGTCTTCTACGTTTTTTCGGGACCAAAGATGCTTACTTAAGTTGGCTTCATTTACAATACCCCCCAGATATATAACCTGTTTGCATTGGGTGGATTCCAGATACGCATTAAAGTTTTTTGCCGAAATTTCCTCTTTTTCATCAAAATCGTCTGTAGAAGCAGACATAGAATGAATGAGATAATACGCTGCATCTATATCTTCAGGTAATTTTTCCGGTTTTACTTCATCCAAAAAATCTATTTCGATGATCTCAACTTTCTTTTTTAAATCTTCGCTAATAGAGAGTCTGTTTGCATTTCTCACCGAACAGACAATTTCGTGTCCCTGTTCTATGAGTAAAGGTAATAAGCGCATCCCAATGTAACCGTTGGCACCTGTAAGTAAAATTTTCAAAATAGCTTAATTTGTTTAAAGATACGCCTCGTTAATTAAACAGTAATTGATTTTATAAAAATTTTACAACACTTTGGTAAGTTTACTATCTTTATACAATAGAAACAAAACGAATAACGTCTCACCGGCGTGTGAAATACATATGAAAATATTAAAAACAGTTTTAGTTGTAGTTGGAGTTGTATTAATTGGTTTCGGACTCTACAACGCATTTGTACCCAAAGAAGTCCTGGATATTGGTCCGTTGGAAGTTTCGGCAAAAGAAGGGTTAAATAATCAAAGCCTCGCCATGATCGGCTTAGGAGTTTTGGCTTTAGTAGCAGGTGCTTTCATGCGAAAGAGATAAGATCTTATGCTTTTAGTTCTGAAGTTTTTTTTCTTATTTTCACTCACCACTCTCCACTCTCCACTCTCCACTCTCCACTCTCCACTCTCCACTCTCCACTCACCACTCACCACTCACCACTCACCACTAATAAATCTACAAATCCTCCAGCCTCGTCGGCGTAGCCTCAGCCTTTGCCGCTAAGACTTTATTCATAAAAGTGTGTGTAGCCTTTTCCTTTGCTTCAATTTTAATAAAATAGTCATCTCTATAAATGCTGTATTCTTCGCTTTTTCCCTTATAAAGCACTAGTTTATAATAAGGGATCACAAGTGCGTAACTTTCTAATAAACTTCTGAAGCCCACAATAATTCCATTGGGTCGCATCTCAATATTGCATTGGTTTCGGTTACTGTCCAATACCAATAAATTATTTATTTGGACACTTGCCGTAGTAATGATCAATTTTGAAGACCCAATTCCGCGCATCTTTATACGGGTAGAAAGTGGAAAAGGCATACCTACTTCACTATTTATTTTACGCGAAGTTAATTTGTTATTGTAAGAGACATTCAACAGCATTGTAATAAATGTTAATCGCCATTTAAGGGTTTCAGGTTAATATAATGATACTTAATAGTACCTAAATGTTCTATTTCTAATTCTTCCGACTTCAATTTTGCCCAATCACAGTTTTCTTTAATATTTTGATCTTGGTATCTATTCAAAAGAGAATCCGAAATAAGCAGATATTCATCTATAGGAACATTATTTTTAAGCAATCTATGCGCAGTAATCACATCTTCTCCCATCAATTTAATATGATTTCCTATTTGTACCATGCCAATTTCGTCGCCATAGTGAAGAACTATTTTAAGCCCCAGAATTTCAGGAAAATCGATCTCTTTGTGGTCATCTTTAAATTTTTCCAACAAGGTATCCATTCGTTCATAAAATTGCGTGTAAAAGAGTTTGCATTGGTTTACTAGATCTTTAAATGGCGGCAGTTCCCCTTTTTTGAAAAACAAAACCGCATCACCTTCAATTTCGGAAACTTTTAAGTTCAGTTCGTTGCTGTAGATGATCTCATTTAATAAGGCAGGAATCACATGAGAACTCACATCTATATCTACGGAGCGCATAAATTCGGTAAATCCACTAATGTCCGGTATACAAATAAGGGCTGGGCTTGCTTTCATAGTTCAAATATTATGAACGTAAGATACAATGTAAACGCAAGGAACCCATAGTGATTAACATTCTCTTGATTTTTTACTGAAACGCTCTGGAGGCATTACTTTCTTTTGAAATATAACTATCTTTACACCCTTATACCAAGACCATGAATTTGCAGGAAAATTTAGAACAACACATAAAGAAAGCAGTTACCGAAACCTACGGAGTTTCCCTGGAAACAGTAGAGTTTCAAGCCACAAGAAAAGATTTTGAAGGCGATATAACCGTAGTTGTTTTTTCTATGCTACGCACTGTAAAAGGAAATCCCGTACAAATAGGGGAGACCATTGGAGAGTATCTTGTTGCGAACGTTACCGAAGTTTCAAAATTTAATGTGGTAAAAGGGTTTTTAAACCTGGTGTTGAGCGATGCCTATTATCTGGATTTCTTCAATAGTATAAACAATTACGCGACCTACGGAACATTTGCAGCGGGTAAAGATGCTATGATGGTGGAGTATGCTTCGCCAAACACCAATAAACCACTGCATTTAGGACACATTCGTAATGTTCTCTTAGGCTATTCGGTTGCTGAAATTTTAAAAGCTTCGGGTAAAAAAGTCTATAAAACACAAATTATAAACGATCGCGGCATTCATATCTGTAAAAGTATGCTGGCGTGGGAACGGTATGGAGATGGTGAAACACCGCAGTCTTCCGGGTTAAAAGGTGATAAACTGGTTGGGAATTACTACGTGCGTTTTGATAAAGAATATAAGAAAGAGATAAACACGCTCATCGAAAAAGGTGTTGCCGAAAAAGACGCAAAAACCGAAGCTCCTATTTTACTGGAAGCCCAGGAAATGCTCCGTAAATGGGAAGCAGGCGATCCTGAAGTTGTGGCGCTGTGGAAAAAAATGAACGGCTGGGTGTACCAGGGTTTTGATGCTACCTACGACAGCCTAGGTGTAGATTTCGATAAAAATTATTACGAAAGCGATACCTACCTGCTTGGGAAAGACTTTATACAAACGGGACTTGAAAAAGGCGTATTTGAAAAAGATCCGGATGGCTCTGTTTGGTGTGATCTTACAGCAGAAGGCCTCGATAGAAAAATTGTGTTACGTAGCGATGGTACTGCTGTGTATATGACGCAGGATATTGGAACGGCCATACAGCGGGCGAAAGACTTTCCGGATGTAAACGGGATGATCTACACCGTTGGAAATGAACAGGAATATCATTTTCAGGTGTTATTTTTAATCTTGAAAAAACTTGGGTTCAGTTGGGCTGAAAGTTTATACCATTTAAGTTATGGGATGGTAGATCTGCCTTCGGGAAAAATGAAAAGTCGTGAAGGCACTGTTGTAGATGCCGACGATCTAATTGAAGATATGGCAGCAACGGCCAAGGAAATTTCAGAAGAACTCGGCAAAATTGATGAATTTACAAGCGAAGAAAAAGAGCAACTGTATAAAACCATTGGTTTAGGAGCGCTTAAATATTATCTCTTAAAAGTGGATCCCAGGAAACGAATTCTATTCGATCCTCAGGAAAGTGTAGATTTTCAAGGAAATACGGGACCTTTTATTCAATACACCTATGCGCGTATTCAGTCTATTTTAAGAAAAGCCAATCATAATGTCACCCCGAAACCGATTGAAGGGTCGATAGGACTACACGAAAAAGAAAAGGAACTCCTTAAGATCTTACAGCAATTTCCGGAGGTGATTCAGTTGGCAGCTGTAAATTACAGCCCTGCTTTGGTGGCAAATTATACGTATGATCTGGTAAAGGAATTTAATTCATTCTACCAGAATGTACCCATTTTTGGTGCCGAAGATTCCACCGAAATAGCGTTTAGAGTATCGCTCTGCGACGCTGTAGGAAACGTCATTAAAACCGCATTCTCTTTACTTGGGATTCAGGTGCCGGATAAGATGTAGCGGTGTTTACTAGTCTTTTTTACTTTTTGAATAGGTTGATCGTTTTCCTGGCAAACATATTCATAGGATAAGGAGAACCGTCAGGTAACTAGACAAACCCTGTTAAAACAGCAACTGAAAAGAAATATTGGGTGTTAGTCCCAGTGAAAACTCATCGACACGGCGAATGGTGGAAATGCCTTCCACATTTTCCAGAATGTAATAGCGGTTTAACGAGTTGCTTCTGTTTAAAATATTTAAGACAGCAAGACTTATGTTGCCTTTAAATGTTTCATCTATTTTAAATTTATATGCTGCCGAAAAATCACTTCTAAAATAGCTTGGTAATGTTTCGTTATTTGGAGAATTAAAATTAACTGTTGCAGTACCATCGACCATTACAACTGTGTTTCCGGCAACGGGTGAGGTGTAAGGCAAGCCGCTTTTGAAAGTATTCCCTAATGAAAAACTAAAATTTTTATAATCGTAAGATCCTGCCAGTGTAATAGAATGATTGCTGTCCAGATTGTTTCTAAAAGTTTCTGGTTGGAGTTGGACGAAGCTATAGGTATTATCCTGGTAGGTATAGCTTAGCCAGATATTTGTATTCACTAATTTTTTATTGAGAGAAATTTCGGCTCCTTTTACGTTGTATTCACCCGTAAAATTTGTGTCTTGTAACTGATTTCTAAAACCAAGATTTGCAGTGTTTATATTTTCTATTTTTTTCAGAAAAAATTCCGTGGCAACGATCCAATTTTGTTGACTGTAATTTAAACCTACACCTATTTGTTTGCTTTCTAAAAACTGGTTGTTTTTACCATCTGCAACCAACCAATCGCGGGTTTCTACACCCAGCAAGTTGTTATTTATATTTACAGTTTGGTAGACTGCCTGGTGTTTTAATTCGCCGGATACCGTTGCGCGCCATTGTTTGTTTAACTTCTGGTCTATATGAAATCTTGGCTCAATAAAGTTATCTGAAACAGTTGGATATTGTGTGAAACGAACCCCCGCAGCGACATTGGTATTTCCATTAAAAAAACTCCCGGTACTCCCCGCAAAAAAGGCATTAGAAAACAAACTGTTTTCATCGGTTTCAATAGTGGTGCTGTTGCTGTTTGTTTGAGCATCTACAATCTCTGTATCTGTATATTGATACCCTCCGGTTAGCATTATTTCTTCGTGTATCTTATACGAGATATCTACTTTAACTCCTTTTTCAGTTACTTTATTCTGGTTGGAAGCAAGTAAAGCCAGGTCTACGTTATTTGTAAATTCACTTCTGGTATAATTACTTTGGTACACTAAAATTCTTGAAGTAAGCGGAATGTGTTTACTCCAATTGTGTTGCCAGGACAACCCATTCGTGGTATTTTGTTGTTCCAGCTCACTTTCTAATACTGAAGAATCCTCTTCAGAAATGAATCTTTCTGTAAATTGTAATTTGTTATCTATGGTGAGAAAATGGTAGCTCACTTCGTCTTGTGGTGTGATGTTCCAGAGTGCTTTTACCGAAACATCCAAAAAGTTGAATGCTTCGTCTGTGGATCGCACGCCGTCCGTGGCATTATTTTGTAGGTTAGTCACCACGGTATTTTGAAATACCTTACTAAAAAACTTATTATACACCGGGTTTCCAATCCCTGTATTAATAGAAGACCGTCCGGAGATGGTAAGCAGCAATTTTTCAGAAACAGGGATCTCTCCATAGCCATTTGCGCTGGTTAAATTAATCCCCAAACCACCCTGAAATTTCTCCGGAATGCTGGTGTTGGATTCCAACGCAATAACGCCGGACACGCCTTCTCCATAGCGTGCATTCGTTCCGTTTTTATAAATAGTAACATTTCTGGTAAGATTAGGATTAAAAGCAGAAATTAATCCAAAAAAATGCCCGGTCTGGTACATTCTAATATCGTCCCAGAGTATTAAAAACTCGTCCGCTGTTCCCCCACGAACGTTGAGGTTGGAGGCTGTTTCATCTGCGCTTTCAATTCCTGGTAATGCCTGTGCAATCTGCAACACATCCGGTTCAAGAAGGCTTGGGAGTATGTCAAAGTTTTTGTTGGAAATAGTTGTGGCGCCCTGCACATTTCTGGAAATACCTTTTGTGATAAAATCGGTTAACACGACTTCCGGCAAATAAGTATAGGATTGAGATACATAAATAAATGGACACTTGGAAGTAACGGAAAGGTTTTGTGCATTAATGGTACGTGCCAGAAATCCGTTAATGAGAATATTTATTTCTTCATTCTCGGCAATACTTTTCAGGCTGAAATTTCCGCCGCTATCGGTTGTTGTAATGGTATTTTTTGTGACTATTTCGGCATTTTCGACAGGGAAGCTGCTTTCGGTATCTATTAAAATTCCGCAAACGGAAATTGTATCAAACTGCTTTACCGCTACTGCAATATAGCGCTCGTCAATTTGAGTAAACTGAAGATTCCCGGACTCGGAAAGCTGGGTTAATGTTTGCTGAAGTGTAAGAGAATTTGAAGGTTTTGGGACATCAATAGTTTTCAAATCACTTCTTATGTATGAAAATTTTACATCGAAGGATTTTTCAACCTGCTTCAGTATTTTGAGGAGTGGAACCTTTTCGGTTGACGTTTGCGATACCACAGGGAAAATTGTAAAAAGAAACAGGAATAACAAACAAAATAAGTGCTTATTTCGAATAATTTTTAGGGGAGATAGTAATACTTGTTTCGCTTTCAATAGTATAGGTTAATCCTAGTGGAATGGTAATTGTTTGTAAAGCAGCTTCAAGGTCCTTGTGGGTGTAGCTACCAGTGTAGCGTAAAGTTACATCAATATTTTGTGTTGTCACCTTGATGCCGTAGGTACTTTCTAGATCCTGTAGTACTGCGGTAATGGCAACATTGTCATAACTGCTTTCATTCCCAACCCATACGGGTTTATTTATGGCTATTTGAGACATAACAGGGTTGTTTTCAGTAACTGTTATTTTAGACCCTTTAGGCAGTTTTGTGATAGTTCCATTATGAGTAACGGCTACCAGACCTTCATAACAGCTTACTGTAAATGTATTGTTAGTGGCCAATACATTAAATTGTGTTCCCAGTACTTCTACAAGTCCCTGTTGCGTATTGACAGTAAATTTTTTTCCCTTAGCAACTTTAAAGTAGGCTTCTCCATCAAGGTTTAATGCTCTGGAATCTTCCCAGGAATTTTCTTTGTAGGATATTTCAGAATTACCATTAATTAATACCTCCGAAGTGTCCGGTAATGCTATTGTCTTAGTTTCGGCAAATTGGGTGTTTATGGTCGTGGGTAAAGAGTTTATAAATACATACGAAGCTAGCAGAAGTGCCATAACAGCAGCAACCTTAAGCAATCCTGGTGCAATGGATATTACCTTTGGAGTTGGTTTGTCTTTATCGGCTAATTTTTCTTTAAGCGCTTGCAGTCCGGCTTCGGTATTAAAAGAAGGCGTTTCAATTTTTTTGGTATGGGCATCAATTTTTTGGTAGGCGGCAAACTCCGGATAGGTCTCCAGTATAGCCAGATCCTGTGCAGTATGCGTGCCGTTAAGCCATTTGTCCAATAATTGCGTATTCATATTTCTTTGCTTCTAGTTGTTAAACAGTTAACTTTCAATTTTACTACCTATGGATTAAATTTTTTCTACAGTTTTTCGTAGCGCTTCCAGGGCGTCATGTATTCTTTTGCTCACTGCTTTGTCCGAAATATCTAAAATTTCGGCGATTTCTCTATATTTTTTCCCTTCCACACGACTTAATAAAAAGGCTTCTCGCTGTATATCGGTAAGATTTGCGATGGCAAGTTGTAGTTTCTCTCCGTATTCTTTTTCTTCCAGTAAAAATTGAGGGGAATGTTTTTCTACTCTTGGCTGGTGACTTTCTACGTATTTTAAAACCACCTTTTTATGAGCCACCGTATTTAAGAATAGATTATTGGCTACGGTATAGACGTAGGATTTTGCTTTTTCCGGTGAGACCTTTTTACAGTTCTCCCATAATTTTATAAAAGCTTCCTGCACCACATCGTTCGCCTTCTCTTTATCCCCAAATTTAAAATATATAAAATTGCGGATGGCTTGAGCGTGTGTTCTATAAATAGTGTCGTAAGTGCGTTCTTCGCAAACGTGTTTTTTTTCTTCCATAGCTGGGTGTAAACTTATAGAAAAAATAAAATATAAAAATTGGGTAGTAATTTCTTACGTAACTTGTTATAGAAGTAAGGAATAGTTTTTTAGAACGAACTGTCCTTATTCAAATTTGTTTCAGAGTTTTTGAAACAATGGAAACTGAATTACTATGAAAAAGATTCGGTTGGTTAATGTGAAAGCCCATCCTGCAACTTAGGTTGTAGATGGGCTTTTTTATTTTGTAGCTTTTAAAATGAAAATTTATAGGCTACAAATTTATCCTTTCCTATGGGTGCATCGTACGCAACTACATAAAAAATATCCTGATTTTCGAACCTAAGCTGTCCTTGCATTTGTATAACTTTACCTATCTCATCTGTGAGTACGCCTACGCCTATTAAGCGATAGGATTGTAAGTTGCCAAATTCATCTTCCATTAAATCGAGTTCTGTTTTTAATACAGCAATATTACCTTCAGTAATAAATTCTTTACTACTTAATGCTGTAAGCCTGTCCAGATCACCATCCACAAAAGCTTCGGTAAAGTTTTGAAAGGCATCATCTTTTTCTTTTAATTGCATCATTACCTCATTGCTAAAATCGTATGTTTTTTTCTCTTCATTTGTCTGCTCAATTTGCACGGTAGTTTTTTTATGAGTCTTCTGGTTTTCTTCAGAAAGATTATTAAAATTGGTCACTGCAAGTGCTCCTGCAGCTACCGGTGCTCCCAGTGTATCCAACATTGGGCTTGCTTTAGCCATTAAAACATAAGAGCCATCACTTTCGGCATTGTTTATTCTGGAGTCAAAGATTTTTTCATTTTCGTTGATGCGTATTACTTCGCTAGAGCAACTCCATAATATTGTTGCTGAGGCAATACATAGTAGTAATTCTTTCATAATAATTATTGTTTGGTTAAATCGTATTCAATTGCTGTGCGAACTAGTCCAGCAGTATTTCGTACCCCCGTTTTTATGAGCATGTTCCTTCTGTGAGTTTCAACGGTTCCAAAGCTTATAAATAGTTTTTCTGCAATTTCCTGTGTCGTACATTCGTCCAATATGAGTCTAAGCACATCTTTTTCACGTCTTGATAAGGTAGGAAAGGGACTGGTTATTTTTTCGTTCCCATTTTTCAGGACACTGTTTAGAACAATTTGGTTTACGGTATCATCTAGGTACATTTTATTTTTATGCACTGTTTTTATCGCATCAATTACCTCATCTTGTCCAGCATTTTTTAGAACATACCCTTTCGCACCATTATTCAACATTAATTTTATGAGACTACTTTCTTTGTGCATACTTATGGCAACAATTTTTAGGGATGGATTGTCCTTAAGCAATTGTTTACATGTTTCAATACCGTTAAGACCAGGCATATTAATATCAAGTAGTACGACGTCAACCTGCTGTTTGGGGATTTCAGTAATACTTTCTTCCCCTGTCAAAGCCGTGCCAACCACTTTGATCTCTGCTTCATTTTTAAGTAGTAATTGCATACCATCTATGACCATTTTGTGATCATCTACTATAAATACGTGTATCATGTTGTTGGGATATTAATGGTTACTGAAGTTCCGTTATTGGGTTGTGTGTCCCAGTCTATTGTGCCATCAAGATAGGCAACTCTGCTTTTTATACTTTTTAGGCCAAGCCCTCCTTTGGCGATAGCTTCTTGACAGTTAAAGCCTTTGCCGTCATCTTCAATAAGCAGGCTAATTTCTTGTTTGTGGCCAACTAGTTGAATCAATATATTCTTGGCCTGGGCGTGTTTGCGAATATTTGAAACGAGTTCCTGTATCAATCTATATATCATTATTTCTTTGGTTGGTTCAATTGTGTCAGGGAGGTTGGTTATTTCCAGCGTTACCCCATAACCTTGTTCTTTTAAGTGTGTCCCAACATCTTCAATGGCGCCTTCCAATCCCGAAAGACTCAGTGCATGGGGCATCATATTATGTGAAATCCTACGTACTTCTATACAGGCTTCATCAATTAAATTATTGGTCTTTTCGGTAAGGTTTAGCGTACTTAACTGTTCAATTTCATTTTGTATTGTAGTGAAATGGGCTTTAACAGTACTAAGCAGACCCCCTAGGCTATCGTGCAGATCCTTTGCAATGCGCAGGCGTTCGGCTTCTTGACCTTCAATCATACTGTTCATGGCTACTAATTTGTTTTTTTGTTGGAGTTCGGTTATTTTTTGTTGCTGAAGGGCTTCGGTTTGTGCAGCTAATTTATTTTTATATTGCATACGCTTGCGCAAAAACAAGATAATGACAATTGAAAAGATTGCCAAAGTAATTAGCCCAATC
The DNA here is from genome assembly GCA_963793275.1 of uncultured Flavobacteriaceae bacterium. Lineage (GTDB taxonomy): Bacteria > Bacteroidota > Bacteroidia > Flavobacteriales > Flavobacteriaceae > Marinirhabdus. The sequence goes on from CAWBZL010000003.1 coordinate 224,488, forward strand.
AGGATATTTCGTTTTAATCTTTTTTCTTTCCGAAGAATTTCTTCCTGCTCCTCCTGCTTTTTATTAAACTCATACTGCATTTCAATCTGCGTGAATCGTTTAATATTTTTCTCGTTTATAACAGAGTCCCTTGCTATGGCGTACATTTCAAAATTGTTCAACGCTTTTTCAAAATTACCTTTGCGTTTATAGGCGTCATACAAACATTCGCAGGCTTTGGACATGAGATCTGGCACCTCAATAGCGTTAATTAACGTTTTTGCTTTTTCACAATCGGCTATAGCAAGATCATATTTTCCTTGTTTAATGTAAAGAAAACCACGTTCTGGAAGTGCCTCTGCAACACCTGTTGCGTAGCTTTTTTCTTCAAAAGTTGCGAGAGCATCGTTTAAACTTGCCATTGCCTTTTCGTCTTGATTTAGTTTAACAAATGCAGTACCAATATTAAGTTCTGTAAAAGCAACGGAAATAGGAGAAGCACCTCCTTGTAGCTTGAGTTCTTTCCCTTCTTTAAAGGCTTGCAGGGCTTCTTCTTCACGACTCATTTTTAACAACAAATTGCCTTTGTTACTAGTTATAACACCTGCAGCCCTAATATCTCCCATACTTAGCGCGGCTTCGTTTGCTATGTTATAATATACAAGTGATGTTTCAAAGTCTTCAATTTTGTTATAGAGGTTTGCGAGTGCATTTGCTAAGACAAAGTTTTGACCTTTTTGCTTTATTCTTTCTTCTTTGGTTAAAGCAGTTGTATCTATTTTATCCAAGATTTGCCGGGCTTGCATTGTTAAAACAATAGATTGTGAGATCGCATCTTTCTGGCTGGCAATACCTCCTTTCGTTGCTAAAATCCCAGATCGAACAAATGGCAACTCTCCTTCTTTAAAATAGGTGAGCGATTTGTCCAAATACACATTGGCGGAATCAAGTTGTGCATTAAAATAGTGATAATTTCCTAACGAATAATAGGAGTTTGCCAACATCTCGGCAGTTCCCGTTTCTTCCGAGATGGTTATGGCTTTATCAATTAACTTTCTGGTTGGCTCTATATACCTATTCTGGCCAGCGTTGGAAGTTAGGATCTTAATAACCTCCATATCGGGATTCATTTTATGTACAACCTGTAAGATAGAGTCTACTTTTACTTCATCTAAGGGCCGTTTTTGTCCATATATCGATGTGCTGATGAAGCATACAAGACCGTAAATTATAAGTTGGAACTTTTGGCTGGCTATCACGCGCGTGGTTTGAAGTTTGTTGATGTGAACGAAGTTAGGTCGACTCTAATGAGCAACGTGTATGATTTCAACTAGTGAATCAATCTATATGAATTCATAGAGGTAAAATTCCTACAAATTAAGAAATGGGTATCTTCACAACAATCGTTGTGCCTTGCCCAATCGCTGAATCCCAATCTATAGTTCCATCTAAATATTGTACGCGACTATTTATACTTTTAAGCCCAAGCCCTCCTTTTTGAACCTGGTCTTTATAATTAAAACCGCTCCCATCATCTTCCACCAAAATAGAAAGCTCATTATCGTGACCTATTAACTGTATGGTAACGTGAGTTGCATTGGAATGTTTACGAATGTTGGAAAGTACTTCCTGAAGTAATCGATACAACATTACTTCTTTTGTGGGATCAATTTCATTTGGAAGCTTTACAAATTCTACTTTGGTTTCATACCCTTCTTGTTGAAGTTGTAGCCCCAGATCTTCAACTGCTCCTTTAAGTCCCGAGATGCTAAGGGCGTGTGGCATCATATTATGTGAGATTCTACGTACTTCTACCACAGCTTCGTCAATAAGTTTATTTGTTTTATCGGCTAGATTAATTTTTTCAATTTGTTTGAATTCATTTTGAATGGTAGTGAAATGAGCCTTAACCGTACTTAACAAACCACCTAGACTATCGTGAAGATCTTTTGCAATGCGCAACCGCTCTGCCTCCTGACCTTCAATCATACTATTAAGGGCTAGCAGTTTATTTTTTTGTTGTAATTCGGTAATTTTTTGTTGCTGAATGGCGTGCGTTTGGGTGGAAATTGTTTTTTGTGACCTTAATCTATATCTAAAAAATAATAATAGAAGAAATACCAAAATGCATAAGGCTATTAACCCGTAGAGATTCTGGTTTTTTTGGCGGGTTTCTTTTTCCAACTCCAATTGCTGCGCTAGGATTTTTCGCTCTTTTTTTTCGGTTTCAAATTCAATCTCAAGCTCGGCAATATTGCGTTTCATTCTTTCAGAAGTAACGCTATCCTGAAGTGATGCCTGGAGTATTTTATAGTCATACGCATCTTTAAAATTATTGGTGGCAGCACTCATTTTGGTAAGCGTCACATAAATGTCGATTAAATGAGATGGTTTTTCAACCGTTTTTAGTTTTGTCACCGCATTCTTTAAGTAGGGAATTCCTTTTTCTGGAATTCCATTAGCTTCATAAAGGTTGGCCAGAGCAATTGTAGTAGAAACAAACGAATTGATGCTATTTAAACTATCACTTATTTGGATTGTTTTCACCAACAATGGAATATTCTCCTTACTTAATTTTCGCTTAAATAAGGCTTCAATGGGCATGTGGCCCGAAGGAATGTTTGCGTGTGCTTCTTCATAGTGCTTTGATAAAATTTCGGTGAATTTTGCCAATTGCTCTGGTTTCTCCATTTGGGTATAAAATTCAAGGATCATGTACAAATGAAACCGTTTTTTAGGGGTATTTGGCAAGTCTTTAATTAGGTCGTATATTTTTAGGAGATAGTTTTCCTGAGTTTCATAATCCTTGAGCGAATTATAAATGGATGCTTTTACATCATAAAAATTGGCGAGTTGCTCTTTGTTTTCTTTTTTCTGCATTAAATCCTCAATTTTCGTAAGACACTCCAATGCTAGATCCGGTTTGTTTTTTTGATCGTATGAGTATCCTAGCGAAATATTGTAAAATATTAATCGTTCCTCGTCCTTAAGTTTTTCTGCAAGTTGCAACCCTTTATTTTTCAGCAAGATTGCCTCGTCAAGATTTCCACGTCGGGACAAGTTTCTAGCATATGTTTCGTACATAATGAGCTTGGCAAACTGCGTGGTATCTTTCTTAAATAAGTACTGGAATAGCACTGTCGCCTCATCCGGAGAATTTTTTAAAATAATACTATCCCCTAAGTTAAAATAAAAAGCACGCCGCTTTTCTTGCGATACCTTCTTTAAAGAATCTAATACCTTATCTATCTTATCTGTTCCAAAGTTTTGGGAAACTAGAAAATCAGGTTGACACAACAAGAAGAGTGTCAACCCAATTAAAATAAAATGATTTTTTACGTCAATTTTCACAAAGAAAAGATAAGTATTTATTTTGAAGTGTTCGTTAACGCGTTTTCATTTTCACTTGTAAAGTGAAATCACCCTCACTTAAGCCATCTGCTCCTGTAACACCAATCACTACTCTATATGGGGTGTTTATTGCAACCAGGTCAGTTACTGTTCTGGTGTGATCTTGCGTTTTACCTCGAACAGGGCGATCCCATTTATGCCCAGCTTCGCATCTAATGCATCTTTCAAGATTTGGCACAAGACGCATATTGTCCACACCAATTTCATAAGCGTATATACTGAAATTCTTAGTTTTGTCTTTTGGAATTACCGTTACTTCCATTTCGCTGTATTTGGGTATGACACCTGTAAAAAACACATGTTTTCCGGTAAATTTTTGTTTTTGCGTTTCTGGATAACAAGCATTTTGGCTGCTCCACGCCCAGGAAAGATCATCTAAAATAATCCCGTCGCTTAAGTTGGCGGTATAACTAACTTCTCCATTTGGCATTGGTTGTATCTCATTTACTTTGGGTTGCGCTAGCATAGTCATAAAGGGAGCTATTAGTAAAAAGGTGAGTATATATTTCATAATTATAAGATTTAAAAGTTATGGTAAGAAGGGCTGAGAGGAAATCACAGCCCTTTAATTAGTAGTGTCTGAGGTATTTATTCGGCTTTAATCCGGTAGTTGAACTTGTTGCCAACAGATCGGTTTTTCATGGAAACAATGATTATTTTCCCCTTTACGTTTCGAAGGTTAAAGGTTTTCACTTTTCCGTTTTTGTCATTTTCAAAGGTATAAGATTCTATCTGGGTAGTAACGCCGTCTTTACCCTGTGTGCATATAATGACACCTGTTTCTGCTCTTCCATCATATTTGTTAATGGTGAGTTTTACATTATCATTAAATGAAGGATGGGTAACGAAGGTTCTTTTGGTCTGTCCTGTAATGTTTCCATTTTCGTTGCTTCCGTCTATTTCTAGGTACCGTGGGCCAATATTTGCTCCACCATTCGAGGCAATCCAGTTCCAGGTATTTTTTATAGGTTTTATGGAAGCTTTAAAAGGATTTAAGGTAATGTTTGGTTTCCAAGGACCGTATTTATCCCAGGCTGCTTTGGCCAATTTCTCACCTTGATTACAATTTTGAGCTTCTGCTGTGAAAGCGAAAGCAAATAATACGATGCTGAATAATAAGATTACTTTTTTCATGATTTCTAGGATTTAATTTTAGGATTAATTTATTTAGTTTACTTCTGCTTCCATTGAATATTTAAAGATGTTACCTACCGAGATATTCTTTAATTCTATTTTAAGCTCTTGACCTGAGTTTACATTTATAACCATCTGGTCATTTGGCTGGCTTACTTCGAATGTATCACTAGAATGTTCCGTCCAGGAAGTACCCACTTTTTTCCAAACTCTAACGGTACCACGGGCATTCCCGGAAGTTCTCTTAATGGTTATTTTGGTTTTACCAGTGCAAGAAGCGTTGGTGTATATTGTTTTCTTTTGTTGGCCAATCATGCTTCCGGTTTCTGTGCCAGATTTAGAAAGGTTGGTGGTACTGCCAGTGGCGTTCATCCTGTACTGAAATTTATTGCCAACCGATTGGTTCACAATTTCTACTTTGATGGTCTTTCCGTTCACTCCGGAAATAGTTTTGTTCATTCTTGGTGTGTCTCGACCGTTCTCAAAGATCATACGGTCCTTAAAGGAACCGTTGGCATAGATGTTTACTGTAGTTTTTGCTTTTCCGCCTGTTTTGTTAATATCTACATTAACCGAATTTGAAGTAGCTGTAAATTCAATTTTTGCAGGACCAGCTGCCATAACAGTACCTGTACGTGAAGCAAGAGTGGAATTGCAGGATTGAGCTGTGCTGTTAAAACTTAATGCTACTAGTGCAATTGCTACTAGTAGCATTTTAGAAATGTTGTTGTAATTTTTCATGATTTTAAAATTTAGTTGTTATTGAGATTGTTAATTTTTGATAGTGCTAAACTACATCTGGTTACTAACTTGAGTATCAAAGAAAACTGTGAGTAGTATAAAATGTATGAATTCCTGTAGCATTTCCTTAATTCATATAGTAGGTTGAAAAACAAGGATTTATTCCATAAAAAAAGCACATCTCTTAATACTTGAGATGTGCTAGGTACTTACCATTTTATAAATACTTGGTTAGTTGGCAGCTATCGTATAGTTTGATTTTTCACCACTATTTTTTAGTGAAATACTTAGTACTTTTCCTTTCACATTTTCTAAGGTGAAGCTCTTACTAGTATCACCAGCCCCAAGGGTATAGCTGTCCAGATTCTCGGTCATATTTGTTTTAGTGTGGGAACAGATTACTACTTCCAACCCTTGGAGCCCCTGTATCGTAATCTGCATCGTTTCCTTAGGAGCCATATATGTAATGTAGGTCTTCTTTTTATTCTTTTTGATGGTTCCTTTTTTTGGTTTTCCTTTGGTAGAAAGTATTTTAGGGGTATCACCTTTTAAGCTTAATCCGCCTAAGGAACTTGTAAGGCTTCCTTTAATATTGTCAAAGTCTGCTGTAATGGATTCTGGATCGGTAAGCGCATTTTCAAGCGTTAGATTCTCCCAAAGTCCTTCAACCTGTTTAAAGTCTTCACTACATTCCTGAGCTTGTAAATTAAAAGTTATACTGAAGATAAAAAGTAAGAGCGTGATTTTTTTCATGACGTTGTTTTTAAAGTACATCACAAAACTAAAGAGAGATAACGGTCCGACTATCAAAGAAATCTGGGAGAAATGTAATATATATGAATTCTGCAGAAGAAAAGGAAATCGGGAATGAACAGGTAAATTATTCTGAGGTATTTTTGAGCGAAGTAAGCAATTCTTCCAACCTAATTCTCTTATCGCTCTTTCTTAACGTCACACGGTGCTTGGCACCATTTCGGGAAATACTTAATACTGAAGTCATCATCTCACGTTTCACATCTTTAGGCGATACACCTACTATTTCTTCAGCTAATAAATGTATTTTTTCAAAATCTGAATCTGTAATAGTTTTTGAAACGGGTTCACCACCATCATAGGTGCCTGAAGAACTTTCTTTTTTAGTAACAGGCGTGTACGTAAAAGAAGTTTCAGTGATATGATAGCGATTATTATTCTGGTCTGTGTAGGTAATTCTCATCATTTCATTTTTTTGTACCCCGCATCCTATTCCGAAGAAAAACAAACAACATAAACTAATGTTCAAAATTTTCATTGAAGTAAAACAATCAGTCAAACTATTTCTTAAGAGTTTTAGTTCCGTATAACTTTATACCTGCGGCTTCATATGTGTCTCCTGGTGTCCAAAATGGGGTTACAGGATCGTTTCCAATAGTACGTCCCGCCATCACATAAGCGCTAAAAAATTTCAGCAGGTAGTTATAGTCCATGGTGTCTGCCTCATCACCAGGGCGGTGATAATATTTTGTAACTTCTCCGTCAAAAGAGTTAAACCCCATAGAAAATGTTGGTGCCGGAATTCCTTTTTTAGCAAAGTGCACATTGTCGCTACGGTCAAACAACCCCTGCTCCGGAGCCGGATCGTCTATAGCCGTAAGTCCAAAAGTAGTGGCGGCTTTTTTTATGTTATTAGAAGCAGTAGTTCTTGGCAATCCAATAATAGTTGCTTTGGAGGTATCGTTATAACCTCCGTTATCGCTATTAAAACAGTATACCATTTGCTGGAGCGGCAGTACCGGGTTTTCTACATAAAATTCACTTCCTAAAAGTCCTTTTTCTTCACCCGTAAATAGAATAAATAAAGCCGATCTTTTGGTTGGATATTTTGCTAAATTTTCGGCCATGCTCAATACAGTGGTTGTTCCTACAGCATTATCTCTGGCACCGTTATAAATGGTGTCTCCCGTTTCGTCTGGAGTACCAATCCCTACGTGGTCGTAATGTGCAGAGTAGATAATATATTCATTTTTAAGTGTGGGGTCTGTACCTTCTATAACACCAATTACGTTTTGGGAAAGCAACTGTTCTTTTTTTGCTCCGTCCATTTTTAAGCTCACCCCCAACGCCCTTCTGGAACCTATGTTGTTTGCCAAAGTAAAATTCTCATCCTGAACCCAAATATGGCTAATTCCTTTCTGGTCATCTGCACTTTTTTGGATAGTTCCTAATTCCATTGTCGGCGCATCAAAATTATGAGAGATAAAGCCCCACATATCACTTTTGCTATTCAGTAATTCCACAAGTGCTACAGCCCCGGCTGCTGCTGCGAGTTCGCGCTTTTCTTTTAGTAGCCCAAAAGCACCTCTGGCATCTTTTGCAGTCTCACTTCCTGCTTTTATAACCACAACTTTTCCCTTGACATCCTGATCTTTGTAGTCTGGTTTTAAACCATAGTTAAGATACACAGCTTGACTGTTGTAATCCATTTTTACGGCATGAAGTGCTACTTTTTCTTTAATAGTTTCCCCGCCAATAGTAAGTGAAATATCCTTAGGAGGCGAATTTTGAATTAAAGGAACTTCCTGAAAATAATTTCCTGTTTTTGGATTGGGTTGTACACCATAGCTTCTGAACATATTTGCCAGATACGATGCAGCAATTTTATTTTCGGGGGTTCCTGTCTGGCGACCTTTTAATAAATCGTCTGAGAGGAAATAGATATGTCCTTCAATTTTAGATTTTGAAACGGTGTTTTCTACTTTCTCTTTTTCGGTTTGAGCGAATGCAGTAACACAAACGAAGGCAAAAATAAAGGCTAAGATAGATTTCATAAATTTTTTGTATTTAATGCTGTAAGATACGATTTGAAATTGAAAGTTAGTTTTTCTTTACCGAAGACTATCCTTACTCTTTACCAAGCGTCACTTTTGTAGAAACCACTGGCTTCCCTTCAATCGTTATTGTTTTTGAAATAATATAAGCCGTAAGTGTATCGGTTTTTAAGCTATTTCCGGAAGCAAGGGTGTATTCAAATTTTTGGTACTTAAGGGTATCGTTACGAGTGAATAGGTCACCTATGGGCTTAAGGTTTTTAACGTCTACAGAATCCTGGCCTTTTGGTAGCACAATTGAATCTCTGGTAATTTGAAGAAGTTGTTCGGAAATCGTTTTGGCAAACTCCGGGTGTTTGTTTTTTAGCACGACCAAATCGAAATAATCCTGTAATTTTTGTTGGGTGATAGTGGCGTACGGGAATGCTTCTTCAATATTGATTGGAGCACTTTCAGTCGCTTCGTTTTCTGCCATATCGCTGGTGGCGAAGGATTTTTCTTCTGAAACATTTGCGCAACCCAGAAAAACCAGCGCAAAACAAATGTAGGCTACTTTTTTCATTTCACTAAAAATTTAAGTTTTACTAATTTACCGTTCTCGTAGGTTTTATTTAAAACCTGAATATTTCGTAAGGTGCTGGTGGGAATGGTTAGTTTTTGAATAAAATCGGCTTTAGAATATAATTCTATCCCGGTGTTGTTAGGGTACACCTGGTAAATCTGTGCATCGTTGGCAATAAGTTCCTGTAATTGACTTTTCCGTTTTTCAACATCCTTAAGGTTTCCGGAGCTGTAATATTTCAGCATTAATGCATAATCGTCTACGCTTAATTTAACCGTACTATTTTCGTTGGAATCGATGTTTCTGGTAATGGTATCAGATTTGTGATAGGGGGATTGTACTACAAAACTAATTTTATCGTCGCCGGTTTTATAACTGAAACATCCTTTCTCATCAGTTTTCAAGTAAATGGGAGATTGTCCGGGTTTTAAAATTTTCACATCTACAATTTGATCGATTGCCTCGTTTTTGTCTTCATCTACCATGCAGAAGGTAAATGTATTTTTAGAAAACGCCTGTACAAAGAAAATAGTGGCAATAGGAATTACAATGGCTATCCATAGCACAGGCGGAAAACCCTTTTTCTTCTTGTCCTCTTTTTCTTCAACCAAACCTACATGACCGTCCTTAAATTGATGCCAGGTATCGTATCCTGCATATTGGCTCAGCAAATTAAGAACATCTATTCTTGGTAGGTTTTTGGGTTCGTTTTTAAAATAGGTATAAAACGATTTTTCTGAAATGCGACCCTTCGTCTTATCGAATAGGTCATCCTGAAATAACACAATTTCTTCACCTTTCCAGTCTGCAATATGCTTAGGTGCGTGGTTGTTTTCCAGAAAAGTTGTCGCAACTTCTCCTTTCAGTAAATTAAAATGATGCAGATTGGCTTCGGTCAAAATATATCTATACTATTAAAAATCAAATATTTATAAATTGTAAAATAGTTTACAAAGCTGTTACAAGCGTTCTACAACAACTTTTTTGTGGAGTGCAGTAGGTTTGTTTCATAATCTTTAAAAATATAAAATTATGAAGACACGTAACCAAAAGTTCAGTTTAAAATTTATTATAATTAGTTTTTCTTTTCTCCTACTTGCCAGCTGTCAAAACGCTTCCTATAAAGAAGATTTTGCAATTGAAAGTGTGGATGTAACCGAAAATTACCAGGCGGTAGAAGAAAATGAAGCTGTAGGCAGTATCTCTAAAACTCCTGTTCAGCTTAAAATTATTAAGTCTGCATCGGCCCGTTATAAAGTAAAAGATGTAAAAAAGGCGACGGAGCAGGTAAAGGCAATGGCCCTAAAATATGATGGCTACATAAGTGACCTTCGGTTTGAAAATAATTTATACGAAAAGCAAAACAGGTTTACTATTAAAGTGCCAAACGTACATTTCGATTCTTTACTGGATAGCATTGCAGGTGTTGCTATATTTACTGAATATGAAAATATCACAACCCAGGATGTTACTGAAGAGTACTTAGACCTGGAAAGCCGTCTGGCAACAAAAATTGAAGTAAAAGCACGTTATGAAGCTATTCTTCGGAAAAACGCAAAAACAGTAGAAGACATTCTTGCTACGGAAGAAAAGTTGAGAATTCTTCAGGAAGAAATTGAAGCAACGCAAGGAAGACTAAAGTATTTAAGCAACAAAGTTTCATACAGTACGGTGCAAGTAGATTTATACGAAGCTGTAGCATACAAAGCCGAGCCGGAAAGTTACACCAAGAATTTCTTTGATAAGGCAGGAAATGGTTTCAGTTTTGGGTGGGAATTAATTGAAGCGATCGTGCTGGGGTTAATCCACATCTGGCCTTTGCTTATTGTTATAACATTGGTTGTTTTCTTTTTAAGAAGAAGATTATTGAAGAAGAAGTAACCAGAACAGTTGTAAACTAAATTCAATTGTCTGTTTGACCGCAGTCGAAGTGTACGAATGAGGCAACTACATTAGTAAAATTCGGCTGCGTTTATTTACCATAAAAGACACCTTTAAAATATCAAGTTTTTTTATTAAATTTCATCCCAAATAAATTAAACGTACCTTTGCCATTCATAAAGAAGCAAAAACACAAAACTTCACGTGCTTCTGAAACACATTATATGTCATTTAAAAATCTTGGGCTTTCCGATGCCCTGCTAAAAGCAATTAGCCAAAAAGGATACGATACCCCAACACCAATTCAACAAAAAGCAATTCCGAAGATATTAGAAGGAAAAGATGTACTGGCTTCTGCACAAACAGGAACCGGTAAAACAGCAGGTTTTACGTTGCCAATGTTGCAAAAATTAACCGGTTCACAGCCGTTGCATAAAAGACCCGTTCGCGCGTTGGTATTAACCCCCACACGAGAGTTGGCAGCACAGGTGCTGGAAGATGTTAAAACCTATTCAAAATTTGTAGATATACGTTCCACCGTTATTTTTGGTGGGGTAAACGCAAACCCGCAAATACGTACATTACGCCAGGGAGTAGATATTTTAGTAGCTACACCAGGTCGTTTACTCGATTTACACAATCAGGGAGTATTCAGTTTAAAAAATGTAGAATTTCTGGTCTTGGACGAAGCAGATAGAATGCTTGATATGGGTTTTGCCCGTGATATCAATAAAATTTTAGCGTTGCTTCCAACAAAAAGACAGAACTTATTATTTTCGGCAACGTTTTCAAAAGAAATAAAAAAACTGGCGGGAAGTTTTCTTCATAATCCGGTGATGGTGGAAGCTGCTCCGGAAAATACCACGGCCGAAAAAGTAGACCAGATCGTCTACAAAACCGATAAGTCTCAAAAAACAGATTTAGTGATAAAACTAATTTCTGAAGGCGATTGGCAGCAGGTGCTCATCTTTACAAGAACAAAGCACGGTGCAAACCGATTGGCTCAAAAACTGGAAAAGGCAAAAATAAGCTCGGCAGCTATTCACGGGAATAAAAGTCAGGGTGCCAGAACCAAGGCATTGGCAAACTTTAAAAGCGGTAAAGTACGTGTTCTGGTAGCGACCGATATTGCAGCCCGTGGGTTGGATATTCCATTATTACCACACGTAATAAACTACGAACTTCCCAACATCCCTGAAGATTACGTGCACCGTATAGGTAGAACAGGTAGGGCAGGAGCTAGCGGGGAAGCTATCTCGATTGTAAGTGTAGACGAATTTGAATACGTACGCGGGATAGAAAAACTATTAGGCGAAAGGTTCGGACCAGGAAACGATTGAAGGTTTTGAGGTTACTGAAAAGCTACAGGATGTTCTGGATAAAAAGGCGGCAAATAAAGCAGCCAACCAGCGAGGAAGGCAAAATTCCCGGAAAAAGAAGCCTGCTTCAGGTAATTCCGGAGCTGGATCTCATAAGGGAAATCGTTCCAGAAACAGAAGTAGAAACTAATTGAACCACCTGTCTAAGCGGCGTTTGGTGCGGTCAAAAGCAACACGTTCCCAGGTTACTTCAAAACCATTCCAGAATACACGAACCTTATCGCCACCGTCGCGGTAGAGGATGCATTTTATGTCTTCAAATTCTATGTAAAGATTATTTACATCGTTTTCGGATTGCATGTATTTTTTGTGTTTGTCTTTTACAGCGTCAATTCGTTTTAAAAGATCCTGCGCTTGCGCTAGTGGAATGTACCTAAACCCATAGGCCTGGGCCACCTGTCCATCTTCATTTTTATTATTTCCGAAGAATGCCAGCAGCAATCCTTTTTCATTAATTTCGTTACAATTAAAAGCAACAGAAATTAACCCCGCGCTATCATCGGAAGCCAGACTTTCGGTTTCAAATTTTATTTCCTTATTACCAGCGGGACCAATAATGTATTCCACTATAAACTCTTTGGAACGAAACTGACTTATTTCTTTGGCGAGTTCTTTTTTATCGGCTTCGGCAGCTACAAAACTTAGGGCTGCAAAACCAGTAGGAATTAAGAGGTCACCCACTTCCTGGGCTTGTGATTTTACAATGAAACAGAAAAAGATAGAGAGTAGTACATATTTCATATTAATCTTTTTTATAAAATGGAATTTTAAGACCTACGTAAAAATCTACGCGTTTTGTACTGGAGCTTAGCAGGTTTGTTAAAATGGTACTCGATCCTAAGTGCAAAGGACCTACTTTAAATCCAAATCCCCAGTTAAATCCTGTGTACTGATAGATTCCAATTGGGCTGTAAATACCTAGTCCTTTTCCTTCCATTCTTGGGATTACGGCCAAATAGTTATTAATGCGGTTGGCGCGGTCTGTCTTATTGCTAATGAGCGAAAAAGCAGTTTCTGCCGCTACAAAGAACTTGTCTTTTACCCTATAATCTGCAAAGGCATTAATGGCGGCGGGTAATTTAATTTTTACGTCTTCGGTAGTAGTGGTGAAATCGTAATTTAGTTTTAAAACGGTTTCCAGATCGTCTGTATCAAAAATGTTTGTGTCTACGGTATCGTCTAATTGAAATCTGTTAGTTTCGGCATCTTTGTAGTTAATGCTTCCCAGATCTGTAATAGAAAGCCCCAGTCTGTATTTGTATTCATCTGTGTTGCTGTCATTTACTTCATAAACGGCTCCTACGTCCAGTCCAATTCCAGTAGTAAGACTACTGAATTCTATATCGTCATTATCAAAATTTACCGTACCTCCATAGCTTAGATCACCTGAGGATGTGAGCAACTCTGCATTTGCATCGTAATCTGCATCAATTCTTGCGGCTGCGAAAAATAAACTTCCGGCACCTTGTAAAAGCTTTAATGTTCCGCCTACACTCAGTCGTTTTCCGTTTTCGTCCATAACAATATGCGAATACACGGCGCCTATTTCTGCCCAGGCGTGAATATTTCCATTAAAGTTTCGAATTTGAGCAGTAAAGTCTTCTTCTGTATCAAAGTTGTTGCTAATATCTTTGTAGAGTTCACCGTTTATTCTGTTAAGATTAAAAAATGCGCGCACCCGTGTAGTTAACCCAATAGTCTGTTTAGGTGAAATATTAAACATAAAAGAAGGCCCTAAAATTTCGGCACGTAAAAAGAAGTTATTATCGTCTTTTGGAAACTCGTCTGCGTCTTCTTCAAAATCGAACCCTTCAGAAAGACCGGTTATGTTTCCCAGATTAATCCCAAAGTAATCACTTCCAACATTTGGATTCACAGAGATGAGGTTTATATCGAGCCTGTAAGGAGAGATCGCGCCCAGAGCAGGATTTTTAACAATTCCCTGAATTCCAGAATAATAACTCGAATAAACACCTGTAGGAGCTTGAGCCAGAATTGGGATGACGCATAGAAAAAGTACCCCGAATAGGGTAATGGTAAGAGATTTCATAATAAATTTGGTTTTAGTTGGGTCAAATGTAACAGGTTTATATAAAAGATGCTATACCCAATACAGGGGATTTTTTGGCTGAAATTTTTTCGGAAACAGATTCGAATATAACATTACAACCCACTTTGTCACAACCCCTCCAATTTGTATCTTTGCATCTCTAAAAATGACACAAGACCATGTTTAATAATCTTAGCGATAAACTAGATAAAGCCCTCCACGTTTTAAAAGGGCACGGAAGCATAACCGAAGTAAACGTAGCCGAGACTTTAAAAGAAGTACGACGCGCCTTACTGGATGCCGATGTTAATTTTAAAACGGCCAAGGAATTTACCAACCGTGTGAAGGAGAAAGCACTGGGACAGGACGTATTAACCACGTTACAGCCCGGGCAGTTAATGGTGAAAATTGTAAAAGATGAACTTACCCAGTTAATGGGTGGCGATACCGTGGGTATAACGCTCAAAAGTTCTCCAAGTGTTATTTTAATGTCTGGTTTGCAGGGTAGTGGTAAAACTACCTTCTCTGGTAAACTGGCCAATTTTCTTAAATCCAAGAAAACTAAAAAGCCTTTATTGGTAGCCTGCGATGTGTACCGTCCGGCGGCAATTAACCAGCTACACGTAGTTGGGGAGCAAATAAAAGTAGATGTTTATAGCGAAGAAGGAAATATGGATCCTGTAGCTATTGCAACCAATGCTATTGCGTACGCAAAACAACATGGTCATAATGTAGTGATCGTGGATACGGCAGGGCGTCTCGCAGTAGACCAGGAAATGATGACCGAAATCGCCAATGTACATAAAGCAATTACACCAGATGAAACCTTGTTTGTGGTAGATTCTATGACGGGCCAAGATGCTGTCAATACGGCAAAAGCCTTTAATGACATTCTTAATTTTGACGGGGTTGTATTAACAAAATTGGATGGTGATACCCGTGGTGGTGCGGCTATTTCAATTAAAAGTGTAGTTAATAAACCAATTAAATTTATTGGTACCGGCGAGAAGATGGATGCGATAGACGTGTTCCACCCGGCTCGTATGGCAGACCGTATTTTGGGGATGGGAGATGTTGTTTCCCTGGTAGAAAGAGCTCAGGAGCAATTTGACGAAGAAGAAGCAAGAAAACTGCAGAAAAAAATTGCGAAGAATCAGTTTGGTTTCGACGATTTTATCAAGCAGATTCAACAGGTTAAGAAAATGGGTAGTATGAAGGATTTGATCGGGATGATTCCCGGTGCAGGAAAAGCCCTTAAAGATGTAGATATTGACGATGATGCTTTTAAAGGAATTGAAGCTATTATCCACAGTATGACCCCGGAAGAAAGAAGCAGCCCGTCCGTAATTAACGGCAGCCGAAAGAAACGTATTGCTAAGGGAAGTGGTACTTCGGTACAGGAAGTAAATCAGCTAATGAAGCAGTTTGACCAGATGAGCAAAATGATGAAGATGATGCAAGGCGGTGGAGGCAAAAAAATGATGCAAATGATGGGGAAGATGAAGTAATTTTTTAGTAAGCAGTCTCAGTGGCAGTGGCAGTTGTAGTAAAAGTAATTTGATTAGATAAAAGCTCCCCGTAAAATATATAGTATGGCTTTTAAAAATTTACTGGCTTATAAAAAAGGTTTTACTTTAGCCGAAGAGATCTTTGAATTATCAAAAAAATTTCCCAGAGAAGAGACGTACTCTCTAACAGATCAAATAAGAAGAAGCTCAAGATCAGTTTGCGCTAATATAGCTGAAGCTTATAGGAAGCGACGTTATGAGACATTTTATTAGTAAGTTAACTGATTATGATGGCGAAAATAGTGAAACTCAAGTTTGGTTGCAATTTGCAAAATCTTGTAATTATATAACAGATGAAATATTCTCATCCCTTCATAGTAAAAGTTTGGAAGTAGGTAAGCTAATAAATTATATGATCAATAACCCAGATAAATTTGGTGTAGATATAGATTAATCTTGCCACTGCCACTGAATACTATTTTTATTGATAGTTAGATAATGAATAATCCAAGTAATTTTGGAGTGCAAAATGAATAAATCTGCCACTGCCACTGCTACTGCATACTTAAATATATGAAACTACTAGACGGAAAGAAAATAAGCAACGACATTAAAGACGAAATAAAGGCGGAAGTCGATAAGATGAAAGCCAATGGCGAGAAGGTGCCGCATCTTGCAGCCGTTATCGTTGGTGATGATGGAGCGAGTTTAACGTATGTGGGAAGCAAAGTTAGAGCGTGTGAACGTGTGGGTTTTGAAAGTACGATGGTGCGAATGAAGCACACTACTTCAGAAATTGAATTACTTCACAAAATAAAAGAACTGAACGAAAACGACGATATAGACGGATTTATCATTCAGTTGCCGTTACCGCCACAAATTAATACACAAAAAGTATTGATGGCTGTAGATCCAAGTAAAGATGTAGATGGTTTTCATCCTGAAAATTTTGGGAGAATGGCATTAGATATGAGTACGTTTATTCCTGCAACACCTTTCGGAATTTTAGAGCTTTTGGAACGGTACGATGTAGATACCAAAGGAAAACACACCGTTGTGATAGGGAGAAGCCATATTGTAGGCCGTCCCATGAGCATTTTAATGAGTCGCAGAGGGTGGCCGGGAAATAGTACCGTAACCCTTACCCATAGTAACACAAAAAACATTACACAAATTATTTCACAGGCAGATATTGTGATTTCGGCACTGGGAGTTCCCAATTTCTTAAAGGCTGAAATGGTACGCGATGATGCGGTTATTATCGATGTTGGAATTACCCGCGTAGAAGATGAAGATGCACCAAAAGGCTATCGCATTGTAGGCGATGTTGATTTTGAAAATGTAAGCAAAAAAGCTAGTTTTATCACACCCGTTCCGGGCGGTGTAGGGCCAATGACTATCGCAATGTTGTTGAAAAATACGCTTTTAGCGAGAGAACAACGCGCAGGTTAATGATAGCAAAAAAAACCAGTACCTATTGTATGGTTGGAGTGTTCCTGCTCTCATGCTTCATCCATACCGTTATTGCTCAGGATACAGCACAAAAACCCTTTATATATGGTGAGGTTGGACCTGAAGGCGGTAATTTTGGAGGATTCTCTCTCGCTGGAACGTACATTTTTCCGAGTAACTATGTTGTGCAGGTTGGGTATCAGTTTTCGGTGAGTGGTGCCGAAGAAAGGCCGACAAATTATCAGGCCGGAGCATTAGATGTTTTTACATTAGGACTTTCTGCTGCAAAGGATACCTATAACATCTTCCAAGCATCTTTCGGAAGAATACTAGAACTGAAAAACCATCCCAAAACCCGTTTTAATCTTTTGGGCGGACTAGGAGTATCTTTTGGTACAAAGGCTACAAATTTTAAATTTGACGGTACCGCCTTCGGACTCGATCCAAACTATTCTTTCGATACTAAAAACGCTACGTTGTTAGTTGTTTTATTGCAACCAAAGGTGGAATTTAGCCTCTCCCATAGGAACGGTATTTCTTTAGGTCCGGTTGTAAAAATTTCAGAAAGAGAAACACTTTATGGTCTTTCAATACACTATATTTTTGGCAGGCTTCGAAACCCCACTGAACAGAAAAATAAAACAAACTTTTAGATGCTATTTCCGTACATCATAAGCTTTCAGTTTTCTGAGATTACTCTTATTTAGACTTCAACGTAATTAGGATCATACAAAAACGGCCTATTAAAAAGGTAATAAGTCCAAATAGCGTGGTAAGCAACGCAATTTTTAAGCCGCCAGCCATCATTCCGCTGGATATATCATCTACGCTTTGAATAGCATCAAACCCCTGGATTAGCCCAAGAGTAGATCCCAAAAATCCCCAAACCAATGCAAACAGACTCACGTGAGAAATAAGTTTTGAGTATTTTTCTCTTGTTTCTACTTTCCGAAGTGCCAAAACACATAGGATAACAATTAGAAAGATGAATAGCATAAGTGGCACCATAAATACGGGACCGCCATCACTGATAATGTTTAGTGGGATTCGCATAATTTTTTAATTGATAGGTTAATTTGAAGAAGTTGCTCTATACTGTTTGTTCTTTTTTCGGATGATGAATATGGATAGCATTATAATAACCAGATACCCAATTGCCAGCAAAGTTAATACATACGATTTATTACGTTGCATCACAACATAATCTGCAATTCCTGCTTTCCAAAAGAGCCATTCATCTGCAAGTGATGATGCCAGATTATAGCTTCCAGTTTCTAATATTATAACGCCATTTTTTGACTCGAGGTCTATCCGTGCCGCTGTATTTATGGCATTATTTCCACTTCCATCGTGCCCGATGACTCTGGAATTTTGGTCGTTTTGACTATACAAATGAGGTCCTAAACCGTAAACGCCAATGTTGTTTATAAATGTTTCGGCAGTACTCATGGTTGTAATTGTTTCCCGGGAGAGAATGTTATTGTTTGAAACCGTTGCCAATAAAAATTTAGACAGGTCTTCAGTAGATGTGAATAATGAAGCCGCCGCCAATGCAGTAAATTTGTTCATTTGTCTCGTTGTACCGTCGTCTTTATAGATTTCAGCCAACTGAAGATTTGGTTTTTCGGACAATACAAATGTAGAATGTCTCATATCCAAAGGTTCAAAAACTTCTTTTGTCATGTAGTCCTGAAAAGATTGTCCCGTGACTTCTTCAATGACCAATTGTAACAAAGTATACCCGGCGCCAGAATACATATACGCAGTTCCGGGTTCGTAGCCTACTTTTGCAATTCCTTCAGAATACGGTGCGTCCGACGCTTTTGTTAACGATTCTTCTAAGGTTTGTACTTTTTCATCGGCTGTAAATCCTGCATAGCCAAGGTCGTCCACTAAGCCGGACGAATGTGAGAGCAGTTTTCTAATAGTAACTTTTCTATTATCGAATGGACCATTGGGAAGATGCCATCTGGTAAGATATTGATCTACGGGTACATCTAAATTTAAAGTGCCTTTTTCAACTAGTTTCATGATCCCAAAAGACGTGACCCATTTACTTATCGAAGCCACC
This sequence comes from uncultured Flavobacteriaceae bacterium, assembly GCA_963793275.1. Classification (GTDB taxonomy): domain Bacteria; phylum Bacteroidota; class Bacteroidia; order Flavobacteriales; family Flavobacteriaceae; genus Marinirhabdus. The sequence continues at coordinate 243,463 of CAWBZL010000003.1, forward strand.
GGAAAAACCGTAGTTTCGTTTACAGGCTTTCCACTGGTGTAGAAAAAATCTTTCGATATTTTTCCATCTTCAATTAAAACCATAGCTAAATTCCCCACAAATTCAGTTTCTGTTTTTTCTTTGGCTACTTCAATAAATGCTTCTGAAGTGTTTTCAGAAGTTATAGGTTTCAGTAAAAAACCGTTCATAAATCCATAACCAATAAAGGCGGTCCAAAGTAAAATGATAAGCAATATAATGCCTGTACGTTTTAGTGCTTTCATCTAGGTTGTTGTTTTTAATTGAGTATAGCGAAGATACCGGATACCAGAAGTTAAAATATTGAAATGCGACCAGCAGATATATTAAACCTCAAAAGTGCAATTCTAAACAGGTTTTTGGTTTTTTTGCTGTCGGGTTGTTATGCTGCCTGTTAAATCTGCCATCTGTCTCAAAGTATGGTATGGTTGCTTTAATTTACTCATCTTTGTTGTATGTTTCGGTTACTGCTCAAAAAATTTAAGTTTGCCCCGTTTCACCTCTTGCTTTGGGTGTTTGTGTGGTTGTTTTATGTGTATTTTTTTAGCTATAATACTCAAAACGAAACATTTGTCCTTTGGTTTTCGGCTTGCTTAGTGCCTGTAAGTGTTGCTGCAACCTATTTGTTTTCTTATGAGCTCATTCCTAAATATCTGTTACCAAAACGGTATATAGCATTTGTTGTTTACAGCTTGTACACCATAATTGGGTCGCTGTTTCTAATTATCTTAATTGTTTTTTTCAGTTTCATGTTTAAAGATAATTTCGAGATCGAAGAATTGCCATTACTAACACGTAATTTTTTGTTTGTCTTTATTTTGGTCTACCTGGTGGTGGGAGTGGTGAGTTTTATAAGTGTATTGCGCTATAGTTATACTGCAAATAGTAAAAACAAAGAACTTCAGAATAAAATATTAGAGAGCAAACTAGAGTTAAAGCAGAAAGAACTGCAGTATTTAAAACAGCAAATCCATCCACATTTTTTATTTAATACCTTAAATACAGTATATGCGTTTGCGTTAAAACAATCCAGCGAAACGCCCGAACTTATTCTGAAACTTTCCAATTTATTAGACTATGTGTTACACCAAATTGAAAAACCGTTGGTTTCGGTTTATGACGAAGTAAACTATATAGAATCCTATCTTGGGTTGGAGAACATCCGGTTTAAAGATACGGTACGCATTCATTTTGAAAAAGCTATTAAAACAGATAAACAAGTACCGCCAATGTTATTTATGGCGTTTATTGAGAATGCTTTTAAACACGGGGGTAGGAGAGATGGTTTTCTAACTATTTCGATTAAATTACACGTCACAGATACGATTTTGGTTTTTACAGTTGAGAATACTATACAAACCGAAAGTAATGATAAAAATAATCACGGAATTGGTCTGGAAAATACAAGAAAGCGATTAGAAACGCTATACCCGGATTCCTTTGAGCTTACAACGCATAAAACCAATACCGAATTTACGCTAAGACTCACCATACATTATGACAATGAAGCAAAGTAACGTCCTTATTATAGACGATGAACCTATGGCGCGCGAAATTATAGCGCGCCATCTTTCCAATATGGAAGGGTATACTATTGTTGGGAGTTGTAAAAATGCTCTGGAAGGTTTTTCGGCCTTAAGTTCGCATACGGTAGATCTTATATTTCTGGATATTAATATGCCGGAAGTCACGGGCCTTATGTTTGCTAAGGCAATTGGGAATAAGGCGGCGGTCATTTTCACAACTGCTTACAGAGAATATGCCCTGGAAGGATTTGAATTGAATGCACTGGATTATTTGTTGAAACCTATTTCTTTAGAACGTTTTGCCATGGCTTTGCAGAAATTTCAGGAACTAAAGGCAGTTGAAACGAATAAAGAACAATACAACTTCACATTTTTTAGATGTGATCGAAAAATGATAAAAATAGATTTTGAAACGTTGTTGTACGCCGAAAGTTTTGGAGATTATATAAAACTACACACGACCGGAAAAACCTATGTAACACGGGAAACTATGAAAAACGTAGTAGCCAAATTGCCCTCAAATAATTTTTTACGGGTGCATCGCTCTTCGGTAGTTGCAATTTCAAAAATAGAGAGTTATACCAATGATCATCTTACAATTAACAATACAGCCATTGCCATAAGCCGAAGTTACCGCGATGCAGTTCAGAAGCGATTGGCAAACATCTAGGCGTCGTTGCTTTCAGAAAGTTTCCAGTCCAGGTATTTATGAATATCGGTTTCTATCCAGCCCATCCCTACGGAGAGTACAGCCAGATCGTCTATATACCCAACCCCTGGAATAAAATCGGGAACCAGATCCATTGGATTCAGAATATACAATAATGCCATCACGATGGTTCCTATTACAAACCACGGCACATTGGTGTAGGCTCCGCGCTTCATATCTTTAACCATCCCGAACATAATTTTACCTATCTCTACGTATTTGCTCAGGGAATTGGCTCCGGCTAGTTTTTTAGAAACCTGTTCTTCATTATCAAGAAGTATTTCAATGTCGTCGTCATTAATTTCGGACACTTTTTCGTCCATGTACACGTCATCTATTTTCTTTTCAACTATATTTTTATCTTCTTCTTTCTTTTTTGTGAAAAACATATGCTTTAAATTTTAATAAAGATAAGGTTTACGCCTGGCTTTCTGTTTTAAAATTTTGTTATAAAAGTTTTAGAATTAAAATTAAAATGGAAAACACTATGAACAAATACAACAACCAAAAGTGTTTAAAAGAAAGCGGATTTGATCCCAGAAGGAATTTTGTAAGTTTAAAGAAGAAACTCCTGTTTTTTGCAATATAATTATAGCCGTGGTCGCTCAGTTTTTGAAACCAGCTATAGTGGTTATACCATGAATGCCAAGGAGAAGCAGCGTTAGCAATTTGATAACTTTTATAGGCAGAATCCGGACCGCTGTGCACAGTTCCTTTGGTAGAGATAAACCGGGAGGCTTTCTTAAACTCCTTCAATGGAATATCCGGAAATAGATGCGCAACTTCCTGGTAGGGTTTAAAAGCTACTTTGTCTTTCGTTAATTTTTTCCACCGGGTTACCCAATACTTACAGAAACCACAAGCGCCATCCCAAACCAAAAGCGGCTTTTCTTTGGGCGGAAATTTTGTGTGCTCTATTTTTTTGAACATAATTACATATCCGGGTCGTCATCGTTAGGGTCCGTGTGGTTGGGGTTTCCCATATTCGCGCTTATAAATTCGCATAACGATCATAAATAAGCTTATGAGCAACGGTTCAAAAATTAACCCAATAAAACCAAAAAGCGGTACGCCCACAATTACTCCAATAAGGGTTACCAGTGGGTGCACATTGTCCAGTTTTTTTAATACGTATAGGCGTATCACATTGTCCGTAGATCCCACAACTACAAACCCATAAATTAAAATTCCCCAGGCTTGAAAATTATTTCCGCTGGAAAGCGTGAGTATAAATACGGGTAAAATACCTATAAGGGTTCCCACAAATGGAATCATAGACCCAATAGTTACAATAACAAACCAAAAAAACGGATTCTCAATTCCGAAGATAAAAAAGCCGATAAGGGCTATTATTCCCTGTGCCAATGCCACCATTGGTATTCCCAACGCGTTGGAACGTACCATAGCGTTGGACTCGGCTCCTATTTTCTTTAAGTTTTTCTTGCTTATAGGAATATACTCAAACAGAGATTCTCTCATTTCCCTCCTGTTGGTGAGCATATAGTAGAGCATAAAATACATAAGTCCAATGGCAATGAAAATATTAAAAGTACCACCGGCAAAACTCTGTAAATTGTCCGAAAGCCATCCAGAAACAGCTCCCGCATCTATCTGTGAAGTTAGATCATACCCAACTTTATCCTCCAGGCTTCCAGCTTGTTTTTTAAAGGCCTTTGTTACTTTTTCTGAATTTTGAACAGCGCTTCCAATCTTGTTGCCCAGCATAAGAACAATTCCTGCAACAGGAAGTAAAATTCCCACAAACGATAAGAACATAAGTAAAAGTGCTGCTAATTCTGGTTTCCATCCTCTTTTCACCAATTTGGACATCCATTTTCTAAGCAGCACATAAATGGTAATTGCGCCCAAAACTCCCGATAAATAAGGAATCATTTCTCTAAAAATTAACGTGCCCATTAATAAAATGAGCAGGAGAACAAAAATCTGGCGAATTATTTTTGGGTTTATGGAGTTGTACATAAGTTAGGATGCAAAAAGTTGGTCTATATTTTTAAAGGCTTTAAATTCCAGTGCGTTTCCAGAAGGATCTTTAAAAAACATGGTGGCCTGCTCGCCAGTTTTTCCCTCAAACCGAATATAAGGTTCTATGATAAAGGTGATCCCCTTTTCCTGTAAACGTTTTGAAAATTCTTCAAAATCCTCCATCGTAAGCACAATCCCAAAATGCGGTATGGGTACATCTTTTCCATCTACAGGGTTGCTGTTTCCAATTGTTTCTGGAGACGGTTCTTTTATATGAAGTACCAGCTGATGCCCAAAAAAGTTGAAATCTACCCAATGATCGCTGCTTCTGCCTTCTTCACATCCCAGAGTTTCTCTGTAAAAAGTGCGGCTGGGTTCTAAGTTGTCCACAGGAATGGCAAGGTGGAAAGGTTGTAGTTTTGGCATATTTTAATTATTTCTTAATGCATTAATGAGTTGGTCTTTGTTCATTTTGGAACGTCCGTCAATCCCTACATTTTTGGCCTGTTCGTAGAGTTCATCTTTGGTCCATTGCTCGTAAGGACTCGCATTACCACCTTTTTTTCCTGCATTTGGAGTGTTGGCGATTCGGGCAGCTTTTTCCTGGCTATATCCTTTGTCGCGTAGTGCTTCGTATTGGTCTTCGTTTTTAATGCTGGGTCTGTCCATAATATTTGTTTTTTAGACTTCGTCTGTGTCCTTTTTTCGTTTAAGGATGCCAATTCCTGCAAAAAAGAAAACAATCCCAAGAATTGCCAATGCCCAGGGGCTTATACCTGTGCTCATACTTCCAAATATTCCTAAGATCCCCATTACGAGACCTATAGCACCTAATAAAGTGAGAATTAATCCTAAAATTTTAATCATAATGTTTATTTGTTGTTTAGAGAAATAAAATTAGTTTAATTATTTTTCAAATACTTCTTGCTTAACAAAAGGTTAGCAGGATAGAGAAAAATATATATTAATAATACATGTATAATTTGTTGTATCTGTTTTTTTTTCTTTACCAGGATTTAAAAATTTCTACTTATGAAAAATTACTACACTACATTGTTCGCTTTACTATGTTCGATCTCACTTTTTGCACAATGGGAGCAGGTGGGGAATGCTGTTGAAGGTGATAATAATTTTGATGAGCTTGGGAGTGCATTAGCAATAAATAGTGATGGTACAAGATATGTCGCAGCTGCATCCCTAGATTTGATGAGCTCTACTAAAATACCTTATGTGAAAATTTTTGACTTTATGAATAATGATTGGCAACTAGTAGGTAGTGCTATTGAAGAATCCAATAATAACGGAGGAGATGCATTTGATTTATCTGTTGATATTTCTGGAGATGGACAAAGAGTAATCATAGGTAACGATCGACACGCGAATAACGTAAATGGAAGAGCACGACTTTTTGAAAATCAAAATGGGAGTTGGGTACAACTTGGAAACGATATTCTAGGTACAGATTTTGGAGAATTAGGCGATGATGTTGCTATTAGCAGAAATGCAAATAGAATTATTATTGGTGAAAGAAAATTTGATAATTCTCAAGGACGAGTTCAGGTATATGAATTTGACGGAAGTAATCTAATTCAAATTGGACAGGATATAGTAGGGTTTGGAACTAATGCATTTTTTGGAGCCGCGGTTGATATAGATGATATTGGGGCGATTGTTTCAGTGGTATCGCTAAACGATAGTAATGGATTTTTGTAAATTACTTCTTATCAAGAAATTGATAATAATTGGCAAGAAATAGGAAATTCTCTCTCTATTTTAGAGGGGGTAAATGGAGCTAGAACTAACATCTCTTTGAATGGTTCTGGAGACCGATTAGCAATTGCTAACCCAAGAGCAGATGTGAACGGACCAGATAGTGGTTTAGTACAGATTTATCAATTAATTAATGGGTCTTGGATGCAAATTGGAAATGATATTGTTGGAAACGTAGCTAATGATAATCTAGGGAATTCTATAGCATTTAATCAACAAGGAAATATTTTAGCAGTAGGAATTCCAGAAGAAAATTTTTCTGAAGGTTTTGCTAAAGTATTTGAATTTGTTAGCGATAATTGGCAGCAAATCGATAATGATATTTCAGGAACAACCGCTGCAGCGGGATATGGAAATAATGTAGCACTAAATAGTTCGGGTAATACATTTGTTTCTGCAACTATTTCCAATAATGGTAGAGTTGAAGTCTTTAAAAACGAAAATATTCTGTCAACCAACAACTTCGAGAGTAATAGTTTTCAAATCTACCCCAACCCGGCAACATCGCAGGTAACAATTACCGGCTTAGAAGATCTCGATACAACAGGAATAACCATAGTAGATGTATCTGGAAGAACTGTTTTAGAACATACCAAATTCCTTGAAACCGCTACTACCTTTTCAACAGAAAACTTGAAAACCGGGCTGTATTTCGTGAACATTCAACTCGAAAAAGGAACCTTAGTGAAACAACTGATTATAGAATAAAAAAAACGGGCTGTTTATAAACAGCCCGTTCTTTGAAATTTGGTTGCTGAGGTTTAATTTCTAAATATCCCCTTCCTGAATTTCAATCGCCTCTCCGGCATCCCAACCCATCATAAAGTATTTAAACGTGGCCGTGTCCGGTATTTGTGAAGCCTCAATTTTTTGGTTAAAGTTATAGCGCACTTCTTCAGGTAATTGTTTTTTGTCTATTGTAAGGTACAAGTCGGTTCCTTTTAAGAAAACTACAACCGAGTTGATCGCATTCTGAATTCCTTCAATCTCATAATTTGCTTTTACATCCTTAAATGTGCTGGCTTTGGTTAAGCCTTTGTCGGTTTTGTATCGAGCGTCAAATATTTGAATGTTCGCAATTTTGGAAGTAGGATCACTTTCATCATAAGGTGAAAGCAGCAAGAGTTTTGTTCCGTCTTTATCATAAATCTCCACTTCGCCCTGCGTTTCAATAGCGCCGGTTACCGGATTTAATTTTACAATGCTGTCTTGTGCATAAATAGAGTCCAGTTGTTTCATCTGTGTCTTTTTCGTAAGTGGCCCAATGGCTCCATCCGAAATGGCAAACGGGTCTTTTTCTTCTTCACATTGTACAAAAAGCATCGTAGCGATTGCGGCAAATAATAGTGTTTTTTTCATCTTAGGTGTTCTGCATTAAAAGCAGAATAGGTTTTAATTTTAGTTCAATTTTAATTTTTGTTAAGCGACTAACGTCTACTTTATCAACTTCGATAATATTCCCAACACACTTCTTATAATGGTGGGACTTGTTAGTACTTTTTCCAGTGCGCCTTTGCTCGAGCTTCTTCTGCGGCTGGAAGTGCTTCGGCTGGAGGAAGAACGTCTGGCAGCCGCCTTTTCTTCTTCGGCTTTTTCTTTAGCTTCTTCTTTATGAGCGGTTTCAATTTTTTTGTTTAGCAACTCGTAGGCGCTCTCCCGGTCTATTTCTTCGTTATACTCTTTTATTATTTTAGATGTGGCCAGCAAATCTTTTAGTTCATTTTCAGTAAGAACGTCCATTCGGCTCATTGGTGCGCGTAGCATCGTGGCTGCCAATGGCGTTGGAATTCCTTTTTCGTTTAATACACTTACCAGTGCTTCTCCAATTCCTAGAGACGTCAATACTTCATCTGTTTTGTAATAATCTGAAATTGGATAATTCTCCGCCGTTAATTTAATGGCTTTTCTATCTTTGGCTGTAAAAGCCCGCAACGCGTGCTGAATCTTTAGTCCTAACTGGCTTAAAACCGCGTCCGGCACATCGGTTGGATTTTGCGTCACAAAATAGAGTCCAACACCTTTGGAGCGAATTAATTTTACAATACTTTCAATCTGGTCCAGCAGGGCATCGCTGGCTTCCTTAAAAATAAGGTGTGCTTCGTCTATAAAAATCACCAGTTCCGGTCTTCCGCTATCGCCTTGTTCCGGAAAAGTGCTGTAAATTTCAGCAAGCATGCACAGCATAAACGTGGAGAATAGTTTAGGACGATCCTGTATATCGGTTAATCGAACAATATTAATGTACCCCATCCCATTGTCATCTACACGCAGCAGATCGTCTGTGTCAAAAGATTTTTCGCCAAAAAACAAGTCGCCGCCCTGTTGTTCCAGCTCTACGATCTTTCTAAGGATAGCCCCTGATGATGCTGGTGAGATGCGGCCGTATTGTTCGGCAATTTCGGCTTTACCGTCACCTGTAGAAAATTGTAAGATTTTTTTAAAATCCTTTAGATCCAACAGCGGTAGTTTGTTATCGTCACAGTATTTAAACAGCACCGAGATTATCCCCGCCTGGGTTTCAGAAACATTGAGGATTCTTGAGATAAGTACGGGTCCAAATTCGCTCACCGTAGCGCGTAATCTTACACCATTTTGTTCCGAAAGCGTTAATATTTCAACAGGAAATTTTTGAGCGTTAAACGGAATTCCAATTTTTTCGTGGCGTTCGTCAATTTTGACGTGTCCGGGACTGGGTTGCGCAATTCCCGAAAGATCTCCTTTCATATCCATCAACAATACAGGGATTCCTTTTTCCGAAAGATTTTCGGCCAATACCTGTAATGTTTTAGTTTTTCCGGTTCCCGTAGCACCGGCAATCAATCCGTGACGGTTAAGGGTTTTTAGTGGAACTTTTACGAGTGCATTAGTAATAGTTTCACCTTCCAACATTGCAGCACCTAAAGTAATAGCGTCACCTTTGGTAGCATAGCCGTTATTGATGTGATCGAAAAATTCCTGTTTGTCTGCCATGAGGTTATGAAATTTGGTGTAAAAGTACACAATCCCTTATAGCTTCTAAAAAGTTTATACTTAATTTAATTTTGTGATTCCAAGATTGAAAAACCTGGCGTTGAGAGCATTACTATTGTTGTTAAAAACATATTGGAATCTAACAACCTGTCCTGCAGTCACAGGATACACTAGGGATCCACTTGTTCCCCAATAATCCGATCCGGGGAGACTTGTGAAGCCTCGGGATAGATACCCAATAAGATTGCCATCTATAGTAACTGCAATGATATATTTGCTATTTCCTGCCGGTGCATTCGTAATTGAAAAAGAGGCGTTGAATAAATAATTACCGGTCTGGTTCATAGTAATCGTACCATTTGAAGTGATTGTATAAAGAGCCGTATCGTTTGCCAAAACGTTTGAGCTTCCTATGGGAAAATTAATAAAGGTATTGTTTGCTCCGGTAATAATACCATTACCACCCGTTCCAAAATCGTTATTGAGAATTATCGTTCCATTTTGTTTTGACAAGGAGGTCCATTGGCCGCTTGATCTTACATATAAAGCTTGATCTGTAGTATTATAAATTACAGCACCATCCAGTGGTGTAGGAATTAGATTCATTTGAGCGGTTGTCATCCTTGGCGGGACAAGCGCTCCGGTTCTACTGGTTATTTCGAGCGCAGAACCATCGTCTGGTGTAATTGTGCCTATGGCAACTTGTGCATTTGCGGTTGTTATCACCAGGAGGAATAGTGAAATTGTGTAAAAGAACTTCATAAGATTTTTTTTGAGTACATCAATGATAAGGTAACACCTCATTTCTGCTTAGCAAAAAAATGTTAATATTGTCCTTTTTTCGATAAACTAAAATTAATCCCGATGAAACACTTTTTCTACTTTCCAATGTTGCTTATTTCAATAGTATTAATCACCAGTTGCGTTACGTATTCTGATGAAAAAGACACTACCGAACATACCACCGAAACTGCCCTAGAAGAATTCACGGTTCCCATCTTTCATCCTTCTCACGAGCCCAAAAAGCAGGGCGCTCCCTTTAGTGATGCCGTACAGGTAGGAAACACCTTTTACCTCTCCGGGCAAATTGGGATAGATCACGCAATTCGTGAATTGGTAGCAGGAGGTATTGAGGCTGAAACGAAACAGGCTTTGGAGAATATAAAAGAAGTTCTGGCGCAGCACAATCTTGAAATGAAAGATGTTATAAAGGCAACTGTAATTCTGGATACCATTGAAGACTTTGCAGCATTTAATGAAATTTACATAACCTATTTTCCACAGAAACCGGCGCGGACTACGTTTGCTGCTGAAGCGTTGGCGAAAGGAGCTAAGATCGAGATTGAAGTTGTGGCTGTCGCCAGTATGCAGCAGCCGTTGGTAGTTCTCAGTAAAAAGTAATAATCGTAATAGCGTTTTCTAAAAGTTACTGCCAACTGGTACTGAAAACTGCAAACTCATTACTACCTTTGCGCCAATGAAAACTGAAGTACAAGAACTAGTTGAAAAAGGTACTATGCTCCCGTTAATGGAGGAGTTTTATACCATACAGGGAGAAGGATATCACAAAGGAGCTGCTGCTTATTTTATAAGAGTGGGAGGGTGCGATGTGGGTTGCCACTGGTGTGATGTAAAAGAGAGCTGGAATCCAAATATTCATCCGCCAACTGAAATCACTTCCATTGCTGAGAATGCTTCTAAGTATTCCAAAACCATTGTAATTACCGGTGGTGAACCATTAATGTGGGATATGGGGCCGCTCACTTCTTTGCTAAAGGAAAAAGGAATGGATACCCATATTGAAACCTCTGGAGCTTACACATTAAGCGGAACCTGGGATTGGATCTGTCTTTCTCCCAAAAAGTTGAAATTACCAACGCCAGCAGTTTATAAAGCAGCGAATGAGCTAAAAGTGATCATCTATAACAACGACGATTTCCGTTTTGCTGAAGAACAAGCCACGAAAGTTTCGAAAGACTGCAAGCTGTATTTACAACCTGAATGGAGCAAGCGGGAAAAAGTTATCCCTGCTATCGTAGCGTATGTGATGAACAATCCTAAATGGGTAGTTTCCTTGCAAACACATAAGTATCTCAATATTCCATAATTTTAAAAATTAATAAAATAGCAAATCCCAAATCTCAAAAGGAAACTTTTGGAATTCGGGATTTGCTATTTTTAAGATTTCCGCAAAGAGAGACCTACATTTTTACACTCATAAAAGGAACTGCAACTCTGGTTGTTCCCCAACCAAGATGCATATTAACGCCACCATCGGCCTCTTCAAATGCGATACTAAATGCTTCCAGAGACTTTTTATCTGTGGTTACTTTCCCTGTAGTCCTTACTACATCGTTTGCTTCATTATAACTATAAGCACCCCATACATTTGTGTCTGAGCTTAAAATAATTGTCCAGGTATCTTCTCCAGGAATGGTGAACAAAGAATAGCTTCCGGCAGGAACTACTTTATCACCAATTTTCATGGCTTGATACAATGTTATTTCGGCTGCTTCATTCGCCCCTGTTCTCCATACTTTTCCTTCCGGAGTAAGTTTGTCCAGCGGACGGTCTTTTAATTGTGGTCGGCTATAAGCGATTTTTACAAGTTTATTACTTTCCTGGTTACTTGCTGGGTACGCAGCCACATCCATCGGGCTTTTATCTAAGTCTGAGAATTTTTGGGCGTTCATGTTTGCGGTAAACATAATGGCAAGCGCGATTAGTGCGGAAGTGAGGATTTTGTTTTTCATAGTTATAGTTTAAATTATAAATTTAAAGGTAGATGTTCTACTCCGATATTTGCGTTAATAAAAAGCAAAAGTAATGCCGTCTTCTTACCTTAGACGCTAAACAGCTAGCAAGGTTGTGTATGAAACTTTTACGGCTTTTATCCGAAGAAAATTTTAACAGAAAAAACAAACAGGATGGCTATTTAAAAAATGCTATTTTTCCACAATTATTTGTTAATAACTTACCCCTTTAAAAACGTGAAAACCGCCTGTTTTATTGGTGGTTTGGTTATATTTGTTTGGTATTAAAAATTTGACCAGAATTAACCCAATTTTTTATGAGCGAAGAACAAGATAAAAGTAATTACGGTGCCGATAATATTCAGGCGTTGGAGGGAATGGAGCACGTACGCATGCGTCCTTCCATGTATATTGGAGATGTTGGCGTAAGAGGATTGCACCACCTGGTATATGAGGTAGTAGATAACTCTATCGATGAGGCACTGGCAGGACATTGTGATGCTATAGACGTTATTATTAACGAAGACAATTCCATTACAACTACAGATAACGGTCGTGGTATTCCTGTAGATATTCATAAAAAAGAAGGCGTTTCTGCCCTTCAGGTTGTTATGACCAAGATTGGTGCCGGAGGTAAATTTGATAAAGACTCTTACAAGGTTTCTGGTGGTTTACACGGAGTCGGTGTAAGTTGTGTGAATGCACTTTCTGAACATTTAACGGCAACTGTTCATCGCGATGGTAAAATCTATCAGCAAGAGTACGAGAGAGGTAAGCCATTATACCCTGTAAAGCCTATTGGTGAAACAGATAAAAGAGGTACTATAGTAACTTTTAGACCGGATGAAGAAATTTTTAAGCAAACACGCGAGTATAATTACGATACTCTTGCGAGCCGTTTGCGTGAGTTGGCATTCCTGAACAAAGGAATTACCATCACACTTATAGATAAACGTGAAACCGACGAGAAAGGTGAGTTTGTAGGAGAAACTTTTCATAGTGATGAAGGACTTCCAGAATTCATTCGCTTCTTAGATGGCAACCGTGAGCCCTTAATTGCAAATGTTATTGCAATGGAAGGTGAAAAAAATGGAGTGCCTGTTGAGGTAGCCATGGTGTATAACACCTCTTATAGCGAAAATCTGCACTCGTATGTAAATAATATTAATACACACGAAGGAGGTACGCATTTAAGCGGATTCAGACGTGGCTTAACAACCACCTTAAAGAAGTATGCAGATGCTTCCGGGATGTTGGATAAGTTGAAATTTGAAATTGCCGGTGATGACTTTAGAGAGGGATTAACTGCAATTGTTTCGGTAAAAGTACAGGAGCCGCAATTTGAAGGGCAAACCAAAACCAAACTAGGAAACAGAGAAGTTACCAGTGCTGTAAGTCAGGCAGTTTCTGAAATGCTGGAAAATTATCTGGAAGAAAATCCGAACGATGCAAAAATTATCGTTCAAAAAGTAATTTTAGCCGCAACAGCACGTCACGCAGCACGAAAGGCACGTGAAATGGTACAGCGTAAAACGGTGATGAGCGGTGGCGGATTACCAGGAAAATTAAGTGATTGCTCCGAGCAAGACCCGGAAAAATGTGAAGTGTTTCTTGTCGAGGGAGATTCGGCAGGGGGAACGGCAAAGCAAGGTCGTGACCGTAATTTCCAGGCAATTTTACCATTACGTGGTAAGATTTTGAATGTGGAAAAAGCCATGCAGCACAAAGTATTTGAAAACGAAGAAATTAGAAACATTTTTACCGCATTAGGTGTTACTATAGGTACCGAAGAAGACAGTAAAGCATTAAACATTTCAAAATTACGCTATCATAAAGTAGTGATTATGTGTGATGCCGATGTAGATGGAAGTCACATTTCTACCTTAATATTAACTTTTTTCTTTAGGTATATGAAAGACCTTGTAGAAGCAGGGCACGTATACATTGCTACCCCACCATTGTATTTGGTTAAAAAAGGACAAAAGAAAGAATATGCGTGGAGTGATAAAGAGCGTGACTCCTTAAACGAACAGTTTGGAGGTAGCGCAGGAATCCAGCGTTATAAAGGTCTTGGAGAGATGAATGCAGAGCAATTATGGGACACCACCATGAATCCGGATTTTAGAACCCTGCGCCAGGTAACCATAGATAATGGTACTGAAGCTGATAGAATTTTCTCTATGCTTATGGGTGACGAAGTACCACCACGTAGAGAATTTATAGAAAAAAATGCAGTCTACGCAAATATTGATGCGTAAGAACGAGTTTGAATTTGAAAGCCCCGACACTTGCTCGGGGCTTTTTTAATTTAACTGCCTCTTAATATATTTTTTAGTAGCATAATTGTATTTTTGCACCATCTTAAAATCAGTTTGTTAATTTTAAAATTAATCCTGTTTTAAAAGAAAAATAGTGTTGCACAGAGCAGCAAAAGTAATAGTAATCAACCGAGGTTGTAACAGCAGCCATTCTAAAAATTTAAAATATGAAAGTTACCGTAGTAGGAGCAGGAGCAGTAGGTGCAAGTTGTGCCGAATACATTGCCATCAAAAATTTTGCAAGCGAAGTAGTATTATTAGACATTAAAGAAGGCTATGCCGAAGGGAAAGCAATGGATTTAATGCAAACAGCTTCACTAAATGGGTTTGATACCAAAATAACAGGTTCAACAAGCGACTACAGTAAAACTGCAAAGAGTGATATTTGTGTGATCACATCCGGAATTCCAAGAAAACCAGGGATGACACGTGAAGAATTAATTGGTATTAATGCGGGAATTGTAAAGTCGGTTTCTTCAGACTTAATTAAGCATTCTCCAGATACCATTATTATTGTGGTGAGTAATCCAATGGATACGATGACATATTTAGTGCATAAAACTACAGATCTTCCAAAGCATAGAATAATAGGTATGGGTGGAGCTCTGGATAGTGCACGTTTTAAGTATCGTCTGGCAGAAGCCTTGGAAGCGCCTATTAGCGATGTAGATGGAATGGTTTTAGGAGGTCATAGCGATAAAGGAATGGTTCCATTAACACGTTTGGCAACCAGAAACAGTGTGCCGGTAAGCGAATTTATTAGCGAAGAAAGATTAAATCAAGTGAAGGAAGACACCAAAGTTGGTGGCGCTACTTTAACGGGATTGCTTGGAACTTCAGCTTGGTATGCTCCAGGAGCGGCAGTAAGCGCACTGGTACAAGCGATTGCCTGCGACCAGAAGAAAGTTTTCCCTTGCTCCACAATGCTGGAAGGTGAATACGGATTGAACGATCTTTGTATTGGAGTGCCTGTGGTACTAGGTAGAAACGGAATTGAAAAAATAGTAGACATTACCTTAAACGATGCCGAAAAAGCACACATGAAAGAAAGTGCGGAAGGCGTTAGCAAAACCAACGCATTGCTGGAATTGTAGAATTGAACATATTTTTGATTTCCATACCTCAAAGGTTTTAAAAACTTTTGAGGTTTTTTTTGTCATTAAATCAAATTCTGAAAATTCTGAAATCTTACATCTAACGTTTCAAATCTATTTTCCTTATATTTGGCGCATGAACTCGAAATGGTTAATTGTCGTAGTTGTAGTTGCCCTGGCATTCTTAGGAATAAGTCTGGAGCAAACGGCTACGCCTAATCAGGAAATTGTGGTTCAGTTTAATGCCGATAGTGTAAGTGCTACCGAAACAGAAACCGCCATTGCTCTTGTTATGAAGCAATTGCAGTCCATAGGTGTAGAAAGCATTGATATAGCTAAAACCCGAAATGGAAATCTGAAAATCACTTATTACAGCACCCTAGATGTGGCCGTAGTAAAAGATTTATTTTCCAAACAAGCACATTTAGACCTTGGCTACTCCACACTATATGCCAATGGAGAAACTCCCAACCTACCTCTTACTACAGACACAACTTACGAACTTAATGTAAGTGAAATACAAACGCCGGCAGATGCTGCTATGGGCTTTAACGGCGCTCTGGTCGAGATAAAATCTGGTAACGAATGGTATGTAAATCCTGTATTTTACTTTGGGAATGCTAAAGTAGATCTTACTTTACAAAATAATTTTTACAACGCTACCCGCACGCAATACGAAACTGTAGCGCTGGGTATAGACACAACTTCTTATAAAATACCTGAAGTACGCGCAGGCCCCTTGTCTTAAAGGACGGCTGACTTCAATTTTTGCTGATGGTTTTTAGCATTATTACGACTTCAGATTACCTCCTATACTTCATTTTTTGTGCTTTTCAGATTTAAATACCTATCGTATTATTTTCGGCATAGGACCCTGAAGTACAACCGGCTATTTTATAGATAGCTTTCAAAAACATACATTTTAATACTAATATTCATTGTTGAATGAAGAGGTAAAGTATATATTTGCCCGCTCGTAAAATTCGGGTTAACATTTCAACATTAAAACAATACAAGATGCAAAATAAAGGACTAATTACTGTATTTGCTATCCTTTTTGGAATCGTGAGTTTGTACCAATTGTCGTACACGTACATCGCAAATAAGGTGGAAACAGATGCAAAGGAATATGCAAAAAACGCATTTCCGGAAACCGAGCCGGCCGAAAGACAACAAGCGGAAGCGCAATATTTACTGGATGCGACCAACGAGCCACAAATGCTTGGGATAGATTACAAAACGGCGAAAGAAAAAGAATTAAATAAAGGGCTTGACCTTAGAGGTGGTATTAACGTGATCCTACAGGTTTCGGTAAAAGATATCTTGTCCGGATTGGCCAACAAAACCAAAGATCCCGCTTTTAATCAGGCATTAGCCAACGCAGACGAGCTGCAAAAAGATTCTCAGGAAACGTATGCAGAATCGTTCTTTAGAGCTTTTAACGATTTGCCTGGCGATAACAGGTTAGCGTCTCCCGACATTTTCTTTAATAAGAACCTGGAAGACAAGATCAACAGCTCTATGAGTAATGATGAGGTAGAGCCAATTATCACTCAGAAAATCGACGAGTCTATTGCTTCGGCTTTTGAAGTATTACGGAAGCGTATCGATAAGTTCGGGGTAACACAACCTAACTTACAACGTTTAGGAAACTCCGGGCGTATCTTGGTAGAGTTGCCAGGTGCTGAGGATATCGAACGTACAAAAGATTTACTGCAAAGTACCGCACAACTGGAATTCTGGACGGCTTATAAAGCTGAAAATTTCCAGAGCTTTTTATTTGAAGCAGATGCGAAGTTAAAAACAATGATCTCTCCAAATGCTGAAAACGAAACTACAGAAGAAACAACTGAAACAACCAATGAGGTAGCTGAAGAAGGAACTGAAGTAGCACAGGACACTACAGCAATAGCAGGAGAAGATACACAGGCAGACGATGACCTGGAAAGTTTATTAGGTGAGGATAGCGATGCAGATGTTAGTGATGATCCTGCCGTAAACAATCCATTATTATCTAAAATCCAGTTTGGAGCACCAGGTTCGCCGGTTATCGCTTCAGTTGAAAATAAGGATTTAGAAACTATTAAAGGATACCTTAACAATCCACAAATTCGCCAGTTATTACCAGCGGAGATGCGTTATACAAAGTTTGTTTGGGGATTGCCAACAACAAGAGAGGTAACTATAGATGGTGAAAAAGAAAGCTTAGAGTATGTAGATTTATATGCTTTGGTTGGAAATCGTGAAAACGAAGCCCCTTTAAGCGGTGGTGTTGTTACAGATGCTGTGCAAACATACGACCAAGTAGGACGTGTGGCTGTAAGTATGCAAATGAACGGTACCGGAGCTAAAAAGTGGGAAGAAATGACAGGAGAAGCTTTTACCAATAAGAGCCAGATCGCCATTGTACTGGATGATGTTGTATATTCTGCACCAGGAGTAACATCCGGAGCTATTGCCGGAGGACGTAGTGAAATTACAGGTGACTTTACTATTTTGCAAGGTCAGGATTTAGCAAACGTATTGCGTGCTGGTAAACTTCCGGCCTCTGCAGACATTATTCAGGCAGAAGTTGTAGGGCCAACCTTAGGACAGGAAGCCATTGATAGTGGTATGCTTTCATTTGGAATTGCACTATTATTTGTATTGCTTTGGATGATTTTTTACTACGGAAAAGCAGGAGCCTTTGCCGATGTCGCCTTGGTAGTAAACATCTTGTTTATTTTCGGAATTTTAGCAGGGCTCGGAGCTGTATTAACACTTCCTGGTATTGCAGGTATTGTATTAACCATTGGTATTTCGGTAGATGCGAACGTACTTATTTTTGAGAGGATACGGGAAGAGCTCGCCAAAGGTAAAGCGCAACGCGACGCAATTAACGATGGTTTCAAAAATGCATTGTCTTCCATCTTAGATGCCAACATTACAACTGGACTAACGGGTCTTATCTTATTAGTGTTTGGTACAGGACCTATTCAGGGTTTTGCAACTACTTTATTAATTGGTATTATAACGTCACTATTTACGGCAATTTTTATCACAAGATTGTTTATAGACCGTTACACCAAAAATGGGAAGCCATTACCGTGCTCTACGTCAATAACCAAAAACCTGTTCAAGAACGTAAACATCAATTTCTTAGGGAAGCGTAAAGTTGCGTATGCAATCTCAGGATTATTGGTCTTAGTGAGTTTAGGCTCTTTATTTACAGTGGGTCTTAACCAGGGTGTAGATTTTGTAGGAGGACGTACGTATACAGTTCGTTTTGATAAGGATGTAAATCCTTCTGAAATTGAAAGTGACTTAGTTGCTGTATTTGAAAGTGCCGAAGCAAAAACCTACGGTTCAGATAACCAGTTAAAGATCACAACTAAATATAAAGTAGATGAAACCAGTGCGGCGGTAGATAACGAAGTGGAAGCAACGTTGTTTGAAGCGTTGAAACCTAACCTTCCTGCAGCGATGACCTTGGAGCAGTTTAAGGCGGACGACGATAACAAAGTCGCAGGACGTATGGAGTACTACAAAGTAAGCCCTACTATTGCAGATGATATTAAGAAGTCTTCTTTCTGGGCAGTATTAGGATCTCTGGTAGTAGTATTCCTGTATATCTTACTACGTTTTAGAAGATGGCAATTTAGTTTAGGTGCTGTAGCGGCGGTATTCCACGATGTATTAATTGTGTTGGGTATCTTCTCATTAACACACCAGTTTATGCCATTTAGTATGGAGATAGGGCAGAGTTTTATTGCGGCGATCCTAACAGTTATTGGATACTCGCTGAATGATACCGTGGTAGTGTTCGACCGTATTAGAGAGTTCTTTAACGAACATCCGGAGTGGAAAATGAACCGTATTATTAACAGTGCATTAAACAGTACATTAAGTCGTACGTTAAATACGTCTATTACAACTTTAATAGTACTGTTGTGTATCTTCTTTATAGGAGCTGAGTCTATTCGCGGATTAATCTTTGCATTAATCGTGGGTGTATTAGTAGGTACTTACTCTTCTCTGTTCATCGCAACACCAGTGTTCTTTGATACCGTTAAGAAAAGAGGAATCGATCTAACAGATAAAAGAGACGAGGAGGAAGACGAAGCGCTTATTGCGTAGGTTTTCTTCTGAAATTTTAAATACTGAAAAGCCCGTTCTTATTCTAAGAGTGGGCTTTTTAAGTTTCAATAGGTTTTTATGTAATTTGTACCTTTATAAATAAAATTGGTTCAGATATAAAATGTCTGCCTTTTACCTTGTATAAGGATAATGCCTGGATGTACAAGTAAAGAAAATGATACTACCTCCCATTAACCTGAAATTTCCTTAACCATTGCAGAATACATATTTGAAGTCCCGACACGTTTCAGACTGGTCGAAGCAGAAGGAATAGACTCCTATGTTGGAAGTGTTACGGGAAATGACTATGCTATTTCATTCGATTATGGTTGGTACACCTCTTCTTTCGAAAACGTACCAGCAAATGACTTTAAAGTTCTTGAAGATACAGTAAATGGCTATTACAAAGAAACTGTAAAGTCACTAACCCAATGACTACAATTATTGCGTTGCATATATAAAATAACCGATTCTCTTGAAAGCTCGTTTTGGATATAATTCAATCCATATGCTTGTATCTGGGATCTCTCAGGAACAACAGCAAGAAGTGTTGCAGCTATTCTCTTCTGCACTGCCTGTAGATTGATATAATCTAAAAGAAGATGTATCTAATTTTCATAGTAAAGCCACAAGAATTGACCAGTAACTTTATGGTTATACTCTTAAGCCATTCTTATAATTTCTCCCAATCCAACACATCCCCGGCTTCCAGTCCCCATTGGTCACTTAATCCGGCATTTACTTCCAGTACATACGTTGCAGGTGCTTCAGAAGGTAACGAAGTCTGGTTTAAAGGTTGTGCATTTTTTTGAATGCTTACGACTTCGTTTTTAGAGTTGAGGTAGATAATATCTAAGCCAAATTCGGTATTTTTCATGTAGAAACTTCGGCGTTGTTCGTTGGGGAAGATAAAAAGCATTCCGCGGTTAGCCAACATACTTTTTCGGTACATTAAACCTGTTTGAGTTTCGTATTCACCTTCGGCAATTTCCAGATCCAGAGTGGCGATAATACTATCGGTTTCAGCTTTCTTTAAAACACCGCTAGCTTCTTTTGTAAAGCTTATTTCTTTGGTTAAAACCTTGGTGTCTTTTTTAGGTGTTTCTTTACAGCCTTCGGTAGCAAAAAGAAGTGATGCTAGTATTATTATAAGAACCATTTTTTTCATGCGTGTCGCTTATTTTTCTTGAGTAGCACTGTCCCCGGTATAAACCGTTTGTTTCGATTTCCATAAAAAATAAAACCCGGCCAGAATAAACGGAATGCTCAACAATTGTCCTGTATTAAAAAACCAATCTGCTCTTTCTCCAACTTGGGCCTCCTTGAAAAATTCTACCACCATACGGGTCATAAAAAGAAGTATTAAAAACCATCCAAAAATATACCCGCAGTGTTTTTTATACGGTGTTTTCCAGTAGATAAACCAGCACACCAAAAAGGTAAGTACGTATCCTAATGCTTCATATAATTGCGTGGGATAGCGCTCCGGAACTGTAGCCAATAATTCGGCAAATTGAGGATTATTTGCAATAGCATCGTACGCCTGGTTTACATCTTTAATTCCCGTTGCTTTTACTGCTTCTTGGGGATAAATATCGTTGCGTATCATTTTAATTCCCATAGGAGAATCGCCCGAAGGTCTGCCAACGATTTCAGAATTCATAAAATTTCCAAGGCGTATAAATGCCGCACCACTGGCAACGGTTATGATTACACGGTCAAAGATCCAAAGTGCAGGTTTTTGAAGGTGTTTACGGTTATATAAAATAAGTGCTATAATAACTGCAATAGCAGCACCGTGACTTGCCAAGCCTCTAAAGCCTGTAAATTCAAATTCCGGGACTGTTTTAAAGGGCAGAATCACAGAGAGTGGGTCGTTCCAGATAAGTTCAGTTTCATAAAAAACAACGTGTCCTAATCTGGCACCAATTAAAATAGCCAGCACCATATAGATAAACAGGCTATCCAGTTTTTCCATGGAAACGTTATCATTCTTAAAAATACGTTTCATAATAAACCATCCCAGCACAAAACCTATTACGTAGGTAAGACTGTAATATCTAATCATAAAGAAACCAAGGTCTAATCCCTCACTCGGGTTCCAGACAGTTAAAAAGTGTAGCATAGCACAGATTTATGAAGCGTAAAGATAGCAAAATTGGTTAGGCGAGGAAGCTACTCGCTTCTATTTTTCTTTAGACGAAGGCGGCACAGGATCGTACCCGGACCCTCCCCAGGGATTACAACTGCCTATACGTTTTAAGGTAAGCCAGCCACCTCTTAATAGTCCGTGTTTTTGGAATGCCTCTACACCGTAATGCGAACACGTAGGCTGATACCGGCACGTAGAAGGAAAAATAGGGGAGATCGCCCGCTGGTATACACGGATTAAAAAGATAAAGGGATATACAAGTATGTTTTTCAATATGAATTCCCTGTTAGTTCCCACTTCAATGGATTATGGGTACAAATTTACGACAATGAATATGTGGTTCCTTCCTTCCCATCTTTTAATTGAATCCCAACATCCTGTAGCTCGTCTCTTATCTTATCACTCGTTGCAAAATCCTTATTAGCACGTGCCTGGTTACGAAGTTCAATGAGCAACCCAACCGCTCCTTCCAGTTTCTCTGCAGACTCGTCTCCGGAAACCGTTGCATCTTCCAACCCTAAAACATCAAAAAGAAACGCTTTCATGGTTGCCGAAAGTACTCCCAGATCTTCACTGGTAATGGTTGCTTTACCATCTTTTAGGGCGTTTATATATTTTGTAGCTTCAAAGAGTTGTGCAATTAGGATGGGACTGTTAAAATCGTCATTCATTGCATCGTAGCAGGATTGTTTCCAGTCACTAACTGAAAAACTACTTTTTTCTGAAACGGAAAGAGCGCTTAAACTGTGATAGCTGTCCATTAACTTATGAAAGCCTTTTTCTGAAGCTTCTAGCGCATCGCTGGAGAAATCCAGAATACTTCGGTATTGTGCCTGAAACATAAAAAACTTAGCAACCGATGGAGAAAACGTTCTTCCCAAAGCATTGTTTTTGCCCGAAAATAATTCGCCAGGCAAAATATTGTTCCCGGTAGATTTAGACATTTTTTTGCCGTTTAAGGTTAACATATTGGCGTGCATCCAATAATTAACAGGGCTTTTTTTATTGCTGGCTTCGGCCTGTGCTATTTCACATTCGTGGTGAGGAAATTTCAGATCCATACCGCCTCCGTGAATATCGAATGTTTCGCCAAGATACTTCGTGCTCATAGCAGTACATTCCAGATGCCAACCGGGGAAACCTTCGCTCCAGGGTGATGGCCAATGCATAATGTGCTGGGGTTCGGCTTTTTTCCAGAGTGCAAAATCCTGCGGATTCTTTTTCTCGCTCTGTGCGGCCAATTCGCGGGTGTTGGTGATCATGTCCTCCAGCTTTCGGCCACTTAATTTTCCGTAGGTGTGGTCTTCGTTAAATTTTACAACATCAAAATAGACAGATCCGTTTTTCTCGTAGGCGTATCCTTCAGCAATAAGTTTTTCAACAATAGCAATTTGCTCAAAGATGTGACCTGTTGCCGTTGGTTCTATACTTGGAGGCAACGCGTTAAATTTTGCCATCGTTTCGTGAAAATCTACCGTGTATTTCTGGACCACCTCCATAGGTTCCAATTGCTCTATCCTGGCTTTTTTAAGGATAGGGTCATCACCGCTTTCGCCATCGTTTTCCAGATGGCCGGCATCGGTAATATTACGCACGTAGCGCACTTTGTATCCAAGGTGTTTTAAATACCTAAAAACCAGATCGAACGATAAAAAAGTACGACAATTTCCCAGATGCACCTTGCTATATACGGTGGGTCCGCACGCATACATTCCTACGGCACCTTCGTGAATTGGTGTAAATAGCTCTTTTTCTTTGGTTAGAGAGTTGTAAATTTTTATTTTCTGGTCTTTATAAAGGCTCATAGTTGTTTAAAATTTTGATACTCGTTTTAACTCATAAAACACACCCCTTTAAAATGCTTTAAAAAAAACGCTTCGGAAACACGTTAAGTGGGAAAGTTCAGCGGCCTGATTTTTTCGATATCATATGCTACTAAACCCCTTCAAAATCTGTATTCATTTGGATGTAGTTTAAGAAATCTCTTCGTGTTTCGGCATCTTTAAATTTTCCGCCGTATTCACTGGTTACAGTGCTGCTATCTATGTCTCTAATTCCTCTGGAGTTTACGCACAGGTGTTTTGCGTCTATGACACAGGCTACGTCTTCGGTTTTGAGGACGCCTTGTAATTCTTTTACAATTTGTATGGTAAGTCGTTCTTGTACTTGCGGCCGTTTTGCGTAATAATCTACAATACGGTTCATTTTTGAAAGTCCTACAACCGTTCCGTTAGAAATGTAAGCAATGTGTGCTTTACCGACGATAGGTAGCAAATGGTGCTCGCAGGTAGAGTAGAGGGTAATGTTTTTTTCAACAAGCATCTCTCCGTATTTATATTTATTATCGAAGGTAGAGGCCTTTGGTTTTCTATCGGGATGTAGACCACCAAAAATTTCCTGTACAAACATTTTGGCAACCCTGTTTGGGGTTCCTTTTAGGCTGTCATCTGTTAAATCCAACCCCAGGGTTTGTAGGATATTGTGAACGTCTTTTTTTATGCTGGCAATTTTTTCCAAATCGCTCAATTCAAAAGCATCATTTCTAAGTGGTGTATTAGCAGCGGATCCCAGGTGGTCGTTGCTAATACTATCTATATCTGAAAGCTGTTTTTTCAAATCCATTTTTGCATTTATTGAGTACCTATTGCGTACAATTGGCAAAGATACATATTTCAGTCTTTGAGATAATAATTTGTAGCAGAGTATTTAATCCCATTTTTTATGTATAACACCCCTTTGTTTCACAAAATTTTCTTAATTTTCGCGCAATCTTTTAAAAAGAATTAATCGTTATGGAAATGAAGTTGTTAAAAAGTGCAAAGTATGTTGCTGTGGGTTTGTTTTTTTGCTTTACAGCGGTCTTAAGTGCTCAGAAAATAACCCCGGATAAAAATAATTTTAAAAACTTCATAAGTGAGGTTTATATTAACGAAGGTGCTTCTCAAATAGCTCCCGGAACGCGACGATATGACTACATGAAAGATCTATTCGAAAATAGAATTTATTTCGTGAAGTTTGATGTGTCTCAAGATGCATCTAAAGAAATTATTTCAATATCTCAGGTTCCTTTATATACTACTTACAATACCTCCTTGACCAGAGACGAAATTATAGATATTAAAAATTTCAATCCATTCAAATATGCTTTTCAATTTTATACAAAAAAAGCGTTAGCGTACCGTTTAGACGGAACAGACTATGTAATGGTAATATATCCTCAAGCCTCGGGGAATAAAACTCGTAAACTTTAATCCCCATGAAAAAAATTACAATACTTTTATTATTTCTTCCCTTCATTGTATTTGCTCAGGAACTTCCAAATCCTAATGGAACATTCTCTCAATGTATTGGAGTATTTACGGATAGTGGCGGAAGTGCTGCCGCTTATGGCAATAATGAGACTTTAGTTACAACAATCTGTTCTGATACACCAGGCACAGTTCTTCAGGTAAACTTTCTTACGTTTGAAACTGAAAGTCTGAATGATGTACTAACCATTTACGATGGACCAACTACCGGGTCTCCTGTTATTGGTGACTTCACAGGAACAGACAATCCTGGTTTAGTAGTGGCCTCTGCAACAAACGTATCTGGTTGTTTAACCTTTGCGTTTAACTCTAATGGGACAATAACGGCTCCCGGATGGACTGCCAACATTAGTTGTGTGGCTCCCTGCCAAACTATTAACGCTCAATTTGATAGCTCAGACCCGCCACCAGCGATCAATCAAACTATAAATGCATGTCAGAATCAAACAATAACCTTTAATGGAAGCGCTGTATTCTCTACTACAGGAGTTGGTGCAACCTATGAATGGAATTTTGGTGATGGAACTACGGGTGTTGGGGCAACTTCTACTCACGCTTATACAGCTGCGGGTATCTATAATGTAGGTCTGGTTGTAACCGATCCTCTGGGCTGTAGGAGTACGAACGATATTGCCGTAACGGTGCAAATATCCACAACACCAGATTTTACTGGTACAGAAGCTACAGACCCTGTTATATGTTTAGGAGATTCTACCACGATTACCGGGATGGTTACCGCCGTGCCGTTTTCAACCAGTTGTACTGTACCTCAAGGAGGTGTTACTCAATTAGGAACGGGGCCAGTAGGTTCTTTTGAGGCTGTTATTCCAGTTGAATGTTTTCCTATTGGAGCAACTGTTCAAAGCGCTTCGGATATACAGAATTTGTGTATTAACATGGAACATTCTTATTTAGGGGATTTAGATATAAGCTTAATTTCTCCAAATGGAACGGAAGTGTTTTTTAAGACATTCCCAGGTGGATTAGGAACTTATTTGGGACAGCCCTTAGACGATGAAACCCAGCCGGCTGTACCAGGAATTGGATTTACATATTGCTTTAACGATTTGGGAGCAGGCTTACTGGTAAATGGTCCTACGGTTCCTGTTGTTACGCCAAGCGCCGGTAATTCAATACAGGCGGGGACCTATACACCTATTACATCCTACGCAGACTTTATTGGAGACGATCTAAATGGAGATTGGACTGTGAGAATAGTTGATAATTTGGCTATTGATAATGGATTTATATTTTCAATAGATCTTGACTTTGACCCAGCTATCGTTCCGGCAACTGCTTCGTTTACACCGGTAATTGTTTCGGAAGGTTGGCAACCAGATCCTACCATCGTTAGTACTGCCGGAAATGTAATTACGGTACAACCTACTACTGTCGGAACTAGTTGTTATACCTATACAGTTATGGATGACTTTGGCTGTACATATAGTGAAACAGTTTGTATAGATGTACTGCAAACTCCTGTGATAGAAGAACAACCGATGGATTTGTTTATCTGCGATGATGGGACAAATGCAGGTATTTTCGATCTAACAGTTAATACCCCTGTAGTTCTTGGTACTCAAAACCCTGCAGATTTTAATGTAAAGTATTATGAGTCATTTGTTAATGCTGAAAACGATATTGCACAAATTTTACCACCTTTAGATAGTGCCTACCCAATTATGATGCTTCCAACGCAACCTATTTTTGTGCGTATTGAAGACACTACAGGCCAATGTTTTGAAATAGCAGAGTTCTCGATTACTTATAGCGCAGCAACTGTGGGTATGATTGACGATTTGGCTTTTTGTGATGACGATGGTTCTGGTGATCAAGAAATTAATTTATCACTTTTTACTGTTACCGCATTAGACGGACAGAATCCTAGTGATTTTACAGTAACATATCATAATGATCCACTAGAGGCTGCTATGGGAACCAATGAATTACCATTAATTTATAACGTTCCTGTGCCTGGAGAAACATTGTACGTACGTGTTGAAAATAACACTGTGCCTACTTGTTTCGCAGTTGATGATTTTGATGTTGTTGTTTCTATAACACCATCAATTAATCCTCCTTCTACTTATGAAATATGTGATGAGTTACCTAATGATGGCTTTGCAGAATTTGACCTTACCACTAAAGATGACGAAATTACCGGAGCTAATCCAGATGCTGTAGTAACATACTACGAAACTTTTAATGAAGCTCAGAATGATATAGCTGAAATAGCAACCCCAACCTTGTATGTTAATATGGTACAGGGTTTTGATACTGTTTGGGCCAGAGTTGAAAATATAAATAATTCAGATTGTTTTGATATCGTTTCTTTAGACCTTCAGGTAAACGACAGTCCACCTGTTACGGATCCTGTTAGTGATTTAATAGTTTGTGATAACGATCAGGACGGAGTAGAGGAGTTTGATCTTACGAGCAAGGAGGATGAGATTGCTAATACGTTGGTTAATTTAACCTTTACGTATCACAACAGTTTGGCAGATGCCAATAATGGCACCCCTTTTATAGCCAATCCTACGACGTATGTGAGTGGTGGAGAGACTATTTGGGTTCGCGCAGAGAATGTAGCCGGCTGTTTTACGGTAGTTACTGTTAATTTGGTTGTAGATCTGGTACCTGTTTATGTTGAGGTACCTGAATTCAGCCAGTGTGATAATAATGGTGATGGGATAGAGCTTTTCAATCTTAACAGTCAGAATGCGACGATCGTTGATGGCGATCTGGATTTAAGTGTTACATATCACGCTACCGAGCAGGATGCAATCGATGCTACGGGTCTTTTAACGATCCCCTACAGCAGTGCCGGTGAGATAATTTGGGTACGTGTAGAAAGTAATAGCCGTGGTTGTTATGCAGTGTTCGATATGGAACTTATTGTTGTAGAGCGTCCGGAGATATTTGAGCCGGATCCTTTGCGTTACTGTGATGATGACAATGATGGTTTTGGGATATTTACCCTTACCGATGCGGATGATCAGGTGGTAGACGGGAATCCTGCGGGGAATTTAGTGGTGACCTACCACGAATCTTTTGTAGAGGCTCAGAATAATATTAATGATTTAGCCAGTCCTTATAATAATATAGACCCCTTTAGTCAGATTATCTATGTTCGTTTGACCGATATTGCTACGGGTTGTTATAATATTACCACTTTGGAGCTTATCGTTGAAGATACCCCTCAGATATCAGATCCTGATCCATTGGAGGAATGTGACGAGGATGGTAATGGTGTTGTTATCTTTAACCTTACCGATGCAGAGCCACAGATGCTGGCAGGATTAACGGGAGGTCCTTATGTAGTGAATTATTTTGAGGATCCTGCACTTACTATTCCAATTACGAATTCGACAGCCTATCCAAATATAGACAACCCACAGACTATTTATATTACCGTGGGAGACACCAATAATGATGGTAGATGTCTGGCAGAGACCACACTTTTACTTATTGTTAATTTACCACCGGATCTTAACGAACCGGCACCGTATACGTTGTGCGATGTAAATAATCCGGGTGACGAGATAGAGGAGTTTGATCTTACCAGCAGAACGGCAGAGATCACAGGAGGCGATCCTACTATATTAGTGACCTATTATACGAGTTTTGCAGATGCAGAAGCAGGCACTAATCCTATCATAGACCCTACGGCTCATTTAAATCAGGATGCCATGGGTAATGCTATCAATCCTCAGGATATTTTTATTCGTGGCGAGACAGCAGAAGGCGGTTGTGAGGAAGTTGGAGCGCCTAATGGGTTGGTGTTGGAGCTACGGGTAACAAACATTCCGTTAGTTGAAGATCCTACTCCATTAGAAGTATGTGATGTAGACAATGACGGTTTTGCGGAATTTACCCTTACCGACAAAGATGCAGAGATTGCCAATGGTGACCCGAGTATAGTTGTTAGCTATTACGAAACCTTCCTGGATGCAGAAATGGGAATGTTTGCCCTTACAAGTCCGTACCAGAATATAGTTGCAGATATGCAGACGGTATATGCGCGTGCTACTTTTGGTATGGGTCCCAACGATAACGGATGTTTTAAGGTAGTAGAATTAGACCTGATCGCATTGCCTACACCGCAGTTACCATTAACGATCTCACCAATTATAGTTTGTGAAGAAGGAGGTACAGCAGTGTTCAATCTTAGAGATCGTGAAGCAGAGATACTAAACGGTTTAGATCCGTTGTTTTTCACAGTGAGTTACTACGTGCTAGAGGCAAATGCGCAGCAAGGCATTAGTCCTATAGCAACACCAACAACGTATACCAACATTGCGAACCCACAAACTATTTATGCACGAGTAGCGGGCAATAATAGTGGCAATTTATGTGCTTCTGTTGTTAGTTTTGTTATTGAAGTCCGTGATCCTCCGCTAGCTGCCCAGCCCGTACCATTTACCAAGTGTGACGATTTAGGGGAGCCCAACGATGGTTTTACAGAATTTGATCTTACCGAGAAAGACGATGAAATTGCAGGTCCACCAATGCCGGGGCTTAATGTAAGTTATTATGTTACCCAGGAAGATGCAGAAGATGGTATCAATCCTATAGACCCTGCCATAGCGTATACCAATATCATGAACCCACAAACCATTTATGTGCGTGTGGATAATCAGGGTACAGATTGTAACGCACTTACTACCCTGAACCTTAGAGTAGTTCCTAATCCGGAGCCTGTGGTACCAGATGCGCTTGTAGTATGTGATCAGGATCCTAATGACGGGATGGCAACTTTTAATCTTACCGATAGTGCTCCACAAATACTCAACGGAGCTAACTGGGATTTAGCATATTATTTAAGCTATGAAGATGCTGTTGACCAGATGAATGAAATAACGAACACTATGGCATATCCAAATATTTCTAACCCACAGATCGTATATGTTCGTGCTACCAACGATATGAGTGTGGATATGTGTTTTGAGATCGTTGAGTTAGAACTTCGGGTAGATCCATTACCGGATGCCAGTGCCGATGTGACGCCATTTGTTATATGCCAGGCACCCAATACCGGGCAGGCATTTTTTGATCTTACCACAAAAGAAGGAGAGATTTTAGGAACTCAGGATCCGGCGTTGTTTGAGGTGACGTTTTATGAAAATCAGGATGATGCTGATAATCAGTTTGATCCTATCCCTAATCCTACAAACTATCCAAATACATCAAACCCACAGGATATTTTTGTAGGGATAGAGAATATAGACACAGGTTGTTATATAGCGATACAGGTTTTTGAGATCGAGGTTATAGATGGTGCTATTGCTAATAATCCTGCGGAGCCTTATGCAATTTGTGACAATACAGATCCTAATGACGGTTTTGCAGACTTTACCTTAGAAGATCCGGACCCGGCCTCTCAGGCACAACAATTACGTAATGAGATTCTGGCGGGTAACGACCCGGCGGGTGATTTTACATTAACCTTTCACGAGAGTCTGGAGAATGCAGAAAATGGTGTAAATCCTTTAGGTACTATTTACACAAACATTGTCAATCCGCAGGTTATTTATGCCCGGGTAGAGAACGATGCGATGGATAACGATTGTTTTGCGATTGCAGAAGTAATTTTAAAAGTAGAACAATTACCAATTCTTACTCTTGAAGAAGAATACAGGTTATGTGTGGACGCAGATGGCTTGCCTATCGAGGCAGAGTCTGGCGGTCCATCCCCACCAGTATTAGACACAGGACTATCTCCGGATGATTATACTTTTTCGTGGGAGCTGAATGATACAACTATTATTGGCGAAGTAGGTCCTTCTATACTGGCAGTACAGGAAGGTGTGTATATGGTTACCGTGACCGAGCGTGTTACCGGATGTATGCAAACCTATACTACGACAGTTATTTTAAGTTCACCACCCACAACCTTTGATGTAAATGTTGTAAACGGAGCCTTTGCGGGAGAACATATTATAGAAGCCAGTGCTATGGGACTTGGTGAATACGAGTTCCAGTTAGACGATGGGCCATTCCAGGCGGAAGGTTTATTTAACAATGTCTCTCCTGGCAACCATACCGTAACCATACAGGATGTAAACGGTTGTGGAAGCGTAGTTGTAGAGGTTGGAATAGTAGACTATCCAAGATTTGTAACCCCTAATCAGGACGGCTGGAACGATACCTGGAATATCATTGGTATTGCAAATGCAGACCCTACGGCAAAAATTTATATATTTGACCGCCACGGGAAACTGCTCAAGCAAATTAGCCCCCTTGGAGAAGGATGGGATGGTACCTATAACGGGAACCCAATGCCATCGAGTGATTACTGGTTCAGAGTGGACTACAAAGAAGACGAAACCCTAAAAGAATTTAGAGGGCACTTTACCCTAAAGCGATAACTAATTAATGAGTATATATATTCAGCCTTCTTTGGACTTTCAAAGAAGGCTGAATTGTTTTATAGAACTTAGGTAAGATCTCTGCCACCACCTTTTTATGTTAGCGGTAAACGAAGTGACATAAAAGTAATGTTTTTCCAGTATATTCGTTCGTTTTATGCCTGTTACGAAATGTTTATATTTAACAATCTCACGAATAGAAAATACAATTTTCATTAAAAAAAGGAAAGGTTCTTTTCAAAATGAAAAATATTCCGGTAGATTGGCTTTCAGAAATCATAAGCATAGTTTTTTGAAATTTGTTACACATCTAGAATGTAAAAAAAATCTGATGAAGCTTTATCTACAATTCAAAATAATGTAAAAAAGGAAATTTCAGTAGTAAAGAATATTTTATAAGCAGTCTTAATATCTGAACCTGCTATAAATAAAGAAGAGTGTTCAAGAATTATACTGTTGGAATAATTTAATGTACTTACAATGTGATACTAAGAAGTCTTTAAAATACTTTTTTACGCTCTACCTACAAACTTAAACCAAAAGTAAAAACTAGATTACTGGTAACCCGGGTTACGGTCGCAGCATCTGTTAAACCAATGTTGTATAACTGTTCTCTTCTGTCTTGAGATGCTCTTGCGTAAGATAAGTCTAAGTTATAACTACCAAAATTATAGCCAAAACCAAGAGAAAAACCGTTAAGGTCACCAACTATATTGCTGGTGTCATAAGGGCTTTGTTCGTATCTGTATCCACCTCGAAGGCTTAGCTGATTTATTCTGTATTCACCCCCTAGGCGTATGGTTGAAGCACCTGTTAATTGATTGTTTATCGTGGTGTTTTGTAAGGCAAAAAAGGCGTCGTTTGTTGGACTGAACTCAATATTTGAGAAGTCTTTATAGCTATAATCCAGACTTATGAGTCCTTTTTCTCCAAAAATATAAGCTGTACTTGCTGTTATTTTTCCAGGCGTTTGCAAGTTGTAGTTTTCAAACACATTAAGTACATTGGGATCTATTATTTCTGTGATCGTTAGATTATCTTGTGTTCGTTGTGTTTCAACATATTGAGAGGTTTCTTCAGAAATTTCAAACCAGGTGGGTGTATCGTAAGTTAAACCTACTCTAAAATTATCAAATTTTGCAATGGCTCCTAACTGTGCAGAGAACCCAGCTCCTAAAACCGAGAGGTTATTTTCAAAACCGATAGCGTCTACTGTGCTACCTGTATTATTGTTGGTTTCGTATAAAAAAGTACTTTTTTGATAGTCTATAGCGTGCGAGTTCAGGTTCATTCCGAAGAAAAAGTTGTCTTCATACTGCGTAGCAATATTAAAAGTATATTTACCGGTATAACCACGAGAGAGCACACTATACTGTTGATTAAAAGTTCCATTGGCAACGTTGCTGGTATATTGTGTGTTTGAAAAATCGCTTGACACCGGGTCAAAGATAAATGCCTGATATCCTAAAAAAGCATTTTGCGCTGCAACACCTTCGGTTTCACCAAGAAAATTATATAAACTTGAAATAGATTCGCCGTTTTGTAGTTCCAGTAAATCTAAAGGAATACCTTGAGCCTGTTGGGTAAAAAAGTTCGCTACAGAAGTATTTCCACGACCTTGAAAAAATAGATCGTTGTCAAAATTTTGCGTGTTGTTATAATTTAAGCCCAGCGTAATTTTTTTCCAGGGAGATTCGCCCTGATTAATATCTAAAACAAACACAATTCCTGCTTGGTTAAGGCTTAAATCGTAGTCTTCACTTTGAGTGATTGTATTGAAATAATTAGCTTCGTTTTCAATAGTATTGGAAGAAAATGAAACTGACGCATTATTTTGTAAGAATACAGCACTACCAGCGGGATTGATGCCAATAGAAGACAAATCGCCCCCAAGAGCTCCGAACGCGCCGCTTAAGGCATTAAATCTTGCTGTTCCGTTTGTGTTCTCTGTTGCGTATCTCAGTCCGTCTGTTATGGTTTGAGCGTTCGCAAAAGCCATAGACAATGTAACTACGATAAGGATTGCAGTTCTTTTCATATTAATTAAGTTTCGTAAAATTTTTATTGGAAATTATCCTCTTCCGCCACCTCTTCGTGATCCGCCACCTCTGCTTCCAGAAGATCTTGCCCCCCCACCAGAGCTTCTAAATGAACCAGAAGATCTTGAACTTCCAGAACTTCTAAATCCTGAAGATCGTGAGGATGAACGTGTCGATCTTGTATTAGAACGTGTTGATCTATTAGGTGTAGTAACTCTTTTATAGGATCCAGATCTTGAATTTCTATAAGTGCTATTTCTATTGGTACTTCTGGAATTATAGCTTCTTGTGTTACTTCTGTTGCCGTAATTACGGCGTGCAGAACTTCTACCACTATTATATTGTCTTCTGGAGTTTTCGGAACGTGAATAGGACTGATTACTTCTCGAATTGCTTCTCCCGTAATCGCCTCCGTTTCTTCTACCTCTATTATATGCTACCCCGTTACCGTATCCATTATATCCGCCATAATTGTTGTAACCACCATAATAGCCACCCCAGCCATAAGGGTTATTCCATCCCCAGCCGCCGTAGTAACCACCCCAGCCGCCGTAATAGCCTCCCCAGCCGTTACCGTAGAAGCCACCGTACCATGGGCGATAAAAATTACCCCAACCATAACCGTAGAATCCACCCCAGCCCCAGTTATTGAATCCACCCCAGCCCCAATTGTTGAAGCCAGTTTCATAAACATTCACAGTAACATTGGGTCCATTAGAACCCCACGCGCCATATCCATCTTCATAATTGGATTCTCTGGTAACTATGTAACCTTCTTCGTCTATATAGTCATCAGAAACGTACGAATCTATATCTGTAAAGATTAAATCTTCTTCAGGTAAACTCTCATATTCTGCATTTTTTGTTCTAAAATACTGTTTGTAGTAATTGCTATTATCATCACTGGTAGCAACGACTTCTTCATTTTCAGAACCGTCGCTATAAATACCATCTTCGGCTGCATATTGAGAAGAACCGCAAGAAACCATCACAAGTGAGAGTAATCCTACTACTAGTATAGTGTAAAGATTTTTGGAGGAGATGTATGTAGTTTTCATAACAGGAGTAATTTTTATTGTTGGGCTACGTAAAAATAACTAGTTTTGCCCGATTAAACTAATCAATTAACAAAGTCACAATATTTGTGCCAAACTACAGGCTATGGCGAAGAATTTAACATCCAGAGAAGAGGATTACAGTAAATGGTACAACGAACTCGTTGTTCAGGCCGATATGGCTGAAAACAGTGGCGTTAGAGGGTGTATGGTGATAAAGCCATACGGATTTGCAATTTGGGAGAAAATGCAGGCAGAATTGGATAGAATGTTTAAGGAAACAGGGCACCAAAATGCGTATTTCCCACTTTTTATACCTAAATCCTATTTTAGTAAAGAAGCAAGCCACGTAGATGGATTTGCAAAAGAATGTGCTGTAGTCACCCATTACAGGCTGAAAAATGATGAAAACGGAGGTGTAATTGTAGATCCGGATGCTAAGTTGGAGGAAGAATTAATAGTGCGTCCTACTTCTGAAACAATTATTTGGGACACGTACAGAAAGTGGATCCAGAGTTACCGCGATCTGCCCTTGTTGATAAATCAATGGGCCAATGTGGTGCGTTGGGAGATGAGAACGAGATTGTTTTTGCGTACTGCGGAATTTTTATGGCAGGAAGGACACACAGCTCACGCTACCGAAGCCGAGGCAATAACTGAAGCAGAACAAATGATGCACATATACGCAGAGTTTGCTGAAAATTATATGGCAATGCCCGTTATAAAAGGTCTTAAAACCGAAAGTGAGCGTTTTGCAGGTGCTTTAGAAACTTATTGTATTGAAGCGTTGATGCAAGATGGAAAGGCGCTACAAGCTGGAACATCACACTTTTTGGGGCAAAATTTTGCAAAAGCTTTTGATGTAAAATATGCAACTAAAGAAGGAAAACAAGAATATGTCTGGGCAACTTCCTGGGGAGTTTCTACCAGATTAATGGGAGCGCTAATTATGACACATAGTGATGATAATGGTCTGGTATTGCCTCCAAAACTGGCTCCAGATCAAGTAGTGATTGTGCCTATTTATAGAAATGATGAGCAGTTAGAAGCTATTAGTGCAGTAGCAAAAGACCTGCAAGAGCAATTAAGAGCGAAAGGTATTAGGGTGAAGTATGACGACAGAGATACTCAAAAACCGGGTTGGAAGTTTAATCAGTACGAATTACAGGGTGTTCCGGTAAGAATTGCTATTGGTCCTAAAGATTTAGAAAAGGCAACGGTAGAGTTGGCAAGAAGAGATACGTTGCAAAAACAATTTGTGAATCGGGAAGATGTAGTGTCTGTTGTGGAAGGTTTAATGGTTGAGATACAGGATAACCTTTATACCAAAGCATTGAATTACAGAGCCGAACATACAACAAAAGTTGATAGCTACGAAGCATTTAAGAAAATTCTGGAAGAAAAAGGTGGTTTCATTGCTGCGCACTGGGATGGTACTTCTGAAACCGAAGAGCAAGTTAAAAATGAAACTAAAGCAACCATAAGATGTATCCCAATAGATGGTAATGATGAACCGGGAGTGTGCATGGTTACTGGAAAACCTTCAAAGAGGAGAGTGCTTTTTGCAAAGGCATACTAAATTTTTTGAAAAAAGATTGGATGGGATTTGGAACATTAAAAAATAGTTGTATTTTTGCATCCGCATTTCAAAAGAATGGTCCGTTCGTCTAGGGGTTAGGACGCCAGGTTTTCATCCTGGTAACAGGGGTTCGATTCCCCTACGGACTACAAATTAAGATTTAAACAAAAACAATGGCGAATCACAAGTCAGCATTAAAGAGAATTAGAAGCAGCGAAACAAAGCGTTTACGTAACCGTTACCAACACAAAACGACACGTAATGCTATTAAGAAGTTACGCGAAATGACAGACAAAAAGGAAGCTGAAAAGTTTTATCCTGAAGTTATGTCTATGGTTGATAAGTTAGCTAAGAAAAATATTATCCACGATAATAAAGCGGCTAATGTGAAGTCTAAACTAGCAAAATTTGTAGCTACGCTATAAGTTTAAATTCCTTAAAAATTTAGAACTCTTCCAACGTTGGAAGAGTTTTTTTTTGGTCAAACATGAATTGTTCTTTCATCAAAAGTGTTTTTTATACCAGAACGATTAGGAGGTATAGATGTAGCACGTATTTTATTTGTACAAGGTTTCAGTTTTATTGTACATTTATGAAGTTATATATTTAATGTATTTTAAAAAATGGGTATATTCAAAAAAACTGTAGACTTTCTTTACACACCAATCAACGCTTCCATTGTTTGTCTTTTTAGGATTATTTTCGGGTTGTTTTTAACCTACCAGATTGGATACTATTTTGGCATAGATTATACCTATCAATTTATTTCAGGTCCTGAAGTATTGTTTCATTATAACGAGCTTTCTTTTTTTAAGCCCCTGCCGTTGGGATTGCTAAAATTTCTTCAGGTTGGCCTCTTGGTTGCAGCAGTAGGTATAACCTTAGGAATATGGTATAGGTATGCTATGACGTATTTCTTTATAGTCTTCACTTATTTTTCGTTTGTGGACAGCACACTTTTTAATAATCATATTTATTTGCTTTCCCTACTATCATTTGTAATGATTTTTATACGAGCAGATACAAAGTATTGTCTTCAGATAGGGAAAAAAAACAAGGAAAATATAAACACTCTTCCCGCCTGGAATCAATATATATTGATGTTTTTAATTGCTTTGCCATACTTTTTTGGTGGCATTGCAAAGCTTTCATACAATTGGCTTTATACTAATTTAGTTTCTGAACTACTTTCGGGAGCTAGAGATAATTATCTGGTACAGCTATTTTCAGAAGATATTTTAATTCCTTTTATTAAATATGGAGGGTTGTTATATGATTTAGGCATTGTCTTCTTATTGCTATTCCGAAGGACCAGAATTTTGGGCTTCTGCCTTATCTTATTTTTTAATCTTACAAACAATTCAATTTTGTTTGATGATATAGGGATTTTCCCATTTTTTATGATCTGTGCTTCATTGTTATTTTTTAACCCTGAAAAAGTTGGTTCTTTTATAGATACCATCTTTAAAAAGAAATCAGTAGAGCAAAAACTTACCCCGAAAGAAAGAAAAAGGTTAAGAAAGGAGCGTGCTAAAACTGTGGAAACTTCTACAATAGCAACTTCAGAAGAGCAAGCGACTGGTCTAAACAAAAACCAGAGCTATCGGGGACTTGTAACTGCTGCATTACTACTTTTTGTACTTTTTCATATTATTTTTCCTTTTAGATATCACCTTTACACCGATAATCCGGAATGGACCGGTGTCGCCAGCCATTTTTCCTGGCGTATGAAAATGCAGTCGGTACAAATTGTTACTCTTAATTTTACAATGCAGGACAAAGCTACGGGAGCTACGGGTGAGATAGGAGTAAACACCTTTATATCACAAAATCAGTCTATGCACATTGTAGATAGACCCGTTAATTTGGTATTGCTTGCAAAATATTTAAAGCCTCAAATAGAAAAGAAATATAACATAGTTGATCCAAAAATTACGGCAGATGTAACCGTGAAATTTAACGGACTTCCTGCACAGCAAATGATTTTTTCAGATGTTGATTTAACCGAAATTGATGAAACCAACTATAACGATCTTTCCTGGATCGTGCCTTTAAAAGCACAACAAAACAAATAAAATTTTAGGGGATTAAATTTTTAGTGTCTCCACCATTTCTGGCAATGTCCCTTACTATAGAAGAAGAGATGTACGCGTATTCCGGGCTACAAATTAAAAAGACACTATCTACACCATTTACTTTTTCATTGGCTTGTGCAATGGTCTGCTCGTAGGTAAAATCTGTTGTGTTGCGCAAACCCCTGAGGATACATTGAGCTTTTTCTTTTTTGCAAAAATCGGACGTAAGTCCTTCGTAAGATGTTACGATAATTTTTGAATTTCCTTTGAAGGCGGCTTCAATCTTAGTAATGCGCTCTTCCAGATTCCACATATATTTTTTTTCAGCATTCACGCCAATAGCTATGATAATTTCATCAAAAAGAGGTAAAGCTCTTTCAATAATATCTACGTGTCCCAATGTAATAGGATCAAAAGATCCCGGGAAAACAGCTCTGCGGATGTTGTTAGGAGGTGTCAAAGTATAAATTTCGTTATTCGTTATTCGTTATTCGTTATTCATCGCTCATCGCTCATAGTTCGTCGTTCGTCGTTCGTCGTTCACAAAATGTGCTTCTAAGGTACAAAAGTTATTTTTGCAATGAGCTATGAGCAGCTTCCTCAATTAAACTTCCAAAGAACGTGGTTAAGGTCATTCCTGCGTGTCGTACCTGTTTTGGGATAATACTTTCTTTGCTCAGCCCTGGTGTGGTGTTTATTTCAATAAAAAACGGTTCGCCTTTCTGGATAATAAACTCGCATCGTGTAATACCAGACATGTTTAAGAGGGCAAAAATTCGTTTCGTTTCGGTTTGTGCTTTTACTGTTTCTTCTTCTGAAATTCTGGCGGGTGTTATTTCCTGAGATTTACCTAAATATTTTGCTTCGTAGTCAAAAAAGTCGTTTTCTGAAACTATTTCAGTAGGCATTAATACGTGGATCTCTTCGTTCAGTTTATATGCACCTACCGAAACCTCTGTACCAACTAAAGCCGTTTCAATGAGTACTTCGGTATCTTCGGTAAATGCTTTAGTAAGCGCGGATTCAAAATCTTCAAGAATAGTTACTTTGCTTACACCATAGCTGGAGCCAGCTCTATTTGGTTTTACAAAACAGGGGAGTCCTACTTTTTTGATTATTTCGTCAACATCATAGTCAATTCCTTTATTTACATAATAAGAATTAGCACATTTTATTCCGAAGTTTTTTAATACTGTTAAACAGTCTCGCTTATTGAAGCTAAGCGCACTTTGGTAAAAACTTGGAGAGGTATGCTTCATTTTTAATAATTCCCAATAGGCCTGTAAAAGACCATCTTCACCCGGCGTTCCGTGAACTGTATTAAAGATAACGTCTGGAATTATTTTTTTTCCTTCGGCTATAAAACTAAAATCTCCTTTATCTATGGGAGACTTTGCGCCGTTTTGAGGAACATAAAACCAGCCCTCTTTTACAATATGAACTGCGAATACGTTGTAAACCGAAGAGTCCAATGCCTCACAAACCACTGCGCCGCTGTTAAGCGAAATTTGAAACTCGCTGGAATAGCCTCCCATAACAACAGCTATATTTTTTTTACCCATACCAAAGCCTTATTTAATGCGTTTATCAAAAATATAACTAATCGTATAAAAGTTGCTAACTTTAGGTTTGTTATTTTTGTGCTCTAAACCCAAAGCGTATGTCCTTTATAAAATATATCTTTTCCAAGGCTTTTGTTAAACAACTACTGCTTGCCATTGTAGGGCTCATAGTTTTGGTGTTTATCGTGCTGTGGTGGCTAAAGAGTACTACAAACCACGGGCAAAAAATTGAAGTTCCTAATCTGGCAAAGCTTACCCTGAGCGATGTTGACAATGTTCTGGATGAAAACGACCTAAGATATGTTATTTTAGATTCGGCAAATTTTAATCCGGACTATCCGAAGTTTTCGGTTATTG
This sequence comes from uncultured Flavobacteriaceae bacterium, assembly GCA_963793275.1. GTDB lineage: Bacteria > Bacteroidota > Bacteroidia > Flavobacteriales > Flavobacteriaceae > Marinirhabdus. Next base: position 283,215 of record CAWBZL010000003.1, read on the forward strand.
AACAAATCCCGAAGGCGGGTAAGTTTGTAAAAGAAGATCGTAAAATTTATTTAACCTTAAATCCGTCCGGCTACCGAAAGGTAAAAATCCCCAATGTAGTAGGAAAAACAAGACGCCAGGCAGAACCAACATTATTAGCCATGGGTTTTGAAATAGGAAAAGTAACTACAAAACCGCATATGAGTGATCAGGTGCTGGAAATAAGACACGCAGGTTCTAAAATAGACCCAGATACCGAGCTTGAAATTACATCGGTCCTGGATCTTATTATAGGAGATGAGAGTTTGAGTAGAAATAATCGTGATTCTAGTGAAGAAGAATCTGAATCACCCAATAATAACAGCGAAGCACCCGAAGATGATGGCGGAAACTAACCAGAACGACGAAGAAACAGGTAACGACGATCTTTATGAACATTTCAGGTTTGTAGCAGACAAAGGGCAATCTCCTTTGCGCGTGGACAAATACCTAATGAATAAGATTGAGAATGCTACACGGAATAAAATTCAGAAAGCAGCCAAGGACGGGAATATTTACGTAAATGAAGCCGTAGTTAAGCAAAACTACAAAGTAAAGGCAAACGATGTGATTACTGTTATGTTTGAGCATCCTCCGTACGAATTACTCCTCACACCAGAAAATATCCCCATTAACATAGTGTATGAAGATGACGATCTACTTGTCATAAACAAAGAGCCAGGCATGGTTGTGCATCCAGGGCACGGTAATTACAGTGGCACATTAATAAACGCGCTTACGTTTCATTTCGATAATTTACCGAACAATAGCAGTAACCGACCGGGTTTGGTGCATAGAATAGATAAGGATACCAGTGGCTTGCTGGTTGTGGCAAAGACTGAAGAAGCGATGACGCACTTATCCCGGCAATTTTTCAAGAAAACTACGGAGCGTGAATATGTGGCGCTTGTTTGGGGAGATGTTAAGGATGATGAAGGTACCATAGAAGGGCACATAGGCAGGCACCCAAAAAACAGATTACAGAACACCGTATTTCTTGGCGAGGAAGCTGAAGAAAAAGGGAAAGCCGCAGTAACACATTATAAAGTGCTGGAACGTTTGGGATATGTAACATTTATGAGTTGCAGGCTGGAAACGGGTCGTACGCACCAAATACGAGTACATCTAAAGCATATTGGCCACACGCTTTTTAATGATGAACGCTATGGCGGAGAAAAAATATTGAAGGGAACCACCTTTAGTAAATACAAGCAATTTGTAGATAACTGTTTTAAAGTGTTGCCAAGACAAGCACTGCACGCCAGAACATTAGGTTTTGAACATCCGGTGACGGCTCAGTTCCTAAAATTTGAAGCCCCTATACCCGAAGATATAGAGGCTTGTTTAGAAAAATGGCGAAGCTATTCTAAGCATGTAATAGAATAGCCAGCAATATGTGCTATTTTTTAATCCATTTAAAGATAGCTTTTTCTTGACCGTTTGATATCGTCACGAAATAGACTCCAGACGAAAGGGTTTTGAAATCGTACTCTTTTAATTTATTAGTAAAAATATCTGTTTCTTCAGAAAAAATTACTTTTCCGTCCATACCAACTATGGTGATCTGAGCTTCTTGTAGCGTTCCGGTTGAATTAATATGAAGTATTCCAGATGAAGGATTTGGGCTAATGGATAACTGATTTGAAAATACATTCTCATTGATGCCTAACACTTCTTCAACTTTTACCAAGCCGTCCCGGGTATTACTGCCTTTATATCCGTTACTTAGAATTTTATCTTCATCAAAGGGTACATTCAAATTATAAGAAGTAACATACGTAGAGTCTATGCCAGTACCAAAAGTTTGTGTGTAAGAATTTGCTGTAAGATCCAACATTCCGTCATTATCTACATCTCCCAGTACTGCTCCGTTTAAGAAGGTAAATCCTCTTGGTCTAAGCGGAAATCCATCAAGTTCTCCGCTTCCATCCAGCGAATATGCGTGAATATACCCATCTCCCTCCATATCGGTGAGAGTACTTGAAAATACGATGTCATACACGTCGTCATTATTTATATCGGCAATACTAAGAACTCCTTCGTTACCACCATATTTTTCAATTGGAAAATTATCTAAATTTTCGCCATCCGGATTTAATCCATATATAGTAGGGAGTGGCGTTCCGTCATTACTTGTGTTTCTATCTGCCATGAAGATATCGTAAGATCCATCATCATCAAAATCTACTACTGTTGGTGGAGAATAAGTCCATCCTCCCAGGGCTATTGGCCAACCAGGGTAATAAGTAGCATCGCTCTTTAGAACGTAAAATCCCGGAGCATCTCCGTGGTTACTACCTACGATCTCTAAATTTTCATCCCCGTTTAAATCAACTAAAATAGGAGATTGGTACGAATATCTTCTATCCGCACTAAAAAATGGAAATCCTGAAAGCAAATTTCCATCCACATCATACGCATATAAACCTGTTGAGGAAGTTGCAATAACTACATCCTGATCTCCATCATTGTCAATATCTCCTACAGAGGGTGTAAAGGCCGGAGTTGCATCAAATTGTACTGGCCAGTTAGAATTTATAGGGGTGCCATCCATTTTAATTGCGTGCACAAATCCAACCGATCCGCTTTCCCGTTCACAACTTATAATGTCTAAAGTCCCGTCACTGTCTACATCTGCAAACACTGGTGCATTAATCATCCAGTTATCACCAAAGTTAAGTGGCCAGCCAGGAAGGTCGTTTCCGGTATTATCCATTAAGTAAATTCTCCCCACAGTTGTTGGATATCCCGTATTTACCGCGATTTCTACTACGCCATCATTGTCTAAATCTCCTACAGTTGGAGGGAGTAGAATAGGTCCTTCTACGGTTTTTTGCCAAAGAATATTTCCAGCACCGTCAAGGACAAAAAGTTCGGTGTCTATTCCATATAATATTTCAGATATACCATCATTATCAATATCGGATATGGTAACACCACGAGAATTTTTAATAGCCGGATTCGCGGGGCGTCCAAATTTAAAAAGTCTCTCTTCAGCTTGTCTGTTGGAAGAATTCGAAATGGCTGGAAGAATTACATTTTCAACTGAAATGCTACCATCTTCGGAGAGTGTGGCTTTCTTACCGTTTTCGGTTTGAGCTGTTAAGCTAATCGAGGCTATTAGAAATAGGCCTATAAGTACATGTTTTTTCATAAATAAGTTTTTATTAAAAGTAAATTATTAGGGATTTTTAGGTAGTTAATAAAACCTTAATTAACGTTTGTAAGAAAATTAAAAAGGATTTAAAAGAGCTTTTTATATGTTTTTTGAATCACATAATTTCATTTATTTTTACTGAAAAGAAAAGCATATGAAAATAGTAGTATCTCCCGCAAAATCACTCGATTTAGAAACTAAATTACCTACCACGAGAGGCACACAACCAACATTTTTAGCTGAAGCTGAAACGCTAAATAATACATTAGAACGAAAGTCAAAAAAAGCAATTAGTGAATTAATGAGCATTAGCGATACGCTAGCCGATCTTAATTATCAGCGTTATAAAGACTTTGAAACACCATTTACCAAAAAGAATTCACGTCCGGCAGTATATACCTTTGCGGGCGATGTGTACCAAGGTCTGGATGCTTACACCATTCCTGAAAATAAAATTGATTTACTGAATGATACCTTAAGAATTTTAAGTGGCATGTACGGTGTGTTAAAGCCTTTGGATTTAATGCAACCCTACCGTTTGGAAATGGGAACCAGTTTAAAAATAAACCGAAAGAACAATCTCTATGAGTTTTGGGGCGATTCTGTTACCAATTTTTTAAACGAAGAGTTAGAGGAAGATGAAATTTTATTGAATCTCGCCAGCCAGGAATATTTTAAAGTGACTAACCCTAAAAAGATTAAAGTGCCCGTGATTTCCCCGGTTTTCAAAGACTTTAAAAACGGAAAGCTGAAAATTATTTCCTTCTTCGCTAAAAAAGCAAGAGGAAGTATGGCGCGTTACGTTATTGATAACGATACAAAAACACTACGAGGGTTAAAAGGTTTCGACTACGATGGTTACGGATATAGCGAACAACATACGGAGAAAGAGAATGAGCCCGTATTTATTAGATAATTTCTAAGAAGAGCTGTATTTTAAAATTCCAGTTTTTTCTTTCGAAGCTCAAAGTTCTGTCCCAGATAAACTTTACGAACCATTTCGTCACTGGCCAGTTCTTCCGGTTCTCCGTGCTTTAGGATGCTTCCTTCAAACATAAGGTAGGTTCTATCGGTAATGGCGAGCGTTTCCTGTACGTTATGATCTGTTATTAAAATACCTATGTTTTTGTCTTTAAGCTGTGCCACTATGCGCTGGATATCCTCTACCGCAACAGGATCTACTCCTGCAAAGGGCTCATCCAGTAATATGAAATGAGGATCTGTTGCCAGAGCGCGGGCAATTTCGGTACGGCGGCGTTCCCCACCACTTAATAGATCGCCTCTACTTTTTCGAATGTGTCCCAACCCAAATTCCTCTATCAGCGTTTCCATTTTCATATGTTGCTCTTTTTTGGAGAGCTTAGTGAGTTGTAATACACTTAAAATATTGTCTTCAATACTCAGTTTTCTGAAAACGGAAGCTTCCTGTGCCAAATAACCAATCCCATTTTGTGCACGTTTATACATGGGGAATTTGGTGATTTCGGTACCTTCCAGATAAATATTACCTCCGTTGGGTTTTATAAGGCCTACAATCATATAAAAAGAAGTTGTTTTTCCTGCTCCGTTAGGACCTAACAGCCCTACAATTTCGCCCTGGTTCACTTCCACAGTGATCCCTTTAACTACCTTTCGGCCTTTGTAGGATTTTATAAGATTTTCGGCTTTTAGTTTCATGTTTATGGCCCGTAAATGCGGGTAGCTTTATTTTCCGCGAAAGCGAAAATAGATTTATTAGTACATATCCAGAACGTTAAAAATACAGCTAAATTTTCCGAAGTAAAAATTAAGAATGCTGTTGCTCTAGTGCTTCCCAGTATTCGTAGGCTCTGCGTAAATGAGGAATTACAATCGTACCGCCAATAAGTAGCGAAATACTCATTGCTTCTACCACTTCTTCTTTAGAAATCTTAAGGGTATAACAGGCTTCCAGGTGGTAGCGAACGCAATCGTCACACCTAAGAACAAGACTGTTTCCCAATCCTAAAAGCTCCTTTGTTTTCTTTGGAAGCACGCCTTCAGAAAATGCGTTGGTGTCCAGATTAAAGATTCTTTTTAAGATTTTGTTATTATCCTCCAAAAGCTTTTCGTTCATTTTGGAACGATAGGCGTTAAACTCTTCAACTATATTATTTGCCATGGGTTTTCATTCTTTTTTTCTGGTTACGAACCACCACTTTTGAAATGATGATGCTTATTTCGTATAAAATTAAAACAGGTACCGCTACAATTACCTGACTGGCAATATCCGGAGGTGTAATAATTGCTGAAAGTAATAAAACTCCAACAAGCGCAAATTTGCGGTATTTTTTAAGCCAGTCTGGTGTTACCAATCCTACTTTAGTGAGAAAATAAATAACTATAGGTAGTTCAAAAATAAGACCGCTGGCAATAACCGAAGTACGTACTAAAGCTATATAACTACTTAAATCGAAGTCGTTAAAAACAGCATCACTTACTTTATAACTTCCTAAAAAGTTAATGGTGAGTGGTGTTACTACATAATAACCAAAGCACACGCCAATGAAGAATAACAGCGACGATACAATGATAAAACCGCGACTGTTTCTGCGTTCATTTTTACGTAATCCAGGGCTTACAAACTTCCAGAATTCATATAAAATATAAGGAAACGCTACGATAAAACCTGCAGTGATAGAAGTCCAAATATGTGCCGAAAATTGCCCGGCTGGTGTTCTACTTTGTATTCTAAAACTTTCCTCCTTAAAACAGAAACTTTCTTCAAATCCTAACTGGGTTGCTGCTCTGCATAATAATTTATAGGTAGGGAAGTCTGGATTTTTAGGCCCTAAAAGAAGTACATCGAAAATAAATTCTTTCGCTATAAAGGCAACTGTAGCAACTACTACTACTGCGATTGTGCAACGTATTAAGTGCCATCGAAGTTCTTCCAGATGATCCAGAAAAGACATTTCTTTTTCTATGCTTCCTAGTTTTTTGGTCATTAAATAATGCCTTCTTTGGTTAGGTTATGGATGTGTACTACGCCGCAGTATTTCCCATTTTCTTCGGCTAAAATTTGAGTAATACCATTTTTGTCCATAATTTCCATAGCTTCTACCGCCATGGCATCATTATCAATTTTTTTTGGGTTTGCGGTCATAATATCTTTTGCCGTTAACCCTTTAATGCTATCTTCTTTGGTGAGCATCCTACGTAGGTCACCATCTGTAATGATACCTACTATTTTGTCATTTTCCACGACAGCAGTTACTCCCAGTAATTTTTCAGAAATTTCAACAATTACGTTTTTCACGTCTGTATCAGGAGTTACCTGCGGCTGCGCGTTCAAGGAAGTTAAGTCACTCACGCGTAAATATAATTTTTTTCCCAAAGAGCCACCCGGGTGGAAACGTGCAAAATCTTTGCTTGAAAACCCACGTAAATCCAGTAACGCCATCGCTAAAGCATCACCAATAACCAGTTGTGCAGTTGTGCTTGTTGTTGGGGCTAAGTTGTTTGGGCAAGCCTCTTTTTCGGCATAGGCGTGCATCACAAAATTAGATTGAATGCCCAGGAAAGATGCTCTGTTAGATGTAATTGCGATTAATGTATTGCCTCTGCTTTTAATAAGGGGAACCAACACTTTAATTTCGGGTGTATTTCCACTTTTGGAAATACAAATCACAATATCGTCTGCTAATATGGTTCCTAAATCTCCGTGAATGGCATCTGCAGCGTGCATAAACAAGGCGGGTGTTCCTGTAGAGTTTAGGGTCGCTACAATCTTGGTGGCAATATTGGCACTTTTTCCAATACCAGTAATAACAACCCGGCCTTTGGAGTTGTAAATAGTTTCAACTGCTTCGGCAAATTCTTCGTCTACTAACTGTGCTAAGTACATAATAGCCTTGCTTTCAGTTTCAATGGTTTGCTTGGCAACGGATATAATCTGTGAGGTTCTATTCAAAATTTGCTCATTAATAAGTTTGCAACTGTTTCAGAAATTAGTATATTTAATAAGTGAAAGGGAAAAAATTCCCGTGTACTCACAATATACACGTAAAAAATACAGTTTTACGATACTGGATGCAAAATTACGATTGTTCCCCTGTATATACAATTTTAATTAACATCAATACATAACATTTATAATAAAACCAGCGTGGCTGAATTTGATTTATACGCAGCTCTAAAGAAGTATTTTGGTTTTTCGAAATTTAAAGGACTTCAGGAAGAGGTGATAAAGAGTGTTTTGGCAAAAGAAAACACTTTTGTAATAATGCCTACGGGTGGTGGTAAATCCCTTTGCTACCAACTTCCCGCACTTATGCAACCAGGAACTGCGATCGTGGTTTCCCCCCTTATTGCTTTAATGAAAAACCAGGTAGATGCCTTGCGGGCGCTTTCTTCGGAAGAAGGTATTGCGCACGTACTTAATTCCTCTTTAAATAAAACTGAAGTAAAAAAAGTAATGAGCGATATAGACAGCGGCATTACTAAATTACTGTATGTTGCTCCGGAGTCACTTACCAAAGAAGAATATGTAAGTTTTTTACAAACGCAAACTATTTCATTTTTAGCAATTGATGAAGCACATTGCATTAGCGAATGGGGTCATGATTTCAGACCCGAATACCGAAATTTGCGGAAGATCATACAACGAATTGGCGATAATATTCCCATCATTGGCTTAACCGCTACCGCAACCCCGAAGGTGCAGGAAGATATATTAAAAAATTTAGCGATTCAGGATGCGAATACATTTAAGGCATCCTTTAACAGACCGAATCTTTTTTACGAAATAAGACCCAAAACCAAACATGTAGATGCAGATATCACCCGTTTTGTAAAACAATACGAAGGTAAAAGTGGTATCATTTATTGTTTAAGTAGAAAACGGGTAGAGGAATTGGCACAAACACTTCAGGTAAACGGGATTAATGCTATTCCGTATCATGCCGGTTTAGATGCCAAGACCAGAGTACGGCATCAGGATATGTTTTTAATGGAAGACGCAGATGTTGTGGTAGCAACCATCGCTTTTGGGATGGGAATAGACAAGCCAGACGTTCGTTTTGTAGTTCATAACGATATTCCTAAAAGTATAGAAAGTTACTACCAAGAAACCGGTCGTGCCGGTAGAGACGGGGGAGAAGGGTATTGTCTCGCATTTTATGGCTACAAAGATATTGAGAAGCTTGAAAAATTTATGAGTGGTAAACCTGTGGCCGAACAAGAGATCGGGCACGCTTTATTGCAGGAGGTGGTCGCTTTTGCTGAAACTTCTATGTCCCGACGAAAATTTATACTTCATTATTTTGGGGAAGAATTCGACAATGAGACCGGAGAAGGTGGCATGATGGATGATAATATGCGCAACCCGAAAAAGCAACACGAAGCAAAGGATGATGTTGTAAAATTGCTGAAGGTTGTAAAAGAAACCAATGAGCAGTATAAGAGTAAAGAAGTAGTGAATGTTCTGGTAGGAAAAGTGAATGCAATGATCAAGTCGCATAGATCGGATCAACTATCTTTTTTTGGTATTGGTAGCAATCAAGAACCAGAATACTGGATGGCATTGTTGCGCCAGGTTTTGGTATCCGGAATGTTATCGAAAGATATTGAAACCTATGGCGTTATTAAAATAAAACAAAAAGGGCTGGATTTTATAAAATCGCCTTCAAGTTTTATGATGACTGAAGATCACTCCTATAAACCAACTAATGAAGATGCTATAGTTACAAATCAGAAAGGTGGAGAAGTCGTTACAGATGAGCAGCTATTTAAACTACTAAAATCAGAGCGTAAGCGCATTGCAGATAAAATGAACTTGCCTCCGTATGTTATTTTTCAGGACCCTTCTCTGGAAGATATGGCCTTAAAATATCCTATTACGTTGGAAGAACTCGCTAATGTTCACGGTGTAGGAGAGGGGAAAGCAAAAAAGTACGGAAAATCTATTGTTGCTCTTATTTCAGCATATGTAGATGAAAACGAGATCGAACGCCCGGACGATTTTGTAGTAAAATCTACAGGAAGTAACAGCGGCCTTAAATTATACATAATTCAAAATGTGGATAGAAAGTTGGCTTTGGACGATATAGCATCTGCAAAAGGCATCGAGATGAATACACTCATGGATGAGATGGAAGCTATTGTTTTTAGTGGAACCAAACTGAACATTAGTTATTGGGTAGATGAAACTTTAGATGAAGACCAACAAGAAGAACTTCACGAGTATTTTCTGGAAGCAAAAAGTGATAGTATAGAAGAAGCCATGGAAGAGTTTGATGGCGACTACGATACAGACGAACTAAGACTCTACAGAATTAAATTTATGAGTGAGGTAGGGAATTAAGTCCAAAGTTTAAGTAATATGCTCTAATTGTTCAATTTACTTCTTACAGTCTCATTATTTTTTCGGCTGAAATATTCCGTAAAAGCAAAAACCGTTAACAACATTCCAAGATTATAAATAAAATCTTCTATAGGAATTCGAAGAAAACGTATCCCTAAATTTTCAGCATCGTTATACCATACAACCTGTTCTTCAATCCAGGAACCAGTAAGAGTTCCATTTACCAGAATAAAAGGGATTAATATAATTAAATACGTAGCAAAAAAAGGTTGCAGCGATGTTCTGTTTCGATTAAAAACAAGTCCCAGAACGATTATGGCGTATACAAAATTAACAAGCGTATACCATCTGTCGTAATAATACCAAAGTGCTATAATAAGAGTAGACAAAAGGATCACATAAGCTACGTGCACGACTTTTTCAGAAAATTTGAAGTTCTTATTAATGGCTAAAATTGCGTAATGCGTAAAAATACAGGCATACGGAATACAAAAGAAGAAAAGCCATTCTTCAATAGGTAGGTTAAGGAATTTGTAACCGGTGATGTAGGCATCATTAAAACCCCAAAAGCCGTTGTTAGTGAAGGCTATATCCCAAGGAATAAAAATGGACATCATAACAATAACACCAATTAAAAAGCCTTTCCATTTTTTATAAAACTGAATTTTAGGGTGAAAACTGAATAAAAACGGAACAATAAAAGACCCTATATTTAACCAGAGATAGAGGTATTTCATTCAGCTATTTTTTGAAATATTTCATAGGAGGCACTAACATTCCGAAACATTCTCCTTCACCTTTTCCTAAATGTTTATGATGAATTTTGTGCGCACGACGTATTCCTTTCGCATACCAGTTATTGGCATTTCGAAACAACTTAAAACGCTGGTGAATAAAAATATCGTGTACCATAAAATAAGTAACTCCGTAAGCGAAAATGCCAAGACCAATGGGTAAGCCTGCCCAAAATCCGTAGTACTGCCATCCTACAAAACAACCAATACTTACAGCTGCATAAAAAATGAAAAAAAAGTCATTGCGTTCCCACCAGCTATTGTGGTCTTTTTTATGATGATCTTTGTGTAGCGACCATAAAAAGCCGTGCATCACATATTTATGGGTAAACCACGCCATAAATTCCATACTACAAAAAGTAGTTAAAAATATTAAAATCCAAAAAACAACAGTCATAACCTATCGTACAAGTTTTAGTTGATATTTTACATAGCTTCGGGTTAATAGCCCAAATTTTTGGTAGTTAGGAACCCGAATTCGAGAATTTTTTATTTCGAGAGCTGGAGTATTCGCAAGCTTTTTAAGGAGTTTACGGTAGTAGCGGTACGCCATAAAAACCCCAAATTTTGCTTCGGTTGGCAGGTTTAAAATGCCCTGGTATCCTTTTCTGAAATCTTCTTCAATATCGTCAATAATATGCTTTTTTGAAGCCTCATCCAATGCGTTGAGATTGGTATTAGGAAAATAGGTTCGGCTAAGGCCTTCAAAGTCTTCCTTTAAATCCCGTAAAAAGTTTACTTTCTGAAATGCAGATCCCAGAGACATTGCAGCGCTTTTAAGTTCCTCATATTTTTCAGTATTACCTTTTACAAATACTTTTAAGCACATAAGCCCAACAACATCTGCAGAGCCATAAATGTACTCTTTGTATTCTTCTTCAGTTAAATATTCAGATTTGCTAAGATCTAATTTCATACTTTTCATAAAAGAAGCAATTAAATCCCTGTCTATATTGTACCTGTGCGCTGTGTGTTGGAAAGAGTTAAGAATAGGGTTTAAGCTTATTTTCTCAACTAAAGCATTTTCGAGATCCTGTTCAAACCTTTCAAAAAGGGCTGCTTTATCGTAATCGTGAAAGCTGTCCACTATCTCATCTGCAAAGCGTACAAAACCATAGATATTATAAATATCCTGCCTGATACTAGGAGCCAACATTTTTGTTGCCAACGAGAACGAAGTGCTGTAGGCATTGGTAACCTGCCTACTGCAAGTGTTAGATACTATGTCAAAAAGTTCTTTCACGAATGGTGTTTTTCAATTAAACTGGCAACTAATTTTCCGGAGATTAATGACGGAGGTACGCCTGGTCCCGGAACAGATAATTGGCCCGTAAAATATAAGTTTTTTACTTTTTTACTTTTTAATTTTGGTCTTAAAAATGCAGTTTGTAATAAGGTATTTGCCAACCCATAAGCATTGCCTTTGTAAGAGTTGTAATCTGCAATAAAGTCTTTAATACAAAAAGACTCTTTAAATATAACGAAATTTCTTATTTGCTGGTTTGTTAGTTGCTCAAATCGAGTCATAATTTTATCAAAATATTTCTCTCGTATGGCTTGGGTATCTTCAATTCCTGGCGCTAATGGTATTAAAAAAATCGCTGCTTCTTTTCCTGTTGGCGCGGCACTTTCGTCTGTTTTTGACGGAAAACTTGCATAAAATAAAGGGTTTTCCGGCCAGGAGGGTTCGTCGTAAATAGTATAGGCGTGGGCTTCAAAATCTACATCAAAAAACAGGGTGTGGTGCTCTACATTTTCAATTTTCTTATCGAACCCAACGTAAAATAATAAGGACGACGGGGCAAAGACTTTCTTGTCCCAATAGGCTTCGGAATATTGTCTGTATTGTTGAGGTAGTAGTGTTTCGGTATGGTGGTAATCTGCGCCACTTAAAATTAGATCTGCTGAAACTGTTGCTCCGTTCACTACCAGAGAAGTGGCAATACCCTTTTCAATATTTATTTTTTCAACGTTCTGGTCGGTTTTTATAACTACGCCCATACTTTCAGCCAGCGTTTTCATTCCTTCTATAACAGAATACATTCCGTCTTTTGGATGAAAAGTTCCTAATCCAAAATCGGCATAATTCATAAAACTATAAAAAGCCGGAGTATTTGAAGGTTTTGCGCCTAGGAATAAAACAGGGAATTCCAGAATTGCAACCAAACGTGGATTGTTAAACTCACGTCTTACCTCTTTACTGATGGTGCTGAAGAACTGCCCGATCTTTTTCATCGTAACCGGAGTAACCAATTCTAAGGGTGAAACCCCAGGACGATATACCAGATCTTTTATAGCGATGTTATAATTGCTTTGTGCTTTAGCGATAAATTTTTTAAGTTGTTGTGCACTTCCTTTTTCTTCAGCTTCAAAAGCATCACATATTTTTTCCAGCGTGTCTTCAATAGTAATATAATCGTTCTCTCCAAAATATACCGAATAGGCGGGAGCCAGTTTAATAAGCTCATAATAATCTGAAGGTTTTTTATTGAAGTCTGAAAAGAAACGCTCAAAAACATCTGGCATCCAATACCAGGTTGGACCAATATCAAAGGTAAAACCTTCTTTTTTTAATTGTCGTGCGCGACCTCCAACAGTGCTGTTTTTTTCGTAAATGGTTACTTTATAGCCAGCGTTAGCGAGATAAGAAGCTGCTGCCAGAGAGGAAAAGCCAGAACCAATAAGTGCGATGTTTTGTTTCATTTTTGTTTAACAAATTTAAATAAATACTGAACAAAAATAAATATATTCCTCAATTTTATCTTTTATTTATGGTTTCCAGCGTGTCAGTTAAATGCTGGATGCTTTTAATGAGGGTGATGTTTTCAGGGATTAATTCCTGAGATTCTGCGACAGCTTTTCTTCCCATAAGCCACAGCGGATTCTTTTTTTGGGTTCCAATATGTACGTTATATTGCTCACAAAAATCCTGAATGCTTTGATGAGAAGGTTCTACGGTAAGGTAGGTAAGGAAAATAATTTCTTTGTGATGCTTCACTACTTCTTTCAAACTATTAAGGGAAATATTTCCGCCTAAGTATATTGTATTTACACCCTGAAGTACACATAGATAATTTGCATACATTAATCCAATATCGTGAATTTCTCTATACGGAAGAAATAAAGCTATGGTTGGAGGATGATTTAGTTTGTTTTGTTGATACTGACTTTCAATATTGAGAACAATTTTCTGTTTAATCATTTCTGAAACAAACCTTTCATGGCAGGGATCTATTGTGCCAGTTTGCCAAAGAATACCTAATTCGATTAAAAGAGGGATGAAAACTGTTTCAAAAAGCTGCGGAAATGTACGATCTTCTAGTAAGGCCTGGTAGGTAGTAGCAAATAATTGCTGGTCAAAATGAAACATTGCCATTTTGAAACTAAAGATAGAATGCTCTTCTTTATTAGATTTTGCCAACTCCTTAACCATGGCAGTAAGCTCCTTTTCACTTAAAACAGCAATTTTCGAAATTTTGTAACCGTGCTCATACAAAAACTTAATATTAAGTAACTTTTTTAAGCTTTCAAGATTGTAGGCTCTTATATTCGTGTCTGTCCTGGAGGGAGCTAACAGGGAGTATCTTTTTTCCCAAATCCTAATGGTATGCGCTTTTATACCGCTTAGGTTTTCCAGATCTTTAATACTAAATATAGTTTTTACCAGCATTTCATTGGGGTAGCGGTTGTAAATATAGTGTTTACTTCCTTAAAAAAACAGAGCATTAGGTAAGGTTTGTTTTTATAAGAGAATGGTGATAGCGCCTCTGAAACAATTTTTGAAGTGCAAAGAAGCGGTGTCTACATTGTGTTAAATGTATTTAGAGTTTATTACCATCTCTAAGGATAAGATGCTATTAATACTTGTAGCAAACAACAATAGCAATTTGCAATTTTTGGCTTGGATACGTTAATGTGGTTACTAAAAGTTGCGTTTTTGGCAACTAAAAAAGCCATCCCTTTAAAGATGACTTCTGTTTTGTACCCGGAATGGGACTTGAACCCACACGCAACTAGTGCACACGGCCCTCAACCGTGCCTGTCTACCAATTTCAGCACCCGGGTAGGTGGTTTCTACCATTGTGATAGACGTGAGTAGAAACAAAAAAGTACCGCTAAAGCAGTACTTTTTGTGACCAGTCTGGGGCTCGAACCCAGGACCACCTCCTTAAAAGGGAGGTGCTCTACCAACTGAGCTAACTGGTCATTATGTCACACTATAAAAGAGATAATTTATTCCCCTTAAGCGGGTGCAAATATAGCATCATTAAATTTATTATTCAAAGCAATTTTAAAGAAATATTTTCTTTCTTTTCAAATAAGCGAAATTCTTTTTTATTTGAATAATTTTACAGCTATGAAAATACTTCTTTTAGGATATATGGGTAGCGGTAAATCTACTGTGGGACAACAACTTGCTCAAGTACTACATATTCCCTTTTACGATTTGGACCTGGAAATTGAAAAAGAGACTAAAAAAACAATTTCAGAAATTTTTAAAAGCAAAGGAGAAATATTTTTCAGAAAAACCGAATATGAAGTTTTATTAAAGCTTCTTGAAGCTAAAGATAATTATGTTTTGGCATTGGGAGGCGGCACTCCTTGCTACGGAAATGTGATGCAAGAAGTAAAAAACCGTAAGGATGTAGTAACTATTTTCTTGCATGTTCCCATAGCAGCGTTGACAGAAAGATTATTCCCGGAAAGAAATAAAAGACCTCTAATTTCACACCTGGAAACAAAAGAAGTGCTTAACGACTTTATCAGAAAACATATTTTTGAGCGTACTTTTTATTACAATCAGGCTACCCGGAAAGTGCAGGCAGATGCTGCAGTAGATACAATAGTTTCAGAAATTGTGTTACCCTTATTCTAGGATTGCTCTGTCTTTCCCTTTTTCGAAAATAACAGACACATTTTCATTAATTGATGTAGAAAGCGAAATCCCTTTATAATCTGCTTTAATAGGATACTTTTTATGATTTCTATCTACCAGGACTGCTGTTTTAAATTGCTGTAAAGGCATGTCCAGAAAATGCTTTACACCATAAATAAGTGTAGTTCCTGAATGTAATACATCATCAACCAAAACAAGACTTTTGTTAGCATAGGCCTCGGGAGGAATGCTGGTGGTAATGGGCGCAATAGGGTTGTTTTTATCTATATGTACTTTACAGAGTGTGACCTTAATTGGAGATATTTTTTCCAGTGTTTTTTTTAATTTTTCTGCCAGTACATATCCATTGGAAACAATTCCGGCAATAACCACCGTAGTTTCAGATACATTCGCTTCATAAATCTGATAGGCCATTCTTTTAATTTTATGGTCTATTTCAGTTTTATTTAATATGAAGGTTTCTGTTGTTGGCATTTTAAAATGTTTTTTGTAAAGATACGTAGTAAACTCCCGTGTAGCAAGTTCACAAGGTGTTGGTTAGAAAAATTTTTTCAATGTAGTGTGCCTGGGAAAAATTTATTCTTCTTCATTTTGTGTATAGTCTGTTATATCCCTTCTGTCTTTTTTGGTAGGTCTTCCAACTCCTTTTTTTCTGTAATAAGATTTTGCATATTGTAACATTTCAGTTTTTTCGAAGTCTTCTTTAGGAGTGGTGTCTACTCTGTAGAGATTCACCAATTTAGCGCCAACCCTACTGGGAGGGATGTCTAAAACCTCAATTTTATAATTTATCTGATTTTTTCTGAACACAATGTTATCACCAGGATATACCTCACGAGAGGGTTTTACGGAAGTACCATTTACCTTTACCGCTCCCTTTTTACAAGCCTGGGTACCTATATTACGTGTTTTTACATATCTAATGCACCACAAATATTTATCAACTCTCATACAAAACACCTTAATTCTACGTTAACTCTGTTACAAAAATAGCGGAAAATTGTATCTTGCGCACCTCAAAAAGTGATGATGAAAAATATGAAGAAAATAATTCCCCTTTTATTAGTAGTACTGTCTATTGCCTTCGGTTGCAAAAAAGACGACGATACCTCCGATATAAACTTTATTCCCGCGCGTGATAGAGGTGAAGAGGCTCCATTAAGTACGGCGATTATCGAAGAATACTTACAGACGCATTTCTATAATTATGAAGAATTTCAAAACCCTCCTGCAGATTTTGATTTTCAGATAAAGTTTGATACAATAGCGGGCGATAATGCAGATAAGATTGCGCTTATTACTCAAGTGTCTTCAAAAACTGTAAAAGATAGAGTAAATACAGATGTTTCTTACAAGCTTTACTATTTAGACGTACTGGAAGGTGCCGGGGAAAAACCAAATTTTCCAGATTTTGCTACCATAAATTATCAGGGAACTTATATTAACTTAGAGGAAGGCGGTAGACCCTATACAAAATTATTTGATGCCTCATCTGTTCCTGTGAAATTTGATATGACGAGCATTGTAAACGGGCTTCAGGATGCATTAATAGAATTTAAAACTTCTTCAGGTTTTATTACGAACCCCGATGGAACCGTTTCTTTTGAAGATTTTGGTGCTGGTGCAGTATTTATGCAGGCAGGACTTGGATACTATGTTAACCCTCCTCCTACAAGTGATATTCCTTTATATTCTCAGCTTATTTTTACGTTTCAGTTATATGAAACTGAGATAGGAGATCAGGATGGTGATGGCGTTCCTTCTTTTATGGAAGACGTTAATAACAATGGTTTTGAAGAAGATGATGATACAGATGGAGACGGGGCGCCGAACTTTGATGATGCCGATGATGATGGCGACGGAAGACCTACAAGCGAGGAAATTATTATTAACGCAGATGGAAGCATTACATTTCCAGATGTAGATAACGATGGGATACCAGATTACTTAGATAGCGATAGTTAATGGTTTCATACATAATCTTTAAAAAAAATGCCTGAACTTAAGTTCAGGCATTTTTTTTAGGAAGTAATACTTTTTTTAAGCCTATTTTCTTCCCACTACCTTTTGAGAAGCTTTTACAATGGCTTCGGCATTAAGACCATATTTATCCATTAATTGATCTGGTGTTCCCGATTCTCCAAAGGTGTCTTGTGTTGCTACAAATTCTTGTGGGGTTGGATGGTGCGATGCTAGAACTCTGGCAACACTTTCCCCTAAACCTCCAAGATAATTATGTTCTTCTGCTGTCACAATACAACCTGTTTTTTTAGCTGAAGTAATGATAGCTTCATCATCCAATGGCTTAATAGTGTGTATGTTAATTACTTCGGCTGAAATACCCTGCTCTTTTAATGTTTCGGCTGCCAGAAGCGCCTCCCAGACAAGGTGACCGGTAGCAACAATGGTAACATCTGTTCCTTCCACTAAATGAACTGCCTTCCCAATAGTGAAGGTGCCGTTTTCTTCAGTAAAATTGGCAACTTTTGGTCTTCCAAATCGTAAGTAAACAGGACCATCGTGCTCGGCAATAGCTAACGTTGCTGCCTTGGTCTGGTTGTAATCACAGGTATTAATTACAGTCATTCCCGGAAGCATTTTCATTAACCCAATATCTTCCAGGATCTGATGTGTTGCTCCATCTTCACCCAAAGTCACTCCTGCGTGAGATGCACAAATTTTTACATTTTTACCACTGTAGGCAATACTTTGGCGTATTTGGTCATACACACGCCCCGTAGAGAAGTTGGCAAAAGTTCCCGTAAAAGGAATCTTGCCACCAATGGTCATACCAGCTGCCATACCAATCATATTTGCCTCTGCAATTCCTACCTGGAAGAAACGTTCTGGGTGGTTGGCTTTAAACTCGTCCATTTTTAACGATCCGGTAAGGTCTGCACAAAGTGCTACCACTTGTTCGTTTGTCTTGCCAAGTTGAGTCAATCCGGCTCCAAATCCGGAACGTGTATCTTTTTTGCCTGTGTCTGTATATTTCATCTATTTTCTATTATGCTAGTTTATAGCATTATTCTTTATTGTAATTTATTTACCCTTAATAACCTTACGCTACAAGACAGCTTTCCCTCAGGGAGAAGTTGTGTGAGGGCTTTTAATAATCCCCTAATGTTTCAGGATTTTGCGCTAGCGCATTTTCCAGCTGTTCGTCGTTAGGTGCTTTACCGTGCCACGCGTGGGTGTGCATCATAAAATCTACGCCATTCCCCATGACAGTATGCAATAGGACACAAACGGGTATTTTTTTACCTGTGCGGGACTTTGCCTCTTTAAGTCCTTCAATAACGGCAGCCATATCATTCCCTTTTTCAATAGACAATACATCCCATCCAAAAGCTGAAAACTTACCGGCAAGATTACCCATGGCCAGGACATTATCTGTAGACCCATCAATTTGTTGTCCGTTTAGATCTACACTCACGATAAGGTTGTCTACATTATTTGCCGCGGCATACATAATTGCTTCCCAATTTTGTCCTTCCTGCAATTCTCCATCTCCGCAAAGTGCGTAAACGATATGATTATCCTTATTTAATTTTTTGGTGGTAGCTGCGCCAATAGCTACTGAAATTCCCTGCCCTAAAGACCCGGACGCCATTCTAATTCCGGGAAGGCCTTCGTGAGTGGTTGGATGACCTTGCAAACGAGAATTTAACAATCTGAAGGTATTTAATTCTTCCACCGGAAAGTATCCCGATCGTGCCAAAACGCTGTAAAAAACAGGTGAAATATGTCCGTTAGACAGGAAGAACAGATCTTCTCCTTTACCATCCATAGAAAAACCATCGTTGCGCTCCATAAGTTCCTGATACAGGGCTACAAAAAATTCGGCACAACCCAGTGAACCTCCGGGGTGACCAGAATTTACCTTATGCACTTGTCGTAAAATATCTCTGCGTACCTGAACTACCAGTTCTTCTAATTGTTTAATATCTGCCATTGTATCGTTAATTTTCAGTTTCAAAAATACTTTAAATCATAGGTTGCACAAAGCACAAAACTCGCCAGTTATTAACGATTTGGAGCTTTTGTTAACACAATGAAGTGCAAAATTCAAAAAAACAAATTCAAAAAACAAAATGCGGGAAGATACCTTTCAGTAATAAAACTATTTGATAAGTTGCTGGGTATGGAGCGTAAACAAGATAAAACTAGTGGTACGTACTTTATCTCTTGAGGTTGCGACGGGATTGTTTGAAAATTTTGCTTCTGGTTTCTACTTTGCAATTCGTACCTCTTAATTCGTAATTCGTCCTTCAAAAAAGTATCTTTGCACCTTCAAGATTAGAATTTATATGCAGTTTACATTACATAAAACCGATACCGAAACACAAGCCAGGGCTGGTACTATTCAGTTAGACCACGGGCCGGTGGAAACCCCTATTTTTATGCCTGTTGGAACAGTAGGGACGGTAAAAGGAGTGCATCAGCGCGAATTAAAGCAAGAGATAAACCCGGATATTATCCTTGGAAATACCTATCATTTATATTTGCGTCCTGGTACAGGAATTCTTGAAAAGGCGGGAGGATTGCATAAGTTTATGAATTGGGACCGAAATATCCTTACCGATAGTGGCGGCTACCAGGTATACTCACTAAGTGACAGGCGTAAAATTAAGGAAGAAGGTGTAAAATTTAAGTCGCATATAGACGGTAGTTATCACACCTTCACACCAGAAAATGTGATGGAAATTCAGCGAACCATTGGGGCCGATATTATTATGGCCTTTGATGAATGTACACCGTATCCCTGCGACTATAACTACGCAAAGCGCTCAATGCATATGACGCATCGCTGGCTGGAACGCTGTTTGACACATTTAGAGAAAACACCTTTAAAATACGATTATAACCAAACGTTTTTCCCCATTGTTCAGGGAAGCTGTTATAAAGATTTACGGAAACAATCTGCAGAATATATTGCAGGTGTTGGAGCAGATGGAAATGCTATTGGCGGACTTTCAGTAGGAGAACCCGCTGAAGAAATGTACGCCATGACCGAAGTGGTCACCGCCATACTTCCAAAAGATAAACCACGTTATTTAATGGGCGTAGGAACACCTATTAATTTGTTGGAGAATGTCGCATTAGGAATAGATATGTTTGACTGTGTGATGCCAACCCGAAACGGTAGAAACGGAATGTTGTTTACCGCTCACGGAACTATAAACATAAAAAATAAAAAGTGGGAGGCAGATTTTTCTGCAATAGACGAAATGGCCATTACCTGGGTAGATACCGAATACAGCAAAGCGTACGTAAGGCATTTGTTTACAGTGAACGAAATGTTGGCAAGACAAATATGTACGATTCACAATTTAGGGTTCTATCTTTGGTTAATGCGTGAAGCAAGAAAACAGATCTTAGCAGGAACTTTTTCAACCTGGAAAAATACAATGGTGAAACAAATGGATAAGCGCTTGTAAAAATGGTATCATTTGTGGTTCGTTGTTTGTAGTTAAGAAATTTTTAAATGGAGTTCAAAATCTAAAATATCAAGTCTAAAATATATATGCTTAGCATTCTGGATAAATACATATTAAAACAATACTTAGGGACTTTTGGTCTTCTGTTATTGCTGTTTATCCCTATCGGAATTATCGTGCATTTGGCTGAAAAAATTGATAAGATCTTAGAAAATGAAGTGCCATTTCCCATCGTAGCGATGTATTTCTTCGATTTCACTATCTATTTTGCAGATTTATTATTCCCACTCTTTTTGTTTCTTTCGGTAATTTGGTTTACCTCAAAACTGGCAAATAACACCGAAGTAATTGCATTTTTAAGTAGCGGAGTTTCTTTTTACAGGTTTTTACGGCCGTATATGATTGGTGCTACCATTGTATGTATAGTTGCTTTGGCATCGGGGATGTATTTTGCTCCAACAGCAAGTAAAGGATTTAATGAATTTAAATACAATTACCTTAAAAAGGGAAAAAAAGATCGCGACCAGACAAACGTATTCCGTCAGATTAACGACAACGATTATATCTACGCCAGCTATTTTAATGTAAAAGAACAACGAGGTAATAATTTCACCCTGGAACATTTTGAAGGCAATAAAATGACCTATAAATTATCCGCAAACCAGATTAAATATAATGTGAAAGATAGCACCTATACCCTTCGCGTGTACACTAAAAGAATTATAGGCCAGAATGATGACATTATTGAGAGTAAGCAACGGTTAGATACTGTGTTCGATTTTGACATGGAAGACCTCACGCCTGTAGATTATATTGCTGAAACATTAAATGTGGTAGAACTTAATAGATTTATTGCCCGTGAAAAAGCAAGAGGTTCGTCTTATATTAATAGGTATGAAGTAGTTCGTTATAAACGATACAGCCTTCCGGTTTCGGCGTATATTTTAACCATCATTGCTGTTGCGGTTTCATCAAAAAAACGTCGTGGCGGCATGGGAGTAAACCTGGCTATTGGCATTGGTATTGGACTGGTATTCATTTTTTTCGATAAAATTTTTGGAACCATGGCGGAGCAAAGTGATTTCTCACCTTTTCTTGCTACGTGGTTTCCTAACATGGTATTCGCTATTTTAGCAATCTATTTATTAAGAAATGCGAAACGATAAGCTCCTTAATTACCTTCATTTACATTTTATAGTTTTTATCTGGGGGTTTACCGCAGTACTGGGTGCGCTTATTTCTATCGAAGCCATTCCGCTGGTTTGGTATAGAATGTTAATGGCAACGGGGTTTATTCTGTTATTTCTTAAATTCAGAAAAATACCGCTAAAATTTCCGAAAAAATCGTTATTTATTTTTGCATTAGCAGGCCTCATTATTGCGCTGCATTGGTTAGCATTCTTTGGCGCTATTAAAGTAGCTAATGTTTCGGTTACGCTGGCGATTATGTCTACCGGGGCGTTTTTTACTTCATTTTTGGAACCCCTTTTCTATAAACGAAAAATTATAGGGTACGAAGTTTTTTTCGGATTGTTGGTAATTGTTGGATTGTACATCATATTTAATGTTGAAGGTGATTATTCCTACGGAATACTACTGGCCTTAGCTGCATCGTTCTTAGGCGCATTATTTTCAGTTATTAACGGAAAGTATACCATACAATACAATGCTTCGGCAGTTTCCTTTTATGAATTAGGTTTCGGAATGCTTTGTATTACGGTGTATTTAACCTTCAGCGGGAGTTTTACTGCGCAATTTTTTCAGCTTGAAAATACAGATTGGTTGTATCTCTTTATACTGGCTTCAGCGTGTACAGCCTATGCATTTATCGCTTCTTTGCACGTAATGAAATGGATAAGTCCATATACAGTGATGCTAACTATAAATATGGAACCCGTTTACGGAATTATCCTCGCGCTCTTACTACTGGGAGATGATGAAAATATGAGTCCGCAGTTTTACTATGGCGCCCTTATTATTGTAGTAACGGTAATTGCCAACGGCATTGTTAAAAACCGAATGGACAGAAAAAAACGCACTTTAACCAATGTGTAAGGACAATGCTTTATATTTGTAGCCTAATATAAACCAAACCAAAACCAAGAAAACAATGGAATATCTTGAATTTGAGTTACCTATTAAAGAATTGCAGGAACAATACGAAAAGGCTTGCCAGATTGGTGAGGACAGCGATGTAGATGTAACGAATACCTGCAAGCAAATAGAGAAAAAACTGGCAGCAACCAAAAAGGATATATATAAAAATTTAACGCCCTGGCAACGTGTTCAATTATCACGTCATCCCAACCGTCCCTACACCATGGATTATATAAAAGCCATTTGTGGGGATTCTTTCTTGGAAATGCACGGCGATCGTAATTTTAAGGACGATAAAGCCATGGTAGGTGGTTTGGGTAAGATTGGCGACCAGAGTTTTATGTTTATAGGCCAGCAAAAAGGATACAATACCAAAACCAGACAATACCGTAATTTCGGTATGGCAAATCCGGAAGGCTATCGTAAAGCACTACGCCTAATGAAATCTGCCGAAAAATTTAACGTCCCTGTTGTTACATTAATTGACACCCCTGGAGCCTATCCGGGATTGGAAGCTGAAGAACGCGGCCAAGGCGAGGCCATTGCAAGAAATATTTTGGAAATGACACGCCTTAAAGTGCCAATTATTGTACTTATTATTGGTGAAGGAGCCAGTGGTGGTGCTTTGGGAATAGGAGTTGGAGATACCGTGTTAATGCTGGAGAATACATGGTATTCTGTAATTTCTCCGGAAAGTTGTTCGTCTATTTTATGGCGTAGCTGGGAGTTTAAAGAACAGGCTGCAGAAGCTTTAAAATTAACGGCAACAGATATGAAAAAGATGAAGCTCATAGATCAAATCGTTAAAGAACCTGCAGGTGGTGCCCATAGTGATCGTGAAAAAACTTTTACTACCGTAGCAAACGCCATTACAAAAGCATATGAAGAGTTTAAGAACTTATCCCCAAAAGATCTGGTGAACCAACGCATGGAAAAATATTCTGAAATGGGGGTCTTCAAAGGCTAATCTTAACCATACCAACACATCACAAAATCCGAAGTTTTTACCTCGGATTTTTTTACGGGTTATTAACAAAAATCACCAACTTATATTGACTTTTCAACAATCTATTCTTAACAATAGTCGTTAGTAGATTACCTGAATCTCTTTACAATTTCTTTACATTCGCCTTATGGAAAAAGTGCAACCTCAAACTACCTACAAATCACGCTCCGCGCAGGTAATCTCGTTGGAAAAAGGAAAATTACCACCACAAGCAATTGATTTAGAGGAGGTTGTGTTGGGAGCCATGATGATCGATAAAAAAGGAGTAGATGAGGTGATCGATATTCTTTCGGCCGATGTTTTTTACAAACAATCACATCAGCATATTTTTGAAGCCATTCACATGCTGTTTGAAAACAGTGAGCCGGTAGACTTATTAACCGTTGCCAGCCAGTTAAAAAAGAGTTCTACACTGGAAGCAGCAGGAGGTGAATTTTATCTGGTTCAGTTAACCCAAAAAGTATCTTCTTCAGCACATATTGAGTTTCACGCACGAATTATTTTACAGAAATACATTCAGCGCTCTCTCATTAAAATTTCAAACGAAATTATTGAAGAATCGTACGACGAAACAACCGATGTTTTTGATCTTCTGGATACCGCCGAAAGTAAATTATACGAAATTACCCAGGGAAATATAAAACGATCTTCTGAAACAGCACAACAATTAGTAATACAGGCAAAGAAGAAAATTCAGGAAATTGCCAATCGTGAAGGATTATCCGGGATACCATCAGGATTTGATAGAGTAGATAAACTTACTTCCGGCTGGCAGCCAAGTGACCTTATTATTATAGCTGCGCGTCCGGGTATGGGTAAAACGGCCCTTACCTTGTCTATGGCCAGGAACATGGCGGTAGAACATAATATACCTGTGGCGTTCTTTAGTCTGGAGATGTCTTCGGTACAATTAATTACGAGACTTATTTCTTCGGAAACGGGACTTTCTTCAGAAAAACTACGTACCGGAAATCTGGAAAAACACGAATGGGAACAGCTAAATGTAAAAGTAAACGGGCTTGAAAAAGCACCTTTATTTATTGACGATACACCCTCACTTTCTATTTTCGATCTACGGGCAAAAGCAAGACGATTATCCTCACAACATGGCATTAAGCTAATTATGATAGACTACCTGCAGTTAATGACCGCAGGAGGAAGCCAAAAAGGCGGAAACCGTGAACAGGAGATTTCAACCATTTCGCGTAACCTGAAAGCGTTGGCAAAAGAACTGGCCATTCCGGTAATCGCACTATCCCAATTATCCCGTGCCGTGGAAACCCGTGGAGGAAGTAAGCGTCCATTACTGAGTGACCTGCGTGAATCCGGAGCGATTGAGCAGGATGCAGATATTGTAAGCTTTATCTACCGTCCCGAATACTACAAAATTGAAGAATGGGATGACGAAGAACGTTCCCCAACCGAAGGCCAGGGAGAATTTATTGTAGCCAAGCACCGTAATGGTGGATTGGACGAGATTCGCTTAAAATTCGTAGGGCATTTAGGACGTTTTGAAAATTTGGAAACCTTCGACTTTACGGGAGAATTCCACAGTAGTATGAACGCCGCTGCCAATGACGATACCTTCAAAACAGATAACCTTCCTAGTCCGGATGAAGCTTTTGGTAGCTCCATGAACGACGATCTCTCTCCGCAGAATGGAGAAGATGATGTGCCCTTTTAAGGACTATAAAACAGCCAATCGTGCTCATTTTACAGGTGCCTTATCTAAAATATCGTAGCGAAATTATTTAAATTATTGTTTTCACGTTGCTGTATGAATCACACGCATAGTACTTTATTTTACTATTTAAAGTATTTTCTATATTTTAATAGGGTTAAATTGAGAACAGATGTACAAAAAAAAGTTGCTACAGATTGTTTTGCTTTGGTTACCATTTATTACAGTATCCCAAACAAACATTAAAAAAACCGAAGTACTTATTTTGGGAACACCGCATTTATTCGAGATAGAAAATTTCAATCCGTCTATGCTGTCTGCTGTAAAAGAAAAATTAAACACCTATGAGTTTGATGTAGTTTGTGTTGAAAAAATGCCGGGGCAGTTATTATACGATATTTCAAAAAGAGAGGATACTTTTTTTAATGGATTGAAGAGAATGCAAGCGCATATTAAGTTGGCAGATTCTGTTCAATCTGAAATAGGCGGCACATTTTTGACTTCTGAAAGAAAAATTTCAGAAATCCTCTTGAAAGAACAATTAACTGATGAGGATAGAAAGGATCTTCTTTACCACTATATTGCAACAACAAATATTCCATCTGCGGCCCTGCAGTTTTTGTATTTAAAACAAAAACCAAATGTGTTTACAACAGAACTAGATACATATCTTAAAGCATATATTAAAAAAGTAGTGGCGAGCAGTAATGAATATTTCTCTCTGGCGGCTCCCTTAGCCTTCGAAAATAAACTTAACAAAATAGAGCCCATCGATAATATGCAGGATATGGCACTTTTAACTAAATATTATCCGTCATTTATGCAAGATTTTAATGACAATCCAGAAATTATTGAAAAAGTAATGAATGCGGCGGTTCTCAAAAAAAGTGAGGCATTAAAACAGGAAGCAGTTAAAAATAATGATCTTTCTAAGCTCTATTCCTTTGTAAATAGCAAAGAGTATATGGAAAATGATTTCATTGCTCAATGGCAAATTTGGTTAGAAACTAATTTTGCATCCAATTCCGATAGGGCAAGATATTCACTATGGGAAATGCGTAATTTGCAGATTTCGGCAAATATACTTAATGTGGTTGCGAGGCACCCAAAAGAGAAAATTTTGGTAATTATAGGTTCCTCCCACAAAAGTTTCTTAGAAAAATACTTAAGACAAATAGTCGATATCAAGTTGTTGACATACTAGCATTATATATTTTAATTAGTTTATAATGGTATGCGTTTTTAGAACTAAGTTAATCTTACACCTTTTCACTCACTATAAATTAAATAGCGATACGTGCAAATTCTATATTCCAAATGTTTCTATACCTTCAAAACTTTGGCTCAAAATTTGTACCTTCCCCGGTATGATACAACGTTTTATTATAGCCCTGCTATTTTTCAGCTTTAGCTTTTCTGCTTCAGCATCGTATATATTAATACCCATGGATGCCGAAGGCCAGAAAGAACACCTTAAAGCTTACGGACTTACCTATTGAACCTTAGAAAAAAACCAGAAAGTAAAATGGTTACTTAATTATCGTGGCGGTTCATTTTTGCTGCCCGATGTCGAAGAAATAAGAAAAGAATGCCAGATACGCGGTATCTCTTTTGAAGTAGTAAGTGACTCCAAAACGGAGCAAATTCTGTTAGAAATTGCCAGTCCTTCCCAAAACATGGAAGCGGTGGTTCTTGAAAAAGCACCAAAAATAGCGGTGTATTCTCCCAAAGGAAATCAGCCCTGGGACGATGCCGTTACCATGGTGTTAACTTATGCCGAAATTCCTTACACGGTTGTGTACGATGAAGAAGTGTTGAGCGATCAATTATTGCTATACGATTGGTTACACGTACACCACGAAGATTTCACCGGCCAGTATGGAAAATTTTATAGAGCCTATCGCGCCGCTCCCTGGTATATTGAAGAAAAACGAAAGTCTGAAATGTTGGCCGCAAAACTGGGCTACGATAAAGTTTCAGAAGAAAAAAGAGACGTTGCTTTAAAAATTAGAGATTACGTAATTGGTGGTGGTTTTATGTTTGCGATGTGTAGCGCCACCGATAGTTTTGATATTGCTCTGGCCGCAGAAGGGGTAGACATTTGTGAACCAATGTTTGATGGTGACCCCAGCGAGCCCGGTTATCAAAGTAAAATAGATTACAACAAAACATTTGCTTTTAAAGAATTTATACTGGAACGAAGCCCTATGGTATATGAGTATTCCAGCATCGATACAACACAGGACAGGCGTATTGCAAAAGAGACAGATTATTTTAGCTTAATGGATTATAGTGCTAAATGGGATCCAATTCCGTGTATGTTAGTACAAAACCATACCTCTTTGGTCAAAGGGTTTATGGGACAAACAACAGCGTATGATAGTAGAACTGTAAAAGCGAATGTATTAGTTATGGGCCAGAATAAAACCAATAACGAGGCGAGGTACATCCACGGTATAAAAGGAAAAGGCTTTTTCACCTTTTACGGCGGTCACGATCCCGAAGATTACCAGCATAGAGTAGGAGATGCTAAAACTGAATTAGCATTACACCCCAATTCTCCGGGCTACAGGCTTATCCTTAACAATGTTTTATTTCCCGCAGCGAAAAAGAAAAAGCAGAAGACCTGATTTAATTTGTAGCGCCTAGTAATAAGTTACACGCTCGTAAATAGTTGTTACCACAGGATTTTTTAAGCCAGTACTGAGCTTTTTTCTTCTCCTGTGAACCCGTTTTATTTTCTTTTAAGAACTGAGCCAGCATATACTGCCCGTAGGCATCTTGTTGCTCTGCGGCCTTTTTATAATATTGAAAGGCCAATTTTTTGTACTGTTTTTGCTTATTCCTGTTGCCGTACTCCTTACTTAGCTTTTCATATAATAAACCTAAGGCAGTTTGTGATTGTGAAAGGTTTTGAGCCGCAGCTTTTAGGAACCAATCCAGTGCCAGCTTTGTATTTGCATCATTGTTATTTTTAGAGCGTTGAAAATAATAACTCCCCAGATTATGTTGCGCAAACGGATCTCCATTAGCGGCAGCAATCCTATAATAAGTAAACGCTTTCTTTTTATCAGTCTCAAACTGAAGTCCGTTAGAGTACATAAACCCCAGATTATACTGTGCAAAACTATTCTGTTCCAGCGCTGCAGGAATGATATAGGTAAGTGCTTTTTTTCTGTCTTTTTTTATTCCAATTCCGTTTCTGTAAATATACCCTAACTTAGCCTTTGCAAGAGCGGACGTATCTTCTTCCAGTTCTTTAATTATTTTGGCCATCAATGTTGGATTTGTTTTCTGCTTAAGAATGTTATTTCGCCATGAAATAATTGTTGTAGTAGTAGTTTTTTCTTTAATTTTTGAAACGTAAGTTTCGTTTTTTGCTGAAACTTTAGCCATTGGGAATAGTGCTGCTCCCTTAAACTGCGGAGCATTAGAAACACCGAGTTCTGCTTCTATAGCCGAAAATAATTCCCCAGCCGAAATTGTTGCATCTGCATTGCGGTCTGTTTTTGGATTTGACATAGCAGCTAATAAATATTTAGTAAACAAACTTTCGTGCTTGCCCGCCGGAGTGACTCTAAACGCGGTAGTTGCTGTAAAAGCAATGGTTTTTTCGTCGGTAGTATGCTTAAAGGCTTTAGCGTAGGCATTGTTAAAAATGGCCGTGTCTTTAGTTTCAATAATAGATCCGGCATAACAAGCATCTATAATGTAAACCTTTGCGGCGATACCTTGTTTTTCAATTTCAGCGATTATCCAATCATAGGAGATAAGGCTATTGGTATCATTTTTTGAAAAATCTACAGGAACAATACTCCCCTGAAGGCCGTGCCCGCTATAGTAAAAATAAATAGTGCTCTCTTCAGGACTTGATACTTTTTTTATGAGTGTTTTAAATGCTTTAATAAATTCAGATTTTTTAGCATCCAGTAACACGGTCATCTTTTCTACTGAAAGTTGAAATCCGCCATCGCTTTTCAGGAAGGCGGCCATACGTTCGGCGTCCAGTCTGCAAGAAGTTAGCGAGCTAACCGAAGGATCGGTATAATGATCGTTACCTACCACAAAAGCATATCTGTTTTTAGCATAATTTACATTTGTACTGTTAACTTCAATATTTTTATCCTGTGCGAGACCTGAAAAAGTTAGGAGTAAGATAAATATAAGGTAGAGGTTGACTGTGGCGATACGTTTCATTTTACTGTGTGTTAGATTTTTCAATAGTGACGTAGATAGCGTAATAGGCAGGACCATAGGTTGTTTCATCAAATTGCAATGGTAAGGTTTCAGCTGTTGTTGAGGTTTCCGGATACTGTAATGGTAACATCTTTTCCAGCGCTTCAAGAAACGAGACTCCAATTATCTCTTCGCCAATAATTGCTGTGGCTATGGTTGAAGGGATTTCCTTGTTAGAAAGTAGTATGAAGAAACGCTCGGTTTTTGCTCCTTCGGTAATTTCGAAATAGGAATTTTCAGCAGGTAATTTTACTGTGATGTTATTTGTTGTATCACCATGACTGGAAGTATTGCCTACAACTATCCCTTTTCCAAAAGGATCCTGCCACGATTGCAGTTGTTCATCAAAATAAAAAAAAGTAGCGTGTTGATCGCCTTGTAACGTAACCCAGAATTTATCACCGTTTTCCATAGGTTGCTGTGTAGCATATAAAGCTATTTTAGAAATATTTTGAGGTGTATTTTTGGTGTTACCTACTATAATACTCTTTGTTATTTTCTCTAGCGGAATGAATTGTGACGTATTAAAAAATTGTAAGCCAATAGAGGCTTTTTCAGTATTTACTAAAGGTGTTCTTTCTGTATTATTTTCGGTTTTAAGAGTTTCAGAAGCAGTATTCGACATAGCACTATAAGCTGGATTTTTCAGCAAATTTGTTACTTGCTTTTTTCTGGCCGAACTTCCGGTCTCTATAACATATTGTTGCGTACCTCTGGAAAATTGTTGATTTCCCAAAGAACTATTAGATGTAGTTTCCCAGGTAGGATAGGTGAGTTGCTTTATTAATTTATCGGAAACTAAATTTATAGAAAGACTCACGAGCGTGTTCTTGGATGTATCAGATAAACCATCCTTAGAAAACAAGCCTTTTATGGTGCTTACTATGGTATCACCAAACTCCAATACCAACAAAATGGAGCCAATAATCCCTACTTTACTTGATGCATCTACGGAAGCATTCTCAAAATTGGGTAGAAATGCAGTGTTATAAATTTCATAAGCTTCTTGAATAGCTGCGTTGTATTGTTTTTCAAATTTCTTCACGAAGCGATTTAGCTTGTTTCCTTTTAGATCTTTGTAGCTTTTAATTTCCTGAAGATCTTCTTTAATGTCTTCCGCGATGCCATTCATAAGTTGGGCATACCTAGTATACGATATGGCTAGATTGGCAGCGTTTTCATTACTAAGCGAACCTTCATCCTGCCAAAGTTGTATATCTTCCAGTTGTCCAAGAACAACCTTACGATTGAGTGTAAGCTCTTTCACGGCTTTAGTGTTTTCAAAGACTTCGGTAAGTTTATAGGTTAGTTTGTCAATTTCAGATTGTGCGTGTAGGTTTAAAGTAACTAAAAATAAGGTTGTGATGGTAAGTGTAATGTTTCTCATAATTTTATGTTTTGGATAAAACTATGGAACTGGATGTTTAAAATACAGTAAGAATGAGGGAACGCTGGCTATCGGTAAGCTAAACAGGAAGGTGAGTGAGACAAACAAAAAGCCCCACTCTTACGAGCAGGGCTTTCTGTATTGCGAAATAATGGTTTCTAAATTTATTTTACTTTCTTAACGATTGCTTCGAAAGCGTCAGGATGGTTCATCGCTAAATCTGCAAGTACCTTACGGTTCAGGCCTATTCCTGCTTTTTTCATCCCTCCCATAAACTGAGAGTAAGACATTCCGTGTTGTCTAGCACCTGCATTAATACGGGTGATCCACAACGCTCTAAAAGTTCTCTTTTTTGCACGACGATCTCTGTATGAGTAAGACATTGCTTTCTCAACAGCATTTTTTGCAACCGTCCATACGTTTTTACGTCGTCCAAAGTATCCTTTGGCTTGCTTCATAACCTTTTTTCTTCGGGCTCTTTTAGCAACTGAATTTACTGATCTTGGCATAATTTAATTGTTTTTTGTAGCAGGCGGTCTTTTGTTTTGCGACACTTTAGTTCAAAAATATAAAATCAACACTCGTTAATTTCAAATTATGAGGCCTTACTCCAGGGTTTAAAATTTGTTTTAACCGGTTAAAATTGATTACTTCAAACGAAGCATAATTTTAACATTTGGCTCATCTGCTTTGTGTACCAATGCGTCATGAGTCAATGCAAGCTTACGTTTTTTGCTTTTCTTTGTTAAGATGTGGCTTTTAAACGCATGCTTTCTTTTAATCTTCCCAGTACCTGTAAGCTTAAAACGCTTTTTAGCACTAGATTTTGTTTTTTGTTTAGGCATGTCTTTATTTTTAATTATTATTTCGCATCATCCACTAAAGCGGATAATATTATAGTCGGTCTTATCAATAACAGTGTGCAGAACACGCTGAACGGAGCCGAAGGATTATTTTGTTTTTTTAGGAGCAATGAACATAATCATTCGCTTCCCTTCCAGTTTTGGCATTTGTTCTACTTTTCCGTAGTCTTCCAATTCCTGAGCCAGACGGAGCAATAAAATCTCTCCCTGGTCTTTATATATAATAGAACGTCCTTTAAAGAAAACATACGCTTTCAATTTGGAACCTTCTTTTAGAAACTTTTCTGCGTGTTTTTTCTTGAATTCATAGTCATGGTCGTCTGTATTGGGACCAAATCTTATTTCCTTCACGGTAACTTTAGAAGCTTTAGCTTTCATCGCTTTTTCACGCTTCTTCTGTTCGTACACAAACTTTTTATAATCCATCACCTTGCAAACAGGTGGCTTGGCATCTGGCGAAATTTCTACCAGATCAAGTTCTAATTCGGCAGCTATTTCCAGCGCCTTACTTAATGGATATACGTCTATCTCTACGTTGTCTCCAACTAGACGTACTTCGTTCGCACGGATCTTTCTGTTGATTCTGTGCTGGTCTTCTTTTATGATCCTTGCCGGACCCCTACTTCTTTTTCTTCGTATTGCTATGGCTTATTATTATTTAAGTTCCGTTTTAGCGGATGGTTATACATTAAAATCTACGATATTTTTTTTAATCTCTGTGTTAATGAGTTCAGAAAATTGGGCAACTGTCATTGTTCCTAAATCTCCCTCCCCGTGCTTTCTTACACTTACCGTGCCATCGTTCTCTTCCTGCTCACCCACAATCAACATATACGGGAACTTATTCATTTCAGACTCCCGTATTTTCTTGCCAATAGTTTCGTTTCTATTGTCCGCAAGGGCGCGAATTTCGTCATTTTCCAGCAAAGTTAAAACTTTTTCGGCGTAATTTTCATATTTTTCACTGATTGACAGAATACTAACCTGTTCAGGCATTAGCCACAGCGGAAAATTTCCACCGGTATGTTCCAGTAAAATCGCGACAAAACGTTCCATACTTCCAAAGGGAGCGCGGTGAATCATTACCGGGCGGTGTAGTTCATTATCGCTTCCTTTATAGGTAAGATCAAAACGTTCCGGTAGGTTATAATCTACCTGTATAGTTCCAAGTTGCCAACTTCTGCCTAGCGCATCCTGTACCATAAAGTCCAGTTTAGGACCGTAAAAAGCAGCCT
Source organism: uncultured Flavobacteriaceae bacterium (assembly GCA_963793275.1). GTDB lineage: Bacteria > Bacteroidota > Bacteroidia > Flavobacteriales > Flavobacteriaceae > Marinirhabdus. The sequence goes on from CAWBZL010000003.1 coordinate 316,349, forward strand.
CACCTTCTTCAATCACATAATCCAGTCCTTTTTCTTTGGCTGCATTAATAATTGCATTTTCTGCTTTTTCCCAGTTGTCAACATCTCCAATATATTTTTCGGGTTTTTTAGGATCTCTTATAGAAACCTGTGTCTTAAAGTTTTCAAACCCTAACGATCCAAAGACATATAAAACAAGATCAATTACTTTCTTGAACTCTTCGTCAAGATGATCCGGGGTGCAAAAAATATGCGCATCATCCTGTGTGAAACCTCTCACGCGTGTTAATCCGTGTAATTCGCCACTTTGTTCGTATCGGTATACAGTACCAAATTCGGCATACCTTTTCGGTAGATCTTTATAAGACCATGGTTTGTATTTATATATTTCGCAGTGGTGCGGGCAGTTCATTGGTTTCAGCATAAACTCTTCCCCTTCATTAGGAGTTTTTATAGACTGAAAGCTATCCTCGCCATATTTTGCGAAGTGGCCGGAAGTAACGTATAGTTCTTTTTGAGCAATGTGTGGAGAAACAACCATTTCGTAGCCTGCTTTCTTCTGTGCTTTCTTTAAAAAGTTTTCCAGTCGTTCCCGTAAAGCAGTTCCTTTTGGTAACCACAGTGGAAGTCCTTGCCCTACTTTTTGCGAAAATGTAAAAAGCTCCAGCTCTTTACCCAGTTTTCTATGATCACGCTGCTTTGCTTGCTCCAGCAACTCTAAGTATTCCTTTAGCTCTTTTTGTTTTGGGAATGTTACACCATATATTCGTGTTAACTGCGTATTGTTTTCATCACCACGCCAGTAAGCTCCGGCAATGCTCATTAATTTTACAGCCTTTACGATCCCGGTGTTTGGAATATGGCCTCCACGACATAGATCTGTAAATGTATCGTGGTCACAAAAAGTAATGGTACCATCTTCCAGATTTTCAATAAGCTCTACTTTATACTCATTCCCTTGTCTCTTATAAAAATCCAAAGCATCTGCCTTAGAAGATTCGCGCATCGTAAAAGTGTGTTTTCCACGAGCAATTTCCAATATTTTGTTTTCAATAGCCGGCAGGTCTTTCTCAGAAATACTATGCTCGCCTAGATCTATATCGTAATAAAACCCATTGTCGATTGCCGGACCAATAGTTAATTTAATTCCTGGATACATAGTTTCCAATGCCTGCGCCAGGATATGCGCAGAAGAGTGCCAGAAAGCTTCTTTACCTTCTTTATCTCTAAATGTAAATAAAACAAGGTCACCATCTGTGGTTAATGGGGTGGTGGTTTCCACTTTTTCTCCATTAAAAGCAGCCGAAATTACATTTCTGGCCAACCCTTCACTTATACTCATCGCAACATCCATAGCGGTGCTGCCAGATTCAAATTGTTTCACAGTACCATCGGGTAAGGTAATCCCTATCATAATTTGTTTTATTTAATGTGCAAAGATACTACGGTTTTAAAAGTCTCGCAACCCGCAACCCTTCTTTGTTTATTGTTTTGTGTGCGCTTCTAGTTTTTTTGGGCATTCCCTCTCCTAAGGAGTAATATTTTAGTTTGTGAGAGGGATGATATTCTCGCCAATAGATGTAATGTAATTTGTGTGAATATAGGGGGTCGGGCTTTCGGCTATATCTCCCGCTCGCTTTTAGGGGCAATCAGGAGGATGCCTCCTCTATCCCTAATGCAGAGTTTTCGATGCTATTAAATAAACCTTCAACTCATAACTTAATTCTTTTAAAGAGAATAGTAGGGATTACGCTATTGGTAATTTAAAAGGAGAATTGTATTGGTATAGAAAATAAATTATCTCCTGTTTGCTGTTGTTATCATAAACCTAAGAAAATGGACTAATATATAGGTATAAAATTTTTTTAAAAAAGCGTGAAAGGTAAGAGTGCTATTTCCAATGCATTAAAAAATTTAACGCTAAAATATCTAAAAAAGATTGAATTTTATTAGGTAGAAAGAAACTAGTGGTTGTATATTTGCACCCGCTTTGAAAGAGAGATCTAGATAAGGTTTTCAGCAAAGAAAACGACGTTCTGATAAAATTTTGAATTATTTTTAAAACTTGCTTGCAGGTTTAAAAAAGGTTGTATATTTGCACCCGCTTTGAAGGAGAGATCTGGAAGGGTGTTAGAGTAGAGAAGCAACGTTCATAAATTTATTTTGAATTATTTTTAAAACTTGCTTGCGAGTTTAAAAAAGGGTTGTATATTTGCACCCGCAAAAAGGATGAGTGACTATAAAACACGAGTTTCTGAGTAGCGACGATAGAGAATTAAAAGTTCATTGATATATTGAAATTGACAGCGTATGAGTGACATTGGAAACGGTGTTACTTATATTGAAACTAAACTAAGAATAGTACCTGAGAATTTTTTGAGAGAGAGCTTTTCGTAATACTTGAATATTATTTAAGATTACACGATGAAGAGTTTGATCCTGGCTCAGGATGAACGCTAGCGGCAGGCCTAACACATGCAAGTCGAGGGGTAACGGGGTGCTTGCACCGCCGACGACCGGCGCACGGGTGAGTAACGCGTATACAATCTACCTCTTACTATGGGATAGCCCAGAGAAATTTGGATTAATATCATATAGTATCATATTACGGCATCGTATTTATGATTAAAGGTTACGGTAAGAGATGAGTATGCGTCCTATTAGTTTGTTGGTGAGGTAACGGCTCACCAAGACTACGATAGGTAGGGGCCTGAGAGGGGGATCCCCCACACTGGTACTGAGACACGGACCAGACTCCTACGGGAGGCAGCAGTGAGGAATATTGGACAATGGGCGAGAGCCTGATCCAGCCATGCCGCGTGCAGGAAGACTGCCCTATGGGTTGTAAACTGCTTTTATACGGGAAGAAACACCCCCTCGTGAGGGGGCTTGACGGTACCGTAAGAATAAGGACCGGCTAACTCCGTGCCAGCAGCCGCGGTAATACGGAGGGTCCGAGCGTTATCCGGAATCATTGGGTTTAAAGGGTCCGTAGGCGGGCAGCTCAGTCAGTGGTGAAAGTCTGTGGCTCAACCATAGAATTGCCATTGATACTGGTTGTCTTGAATCAATGTGAAGTGGTTAGAATAAGTAGTGTAGCGGTGAAATGCATAGATATTACTTAGAATACCGATTGCGAAGGCAGATCACTAACATTGTATTGACGCTGAGGGACGAAAGCGTGGGGAGCGAACAGGATTAGATACCCTGGTAGTCCACGCCGTAAACGATGGATACTAGCTGTTCGGACTTCGGTCTGAGTGGCTAAGCGAAAGTGATAAGTATCCCACCTGGGGAGTACGTTCGCAAGAATGAAACTCAAAGGAATTGACGGGGCCCGCACAAGCGGTGGAGCATGTGGTTTAATTCGATGATACGCGAGGAACCTTACCAGGGCTTAAATGTAGTGGGACAGGCTAGGAAACTAGCCCTTCTTCGGACTCATTACAAGGTGCTGCATGGTTGTCGTCAGCTCGTGCCGTGAGGTGTCAGGTTAAGTCCTATAACGAGCGCAACCCCTGTGGTTAGTTGCCAGCGAGTAATGTCGGGAACTCTAACCAGACTGCCGGTGCAAACCGTGAGGAAGGTGGGGATGACGTCAAATCATCACGGCCCTTACGTCCTGGGCTACACACGTGCTACAATGGTAGGTACAGAGGGCAGCCACACCGCG
>CAWBZL010000003.1:325000-1262500 GCA_963793275.1 uncultured Flavobacteriaceae bacterium
TTATTAAAGTAGGTGATGAGCTTTGGATTTCAGATCAATCAGAAGATCAAATTTACAGATATGATTTAACCGGTAATTTTATAAGTAGCATTACTGGAGGTTTAGATAATATTAAAGGAATGGCAGTAGTCAATAATTCTGAAGTTTGGGTAACCAATGCTGATTCTAATAATGGCGCACCCGGAGACGCCCTAATACGTTTCGACTTTAATGGTAATAACCTTGGCTTTTATGATACTACCGCCAGTGGTACAGCTTTCGATATTGTAGACACTGGTACCGAAGTATTAGTATCATATATTTTTACTGCCGATACCAAAATTGAAAGACGCGATTATAGCGGTAATATTTTAGGAAATTTAGTAGAAGAAGGTGTTGTTAATTTTATACAGCAAATGGAAATAAATACAACAAATAACTCTGTGTACGCTACTGTTTTTAGCAATGGAACAACTAATCCAATTGGACTATACGAATTTTCACTGGTAGATGGTTCCATCCTCAATTTTTATAGTGGAGGTGCTTTACGAGGCGTCGCCGCTCTTGACGATGGGAACGTATTAGTTTCTACAGGAAATAATATTTTCCTGAGAGATACTACCACTGGTGCAGATACATTGCTTTCTGCTGGTGGCTCTTCGCAATACTTCACAAGAGCTACACTTGTTCCTTGCACACCACCAGCTACACCTACGGGTGATGCTGCTCAAACATTTAATGAAGGTGCTACGCTTGCAGATATTGTTGTAGACCCAACGACAGTTACCTGGTATGCTACTGAAATGGATGCTTTAAACAGCACTAATCCTTTAGATATTACAACCCCTTTAGTTGATGGAGAAACATACTATGCAGTAAATTTTGATGCTGGTTGTCCAAGTGCACCATTTGCCGTAACAGTTACCGTAAATTGTATAATTCCAGCAACTCCTACAGGAGATGCAGTGCAGACCTTAGCTGAAGGCGCAACGGTTAGTGATATTATGGTAAATCCAACCACGGTAACCTGGTTCGCAACGGAAATGGACGCGTTAAACAACACAAACCCTTTAGATATATCAACATTACTTGAAAATGGGGAAGATTATTTTGCTGTCGATATTAATGGGGATTGTTTAAGTGAACCATTGGAGGTGCTCATAGTGATAGAATGCACGCCGGCCGTAACACCAACGGGTGATGCCACACAAACTTTCAATGAAGGTGCTACACTCGCAGATATTGTTGTAGACCCAACAACTGTTTCCTGGTTTGCTACCGAGGCGGATGCACTTGCTATTACCAATGAATTACCGCTTACAACAGTTTTAGAGGATAATGAAGATTATTTTGCTGTAAATGAAGCTAATGATTGCCCCAGTACTCCTTTTGAAGTAACCATTACAATTGAAACTTTGGGAGTTTCAGACTTTAATGACGCTGGTATTTCTATGTATCCAAATCCAGCTTCAACTCAAATTTCTTTTAAATATAATACACAAATAGATACAATAACCATAACCAATATTCTTGGACAAGTTGTTTTTAACGAGAAAATTGACTCTCTAACGACAACCATTGATGTCTCTGGTTTAAGTAATGGATTATATATAGTTACTATTACTGCGGAAAATAAAGAACTTTCTGCAAAATTGTTAAAAGAATAAATTATGTATGAACTTTATTGAAATAAAGATTTTAGAATAAGCTTTATTCCATTAAAGAGCAGATAAATTGTAGCAGCCATCCCAAGTATAGCAAGCGGAAGCAAATAATACATTGGGATGGTTTCTTTATTCAAAAATGTGAATGTGAAGATGTAGGTTGTTAAAACGATAAGGGGTATTGCTAGCGCTAGACGTTTAACTCCCTTTATTAACAATTGCTTGTCTGTATGTCTTTGTGGTTGTTTATCCATTAATATATGCCAAAATTGCGGTGCGTACGCTACCGTTTTCTCGTAAAAGTTTTGCTGCTTTATCCTCGCCAATCTTTAATTCCTGCATGATCATTCGGGTTCCACGATCTACGAGTTTGTTATTACTTAATTGCATGTCTACCATTTTATTGCCTTGTACTCTCCCTAACTGAATCATAGCAGTAGTAGAGATCATGTTGAGCACCAGTTTTTGAGCCGTACCAGCTTTCATTCTGGAACTACCGGTAACAAATTCTGGCCCTACGACAACAACTACCGGAAATTGAGCTGTTTTATGTAATGGGCTATCCATATTGCATGTAATACATCCTGTAGAAATACCAAGTGAGTTGCATTTCTCCAACGCACCAATTACATAAGGTGTGGTGCCGGAAGCCGCAATACCAATTACCATATCGTTAATCCCAATTTGGTGATTTTTTAAATCTTCCCAGCCCTGGTTTATAGAATCCTCCGCAAATTCAACGGCTTTTCTAATCGCTTTATCACCACCTGCTATAATGCCTATAACTACGTTATGGTTCCATTCCAAAAGTTGGCGGAATTTCGCTTGCATCTACAACACCTAACCTGCCACTGGTTCCTGCGCCCATATAAAATAAACGCCCACCCTTTTTCAGTTTTTCTGAGACTTCCCGGGTAAGATTTTCAATCTGCGGAAGTGCTTTTTCAACAGCTAATGGGACTGTTTTATCTTCCGTATTTATAGCAATAAGCAACTCTTTTATGCTCATTTGCTCCAAATGATTGTAATGTGAATCTTCCTCGGTTGTTTTTTTGAAACTCATAATAAAAATGTATACCTTTTGAAGGCGCTGTACTTATTTTATTCTACGGTGTATGTTAATATAGACACTTCAGAAACCCGAAAATACCCTAACGGAAAGTTATCCGGATTGGTAGTGTTTAAAACATTTCCACGCACCGTTGCTGGTTGTGTCTCAAACGGTCCATCGCTTTGGTCACTGCTTTGCTGAAGTAAAGTAAACATAAAATTATAAAATTGCTCATTTACCCCGTGGAGATAAAAGGTAACTTCGTCTCCGGCCTCTAAGTCTTCAACCGAGTAAAAACCAAAAATTTCATTTCCGTCAAAAAACTCATCGTTAAAGGTGTCTGCCATATTTCCTTTGGAGGACAATCCTTCAAAAAGATAATAATTTTGAACATTAGGCGGGTCGTTAAAAAATGCTTTTAGTTCAATTTCATCATTAGAAAAGCCTCCTTCATTATCTTGTTCAACAAATTCTAAGGGAACACCGGTAACCAATGTTTCGGTGGCAGTATAGGTTTCTCCATCTACTATAATCTCAAGCGTGTAAGCAACTCCTGGCATTACTGCAAAATCTGAAATACCATACAATCCGTCTTCGTTGGAGCTAGGAATGGGAGTAACGACGCCATTCTGGTCGGTAATGGTAACAATTGCATCTGTAACAGGATCTACGGAGTTATTAAAAAATGGTACAGTTTTACTTAAGCGAATTCTAATAACATTGTCATCATTTACAGCTATGTTTTTTAAAATATTGGCTTCAATTACCAATTTTGGAGTGCTTTCGTTTAAATCTACTTCTACCACATCTTCACAAGCGATAAGGGTAAGAATACTAGCCATAAAAAAAAATAATTTCTTCATCATCAAAATTTAAAGTTATACGTAATGGCTGGAATAATCCCGAAAATAGACAATCGCACCGCTTCGTTTTGACTGCTATCAGTATTTTCCCGAAACGAAAGCGATGCAGCATTTTTACGGTTATAAATATTATACACACTAAAAACCCATTCACTTTTCCAACGTTTTGGATTAGTAGGCTTAGGTATCCAGGTCGCCGAAACATCTATATGGTGAAATGCCGAAAGCCTGCTGCTATTTCTGGCTTCATAAACCGGAACAACAATATTGTTATACTCGTACTGGCCATTTGGAAACGTACTTGGACGCCCGGTTTGATATATTGCATTTGCTCCAAAAGACCATTTATTACTTAATTCGTACTGTGCCGTAATTGAAATATCATGTGGTTTGTCCCAGGCGGTATTGTACCATTGGCCGTCATTAATCCCAATTTCTTCAGCTGTTCTCCCCGGGGTCCTTTGTTCACTTTTTGAAAGCGTGTAGGCGATCCATCCTTGTAGTTTTCCGGTAGTTTTTCTTAATAAAAACTCCAAACCATAGGCCCGTGCTTCACCCTTCAGTAAAATTTGCTCTACGGCATCGTTGGCAATTAAATCTGCATCGTCTACATAATCAAGCCTGTTGTTAATGGTTTTATAGAAGGTTTCGGCTTCCAGAGAGAAGTTTTCAAATTTTTTAAAATACCCAAAAGCTACCTGATCGGCCGTTTGAGGCTCTATAAATTTTCCGCTGGGAGCGTAAATATCAAAAGGAGTAGGGGATGTTGTGTTGCTTACTAAATGAATATATTGTGCGGTGCGGTTGTAACTTGCCTTTAAAGACGAAGTTTCATTTAGTTGATACGCTACCGAAAGTCTGGGTTCTAAATTTCCAAAGGATTCAATAACATCACTTCTTTTAAAGGAAAGTGTGTCTATGGGAGTTGCTTTTTGATAAATATCTAAACTTGAGTTATACAAAATAGGGTTGTCATTGGCATAAACATTCAACGCATCTTGTCCTAATCTGGCAAAGGTTGAGAAACGTAATCCTGCCTGTGCCGAAAGTTTATCACTTATCTTTATTTCGGCATCTGCATATACGGCATTTTCGGTGGCGTATTTTTGAGTGAGCTTAAAAGGGTTTATCCCAGAAGTTTCGGTTGTTGGGTTTATTTCACCAGGATTAAACTTGTAATAAATTCCATTAAAACCATACTGTAGTTTTATTTTCTCGGAAATATAATGAGTGAAGTCATATTTCAGATTAAAATTCCGAATACCGCTATCGAATTTAAATTCAACAAAACCCAGTTCCAAACCGTAGTAATAATCTGAATAAATAAGAGAAAGGTTGCTGAAGAGTTGATCATTAAATAAATGATTCCAACGTAAATTAACCGTCGTATTTCCGAAGTTATTACTAAAGCTGTCGGCAATTTCAAATACATCGCGACCAAAATATCCGGATAGAAACAGCCTGTTATCTTTGTTAATATTGTAGCTAATCTTCGTGTTTAAATCGTAGAAATAAGCAATATTATCGTTATCAAAAAGTGGTAAAAATAAATGCGCGTAACTGCTACGCCCTCCAATTAAAAAAGATGCGGTATCTTTTTTAATTGGTCCTTCCAATAATAATCTGCTGGCAACCAGTCCAATACCTCCATTAGCTTCAAACTGTTTTAAGTTACCATCTTTTTGATAAATATCCAGTACCGAAGATATTCTTCCGCCGTAGCGCGCCGGAATTCCTCCTTTATACAGCGTTAAATCTTTTATAGCGTCCGGGTTAAAAACCGAAAAGAATCCAAATAAATGGGAAGAATTATAGAGGGTAGCTTCGTCCAGCAGAATTAAATTTTGGTCTGCCGCACCTCCCCGAACATTAAAACCACTGGCGCCTTCTCCTGCATTGGTCACTCCGGGTAGCAGGGTTATTGCCTTTATCACATCTTTTTCGCCCAACACAACAGGGATTTTTTTAATGGTTCCTGCCGTTAACCTATTTACGCTCATTTCTGGTTTACGGATGTTAAGTGCTTCAATATCTGCCTTTATAACTACCTCGTCCAGTTGTTGGGTATCTTCGGCCAGATTTACGTTTTCTGAAGTGTTCGAGGAAAGAGTAATAGTTTTTTGAACCGTTGTAAATCCAATATTGCTGAAATATACTTCGTATGTACCTTCCGGCAGTGTAATGGAATAAAAACCATACTCATTGGTAATAGTTCCTGTTTGTAAAGACGGAATTGTGACGTTTACATTGAGTAACGTTTCTCCGGATGACGTTTCAGAAACTACACCACTAAGGGTATATTTTTCCTGAGAGGTTACTGTTATGCTCACCAGGAGACATAAGAGTAGTAAAAGATTTTTCAAGTGCAATTTTTTATAAAAATACGAATATGAATAGTACTAAAAAAAGCCTTCAGAATTTCTGAAGGCTTTTTAGATCTAAGCAATTTCTGAAAGTATAGCATTGAGTGTTGTACTCGCTCGCATTTCTTCGTTTACTTTGTCTTCATTTGGATAATAATAGCCTTCAATGTTCACGGGGCTTCCTTGAGCGTCCAGTAATTCCTGTAAGATTTTGTCTTCGTTTGCTTTTAGTTTTTCAGCAATTGGGGTAAATCTTTTCTTTAGGGTTTCATCTTTATCCTGGTTTGCCAGTGTTTCTGCCCAGTATTTTGCCAGATAGAAGTGACTGCCCCGATTATCTATTTCGTTTACTTTTCTTGAAGGACCTTTTTTGTTTTCCAACAACATATCGGTTGCATCATCCAGTGCTTCTCCCAATACTATTGCATTGTTATTATTGTAGGTAGAACCTAAATGCTCTAAAGAAACTGCTAATGCCAAAAATTCTCCTAAAGAATCCCAGCGTAGATGTCCCTCTTGAGTAAATTGCTCTACGTGTTTTGGTGCAGAGCCTCCAGCTCCCGTCTCAAAGAGACCTCCGCCATTCATTAAGGGAACAATTGATAGCATCTTTGCACTGGTTCCTAATTCCAGAATAGGGAAAAGATCGGTTAGGTAATCTCTCAACACATTTCCTGTTACTGATATTGTATTCTCACCATTTTTAACCCGTTCCAACGTGTAGTTTGTAGCCTCTTCCGGGGAGAGTATTTTAATTTCTAATCCGCTAGTATCGTGAGTTGGTAAATATGTGTTTATTTTTTTAATAAGCTCGGCATCATGTGCTCTGTCTTTATCCAACCAAAATACCGTTGGCCACCCTGTAGCTCGGGCTCTGTTTACAGCAAGTTTTACCCAATCCTGAATTGGTAAATCTTTAACCTGGCACATACGCCAGATGTCTCCTTCGCTTACAGCATGTTGCATTAAAACAGTACCGTTGTTGTCTACTACTTCGACGGTTCCACGGTGTTTAATTTCAAAAGTTTTATCGTGAGAGCCGTATTCTTCGGCTTTTTGTGCCATTAATCCTACATTTGGTACGGTTCCCATGGTAGCGGGATCGAAGGCACCATTCTTTTTACAGAAATTAATAGTAGCTTCATAAATAGCCGCATAACTGCTATCCGGAATTACGGCTTTGGTATCCTGTTGTTCTCCTTGCGCATTCCACATTTGTCCGGATGTTCTAATCATCGCTGGCATAGAAGCATCGATAATAACATCACTTGGTACGTGTAGGTTTGTAATTCCTTTGTCACTATTTACCATAGCAAGATCTGGGTTGCTTTTCAGTTCCTTGTCTATGTCTGCCAGAATTTGCTCCCTTTTTGCTTCTGGTAGACCTCCAATATCGTTCAATACATCTCCAAAACCATTATTAGGATCAACACCTGCATCTCTTAATGTTTGTCCGTGTTGTTCAAAAACATTTGCAAAGAAAACGCGTACTGCGTGTCCAAAAATAATTGGGTCACTTATCTTCATCATCGTTGCCTTCATATGTAATGAAAACAACACGCCTTTATCTTTAGCGTCTTTTATCTGGGCTGCTAAGAAAGACAACAATGCTTTTTTCTCCATAACGGAGGCATCAATAATTTCGCCTTTTAAAACCGAAAGATTCTCTTTCAATACCGTTTTAGATCCATCTGTACCATTTAAAACAATTTTTACAGTACCAGCTTTTTCCAAAGTCACAGATTGTTCATTATGATAAAAATCTCCCTCGTTCATCGTGGCTACGTGACTTTTGCTGTCTGGACTCCAGGCACCCATACGGTGTGGATTTTTCTTTGCGTAGTTTTTTACAGCTTTTGGTGCACGTCGATCGCTGTTTCCTTCTCTTAATACAGGATTTACGGCACTTCCTTTTACTTTATCGTACGCTTTTTTTATTTTATTTTCCTCTTCGGTCTTTGGGTTTTCAGGATAGTCCGGAATCGCAAAGCCTTTTGCCTGTAATTCTGAAATTGCCGCTATCAACTGTGGAAGTGAAGCACTAATATTTGGTAATTTAATAATATTTGCTTCTGGCTTTTTTGCCAATTCCCCTAATTCGGAAAGTGCATCATTCACGCGTTGGTCTTCTTTTAAATAAGATGCCATGTTTGCTAAAATACGTGCTGCCAATGAGATGTCCCTTGTCTCAACTTCAATATGCGAAGGTTTTGTAAACGCTTTTACAATAGGTAAAAAGGAATGTGTTGCAAGATATGGGGCTTCGTCTGTTTTGGTGTAGATAATTTTAGCGGTCTTTGTCATATAAAAGAATTTTATTTGGTTGAAATTTGTACAGTCCCGTACACTTATTTTATGGGTTGCAAAGATACGGATTTTGGCGTGTCTTTAAAAGGGAAGTATGCGTGTAGGTGGAAAGTTTAGCAGTTTTTTAATACTTATGTTTTGTCACGATATTATTCTTTATGTCACAAAATCAATCGTAGATCGGGAATTACAGATAAAATAAACAATTAAATAGCGTATTATTCATAAGATGGTATAACCTGTCTCTCTGGGGTACAATAAGTAGACGCTTTACTTAAAGGAAGTATTTATGAGAGGTGAAATTTGTAAGGTTGGCAGTCCTTTTCCTTCTGGGGGACGAGGAAATGACTCTCCTGTTGGAAACTGCCTGTAGTAAAGAGATGAAATTTTATAAGTTACTTACACTAAAATTTTAAGAGTAAGATGTACTTCTAAACAATTTGTTAGGGGTATTTTAATTTTTATCTGTTCCAATAACTTCAAGACTGGTTTGGATAGTAACGTTCGGTTTTAGTAATTGAACGCCAGCATAAAATGCGTCGTAGTTTTCTTCGTAAGAAATTTCGTAGTCTGTGTGATATGGATGAATTACAGTACGTCTTATGTCTATAATTTTCTTGTTTTCGTCAAGTAAAAAGCACGTAGGAAGTCCAAGGCTATGTTTCATATCCTTAACTACTGCGGCTCCTTTGTTTTGCAGTTCATCTACGTAAAGTACCTGGATGTTCTTTTTAAATTCTTTTGAAGCTTTTTTTGCATTTTCTTTAGTGTCCCAATATAAAACCACAAAATCAATATTGTCTCCAAATGTATGTGCAATTTCGTTGAGAGCAGGAATGGTTCCGGAACTGGGTGTACACCAGGAAGCAGTACTCAATAAAATCATAGGCTTCTTAAAATCGCTCATTTCGATTTCCTTACCAGAGCGTTTCTTCACCTTAAAGTTGTCTAGATAGGTGTTTAAGATTACGTGTTGCACCAAAGAGTCGTACAAAAAGTCTGCCTGTATATAATCCTTATCGTGATACGCAAGGCGTGATTTTTTCACATACTTTTGGATATTCTTGGTAATTTCCTGAGAGAACATAGGTTTTACCTCTATCTCTTCTTGAGAGATGGCAGCAAAGGAAATTAAGAATGTAAGTAGCAATAATTTTATACGCATGACTTCTATTTACTTAATAGTGGTACAAAGGTATAAAAGGTTGCTAAACAGCCATATACTTTTAGATAAAAGGCGTAAAATATTCGATAAAACGCATGTTAATTTCCGTTTTTCCTACAAAAACATTGTTAATACCCTATCTTCTACTGCGTCTTCCGGCTCTAGCACTCTGTTGTCCAAACTGTTGTCTTGGCATATTCGCGCGTTTCATTTGCTGTTTCATCATCTTAATTTGCTCGTCCATCATATTATGCTTATCAAGTTTCTTTGCTTCGGCCAGCAAAATTTCGGCTTCTCGCTTTCTGTTTTTTGTCATAGCAATTCCAGCAAGATTTAATTTCGCCATAGCCAGATCCGCATCCATATTTAACCCTAGTTCTATAGATTTTTTGAAATATTTTTCGGCTTCATTCATATTCGTCTGCGAAACCATTAAGCCATTCAAGTAGTTATAATACCCTTGTTGCTTCCTAATTAAAGCGGCTTCCGGGTTTTTAATTTTATCCAGCCATTTTTTAGCGCCTTCAAAATCCTGCTTTCGAAGTCTTAAAAAAGCCAGTAAAATAATTTCATTTTTAAAGTATAGAAAGAAAAACATTAAAGAAAGTAGGATGTACATAATTCCGTTTCCTATATTTCCTTCCACAAATTGCCAGACTGATAGCCCTATAACCGCCAGCCCTAAAACTAATTTTATATTTTTATTGAACATGTATTGCTTATTTTTGAAGGGTACAAAGGTACATATTTCTGTGAAGAAGTGACTAAATTTGGTGTCTGGAATGAATGTAGTGTTGTCATTTTTTTGAAATATAAATTCTTTTTAATTATTTTAGTTGTTACGTTTGTGCGAGATAAAAAAGATTGTATATTTGCACCCGCCTACGCAAAAGAAAACATGTTGATTTGCTAAAGTAGGAAAGCCAAACACTAGTGAGGCGTAAAAAAATAATTTTCAGAAGAATTAACCCTTATTACAATGAGCAAGAGAACATTTCAGCCATCAAAGAGAAAAAGAAGAAATAAGCACGGTTTTAGAGAGCGCATGGCATCTGTAAACGGACGCAAGGTTTTAGCTGCCCGTAGAGCAAAGGGTAGAAAGAAAATATCTGTTTCTTCTGAACCACGTCACAAAAAATAAATGTTGATAAGTCATACATAAAAAAGGTGTTGTTTACAAACAACACCTTTTTTTTATACCCTAACGTATCGTAATTTTACATCGTATTAAAAGTCTATAGAAATGCCAAAAAACGAGAAATTAAAATCAATTCTAATCATAGGCTCAGGGCCTATAATCATTGGTCAAGCTTGTGAATTTGACTATTCCGGTTCGCAATCTTTACGTTCCCTCCGTGAAGATGGAATTGAAACCATTCTTATTAATAGCAACCCGGCTACCATTATGACGGACCTGTCCATGGCAGACCACATTTATTTGTTGCCATTAACCACAAAATCAATTGTAAAAATCCTGAAAGAACATCCGCAAATAGACGCGGTACTGCCTACTATGGGAGGGCAAACAGCCTTGAACCTTTGTATAGAAGCAGACGAAAAAGGCATCTGGAAAGATTTTAATGTCGATATGATTGGTGTTAATATAGACGCAATTAATGTTACCGAAGATAGAGAGAAGTTTAGAAACTTAATGGAGGAAATTGGTGTGCCTATGGCACCTCAGGCCACCGCAACTTCCTATCTTGAAGGAAAAGAAATTGCACAGGAATACGGCTTCCCTTTAGTGATTCGTTCCTCATTTACTCTAGGTGGAGCAGGGGCTTCTATCGTTTATAAACCAGAAGACTTTGACGAGTTACTTACCCGTGGTCTGGAAGTTTCGCCAATTCACGAGGTGATGATTGATAAGGCGATGATGGGTTGGAAAGAATACGAACTAGAACTACTCAGGGATAGTAACGATAACGTGGTCATTATTTGTGCTATCGAAAATATGGATCCTATGGGAATCCATACCGGAGATTCTATAACCGTAGCACCTGCAATGACCTTAAGTGATCGCACCTATCAACGTATGCGCGATATGGCGATACATATGATGCGGAGTATTGGGAGTTTCGCGGGCGGTTGTAACGTACAATTTGCAGTAAGTCCGGACGAAAAGGAAGATATTATAGCTATAGAAATTAATCCAAGGGTTTCCCGTTCTTCGGCACTGGCTTCTAAGGCAACAGGATATCCTATTGCGAAGATCGCTTCAAAACTGGCGATTGGGTACCACCTGAACGAATTGGATAATCAGATTACCAAATCTACTTCGGCACTTTTTGAGCCTACTTTGGATTACGTAATTGTAAAAATACCACGCTGGAATTTTGATAAATTTGAAGGCTCAGACCGTACGTTAGGGCTACAAATGAAGGCTGTTGGAGAGGTGATGGGAATTGGGCGTTCTTTTCAGGAGGCGCTGCACAAAGCCACACAGTCGTTGGAGATTAAGCGCAACGGACTGGGGGCAGACGGTAAAAGCTATACCAATTATGAGCAAATTCTGGACAAACTTGAGAATGCAAGTTGGGATCGTGTATTCGTAATTTACGATGCCATACAAATGGGTATTCCGTTGAGTAGAATTCACGAAATCACTAAAATAGATATGTGGTTCTTACGTCAGTACGAAGAACTGTATTTATTGGAAAAGGAAATTTCAACCTTTAAGCTGGACACACTTCCAAGAGAATTATTACTGGAAGCAAAACAAAAAGGCTACGGAGACAGACAAATTGCACATATGCTGAAATGTCTGGAAAGTCAGGTGTACAAAAAACGGGAAGAATTAAACATACAGCGAGTTTACAAACTGGTAGATACCTGTGCAGCAGAATTTAAAGCGCAAACTCCGTATTATTATTCAACGTTTGAGAATGAAGTGGAAACAGCAGACGGTAAGCGCTATGTTGAAAATGATAGTCATGTAACCGATAAAAAGAAAATAATAGTACTTGGTTCCGGACCAAACCGTATTGGACAGGGAATAGAGTTTGATTATTGTTGCGTTCACGGAGTGTTGGCAGCAGCCGAATGTGGCTACGAAACCATCATGATCAACTGTAATCCTGAAACCGTTTCGACCGATTTTGACGTTGCAGATAAACTGTACTTTGAACCTGTATTCTGGGAGCATATTTACGACATTATTCGTCACGAGAAACCTGAAGGAGTTATTGTTCAGTTAGGTGGGCAAACCGCTCTTAAACTTGCTGAAAAATTAGAGCGCTACGGTGTTAAGATTATGGGAACCAGTTTTCAGGCTCTGGATCTTGCCGAAGACAGAGGAAGTTTCAGTACCATTTTAAAAGAAAACAACATCCCTTACCCAAGATTTGGGGTTGCGGAAACTACAGATGAAGCCTTAAAACTAGCAGACGAACTTGACTTCCCACTCTTAATTAGACCTTCCTATGTGTTAGGGGGACAGGGAATGAAAATCGTGATCAATAAAAAAGAGCTGGAAGAGCACGTAGTTGATCTATTACGTAAAATTCCGAACAACAAATTATTGCTGGATCACTACCTGGACGGAGCCATAGAAGCAGAAGCAGACGCTATTTGCGACGGTGAAAACGTTTACATTATAGGTATTATGGAGCATATTGAACCGTGTGGAGTACACTCCGGAGATAGTAATGCTACCTTACCTCCGTTTAATCTGGGAGATCTTGTGCTTCAGCAAATAAAAGACCATACTAAAAAAATTGCCTTAGCCCTTAATACAGTTGGGTTAATAAACGTACAATTTGCCATAAAAGACGAAAAAGTGTTTATTATTGAGGCCAATCCGCGTGCGTCCCGTACCGTTCCTTTTATCGCAAAAGCATATAAGGAACCGTATGTAAACTATGCGACCAAAGTAATGCTGGGCGAAAAGAAAGTAACAGATTTTAATTTTAATCCGCAGTTAGAAGGATATGCTATAAAACAGCCTGTTTTTAGTTTCAATAAGTTTCCGAATGTAAACAAGCAATTGGGACCAGAAATGAAGAGTACAGGCGAAAGTATCCTTTTTATAGATAGCTTAAAGGACGATGAATTTTATGAGTTATATTCGCGAAGGAAAATGTATTTAAGTAAATAGAATACGTATTGAAACTATTAATATGAATAAATTTTTAATAGCCCTCCTCGCAGGGCTTTTTTTTGTTACAGGCTATGCACAGCGTAATGACGAGGTGTCGGGGAACGATATAAATGAAGCAAAGAGCTATAAAAGCCAATTTGATGACGAAGACCTGCTGAATACTGCTAAAAAAGTTGACATCTCATTCAGTTTAAATAAAAGGAGCGGAATGGTGGAGGTTATTGAAAAAACTTCAGTCAATTTATTAAACCTTAACACAAGCTTCCGAACACAATACCCGGTTTTTTATGATGCAGAATCCAGCGTGGGAGATTTTGAAATTAAAAATCAAAACGGAAAAAAACGCAAAGGAGTTAACTATCTCGTAAAAGACGAATACTTAAAGCAGGCAGATCTATTTCATACAGATTATAGAGTAAAATTTGTAAACCTGAACTTCCCGTTACAAGGCTATCGCCATATTGTAGAGACCGAAAAGATATACAGAGACATAAAATATTTCACCAGCTATTATTTTACAGATGCGTACAGAATTGTAGAAGGATCATTAAACATAACCATCCCGGAATGGCTGGATTTGGATATTAAAGAGTTTAATCTTGAAAGCTACAACATTACCAAAGCGCAAACAAAAACCGAGGACGGAACGACGCAAACCTATACTTTTAAAAGAGTTGCGCCAAGAAGCCAGGAGTCCGGTACTCCGGGTCCTTCGTATATGTATCCACATATTTTGTTTATAGCAAAATCTTTTAACAATGGTGATACAACTAAAAATCTCTTTAGCTCCACAGACGACTTGTACACCTGGTATAACAGTTTGGTGGAGCAGGTAGCAGTGGATGCTTCGGTATTTTCAGAAAAAGTGAAGGAACTTACAGAGGGAAAAACTTCAGATAAGGAAAAAATTGAAAGTATTTACTATTGGGTACAGGATAACATAAGATATATCGCTTTTGAAGATGGAATTGCAGGTTTTCAGCCGGATAGTCCGCAAAATGTATATACCAAGCGCTATGGCGATTGTAAAGGGATGGCTTTTTTAACAAAAGCAATGCTGGAAGAAGCTGGTTTCGACTCGCGCCTGGTGTGGATTGGAACGGATAGACTGGCGTACGATTACTCTATACCATCGCTCTCTGTAGACAACCACATGATTTGTGCTGTAAACCTTAACAACGAAACAATTTTTTTGGATGGAACCGAAAAATACAATCGTTTTGGTGAATATGCTACACGCATACAAAACAAGCAGGCAATGATACAGGGAAATGGCTCGTATAGCATTGAAACCGTTCCCTTGGAAAATGATACTACAAATAAAGATGAAACGAGCCTGACCTTAAAAATTGAAGGAGAAACGCTTTCAGGAACGGCAACGAGAGCTTATTATAGTGAAAACAGAGTTCAGTTTCAGAATGTGTACAATAGTTTCGAAAAAGGCGACCAGATAGATATTCTTTCAGGATATTTAAGTGGCGGAAACTCAAATTATATTGTATCAGAAATTGTTCCGTTCAATCCTGAAATACGAGCAGATAACATTGCACTTGCCTATAATGTTGAAGTAAAGAGCGCAGTTTCAGAATTTGATGGTACGCTGTATGTAGATCTGGATCCGCTGGAAACCGCTTCAAAATACACCTTCGATAAAAGAAAAAGTGATTATAAATTTCCGTTTAAGCAGAAAAGTGAAGTTACCATTTCGCTTAAAATTCCGGAAGGCTATGCACTGGAAAGTGTCCCGAAAAATTATACGGTCTCAACAGATTTAATGGATATGGAAGTTCAATTTAAAGAGCAGAGCGGATTTATAGAGTATAGCAAACAACTGAATTTTAAAGAACGTGTTATTTCTAAAAAGCGTTTTGACGAATGGAACTCCCTTTTTGAAGGGCTAAAAGAAACTACAGATCAACAAATTATCCTCAAAAAACAATAAACGTATGAAGTATGTATACCTTTTTCTGGCGCTGGCGCTGGGAAACACCTCTTTATTTGCACAAAGTAAACAAGAACTAGAATTGCGCGCACAGTTCTGGGAAAGTAAGGATACTAAAAAAAACCTGGTAGCTGTTCCTGAAAAATGGCAGGGCGAAAGTGCAGTTATTTTGTACAAAGAGGAATTTTACCAATACACTAATAATGGTAAAAAAATGTACAACCCTTCGTTTGTACACCAACGCGTAAAATTGTTGGACAAGGCGGCTGTAGAAAATTATTCTGAACTTAGCTACGAGAAGGATCAACGTGCGGGAATGGGGTTCGTAAATTTTTACAGAGAAGAAACAACGGTAGGAATAAAGATTATTAAGCCGGACGGAAGCGAAACCATTCTGGATATTGACAAAGAGAAGGTAACTCAGGACTCACAAAATAAAGTCGCCATTCCAGGATTGGAAGTTGGGGATGTGCTGGATATTTTTATTTATCAGGACGATTTCCAGCGTAGCTATGGTGATTATTATAAGTATGAGCCCGTGGAACGTTTGTTAAATTCTAAATATCCTACGGCGTATAGTAAACTTTCGGTGGAAGTGGAAAACGATTACTTTTTAAATATGGAATCCTATAACGGAGCTCCAAAAGTTAGAGAAGTTGAAACCGAAAGAAGCGCCACAAAAAAGTACGTGCTCGAGGCAGAAGATCTGGACAAAAGCGATAATCCAAGATGGTATTACCCGTTGGTTGAACTTCCTGCGATTAAATTTCAGGTTATTTTTTCTCTTAAAATGAATAAAAATTCTAAGGACAGTGGTTTCCTTGGAGAAGATGGCGAACGTAAAGCCAGCGTAACTGAAGAAGAGGTGTTAGATTACTACGGGAGAGGCTTTAAAGCCAGCTCCGGGAGTACCATGCGGGATGTTTTTAAGTATCTGGAAGATGCCGGGATAACGGACAAACGACAGCAAGTCGTAGAAGCGTTGTACTATGCAAGGCATAAAAATTATAACCGGTTTATTGAACTGGTGCTGGCGAGGAATAATCAAATTTCTGGATATCCTGTGCCTTGCGATGTAGATTACACTATTCTGGACGAAAAGACTTTTGTAAATTATATGGCGGGTCTTGCTAAAGAACTGGAACTGGATTACGACGTTGTGGTGGCAACTCCCAACTATAATGGGAGCATAGACGATCTGTTATTGCAATCTAACGTTGCCTACGGATTGCGGTTTAATTTTCCGGAGCCTTTGTATTTCTTCGATTTAAGTCCGCACGTACAGGCAGAATTTTTCCCATATACGCTGGAAGGCACAAAGATTTTTACCCTAAGCGTTAGAAAAGACAGAAAAATTGAAGCCGTTACAACCGATATACTTCCTTTAAGTACTGTAGATGAGAATATTTCTAAAGAAGAAGTTTCGGTAATATTTAGTGAAGATTTTAAGAAGGTTGATGTGCGTCGTGATTTAAAATACACAGGACACTTTAAAAGAGAAGAACTAGCCGATCGTGTTGCTTTAAAAGATTTTCTGGATGCCGAATTCAGTAAATATGACACCAAGCATTTTTACAATTGCCGAAAGCGACAAAAAAAGAGCGACCTGGAAGTAGAACAGAAAATGAGTGCCCTTTTAAAGACGTACGAAGAAAAACAAATTGAACGTACTGAAGAGCGCACAGCAGCAGGCTATGGTGCGAAAATTGAGAAGTATGCTTATAATGTGGAAGATGCTTCCCGTTACAGTAAAGCACCATTGCATATTACCGATAGCTTTGTAATAGATGAAGAATGGGTCAAAAAAGCCGGTCCTAATTATTTGGTAGAAGTAGGTAAATTTATAGGCGGGCAAGTGCAAATTGCTGAAGATGAAAAAGAACGCTCCCTTGGCGTCTATATAGATTATGCAAAAGTTTTTGAGTACAATGTAGCTATCACAATTCCTGAAGGATACGAAGTAGCAGGGCTGGATAAGTTAAATGTGGACGTAAGCAATGCTACGGGTTCATTTATAAGCACAGCCACGATTGAAGGAAATAAACTGAAATATACCACCCGGAAAACCTACGCCAAGAAAAACTATACCGCGCAGGAATGGCAGGAAATGCTTCCCTGGTTAGAAGCTGCGTACGACTTTAGCCAACGGAAAGTATTATTTAAGAAGAAATAGTTAAAAACCGAAAAATAATTTAACCCCATCATATACGGTGGGGTTTTAGTTTCGCTCAAAAAACGGCGAAGACTCTTCTTCAACTCCGGTGATAAAGTATTTTGTATCGCCCCAAAAAACAAAAGTACTATAGCGTTCTACGTAGCTCACCTTTACGTAGCGTCCTTGAAGTTCATTCAGCTTTTCAATAACTTCATTTTCTTTATCCAATACTGAAAACTGAAAGATTTGCGCCCCGCTAATTCCCTGACTTATCTCCCCTTCCCAGGTTTTAAAAAGCACCCCTTTTTTTGAAACTTTTATAAGTTCACCAGCCCTGGTTCCTTCGCTGTAGGGAACATAATATACAAAGGCAAAATACAGCAAATAGATAGCTATTAGGCTTCCAAGAATAATAAAGAGTATTTTTTTCATTAGTAGTTACCCGCCGGAGCAGATGATTTTAAGGATTATTTAAACCTGGTATTTTTAATTTTGATAAAAGTAACAATGCAACAGGCAATTCCAATAAATAATACAAAACCGCCCATATACGTCAATGCGTCTCCAACATTGTTAGAACCTTGAGATCCTTGATAGTCTGAAGTAATCATAACAATGCCACCCACAAATGTGGCAATACTAAAAAGAATATAAACCAGTATGTCGAGTTTAATCAATGTTTTCATGTTGTTCCTGGGCTCTGTTTAAAAGTTTACTATCTATATTTTTACTGGCTTTGGCGCCTAATTTTTTTAGTTTTTCTACGCGTCCTATTAAATTTCCTTTACCGGTCAATTTCTTCATAGCTCCTTCATAGCTATTCTGGACGGTGCCAATTTGTTTGCCAACTTTAATTAATTCGTCCGTTAAGTTAGTGAAACTATCGTACAATGCTCCGGCTTGTTTTGCAATTTCCAGGGCATTTTGTTTTTGGCGGTCGTTTTGCCAGATATTATCTACCAATCGCAATGCAGCTAATAGGGTAGATGGGGTTACTATAATCACCTGCTTATCAAACGCAAGTTCGTACAACTGTGGTTCATGAGCGCAAGCTAAAGCAAATGCAGGCTCTATAGGCACAAACATAAAAACAGTATCCGGACTCTCATCGATCAAATAATGGTATTTTTTCTCACTTAATTGATCTACGTGGCGTTTTATGGAAGCAATATGTTGCTTTAAATGCTGTTTCTTTTCTTCTTCATCTGTGGAAGAAACAAAACGTTCAAAGGCTACCAACGAAACTTTACTATCTACAATCATTTTCTTTCCATCGGGCAATTGTATAAGCACATCTGTTCGCAAGCGCTTTCCTTCGGGAGTGGTAATATTATCTTGTAATGTATACTCGGTACCTGCCTTGAGTCCGGATTTTTCTAAAATTCTGGTTAAGATTACCTCGCCCCAATTCCCCTGCATTTGCGCATCGCCTTTAAGTGCCTTAGTTAAATTATCGGCATCTTTACTCATTTGCTGATTGAGTTGCGAAAGTGTTTTCAGCTGTTCACGCATTTCACTGTGACGGCCAAGGCTCTCTTTGTTTGTTTCTTCGACGCGTTTCTCAAACGTTTTTATTTTCTCCTGAAGTGGATTCAGCAACGTTTCCAGACTTTCCTTATTGGTCTCTTTAAATTTAGCAGACTTCTCATCCAGAATTTTATTAGCCAGATTTTCAAATTCCTTGGTAAACGTTTCCTGAATTTTCTCCACCTCGGCTTTTTGTTCACGGTTCTTTTCTTCCAGGTGGTCAAATTGAGAATTTCGCCTTACTAATTCACTATTCAAAAATTCTTTTTCTTTTCTCATTTCCTCACGCTCCTCTATAACCGTTTGAAAACGCTCTTCCAGCTTTTCCTGCTGAAAGCTCGCTTGCTGCAAACGTTCCTCTAGTTTTCCGGATTCAGATTTTAGTTTTAAACGTGCAATAAGATTACCAACGAAAGCCCCAACTAAAAGGCAAACTGCGACGAGTAGTAAAAAAAGTAAGGTTTCGTTCACGGTATAGAGTAAGATTTAAATTGACAAAAATTGAACTTTAAAGATACTATTTTCGTATCGAAAAGCGCCCCGTGTTTTTGTCAAAATCGATGGTATCCTTTGGAAAAAGCGAGTCAAAATTACCAGCTTGAATCAGTTTGCAGGGTTCTTCACACACTACCGAAGTTTCGGTCATTACAATCATCGTATCACTTAATTGTATCGCCAGATCTATTTCGTGAGTAGAAAACAATATGGTTTTGCCGGTTTCAGCGGTAA
Organism: uncultured Flavobacteriaceae bacterium; assembly: GCA_963793275.1. Lineage (GTDB taxonomy): Bacteria > Bacteroidota > Bacteroidia > Flavobacteriales > Flavobacteriaceae > Marinirhabdus. The sequence goes on from CAWBZL010000003.1 coordinate 344,845, forward strand.
GTTGTTTAAGTAACTTTAAAATGTAGGCACGATGGTATAGATCCAGATGTGTTGTGGGTTCGTCCAGTAAAATAATCGGTGTGTCCTGCGCCAAAGCTCTAGCAATGTAGGCTCGTTGTAATTGACCGTCGCTTAGTTGGTAGCATTTTCTGTGTGCTAATTTTTTAGTGTCCGTAACATCCAGGGCATAATTAATCCGTTTTTTGTCGGTTTTGGATAAAGAGCCCATCCAGTTCGTGTAGGGTTGTCTGCCCAGTGTTACTAATTCCTGTACGGTTAAGTTTTTGGAGGCCGGAGCTTCAGTTAAAACTACACTTAATTGTGTAGCGAGAACGAGTGTTGATATGTCTGAAAGCTTTTTATCATTTATAATAACAGTTCCTGAAATAAAAGGTTGCATTCCAATTAAACTGCGCAGTAAGGTAGATTTTCCCACACCGTTCGCACCCACAAGTCCAATGAGCTCCCCTTGTTTTAACGAAAAGTTGATGCCTTCTGCAACTGGAATAGGCTTCTTTTTACTGAAATACCCTATCGAGAGATCGTTTGCTTCTAAAATGGTATGTTGCTTTTCAGTATTCATTAAAACAAGAGTTTTCTTTTTCGAACCAATAACCAAATAACAACCGGTGCCCCTAATAAAGATGTAATAGCGTTAATGGGTAGCATATATTCGCTTGTGGGCAATTGCGCAACAGTATCGCACAACAGCATTAAAATAGCGCCCGAAAGCATCACAGCGGGTAACAATGTAAAATGATTGGAACTTTTAAAATATTGTCTTGTAATATGCGGCACTGCTAGTCCCACAAAGGCAATAGGTCCCACAAAAGCGGTAATGCCGCCCGCCAGAATACTGGTTGCTAAAATGATAAGCACTGTGGTTTTTTTTATACGAACGCCCATACTTTTAGCGTAATTTTCGCCCAAAAGAAGTGCGTTCAAGGATTTTCCACTGCTAAAAGCCACTAGGAAACCCAAAAAACAACACACCAGCATAATAGTAACGCTGCTCCAGGACTGATTTCCCAAACTTCCAAAACTCCAGAAGATATATTGTTGTAGTTTCTCGGCATTACTGAAATAAGATAATACCGAAACCACTGCCGCCGTCACACTCCCAAACATTAGCCCAATAATTAAGACAGCCATGGTGTCTTTAATTTTGAAGGTAACGGCAAGTACGGCCAACAGCACCAAAAAACTCCCCAATGCCGAAGCTATGACCAGGCTCCATTCACTTAACAGCACACTCCCAAAATAGCCCCCGAAAGCACCAGCGCCTAAAATTAAAATAGCAACTCCTAAACTAGCACCACTGCTTAATCCCAGTACAAAAGGACCAGCCAACGGATTGCGAAATAACGTTTGCATTAATAAGCCCGATACTGCCAAAGCACTGCCCGTTAAAATAGCCGTCAAGGCTTTAGGAACTCTGTATTCTGTGATAATAAAACTCCAGGTTTCTTTCGAAGCACCCTGCCCGAATAGTGAGGAAATAACATCGCCCAAAGGGATTGAAACCGATCCTAAGCTTATATTTAAGAGTATGGCAAACACCAGCAAAACTGCCAGGATCCAAAAATACCGGGTATGTTTTTTTCTGGGATGCACTATTCCAATTTACTGAAAAAATACAACTCATGATCCGGGAGAAGCTCTGGATGCAGGATTTTGATCATATCCTTTAACACCAGATCCGGACGGTTTGGAGCAAGTTCATAGTAAATTACACCTCCTGTTGCTCCTTTTTTAGTTGTAAAACTGAAAATCTTATCTTGTTTAAATGCGTCAAACTCTGCGTATACTTTATTGTACTCTTGCATCTGAGATCGACTGGTAAATTGCCCGGGACCAATCCAATAGTGTGCTGTCTTACCTTTTTCCAAAACCGATTCTACATTCAAAGAAATACTACCCGTTCCTTCACTTTCTTTCCAAAGGTACTCTGCGTTGGCGTCTGCAATAAATTGTGCCGCCCAACTGCCACCCTGTGGCAAATACCAAACATCTTTGTATAATGCACCACTTAAAACCGTTGGGGTTGTGGTGGCTTGTTGCGCTTCTTTTTTTGCTGAAATATAGGCTGTTTTAATGTTATTAAATATGCTGTCGGCTTCTTTATCTTTGTTAAATAAAGCTCCAAAAAACTTGATCCACTCAGCTTTTCCCAGTGGGGTAGTTTCGGTCCAATCTGCATTATACAGCACAGGAATACCTGTTTTTTGAATGGTAGCGACTGTTTTGTTGTCTCCTTCCACAGCAAATGTTATCACGGCTTCAGGATTCAGGTCAATTAAAACTTCGGTGTTTATGCTTTCATTTTTACCTAGTTCTTTTATATTTCCAGCGTCAATATTTTTACGTGTCTCTTCAGAAGAAATATAGTCAAGATTAGGGAAACCTACTAGTTTTTCAGCAACTCCCAATGCTTCCAAAGATGGAATATGGGTTGTTGAGGTAACTACAATGGTGGATAACGGTATTTTTATAATTGCATCAAATTCGGCTTTGTTTTCAAGTTTTGTGCCTTTTTCAACAAGCGCATAGGTAAAATTTTTATCGGCATCCGGCCATGGATTTGTGATGGTAATGGTTTTATAACCCTCGTAATTTTTTATGATGAAACCTTCAGCAAATTCGGTTGTGAGTTCTGAAACTTCAGTTTTTGTAGGGGTGTCATTTTTTGTTTCTGTTTTACAGGAAACAATAAGCATCAGAAAAAAGAGTAGTAGAAAGATTTGTTTCATTTCAGAAAATACTAGCTATATTTTGGTGGTAAAGATAACCAAATACACTACTTTCGCACCGAATTTTGGTGAATGTCTTGCAAATTGCAATACAATCTTAAAAGGGAAGTAGGTGATAAAGTAGTACCTCGTAATTCGTACCTCGTATTTTTTTAAAATCCTACGCTGTTCCCGCAACTGTAAGTCGGTTCGTTACTAAAAACGAATTTGTGTTTCTTCAATAGACCACTGTCCTCATTGTTATTAGGATGGGAAGGTAGCACGCCAGACAAGCCAGGAGACCTGCCAGAAGTTCAATTTTTGTCAAACCTTCGGGAAAAAGGAAGATATAAGGATATTGTTGGGAAGAGTTGCGTGCATTGCCGGGACTTTTCATGTATTCTGCATCATTTACCTTCCCGGTAATTACTTAAAAATGAAAAGAATAGTTTTTATCGGTTGTATGTTATTCGCTATAGCAGCAACTGCGCAGCAAACAGAAACATTGGATACTGTATTGCTGGACACGAAAATTCCGCTTGCCAGAAAAAACAGTGGTAAAGTAATCACAAAAATCACCAAAGAACAATTAGCTGCCCGTCCAGGAGCATCTGTGGCCGATGTTTTGAACGAAGTTTCAGGAATTGAAATTAACGGAGCACGAAGTAACGATGGTCAAAATCTTGCCTATTATGTGCGTGGCGGGAGGAACCGTCAGGTTGTAATTATGGTAGATGGCGTACAATTAAACGATCCATCACAAATTGCAAACGACTACGATCTGCGATTAATCTCTGCCAACAGTATTGAAGAAATTGAAGTCCTGAAAGGGGCTAGCAGCGTGCTGTATGGTTCCGGAGCTGCAACGGCGGTGATCAATATTACCACGAAAAAGGCTTCAGAAAAAGATATTTCGGCAACATTCACAAGTACATTGGGTAGCAATCGCCCCACGGAAACAGACTCAAAAGAATCAAAATTTGAAACATTTACCAACAATGTGAATGTGAGCGGAACGTTGAAGAGGTTTTTTTACAATGCTAATTTTAGCAACAGGTATACCGATGGACTTAGTGCTATAGCGGCACCTGCAGATTCTACAGCATTTCAAAGCGATGTTTTTGACCGATTTAATACCCGATTAAACCTGGGTTATAAAATTACCGATAGTATTACCATAAGTCAATTTGTGAGTATAGATAAATTTAAGGCAGGGTTTGATAATTTCGATTTTACCGATGCCGATAACCTTTCAATTACGGAACAAATAAAGACGGGCGGTCATTTTGAGTGGAAATATAAGAATGGAACCTACGTTTTTAACGACAGCTACCAGTGGATAGATCGTGAAATTAGGAGTGATTTTCCAACAAAATTTGAATCGAAAAGCTACAGTATGGATAATTATTTAAATCATCGTTTTACCAGGCAATTTCAAGCCGTGTTAGGGTTGAATGTGAACTTAAGCGAGTTTAATTCGTTTGCTATTCCTTTTGGTGAAAGTGCTTTTGCAGAACAAATAAATGCCGATACAGCCAATTTTGATATTATTGACCCGTACTTAAATCTGGTATATATTACAGATTTTGGGTTGAATGTAAATGCAGGTGCGCGTGTGAATATTCACAGTGTGTATGATACCAACCTGGTGTATCATATAAACCCGTCTTACAACATTAACTTAGGAACGAATGTGGTTAAAATTTTAGGCTCTTATAGTACGGCTTATATTACACCGTCATTATTTCAGCTATACGATCCGCAATTTGGAAATACAGAATTACTGCCCGAAGACAATCGCACAATTGAAGGAGGTTTAGAATTTTCACGCGGAAAAAATTTCCGCGCAAGCGCTGTATATTTTAACCGTAACGAAGAAAATTATGTAGATTTTGTAACCATAGATCCGGATAATTTTATCTCTCAATATCAAAATATAGCCGATATATTTAAGAGTAGCGGGGTTGAGGTGGAACTCTTCGGAAAAATTATTGAGAACTTAACAGGATCTGCAAACTATACCAACACAAGGGTAGACGAACGTTTTGCTTTACGAATACCTGAGCATAAAGCCAATGCAAGTGTAACGTATAACTGGAAGAAAAATACAAACATTGGTGTAAGCTACCAATATGTTGGGGAACGTGACGATACTTTTTTTAGTCAGGAGACTTTCGAAAATGAGACCATTGTTTTAGATAGTTTCGGTTTACTCAATTTTAATATTTCCGGACAAATCACTAAAAACTTTAAGCTTTTTGCGGGATTCTCCAATATTCTGGATACCGAGTACGAAGAAATATACCGTTTCCAAAACCGTGGTAGAAATGTATTAGCGGGGTTTGAGCTGAAGTTTTAGGAAAACAAACTCTAAATAATAAATCCCAAATACCAAAGATACTTTGGTGTTTGGGATATCCTTTTCCTTGTTATTTGCGCCTTAGCGCTGGTCGGCCACCATCACCTGATGCAGCGGCGAACTTTGTTTACTTTCACCTACAATTTCTAAGATTTCCACAGGAGCCCGGTTTGGGAAACGACCTGGGAATATTTCGGCCAGACAAGCTTCTAATAAGGGTTCTCTTACATCACCCAGCGTTCCTAAATTTGCATAATCTTCGCCTAATTCAACATCCGGGTCCAGACCATCTATAAAATCGGTTACGCCATTTGCATTTAATGTTTTAAATACCAATGGAAGCATAGCATAGGTATGGCTAGGATTGGCTTCGTTAAAGCTAAAGTTTGGTGCCGGTGCATCGAACAATAAAAATGATGCCTGGAATTTCCCTGTGGTATTTGTTCCTACTTGTATTACGTCTATATACGGGTTAAGTCCGTTAATAACCAGCTCACTGGCAGAAGCTGATCTACCTGTGGTTATTATATATACGCGTGTAAGATTTAAACTATTTAATGCTTCCCCAGTGGTGAGTACACCGTCAAACAGTCCAGGTTCGGCATATTCTTCCTGACGGTCTTCATTCCATTCTTCCGTATAAAACACTTGTCCCTGAAATTGTCCGGTGATCATTCCTGCCAGATCGGTTGCTGTGCTCACCGAGCCTCCTCCGTTATAGCGAAGGTCCAGAACGAGTTCTGTAATACCATCTGCCTGAAATTGGGCAAAAGCAGCATTCAATTGTGGGTCGAAGTCGCGCGTGAAGGCATTGTACATTAAATAACCAATTGGCTGATTTTCCACCGTTAGAGTATTAGCGATAAACACAGGGTTTTCGGTATACGGTGCTTTGGTAAGTGCTACGGTATCGCCCGTGGACGTTACATTCTCACCATCAAAAGTAGCAAGACCAATAGTGTACGTTGTGGGTGCAAAAAGTTGACTAAAATTATTTTCGGTAATTTGTTGTCCATCTACAGTGTTAAAGATGATACCGCGTTGCAATCCTTTTGATGAAGCATCTGTATCTGGTAGGACATAGCGTACGTAGCCAAAAACATTTCCGCTCATATCCGGATAGCGTATAAGACCGTATTCCATTCCGTTGTTTTCTGAAACACCGTTCAACGAATTAATAAGCGTTACATAATCGTCGGTAAGGAAACTAAATCTATCCTGCGGCGATTCCAAAAAATCGAATAAGGCTTCGGGTGAATCAAAGGAGTTTAGGAATGTGTTTTTTTCATCGTCATTAGCAAAAGCATCATTTGCCAATTCGGGTGTATCTGCTTTGTAGAGGTAGAAAAAGTTAAGGCCACGGTAGATAAAATCTTTTACCTGTAGCGATACTTCCTCAGATAATTCTGTAGAAATCTCGTCGTCTCTGTCCTTAAAACAAGAAGAGGTAAGGAGGGTTGTGGTGGCGAGGAGGAGGATTACTATTCTTTTTTTTAGCATAATATCTTTTTATTTTTTTTCAGCACGTTATTTTTTAATGTTTTCCTCTCTTTTATGCCTCAATTGTCGGAGATGGGAAAGAAAACCCACGCGCTACTATTTTACTTTAAAATAACTCTGTTTATGAATTCGTATTCTGTTTTTATGTAATAATGTTCAAATTTAAGGCCGAATTGATCTTTTTTGTTCCGTTTCAGCAAAATTAAATTTAAAATTAAATAAAAAATTTTCATCTTTCAGTCCTGAGGTTTCGGAACGTTCTCTATTCTTTTCTCTATTAGTGTAGCGGTATTTATTCTATTTCAAATGTAACAAAATTTCAGGTAGTTCGTCGTAATAGTATAAGGCTCCTTAACAGAGCTTTACTAACCATCAAAAAAAAGATTTCCACCTTTGTGGGAAGTGAACATGAAACAAGGAGAATTTTTGGATACTGTACTTCCTTTTAAGGACAAGCTGTTCCGGCTTGCCAGAAGAATCCTTGTGTCTAGTGATGAAGCCGAAGATGCCGTACAAGAAGTGTATTTGAAATTGTGGAAGAACAAACGTAGCCTTCAGAACTATAGAAATCCTGAAGCGTTTGCCATGACAATGACAAAAAACTATTGTCTGGACAGGTTGAAATCGAAACAGGCAGGAAATTTGAAGATAGTGCACAGTAATTATGCACATTCGCAAAATGTAGAACGCGAGATTGAAGCAAATGATGGCGTAGCATTGGTTTTTAAGCTTATGGAAGGCCTGCCGGAACAACAAAGAATAGTCTTACAGTTACGGGACGTAGAGCAGTTTGAGTACGCTGAAATAGCAGAAATGCTCGACAGTAATGAGACCGCCGTTCGTGTGGCGTTATCGAGAGCCCGAAAAACGGTGAGAGAACAATTAATACAATATAATAATTATGGAATTAACTAACATAGAGCAGCTCTTAGAGACCTATTTTGAAGGGAACACCACGTTGCAGGAAGAAGCAACATTACGTTCTTACTTTTCTTCTGCTGAAGTAGCACCACATTTACAACAGTATATCCCACTATTTGCAGGTTTTGCGAAAGCACAGGCAGAACGTTCTATGCGTGAGATCGTGCTCCCAAAAGAAGAGAAATCCAGCAATTCCCGTTGGTGGATAGGTATAGCAGCCTCTTTATTGGTTGCCGTAGGAGTTTTTGGTTTTTTTAACCAAGAACCTTCCCTAACTGCCGAAGAAAAAGAAGCTATCGCTGCCTTTGAGAAAACAAGAGAAGCGTTTAAGATGATGTCTCAAAATTTTAATGAGGGCGCCGAAGAACTGGTATACATTGAAAAATTTAAAGAAACAAAAAACAGAATTTTAAAATAAACCCTAATAATATATACGATGAAAAAAATAGCAATTATAATCGCCTTGATGGTAGCACCCTTGTTGGTGAACGCTCAAAATCCGTTTGCGTCTTTCGAGAATAGTGATGACGTAACCAGTTTTGTAGCGACTAAAAAAATGTTCAAATTATTGAGCAAAATGGATTTTGACTCCAACGATCCGGAAGTAAAAGAATATCTTGACCTGGTAAACAACCTCGATAATGTTCGCATTTTTACTACTGAAAATCCTTCCGTAGGAAAAAAGATGGACGACGCAGTTGCAGACTATGTCTCTAAAAACGGAACATTATCTGAACTGATGCGTGTAAAAGACGACGGTAAAAATGTAAAATTTTACAGCAAAGAAGGTAAAAATGACAACTTTGTAACCGAACTTCTCATGCATCTTACCGGAAACATAGACGGAAAACAAAGAACTGTAGTGATGAGTATTACTGGTAATATAGACCTTAAAAAAGTGTCTAAACTTACCAAAGACCTTAACGTTCCAGGGAGCGAAGAATTGAAGAATATAGACAAGAAAAAATCGTAAGTATGACAACCGTGATAAAATATGTATCGTTATTGGCAATAGCTGCATTGAGTTTAATCTCTTGTAATAATGAGCCATCCCTACAAAAGTATCTGGTAGAAAAGCAGGACGACGATAAGTTTATGAAAATAGATCTGGCAACCAGTTTGTTACAAGGTGAAAACAACACGTTTACACCAGAAGAGCAGAAAGTGCTAAACTCTGTTAAGAAAATAAACGTAGTGGCCTACCCTTTAAAAGGAGATAAAACCGAATACGAAACTGAACGTAAAAAGGTACAAGCCATTCTAGCGAATGAAAAGTACCAGACATTAATGAAAATGGGCTCCAATAAAAGTGGCGCCACCTTGAAGTATACCGGTGAAGAAGATGCTATCGACGAGCTGATTGTTTTTGCCAGTGATTCTGAAAAAGGTTTCGCCATTTTTCGCCTAATTGGGGACAACATGGAACCAGATGATTTGGTAAAACTAATGAGCTCTATCGACAAAGGAGACATAGATCCTTCACAATTGAAAAGTATAGGAAGTATGTTCGATATGAATATTGAATAATAATAGATTCATTTCTCCGTTTTAGGAATATATCAATATTTGTTGCATCAAATTCAGTGACTCGTTTTTGATCTCAACTGGAAAAGCTTCAGCAAAATGCTGAAGCTTTTTTCGTTAACTCAAATCAAACGGGATTTGACTCATTTGCCACATGTACCCGTTTGGCACGGGCTTTGAAAACTACTCTTTGAAAGCTAATTACTTCGCCCCGAAATAATTGTAATTCAGTTTTTTAGGTTGCCGGAGATCCTGCAGAGACAGGTTAGGTTAACTGAAATTTTGAGACCCTAAGCGCGCTGTCGACTTAGGGTCTTTTTTATATAAACTTTCAGAATAATTGATTAAATCCCTGTATAATTTGAAGGTGTTATCACACGCATTTCCGCTTTAATTTCTTCCGAAACTTCTAGTGTTTCAATAAAATCTGCCATAGATTTCTGGGTGATGGCCTCGTTGGTTCTGGTTAAGCCTTTTAATGCCTCGTAGGCGTTGGGATAGGCTTCACGTCTTAGGATGGTTTGGATGGCTTCGGCAACTACAGCCCAATTGTTTTCGAGGTCTTCTGCAAATTTGGCTTCGTTAAGAAGTAATTTGTTTAACCCTTTTAAGGTTGAAGCAAATGCAATTAAGGTATGTCCTATAGGCACACCAATATTTCTAAGTACTGTACTATCGGTTAGATCTCGTTGTAAACGACTCACAGGTAATTTTGCTGAAAGATGCTCGAAAACAGCATTCGCAATTCCAAGATTTCCTTCACTGTTCTCAAAATCTATCGGGTTTACTTTGTGTGGCATTGCAGAGGAGCCTACTTCCCCTTTTTTAATTTTCTGCTTGAAATAATCCATAGATACATACGTCCAGATATCACGATCCAGGTCTATCATAATGGTGTTTATACGTTTTAGACAGTCAAAAAGCGCCGCCATATGGTCGTAATGTTCAATTTGTGTAGTAGGGAAAGAGTGGTGCAAGCCCAATCTGTCCTGTACAAAAGAAGTTCCAAAAGCTTTCCAGTCTATAGTTGGGTACGCAACTTTGTGTGCGTTAAAATTTCCTGTGGCACCACCAAATTTTGCTGCGCTTTTAATGTTGTTTAACAAATCGAATTGCTCTTCCAGGCGTACAACAAAAACTTGTAATTCTTTACCTAATCGTGTTGGCGATGCAGGTTGCCCGTGGGTACGCGCCAGCATTGGGATGTCTGCCCAATCGCTTGCCAATTGTTTTAGTTTGTCTTTAACTTCAAATAATTGAGGAACATACACAGTATTCATCGCATCTTTCAGAGACAATGGGATTGCGGTATTGTTAATGTCTTGTGATGTTAAACCGAAGTGAATAAACTCTTTATATTGCTGAAGTCCAAACGCGTCAAATTTTTCTTTGATGAAATATTCAACAGCCTTTACATCATGATTGGTTACTTTTTCAGTGTTTTTAATGTGCTGTGCATCTTCCGTAGAAAATTCGCTGTATAACTTTCTTAATTCGGGAAAAAGGGCAGTATCAAAATTCTTTAACTGGGGAAGAGGCTCTTCCACCAACGAAATAAAGTATTCAATTTCTACCTGAACCCGGTACTTTATAAGTGCTTCTTCAGAAAAAAACGGAATAAGTGATGCAGTTTTTGAAGCGTAACGCCCGTCAATAGGCGAAATAGCTTGTAAGGCTTGGATGGACATGGTTCTAATTTTAAAGGTGTTTTAAAGCTTTTTTGCTTCGAAAAATAAAGATGCGAAGATACGAAATCTGGAAGTAGAAAATGGAAAGTAGAAACTTTAAGAAACGACGAAGTACGAGCGATGCGCTACGAAAACTAAAAATATACATTGAAAGGAATAGTTTCCTAAACCTAATAAGTTTCAGGAAGCTACTAATTTCAGGATTGATATTAATTCTTGCGCATTGGCTACTTTAGGAAGTGAAGGTGCGTGTGGGAGGTGTGAAGGTTAAAATTAATTCCAGCGTTTTCTTACCCCGGCTTTTATAACCAGCACTTCCCTGCGCTAAGTTTTGTTGAATTATCGTCGCTAGTTCAGGGTGTATCCAATTTGTCTCAGTTCCCAAAAAATACAGCGCTGTCATTGCCCGAGCCTGACAGGCTACTTTTTGATCTGTGATCATCCAATCGAAACAACATTCGGTCATTATTTTTTTGTGCTGAGATGTTAGGGCGTTTTTGTAAACTTTGTTTGTATTTTTATAATATCCAAGAGTAAGCAATTCACAAATTAATGCGAAGGAACGCAGCTGTCCGTCACTTTTGGCGGTAGGCAAATTTTCAAAAATATAATCTAAGAACGGAAAAATATGAGAAATATCTTTTCGGCACACAAATTCCAAAACCCAGGTGGCTTTTGTGGCTAGTTTGTTGTCCTCGTGAAAGCAGAATTCCAGCAGCTCCTGTAGTGTTTCCGGATGTGCCAATACCCAATTAGCAGCATCGAGCCTGTTTTTTCGGTATGCCTTTTTGTAATTTATCTGCTCGAATACAGCTGATTTCATCTTATAACTTTTCAATTTCCTCAATCACTTTGGGAACTCCGGTAGAAGCTTTTTCAGCAAAAACGGTGATATGAGCACTGCTTTCTATGGACGGATTAGGATCTACGAAATAACAGTTTGCATCGGGTTGTGCGTATTGAATTAACCCTGCCGCGGGATATACCTGCATAGAGGTTCCTACAATTATAATTATATCTGCTTTGGAAACGATTTCTGCAGCAACTTCAATAAGTGGCACAGCCTCTCCAAACCACACAATGTGCGGGCGTAGCTGATGGTTATGTTCGCAAAAATCCCCTATGTTGAGGTCGGTTTTCCAATCCAGGATTAGATCTTCGTCAAAGGTGCTTCGTACTTTTAAGAGTTCTCCGTGCAGATGAATTACTTCACTACTACCTGCTCTTTCATGTAGATCGTCTACATTTTGGGTGATAATAGTTACGTCGTGATTTTGTTCAAGACGGGCAATGGCTTCATGCGCTGCATTGGGCTTCACCTCTAATAATTGCCTGCGACGCTCATTATAAAAATTAAGTACCAACGCCGGATTATTCGCATATCCTTGTGGGGAAGCAACGCTCATAACATCGTGTCCTTCCCAGAGTCCATTACTGTCTCTAAAAGTTTTAAGTCCGCTTTCTGCACTAATTCCTGCTCCTGTGAGTACTGCTATGTTCAAGATGGTACTTTTAAGTTATTAATTTTACTAAGTTACTAAGTTTTAAATAATTTAATGTGCGGTACTTTATATGATTTCAAAGTAAATTTTACATTTCGTTATTCGTTATTCGTTATTCGTTATTCGTTATTCGTTATTCGTTATTCGTTATTCGTTATTCGTTATTCGTTATTCGTTATTCGTTACGAAAATTCGAAAGTCAGACCTTCCAGGTTGCGATCGCTATAGCCAGAGAAAACCAGCAGGTCTTTTTCTTACTGCCACTCCTTCTAAAAACTTATTGTTTTTTCCTAATTTCGTATTCTTATGAGCAATACAGAGCAGGACTTATTTAACTATCTCCGGGGTTTTTTAACCGATAGACGCAAAGCCCTTTTTGAGAAGGTATTATCCAGGCGTACCCGCCATTTTACGGTGGTGACCGAAGATGTATATCAGTTACACAACACCAGTGCGGTTATGCGCACCTGCGATGTGTTCGGGATCCAGGATCTATATGTGGTGGAAGAAATTTCAGGAAAACGGATAGACAAAGAAATTGCTATGGGAGCTCAAAAATGGGTGACATTGCAACGTAAAAATAATATTCAGCAATGCATGAAGGATTTAAAACAGCAAGGCTACCAGCTTATTGCCACCACACCGCACGATAATTCTACCTATTTACACGAGTTTGATATAACTAAGAAAGCTGCTTTTTTCTTCGGAAAAGAGACAGATGGTTTAAGTGATGTGATGATGAATGAAGCCGACGGATTCTTAAAAATCCCCATGCACGGCTTTACTGAAAGTTTAAATATTTCGGTATCTGCGGCTATTGTGCTGCAGGATGTGGTAACAAGGTTAAAACAAACCAATATTGAATGGCAGCTTACCGACGAAGAAAAATTTGAGATAGAAATGGAGTGGATGAAACGCACGATAAAAAGCCAGAAGAAAATTATTGATCGTTTTCAGAAAAATAAATCATTGTAATTGGTGGGTTTATGAAAGAACAAATATGGGTCTTACGTACTGAACCGTTATTACAATTTCAATTTTTGGAAAATGGATTTCAATTTACGGATGATTCTGAATCCAACACAAGTCAATTTTTTGAGTACCGAAACATCTCAAAGCTTGACGCAAGAGAAAAATCGACAAATTGGTGGTTAACAATCGTTGATTTTTTTGTGGGAATTTTATTTCAGGCAGGTGGTGAAATTCAGAAAGAGGGACGTCAAATTAGATTTGAGTACTCTAAGCAATTAATTATTTTACTATTAAACAATTGCGATTGGGAGAAAATCATTAAAACAAGAGAATTTATTTCATCCAGACTCTAAACCCTTACAATTCGTCAATTTCATTCAAAAACTCAGTAATTGCGTCCTGAGCCATTGGTAGCTCATCTTTTCTTATAAACACACGTACTTGACCGGGAACTCCAATGGCAAAACCACTGGTAATACCACTTTGATGATCGTCTTTAATAATAGGTTCTATACCAAGATCGAGTAATCTTGCACGTAAGCCCTGTGCAATCATTGCTGGACCCGTGTAAATTCTTGTTGTTTCTTCTAAATTTTCGCTCATAGTTTTAGGGGTTTATGCATTATAATATTTACTGTTCCAGATAGCACTGTTAAAGTTTTTTCCTTTGGCAAATCCGTAATAAAGAACGATACCGCCAACTGCCTTAAACATAAACAGGAACATTAAAAGGTATTCCGGATTTGTTACTTCACCTTTTGTAAACAGATGTAGTGGTGTAATTGCTGTTAATAAAATACTAATTATAAAAATAGCAAACACTAAATTTTCGAAACTTTTGTACGGCCACATAAGCCATTTACGGAGTGGGTGTAAATCGTTTCCCCATTTGTGGATGAGATAAAAATACTCGCTTCCTAGCGGCAAAAATAACAGCGGGTCGTCTGCATTTTCAAGTTTCAGCAATTTTGCAGGAGCTACAATTTTAAAAGAGCTGAAACTGGTGTGATGTTCGTTTTCCAGAGCTCTTATTTTTGAAATAGCCTCTTCCGGAATTTCTTTTTTAAAAAAATGAGAATCCAGAAATCGTAAGCGATAGGTAACACATAATTTCTTTATATCTGAAATATGATATATCCTATCTCCTTCCAGTTTTGAAACATTCACCGTGTTTTCGGAAACAGGAGAAGGTGTTGTTAATCGCTCTGCGATTGCCGTTCTCTCCATATCGTTTTGCTGAAATATGGTTTGCACTTCAGCAAGAAGCTCTTCCGAAGTGATACGAGAGCGCTTCATTTTGTGTAAGGTTACTTCAAGATTCGTCTTTGGTAGCATTTCAATTTTCTTTTAAAAATAAGAAACGTTTGGCAGGAAAACAATATTTTAACAGGTACAGATTTATATTAATTTCAAAATCAGTAAAAAGTATGTGTTTTGTTACATTTTATTTTAGTTTCAAATAATGGCGTAAACTTTGCGTTCTGTTTACTGAAAGCATTTTTATGTACCTTTGAGGTAAATTTATTACTTATGAAACTGAAATCTCTACTATTTGTATGTCTACTGACGGCTTTCGCTGCTTCAGCACAAAAATATACCCATACCAATACCCAAACAACTACTAAAGACTGGAAGGGATTAACGTTCACTTCAGAGAAATCCTTATTTCAGAATATCGAAAATGTTGATGAGTTTTCAAAAGTCGCTCCTTTATTTAAAAACGGCGTAATTGCAGATGATGCCATGCTTACTGCTTTTGTGATGGTTAACAATTCTTTTAGCGATCTGGATGAAGAAAAAGAAGAATCACTATTTGCAAACGCCTGGAAACCTTTTATTACATATCATTTAATTCCTGGCCGTGTAGATAGCAACTCGCTGGTAAAAGCAGTAGCTAACGGGAGTGGCACCGCTTATTTTAACACCATTCTTGGACAACGTCTGGGTGTAAAAGAGGTGGCTGGAAAGTTGGTTTTATTTGATGAACAGGGAAATACTGCCAATATTATTGCTCAGGATTACTATCATAAAAATGGCTTTTTTCATATTGTAGATGGGCTACTTTTACCTGAAACAGCGCAATAACCTTCATCTTCCTAAAGGTTAAATAAAACATAAAGTACACTGCTCAAAAAACCTGCATTTCTATTACTGCGTTTATATAGTACATAACCTATAAAAACAAACATAGTATGAAACGTATTAAATTTATGACCACAGCCTTATTTGCAATTTGTATGCTTGTAG
The DNA here is from genome assembly GCA_963793275.1 of uncultured Flavobacteriaceae bacterium. GTDB lineage: Bacteria > Bacteroidota > Bacteroidia > Flavobacteriales > Flavobacteriaceae > Marinirhabdus. Next base: position 360,287 of record CAWBZL010000003.1, read on the forward strand.
GCACAACTTCATTTGCTCAGGATAAGAAAATGAAGGATAGAAAGAAGGAGAAGATGGAGAAGAAGATGTTGAAAGAAAAATCTGTGATGGTTGGCGGAGCAGCAATGTATCCTTCAAAGAATATTATTGAGAATGCCGTAAACTCTAAAGATCACACTACTTTAGTCGCTGCTGTAAAAGCCGCAGATTTGGTAGAAACATTACAAACTGCAGGGCCTTTCACTGTTTTTGCTCCTACAAATAAAGCTTTCGACGCACTTCCTGCTGGTACCGTGAAAACGTTATTAATGCCTGAAAACAAGAAAATGTTACAAGGTATTTTAACCTATCACGTTGTTGCGGGAGATATGAAAGCCAAAGATATAGTTACAGCTATAAAAAAAGGAAATGGAAAAGCAACTATGAAAACAGTAGCTGGCGGAACGTTAACCGCAACTCTAAAAGGTAAAACCGTTATCGTAACAGATGAAAACGGAAATACATCTAAAGTAACCATTGCAAACGTTAACCAGTCTAACGGTGTAATTCACGTAGTAGACGCAGTTTTATTACCTGCGCCAGACAAGAAAAAAATGTAAGGTATTTTTATAATACCTACGCTTATACTGCTAGCACTTTAGTTGTTAGCGCAACTCAGCTCCAAAATCGGTTTCAAATCGGTTTTGGAGTTTTTTCATGATCTTATCTATCTGTTTATCGGTTAGTGTTTTTCTTTCGTCCAGCAAGGTGAAACTAAGCGCGTACGATTTTTTACCCTGCGGAAGGTTTTTACCTGTATATACATCAAATAAGTTTACTGCGGTTAACAATTGCTTTTCGGTAGCAAAAGCTGCTTCCTGTAATGCTGAAAAAGAAACTCCTTCATCCAATAACAATGCGAAATCACGCTTTACTTTAGGAAACTTCGCAATAGGCGCTACGTGAAATGTTGTTGCAGAAATTTCGGCTAAAATGGCGTCCCAGTTAAAGTCTGCGTACAGCGTCTCGGTATCTACACCAAAAGCCTTGAGTACTTGTTTTTTTAGCACACCAAACTCAACCAATGTTTGTTTTCCTTTTGAAAGTAAAATTCCTTCGGCAAACACAGCGTTCTTTGTCTGTTTTTCTGAAATATCACTAATTCCTAAGCGGTCTAAAATTGAAGTTACAATTCCTTTCAGATAGAAAAAGGTAGTAGGTTTTTGGGTTGCCGCCCAACTTTCTTCATATACATTCCCCGAAACCAGCAATGACAAATGTTTATGCTCTTGACGACCATCAGGGAAGCTGTGGTATGTTTTACCAAACTCGAACAACTTCACCCGAGGCATTTTTCGGTTCTGATTGTAGCTTAGTGCTTCCAAAGCACCAAACAACATACTTTGGCGCATTGCCGAAAGTTCGTTACTCAACGGATTGAGCATGGTGACATTATACTCGGTCTTTAAACTTTCAGAAAGCCCAGCATACGAAGGATTGGTGAGCGAATTCGCCAGCATTTCGTGGAAACCAAGTGCCGTTAATACGTTTCCAATTTTATTTTGAACCAGATGATCTTCTACTTTTAAATTGGAAGCGATACTGGCGTTTAGTTTTTGTGTGAAATCTATATTATTATAACCAAATACGCGAAGAATTTCTTCAATGACGTCTGCCTCACGGGTTACGTCGTTTCGGTATGCCGGAATGGTCATACCCAGGCCGGACTCTGTCACGTTATTGATTCTAATTTCCAGAGAGGATAAAATACTTTTAATAGTCTCAGGCGCAATTTTCTGCCCAATTAGCTTTGTAGCATTTTCAAAATTTAAAAATACCTGATGATCCTCAATTTTGTTTGGATAAATATCTGTGACTTCGCTGGTAACTTCACCACCAGCTATCTCGTTAATTAAAATAGCAGCGCGACGCAACGCATATTCACAGGCATTAGGATCAATTCCTCTCTCAAAACGAAAAGAAGCATCGGTATTTAACCCATGTCGTTTTGCAGTTTTACGAACACTCACAGGATTAAAATAGGCACTTTCCAGGAAAATACTAGTGGTGCTTTCGGTTACACCACTATTTAATCCGCCAAAAACACCGGCGATACACATAGGTTTTTCGGCATCACAGATCATTAAGTCCTCTTCGTGCAATTCGCGTACCATACCGTCCAGGGTTGTAAATTTTGTTCCTGCCGGGAGGGTTTTAACTTCAATTTTATGTTCGGCAATTTTTGCTGCATCAAAGGCGTGCAAGGGTTGTCCTAATTCGTGTAATACATAATTAGTAGCGTCTACAACGTTATTTATTGGGGCAAGACCAATAGCTTTTAGCCTGTTTTGTAACCAGGCCGGGGATGCTTCAACTTTGAGGCCGCTAAGCGTTACCCCGCAATAGCGAGGTGCTTTTTCTGAATCCTGTACTTCCACATCAACTTTAAGGGTACGGCTGTCTATATGAAAGTTACTGGTGGAGGGAGTAATTAACTCCAAAGATATATCTTGTTGTAACAATCCTGCACGTAGGTCGCGCGCTACACCCCAATGGCTCATGGCATCGGCACGATTGGGGGTAAGTCCAATTTCAAAAACGATATCATTTTCTATGTCAAAAATAGCAGCGCAGGGCGTTCCGGGTTGTAGACTTTCATCGAGAATCATAATTCCCTCGTGACTTTCACCTAGGCCCAGTTCGTCTTCGGCACAAATCATACCCATGCTTACCTCACCACGAATTTTTCCTTTTTTAATCTCCCACGGACTTCCTTTTTCGTGATATAGAGTTGTTCCAACGGTTGCAACGGGAACCTTCTGGCCTTTGGCAACATTTGGAGCACCACAAACAATCTGCACGGTCTTACCATCTCCAAGGTCTACTTTGGTCAATTGCAAGCGGTCTGCATTGGGATGTTGTTCGCATTCCAGCACGTGTCCTACTACAACCCCTTGCAGGCCACCGGGAACCGATGTAAAAGGAGTGATTCCTTCAATTTCAAGTCCCAGATCTGTGAGTAATTCACCCGTTTTTTGAGCGTCCCAATCTAAATTTACAAATTGTTTAAGCCAGTTGTATGATATCTTCATCCTAAATAAATCTTAACGAACCGCAAAGATAGCATTTATACCATTTTTTGTGAGTATTTTTATGGAATGAGTTTCAGAAAATTTATGAAACACTACCTAACTAATACCATTATTTATGATTCCACATTGCTATTCCAAATTTTTTATTGTGCCCTGCATTTTTTGTTTGTTGCTTTCCTGTAACAGAGAAATAAGTAAACCTATAGAAGGGGAGTGGCGTGCTACGTTGGAGGCGATGGATGGAAAAGAATTGCCCTTTCTGTTTACCTATGCTGAAAAGGAAGGTCTTACCGTACTAAATGCTGAAGAAAAAGTGCTTTTTAGCGATGTTACTATTAAAGAAGATTCTATTATAATAGCACATCCTATTTATGAAGGTGTTTTTAAGGGAATTTTTACACCGGATAGTATGTATGGAAATTTTATAGAACCCAGTTTAAACAGAGTGGTTCCTTTTAAAATGACTCAAGGTCGTGAAGAGCGCTTTTCTGTAAGCGCTGCGCCTAAAGCTACTGTTAGCGGAAACTGGGAAACTGTTTTTAGCCCGGGCAAAGCAGCAGATCGCTACATTGCCAAAGGAACTTTTAAACAAGTGGGACATAAAGTTACAGGAACATTCAGAACCACTACCGGAGATTATCGCTACCTGGATGGTTCGGTAGAAAATGATACGCTACGTCTTTCTACTTTTGATGGTGCACACGCCTTTTTATTTGAAGCCAAAGTGAAAGGCGACACTATAATGGACGGTGTTTTTTATTCTGGAAACCACTGGAAAGAACCTTTTACCGCCCGAAAGAACGAAGATTATGAACTTCCGAAAGCAGATTCGCTTACCTTTTTACGGGAAGGGTATGAAAAACTGGAATTCTCCTTTCCAAATACCAATGGTAAGGAAGTTTCCCTGTCCGATGAAAGATTCAAGAATAAAGTAGTAATTGTACAAATTATGGGAACCTGGTGCCCGAACTGCCTGGACGAAACAAAATACTACACCGATTTTTATAAAAAAAATAAAAATGAAAACCTGGAATTTGTTTCTCTGGCTTTTGAATACGCTCCCACCAAAGAAAAAGCAATGGCAGGTATTAACAGATTAAAAGAAAAAGTAGGTGTTCCTTATCCTATTCTTTTAGCTCAATACGGCAGTAGCGACAAGAAAAAAGCCAACCAGAAACTCCCAATGCTCAATCATGTATTAAGTTATCCAACCACAATTTTTATAGACAAAACGGGTACTGTCCGTAAAATACATACCGGTTTTAATGGGCCTGCCACGGGAGAAAAGTACGACGAGTTTGTGGAAGAGTTTGAAGAGTTTGTTGAACAACTAGTAGAAGAGGAGAAAACAGCGCTTACTACAGCTCCTAAAGAATAAAATTATTCAAATATAAATTCCTTTTAGACAGTTAAGTAGTGACAAAAGACGCTACATTGTAAATACCATTCCTTACAAATTAATGATAAACTAGTATCTTTAGTTCTAGACTAGCATTGAAACAACACGTACATAATTGAAGTATGGAAAAAGATTACAACAAAAGATGCAGGGAGTTTGTAGCGACTTATTTTAAATTGTATTCAGAAAGAAATCTTGCTGTAATGGATTTTATTGATGATGATTTTATTGGTTTGGATGGAATTTCTACAAAAATATATAACAAAGAGAAATGGTCTCAAGCACTTAAGCATGATTTCACAGAAATAGAAAAACCATTTGCTATAAAATTAGCGAATATTGATGTGCAGAAAATTGAAAAGAATATAATTACTGTTGCCGTAATATCATCTTGGTACATTGCTTTTTTTGAAAATTTTCCTGAATTTGATAAAATGCGTACAGTATTTGTTTTACGCATAAAAGAAGACTCTTATAGTATTGTTCATTTGAGTAATTCTATCTCATTACTTTCTTTAGACCAACGAGATGTCTTTCCTACAAAACTCTTTAACTTACTAAAAAAATGGAAAAATCCGGATTACATTCTGGGTGGTTTCAATGACAAATCAAAAAAGTAATTTGTACTTTAATAATGAGATAGCTTACTCTTCGATTTTAAAAATTTTTCATTAAAAATTTACTACTGAAAAATTTGGTTCTCCTTCAGAATTACAGATAGATTTTGCGCAATTAAATGATAGTGAATAATTGAAAGATTCTGTCAAACACCAAAAAAACTAACACCTAGTTCACGAAATTTAGTATTTTTAATTCTTATCTAGTTTATTTTATAAGGTGAATTTGTTGTTGTTTACAAAAAATATCGAGTTCACAAAAAACAACTTCCCATTCTCCCAGAAGCTTCTAAACAGCACATCGTCTACCATATAGATAATGCTGCCACTACCCATTCTTGCCTCTCCAAAGACCAAGGAATTCTCCAGTTTGTTTTTAGCATCGTCTCCGGAGAAACCAGATACGGAGGTTGGCGTTTCAATATAGCCTACATTGTAGCCGTTCTCCAGGAATGAAAAAGAAGAACTCCCCAGTTTTAAGCTGTAATAGGTGTCCTCATAACCAAAGGCCATGGGGTGGCTTGGATCTATTTTCACCTTGTAGATACTTCCTGTAATAAAATTTTTTACACTTTCACGCTCCCGTTTGTCGTAGGGAGTAAGATTTCCCTTATCATCATCTTTGTTGTCATCATCATCCTTATTGCGTTTTAAATCGAAACCGTCTTTATCGGTAAATGAATTCATCGCGCTACCCATAACAATAATTTTTCCTCCTCGTTGTACCCATGTTTTTATATCGTCCACGGTGTCGCCTTTTAAACTGGAGTACCACCCGCTTGGCATTACCAACACGTCAAATCCAGATAGGGTTGAAGCCCTAAAATCGCCTGTATCTATAGATGTGACCGGGTAGTGCAATTGCTGTTCAAAGAAATGCCAGATAGCGCCATAATTTAAGGAAGAAACGCCATCGCCACGCAACACCGCAATGCGTTGGTTGTTAATTAACTTTACGTCCGGCGATCCAAAATCTGTCCTCGTATCTCCAAAACTTGTAGTGGAGGCATATAACTGTCTGTTATGTTTGTTGGCAATTTCAACTATTTTCTGGTTGAAGTTTTCATTGGTTCGGTTATCGCTTTTGGTTATAATCAAGCTGCCTTTGCCGAAATCCTTTCCACCAAATTTCACATCTTTTTCAGTAAAACGAACACGTATATTTTCTTGTAATAATTCGGCAAGAAATTGTGCGTCGTACATGCTTCCCCAGGAAACGATATAGCCAGCTGCATTCGAACTAGCTACATTATTCATTGTGTACGTTGGTAATTCTTCATTTGCAGCAACCAAACTTGTACTCGCAACCGCTTCCAAACCATAGGCGTGCGGAATACTCCAGGCAGTAATATCGTAGGTTAAAGGCTCGGTTAACACAGCGTTTGGCTCCATTAATACTTTTACCATTTTTCCTTTTGGCTGGTTGGTACTTACAACCAACGCGTTGGCGGCGTTCATAGAACCATCTTTATTGGTTCCGTAGTTAAAACCACTTACAGTTCCACTATTTTTTATACCGTAGCGTATGTTGTGTTTTTCCAGCAATGTTGCCAAAGCATCTATCTTATCGGGATGTCCTTTTAAAACATAACTTTTATACTTTAGGGTATCATTCTGGAAAAATTTCTTAAACTCACTATTTAGTTTTGCTGCGTTTTTACTACCCATTTCTACGGTAGACAGCCCTGTAGTGGTATGGTGAGCCACACGGTTCACCAACGTAAGCTCAAAACCTTCGTCTGTATTAATTCCTAGTCCCGCTCTTCCGTGGCCCGCTTGTTCGTAGGTCATTCCAATTGCGCCCATAAAAGTAGGATAGGTGTCTCCGTAACTTGGATATAATAAATCGAAACGCTCCCGGGTAAAGAACAACCAGCCCTCTTGGTCAAAATATTTTGCGTGGTTTTTACCAATCTGCGTCTGGAACTCCCGCTGAAACGGACTAATAATCTCGTGAAAAGGCTCTGCAGCCGGAGCAAAATAATACGGCTCGTTAATGCCCTGTTCGTGAAAATCTACGTGAATATGCGGCATCCATTGGTTATAAATTTCGAGACGTTGTTGTGTTTCTACCTGCGTAGCCCACGCCCAGTCACGGTTAAGGTCAAATAAATAATGATTGGGTCTACCACCAGGCCAGGGTTCATTATGCTCTACTGCTGCCTGCTTCGCATTATACGGTGTAGCTTTTACCTGATTGTACCAGTTTGCGTAACGATCGCGACCGTCCGGGTTTACACAGGGATCTATAATAACTACGGTATTCTGGAGCCAGGCTTGTTTTTGGGTAATGAGTTCGTAGAGCGTGCTCATCGCTGCTTCGGTGCTGGAGGCTTCGTTTCCGTGCACATTGTAGCTTAACCAGACGATAGCCACTTGCGGATTTGCATTACCATTCTCCAGTCCAATATTTTTTAAGTTATCACTTCGTATTTGGTCAATGTTTGCAATGTTTTGTGCGGCAGAAACTACGGCGTAGGTTAAAGGTCTACGCTCGTTTGTTTTTCCGTATTCATCAAACGTTACCATGGTACTATTGGCGGCGACATGCTCAAAATAGCCTACTACATCTGCGTGGCGGGAAAATTGTGTGCCTACTTCATACCCCAGGAAATCTGCCGGAGATTTTAGTTGGGCCTGCATAATTATAGAAATAAATAGAAAAACGAACGTGAGTTTTTTTAGCATCTAGCTTTTTTTAAATTGCGAACGCTAAGATAATAAAATCCCCTCGGCCAACAATTTTTATTACTATAAGGTGATTATGCGCGTGATTTTGAGAGTCTGGCTGAAATTTTAATGAATGTAAGCTACTTAAAATTCTCACAAATTCTGAATTCTGAATTTACTATAATTAATTATCCGTTATTTTTGAGCAAACCTTCTGAAATTCAAGATAAATTTTATGTCTAAAACCACCATTCCGTATTCCGAAACAGGTTATTTCTCTGCATTAATGTGTGATTATCTGGCTGAAAATCCAGAGCTGGAGGCATTCTTCGGAAATTTTCCAAAGATCGAAAATTTTGAAAAGCAGATAAAGCTAAAAAGCACTTCGACTGCGTTGAGTGTGAGATTGCGAGGGAAATTGGCTGTTCAACTACAAAAACAATATTCAGGTTTTAAAATTTCAGAAGCTACACAGAAGAATATTCAATCACTTACCGAAGAAAACACCTTTACCATAACCACCGGACACCAACTCAATCTTTTTACGGGTCCTTTGTATTTTTTATATAAAATATTCTCGGTCATTAATCTTTCAGAACAGCTAAATACGAAATATCCAAAACATCATTTTGTACCGGTGTATTGGATGGCGACCGAAGATCACGATTTTGAGGAGATAAATTACTTCAATTTTAACGGTAAGAAAATAGAATGGCAGAGACCTGATGGAGGAGCTGTTGGAGAATTTTCGACCAAAGGACTTGCTGAAGTTGCTGAAGAGACTGCCAAAGCATTTGGACAAAGCGAGCACGGAATTAAACTCCAGCAATTATTTACGGAAGCTTATACCAACCATTCAAACCTTGCAGATGCCACCCGTTATTTGGGCAATGAACTTTTTAAGGAATATGGTTTGGTAATAATAGACGGAAACGACTCCGAATTGAAAAGGGAATTTATTCCTTATGCTGAAAAGGAACTCACCGAAAATTCATCCTTTAAAAAAGTAACCGATACCACTAAAAAACTCACTAATTTAGGCTACGGCGAGCAGGTACACCCACGGGAAATTAACTTGTTTTATCTGGTTGAAGAGATCCGCGAACGTATAGTGGAAGTGGAAGAGAAGTTTTATGTAAATGAAACGGAACTTGTTTTTACCAAAGACGAATTATTTAAAGAGCTTAATGAACATCCGGAGCGCTTCTCCCCGAATGCATTACTACGGCCATTGTACCAGGAAGTAATTTTGCCTAACCTATGTTATGTAGGCGGTGGGGGTGAGTTGGCGTATTGGTTTCAGCTAAAGGATTATTTTGAAGCGGTTGAGGTTCCCTTTCCTATATTATTATTGCGTAATTCGGTAGTTTTAATACCTGAGAAGCTTTCAGTAAAACTTAAGAAATTGGAGGTTTCAATAAAAAGATTGTTTCAAAAGCAAGCTGATCTAAAAACCGACTTTACCCACCAGATTTCAGCCATTGAAATAGATTTTTCAGCACAAAAAGAACATCTGCAGCAACAATTTAAAGACCTGTATGCGCTGGCAAAAAAAACAGATGCCTCTTTTGTTGGAGCTGTAGGCGCTCAGGAAAAGAAACAGCTAAACGGGTTGGATAATCTGGAAAAGAGATTACTAAAAGCCCAAAAGCGTAAACTTTCAGATCAATTAGAGCGATTAATTAAAATTCAGGACGAGCTTTTTCCAAAACAAAGCTTGCAGGAGCGCAACACCAATTTTTCTGAGTACTACCTTCCCTATGGCGACAGTTTGTTTAAGACCTTAAAGAACAACCTCAATCCTTTGGATCTACAGTTTACTGTTTTAGAATTATAGCGTTATTCTTTGTACAGTTTTAATTGTCGTTTTAGCGTATTCATTTCAACCTGTAAGCTATCTATTTTTTCGAGGAGATTGAGGATGATATCAATTTCCCTCCGGATTTACATTAAGATCCTGGTGAAGCCGCATAATTTTATCTACCTGATGAATGGTTGTGACGTGTACACATGGTTCCTCTTCAATGGTGACCACTTGTATTAACCCTGTATCGTGCAGTTGTTGAAACCACTGTGTAGTTACTTTGTATTGACTACAAAGATGGTGTACGGCGATATATTCTTTGGTTTTCATTTTGTTTTTAATTTTGCAAGTTCTGTAAACAGTTCTGTCTCTTTAGGGGACAGATCTTCCGGGATAACAATTCTGTAAGTAATATAAAAATCGCCAAAGCTACCCTCCTTCTTATACTTTGGAAATCCCTTTCCTTTTAATTTTACTTTTGTGTTATTCTGAGTTCCTGGTTTTACCTTTAATTTTACTTTACTTTTAAAGGTATCTACCATAATTTCTCCACCTAATACAGCGGTATATAGATCTAACGCAACGGTATGGTGCAAATCACTTTTATCTCTTTTAAATTGGGTATTGTTATTAATGTTGAAGGTAATATATAGATCTCCTTTTGGACCACCACCCACGCCGCCTCCGCCGTAACCTGCAATTTTAATAGTTTGATTGTCTTCAACGCCGGCAGGAATAGTAAGACGTATATTTTTGCCATTTATAGTAAGTGTTTGTTTTTGTGTGGTATAAACATCGGTTAGGTTTATTTGAAGGCTGGCGTTAAAATCCTGTCCTTTGTATTGCGGAGAACCTCCAAAACCAGCTCCTCCATTTCTGCCGCCGCCGAACATAGATTCAAAAAAATCTGAGTATCCCGAAGCATCTCCGCCAAAACTGCTATACTCCCGTGCCTGCGATTGCTGTTTGTATTGCTGCTGTTGATTAGCGCGTTCAATATCGTCTGCGTGCTTCCAGTCCTTACCGTGCTTATCGTATTTTTTCCTGTTTTCTGCATTGCTTAAAACTTCATTAGCTTCATTAACCTCTTGAAATTTTTGTTGCGCTTCGGGGTCGTTTGGATTTACATCGGGATGGTATTTCCTGGCCTGTTTTCGGTAGGCTTTTTTTATTTCCTGTTCTGTAGCGTTTTTGTGGATGCCTAAAACCCCATAGTAATCTATAAATGCCATAATTTTTTTTTTATAGTGTGGCTAATCTTATATTATCTATATAATCTCCGTAAAGAGATTTGTAATGCACCTTGCGCTCAATGCTTTTAATTACTTCAGTGGCAAAGTCTCTCTCGTACGCACGCCCCATCATGTTTAAGCCTCCCGGACTAAAAACATTAATTTCCATTAACTTATCACCTACAATATCTATTCCTACTAAAAACATGCCGTCTTGCACTAATTTTGGTCGCACAATTTCAGCTAACTCCAGCATCTGTTCGGTTACTTTTACTTTGGCCGGCTTACCTCCGGCGTGAATGTTACTACGTATGTCGTCTTTTGCATTTACGCGTTGTATGGCTGCATATTCGCCATCAACCAGTAATGGTTCTCCGTTCATTAAAATTAATCTTGTGTCTCCATCTTTTGCGGCCGGTAAATATTCCTGAGCGATAACGTAGCCGTCGCGCGCAATGGCTTCTACAGTTTGGGTAAGGTTATGCTCATTCTTTTTATCCATCATAAAAATATCTTTTCCGCCGGAACCTTGCAGTGGCTTTAAGATCATTTTCTGTTTTTGAGATTTAAAAAATGCTTTAATTTCAGCAATATCTCTACTAATGATGGTTTCAGGTCTTAAAATTTCAGGAAAATGCTGAAAATACATTTTGTTTACAGCGCTGGCTAAACTGTTGGGATGGTTTAATACAATTACGTTATTTCGTACTGCTATTTCGCCAAATATAAAAGCAGCGTTTTGTGCCCATTCACGATCGCCAATTTCGTCACTTGGGTCATTTCTTAAATATAATACATCTAGTTCTTCACTATTAATTTGCGTAAATTCTTGTTCCTGCACTGCTGCAAAATAAGTGTCTTGGCTCTTAAAATTTCTTTCGGAAATAGTTTTACAACGCGCGTTAATGGTGCCATCCATAGAATATCCCAATTCTCCAACTCCTATATAGAACACATCGTGTCCTCTTTTATAAGCGGCATATCCCATTGTTGGGGTTGAGTATTTTACCTGTTCGGTAGCGTGGTCGTTTATAATAAATGCAATTTTCATGAGTTTTTTGTTTAGTTGAGTAATTCGGTTAGTGCAATACCGTCGCGTAATTTTTTAAGACGCGCTTGTACAGGTTCACGTTCTAAAAATCTTGGAAGTACTGGTTTTTTTAGCACCCTACGGTGAATGAGTTCTTCAATAAGAGGTACGTGGTTGGTATTAAATTTTCCCGCATACAGCGTTTCTAATTTTCCGCCATTTTTTAGGTATTCCAAAACATTCATCAGGCCGGCAAGGTATACCGCGTCTTTAGTGAGACCGCCACCGCGATAAATTCGCATGGTGATGTAATACGCAGTTCTGGCAGGAAAGTTATGTTTATCATTAAGCAAATTGAAGGTGTCTATAAATGAAGCCCCCATTACCAGGCTATGTGCTGCCAAAACCCGTCCTGCCAATAGCCGCAGCCTGTTTACGGTAAGACCATCTACCAGATATTCAGCCAGAACAGCAAGTCCTTCCTGCAATTGATCGTACCCCGCAAAGCCCGCATACATTTGTTTTATAGGTTGGCTCTTACCATTGCAGTAGGTAAGAATATGTGTAGCTACTTCGTGTTGTATAAGGGCATCGCAGCGATTAGAATCTATGGAGATCTCTTCACTTATAAGTAATGTAGTTTCTGAAACCATAATCCCGGCAACGTCTTTTCTAATTTCTAAGGAGAGGTTTAATTGTGGGAATTTTTTCTGATAATAGTCTATTTCTGTTTGCGCGTGTTTAGCAAAATCACGACAGTTAAATTTTTCAGTAACTGATACACGATCGCTCTCAGGAAATTTCTTTAAAATGTCACGTGCTCCTACCAAAACGTCCTCCTGTATGGCACCGTACAAACTTTCCCCTACAAATCGGAAACTATCGGTTCCCCGTTCCTCAAGCATAGTGAGTTGTTTTTCAATTTCCAAACGCTTGTCTCTTAAAATGTACGCCAGAGTAGGATCGTCTACTTTTTCCAGTGGAATATCATATAATTTTCTTTTTTGTTGTTCAGGATCTAACGAAACCAATCTGTAATTAAAAGAGGGAGTCTTGGTAAAATTAGACTCCTTAAAACTGTCCCATTCCTGAGAGCTGTTTACGGGGGTGGTACGCATTAAAAAAGACATGCCTTCGCTAATTTCTGCCAAGGTGTCGTCTGCTTCCAGCGTTATTCTGTTCAAATTTGTTTTCCCCAACATCAAATAATGATCAAAAGGATTGGAAGTCTGCACACGTATAAACTCGAAGACGGCGCGTTTTATTATTTCTGAAATATGACTTGCGAACTTTCGGTAAAAGATAGAAAATACCTGATTTTCCTCGGGTCTTTGATAGATAGTAGGAACTGCAAGGCCTATAATTAAACTGCCTGACTCTTTAGTTTCAGTAAGATTAAGAAGCGGTTCCAGTCTGTCGGGATGCCTGTCCTTCGTGTCCGAAACAACGGCAGAGACCTCCGGATAGAGTAACCGCATTTCATTAATACCATCGGTTAATGCTTTTACCGTTGCAGGTGCTTTTTCTTTGGGGCAGGAGATTTCAAATGCTGCTTCGTGGTCTTTGCGTACAGGCCACATCTCTAAAATTAGAAATGAGTTCAATTTTTTTGAAACTGATGTTGCAAGTACTTCAATTAATGATGAAATATCCACGGTATCTTTCACAATTAAATAAGATGCCTGCGTTTTCAGTAAACCGGAAAAATACAAGTCTGGTTTCTTGTAGCGATATACGCATATATACGGTAACACTTTATCTATATGAAGTATACCGCCTTCTGGTAGCACCTCGTTTATGGGCAGTTCTTTCTCAAAGTTGTCGCCAAGCGACTGTAATAAATCCTTGTTAATCATAATGCCCTAAAATACCTATTAATTGGATGATTTTATAGCTTACTTTGGAGATTAGGATATGTTTAACGTGGCTTTCGGTACAATTTTCTTTTTCGGAATGCAGGCTTCCAAAACGGAGAAAATCACTCAGCGACCTTAACGTTTCAATCTTTATAAATACGCTTTTAAATTCGTGAAAATTATTGCTGATTTTCAACAAAATAGTAAAGTGACTGGTTCCTTATATAAAAAGCATCTCTTTTTATATGGAAAATTGTGACGAAGTAGTATTTTTGTGGATGCAAAATAACGTCCTAATCCTCGATTTCGGCTCACAGTATACACAGCTTATTGCAAGACGTGTGAGAGAACTGAATATCTACTGCGAAATTCACCCATTCCACAACATACCAAAAGACCTTTCCGGCTTTAAAGCGGTTATCCTTTCCGGCAGTCCGCTTTCTGTTAGAAATAAAGATGCTGCCCATCCGGATTTATCCAATATTAAAGGCAAATTACCTTTGTTGGGTGTTTGTTACGGTGCGCAATATTTGGCACATTTTCACGGGGGTAGTGTGGAACCTTCTAATCTACGTGAATATGGCAGGGCAAAATTGTCCATGATTAAAGACGGTGAAGCATTGTTTAAAAATATCCCTGAAAATACGCAGGTTTGGATGAGCCATAGCGATACTATTGCCAAACTTCCTGAGCATGGTGTGCGTTTGGCGAGTACCGCAGACGTAATTAATGCAGCCTATAAAATTGAAGGGGAAGAAACGTATGCTATTCAGTTTCATCCGGAAGTATATCACACCACACACGGTAAAATGTTACTGGAAAATTTCCTTGTGCATATGGCAGGTGTGGAGCAAAGCTGGACACCAGCCGCATTTGTTGATACTACGGTTGCAGAACTTAAGAAAAAAATTGGTCTAGATAAAGTGGTGTTAGGATTAAGCGGCGGAGTAGATTCTACCGTTGCGGCTATTTTATTGCACAAAGCGATTGGCAAAAATTTATACTGCATCTTTGTGAATAACGGGTTGCTTCGTAAAAACGAATTTGACAGCGTATTGGAGCAGTATAAGGATATGGGGCTTAATGTAAAAGGTGTTGATGCTTCCAAAAGATTTTTAAAGGCGCTTGCCGGAAAATCAGATCCTGAAGAAAAACGCAAAGCCATTGGTGGAACCTTTATCGAAGTTTTTGATGATGAAGCCCACGAAATTACAGACGTAACATACCTGGCGCAGGGTACTATTTATCCGGATGTTATTGAGAGTGTTTCGGTGAATGGACCATCAGTTACCATTAAGAGTCACCACAACGTAGGCGGATTACCAGATTTTATGAAACTTAAAATAGTGGAGCCACTACGTATGCTCTTTAAAGATGAAGTAAGACGCGTAGGAGCGCAAATGGGTATTGATAAAAAACTATTAGGACGTCACCCATTCCCCGGACCAGGCTTGGCGATACGAATATTAGGCGATATTACCGAAGAAAAAGTACGTGTATTACAAGAAGTAGACGCTATTTTTATTGATGGACTGCGCAAATGGGATCTATACGATAAAGTATGGCAGGCGGGAGCTATGTTGCTTCCTGTTCAAAGTGTGGGAGTAATGGGAGACGAACGCACCTATGAAAAGGTAGTTGCCCTTAGAGCCGTAGAGAGCACAGATGGTATGACGGCAGATTGGGTAAATTTACCGTACGAGTTTTTACAGGAAATCAGTAATAATATAATAAACCGGGTAAAAGGCGTTAATAGAGTAGTGTATGATATAAGCAGCAAACCGCCCGCAACAATTGAGTGGGAATAACGGTTGGTGTACAACATATAACTTTAAACATATTTTAAGAACAACAAACCCGCTTTATCCGTATTTTTAAGGAAAAGTAAAAACCTTGATTAGAACATTGAAATACATCCTATATATTGCCGTTGTAAGCTTTTTAATTGTTAGTTGCAACGCCATATCATCCCCAGCACAAGAGACTTATAAAAGTCATAAAGTTGCCAAGGGCGAAACTGTGTTTAGTATTGCAAAAAAATATAATACAACCGAAAGCGCTATTTACAGTCTAAATCCTGACGCACGTGAAGGGGTAAAGGTAAATTCTGTATTGGTGATTCCTTCACCGGACTTAATTAATAGCAATGAGAACATTTCTTTTAAAACACACAAGGTTAAACGCAAGGAAACGCTTTTCAGCATATCGCAGAAATACGGAGTCTCTATAGACGATCTTAAAAAATACAATAAACAACTCTACGCTCAACAGGTAAAGAAGGGGGAGAAGCTACGTATCCCTGTTAGGGAAGTTGCTTCGGTCCTAACAAATACAGATACTAACGAAAACGAAACCGGATCGAATACTTCTACAGGAACCAGTAAAACAGATAAGCATACTGTAAAACCTAAGGAAACAAAATTTGGTATTGCAAGAATGTATGGTATTACCGTAGCCGAATTAAATGCACTAAATCCAGAGTTAGGTGAAGGATTACCCATTGGTGTTACCATAAATGTTCCTGCTGAAGTAGTTTCTTCTGAAGTCATAGATACCAAAAAATATACATTGTACGAAGTACAACCGAAAGAGGGTTTTTATCGTTTAAAGGTTAAATTCGGTTTGACCGAAGAAAATATTGTTTCTTTAAATCCGTATGCGAAGGACGGCTTAAAAGAAGGTATGATTTTAAAACTTCCAAAACAAATTGAAACCATCCCCGGCGAAGCTGTTTCAAAAATAAATTTAGAAACTAACCTTATCAATAAGAAAAATAAAAACGTAGCACTTATGTTACCGTTTTTATTAAATCGAGTTTCAGCTGCTTCCGAAAGTAATAGCGATGTCCTTAAAAATGAACGAACTATGCGAATTGCTTTGGACTTTTATAGTGGAGCACTCATGGCAGCAGAATTTGCAAAGGATAAAGGGGTTTCGGTTACTTTAAATGTTTATGATACCGAAGCGGATGCTTCAAAGGTAAGTAGCATAATTACAGATAATAATGTTGGCAGTATGGACGCTGTTATTGGTCCTTTACTTAGTAGTAATGTAGAGAAGGTATCTTCGGTATTAAGCAGAAGCGATGTTCCTGTTTTTTCACCTTTGAGTAACAGAACCATAAGAGCTGGCGGAAATGTGTTCCAGACCTTACCTTCAGAAACTATGCTGGAAGACGGAATGATACAGTGGTTGCAGGCAAACAGTTCCGGGAAAAATGTAGTGTTAATTTCAGACGGGAAAAGAGCAAAGCAAAAAGCTAAAATTATTGCAGCGATACCATCGGCAAAAATTATAACTCCTAGAGATAAAGGGTTTTTATACATTGGCGATATAGACAAGCACATGGCAAGAGGTACAGCAGACAACTGGGTCATTGTGGAAACAGTTAACCCTGTTTTGCTTAGTAATGTTGTTACGTTGCTCAACGGAATGCCGGAAGGCTATAAGGTGCGTATGTTCACGACAGATAAAAACGAAGCATACGATTTTGACGATATCAGTAATATGAGTTTGGCCAGGCTTGGATTAACATTTCCTGCGGTAAGTAAAAGCTACAAATATGACGAAAAAGAACCTTTCTTAATAAGCTATAAAAACAAATATGGTGTCCTGCCAAATAAATTTGCAGTAAGAGGTTTCGATGTGACCTACGATGTGCTATTGCGTCTGGCAGCTACTGAAGATATGTATGACGAAACAATAGGCGCGTCTGAAACCGAATATATTGAGAGTAAATTCAGATATCAACCGCAAACATCTTCGGGATATGCAAACAAAGCGATGTATATTCTGCAGTATAATAAAGAACTTCAATTTGACGTCGTAAAATGAGCACTTCTAAAGTAACATACCTGGGAAATTTACGTACTGAATGCGAACACTTGAAATCTGGCAACACCTATATTACAGATGCTCCAACCGATAATAACGGAAAAGGAGAGGCTTTTTCACCAACCGATACAGTAGCGACAGCTTTAGCAAATTGTATGCTTACTATGATGGGGATAAAGACAAAAGATCTGGATGTAGATTTAACTTCAAGTACAGCCATTGTAACGAAAACAATGACAGCGAACCCCAGGCGTATTTCAAAAATTGACGTTATCTTTTCACTACCATCTAAAGTTTCAGAAAAAAACCGGAAAATATTGGAGAATACAGCAAATACCTGTCCGGTATATCATAGTTTGCACCCTGATATTAAAAAGGTGATTACCTTTAATTGGGGGTAGTTTTTATAAGAATTCAATAAAACCTTTAAATATTCGTTATTGTATCAATGAAAATTTTTGCAACACTCTTACTATTAATTTTTTCAATCCCTTTTGAAGGTGATGACGTAAAAATGCAATGGAACGAAAACAGACAACTTACCTGGGACGACTTTAAGGGAGTGCCAGACGCTGGCGATAGTTTTGTGGCGAGTACGAACAGCGGTATGTCCTTCTCCTTCTCCTACAAAGTCACTAATGGTGAGATGACAATGGATTACGAAATACTTTGTAATTTTTATCCGGAATTGTCCTGGCACAAGCCAGATCTGGTGACAGATTATATTTTAAAACACGAACAAACTCATTTCGATATTTCTGAATTGTACACTCGTAAGTTGCGCAAAGCCATGGAAGAAACTTCTTTTTCTAACAATCCAAAAGAAGAAGTAAATGCTATCTACCAGAGCATGGAAGATGCCCGTCAAAAATTGCAGACAAAATTCGATCTTGAAACAGATCATTCTAAAAATGAACCTTTAGAAATACAATGGCGACGGTTTGTAGCCAAAGAACTCAAAAAGTATGAGCGCTGGAAATCCTAACAATTCTTCTCCTTTTCCAGATCCAGACCACTTAAAGGAACTTGCCAATTACAAAATGCCGTTTGGCAAATATAAAGATCAGCGATTGTTGTTTCTTCCCGAAGCTTATTTTGTGTGGTTTCAGCAAAAAGGATTTCCACAAGGAAAATTAGGGAGGATGATGCGGGAAATGTTTGAGATTAAGGTAAACGGGCTGGAAGGGTTGTTAAAACCGTTGGTAGAAAGATAACTTTAGATTTACTGGGTTAAAAAAAAACAGCGCTACTGGAGCGCCGTTCAATTAAAATTATACTTTTATAAAATTACATTGCGTTTGCTCCTGCACTTGCTACTTCGTGATCATTTTCTACCGAACTACCACTTACGCCAACGGCTCCAATTACATCGCCATCTTTATTCTTTAGCACCACACCTCCGGGAAACGTTATGAGACCTCCGTTGGAGTGTTCTATATTAAAAAGAGACGCTCCGGGTTGTGATATTTTACCAATTTCTCCAGAATTCATATCAAAAAAACGGGCTGTTTTGGCTTTTTTAAGCGCAATGTCTGCAGACCCTAACCAGGCACCATCCATTCGCACAAAGGCTACCTGATTGGCGCCAGCGTCTACTACGCAAATGTTCATTTTTGTATCCAGTGCTGTTGCCTTTTCTTTAGCGGCATGAATTATTTTTTCGGCTGTTTTTAAATTAATTGTATTCATTATTTTGATTTATTTTATTGTTAACGTATCTCTAGTGTTTAGAAATATAAAAATGTTATTGTTTGTTTTTGCTACTTGCTGGAAAGAATTTCAATTTTCTTGATGTCCGGTGCTTCGGAAAGTAGTCTGTCTGCGTTTGCCATAAGGGCTTTTGCAATGTCACCGTTGAGGTGAGCGTCGCGTCCTTCTTCTGTTTCAAAAGTGTCAAAAATCCCGAAGGTATTTTCATCTATCTTAAAACTATACCAAGTGAGTGTTTTATCTTCTTTTCGGGCAAGTTCTACTGCACCTTTTATAAATTCCTGTACTTCACTTTCTTTACCTGGCTTAGCTTTTAATGTTGCCAGCAATCCTAAATTTTTCATAGTTATAGTGTTTTATTTATATACCCAAGATACCAAAACTGTAGGGTTGTGTTTGGCTACTTCACGTAAGTTTAACGTTAGCTTTCAGAACAGGTAAAGTTCCAACGCAGTTTTCCAGTGATAGGAAATATTGGTGATAAGAAATATAGGTTTTATTTCGGATTCAAGCAATCTTCAATTTAAAAACCACTTTTTTTAGCTTTTTGGGGCTTTCAATCTGAATACCCGTTTGGTGGATATCTTGCGGAAAAAATACGGCAAAAGAACCTTTATTTAGGGTAAAGTCTTCGGTTTCACATTTGTAGAACGCATAGTCTTTTTCTTTATTTACTTCAAAGGGTTTCTGATTTTTCAAGATAGCAGTTCCTATTTTTTCAGCTCCAGAGATAATATATTGTATGTCTATATATTTGTAGTGTGATTCAGAAAAACCTTCAGCTTTTGGCTTTGTTGTGTAGCTCATTACGATCGCAAAACAATTTTTGCCATCTATTTCGTAGGTGCCTTCAGCTATTTCGTCAAGCTTATTTTCTTTCAGAAATTTAAAAGCAGCAGCTACTTTTCCGTGCAAATTAAAATACGTTTCGCAATTTTCCAGTGTATCTAAAACCATACAGCCAAATTAATGATTTTTTTGGAATCTATACTTCAGCAAAACCAAACAAATAAGGAGTGAACTTTCTGTTTATTTGTAAGGATACTGTACCAATAAATACATACCTTTGCATCCCGTATAGCGAACATAGCAAAGGCATCCATGAACACTACAAAATACATCTTCGTAACGGGCGGAGTATCTTCATCTCTGGGAAAAGGAATTATAGCAGCATCGCTGGCCAAATTACTGCAGGCAAGAGGATACCGCGTGACTATCCAAAAACTGGATCCCTACATAAATGTAGATCCGGGAACTTTAAACCCGTATGAACATGGCGAATGTTACGTAACCGATGATGGAGCCGAAACCGATCTTGATTTAGGTCACTATGAACGTTTTTTAAACGTCGCAACCTCACAGGCAAATAACGTAACTACCGGACGCATTTACCAGAGTGTGATAGAAAAAGAACGCCGTGGTGAATTTTTGGGTAAGACCGTACAAGTTGTTCCTCATATTACAAACGAAATTAAAGAACGCATCCAGATCCTGGGAAAGAGCGGCGATTACGATATAGTGATTACCGAAATTGGCGGAACCGTTGGAGATATTGAGTCTTTACCATATATAGAATCTGTAAGACAGCTTAAGTGGGAATTGGGAGACGATAATGCTTTAGTGATTCACTTAACATTGGTGCCGTATCTTTCGGCAGCTGGTGAATTAAAAACCAAACCAACACAACACTCTGTAAAGACACTCATGGAAAGCGGTATAAGAGCCGATATTTTAGTGTGCCGTACCGAACACGAGTTAAGTGACGACCTACGTAAAAAATTAGCACTGTTCTGTAACGTGCAAAAGGAAGCTGTGATCCAATCTATAGATGCTTCCACTATCTACGATGTTCCCAATTTGATGTTGGAAGAAGGGCTGGACAAGGTGACGCTTTCAAAATTAAATATGAAAGATGACACGGAGCCGGATCTCACACAATGGAACCAGTTTTTGCAACGTCATAAAAACCCGAAAGGAAATGTTTCCATAGGTTTAATAGGTAAGTATGTAGAACTACAGGATAGCTATAAGTCTATCTTGGAGGCATTCATACACGCCGGAGCCGAAAATGAAGTGAAAGTAAATGTGGTTTCTATCCATTCTGAACATATTGACCCAATTAACATCGCAGAACAATTTCACGGGCTGGATGGTATTTTGGTAGCCCCTGGTTTTGGGGAACGCGGTATTGAAGGAAAAGTAGAGGCCGTGAAATATGCCCGTACCAACGATATTCCTTTCCTCGGAATTTGTTTAGGAATGCAAATGGCAGTGATTGAATACAGCCGCAATGTTCTTGGATTAGCAAATGCAAACTCCAGCGAAATGAGTAAACATACAGACCATCCCGTCATTAATTTGATGGAAGAACAAAAAAACATTACAGATATGGGTGGCACGATGCGTTTAGGTGCCTGGGATTGTGCTTTGGAAGAACATAGTATTGTTGGCAAAGTGTACGAAGACGATATTATCCAGGAACGTCACCGTCACCGTTATGAATATAACAATGCCTATCGTGATCAATTAGAAGCGGCAGGCCTTAAGGCTACAGGAATAAATCCAAAAACAGGACTGGTAGAGATTGTTGAAATACCAGGACACCCCTGGTTTGTGGGAGTACAATATCATCCTGAATATAAAAGTACGGTTGCCAATCCGCACCCGTTGTTTGTAGCATTTGTAAAAGCTGCTCACGAACACTCAAAATAAAAACAAGACAATGTGTCGCTTTATTCAGTTAGGGCGAAGTTGTTGTTAAAAAAGATAATTGAAATTACCTGTGTCTGGTTGAGTACTTTGACAGGCTCAGTATAAACTGAATTAGTTAGATTCTAACAATAAAATTAAAATTTCAGAATTTATTCTGAATACATAAATTAAAAAAACCGTCAACTGCATGTTGAGCGGAGTCGAAACATGGAAGAAAAAAAGTTTGATAAAAATTCGCTGATTGGGTTCTTAATTATTGGAGCTATCCTTATCTGGATGCTTTATATGAATAAAAATGAAGAAGCCAAAGACGAAGTTACTACAGAAGATATAGCGGACGAGACTACGAACGTTCAGGATACTACCACCACAAAGCAAATTACACCCGCTGAAATTAATACGGCTTCGGCAACAGATTCTGTGGCCGTGGAAGGCTTAAAAAACAGATTAGGATCTTTTGCGTATTCCGGGACGCTACCTTCGGCAACAGATAATGTTACTACCATTGAAAATGATGTGCTTACGCTAAAAGTAAGTAACAAAGGAGGATATGTAATTGAAGCAAAACTGAAAGACCATACCACCTACACGGGAGAACATGTATACCTGATAAAAGATGGTAATAACGATTTTAACCTTCAGTTTACTGCTGAAAATAGATTGTTGAACACCAGAGATCTCTATTTTGAACCTTCAGTAACCAAAAGCGGAGAGAATAAGGTGCTTACGATGCGTTTAAAAGCGGGAGCAGATTCTTTTATTGAATATAGGTACGAACTAAAGCCAACAGATTATATGTTGGATTTCAGCATAAAATCGCAAGGCTTAAACGGTGTTATGGATACATCTTCCCCCATATATTTAGATTGGAGTTTGAAGGGCTACCGTCACGCAAAGAGTATTTCTTACGAGAATAGATATTCCAGATTAACCTATGAGCATGATGATGAGGATTATAGCAAACTGGATCCTACAGGTGAAGATGCTGAGGTAGAGAAAGGTGTAAACTGGATGAATTTCCGTCAGCATTTCTTTAGCTCTATGTTATTAACGGATACTCCTTTTAAAGAAGTGTCATTTTCTTCTCTGGATTATGTGCTGGATGAAGAAGTAGATACTGTATTTACCAAACAATACGGGGCAAAAATTTTAATTGAACCAAAAGGTGGTGCCTTAGCTGAGAATATGAATATGTACTACGGTCCAACCGATTATAAGATATTCAACGACTACGATAGAAATCTGGATGAAGCCATGCCGTTGGGATGGGGTATTTTCGGAATGATTAATAAGTACGTGGTAATTCCGTTATTTGGTTTATTGAGTGGTTTCTTACCGGCAGGAATTGCAATTATTATGTTGACGGTATTAATAAAACTGGCACTGTCTCCGGTTCAATACAAGCAATATTTATCTCAGGCAAAAATGAAGGTTTTAAAGCCAGAAATTGATGAGATTAAGAAAAAACACGAAGGGAATAGTATGAAGATTCAGCAGGAAACGATGAAACTTCAGAATATTGCCGGAGCCAGTCCTTTGAAGGGTTGTTTGCCCGCCATATTGCAAATTCCGGTGTTCTACGCCTTGTTTACATTTTTTCCAACGGCCTTTGCGTTGCGACAGAAAGGATTTCTATGGGCGGAGGACTTGAGTAGTTACGATACTATTGCAGAGCTTCCTTTTCACATTCCGTTTTATGGAGATCACGTAAGTTTATTCCCAATCTTAGCGTCTATCGCCATTGGTGCGTATATGATTATGAGTACAGGACAAAGTATGCAAGCCCAGCAGCAGCCCGGAATGCCTAATATGAAGTTCTTAATGTATCTTTCTCCGTTGTTTATGTTAGTTTTCTTTAACAACTACGCGAGTGGATTATCCTTGTATTACCTTACCTCCAATCTTATTACCATTGGTATTATGTTGGTGATTAAAAACTACATTATAGACGAGGATAAAATTCACGCACAGATTCAGGTGAATAAGAAGAAGCCTAAAAAGCAAAATCGTTTTCAACGTAAAATGGCAGATATGATGGAGCAAGCCGAAGAACAGAAAAAGGCTCAGAAAAAGAAGAAGTAAATAGGCTTTTGTTGGTAGAGGGTAGTTGATAAGACACAACTAGAGTTGCTGGTAGTTTACGGGCTGCTTCGCTCATCTCCTGAATTTAGAAGTGCTCGTTTTGAGTATTAAAAATTCCTACCTCGAAATTGATTCTGGCATTCTTTTTGAAAAAAGAGGTTTGAGATTCAATAGAATTTCTAAACACACGTTATTTTAAAAAAAGCGCATTTCTATGATACGTATCGCCCTCATTTTTATTATCGCAATAATTTCTTCAAATACAGCAGTTGCTCAGGACATTAATAAAATGGACGACGCGGGTAAGCGACACGGTATCTGGAAAAAATATTATTCTAATAGTAAGCAACTTCGCTACGAAGGCCAGTTTGACCACGGTAAAGAAGTGGGTACTTTTAAATTTTATTGCGAAGAATGCGGCGACAAGCCAACAACTACCAAAGACTTTAAACTAAATAGCGATATTGCCACGGTTAAATATTTCACCATTAAAGGTAAGTTAGTAAGTGAAGGCCAAATGAGAGGCAAAGAGAGAATAGGCGAGTGGGTTTATTTTCAGAAAAAATCTAACGACATCATGAGTAAAGAAATGTATGTTGATGGAAAAATGGAAGGTGTGCAAAAAACATATTACCCCAATGGAAAATTAACTGAAGAAATAACATACATTGGAGGAGTAAAAGATGGAAATAACAACTATTATTCTCCCGAAGGCGTATTATTAAAAAAATTGATCTACCACGACAACGAGCTACACGGTCCAGCCGAATATTATGATGCCAACGGCAATGTAACCATAAAAGGATACTACAAGAATGGTAAAAAACATGGATTGTGGCAATATTTTAAAAACGGAAAAGTAGAACTGGAAGAAACGTATCCTAAATCTCAAAAACGAGGCTAATGATCCAGTTTTAACACAATTCTGTTTATTTTCTTTTTTTTTAATATCAGATTAACAAACCTGTTAATCTTCGGTTAAACTCATTCATATCAACATCCATTTTTTAATTGAGTTCGTAACTTTTATTAAGAACGAATTATAATTAATTAAAAAATGCTGAAAATGAAAAATTTTACAAAACTATTCACTGTGCTTATAACACTGTGTTTAACAACGCCATTAGTTGCTCAGGTAACTAATGGAAACGATAGCGGAGCAGGCTCTTTACGAGATGAAATTGCCAACGCAACCGCTGGTGATGAAATTACCTTTGGAATTTTAGTTACTAACGTAAATCTCGATAGTGAGATAGTTATTGACAAAGAACTTACCATTACAGGTCCTTTATTAGGAGTAACTATTGATGCCGATAACAATAGCAGGATATTTAATATCACATCTGGTCCGGTTATTTTAGACGGACTAACGCTTACTAATGGTACTGCCGAAGATGGTGGTGCTCTTTATATTACAAATTCATCTGTAACTATAAATAATTCTACAATAAGTAACAGTACTGCTAACGGAGCTTCAGGCTCAGGTGGCGGTATTTTTGTAGATACTGGTGGTACGCTCGCTGTGTCAGATTCTGAAATATCTGGAAACCTGGCTAATCGCGCTGGTGGTGGAATTGAAGACAATTCCGGAGCAGGATTAGATATAATTATACAAGACGTACTATTCGAAAATAATAATGCAGGGGTTAGTCCAGCCACAGCAGCGCCTGGTAATGGCGGTGCTTTGCACGTAACCGGACCCGGAGATGTAGCTATTACTTCAAGTACTTTTAATGGCAATATTGCAGCCGCAGAAGGTGGGGGACTTTGGAATGGTTCCGGCGAAATGACCATAGATGATACTACCATAGATGGAAACACTGCAAGTGGAAATGACGCAGACCAGGGTGGTGGCGGTGTTTACAACCTTAGCGGAACACTTATAATTACGAACGGAACAATAATTTCCAACAACACAGCCGATGGAGCATCGGGTTCAGGAGGAGGAATTCTGAATGACGTTGGAGCAACACTTACTGTTGAAGATTCAGAAATTAGTGAAAACAGCGCAAGAAGAGCTGGTGGTGGAATAGAAGATAATTCCGGAGCAGGAACAACCGTAACACTTAACAATGTTGCACTTAATGACAATGAAACCACAACTGCTCCGGGAAATGGTGGAGGACTTCACATAACTGGCGATGGAGATGCAGATATTTTCGAAAGTACTGTAAATAATAATATTGCTGCTGCTGAAGGTGGCGGACTTTGGAACGGTGCTGGAACAATGACTATAGAAAATACTCTAATAGATGGTAATTCTGCTTTTGGAAACGATGCAGACCAGGGAGGTGGAGGAATCTACAACCTTAGCGGTATAGTAACAATTACGGGCGGAACTGTAATTTCAAATAATATCGCCGATGGAACATCAGGTTCCGGAGGAGGAATTTTGAACGATGTTGGTGCAACTCTTACCATTGAAAATTCTGAAATTAGCGGAAATACCTCTAACCGAGCGGGTGGAGGAATTGAAGATAACTCTGGTGTAGCCTCTTCTGTAACCTTAACAGGAGTAGATCTTATAGATAATGAAACAATGACCATGCCGGGTAATGGTGGTGGATTGCATATTTCTGGTGATGGAAATATTACAATTGCCGACAGTTTCGTAGCAAATAATACTGCCGGACAAGAAGGTGGAGGACTTTGGAACAGCGTTGGAATTATGACAATTACCAATAGTGAAATTGATGGAAATATCGCTTTAGGTAATGATGCAGACGATGGTGGTGCAGGTGTTTTTAATAATGGTGGTACTTTAAATATTTCTGATGCTACAATAATTAGTAACAATACAGCTACCGGAACTTCGGCTTCGGGAGGCGGATTGTTAAGTATTGACGGAGTCGTTACTATTACCGATGTATCTTTTGACGGAAATTCTGCCAACAGAGCTGGTGGTGCCATAGAAATTGTGGATGGAACATTAGATTTTGTCACTTCAGAAATGATTAACAACGATGTAAATGATGTTGCTGGTACTGCTAACCCAGGAAATGGAGGTGGATTACATATTACTGGAATGAACAGTACAGTAACTATTAATGAGGCAACTATTCAGGGAAATATTGCAGGTAATGAAGGTGGTGGTTTATGGAACCAGGTTGGAACTACTATGAATATTAATAAAACTACCATAGACGCTAACATAGCCAACGGCGCTGGTGGTGGCGGTGTATATAATAATGGAGGTGATACTAACATAGATCAAAGTGTACTTTCCAGTAATAATGCTACAACAGATGTTGGTGGAGGTATTTTAAACAATGTTGGAATCCTGGATATTAGAAGAAGTACGTTGTCTGCAAACACTGCGGCAACCGATGGAGGAGGACTTTTCAACAATGCAACTGCAACAGTAAATGCTGTCACAATTACTTTAAACACAGCCGTTGTGAATGGTGGAGGAATTAATGGAGTTGCAAATACTCAGGTAAAAAACTCGATCATAGCAGAAAATGCCGCAGGTTCTGGAGTAGATGTTGATGGACTTTTTGTCTCAAATGATTATAACTTAATTGGAACAGACGATACTAATTCGTTTCCGGAAATGGCTAACGATATTGAAGAAGTTACTGTGCTCCTAGGACCACTTTCAGATAACGGAGGAGATACCTTTACTCACGAACTCTTAGAGGGAAGCCCGGGAATTGATGCCGGAGATCCAAGCGATATTTTTACGGACCAGAGAAGTTTTACTATTGTGAATACTCGTGATATTGGCGCCTATGAAAGAGGAGGTGTTCTGGGAATTACTGATGCAGAATTAAATAACATTAGTACGTTATATCCAAACCCCAATAATGGAACATTTACTATTGAAATAGCTTCTTCAGTAACAGGTATAATCAACTATCAGGTTATTTCTATTTCAGGTAGAATTATTAAAAATGCAACACTTACCACTGGAACTAATCGCATTGATATGTCATTACCTACTGGAATGTATTTAGTGAATATTGAAGTTGATGGAGCAAGAAGCACACATAAAATGCTTATAAATAAATAACTCTTTATTTATTGCAAAATAGTAAGAAGCAAAGCTCTGATTTTAAACAAAGTCAGAGCTTTGTTATTTGAAAGATTATATTGTCTTAAAAATTAGACGGGTTATAATGTGAGTCAATACAGCTATTATATATTGGAATTTCGTTTTATGAATTTTTGAACTTCACATCGTATCTTTGCAACCACAATGAAAAAGAAACAACGTGTAGTAGTAGGTTTAAGCGGGGGAGTAGATTCCAGCGTGGCTGCCTATTTGCTGAAGGAACAAGGGTATGAAGTCATTGGCCTGTTTATGAAAAACTGGCATGATGATACTGTGACAATATCTGATGAGTGCCCGTGGCTGGAAGACAGTAACGATGCTATGCTGGTAGCGCAAAAATTAGGGATTCCCTTTCAAACAGTGGATCTAAGTGAACAATACAAAGAACGTATTGTGGACTATATGTTTCGCGAATATAAAATGGGACGTACCCCAAACCCGGACGTACTTTGTAACAGAGAGATAAAGTTTGATGTCTTTATGAAGATAGCGATCAACCTGGGAGCAGATTTTGTG
Organism: uncultured Flavobacteriaceae bacterium; assembly: GCA_963793275.1. Lineage (GTDB taxonomy): Bacteria > Bacteroidota > Bacteroidia > Flavobacteriales > Flavobacteriaceae > Marinirhabdus. The sequence continues at coordinate 388,853 of CAWBZL010000003.1, forward strand.
GCGACAGGACATTACTGCCGAACTTCAACAACATTAACGACAAAGGACGGTAAAGAACAAAAAATACATCATTTATTGGCCGGGAAAGACCCTAATAAGGATCAGTCGTACTTTTTATGTCAGTTATCACAGGAGCAATTGTCAAAAACATTATTCCCAATTGGTGAACTATTAAAGCCTGAAGTTCGGAAGATTGCAGCCGCTCAGGATTTGGTAACTGCAGAAAAAAGAGATTCTCAGGGGTTATGTTTTATCGGAAAAGTACGTTTACCGGAATTCCTCCAACAAAAACTGGCGCCTAAAGAAGGTGTTATTGTTGAGGTAGCTTCAGATTTTGATGCATATACCAATGAAACTACTATTTCAGCAGAAAATGAACTGGAATCACTTTCTGAGAAAATTCAGTATAAAAAAACTGATGGAGCGATTGTTGGTACACATCAGGGAGCACATTATTTTACCAATGGCCAGCGCAAAGGGTTAGCGGTAGGTGGAAAAAAAGAGCCACTTTTTGTAATCGCTACAGACGTTGAAGAAAATATCATTTATACAGGCCAGGGAAAAAACCATCCGGGCCTTTACAGGCAGGGCTTATTTGTGCGTGAGGACGAAATTCATTGGGTACGGGAAGATCTTAAATTGAATATAGATGATACAATGGATGTAATGGCAAGGATACGATACCGACAACCTTTACAACAAGCAACATTACACCGCACTAATTTGGGGCTTTATGTTATCTTTACTACACCGCAATCTGCTATCGCCGAAGGACAGTTTGTAGCTTGGTACCACGGCGAAGAATTACTGGGAAGTGGTGTCATTTCCTAAGAAAAAGAAAAATTAAATTATAAGATTATGAAAAAATTATTAGTACTCAGCACTTTTTTACTGTCCATTGGAGCCATAGCGCAACAGGACGCTATGGTGTTTTTTGCAGACAAAGTAGATGTGGCTGCAAGTATTGCGAACCCTATTAGCATACTTACACAGGAAGCAATAGACAGAAAAGCGATGCACAACATTGCGATAGATGAATTGGATGTGCCCGTAAACGAAGCGTACATTACCCAACTTAAAAATACATCTGGAATTACCGTACACGCAAAAAGCAAGTGGATGAATGCAGTCTATGTAAGAGGTTCTCAAGCCAACATTGATGCACTAACCAATCTTCCTTTTGTTACTGAAGTTGAATTTGCCGATAAAAGTTTAAATCGCAAACCGTTTCAGAGAACAACTGAAGATAAATTCAGGATTGAAAATGAAGAGAGCCGAGTTGTGTACGATTATGGAGCTGCTGCAAATCAGGTGGAAATGTTGGGTGTTGACTTTCTTCATGAAGAAAATTTAACCGGGGAAGGAATGGTAATCGCTGTTTTAGATAGTGGTTTTCCTAACGTAATGACCAATCCTGCTTTCAGCGATATCGTCTCAGATGGACGTTTATTAGGAACGTACGATTTTGCTGAAAGACAAATTAATGTAGATGGAACCGGTTCCCACGGTGCTCAGACCTTTAGCGATATTGGTGCTTTTTTAGATGGTGCTGAAAAATTTGTAGGTACCGCTCCGGATGCCTCATTCTACTTATTCAGAACAGAATTTGCCCCCACTGAGAATCCGGTAGAAGAAGCCTGGTGGGTAGAAGCACTGGAACGTGCAGATAGCTTAGGAGTAGACGTGGTGAATACCTCTCTGGGTTATCAGGATTACGATAATCCTAATTACGATCATACCTATCAGGATCTTGACGGTGAAACAACTATTGCTGCACGTGGAGGAAATTTTGCATTTGCCAAAGGAATGTTACTGGTTACTTCTGCAGGTAACGATGGTAACGGATTCGGTTTTGTAGCCACACCTGGAGATTCTAAAGGGATTTTAACCGTTGGCGCCGTGGATAGCTCTGGAAATTACGTAGATTTTAGCTCGTTTGGTCCTACAGTGGATGGAAGAATAAAGCCCGATGTTATGGCGCAGGGACGCGACGCAGCCGTCGTGGATCGGGATGGTAATGTAGGTTTCAGTAATGGTACTTCATTTAGTTCTCCAATTATGGCTGGTGCCGTGGCAAGTTTATGGCAAGCTAGACCGGAGGCCAAAAATAGTAGGATAATGGAATTGATCCGCGAATCGAGCGATCTTTTTAATAACCCGAGCAATGAGATGGGCTACGGAATTCCTAATTTTGAAGAAGCATACAACGCCTTACAGGTTTTAGGAATAGAAGATCAATTGCTTAAGGAAACATTCGCTATCTACCCAAACCCGGTAACCGATATATTTAATGTTTCATTTCCGCAAGAAACCGAAAGAGCTGTTGTTACTATTTTTGATGTATTAGGAAAAGAAGTGCTCGCAAGAGAAATTTCAGCAGTTGAAAATAGAGTGAATATTTCTGAACTTTCAGGAGGAATATATATCGCAAGCATTACTGCAGGAGGTATTGCCAATAATTTTAAAATTGTAAAAAAATAGTGCAGAATAAAATTACGGAACTTTTTAATGTAAAATACCCCATCATTCAGGCAGGAATGATCTGGAACAGTGGGTGGAAATTGGCTTCAGCCGTTAGTAATGCCGGCGGATTAGGACTTTTAGGTGCAGGTTCCATGTATCCGGACGTGTTGCGTGAACATATTGTAAAATGTAAAAAAGCAACTAATAAACCTTTTGGAGTAAATGTGCCCATGCTATATCCTAATCTGGAAGAGATTATCCGGATTATTATTGAAGAAGGTGTTACAATTGTTTTTACTTCCGCAGGAAATCCGAAAACGTATACACAATATTTAAAGGATAACGGAATTACCGTTGTTCACGTAGTAAGTAGTGTAAAATTTGCTTTAAAAGCACAAGAAGCAGGAGTAGATGCAGTTGTAGCTGAAGGTTTTGAAGCGGGTGGCCATAATGGGCGTGAGGAGACTACTACATTTACGCTTATTCCAATGGTAAAAGAACAAATAAAAGTGCCATTAATTGCTGCGGGCGGAATCGCCACCGGAAAGGGAATGTTGGCTGCTATGATACTTGGAGCAGACGGAGTGCAGGTAGGAAGCCGTTTTGTAGCTTCGGAAGAAAGTAGTGCGCATCAGGCTTTCAAAAAAATGGTGGTGGAAGCTAAAGAAGGCGACACCTTGTTAACTTTAAAAGAATTGGCACCTGTTCGTATGCTGAAGAATAAGTTTTTCAGTGAAGTTATGGAGCTTTATACCAAAAATCCAACCAAAGAACAATTAATAGAATTGCTGGGAAGAGCACGTGCAAAACGCGGTATGTTTGAAGGTGACCTGGAGGATGGAGAACTGGAAATAGGGCAAATTGCCGGCTTGATTCACGATATAAAACCTGCAGCTGAAATAGTTAAAGAAATGGTTTCAGAATTTGAAAAAGCCAAATTGGAAAGCCATAACCTATAACGGTTACAACCAAAGGGCTACTATTTCCGTATTTATTTTATATATTGCTTGTTATTTAATAAAATTCGTGGCTTACTACTTCGCTTTTTTTATCATTCTATCTATTGTTGTGATTGTGCTTTACACAATCCATAAGATACGTGAAGCGCGACATCGTGGTAAAAATCTTCCCAAGCGAAATTTCTATTATGCTGCAGTTGCTAAGTTATTCATGAAAGATTTGCCCGATTAATTTTTAATTGATTCATTCACGCCAAGCATACATCCTGTTCAAATCATCTTAAAAGATCTTGTTCTAAATACTTGCCAGGAATTTTAATAAGCTAAATAGTACACCTGTTAATCCCAGAAAAATTAAAATTGTATTCCGTAATCGTTTACCTGCTCCGGGTTCATTACTATTTAAATCTACTCCATTCTGAATAAAAGCTGCAATAAACATCACCGATAAACACCCTACAAAGTTTAACCATAAATATGGAAGGTTAATAATTTCATATTTGTCCAATAGGAAAAGTGTTATTACCAGTGCCTGGTTTATAAACGCGGCAATAAATACGGGTGTACTTTTTATATATTTTATAAAAAAGGCTAACAGAAAGACTCCTAAGATATTTCCGTAGAAAATAGAACCGATAATATTGACCAGTTCAATTAAATTTTCGAACAAGTTGGCAATACAGGCAATTAAAATAGCTATTACTCCCCAAAGCATCGTAAACCACTTACTGGCGTTTACGTATTGCTTATCGGTTCTTCCTTGTACGTTTCTTTTGTAGAGATCTATCGCCGTTGTAGATCCTAAGGCATTTAGTTCGGATGCCGTGCTGGACATGGCGGCGCTTAAAATAACCGCCAATAACAGGCCAATTAAACCACGAGGAAGATTATTTAATATGAAATGAATAAAGACATAATCCTTGTCGTTTGTTTCGGCATCAGGATTTGCTTTTTTAATAACTTCTTTAGATTGTTCACGAAGCGATTCTTCTTGTTTCTGAAGGTTTAAAATTTCACTACTCAGCGTGTTTTTTTCTGAATCACTTTCAGCTACCGAATAGGTCATCTGTACCTTTCGTAATTGCGAATCTATTTCTTTTTTTTCATCTTCCAGCGCAGTATATTCCTGAGCATATTCAGAATTCATCACATCTTTTACAGCGGCTGGATTAAAATGTAAAGGAGATGCATTAAACTGATAAAAAACAAAAACCATCACTCCAACAAGTAAAATGAAAAACTGCATGGGACCTTTAAGAGTCCGTTCATAATGAGGCCCATCTGACTTTGCTTCACAGATTTCCCTGAAAGATACCGTTGCACCTGGCTTTGGTCTGTCCCAAAGTAGGAGAGGGCTAAAAAGGTTCCACCAATTATTCCACTCCAGAACGTATAGCGGTTTTCAAAATCGAATGAGAAATCGAGAATTTCCATTTTTCCACTGGCTCCGGCTATTTCTAAAGCTTTATTGAAGTTTATATCCAGTGGTAAGTAGTTCAGGATAATTAGGAAAGCGAGGAACATCCCTAAAAAGATAATTCCCATTTGTTGCTTCTGGGTAACACTTACGGCCTTGGTGCCGCCACTCACGGTATAGATAATAACAAGAACACCTATAATTACATTTAAGTACACTAAATTCCAGCCTAAAACAGCCGAAAGTATGATAGCAGGTGCAAAAATGGTGATCCCTGCTGCAAGTCCGCGTTGGATCAAGAACAGGATGGCAGTTAACGTTCGGGTTTTTAAATCGAACCTGGTTTCCAGGTATTCGTACGCGGTAAATACATTAAGACGATGGTAAATAGGGATAAAAACCAGGCAAATAACTACCATGGCAATAGGCAATCCAAAGTAAAATTGCACAAACCCCATACCGCTATGAAACGCTTGCCCTGGGGTAGAAAGGAATGTTATGGCGCTCGCCTGTGTTGCCATCACACTCAATCCAATGGTCCACCATTTGGAGTCGTTACCGCCTTTTAAGTAATCGGTTACATTTTTACTGCCACGAGCTTTGTACGTTCCGTAAAGAACTATAAAAGCAAGGGTTCCAATAAGCACATACCAATCTATTTGTTCCATTTAAACGTAGGTTTTCATTAAATAATAAAACAAAACAATGTACCCTGCATTAAGCAATAATACCAGCGTATATTTCCACTTCCAGACAAATTTATCTTTTACTTTATCTACTATGTCGTCGGTTTCCATATTTTTTTGTAATTGAGTTATTGAGTGAATAGGTTGATAGAGTCTTTGGCGTAACAGGAATTTACTTCCCTATCGACAACAAATTGGCAAACAATCGATACGCTCCGGGAACACCCGCAGGCAACTCTCTAAAAAAGCTAAGTCCTGTATAAATATAATATCCTTTCCCGTAGGGGGCTACTAAGAGCGATCCTCGGCTTTCTTCATAGTTCTTATCCTGCATTCCTAAAATTGGCGTAAATTTTTCGTCCCATTCGTTTGGAAAATAAAGTCCGCGTTCCTGAACCCAATTTTCAAAATCTGCCTGAGTAATTTTGTTTGGACTATTTAACACCGGGTGTTCTGGTGTTAGAATTTTCACAGCACTAAACTCATCAGTTACACGATCACGGGATAACGAAATGGGATACGGCCCAATATCATTGGTTACCATTCTGTGTGAAGTATTGTATTGTAGCAATAACGTACCACCATTTTCAACATAACTGTTAAGTTCAGATTGCTTAAATGCCAGCTCCGGAACCGTGTTGTAGGCTCGTATTCCAACTACGATTGCATCGTACTGTTTCAGATTATTTGCTGTAATTTCGGAAGGTGCAATGGTGGTTACATCGTACCCAATTTCTCGTAAGCTTTGTGGTATAGCATCTCCGGCACCATCTATATAGCCTATGTTTTGTCCTTTTTTTTCAATACCAATGCGTACAATTTTCGCTTCGGAAGGTAATAATACCCGCTGAAACGGAATATGATCGTAATCCATGGTCACCATTTCTTTGTCAAAATACTGGTCGCCCATTTGAGCCAGGGAACGTAAATATCCTTCACTCTGATCTCTGGGAGGAGTAACTGTAAATTGAAGTGTTTGCGTTTGTCCTTTGGTTTCAATATTAAAAACGCCTTGCGCCGGACTCACCTGCCAGCCTTTTGGATGTTGTAAAGTGACTGAGCCTGTAATGCCATCCCTTCCCGCGGTCACTGTAACAGGAACTATTCTACTTTCTGAAGTAGAGAAGATCAATACCTTTTCAGGAATGCTGGAAGTAACTGCCGGCAGTACTTCTAATGGCTGATACACCTCTCCTTTTACAGGGTCGTTAAATTTATACACCACGGCTCTTTTTACTAAAATTGGTGTTTGTTTTAGCTGCATTTCAAAAATTACCTGCTCAGGGGCAGGTGTTTCTGGCAGACCAATCATTTCTTCAGGTGCTTTGTACATTCCTAAAGTTCCCTTTTCATTTAACCAGTAGGGTGCCGAAACTTTGCTTGAAGCTGAAATTATAGTTGTGGTAAACTCCTTCTTCTCGTTTGGTGCCAACGTTTCATTTAAAGCGAGCAGCATCTCTCCTTTTACAGATTTTATACTGTTTATTATTACCGGGAAATCACTTCGGTTTATGGCTTCTATGGTGACTTCATAGGTGCCATTTGGGTTTATCGCATTGGTATTAGCCACGGCTTCCAGAAAAATTCCGCCACAGTCAAGAATAAGCGTTTCTAATTGCTTTAGTTTAATATCGCGCCAGTGACTGTCTTTTAAAGCTTTCACCAACGTATATGCCTCCGTTAATTGCGGCAGCATGGCCGAAGGATTCTGAAAGTTGAAATTTTCTTCTAACGGATTTAAAATTGTACCAATGGCAGCCCCACCTTCCAAACGGTTCCAGGACGTGTCTATTCCATCAAAAACATTGGTTTTGTCTTTGGGCATAACACCTTTTAAAAATTCAAGGTATTCAGTTTCCGCGCCACGGGATCCTGTGCTACCAAATCCCTGAGATTTATGCATGCTTCGGCTTAGTGAGGCAATTTCGCCATTTGAAAGTCCGAGAGCCGGGTAATAATTTCCTGTTTCAACTTCAACCAGGTTGGTTTTATCTGCGGCGTCAAATTTTTCTCTACTTCCGTAGAACCACCAGGAGGTGTTAAAAAATAAGCGTTTTGGTTGCCACGTTCCGTACATTTTTACAGAGGCCGGATATTTGCTGGGATCATTCAATAAATCGAAAGCTTCTACGCTTAGCATACCACTGGATGTGTGGTGACCGTGCGTGCTACCAGGACTGCGATGGTCAAAGCGGTTTACAATTACATCGGGCTTAAATTTTCTAATGGCGCGAACAACATCGCCTAAAACTTCTTCTTCATTCCAGATAGCCAGAGTTTCATCCGGATGTTTGGAATAGCCAAAATCGTTTGCACGGGTAAACAGTTGTTGTCCGCCATCGGTACCTCGGGCAGCCAGTAATTCCTGAGTTCTTATAACGCCTAATAACTCTCTTATTTCGGGTCCTACAAGATTTTGTCCTCCATCACCACGGGTTAACGAAAGATACGCAGTTCGGGCTTTTACATCGTTCGCTAAATAGGATATAAGACGCGTATTTTCATCGTCCGGGTGCGCTGCAATGTACAGGGCAGACCCGATGAAATTTAATTTTTGAAGATTGTGGTATATTTCTGAAGCTGTAGGCTTGCGGGGTTGTTGTGCGTTGAGGGTAGTAAAGCCAACTACAAAAAGTAGCAGGGAGATAGACAATTTTTTTAGCATTGTTCTGTATTTTTCGAGGGTATCAAATATACCGAAAATGCTACCTTCGATTAATCTATTGGGTGTTCTTTAACATTTTTATCATCTTCCTTTTTAGCCTCTTCTTCATTAATTTCCGGGTGGAAAAGTTGGTCTACCAGATCCATTTCGTCAGGCTTCAATACACTAACCCCTTTTTGTAAAATTAAGCTGTTTGGATAGGTGATGGTTTCTCCCTTTTCGGTCTTAATAATAATATGGAATGTTTTAATATCGTCTATAATACCTTCGTATTTGTGTTCTTTATCGTGTACTTTAATATAATCCCCAATTTTATACGGAAAAATAAAAAACATAATAATTCCGCTTGTAATATTACTTAAGATAGACCATTGTGCAAAAAAACCAATTCCAATAACCGCAAATACCGAAAGAAGTACAGAGCCAAAATTCTTAAAATCTACGCCCCAGGTAATCACAAGTGATAGGACCAATAAAAATATGGTTGCATAATTAATATGCTTCACAATAAGTCCGGTGCGGTGTTCTACTCTTTCAAATTTCCTGGCAAATCTTTTTGTTACTACCATTAAAATCCAACGTAAAATAACCAAAACCGCTATGATGCAGATAGATTGTATGCCGTGTATGTAAAAATATTCGCTCATTTATAATTCTAGTGTATCTCTTAAACGCTCAAAAATAGTACTATTTTGGCTCCAGTAGGCTGTTTTTATGCGTTTCATTTTTTCAGCTGAAGTTATTAGTCCGTTGGAATGCGTTTCCTCCCAACGCTCAATTGAGTACGGAAAGGTGCTGCTGAAATAGATCTTTAGTTTTCGTTTTATACCTGGATAGGATACCTCGTAATTTGAAATGGAATCTCCCATCGTAATACTCGCTGAAACTTCGTACGCTTCCATTTTTTTATGACTCATCCTGAAATACTCAAAAGAGGGAATCATTGTAAAGTCTCCCGTAGGAAGTTGCTCCGGGTTCATTCTTATATAACTCCAAAGGTCATTCTCCAGCCACGTTTTTTCCACCGAAAAATCCTGATCTGCCTCACCTTCAAAATAAGAGTGGGCTAGTATTTCAAAATCGTCACGATTATTAAGTTGTACATATACGTGACCACACCATTCCTGCATAGAGTGGGATATTTTTATAGCATTATTTTTACTATTGACAGGAGTAAAGGTACTTGTCATAACCGAATATGGATAAATTCCGGTCACGTAGTTTTTTGTCTGATTCAATTTTAAAACGGGAATGTCTTCTTCGGAAGCATTATCTGCTTTCACTTGTTCTTTGGGCAGAAAATCTTCGGTCACAAAAATGTTTACTGCGGTACCTTCACGCAATTCGCCATAACGTTCTTGCGATAACTTGTACGAAGTAATTTCGGCATCTCCTGCGTACCAATAGTCTTTAAAAGCTTCAGAAAGTACCCGTTTCTTATCTTTTGAAGGTTTTTCTTTGGCCGTTGTCTGGCTATTGGGAATTAAGTTTCCCTCCGAGTTTTTACAGGAAACTATTGAAATACCAAGAAGTAAGAATAGGATCTTTAAAATTTTCATTGCAGCATCTTTTTGCAAAATTACAAATAATTATCCTTCAGAAATTTCCAATAATGTTTTATACACTAACCGGGTGGGCAATCCCATGACGTTAAAATAACAACCTTCCAATTTTTCAATACCAATATAACCTAACCATTCCTGAACGCCATAACTACCTGCTTTGTCGTAAGGTTTGTGGGTGGTAATGTAGTAGTTAATTTCTTCCTCTGAAAGTTCCTTAAACCATACTTTGGTAGCATCGTTCACAGTTTTCTGAAAGTGTTTTCCTGTAAAACAAACCGAGGTGAATACCTGATGCATGTCGCCACTTAAATTTTGTAACATTGTTTTCGCTTCGGCTTCATCTTTTGCTTTTTCCAGAGGTTTTCCATCTTTCCAGACAATGGTGTCGCTGGTGACAAGAATGTCATTTTCCTTCAAACCTGTAAATACTGAAGCCTTAAGCCTGGCAAGATAATCTGTAATCTCTGCTTCTATTAGCTTTGAATCATACACTTCATCTACGGAATGGACATCTATCGTAAAATCCAGATCGAGTTCTTTAAAAAAATGATGTCTTCTCGGTGATCCGGAAGCCAGGATGAGGTTGTGATTTTTTAGTTTTTCTTTCAGCATACACTATATTAATTTTAATTCGAGATTTTCTTTAACGCCCAAAAACCATTCGTCTTTTAAAATGCTTAATACAATACTGCTACGTCTACCTGTTGGGCTAGTGCAATTATTCCGAAGAATACCTTCTACCTTGCAACCTATACTTTTCATTGCCTCAATACTTCGGGCATTGTTGGCATCTGCTCTAAACTCTACACGTTCTGCCTGCAGGGTCTCAAAGGCAAATTCGAGCATTAAAGATTTACAATGTCTGTTAAGTCCGGTACGTTGAAAGGCTTTCCCGTACCAGGTGTACCCAAGTTGAAGGCTCTTGTGATGATTTTGAATATCGTAAAAACGAGTGCTTCCCGCATATGCATTCGTTTTTTTATCGAACACAATAAACGGATAGGAATCGCCTAAAGTTCTTTTCTCCAGTGCACTGGATATATATGTTTTTAGGTTTTCCAATCCGTTAGCAGGCACTAGTGAATATTCCCAAAGCTCAGGCTCCTGCATTGAAAAATTGTTAAGATGTTGACTATCTTCTTTTAGAAGTGGTCTTAGCAAAACGCGATCGTTTTCTAAAGTGATGTGTTGGGAAGTTTCAAAATTCATTTTTAAACGTTTAAGATTTCAGCAAAAAAAGGAATTGAGCAAACTCCCGTAAACATAATAATTTTTAAAACGGTCGACATCTTATTATAATCGGTCGCTTTTTCCGCATTAAAACTTTTACTGCAAAAATAAAGGAGTGGTCCGCCAATAGCGAATACAAAATAACCCGCTACCCATGTAAATTGATACAGGAAGTTGTAGGTAAACCATAAAATACCAAGCAGTAAAAAAACTCCCATGACGAAAACAAGGGTCGTAGTCCAGGTTCTACCTAAAAGTATTGGTAGTGTATTTCTACCACCCTTTTTATCACCGTTTATATCCTGAATATCCTTTACAATTTCTCGCATAAAATTCAGGTAAAAAGCGCACCCGGCATACCATAAAATTACTTTGGAAGCTGCCACCTGAGGCTCCAAGATAGCTGTAGTAATGGCAGGATATATATCAAAAATAATAAACACCACAAGACTTGTCGCCACCAAAAATGATACAATTAGATTGCTCACCACAAGTAGCGAACGAAGGTAAACCGCATAGCTATATAACAATGCCGAGATTATAATAAAAACCGCAGCCAGACCAGCATGCCCAACGCTGTTTGCAAGCCAGAAACCTGCACCAACGCCAATAATGTTTAGTGTAAGGTAATAATTGTAAGCATTCTTTTCTGAAATTTTCCTGCCAATAATAACCTTATCAGATTTGTTCACAGTATCTATGGCAACGTCGCTAATATCATTCATAATATTTCCAGCGGCAGCGATGCAGAGCGTGGCGGTTGCTAGTAGTATGAAATCAATAGTATCCATAGTAACTTCTACTCCCAAAGGTTCTAAAAAACCATATTTTATAATGCCTTGCGTAAGAAGCAGCAGTAACAGGTTAATAGGACGTATAATTTTTAAGTAAGCCATTTTAATCTTGAGCTATGAGCAACGAGAATGTACAATGTAGTGTGTTTTGGGATCTTCCCTAACGAGACTGTTAGTCGTATTTTGCGCTTACGGGGGTTTTAGAAAGCCATTTTCCCTGTACTTTTAATACTTGTTCAATAATATCCCGTACGCATCCTTTTCCGCCGTTTTTATGTGAAATATATTTGCTTAATTCCTTGATCTCGGGGACGGCATCCTGCGGGCAACAAGGCAGGCCTACTTCCTGCATCACGTAATAATCTGGAATATCGTCACCCATATATAGTGCGTTTTCTGGTTTTAGATGGTTGTTTTTGAGGTACTTTTGTAGTGTTTCGGTTTTTTGGTGGGTTCCCAAATGTATATCTGTAATGCCCAGACCCTGGAGGCGCTTACGGACGCCTTCGTTAGAGCCACCGCTAATAATGCACACTTTAAAACCCTGGTCTACTGCTGTTTTTAAAGCATAGCCGTCTTTAATATTCATTGTACGATATAGTTCACCGGTTGTAGTTACTTGTATCGTGCCATCGGTAAGGACACCGTCCACATCAAAAATCAGCGCTTTTATATTACTTAAGTATTCTTTATAGCTTTTCTCCATCGTATATATTTCGCAACTAAGATTGCTTTATTTTTTATTTTCCATTTTACTATTACTGGTATTGTTGCTGTTTTTTATCGATTCTGTCAATTTTTCGTACAAATCTTTATATTCACTATTCTCCAGCAGTTTCAAATGCTTTTCAATTGTTTTGGTATCATTGCGTTTTGCCGGCCCTGTTTGTGCTTTTTCTGGGGAGAGGGTTTTAATTTTTTTGGCTGTTTCGGTAATGAGTGGTTTCAGTAAATTGAAATCAAGCTCATTTTCAGCCGTTATTTTTTCAGCAATACGATACAGGTGATTGGTAAAATTATTTACAAATACCGCCGCTACGTGTAATTTTTCTCTTTCTGCGGATGAAATTTCTACTACATTTTCTGAAATATAATGTCCCAACTCCTTCAGTAAATTTAAATCTTGATCATTTTCGGACTCCACGCAAATAGGGATGTTGCTGAAATCTACCTCAGTATTTTTGCTGAAGGTTTGCAACGGATAAAAAATACCACGTCTGTTATTTTTGGAAAGGACATCTAGTATGACGCCCCCCGAAGTATGCACTACAAGTCTGTTTTTAAATGGAAGCGATGCCGAAAAACTACCAATGACATCATCTGGAATTGCGATAATGTAAACATCTGCTTTTTTTAACGCCGAAAAATCCTGGCATTGCTGTGTGGTTATATGGTCTATAAAGTTTCGGTTATAGATTTGAAGTACATCAATAGCAGCAGAGGCCTCCATCACTTTATACAAGTGTTGCCCCACGTTTCCAAACCCTAAAAGCACTACTGAAATCATCCAGCGAAGTTACGCAACTGGTGGTGCAAATTCAAAATTTCAAGTTCAAAATTGTAAATCCCAGATTAATATAAGACCTGCATCTTTTTTCATCCTAGAAAGGTCATTGAACCTTTAGATTTTCCTTATTTTTGCAAAAAATTTGTTCGATGCAAAAGAAACTTGCCGATTTCCTTTTCTCCACCCGTCTAACTGCCGTTTTATTTATTGTTTTTGCTACCGCTATGGCCGTGGGAACTTTTCTGGATGCTTCTTCCGAAACTTCACCAACACCGTACTCGCGCGAGCTCATCTATAACGCCTGGTGGTTTGAGGCGATCATGGTGTTTTTTGTAGTCAATTTTGTTGGGAATATCTTTCGGTTCAGGCTTTACAAAAAAGAAAAATGGGCTACGCTGATTTTGCACTTATCTTTTATTCTAATTTTAGTAGGAGCTTTTGTAACCCGTTATATTGGCTACGAAGGCAGAATGGGAATTCGGGAAGGCGCAACAGAGAATACATTCCTTTCGGATAAAGTATACCTTACAGCCTTTATTGATGGAGATTATATGGTAGACGGCGTAGCACAGCGCAGAGTATTGGAACCAGAAAAACTTAATTTATCCGAAAGACTAGACAACGATTTTACTATAAAAACAGACTATAATGGCAAGCCTGTAACAATTACCTACAATAACTTCATTAGCAACGCAAAAGAGAGTTTAATTGCCGAAGTTGATGGTAAAGAATATCTTAAAATAGTTGAAAGTGGTGGTGGCGAAAAACACGACCATTGGTTGGAAGTTGGACAGGTGGCGAATATTCATAACATACTTTTTGCCTTAAACAAACCTACCGAAGGTGCCGTAAACATTACCTACAACCCTGAAGATGGTAGCTATAGCATTTCTGCTCCCTTTGAAGGCTCTTTCTTAAACATGGCAGAGTTGAGCGCTGCCGGTATTCAGCCAGGTCAAATGACGGGGGATATGGATCAATTTCGAAGACCTTTTGCCAAAGATAGCATACAGCCTCTGTTGTTACGATCACTTTATAATCTGGCCGATATGCAGTTTGTAATTCCAAGTCCCATGACCAAAGGAAGACAGGGAATTGTAAAAGCAGAGGGACTGGAGAAAACGAATAAAAGCGGACTTGTAGTAGATGTAACTTCCGGCGGAGAAACGGAAACTATTGAACTATTAGGTGGTGCAGGTACGGCTCCGGATCCTAAGAAAGTAACCGTAAACGGAATGGATGTGTATCTCACCTACGGAAGTAAAGAACACAAATTACCCTTTAGCGTTACCCTTCGTGATTTTATAGCTGAAAAATATCCCGGTACCGAAAAAAACTACAAATCTTTTAAAAGTAAACTTACCGTGAGCGATTCTGAAAGTGAGTTTTTCGATACCGAAGTTTTCATGAATAATGTTTTAGACCATAAAGGTTACCGTTTTTTTCAGGCTAGTTTCGATCCGGATGAAAAAGGAACCATACTGTCGGTAAATCACGATGCGTGGGGAACCTGGATAACGTATATAGGTTATTTCCTTTTGTATTTTGGGTTAATGGCGATTCTGTTCAGTAAAGGGTCTCGTTTTGGATCTTTAAAAAGAATGTTGGACAAGGTGAAGTCTAAAAAAGCGAAGATCACCACGGTTTTAGTGTTGCTCTTTGCGTTTGGAATGCAGGCACAAAATAGCGAACACGCACACACTAAAGTTAAAAAAGAACAAATAGACAGCGTTATAAAGGCAAACGTTGTAGATAAAGTACACGCCGCAAAATTTGCTGAATTGGTAATTCAGGATAACGGACGTATGAAGCCGGTACATACCTATGCAAGCCAGTTACTACGAAAAATTAGCCGAAGCGATACTTACGAAGGTCTGGATGCGAATCAGGTGTTTCTTTCTATGACCGAGTTTCCACGAATTTGGGTAGAAGTTCCGTTGGTAAGTTTAAAACGCGGTAATGATAGTATCAGGAAAGTATTGGGCGTTCCGGTAGATACAGAAAAAATTAGCCTTCTGGATTTGTTTGACGAAAAAGGTATCAACAAGCTGGATCCTTATCTGGAAGAAGCCTCCTCAAAAACAAATCCTAATCAGTTTGAAAAGGATTTTGTAAAAACATACGAAAATGTATTTCTGTTAAATCAGGCGCTCAGCGGAAGTATCCTTAAAATTTTTCCTATTCCTAACGATGAAGGAAACAAATGGGTTTCGTTCCTGGAACTGGGAGAAGCCAATTTTACAGGCGATGAGGCCACCAATGTGAAGAATATTTTACCGGCCTATTTCCAAAGTTTACAACAAGCCAGAATAACGGGAGATTATGCTCAGGCAGATGCATTGTTGGATGGTATTAATAAATTTCAGCATACCTATGGAGCCGAAGTAATGCCCTCAGATACTAAAGTAAAAGCTGAAATTGTCTACAATGAAGTTGATATTTTTAATAGGCTATACAAGTATTTTACGCTTGTGGGAATACTCATGTTTGTGTTTCTCATCTTTCAGATATTTAAAGAAGGGAAGACTATCAATACATTGGTGAAGGTTTGCAAATATACCATTTGGGTGTTTTTTATACTAATGACGCTAGGATTGGCATTTCGCTGGTATATCAGTGGTCATGCTCCCTGGAGTGATGCGTACGAAAGTATCATTTACGTGGCCTGGGCCACTGTGTTCTTCGGATTGGCATTTGGGCGAAAAAGTGATCTTACCATTGCTTCAACAGCCTTTGTAGCTGCCATAATTTTATGGGTGGCAAATCAGAACTGGTTAGATCCCTCTATTGCCAATTTACAGCCAGTTTTAGATAGTTATTGGTTAATGATTCACGTAGCAGTAATAGTAGCCAGTTATGGACCATTTACTCTCGGAATGATTTTGGGAACCACTATCTTATTACTCATTTTGCTGACCAATGAAAAGAACCGCATAAAAATGGATCTTAATATAAAAGAGCTCATAATTATTACCGAAATGGCGCTCACAGTAGGTTTAGTGATGCTTACTATTGGTAACTTTTTAGGAGGGCAATGGGCCAATGAAAGTTGGGGACGCTACTGGGGGTGGGATCCAAAAGAAACCTGGGCACTCATTAGTATTATGATATATGCGTTTGTGATACACGCGAGATTGGTGCCTGGTTTACGAGGAAAATGGACATTTGCTATATTTTCTATTTTTGCTTATGCCAGTATTATGATGACGTATTTTGGGGTAAATTTTTACCTTACTGGATTACATAGTTACGCAAGTGGAGATGTGCCAGTAACACCAATTTTTGTGTATTATTTAGTTGGGTTCTTTATACTTCTTAGTGTAGCTTCTTACTTTAAATACAAGAAATATTATATTATTAAAGGGTAACCTTGTGGTTACCCTTTAATTTTTTTAGTTATTCCAGTTTTAATTATATAAATAATCAGGCTGGCTATCTAGCAATCGATAATCTTCCTGAATTTGCTCTCCAATTTCTAGTTTTTGATACAGCTCTTTAGTGATTTCGTCAACCTCAGGTTCGGTAATTTTAAGCTTACGGGCAATTTTTGCGTTTTCTTTGCCTTCACTAATATATTGAAGTAATTTAATTTCAAGACCATCAAGATCGTAATGCATGATTAGGTTTTCAAGATATACATCTTCAACAAGTTTAGTAATGTTTTGTCTATTTAATGTTTCCTGGCGTTTCAGGAAAATACGCATTTCTGTCTGGCGCATTTGGTGTTCTTCTTTTATAGCGCGCATTCGGTAAATAATAGCATACGTAAGAATTAACATTTCAACAAGACCGGCCGTTTTTATGTGTACTGCTTGCGTAGATAAAAAGTTGATGCCAATATTTTTCAGTATAAAGAAATCTACTGCAAATAATAAAGGGATAAACGCAGCAATAGCATAAAACTTCGCATAGTTTTTTCGGCGGAATAAGTATACACTTGCTCCAAAATAGCAAACCAGTACCGAAATGGAAACAAAGTTTGCTGCATACGCAACGATTGTATCTGAGGTAAAGAACGCAGCTACAGTTAATAAACCACTAATAGCAATTAACGAATACGTAAAGAGTTTAAGTTTTGGGAAAAATTCGTTCATATTTAAAAATCCTGAAGCAAAGAGTGCGGTACTTCCCGTGGCAAACCACAGTAATAAGGATTCCACCAACAACGGCTTCTCAGCTACAGACATGCCAAATAAGTTGTGTAAGCCATCATTAAAGAAAAATACGGTAGTAATACCCAAAAGAGCAACTGCGTAAAATAAAAATAGTTTTTCTTCAAATATAAAATAGCACACCAGATTAATGAGCAACACCATAAGTGCAAAACCATAATATAGCCCTTGTAGGAAGGAAGTTTTGGTATCTACCGAAGCCGTATATTCTAAAGCTCCATTTTCTACTGAATTATTTTCATAATTGTAGGAATTTTCTTCAACCGAAGCATATTCAGTGAAGTTTTTAGTTCCAATTGCCGAAGTGATAATTCCTTCGTTCATCTCTAATAGAGCTAACGGTTTAGTAGCCATTGCTACGGGTGTAGCGTTTACTAAAAATGTGTTTAGAGTATTTGTAACGTCTTTATTTTCAGAAGCTTTTGCCTTTAAAACTGTAGCTTTTGAGGTGGCTTCAGAACTTGTGGGAGACAAGAAAATCACCGCTAAAAGACACCACAATACGGGGTAAAATCGTAGTCTCATAATAAGTAAGTTTATAATAATTTGGGTAGTCCAATATACGTAAAATTTACACTTCAACTAATTTATTAGTATTTAATCGATAAAAAACACTATTTATTTAAATTTTACTATCCAGAACACCAAAAAAAAACTCCTGCTTTAAGACAGGAGTTTACTACGATCAAAAATAACTTTGTAATTAGTGCTCGCCAACCATATCTTCAGGTTTTACCCAGGCGTCAAATTCCTCTGCAGTGAGATGTCCTAAGTTTACTGCTTCTTCTTTTAGGGTAGTTCCGTTTTTATGTGCTGTATTAGCAATTTCGGCAGCTTTGTAATAGCCAATTTTAGTATTTAATGCAGTTACCAACATTAAAGAGTTGTTCAGCATTTTTTTGATTACTTCGGTATTTGGTTCAATTCCTTGCGCACAATGTTCGTCAAAAGAGAGACAAGCATCACCAATAAGCTGTGCAGATTGTAAAATGTTTGCAGCCATCATAGGTTTAAAAACATTTAACTCGAAATGACCCTGCATACCGCCAACACTTATGGCTACATCATTCCCTATTACTTGTGCACAAACCATTGTTAAAGCTTCACATTGCGTAGGGTTTACTTTACCGGGCATAATGGAGGATCCTGGCTCATTAGCAGGAATGGTAATTTCGCCAATACCACTGCGGGGTCCGCTGGCTAACATTCTAATATCGTGTGCAATTTTATTGAGAGATACTGCCAATTGCTTTAAGGCTCCGTGTGATTCCACGATAGCATCGTGTGCTGCTAGTGCTTCAAATTTATTTTCGGCTGTGATAAAAGGAAGCTCCGTGAATTTTGCAATATATTCGGCAACTTTTACGGAATACCCTTTTGGAGTATTAATCCCGGTTCCTACTGCGGTTCCGCCTAAAGCTAATTCAGAAAGGTGCGCCAATGTGTTTTTTAAAGCTCTTAATCCGTGATCCAGTTGAGATGCATAGCCGCTAAATTCCTGTCCCAGCGTAAGGGGAGTGGCGTCCATTAAATGAGTACGCCCAATTTTCACAACATTTTTAAAGTCGGCCGATTTTTTAACCAACGTTTTATGTAATTGCTCCACGCCCGGAATAGTTACTTCTACAATTTTTTTGTAGGCCGCAATGTGCATTCCTGTCGGGAAGGTATCATTACTGGACTGGCTTTTATTTACGTCGTCATTAGGCTGTAAAGTTTTATCCTCCTCGCCAATGGTTTTACCTGCAAGCTGGTGAGCGCGATTGGCAACCACCTCGTTCACATTCATATTACTTTGCGTTCCACTTCCGGTTTGCCAGATTACCAACGGAAATTGATCATCGTGCTTCCCGGCTAAAATTTCATCACAAACCTTAGAAATAAGATCTCTTTTTTCTTCGGTGAGCACGCCCAGTTCACAATTGGTATGTGCGGCAGCTTTTTTTAAATACGCAAAGCCGTAAACTACTTCTAATGGCATAGAAGCAGGTGCGCCTATTTTAAAATTATTTCGGGAACGTTCGGTTTGTGCGCCCCAAAGTTTATCGGCTGGTACTTGTACCTCGCCCATAGTATCTTTTTCAATTCGGTAGTTCATAGTAGTTCTGTTTTGAGGTTGCAAAGGTACAAAATACGCCAGGTAGCTTCAAGAGTTGTATTGTTTAATTGTTGTACATAAATGGACAAAATTTATTATTTTTTCTGAAAAAACCTTTTTATCTTTGCCACAGCTTAATTAAAAAGACACATCATGTTCGATTTTGACCAGTACTTAGGATTTCTAGCGTTTTTAACCATTTTAACCATTGGTTTCTGGTTAATGATTTTCTTAGTGTCATTTATTCCATACTGGATTGGCGGTGCATTGCTTGAAAATTTCAAAATGAAACGTGAAGCGAAGAAAAAAGAAAGAGAAGCAAATTAATTGCTGTCTACATAAAACATAAAAAGGAGCTCCATTTGGGCTCCTTTTTTGTGCTCGGTAATTTTAAATAAGTCTTCTGTTTTTTTGCCATAGTCCTTAAAGGAATCTCTAATAAATACATCATATTAAGTTGTATTTCATCCTAAATAGGGCATATGCCTTATTGAATTCTACTTAGTTCTGTTTCATATTTGTAGGGTTAAATGCTCACAATGAAACACTTTTTTTTGATCCTTTTTTTTGCCTCAGCCAATTTGATTGCACAAGTGGGAGTAAACACTGTTTCTCCCCAAGGTGCCTTGGATGTAGTTTCCGTAAATAATACTGGATTGGTTTTGCCTCGTGTTTCTTCTACATCGGTGGTGACTACTCCAGATGGAAGCCCTCTTGAAAATGGGCCCGTGGTGTATGATGTAAGTTTGGATGCTGTTTGCTTTTATATACACGGAACTTGGGATTGTAAACGAATTACAGCCAATGGAGGTATAGAAAATACAATTCCTTACACCGAAAAATATACGTATATAAAATCAAGTAATCCGGATATCAATGATGGTTTTGGCCAGACTATAGCAATAAGCGCAGATGGAAACACCCTTATTGTAGGATCTTCGTCAGAGCGTAGCTTGGCAACAGGGGTTAATGGAGATGGCACTAATAATGGAGGTGTTGATGTTGGGGCAGCGTATGTGTATACGAGAAATGCAGGAACATGGGAATTTCAAGCCTATCTGAAAGCACAATTTGTGGACTCAAATGATCAATTCGGATACAGAGTAGCAATTAGTGATGATGGAAACTCAGTTGTTATTGCAGCTATTGGTGAAGACAGTAATGCGAGTGGCGTTAACGGAGATGCTTCGAATAATTTTTCAAGCGCATCTGGAGCAGCATACATTTTTACAAGATCTGGATCTACTTGGTCTCAGGTTGCTTTTTTAAAAGCTTCAAATAATAACGGTAATGATGGCTTTGGGCGTTCAGTTTCTATTAGTGGAGATGGAAATACTGTGGCTGTGGGAGCTGCTAACGAAGATAGTAATGCAGTAGGGATAGGTGGCAACCAGTTCAGTAATACCGCTACAAATTCTGGAGCTATGTATATCTTTAAAAAGAATGCTGGTATATGGTCGCAAGAGACATATATAAAGGCCTCTAATACCGGAAGTTTTGATTATTTTGGATTTTCTTCAGCATTGAATACAACCGGTAATACCTTAGTGGTAGGAGCCTACCAAGAAGATAGTAGTGCTACTGGGACGGGAGGCAACCAAACCGATAATTCTTCCATCAATTCCGGTGCAGCGTATGTGTTTGAAAGAGTAGGTATGAATTGGTCTCAGCAAACTTACATAAAAGCAGGTAATACAGATGCAGATGATGAGTTTGCACGTACTATTGCTATAAGTGGCAATGGGGATAGAATTGTAGTGGGAGCTCGATGGGAAGACAGTAATGCCACGAATGTTAATGGAGCTAACAATAATAATGCAACACAAGCAGGTGCGGCTTATATCTACAAACGTACAGGAACCATTTGGAATCAAGAGGCTTATGTAAAAGCAAACAATACCGAAATCAGCGATTTATTTGCCGATTCTGTATCCATTAGTGCTAATGGTCTCTCTGTACTTATAGGAGCTATTTATGAAGATAGTGATGCAAAAGGAATTGATAATGATTGGGGGAATAATAATGTATCCGCCAGCGGGAGTGCCTATCTATATGTATTTAATGGTAGTGGATGGGAATTTTCTAAGTATATAAAAGCGAGTAACACAAATGCAACCGATCTATTTGGAGGTTCTGTTGCTTTAAATTCAGACGGATCTGTTTTGGCTATTGGAGCTACAGGAGAAGAAAGTAGTGCTGCAGGAGTAAACGGTGACCAGTTAAATAATAATTTCAATAACGCTGGAGCAACCTACATTATTGAAGAATAAATATACTATGAAATTTTCTACCTATATTATCTTAGTTACCCTATTTATGACCTACCAAGCAGTGGCACAGGTAGGTATTGGAACTACATCCCCGAAAGGAATGCTCGATGTAACAGCAACAAATACGGGACTGGTACTACCGCGAGTAGCCAATTGTCTTACAGTTACTGCTGTAGACGGAGGAACTCCCGAAAAGGGCACCGTTGTTTTTGATACAGGTAGAAATGCACTGTGTTATTACGTAAATAATAGATGGATGTGCAATGGATTGACTTCAGAAGGAAACTTTACGACATATTTACCGTACGACCAGAAATACACCTATTTTAAAGCGAGTAATACAGACTTATACGATTATTTTGGATCTAGCGTGGCTCTGAGTAATGACGGACTTACATTGGCTGTAGGCAGTAATTCTGAAGATAGCAATGCTACAGGTATTAATGGCAATCAATTTTCAAACACAGCATTATCTTCTGGAGCAGTATACATTTTTAAAAATACCGGAGGCGTTTGGGCGCAGGAGGCCTATATAAAATCAAGCAATTCTGAAGCATCCGATGG
This sequence comes from uncultured Flavobacteriaceae bacterium, assembly GCA_963793275.1. Taxonomy (GTDB): domain Bacteria; phylum Bacteroidota; class Bacteroidia; order Flavobacteriales; family Flavobacteriaceae; genus Marinirhabdus. The sequence continues at coordinate 411,243 of CAWBZL010000003.1, forward strand.
TTTTGGAGTCTCGGTAGGACTTAGCGAAAATGGGAATACACTTGTGGTAGGAGCCTATAATGAAGCCAGCAATGCAACTGGTGTTAATGGCAATGAAACTGATAATTCAATTGTTGGCGCAGGTGCTGCTTATGTATTTGAGAGAGCAGGAGCAACCTGGTCACAAACCACTTATTTAAAAGCAAGTAATACCGAAACTACTGATAATTTTGGATTTATAGTTGAAATTAGTGGTAATGCGAACACTATCGGCGTTGTTTCAAGAAATGAAGATAGTAGCGCAACGGGAATCAACGGAAATCAAGGAGATAATGGTGCTCTTAATTCTGGAGCCGTCTATGTTTTTACAAGAAGCGGAGGTACCTGGGTACAACAAGCGTATATAAAACAAAGTAATACTGATGCAAATGATAGTTTTGGAAGGGATATTTCAATAAACTATGATGGTTCTGTATTAGCAGTTGGAGCAACTTCGGAAAGTAGTAATGCAACCGGTGTAAATGGTAATCAAGCCGATAATTCTGAAATAAGTTCAGGGGCTGTATATTTATTTAAAAGAGTTGGTGCTATCTGGTCTCAGCAGGCCTATTTAAAAAGTAATAATTCAGATAGTGGAGACCTTTTCGGTTGGTCTGTAGACCTTTCAGGAATTGGAGATATCCTTGCCGTGGGGGCTATTTATGAAGATAGCGATACTTCAGGAGTAAATTCAATACCCACAAATACACCTGTAACGTATGGAGCCGTCTATGTTTTTCAAAATAATGCCGGCACCTGGGGTCAAGATTTTTATATAAAACCAAATTATGTAGGAGGTAGTGATGGTTTTGGATATGTAGTAAGGTTAAATGAAGATGCCACTTCGTTAGTTGTAGGTGCATCTTCTGAAGACAGTAAGGCAACTGGGATTAATGGAGATACAGCCGATGACACTTCTAACGCTAGTGGCTGCTTTTACAAATTCGATTTTGGAGCAGCAACGTGGATGCAAACCTGGTACGCTAAAGCTTCAAACACAGATAATGGCGATTTCTTTGGACGAACACTGGCAATTTCTGCAGATGGCTCCAAAGTGGTTTCAGGAGCTAATAGCGAGTCCAGTAATGCTACGGGAATCAATGGAGAAGAATTCAATAATTTTTCCTCTGGGAGTGGTGCTGTGTATTTAATAGAAAATTAATTATGAGAAAATATTTCTACCTTTTAAGTATATTTTGTTTGTCCTTCAGCTATGCTCAAATAGGAATTGGCACACAAAATCCTAATGGGACGTTAGATGTTACCTCTTCAAATTTAGGAGTGGTTATTCCAAGAGTTTCGAAAGCAACCAATGTTACAGCACCTGACGGAACTCCACCTGCAGAAGGAACCATTGTGTATGATGAAGCTAAAGATACATTTTGTATCTACGCAAATGGAAGGTGGAATTGCAATGGAATCTCTGAAACAAATGGAAGTTCCAACAGCACAGGATACGATGAAGAGGATTATACATATCTGAAAGCCAGTAATACAGATCCCAATGATTATTTTGGAAATGTTAGTATGAGTAGTGATGGATTAACAGTCGCTATTGGTGCTTATTATGAATCCAGCAATGCTACAGGTATTAATGGTGATGAAAATAATAACCTAGCTTTTAGAGCTGGTGCTGTATATGTTTTTAAAAATACAGCTGGTGTTTGGACTCAGGAAGCTTACATAAAAGCCAGCAACTCACAGGGCGATGACCAATTTGGTACTTCCCTTTCTTTAAGTGCTAATGGTAATACCTTAATTGTAGGAGCTAGTAATGAAGATAGCAATGCTACTGGTGTAAATGGTGATCAAAGCAATAATAGTTTGCAAAATTCTGGAGCAGCTTATGTTTTTGAAAGAACGGGAAGTACTTGGACCCAAACAACGTATCTAAAACCTTTAGTGGCCAGTACATACCTACAATTTGGATATGCCGTTACTATAAGTGCTAACGGAAATAACTTACTCATAAGTGCTCTTTTAGAAGATAGTAATGCTACGGGTATAAACGGGGACGCAACAAATACGAGTACTATAAATTCTGGTGCTGCTTATTTATTTGAACGAACAGCCGGTACCTGGGTCCAGACCAATTATATTAAAAGTTCTAATCCTGATGATTACGATTTTTTTGGAATAGATGTAGCCATCAATGCCGTTGGAACCATAATAGCGGTAGGGGCTCAAAATGAAAGTAGTAACGCCACAGGCATCAATGGAAATGAAATGGATAATTCTGTTTTTCGCAGTGGCGCCGTATATGTTTTTGAAAAAATTAGTGGGGTTTGGTCGCAAACAGCCTACGTGAAAGCTTCAAACACAGGATCTTTAGATAATTTTGGAGCCGCTATAAGCCTTAACGGAACAGGAAATAGATTAGTAGTAGGAGCTTCTGCCGAAGATTCTAACTCCATCGGGATTTACAGTATAGAAAATAATTTAGGTAATAATACAGGAGCCGCTTATTTATTTGAGAAAAATGCTGGAAACTGGTCGCAAAAAGCGTTTATAAAACCCGACGTAATTAATAATGGTGATTTATTTGGAGTTTCTGTATTAATGAACCAGAATGGATCTGCATTTTTTGTTGGAACAACGGGGGAGGCAAGTAACGCGACCGGGATAGGAGGGTATAATACAAATAATTCAAGTGCGCTAAGTGGTGCGGTCTATCAATTTTCTTTTGATGGTACCAACGTTACACAATCAAACTACATTAAAGCAAATAATACCGGAAGTGGAGATACTTTTGGCAGTTCTATACATTGTAACAACTTTGGAACTACCCTGGTAGTTGGTGCGAGATTAGAAGAAAGTAATGCCACTGGAATTAATGGTGATGGTTCTAATAATAACGCATCCAATTCTGGAGCTGCATATATTATAGATTTAAACTAAAATCCGATTTAAATAGCACTGTTTTAATTTTATACTGAAAAGTGATTCATTTAGAATATACTATAGACTTTTAATTATTCTGAAAATCGACACAGGATTCTCAGTTCTTTTTCTGAAACCTTACGCCTTAGCTCATTTCTTCTGCACACGTCAGAATAATTGACGTACTTTCATTAGTGCGCCCAGTTTCTGTATACACTAAATAGGTTTCACCTTCTTTAAAAGTATACCCGCCAATCGCTCCATCTCGTTCTAAAAAAACGTTACTAGTGGTTCTGCCAGCTGTCCCTTTAAAATTTTCAATCACTTCAAACGTAATAGATGATAGGATCTCTGGAAGATTTTGTTGAAAAGGTGTTTGTAGCTTCCACTTTTACAACATTGCCAATAAATATAGCGTCATTTTGCGCAATTTCTTTTTTTTTGGCTTGCTAATACTAATTATTTTTTTCGCACACGTACAAGACTTTGCTATAGAAAAGGAAAAGACAAATACGCTTAATGAAAGCAAGAATAGTTTCACGTAGTTAAGGATACTAAAATTCTCTTATCCTTTACTGCTAAATTACTAAAGTACTCTACCTTTCAGAATTAGGAAGGGCGTAATTAATCGACAAAATTACCGAAAATAGGAGCTTTGGATTATCCGCCAAAATCACCATCCCCATCATCAAAATCTCCGTCGCCGCGACCACCCTGGCGTTTCTTTTTCTCGTTAAATCTGTAGGTAAAACTTAAATTAAATTGGCGTTCTCTCCACTGAAATTCGCTATCACTTATAAATGACGGAGTTTCTGTACGAGTTACTCGCTTTCTGGAATTCAGTAAATCGCTTACGTTAAAACCAATGGTTGCATTATCGTCCATAATGTCTTTACTGAAAGCAAGGTTAATACTTAACAATCCTTCAGTTTCAGACTGTGCGTCGTTTCTGGGGCCTCTATAAAAAGCAGTTGTTTGCCAATCGATTTTGGAGGGAAGTGTAATTTTACTACTTCCTCTGGCAAACCAGCTGGTGTTTTCGGTACCATAATCTACGTTGTTGAATACACCTTCTGTCCTGAATCCAAAAAAGTTAAAACTACCGTTTAATCGCAACCACTTCGCCGGATTGTACAATACACCTGCTTCAAACCCATATCGCTCGTTGGTAGATAAGTTAAAGGGAATGGTTCTAATAATAGGAACACCGTTGGGGGTAACCTGTCCCGTGTCTTCGCTTACACGCTCAAAAGCATCTGTCTCCTGCTGATAATAAACAGACGTGGTAAGCGTTAATTTTTTCCATCTCTTTAAATATCCTAAATCGAATGCATTAGCAAAAGCAGGGCGCAAGCTGGGATTTCCCTGAAATACATTGGCTTCACTACTTCTGGATGGGAAAGGGTTTATAAAAAAACCGCGGGGTCTGTTAATTCTTCTGTTATATCCTAAGGTTACATTCTCTTTTTCGTTTAATTCATATACCAAATTCACAGTAGGAAAAAGTCCCGTGTAACTGTTATCAAAATTTACGTTGAAATCGTCGTTGCTTGTAATATCCTCTCCGGTTACTTCACCTTTTAACTGGGTGTCTTCAAACCTCAATCCCAGTAAAAAGGAGAACTTTCCAAATTTATTTCCGTATTGAGAATACAACGCATTTACATTCTCTTCGTAGGTAAATACATTAGATAAGCTATCGTTTCGCACAAATGCGCCACCTGCAGCCAACTGTTCGGTTAATAGATAATCTGTTGTGGTTTTCTCGAAATTACCACGGTATCCGGCTTCAAACTGAGCATTTTCACCAATAGGGCGCACGTAATCTGCCTGAATTAAATATTCGTTCTGGTTTTCAAGTTGTGTGATGAGTTCTGCAGGAAGATTTTCGTTTGTTGGAAACGTATTAAATTCATCTATAAAAGACACTTCAGTTTCTTCGTCATCTTCGGCTTGTAGATCTATCGTTAATTTATGACCGTCGTCATCAAAATTATTCACGTAGTTTAATGAAAACTGAAGACTGGTATCTTCTTCCGTCTCTGTTTCAATTCTACTCCTTAAAACCGAAAGCGTATTCGCTGCGTCAAATTCCTGTGTTAAGTTGGTTGTAGTATCTTCATCATCTCCCAACCTTAAAAATCCTGAAGCAGTAAGCGAAGATGTATCCGTTAAATAATATTCAATACCCAGATTGGTATTAAATCCTCTGTTTAAACGGTCATAATCGCGATCCTCAATTACGAGTGGGTTGGATGCATTTGGATTTAAATATTGTGTTTGAAAGAAAGCACTTCCGGGCGATTCGTTATATCTAATTCCAGTAGTATTAAAAATATTGAATTTATCAGTTCGTAAATTAATATTGGTGCTCAACCCGCTACTTAACGGTACTCCCAGATTCACTTGTACCGATCCGTTAAGCCCCAGTGTTTTTTCTTTCCGAAGAATGATATTTAAAATTCCCGCAGTACCCTCCGCATCATATCTTGCCGAAGGCGACGTAATCACTTCCACACGTTCAATCGCATCTGCAGGAAGCTGCCGTAATGCGTCGGTACTTCCAAAACCTGCTATGGCACTGGGTTTCCCGTTTATTAATATACGTACGTTTTCATTTCCACGTAAGCTTATGGCGCCATCCACATCTACAGTTACCGAAGGAACGTTGCTCAAAGCATCACTCACCGTAGCACCGCTTGTAGTTAGGTCTTTACCAATGTTATATACTTTTTTATCCAGTCTTATTTGCACTTCGGTTGTTTCGGCGCGCACAACAACTTCATCCAAACTTTCCGAATCCAGAGCCAGGTAGGTAGTAGGTAATGTAACGTCGTTCTGAAGGTTTTGATTTGGCTTTTCAACAGATTTATAGCTTATAAACTCATATTTAACGGTGTATGTTCCGGAAGGCACTTCTATATTAAAATTACCATCAAGATCTGTGATTCCCCCGGTAACAGTTTTTCCCGAAGCATCTATAAAAGAAACAGTAGCGTATTCCAGCGGGTAATTTGTTCCCTGTTCCAGGACTTTTCCTTTTATATTAGAGGTATTTTGGGCGATTAAAAAAGTGGTGAATAGTAATGCTAAGAGGCAATTGTATATTTTCATGAGTATCCTTTCGGGATTAGACTGCTAAATTACGTGTGGGTTTAGCCTATTCGTCCGAAAGTTTTGTTAAATAAAAACACTCAAATTATAAAATAGGTGAAATATTCTCCGGAGGTCTGCCAATAACTGCTTTTTTACCGTTTACAACTATGGGCCGTTCTATAAGTTTCGGGTTTTTTACCATCGCCTTTATTATTTCATCCGCTGTTAGGTTTTTACCTTTATAGTTTTCTTTCCATATCGTTTCATTGTTGCGCACTAAATCGATAGGTGCTATCTTCAGAAGTTTAATTATTTCTGAAAGGGTTTCTTCGGAAAGTGGAGTTTCGAGATATTTTATCACTTCAAACTCTTTTCCGCTATCTTCTAGAATAGCAAGACCCTGTCTGGATTTGCTGCATCTTGGGTTATGGTAGATCGTGATCATTTGTAGTGTTAGAAATTAGAAATTATCGTGGCAACTGGTTTAATTCCGAAATATAATCCATTTGTAAATCTTCGTGTAGGTCACCAATTTTCTTTTCGACCATAATACGTTGTCTTTCGTAAAGTTGCATCATTGTTTTACTGCGCTTTATGCTATTACTGAAATGTATCATTTTATCACAAAAATGAAGCAATAATGCTACTTCTGTTTCCTTCACCGAAGAATACCGAATGAATTTCTTAGTCTCCCGAAGTATTTTTCGAATTCGTTTTTTGGTACGATAAAAATTGGTGTTTGGGGTTTCTTCAAATTGCTGCGTGATAAAGTCTTTTACCTCGGCAATATAGCTGTCTTCGTGGTCTGCCTCAAACAATAAATAGGTGAGGAGTTCCTTATTTTCTTTTTTAAACCGAGCCAACCGTAAGCACAGCGCTTCCAGCTCTTCCTTGGAACGAAATTTAATTTCTTTACGGATTTGTACTGCGGTGGCGGCTTTCATTTTTTGGGTTGCAACGTTTAGGGTTTGTTTTTTGTAATTAAGGTGTTAGAAAATCAGGAGTTAAATTTCTAATGACCAGGCTATTAATGAGAAAATTAAGTAAAGATTAGGCGACAAACTAGTTATAGTCCATAATGTATTTTCTTTCCAATTTGATTGAAAATTAGAAACGATTAATAATGAGTTTATTAATGAAACCATAATTGATAAAACCAGCAACGATGTCAGCAATAAATTTAAATTTTCAAAATGGTGTTGAGGATAAAATATATAAAAAAGATCTTCGAGAAATAAACTCAAAAGAAAGACTAAGCATATAAAAATTGCCATCTTCCGGGTTGAATGTAAATCAGAAAACGTATTCAATAAAGTATTCATATTCTTTATTTTAAAGCACTTAACTTTACGAACCCTCCAACCATAAACTCTTCAACTACTTTCGACTATACTTTCCCATATACCGTTTCCACAACTCCGTCTGGTGCGTTTCAAGGGATACTTCGCGACCATCTATAAAAGCATTTGTTAAGATATTGGTGCGCATATCCAGCGCATCTCCTTTACTTACAAAGAGTGTGGCGCTTTTGCCAATGGCTAATGTTCCGTAGCTGTCTGCGATACCTAAAATTTCAGCAGTATTTCCCGTAATGAGTTGTAGGGCTTTCTCTTTGTCTAAGCCTTGCCCTGCAACGTGCCCTGCATAAAAAGGTAAATTACGTGTCTGGAAATTGCTCATATCAGCGTTCTGAATTCCAACAAGCAAACCTCCATCTGCAAGTAGTTTGGGGAGTTTGTAAGGCATGTCGTAATCGTCATCTTCACGGGAGGGTAACGCGTGTGGTTGTTGTACAAGGACAGGAATGTTATTTTTCTTTAAAAACGGGATTATCTTGTATGCTTCATATCCGCCAACAATAACAACACTTTTCACACCATTTTCTTTGGCGGAAGTTACAGCGTCAATCATTTCCTTTTCACCGTCTGCATAGATGTATAGTTTTTTACTTCCGTCAAACAAGCCTTGCATAGCCAGATAGGATTCGTTTGGTTGTTCTCCGGCTTCTCCAGTGCCGTAAGCTTTGGCATTCAGTATAAAATCTACACCTTCCTGTATTTGCTTTGCGTATTCTTTGTTTGGTTTGTAGCCTCGTTCTTCACCCAGCCACCATCTGCCTCTTCTAAAACTGTTCGGCCAGTTCATGTGGATGCCATCGTCTACTTTAACGGCTGCATCTTCCCAATTCCAGGCATCAAACTGTACGATGGAAGAAGTTCCGCTTATGCCACCACCCTGTGGAGCAACCTGACCAATTAATACACCATTTGGGCGCATACTTTCAACTACTTTACTTTCTGCATTATAGGCAATTAAACTACGGACATTTGGAATAAATTCTCCTACTTCATCCTGGTCGTCACTGGCTCTTACGGCATTCACTTCTACCAAACCCAGGGATTTTGCAGGAGCAATGAGGCCCGGATACACGTGTTTTCCCTGTGCATCTATAACGCGTCCCTTTGTGGGTGTTGTTGCGTTGCCCAATGCTGTAATCTTTCCGTTCTCGAATACCAGAACACTATTTTCAATCACCGTACCATTTCCAATATGCGCTGTGGCACCCGTGATGGTAATCGCTTCGGTTTGCTTTTTTCCAGGAGCTTGTTGTGCAAATAAAGAGCTCCCCAAAACCAGCATTGTTAGTATGTTTATGTATTTTTTCATTGTATAATCTTTAATAGTTATGATGACTCTCAAGGCAGTTTGAAACGACGTATCAAAGCACACTGTGCGGAGTCGAAGTGTTAGTTGATTGTTTCACATTCAAAATGACGCTTATCTTTTCCTTTAGGTGCGCGTGTTTTACCACCGCCATCTTTTTCATCCAGCATCATTTTTACCAATTTGTTACGTTCAGATTTTATTCTCTCTTGCGTTTGTTTATCATTTTCTATGTCAAAATAAGTAACCCCTTCAATGATGGTCTTTTCAGCTTTTGCGTATACCGAAAGTGGATGATCACTCCATAATACCAAATCGGCATCCTTTCCTTCTTTTATACTTCCCGTGCGGTCGTCCAGATGTAATAATTTTGCAGGATTGATGGTTACCATTTTCCAGGCTTCTTCCTCGGTCATACCGCCATATTTAACTCCTTTGGCAGCTTCCTGATTGAGCCTTCGGGACATTTCACCATCGTCACTATTAATGGCAACAACAAGTCCCTGGCTCACCATAATGGCCGCGTTGTAAGGGATTGCGTCATTTACTTCAAATTTATAAGCCCACCAATCGCTAAAAGTAGAGGCGCCAACACCGTGTTCTTTCATCTTATCGGCCACTTTATAGCCTTCCAGAATGTGTGTAAACGTGTTAATTTTGAAGTTGAAACGTTCCGCAACTTTCATAAGCATATTGATCTCGCTTTGTACGTAACTATGACAGCTTATAAAACGTTCCCCATTTAAAATTTCGGCTAAAACCTCCATCTCTTCATCGTAACGAACATTCTGGCCGGCTTTTTTCTTACTATCGTATTCTTTTGCACGGTTAAAATAGTTTACATAAACCTGCTCTACACCCATACGCGTTTGTGGAAAACGACTCGTGTTATTGTCGCCCCAGTTACTTTGCTTTACATTTTCACCCAAGGCAAACTTTATGAACTTAGGACTATTTTCGTAAATTAACCCATCAGCATTTTCGCCCCATTTCAGTTTTAAAATAGCAGAGCGCCCACCAATGGGGTTAGCGCTTCCGTGCAAAATCTGAATAGAGGTTACCCCACCTGCCAGATTTCGGTAAATATTGATGTCTTCAGGATCAACCACATCTTCAATCGTTACTTCGGCAGAAGAGTTGTGACCGGCTTCGTTAATAGAAAGTGCTGCAATATGTGAATGCTCATCAATAACACCAGCCGTAAGGTGTTTTCCGGTCGCATCAATTACTGTAGCGCCGCTTTTGCTTAGGTTTTTACCAACAGCTACTATTTTACCATCTTTAACCAGAACGTCTGTATTTGTAAGTATTCCGGCCTCTTCACTGGTCCATACCGTAGCATTTTTAAACAACATATTTTGTTGTTTCGGTTTTGTAACATACCCGTAACCAACATTAGGATACGTAAGTGGAACGGTTTCTTTTTTTTCTGAATCGTCCTTATCTTTATCTTTTGTATCTTCCTTAGAATCTGGCTGTCTTGTTGCCGTGTATTCGGTTTCAACACCTGACGGAAGTAATAATTTTCCCGAAAAATTTTGTTCTCCTTTTGGAATAATACCGGTTGTTCTAAATACCTCCCGTGTTGTTTCATCGGTAAAACTTAAGCTCACCCAATTTTCACTATACTCCACTGTTGAAGGGTATTTAACATCTCCCACCGAAACTTCCGAATTTAATTTTGAAACTTCACCGGTTAGTTTTACATCATAGGTTTTTCCGCCTGCTGAAATTTTATAATTTCCACGAATGTCCTGCTGATCTTTGGTATTGATCACATTTTTCTGTCCCTGAACCCAATTTTCGTACAATGTTGTTTCTTTATCGAACACAGGTCCGGAGGTGATTAAGAAATTTGCGTAGCGACCTGTTTCCAAACTCCCGATTTTATCCGATGCATTTAAAAAAGCAGCCGGAGTGGTGGTAAGTGCTTCCAACGCTTTTGTTTCGTCGTATCCATAGGTAAAGGCCTTCATTAAATTACCACTAAATTCTGAAGGAGACTTGAGCTCAAAGGTTGTGAGTGAAAACTGAACTCCATTGTCTGCCAGCCATTTTGGGTTCATAGGCGCTTGGTTCCACTCGCGCATATCTGCAAGACTTATATATTTTTCAGCATACGGATTACTTACATCGTACGCAGCCGGGAAATTGATAGGGATGATATAACGGGCGTTCGTTGCTTTAATTTCGTCAATCATTTCATATTCATCGCCACCTCCTACCAGTACGTAGTTAACATTGGCTGCTTTTCCAATTTTGTGGGCACGTAAATTATTGTCCTTGCTCCCAGCCTCAAAGAAGGAAACCATTGCTTTATTTGCATTGAGGGCTTCTAATGAGCGGTCTTTTGTAGCACTGTTCCCGTTAGCATACCAGGCGGCATCGCTATACATCTGGCGTAACAATGCCATAGCACCCATCAAAGAAGTAGGGTAGGACTGACGACTTGCAACACTCTTTTCAAAACTAAAAAACTGTCCGCTTTGGTCGTTAATAATTCTAGTCCCGGCACCTTCATCGTCGTTTAAAGCGACTAAAACTCCAGTCCCACGAGCTATACCGTCCATAATATGTGTATTAAGCACGCCAAAACCAGCTTTTCTGAAATCGTCCGCTTTTTTACTATCATATTCAAATTTTGAAATAGCTTCGTTCTCCGGCATAATATGATCGTTCCAGTAAAAACCATCACGGGAAGCTTCGTATTGCGCAGATCTTCCTCTCCCTTCAGCACGTTTTGGTTTTTCCACGCCAAAATCGGTGTAGGCATCAATAAACGAAGGATATATGTATTTTCCTTGTAAGTCTATGGCAATGGTGTTTTTTGGGATATTCACATTTTTACCAGAAGCCACTACCTTTCCATTCTGAATAAGAAGCGTCCCATTTTTAACCACATTAGAAGGTGTTATATATAAGGTAGCATTTGTAAAGGCAGTATAATTGTTGTTTTGCTCTTTGAGTTCGTCGTTTTTGGGAAAATATTCCTGAGCAGACAAAATAGAAATACTGAATAAGCACAGTATCCAGAGGAGTTTATTTTTCATAGTTTTTTGATTGAAATTATTGTTCTGTGAAGATACTAAGCTCGTTTGTTATTTGAAAATGCTGGGTAGTTTTTAACAGCAGAATTTTTTGGTAGTTGAGTTAGTTGGTAGTTGTTAGGCTGCAGTGGGGAGGTCGTAGGACGTTACTTCGTAACTTATGGTAAACGGGCCGCTGTTGCCTGCATTTTTATAGTTCGACAATCAAAAATCAACAATCCCCAGTCCACAATCGTTAAGCAATCTACCTCCGTGCGCCTTAGCTACTAAACGAGTTTTCGCATAGGTTTTTCCCGATTTCCGATTTCGTTTTTCTACTTTTAAAATTTGCCATTCATACCTTTTGCATTAAAACGGTTTATCCTCAAAATAATTAACCACAAGCGCTACCATATAACTATAGCTCATTATACCTTCAGACTGGTTGTTGGCTTTTAGAAATTGATCCCAAAAAGCTTTGGAAATGGTTTCGAACGGATTTTCATAGCTTGCCCAGAATTCACGCATTTCACGATAACTTTCCAGAATTCCAAAATTGATGGTAGGAAGCAATGCTTCGTACTGCTCAAAATCTCTACGGGCTAATTCATTTATGCAATAGCGAAGGGCGAAAATATAGCCGGAATATTTTATATAGGTATTGTCGTTAGTAAGGGTTGCCATAGTGGCAATAAAATTGGCTTCATTTTCTGCAGCATATCCAATTTGGTGGGCTTGTTCGTGGCAACTCACCACGGGAAATTTGTATGTTTTTATCAGGTTGTTTACCTGGGCCTCACCGGAAAACGGATTGTAATACCCGCTATACCCCATATAGGTTAAACCCAGACTCCAACCACTTTTTTTGATGCTTTTTGGATGGTAAGCCAGTTGCGGAAATTCGGTTTCCAGATTTTTATACCCGTTATCGCTCATTGTAAAGATCTCTTCTTGCGAGTAAGGTAGGTCTATTTTTACACTATCTGCGTAGCCAAGTTCGCGGTGTAGCTCGTTGGATTTTGTAATAAGGCGTTTGGTTGTAGCAATAAGCTGCTCGGTAGTATAGTCTTTTTCCAGTCCTAATGTTTTGTTTAAGGGCATTCTGTAATAATTGAAACCCCATAAAAGGTTAAAAACAAAATAGACAAGAGATACCGTCGCCATAATATCTAAGAGGAATTTCAACGGTTCAGAACGAAGTAGTTTTATATTCACAATAAGCCACCTTAACGCTAAAATTCCAATTAAAATGTAGAAAATATCACCTATAGAAAAAGGGATCCATCCAAAAAGAAATCGGTTTATTTTTGATAGTAAAGGAAACAATCCCCGGCTGTAGTAGCTTTCTACGAATTCTGGGAAATAACGTAGCAGTTTCAGTCCATAAAACTGAACAGGCAAAAGAATTGCCAGAATTACTTTAGTACGATTAGTTCTTAAAAATTTTGAAATGTTACTCAAGGATTATTTTTTTAATAAATATTTGCTGCGCTGCTGAAATTTTAAGAAAATATACCCCGGCAGTGAAAGGTGAAACATCCAGTATTGTATTGCCTTCAGTTGAAGCCGAGCTTGTAAGTTGTTTTCCATCTATTGATAAAAGTTCCCAATTGAAATTTGGTACGCCCAAGTTCGTGATCTGAATAAAATCGTTTGCAGGGTTTGGACTTACGGTAAGTAGTTCCGAAGAAAATTCGGTTACAGAGAGTTCCGTTTCAAAATAGTTACAAAGAACAGCAAAGATCCGTTCTTCGATAGTATAAAAGGAAGTTGAGGATCCGATCTGGTAGCCGTTTTGGCTTCCATTGATTAACAGGGTAAATGATATATCATTATCTTCACTAAAAAATGCATCGCTTACCAGTCCATAGGCTTCTCCAGGATGCCCAATAAAGGTTCCAAAATTAAGATTTTCACAAACAGCGTCACCAGAATTTACGTTGGCGTGGTGTAAGCCCAGTCCCCAGCGATTAAACAATCCAGAATACGTATCACCATTGTTGCCGTTGTAATCCCAGGTTATTGCTTTCATTTCCTCAAGTATGCCAGCGCTTATAGCCAGTGTTCCATTATTTCCCTCGTCTTTCAAAAATTTAAGGAAGACTGAAACATCTTCAGCCGTGCAACGCAATCCGCCTTGCGGGGCAAAATACAATCCGTTTGTTCCATTTGTATATCCTGATAAATCCGGTGGTGGAGGCATGATGCCTTCAAAATTATCCTGTTGTGGTTGCCAGGCGCCGTTTTGATAGCGATATAAGGCGGAAAGATCATTAATATCGTCCAGGTCCTGAATATTGAAACTTCCTTGAATACCCAAAGGTTCTAAAATTTCAGTTTTCATAAAAATATCGAATCGCTCGTTACTGGCAGCTTCAATAATAGTTCCCAGAAGTCCAAAATTAAGATTACTGTAAGCGAAATAGCTTCCTGGAGTTTCGGTACGCCACATATTCGGGGTATAAAAATTTCCGCCCGAAACTATAAGTTCGCTCAGATTAGGTATTGGAGATTGGCTGAATGTAGCATTTTGAAAAGGCACATAACCACTTCCGTCCTGTAAGCTGCTTTGGTGAGACAATATCATTCTTAAGGTAATTGGCGTGTCCGGAAAGTTGGGGTTACGAACCTGATAGTTCAGATAGTTCGAAATATCCTCGTCCAGATCTACTACACCATCATTGTATAGTTTCATAATGCCCAGGGCAGTAAAAGCTTTCGATATAGAAGCGATACGAAACTGAGTTTCTGTTGTTACCGGTAAATTTCTGTTAACATCCCGAAGTCCAAAGGAATAGTTTTGTGAAGTTCCGTTCACAGAAACCTGTATAGCCATCCCAAGCAATTGCTCCTCATTAAAAATAGTTTGTAAGTCGGCTTCAATATTTTGTGCGTTGTGTTTTGTCGCTATTAGTACTACTATTATTATTAGGAAAGATTTAACGAATTTTATGGATAACATAGGTTTCAATTGGACTTTAAAAATAGTAAAACCTTGTAACTTTGTTTGCTAATCTTCTATTTAAAAATAACACTATGAACGAAGCTATAAGAAAACTTGAACCCAGAGCAGTCTGGAACAAATTTGCCGACTTAAATGCCGTACCCCGTCCTTCGAAAAAGGAGGAACGTGTGATTGCTTTTATGAAAGACTTTGGGAAGAACTTAGGTTTCGAAACTAGTGTAGATGAGGTTGGTAATGTGATTATTCGAAAACCTGCTACAAAAGGAATGGAAGATCGCACACCTATCGTTATGCAAAGTCATTTAGATATGGTGCATCAAAAGAATAACGATACCGATTTCGATTTTGATACGCAGGGAATCGAAATGCACGTAGATGGAGATTGGGTCCGTGCCAAAGGTACTACGCTGGGAGCAGACAATGGCCTGGGTGTAGCCACGATCATGGCAATTTTGGAAAGCGACGATATTCCACATCCTGCCTTGGAAGCACTTTTTACCATTGACGAAGAGACCGGAATGACCGGCGCTATGGGGCTTAAGGAAGGTGTTTTAAAGGGAGATATTTTATTAAATCTGGATACCGAAGAAGATGACGAAATTGGCGTTGGTTGCGCAGGTGGTGTAGATGTTACCGCTACAAAACATTACAAGCAGGAAGAAGCACCAGAGAACGCTATTACCTATACTTTAACCGTAAAAGGATTGCAAGGCGGCCATAGCGGGATGGATATTATTAAAGGTCTGGGAAATGCCAATAAAATGATGAATCGCGTTCTTAATTCCTGCCAGGATGTGTTACATATTGCCGAATTGAAAGGCGGCAGTCTAAGAAATGCAATTCCACGTGAAAGTGTGGCAACTGTCGTTGTTGAAAATTTGAATGACAATGCTTTTCAGTCAGAATTTACTCGCATTGCCAGCAACATTAAGGAAGAATATCTCTTATTGGAGAATGACCTGGAGATTATATTTGAGAAATCATCACAACTTGCCAGTAAAGTAATGGCAAAAGCAGATCAATTAACTTTTATACATTCTATAAATGCTGCTCATAATGGTGTATACAGGATGAGTCCGGCGATTGAAAATTTAGTGGAGACGTCAAATAATATAGCCAAAGTTTCCGTTGAGGATGGAAGTATTAAAATAGAATGTTTAACACGCTCTTCGGTAAATTCGTCAAAATTTGACCTGGCAAACACCTTAGAATCTGTTTTTAAGCTCGCTGGTTATAATGTTAAATTTTCAGGAGAATATCCAGGCTGGGCGCCTAATATGGATAGTCCGGTATTAAAAGTGCTGGATGCTGTATATGAAAAACTATACGGCGAAAAAGCCCTTGTAGCTGCGTGCCACGCCGGATTGGAATGTGGCATCTTAGGGCAAAACTATCCAGAGATGGATATGATCTCTTTTGGGCCTACTATTAAGGGAGCCCATTCGCCAGATGAGCGTGCCAGTATTAGTTCTACACAGAAGTTCTGGAGATTTGTAAAAGAGATTTTGAAGGAGATTCCGAAGAAAGAGGATTAGTTCCCTTTTGAATTAATTAATGGGTTTATTAGTGAGTTGATCTTTCAATCCAACATATCTTTCAGTTTTTAAATAAAATGAACTTGAAAACCGCGATACAATTTGTATTTTTGTCGCGCTTAAAAAACAGAAACATCCTATTATGAATTTACACGAATATCAAGGAAAAGAAATATTGAACAGTTTTGGTGTTGAGATCCAACGCGGAATTGTTGCAACAACTCCAGAAGAAGCCGTTGAAGCTGCTAAAAAGTTAACAGAAGAAACCGGAACAGGTTGGCACGTGATTAAAGCACAAGTGCACGCAGGTGGTCGTGGAAAAGGTGGTGGAGTAAAACTTGCCAAGAATATTCAGGAAGTAAAAGATATTGCCGGACAAATTATTGGGATGAACCTCATAACACCACAAACCAGTGCCGAAGGTAAAAAAGTACATCAGGTATTGGTGACAGAAGATGTATACTACCCTGGCGATAGCGAACCAGAAGAATATTATATGAGTGTTTTGCTGAATCGAGCTACGGGTAAAAACATGATCATGTATTCTACCGAAGGTGGAATGGATATTGAAACCGTTGCCGAAGAAACACCACACCTAATCTTTCACGAAGAAATAGATCCTGCTGTAGGGTTAATGCCGTTTCAGGCAAGACGTGTAGCGTTCAATTTAGGATTGAGCGGTGTTGCATTTAAGAAAATGACCAAGTTTGTTGCAGCATTGTACAAAGCCTACGAGAATAGCGATTCTTCTTTATTCGAAATAAATCCGGTTTTAAAAACAAGCGACGATAAAATTATTGCTGTAGACGCTAAAGTAAGTATAGACGATAATGCACTATTCCGCAGAAAAGACTATGCAGCAATGCGTGATATTAGAGAAGAGAATGCTGTAGAAGTTGAAGCTAAGGAAGCCGGATTAAGCTATGTAGACCTTGATGGTAATGTAGGTTGTATGGTAAATGGAGCAGGATTGGCGATGGCAACTATGGATTTAATTAAGCAAGCAGGTGGAGAGCCGGCAAACTTCTTGGATGTAGGAGGTACGGCAGATGCTGAACGCGTAGAAATAGCTTTTAAATTAATATTAAAAGATCCTAGCGTAAAGGCAATTCTGGTAAATATTTTTGGAGGTATTGTTCGTTGCGATAGAGTGGCGCAAGGAATTGTAGATGCTTATAAAAATATGGGAACTATCAATGTACCCATTATTGTGCGTTTGCAGGGAACCAATGCAGATATTGCAAAAGAATTAATTGACAATAGCGGACTGGACGTACAAAGTGCGATAGAATTTCAGGAAGCTGCAGATAAAGTGCAGGCAGTATTGGCATAACACAGTGCCAAATTTTTATAGAAATCCCTTTCGGTTTTTAAAACTGAAAGGGATTATTTATTTTTGAATATGAACAACCAGCAAAAACAAACCCTTCAGGATCAAAAATCGCTTTTAAGTGATTTAATATTTATGGCAAAAGTAGATGGAAAAATAACCGAAGGTGAATACGATTTTATTCATCGTATTGCCGAGCAGATGGGAATTTCAAAAGAGCAAGTGCGTGAATTGTATCACGATCCACTACCCACCAAAAAAACCTTTACAGAACTGGAGCGGATCACACATTTTCATAAAATGGTGTTGTTAATGAATGTAGATGGCGAAACACATACAAAAGAACTTGCGTTTCTTCGTGGGTTTGGCTTGGAGCTGGGATTACGTCCTGGCGCTGTAGAACAGGTGCTTCTTGCTATGGAAAACTACGAGCATAAAATTATCCCGTCAGAAAAATTGCTGGAGATCTTTAACACCTATTATAATTAAGACTGTATTAGAAGCTTTATTTTTTTCCAATCCTTTTTATTGGCCAATGATTTTTTGGCGTCTTTCAAAAGAGTTTTAACTTCTGTTGCAACAGCTTGTTTATATAATACTTTCGCACAATTGTCAAGCCTATGTAAATAGTTGAGCATTGAGAGCAATTTTTCTACCAGAATAGGGTCGTGTTTGCAATACGTTCTTAAAGAAGCCATACTGGTATACAATAATTCGTCAAAATCTACGGTCGCAATTTTCAGTAGCGCCTTATTATCCTCGATCATTACACCATTATCGCTCTTTTGCATTCGAAGCGCAAATAGTTCGGTTAAATAATCGATTGCGTTAATTGCGGTTCCTGGATCATTAATTCCTGGTGACATTGCTTTTACGGCAATTTCAGTAATTTGCTTGAAAGCCAGTATATAATTGTCTTCCACAAATTCTCCACGAGCGAAGTTTATATTACTAAGTAACTTATCTAATTGTTCTTCGGTAAGTTTTTTTTCAGATTTAATAAATGGGGTGTATTGTAATACAAAAAATCCTTTAGGTACTGTAAAATATATCCTGGTATCGTTTTCAGTACAGATCTTAAAAATGTTTTTCAATGAAATATTTTGAAAGTAACCACTTGTTTTCACTTTATACTCGTGCCAATTTTTAGTGTTGGGAAAATCGTTCATTATTTCGGAATCTTTTGCATCTTCTCTTTTTATAATGTATTGCAAGCGCTCTTTTGACTTATCGTAAATTTTATCCAGAATATTGTTTATCTGAATGCTCTGAGACATATTATGGATAAAATAAATAAATGCACCCAGACACACCAGGGTTGCAAAAATACCCAGTAAAATGGACAGTCCGGGTAGCGCATATTTTTCGTCGTCCGGCTCAATAGAAAAAAGAATAAATATTAAGTAGATAAGCGTTGCCAGGTAGGTTCCCAGGATAAACTGGTTCTTTTTATCACTAATTAATCCTGGTAACAATCGAGGGGAAAAGTTACTGGAAGCCTGGCTTAACAAAAGCATCACCATAGAAAAGCTGAAAACCATCATAGAAATAATTCCACCAATACACGCACTCATAATGGTGAGTACGGTGTCACCATCTTCCAGCATAAGTTGCGGTGTTTCCTCCAATAAAAATTTAGAAACATCCCCTCCTTCCAGCCAGGCCATTAAAAAAGCAAGATTAAAACCAAGAAATGCAAATAGGGAAGGGTAGAAAGCAATTTTCCCCTGGATGGTATTAAAGAAAGTTCTTAGTCGAACGTAGACATTTTTCATAAAGTATGTTCTTATAAAACGAAGTTACGCAGTTATGTCACTAATTCTCTTAAAATTGAATTAAATGAAATGATTGTTTTAAGTATAAACCGTCAAAAAGTCACCTACGAAGCCATAAATCAAGACAAAAAGACAGTTTTGTTGTTTTGGAACTTTTTTTGACTTTAGAAAATAAAAAATATAAAACCATAAAAAATTGAACGATATGAATTTAGTTAAGAAGAACACACCGTTATTTTCATCTATTTTAGATGAACTATTTACTGAGAACAGACTGGATATTCCCAATTATGAAAAATTTAGCATTCCTGCGGTAAATATTACAGAAAAAAACACGAGTTTTGTTATAGAAATAGTAATCCCCGGTATTTCAAAAGATGACGTCGCAATTGAAATCGAAGAAAACATTTTGAAAGTTTCTTCTAAATTTTCCGACGAAAATCCGACCGAGGAAGCTACAAAATATTTGCGGAAGGATTTTAATTTCAAAAACTTTGTAAGAAACTTTACCCTCCCTCAAAATATTGATACTGAAAACATTAATGCCACCCAAAAAGATGGTATATTGTCAATAACTCTTCCTAAAAAGGTGGAAGAAAAGGCAATGAAGAAAATGGTTGAGATTTCATAATTGAAATTTAATTTGGTTAGTTAGTTGAAAATGCCACATGCTACTCAATCGGTGTGTGGCTCTTTTTTTGGAGTTAATTCAACTATATTTTTTAGGTATTTCTTCCCCTTCGGCGCTTACCGGTTGTAGGCTTTTTTTCAACGGTATCTACATAAGAACTATTTTCTGAAACGGCTACAGAATCCTTGAGATCTTTCAACTCTTTCTTGTTTAGATCACGCCATTTCCCGATAGGCAATTCACCTAACTCAATATTCATAATCCGGATTCTTTTTAGCTCGAGGACATCGTACCCAAAATAATCACACATGCGTCTAATTTGACGGTTAAGTCCTTGAATTAGAATAATTCTGAAAACAAACCGGCTCAACTGTTCAACTTCACATGGTTTTGTAGTTGTTTCCAATTCGGCCAATGGTACACCATTCCCCATTTTCTTTATGAAATCCGGGGTAATGGGTCGGTCTACTTTAACAATATATTCTTTTTCGTGTTTATTGCCAGCACGAAGAATTTTGTTTACAATATCACCATCATTGGTCATTAACAATAAGCCTTCACTGGTTTTGTCCAGACGTCCCACGTGAAATATACGTTCTTTGTGACCGATAAAATCCACTACATTTCCTTCTACGCGTACATCTGTAGTGCAGGTAATCCCCACGGGTTTGTTAAGCGCAATGTAAACCAGGTTGGTATTTTCTTTTATTAATTTACCATCTACTTTTATTTCATCGTCCGGCATAGCCCGATCTCCTAAAGAAACGGGATTGTCGTTTAACGTAACACGTCCCTGTTCAATAAGTGTATCTGCCTGCCGTCGGGAACAATAGCCGCTGTCACTTATGGCTTTATTTAATCTGGTAGAATCTGGGTGATGGCTCATGCTGCAAAAATACGGTTTTATGCCGAACCGTTAAACTTGATATAAACCTACAAATACAAATTTCGGAAAATCGTAATTTTAACAACTAACAAAAATATATATGGCAATTTTAGGATCACTAATTAAGGGAGCAATAGATTTACGTGGGAGTTTGGTTTCAAACACATCACCGGTTGAAGAGCAACAGGAAGTGCTGGCAGCACTGTTGGAAACTGCGAAAGATACTGCTTTTGGGAAATATTATGGTTTTTCAAAAATTATGGAAGCGGAAGATGCTCAAAAGGGTTTTGCAGAAAAAGTTCCTTATTTCGATTATCACGAAATGAAAGCAGCCTGGTGGGACAAAACTATTGAGGGACTGGAAGACATAGCCTGGCCTGGCAAACCTTCTTATTTTGCATTAAGTAGCGGAACTACGGGGAAAACCAGCAAAAGAATTCCTGTAACAGATGCGATGATAGATGCCATACGTGATGCAGGAATAAAGCAGGTAGGGGCGTTGGCAAACTTTGACTTGCCCACAGATTTTTTCGAGAAAGAGATCATGATGTTAGGTAGTTCAACAGACCTATCAGAGCGAGATGAGTTTCTTGAGGGAGAGATCAGCGGAATTACAGCCAGTAATATTCCTTTCTGGTTTAAAGGTTATTATAAACCAGGTGAGGATATTGCCAAAATAGACGATTGGGATACGCGTGTTGCTACAATTGCCAGGAGAGCAAAGGAGTGGGATATTGGCGCACTTAGTGGTATCCCATCCTGGATGGAACTGATGATGAAAGAAGTAATTAAATATCACGATGCCGAAACTATTCACGATGTATGGCCAAACTTGCAGGTTTTTACGAGTGGCGGAGTTGCTTTCCAGCCTTACGAAAAAAGTTTCAGACAACTTTGTAATAAAGAAGTTACGGTAATTGACACCTATCTGGCTTCTGAAGGTTTTATTGCATTCCAGCAACGCCCTGAAACTACATCAATGAAATTGGTAACAGATAACGGAATTTATTTTGAATTTGTTCCCTTTAAGCCTGAATTTATTAAGGAGGATGGATCACTGGCACAGGACGCACCTTCCTTAACACTTGCTGAAGTTGAAACAGACCAGGATTACGTTTTGATAATCTCCACCGTTTCGGGAGCCTGGCGTTATTTAATTGGCGATACTATTGCCTTTACCGATGTAGCCAAAGCTGAAATTAAAATTACGGGCCGTACAAAGTTCTTTCTAAACGTAGTAGGTTCTCAACTTTCAGTAAATAAAATGGATACTGCGCTACGTGAGCTGGAAGAGCAATTCGATATTAAAATTCCTGAATTTACCCTGGCTGCTGTAAAAATAGATGGCGAGTTTCACCACCACTGGTATTTAGGTACAGAGAGTGAGGTAACGGAAGCGGAACTTGCAGAAGCACTTGATGCTACCCTGAAAGAAGCAAATAAAAATTACAAGGTCGCCCGAGGAAAATCACTTAAAGGGGTAAAAGTAACAACAATTTTGCCTACTATTTTTCACGAATGGAGTGGTGCCAATAAAAAGAAAGGCGGCCAGGTAAAAATGGAGCGTGTGATGGATGAGGAGAAATTTGCGGAGTGGGAGGAGTTTGTTAAGGATGCAGTAGGGAAGAAGGCCTAGGAGGGAGTAAAGATATGTGGAAAGTTTCCGTTATATATACTACTACTACTACTACTACTACTACTACTACTACTACTACTACTACTACTACTACTGCCGCTCTTCAATTAAGTGCATCACTTCTTCGGGGGACATATAGAGTTTGCGTAGTTTCGCTTTGTATTTGTCTGAAAAACTAGCGTTGTCCAGGATAAAGTTCTTTGTTTTTAAAATATATTCGCCCATTCCGTTATTGATGGCGAACGTATCGGCAGCTCTTTCCACTTCTTTGATATGGGCACCACTAAACAAATATTTAATTCCGAAGAGAATCATTCCCATCCCTGTCCTGTTACTATAATCCATAACGTGCCCCAATTCGTGACCAAGCCATCCTACCATTACATCACTGGGGATATTGTCAATAGTAAAACTTTCGTCTTCAATCTGAATTTTACGGCTAATTAATATAATGTACTTTCTGTTTTCTTTAGACCTGAAAATACTGCCAAACGTAGGCTGTGCCTGCATGGTAGATTTTTTAATATTGTCTTTAAACTTAAATTCAATTTCTGTGTCCTTCAGCTCCGGATAATAAGAAAGTGCGGTTAACACTTCACTTTTAATAACTTCGGGAATAATTTTATTGGTTTGGTCAATTTGAGCAGTTGCTATCATACAAACCGAAAAGTACAAAATAGCCGTAAGGTAGCGTGTTAAGGGCATACTAAATATAGTTCCATTATAGTTTAAAAATTTTCACTCAAAGCAAAGGGCGTACAAAGCAGCCTATAAACTGCCGGCAATTTTAATTGCGTCCTACCACTTCCACCTAATCAACCTTCTCCAATTGTCCCTGAAGCGTTTTAATCTTATCCCGTAATTTCGCCGCCATCATAAAATCCAGCTCTTTAGCAGCTTTTTCCATCTCTTTGCGGGTGTCTCTTATTTTCTTTTCCAGTTGTGGCTTGGTAAGGTATTCATTCTCGGGTTCAGCAGCCAAACTTTCAGCGGTATCAAAGGTATAACTATCTGTTTTCTTCTTTGTAAGGGCGTTTTCAAAACTCTTCTTAATAGCAGTTGGAGTGATATTATTTTCAATATTATAGGCAATTTGCTTTTCCCTTCTGTAGTTGGTTCCATCTATTGTTGCCTGCATACTTCTGGTAATCTTATCTGCATACATAATCGCCTTTCCGTTTATATGTCGGGCAGCACGACCTACAGTTTGCGTTAAAGAACGGTTGCTACGCAGAAACCCTTCTTTGTCTGCATCAAGAATTGCAACCAGTGAAACTTCTGGTAGATCCAATCCTTCACGCAGCAGGTTTACACCCACCAATACATCAAAAATGCCTAGACGTAGATCCTGCATGATTTCCACACGTTCCAGCGTATCTACATCACTATGAATATACCTGCAGCGAATGCTCACCCGGCTCATATATTTAGTTAATTCTTCTGCCATTCGTTTTGTTAGTGTGGTAACCAGAATACGTTCGTCTTTTTCGATCCGAAGGTGAATTTCTTCCAATAAATCGTCTATTTGATTCAGACTCGGTCGTATTTCAATAGGTGGATCCAGCAATCCTGTAGGTCTAATAATTTGTTCCACATATACACCATCAGATTTTTCCAGCTCGTAATCGGCAGGAGTTGCACTCACATAAATCACCTGATTTTGTATGGCTTCAAACTCTTCGAACTTTAACGGTCTGTTATCCATAGCAGCGGGTAGTCTAAAACCATACTCCACCAGATTTTCTTTTCTGGAGCGGTCACCTCCATACATAGCCCCTACCTGCGGAATGGATACGTGGCTTTCATCTACCAGCATTAAATAGTCGTCTGGGAAATAGTCCAGTAAACAGAAAGGTCTTGTCCCCGGCAAACGCCTGTCCAGATACCGTGAGTAGTTTTCGATACCGCTACAATAGCCAAGTTCACGAATCATTTCCAGGTCAAAATTGGTGCGTTCGTCCAGTCTTTTTGCTTCTAAATGCTTTCCTATTTCTTTGAAATAGTCTACCTGCTTTACCAGATCGTCCTGAATATTTCTAATCGCACCCTGTAAAACATCCGGCGAAGTCACAAACATATTTGCGGGGTAAATATTTAAGCGATCGTATTTTTCAATAACTTCATTAGTTTGTGGGTTAAAAGCTTCAATGTCTTCAATTTCATCACCAAAAAAATGTATTCTGAAAGCATCATCACCATATCCAGGAAACACATCTACGGTATCTCCTTTTATACGGAATCTTCCGTTGTGAAATTCTGCTTCGGTACGGGCGTAAAGGCTTTGCACTAGTTGATGTAAGACTTTTGTGCGCGAAATAATTTGCCCTTTGTTGAGGCTGATCACGTTTTTCTGAAATTCAATAGGATTTCCGATACCGTACAAACAAGAAACCGAAGCTACCACCAGTACATCGCGTCTTCCTGAAAGTAGGGAAGAGGTAGTGCTTAAACGCATTTTCTCAATATCTTCGTTTATGGAAAAGTCCTTTTCGATATACGTTCCGCTACTGGGAATAAAGGCTTCCGGCTGATAGTAATCGTAATATGAAACAAAATATTCTACGGCATTGTCGGGAAAAATATTTTTAAACTCTGTATATAACTGTGCTGCCAGCGTTTTATTATGTGCTAATACCAACGTAGGTTTTTGAACACGTTCTACCACATTGGCAACCGTAAATGTCTTCCCGCTTCCCGTTACTCCAAGCAGGGTTTGGTATTTTTCTCCGGCATCGATTCCTTTTACCAAAGCTTCTATAGCTGTTGGCTGATCTCCGGTGGGTTTAAAATCTGATTTAATTCTGAATTTCATAGCTACGCAAAGATATGGAATCTGAGATGGAAATTATAGGGAGAAATCATTGGGCTTTAGGATGTTTTTTACTTTAAAAATAACCAAAAAGCATTTTGTGATTACTTAGTCAAACTAGTAAGAATATCAGGTAACGATTATACTCTTTCTTTACTCAGGTTTGCGGCCAGAACATTTACGAAATCATTCATTTTGTATGGTTTTACAATAGTATCGTCAAAACTCGCATCGTTAAAACGGTTTTCCTGTTCACTTTCAGTAACTGCTGTAAGTGCTATTATCACGACAGATTTATTGAGCTTATGTATTTTTTTGCTGGCTTCAATACCGTCCATTCCAGGCATATTAACGTCCATAAGTACCAAATCATACTGGTCTTTCTTTACTTTATCGATACTTTCTTGTCCGCTGGTTGCGACTTCTACTAGTACGTGGTGTGTTTCAAGTGTTTTTTTGGTTACCAATAAATTGATTTTATTATCGTCTACCACTAATATTTTCTTCCCTTTCAATAAATCGAGCGAAGCCTTATCAGGAATCTCTTTGTAGGAATCATATTTATTGGATGCTTTGAAAGATAACTCAAAAAAGAAGTTAGAACCTTTGTCAGGAATACTTACCAGTTGTATGTTGGACCCCATATCTATAAGCAGCTTTTGAACAATGGTAAGCCCCAGGCCAGATCCCTGAAAAAATCGTTGTTGCTTTAGTTGCTTAAATTCATCAAATATTCTTTTTTGATCAACTTCAGGAATTCCTTTACCATTATCTTTTACTTCAAACTTTAGCGTAAATTTTTTTTCAACGTTGTTCAATAGGCTTACAATAAGTTCAACTTTGCCGTTTTCAGTAAATTTTAATGCATTCCCAAGTAAGTTGATAAGGACCTGTGATAGTTTTGTCTGGTCTCCTTTAATCCAATCTGGAATAGCAGGATCCAGAGATATTACAAAGTCATTTTTATTCTGTTCGGTTATATAACCTAGTGATTCCCTGAGATTATGTAAAAAATCCTTCAAAATAAATGCTTTGGATTCGATTTTAGTTTGCATACCAGAATCCATTTTATTTAAGGTCAGCACATCGTTTACTAAATTAAGCAGGTAGTCTGCTGAAAATTTGAGAGACTGTAATTCGCTTTTATGAGATTGTAGAGAGCTATCGTTATTAAGTACGGAGCTTAGTCCAATAATACCATAAAGTGGTGTTCGTAACTCGTGACTCATAGTGGATAGAAATCTGGATTTAGCTTTGGCAAATTTTTCAGATTCGAGCTTCGCATCTAAGTATTCACGGTTTTTTTGCTTTAATTCCAGGTTAAGTCTTCTTCTGTTTTTAATGACGCGAAGCAGATAAAGTAAAAGGCTTACCAGTAAGAATAAAACAACGATACTAATGATGAGAAATATCCTTTCTGTCTCGGCTCTTTCTAGTATAAGTTCGTTCCGTAACTCCCGGTTTTCAAGTTCTTCTTTTATTTTCGCATTGTTAAGGCTTGCGGTAAGAATTTTTGCAGATTTTTTAATTTCCTCTTCACTTTTTGCCTGTGCGATACTATCTTTAATTTTCTCAACCTCATATACCTTTTCATAGTTCCCTTTCTTTACAAGACAGTTAATATAACCGGCATATCCTTTTCTTAGTACCTCTACATAATCTGTTTCTTTCGCAATTGCTATAGCCTGCTGATAAAGGTCTGAAGCCACATCATAATTCTCCTCGTAAAAAGCATAGTGTGCTTTAAAAAGGGTAATTCCGGCAATTCCAATCTTAAAATCTGGGGATTTATAAGCATCTGCAGCTTCAAGATAGGATCTGCCGCCTTCAAAATCCTCTAAAACATCAATATAAATTTCAGCAATATTGTAATTCAGGATAAAAAGCCTGCGTATATCATTTTTTTCTTTGGCAAGCGGGATCACTTTTTTAAAAGATTGTATTGCTTTTTCTAATTGGTCAAAAGCCAAATACGTATTTCCAAGATCAATTTGAGAACCTAGCAGAATATTGGTGTCATTTAAATCTTTTGCCAGTTGGATATTCTTACGGGCATACTTCAAAGAATTTACCGAATCCTTTAAATGCAGGTAAGAATTTACCAAATAGCTATGGATCTCTGCAACTTCTAAGGGAAGTTTGTGCGCTTCGGCAATTTTCAGAATATCAGTTGATTGCAGGATAGCGGTGCTGTAATCCTCTTTATAATAATGTGTTACAATTGACTTCTTTACTGTGTCCAGATGTGATATAACCTCCTTTTTTGTTGCATTTTCTAAATTACGGAATTGTTCCATACCTTTTTGCCCAAAAAGGAAGCCCGTTTGTAGGAATGTTAGCATTAAAATTAAAAATACCCGCATAAAAACCGATAAAGATTTATATTAATCCGTTAAATTACCACATTTTGGATTAATATTCTCACTTTAATCAGTCAAAATTTACGACTGAAATTTAAAAATATTTTTAGGATACTTATTTGTTACTAGCTGTGGGTAAATTTTTTCTTGGTTTCATTTCAAGAATTAATTTCCATTGTTTCCTTAAATTAAAATATCAACGGGTATCACTACGTATTTTATGAATTAGGCAGATCTTATATAGAATCATTTTGTATCGCTGACAGGATCTTATTAAGATACTATAAATACAGAATGTTTTTCATACAGATTCATCTTATTCCCGAAAATAGAATGTCCAGACCTAAATCGGTTAATTAAATCGCAAATCGTATAATTTTGTAGATGTATCTTGATACTGAAATTGTCTCGAAATTTACAGCGTGTCTTATAATGGAAGAAAAAAAACATACAGCAAAAAAGATTAAAAATCCATGGCCCACTAAGGATGCTATGGAGCAGATATATGAAATGAATCTTTGGGGCGGTAACGGCGCTAAGTTTTATTCGGGTATGGGCTCTCATCACCCGCAACTTGTGAATTCGTATGTTGCTGCTGTAACGTCCTTCTTACAAGTATTTATACCACCTCTCGAGGTGTGTGATTTGGGATGCGGAGATTTTAATATTGGAAGGCAATTGGTTCCTCACACAAAGAAATACATTGGAGTAGATATTGTTGAAGATCTTATAAAATACAATAAAGAGAAATTTATTGCAGATAAATTAGAGTTTCATTGTCTGGATATAGCAACAACTACGTTACCATCCGGAGATTGCGCCATTTTGAGGCAGGTGTTGCAGCATTTATCCAATGCAGATGTACTACGCGTGGTACATAAATTACCTCAATTTAAGTATGTAATTTTAACTGAACACATACCGCAGGGAGATTTTATACCCAACAAAGATATACTTTCAGGACAAGGGATTAGATTGAAAAAACAAAGCGGATTGAATTTGTTAGCGTCGCCCTTCAACTTAAAAGTACTGGAAGAAACAGAATTAACCAGGGTTACATCGGATGAATTTGAAGGAATTATTGTTACTTCATTATATAGACTTCGGTAAGTTATAGTCTGTCCAACAACCCTTAATGCATCCTCATTAAGCACAGCTTTAAACGGATTTCTGTTTCTTTATTTCTTAAACATTCTTTTGGTGTAATCCCGTCTAAAACCGGCAATTCTTTATCCAGTCAATCCAGATTGACACTACCAAGATGGTCATAAATTACGTTGGCAAAGTCCAACCTGTTTTCCAAAGCTGCTAAAAGTAATTTTAAAAACCGGAACCTACCCAATCATCTCCGAAGACTGCCAAAAATTGCTCCCAGCTTTTATCTCCCGTGTAATAGTGCTCTAAGTTTCTCAATGCCATTGTTTAAAATTTCAGCTTAGTTTCATGAAATGCACTGTTACTGAAACAGCACATATCTTGGTGGTACAAGCCCATTTAACCTCATATACACAAGCATTTGTCCTCTATGATGGGTTATATGGTCTGCGAGTAGTAAGAAAATTTGTCGTTTCGTTCTTTTCAACCCAAAATAGTCCAGCTCATCTTTCATTTGTGTGATATCAAATTCTTCCATTACTTGCACGGCTTCGTCAAAGGTTTTATCGATCGTGGCGATCATCTCTTTTTTAGATTTGTTAGCCGTTTTATACATGGTATCTGTTTTCCACTCTCTGGCTTCCCTGCCGCCTAGTAATGACTGGCTATGCCAATCTATTGCAAACCCTATATGCATTAAATTTTCAGCAAAGGAGAGTGACTCTGGAGATGCTTTATAACTATATTTTTCGGCAGGCATCATTTCTGCCACAAGCAATAGGTATTTCCTGGAATTTTCCAATCGTTCCAAATATTCTTTAACAAAACTTTCCTCTTGCGCATAAAATGGTGTAGTGGATAAACTGAATAAAAGCACTACCAATAGTAACGATGTATATTTCATAGTTTTAGATTTAAATTTTTGTAGTCTTTCAGCTTATATAATTCCAAATATTCTTAAACTTCACCAATTGCGCGTATGTATTTTTAATGGGCATGTTTTCGGGTGTGTTAAGAGCGGGATCTGCTTTTAAGGTTTGCAGGGCATAACTGCGGGCTATTTTTAATATTTCTGAATCTTTTATAATATCTGCAATCCGAAGGTTAAGCACACCACTTTGTTGGGTACCCATAATATCACCAGGACCACGCAACTTTAAATCTACCTCACTAATTTCAAAGCCATCGCTGGTACGCACCATTGTTTCCAGCCGTGTTTTGGCATCTGCGCTTAGCTTGTGGCTGGTCATTAAAATACAATAACTTTGCTCTGCACCTCGACCTACGCGACCTCTTAACTGGTGAAGTTGAGAAAGACCAAAGCGTTCGGCACTTTCTACGATCATCACTGAAGCATTAGGAACATTTACGCCTACCTCGATCACCGTGGTAGCGACCATAATATTGGTTTCGCCACGAACAAAACGATCCATTTCGTAGTCTTTATCGGCCGGTTTCATCTGTCCGTGTACAATTGAAATCTGATATGTTGGCTGCGGAAAGTCGCGGGAAATACTTTCGTAGCCGTCCATTAGGTCTTTATAGTCCAAAGCTTCACTTTCCTGAATAAGCGGATATACAATATAAATCTGTCGTCCTTTTTCAATTTCATCTCTTATAAACCGAAACACCTTTAATCTATTAGCATCATATCTATGAACCGTATTAATTTCTTTTCTGCCGGGAGGTAGCTCGTCAATAACACTTATATCCAAATCGCCATAAACACTCATCGCAAGCGTACGCGGGATTGGGGTGGCGGTCATCACTAAAATATGTGGCGGATAGGCGTTTTTATGCCATAATTTGCTTCGTTGCGCAACACCAAAGCGGTGTTGCTCGTCTATAATTGCCAGTCCTAAATTTTTAAACTTCACCTTATCTTCCAGCAACGCGTGTGTACCAATTAAAATTTGCAATGCACCATTTTCCAGTCCTTCGTGAATTTCTCTTCGTTGTGAAGTGGTGCTGGAACCTGTGAGCAGGGAAATGGTGATGTTCATTTTTTCACATAATTCTTGTAAACCGTTGTAATGTTGATTAGATAAAATTTCGGTAGGTGCCATTAAGCAGGCCTGGAAACCATTATCCAGTGCCAGTAACATAGACATAAACGCCACAATCGTTTTCCCTGAGCCTACATCTCCTTGTAACAAGCGGTTCATTTGTGCGTTGCTGCCTAAATCTGCTCTAATTTCTTTTAAAACGCGCTTCTGTGCTTCAGTTAAATTGAAGGGTATATGCTTGCTAAAAAAAGTATTGAAATAGTCACCTACGACATTAAAAGGATAGCCTTTGATTTTCGATTTATGAAGCATATTCTTCCGAAGCAATTGTAGCTGAATGTAAAAGAATTCTTCAAATTTTAAGCGGTATTGAGCCCGTGCTAACAGTGCTGCACTCTGTGGAAAGTGAATGTTGAATAAGGATTTGTTTTTTGGCAATAGTTTTAATTCCTGAAGTATAGTAACCGATAAACTTTCAGTAAACGCGTTATTAACTTCCTTAAATAATTGTTGCATTAAGGCATTTATCACCTTGTTGGTAATACCGCTATTGGCCAATTTTTCGGTAGATGGGTATACCGGTTGCATGGCAGAGCGCAGGCTTTCTTCGTGAGTGGAGAGAAGTTCCATTTCTGGATGTGGCATAGAAAAAGTACCATTGTAAAAGTTGGTTTTCCCAAAAATCACATAAGGTGTGTTTATTGTAAGATTTTCGCGAATCCATTTATGACCTCTGAACCAAACCAATTCCATTACGCCGGTTTCATCTCTGAAGGTTGCGACAAGGCGTTTCCCCCGTTTTTGTTCCACGGTTTTGAGGTGGGTTATTTTACCGATAACCTGAACTTCGGCGCTGGACTGCTGCAATTGCCCTATCTTATAATATTGCGTACGATCTAAATACCGGTTAGGATATAAATTAATGAGATCCTGAAATGTATGAATTCCTAACTCCTTTTTGAGCAAATCGGCACGATTAGGGCCAACCCCTTTCAGGTAATCTATAGGAGTTTGAAGGAAATTGGGTTTCATAGCACGAAAATAACGATTTTCTATTTCAGAATTTAGAATTGAGAATTCAGAATTGCTATATTTACGTATGAGATTAGACTGTAGCAGCAAAGACAAAACATTTTAGTGAAGTTTTCACCTGGGCAATTATATTTAGAGCGTATCACAAATTTCTCTGTGGACAAATCGGCTGATGAAATATATGAAGCTGTACTTACTGTACAATAAGATGATTTCAGCTATAAATTGCTAGCGAATAAAATCCATATTCTAAGCAAACTGAAATTTGCCAGACCCAAATACCTGCTAAACATTTAAGAATTATAACGCATCCGAGACACTGAAAAGTAATACCACATCCCCATGAAGTTTTTCCCCTATTTCGTTTTTCTACTTTCTACATTCGTTTATTCCCAACAGACCGATGTGGTGGATTTTACTAAAATTTCAGCAACCTTAAAGCCTCTTGCAGCTTCAGAAACGATAAAAGGAAATGTTGAGGTACAGTTTACAATTAAAAAGAAAACAGACAGCGTTTTTTTGGATGCGGTGGATATGAAACTTTTTTCTCCAAATTTTAAAGATGGAAACATATCGGTAGCAAATAATAAAATTTGGTTTACAGGAACTTTCGAAAAAGGCACATCGTATAAAGCACTTTTTTTTTATGAAGCCTCACCCAAACAAACCCTTTACTTTACGGGAGACCAGATCTGGACGCAGGGGCAAGGGAAGTATACCTCGCATTGGCTTCCCAGTATTGATGATATGAATGACAAGATTGAGTTCGACTTAGCATTCTATAGAATATATAATAAAACTTTACTTACAAATGGAAAGCTTAAAGAAGTCCAAACGATAAGTAACAACGAAACAATTTTGGCATTCGACATGCAAAAACCAATGTCCAGCTATCTGGTGGCTTTTGCCATGGGCGATTTTGTGATGAAACAGGAGACTTCTAAAAAAGGCGTCCCAATAGAATTATATCTTTCTGCCAGAGACTCCCTAAATTTTGAACCTACCTATCGCCACACCAAAGAAATTTTCGATTTTCTGGAGGCTGAAATTGACGTGCCGTATCCGTGGCAGAATTATAAACAGGTTCCTGTTCGGGATTTTTTGTATGCAGGGATGGAAAACACCAGCTGTACCATTTTTTCTGAAGCTTTTGTGGTAGATAACATTGGCTTTAACGATAGAAATTATGTAAATGTAAATGCTCACGAGCTGGCACACCAATGGTTTGGTAATCTGGTAACCGAAACTTCCGGCACTCACCATTGGCTGCAGGAAGGTTTTGCCACCTATTTTGCGCTCCTGGCAGAACGGGAGATCTTTGGGGACGATTATTACTATTGGAAACTCTACCAGAGTGCAGAGCAGTTAAAAGCACTTAGCGATGAGGGCAAGGGTCAATCGTTGCTGGATCCTAAAGCCAGTTCGCTTATTTTCTACGAAAAAGGTGCCTGGGCATTGCATATTTTAAAAGAACGAATAGGCGAGGAGGCTTTTAAAAATGCTGTGTCTTCGTATTTAAAAAAATATAAGTATAAGAATGTAGCTACCGAAGATTTTGTAAATGCTGTAAAATCGGTAACAGGAACCGATATTTCGGCGTGGGAGAAAGACTGGTTGCAACAAACTGCTTTTAAGGGCGAGGAGGCTTTTAACTCGTTACTAAAATCACCATTTATAAATAAATATTTTGAGGTGGCCAGATTGGCGACTGTTCCGCTGGCAGATAAGAAAATCCAACTTACTACAGCGCTTACATTTCCAGACGATTATATTGGGCAGGAGGCTGTTTCACAACTGGTTGGAGCACCTTTGGAGCAAACCATTCCGTTTTATAGAAAGGCGTTTGAGAGTAATAATTTGTATGTGAGACAAGCCATTGCATTATCGGTTACCGAAGTACCCATTGTTTTAAAGCAAGAATTTGAAAGTTTACTAAATGACGAGAGCTACGTAACACAAGAGGCTGCGTTGTATTTGTTGTGGACTAATTTTACAAAAGATCGGGAAAACTATTTAGAAAAAATGAAAACGGTGATCGGTTTTCAGGACAAAAATATCCGTCAGTTATGGTTGGCGTTGGCCATTATAACCCCAGACTACATGGTTTCTGAAAAGGAAAATTTCAGAAATGAATTGTGTGGGTATACTTCGGGAACGTATAGTTTTCAGATACGCCAGAAAGCTTTTGAATTTTGTAGCCAGTTAGGATTGTATAATGAAATTGTTATAAATAATCTTGTAAAGGCTTCGGTACATCACAATTGGCGTTTCAGAAATGCTGCCAGAAAGCTACTAGACGAAGTTTTAAAAGATCCTGAAATGAAAGAAGGGTTAAAAAACCGAATGCAATCCTTTTCAGAAAAGGAAGTAGCATATCTTGGTCGTATTTTTACCACTGAGTGATGAAACATTTTTTTTAATTAAAAGACCAAAGACCAAAAAAATGAAAGCATTAGTAATATCGGGGGGTGGTAGCAAGGGTGCTTTTGCCGGTGGTGTAGCACAATACCTTTTGGAAGAACTTCGGCACAACTATGATTTGTTTCTAGGCACCAGCACCGGGAGTTTGTTGATTTCACATCTGGCGCTGGGCCACGTTGAAAAGATTAAAGAGGTGTATACTTCGGTAGATCAAAAAAGCATTTTTAGTAGTTGTCCTTTCGTGGTAAAGAAAACCAAGTACGGCGGAAAAGAGATTGCCATAAATCATTTTAGTGTACTAAAAAATTTTATGCGTGGCAGTAAAACCTTCGGCGAAAGCCAGAATTTACGAAACCTCATTGAAAAAACGCTAACCGAAGCGGCGTTTACTAAACTAAAAAATGGGCCAAAAGATATAGTTGTTACCGTGTCTAATCTTTCGTTAAACCAGGTTGAATATAAATCTATAAACGATTTTGAGTACCACGATTTCCTGGATTGGATCTGGATTTCGTGCAATTACATTCCCTTTATGAGTCTGGTTACCAAAGAAGGATGTGACTATGCAGACGGAGGTTTTGGTAGTATGGTGCCCATTGAAGAAGCTATAAACAGAGGAGCTACCGAGGTTGATGTAATTATTTTAGAAACCGACGTGACCTATTATAACAGATTGCCGGTAAAAAATGTATTTTCATTGTTAACCTCTGTCCATAGCTATATGCTGGATAGAGTAGAAAAGCAGAACATTAGAATAGGCAAATTTGTAGCGGCCAATAATGACGCTATTATCAACCTGTATTACACGCCTACGGTACTTACTACTAATTCTCTGGTATTTAATAAAGCCGCTATGTCACTTTGGTGGGAGCAGGGTTTTAGTTATGCAAAATCTAAAAATAAAGAATTGAACGAGACCAAAGTCGAGGAAGCTTCTGAATAGGATTGTTATTATAGATTAAGGTATTTTCCAATGTAACTTTTAATCTCAGAAGCTAAAAATTACTGCTTTGATGCGTAGGGGAAAAACCCTTTTTTATTAGGGTTATTTACTCCAAATTCTTTCAATAAAAAAAGTAAACACCTGTAAATCAAGGTGTTTTATTTGTGTCGCTGTGTTCTACTGGCTTTTTGTATGCATATTTACTGTAACTTTATGGAAACTAATACAGTAAACTTATGAGAAATTATGTAAAGATTATAGTGCGTAGTAGCTGGCTAATCGCATTGGTTACCATTTTGATAGCCTGTGAAGATCACGAAAATAACTCACCACCCACCACGCAACCGCCCGGACAAATTGTGTCTGTATCGCAAGCAAAGCAAATGTTCGATTCCTATACGAATAGACGTGTACCTATTATTAAAAGGTATGAGGAAACTATAGACTCTACACAAGCATTTTATCCCACTCGTTTTGGAGAGTATGATTATGAGACCATTAAAAACTACATTGCTTTTATAGATGCTGAAGCTGCCTTAGCCAACGTGGAGATTGGAGGACTTCGATTTTATCTAACCAACTATCCGGCAACCTCTGCTTTTACTGATGGATCAATCGTGAAGTATCCACGTCAAAACTCGTTTGTTCTGGTTCCTACTACCGAAGTAGATGGCGAGCAACAAGGTTTTATTACCCGTACCACAGCCAACGGAGGAAGAACGGTGGTGCTCATTAAAGATTGGTTGCTGGAACAAAATAACCCTGAAGGACAACAAAACCAGAAAAGTGATACGCCTAAGCAGGTAGGATTTTTACAAAATAACCGGCATAAAGGAAGTATGAAACCCCGGTTGCTTTTTATTAATCCTATAAATGGTATTGCTATGCCGGTGGCAGATGGTGAGGATATTAGCTTAATTTTAAATGAGTCTAACCTTAGACCTCCACCGCCGGATCAAGATACCGATTTTGACTAAATAAGTATATAAAGTATATTGGACACACACTTATTAGATACCACTTTAGGATATACGGTCACTGTACTAGAAGGGTTGGCTGCGCTTTTTGCATTTATATTTTATAAAAAGTACAGTCATACGTATCTGCGCTTTTTTCCGTGGTTACTTTTGTATGTTTTTTTAAACGAAATATTCGCAGGGTATTTCTATGAGGTTGTTGGAAATAATGCACGTTTTTATAATGTGTATAATATTATATTTTTTCTGTACTTCTATTTTGTTTTTTACACAAACGAACATAGAAAAGCATATAAAAGATTGATACTTCTTGCTGCAAGTTGTTTTGTGATTGTCTGTATCATAAATTCTTTTACGCAATCATTTGTTAGTGAGCCTCAGTTGATAGCATATCTTTTTGGAGCTTGTGTATTATTATTTTGTATCATACTCTATTTTATAGAGATATTATATACACCACAAATTTTGCATATTCGTAAGGATTTGCTCTTTTGGGTAAGTATTGGGTTGTTACTTTTTTATGTTGGGTATATTCCTATTAAAGTAGCCAGGGAATTTTTTGAACATAAAGGCAAAGACTACATTACACTAGGAATTGTACATCGAATTTTGGTTATGATCATGAATACGTGCTTTATAATAGGATTTTTATGGACCAGGAAGAAATAGCGGCACTCATATCGGTTTTTATAGTATTGGTTCTTGTGGCCATTATTATTACGTTGATTACTGTTTTTGTACGTCGAAAAAACAAATTTTTACTGGAACAACAAGTAGCGCGAGAGGCTTATGAAAAGGAACTTTCAGAAATACAAATAGAGATCCGGGAAGAAACCCTGCGCAATATAAGCTGGGAGCTTCACGATAATATTGGGCAGCTAATGACCCTGGCAAAAATACAGGTGCAACTGGCAAAAGAAAAACCAGATACTATAGATGAGGCTTCAGAAACTATTGGAAACGCCATTAGCGAGTTACGAATGCTATCCAAACTTATTAATCCCGAAGCAATTAAAAAACTTAGTCTTCGGGAAGCAGTGCGGCTGGAGATAGAACGTTTTAATAGAATGGATTTTATAAAAGCCAAGTATGCTGTTGTAGGGATGCCATTTTCAATAGGACCGGACAAAGAAATTATTGTGTTTAGAATTTTACAGGAATTCTTTTCTAACACAATCAAACATTCTAAAGCAACTAAACTGGATGTCACCTTAATTTACACCGAAAACGAACTATTAATTAACGCCAAAGACAATGGTGTAGGTTTTAAAGACGAAATAAATTATTCTGGTATAGGAATTAAAAACATGACCAACAGAGCGAAAGTAATTGGAGCAGACTTTAAAGTTTCTTCCACCCCCAATGAAGGGACTATGTTACGGTTATTATGCTGTTGAAATTTTAAAGTTTAACAATCTTAAAGCTTTTATTATCAGTTATTTATTTAAATTTAATTTGAAACAACCTAACGAAAAATAATAGTATGAAGTATTCAATAGTTGTCGTAGATGACCACACGTTATTGCTACAGGCCATTGGAGGGTTAGTTGAAGACTTTGAAGATTTTGAAGTGTCTTATCTGTGCAAAAACGGACAGGAACTTTTGGAGAAATTAAAAATCCCTGCTAACGTTCCGGACATTGTGCTTATGGATATAAATATGCCTGTATTAAACGGTATAGAAACTACCGAAATTTTATCTAAAGAATATCCAAAAATTAAGGTATTGGCACTTTCAGTAGAAGAAAACGAGGACACCATTTTAAAAATGCTTCGGGCAGGGGCAAAAGGCTATCTTATGAAAGATACAAAAAGCTCCACACTAAAGGAGGCCTTGTTACAAGTTATAGAAAAAGGATATTTTCATACTAATACTGTAAGTAAACTCCTTGTGAATTCTTTGAATAGGGATAACGACGATATTTGCTTAAAAGATCGCGAGAAAGAATTTTTACAACACGCGTGTACCGAAATGACCTATAAGGAAATAGCAGATAAAATGTTTTTAAGTCCCAAAACAGTAGAAGGGTATCGCGATTCTATATACGATAAACTGAACATAAAAAACCGAATAGGCCTTGTGCTATTTGCAATAAGAAATGGGTTGTTTAAACCTTAGAACAATTCGGCAACTTCTTTTTTAACATAAGCCATAGCTTTTTGAGAAGGTGTAACTTCTTCCATAAAATGACGAAGTAAATACTCCCGCAAAGAATCTGCACCGTTTTCCTTTTCGTGCATAGCAGCTTGTCTAATTACGTGTATGGTGGCATTTTTTGCAGCGCTAATGAGGTTCCAGCACTCTGGTGAAACATATATTTGCTGAGTCACGTTATGCTCAAACTCTTTCTCTATGCTGTCTATGAGTAATTTTTCATATTTCTCAATGTCATCGGCAAAAGGTTTCACTCTTATTAACAGGCTATTGGGATCTATACGTTCCAATAACAACGTTAACCTTTCGTACGATTGAAGTCGGGTTGGTAATATTTTATTCTGCGCTTCTTTTTGTATGAAATAACGGCGGCGCCCTTCTTCATTTTTGGTATGTCCCCTAAAAAAGAAATAGGATACAACACCCACAACAATGGCAGGTAGTAAATAGGCAACATATTGAAGTACTTGAGACATTTCTTCCATTATAAAAATTTTTATACAAACATAATTTCTTTAGAGCGATACAGCAAATTTACCATCTTACTTCTTCTTCTTTCTTCGCTTTTTTTACAGCTTTCTTTTCTTCTTTAACCTTATAATCACCTCCCAAATATTGGCATTTTTGTAAATCCCGTATCCCTGTAAAGGGAACTTCAATTTTATGGTAGGTGAAAACTTTTGAAAGCTCCTTAATGAGATTTTGATCTCCAACAGTCAATTCAACATCATCCATAGTAAATTGAGCTGGATGTTCATAGCCAGAGGCATGGGTCATTTCCAGAAACTCTTTCCTGAAATTTTTAAAATAGAAATGTGCCCTGGTTGCTTTATCATCTATATTAATACCCCTTTGTTTCCATTTGTTTTGTGTAGCAACTCCGCTGGGACAATGATTAGTATGACATACCTGCGCTTGTATGCACCCTACAGACATCATTGCTTCCCTTGCTACATTTATACAATCTACCCCCATCGCAAATGCCAGAACAGCTCTGGCCGGAAACCCTAATTTCCCGCTCCCAATAAAAACAGTGCGCTCGCAGAGATGATGTTTCTTAAATATTTTATAGACTTCAGAAAAACCATAGATCCACGGCAATGCCATGTGATCTGCAAAACTTGGAGGTGCCGCACCCGTACCGCCTTCACCACCATCGATTGTTACAAAGTCCGGACCTTTACCGGTTTCCTCCATAATTCTAGCCAATTTTTCCCAGTCATCCAACTTTCCAATAGCAGCTTTAATTCCTACTGGTAACCCGGTGTTTTCGGCAATGGCTTCAACAAAAGTAACTAGTTCTTCTACAGTGCTAAATGCAGTATGAGAAGGTGGCGATAAAACGTCCTTTCCCACCGGAACATTTCTTATTTCTGAAATTTCCTGGGTTATTTTTGAACCTGGTAAAACACCCCCCTTTCCTGGTTTTGCCCCTTGCGATAACTTTACTTCAATGGCTCTTACCTGTGGATTTTCCTCCACTAATTTCTTCATTTTTTCCATTGAAAAATTACCATCGTCATCACGCACTCCAAAATACCCGGTTCCAAAATGAAACACCACATCGGCTCCTGTTTTGTGATATGGTGACAAACCGCCCTCACCCGTATTATGATAAGCGTGTGCCAATTTGCACCCTCTGTTAAGTGATTCCACAGCCCGGGCAGATAAGGACCCAAAACTCATAGCCGAAACATTAATTACTGAAGCTGGTCTATAAGGTCTACGACGTTTACTATGTTCGCCCATAATCTTTGCACAAGCCAAAAAGTATGGATCCTTGGCACTTGGATGATCGGTTTCTACCTTAAATGGCATGAGTGCATTTTTAATAAAAATGTAGTTCGCCTCATAAATATCTCTATCTGTACCAAAGCCTTCGTAATTGTTTTCGTTTTTTGCTGAAGCATAAATCCAGCCTCTTTCTATACGATTAAAAGGTAATTCTTCCCGGTTATTGGCTACAATATATTGCCGCAATTCCGGGCCAATTGTCTCCAGCATGTATCTAAAGTGACCAACAATAGGAAAGTTGTGTAATATCACGTGTTTTTTCTGAAGTACATCATACAGGGCTATAATTGCCAGCCCTATTAATACCCAGGCCCACCAGGGAATGTTTCCTAAAAATTCTAAAACGTTTTCCATAAAAAAATAAAAATTCCAATAATTAAATTCCAGATCCCAGACTGTTGTCTCGACTTTACCAGAAAAATACCAAAAAGTTAAACAAAATGATGAAGTTAATGTTCCGGAATGATTTCGTTTTACCTACAACGCAAGCCTTTAAACATTGTATCGAAGCGCCAAAACTTACTTTGCATTCAAATAATCCAACGCAACCTGCGTCATAGTTTTTACCCCCAATAACATTCCGGCA
Source organism: uncultured Flavobacteriaceae bacterium (assembly GCA_963793275.1). Classification (GTDB taxonomy): domain Bacteria; phylum Bacteroidota; class Bacteroidia; order Flavobacteriales; family Flavobacteriaceae; genus Marinirhabdus. The sequence continues at coordinate 451,863 of CAWBZL010000003.1, forward strand.
TCATCAATTTTGAAATCTGGTGTATGGTGTGGGTATGCTTCTGTATTTCCGGGTGTCATTCCGCCAACAAAGAAATAAAATCCGGGTACTTTTTCCTGAAAAAAACTGAAATCTTCTCCACCAGTTGAGGCTTTCATTAGTTGAACATTCTCCTTTCCTGCTATTTTTTGAAGCGTCGGAAGCATTTTTGCAGTGAGATCCGGATCATTGTAGGTAATAGCCGCATTGTTCTGCCACGCTATGGTTGCTTCCCCTCCGTAGGCTTTGGCAATATCGCGCGCCATTTCGGTCATACGGCGAATTATAAGTTGTTGCATTTGTGGATCCAGTGTTCTTACGGTTCCGATCATTTCAGCAGTTTCTGGTATAATGTTGAAACGTAATCCGCTGGTTATTTTTCCAACGGTAATCACAGCTGCTTCTTTTACCAATGGAGATTCTCTACTAATAATGGTTTGAAAACCATCAATAATTTTTGCTGAAATTAAAATAGGATCTACCCCCGTCCACGGCGCCGAACCGTGTGTCTGCTTCCCTTTTACAGTAACTACAAAACGTTCAACGGCGGCCATTGTTCCTTCTGGTTTGTATTTGATAGTTCCAACGGGTGTTCCTGAGTTAATATGCAATCCAAAAATAGCGTCTACATCAGGGTTTTTAAGAACTCCTTCTTTTACCATAAGTTTGGCGCCACCTTCTTCACCCGGTGGCGGGCCTTCTTCGGCGGGTTGGAAGATAAACTTTATGGTTCCGTTAATTTTGTCTTTATTTTTGGATAAAACTTCAGCAACACCCATTAAAATTGCAATATGTGTATCATGACCACAGGCGTGCATCACTCCGGTTTCGGTTCCTAAAAAGGTATCGGTTTTAGTGCTTTTGAAGGTGAGGTCATTACGTTCGGTTACAGGAAGGGCATCAATATCTGCCCTCAAGGCAACCACTTTACCAGATTTGTTTCCTGTAAGAATTCCAACGACACCCGTTTTAGCAATACCTGTTTGTACCTCCATCCCGAGAGATTTTAAGTGGGTCGCTATCTTTTCAGCGGTATTGAATTCTCGATTGGAAAGTTCCGGATTTTCGTGAAAGTAATGGCGCCAATCTATTACCTGAGCTTCAATAGTATTAATTTCCTTTAGAATTTTTTTATCCATCTGGGCGGTTACTGAATGGGCAGTGAGCAGTAGCAATACGTAGTAGAGACTAATTTTCATATATGTTTTTTTCTGAAAGTTGACGCGTATTCAGGCCAACTCATATGAATGCTAAAGATATTATAATTTGAAGAAATGATAGGTAGGTTTCAGGTTTTAGATTTTGGAGGTATTCAAGAGCTATTTAAAATTGAAATGGTAAGAAAGAATTTTGGCTTAAAAGATCTTTAATAACGGCTACTTATACAAAATATACTTTGAGAGTTTTGTTTTTCTACTGAATTTAAGCGAGTGTCCGTGTTCATAAATTATCCAACTTCCACATTGTATTTCCTTTGCATTTCAGTATTTTTCAACTTCATTATCGAACGCTGTTTTTTGTTCGATTTCAGCTTAAAAAATTTTGCAAGAATACTTAGAACAACTTAACGATGCTCAACGCGCACCCGTGCTTCAAAAAGACGGGGCCATGATTGTTATTGCCGGTGCGGGATCCGGGAAGACCAGGGTGCTTACCTTTAGAATCGCCTACTTAATGGAACAAGGGGTAGACCCATTTAATATCCTGGCGCTTACGTTTACCAACAAAGCGGCCCGTGAGATGAAAAAACGGATCTCCCAAATTGTAGGAAGCAGCGAATCCAAAAACCTGTGGATGGGAACGTTTCACAGTGTGTTTGCTAAGATCCTTCGGTTTGAAGCAGATAAATTGGGGTATCCAAACAATTTTACTATTTACGACACTCAGGATTCACAAAGTGTGATCCGTGCCGTTATTAAAGAAATGAACTTGGACAAAGACGTATATAAATACAAGCAAGTCTACTCCAGAATTTCGAGCTATAAAAACAGTTTAATTACCGTAAGATCCTATTTTAACAATCCAGAATTGCAAGAGGCAGATGCCATGGCAAAAATGCCACGGCTGGGAGATATTTATAAAAGCTATTGCGATAAATGCTTTAAGGCAGGCGCCATGGATTTTGACGATTTGTTGCTGAAAACAAACGAACTATTAACCCGTTTCCCTGAAGTATTAGCCAAGTATCAAAACCGTTTTAGATATATATTGGTAGATGAGTACCAGGATACCAATCATAGTCAGTATTTAATTGTAAAAGCACTTTCAGATCGTTTTCAGAACATTTGTGTGGTTGGGGACGATGCCCAGAGTATTTATGCCTTCCGGGGGGCGAATATTAATAATATTTTAAACTTTCAGAAAGATTACGACGATGTACAGGTGTATCGCCTGGAACAGAATTACCGTTCTACCAAAAACATTGTAAACGCAGCCAATAGTATTATTGAAAAAAATAAAACCCGTCTGGATAAGATTGTATGGACCGCCAATGATGAAGGTCCTAAAATTAAGGTAAACCGAACCATGACCGACGGTGATGAAGGTAGATTTGTTGCCAGCAATATTTTTGAGACCGAAATGAACGAGCAGGCTAAACACGGCGATTTTGCTATTTTGTATCGTACCAACGCGCAATCCAGAGCCATGGAGGATGCGCTGCGGAAAAAAGACATTCCGTATCGGATTTATGGAGGGCTTAGCTTTTACCAGCGAAAAGAGATAAAAGATGTGATTTCGTATCTACGTCTTATCCTGAATCCAAAAGACGAAGAGGCTTTAAAACGGGTCATTAATTACCCGGCCAGAGGAATTGGGCAAACTACCTTGGAGCGATTAACCGTCGCTGCCAACCATTACGGACGATCAATGTTTGAAGTAATTAAGGCGCTGGACAAAATAGGAGGAGAGCTTAAAATTAACAGCGGCACAAAAAATAAGTTGCAGAATTTTGTAACGATGATTGAAAGCTTTCAGGTACTCAATCAAACCTACAATGCTTTTGAAATTGCCGAACACGTTACTAGAAAAACAGGGCTCGTTACCGAATTAAAAAAGGACGGTACCCCAGAAGGAATAGCCCGGATTGAAAATATTGAAGAGCTCTTAAACGGTATGCGCGATTTCACCGAAGAGCAAAAAGAACTGGCAGACGCAAAAGGTTCTCTGGCTGAATTTCTGGAAGATGTAGCATTGGCAACCGACTTGGATAATGATAAAGGAGATGATGACCGGGTGGCGTTAATGACCGTCCACCTGGCAAAAGGATTGGAATTCCCTTACGTGTATATTGTAGGAATGGAAGAAGAGTTGTTTCCCAGCGGGATGAGTATGAGTACCAGAGCCGAACTGGAAGAAGAGCGACGCCTTTTTTACGTTGCCTTAACCAGAGCCGAAAAACAAGCCTATTTAACCTATACCCAAAGTAGATACCGTTGGGGAAAATTGATAGATGCAGAGCCTAGCAGGTTTATAGAAGAAATAGACGCAGGCTTTTTGGAATACCTCACGCCAGTTACAGAACATCGCTACAAACCCTTAATAGATGCCGATATTTTTGATGAGGTAGATCGCAGCAAATTACGCTTACGTAAACCAACAGCAGGGGCACCCCCAAAAGGCCCCACCGAAGAACAATTACGAAAATTACGCAGATTAAAACCTGTAACCAGTAGTAGTGACAAAAATTTTGATGCGGCGAAGGCAAACCTAACCGTAGGTACTGTGGTAGAACACGTACGTTTTGGGAAAGGGAAAATCACTAAAATTGAAGGCGTAGGAGCCGACACCAAAGCGGAAATTAATTTTGCAAACGGCGGACTTAAAAAACTATTACTCCGCTTTGCCAAATTGAATGTCCTGGATTAAAATAAGAGCTGTGATTTTGTGCAGAGCAGTACGGGTAAAATAGCATATCTTTACGTTAGAATAGATGGTCTGGATAAACTTATTTTTAAGTTTTTAAGGAAACTGTAAATCTTTAACCACATAAGACATTGGAGTACGTAGAAACCACTACTGTTTTATACAAAACAAAACTATGACTCCAGAAATTAAAGTAACCAGACCAGAACCTCTTAGTCTAGATAAGTCGACAGTTGGGTATGATCGGGCTACAGAAATTAACCCCACCATAAGAGCACTGGAAGCTGGAAACCAGGTGTTAATAAACGCCTTTTATAGCGATGGTTTATCATTGCTAAAATCGCTAAAGGAGCATCTTAAGAGAAAACTTCCTAATCAATCTTTTAGAGAACAACGTGAGTTTCGGGAAGCGTATAGCAAGCTGTCCAATCTTATTGTACTGGAAGTTGTAGATCATAAGTTGGACGTAAAAAAAGCACCCGCTATTGGTTGGCTTAAAAAATTATATCCGGAAACTCCTAATTTCTATTTATCCTTTCCACAAATACAAGGGCTTAACAGTTCTTGGCAGTGGTATGAAAATGGAATTCTGGTTCCTGTTTTACGTAACAAAATACATCCTTATTATGGCACCTATTTCCCTACACGGTTTGATCACCTACTTCTTTTTGATAACTGGTTAAACCGATACGAAGGGCCTAAAAAAACAGCGATAGATGTTGGCTGCGGAAGTGGGATACTTTCTTTTCAGCTTATAGCGCATGGATTTCAAAAGGTTTATGGAACCGATACCAATCCTAATGCTATAATTGGGTTAACTGAATTTATGGGAACTACAAAACTATCCAGAAAGATAGCGCTGGATTTTGCTCCTTTCTTCGGTAAGTTTACTAACCCAACCGAACTCATTATCTTTAACCCACCCTGGTTACCACAAACCCAAAATAGTGGAGGTCTTGATGAAGCAATTTATTACGATAAAAACTTATTCCCGGCTTTCTTCAAAGGAGCAAAAGAACGGTTGTTACCAAATGGGAAACTGGTATTGCTGTTCTCTAACCTGGCAAAAATTACCAATGTAGGAACAAAACATCCTATTGAAGACGAGCTGTCTAAAGGCGGCAGATTTCAACTGGAGCGATGTTTTAAAAAGAGGGTAAAAAATGCCTCAAAACATACCCGGAGAGATCAGTACTGGCGCTCTGAGGAAGAGGTAGAGCTTTGGGTGTTAACCCACCTCTAGGATTTATAGGCAATTTAGCTGTTAAAAATTAAATTAGAAAATTTATTCTTTCCACTTAATATTACACCCAATACTGGGTTTTTGCTCTTTGCGTTGTGGATTGTTGTTCAGGATATTATCTATTGCTTCCCGAAGGTCTCTTCCGTTTACCGGAATCCCATTGCCTGGCCTGGAATTATCCAGCTGGCCGCGATATACCAGTTTTAAATCTCCATTAAACAAATAAAAATCTGGTGTGCAGGCGGCATCATAAGCTTTCGCTATTTCCTGTGTTTCGTCAAAAAGGTAAGGGAAGGGATAGTTTTCTTTTCTGGCAACATCCCACATAAATTGGGGAGCATCCTGAGGGTAGTTTTCAATATCGTTACTACTTATGGCCACAAAACCAAACCCCGTCACCCGGTAATCGTTTGCCAGACGCACCAACTCTTCGTTTACATGCTTTACAAACGGACAATGGTTGCAAACAAACATAACCACAGTGCCTTTCTCCCCCTGTACATCTTTTAAACTTACAGGCTTGTTGGTACAGGCATCAATTAAAATAAAATCTGGTGCCTTGGTGCCCAGAGGCATCATATTGGAAGGTGTTAAAGCCATAATAATTTGTGTGTGTTAATTTGTATACAAGCAACTGCTAAAGTTACATAGATTTATATTGTATTACTTCATAAAGAGTTTTTTCTGGAACGGGTGTAGTTTACTAAGAAATAGAATAAGGGTCTAAAGCTTAAGAGGAGTTTATGCGTTTTATTTAAATCGCTGTTTTTTTTATTTAGTGAAACGAAATAATACTACGACAAACTGAACCCACGAGTTAATCTTATCTAAATATTTTTCAGCAGTACATAAGATGCGAAAGCCCCTTAAGTAATAAAAGGAATTTTTTTAAGGTGTAAACGCTTAAAATAATATTAATTCTTTGAAGATTAGCGATAGCATATGTACCTTTAGTGAAAACCAATATATTATGAAAAAAGGATATAGTTCGCTCTCTGTAGCGATAGAAGAATTACAAAATGAAGGATATAATGAAGACTTTAACCTCGTGGAGGATGGAATAGAATCCAAAGGCTTGAAAAAAGAATGGAAAGCTGGAGACTGCGAAGTAGTTCGGTATTTCAGGTTTGAAGGAATGACAGATCCAGGCGATAGTTCCATCCTGTACGCTATAGAAACCAAAGATGGCAAAAAGGGATTGCTGGTAGACAATTACAGCGCTGCCGGAACATATATTTCTGAAGAGATGCGCGAAAAACTGAAAATAACCCATAATGAGTAATCTCTCCTGGCAGGATTTTGAAAAAGTAGAGATGCGTGTAGGAACTATCATTCAGGCAACAGAGTTTCCAGAAGCGCGCAATCCTTCTTTTAAGCTGAAAATTGACTTCGGAAAGGATATCGGGGTTTTAAAATCTTCGGCACAGATCACTGCTTTGTACAGGACTGAAGATTTACCCGGAAGGCAAATAATTGCAGTTGTTAACTTTCCGAAGAAACAAATAGGCTCTGTTATGAGTGAATGTCTGGTACTGGGAGCCGTTAATGGTAAAGAGGTAACGTTACTCCACCCGGGACTGAATGTAGCAAACGGACTCAAGATCTCCTAATCTAATTTTCACCAAAATCGAATTGAAGTTGTCGGTTTAATTTCAGGCTGTCTTTCACAATTTTCTGAACGATAGAATCGTGTGTGTCTCTATAGATAGGATGGTATTTCAGCCTTCTTTTTTGCGAAAGGCTATAACTTTTACCGCCACCCTCAAAATAAAGCTCACCATCCTCTAAGCGAATAGTGGTTATTGCCGTTGTATCTTTTCTGGATTGTACCATCATACGATCTGTTTCTAAAAACTGAATGGGTACATTAAACAAGTCTGCAAAACCTAGTTTCTTTTCATTTATGGAGTTTTTCACCGCTGTTTCACTATAAATGCTGTCTACCACAAATCTGCAATTTTCAGGTACTTTTCGTAACCAGAAGGTGAGTGCTTCTTCAGGGTTTACAAAACTTATTTTTCTATTATTGGTCATAACACCAAAATACACATACTCAAAATCACGCACCGAAATATACCTTTTATAGCTTTCAGCATTAAAGATACCGGCATTTTTTTGAATATATTTATCAGATTTTGACGTAATATAAATGATGTCCTGTGGATTCTTTTTAGACTGAAACGCATACAATTCTTCCACAACTTGAATGCTATCATACGCGCTTAAATCCCTTGGCTCGCACGGGGTGTCACATAGAAAAAAACGTTTGTTTCCGTACGTATTCCGGTATTCGCAAAGCCTGAAGACATAAGCTGTATAGTCTGTAATAGGAATAGAGTCTTCAATTCTCTTAAACACGGTGCTTTTACAAGCTGAAAGAATACTGAGTGTAACTAAAATAAGTATGCTGAAATTTAAAACCTTCATAATTATTCTGTTGTCTTAAATTGTGAAGAAATTCCACCCGCTACGCGCCAGCCCCAGTTATAATCGGGATGGTACGGGAAATCTGTGCTAAAATGAATAAAATCCTGAAGATCCAGCGCATTAAAATCATACAACGTAATATACGCACTGTACCCCTTCCGAAAGCTGGTAACATTCAATTTCCATTGCTGCTGATTAAAGCCAAAAGCATCGGCATTGTAATACGGGATATGATCTAGTTGTAGCTTATCTGCCGCATCTACGGCATATTCCTGCCAGCCTGTAAATTTATGAAAACTCAATTCTGCCAGACCAATATAGGCGAGGTCATCAAAATGAGCAGAAATCACCAGTCCACCTGTGTAAAATCGATCTTCTCTATCTCCAAAGAAAGCAAGAACAGGGCCACCATCATTATAATAGGAGAGTTGTGCCCGTCTCGCAATATTTAAGTTAAAAAATCCAACGGTTTGTGAAGCCCTGTTTTTGTCTGGGTTCATGAGCCAGTTAGAACCTATAGACATAGAATAATCGAAAGTGTTTTGTAAGGGGTTGGCAACAAAGTCGGAAAAATGATAGAGTGGCACAAACCTTTGCTGCAAGTCACGCGCAGTACTATTATTTTGCCCTCCTGCCGTGAGCGTAGCGTTGGCAAAAAAATCGAAAAAAGTGGTACGGTAATAATCTTTGTTCAGGTTGCTGCCTAACATTCCTTTGTTATAAAATAAAACTCCCAGATGTACCGCCGGAAGCATCCCAAAGTCATTCTTGGAAATAGGAACATAATTGGCTACACCGCCCGTTGCAGCTACTCTAAAGTGAACACCCAACGGGGATTGTAACTCTCCTGTAATATGTATTCCAAAACCTAAGCGAAGGTCTTTTACAAGCGGGTTGGTTTGGGAATGTACTCCAAAAATAACCCCGAATAGCACGATAAAAAGCACTAGTTGCTTCATAATACATTTTTTAAGCTATTTGGGGAACACGCCTTCATTAAGACGATTTAAAGGTACTAAAAAATAAAATGTACTTAACTAATGATCATAAGTTTAGAAACCACCTTCTTGTATAGTGTTTTTTCAGTATTAGAGATCTCTAACTGGTTTTAAAAATAGAACCTATTTTATTCATTTAAAATTCAATTTAAGTGAGATAAGACCAAAAATTGCTCCTATGCTCAATACTAAAAATAGATTTGGAGCTGCAATAATCGTAGTTAAGTAGCTTACTAATTGTATGCTTACAATAGTTAATGCAAACCCTATACAGTTTACTATGGTGAGCGAGGTGCCTTTGGTAGTGGGGGCGGTATTTTGTGCTACCAGCGTAGAGAACATGGGAGAATCTGCAATAACTACAATACCCCAAAATACCATGAAAGCTAAAAATAACGTTGTATTTGTAGTGAAGAGTACTGGCGATGCTATACAGCAAATACCGGATGCCAGCAAAGCAATTGTGGCCACTTTTTTTGTGCCACACCCTTGCGCTAGCGTTCCACCAATGACACATCCCAAACTCCCCGCACCAATTATTAAAAAAGACCAGAGCGGGACATTAATAGTGGCAACTGGATTTGCGTTGTTGTATGCTTTTAGAAAAAATGGCACAAATGCCCAAAAGGCATACAGTTCCCACATATGCCCAAAATAACCAAAGGCAGCACTTCGGAAATTTTTGTTGCTAAAAATTTCTTTCAGGGCATTAAAGTCAATCTTTTTTGCACCTTTCCTGTAGGGACCATCGGGAACTAATACAACCAATACCATTCCGCCCATAACTGCTACTATGGAAGTAATGATGATAACCCAGTTCCAGGAAATTTCAGAAAAAAAGGTGTTTACGAGGTGAGGAAACGCTGTCCCTAATACCAAAGCACCTACCAGATAGCCTAAAGATTTTCCTAAACCTTTGTCAAAATAATCTGCTGCTATTTTCATTCCCACCGGGTAAATTCCTGCTAAAAAGAAACCTGTCACAAACCGAATCCCAAGCAATGTAGAAATAGTATTTTCCTCCCATAGTATCGCGATATTAATTGCAGCGCCTAAAAAGGCACAACTAAAGAATACTTTTGAAGGTGAAAACCTATCTGCTATGGTGAATATTGCAAAGAGTAATGTGCCGGTAATAAATCCTAATTGTACGGCCGAAGTGAGGAATCCCAGTGCTTCCGTTGGCAGATCGAAGGTTTCAGTAAGTTGCCTCAACACGCCATTTCCTGCAAACCAAAGCGAGGTACAGCAAAATTGAGCCAGGACAATAACAGCAAGTATATATTTAGGTGTTTGCATACAACACCCCGAAAATAGCTAAAAATTACTCCAAACTATCAAACTCTACAAATTCAAAATTTGGCGATGCTTCAAAGAGATTTCTAAGAATAGCTGCGTGGCCGTTACCCATAATGATCATAATTCTATCTTCGATACTTTCGGTTATGCCGGTAATGTTTCTGAAAATTCTAAGATTTCGGTTGTACCACCAGATGGATAGATGGTCTGCTCCCTGATTGTTTTCCGTTTTAAAATTTCCGAGTAGGTAGATCCCGTAGCCGTAGTTATGGGACTCCCTGGAGTTCATGTATTTGAAATAATCTGTCAGGTTTATTTTTGGGATGAGTTTGTCATCGTACGTCATCCAGTTTTTAAACCCTTCCCAGAGCGGATCCTCGTAATCCCAGTTTATATCGCCCGTGATTGTTTTCAGAAATAGAGAATCCTTTTTATAAATATCGCTGCGTAGCGAATTAGCATTCACCTGGTACAAGGTATCCAGCCCTAACTCTGAAGCCAATCTCATGGCTAATTATAGCGTTCGTCACGTTTGTCTCTGTGTTCTCCCTGAATATATTCACGCAGTTTTTGGGTTGCGTTCCAATTGGCGTTTGCTTCTATGGCAATCTTGGTAGGTTTAAACTTTTTGATATAGGCAATCAGTTCAGAAACTTCAGATTTTTTTGGTTCTTTTAAAACATCTATCTGGTCTTCGGGTATGGTTTTATGACTGTCTAATCCCGGATAATCAAAATGAAACGTCCCAACCACCAGGACTTTTGTTTTTTTACCCGGAAAGAAATCGGCTGGAATTTTTAAGGTGTCTGTATTTTTGAGGGATAATGTTTCTGAAGTAATGGCTGTTTTATGATTGCTTTTAGTACAAGAAGTAAAAAAGCATACTACGAGACATGGTAAAAAAAAATTCATAGGGTTTGTTTACGTAAAGATATGTTTGAGCGAAAATTGTTACACACGCAACAATCAATTTTGGAGTGATGGAACGAAACTACCACCCTTAAAATGTTAAAAAGTGTTAAATATGTACTTTGCAATACATAGTACTGTAACAAAAATACTAGTAAGGCGTCTCTTTAGTATAACCCTTTAAAACTATTATTATGAGAACATTAGACAGTAATCAATTATCGGCAAGAGTAAAAACATCGAAAGCGTATGTATGGAACAATAAAAGACGCTACAGATAAGTTGAAGCCAATTTTGTAACAATCGAAAAACGAAAATCATGAAAAAGCTAACAAATTCTTTACGCATCAAGGGCTTACAATCACAAAAAAGCCGTTTGTGCTATTATGTTGAAGAAGCCTTTCAGCAATCACTGGGAGATCCTTTGCTATGTAAGTTAGACTGCAAATTGCGTTAAGTACTACATCGATCAAAAATCTAAAAGCTGAATTTCCTTCATCAAGAAATTCAGCTTTTTTCATGATAATACATAGCTGTAATAATGCATATGAGCTAGGTTTTATCTGAAATGAGTCAACTTATTTTAAGAAAACTTTCACATATTATATTTTATTTAAAAAGTAATTTTAAAAATTGTTAATATGGGATTATGCCTAAAACCGATCTACCAAAAAATAAAGTTGCGGCATCTTCAAATCCTGGTGGAAATTTAATCATGGGTGAGGGCGAAATGGCCACAAGAATCCGTGAAAAAGATTGGAGCGAAAATCCATTAGGTCTTATAACTTCCTGGCCTCAAAGTTTATTAACTTCAGTAAACATAATTTTAAACTCAAAATTCCCAATGTATATATTTTGGGGACCAGATAATATTTGTTTTTATAACGATTCCTATCGTCCCAGTTTGGGGATTGAGGGGATGCATCCTGCAATGTTGGGAGCTCCCGGAAAAGAGGCGTGGAAAGAAGTTTTTGCAACCGTTGCTGAACCAAAAATAAAAAAGGTAAAAGAAACTGGGTTAGCTACCTGGAACGAAGACATGCTTATTCCAATTTACAGAAACGGAAAGGTGGAAGATGTATATTGGACTTTTAGCTACAGCCCTATTTACGACGCGACTTCTATACCCACTGGAGTGCTGGTTACCGTTATGGAAACCACAGAGAAGGTTTTGTCTATGAGAAATTTAGAGGAGAAAAGTACCCAATTAAATTTTGCCATAGAGGGTGGGAACTTAGCTACCTTTAATTACCTTCCTATTAGAGATGAACTTTCAGGAAATAAACGTTTTAGAGAATGGTTTGGCATAGAGAATATAGAAAAAATAAATCTTCACGAGTTTATAAATACAACTATAGTAGAAAAAGATAGAGAGCTGGTAGCACAAGCTATTGTGCAGGCTCAAAATTATAAGTCTGGCGGCAATTATAACATAGTGTATACTATCAGGAATAAAAAAATAGATCAACAACGGGTGGTACACGCAATTGGTAAGTGCTATTTTACAAGAGATAAAGAACCTTATAGGTTTAACGGAATTATCCAGGATATAACCGTAGAATATGAACAAGAGCAAAAGCTTAAAGAAACGTTTGATGCACTTAGCGAGAGCAAAAGCGAATTGCAGTTTGCCATAGATGCTGCCGAGTTAGCCACCTGGGATTTAAACCCAATTACCAATAAATTTAAAGGAAATGACCGCTTAAAAAATTGGTTTGGATTAAAAAGTACCGATGAGATATTCCTGGAAAGAGCTACCGAAGTAATAGTACCAGAAGATAGGGTGCGTGTACATACTGCAATAGCGGATTCACTGAATTATGAAACCGACCATCATTATGATATTGTGTACACCATTAAACCTCCAGAAACTCAAAAAGAGAGAATTGTTAGGGCTATAGGTAGAGCATGGTTTAACGAAGAGAAAGAACCATACCGTTTTAACGGAACGCTACAGGATATAACCGAACAGTATACTTCAGAAAAAAAGTTAAAAGAAGCATTCTTTAAAGTTGAAGAGAGTGAAAAACGCTTTCGCCGTATGGCAAATAATGCACCTGTTTTTATAGTTATTACAGATTTAACCGGAAATATAACCTTTGCAAACCAATTGTGGTTAGATTTTATAGGAAGTACCCTGAATGCGCATTTAGGCTCTATCGCTTTTGCAAACACCCACCCCGAAGACATAGAAAACTGCAGGACTGTTTTTGAAGAAGCTTACAATAATCAGGAAGACTTTAAAATGGAATACCGTGTAAAAAGATTTGATGGCCGCTACCGTTGGATGGTAAATAAAGGAGTTCCGCGGTATAATGTGAATGGGGATTTTGAAGGTTATATTCATGCCTTTATGAATATTCATGATATTAAACTACAGGAAAAACAAAAAGATTTATTTATTGGGATGGCCAGTCATGAGCTTAAAACTCCGGTAACTTCAGTAAAAGGATATGTACAATTACTTAGCGCAAAGTATAAGGATAGTGACGATGTTTTTTTAAAAAAAGCACTGCATACCATTGACAAACAAATCCTGGTGCTAACATCCCTCATTACCGACCTGCTCAATTTGTCAAAAATGAAACGTGGAGGACTACAATTAAAAAAGTCTGTTTTTATAATTAATGAGCTACTGGAAAATATTATATCACAAATTCAGATGGTGAATCCAACGCATACCATCACATTAAACACCATAAAAGAAACTCAGGTGTATGCAGATAAGGAACGATTGGGACAGGTAATAACCAATTTCCTCACAAATGCAGTGAAATATGCACCAGAGTCTAAAAAAATTGAAGTGTTTTGCAAGCTTGAAGATAAGTTAGTTCGTGTATCTGTACAGGATTATGGAATAGGTATAAAAGAAGAAAACAAAGAAAAGATTTTTAAGCGCTTTTATAGGGAAGAAGGTAGGGATGAAAATACTTTTCCGGGATTTGGCATTGGTCTTTACATTGCTGCAGATATTATTAAAAAACATAAGGGAACTATTGGTGTGGAAAGTAAAAAAGGTAAAGGTTCTACCTTCTACTTCACTATTCCTATTGAGACTAAACCAATAAACTAATCGACCAATATAATGTCAAACAAAAAACCACATATCCTCGTTGTAGAAGATTCAGAAAATATTTTGGAAGTAATTTCATTAATGTTCGATTTTCAGGGTTGGGATGTTTCTACACGTACTTCGCTTACAACGATACTTGCAGACGTAAAAGAAGTAAAACCAGATTTCATATTAATGGATATGTTACTCTCCGGGGCTAACGGTTGCGATGCGTGTACTGCCATAAAAAATGAAAACGATATTCCGGACATTCCAGTTATGATTATGTCTGCGCACCCCGACGCACACAGAGAAGCTTTAGAAGCCGGGGCAAATTATTTTATAGCAAAACCTTTCGAAATGGATGCTTTAATACATAAAGTAACGGAAGCTCTCAAGGAATAATTAAATACTTATTTACATTCATCAAATCTGCCAAGGTCTCTTATTTTACATTTTAAAATATGTGCGGGGTAAAGTAAGAGTAATGGTGATTTGTTCGTATACTTTTAAAAAGCTCGGGTACATCAGGAACAAACAGCTATTACAATTTCAGATATTGTCTATAGTATTGGGTATAAAAGCAAAAGTTATTTTTCAAAATTTTTTGCAGGACGCTTTAAAATCCTTCCTACTAAGTATAGGAAAGAGATGCGTTTACTAACAAAAAGTAATTAACCCTCGTTTTTTACATTAAAACTAGGTGCCTTGTAATCTTTAGGCAAATAGTTTTCTGGAATCGTACTCATATTTCCATCTCGTGCTGCGCGGTAATGAGGCGATAAAATTTCAATACCTTGCTCCCCGCAAACATCCTGAATGTTTTGATGCAAATTACTGTAAATAGTCGCTTGTTTGTTTGCTTCCTGCACGTAGGCGTTAATTTGGTACGCCACATAAAAATCTTCCAGGCTTGTTTGCAGGACAAAAGGTTCTGGATTTTCCATAACCAATTCTGTTCTTTTGGCAGCTTCAATAAGGGCGGCGTGCATTTTTTTCCATGGAATATCGTACCCAATAGTAACCGTAGTATGAATAATTAGACCTTTTTCTGGCGCATCACTACTATAATTTATAGTATGGCTGCTCATTACCGTACTGTTTGGGATTGAGATTATTTCGTTTTTAGGGGTACGCACACGGGTCACTAGTGAGGATTTTTCGATAACATCACCAAAAACCTCCCCAATTTTTACACGATCTCCAATTTTGAACAATCGCATATAGGTGAGTACCAGTCCTGCAATAATGTTTGAGAGCGAGCCAGCCGAACCAAACGTGAACAAAAACCCTAAGAAAACCGATATTCCTTGAAATACGGGAGAATCACTACCAGGGATATAGCCCCAGATGGAAACAATCATAAAGGCAATTACCAGCACCCTAACAATTTGATAGGTTGGTCTCGACCAATCCGGATAGAAGCCGTTTATTTTCAAGTTCCCCCGCATGATCTCCAAACTTAAAAAACGGATTCCCTTTAAAACATATCTAAACACTAAGACAATAACAATAATAGTTATAAGGTTGGGAAGGTAATTCCAGATACTGGATAAGATAGATTTTACAGGATTTAAAACATAGCCAAAAAGTGTGTCGGCAAAATTCCGTGTCCAAGGAAAGATCCCAAATAGTATAGGCAATGCTATATATATGGCCAGAAGTATGATGAACCACTTTATTACTTTGTTAACGAGAAGTAGGGCAGCTACCTCTCTTTTTGCATCAAATAGCGTGTAGTCTTTTAGTTTTACACCTTTAATTCTTTTGTCTTCCTGACTTACAATTTTTTTGGCGGTCCAATTAAAAAATTTAATAATATACTTAATTAAGAACCAAATTAAGACAAGAACCAGGATTGCCAGGCCTATTTCTTTTGCTAAGGTCCAGATATTTATCTCATCCTTATATATGGATACAGAAGTAGCAATTTTATTTCGGTATGTCTCAGCAAGATTTTCAATAGTGGAATTTTCCCAAATGGCATCACTTTGTGAAACACTCATAATAATTTTTTCTCCGTATAGAATGTCCGAAGAATTTTCTACAGTGCTTACCACTAAAGAATCTGAAGTGTATTTGAAATTTTCAGGAAGTTCTTTTACTCTTTTTGTAATAGCTTCTGCTCTTTCTTTAGCTGAAAAGCTACCAAGTTTTGTATACACATTGAACAACGTATCATCAAAAAAGCCCAGGACCGGGTATCCCTTTGTTGAATTTCTGAGAGCCTCAATTTCTTTCTTTTTCTGTTCTAAACGCGCTGTTTCCTGATTGTTAAGTGCATTTATTTGTGCCTGTAATTGATTTTTTTGGTCTGGATCCGAATTCTTTAGTTCTCTGATTCTTATTTCAAGTTCTGCTTTTTTAATAGAGTCTATTAATCGCTGTCTTTCAAGATTTTCCAGTTTTTTCTGAAAATTCTTTTGTACAACTTCAGAAGAATCTATTGCAGGTTTCTCAATACTATCTGTTGCAGTAGAATTGGTTTGTGCGAAAGAGATGGTAATTGCCAATAAAGCAATTAGGTTCAGTAAAATACGGGCCATTTTTTCCATTTATTATGTTTGAAAAGGAAGCGAATGTAGTTTCTAAATACATACGAAGCATACCTAAAAATATAAATATATCATAATTTTTCAGGAAGAAAACTTTAATTGAAATACAAATCTATACTTCAGCATCCATCATGTCTGTAACTACGTGATAGCGAGGGTCGTCTATGGCATCTTGAATAATAGTGCTAAACTCCGGGTTCCATTTTATAAGCATCTCCTTACAATCCGGACTTAAATGTGTGAGTGTTATTTCTTTTCCGGCATCCAGATATTTATTGGCAACATTTCTTAGCGCTTCCACGCCGGAGTGGTCTGAAACTTTAGATTCAATAAAATCTATTTCAATTTTTTCAGGATCTCCGGAAACGTCAAATTTAGTATTAAATGCAGTCGTAGAACCAAAAAAGAGCGGTCCCAGATTTCATACACTTTTGTACCGTCTTCTTTAATGCGTTTTCTAGCTCTAATTTTTGTAGCGCTTTTCCACGCAAAAGATAGAGCGCTCATGATCACTCCGGCAATAACAGCGATCGCTAAATCCTGCCATACAGTGATGGCAGATACTGCAATAAGTACAATAGCATCTGTCATTGGTATTTTGTGTAAAATCCTGAAACTACTCCAGGCAAACGTACCAATAACTACCATGAACATAACGCCAACCAGGGCAGCGATAGGAATTTGTTCGATCAATGGTGCACCAAACAGCACAAAGCAGAGTAGGGCAACGGCAGCAACGGCACCAGATAAACGGCCCCGACCTCCAGAATTAATGTTAATAATACTTTGTCCAATCATAGCACAACCACCCATTCCGCCAAAGAGACCATTGAGAATGTTTGCACCACCCTGGGCAACGCATTCCCGGTTTCCAGAGCCACGGGTTTCGGTCATTTCATCTATAAGGTTTAAGGTCATTAAACTTTCAATTAAACCAACTGCAGCAAGGATGAATGCGGTAGAAAATATGAGTCCCCAGTTGTCACCAATGGTATAGAACAAGGTAAATATCTGCTCTTGAAATGTTGGTAATCCCCCTTGTAATCCGTCACCACCACCATCTTTTATAAAAGATCCAACAGTGCTCACATCAATTTTTCCGAAGATTACAATGGCTGCAACTAGTACAATGGCTATTAACGCAGCCGGTATTTTTTTGGTGAGTTTTGGTAGCCCGAACATAATCGCCATAGTTAACGCAACCAAACCAAGCATAAGCCAGAGGTTGCTGCCTTGTAGCCAGGTCATTTCTCCACCCACATTTTCTTTGAATAAGCCTAACTGAGATAAAAATATAACAATTGCCAATCCGTTTACAAAGCCCATCATCACAGGATGGGGGATAAGCCTTACAAATTTCCCAAGCCGTAAAACACCAGCCAATACCTGAATGCCACCCACAAAAAGTAAGGTGATAAACAACCATTGTAGTCCAAGATTTTCAATAGGTGTTGCCATGGCCTCGCCTACTTCATTTCCTTTAGCAATTAAATGGACCATAACTACCGCCATAGCTCCTGTAGAACCAGAAATCATTCCCGGACGCCCACCAAACAAAGCGGTGATAATTCCCATCATAAATGCACCGTACAATCCAACTAAAGGATCTATACCTGCTACAAAAGCAAATGCTACAGCTTCAGGCACCAAAGCTAATGCCACCGTAAGTCCTGAAAGGATATCATTTTTTGGATTTTGAGTAAAATTATTTATTGTTTTCTGCCACATAATGTTACGCTTAAAAGGCGGCAAATATACTTTTAAATAGCGTAGTATCCTGCCTGTTACTTATAAAAAAAGCCCCGAGAACGGGGCTTCAAATTTCTTTAACTTAGTTTAGTTTGCAGGACCTACCAGCTCCACTTCAAAGATGAGATCTGTATTGCCGGGAATTCTTGCTTGTGGGTTTCCACGCTCTCCATACGCTAAATGCGAAGGGATGTATAAGATGGCTTTTTCGCCAATGGACATTGTTAGCAAGCCTTCTCTAAAACCTGGAATTAGTCTGGCTTCGGTGCTGTATACCGGATCCATAGGAAGATACGGGTTTCTGGCATCAATTGCATCGTACTTTTCAGCGACATCTCTATAGGTAGTGAAGAAAAGTTGCCCGTTAGTGAAATACCCTGCACAGTGCACAAGCACTTTTGATCCAGTTTCTGGCTTTACACCATTTCCTGGTTGCGTTACTAAAATTTGTAAACCAGATTCCAGCTTGGTGGCTTCAGCTTTTTTTGTTGCATACATAATGGCAGTTTCGGTAGCTGTTTTTTCAATAGCCTCTGCTTTTGCGCGTGCTTCTTCCTCTAAGCTTTCTAACTCTTTACTAAAGTTAGCTACTTTTTGATTTCCTTTATTAATAATATTTACTTCTTGTATAACAACATCGTCTACTGGTTTGTCGCCAGGCTTCGTTGTAGGCACCACTCCAATGGCATCTACCACGTCCTGTCCCATAACAATCTCTCCAAAAACAGTATGTCTTGTATCTAACCAAGGAGTTGCTTTAAGAGTTACAAAAAACTGACTTCCGTTGGAGTTTGCTCCTGGATTTGCCATCGATAAAACACCTTTACCGTCATGCTTTAAGGAATCTACAATCTCATCCGGGAAGATATACCCTGGGCCTCCAGTTCCATTGGCTAATGGGTCTCCACCCTGAATCATAAAATCCTTCATCACACGGTGAAATGTTAGTCCGTTATAATATTTTTTTCCTTTATAGGTAGAGTCTACCATATTACTTTTACCCTCTGCCAACTCTACAAAGCTGGCTACAGTTAGAGGAGTTGCTTCATTATACAATTTAGCAACAAAGGTTCCTTTACTGGTGATAAATTCGGCATATAGGCCATCTCCCAGATCTGGATATTTGTCTTCACAAGCCGTCATGGCTAAGGTCATAATTATAAGTGCTAAAAGCGATAATTTTTTCATTTGAGTGTATGATTTAGTATAAATGTTTGTACTTATTTTTCTTCTGAAGTTTCAATAGTTCGAAGCGTAATGGTACTTTGTATAGGTACATTGGCCCCTATCTTGTCCGGTATTCCGTAGTATCCATATGCCTTGTAAGAGGGAAAAAGAAAGGTCACTGTTTCGCCTGCTTTCATTACTTTAAGACCTTCTCTAATACCAGAAATAAGATCCTGGTTACTTTGGTCTATCTGGTATTGTTGTAACCCGTTTTCTTCTTCACTAACTATGGTAGTTCCTTCAAGGGTTTTTACGTCGTACGTAAAGGTTACTATATTTCCAAATTTTGGCATCGTCGTGTTTAAGGTATCTTTTGTATTATAATAGTACCAGAAACCGTTTGGGTTAGATTCAAAATTGATGTCACTATTTTTATTAATTATCTCAGCAATAATCCCTTCTTCTTTTTTATATAATTTTTTATTCCGCTCTGCGCTTTCTTGTATAAAACTGCCAGAACTACGTTGTACCGGCCTTCTGGCTTCCGGGCTTTTGCAGGCTATAGCAAGCAAAAAAAATAGTAGTACATATGAAAAATTACGCATTGGCAGTAAGGGCATTTTTATAGGTGGGCAAGATACTAATAAATTCAGAAATGGTGTCTTCCATGTTTTTATCGCTTTTTCCTCCAGCAGCGTTGGTATGACCGCCACCGTTAAAGTGTGCTCTGGCAAATTCGTTTACGGAGAAGGTACCTTTACTTCTGAAAGAAATTTTTACGATATTATCTTGTTTACTTTCAATGAATATTACTGCAAATTTTATTCCTAAAACCGAAAGCGAATAATTTACAAATCCTTCAGTATCTCCTTTTTTAAAGTTATGATCGTCCAGTTCTTTTTGGGTAAGCGTAATAAATGCAGTATTGTATTCTGAAAGGATCGTCATATTTTTTAGTGCGACTCCTAATAATTTTAATCGGTCTGGCGTATTGGTGTCGTAAATATTATTGTGTATCTCAGATCCATCTGCTCCTGCTTCCATTAAATTTGCAATAGCACGGTGTGTGGCTGGAGAGGTAGAAGAAAACCTGAAACTACCCGTATCCGTCATTATCCCGGTATATAAATTTGTGGCGATTTCAGCAGAAAGCAAATCCAGTCTTCCTAAAGCGTCCATAAAGTGATATACCATTTCGGAAGTGGAACTCATAGAAACATCGCTATAGGTAGCTACTGCGTAGTCATCTGGTGCCTGGTGATGGTCTATCATTATGAATTTTGCTTCACAGGATTCCAGCACAGGACATAAATCTCCAACCCGGCCTAAGGTGTTAAAATCTAAGGTAAACACTAACGCTGCATTATCAAAAAGCTGTTGACTTTTCTCGGTGTCTCTTTCGTAAATCATTATAGTTTCGTTGCCCGGCATCCATTTAAGAAAGGTGGGATATTCGTTTGGCATGACTACTTGTGCATCGTGTCCAAGGGATTTCAAGAAAAAATAGAGACCCATACAAGAGCCTACGGCATCACCATCCGGATTTTTATGACCAACGATCACCACCTTTTTTGGTGTAGCTAACAGCGATTCAATTTGAAGTGTGGTTTCTTTGTTCATAGGATTGCGAAGATACAATTATAGGTTGTTTGGATAAAATTCTTACCTAATGATTTTCAGGTTATATTATTGTTAACCATACGTATTTGCTTGTAGTTGTGTTTTAAATACCTATTTTTGCACCAAATTTTAAAAAAGTTATGAGAACAGATAGAACATTTACAATGTTAAAGCCTGATAGTGTTGAAAAAGGACACATTGGTGCTATTTTAGAAAAAATAAATGCAAGCGGTTTCCGTATTGTGGCTATGAAGTTAACGCACATGACAACTGCAGATGCTAAAGAATTTTACGCAGTGCACAGCGAACGTCCGTTTTACGGGGAGTTGGTAGAATATATGACGCGAGGCCCTATTGTAGCCGCTATTTTGGAAAAAAATAATGCTGTGGAAGATTTCCGCACATTAATTGGCGCTACTAATCCTGCCGATGCAGCCGAAGGTACTATTCGTAAATTATATGCTGCTTCTATTGGTGAAAATGCTGTACACGGAAGTGATAGCGATGAGAATGCAGCTATAGAAGGTGCTTTTCATTTTTCCGGACGTGAAGTGTTCTAGAAAAATTTCTTAAGAATGATACTAATTGCCTTTCTGCACGTGATTGCGGGAAGGCATTTTTTTTTATTCGAAATATAAGGAGAAATGAGAGGTGAGGTTTTTACGAACAATCTTAATACAATTATAGGTTTTCTAAATCATATCCCTTATTCTTCAACTGTTGTCTGGCTGCCTGAATAACTTCGTTAGAGTATGTTTCAGTATCAGGGTTTTTTACAATTTCAAGAAGTTGTTTGTTTGTTCTGGATAGTACCAGCGCTTTTTCAGATTGCGTTAATAAAACAGCTTGTTCTCCATCTACAATAGCGGCATCTGTAGCTTTTTTTCCGAAGAGCCTCGCTATGCGCTGGAAAAATGTATCCATATCAAAAACACCCTGGTCTGTGGTGGCCCTGTACGTAAGCCAAACACTTAGTGGTAGCATTACAGCCGTGCTTAACCACGTGGCAATAAAAGGGTGCAGCGTTCCATCTTCTGCACTGTTTTTCGCAAAAATCCCAATAAAATGATAGGTAAGAAAAAGGACGATGGCAATAACCATAGGTAGTCCCATACCGCCTTTTCTAATAATAGCTCCTAATGGCGCCCCTACAAAGAACAGAATGATGCATGCAACGGCAAGAGCAAATTTTTCGTGAAACGCTATTTCGTGTTTATTAATTCGTTTTACCTTTATTTTAAACTCATTTTTCTTTGCACTTACACTTTGTAATGTTCCTTTTACGTTGTTAAGCGCCATTGTAATAGTTTGAAATTTATTCCTGGGTTCCACAAGATCCAAAACACCGGAGGGGTTTTTAACTATAACAGAATCTTTAACGTTTTCATCATCAAATTTTACGATCCCCGAGCGGAAATACATATTGTCTGCAAATGCTAAAATATCGCCGGAATAGGCTTTAGAAAGTGTGTCTATTTCTCTTG
This sequence comes from uncultured Flavobacteriaceae bacterium, assembly GCA_963793275.1. GTDB lineage: Bacteria > Bacteroidota > Bacteroidia > Flavobacteriales > Flavobacteriaceae > Marinirhabdus. Next base: position 474,248 of record CAWBZL010000003.1, read on the forward strand.
CAAGCTCGTGCACCTGGTACATATTGTGGCTATTAAGCTCATTTTCTTTGTCTACATCTATATTGTTAATGGCCGTTAAGTCTATATTTATGGCATATTCTTCGGCATAACTTTTTACAAACGGCATTCTCTTTCGGCGTTTGATCTCGTTGGTAACTACGTCTTCATAATAATTTACATTTTTTAGCAGTAGGGTAAGTGTATTGCTGTTTTCCTCCCCAATAAGTTCCCCTTCTTCAGCAATCATCACAATGTAATTATTGTTAGGCTTATCAGGATTTTTTTTATGAATAACAACGTTGTCTAAAAACTGTTTACGATCTCCGTGTTTTTTATCTACTTTTATGTTGAAATCGTCACCTATCTGGCTGAATTGTCCTTCAGAAATCACCATCGAGGGACTTAACTGGGCAATGTTACGTCGTAGGTTTTGCCATTTATATTCGAACCAGGGGATTACATTATTCGAGAAAATAAAGGCAATTCCGGCAAGCGCAATGATAAAAACCATTAAACTCCTCATGGCTCTTTGTAATGAAATTCCCGTAGATTTCATCGCGGCAAATTCATACTTTTCAGCAAAATTCCCGAATACCATGAGCGATGCTACCAAAATGGTAAGTGGCAACACCATTGGGATTAACTTAGGGGAAAAAAACCAGAGAAATTTCAATATAACAGAAATGGCGAGGTCTTTACCCGCCAGTTCCGAAATGTACAACCAGATACTTTGCAGTACAAAAATGAACATTAAAATAACGAAGACGCTCGTAAACGTCTTCAGATATGTTCTCAATATGTACCAGTCCAGTATTTTCACTCGATATTCGAGGTTTAAATGCTCCGAGACTTGCCTCGAAACTAAATTTTTTACAACTAATCCCTTGTGTGCTAGCCCAAAGGTAGTTCACTAATTAAAGTAGCTTAATCTAGTTTATTGATGTAATAGCCGTCCTTCTCGTATTTGGCTTCATCAAAAGTAAACATTGCTTTGCTAATAGGTTGATTGGTTTTAAAAGAATTTACGGTAAGGGTATATTTTGTTCCGTTAGCATCTGTCTGGATAAGTTTATAGATATGCTTTGTTTGAGCATCTATCCCTAGCAAAATATCTTTAATTTCAGCTTTCGAATCGATAGGTATTAACTTTACAAATTGAATCTTACGTCCTTTAATATTCTGGGTAATATCCATTTTGTAATTATATCCTTTTTCGTAAAAAGTAAGCATTTTACTGGGTGTAATTTGCTTGTCTTCGGCTGGATTGTATTTTGAAATAGTTACCTCTTCGTCTTCAGGTACTACCGTGTAAATTTTGCCGCCATCAAACATAGTTGTAGTTCCCAGCATATTGAGAACGTATTTTTCATTATGAATGGTTACATCGCCACGGGTATCCTGGTTTATACCTTCTTTAACGTTGCTAAGATTATATTTAAAGTCTATTAAAATATTATCGTAGCTTTTTGCTTTCGCCGAAACTTCGTTTAATAATTTTTTTGGGTCTTGCGCCTGGGCAGCTCCAAAGGTTACAAATGCTACTAAAAGTACTACTAAATTTTTCATTTTAAATGTCATCATTTTCGTTGTCTAACAGTTGGTTTAATGCGTCTATGGTTGGAACGTTAACTTGTCTTGCCTTACTACCTTCAAAGGGGCCAACAACACCGGCGGCTTCTAACTGATCTATAATTCGTCCTGCGCGGTTGTATCCCAGTTTCAGTTTTCTTTGTAATAAAGAAGCAGATCCTTGTTGTGCTATGACCAATACTTCGGCGGCATCGCGAAACAATTTATCCCGTTCTTCTATGTTATTATCAATTGTTGTGCCACCTTCTTCACCTACATACTCGGGCAACATATGCGCATCTGGATATGCCTTTTGACTTCCTATAAAATCTGTAATATCTGCCACTTCCGGTGTATCTACAAACGCACATTGTACGCGGGTTAGATCGTTTCCTTGTGTGTAGAGCATGTCTCCACGACCAATAAGTTGGTCTGCACCTCCGGAATCCAAGATTGTTCTGGAATCTATTTTACTGGTTACCCTGAAAGCGATCCTGGCTGGGAAGTTGGCCTTTATAATACCCGTAATTACGTTTACCGAAGGTCTCTGCGTAGCCACAATCAAGTGTATCCCAATGGCACGTGCCAGCTGTGCCAATCGCGCGATAGGGGTTTCCACTTCTTTACCCGCAGTCATAATTAGATCTGCAAATTCATCGATGACCAAAACAATGTAAGGGAGAAATTTGTGCCCGTCGTTAGGGTTCAATTTTCTGTTTTTAAACTTAGTGTTATATTCTTTAATGTTTCGGCACAGTGCATCTTTTAACAAATCGTACCGCTGGTCCATCTCAATACACAGCGAGTTTAGGGTGTTTATTACCTTATTGGTATCTGTAATAATGGCTTCTTCGGTATCTGGAAGTTTTGCCAGATAATGTCTTTCAATTTTGTTGAAAAGCGTTAATTCTACCTTTTTAGGATCTACCAGAACAAATTTTACTTCGGCAGGATGCTTTTTATAGAGTAGAGACGTAAGAATGGCATTTAATCCAACCGATTTACCCTGTCCGGTGGCACCTGCCATTAAGAGGTGAGGCATTTTTGCAAGATCCACCACAAAGGTTTCGTTGCTAATTGTTTTTCCAAGGGTTAATGGGAGTTCCATTTCAGCATTCTGAAATTTGGGCGATGCAATGGCAGAACGCATAGAAACAATCCGCGGATTTTTATTAGGAACCTCAATACCAATAGTTCCGCGCCCGGGGATAGGCGCAATAATACGAATCCCCAAAGCCGAAAGTGATAATGCAATGTCGTCTTCCAGGTTTTTAATTTTTGAAATACGAATTCCTGCTTCGGGAACAATTTCGTAGAGTGTTACCGTTGGACCCACCGTGGCTTTAATGTTTGAAATACCAATTTTGTAGTTGAGCAGTGTTTCTACAATTCGGTTTTTATTTTCTTCCAGTTCTTCCTGATTAATTGTAATTCCTTTGCCGGCGGTGTAATCTTTCAGCAATTCAATAGTTGGGAATTTATAGCCGCTGAGTTCTAATTTGGGGTCAAATTCACCAAAATCTTCCACCAGTTTTTTACTTAAATTGTCTACTTCGTCTTCTTCTTTGGCGGTTTCAATGAGCATTTCTACATCGCTTTCCTGAACTATTTCTTGTTGTATCTGAGTTTTAAGAACAGGTTCTTCTATTTTTTCTTCGGGTGGTGTAACTACTTCCATACTTGTAGCTGCAGTAGTGGGGCTATTATCTTTTACCAGTGTTTCTACCACATCTTTCTCATAATCTGATTGGTCTATTTCTTCGGAAGCAGAAGCGAAATCTTCCTTAATATCGCGTTGCGTTTTCTGAAAAGCCGCACCCACTTTATCTGGTGTAATTTTTAGACGAATCACCAGATACACAATTGCCAGAAACGTCATTACCAGAATAGCGCCTGTTAACCCTAAATAATCTTGGAGGTAGTCATTCATTTCAAATCCTATGACACCGCTTAAAAGTGTTGAAGTTTCAGTAAAAAATCCGAAGAAAATAGCGATCCAGATCATTACTAGAACCCCCCAGAACCAAAATACCTGCAATTGCTTTTTTGCGTAATCTAAAAAATAATATACTCCGGTAAGTGTAATTAAAAAGGCAAAAATAAACGAAGCAATACCAAATCCCTGATATATAAAAAAGTGTCCAACGTTACTTCCAAACTTGTTGAGCCAATTATTTGCTTCGGCTTCACGGTCCAAAATACCTATGTCGCTTTGATCTGCCTGCCAGGTAAAAAAATAGGAAGCAAAAGATATAAGTAGCGCCAACCCTAACAATGTTAAAAAACTTCCCAACACAATTTTTTGTTGTTTGGAGAGCGTAAGATTTATTTTCTTACGTGGCGTAGTGGTCTTTTTAGTAGAAGTTTTTTTCTTTTTGGCCATAAATACTGGTATCGTCGTGCAAAAATACAACGTTACAAACTACATAAAAATTTTGGAAAGGGTAAATTGACTTTATTGAAATTTAGAAAAGTTATTCAACTGCAATCCCAACAATTTTGTGGGTGATTTCTTTACATTGAGCAGAAATTTCTGCTGGCGTAAATTCTTTTGTAGTTGCGTTTTTCCTGATTGTTAAAAACTCCAGATTTTCCTCTAGAAGCTCACGATCATTCTTTAAAATAAATGTGCGTTCCACACCAACCCATAAGGCTTGTTTGGGTTGTAACGTTGCGATAACTGTTAATGAATCTGCTAACTTTATGGCATTATTTTTAAGAGCGGTGTCGTGTATGTTTTTGAACGTCTTAAAGTTGAAAATTTTCGGAGCTGTAACGAAAGGGTGGGAGCTTTCTGTTTTCCGTGTTTTGTAGGTAATTGTTATTATATCTTCGGTCGTATTAAAGATGTAAAAATCGGTAAGGTATGAGCAACTGGTAAAGCAAACTGAAATAAGGAACAGGAAGAGCCATTTCATATTTAAAACTTAGGAAAATAAATTATACACCCAATAATTATTGCAATTCCAGCGGCAAAAAATACCGCTCCGGCAGCAACATCTTTTATGTATCCAATTTTTTTATGGAAATCCGGATGCATGAAATTAGCAATTTCTTCGACAGCGGTGTTAAGTCCTTCTACACTTAACACCAGGCCTATGGCGAGCATTTGCGCCAGCCATTCGGTTGCAGAAATTTTAAAATAGAATCCTGCACCGATCATAATAATTGAAATAACGAACTGAACTTGTATACTGGCTTCGTTCCTTACAAGCATATAGGCTCCTTTGGCTGCGTATTTAAAGCCTTTTAGCCGTTTGCCAAGAAACGTGTTCCACATTACTGTAATGATTTTAAAGCCGCATCATAATTTGGTTCTTCTCCAATTTCCGAAACTTGTTCGCTATGGATTATCTTATTATCTGTATCTAAAACCAAAACAACTCTAGAGTGTAATCCCTCAAAGGGTCCCTCGGTTATTTCCAGCCCGTTTTGTTTTCCAAAACTTCCTTCATTAAAGTCGCTTAGCATTTCTACATTGTCAAGACCTTCGGCAGCGCAAAAGCGAGACTGGGCGAACGGTAAATCACGGGAAATGCAAAGTACCTTGGTATTTTCAAGCTTAGATGCCTTTTCATTAAATTTTCTTGCTGAGGTTGCGCAAACACCCGTGTCTACACTAGGGAAAATGTTCAAAATTTTTCTGTAGCCATCGTAATCGGTTAGTTTCTTCGAAGAAAGATCACTTGCTGTAAGGTTAAAATTTGAAAGATTCGAATTTAATTTTGGTAGATCTCCGGATGTTTCAGTAGGTGTGCCTCTTAATGTTATTTTAGCCATAATAATTTTATTTGGTTTTAGTTTCAAAAGTACGCATTAACGATAAAAACGAATGATAAAGGTTTCATAATATATTCCAGTAGTAACATTTCAATGGTAGCGAAATTACCGGCTTATTATACAAGTAATTTTGAATCTAACTTATAAATGGACTCATTTTCGCAAAGAATTAGTTGAGAGACTTTGAAGCATGAAGGTATTACCTTTCAGCAAATGGTTTACACGTAGCACGAAATAGTTGAAAACAAATTAGTTATTCTGCATGCCGTAGGTGTGAATTCACCTTCACAAAGTAATTACACACGTAGCAGATTTTGCCGAAATTTATTGCGTTTTAGGCTGTCGTAACATCTTAATTTTTATTCTAAAAGCAGCAAAAATGAGTGTCATAAATGGGCTTAACCAATTAAAGACCGCATAGAAAAAGTATTCGGCAACACCTACACCCAGTACACCACTCTGATAGGCTCCACAAGTATTCCAGGGGATTAATACCGAAGTCACCGTACCGCTATCTTCCAGGGTTCTGGATAAGTTTTGTGGCGCCAGACCCTTATCTTCATATGCTTTTTTAAACATTTTTCCAGGAATAACAATAGCGAGGTATTGGTCACTTGCCACTGCGTTCAATCCTAAACAGCTTATTACGGTACTTGCAAACAGTCCAAAGATACTGCTGGCCAGAGAAAGCAAGGATTTTGTAATTCTTGACAGGGCTCCAATGCCATCCATCACACCACCAAACACCATAGCGCAAATTATTAAGTAAATGGTCCAGAGCATTCCTTCCATACCACCTGCAGAAAATAAATCGTTTAGCTTCTCATTTTCGGTGACGATAGCGGTATCTGTAAGTATAGATTGTACGATTGCTCCAATCGAAGAATCTGCCAGACCCGCTAAGATTTCAGCTTGAAAAACAACTGCAACTACAGCGGCCGAAATTACACCAACTGCCAAGGCAACCAGTGGTTTAGTTTTCATTAAAATGAGTACAATTACTATTACAGGTACTACAAATAACCAGGGCGTTATAGTAAAGGTGGCATCTATCGTTGCGAGTAATCCACTAATATCTGCGTCCCCGCTTACCTCTACGGTGGCACTTATTATCGCAAAGACAATAAGTGTGATAATAATGGTTGGTACTGTAGTCCACGCCATGTATTTAATATGGGTAAACAAATCGGTTCCTGCCATGGCTGGTGCTAGGTTTGTAGTATCACTTAAAGGAGACATTTTATCGCCAAAATATGCACCGGAAATCACAGCTCCGGCTATCATTCCCGGATTTATACCTAATGCTGTTCCAATACCTACCAGGGCAATTCCTACGGTAGCGGAGGTGGTTCAGGAACTTCCTGTGGCAATAGAAATTATTGCAGAAATAATTACAGAAGCCGGAAGAAATATTTCCGGGCTTAGCACTTGTAATCCGTAATAAACCATCGCAGGAATAACACCACTTATAAGCCAGGTGCCTGCCAACGCGCCCACCAAAAAAAGAATCATAATAGGAATAAATACACTTTTTAGGTTTTCCCATACTTCGGAAAGCATCACTCCAATGGAAACTTTGTTTAAAAAACCAACAACTGCCGCCACAACGCCTCCCATTAACAGAATAAGCTGGTTTGTGTAGCCTCCTAACCATTCCTGTCCTTCCACAAAAAAGATATTGTAGGCAAGCAATCCCATTAAGATAACAACCGGAATAAGTGCTTCCCAGATTGAGAGCTCATTGTTATCCATTATGTGTTGTTGTTCAATGTCTATTTCGGAGAGGTTGTCTTTATCGCTCATAATTGGATTGGCTGTTTTGAAATGTAATGTTACGATTTTGATTAGTTGTATGCAAATTAGAGATTTTTGAAGAAAGATTATATTACAGATCAAAGAGTTGATCGGATTGAAAATTGATGAAATTTTAATTGTAAAATTGATTTTCGTTAAAATGAATCTTTATGCAGTTAAACTACTTGATTAAATAGTTTCATTAAGAATAAATTGTGAGTTTTCAAAAATCCAGCTTTTTCACTACTGCGTATTTTTGTTTAAACACTAAGTAAAACCCATCATGAAGCAATTATACTCCTTATTATTCCTCTTGTTTATTGGCAATTTAACTGCGCAGGTTGGTATTGGAACTATTTCGCCAAGAGCTGCTCTGGAAATTTCTGATACAAACAGCGGTTTTCTAATTCCACGTATTGCATTGTCTGGAAATAATGATATTACTACAGTGGTTAATCCACAAGGATTAGCGCTTGTAGAAGGAACTATGATCTATAATACGAATGCTGTTTCAGGTGCTAATGCCATTGAGAAAGGTTTTGTGTTTTGGAATGGATCGGTTTGGACACCCTTATCGGTTGCAGGTGTTGGTGGATCTGGCTGGGCTTTAACAGGAAATACAATTAATAATACTACTTTTCTTGGAACCACGAACAGTGAAAGTCTAAAAGTACGAGTAAACAACAATCTATTTTCAGAATATAAAACAAATGAATCTTTCAATATAGGTCGTAATTCAGCAACAACGGCAGCAAGAGCAATGGCTATTGGTTATGAGTCTTCAGCAACCAACAATGAAGCAGCAGCCTACGGAAGATCAACCTTGGCAAGTGGCGCAAGGTCAACAGCATTAGGATACGAAGCTACAGCAACTGCAGACGATGCACTTGCCGCGGGGCGTAATGCAGATGCAAAAAATGCAAGAAGCGTTGCGATTGGTTTTAATGCCATTGCGAGTGGAGATGATGCCACGTCTTTGGGTCGTGATGCCAAAGCCCAGAATGCCAGAAGTATTGCTTTAGGCTCAAATGCTCTTACAAGCGCAGATGATGCTACTGCTGTGGGTGATAATGCCACAGCTAGCGGTGCACGTTCTACTGCAATTGGCGATGATTCACGAGCTACTGCAGATGATGCTACTGCTATTGGAAACTCTTCGCGTTCCCTGGGCCACGTTCCATAGCTCTTGGTAGAGGTGCTCAAGTTCCTTCCGGAATTACAGATGCAATAGCACTAGGTTCTGGAGCATCTGCTAATGGTGTAAATTCTATAGCCATAGGGAATAGTGTTACTGCCAGTGCTAACACAGTGAGAATTGGTGGGGCGGGTACTACGAGTATTGGAGGTCCTCAGCCTTGGACCAATACATCGGACGGAAGGTTTAAATTTAATGTAAAAGAAAATATTCCTGGTCTAGAGTTCATAACGAAATTACGTCCTGTAAGTTATCAGCTAAACCGTCAAAAGTTGAACGGTTTTTACAATGGAACAGAGGAAGTATCTAATTTAGCCAGTTATGAAACCGGTTTTATTGCCCAGGAAGTTGAATTAGCAGCTAAACAAATTGGATACGACTTTAATGGAGTCTATAGACCCACTGACTTATCTAAAGATACGTATGGAATTGCCTATGCTACTTTGGTAGTTCCTTTAGTTAAAGCAGTACAAGAACAACAAATGAATATTGAAAAGCAGCAAAAAGAAATTGAAGAATTGAAGAGTATGGTAAAACAACTTTTGAATTCAAAAAAATAGAACTAATAATTATTTTACAGTCCAAAAAGCTCCGTAAACTTTCTCTGTTGCGGGGCTTTTTTTTAGACTCTAACCTCTCATTATCTGTTACAAATAATGAGATTGTTCCTTAAAAATCAATACATAAGATTTAAATGTATGAATTCATATAGGTTTTTCATCTGTATAATTTTCAACTTTGTGTTCCCTTAATTCATATGTTGAACTTAACCTACCAGGCTATGCGTTGTTTAAATAAAATAACATGAAATTTTTATTAACTTTTATTTTAATGTGGATGGCGGTCCCCGTAGTGGCCATATCCCAAATAGGTATAGGAACCACATCGCCAGACCCGTCCACAATTTTGCATGTGGATTCCAATGAAAAGGGAATATTAATTCCTAATGTTAGCCTGCCGTCTATCCTAACTACTCAATTAGATGGTACTAATACAGCTGCAGAAGGTCTATTAATTTATAATACAAATCCAACAACAACAGGGGGTGATGGAATTGGGTATTACTATTTTTCATCCAGTGGTCGATGGGAAAAAATCATGACACCTTCGTCGGAGGTTGGATTGGTTCCTATTGGTAGTATAATTGCATGGCACGGTTCCCTAGCGGGTGTAGGTGCACTCCCAGAGGGTTGGCAGTTATGTGATGGTTCACAAATAACCGATCCAACTAGTCCTTTACAGTTTTCTAGTACTCCCAATCTTAATGGAAATACAGTTTCATTATCTGGAGATGTTTCTGGGGGAAGATTTTTGAGAGGTTCCACGGTTAGTGGTTCTTTTCAACAAGATCAGACCAATAATTTATTTAGAATATCTTCATCAGCAAGTCCTGGCGGAGCTTCTACGGTAATTTTAAATCAGAATGGAGCTGTAGGATTCATTGAAACCGATGATGCCTTTGGTAATGACCTGTATAGCTTTCAGTTAAGAGGGATAGAAACCAGAGTAACCAATATGTCTGTTATTTGGATAGTTCGCATAAAATAATCTTTCTATTTAATGAAAAAGAAAATCATATTTTATTTAGTTCTTTTAGTTAATACCTTTGGTCATGGACAGGTTATTGTAAACGATACCTCAACCGATGCATCTTCTGCGTTTTCTATAACCTCTAGTGATAAGGGTGTTCTGTTACCAAAAATAGATTTACCTTCCGTTTTAACGAGTCAATTGGACGGAATTAACACGGCAGCGGATGGCATGTTAATTTACAATACTAATTCCAGTATTATTGACGGGGATGGTGTTGGATATTATATGTTTAGTGCCTCCTTAGGAAAATGGGAAAGGGTACTCACCCCTAAAGCTACTATTGGAATTTTACCTATTGGTAGTATTGTAGCGTGGCACGATAAAATAGATTTTCCAGCTCTTACATTATCCGAAGGTTGGCAGTTATGTGATGGAAGCGTTGTTTCCGATACTGAAAGTCCCTTGAACGGTATGGCAGTACCAGATCTTAATGGAGGAACCACTTCAGAAGCAGGAGATTTGTCAAGTGGTAAATTTTTAAGAGGAGGTGCAGTTAGTGGATTATTTGAAACTGACCAAGCCAACACTCTTTCAGAGATTCGTTCATCTACTGCATCAGGAGGTTCTTCCGTGGTTCTTTTAAATGAAAACGGTTCCATCGGAAATTTAACCACCGATGATGCGGACGGAGGAGCTTTTGGTAGTTCAGATAAGTATGGATTCTATTTGAGGGGTATCGAAAATAGAGTTGTTAATATGAGTATTAAATATATAATCAGAATCAAATAGCTACAATACTCCAACGTCAACCATACACTTCTTCATCATTTTATACGTGCGCTCTATATCTGCATCTAAACCAATAGAAAAACGTATCAATCCATCTGTTAAACCCATCTCGGCTTGTTCGTCTTCTGGTATTTCTGAAGAAGTAGATGAACCTGGAGCGCTAAATAGTGTTTTGTAAAACCCTAAACTTACTGCCAAGTAACCAAGATTACGTTCCTGCATTAACTCCATCAATTCATTTGCTTTATCAAGTGAACCTACGTCTATGGTTAGCATGCCTCCAAAACCATATTGAGGATTCATTTGTTTTTTCATCAGTTCGTGTCCAGGATGGCTATTAAGCCCTGGATAAACCGTACGTAATCCATCTGCTTCAAATTTTTCGGCAAGGAATAGCGCATTTTTACTGTGCTGTTGCATTCGTATGTGCAAGGTTCGCAGGTTTTTTAAAATGGAAGCCGCTCTCAAACTATCCATTGAAGCTCCTAACAACATACAGGCACCATCATTCACGTTGCGAAGTGTATCTATTAATTCTTGAGATCCACATACCACACCACCCATGGTGTCACTGGCGCCGTTTATAAATTTGGTTAAGCTGTGCATTACTACATCTGCTCCCAATTTGGCAGGAGAAATTGTTAAGGGTGAAAAAGTATTGTCTACTAATAATTGTACGCTGTGCTTTTTGGCTATTTTGGCTAACCCTTCAATATCGGCTATTTCTAGTAACGGATTGGAAACACACTCGCAAAAGATCACCTTTGTTTCTGGCCTGATGGCTGCTTCAACAGCTTCCAATTTTGTGATATCTATAAATGAGGTATGAATGTCCATTCTAGGTGTAAAATTCTTTAAGAAAGCATAAGTTCCTCCATAAATTGTTCTACTAGAGACTATATGGTCTCCTGCCTGGCAAAACTGAAGTAGCGTTGGCGTAATAGCTCCCATCCCGCTGGCTGCAACATTTGCTGTTTCGGTTCCCTCCATGGCCGCAAGTGCTTCTCCTAAATACAAATTGGAAGGAGTAGAGTGTCTTGAATACAAATAACATCCGTCTGCATTACCTTCAAACGTATCGAACATGGTTTTTGCTGAAAGGAATGTATAGGTTGAAGAATCTGATATAGAAGGATTAACCCCTCCAAATTCACCAAAGTATTGAAGGTCCTGTATATTGTTTGCCGGCTTAAAATCGTGCTTACTCATGTTGTTTTTATTTTAGCCAAATATAAAGTCTTGTAGAATTTATGTCAATACTGACGATCTAATTCAGTTTTAAAAGCTGTATTTTATTATTTTTGCTGAAATATTTTCTGATTTGGTTGCCTTTCATAGGAACTTTCAGAAAAAAAATCAAAAAAGGTGACATTAGATATCATAGACAAACAATTACTGAGACACCTTCAGCAAAATGCGAAGCAAACCAATAAAGAGCTTTCGTTAAAACTGAACCTTTCGGTTACCGCAATTTATGAGCGCATAAAAAAACTGGAAAGAACCGGTGTTATTGAAAAGTATGTAGCTTTGTTGGATAGTAAACAACTGGCATTAGGCTTTACTGTTTTTTGCCATATAAAACTGGTGAAACATTCCGAAGAAAATATTACAAGATTTGAAGCCAATGTAAAGCAACTTCCTGAAGTGATGGAATGTTTTCACGTGAGTGGGGATTATGATTATTTGCTGAAGGTATTAGTGAAAGATATGGAGCATTTTAGAGAGTTTATGGTAAGTAAATTAACAAGTATGGAACACGTAGGCAGTACGACCAGCTCTTTTACTATTAACCGGGTTAAAAATACAACTGCAATAGAATTATGAAAACTAAAACAATCTATCTGTTAACTGAATTTTTTATACTTTTTATTTTGTTGCCTGTAAGTCTTGCAGTCCCTTTCAATGTATGGGTAAAAGTTGGAATGGTGGCGGTTGGTTTTATGTATATTCTTTTTGCGTTAAAGCGTTCTGAAAGTATAAAATTTCGCATAAGGAAAGACTTAGATTGGAAATCGTTCCGGAGACGCATATTGGCTACCTTCATCCTTGTAGCCATTGCGACAACAATATATGTATGGTTTCAGGATAGGGAACTTTTGTTTTTTGTTCCGAAGAATAATCCGGGTCTTTTTATGATCATACTTTTTGTTTACACCTTATTTTCGGTATGGCCACAGGAAATAATTTACCGCACTTTCTTTTTTGAACGGTATGAATCGCTTTTTCAGAATAAAACACTGTTCATATTTATAAATGCGATCGTTTTCTCACTGGCACATTTATTTTTCAGAAATACTTTAGTGCTCCTACTTACCTTTATTGGCGGAATTATTTTTGGGTATACCTATTTAAAATACCGAAGCACCACAGCCGTAAGTATAGAACACGCGCTATACGGGAATTGGTTGTTTACGGTTGGAATGGGGCAAATGCTGGCTTTTCCGGGGATGGAAACTCAATAGTTTTATGCGAAATGAGGTGCTTTAGACTTAAAATGCGTGTTTATTTAGGTAAGCTCCTATTCGGTGAATTAATTTTAACTTTAAAGTTAGTTGTATAATTTGTAGCTTTCTAGCGAAGTTTCACGTCTCGTTACAACCAAAACACGAACACTTTATGAAAAAAATTACAGGGATATTTTTACTACTCTTATTTCTGGTTTCCTGCGGAAGCGTGGAAAAATATAATAAGCAAATTTCTGAATTACACACAGTTTCAGAACTACACGAAGATATTGATAAAACCTATATAAGACTTAAAAGAGCGCATCCCAGATTGTATCAATATATTTCCAAAGAACAACTTGATTTTAAATTTGATAGTTTAAAACAATCAATAAACACACCTATTTCCAGTAAAGAATTTTACACCAAAATTGCACCGGTGATTAAAACTATTGGGCAGGGGCATATAGGCGTGGCGCCTCCTACTTTAAAGCGCACAAAAGCCGAAAGAAAGGCTTATCGGGATAAAAAGTTTGGTTTTAATTCTCTGGGGTTCGAGAGTGTGGAAAACAGGTTGTACGTTATAAGAGCCAAAGACAAGGATACCTTACTAATTGGTGCAGAGGTGCTGAAGGTGGAAGATGAGACTCCCGGAGAATTGATTGAAAGCTACAACAGAAATATAGCTTCAGATGGGTATAATACCACGTTGTTTGATCGCATCATAGGGTCGCGCTTTACCAAATACTATAGACGGGATAAGGGATTTCTGGATAGTTTACAGGTCACGTTTCAAAAAAGAGATAGTGTATTTATAAAAATGTTTCGTTGGGAGGATACTATGGCAAAAAAAGATAGCCTCTCAGCTGCAACAAAGGATAGTTTAAGCAAAGTTCCTGTAAAGCTTAGCAAAGAAGTGATTCGTTTTAAGAAAGACTCTATAAAAAGCCTTAGAAAATACAGAAAAATCCACGGGTATGATTTTGAAAACGACGTGTATAACCGAAATCTTTCGTTTATAGGTAAGGATAGTGCTGTTGCTTATATGCAGATACGGTCTTTTACAATAGGGAATTTTAAAAAATTTTGCGAGCAGGCTTTTACTACCATAGATAGTCTTAAAACCAAATCATTAATTATTGACCTAAGAGATAACACCGGCGGAAGGGTAAAAGAGATAAATGAACTTTATGGGTACTTAACAAATAAGGAGTATATTATGTATAATCCCAGTGAAGTAACGGGTAGAACGCCGCTTATGAAAATGGCGATGAGCAACACCAGTTCCGGATTTTTAAAAGGACTGGCAATTGTATTTTCTCCGGTAATTGGGGTCTTTAGCCAGTTTAAAACCACAAAACGCGATGGAGTATTATACTATAATTTAAATGGTGTAAAACCATTGAAACCTAAGGAGAAGAACTTTACAGGGAAATTATACGTGCTTATTAACGGGAGCTCATTTTCGGCGTCTTCTTTATTGTCTACAAATCTTAAAAAAGCAAACAGAGCTACGTTTGTTGGACAGGAAACAGGTGGTGCCCACAACGGAACCGTAGCAGGTATGATGCGTGGTTATGAGATGCCTAATTCAAAAGTGAAAATAAATATGGGGCTACTGCAAGTTGAGTCTCCGTATAAAACAGAGCCAGACGGATTTGGTGTCATGCCGGATATTGAAATTACTCCAACAATAGCAGATCGTGAAGCTGGTATTGATCCTGAGATTGCGTGGGTTTTAAAAGATATTGAGAAGAATTAAGAACACTTACTTTGTAAAATTTTGTTTTGAAAAATTTGCTCTAAAACCGAAGGATATTTAAAAATTGTTTACTTCCTAGACCATTTCAGAAACTTTTAAACTCCTAAACTTTTAAACTCCTAAACTCTATTGTACCTTTGTTATTGCATTTAAAAAAACAAGATTATGTCAAAATACGACGTTGCAGTAATAGGTTCTGGACCTGGAGGATATGTAGCAGCTATTCGTTGCGCCCAACTAGGGATGAAAACCGCAATAATAGAAAAATATAACACTTTAGGAGGTACGTGCCTCAATGTAGGTTGTATTCCGAGTAAAGCACTCTTGGACTCTTCGCACCATTACGAAGAAGCCATAAAGCATTTTGAAGACCACGGAATTGAAATTCCGGGTGAGATAAAAATCAATTTTAAGAAAATGATTGATCGTAAAAGTGCTGTAGTAGACCAAACCACAAAGGGAATCGATTTTTTGATGAACAAAAACAAGATCGATGTTTTTACAGGAATGGGTAGCTTTAAAGATGCAACGCATATTGAAATTAACGGCGACAAAAACCAGACCATCGAAGCAACAAATATAATTATTGCTACAGGTAGTAAACCTTCATCTTTACCTTTTATAGAATTAGATAAGGAGCGTGTGATTACATCTACCGAGGCGTTAAGCTTAAAAGAAATTCCAAAGCATATGGTTGTAATTGGCGGTGGTGTAATTGGTCTGGAATTAGGCCAGGTATACCGTAGATTGGGTGCTGAAGTTTCTGTGGTTGAATATATGGATCGTATCATTCCAACTATGGATAGCGCACAAAGTAAGGAATTAATGAAGGTGATGAAGAAACAAGGCGTGAATTTTTTTCTTTCTCATAAAGTTTCAGCAGTGACTAAAAAAGGAAAAGAAGTAACAGTTACAGCAAGCAATAAGAAAGATGAAGAAGTAACTTTTACAGGAGATTATTGTCTGGTTTCAGTAGGAAGAAAAGCCTATACAGATGGATTGAAAGCCGAAAACGCTGGTGTAAAAATTACCGAACGTGGGCAGGTAGATGTGAACGACCACCTACAAACCAATGTGAAGAATATTTATGCGATTGGCGATGTTGTTAGAGGTGCAATGCTGGCTCATAAGGCTAGTGAAGAAGGCTCTTTGGTTGCCGAAATTATCGCAGGACAAAAGCCACATATAGATTATAACTTAATTCCTGGCGTAGTGTACACCTGGCCAGAAGTTGCCAGTGTAGGAAAAACCGAAGAACAATTAAAAGAAGCCAACGTGGAATATAAATCGGGTCAATTCCCTATGCGTGCATTAGGGAGAAGTCGTGCCAGTGGCGATACAGACGGATTTATAAAAATCTTGAGTGATAAAAGAACAGATGAAGTTTTAGGGGTGCACATGGTTGGAGCCCGTGCGGCCGACCTGATCTCGGAAGCGGTTGTGGCGATGGAGTTTAGAGCCAGTGCCGAAGATATTGCTCGAATGAGTCACGCCCATCCAACCTATGCTGAAGCTGTAAAAGAAGCAGCCTTAGCAGCAACTGGTGATAGGGCACTGCATGTATAATTACTATACCTTACATAAAAATCCCGGTACTACCGGGATTTTTTAGTTTGTTTTGGATAGTTAATTCAAATTTAAAAATCGATTACTGAAAACATAAATTCAGTATCTGTAGTTACTAACGCAGTTGCTCCATTATCATTATACCCTGTATTTACAGTGAATCCAGCCGTTGTTTGGTTTGTGTAATAAGCAGTGAAGCTATCGTCCGTAGCACCACAACTTGCACATCTTCTTACTGTTAATTGTATCACGTAATTAGCATTGGTTCTTGGAGTCGTGAATGTAACATTATACACACCTGCACTTGTTTTAGATACGTTTGCTCCATTAATTTTAGCTGCGGTTCCGGTAGCATTCACTTTTCCAGCAGCTACAATAGTGGGGCCAATGCTCAAGTTTCCATTGGCATCACTAACAACAGCTCCTTTAGTTAAATTTCGTACACGTAGATTACCATTTACATCTAAACGTTGAGAAGGTTCATTAGTACCAATTCCTACATTTCCAGTATTTCTTACCACAATACGTTCTACCTGATTTGTGGAACCTGATGGTGTTGTATTAATAACAAACCTGGAGGGTGCACTTCCGGGCGTTGCCACACCATCCATATAAAAACGGAAACCACCTGTTTCAACTATCCCATTACCATCATGTGTTTTAACTATAAAAGATCCAATTTCTCCATTGGTAGCTAAAGGACCAGGTTCTTCCAAGCTTCCACCCGTGTTGTAAAGAATGTAGTTAGGAGGATTTGTATTGGCGCTCGTAATCTGAAAATCATTATCTCCGGGACCACGAAATTCAAATCGTTCTACGGGATCGCTAGTACCAAAACCTATTCTGCCATCATCAGTAATCACCATGTCCGTGCCTGTTAACTTCGCTCTTGTAGCATAAATTAATTTGTCACCACTATCGTTTGTTCCTGCTTTCCATTCTTCGGCACCAATTCCTATCCATTTGGTTTGTGGGTCGCTCCAATAGTAAAATCCTACATCGTCTGTTTCCTGAGACGTAGTTAAAAATACCATCATCCCATTTTGGTCAGCCCCTGGGTCAATTGCTGGAAAATCATTAACTCTGGGTATTAAAATTCCATCGTTAGAAGTGGGATTATTACTGTTTGATGCTGAAATGTCTAAAATGCTTTTAGGTGAAGTATTTCCAATACCCACTTGCGCATTTATAGTAAATGAACATAGGAGTAGAGAAACCATAATTTTGGTTAGTGTAATTGTTTTCATAAGATGGCTAGATTTGGGGTTTAGCTAGGCAATGATATAATATAAAGTTAGACAGCCAAAATATAAGCTACTGATTTGCACGTGTATTCGATGTAACGTATAATTTTACCGATAAAATACATATTTCTAGTAAGAAATTCCTACATAAAAATAGATAAAATCCGTTTAAAAGCTTAATATTCAGTTAAAAAGAATCGCCTATTTATTTTTCATATCAAACCATTAATTGTTTTTAGTCACCTAACATTATGGTATTTTTGAATGGTTGAGAACAAGTAAAGTAATATCATTTAAAATTAATAGTTCTACCCGAGCTAAAATTCTTAATTGGGCCAGTCAATTTGAAGAAGTGGCCTGGCTGGACAGCAATGCATATCAACAAAAACACGGCTCCTATCAGGCAATTTTGGCCGTGGATGCATTTACAGCCATAAAAACAGATTATCAAAATGGTTTTGAAAAAATGGATGAATACCAGCAACTTACGAAAGATTGGTTATTTGGGTATTTAAGTTACGATTTAAAGAATGATGTAGAACGGTTAACATCCAAAAATTTTGACGGTCTTCATTTTCCTGATTTGTATTTTTTTCAGCCTAAGAGAGTGTTTCTTTTTTCTGAAAATGAAGTCGAACTTCACTATCTCAATATGATAGACGATGAGATGGATAGCGATTGGGATGCTATTATTTCAACTCACATTTCCGAAGAAAATATTCCTGCGGAAGACATTAAAATAAAGCTACGCACTTCAAAAGACAGCTATGCCGAAAAGGTGGGTAAAATACTCCAACACATAGAGCGTGGAGATATTTATGAAGCTAACTTTTGCCAGGAATTTTATGCCGAAGAAACCAGAATACATCCAGAACAGGTCTTTCTTTCTTTAAATGAAATTTCAAAACCTCCCTTTGCAACTTTTTTAAAACTGGACAGAAAGTATGTGCTTTCAGCTTCACCCGAGCGCTATTTAAAGAAAAAAGCTAATACCATAACTTCGCAACCTATTAAAGGAACTGCCAAACGGCTTCAGAGCGCCATAAAGGACAGGGAGATGGCAACTGCATTGTCCAAAGATCCTAAAGAACGAAGCGAGAATATCATGATAACAGATTTAGTGCGTAACGACCTCTCGCGTATTGCCAAAAAAGGAACGGTAACAGTAGAAGAACTTTGCGGCATTTATACGTTTGAGCAGGTACATCAAATGATTTCAACCATTTCCTGCGAAGCCGAAAGCGAGTTTTCGCCTGTACAAATTATTCGAAATACCTATCCTATGGGCAGTATGACGGGTGCTCCCAAAATAAGTGCTATGAAGATTATAGAAGACCTGGAAGATACAAAGAGAGGTATTTATAGCGGAGCTGTTGGTTATTTTACTCCTACCAACGATTTCGATTTTAATGTAGTAATACGTAGCATACTTTATAATGAAGTGACAAAATATATAAGTTTTTCAGTAGGAGGTGCCATTACAGCCAAATCTACCATTGAAGCCGAATATGAAGAGTGTTTACTAAAAGCAAAGGCAATGCGGAGTGTTTTGGAGTAATTTTGAATTCTAGAATACCTATACCTAAAGGGGTAGTTGCCTTATATTGGAATATAGGAAGGGGATTTAATGAAATGTTATTTGAATTTTTTTGAAGTGACAATAGTATGTTGTTTGTAATGCATAAACACTATTTATGCATTACAGACAACATAAATTATGTTTATGTACTCAGGACAACATAAATTAGTATATTTGAAAAAAAGATGAAAGTTAATTATTCGGTTTTATCGGGAGATATTATCTCTTCAAGCAGTCTGGGTGTTGAGGATAAACAAATCATGGAACAACATCTACACAAGGTTTTAGGAGATTTAGAAAAACATTTTGAAAGTTTTGGTCGCATACTTAAGGGTGATTACATAGAATGTGTAATCCCTAATGCAGGGGAAGCGCTACAGGCTTGTCTGGCTATTAAGAGTTACGTAAAGACTATTCCTATTTCGGCAGCATCCATAAAAAAGGATAAGAACAGAGCAAAACTGTTTAAAGAATACGGTGTGCGCCTGGCCATTGGTTATGGAGAGCTGGATAGGTACGACCCTATTGAGGGGGTGATGGATGGAGAGGCTATTTACTATTCTGGTCGTAAAATTAATAGTTTGTCTACACACAATAAGGAGCGTGTAGTTATTAAAAATACATTGTTTTTTTCTTCCAAAGATGAAGCTATGAACAAAAAATGGACGACCATTATGGAATTACTGGATGTACTCTTTAATAAGGCAACCCAACGCCAGTGCGAAGTTGTGTATTTAAAGCTTTTAGGCCACAGCGAGGATACTATTTCTAAAAGATTAGGTATAGACCAGTCTGTGGTAAATAGACATTCTACCAATGTAGGCTGGAATGCTATTGAAACCGCCGTTAATTATTTTAAAGAATCTCTAACTTTGTAAATATGCAAATCACTACGTTTTTAGCATTGCAATTTCTGGCTCATGTGCTAGCCGATTATTTTTTTCAGACGCAAAAAATGGCGAACGAAAAAAATAGTATTGGTTTTAAGAGTAGGTTATTACCGCTTCATGTGATCATTGTATTTTTTTGTTCTTGGGTGTTATCGTTTCAAATTGAATTTTTTGTAGGCGCGGGTATTATTGCCATCATACATTATGTAATTGATGGATTTAAAGCGAAAGTCAACAAGCATCCTCTACTTTGGAAATATGCTTTTTTTTTAGATCAGCTGTTACACATGCTGGTTTTCGTGGCAGTTTCGTTATTTTTCAAAAAATATCATGGGTTCCAACCAATTTTTACATTTCCTGTTTCAGCAACATTCGTAGCAATTATTACCGCATATTTATTGTGCTTAAAACCAGCCAATATTTTAATTAAACAGGTTTTCAGGTCTTCACAGATAGACGTAGCAATTGCCCAGCAGGAAAAAGCCGAAGTACTGGACGAGACAGACGAACTCCCAAATGCAGGAAAACTCATAGGTATTCTGGAACGTGTTTTAACGCTTACATTTATATTAATTGGACAGTACCAGGCAGTTGGATTTTTAATTGCGGCTAAATCTGTTTTGCGTTACAAAGACACAGATACCTTAAAAACCGAATATGTCCTCATTGGCACCATGCTAAGCTTTGGTATTGCAGTAGTTTTGGGTATTTTAGCGGGTGCAATATAAGCCTATGCTTTCAGAATTTAAAAACCATATTTCAGTAAGTTTTCCTTTTCTGGAAGATGCAAAACTACTTATTGCGTGCAGTGGTGGGTTGGATAGTGTGGTATTAACACACCTACTACATGAGTTACACCATAGCATAGCCATAGCCCATTGTAATTTTTCATTACGCGGAACTGAAAGTGACGAAGATGCCGGGTTTGCTGAAAATTTAGCGGAAAAATTAGATATTCCTTTTCATTCTGAAACTTTTGATACCGAAACTTTTGCGAAAGACAACAAACTTTCCACGCAAATGGCAGCGCGCGAGTTGCGTTACCAGTGGTTTAATGAGATAGCTGAAAATTTTGAATATGACTATATCTTAACAGCGCATCACGCAGACGACGATCTGGAAACTTTTTTTATTAATCTATCCAGAGGTACTGGGTTAAAAGGACTCACAGGAATTCCTAAGCAAAACGAAACAATTGTTAGGCCATTGCTAAAATTTTCAAGAGAGGACATTCTAAATTTTGCCAAATCTCAAAATTTGTATTGGCGGGAAGATAGTAGCAACGCAAAAACCGATTATCTCCGAAACAAACTTAGAATAGAAGTGTTACCAAAATTTAAGGAGGTTTCAGTAAAAATGCTTCAAAACTTTCAACATACGCAACAGTATTTACGGGATTCACAGGCCCTGATAGAAGATTACATGGCGCTCATTTATAATCTTGTGATAACCCAAACTGAGGATGGCTACACTATTAACGTTGCTAAAATTTCAGAATTGCCAAACACAAAAGCGCTGTTGTACGAATTGTTGCATCCGTTCGGTTTTACGGCCTGGAAAGACATTTATGGACTCCTGGAAGCACAGTCGGGAAAAGAAGTGCTTTCTTCCTCACATCGCCTTTTGCGTAATAGAAATGAGCTTTTGTTGACAGAAATTCCGAGAAATTCAGAAAAAATAGAATTTTTCATAAAAAAAAATCAACAACAAATTAACATCCCTATTACGTTAAGTTTTATTCCTACCGACAAAATGGGGCATATTGATACTACTACCGTTTACGTAGATGCGGACAAACTATCATACCCTTTGCAACTTAGAAAATGGCAGGAGGGGGATGTTTTCCAACCTTTTGGAATGAAAGGAAAAAAGAAACTGAGCAAGTTTTTTAAAGATGAAAAGTTATCTTTGGTCGCCAAGCAAAAGGTCTGGCTACTTTGTAGTGAGGATACTATTGTTTGGATTATTGGTTATCGACTGGATGATCGATTTAAAATAACCGAACACACAAAACAGCTACTTAAAATAACAACGAAACAATGAAGAATTTTTTAACTGGTTTATCATTTTTAATACTCTTTCTTTTTAGTATTTCGGTTAAGGCTCAAATCTTTGAGCCAGTAAAATGGAGTACGGAAGTTGAGGATCTGGGCGATGACACTTTTAATTTAATTATGAATGCCACCATTGACGATGGTTGGTACTTGTACTCTCAAAAAGTTCCGGATGGAGGTCCTATTGCAACACTTTTTACTTTAAACAATGAAAACGGCGAGTTTGAATTAATTGGAGAACCCGTTGAAAGTGAAGGAAAGACCAAGTTCGATAAGGTTTTTGAGATGGAGTTGACCACGTTTACCAAGGAAGCAACTTTTACACAAAAAATAAAAAGACTCAAAGGGTTCATAACAAATATTACAGGTACGGTAGATTTTCAGTCTTGTGATGATGAGAAATGTATTTTTGAAATGGCAGACCTATCTTTTGATTTACCAAAGGGAAAGGATTCTTCAGCGGATAAAAAAGATACTGAAAATGGAGAAGATGATGAAGATGAAGACGACAAAGGATTGTGGGCTATTTTCTTCTTAGCCTTTTTCTCAGGATTTGCAGCATTGTTGACTCCCTGTGTTTTTCCAATGATTCCGTTAACCGTAAGTTTCTTTACAAAACAGAGTAAAAATAAAGCCGTAGGAATTAAAAATGCTGTTTTATACGGGATTTTTATTATAGTAATTTATGTTTTATTAGGTTCATTGGTCACCGCAATATTTGGGTCAGATGTATTGAACGAACTGTCCACTTCGGTCTGGTTTAACGTTGTATTCTTTATTTTGTTAGTAGTTTTTGCTATTTCATTTTTAGGGGCTTTTGAGATAACCTTACCACAATCCTGGGCGAATAAAGTAGATAACAGGGCAAATAAAGGCGGTATTGTAGGAATCTTTTTTATGGCACTGGCACTAGCCATTGTATCTTTTTCTTGTACGGGACCTATTGTTGGTGGATTGTTGGTAGAAGCTGCTTCTAAAGGTGGGTTGGCTCCAATTATTGGTATGTTAGGTTTTTCATTGGCAATAGCGTTACCATTTACCTTGTTCGCTATTTTCCCTGGATGGTTAAATTCACTTCCCAAAAGTGGCGGTTGGTTAAATACGGTAAAAGTAGTTTTAGGCTTCTTGGAACTTGCCTTTGCATTCAAGTTTTTATCACAGGCAGATTTAGTGTTACAATTACATTTATTGGAAAGAGAGGTTTTTATAGCCATCTGGATAGCCGTATTTGGAGCATTAGCTTTGTATTTACTAGGCAAGATAAGGTTACCGCATGACGGTCCGCTTACGCATATTTCAGTAGGGAGACTGTTACTAGGGCTCTTAACATTGTCTTTTGTGATCTATATGGTTCCCGGTCTTTGGGGTGCACCACTAAAATTAATTAGCGCATTTCCACCACCCTTGGAGTATAGCGAGTCTCCTTATGGCGTTGGATTTACAAAAATGGGCGGCGGCTCATCTGCTCTGGGAGCAGAAGAACTACCAGATGGAGGTCATTTAATGGCACCACACGATATTTTACACTTTTATGATTATGAAAAAGGGTTAAAATATGCTAAGGAAGTAAATAAACCAGTTATGATAGATTTTACAGGCTGGGCGTGTGTAAACTGTCGTAAAATGGAGCAGAATGTCTGGCCGGAACCTGGGGTTTTAAGAATTCTTAAACACGATGTTGTTCTTATTTCTTTATATGTAGACGATAAGCGAGAACTTCCAGAGGAAGAGAAATACACGAGTCCTGAAACCGGTAAGAAGATAAAAACCATAGGAAACAAATGGAGCGATTTACAGATTGTTCGTTATAAAGCAAATGCGCAACCTTATTATGTTTTAATGGGGCACGATGAAGAAAACTTAGTAGACCCGGAAGATTACAATCCCGATGCTGAAGCCTATGAAAATTGGCTGAAAAGTGGGGTGGAAGCATTTAAAAATAAATAAACACATATCATGAAACATACGATTTCAGTTCTAATTGCATTTTTAATCGTTGCAGTTACCTTCGCTCAATCCGAAGACTACGTAAAAAATAACTTCAACAAGACTGAAACGTATATCACTATGCGGGACGGTACAAAACTGTTTACGTCTGTGTATGCTCCCAAAGATACATCACAGGAATATCCAATCCTGCTTTTACGAACACCTTATAGTTGCAGACCGTACGGGGAAGATCAATTTCCCTCAAAGATTGGTCCCAGTGAAACTATGATGAAAGAAGGATACATTGTAGTGTATCAGGATGTTCGTGGCCGTTGGATGAGTGAAGGAACCTACGATAATATGCGAGCCTACATCCCTAACAAAAAAGGAAAGCAATTTGACGAAGCCAGCGATACCTACGATTCTATAGACTGGATGGTGAAAAATATTCCGAATAACAACGGAAACGTAGGGACCTGGGGAATTTCTTATCCTGGTTTTTACGCAACGTATTCACTGTTAGATGCACACCCCGCCTTAAAAGCTGTTTCTCCACAAGCTTGTATTGGTGACTTCTACTTTGACGATTTTCACCACAACGGAGCCTATTTACTGAGTTATTGGAGAGCAACTTCGGTATTTGGGTATGAAAAGACCGAACCTACAAAAGAACCCTGGTATAGTTTTCCGGAATTAGGAACCGAAGATCAGTACCAGTTTTTTCTGGATGCGGGTCCCTTGTCTAACTTAGACAAATATTATAAAAAAGATAATGTATTCTGGACGCAACTTAAGGAGCACTCTAATTATGACGAATTTTGGCAGAAACGTGGCATCATTCAGCATTTAAAAGATATTAAACCAGCTGTGATGGTGGTTGGTGGCTTGTTTGACGCAGAGGATTTATACGGTCCTTTTGAAACCTATAAAAACATTGAAAAAAACAGTACTAATTACAACACCATGGTTTTTGGGCCCTGGAGTCACGGCGATTGGGCCAGGAATAAAAAACGCCAGGCGATTGGAAATGTATATTTCGGAGATGATATCTCAGAAACCTACCAAAGAGATGTTGAAAGTAAATTTTTTAAGCATTTTTTGAAAGACGACGGAAAAGGAAAACCAAACCTGCCAGAGGCATATATGTTCGATTCGGGTAGTTTGGTCTGGAAAGAATATAATCAATGGCCTCCAAAGAATAGTGAAAAGAAGACTTTTTGGCTACAAAAGGGTCAACGTTTAAATCCGTTTGCTGAAAGGAGCTTCACTTTTGAAGAATTTATAAGCGATCCCAAAAAACCTGTACCATATTCCGAAGACATTAAAATGGTTTTCACCCCAAGAAAATTTATGACAGACGATCAGCGATTTGCCGCAAGACGTCCCGATGTTCTGGTATTTGAAACCCCGGTACTTACCGAAGATATGACGCTTGCAGGTGATATTTTGGCTAAATTACAGGTAGCTACTACAGGAACCGATGCAGATTGGGTAGTAAAAGTTGTTGATGTATTCCCGGCAGATGCCCAAGATACTGAAGAAACCCAGGATCACTTAAAAATGAGCAACTACCATATGCTGGTGCGTAGCGAAGTGATGCGGGGAAGGTACAGAAACAGTTTTGTTTCTCCGGAACCCTTTGTAGCTAACGAGAAGACGGCTGTTAACATTAAACTACAGGATGTACATCATACCATCAAAAAAGGGCATAAACTTCAAATACAGGTGCAAAGTACGTGGTTTCCGTATATAGATTTAAATCCGCAGACGTATGTAGATAATATTTTTTACGCAAAGGAAGAAGATTTTCAAAAGCAAACTCATAAAGTGTATAACGATTCTTCCATAGAATTTACGTTGCTTCCGAACTAAAAAGACTTAATGCTTTAAAGCACTGGATTTAAGATCTGAGACTACTTCTTCTTTGGAGAGGTTAGCATTGCTTTTTCAGTAATTCTGGGTGAGGACTATACCTGGCGAAGACAACAATTTTGGATGAAACCAAAAAAAAGCGCCTCTGTAAGAGACGCTCATAACAAACCTAACTTAGTAAATTTTAGTTGCACAAACTAGACTTTTTATCCCCACAAAAAGAATAGCGGTGTACAATTCACTAATTCAATGGTAAATATATAGAGAGAATTTTAATTTTCATATACGTATTTACACGTATATTTTGCCTTTACATTTTTTCTGAAATTTGAATTTAAAGAAATGAGCTTCCTTAAATGTTATAGTTATCTTACTCTTTGAAATTTTTCGGATTTTAATTTTAGATTTACAACTGTGAAAAAAACTATAAAAAAAATAGCAGTTTTAACCAGCGGCGGAGACGCGCCGGGAATGAATGCAGCCATTAGAGCGGTAGTACGTTGTTGTACATTTCACGAGCTGGAATGTGTGGGAGTCTATCGTGGATTACAGGGCTTGATTGAAAACGACTTTACACCTTTAGGACCACGAAGTGTAAAAAATATAATCAACAGAGGTGGGACTTTTTTAAAATCAGCACGTTCCGAAGCCTTCAGAACTAAGGAAGGAAGAGAAAAAGCCTATCAGAACTTAAAAGCTGAACATATAGACGCCCTCGTAGCAATAGGAGGCGATGGTACTTTTACGGGAGCTAAGATATTTAATGAAGAATTCAATTTTCCAATCATCGGTTTGCCGGGAACCATAGATAACGATATAAATGGTACCGATTTTACCATAGGGTACGACACAGCGTTAAATACGGTAGTAGAAGCAATTGATAAAATTAGAGATACGGCAAATTCTCACAATCGTTTATTTTTGGTGGAAGTTATGGGCAGAGATGCCGGCGATATTGCTTTAAACGCAGGAATAGGAGCAGGCGCCGAAGAAATTCTAATTCCTGAAGAAGATTTAGGAAAAGACAGGTTAGTAGCTTCTTTAAGGCGAAGTAAAGAAGCTGGCAAATCCTCCAGCATCGTAGTAGTTTCTGAAGGCGACCAAATAGGAAAAAATATTTTAGGACTGGCAGAGTATATCCGTCAAAACTTAAACGAATACGAAGTTAAAGTAACCGTACTGGGGCACATCCAAAGAGGCGGTGCACCAAGCTGTTATGATAGGGTTTTAGCAAGTAGACTAGGGGTTGCTGCTGTAGATGCTTTAGTGGAAGGAAAGCGTGATGTAATGATTGGTATTAAACACGGAAAAGTAGTGACCGTGCCTTTTGCCGAAACGTTAACCGGGAAAAACGAAATAGATAAAGATCTCATAAGGGTAGCAGATATTACTTCGCTGTAAATACATACTAATTTAAAAAATACCCGCTTATACGGGCAGAAGGATGATAAAAATAGGAATAAATGGTTTTGGAAGAATAGGAAGGATAGCCTTCAGAATTGCTTCGCAAAGAGACGACGTGCAGGTTGTTGCCATAAATGATTTACTGGATGTAGACCATTTAGCATATTTATTGGAATTCGATTCGGTTCACGGAAAGTTTCCTGGTGAAATTTCAGTGAAAGATGGTAACCTGTTAGTAAACGGAAAGACCATTCGGGTGACTGCAGAAAAAGACCCTGAAAACCTTGCCTGGGATACGGTAAATGCTACCGTGGTGATAGACTGCACAGGAATTTTTAAAGAACTGGACAATGCAAAGGCACATCTAAAAGCAGGGGCCAAAAAAGTAGTGATTTCTGCACCTTCCAAGACAGTCCCAATGTTTGTAATGGGTGTAAATCACGAGGATCTTAAAGCGAGTGATACAATTATTTCCAACGCTTCCTGTACGACAAACTGCCTTGCTCCACTCGCCAAAATTATAAACGACGAGCTGGGAATAGTTGAAGGACTCATGACCACGGTACACTCGGTAACTGCCACGCAGCATACAGTAGACCAACCTTCGGCTAAAAACTACAGGTTAGGACGCAGTGCTTTAGCCAACATTATCCCTACTTCTACAGGAGCAGCGGTGGCGGTAACTAAAGTTATTCCTGCTTTAGAAGGTAAACTTACCGGAATGGCATTTAGAGTGCCTACCGTAGACGTTTCGGTGGTGGATCTAACAGTTCGTACAAAGAAATCGGCTAGCTATGAGGATGTGAAAAAAATATTTAAAAAAGCTGCTGAAGGAACCTATAAAGGTGTGGTAAGTTATACCGAAAAAGCAGTAGTATCTCAGGATTTTGTTAGCGATCCGCACACTTGTAATTTTGATGCTGCTGCAGGAATAGCACTAAACGAAAACTTTTTTAAGCTTATTGCCTGGTACGATAACGAGTACGCCTATTCAGCAAAATTGATAGAATTAACTATTTACGCAGCAAATCTGTAGTATGATTCTATTTACAGACGGCGGCTCTACAAAATGTGATTGGGTACTTTTAAATTCCAATGGGAAAAAGGTGTTGCAAACACAAACGTTGGGGCTTAATCCAACTGTAGTCCCTGCCGAAGAATTAGAAAGTAGAATTTTATTTAATCCGCAATTGCGGGAGATCATGACAGCTGTAAAAACCTTAGATTTTTACGGGGCAGGTTGTGGTACGCTCACTCCTAAAAACAGGTTGCAACAGGTTTTACAGCAATTATTTACAAATGCCAATGTAAGCGTTCAGGAAGATCTGGCTGCCGCTGTCTACGCTGCAACCACCGCGGCAGGTATTGTCTGCATTTTAGGGACAGGTTCTAATAGCTGTTATTTTGATGGCAAAGAAATTCATACACCTATTCCGGCATTAGGGTACAGTCTTATGGATGAGGCAAGCGGTAATTACTTCGGAAAAGTACTCATACGAGATTATTTTTACAGAAATATGCCGAAACGTCTCGCTGAAAAATTCGAAAAAAAATTCGATTTAAATGCAGATACCATTAAAATGAATATGTATCAAAGATCTAACCCCAATGCCTATCTAGCGTCTTTCGCTCAGTTCATTTTTGATGAAGAGGTTACCGATCCTTACTTTATAGAAGTAGTTGAAAAAGGTGTTGAAGATTTCATAAAGGCTCGTATCCTAACTTTTGAAGAAGCAAAGAATGTGCCCATTCATTTTATAGGAAGTATTGCTCATTTCAGTAAAAAGAACATTGAAAATTGCTTTGCCAAACACAATTTAAATTTAGGTAACATCGTACAACGCCCTATGGACGGACTGGTAGCGTATTATCAACAAAGCTTAAAAACAAAGCACAGCTAAAGTATAGTTAGTGTCGTATATCTAATTTCATTTTTCTACTTTCGTAGTCAGGACTATAAACAAAAAACCTAAGTTATAAATCTCAAAATGTCTACAATACCTAAAATAAATCCTACTACAACCAAAGCCTGGCAGGAATTGCAAGCACATTTCGAAGAAACAAAAAACCTTCACCTTAACGATCTATTTGCTGAAGATGTCAACAGAAGTAAAGACTTCAGTATCGCCTGGAATGATTTTTTTATAGATATTTCCAAAAACCGTATTACCCCTAAAACAAGAACGTTACTGCTTCAGTTAGCCGAAGAAATGCAGCTGGAGAATGCTATTAAAGCGCAGTTTTCGGGAGAAAAGATTAATGAAACCGAAGATAGGGCAGTACTCCATACCGCATTGAGAGATTTCAGCAACATGAAACCCGAAGTGACAGCGTGTCTTCAGAAAATGAAAGATCTTTCAGAAAAAATAAATTCTGGAACCTATACAGGAGCCACAGGAAAATCTATAGATACCATTGTAAATATTGGTATAGGCGGAAGCCATTTAGGGCCGGAGTTAATATATACTGCGCTGGAGGCGTACAGAGAGAATATTCAGCTTCATTTTATTTCAAATATTGATGGAGATGCTGTACAAGCTACACTAGATACAATTGATCCGGAAACTACATTGTTTGTGATAGTTTCTAAAAGTTTTACCACGAAGGAGACCCTTGCCAATGCCGATTTTGTGAAACAATGGTTCGTTAAAAAACGTTCTCCTGAAGCTGTTGCTACCCATTTTATTGCTGTTTCAACAAACATTACAGAAGTTGTTGCCTTTGGAATTTCAGAAAAAAATACTTTCCCCATGTGGGATTGGGTGGGCGGCAGATTTTCACTTTGGAGCGCCGTTGGGCTTTCGGTATGTTGTGCAATTGGATATAAAAATTTTGAAGAATTGTTACGGGGCGCACATCAAATGGATGTTCACTTTGCAACAGCTCCATTTACTGAAAATATTCCGGTAGCTTTAGGGTTGCTTTCGGTATGGTATACCAACTTTTATAACTGTGAAACCGAAGCTGTCATTCCGTATTGTGAGGCATTGTATAAACTGGTTCCTTATTTACAACAGGCAATCATGGAAAGTAACGGGAAAGGGGTAGATCGTAATGGAAACGCGATAACGTATGAAACCGGCGGTATTATTTGGGGTGCGACAGGTACCAATGCGCAACACGCATTTTTTCAGTTACTACATCAAGGAACCAGGCTTATTCCAGCCAATTTTATTTGCTTTACAAATTCATTACAACATAATCAAGCCCTGGATGAGATGCTACTGGCCAATTGTCTGGCACAAACCGAAGCATTGGCAAGCGGAAAACCACGGGATACATCGCAACCACACAGATCATTTGAAGGGAACAAACCAAGTACCAGTATTTTTATTAAGAAATTAACTCCCAGGAATTTAGGCAGTTTAGTTGCTTTATACGAACATAAAATTTTTGTCGAAGGGGTCATTTGGAATATTTTTAGTTATGACCAGTGGGGTGTGGAACTTGGTAAAGAAGTTGCCAAGGCAATTTTAAAAAATGAAAGGCTGCTGAATGGAGAGCATGCTGCAGATTTTATTAAAAATATAAAGAATAATTATATTTAATGCAAATATTTAATAAATAGAGTGTCTTTTACTTCCAAAACTGAGGTTTCTTTAATATTATTGTATATAAAAAAAATTATGAAAAACAATAACGTATTATTCTTACTCTTCCTCTTTTGTGTATCTTCTGTTTTTGCACAAACAAATTCAGAAAGAGACGAAATTACCAGAAACTATGATCAGGTTGTACTGGCACAGATGGAAGCCAATTACGCTGCTACATTTGCTGCGGAAAAAGCAGAAGCGCTAGTACTGGCACGTATAAATGGTTGGCCAGAGTTTATTGCTATAGAAAACGGAGGACAAGCAGAATTGGTAGGTGTATTTCCTTCTGGGGAGCCTATTTATTATGCTACCGAAAACCCTCAGGGAGCTATCACTACCCGAACAGACAGAGTTCACACCGGAGGTGGCGCAGGCCTGGATTTAAATGGTGAAGGAATGATAGCAGGTATTTGGGATGGCGGACGTGTTCGTGAGACACATCAGCTTATAGGCGGACGCTCTACTCAAATAGATGGAACCACTGCTATTAGTGATCATTCAACACACGTTGCCGGAACTATGATCGGCACCGGAGATGTGGCCTCAGGAAACGCAAAAGGAATGGCGCCAATGGCTACTTTGTTAGCACATTCTTTTAATAACGACGAAGCCGAAATGACAGCTGCTGCCGGTGGCGGTCTTTTGGTTTCCAATCACTCGTACGGAATTCGTGCTTCAGACCTACCATTATGGTATCTTGGATATTATGATTCTAATGCCAGAGATATGGACAATATTGTCTATAATGCACCTTTTTTCCTCCCGGTATGTTCTGCAGGTAATGATCGTCAATCTGGTGCAAATACGGGTGATGGAGGGTATGATTACCTAACGGATAAAAGCGTCGCAAAAAACACCATAATCTGTGCAGCTGTCAATGAGGTTTTAAATTATTCAGGACCATCCAGTGTGGTTATGTCCAGCTTTAGTAGTTGGGGACCAACAGACGATGGTAGAGTAAAACCTGATATTTCGGCAAAAGGAGTGAACATGCTTTCATCAACTGGGGAGACTAATGCATCTTATGCAAATTTTAGTGGTACTTCTATGGCTACTCCAAACACTTCAGGAAGCCTTATTTTGTTGCAACAACACTATAATGACCTGAATGGAAATTTTATGTTAAGTTCTACCCTAAGAGGATTGGCATTGCACACCGCAGATGAAGCCGGAAGCAATCCAGGACCAGATTATCGTTTTGGCTGGGGATTACTAAATACTGAAAGAGCTGCTTTAACTATAACCAATAATGGAGATAATTCTTTAATTATTGAAGAAACGTTAGCAGAAGGCGATGTATATACCATTACCGTACAATCTGATAATGTAAGCGATTTAATAGCTTCAGTAACGTGGACAGATCCGGCAGGTGTTGTGCCGCCCGCAGGAGTTGCAGATGCATTTATTCCTGCCTTGGTAAACGATCTGGATATACGTGTTTCTCAGGATGGTGGTGCTACATTTATGCCCTGGAAATTAGATCCGGCAAATTTTAACGCGGCTGCCACTACCGGAGATAATATTGTAGATAATATTGAAAAAATTGAAATTGGAGGTGCCTCGGGAGAGTATATCATCAGAATCTCTCACAAAGGAACCATCACAAATGCCACACAGGATTTTTCACTTATTATTACCGGAATTAATTCTGAAGATTTTAGAGTTTCCACACATCAAGGGATTGTAGCGGTTTGTGAAGAAGAACTTACAGCCACTTTTTTAGTAGATATGTTATTTGAAGATGGATTTACAGACACTATCAACTTTACAACTCAGGATGTACCTGCAGGGGTTACTGCGACTGTAGTTCCTGCAAGTTTAACCAACAGCGGTAGTGTTTTGGTAACGCTATCAGGTATCGAAACATTAAATTCTGGCGACTACCAGTTTAAAGTTGTTGGTACCGGTACTTCTGAAACAGTAAATGTTTTTCCAATTCTTAGAATCCTCGAAACAGATCTGGAAGCAGTAGATCTGGCAACTCCGGCCGACGATGCCATTGAAGTGCCAATTGATGCTGTTTTTACCTGGGAGGCAGCTGTTGGTAGCAACCTCGTTGATTATGAGTTTGAACTTGCAACGGACAATACGTTTACTGCAGTTATTGCTTCTGAAACTACTAATGAAACAACAGTAACAATTGCAGGACTGGAAGAAGAAACAGAATATTTTTGGAGGGTACGTGGCGTTAATTCTTGTGACGCGGGAGATTTTTCAGATGTTTTTAGCTTTACAACAGGCGGAGTATTAGGTATAAACGAAAATACGATAGACGGGTTAGTAGTTTTCCCTAACCCAACGGCTAACGTTTTAAACATTACCGCAGCAACACAGTTAATTTCGCTGGACGTTGTAAATATTTTAGGACAAACCTTACTTAGCCAGAAAATAGAAGCCACAAAAACGCAAATAGATCTTTCTGCACTTGCCGCAGGAAATTATTTTGTGCGCGTACAGGGGGAAGATGCAACAACCGTAGTGCAGATCGTAAAGAAATAACTCATTTATTTTAATTTATACGAAAAACCTTCGCACAACGCGAAGGTTTTTCTACTTTTAAGACTACGTTATTAAGTGGCAAAATGTTTCGCTTAGTAGCTAATAAACAACTAATACTAACCTTTAAATTTTTAAATTATGAGTGAAGCAACCAAAAAAATCACCTTACAAACAGCTATCGATTGGACAAAGGAATGGCGTTCGGAAGAAAGTGACTACAATAAGTACAATGAGCTTAACGCTTTTTTAATCCCAATACAAGATATACAGGGTGTGTTGGCAGAGATGGGTGCCAACCCCGGAGATGATGCTTACGTACGCGCCTATTTAGGTGTTGATGCATCTGTAAATGAGGAGAAATTAATAATTGTAGGAACTGAAAAACAAGATGACGGTACCTATAAAGATCTATTACCAGTAGCACTTAATAAAGCCGATGGTAATAAAAATAGTATTTGGGATTTTGCTAAACCGTGCCCTCCATACTGTGATAAAAATAGCTCCTTAAATTGAAATTAGACGAAATAACAATCTATTTTGGAGATTTGCTGGTATTCATTTCAGTGATATTGGCAGTACTTTTTACTATAGGCTTTACTCGAAATGGTAAAGCCTATAGAATTTTCACATTGTACTTAATACTTATTTCAGCAATTCAATTAGCCATGTGGTATTATAGTTTCCATAAGCTAAATAATATATTCTTTTTTCACTTTTACTTTATAGGTCAGTTTATCTTTATTTCATTGTTTTATTACAATTTACTCAAAAATAAGTTTATCCTTTTAGTATTAGGATTAGGGCTTGCAGCTATAGGTGTTCAATATGTTTTGGAATCCACAATATTCTATGAATACAATACCTATGGTGTTAGTATGACACAATCCATTATTGTGATTTATGCGATTGTATATTATTATAAATCTTTAACCGTTGCTAATCCATTTATACTAATAAATACAGGGATTTTGTTGTATTTTATGACAAGTATTTTATCTTTTGCTTCAGGAAATTTATTCTTACAACTAGATATACCAAAAGAAACCAAAAGGTATATCGGTCTAGTGAATCAATTTCTTTACTTTGTTTTTCAAATCCTGATATTTATAGAGTGGTATCGAAATTACCGTGTAAAAAAAACAGAGATAACGTCACTATAAGTACCTAAAACTTTTGTTTTAACTTTTTAAGATGTAACGCTTTTGTTTTCATTTTTTTCAAACTTATTGGTTCTCATTTCTGTAGTACTTCCTGTGCTATATATGTTGCGCGTTAAAAAGTCAGGAAAACCCTATAAACTCTTTACTATATACCTTGTATTTATTGGGTTCATACAAACCGTAATGGCAATTTATGCACATCACAAATGGAACAACCTGTTTATGTCTCATTTTTATTTTATTGGTCAGTTTATACTATTCTCCCTGTTTTATAAAGCGTTGCTTAAAAAACAATGGATTTTATGGGTACTTGCTGTAGTTCTGGCAGGTCTGGCGATACAATATGCGCTCCAACCTTCTATAGTATTTATTTTTAACTCGTATGGAATGAGCTTAACACAAACGATTCTTGTGCTGTATGCTTTTTTATATTTCTACAAATCGTTGGGAACGGAAGGGAGTTTCCTATTTATTAATGCAGGGATTTTATTTTATCTCATTACCAGTGTTTTATATTTTGCTTCCTATAATCTGTTTTTAGAATTACAAATTGATAATCAATACAGTGACTCCATTTTCTGGCTTCATCAGTTTTTATATTTTATTTTTCAGATATTAATTTTTGTTGAATGGTATCGTAAGTACCGTGTAAGAGAATCACGTAATTAGCACGTAAATAGAAGGTTTTTTTAATCTTTTTTAGCTGAAAATATCTTAAGCTGCAGGTGCTAAACAACTCGCTAGGCCTTTTGGGTTGTCAATGCTCTTTTACAGTGAAGCGGTTTTTTTTCTTACAGTGAGCAAAGCGAATGATTTTTCTTCTTTTTCCATTAAAACTGTATCTTCGTTGTTATGCAAGAAACCGCAGTACAAGAAGTACAGATCATCCCTATAGTCCTTATTGGGATTACCCTATTAATGCTAATGAGTGCTGCTATTATTATGTTTTTTTATTTTTCCCGAAGAAAAATTATAAAAACCGAATTAGAAAAAGCACAGCAGGAAATTACGCATCAAAGAGAAATGCTGCAAACTACCTTACAAACGCAGGAAATAGAGCGTAAACGTATTGCTCAGGATCTACACGACGATATTAGTAGCAAGCTTAATATTGTGTCGTTAAATGCAAGACTAATACAAGAGGAGAATATCTCTATAAAAGAGGCGAATGCCCTGGGTAAAAAAATTCTGGCAACTACCATTACAGTGCTGGAAAGCTCACGACGCATTGCGCATGATTTATTGCCGCCATCTCTGGAGAAATTCGGTTTGGTAGCGGCACTGGAAGAGTTATGTGACCAGGTGGAAACTGCTGGAAAATTTATAATGGAAGTACACTTTCAGTATAAAGAAAAAACGTTACCGGAAGACCATGAATTACATATTTTTAGAATAGTCCAGGAACTTTTAAACAATACTATAAAATATGCTGAAGCAAAAAAAATAGTACTCTCCTTAAAATCAACCCAAAACGCCGTACATTTACATTATCAGGATGACGGGAAAGGTTTTGAAATTGAAGAGGATACTAAGGCAAAAGGCTTAGGCTTAAGCGGTATTGAAAATCGTGCTGCCATTGTGGGTGCAACTGCAACGTTGCAATCCAAGCCAAATCAAGGCATGTCTCTGGACCTGGTACAACAACAACCAAACTAACCAAAACTTAATTATTGTGATTATTAAAGTTGTCTTAGCAGACGATGAAGAGTTGTTCCGCGCGGGAATAGCGCTCATCTTGTCCCGTGATCCGGAAATAGAAATAGTCTATCAGGCCGAAAATGGCAAAAAGTTATTGGACTATCTCTCAACACAGGAAAGACTGCCGGACGTTGTGGTTACAGATATTAAAATGCCGGAACTGAACGGTGTAGAAGTAACCAAAATACTTACAAATCTATATCCTGAAATAGGAGTTGTAGCACTCACTACCTATAATACAAAGCCTTTTATAAGAAATATGATCCAGGTGGGTGCCAATGCGTATTTAGTAAAAAACTCCGCGCCAGCACATATGTTATATACGGTTAAACAGGTTTTTCACAACGGATTTTATTACGATAAACACGTCATGGAAGTGCTTAATAAAGACTATCCGGGCTCTGCCGGAAAGACGGCATACGATGCCGATTTCTTGACAGAGCGCGAGACCGAAATCCTCACCCTCATTTGTAAGCAATACATTACGTCGGAAATTGCTGAAAAATTACATATCAGTCCGCGTACGGTAGAAGTTCACCGCAAAAATTTACTGGTTAAAACCAATGTTAAAAATATAGCAGGATTGGTAATATTTGCACTACAAAATGGATTAGTACCACCTTTTGAAGTGGAATCTTAGGGGTTTTTATGAACACATTATGGAGTTTGCAAAAATAAAATTTTAAGAATAAACTATTTATAATTCATCACTAGCCGCATCCTGTCCGGCCATCATTAGATACGCCTTTAAAAACTCGTCCAGATAGCCATCCAAAACAGCATCTACGTTCCCGGTTTCGTGCTGGGTGCGCACGTCTTTTATTAATTTATAAGGGTGCAGCACGTAGTTTCTTATCTGGCTGCCCCACTCAATCGCCATTTTATTGCCTTCAATCTCGGCGCGTTTTTCCTGTTGTTTGCGAAGCTCAATTTCGTACAATTGCGATTTCAACATTTGCATCGCTTTTTCACGGTTTTCCAGCTGGCTTCGTGTTTCAGAATTATGAATCACGATCCCTGAAGGGTGGTGTGTTAAGATAGCCTTGGTTTCTACTTTGTTCACGTTCTGCCCTCCTGCACCAGAACTTCGGGCAAATTCCCATTTAATATCGGCCGGATTTATGTCTATTTCAATGCTATCATCGGCAAGGGGATACACGTATACACTGGCAAAACTTGTGTGGCGCTTCGCATTACTGTCAAACGGAGAGATACGTACCAACCTGTGTACGCCGTTTTCGCCTTTTAGCCAGCCAAAACCATATTCACCGTCAATTTCTAAGGTTACCGTTTTTATTCCCGCAACATCTCCTTCCTGGTAATTCAGTTCTTTTACTTTATAGCCATTCTTTTCGGCCACATTAAGTACATTCGCATGAGCATTTGCGCCCAGTCACAACTTTCAGTACCTCCTGCGCCTGCGGTAATTTGCAGTACCGCGCTAAGGTCGTCGCCTTCTTCACTAAGCATATTTCGAAATTCCAGTGCCTCGATGGCTTCAATGGCTTTTCCGTATCGTATTTCTACATTTTCTGCTTCGCCTTCGCCTTCTTTAAAAAACTCATAGATCACTTCGGCATCATCTGTAAGGGCTACCGCTGTTTCATAGTCTTCAACCCATTTTTTTTTATTGCGGAGGGTTTTCATAAAAGCTTCGGCCTCCCGCGGATTATTCCAAAAATCAGGATCGAAGGTTTTTTCTTCTTCGTTTTGTATTTCGATGCGTTTTCTTGCTACGTCAAAGATATTGCCTTAACGCTTCCAGGCGGTTGCGAAGGTCTTGGAGTTGATCGTTTGTAATCATATCATTCCCGCAAAGACGGGTGTTTTTAATTTATTTCGAATTGTAAAATTAAGGTTTCTGCAAGTCAGAAAAAAGAAAAATGCATCCGGCGCAAAAAAAATGCACTGCATTGTAATCATTCCTTCTCAGCGGGGAAGGGTTGGGGTGAGGAATTTTGATGCCAGGCCTCGTAATGATCGAATCTCGTTTCTCTGCCTTTAATCATCAAATTTTCAGTAGCTTTATAGGCTTGAAATGAACTCATTTATGAAACTGAATTACCATTTATTAATACTTTTCTTGCTCTGTGGAAACATCCTTTGCAACGCCCAATTTTTAGATAAAAAGAAGAAGCTGCAACGTTTTGATGGATATTTCAATTTTCAATATTCCGAAGCCGATGGAGAAATCTATCTGGAAGTCCCCAAAGATAAATTAGAAGAAGAATTTCTCTACGTACATTCCCTTCGTACCGGACTGGGAAGTAACGACATAGGTTTGGATCGCGGGCAACTGGGAGACCAGGCGATTGTAAAATTTGTGAAGAGTGGTAATAAGTTATTATTATTTCAACCTAACATAAACTATCGCGCCACTACTACGAATGCTTTGGAAAAAAAGTCTATTGCCGAAGCGTTTGCAACTTCGGTACTATACGGTTTCGAAATTAAAGATACGCTTAACAGCAACTTTGTTATAGACCTTTCACCATTTTTACTGGAAGATGCGCATGGGGTAGCCAAACGATTAAAAGATGGTAAACAAGGAAACTACAAAGCAGACAAAACTAGAAACTCCCTTTGGATGGAGCGAACCAAATCCTTTCCAAAAAACACAGAATTTGAAGCCTTATTAACGTTTGTAGGCGAGCCAACGGGGGGAAACATTAAAAGTGTAGCGCCAGATGCTACGTCGGTTTCTGTGATACAGCACCATAGTTTTGTGGAATTGCCGGACAGTGGGTATACCCCACGAGAATTTGATCCCCGAAGTGGCTCTTTTTCTATTTCATATCAGGATTATAGTACGCCCATCTGGGAACCCCTCACCAAGCGATTTATTACCCGCCACAGATTGGAGAAGAAAAACCCGATGGCCGTTACAAGTGAAGCCAAAGAGCCAATTATTTATTATCTGGATCCGGGGACACCAGAGCCGGTAAGATCTGCGTTGTTAGAAGGCGCACGATGGTGGAATCAGGCATTTGAGGCAATTGGATATATTGATGCATTTCAGGTACAAATGCTCCCGGAAAATGCAGACCCCATGGATGTTCGTTACAATGTAATACAATGGGTGCACCGGAGTACGCGTGGTTGGAGTTACGGAGGTAGCGTAATAGATCCCAGGACGGGCGAAATAATTAAAGGACATGTTAGTTTGGGAAGTTTGCGTATTCGTCAGGATTTTATGATCGCTCAGGCATTAATGAATAAGCCTTTTGAAAATGAAACCAGTGATAGCAATGAGCCTATGTTGGAAATGGCACTTGCCAGAATACGGCAATTAAGCGCTCACGAAGTAGGGCATACGTTGGGTTTTGCACATAATTTTTCTGCCAGCACCAACGACAGAGCGAGTGTGATGGATTATCCGCATCCTACCTTAACACTGAAAGGAAAAGAAGTAGATTTCAGCAACGCGTATGCAACGGGAATAGGCGATTGGGATAAGGTTACGGTGGCATATAGTTATAGCAATCCGCCGCAAGGCACAGCTTCTCTCCAGGATTATTTGAATGGTATTCTTGAAAGAGCACAAAAAAACGGACTGCAATATATCACCGATAGCGATGCACGGGCGCAAGGAGGAGCCCACGCAAAAGCGCATTTGTGGGATAATGGAAAAGAGGCATCGGAAGAATTGGGAGCTATGCTGAACCTTAGAAAACAAGCAATTGCTAATTTTTCTGAAGATAATATTAGAAACGGGGAGCCTTATTCAGTTTTAGAAGATGTATTTGTCCCTTTATATTTTTACCATCGTTTTCAAACTGAAGCTGCCGTAAAACTTATTGGCGGTATGGAGTATACGTATGCAGTAAAAGGGGACGGCCAATTAATTACACAAGCCCTTCCGAAGAAAGAGCAACAAAAAGCTCTGCAAGCTGTCTTGGAAACGCTGAAAGCCGAAAACCTTGCGATTCCGGAAGATAAATTAAAACTATTTCCGCCAAGAGCTTACGGGTATTCGAGAAACAGAGAAAGCTTTAAAAGCAACAACGGCGTTGCTTTTGACGCATTAGGAGCTGTAGCAACCGCCAGTGATATGACGTTGGAACTATTACTAAATCCGCAACGCGCTAACCGATTGATACAGCAAAAAGCACAGGACAAAAAAGGGATGGGGTACGATGATGTATTACAGGAAACTACGGCAACTGTATTTTCTTTAGCTGAACAGGATGCCTATAGAAAGGAAGTGCAACAGACCATTCAGTTTGTGTATTTGCAACGTTTAATGAATCTGGCTTTACACGAGGAAAGCATTCCGCAAACAAGAGCGCTGGCAAACAAAACGATCGAGGATATTTCAGAAACATTAAGTACATCAAATACGTTTCAGAAGCAGTTGTTACGGGAGATAAAGCAATTTCAGGACAAACCGGAAAATTTTAAACGGTTTCCAACTCCTAAGATTCCCGACGGAAGCCCTATTGGTAGTTTTGAATGTTTGGTAGAAACGAGAGGTTAAGTGCTGTTGTTAACCTGAAAATGATTGTTGAGATTTCTTTGCATACGATTTTTTGAATACTGTATTTCGCTTTTTAAATCGGTCGGACTATCTATTAATTTACGTACATTTATCCAACTTAAATTTCATACTATGAAAACAATAACCTCATTATTACTGGTGTTATTTTGCGGTACGATGGCAGCCCAAAAAGATATGGCTTCGGTAGAAGCGCAAGTAGCAGATTTTACCACAAAGCTGGAATCCCGAAATATTGACACGTATTTTACAACCATGCGTTATTGCGCTGGCGAGATAAAAATGTTTGTAATGCCGGACGGCTCACGATGTGCTTCCCAAGGGACCTATGCTGCCGGGTACGTGGTTTGGATGGAAAATGAAGAAACCATGATCAACAAGATTGATAATTGCGGAATGTTCGCTTCGGTAGCTTTAGAATCTAACGAGCTTTTTAACTATTTTCAGGAAAATGTAGCCGCGCTTCAGAATAACAAAGTAAAACCTTACGAAATTGAAGGAGCAGCTGGTGGGCCTATCCTTAGAACCGAAATAAACGATTGCCATAAAAAGTATACATTTGTGGAAGAAGCCACTGAAGGTACCCAACAGTTTAGACCGTTTGACCTTACCAATGGTGCTCGTGAAAAAAACCTGAATTATGACTACAACCAGGGCCTTGAAACTACCAGGCTGGATGTAATGATGGATGGTGTAATTACAAAGTATGAAGCAGGCGATACCTATAGACGCGTGTAAGGACTTTTTTTCAAAAGAAACTATCAATGATAATAGATTTACGAAGTGATACCGTAACTAAACCTACGGAAGGAATGTTACAGGCTATTTTGAACGCCAAAACGGGTGACGATGTGTATAAGGA
Organism: uncultured Flavobacteriaceae bacterium; assembly: GCA_963793275.1. Classification (GTDB taxonomy): domain Bacteria; phylum Bacteroidota; class Bacteroidia; order Flavobacteriales; family Flavobacteriaceae; genus Marinirhabdus. Next base: position 515,959 of record CAWBZL010000003.1, read on the forward strand.
GGATCCAACTGTAAATGAGTTGGAAAGGCGTGTGGCAGCCTTTTTTGGAATGGACGAAGCGCTCTTTTTTCCAACGGGAAGTATGGCGAATCAGGCAGCAATTAAGTTACATACCCAACCAGGAGAGCAATTAATTTGCGATAAATGGGCCCATGTATATAATTATGAAGGCGGTGGCGTTTCCTTTAATAGCGGAGTTTCCTGTAAGTTGGTAGATGGCGATAGGGGGATGATCACTGCTCAGCAGGTTTTAGAAAATATTAATCCGCCAGATTTTTATCACAGTCCGTTAACCTCTTTGGTTTGTTTGGAAAACACGACCAATAAGGGCGGTGGTGCGTGTTACGACGTTGCTGAAATTGAAAAAATTAAGAAGGTTTGCAACGAACACTCTTTGGGGCTTCATTTAGACGGAGCCAGATTAATGAATGCGCTGGTAGCAACAGATGAAGACCCGAAGCGCTTCGGGAAGATGTTCGATACTATTTCGTTGTGCTTTAGTAAAGGGTTGGGAACTCCTTTGGGAACCGTGCTGGCAGGAAAAAAAGAACTGATGAAAAATGCCATTCGCATTCGTAAAGTATTGGGAGGTGGGATGCGTCAGGTAGGTTTTATGGCTGCCGCGGGATTGTATGCTTTGGATAACAATGTAGATCGCTTAGCTGAAGATCATAAAAAAGCGTTAGAGATTTCTACCGTATTGTCACAGGTTGCTTATGTATCAAAAGTAGAACCTACTGAAACTAACATAGTAATATTCTACCTTTCAGAAGGAGTTAATGAAGAAAAATTTATAAAAGATCTTGAGAATAAAGATATTCGAATAAGTAATATGGGCCATGGGAAACTTCGCGTAGTGACTCATCTGGATTATAGCAATACTATGCACGATAGGTTTCTTTCCATCCTTAAAGCGTACGCATAAAAAAAGTACGTTTTTAAAACGTACTTTTAATAGTGTTAAACTGGCGTATTATTCTGCTTCCTTCATTTCTGCTCCGGGAGCATTTTTCTTTACAGATGCTATTCCGTTATGCATTCCGGACTCGCTCGCATACATTTGGCTGCTTCCTATTACCTGACCGTTTGTAGATTTTAAGTTGAAATGAAACTTACCATTTTTGGCAGTCTTTTTTTCATACATATCATCATTTTCGCAGTTTTTCTGAACAGAGGCAATACCATTTTTAGCGGCAGCTTTAGTATTATACATTTCACTTGAAAGAATTACCTGACTATTCCCTGCTTTTAATACAAAGTGAAATTGATCGTCTTTCTTTTTTAATTCGAACATGATATTAGGTTTTATAATTAATTAGAAACCTCAATATCGTAAAAAATGCCGTTTGAGGCAATAATTTTATTGAAAAAGTTAATTATATATCAACAATACCGGGTAAATAATTTAATATTATCAGTGCTAGCTAAATATCCTACTATTTTAGTCTTTTCTTATTTGCCCATTAAGCCATCCATTCCGGGAATATTGGGCATTCCTTCTTTTGCAACAGCGGCCAATTCTGCTTCATTAATGCCCGTAGCTTTTTCAATTGCTTTATTAAGTGTAAGTATTAAGTAGTCTTCCAGTTGTTCTTTGTCTTCCAGTAAACTATCGTCAACTTCAATTTTTTTGATCTTGCGGTTAGCAGTGAGGGTAACTTTAAGCAACCCGTCGTTGCTTTGCTCATCAATTAAAACGGTATCTAATCGTTTTTTTGTAGCTTCTACTTTGGCCTGGGTTTCTTTTAATTTACCCATCATTCCCATTAAATCTCCAAACATAATTTTCAGTTTTATTATAGATGCAAATTTAGTACTTTGCATCGATACAAATCAACTCTAACTAAATGAAAAATCTCACACTCATTTCCGCAGCTTGCCTTATTTTTGCCGTCGCTTGTAAAGACACTAAAACTTCAGAATCTAAAAAAGAAATGGACATAACCCCTCCAAAAGCCGAAAAGATTGCCAAAAACCTGGAAATGCACGGCGATGTGCGACTAGATGAATATTATTGGCTTAACGATAAAGAGAATCCGGAAGTGATTGATTATCTGGAGCGTGAGAATGATTATTACGACAAGATCACCGCACATACTAAAAATTTTCAGACAAATTTGTTTGAAGAAATGAAAAGCCGTATCAAAGAAGATGATGCTTCTGTGCCTTATTTTTATAATGGCTATTACTATATTACCCGTTTTGAAACAGGGCAGGATTACCCGATCTATTCCCGTAAAAAAGCAACACTGGACGCACCCGAAGAAATCATGTTTAATGTAAATGAGATGGCAAAAGACCATACATATTACAACGTAAACGGAATTAACGTAAGTCCGGACAATAAATGGGTAGCTTTTGGAGTGGACACCGTAAGCAGAAGAAAGTATACCATTCACCTTAAAAACCTGGTAACGGGAGAAATTATCCCGGAAAGTATTCCCTTAACTACAGGAGGCTCTACCTGGGCAAATGACAGTAAAACTTTATTTTACACTAAGAAAGACGAACAAACCCTTAGAAGTAATCAGATCTTTCGCCACGTAAAAGGAACAGATACTTCAAAAGACCAACTCATTTTTACCGAAGAAGACGAAACCTTCGGCACCTATGTTTACAAAACAAAATCTGAAGAATGGTTGGTAATAGGAAGTTATAGTACTTTGACTTCTGAATTTCAAATCTTAAATGCGAACAGGCCTGAAGGAGATTTTAAAATATTTCAGCCAAGAACACGTGGATTAGAATATAGTATTTCACATTACGGAGACGAATTTTATGTTATAACCAATTTGGACAACGCAACCAATTTCAAACTCATGAAAACTCCGGAAACTAAGACTTCATTAGAAAATTGGGTGGAGGTGATCCCGCATAGAAAGAATGTATTTTTGGAAGATATCGATATTTTTAAAGATTATCTGGTAGTAAGCGAGCGGGACAATGGGTTAAATAGGATTCATATTAAAAGATGGGATGGTACCCAGGAGTATTATCTTCCGTTTACCAGTGAAACCTACACAGCGTCTACAACGACTAATATTGAATTTGACACTAAAATTTTGCGTTATGCCTACAATTCTTTAGGAACTCCAGCGTCTATCATAGACTTTAACATGGAAACCAAAGAGAGAGAAGTAAAAAAACAAAGCGAAGTTTTGGGAGGGGCATTTAATCCTGCCAATTATGAGGAAAAACGTGTGTGGGCCACAGCGAATGACGGCACAAGGATCCCTGTGAGTATGATTTACAGAAAAGGAATTAAAATGGACGGTTCTAATCCATTGCTACAGTATGGCTACGGAAGTTATGGCGCTACCATAGATCCCTATTTTTCTTCTGTTAGACTAAGTTTGCTGGACAGAGGTTTTATTTATGCCATTGCACACGTTCGCGGCGGGCAATATTTGGGAAGACAATGGTATGAGAACGGAAAATTATTAACCAAAAAGAACACCTTTACCGATTTTATAGATGTTTCCAAATTTCTTATTGCTGAAGGATATACATCTCCATCACATTTGTATGCTTCAGGCGGTTCTGCCGGTGGTCTTTTAATGGGAGCTGTGGTAAATATGGCGCCGGAACTATACAATGGTGTTGTAGCTTCTGTACCTTTTGTAGATGTGGTGACAACTATGCTGGACGACAGTATTCCGCTTACTACGGGAGAATATGATGAATGGGGAAATCCTAACGAAAAAGAATATTACGATTATATGAAATCCTATTCACCCTACGATAATGTAAAAGCACTTGCGTATCCAAATATGTTAATCACGACTGGCTTGCACGACTCGCAAGTGCAGTATTTTGAGCCGGCAAAGTGGGTTGCCAGAATGAGAGACCTTAAAAAAGGTGATAATCTATTATTGTTCCATATCAATATGGATGCAGGACACGGGGGAGCTTCAGGACGTTTTGAGGCTTTAAAGGAGGTGGCAAGGGATTATTCTTTTCTACTTGATTTGGAAGGTAAAACAGAGTAATTCAATATTTTCACTATCTTTGTAACCGAGTTTTAAAAAGTGCTGTGCACTCTTTTAAGTGAACCTAACTCCTCTATATGAAAGAAATTAAGGCTTACTCGAATGTGTTGGAACTAATTGGCAATACGCCACTGCTGCAACTCAATCGTATCACCTCACAAATGACTGGGAATTTCTACGCAAAAGTAGAAGGTTTTAACCCCGGTCATTCAGCCAAGGATCGTATTGCACTTCATATTATCGAAAAAGCTGAAAAGCAAGGTATCCTAAAACCTGGCGACACTATTATTGAAACTACCAGTGGAAACACCGGATTTAGTATTGCTATGGTAAGTGTCTTAAAGGGATACGAATGTATCCTGGCAGTGAGTTCAAAATCCTCAAAAGATAAAATAGATATGCTGCGCACGATGGGAGCTACGGTACATGTTTGCCCGGCTCACGTAGCTGCAGACGACCCGCGTTCGTATTATGAAGTTGCGAAGCGTTTACATTCTGAAATTGCCAATTCAGTTTATATAAATCAGTATTTCAACACCCTTAATATTGAAGCACATTACCAAACTACAGGACCCGAGATCTGGGAACAGACAGGTGGGCAAATTACACATTTGGTTGCGTGTAGTGGAACTGGCGGAACTATTTCGGGAACAGCGCGTTTTTTAAAAGAGCAAAACCCTGAGGTAAAAGTGATTGGTATAGATGCGTATGGATCTGTACTTCAGAAATATCACCAGACACGCGAGTTCGATAAAAATGAAATTTATCCATACCGTATTGAAGGTTTAGGAAAAAATTTAATTCCTGCGGCAACCGATTTTGATAGCATAGATGTTTTTATTAAGGTAACAGATGAAGATAGCGCCCACACGGCGAGAGAACTCGCTAAAACGGAAGGTATCTTTGCAGGCTATACCAGTGGTGCAGCCGTTCAGGGCTTAAAGCAATTGGATGAAGAAGGTGTCTTTGACAAAAATAGTGTTGTGGTAGTAATATTACCGGATCACGGATCAAGATATATGAGTAAGATCTATAGTGATGAGTGGATGGAACAACAAGGTTTTACAGATACTACAAATCAAGTGACTAAAAAAGTTCAGTACGTAAAATAAAGAATTGTAAACAAAAAATTATCTACACCCGATGCAACCAGCGTCGGGTTTTTTTATTAAAGGAAACGGTTCCTTTTAGCGTATGGGTAAACCGAAGTTGTATAAACTTAAATTCTGAAATCTAAAATAACATTGCCATCATGAATAAAATACCTATTTTTGCCTTTCGTATTGAAATATAACACTATTGATGAGAGATTTATTCGATAAAATATTTAAGGACAAAGGGCCATTAGGTAAGTGGGCAGAGCAAGCAGAGGGATATTTTGTGTTCCCAAAACTGGAAGGCCCCATTAGCAACCGAATGAAATTTAACGGGAAAGAAGTAATTACCTGGAGCGTTAATGACTATCTGGGGCTTGCCAATCACCCCGAAGTTCGTAAAATTGATGCCGAAGCAGGTGCCAAATATGGTTCTGCATACCCAATGGGTGCAAGGATGATGAGTGGTCATACCGATTTGCACGAGCAACTTCAAAATGAATTGGCTGCCTTCGTGAATAAAGAAGCTGCTTATTTATTGAATTTTGGATATCAGGGAATGGTTTCTACCATAGATGCCTTAGTTTCTAAAGACGACGTTATTGTGTACGATGTAGATGCACACGCGTGTATTATAGACGGTGTTCGCTTGCACTTAGGACAGCGTTTTACGTACAAGCACAACGATATGGAAAGTATCGAAAAGAACCTGAAACGTGCGACCAAAATGGCAGAGAAAACAGGAGGAGGAATTCTTCTGATTTCTGAAGGTGTCTTTGGAATGCGCGGCGAGCAAGGGAGATTGAAAGAAATAGTAGCCCTTAAGAAAAAATATAACTTCCGTTTATTTGTAGACGACGCTCATGGTTTTGGAACACTTGGTAAAACAGGTGCCGGTGCAGGTGAGGAGCAAGGTGTACAGGACGATATCGATGTGTATTTTGCAACTTTTGCCAAGTCTATGGCAAGTACAGGAGCATTTATTGCAGGTGATGAGGAAATAATGAATTACCTTAAATACAACTTGCGTTCGCAAATGTTCGCAAAGTCACTACAGATGCAATTGGTAGAAGGTGCATTAAAGCGCCTGGATATGCTACGCACGATGCCCGAGTTAAAAGAGAAGCTTTGGGAAAACGTAAATGCACTTCAAGGCGGATTAAAAAAACGAGGCTTCGATATTGGAACTACGCAAAGTTGTGTAACGCCGGTATATCTAAAAGGTAGTATTCCAGAAGCTATGGCGTTGGTAAAAGACTTACGGGAAAATCACGGTGTTTTTTGTAGTATTGTAGTATATCCGGTTATTCCGAAGGGATTAATATTATTACGTATGATTCCAACTGCAACGCATACCATGCAGGATATTGAAGAAACCTTAGAAGCTTTCGATTCAATTAGAGAACGATTGGAAAACGGAACTTATAAGCGTTTGTCTGCTTCTGTTGCCGCCGCAATGGGAGAGTAATTATCGTACGACTTACATATGACGATGTAAGAATGATGAATTTATAAAAAAGCCTGCTCCAACGAGCAGGCTTTTTTAATTCAGACGAATGAGATTTTAGTTATTGCGTATGGCCGTTAACAATGCTTTTGCTATTGCTACTTGTTGTGTTTCATCTTGTAGTATTTTACTATCGTCTGGATTTGAGAGAAAGCCAATCTCAATGGCGACTGCTGGCGACACACTATTCTTTAAAACATAAAAATTAGCTGCCTTGGGCGATGAGGTTTCAAAGATCCCTTCAGCTTCTATGGCCGAAATTACCTTGTATGCTAAATTTTCAGAAGTAATTGCCTAGTTTCCTTCAGTTGCATAAAATACATCCATACCGCTAACACTATGATCATCATTATGATTGATATGTAATGAAAGTACCATATCAGGTTTTAAGTTATTTATAAACTGAACCCTCTCTTTCAAAGATATAAAAGAATCGTCTTTTCTGGTAAAATGTAGCTGGATGTTAGCATTAGTGTTCAAAACTGCCATTTTAGAGGCTATTTGCTGTACCAGTTCTTTTTCAGAGAGGTCGGCCTCAGTAGTTCCGGTATCTTTCCCGCCGTGAGAAACATCAATAACTGCAATAATTGGTTTTTCTGAATTTTCCTGAAAGGTAGTAAAGGCTAACGAAGCAATTACACATAGAACTAAAAGCGATTTATGAACAATTTTCATATAATATTTGGTTTATGATTAGTACTTTTAAAACTAACAGCGGGGTAAAATTATTGCCCGTAACCGTGACTTGTTATTTGAAAAAAAACTTATTTCTAACTTACTTTTCCTTTACATAATCACCAAAAACCCATCCTGTAGTCCCATTCTCACGGCGTACCTGTGCCCAGTTTAAAGAATCGCTGGCACGTTTTATAATTTCCACGCGTTCACCTTCTTCAGGAAAAAAGGTAACTATTTTTCCCTTTAAATCTGGTTCAGCACGCATTCTTACATCGTTTCCTGTAATAATAGCATTGCCAAAAATGCGAGTAGTTTGTTCGTTGTTTTGGATGGTATCTACAACGGTAATGTCTGGTTGTTCAGGTTTTGAATCTGTAGCAGCGATAGGCCAGAAGACTACCATCAAAATAATTATTCCAAGAACCAGTAAAATTCCAGCAACATACTTTTTCTTTTTCGAAACCTTTGGCTTTTTAGCTAGAGCTGCATTAATTGCTTCTTCTTTTTGTATTCTTGCTTCAAATTCTTTGCGTTTGCGATCTCGTTCGGCTCTTTCGGCGGCCAATCTCTTTTGCTCTGCCTGGTATTCTGCTTCAGCAATACGGTCCAGTTCCAGTTGGCGTTGTAGTTCCAGCCAATCTCTTTCAGTATAATAGACATCACTTTCTGCTTGGTAATACCCTGTAAATACTTCACCCTGAAGGGCGGTAATTTCAATGATCCGACCTTCAGCATCCTTAAAAAACGGATTTTCATCACTTTTTTGGGCTTCAATAATTCGGCGTAAGATATCAGACATGGCTAGGCTATTAGTTGGTATAAAAGTACGAGGAAGTGCCCGGTTTGATGTTATTGCTTAACATTATTTTAAGCTCAAAAAATTTCAGCTAAAAAGTTTACAGAGTTTTGAAAAACATAGTATATTTGCAACCGCATTCAAGGAAATACCTTGATGAGGCACTCCAGGAGAAATGGCAGAGTGGTCGAATGCGGCAGTCTTGAAAACTGTTGAGGGTTACACCTCCGGGGGTTCGAATCCCTCTTTCTCCGCTTAGAGCAAAGCTCGATTTTCGTTTGAAAATCGGGCTTTTTCTTTTTGCAGATGTCACGAGCTCGCTCGTGTAAGGCTGAAAAAAGAAAAAGTCCGCATATCGCCCAAGCGATATGGTGCTTTATTGTAAGGTGTGGAGAGAAAGGGATATTCAATCCTTTTCTCAGCAAAAGCCTCGATAACGTAATTATGAAGGGGTTTTGTTTTTGTAGTTGGCAATATCGTTGACAATACTCTATTTTTTTTCTATGACTATTCAATCTTAACTTTATCAATTTTATAAATTCTGTTTTCTCTTAGACAACTATTTTTTAAATATGTAAATACTCTGGATCGAAGAAAGTGTAAGTTCAACTTTTGGGTTTTAGTTTGATGGTTCGTTCTGTTAGAAGTTTTTTTAAATTAAATTATAAAAGGTATTCTATCTTCTTTTACCCAATACTATTTAATAACACTCTGGATGATATTGGGTTATATTAGTTCTCCTAACTATATAGGTATTACTTAGTTCAAAATATTCTCCGCGATCTATCTCTATACTTAAATTAAGTATGTTAAACTTTTAATAATCGGCCGTGCTACATTAGCTACTTTCATTAGTTTTTAAAAAAAATAAATTATGAAAAAGATCACATTAGGAGTACTCTTATCAATCTGCTTTACATTAAGCAGTTTTTCTCAACCTCTTTCGGGAGATTACACCGTGGGTCCTGGAGCCGATTATGAAACAGTCACAACAGCTCTACAGGACCTTCAAGCTGAGGGAGTGGGAAATGGGGGAGCCATATTTACGATAGCTCCTGGAACGTATAATGACAGCGTTATTTTTGAAAATATTTCCGGAATAACCGAAGACAACCCGCTAACATTTACTGCAGAACCTGGAACCGTAACTTTTTAAGGAACAGGAACTTCCGGCACAGATGCTTTTTTTAGAGTAAATAGTTTAAGCTGGATAACCTTTAACGGACTCGACTTTGTAGATGTAACACAAAATACAGGCGAAGAGATAGAATATGGATACTATTTTGTTGGAAGTGAAACGTTAGGGTGTGCAAATAACACCATTACCAATGGTTCTGTTTTTTTAGGAGCGAATGGTGCAAGACCCATGACAAATACGCGAGGGATACGATTTGTTTCCAATGCAGAAAGCCCTGAAGCATCAAACAGCAATAATCTAATTGACGCCATGAGTATAGACAACTCATCCTGGGGAATACAATTTAGTGCTTCAGCAAGCCTGTTTGGGGTTTTGGAAGAAGTTGATACTAATAATCAAATTACAAACTGTGTTTTTGGTGCTAACGCAAGTTTAGGTCATGATCTTAGCTCTGGAGCATTGGGGATAAATGGTCTGGGACAGAAAGACTTTTTAATTTCAGGAAACACCATAGCGTCTATTCAAAACTTAAACGCAGAACCCATCCTTCCCGCAAGTACTAGCGGAATTAGCTTAGATTCTTGCTCTGGGGAAGTAAGTGGAAATTTTATTAATAGTATTGAGTATGAAACTACTTTAGGAAGTGTTTTTGGTATTAGAACGAGTACACTCGAGGGTGAAACTACATTGATCAAGAATAATAAAATATCTGGTTTAAGACGGAGTAATTTTGTAGCTTCAACTACAGATCCAAGTGCCAATTTAATGGGTATCTGGATATTTAGTCAGAATGAAAATAATGGATTAGCGAAGGTATACAACAACTCTATTGTACTCACTAGCGATGAAGCTTTAAGCTATACTTCAGTTGGAGTATTGCTTAGAGGAGGTTCTACCGGCGCGTTCGAAGGTGAAGTGTTCAATAATATTATTGTGAATACTATTTCTACCACATCATTAGACTATAAAGCGTATGCACTAGTGGATGGTAATACAGAAAGAGGTTTTTTACTATCGGACTATAATTTGCTTTTTGCAAACGGAACAAATGGTTTTTTAGGCGGAATAGGAAGAGAACTTGGAGGTACTGAACAATTTACAAACGATCTTGAGGAGTTTATAGACTTATCTCAAACCAATGAGAACAGTAGTAATTTTCTTCCGGAAGTTACCGATTTAGCGGGAGGAGATCTAAGTATTCCAACAGATATTCAAAACCCAGAGTCGTATCTTGTACCTACCTTAAATGAAGTGCCTTTAGATATTCTAGGGACTACAAGGTTCACTCCTGAAACTTTTGTGGGTGCTTACGAAGGATCAGAAATTTTGTCAATTACTTCATCTACTAATGCTAACGTGGTTATTTTTCCGAATCCCGCTTCTGGTAGTTTGAAAGTTCAACTTGAAGCTCCTTTAAACCCTAATGCTAGGGTAAATATTATTAACACTTTAGGACAAACAGTTTTAACAGTAGATAAAGCAAACACGAATAATACCGCCATGGACATTGATGTTAGTGCATTATCTCCGGGAGTTTATATTCTAAATTTAGATAATGGAGGAACACAGTTTTCTGAAAAAATAATTATTCAATAATTAGAATTTGTAGTAAAGATCTTTATCACCTATAACTTCAATTGTTTAGGGACTGTCCTGATGAAATATTGGTAGATTCTAATTCATTTTAGAAAGATTGACGTAGAGGGTTATAATTGCTATTCAACAAAAGGTTCCTACGAATTGTTAAAATAGCAATAGATCTTTTAAGCAAAAAGACCGGTACCAACAATTATTGAATCTATGTTGGCCCATTTATAAAGAGCTTTGTAGGTGTTGAATTTCTTTCATTGTGTAATTACTAACACCATTGGAATGAGGGCTATAATTTGTCCAAATTCAACACCTATATTAAAGCTTATGATCTTCGCCAGAAACTGCTCATTTAGTACCAAATAATTGCGTGAGTAATTATGCCTGGTCTACAAACCAGCCAAAAAAATAGGCACCACGAATAGTAGGTTGGCTGATTTACTATTTATTTTCTTAAAAGCCCTTAAATTTTCAAATCTTTGAATGAAACACCGGCTGCGATTACCGCAGGGGTGCACCTGTATTAATTCCACGATATATCGCCCGAAATATCTCTTTCTACACAATTAGTTTACCTGAATGGGCTCATTACTTTAAGAATAATTGATAAAGAAATATCTGATTTGTTTTTAAAAACTACCAAAGGAAGAAGTGTGTACTTTTAAGATATTATAAAACCCGATACTATTCGTTTTAAAATTCTTAAGGCAGCGAAATGGGCTCTAATGGTATGGTATGGAGGTTTGAGGGAATGAATGAAATTGGTCTCTTGCGCTCCGCAAACTAAAGCATTATTAAAAGTACAATCGTTTTTTATTCTGGATGTAGCGTTTCTAAATTACCCTAAAAACTCCTCATCATAAAATGTAGTAGCGTCCTTGATCAACAAATCCAGAGCGGTCATTTCTTTTTGTTGTCTTTCCAAATCCCAGTGCAGGGTGTCTATAAAAGCATTTAAAATTGAGTTTTTATAGGTAATCACACTTTCTATATTAAAATAGAGCCGGCCGGTGCGTCTTACAAAGAAGTCTGCCAGCGAATTAATTTTTTCGTGGTGTAAGCAATACCAGAACTCTGCCAGTAGCAAGGTTTCTTCTGAAATTTCACCAAATTGTTCTTTTGCTCTGTCCAGAATAACATCGGCTCGTTTTCCATAGGTAGTTACCAAATACCAACCGTAGTGAGGAATTTGCACACCAACATCTGTGAGTCTGCTGTTTATTTTATTTAGAAATACAGCAACTTCGCTACTATTCTCTAAAGAAGGTTGAATAAGTTTAATACTTCTGGTGGTAGAGCGAGGATATTTTGAACGTTCTTTTTTCTTTAACGTGCTTATTACTTTTTCATTTACACGCTGTGCCATTTTTCTATATCCGGTTAATTTGCCACCAGCGATCGATATTAAGCCACTTTTAGAGACAAATATTTCATCTTTTCGGGATAATTCTGAAGGAGACTTTTCATCTTCGTGAATGAGTGGCCGTAATCCTGCCCAGCTGGAAGAGACGTCTTTTTCGGTAAGTTTTATACCATTAAACGTTGTGTTAACGGCATCTAAAAGGTAGGAAACATCGCTTTTTGTGATAACCACGCGTTCCAAAGACCCGGTGTAGGCCGTATCTGTTGTACCCACGTACGTAATTTCCCCTCGCGGAATGGCAAAGATCATTCTGCCATCCGGGGTGTCAAAATAGATAGACTGTTTAACGGGTAATTTTTCATACGGAAAAACAAGATGCACCCCTTTGGTTAAATACAAATGCTTATGATTTAAAGGAGCGTCCTTTTTCCGAAGTATATCTACCCAGGGACCTGCAGCAGAAACTACTCTTTTTGACCTAATACAAAAGCTTTCACCAGTATTATGATCTGTGCAATTCACTCCTCTTACCTTTCCTTTTTCGCTGTATTCGTAGCTCGTCACCTCAAAATAATTAATGACTTCTGCTCCGTGGATAGCGGCAGTTTTCAAAAGCTCTATGGTTAAGCGGGCGTCATCGGTTCTGTATTCAGAATAATATCCACCGCCCAGCAATGTGCTTTCTTCTAATAGGGGTTCTTTTTGTAACGTTTCGGCTTTATCAAGCATTTTCCTTCTGTCGTCGCCCTCAACATTGGCAAGTACATCGTACACTTTCAGACCAATACTGGTCATTAATGCTCCATAATTTCCGGTTTTAGTGAGTGGCAATAGCATTTTTTCAGGAATCGCCAGGTGAGGAGCGAGGCTGTGAACAATGGCGCGCTCGCGTCCGGACTCTTTCACCAGGCCTATTTCCAATTGCTTTAAATAACGAAGTCCTCCGTGAATGAGCTTGGTAGATTTATTACTGGTTCCCGAGGCAAAATCGTTTTTTTCAACAAGACACGTTTTCATTCCTCTTGCCGCAGCATCCAAGGCAATTCCGGCTCCCGTTACTCCGCCGCCTATTATAACAAGATCGAATTTGGTTTCCTGAATGCGCTTTAACTGTGCAGCACGCTCCAGAATTGAAAATGTGATTGTTTCTTTCATAATTTTAGCACGCGTTTGTGTTCATTATTGCTGAAATTTTAGCAAATTATTTTTTTGGAATTTTACTTTGTTTGCGTTCTCTTCACTGCCAGTTTCCATCCTGCGTATTTTTTATTTCGCATTTCTATGGTCATTGTCGGAGCATACATTTTTTCAGTTTTTCGAATGGTTTGCAGGTCGTTTTCTTTCCAAATGCCTGCTTTTAATCCTGCTAAAAATGCAACACCTAATGCGGTAACCTCTATCATTTCCGGTTTATCTACGGGAACTTCCAACATATCTGCCTGAAACTGCATCAGATAACCATTCTCACTGGCACCTCCATCTACTTGTAGTTTTGTGAGTTTCATATTTCCGTCTTCCTCCATAGCTGTAAGCACATCTTTGGTTCGAAATGCTAACCCCTCTACGGTAGCTTTTATAAGTTCATGTTTACCTGTGTCTAATGTAAGTCCGAAAATGGCACCTTTTGCATCTGCATCCCAGTAAGGAGCTCCAAGGCCAACAAAAGCCGGAACAACGTAGACATCTTCTAATGGCGGAATGCCTTTACAGATAGCTTCAGTTTCCTGTGCGTTTGTGATCATGTTAAGTCGATCGCGCAGCCACTGTATTGAAGCACCTCCAATAAATATACTTCCCTCTAGGGCGTATTGTACTTCTTGACTGGGAAGGCTACAAGCTATAGTGGTGAGTAGTCCGTTTTTTGAAATAATAAATTTGTCACCCGTATGCAATAGCATAAAACAGCCGGTGCCATAGGTGTTTTTAGCGATTCCGGAAACCGTTCCGCCTTGTCCAAACAGTGCCGCTTGTTGATCGCCCGCCACTCCATATATAGGGATTGTAACGGAATCGTGCACAATGTCACCAAAATGTGAAGATGAAGCTTGTACTGTAGGTAAAACCGACTTAGGAATATCAAAAATATCCAATAATCTACTATCCCAATTTAGTTCTTTGCAATTATATAGGAGTGTTCTGGAAGCATTAGTAACATCGGTCACGTGTTTTTTGCCTTCTGTAAAATTATAGATTAACCAGGAATCTATGGTGCCGAACAGTAGTTTTCCTGCGTTGGCTTTTTCTTTGGCGCCCGGCACATTGTTTAGAATCCAATGTAATTTTGTTGCCGAAAAATACGAATCTATCACCAATCCGGTAGTATTTCGAATGTAATCTTCAAGTCCTTTTTCTTTAAGCGTTTCGCAATAGGACTTTGTTCGGTTATCCAGCCATACAATGGCATTATATATAGGAGCGCCTGTTTCCCTGTCCCAGACCACTGTAGTTTCCCGCTGATTGGTAATACCAATCGCTGCAATCTCTTTTGCTGAAATGTTAGCGGTTTGTAGCACCTCTTCAAAAGTTTGTTTTTGGGCTCTATAAATTTCCAATGCATCGTGTTCTACCCAACCAGATTGGGGGTAGTGCTGGATAAGTTCTCTTTGTGCACTAGCAACAATAGCTCCTTTTTTATTGAAAACTATAGTACGGGTGCTGGTAGTACCCTGGTCGAATGCAATGATGTAGTTAGGTTTCATAACGATTGCTTTATACGACAAAATTAGGATATTAAATTTGTTATGCGTGCATAGTATTTAATTTTATTGATAAGATTTCAACAGTTGGTTTCATAAATAATTAGAACGTTCTTCTTTACCTTTAGATTTCTGATGTATATTTAAGAACAAATACAATTTATTATGACAAAAAAAGCAGCGCAAACTGCATCATTTATGGTGCGTTTCAATCAGAAGATATATGAAGAAAAAGGAGAAGCAAAGGTACAATGGCGGGGTAGCGTGAGTCATGTACAGGGAGGTGAGGATATGCGTTTTTCCGACTTTAACGATGCTGTTGCCTTTATACAGGAGCGTCTTGCCGAATTAACGCTGGAGGCCACAAAAGATAAAAGTGACGAAGAACAGGAAGGAATTTTAAAGAAGAGCTTTTCATTGTTCAAATCGGTAGCAGCCAGTGGTAACAAAGTACTCATGGATACTATAAAAGATCCAAAAAAACAAGTGGCACATTTTCAGGATCAGTTAAGTGAATTGGGTGAGGAGATGTGGGAAAAAGTCCCGTTGGATCAGTGGCGAAATGCATCTAAATCTGATTTTCAGGATATAAAGCAGTCTATTAGTGCTTTAACAAAATCCGTAGCTGCTTTAAATGCGAAGGTGGATCTTTTGAGTTCGGGAATTTCGGCTTCTAAAACAACTTCCAGAAAAGCGCCTGCTAAGAAACCTACGGCTAAAAAACCTTCAGCAAAAAAAACTGTTAGTGGTGTAAAGAAAACGACTGCTAAAGCAAAAACTTCCAAATCAACAAAGAAATAACACGTGTTGATGGCCACACATACTGAACAATTTAATATACTACAAAAATTTCAGAAGGAAGCTCCTGTCAGGTTTCAAACGCTGGGGAGTTTTATAGTTTGGCGAGATGGCGAGAAGGTTAGTTCCAAAGAATGGGGTAGAGATAAGACGCTGCAACTCATTCAGTATTTAATATCGTTTAGACAGCGCCGCGCATTGCACAAAGAACGCATTATGGAACATCTTTGGGAAGAAGGCGACGATCGTGATTTTAAAGTGGCTCTTCACGGGGTAAATAAAGTGCTGGAGCCTGAAAGACCTTCCAGAACCGAACCTGTTTATATAGAACGCCAGGGGATCACATACCAGCTCAACAAAGAAAAAGTATGGATAGATGTTGAAGCGATTGAACAATATATAGCATTGGGTAACGATGTACTCGTAGAAGATGAAGCGCTTGCCAAAAGAGCTTATAAAGCGGCTATAGACCTATACCACGGAATGTATTTACCCAATCGTATTTTTGAGGACTGGTCTACCGAAGAACGCGAGAAAACACAAATTCTCATTCTGGGAGCCTATGTGACGCTTGCCGAACTTCTCCTAAACGAAAACCCGATGGAAAGTGTCCGCCTCGCACAGCACGCCATCGCTATAGATGCTACCTGGGAGGATGCTTACAGAATCCAGATGAGAGCCTATATTACAAAGGGAAACCGCCCGCACGCCATAAAAGCCTATCAAAAATGTGCCGATGTTCTGGAAGAAGAATACGGTATAGACCCGCTACCTGAAACCAAAGCGTTATTAAAGGAAATTGAAGGTAGGTGAGCATTTAGAGGGTAGCTTAGAGTTTTGAGTTTTTGAAATTTATAACACTTTGTAAGTCATTTAAAGTTCAGTCTTTTCCCTCATTCCCAACCATTCTCAGGCTAGGAAGGGAGCCATTTCAAGTTGCTGCGGTTGGCTATTCAATATTTCTTAATTTTCAGTTTAAAAATCAACATTCTCGAATTCTCCAACACTTGATCTCTCCATAAAGAGAGTCCACGGATTTTCTTTAGCACTTTTGCGTACAACCATTAAAATTACAAGGTTGATGTATACGTTACTAAAACCCTTTCAGGTAAGGTAAAAAACTTCAATTAACTTCAAGAATCAAAGGTTCCTGAGTCGAAATGCTTACCTTAGTATTAAAGGGCGGCATTTCTCAATTTTGGTCTTTTACGTCATTCTTCGCTTTCTTTTTTTGTAAACTCAACAATCCAACAATCCAACAATCCAACAATCAACAATCGTTAATTTTTTCGACAGTATATTTTCCCGAAATTTCTTCCAGGCAATCTCTATTTCAGAAGTTTGTAAAAAAACATTATTTTTTTTCGATGCGCTAATCCCTTGCAAACACCGGCTTCTTTAAATAGATTCTACATTACACTCGACGGTTGCAACTGGGCTGTAACTCACAGATCGTACGTTTGCAGTGTAATTAATTGAAAGTCCATAAAATTGAGACTCACAGGATTGCAACTCGGCTGCAACTCGACATTTGTACGTTTGCAGTATAAAATTTAAAGAACACATAAAACATACATAAGATGGCAACTAAGAAAACAAAAAAAGTAAAAGCAACAGTGATAGAAACTATTACAGGAAAAGCACTAGGAGTAGCGACAAAACTAAATGATTTTGCACTAAACAAAACCGAAAAAGCGGTACTAACATCTTTCGCAATGACCGAAAAATGTATCGGCTTCTCGGGTAAGGTGATGAAGAAAGGTTTACAGGTTTCGGCAGCACAACAAAATATGGTTTTCGACGTCTTAGGTAGTGTTAAGAAAAAAATAGTAAAGAAGTAAAAAGGATAATCCCTTGAAAACAAGAGTGCAACTCATCTGTAACTCGCAGTTTGTAAGTTTGTACCAAATTAATTTAATAAGAATAATAGTAAAAAATATATAGTATGAAAACGAAGGCAAATACAACAGTAAAAAAAGTTAATAAAGAATTGGTGAATGCTTCTATGGCAGCCATCAATACAACTGTGCAAAACGGTGAAAAATGGCAAAAACTAACTAAGAAACTAATTAAGAAGTCGGAGCCGGTACGCACAAAGCAAATGAATATGGTTTTTGAAACTGCAACAGCAGTAAAAGACCAGGCTACTACAGGAGCAGAAAGAATGATGGAATTGGTAGGTTACGACGCATCTGTTGTAGACAAAGCGATGAATTTTGCAACTAAAAATCCAATAAGCAAAAAAGTAATTAGTGTTGCTGGTACGGTTGCAGATAAGGTAAGCAAGAATCCAGTTGTAAAGAAAGTAGAAAAAACTACCGACGGTATCAAGAAGATGAGTATCGCGAAATATAACGATGTAAAGGAAGACGTTCTAGAAACAGCAACTAAGATTCTTAAAAAAGGTGAAGAGTTTGTTGAAGATGCAAAAGAACCAAAGAAAACTACGAAACAAGTAAAAGCAAAGGGAGCTGCTAAAGTAAAAGCGACAAAAAAGACCACTGCTAAGAAAGCAACGGTTGCTAAGAAAACAACGGCTAAAAAAGTGGCAACTGTAAAAAAAGCAGCTAAAACGGTAGTTAAAGAGATCAAAACCGAAGGAACTGAAAAAGTAGCAGATATTCGTGAGGAAGGAAAGAAGAAAGTTGCTGACGTAAAGAAAGAAACTGTGAAAGCCGTTAAGAATGACGCAAAAGACGACCTTAAATTAATCCACGGTATTGGACCAAAATTAGAGTCGGTATTTAATAGTAACGGAATTACTACGTATGTTGCACTTGCAAAAGCTGAGAAAACTCAAATAGAGAAAATTCTTGAAGAAGCAGGTCCAATCTTTAAAAACACCGATACAGCAGACTGGAAAAAACAAGCTGAAGTAGGTGCAGAAGGTGGTGAAGAAGCCCTTAAAACCTGGGTAGCTCGTTACAGAACTGCATAAATCTAAGTACTCCGCGCTGGAAAGCGTGGAGTAGTTTACTAAAAATAAAGAATAGCTTTTTAAAAAAGCATTTAAAAAATACTGAAGATGAAAAAGAACACAAAAAAAGTAGCGCCAAAAGGAATTATCAACAAAGCACTACAAACAACAAAAAAAGCAGTAGCTAACGCAAACGACTTCGCACTTACTACAACAGAAACAGTAGTTACAGAAGGAATTGAAATTACTGCTCAATGGCAAACAGTAACAGAAACAGCTATTAAAGGCGGTCTTAAATTGGCTTCAAACCAACAAGACTTAGTTTTCGATGTACTCACGTCGGTTAAAAAGCAATACAAAGACGGTAAAAAAAGATTTACCAAACTTGTAGCATAGGTTAGTTAGTTAATAGGTTAATTATTTGGTTAATGCCGGGTTGTGTCGCAAGATATATCCCGGTTTTTTATTTGGTAGCTATTACTTTAAAATACCGTTCTAATTACTTAAATTTACGTAGTATGCATGCATAGCAAATTGTACTGAAATTTTAACGATCTACGAACTGTAAATTAGTTCAGCAGTATTTGTATTTTGAAACGTTAGACGATCAATACATGTGATAGTTATAACGTTTTTCGAATACACCCGTACACTTTTAAATTCGTACTTTTGCACTCTATTTACTAATGGCAAAGAAGAAGAAAATTTCGGCTCCCCAACTCATCGATTTATATATGGATGAAGTAGTGCGTTTGCAGGGAAAACCTACAGACATAGCATCGTTTTCTATAGCTCATAATTTTAAAGAAGAACAATTTTACGATCACTTCGAAAGTTTTACGGCATTAGATCAGGAAATTTTTAAAATACTTTTTGATACCTCTGTCGCCACTTTGGTCGCAAGTACGGATTTTGTTTCTTTTGGAAAGAAGGATAAACTTCTGAGTTTGTTTTATACGTTTTTCGAAAACTTAACTCTTAACAGGGATTTTATAGTGGTCACTATTGAAACCTATTCAAATCAATTAAAGGCGTTATCTGTTTTTTCTGATATGAAGATCAGTTTTTCGAATTTTATGGGTTTGCTCGATTTTGAAACTATCGATCTCAATTTGGAAGCTATAGGAAATCTTCAAAAAACATCCATTACCGAAGGCGCATGGGTACAATTATTGCTCACTATTAAATTCTGGATGACAGATACTTCGGAGGAATTTCAAAAAACAGATATTTTCATTGAAAAATCTATCAATACAAGCATAGAATTACTAAATACCCAGTCTTTTCACAATATTCTGGATCTGGGTAAATTTCTATATAACGAAAAATTTAAATCGTAACCAAAGCATTGAAAACCGCAAAAAATATCCCTTTATCAAAAATACACCGAGCTTCAAAACTGGTGACAACAGGCGCAAAAGTAGGCGTGAATTATTTGAAATATTATGGAGATAGAATGGTGGGTTCTGAAGAAGATGCTAAAGAACGCCTTAACGAAAACAATGCTTCAGACATTTACGATAGCTTAAAAACCCTCAAGGGAAGCGCTTTAAAAATGGCGCAGATGATGAGTATGGAGAAAAATATAATGCCCAAAGCATTTGTAGAAAAATTCTCCTTATCGCAGTTTTCGGTGCCTCCCTTATCGGCTCCTTTAGTATTAAAAACATTTAATAAATCCTTCGGAAAATTCCCGGACCAGTTGTTTGATGCGTTTAATACGCAAGCAGTAAATGCTGCAAGTATAGGGCAGGTGCATCAGGCTGAAAAGGACGGAAAAACGCTGGCTGTAAAGATTCAGTATCCCGGTGTAGCAGATAGTGTACAAAGCGATCTAGCCATTGTAAAGCCTATCGCTATGAAGATGTTTAATATAAAAGGAGAACATTCTGAGCAGTTTTTTAAGGAAGTTGAGGATAAATTACTGGAAGAGACAGATTACATTCTTGAGTTATCGCAAAGCCAGGAAGTTGTAGAAAAGTGTGCTCATATTCCGCATATAAATTTTCCGAAATATTATCCGGAATTTTCATCAAAGCAAATAATTACTATGGACTGGATGAAGGGGATTCACCTATCCGAATTCACCCAAATTAATACAGACCAGACCGCGGCGAATAAACTGGGACAGGCATTGTGGGATTTTTACATGTACCAGATGCACGTATTGCACAAAGTTCATGCAGATCCGCATCCGGGAAATTTTTTAGTTTCTGAAGAAAAAGAACTCATCGCTCTGGATTTTGGGTGTATGAAGGAAATTCCGGACGAATTTTATAATCCGTATTTCCAGTTATTTAAAAAGAAAGTCATAGAAGATGAGGAAAATTTTGAAACAAATTTGATGGCGCTTGAAGTGTTGCGGAAAGACGATACCGAAGAAGATCTGCTATTTTGTAAGAAAATGTTTCGGGAAGTGCTGGATTTGTTTACTACTCCTTTTCAGCATACAACATTCGATTTTAGCAATGCTACTTTTTTCGATGAAATATCACAATTGGGAGAGCGCTACATGAAAAACACCAATATTAGAAAATTAAACGGAAACAGAGGTTCACGACATATTGTATATATGAACCGAACTTTTTTCGGGCTTTTTAGCCTTATGTTCGATTTAAAAGCAGATGCTGTAAAGATTGATAATTATAAAGAATACATAAAAACATAGCTATTCATGGCAACAAAAATAGATTTAAAAGACATTGTTCAGGATGCTTTTGATGGAAACATACAACAGATCTCGGGTTCAGACGCTGCATTTTTATACGCTGAATCTCCTACAAGCCCCATGCATATTGCTACGCTTAATATTGTAGAAGGGTCCTTAAAGTTTAACGATTTCAGAAACATAGTAAAGTCGAAGTTGCATTTAATTCCCAAGTTCAGACAGCGCCTGATGAATGTGCCTATGAATCTTGATTACCCGTATTGGGTAAACGATCCTAATTTTGATATAGATTTACACCTAACCCGTATAAAATTACCAGATCCTGCAAACTGGAAAACGTTACGCGATATGACCTCTACAATTTTTAGCGCGCCTCTGGATTTAAGACGCCCGTTATGGTCTATTCATTTTATAGAAGGTATTGACGAGATAGCGCAGGTTCCTAAAGGTTCCGTAGCTATTTTAAGCAAGGTACATCACGTGATGATCGATGGTCGTTCGGGTGTTGGACTTATGGGGGTTTTATTTGATAAAGAAAAAGATACCAAGGAAGAGAAAGCTCCTAAAGCAGTAAAATATGAGCCGGATCCGTTGCCGGACAATTTAAGTTTGTTGCTTAAAAGCGGGTATGGCTTTTTAAAGAATCCGTTTAAGCTTCCGGTTACAATTGCAGAAACTGCTTATGCTTTTGTGAAAAGTAAGGCGTCCAAAACATTAAGTATTCAGAAAGAATTTACTACGGCACGTTATCCGGTGCCCATTACTATTTTTAATGGTTCTATTTCAGCAAGAAGAACCTGGGGAACAGCTATTTTATCTTTCGATCGTATTAATACGCTTCGAAAAATGAGTGGAGGTAGCGTAAACGATATTATTGTTGCTATTTGTGCAGGAGCCATTCGCAGGTACTTACTGGAACGCGAAAAACTACCCATGCATCCCTTAGTGGCAAACGTGCCAATTTCCATACGAAGCGAAAACGACACTACTACAGGCAACAAGATCGCAAATATGATGATCCAACTGGCTACTCATATTGAAGATCCTCTGGAGCGTTTAGACTACATCATGGAGCAAACCATGCTGGGCAAGTCCAGACATAAAACAATGGGAGCAAAAACCCTGGGTAAAATGGCAGATGCAGTCCCTTTCGGGTTGGCAAATCTTGCTGCAGGACTCTACAGCAAATACAATATTAAGGACCTGCACAGGCCTCCTTTTAATGTTACTATAACCAATGTTCCGGGTCCTAGAAATATACTGTATTTAAATGGTCACAAAGTGGTGTCTATGTTCGGATTAACACCTGTTGTTGATGGATTTGGACTTATTATTGCCGCATTTAGTTACAACGGACAACTTACCATTACTGCAACCAGCGACGCTAAAACAATGCCGGATGCTTACGTTTTTGCCAGGTATTTAAGAGAGTCTGCTAACGAACTTGAAGGACTAATAAATAAAAGCAGCAAGACAAAACTGGCCGCAGCAGAAAAACCCAAGGAGAAAAGCAAGAGCACGGCATTTTTCAATGCGCTGAAACGATACCTTAAGAAAGAACCTAAACAAATTAAAAAATATAAAGGAATTTATCACGTAGAGGTGGGTATGGGAGCCATTAGCGAATGTTGGATGATCGATCTTTCCGGAGAACAAGCTGTTATTAAAAAATCCAAAAATCTTGATCCTGATACATTACTTAGAATAGAAGATGAAAATCTCCACGCAATGTATAAAGGGAAACTCTTATTTGAGGAGCTAAAAATTCAGAGACGTATTGAAATGAATGGCACCGTTACAAATAAAAATAAATTCACCAATCTGCTGAAAACTTTTTTAGATAGGTAATGGACTATAAAACACACACTTTCACCGCCAGTGATGGTGAGCAAATTTGCTATTACAAATGGGAGCAATCGCCAGAAAAATCCTGCAGAGGAATGGTGCAAATAGCTCACGGAATAGGAGAGCACGCCGCAAGGTACAACTCTATTGCACAACGATTAGTGAATGAAGGATTTGTAGTCTATGCAAACGATCACAGAGCCCACGGTAAAACAGCCGAAATTAAAAGACTTTACGGTCATTACGATGGGGACGATTATTTTGAAGACACCGTAGACGATATGCATACATTGAAGGATCTGATGCAACAAGAACATCCTAACGCAAAGTTTATCCTTTTTGGTCATAGTATGGGATCCTTGTTAAGCCGGAAATATGCAGTACAGTATGGTGAAGAAATTGATGCGCTCATTCTTTCAGGAACCGCAAGTTTTATAAAGGGTCTGGGGCATTTTGGAATTGTTGCTACAAAAGCGGTTGCTGCATTTAATGGTAGAGTGAAAGGTAATGAAACATTAAGGTCTTTGTTTTTTGATGAATTCAATAAAAAATTTAAGCCTAACCGAACCAAGTTGGATTGGTTAAGCAGAGATGAAGAAGCAGTGGACACCTTTGAAGCAGATCCCTACAGAATAGAAAATTTCTCCTTAGGCGTTTTTGCCGATATTATTTCCAATTCAAGAACTATTAACAAAGAGGAAGCTTTTAAAAAAGTACCTAATGAAGTACCTATCTTAATTTTCTCCGGAGACAAGGATCCCGTTGGAGAAATGGGCAAAGGTGTAAAGAAGGTTGCTAAAAAATTTAAAAAATACGGAAATAAAGACCTAACATTCAATCTGTATAAAGACGGTCGTCACGAAATGTTAAACGAACTAAATAGCCAGGAAGTAGAACAAGATATTATAGATTGGCTAAACGCACATATTCCCCAATTATAATGAACGAAAAGTTATACTTATATAAAACCTTTACACACTTTGCCACCACATTGGGACTTCTCAATGGGCTTAATGAACAAGATGCAAAAAAGTTACTGGTAGAGAATTTTAAGATTCATCCCGACGGTGATGAAATAATTCCATTTATTAAAAAGATGGAAATCACAGAAAGTGAGGATATAAAATTTCTATTTAATGAAACTATACGCGTTTGTGATGAGTTAGGACCAAGTAGAGAGTATATAACCCTGTTAATGATTTTACAGAGTATAGGAGATGTAGTAGCGCATCCGGATAACGAATTGGAAAATGAGCTCACACAATCTATCATCGATAAATTTAAGAAGGAAATCGCGCAAATAAACCAGCAAATTCCAAAGCCGCCACTTTTTAATATGCTGCTGGAAACCCGTTCATTGCTGGAGTGGGCTTCTATATATGCCATTTATCCTTTTATCCCCAAACGAATTAAAGGAGAAGGAAGACCGGTATTGTTAATTCCTCCGTATCTGGGGGACGATTATTCAACTTCCTTTGTAAGAAAGTATCTCAACTCTTTGGGTTTTAAAACGTATAAGTGGGATATGGGCTTTAATATGGTAAAATCTCACTACATTCCTCGTTTAGAAGAAAAATTGGATGATATTTATGAGGAACACGGTGAAAAGGTGAGTATTGTGGGCTGGAGTGGAGGTGGTATTTTTGCAAAGATCATGGCAAACAGACATCCAAATCAGGTAGAACAAATCCTAACAATTGCCTCTCCCATCTGGGGTGTCATGGAAATGAAAACTCCTGTATATGGTATCCTTGAATTTTTCCGCGGAAAATCTTTAAAAGAGCGTAATAAGCGTTTTTTAGCTGAATTGGAACCCATTCCAGATGTGCCGGTAACATGTTTATACACCAGAACAGACGGCCTTGTGCCCTGGAAACATTGTATGGAAGCCGAAAGTTATAGAAGTAATATAAAAAATATTGAGGTTTTTGGAAGCCACTCCGGACTGGGAGCCAATGCAAGCGTGCTTATGATGACCGCAAATGCACTAAGCGCAAACATACACGGAGTGCATATTAACAATACAACCACAAATGTGGAGCGGGTGCTGTATCCAACCTTCTGGAGACGCAAAAAACTGAATTTAATTTTTAAAAAGTGCTAACCAAGTATTGAAGAAATGGATCAAATAATCGAAAACATAAAGTTTCAGAAAACACTTAAGCGCATTGCCAGAGAGCAAAAGATGGATCTTTCGAAGGTGAAGAAAGAAGCTGCCGCCTGTATAAAAGAATTATACGCAGAGCAACATCCCATAGCAAAAATGATGAGCGTTCGTGGGTTCGATTATATTTTATCCCGTGCCTATAGTGACAAGATAGATGTTGATCCCGTTGGACTTAAAAAATTAATGAAGCTAATGAGGCAACACTCGGTTGCCTTTATCATGACGCATAAAACGTATTTAGACACTTTAGTACTAATTTCAACCCTAGCGCGCTACGGAATGCCGGTTCCATATTCTTTTGGTGGTAAAAATTTGGCTTTTCCAGGACTAAAACAATTAGGAAATAATGCCGGACTCATTTTTATAAGACGCA
Organism: uncultured Flavobacteriaceae bacterium; assembly: GCA_963793275.1. Lineage (GTDB taxonomy): Bacteria > Bacteroidota > Bacteroidia > Flavobacteriales > Flavobacteriaceae > Marinirhabdus. Next base: position 541,578 of record CAWBZL010000003.1, read on the forward strand.
CATTTAAAGACGATGCAATTTACAAGGCATCGCTACGTCATTATATTTCTACTATTATTGACAAAGGCGATCACCTAACCTGGAATATTGAAGGAACACGCTCACGTACAGGAAAAATTCTTCATCCAAAAATGGGGATTCTGAAATATATCCACGAAGCCGAACAGCAGAGCACAAAAAAAATTAAATATGTTCCTGTTTCTATAGCGTACGATCTCATTCCGGACGTAAAGCAAATGACCGAAGAAGGAAAAGGAATCAGTAAAAAATCTGAAAACGTAAAAGAAGGAATAGACTATGTACGTAGTTTAGGAAACGATTTTGGGCGAGCAGCCATTAGATTTGGAGATCCCGTAGAATTTGACGATGCACACCAGGCTGTAATTCCACATATGGAAGAAGATCAGTATAAAGACAAGAACAGCCTACCTCGTTTTGCGTTTGAACTTATTAACAGGGCAAGCACGATCACGCCTGTATCTACGGTCTCTCTGATCTGTAACGTGTTACTGAACGATTTTGCCTTAACTAAAAAGGAAATTGAGTTCAAAGTGAATAAAATGATGGTTTATATTGGCGAAAAACGTGAAGATGTCCTCATTGATCGCGGGAACCCCATCGCTATCAGTATTCAAAAATCGCTTAACTTGTTAATGGGTGCAGGCATTATACAAAAGAGCAGGGCAGGACAGCGCGCTCAATATAGTCTGGTTTCTGCAGAATATTTACCCGCCACCTATTATGCAAATATGGCTGCCGGACATCTATACCATGCTGCGTTTGTAGAAATGGCATTGGTGAAAATTAAAGATGACACTTCCAAAGACCGAATCGTCAAATTCTGGGAAGAAATCATGCGCCTGCGAAATCTATTCAAATTTGAATTTTTCTATACCAACAAACCACAGTTTAGTAGTGAAATTGAAAAGGAATTGGAACGATTTGATAAAAATTGGCGTTCCATAATTACGAATCCTGCGAAAGACGTAACCAAAATCCTGAAAAATCAGAACTTATTTGTTTCCCGGTCTTTGTTACTTACCTATCTAGAAGCAGACAAAGTGGTATGCCACACCTTAAACAACTGGGACGAAGACGATGTATTCAAGGAAAGAGAATTTCTCGAGCTCTGTATGTTCAAAGGAAAAGAATTACACTGGCAAACACGCATCACCCGTTTGGATAGCGTGTCTAAACCATTTTTAAGTAACGCCATCAGGTTTGCTGAAAATGCTAAACTAACTCCAACCGATAGGAGGATTGATTATAAAGGCTTAGAAAACTGGATGCATCAGTTGGAAGATCTGTCTGAAAGATTAGCGTATTTAAAAGAAATTGAAGTAGACCCTAGTCTTAAACTCCTAGAACAACAAAAAGCTACAGATTTGGTTCCCGAATCGAAAGCATCAAGTAGTCACGAAAAAATTGAAGACGCCGAAGAAGGAGATCACATTACCGCATTTTTTGATTTGGACAGGACGTTAATTAATGACTTTTCAGCTAAAAAGTTTATGTCTACAAGGCTTTTCAGCGGAAAAACAACCATAAAGGAATACCTGACGCAATTTATGACGGCCATTGTATTTTCTTTCGGAAATCGGGATTTTGAGATCTTGACCAAAATTGCTGCACTTGGTGTAAAAGGGATTGCAGAAAAAGCATTTACTGAATTGGGACAAGCCGTTTTTGATGATTATCTGGCGACCACTATTTACCCGGAATCCAGAGAATTAATTGCCGCGCACCGGGCTAAAGGACACCGCGTGGTTATTATATCTGCCGCCACTTCCTACCAGATTGCACCCATCGCAAAAGAGTTAGGGATTGAGGACGTATACAGTACGACCATGGAGTTGCGTAAAGGAAAATTTACCGGCCGTGTTGCCGAAATGTGCTGGGGCGAAGGAAAGGCCAGAGCGGCAAGAAAGTATACCAAAAAACACAATATAGACCTAACCAAAAGTTATTTTTATTCCGATAGTTTTGATGATTATCCTTTATTCAAATTAGTTGGAAAACCTGTTGCCACAAATCCGGATTCAAGATTATCGCAGGTAGCCTTTGAGAACGACTGGCCTATTCTTCGATTTCAGGAACCCGTAGAAAAGCCGGTAATAAATGGGTTGCGAACAGGATTGGCTATTGCAAGTATTTATCCTTCGGCAGTAAAGGGTGCGATGGCTGGATTATTTTCAATGTCCAGACAACAAGCTGCAAACACCACATTTGCCAGTGTTGGTGAATTGGGAACCAAACTTGCCGGATTGCAAATTTCCGTAAAGGGTAAACACAATTTGGAAGCCTTTAGACCAGCTGTATTTTGCTTTAACCACCAAAGTGCTGCAGATTTCTTTATTCTTATGAAAATACTTAGAAACGATATTACGGGCGTGGCAAAAAAGGAATTAGAAAGAACACCAATCGGTCCTATCTTTAAAGCGCTGGGTGCAATTTATGTGGATAGAAGTAACAAAGAAAAAGCTATTGAGGCGATGGAACCAGCTGTAGAAGCGCTGCGTAATGGTATTTCGGTAGTAATTGCTCCGGAAGGTACACGAAGTGGTAGCGTAGAACTAGGACCTTTTAAGAAAGGTGCATTCCATCTTGCTATGCAGGCAGGAGTACCTATAATTCCTATTGTTATTAAAAATGCCTACCAGGCGATGCCTAAGGGAACAAAAGTTTTACGTCCTACTCATATTGAAGTAGTAGCATTGGATCCTGTAGATACTTCGTTATGGAAGTTGAAAAATTTAAATAAACATATAGAAGACGTACGTAATTTATATATTGAAGAACTAACCAGTTAAACTGAAATGTAACTAATCATTACCAGCACTATGAAATTAAAAGTAGGACTTTTAGGAGGTGGATCCTGGGGAACCACCGTGGCGTCATTAACGGCAAAAAATACCGACACCATTTTATGGGCGCGCAATGAAGAAACGGTAACCGAAATAAATACGTACCATACAAATTCGAAGTATTTACCAGGTTCAAAGCTTAATGAAAACCTGAAAGCATCTTCTTCTATGCAGGAAGTTGTGGAAAACGCAGATGTGCTCATTATGGGAGTTCCTTCACAACATTTTAGACAAGTGCTACGAGAAGCAAAACCTTTTATAAGACCCTGGATCCCTATTGTAAGTTTGGCCAAAGGGCTGGAATTGGGAACAAAGATGCGCATGACACAGATTATTGCTGAAGAACTTCCTGGGCATCCGTCTGGTGTATTAACGGGACCTAACCTTGCCAAAGAAATAAATCGTGGTCAGGCTGCGGCTGCCGTTATTGCGATGGTGGATAAAACAATCGCTAAAAAATTACAAGGTGTATTTAATTCCGGCGTTTTTAGAGTGTATACAAACACCGATGTAATAGGCTGTGAACTTGGAGGTGCTTTAAAAAATATAATGGCCATCGCTACTGGAATGGGAGATGGGGCAAATGCCGGAGATAACACAAGAGCTGCTTTAATTACCAGAGGACTTTCGGAACTAACCAGACTAGGAATTGCTATGGGCGGAAAACGTCGTACATTTGCCGGCCTGGCAGGAATGGGAGATCTCGTTGCTACCTGTTCGAGCACACAAAGTAGAAATCATCACGTAGGTTTTGAAATAGGAAAAGGAAAAAGCTTACCCCAAATTATAGAAGAAATGAACGAGGTAGCCGAAGGCGTAAAAACAGCTAAAGCCGTTATGGAATTGGCCGAAGACTACAAAGTAGATATGCCTATCTCACGAGAGGTTTATAAAGTATTATACGAAGGCAACACAGTTTACGATGCATTTTTCGGGCTTGTAAAACTAGAAAGCGGAAGCGAGCAGGAGCCAGGTTAATAGGGATACATTTAAAAGAATAACAAACTAGTCCGTAATTTGCTTTTCATTTTCCTTTCTGTTTTCCTCTTGTGCTACATATTTTTTATGCTCTTGTTGCGCATAATAATCCTTTTTACGGCTGTAGATGCTTTTAATAGCATCAGATTTTCCGTAGATGGTTACTACATCGTCAGGTAGAATTTTAAACACGCCGGAGGGAGATCCAAAATAGCCTTTGCCTTTTCGGTCTACACCCAAAATTGTAATACCTTCTTCTCTCAAGTTGAGTTGCTCCAACGTTCTGTTACCCATCCATCCATCATAGTCTACTTTGGCTTCAATAATGGTGTAATCGTCTTTAAGGTGTAAGACAGCGGCAAAATCATGAATTTCAATATTTGTATATTTTTTAAGCATTTTATTAATTACACGAGACAGCCCTCTGTCTACCCATTTGCTTCGTACAGCCAAAAAAAGGATGAGCATCCCAATAATAACTATTAGCAATCCGTACAATTTAGATTGCATAGTGTCCGGGAGTATAAAGGTTAAAATAAGTGAGGACATCACCGTAACAATACCGGCATTTCCAATAAGCATTAAATGGTAAATAATTTTTCTTCGAACGGGGTGATTCATAATGCTTTCGGTTTCTTTGGTACTTAAACCGGCTCCCGTATAGGCAGATCTGGCCTGGAATTTAGCACTTTCAGTAGATAAACCCGTATGCATTAATGCCATAGCGGCTATTTTGGTAATAAGCACAGATAAAGAAACAATAAGAAACAATGAGACTGCAGCTACCATACGTACTAGATTTTAAAGATTACAAAGCTATTTAATTTATATAATTGAAACTGGTTTTTTTGTATCACCAATAGCAACAAATGTAAAATAACCTGTTACAACCTTATCTCTCTTACTGCTATACATATCTTCCATAAAAATATCTACCCGCACTACACAACTCGTTTTTCCAACAGTGTCTACTCTGGCAATGAGCTCAACAATGGAACCTTCTGGTATAGGTTTAGTGAAGTTTATTTTATCTGTAGATACAGTTACCACTTTTTTTCTGCTGAAGCGTGTTGCACATATAAATGCTGCCTCATCCATCATATGCAGTGTAGTTCCTCCAAAAAGGGTGTCGTAGTGGTTGGTTGTATTAGGAAATACGGCTTTAAAGATTCGGGTTTCAGATTGGTCTTTAAGTAATTCTATATTTTGCATGATGTAAATTTACGATATACTCTATTCAATATACGACGGAGTTTACCTATTGTTTTTTTTAGCTGTTTTCATGGAAACTACCGTAACAGCCAGAAATCCAGAGTACTTCTTATATAGTGGATTTATTTTTTCTCTAAATTTAGATTTACTTCGGTAAGTGATTTAAAAAAGTATGGCATTTTGTCCGCTTCTTCTTCAAGAATTTTTAATCTTTTGATAAAATCTTCTGTGGATTTTTCTCCTTGAGTTGCTCAGTAGTTACCTTCAACAGTGCCAAAACTTTTTATTAATTGATTTTAAAGGATTAATAACCCTTGTGAATTTGGCAGGAATTCGCAAAATTGCTAAACGCCTACAGAAAAGATCTTGTTCTTTTTTGAATACTAGTTTTATAAAATGTAGAATTTGAGACGGAAAGTTGTTTTAAAATTACAAAATATGCCTAAGATTCTATTACACCGTGATTCATACTTTCAAATAGGGCTACGTTATATTGTAAATCGTACCACGTAGATTGTAAATTGAATAGTACCTTTGCCATTCAAAATTACACAAATGAGTTCCGAAACTATCCAAAAGCTCCAATGGCGTTATGCGACCAAAAAGTTTGATACTTCCAAAATACTTTCAGTAGAGAAAATAAATATTCTAAAAGAGGCTTTTAATTTAACGGCTACTTCCTACGGACTGCAACCCCTTAAAATGGTTTGTATCAAGAATAAAGAAGTTCAAAAACAACTGGTTCCTTTTACGATGGAGCAACAACAAGTCGCAGATGCTTCACACGTGTTAGTTTTATGTGTTGAGACTGAAATGACTGCAACGTTTATTGAAACCTATTTCAATAGAGTAGTGGCGATACGTAACACACCAAAGGCAATTTTACAGCCCTTTGAAAAATTCTTGAAGGATAGTTTCGCTGAAAAAGAGGTCGCAGATGTACAGCAATGGATGGAAAAACAAGCGTACATCTCTTTGGGTAATTTATTGACCGTATGCGCTCTGGAAAAAATAGACGCCTGCCCCATTGAAGGTTTCGAACCCGAAAAATACGACGATTTTCTTCAGCTTACACAAAAGAACCTGCGCTCGGTATTAGTACTGGCAGTTGGTTACAGAGCTGAAGACGATATGTTCGCCGACTTTAAAAAAGTACGAAGAGGCGTGGATGAGGTGGTAATTGATTTGTTAAATAGCGAAGTAACAACTTAGTTATTTGAAGAGATACTCGTAATTTTCAAGTTGCTCGGCTACTGCATTTCAACTTTTTCTATTTCGACTGTGGGATCCATTTTTTCTGAAACCACTACTTTATACAGCATCCCATTTTCAGTATCGCTAATAGACTGATACCTTGTCTCTCCTAAAATAGTATTTACAAACGCTGGCGTTGTATTGCTATGCCCTACCACTAATACCGTTTTCCCTTTCGTTGCTTCCTGAAATTGGTTGTCGTATAAATTATCTGTATAATATAACTGAACAGATAGCGATTTGCTCTTTGCAGTAGGCGTTGCTGTTTGCTTCGTACGATTATAGTCTGTGCTATAAACAGCGTCCAGGGGTATTTCATTAAAATGCGTGGCCCAAAATGTAGCTCTTTCATTTCCCTTTGCGGTAAGTCCGGGATCATCTGCCGTGGTTCTGTCTTTTTCGGCGTGACGTATTAGGTAATATGTTGTGGTAATACCAGTTTCTGATAGCTTTTCGTCTTTTTTATCATTTCCGCAGGAAAATAAGATAATGGTAACGAGTAATAATACATAACGCATAGGTGTGTGTTTAAAGTTGAAAAATAACACTTTTTAAGAGAAGTTAATAAAACAATAACGTTTAATACAAACTCTTTGGGAATGCCTTAATACATAGGCCCTTGATACGTTGTATCTTTATAATAATAAAAATAAGTACTAACATTAAATAAATAAAGCTATGAATTCAACAGAATTAAAAGGAAAGTGGAAACAACTAAAAGGAAACGCTAAACAACAATACGGCGTTACATTTAATGACGATGAAGCTTTCAGCGAAGGAAAATACGAAGAAATGGTAGGTAAAATCCAGGAAAAATCCGGAAAGACCAAAGAAGAAGTTAAGAAAGAAATTTCTAGCTGGTAGTATTTAAAATTAAATATTGCAATGAAAAAGGGAAGGACCGTTCTGAAAAGAACGGTCCGTTCTATTTTTTATAAAACTGAAATTGCAGTTATCGTAGAATAGCTCATTACAAGCAAGGTAATTGCTGCTATATAAATAGCCAAAGCTTTATTACGGGTCTGTTTAATTTGTTTTGTTACATAGTTTTGATCGTGAGTTCTCATAACGGTTCGATTTAAAGATTGATATACAAGTAAGACGACCAGGTGGCTCATTTTGTTACAGCTGACTGAGAAAAATTAATTGGCTAAGCTATAATTAAAAAAACCTATAAGCATTTCGTCCCTGCTTTGAATACCAAATCCTAGCTCTTTAGAAGGATCCGGATTTAATGGGTTTTGTACCGTATTGTCATACACTCCTTCTACAAAAATAACCGAGCCCTTTGGAGCGAAAACGGGTTCTTTCATCTCATAAATCCATTGCCAGTCTATATTAAAATCCGGCACAGAAATAAGCTGTATAGTAGTCGCATCAGGTTTCAATAAAGACATTTTAATTGCTTTTCCCCTATAGTGCATATGTGGCATAAGATTATGGATATAAATATCTTCTAAAATGGTATCTCTGGCCTCAATTTTTACACCTGCTGCGTGTGGCGGGATTTTAAAGGTAACATTTGCAGGAGCAAGTGGATACAATAATTTTTCTGGTTCGGAAGTATGGTAGTAAAAACCAATTTTAGTTTGGTCTGTTGCTACTTTACCCATTGGAGCGTAGTGCAATTGTATTTTTACTGTTTCACCCTTTTTTAAAAGAATTCCTGTGCCTTCTGGAAAGAACGTGGATTGACTGGCGCCTGCTCCCAAAGCTATAAAATTGTCTGTAAGGCTTCTAAGTTTTCTATCTACAATGGGACTTGATGTAGCTAGATCATTGTGCAAAAGTACAACGTGATGTAATAATTTGGGGTTGCCAGGAACAATCTCAATTCCGCTTAGCCACGTGTCTTCGGTTAAGTCAAGATCGAAAGTTTGATAACGATAGGGAATTTTTTTGGAAGCAGGAATAGTTTCTTCCTCCAGTGTAATTATTTTGTCTGGAGTTCCTCCTTGCCAGATTATACTGGGGTAAACAATAGATTGCAGTGTATCTTTTCCCGTCCCGGGTTTCATTCCCTGGTCAATCCAGCGAATTATCTTACGTGCATTACTATCTGCCAAAGAAAAATCGTGCTTAAAATCACCAATGGTCGGGTCTGCTTTCCAGGGTGGCATTCGTTTGCTTAGTAGTACTTCCTTTATCATTGCAGACCATCCCACTACTGTTTGGTAATCTTTCATCTCCCACGGAGCCCGACCGCCATCTCTGTGACATTGCACACAATTGCTGGCAAGAATTGGAGCAATATGGTCACTATAATTAAAAGTGATATCTTTTTCTATTGAAGAGAGCCTTGTTACGGTGCAACCTCTGGTAATTTCTTTTTTGGTTCTTATTGGTTTTTCGGTAAGAATAGCGTCTAATGCGTCTTGTAAGTATGTTTCTGAAGCAATATCCTTCTGTACTTCATAATCCAATCTATTATTTACAGGGCCTCTGTAGAGTATTTCACGCGTAGTGGGGTGGAGGACAATCGCTTCGGCAGTACTGGTAATATCCATGGCATCTGCCAATAGTTGGCCATTATCAACCAGAACAGGTGTTATAAAATTGAATTCTTTTGCTTCGGAAATGATTTCAGCACGATCATCCTGAATGTTGCTGTTAATCATAAAAAACTGAAACCCTTTTGCTGAATAACTTTCAACTATAGCATTAAAATCTGTTAAACCATTTCTTACAATAGGACACCCGTTTCCCTGCACCCAGAGGACAATTGCTTTCTTGTTATTATAGGTAGAAAATCTATGAAACCCTCCGTTAGCATCGTACAGCGCAAAATCATTTTTACGACTGTCCGGAACAGCAGTAGGCTCATTTTTACAACTGGTAGCCAGTAAAAATAAGACCAAATATACCAGAAAATTTACTGAAAGTTTCATCGGTACGAAAGTACGGAATCCTTTGGTTTTAGCATAAAAAAACCACCCGCACTTAGTATAGCACGGGTGGACTAACCAACCAAATAATGAGGCTTTGTTGAAGTATCTCACGCTTCAATAGGCAGCCTCAGCCTATTTTTTTATAGTATTGGGAGTGGTCGAAAACATTTATGAGTGAACCAAATCTCCCTGATTTCTAAAAACCAATTCGTTATTAAAACTATCCAGGAGTATAATACTTTCCGTCGTGATCTTACCCGCCAGGATCTCCTTAGACAACTGGTTTAGCACTTCTTTTTGAATCACCCTCTTTACAGGACGGGCTCCAAACTGCGGATCATATCCTTTTGCTGAAAGATAATTAATAGCCTCATCTGTAGCGTCTAATGTGATGTTTTGCTTAGACAACATTTTTGTCAAACCTTTCAGTTGAAGGCCCACAATTTCAGTAATATTTTCCTTATTCAAAGGTGTGAACATAACGATATCATCTATCCTGTTCAGAAATTCCGGACGTACCATCTGCTTTAATAAGCCAAGCACTTCTACTTTGGCAGCTTCCATAGCGGTATCAGGATCTTTTACAGTTTCAAACTTTTGCTGAATGATATCACTTCCCATATTGCTGGTCATAATAATAATCGCATTTTTGAAATCGGCTGTTCTTCCTTTATTATCTGTTAAACGCCCTTCATCCAGTACCTGCAATAAAATGTTGAAGGTATCCGGATGTGCTTTTTCAATTTCATCCAGTAAAACTACAGAATAGGGTTTTCTTCGAACAGCTTCTGTAAGCTGTCCGCCTTCGTCATATCCCACATATCCCGGAGGTGCTCCCACCAGTCTACTCACACTGTGACGCTCCTGATATTCGCTCATATCTATACGCGTCATCGCATTTTCATCATCAAATAAATAGGCAGCCAGCGCTTTTGCCAATTCGGTTTTACCTACCCCCGTGGTTCCTAAAAATAAGAAACTACCAATGGGCTTTTTCTGGTCTTGTAAGCCAGCGCGACTTCTTCTAATGGCATCACTCACGGCTACAATAGCTTCTTCCTGTCCTACGACGCGTTTGTGTAATTCTTTTTCCAGTTTCAGTAATTTTTCACGATCGCTTTGTAGCATTTTGGTTACGGGGATACCAGTCCATTTTGCTACTACTTCGGCAATATCTTCGTTTGTTACTTCTTCCTTAATCAAAGAATGTTCACTTTGGTTTTCGGCCAGCTCACTTTCTAGTTTCACTAACTTTTCCTGTGCTTCTTTTATTTTTCCGTAGCGAATTTCGGCCACTTTCCCAAAATCTCCATCACGTTCGGCACGTTCGGCTTCTATTTTATAATCTTCAATTTCGGTTTTGTACTGCTGAATGTTTTCAACAACTTCTTTTTCACTCTTCCATTTAGCATTCAACTCGTTACGTTCCTCTTTTAAATTGGCAAGATCGCTTCGTAAGCTTTTAAGCTTTACTTCATCTTTTTCACGCTTAATGGCTTCAATCTCAATTTCCAGCTGCATTACTTTTCGGTCTAGCACGTCCAATTCTTCCGGTTTGGAGTTGATTTCCATACGTAATTTACTGGCAGCCTCGTCCATTAAATCGATAGCTTTATCTGGTAAAAACCTGTTGGTGATATAGCGTTGCGACAATTCTACAGCAGCAATTATGGCTTCATCTTTAATACGTACTTTATGATGTGTCTCATACTTTTCCTTAATTCCTCTTAGGATAGAAATTGCACTTTCGGTATCCGGCTCGTTTACCTGCACCCGCTGAAAACGACGTTCTAATGCTTTGTCTTTTTCAAAATATTTTTGGTATTCGTCCAAGGTTGTTGCGCCAATAGCTCGTAATTCGCCACGCGCCAAAGCAGGCTTTAAAATATTTGCAGCATCCATAGCTCCTTGTCCACCACCAGCACCAACCAGCGTGTGGATCTCATCAATAAACAGGACTATGTCTCCACCGCTGCCTGTTACTTCTTTGATAACCGATTTTAAGCGCTCTTCAAATTCTCCTTTGTATTTAGCTCCTGCGATAAGGGCGCCCATATCCAGGCTGTAAATCTCTTTGTTTTTTAGGTTTTCGGGTACGTCGCCATCTACAATTCTATGTGCTAAACCTTCGGCAATAGCCGTTTTACCTGTTCCGGGTTCTCCCACAAGAATTGGATTGTTTTTGGTACGCCGCGTTAAAATTTGAAGGATTCTCCTAATTTCTTCGTCACGACCAATCACTGGATCCAGCTTGCCTTCTTCGGCTCGCTTATTTAGGTTTATTGCATATTTGTTTAAAGCATTGTAAGTTTCTTCGGCACTTTGCGACGTTACATTTTCTCCTCTACGAAGCTCTTCAATAGCACTTTTAAGACCTTTTTCAGTAACTCCCTGATCTTTGAGTGTTTGCGCAATCTGGCTTTTCGATTTAAAAATTGCTAACAATAAGTGCTCTATGGCAACATATTCATCGTTCATATTTTTAGCAATAATGCTGGCTTCGGTCACTGTTTTATTTGCTTCACGGGATAACATAATGTCTCCTCCCGATACTTTTGCGAAGCTTTCCAGCTGCTTATCGAGTACTTGTTGTAACAAGCCTACGTTTACATTCAACTTTTTAAGGAGAAATGGGGTCACATTTTCGTCAACATCAAAAATAGCCTTTAAAATATGCTCATTTTCTATTTGTTGATGTCCTAAGCCTTGCGCGAGCTGCTGTGCTTGCTGTATGGCTTCTTGGCTTTTTATGGTAAAATTGTTAAAATTCATATTATTTATTTAGCCACTTTCGTAGCACTATTATATATATTGTTATTTCGCTTTTTGTAGCACTATTATATTTTCTATTCCAATAACATATTTCAAATACTAAACCAATTTAAAGTTAAGACAAAATGTCTGTTTTATTGTGATTTTTAACAGACATTATGACGGTGATTGCAACCGTTATGATTTCTTTGAGACCGTTGTATTTCAACTTGTTGTATTTTTAAACAAATTTAAAATGAAGCTATGGGACTATTCAGTAAATTAAAGAAAACGCAAAGAGATATTGTAAAAGAAGAACTAGTGGAAACGCCGTGGCATGTGCTTTCTGAAATGAAGCAGCTAGAAGAAATAGTGGAGCAGTCAAAAACTATTCCTATAGCCATCTTTAAGCATTCCACGACCTGTGGAATTAGTAAAATGGCACTACGCAATTTTGAGAGAAGTTACACGCTAACCGATGAACAAATGAAATTATATTATCTGGACTTAAAGGCACATCGTGATGTTTCGGACGAAGTAGGGTATAAATTTCAAGTGATCCATCAAAGTCCGCAATTGATTGTTGTAAAGAATGGTGTTGCTGTTGCAGATGCCTCCCATCATAGCATACAAGCAGGCGAACTTCGTAATTTTATATAAATTAAAATGCTCATTTTCATTGGTATGAAAATGAGCATTTTTACTTAGGTGTAGTTGCACTACCTAAAACTATTATCCTTCAAAATTTCTTTTAATCTTCCCTTAATATCATCTCCGGCATCCAATAACATTTGGGCATTATCCGGAAATGGAATAAATCCGTTTCGGATTAGTATTTTATCTTCATCGGTTAGGGCCTCTTCATCGCCGCGGTATTTTGCGAAGACGTTTTCAAAAATAAATTCGGTAGCCAAAGGATGTTTGTCTATGTTCCGGCCACCTTGTAAATCTCTGTAAATTACATCGCCACCTACTAAAATAGATTTTGTTTGCACGGTGTGTGTCACTCTTGCTGTAACCGTTTTAAAAACATCTATTTTAATAAAATTTCCATCTTTGTCTTTTATTTTATTACCCAATCGGTCTACTTTGTATTTCCAGCCGTCTTTTATTTCTTTAGTCCGGCGGAATTCCTTTTCTGAAATTCGCTCCGGAGCTATTCCAATTTCTCTGAAATTAAGCAAAATCCCAAAGTTATACTGAATGTCCCGCTGTCTTTCGTTATGATATTCGGTCCAGAAATCGTCTAATCGATATGTGTTAAAATCCAGCAATTCTCGTTCCAGTCTTCTTGGAATAAGAATCTGGCTTCGGTTATTGAGTGTTACCAGGACAAAATCGGTTCCGTAAGAATGCGCGTCTTCCAGGAGTTTGTCTACATCCTTATAATTGGATTGTAATTGTTTTAACTCACTCAATACGCTGTGCGCATCTCTATACGCAATGGTATTATTTCTTGCCATTAGGTCTTTTCCTTCAGTATATAATGAGTTGGCAAATTTTGTTCTGGCATTCGAAAGTTGCTGAGAATAATTAACCATCGGAAAATTGGCGTCGAAACCTGTTTCTACGTTACGCAAAGGCAGTAACGGTCTTATGAGTTCCTGGCGATTATCTAAGCGGTTGTAAATGTAATACAGTTCACGTACAGCTTCCGGAGACGTATTGTTTTGGATTGTAGAGATACGTCGGTTATCTCTAGAAACTGCTTTCGCATAGGCCTCTTCCAGTAGGATGATATGCTCTTGAATTTGTTTGTTATATCTATCGTTACCAATTTTTTTTACAGCAAGCTCAATTGCCTGATCGTAATTTCCTTTCAGTAAAAACTTCTGGTTACGTTTTACGCTGTTACATCCTGCAAATGCAACTGCAATGACGAGTAGGAGTAGTGCTTTGTTCATAACTGTACTGTTTTGGTTATGCTATTGAAATTACAATTGCTGTGCCAAAACTTATTCTTTCGCTGGTAACACACGGCCGGAACACTCTCCAAATCCTAATCGTAACCCATCTTTTTCACAGTAACCACGCATAATTACAGTGTCTCCGTCGTGGATAAATTTACGCTCGGAACCGTCATTCAGTTTTATTGGTTTTGTTCCTTTCCAGCTTAATTCCAGCATCGAACCGTAGCTGTCTTCGGTAAGGCCGGAAATAGTTCCGCTTCCCATCATATCGCCGCTACGCACATTACAACCATTTACAGTGTGGTGTGTAAGTTGTTGCGCCATAGACCAATACATATATTTAAAATTGGAATTTGCCACTACAGTTTCTTTACTGCCTTTTGGCTGTATGGCCGCCTGCATGTGGATGTCGTAATTCATATTATCTCCCTGTTTTAAGTAGGGAAGTGGTTTTGGTTCTTGTTTTGGACCGTTTGTTCGGAAAGGCTGTAAAGCATCTAAAGTTACAATCCACGGCGAAATAGTAGAGGCAAAACTTTTTCCTAAAAAAGGTCCTAGTGGTACATATTCCCACGCCTGAATATCGCGCGCACTCCAATCGTTAAAAAGTACCAATCCAAAGATGTTTTCTTCGGCATCTTTAATAGGAACACGTTTTCCCAGATCGTTGGTAGCTGTGGTAATAAATGCCATCTCCAATTCAAAATCCAATAATTTTGAAGGACCAAATCCTGGCACCCCATCGTCTCCTGGTTTGGTTTGCCCAATAGGTCGGCGGATAGGTGTTCCGGAAGGCACAATGGATGAACTTCTCCCGTGATAGCCTATAGGAATATGCAACCAGTTAGGTAACAAAGCATTTTCAGGATCACGGAACAGCGAGCCTACATTTGTAGCGTGCTCTTTACTTGCATAAAAATCTGTATAATCTCCTACATCTACAGGGAGTTGCATTTCAATTTCATCTAATCGAAACAATACTTCTTTACAATGGTCTTTATGTTTACGTAGTTCGTCGTTTCCTTCCAGAAAAAGATTAGAAATACGATTACGTACCAGCCGCCAGGTTTTTCTTCCGTCGGCGATAAAGTCATTTAAAGTATCTTGTAAAAATATATCGTCTACAAGTTCAATCCCTTTAAAATATCCTAGTTGGTGTAAGGCACCTAAATCTATAGCCGTTTCTCCAATACGTGTACCAATGGTAATAATATCGTCACGGGTAAGAAATACTCCAAACGGAATATTTTGAATGGGAAAGTCGCTATTTTTCGGTACGTGCAACCAGGATTTTCTTTTTGGGTCGTTTGCGGTTAAAGGCATAGCAAGAGTTTTTTGTTAGCAATTTTGTTCAATCAAATATATAATTTCTGAACAACTAACCATAAGCATTTTGTATTTTTGATTTTTATTAACTTTTTGATAACTTATACAACGTGATCAACAGATATTTCAGCTTATTGAAGCCCCAGAATCGTTGATCTCAACCTTAAAGGGAACAATTTTGTATTTGAGATCGAAATAGAAATTTGAAAGTCTCCATTAAGTGCTGTGAATACTTTCAAACATAACCTTGAAAAGAAACTATGCAACGCGATCAACAAATATTTGAGCTTATTGAAGCCGAAAAACAACGTCAATTAAACGGACTGGAACTTATTGCTTCCGAAAATTTTGTAAGCGACCAGGTCATGGAAGCTGCCGGATCTGTATTAACAAATAAATATGCCGAGGGCTACCCGGGCAAACGCTATTATGGTGGCTGTGAGATAGTGGATGAAGTGGAACAACTGGCCATAGATCGCGCAAAAACACTCTTTGGAGCCGAGTATGTAAATGTACAGCCGCATAGTGGTTCTCAAGCCAATACTGCTGTGTTTGCTGCTTGTTTACAACCGGGAGATAAATTTTTAGGATTCGATCTGGCGCACGGCGGACATTTAACGCACGGTTCTCCCGTGAATTTCAGTGGAAAACTATATACGCCCGTTTTTTACGGAGTAGAAGAGGAAACGGGACGTTTAAACTACGATACCATTGAAGAAATTGCCGTTAAGGAGCAACCTAAAATGATCATCGCCGGAGCTTCTGCATATTCCCGCGAAATAGATTACAAACGTTTTAGAGCCATAGCAGATAAAGTAGGCGCTCTCTTACTGGCAGATATTGCCCATCCTGCAGGATTAATTGCTAAAGGAATAATAAGCGACCCCATTCCACATTGCCACGTAGTAACCACTACTACACATAAAACATTAAGGGGTCCAAGAGGAGGAATGATCATGATGGGAAAAGATTTTGATAACCCCTTCGGAATTAAACTTAAAAACGGAAACCTTCGTAAAATGTCTTCGCTTTTGGATAGTGGAATTTTTCCAGGGAATCAAGGCGGTCCGTTAGAACATATTATTGCAGCCAAAGCAATTGCTTTTGGTGAGGCGCTAACAGATGAATTTCTGCATTATATGATTCAGGTAAAGAAGAATGCTGCGGTTATGGCCGAAGCTTTTGTAGCCAAAGATTATAACATTATTAGCGGCGGGACAGATAATCACATGATGCTTATTGACCTTCGGAATAAGAATATTACCGGAAAACAAGCCGAAGAAGCCTTAGGCAAAGCCGAAATTACCGTAAACAAGAACATGGTGCCGTTTGATGATAAATCACCGTTTGTGACCAGCGGAATTAGAATAGGAACCGCAGCGATCACTACACGCGGACTTAAAGAAGATGCTATGCAAAAGGTTGTGGCACTCATTGACGAAGCGCTTTCAAACGTTGAAGATGATTCAATTCTTGAAGCTGTGGCACAAAAGGTACATACAATGATGTCTGGTTTGCCCTTATTTAAAGTATAATTTGTGGATATTTCAACATTAAAAACAGAGCGTCTGTTACTTCGGAAAATTGAGGTAACAGACGCTTCTTTTTTCTATGAACTTTTCAACAGTAAAGACTGGCTGGAGTTTATAGGTGATAGAAATATAAAAACAATAGCCGATGCCGAAAAACAAATCACAGATAAATATATTCCCAGCTATACCAAAAATGGGTATGGCTCTTATTTGGTTTTAGATACCGAAACAAAAGTACCCGTTGGAACCTGCGGAATGTATAAACGTGATAATCTAGACTATCCGGATCTGGGATTTGCTTTTTTACCGGAATACTTAGGGAAGGGGTATGGTTTTGAAGCTGGCAGTGCAGTTTTAAAAGAAGCAAAACAAACGCTAGATATCTCTAAAATTCTTGCATTTACGGTGTCTTATAACGTGGCATCCATAAAGCTACTAGAAAAATTAGGCTTTGAGAATTGTGGGGATTATTTTTTTGAAGGGGATGCAAACCCATTGCTCTTATTTGAAAGAGACCTATAAGTTTAAGAAGGCAAGTAGTTGATCTTCCATGCTAGGGTGAAAAATATTGGTGTTACTTTCCATGATTTCACCATTTTTATCAATAATAAGTGCCTTGCTGTTAGAATTTAATACCAATCTACGCTCAGCATTCTGAACGTCTTCCAGCTGATATTCTTTCATTTTGTTAAAACCAGATACAGAAACGGTGTTTCGCCATTTTTTAAAATGTGTATCGGTGTTAATTCCGATAAATTCAAATTCTGGATATTTTGACGATAATTCGGCCACTTTTGAGTGAATATCCTTAAAATGCTTTACCGATTCCATAGACCAGAAATACAACACGGTTCTTTTGGAAAGAATGCTATGGAGATCCTCCGCTTCATTATCGGTATTTAGAAGTAAAACATTAGGTATTTTTTGTCCCGGGGTAAGTTTCATGGTAGCTTTTGCCAACGTTTCTAACTCTCTGTGATGCTTTGGATTGGCATCATATTCCTTAAGAATTTCGATCATCTTTCTGCCGTTTTCAGGATCTTTGGTAGCTAGTAAATACCTACGTGCATTTCTACGTATTAAACTGTTTTTTAAAGAATCGTTGGTGATTAAACTATCTATAACTTTTATTTTCCTACTGTTATGAATAAAAGACGTTCTATCTCGTGTTGCTCCGTTTTCATAGGTAGGATACGTAAGGTTGTCCAGATAAATATCTAAAAATCTATAATACGGATAATACGTACGTAAATTGCTGTTTCCTAAATCTACTTTTTTTCTGTATGCGTAAAAATCTTTTGGAAAATCTGCATTGGCAACACGCTCTGAATTTCTTGTCAATACCGACGTGTAGAGTTCTTTTTTAGTGTATTCGTTATATTTTATATTGCATCCAGCAATTTTTATGAACTCTTCTGAAGGCTCATTATTTTTAATGAAATTTTTAAGTTCTTTTTTGTGAACACTATCAAGAGAGTCTAATATTTTGGAAAATTCTTTTGGCGAAAGTTGGTAATAATCCGGCACTTTTTTTACTTCAGCTTCGTTTTGAAGAAATAATTTCATTAAAAAATTATTCTCTTTAGATCCAATACCGGAGTAGTGGAGGGATTCATCAAAATGCATTGTATTAACGCGTGCCAGCAAGCTATCACCAGGCTGCAGATAAAACATCTGAAATTCATTATGCTGAAATGTATAAATACCCGAAACCGGATTTTTGAATTTATAAGAAAAGGTGTTGTCTTCTTTAAGCGCAATAGTATCTATTAAAGCGCCATCTTTAAGAATAACTATATGGTTGGTTTTTGGATTTACTACTTCGCCCCCAAAATAGGTGTCTCCAGAGCGTTCCTTTTTGGATGAGCAGGAAAATAACAGAATAATAGAAAGTAGAAAAAGTAGATTTTTAACCATAAGCTACGTGCCAACGTGAGAAGCAAAAATAAAGTACTTGAGAGACCTAACTGTTAATTACAGGTTAAAAGGAATATATAAACGTTAATATTTCTTCAGTCTATGGTATTTGGTTAATTTTGCGCCCAATTAAAGAAGAATAGAGATGTTATCAGTTTCCAATTTATCAGTTCAGTTTGGCAAACGTGTTTTGTTTGACGATGTAAATACAAAATTTGTAACAGGCAACTGTTACGGAATTATAGGCGCCAACGGTGCCGGAAAATCAACTTTTTTAAAAATAATTTCCGGAAAACAGGATCCAACTTCCGGTAAGGTACATTTGGAATCCGGTAAACGCATGTCCGTTCTGGAGCAGGAGCACAATGCGTACGACGATTACCCTGTACTGGAAACGGTGGTGCGTGGAAATAAAGAATTATTTTCCATTAAGTCTGAAATTGATAAACTCTACGAAGATTACACAGACGAAAACGCCGAGCGAATAGGAGAGTTGCAGGTAGCGTTTGAAGAAATGAATGGCTGGAATGCCGATAGCGATGCAGCTGCTTTATTATCAAACCTAGGTGTAGATGCCAGCCACCATTACAGTATGATGAGCGATCTTGACGGTAAGCAAAAAGTACGTGTATTGTTAGCACAAGCATTATTTGGAAATCCTGATGTTCTTATTATGGATGAGCCTACAAACGATCTGGATTACGAAACTATTACGTGGCTGGAAAACTTCCTGGCAAATTACGATAACTGCGTGATCGTGGTATCTCATGACCGTCACTTCCTAGATAGTGTATGTACGCATATTAGTGATATAGATTTCGGAAAAATTAACCACTTTAGCGGTAACTATACTTTCTGGTATGAGAGTAGCCAATTGGCAGCCAGACAACGTGCACAACAAAATAAGAAAGCCGAAGACAAGAAAAAAGAATTGGAGGAATTTATCCGTCGTTTTTCTGCAAACGTGGCAAAGAGTAAACAGGCAACCAGTAGAAAGAAAATGATTGATAAGCTGGATGTTTCAAACATTAAGCCATCCAGCCGAAGATACCCGGCCATTATTTTTGAACGTGAGCGTGAAGCTGGAGACCAAATTTTAAATGTTGAAAATCTGGAAGCAAAGTTGGATGGAGAGACGCTTTTCAGTAAAATAAATATAAACCTTACCAAAGGGGATAAAGTAGTTCTTTTTAGTCGCGATTCCCGTGCTACCACGGCATTTTACGAAATTGTAAACGGAAACAAGAAAGCCGATAAAGGCGAATATGCCTGGGGAGTAACCACAAACCAAAGTTACTTACCATTGGACAATAGTAGCTTTTTTAAAGAAGAAAATGGTGACGATACCCTGGTAGATTGGTTACGCCAATACGCAAAAACCGAAGAAGAACGGGAAGAAGTGTATATTCGTGGATTCTTAGGTAAAATGCTCTTCAGCGGAGAAGAAGCACTAAAGAAAAGCAATGTGCTTTCCGGAGGAGAAAAAGTACGTTGTATGCTTAGTAGAATGATGCTTATGCGTGCCAACGTAGTTATGCTGGACGAACCAACTAATCACTTAGACCTGGAATCTATTACAGCCTTCAACAACTCCTTAAAAAACTTTAAAGGAACTGTGCTTTTTACCACGCACGATCACGAATTTGCACAAACTGTAGGGAACCGGGTGATAGAAATTACCCCAAGAGGAGTGATAGATCGCTACATGACTTTTGATGAATATATGAGCGATAAAAAAATAAAGGAGCAACGGGAAGAAATGTATAGTTAGTAGTTAGACGGTAGTACCCAGCTAAAGCTCCTGATGGTTTACAGGCTATTTCATTAGAGTAAAACTTAAACAAACCTTGGTTTTCAGCGCAGTTAATTATATAAATAAGGAATTTATTTTCTCTACTATTTCAAATACAATAGATTTGAAGATGACGGAGGCCTTTGAAATAATGGGTGAGATTGTAGACGAAGAACCGCCAAAATCTAAAAAGAAGCATCAAAATACATCAGATTAATTATAAGAAAGAGACACTCTGCATAAACAGGATGTCTTTTCTTGATGCACTGCATTTCCTAATTTTACACCTTAAACAATATTCACCTTCTAAAAAAGTTATATTTTTACCTAAAATTACACTTTAATGAAGTATTTGTATGGATTGGCTTTGTTGGCCAGCGTTGTTTTCTGGAGTTCCTGTAGAAACGATTTTGAAACAGTTGAAAGCTCAGGAAATCTTGAATTTTCCAGAGACACCGTTTTTTTGGATACTATTATTAGCAATATTGGCTCCAGCACCTACAATTTAAAAGTATACAATCGTAGCGATGACGATATTAATATTCCTACATTGGGATTGGCTCAAGGCGAAAATTCCAGGTACCGTTTAAACGTAGACGGCTTACCAGGAAGACAGTTTCAGGATGTTACGGTACTGGCAAACGACAGTATCTTTATATTTATTGAAACTACCTTCGATATTAATAATACCACAACCGATAATGAATTTTTATACACGGACCAACTCGTTTTTAACGGTGGTGGCAGTACTCAGGAAGTAGAACTGGTTACTCTGGTAAAAGATGCAGTCTTTTTATTCCCTGACGATTTAGGAAACGGAATGGTTGAAACACTTACAATTGGTGAAGGAGAGGGAGCATTTGAGATTGAAGGCTTTTTCCTGGAAGATGATGAGCTTACATTTACCAATGAGAAACCCTATGTTATTTACGGTTTTGCCGCAGTTCCGGCAGGAAAAACCCTCATTGTAGATGCCGGTGCACGTATCCATTTTCATGCTAATAGTGGGATTTTGGTCGCCAATACAGGTTCTATGAAAGTGAATGGTGAAGCCAGTACAGATCCGGTAGCCTTAGAAAACGAAGTTATTTTTGTAGGCGATCGTCTGGAACCTTCCTTTAGTGATATTCCGGGACAGTGGGGCTTTATATGGCTTACTGAGGGCAGTACCAATAACGAGTTTAGCTATACCACCATAAAAAACGGCCTTTTAGGCATACGTATGGATAGTAATGATGGCGATAGAACGCTAACGCTTAGCAATGTTCAAATTTATAACAGTGCTGTAAATGGCTTGTTAAGTCTAACAGGGAATATTTATGGAGAAAACGTAGTCATAAACAACAGTGGGCAGTCTTCGTTGGCTTTAGCATTGGGTGGAACGTATAATTTTAACCATAGTACGTTCGCAAATTACTGGACCAATAGTTTTAGAGATGCGCCAAGTGTAAGTGTTGCAAACTTTATAAACACAGCAGATGGAGCCATTGCTTCAGATTTGTTAGAGGCTAATTTTACCAACTGTATTATCTACGGAAATGAACAACGAGAATTAGGTTTTTCAAACGAACCTTCAGTAGCTTTCAACTTTAATCTTACCAACTGTTTACTTAAATTTGAAGATCCAAACGGCGATTTTGCTGGCATACCAGAGTATGATTTTATCAACAGCGCGTTGTATACAAATACAGTCTTAAATACAGATCCTGTATTTCAGAATACAAATTTGAATAACTTCAATATTGAGCAGGGTACTTCGGGTGCCGAAGGGATAGGACTTGGGGGAGTAGCACCTGCAACAGATTTAAACGGAACGGTTCGCGACAGCAGTAATCCGGATGCCGGAGCATACGAAGCAACAATATTCCCGGACCCGGACGGAGATTAATTAATCGCACCCTAAGTCTATTCTGGACTGGGGGTCGTTATTAGGAATACAATTTCCGGACAAAACCGAACTTGGTGCATACCTTTCTATATTTGGATCGTACAAGCCGTTTTCCAGGAAATCTACCAGATTTGTAATTTCTTCTTCGGTTAAATTTAAGGTTCCAAACTGGGAGGCTATTTGTACGTCCGGCACATCTGCATTTTGTTTTACACCCCCGTTTTTATACTCCACTACCTGGCGTATGCTGGTTACAGAACCACCGTGACCGTAAAATTTATTCATCTTTAGGTTATATAACGTTGGTACTTTAAATTTAAAGTCATCTTCGGCACGTCCCGTTACTTCTCCGCGGCCTCTTTGCGTTTCAATATTAAAAGATTTTCTGGCACCGCTGAATATGATGGTTTCTTCGGGACTAAAATCCAGTAAACCCCAGGCGTGAAATTCGTTCGACTTTAGGGCGGGTCCTGTATGGCACTCAAAACATTTTCCATTATCAAAAAATACCATTGCCCCTTTTTTCTGTGCTTCAGTTAAGGCATTGGTATTTCCTTTTAACCATTCCTGCCAGGGTGCCTGGTTTGTTAAGATGGTTCGGTTAAAGGCTGCAATTGCCAAAGCTCCGTTTATATTGTTATAGCGTTCTTCAACAGGAGACGAGGGGAATGCTGCATCGAAATAACTCTTATAACCAAATTCTTCGGCAAATTCCGCATCAATTTTTAATCTGTGCGTAGTTTGTCCTGCAATTCCCTGAGTTTCCAATCCCTGAAATCCGAATAAATTTTCCGGAACCAAAGTGGCGTTTTGCTGTACAAAAGGCGCATTAATTCCCTGTGCTCCCAAAGCACCATTCCAAAGCGCTACTTCCTGGTAGGCTACATTCAGGAGTGTTGGCGGTTTAATAGGTTGCACATCTATACTGTCTCTTGGCATGGTAGCCTCGTCCATAGGCATACGCCCTTCCCCTGCAAAACCAAATCCTATGCCTCCTTCGCCAATTCCCTGGCGGATTCCCGCCGAAAACCCGGACGCTACCGGATGGCAACTGGCACAGGCATATGTATATTTATTATCAGGCATTTTTGGATTTCCCCCTGTAGCAGTTTCGTGCACCAACAATCTACCCAGACGTACCTTTTCTTTGGTGATAGGATTTAAAGGATCCTGCGGAATACTTGCGTAGTCTTTTTCGTTTGGTAATATAAAAAACGAAAGGCCTTGATCCTGCGATCGGGATTCGAGTAGTTGTATTAAATTTGCATCTAAGGCTGTTGGTGAATCTGTATAGTCGTCAGATTCACAAGCAAACAACAAAACTGCTGCGAGGAGCAGAAGTATAATTTTGTATTTCATTTTTCACTTTGTTAGTCACGTTAAAATTAGGAAAAATTTAACGATTATATAGAACCTGCACTTCAATTTTCCCATATTTTTTTAAAAAACTTCACCTCTTTTTAATTCAGGGAAAAATTGAAGCCAATCCTTGTATCTTTGTTTTTCATTCTGAAATACGTTTCAGCAAGTATATTTCGGTAAGAACATTTCAAATAAACATCATGAATTACATTCTTTTTGACGGCAGCGTGCGCGACCAACTACTCCCTTTTACATTTACACGTCCTGTGGCAGAAATTCGCGTGGGAATTTTAACCCTACGTGAAAAATGGGAAAAACATTTAGGCTTTACAACCACAACGGTGACCGAAGATTATCTTTCCAACAAATGGCCTATGGTAGAATTGGAAGAAAATATATTCATAAATGCATCTTTTATTCCTTCTGAAACTTTAGTGAAGCAGGTAAAAAATTTAACTGAAAATCAAGCCCTTTTCTTTGAAGATGAACCCATCGCTTTTTTCACGATTGAAGGCCAGGAAGTAGATTTCGATACCGTTGAAAAGGTACACTACACGCATAAAGACGTGCTGCGAATTGAACATACCTGGGATATTTTTTCTAAAAATCACGAAGCCATTCAGCGGGACTTCGATCTTATTACCAAAGGAAGAACATCACAACCCATCCCTGAATTGACTGTAGCTTTCAACAAAGAAAAAATTTTTATTGAAGAAGGAGCCAAACTTACTTTCTGTTCGCTAAACGCAACCGAAGGCCCTATTTATATAGGGAAAGATGCCGAAATTATGGAAGGCAGTACGATTAGAGGTCCGTTTGCACTGTGCGAAGGAGCCACCGTAAAAATGAATGCTAAAATTTATACAGGCTGTACTGTTGGGCCACACAGTAAAGTAGGAGGAGAACTTAATAATAGCGTTTTAATGGGGTACTCTAATAAAGGACACGACGGGTTTTTAGGAAATTCGGTGTTAGGCGAGTGGTGTAATCTGGGAGCAGATACCAACAATAGTAATTTAAAAAATAATTATGCAGAGGTTCGTCTCTGGGATTATGAAACTAAGGGGTTTGCAAGAACAGGATTACAGTTTTGTGGTTTAATGATGGGCGACCATAGTAAATGCGGAATTAATACAATGTTCAATACAGGAACCGTTGTTGGGGTGAGTGCTAATATATTTGGAAGTGGTTTTCCCAGAAATTTCATTCCCAGCTTTAGCTGGGGCGGAAGTGCAGGAATGACAACCTATAAAACAAATAAAGCGTTTGAAGTTGCCGAAATTGTGATGGACAGACGTGGCATACCATTTACAGAAGAGGACGCTAATATTCTGGAGCACGTTTTTGAAGAAACTGCGCAGTGGAGGAGAGGCTAAAAGGTGCTTTAAAGTATAGTATCTTTTTTAGATCCAATATTTTAAATACTGTGCACGGAATATATATAGTGAGTTTCTTAAAAGTGTTTGAAATTGTAGATTTAAGTTACATATTCTTGTTACAACGCTATTTCAAAAAGTGTGTTTAATTAATAGAAACCACTACTTGAATCATACATTTTAATTTGCAAAATAGATGTTACATGCATCGCAACTCCAGAAGTTTTTGTTGTACATTTAAAAAAAAATAATAAACAAAAGTTAACGAAAATAAAAGCAAAAATTTGTTCTTTACTAGTTACTTTTAAAAAGCTGCTGCTATGAAAAAATTACTACCATTATTTATCCTTTGTATTAGTTTTGTTGCTTTTTCTCAAGAGATAGAGAGAGAAAATATTAACGGAAGAATTATAGTCGAGGGAAATGATATTGAAGGCATAACTATTTATAATGTTTCGGCAAATATAGGCACAGTTTCAAATGAGTATGGTGAGTTTATAATAGCAGTTGCTTTAAACGATCTTCTTGAATTTAGAGCTTTAGAATATCAAAATTTCGATGTTAAAATTAATAACACCATTTTAGAGTCTAAAACACTTAGTGTTTTCTTAATTGATGAAATAAATAAACTAGATGAGGTTATAATCACAAGAAAATCATTAACAGGTAACCTTAGTGAAGACGCTAAAATTGCAAATTCATTCAACCAAAGACTTGATGTTGTTTATTTTGGAACCAAAAGCAAAGAAGAGGTCATTCCTAGTGATGCTAACGGAAGGCAGGTTGAAAACATAGCCGTTCAAAAACAGGGTCAAAATTTGGTAAATGGCTTAAATGTAGTAAACATAGTGGACCAGTTATTAATTCCTCTTTTCAGGTCTGAGGTAATAGATAAAAAAGCATCCGGTGTCCCTGAGGTACCGTCCGAATCTATTAAATACTATCTTGGTTCTACCTTTTTAGTAGAGAATTTTAAAATTCCAGAATACCGAGTAGAAGAATTTATTAGATATGTAGAAGATGTAAGATTCAATTACGACTTATTAAATTATGGGAATGAATTAGAATTCCTTGAAGTAATTAGTGAAAGGAGTAAAGAATTCTTAAAAAAGTAAAAGAGAACAAACAACAGCTATAGCCAAGAAAACAATGTAAAAAGTACCTTATGTTTGCTATTTAACATTACCTATGATGATACGGTTCATTTCTTAAAATGGTAAAACCACGGTATAATTGCTCTACCATAAAAAGACGTACCATTTGGTGAGAAAATGTCATAGCAGAAAGTGATACTTTTCCCTGTGAGCGCTCGTAGATTTCGGGACTAAATCCGTACGGACCCCCAATAACGAAGATGAGATTTTTTAAACCACCATTCATTTTTTTTTGCAGGAAATTTGCAAATTTAACCGAGTTGTAGGTGTTTCCTTTTTCATCTAACAGAATGAGGTGGTCACTGGTGTTGGTTCTTTTTAGAATTTCGGCACCTTCCAGTTGTTTTTGTTGGTCTTCGCTTAAGTGTTTTGCTTTTTTAATATCTGGTAATATTTCGAGAGCAAAAGGTACATAATGCCCTAACCGTTTGGAATACATTTTTATAAGTGTTTCCAGATGCTTATCGTCTGTTTTGCCAATGGCGAGCAGGGTAATTTTCATACGCTAAAGGTAGGAGATTCTTAAAAGCACTTCTTACTCAATGGTTCTTTTTTTGTTGAATTTTACTGCCAGGTCTACTTCGGCAGCGATATACCCAAACGAAGCCCAGTCGGAGCCTGCAACAATATCTTCAAAGATTTGTTTGGCGGCCAAGCTATCACCTTCACACAATAAATAATTTCCCAATCCATATAATAAAGCACTGTTAGCGGCTGTGCCATCGCTTTTAATCTGAATCTCTGCAGGTGTGAGCTCCCCTTTATAGAGCAGGCATGCCTTTAAATACGGTTCGTTTTCTATAACAGTAACGTCGCTGGCAATATTATTCACGTAATTTAAACCAGTGCTTTTGCGTCCCATCTGGCAGTTAATTGTGTAGATCCAATGCGTAGCCGAAACTACATTATCTGGATTAGGCGAGGTGCGTAAGCAATTTTTAAAAGCATCAATAGCTTTCTGGTCGTTATTTTTTAAATAATGTGCCAGACCAAGATGATAGTAAATATTACCGTGCATTGTACTTACAGGAATGTTTTGAGCATTAGGCATCCCGTCTTGTTCTACCTTATTTTCTTTTCCCTGAATGAGTGTTGCTGCTTTTTCTAAATCGGAAATTGCGTTGTCAAACTCACGAACGGTAATATATCTATGTCCGCGGTGGCGTAATAATCTACTTTCATCAGGGAATTTCTCCAGACCTTTGGTATAAATTTCGATCGCCTGTCTGTAGTCTCCTGTATATGCAGTAAAACGACCAAACCAAATCGTATTTTCCAGGGTAGGGTTTTCTTCAAATAATATTTTTTTTGCTCTGTATTGGGCAACTATTTTTTCTGAAGGCGGATTACTGAACAGCGTATCTCCAAATTTAGAAATTGCCTGATAATCATGCTGCCAATCTAAAACAGCGCTCGCGTCTTCCTCTTTGTCTCCGGAGGAATTACACGCCAAAAAAACTAAAAACCCAAGAAATATGAGATATTTATTCATACATATAAAGTTATGCTTAAAGGTACAAATTACTAGAAATAATTCTACTGTATTTCTTTACGTACCTGTTAAATGAAATTTTATTGGTATACGTCCGTATAAGTAGCATTCAATTTTTATAGTAACTCAGCTATTTGTACTTTTGCACTCCGAAAAAAACAGAAACTAAAGTTGCTGTACTAAATTTATTTTTTTTGAAATACGCAAGACTCACAAAAGAACAGTTAGAAGAATTACACCCGGAATTCATCAATTTTTTAGCCACCCAGTCCATTACCGGAGAGGAGTGGAAAAAGATCAAAGCCGAACAACCTCACGTAGCCGAAGAGGAACTGGATATATTTAGTGATCTGGTGTGGGAAGGAGTGCTTCAAAAAGCTGAATATTTGGAAAATATCTCTCCGCAACAACTGTTTCTCTTTAAAGTAGACGAGAGCGAAATGCATCTCATTTCATTAAAAATTTTAGAAGAAGGTATCAACATCACTACCACCGAAGGATACAGATGGTTACAACAAAATTTCGCGGAAGATTCCGTTGAGTTTTTTACGGCTTCTAAAGCATTTTCGGCTAAAAAGTCTAAAGATATTTTCGCGCTTATAGAACAAGGAGCTAACATCACCAAAGGAGAGTTATACCGCTTTTTTGAAAGAATGGTGAAGTAGTAAGTTCCCTTGGTGAACTAGTTAATTAGGTGACTGGCGATTGGTTAGTTTTTCGATTTCAGCTAAAACGAAATGCTTTCATAATCTACTTGCTAAATCTGTGTAATGTAAACGTCATAGCTGCTAACAGGAAAAATGCGACAACCTGATGCAGAACGCCCAAAACTACGGGCACTCTCAATAGTAGTGTAAACACACCCAGCACAAATTGAAGTAAAACTAATAGCAACAACATATTAATTGATTTTTGCTGCAACGTTGTACGTATTAATTTTCTTGATTTCCACCATATTATTCCTATAACGGCAACTACAGCATACGCTAGGTACCGGTGCACAAACTGAACGCCACTTTTTCCTTCCACAAAATTTTTCCACACCGGGTTTTGCTCGATAGTAACGGTCTCGTGAACTAATTTTCCATCACTCATTAATGGCCAGTGATTGTGTATCCAGCCTGCATCCAGACCAGCCACAAAAGCACCCCAAATTATCTGAACTATCAAAATCCCCAATCCAAAACGTACTAAATTTCTGAATCGAATATTAATTTCTTTTTTAGTGGGATACATCAAATCCAACGCCACCCAAAGCGTATAGGCAAACGTAATAAAGGCAGTAGTTAAATGCATTGCCAGCCGGTAATGACTTACATCCGGACGGTCTACCAAACCACTTTTTACCATATACCAACCTAAAAAACCCTGAAACCCCCCCAGAAAGAGCAGCAGAACGCATTTTTTAATGGTGGGGCTTCTAAGCTGTTTTTTTAGCAGAAAATAGAGAAATGGTAGTAAGAAAACCACACCTATAAACCTACCAATAACACGGTGAAACCACTCCCAGAAATAAATATCTTTAAAATCTTCGAGGGTAAAGGTATTGTTCAGTTTTTGATATTCCGGGTATTGTTTGTAAAGATCGAAAGCGGCTTCCCACTCGGTATCGTTCATAGGCGGAATGGTGCCAGAAATAAGCTTATAATTTGAAATGGAAAGACCAGAGTGAGTAAGACGTGTAATCCCTCCAACAACCACCATAATAAAGATAAGTGTGCAACCCGTGAGGAGCCAGTAAATAACTTTTTTATTGTCTTTCATACGCTGTTTTTGTTAAACGATACCAATCTAACAGGTCAGTCTCGTCCGGATATGGTTCCGATTTTTCATACTGAAATGCTAATTTATTTACTACCCGTACCGAAGCTTTATTTTCTGGATAAACCGAGGCAATCAAACTAC
The DNA here is from genome assembly GCA_963793275.1 of uncultured Flavobacteriaceae bacterium. GTDB lineage: Bacteria > Bacteroidota > Bacteroidia > Flavobacteriales > Flavobacteriaceae > Marinirhabdus. The sequence goes on from CAWBZL010000003.1 coordinate 571,179, forward strand.
CTAACGCAAGTGAATTAAAAGCGTAGTCTATGATAGCTCTAGAAGATTCAGTAGCAAAACCCTGTCCCCAATACTCGGGAAGGAGCCTGTAACCCAGATCGGTTTCCTTCAATTTTTCTAAAAATTTCACGCCACAAAAACCAATAATTTTATTGTCTTTTTTATGAATCACTGCAAAGCGTCCGTACCCATACGTTTCATAATCGTGAAGCCAAACGTCTTTAATTAGTTTTGTCACACCTTCCAGCGTTGTAATAATGGGATCTCCAGTATAGGTATTTATGATTGGGTTACTACTAAATTGCAGAACTTCAGCTTCATCCCCAAGGCAAAAAGGCCGCAATAACAAGCGATCGGTCTCCAGTAATACTGTTTTCATTTTCCTGCTTTTAGTCCCAATTGTGATCCTTTTTTCAGCATAAAAGCGTGTGCAGCATCATATTCATTCGGAATGTCGCCTTCAAGAATTGCTTCTTTAATAGCGTCTTTTATCTGCCCTATTTCTCGTGAAGGCTTTAAATTAAAGGTCTTCATAATTTCTTCCCCACTCACAGGTGGCTGAAAATTTCTAATATGATCCCGTTCCTCAACTTCTACGATCTTATCACGCACCTGCTGAAAGTTATTATGATACCTCTTGAATTTTTTCGGATTTTTAGTGGTGATATCTGCTTCACAAAGGATCATAAGATCTTCTACGTATTCACCGGCATCAAAAACCAAGCGGCGTACGGCACTATCTGTAACATCGGTCGCCAGCACGATAGGACGGGAACTCATCAATACCATTTTCTGGACAAATTTCATTTTGTCGTTCAAGGGCATTTTTAAGCGTTTAAAAAGTTTGAACACCATTTTACTGCCCACAAATTCATGTCCGTGGAACGTCCAGCCTATCTTCTTATCAAATCTTTTCGTGGGCGCTTTTCCAATATCGTGTAATAAGGCAGCCCAACGTAACCAGAGGTTATCTGTTGTTTTAGCAATATTATCTACAACCTCCAGCGTGTGCCAGAAATTATCTTTATGGCGTTGCCCTTCTTTTTCTTCTATACCTTGCAAAGCCAAAAGCTCCGGGAAAATATGTTGTAGAAGTTTTGTTTTATGTAGCAAAGCAAATCCTTTGGACGGTACGGGAGCCATCAGGATTTTATTAATCTCCACTACAATTCGTTCTTTGGAGATAATTTTTATACGGTCTGCATTGCGGGTAATAGAGTCCAGTGATGTTTCTTCAATGGTGAAATGTAACTGTGTGGCAAATCTTATAGCACGCAGCATTCTTAATGGATCGTCACTGTAGGTAATATCGGGATCCAGCGGTGTTCTTATTATTTTTTTCTGAAGATCCTCCACACCGTTAAACGGGTCCAGTAAATCTCCGAAAGTAGCATTATTCAAACTTAAAGCGAGTGCGTTTATAGTAAAATCGCGCCTGTCTTGATCGTCCTGCAGTGTGCCATTTTCAACAGCTGGATTTCTACTGTTTTCTGAATACGATTCTTTTCTGGCACCTACGAATTCCAATTCAATACCGCCAACTTTTAGCATCGCGGTACCGTACGTTTTAAACACTGAAACTTTTGGATTTCCGGGAAGGATTTCCGCTACTTTTTTTGCAAGTGCAATGCCACTGCCAACCGCAACAATATCGATATCTTTGGCATCACCACGTTGTAACAGGTAGTCACGAACGTAGCCTCCAATTACATAGGTTTCAAGTTGTAATTGTTCTGAAGCCTTAGAAATCACCCGAAAAACAGGATCCTCGAGTGTCGATTTATGATTGATTTGCATGCGTTAATTTTGCTGATGCAAAGGTACAACCCGCAAGCTTGAAACTCAAAATTCCGGACGCCAAATCGTAAAGAAATTTTGGCAAACAATGCATCTTATTCCCTAATCACTTTCACCATACCATCCAGAGTCAATTTTATAATGGCAGATGGCGTTCCGCGTTTTTCTTTCTGATTGAAATTTACCACATAATCCACGCCGCTCTTAATCTCTTCGGAAATTTCAGCAAATGATAGGGGCGTAGCTTTACCACTAATATTTGCAGAAGTAGAAACAACCGGTTTCCTGAATTTTCGAATCAGCTTTTTAGAGAAAGGATCGTTTACGACACGTATGGCCAGCGAGTTGTCTTCAGCAATAATATTTGTTGCCACACGTATGGGATCGTCGTAGATAATGGTGGTTGGTTTTGCGGCGTATTTTAGAATGTCGTAGGCAACTTCGGGGATTTCTTCTACAAACTGATTGAGCATCTTAAAATCGTGAACAAGACAGATCATAGATTTACTTTCGGCACGTTTTTTTAGTGCGTACACTTTATCAATGGCATCTGCATTGGTAGCGTCGCAACCAATTCCCCAAACGGTATCCGTAGGATAGAGTATTAATCCGCCTCGTTTTAAAACTTCCAGTGCTTTTTCAATTTCCTGATCCATAAAAGTGATACGTTAATTTGGCTTAATTTGTTGTTGTTGTCGTATTGATTTTGATAAAGGCATTCCCTGTAGTATTAAAATAAAAAGTTTCCAGTATTTAGGTTTCAGTAGTGAAGAAAAGAAATACCGAATGGAAAAATACCACTGCACTATTTTGTAATGAAACCATCCATAATGCTTTTTAATGTAGTAAAACAAAGAGATTTTTTGTTCTATTTTAACCTGTAAATTAGTTGATGTGCTGGCACCGGTATAGTGAATATATTCAACCGAAGGCACCAGATAGGTTGCTTTATGTTGTTTTTTCAGAATTCTTCGGCACACATCAGATTCCTCATAATATAGAAATAAGTTAGTGTCAAATCCGCCAACGCTATTAAAATCTTCGGCATTTATAAACATAAAAGAACCTTGAACGTATTCTACTTTAAGAGGTTCCTGATATCTTTTTTTTCTGTCCGGAAACCTCTTAGAATTTATAGTTTCTAAGGTTCCTCTTTTAAAAACTTCACGCCACAAAGAAGAAAAATGATCCAGTGTTTTTTTGAAATTTTTATGCTCGTCCAGCATTTGCGGTGAACACACCCCTGCATCCGGATGGGATTGCATAAACTGTGAGAGTTTTAGTAGCAGTGTATCACTTTCAAAAAGGGTGTCGTTATTTACAAAGCTGTAGTATTTACAAGGGCTTGAAAATTGAACGCCCATCATATTTCCACCACCAAATCCTGTGTTTATTTTGCTTCTAACCAATTTAATTTTATCTGAATTAAGTGAAGCGATCCCTCTTTTTAAAAGTTCATAATCTTCTTTTTCAGACGTGTTATCTACAACCACGATCTCGTACCTAAGAGAATCTCTAGTGTTTTCAAGAATAGAAGCAATGCAAGCTAAGCTGTAACGGCTTGTATTGTAATTAATAAGGATGCAACTTACATCTATCATTTGATGGTTAAATAATTGGTGTCCATTTTTTTGAAATTTCGCTTACTTGGTATTGTTGCGATGCTAGAATGGCATTTCCGGATTTTTCCTCGGTAAAAGGATCTTCCCTTAAAATTTTTGCTAAGGTAGCTGTTATTTTACCTTCTTCAAATAAATGCCCAAACTGAGGCGAGATAATTTCTTTAGGACCACTGTGTGATGGCGCAATGGGTAGCGTTCCCTGAGACAGGGCTTCAATAAGTATAATTCCGAAAAGTTCCTCCCAAGTAGCTGTTTTTTGCGAGTTTAACACTAAATATTGATGACTTGCAAATGCTTCTTTAAGCACTTCTTTATCAGAAATATATCCCTTGTATATAATGTTTTTATACGTTTTTGAATATTCCAGTATTCGCGATGCTTCTTTGCCGTCGCCTATTAAAGTGAGTGTTGCGCCCGGGTTTTCCATAGCAAAGGCAAGTAAGTCTTCTATCCCTTTATCTGTAGTTAATCGCCCTACGTGCAAAAAGCTTTTAGGAATTCTTGGAATAGGTTTTTGGGTGTTAAACGTTGGGTGCAGAGAATGATACACAACGTTTATTTTTGTAGGTGCAACGTTGTAATTTTCAAGAATAGATTGTTTGCTTTTTTGGGTAACTGCAAAAATATGGGTTACCTTTTTTTCAATGAAATTGTTCCAATTTCCAAATACCGCAGGCGTGTTTTTCTTTTTTTTTGGATGAAAGGTTTTATCCCAGCATGTCCACGAAGTATGATAATAAATTACGTGTTTGCGTAGATAAAACAAAAGATATTTCAATTTTGGATCAAAAGGAGCAATTCCTAGCACTATTTTTTTTTGAGAAGAAAATAATAAGCCCAGCAAGAAACCAGTATTTATAAATTGTTTTTTTACCAAAGAAAAGTTTCCTTTTATAAGCCCTTTATAAAATTTACTAAAAACAGAAAACTCGCGGTATTTAATCTTTATCCCTTGCTGAACTGCCAGGTGAGCCAACCCGTAATAATGACTATTGGCGCCATTTTTATGCAGAATATAGATAGTTTCTCTTTTCTCCATTACTTTATTTTACGGTATAACAACCAGAGATTTACATACCTTTTAAATACCGAAAAAGCACTCACATAGGCCAAAATAAAGCCTTCTTTTCCGTCCAAAATTCCTAAGCGCAAAATAAACTGATGCCAGAAGCGGTAATAAGGCCTGAACAGAAAATGATACAGTGTGGGTTTCTTTTTTTTATCGTAGAGCATCTTCGCCTGTAAGGCACTGTATTTGTGCATTTTTCCAGTATAATCGTCAAAATTTTTATAGGTGTGGTGCGGTAGCGTTTGCTCTAATTTTGCTGTGGTTCCTTTAGCTTCCAGCGTTTCGTGAACCAAATTATTATTATATCTGCAATATTGTTTATTAAATAGCCGTAGTACCCAGTCGTTTTGCAACCCACTGTATTTTATGCGTTTTCCCATAAAATAGAAATCACGTTTTACATAATAAGCAATAGCTTCAGGATTTTTTAATGTGGTCGTAATTTCTTCAGCAAGAGCCGGGGTAATTTCTTCGTCCAAATCAAAAAAAACTACCCAATCATTATTAGCTTTTGAAATAGCAAAATTTTTTTGAGCCGAAAAATTATCGAATTTTCGCTCATATACGGTGACATTTTCGTGTTTTCTGGCTTTTGCTACCGTGGCATCACTGCTGTAGGAGTCTACAATAATTAGTTCGTCGGCAAAATAAAGACTCTCTACAAAGGCATCTACGTTGTCTGCTTCGTTTAAAGTAATAGCGAGTGCCGAAATTTTTGCAGTATGCTCCAAGAGTTGGTGGTAGTTTGGGTAAAAATACTAATTTTACAGAAGTACTACACTCATATATCTTGGCAAAACTTCCTATTTTAATGTATCACGACATCACTCCTCAGACGGGAGAAGGATTGCGGGTGAGCACATCCGGTTTTGAGGAACACTGCAAATATCTGGTTTCTAAGCAGTATACTACACATCATTTTGCTGAAATTTTAACGAATGAAATCAGTTTAAAAGGCAAAAACTGTATCATTACTTTTGACGATGGGTTTGTAAATCAGTTAGAATTTGCGGTGCCTATTCTTCAGAAATATAAGCTGAAGGCGACCTTTTTTATTCCGCTTTCATATCTGGGGAAGAGTGATACTTGGAATGACGGAAAAGTACCAATTATGACAGCACAACAATTACAGGCGTTACCACCTGAAACAATTGAATTGGCGTATCATAGTTTTCAACATAAAAAATATACCGAGCTTACCACTTCTGAAATAGCCGAGGATTGTAAAAATTGCTTCGATGTAGTTGCAGCAGAAAACTTGAAATTCACTAACGTTTTAGCCTATCCTTACGGAAAATTCCCTCGCAATACCCCGAAAAAAGAGCAGTTTTTTCAGCAATTGCAACAAAACGGATTCCAGTTAGCCCTTCGCATAGGCAACAGAATTGAAGGATTCCCCTTCAAGAATAAATTTGAATTAAACCGAATAGACGTAAAAGGAGAATGGCCGCTATCGAAGTTTAAGCGAAAGTTGAAGGTTGGGAAACTATTTTAAGAATGGAGTTTCAAGTACGAGCGACGCCTGAGAAAAATATTCAGAAACTAACAACTCACCACTCACCACTCACAACTAACAACTCACCTCATATTTCGGTTCAAAAGTATTAACTTTACATAGCGTTGAAAAACACCATACGCGTTATTGGCCGCAATGGTTAACCCCGGAATTCCGTCTCTGAAGCCACCTTTTATGATGTACGAGCTAAAAAATCGCCAGGTTGGTTTTACAAATAAATGCACCCAGCTAGTTCGTTTCCCCTTCTTCTGAAGCTGCTCCGCCTGAAACCAGGCATAGCTCTCTTTTTTATTCAGAAAATGCTCCAATCCTTTATAAGTAAAATGTAACACCGGATTTTTAAGATGTCCAATAGTTCCTTCGCAGGTAAGTTTTTCGTGTACCAGTCCTTTATAAGATGCGCCGTTGCGTTGTACCACGCGTAATACATCGTTACTGTGGTGGTAGAGAAAGCGGTTCATATAAAAGTGCGGAAAGTTCAGTTTGTAACCTCCGTGGGTATTGCTTTTTATTGCTGTTAAAATTTCTTGTTGCAACGGGTAGGTAACGCGCTCATCTGCATCTAAGAATAGTAACCAATCTGCCGTGGCGTGTTCTAATGCGTAGTTTTTCTGATTTGAAAAATTATCGAATTTCCGTTGTAAAAACGTAGTTGCGTAGCGTTTTGCGATTTCAGGCGTAGCATCTGTACTGTAAGAGTCTACCACAATAATCTCGTCTGCAAATTTCACAGACCGAAGCGCAGCCTCCAGATAGGCTTCTTCGTTTAAGGTGGGCATGATGACAGCTAGTGTTGGCACGACTCAAAGGTAACAAATTTTAGGTGCTCTTCTTAAAGTTCGTACCTTTGTAGTCTACTTTAAAAATAGTTATTTTGAACAATCTTGGCATTACCGTAATCGTAAGTACCTATAACAAAGAAGCATGGTTGCAAAAAGTGTTGGAGGGTTATAAATACCAAACCTACAACAATATTGAAGTGCTTGTCGCAGACGATGGTTCACGTCCTGAAACAAAAGAATTGATAGATTCTTTTAAGGCAGATTATCCCGTACCACTACGCCATATATGGCACGAGGACGAAGGCTACCGGCGCCAGCGTATTTTAAACATAGCCATTACCGAAGCTGCCCATCCCTATATTTTATTTACCGATGGTGATTGTATTCCGCGGAAAGACTTTGTAGAAGTACACGCCAAATATGCAGAAGAAGGATACTTTCTATCGGGTGGATACTGCAAACTTCCTATGAAAACCAGCGAGATCATAGACGACGAAGCCATAAAAACCGAAAATGCGTTTGATGTATCCTGGCTTAAAAACCAAGATACACTAAAAGGAACACAAGCCCTTAAGCTGAATAGCGGCAATACCCTGGCCACTTTTTTAGATTTTATCACCCCGACTAATGCTAGTTTTAATAACTGCAACAGTAGTGCGTGGAAGGAAGATTTAATTGCCATAAACGGTTATGATGAACGCATGCAATACGGAGGTCCGGATCGTGAATTGGGAGAACGCCTGGAAAACTATGGATTGAAACCAAAACAGATTCGCCATAAGGCAATTGTGCTGCATTTGGATCACGCCCGTGGGTACAAAACAAAAGAATCGTTGGACAGAAACTTAGCTATTCGCCAAGAAGTAAAGAACCAGAAGAAGAAATGGACGGAGTTTGGGATCGTGAAGGGGGAAAAAAAAGAGTAGGCAGTTTTCAGTGCCAGTTTGCAGTTTTTCCAAATCTTAAATATGAGTAACCGTCACCCTGAGTGATTTCGCTTTTTCTGCGGAATTGTATTAAAAGGTAAGCCTTAAACCTTCTTATACGCCCCAATCTTCCAATAGGTCATTTCGTTAGTAGTTTTTATGGTCTCAAAATCTATTTCTTTAAGTTTTGGGTTTTCTTTAAAATACTCCCAACTTCCCGCGCCTTCTCTGTAAATTGAATTTATAAGAACACCATCTTTACTAAGGTGATCAATTAAGAGCTGCAGCACGCGGGTTCTTTCAGAATCCGGGATGTAGTAGAAAGATTCGTTGAAGATGATGGCGTCAAAAGTTCTTTTTGGTGTAAAATGTAAAACGTCACTATGTTCAAATTCTGAATTCGGCAGCTTTTTTTCCTGTGCCTGTTTTATAGATTCTGAAGAAAAATCTACCCCCAGAAAATAGGAAAACGAAAAATCTCCTAAACGTTCATTAAGCACACCGTCACCGCAGCCTATATCGAGAATACTAGGATTTTTGGGCGCAAAAGTGAGCAGGTTTTCCTTAATCTTATGGTATCTACCCGTTTCAATATCGTTTTTTAAGCTTTTCCAACGACCGCTTTTATATTGTTTATTCCATCTTCTCCGGCGACGCCAATGGTGAAATTTATCAAGTATGTTCATAGCTGGTTTATTTGGTTAAGTGATGTTTTAAATACGGTTTTAGCGAAGTTAAAATTAGCTCTGGGGTTAATTCGTGATATAATTTTGCAGGATCTGCCTCAATAGCCTTTCGCTCTTCACGGGTAAAGCTTTCGTATAATTCAGGTTTAAAATCTAATAAATGAACAGATTCGTGTTTCACACCGTCTTCAAAACTATTCCAGTCTTCCTTTTCAATATACGGCGAATAGATGGTGAAAGTAGGTTTGTCTAGTGCTTTTGCAATGTGTACGCTACCGCCTTCATTAGAAATTAATAGGTCGCACTTGTTCATTAGTGTTATAAATCCGCGAATGCTGTCTTCGTAAATATCCAGATGAATTTGTTCTTTGTATTCGCACAAATTGAAAATAGCTTCCGCTTCGGTTTTTTGGTGGGGGGCATAATTAAACAGGAGGGAAGCGTCGTAGTTTTTGGCAATGTAGTCTATTAATTTTGCCACATATGAATACGGCATCGACTTTTGCTGAGTACTACCCAAAACCCCAGAGCATGATCACGGGTTTTTTTAGGTGTGAAATTTTATTGTAGGCGGCTTCGTTTTCGGTGACGAATATTTTAGGCGTATCGTCCATAGTTTCCATTGGGAACACCGCATTTAATAAATTGAGTCTGTTTTCAATAGCTTTTCCGCAGAATTTGGTTTTCTTCGGAATAAAATGAACGGGGTGCGAATAGAACGCCAATTTGAGCTTTTTCCCAGGCCTTTTAAAACCTATTCTATAGGTGGCTCCGGAGAAATAACATATCAATCTGCTTTGCAACTTTGCGTACGGATCGAAAATAATATCGAATTTTTTCCGCCGCACTTTCGCGATCATTTTGAAGAGATTGGGCAATTTTTTAAGCCACTTCTCATCTACTTTCCAGATATGATCTATGTTGGGATTATACTCCAGAACACCTGCTGTGTAAGGATAAACGAGATAAGTTATGGTACTATCCGGGAACCGTTTTTTCAGGTTGTTGGCAAGCACAGAGCTTATGAGCACGTCGCCAATTCGTTTGTTTTGTATAACAAGAATTTGTTTCATAAAGAGTACCTTCGCAAGGTATTTATTTTTTTTAAACCATGAGTTCTGTTTCGGTGATAATTAGTACGTATAATCAGCCAGATTGGCTTACAAAAGCCTTGTGGGGCTTTGAAGGGCAGACAGCAACCGATTTCGATATTATTATAGCAGACGATGGTTCTACTTTGAAAACAAAGGAGGTTGTTCAAAAATTTCAGCAGAAAAAAATCTTAAAAATTACGCACGTTTGGCAGGAAGATGACGGATTTCAAAAAACTAAAATTTTAAATAAAGCCATTAAAGCTACCAATGCGGAGTATCTTATTTTTACAGACGGCGATTGTATTCCACGTTTTGATCTGGTAGAAAAGCACGTTGCGATGCGAAAAGAGGGGTGTTTTCTTTCCGGTGGATATTTTAAGTTGCCGGAGGACATTTCAACAAAAATTTTAGAAGAACATGTGCAATCCGGAAAATGCTTTGATACAAAATGGCTCATCGATCAAGGATTGGAGAAAACGTTCAAGCGCAATAAGCTTACAGCCACAGGTAAAAAGGAGCAATTTTTAAATTGGATTACACCCACAAAAGCTACCTGGGATGGTAATAATGCTTCTGGCTGGAGGAGTGATATTGTAGCTGTAAATGGCTTCGATGAACGCATGCAATATGGAGGAGAAGACCGGGAATTGGGGGAGCGTTTAATGCATATGGGCATTAAACCGATCCAGGCCAGGTATAGTCTGGTAACCATGCACCTGGAGCATCCACAAGGGTATGTAACCGAGGAAATGATTGCAAAAAATAAAGAGATAAGGAAACAAACTAAAAAGACTAAAAGCACCTGGACGCCATTCGGGTTGGTTAAGAATGCTCAATGAAGATAACCCACATTCATAAAAACTACAAACACATTGAGGCAGCTTTGTTACAAGCCGTAGCCAATTTTGAAACTTCAGGCGAGTATGTGACCAAAGGCGAGCGTAATGTGATTAAAAAGTTCGAAATAGAAGGAGTTTATTACAACATTAAAAAGTTTAAAACCCCCAATGCATTTCAAAGTCTGGTGTACCAGTATCTTCGTAAAAGTAAAGCAAAGCGTTCTTTTTTATATGCTGAAATTTTAACTGAAAAAGATATTAAAACACCTTTACCCGTTGGTTATATGGAATGTTTTTCGGGCGGGCTAAAAGAAAGTTACTACATCTGTGAGCACGTGGATTATGATTTCGATTTCAGGGTGCTGAACCACAATCCTACGTGGCCAAACCGTTCTGAAATATTGAAGCAAATGGCTGCGTTTACCTTCAGATTACACGAAAAGGAGATAAATTTTCTAGATCATTCGCCAGGAAATACATTAATTCTAGATAATAAAGACGGCACTTACGATTTCTACCTTATTGATTTAAACAGAATGCGTTTTGAGCCCATGAATTTCGAGAAGCGGATGCACAACTTCAGGCGTTTATGGCTTTCCAAAACCATGATAAATATCATGGCGCCGGCCTACGCAAGCCTATACAACAAACCCGAAGCCGAAACCCACGCACTTTTGACAAAGTATAGTCGTGCTTTTCAGAAAAAAGTGAATAGTAAAAAATTAAGAAAACGTAAGCAAAAGTAGAAAGTTGCAGTTTTCGCCTCAGTTTTTTTAATTTTACTCACCACTCACCACTCACCACTCACCACTACACAGCCACATCATACTCTCTAAGTGCATCGTTCAGAGACGTCTTTTTATTCGTACTTTCCTTGCGCTCTCCAATAATTAAGGCACAACTTACCTGGAACTCACCAGCAGGGAATTTTTTGGTATAGCTACCAGGAATTACTACAGATCGTGCAGGAACCAGACCTTTCATTTCTTTCGGCGAATTGCCTGTTACGTCAATAATTTTTGTGGAAGCTGTTAGCACTACATTGGCGCCAAGCACGGCTTCCTTTTCTACACGCACACCTTCTACTACAATACTTCTGGAGCCAATAAAGGCATTGTCTTCAATAATAACGGGAGCGGCTTGTAAAGGTTCTAAAACGCCGCCAATTCCCACACCGCCGCTTAAGTGAACGTTCTTACCAATTTGTGCGCAGCTACCAACGGTTGCCCAAGTGTCTACCATTGTTCCTTCGTCTACGTAGGCACCAATATTTACATAACTAGGCATTAAAATCACTCCTTTACTAATATACGCTCCGTGGCGTGCTACAGCGTGAGGAACTACGCGAATTCCTTTAGCTTCGTAGCCTCTTTTAAGCGGAATTTTATCGTGATATTCAAAAATACCGGCTTCCATGGTTTCCATTTTCTGGATAGGGAAATACAGCACCACCGCTTTTTTTACCCATTCGTTTACCTGCCATCCATTGGCAGTTGGTTGGGCACAACGAAGCGTTCCTTCATCGCACAAACGTACAACTTCTCGGATAGCAGCAATTGTTTCAGGATTAGTTAACAGGGAACGATCGTCCCAGGCGGTTTCTATGGTTTTTTGTAATTCGGTCATTTTGAAGGTGTAAAATAGTGTTCAGTTTTGAAATGTAAAGATACGTAATATGAAAAGTGTTCCTGTATCCTTCCGCAGGGAAAATACATCGAAAATACCAGTTCCCTCATTGAAAAGTACCACTGGCTCATTCCGGGTTTATAGTACGCGGGTATGGGTTTATATTTACGTTGTGCTTACGAGTACTTAAATAAATACCCTCACGGAGGAGGAACTGTTGAAGGTATTAGTAAAAGGAGTTTCAGAAATGGAACTTCTTTTTTTTATTGCTATTGAAGTTGTATTTTTAACAAAAGAATTTCCCTATGAAAAAATATATACTTCTCTGTCTAATTTCCGTGTTTGTCGTTGAAATTACCACGGCTCAGATCCTTTCAGAAAAAGATCGTGCTTCTATGCGCGACGAAATTCTAGCCGACCGTTTTAATAATCTTTTACCCAAATTAATGGACGATACAGACATTGATATGTGGCTGGTTATCTCCAGAGAATATAACGAAGATCCCGTAATGCGCACTATGCTTCCGGCCAGATGGTTAAACGCCCGACGAAGAACAATTCTGGTTTTTTATCGGAACAAAGCAAAAAATACCATTGAAAAATTGGCAGTCGCCAGATACGACGTAGGTGAAAATATTCAGAGCGCCTGGGATAAAGAACAACAACCAGACCAATGGCAGCGCCTGGTTGAAATTATCAGGGAGCGAAATCCAAAGAAAATTGCAGTGAATTATAGTAAGCATTTTGGGATTGCAGACGGAATTGTAAAAACCGATTATGAGGAATTATTGGAAGCCCTTCCCGGATTTTTAGAATCGAAAATAGTTTCAGCAGAAAAACTTGCTATTGCGTGGATCGAGACCCGAACTGAAAAAGAAATGAAACTGTACAACCAGCTTGTAGCAGTTACGCACGATATTATAGACGAAGCTTTTTCAACTAAAGTGATCACACCCGGAAAAACCACTACAGACGATGTGGTGTGGTGGATGCGCCAAAAGGTAACAGATATGGGCCTGGAAACTTGGTTTCATCCTACAATAGACGTTCAGCGAAGTAATGAAGCCTTAAAAAGTCATATCGAATCCTTTAGCAAAGCGAAAAAAGATGAGATCATTCTTCCGGGCGATCTGTTGCATTGCGACTTCGGAATAACCTACATCACGCTAAATACAGATTGCCAGCAACACGCCTATGTGTTGAAGGAGGGTGAAACTACAGTGCCCGATTTTTTAGCTGAAGCGTTTAAAACCGGGAATCGCGTTCAAGATATTTTTACAAATAATTTTACTGAAGGAAAAACAGGAAATGAAATTTTATTGAAATCTCTGGCCGAAGGAAAAGCAGAAGGATTACGACCCTCAATTTATACACATCCGCTGGGAACTTATGGACACAGCTCCGGAACTACCTTAGGAATGTGGGACAGCCAGGAAGGTGTACCTATAAATGGTGATTATCCGTTACATAGAAACACTGTTTACGCCATTGAACTTAATAACACCACCTTCATTAAAGAGTGGGATAAGGACATACGGATTATGCTCGAAGAAGCAGGATTCTATGGTCCCGATGGGTTTCGATATGTAAACGGAAGGCAGGAAGCGATCAAGGCGATTGAAATAAGCTATTAATTTGTTTCTGCAACCACCTTGTTTTGAAGTGATAGAATAGCCGCAATACTTTTTTGTTCTACCCGCTGGCAATGTGAAATTGCAGTTTCTATAACACCCATTGCCTGACCAAAGACCTCACCATTAAACATACTAGTGGGGTATTCCTTAAATTCGCCACTATCCACAATGGCTTCTTTTAGTTCTTGTACGTTATCTATATTAGGTAATTCGACAAAATCTATTTCATCTAATTTTGCTATTTCCTCGTTAAGCGCATAAATCTTTTGACTTACGTTACGTCCCAAAGCATTTACCTGAATTTGGGTTACTTCAGATTTTGCCTGGATTTGATTTACGTCTGCATAGATTGTTTTTTGTGTAGCAACCAAAGAACGGTAGATGGAGGCAATAGCTTTGTGTTGCAGGTATAAATCCTGCAAGTCTTCGTGATCTCCGGTTTTTTTCGCCAGCGCCATATGGATTCCGTATAAAGCGATATCCCACGCCTTAAAATCTTCTTCAAAATGCTTTTCACGATCGGCAAGTAATTTTGTGTATCCGTCCTGAAGGCTCTTTTTATTATAGGTAGTTCCTTTAAACGCAAACCCTTTTTGTTTGGTAGTGCCGTTTGCTATTTCCTGTGCTTTCAGCATTAAATTTTCAATAGCACGCACAGGTTTCATCAATGTCTTGAGCTCTTCTTTTAGTGCTATTACATCTTTTATGGTTGCATCTTTATTGCGTAGGGCGGCATTTTTCATTTCCTGCTCATCAGGAATATTTAAAAATCTATTTTCGAAAGTGTTATCATAAGAAGCCAGAAGGTCTTTTCCTTTGGATTCTTCAGCAATAAAATGTTCAAAGGTTTCAGGTGTTACTGCGTCTTCATTTTTTTTACTTAGATATTGCTGGTAGACCAACGTTGTCATTTCTTTTTGTAGTTTTTCCTTTTCTCCAAATAAAATCCAGGGCGATCGTTCATCTTCTTCATTTGAAATAAAAGGAGTCTTAGCATTTTTTTCGCGTAGATCGTTTGGTGGGTGACTAGAATACATTCCGGCTTTAGAGTTTTCAGAAACCGAAAAATATAACTTTCCACCACGGTCATCTTCGGGTAATTTTTGAAGTACTTCCTGTTGGGTTTTCTCGTTTCTTTCAATCGCCAAATTGTTATGCAAATAGAGATTATCTACCAAAATATTTTTTTGTGAAGCGGTATAAGCGTGACCAATAGTGTCGTTCCAATGTTGCGAACCACCATCCAGTTTCCAAAGCGAAGAGACTATTGCCTCACTTCCCGTGGTGCTCACAGCAACTTTGTCTGCATTAAATTCCATTTCTCTGGAAAGTGAAGAATACATAAGGTTCAAAAATTGGTAAAACAGATTGAGTAATTGCCTGATAATCCAGATGATCGGGGTAATGACCCAGGCGGCAAACGAAAGCCGAATATCTGAACCTCGCCACTGATCCAGCAAATCGTCCCACTTATCTCTTGAGAAAATCATATCGTGAATAATGGTATTGGCAGAAATTATATAGCTACCAATTTTCATGCTACTTTGAGCAAAATGTCCAAATTCGTGAGTGACTACGGCTTTAAATTCGGTAAGGTTAAGGCAGGAAACCAATCCTAAACCAATTGTGAGTTCTTTCTTAACGGGTAGAAACAAACTAAGCCACATATTGGAGTACGAAACGTAGGCGTTCACATCCGGATCTACATATATAGCTTTGGGTTTTGGAGCTCCTGTTTCTTTACAGATCTGGTCTACAAAAGTAAAAAGTTCAGGATGTTCATGTTTGTTCAGTTTTATGCGGTTTTCTCGTTTGTGGTTCTTCAGTTTAAAGATGAACTTTAATGTAAACACGAACAGCATAAGAGCTCCCGCTATAGAACCAACTTTAAGTAGAATAGTGATTTTATTGATACGCCCCATATCATACATTAAAGCGTAGTACAGTAAATATCCCAGTCCAACTACGAGTGCAGTATAAAGCAGAAAGAATAAGATAATGGATGCTACTGCGAGAAAAGCTCTGAATTTGTACGAAGCGGGTAAGCTGGTTAACTTTTTAACATCGGTTACAGGGCTGGCGGGGTAATACGTAGAGACCATAATTTAAATTTGGAAAGTTTTTGTGGTTCCGAAATGTAATAGAATATTTGGAAATATAAAAACCAATTCCTGAATATGGTATATAGCTATCTTCTAATTAGCTGAAGACTAGTTAGTAAAACATTTAAGTGACTTTTTAATTCTAATTTCGTATTTCCTTACACTTGTATCACTCCCAGATTAAAAGGTTTTTCAATAGGGGCGTGGTTGGCGGCTTCTATTCCCATACTTATCCATTTTCTGGTATCTAATGGGTCTATAACGGCATCGGTCCAGATTCTGGAAGCTGCGTAATACGGGGAGATCTGGCGGTCGTACCTTGCTTTAATTCTATCAAAAAGTTCTTTTTCAACTTCCGGAGTAATGGTTTTGCCTTTCTTTTTTAAGGAAGCAGTTTCAATTTGAAGTAAAACCTTAGCGGCACTATTTCCGCTCATTACCGCAAGCTCTGCGCTTGGCCAGGCAACAATCAATCTTGGGTCGTAGGCTTTACCACACATGGCATAGTTTCCTGCACCGTAGCTGTTTCCAATGACAATAGTAAATTTTGGAACCACACTATTACTTACGGCATTCACCATTTTGGCGCCGTCTTTAATAATGCCTCCGTGCTCGCTTTTACTCCCAACCATAAAACCAGTAACATCCTGTAAAAATACCAGTGGAATTTTTTTCTGATTACAGTTTGCTATAAATCTGGTGGCTTTATCTGCGCTATCACTATAAATTACACCGCCAAACTGCATTTCGCTGGGTTTGGTTTTCGCTTTGGTGGTTTTTACGAGTTTTCGCTGATTGGCAACAATACCAACTGCCCAACCATCAATTCTTGCATAACCAGTTAAAATAGTTTGGCCGTAGCCTTCTTTGTATTCTTCAAAATCGCTGTCGTCTACGAGTCGGGTTATGATTTCGCGCATATCGTATTGGTCTGCTCTCGATTTCGGAAGGATTCCGTAGATGTCTTCTTCTTTTGCTGAAGGTTTTTTAGCAGCAATTCTATTATATCCTGCTTTGTCAAAGTCACCAATTTTAGAAAAAATATTTTTTATTTTGTCTAATGCGTCTTTGTCGTCTTTTGCTTTATAATCTGTAACACCACTTACTTCACAATGTGTGGTTGCGCCTCCCAGGATTTCATTATCTATACTTTCGCCTATGGCTGCTTTCACCAAGTAACTTCCTGCTAAGAAAATACTCCCGGTTTTATCTACGATCATAGCCTCGTCGCTCATGATAGGAAGGTACGCTCCACCCGCTACACAACTGCCCATAATAGCGCTTATTTGTGTAATTCCCATGCTGCTCATCACGGCATTGTTTCTAAAAATACGCCCAAAATGTTCCTTGTCCGGGAAAATTTCGTCCTGCATAGGCAAATATACCCCTGCGCTATCTACCAGATACACAATAGGTAATTTGTTCTCTATGGAAATTTCCTGTGCGCGAAGATTTTTCTTCCCTGTAATAGGAAACCAGGCACCGGCTTTTACGGTAGCATCATTTGCCACTACGATACATTGCTTTCCTTTTATGTAGCCAATTTTTACGACCACTCCACCACTTGGGCATCCACCGTGTTCTTCGTACATACCATCTCCGGCAAAAGCAGCTATTTCTATACTGGGCTTCTTTGGGTCTAAAAGGTATGCAATACGTTCACGGGCAGTCATTTTGCCTTTAGAATGGTGTTTTGCAATGCGTTTTTCGCCTCCGCCAAGTTTAACTTTAGCAAGCCGTTGGCGAAGGTCTGAAACGCCTAATTTATTATGATCTTCGTTTTTATTGAAGTTGATATCCACGGGTCTTTATTTTTTGCTAAGGTACAAAAATCTAGTTCTTTTTGGTTGCTGAAAATTTAAGTGTTATTTATTTTCCACGGAAATAGTTTCCTAGGTAAATAAAAAGCGTATCTTTGTATCAAATAGGTAAATTATGAAAAAAATTATAGCATTTGCAGGTAGCAACAGTAGTGTTTCTATAAATAAACAACTAGCAATACATACCGCAAGCCTTATAGAGAATGTGGAAGCTTCTATCTTTGATCTTAATGAATTTAAGCTCCCGCAATATGGGTTTGACCAGGAAAAAGAATACGGTATTCCCAAAAATGCTGAAATTTTCCTGAATCATATAAAAGAGTCTGATGGAATTATATTGTCATTGGCAGAACATAATGGAGCTTACAGCACGGCTTTTAAGAACATTTTTGATTGGATGTCTCGTATAGATGGAAAATTATGGAGCAATAAACCCATGTTGCTAATGGCAACCTCACCCGGCGCACGGGGAGGGGCAACTGTTCTGGAGATTGCAAAAGGAAGATTTCCTTATATGGGAGGGAATATTGTAGCTACATTTTCGCTACCCAATTTTAATGATAGCTTTTCGGAAACAGGCATCAAAGATCAAGCGCTACGTACTGGTTTACACGAGGCTGTGGCTTTGTTTCAGGAAGCAATTTCAGCATAAAGTATACTATGGGAGATATTTCGAAAGATATTAATAGCAAATTTCATAATACTAAGCAAAAAGCCATGCTTAATATTATTTATACGGCAAACTTTATTACAGGACAGCAAAACAAGTTCTTTAAAGGTTTTGGGATTTCGCCCCAGCAATACAATGTCTTACGCATCTTACGGGGAGCAGGACAAGTGTTACCCGTACAAATTATTAAAGATAGAATGTTACAACGGGCACCCAACGCTACCAGAATGATGGATAAGTTGTGCGATAAGTTACTCATTAAACGTATTTCTTGCAGTACCGACAGGCGCGTTGTGCAAGTTGAAATTACAAAGAAAGGACTGGAATTGCTAGCTGAAATAGATACAACACATCGAACAGATTACCTGCAAAACTTAACCAGTAAAGAAGCGGCTGTTTTAAGTGATTTACTGGATAAAATTAGATAAAATACCAACGGTTAAAATAGATAACACATGAAACTAAATAGCATAAAAAAAATTGGACGTAGCCATTTTGTGAATATGGGGCCTATAAAATTACGGCAACCCATACCCACTCAGGAAATTGAGTTAATAGATCCGTTTATATTGTTACATCATTATGGACCTTATCCTATTAACGAATTAAACAACCCTTTTGATCTGGGCCGCATCCGCATCGTGGTTTTGAACCTGTAACCTTTTTACTTCAGGGAGAGCAACTGCACAGAGATTCCCTAGGAAACGAAAGTGTTGTAAAAGCCGGGGATGTACAGTGGACAACCGCAGGACGAGGTATCATGCACGCCGAAGCTCCTACCAAGGAGTTTGTGAAACAAGGAGGAACGCTGGAAGGAATTCAGTTATGGCTTAATTTGCCTGCTGCCAAAAAGATGATGCCTGCCGCTTATCAGCACGAGAAGAATGAGGACTTTAGGGTGGTTACTTCTAAAGATGAAAATGTGAACATGAGGATAATTGCCGGCGAACTGGAAGGTACTCATGGCAGAATTGCTACTCAAACAGCTGTAAATGCTTTTATGATCACTGCCGATGAGGGAGGAGTTCACAATGTAACTATTCCAAAAAATCATCAGGCTCTTGTTTACTTAATTAAAGGTGAGGTTACAATTAATAATACTACAGCGTTGGCTTTAAATGAAGATCAACTAGTGTGGTTTGAGCAGGATGGAGAAGGATTTTCTATCCAGGCTACTGCAGATAGTATCCTGTTGTTTTTATCTGGAGAACCTATTAATGAAGAAGTAAAGAGTTGGGGACCATACGTAATGAATACACAGACTGAGATCATGGAAGCCTTGCGGGATTATCAACAAGGAAAAATGGGATTCTTACCCGCCTAACAATTAAGCATCCTTTGGGTGCTTTTTTTGTGTAAAAATCCGATATTTGTCGCGCTTTACTTAAACAATATATAGTGTAGCGCAGTTTCTTATTTTGGTGGGATGTTTTGTGACAGTTTTATTATTAAAAACGCTAATGTTTTGCCTTCCTACTGTTATATTTGAATCTTAATTTGCGTTAGGGATTGAGCGGTATGTTTGAGCTCTTTTTGGATTGTTGCCAGCAGGAACAATCCAAAAAAGCAAGTAGCGAAAGCCCGACCTGCCGTCGCTTTTTTGCGAATGCAGGGAACGCCCAAAAAAAAGAACACATGATGAATAAAAATACAGTACTGGCATGGGCTACATTTATAATGATTGTTATGGGATGCGCCCTTATTGCTCTGGGAGCCTTTAGATACGATGATGTAGCAGGATGGGGATTTGCCACCGTAGGGTTTGGTTTCTTCGCAATTGCGTGGGTATTTAATGCTTTAAAAGGGAGAATGTAATATTCTTTCAGCGAACAACACTATACAATAGAAAGATAGAAACTCAATAACTCATTTACTCAATAATTTAATCAACTAGCAATGTCCGACGATAAAAAAGTAATTTTCTCGATGTCTGGATTAACCAAGACATTTCAGAGTGCACAGACACCCGTTTTAAAAAATATTTACCTTAGCTTTTTCTATGGAGCCAAAATTGGAATTTTAGGTCTTAATGGTAGTGGAAAATCTACGTTACTTAAAATTATTGCTGGTGTAGAGAAAAACTATCAGGGAGATGTAGTATTTGCCCCTGGCTACACGGTAGGCTACCTGGAACAGGAGCCACAGCTGGATGAGAGCAAAACGGTTTTAGAAATTGTAAAAGAAGGTGCTGCCGAAACAGTTGCTATCCTGGACGAATACAATAAGATTAACGATATGTTTGGTCTGGAAGAAGTATACAGCGATGCCGACAAGATGGAAAAGTTAATGGCGAGACAAGCCGTGCTCCAAGACGAAATTGACGCTGCCAATGCCTGGGAGCTGGATACAAAACTGGAAATTGCCATGGATGCGTTACGTACGCCGGATGGCAATAAACCTATAAGTGTACTTTCTGGTGGGGAGCGCCGCCGAGTTGCTTTATGCCGTTTATTATTGCAGGAACCGGATGTACTGCTCCTGGATGAGCCTACCAACCACCTGGATGCAGAAAGTGTACACTGGTTAGAGCACCATTTAGCGCAATATAAAGGAACGGTGATCGCTGTAACGCACGATCGTTATTTTCTGGATAACGTTGCCGGATGGATTCTGGAACTGGATAGGGGTGAAGGTATCCCGTGGAAAGGGAATTATTCTTCCTGGTTGGATCAGAAATCTAAACGAATGGCGCAGGAGCAAAAACAAGCCAGCAAACGCCAAAAAACTTTAGAACGTGAGCTGGAATGGGTCCGCCAGGGAGCAAAAGGACGCCAGACCAAGCAAAAAGCACGTTTACAGAACTACGATAAATTAATGAGCCAGGATCAAAAGCAATTGGACGATAAGCTTGAAATTTACATCCCCAACGGACAGCGTTTGGGAACCAATGTGATTGAAGCGACGGGTGTGAGCAAAGCTTTTGAAGACAAAATTTTATACGAAGATTTAAACTTTAAACTGCCTCAGGCAGGAATTGTGGGAATTATTGGACCAAACGGTGCTGGTAAAACCACTATTTTTAAAATGATCATGAACGAGATTGAACCCGACAATGGAAGTTTTGCTGTTGGGGAAACTGCTCAAATTGCCTATGTAGACCAGAGTCACAGTAATATAGATCCCGAAAAAACGATCTGGGAAAATTTTAGTGATGGGCAAGAGCTGGTGATGATGGGTGGTAAACAAGTAAATTCCAGAGCGTATTTAAGCAGATTTAATTTTAGTGGAAGCGAACAGAACAAATCGGTTTCTAAACTTTCAGGTGGAGAGCGAAACCGTTTGCACTTAGCTATGACGTTAAAAGAGGAAGGAAACGTATTATTGCTGGACGAACCTACGAACGACCTTGATGTAAATACGCTTCGTGCCCTAGAAGAAGGTTTAGAAAACTTCGCGGGCTGTGCTGTGGTGATTAGCCACGACCGTTGGTTCTTAGACAGAGTTTGTACTCACATTCTTGCGTTTGAAGGTGATAGCCAGGTATATTTCTTTGAAGGTGGTTTTAGCGAATATGAAGAAAACAAAAAGAAACGCCTGGGTGGTGATTTAATTCCTAAGCGTATTAAATATAAGAAGTTGATTAGATAATTTTTGAACCTCTATTAGTTTGAAAAATCTCTTTAAGATTTAATCTTAAAGAGATTTTTTTTAGTTACAATCATTACTGATTTTCTATACAATAATTTTGATTAAATCTTTACGTTCCCCTTAGGGGTGGCCTTCTATTTAGTTTGTTTTACTTTACAATCAGTTTTTTGGTATTGCTGAAATTTTCTGAATCAATTTTCACGAAATAGATTCCCTTAGAGATCCCGTTTACTGAAAATAATTCTTGCCCATTTGTAATTCCGTGGTGTAATTGCTTCACAAATGCTCCTGTAACCGAATACAGGTTAATGGTGGTTTGCATAACTGCTTCCAATCCACGAACAGAAAATGAAGTTGATGTTGGGTTAGGCGCCAGGACAACTTCTGAAGTAGCAGCATTATCATCTACACCCAATACCAATGCATCAAGATTGTACTTGTATATAGAACGTCCAAAAGTTCCTATGTACAAGGTATTAGTAGGTTGGTGTAATTTTAAGTCACGCATGATCGTTAACGGAAGAGCTCCCAATACGGTCCAGATAGCCCCGTCTGTACTGCTGTACCAAACGGCCGTATCTGTTGCAATAAATAATACTTCATCATCGTGATGAATAATAATGTCGTTTACAGGAATATCCGGCAAGTTACTGGAAATATTGCTCCAGCTTTGTCCGCTATTTGTTGTTTTAAAAACATGTGGTGTTTCATCTAACAAGCTAAAACCAGAAAAAGTTACATAGGCAGTAGCATCGTCTGCGGGTGAGATAGCAATAGAAGTTATGTACCTGTCTGGTAATCCTGCGCTTATATTTTGCCAGGTAGCTCCACCATCTTGTGTTACCTGAACGTTTCCATCGTCGCTTCCCGTATACACTACGTCAAGATTGTTGTAGGAGGGTGCAATGGCAGTAAGTGTTCCGTAGGATAAAGAACCACTGGGATGCTCACCATCGGTTAGGTCCGGGCTTATGGGCGACCATAATTCGGCTCTGTCTGAAATATACAAACGATTTGTTCCGTAGTACACCTTTTCACTATTGAAAGGAGAAATTATTACAGGTGTGTTCCAGTTGTTTCTATCGGCAGCAAAGTCTATTCCGGCGGTTGCACCACTAAAACTAGTTCCTCCGTTTGTAGAGCGTCCCAGATTTCCATATTGAGATTCTACGTAGATAAAGTTATTATCTACAGGATCTACATTTACGTGAAAACCGTCTCCTCCCCAAATAGAATTCCAGTCGTTCGCACCAGAAGAAAGGGTTCTAATAGTGTTGTTATCCTGTGTACCTCCATACACACCGTTTGGATCCAGATTGTCTACTTCAATATTGTAAAACTGGGTGATTGGCAGATTTGTAAATTTCGTCCAATTTGTTCCGCCATTGGTCGAGGTGTAGGCGCCACCATCGTTTCCAGCTAGTAAAAAGTTATTGTTATTTCTGGAATATTCCAGCGCGTGATGATCTACGTGCATAACATTAATAGATTGCCAGGAGTTGCCACTGTTATTGGTTCTGGAAATTTGTTGCCCTAAGACAAAAACCTCGTCGCTGTCTTCCGGGTTTACCCGTACGTTTCCAAAATACCATCCAAATGAAGCGTCAATACCGTTTAGCTCTCCTAAAGTAACGAGCGTCCAGTTATTCCCATTGTTGGTAGATTTATACAGTCCATTAAATACATTGGTGATCTGGTTGGTGGTGTACCGGGCATATACGGTTCCTGGATCAGATTCTGAAACTGCTATCCCAATTCTTCCAGTTTGTGGATCTGGTGCAGGCAAGCCGTTTGACACACCAAGTTCTGTCCAGGTATCTCCACCATCTAAAGATCTGTGAATTCCTGAAGTAACGCCGCCATAATCGCGCTGCCAGGGTTTACGGGTACGCTCCCAGGTAGCTGCAAAAATAATATCGGTTTGTACCGGGTTCATGGCTACATCGATAGCGGCAGTGGAATCTGTTACGAATAATACCTGTTCCCAGTCTGCCCCTCCGTTGGTAGTTCGGTAAACTCCTCTTTCATTATTGTAATCGTATAAAGTTCCTGTGGCTGCTACAAAAACCCTGTCTTCGTTGGTTGGGTCTACAGCGATACGACCAATGTGGTCTGAGTTTTCCAGGCCGGTATTAATCCAGGTATCTCCCGCGTCGTCCGATCTGTATACACCGTCACCAAAAAAAGCACCTGAAGCTGCAGAGCCGTTGGCTTCTCCTGTTCCCACATAAATCCGTTGTGAATTTGAAGGTGCCACAGCTATGTTACCAATAGACGACCTGCCAATTTCATCAAAAATTGGGGTCCACGAATCGCCGCCGTTTGTAGTTTTAAAAACGCCCCCTTCAGCTGTGCCTACGTATAAAATGTCATCACTATCCGGAGAAATAGCAACATCTGTTACACGTCCACCTGTATTTAATGGTCCTAAAAATTCCCAGGCGCCTCCCTGGTTTGCGCGATTGCTTTGCATACTGGCTTTGGTTTCTACCAGAGCATCTGCCATTGCTTGTTTGTTAATATAGTTGTTTGGATACGCACGCTGATTGTACATCCACTCCATTGGATATTGATTATTTTCAGAAAACTTCTTTTCAGAATTCTTTTGTGGTGTCTGGGATTCCTGGCAGGAGACGGCAAGAAATGTAAAAACACCTAACACAAAGTAGGAAAGGATTGTATGTTTCATGTTCATTTTTTTGTAAAGATACCATACGCACTTCAATTTCAGAAATCTCGAAAAGATGTATCTTTAGTTCCAAACTTACTAATTATGTATAAAGTTCTTCAAATTTCAGTACTACTTATAACGATCTTATGTTATGCTGAAATTTCCTCCGCTCAGGTAATTAAGTCGTTTGAGTATTTAGATGTTTTTCAGTTGGAATATGCCGATGATCCTCAAATTTCGCCCAATGGCGAGCAGGTAGTGTATAGACGGACCGGTTTTGATATTATGGAAGACAAAGCTGAAGGCGATTTATGGCTTGTAAGCACCACAGATAAAAACAAACACCATAAACTTACCTCCAGAGAAGTAAATGAAAGTAAGGCCTGCTGGTCTCCCAGCGGAGATAGAATTGCCTTTGTGAGTAGTACCGAACATGGAAATGAAATATACGTTTACTGGATGGCTTCCGGTGCCATGGCAAAATTGACACAGTTAGAGAATAGCCCCTCAAATATTTCGTGGTCTCCGGATGGAAAACACATTGCTTTTTCAATGAAAGTAAACGCAAAAGCTCCTGTACTGGCAAAAATTCCAGAAAAACCCAAAGGTGCCAAGTGGGCTAAAACTCCTAGAATTACAGATAGACTAAAACACGAAGCCGATGGTGCCGGGTATATAAAACCAGGATTCAACCATATTTTTACTGTTTCGGCAGATGGGGGAGCGCCACGGCAACTTACCTCTGGCGATTTTAATCACGGCGGAAATCTGTCCTGGGGACGCAATAGCAACATTATTTATTTTTCAGCAAACAGAAGTGAAGACTGGGAGTACGATTTCAGAAATAGTGAAGTCTATTCCGTACATACACAAACAGGGGAAATTAAGGCGCTAACCGACGCAAACGGTCCGGATAGTGCTCCAAAAGTGTCGCCAGATGGAAAACATATTGCATATCTTGGATTTATTGATAAAGTACAAACGTACCAGACCAGAAAATTGAGTATAATGAATGTTGATGGGTCTAATAAGCAGGAAATTTCAGCAAAAATAGACCGCAGCATTAGCGATGCTGTCTGGGCGAATGATAGTAAAGGATTGTACGTGCAGTATAACGATCTGGGACTTACAAAAATTGGGTACTTAGATGTAAGCGGAAATTTAACAGAGTTGGTAAACAACGTAGGTGGAACCAGTTTAGGAAGACCCTATGCCAGCGGAAGTTTTTCAGTAGCCAATAACGGAAGTATTGCCTACACACTTTCAAAAACAGATCGCCCGGCCGATGTTGCCGTGCTATCTAAAAAAGGAAAAACCCCGGATGTTTTAACCACCCTGAACGACGATTTACTCAACTACCGAATGTTAGGCGAAGTGGAAGAAATTTGGTATACTTCTACCGTGGATGGAAGAAAAGTACAGGGTTGGGTTGTGTATCCCCCCAATCATAACAAATCTCAACCTGCTCCTTTATTGGTTGAAAATCACGGTGGGCCTATTTTAAATTACGGACCTCATTTTTCTGCTGAAATCCAATTGTATGCCGCTGCCGGATATGTTGTTTTTTATCCTAATCCGCGTGGGAGTACCAGTTATGGTGAGGAGTTTGGAAATTTACTTTACAACAACTATCCTGGCGAAGATTATAATGATGTGATGGATGGTGTTCATGAACTGATCAACAAAGGAGTTGCAGACAAAACACAACTCTATGTAACCGGTGGAAGTGCTGGTGGAATAATGACAGCCTGGATCATTGGTAAAACTAACGAGTTTAAGGCAGCAGTAGTGGCAAAGCCTGTTATGAACTGGATAAGTAAAACTTTAGTGGCAGATAATTATTATGGCTATGCCAATTCTCGCTATCCGGGGCAACCGTGGGAAAATTTTGAAAATTACTGGAAATTTTCACCTATTTCTTTAGTTGGAAATGTAGAGACGCCAACGATGGTGATGGTAGGAATGGACGATCTACGTACGCCGCCAAGTGAAGCGAAGCAACTATATCACGCCTTAAAGTTGAGAAAAATAGAAACTGTCCTGGTAGAAATTCCTGAAGCCTCACACGGTATAGCGGCACGTCCCAGTAATTTAATTACCAAAGTTGCACATACACTGGCATGGTTTGAGAAGTTTAAATAGGTACTTAAGAGTCCTGCTGTTGCTTAAGTTGTGAACGTAATGACAGATTTTCTCTTTGTACCTTTTGAAGTTTTACGCCCATATAGATTACAAGACCAACAAAAACAATGAGTGCAATAGAAAGTCCGGAAATAAGTTTACCGCCTCCATCGCTTTGAGCTAGTAAGCTTAAAGGTGTGAAGAACACCAAAAAATGTAGGGCAGATTTTATCATAAGAGTGGGTTTAAATGAAATTCAATATACAAAAAAAACACTACTTTTATGAACACTGTGCTGGTTTTCCCAACAACCTTAGTGTACTGCCAGCATCATTGCTATTTTCACCAGATCTGTTACCGAAGTTACGTTCAATTTTTTATAAATATTCTTACGATGTGTCTGTACGGTATGTTCTGAAATAAATAGAGCTGAAGCAATTTGCTTTGTTTGTAATCCTTCGGCAATGAGGGTGATGATGGTTTCTTCTTGCGGAGTAAGTGAATTAACTGCTGAAATTTGTACCCCTTTACTGTGAAGGTCTGTTTCTAGACTTTCATACAAAGACACCATTTTTTTTAGTTTTTGAAGCGCCATAGCTTCATTATATAAATAACGAACATTATCCTGAGCAGTAAAGCCTGTATCAATTTTTGAATGATGCTCGATAAACTTTTCGGTAAATGCCCGGACCGTTTTTTTTGACGAATTAAATGATACGAATGGTGAAGATTCAGAAGTTGTTTTTCTGAGTTGTAATGAGTTTTGAGGCTTCATAATTGAAATTTGGGGTAAACATTAGTTTAGTTGTTGATACTGCTAAACTATATGAAAACTCCTATAAAATAGTGGTTTATGTCATTACTAACGTGTTTGTTGTCACGAACGACAGGGTGTATGTTGCGCATTTTTCACCAATAACGTAAAACAGAGAACTAAATAATAGTAGAAATTTATTAAGAAGGAGAGGTGTGTAAAAGGGTTTCTTTCAATTTTGGTTTATAAGTTCTGGAAAGCGGGAGCCAGGTACCATCTTCGAGCATTAATTTTGTAGAGTTAATAATGCGGATGTAATCCAGATTTACCAGATACGATTTATGAATTTGCGCAAACCCTTCTGACGCTAATCGCTCGGTCATTTCTTTTAGTGTATTCCGGTCAATTTCAGGTTTGGTGTTTCCTTGTATGTAAAATTCAAGATAATGGCTGTCACTTTTTATATATATTAACTCCTTCGTATTAATTACTGCTTTACTTTTAAGGTGCAATAAGGAAGGTGCGTTCTCTGTGTTTGGGGTATTATTATAGTTATCCAGCTCTTCCCGAAGCGATACTAACTCTTTCTTTGACTTTTTATTCCGAAGCCAAAAAACAATTACAATAAAGAGTAGCACTAAAGAGATAAGGCCTACCAAAAACGAAGTAGATTTATAAATGGATTTTTGGGTGTTTAGGGTTTCAATTTGTTCATTTTTTTTCTCTACCTGATATTTAGTGATAATTTCATTTAGCTTTTGAACATTTTCTGTTTTATAGGCTTCATCTCCAATTTTCTTAGCTGCTTTAATATACTTGTTGGCGCCTTTATAATCTCCTGTAGCTTCAAGTAAAAGTGCTCTTTGATCGTAAGCATCTTTTAAATTTGCAACAAGCGTTTGTTCTTTAAAAATTGTAATTGCACTGTCTGAGTATTGTAAGGCTGTTTTATAGTCTTTATTTTTTCTGAAATTAGCGCTTTTCAAAAAATACAGTTCGCCTAGCCTGGACTGTATACCAGTGGCTTTATAATGTTTTTCGGCTTTGTTGTAGTAATAATTTGCACTATCCTTTAAAGCTAACCCCATAAATGCCTTCCCCATGTTTTGGTAAGCAAGGGCTTCTGCACCACCGCTATTATTCTTTTTATAATAGGCGGCAGTTTTTCTTCCGTAATATAAAGAGGAATCGTGTTGTTTTTTAATATTGAAATTAACAGATAGATTGTTATAAAACCTATGAATATCCCTTTCTATATTATATTTTTTTGCAATTGCCAATCCTTCGCGGTAGGTTTCTATACTTTGATCGGTTTGTTGAAGATTATTTTGTGCTAAACCGATGTTAAGCAATAAGCTTGCTTTGTACTTATCTATGCCAAGACTATCCCATATGTTCATAGTTCTGGCATAAATGTCTAACGCTTTAGCATAATTGCCTTTATTTTTAATTCCAATTGCATAGTCACTTAATGCCAGGGCGTGATTTCTAGCATCGTTTCTTTCTTTGGTAAGGTCTACAACATTTTTAAAAATAATTTGTGCACTATCTGGTTTGCCCATCCGCACATATGAGATTGCTTTATTTTTTAGTAGCCTGTATCCGGTTTGGTAGGTTTCTGGATTTTGCGGGGCAATTTCTAATCCCTGGTCATATGCTAGTATTGCTTCCTTATACTCACCTTTAAGATATGAAGAATACCCTATCATAAAGTAAGCTTCCATAGTACCAAGTGGCAGGTTATTTTTGGAAGCGTAAGTGAGTGTTTTATTCCCTATATTCTTTAGGCTGTCAGAATTATTAGTGCTTTTTCGTGCTCTTGCTACTAAATTATCTACGGTGTCATCTGTAAGTTTTTGTGAAAAAGAGGTAGTACAGCAACTTAGAAAAAAAATAAATGCTATCGCTAGAACCAATTGGTTTTTGGGGGACATAAGTGGGGTACTCTTTACTAGTTTATTCCATAAAAGTAGGAAAAAAATTAGCAGTATGCCCACCGAAGCTAACTCTAAAAAACTACAAAAACCCTAAGTGCTTGATAGTTTGAACCTTATGTTGGTCAAAAAAAATTAGCGCTCTGGATACCAGTCCAGTTGTACAACCTCTATTTCGTCGGCTGCACTGGATTTCATGATCCAGGTTTTAAACAAATTAACATCGCTTAACCCCTCGGTACCTCTGTAATGATACGGATACACTTTCTTAGGCTTAAAGTCTACAACCGCACTGGCTGCGCTTTTCACGGTCATAGTATAGGGTAAATTCATGCACACAAAAGCAATGTCTATGTTTTCAAGGGCACGCATTTCCGGAATATCTTCAGTGTCTCCGGAGATGTATACACGTTGAGTTCCGTCGTCTATCACATACCCGTTTCCTCTTCCTTTTGTATGAAATTGTAAAGCTTCTTCACGTAGATTATACATAGGAATTGCTTTAATGGAGGTTCCCGGCATAGTTTTTAATTCGGTAGAAGTTCCGTTATTGAGTATAGACGCTTTAGATTGTAAATTTGGATTCATCTTCTCAACTACGGCCATAGGCGCTATAATCACAGTGTTTTCTGTAATCACCGCCTCTAAGGTTTCTTCGTTAAAATGATCTCCGTGGATATCGGTCACCAGAATTACATCTGGCTTGGGTTGCCCTTCAAAAGCTGCAGCACCACCTACAGGATCTACATACATTATATTTTCTCCCCACTCCAAAACCATGGTAGCGTGTGAGATAGGTGTAATTTCAATGGTTGCTTTTGTTTTTTCAGTTTCGCTTTTTGTTATTTCGCCCGTGTTTACTTCTGCTTCAGAAATGTCTTTATTATTGTCTTTACAGGAAATCATTACAACAAATGCCAGTAAAAATAGATATGGAGTTTTCATACGTCTTGGTTTTTTTTATAAAGATACAAACTGAAATTTTAATTATTCAAAAACGTAGTTCATTTTAATATTACTGCGTTCATACGGATTAGGCTGCTCCAGAGGAACTTCAATAAAACCATATTTTCTGTAAATATGAATAGCATTTGCTAACACCGTATTGGAATAAAGAAACAAACGCTCGAAGCCATTCTCTTCAGCAAAATCTATACAATACTGCAAGAGTTTTTGACCAACTTGTTTCCCTCGTGCTTGAGGTAATACGGCCATTTTGGTAAGTTCGAATTCATTTTCTCCTCTTTTTAGTAAGGCAACGGTGCCTAAAATAATTTCATTTTTAATAGCAAAAAAGATATGCCCTCCTGGATTTATAATATAATTCCCTGGTTTACTAAGTACTTCCCTGTCGTATGCCTCTACATAAAAGTAAGTTTCCAACCACTCTATGTTAAGGTTGTAGAAAGCTTTTGCGTGTCTGGGGTGAAAGGGTACTACTTGCATAGAGAGGAGAAGTTAGGTAGATACTACCTCAATCCCGGCCTCTTTAATTTCCTTAAAACCACCGGCAACATCTATCACATTGTGGATGCCCCGCGATTTCAAAATGGAAGCTGCAATGACAGAACGGTATCCACCGGCGCAATGCACGTAAAAAGGCTTGTGAGCAGGAAATGTATCCAGGTGCTCATTAATAAACTCCAGCGAAGTATGTGTTGCAGTTGGTATATGGGCGGCTTCAAACTCACCGTCTTTTCTAACGTCAAATACAGGAACGTTTTGGCTGAGTTGTTCTTTTAAAGTTTCAGCAGAGATAGATTTCATGCTATCTGTTTCTTTTCCTGCTTTTTTCCATGCGGCAATGCCACCTTCTAAAAATCCAAGGGTTTTATCGAACCCCACTCGTGACAATCTGGTAACGGTTTCTTCTTCGCGACCTTCCGGGGTTATTAATAAAATAGGCTGCTCCACATCTGCGATCAAAGCACCTACCCAGGGTGCAAATCCGCCATCAATTCCAATAAAAATAGATCTTGGGATATGTGCTTCCATAAAATCTTTTTGGTGTCGTACATCCAGAACAACGGCTCCTGTTGAATTTGCCAGCGCCTCAAATTGTGTTGGATTAAGCTTTTTTGTGCCTCTTTCCAGGATATCCGTAATATTATCGTACCCTTCTTTGTTCATTTTTACATTCAGCGGAAAATAGGAGGGTGGTGGTAAAAGCCCGTCGGTCACTTCGGTAATAAATTCGGCTTTTGTCATATCTTCACGAAGAGCGTAGTTCATTAGTTTTTGGTTACCTAACGTATCTACAGTTTCCTTCATCATATTCTTTCCGCAGGCAGATCCAGCTCCGTGAGCAGGATACACAATGAGATCGACTGCCAGCGGCATGAGCTTCTTTCTAAGGCTGTCGTACAAAATTCCAGCCAGGTCTTCCTGAGTCATATCGACTCCTTTCTGGGCCAGATCTGGTCTTCCCACATCGCCTAAGAACAGGGTGTCGCCACTAAAGATGCAATAGTCTTTTCCGTTGGCATCCTTGAGTAAATAGGTGGTACTTTCCATGGTATGTCCGGGAGTGTGCAGTACTTTTAAAGTTAGCGCACCTATCTTAAATTCCTGAGCGTCTTCAGCAATAATCGCTTCAAAACTTGGGTTTGCATTGGGACCATACACTATTGGAGCTCCTGTTGCTTCACTTAACGACACGTGACCACTTACAAAATCGGCGTGAAAATGTGTTTCAAATATATATTTTATAGTAGCATTATCGCGCTTGGCACGATCCAGATAAGGTTTGGTTTCGCGTAAAGGATCTATAATCGCCACTTCGCCATTACTTTCAATGTAATAGGCTCCCTGGCTTAAACAGCCTGTATATAGTTGCTCAACATTCATATTTTAAGAGTTTTTGCAAAGATAGCAATAGTTGTTGTTTCGGTCTGTTGTTTTTTTATGAAGAAATACGTCACAGATAACGCGGTTTCAATAAAATAGGCTTTGTTAAAACTCAAAAACAAACCTGTATTAATTTCCCTGATATTCCTTTCATCATTGTAACACTTTGTATATTTGCTAGTATTATATATAAAATAAATACAGATGAAAGTACTTTTTTTAGTAGCCCTGGCTAGCTTAACCGTAGGGTGTAATTCGGCTCAAACTACCAATGGAAAAAATATGTCCCGTGAAGACTATGCAAATACCATCACGTCAGCAGAGCTTAAAACACATTTGTACGAGTTTGCAAGTGATGAAATGCAAGGGAGAATGACGGGTGAGAAAGGGCAAAAATTAGCTGCAGAATATTTACGTAATTTTTATCAGGATCAGGGAATTGCTGCTGCGGTGGAGGAAAACAACTACTATCAAAACATTCCAGCCGAGTACTTTAACCGTTTAAATGAGCCAAAGAGTTCCGAAAATGTAGTGGCTTTTATTAAAGGAAGCGAAAAACCGGGCGAAATCCTAGTACTTTCTGCCCACTACGATCACGTAGGTATAGAAAATGGGGTCGTTTTTAATGGAGCCGATGATGACGGAAGTGGTACCATCGCTATGTTGGAAATTGCCGAAGCATTTCAGCAAGCAGTAAAAGATGGAAACGGACCTAAGCGTTCTATTTTATTTTTACACGTAACAGGAGAAGAAATTGGGTTGTATGGCTCAAAATACTATACCGAAAACCCTATTTTCCCATTAGAAAATACAGTTGCCAACTTAAATACCGATATGATTGGCCGTATAGATCCGGATAAAAAAGACACTCCTAATTATGTGTACTTAATTGGTAGCGATAAATTAAGCCAGGAGTTGCACGATGTTTCTGAAGATGTTGCAAAAAAATACAGTGACCTGGAACTGGATTATAAATTTAATGACGAGAACGATCCCAACCGTTTTTACTACCGAAGTGATCACTATAATTTTGCAAAAAACAACATCCCGATTATTTTTTATTTTAACGGGGTTCACGAAGATTACCACAAGGCAACAGATACGCCAGACAAAATTGAATACGAGTTATATACAAAACGTACCAAGCTCATTTTTCATACTGCCTGGGAAGTAGCCAATCGTGAAGGACGTATAACGGCAGATAAGTTGTAACAGTCTTAGGACAAAAAAATATAAAAAAACCGCACCTTTGAAAAAAAGTGCGGTTTTTTGTTTGAAATATAAACGATTAACTCCAACTACTATCGGCTAGATCTTCTAACGTTTTTACTTTATTCAGGGTATTCTGAATTCGCGTTTTTTGATTTGTCAATGTACTTTGTATGTTAGACGGGAATCTGTTTTCCTCCAAGCGCTTTTCGTATTCTTCAACACTTGCTTTTTCACCTCTAATACACTCTTCCAGCACGGCTTCATCTTTATCTCCGCTTAGGGATGTTTTAATATCTATCCACGCTCTGTGTATTGTTCCTGTAGCACTTCCACTTTCTTTTGGAGTCTCGTTTAAATTTATAATTTCATTTGTAAGCTCGTTCGCAAATTGGCTGCGTTGTGCGGCCTGATATTTAAAATACTCTTTCAAATTATTGTTATTTGCATCTTTCATAGCTTTTGTAAAGCCTTTTTCTGCATCATAATTTTTCTCCAATAATTCCTGAAGATTGTTCACCAGATTATCGTGAATATCCTGATCTGCTTTTTCTTTTGTAGTTTTCATACTGTTCTCTTTTTTTAGGCTGAAATTTATCAGCGGTTATTTTTTCTTTCAGGTTAAAGATACATTTTAATACACCTGAAATTTCTTAGCAGTTTCCTAATTGAGAAGCCTTTAACATTGGGTGTTAAAGAGTATTAATGAAGTTCTGTTTCTGAAGTAGTAAAGCTATCTTTAGTTTAAATTTTAAAAACCATATTATTTATGAGTACAGACGATAAAAAAATACCAGGACAGGAAGCGCACAAAACCAGTAAAAAAGACAACGCTATAAATAAGAAAGCAAACGAAGCCGATGGTCGTGAAATAAATGATCAGGTAAAAGACAAAAGAGAACAACACCAACCGCGTGACAACGCATAAAAATATATTTATATGAGCACCGATAAAGATAAAAAAACAGAAAAGAAAAAGAAAGATTCCGAGCTGGCAGAAAGCTTACATCCAGATACACATAAAGGTCCTCAAAAGCCCGAGCATACCAATCAGTACGGTGATAAGGATAAAGCTACGAGAGTTCAGTAAATTAAATAATAAGGAAGCATTATGAGCGATACAAAAAAACAAACCGATTTGAAACCTGTGGTCACCAACGAAAAGGACAATCAAAAAGCAGGCTATGGAGGTAGAAAAACTCAAATAGATAAGAAGGATAGAGAACTGGATGAACCTAACGATGCGCCTAATTACGAAGATGAGAATCCATCCAAAAAAAAAGTAAAAGAAAAAAATCCTAAAGATCGTGAACTGGATGAAGAAACAGAGACCGATGCTAATTCAACTCACTAGTTTTACTAGAACTATTAATCGCTAATAAAAATTATTGCTATGAATAATGATAAAAAAGCTCCATTACTCCACAAGGATAAAAAGAACGAGCAAAATATAAAGAATCAGGATTATCCCGGTGAGCCTAACTCAAAGCCCGATGAGCCAAAAGAGCCATCTAAGGAAAATCCAAAAAAGGTTCCCGAATCTAATGATCCAGCTGGGTATAGTGATGATGGAAATGAAAAAGAATCTCCTTCCGGACAACGGGATAAGAAATAACCTCAATCAGGTAACAATCACATAACCCATACACTCGTGTGGGTTTTTTTAAACTCTGTATTCAGTAAATCTATGCATAAAAGCATTACTATATTTTGGTTTAAGAGAGACCTTCGTTTTCAGGATAATGAAGCACTTAGCGCGGCTATGGCATCAAAACTACCCGTTTTGTTTGTATACATTCTCGAACCTTCTTTAAAAACCAACCCGCACTACAGCAAAAGACATTTTAATTTTATTAAAGAATCCCTTTCCGAGCTGAAAAAAGAATTTGAACTCAAAAAACTAAACCTACTTATAGTAGAAAGTGAAGTGCTTCCTTTTTTAAAAAAAGTACACACCTTATTTCCCATCCAAACATTATTTTCTACGGAAGAATCCGGGTTGCAAATAACCTATGATCGTGACATTGAGGTGCAGAAATTTTGTGTTTCCAATAAAATAGTATGGAAGCAATTTCAGAATAACGGCGTACTACGGGGAAGAAGTAACAGGGAAGACTGGCGAAAACTTTTTTATGAGTATATGTCGCAACCCCTTTCAACTACGCCTTGGGATAAGGTTGAAAAATTACCCGATGAGCAATTTCAGCAACTAAAAAATAGTGCATCGCTAGTATCACTTGATACACCAAAGCATTCATTCCAAAAGGGAGGCAGGACTAAGGGAGAACAATGGTTACAAAGTTTTTTTGAGGAGAGCATTGCCTTTTATTCAGCATATATTTCAAAGCCGGAATTAGCACGCTACGGCTGTTCAAGACTTTCTCCCTACATTGCCTGGGGCGTATTTTCGGTGAGAGAACTCTATCAACACGCACAGCAGTTTAAAAAGTCTACGGTTCATAAAAAACAAACTGCTGCCTTTAGTTCCAGATTGCGATGGCAGAGTCACTTCATTCAGAAATTTGAAATGGAAATGCGAATGGAATATGAGGCCGTAAACAAGGGCTACCTCTCCTTACCGTATGTATATAACAAAACATTTGTAACTGCCTGGAAAGAAGGAAAAACAGGATATCCGTTAGTGGATGCTGCCATGCGGTGCGTTGTTGAGACAGGCTACCTTAACTTTAGAATGCGTGCTATGGTGACCTCATTTTTAACCCATCATTTATTTCAGCACTTTACTACCGGAAGTGCCTGGTTGGCGCAGCAGTTTTTAGATTTTGAGCCTGGAATTCATTACGGTCAATTTCAAATGCAGGCGGGACTCACAGGAATTAACACGGTGCGGGTTTATAATCCTACAAAGAACGCATTAGACCACGACAGCGAGGCTATTTTTATTAAGAAATATGTACTGGAGCTTAAGGAACTTCCAGCCGCATTCGCCATAGAACCCTGGAAGATAACGGCATTGGAACAACAACTTTATAATTTTAACTACGGAAGTGACTATCCCGAGCGTATCGTGGATATTTCAGAAACCAGAAAAGAAGCGCTTCAGAAGATCTACGCACAGCGAAAATTGGCTACAACGCAAGCCGAAAGTAAACGTGTGCTGGATACACATACCCTTCATAAAACAGCATCAAGATTTCCATAATATGAAAACAAAAAACACCTTAGTTTGGTTTAAAAATGACCTGCGGATTCACGACAATGAAGTGCTTTGTAAAGCAATTTCCACTGGATTTCCATTGGTTTGTTTGTATGTGGTTGACGAACGATTGTACCAACGTACTACATTGGGATTCAGAAAAGCAGATGTGAACAGAGTTCTTTTTCTGAAAAGATCTCTCGAAGATTTGCAGCAGCGACTGGAAGCAATTAACGGGCATTTAATTATAGAAACCGGAATTCCCGAAGTTATAGTTGCCAGGTATGCTGAAAATTTAAGCTGCGATACAATTTATGCCGAAGAAGAATATGCCTGGGAGGAATTACAGGTGATCAAAAAACTGAAAGAGAATTTAGGTGTTGCTATTCAATTAAATCTTACCTGGGGGAAAACCTTATACCATATTGGCGATATTCCGTTTACCATCGATAAAATTCCATTAACGAGCAAAGCTTACAGAATACCCACGGGAAAACAAACTCAGGTTCGTGAGCCATTTTTGGCGCCGGATTCTATTAAAAGTGCAGCCGGAATAACTTCTACAGACTTTCCGGATTATAAAGCTCTGGGTTTTTCAGCAAAAGAAATTGAAGAAGTAGAACCTTATGTGGAGGGAGGAGAAACGGCTGGCTTAGAAAGATTGCATCACTATACTTTTGAAACCGAACAACTCACTCATTACAGGTGGACACGTAATCGTTCTCTGGGAATGGAATACAGTTCAAAATTTTCACCTTATCTGGCATTAGGATGTATCTCTGCGCGTACCATTTATCAAAAGGTAAAACATTATGAAGAATTGATAAAGAAAAACCAGAGTACCTGGTGGATCGTTTTTGAGCTCGTCTGGCGCGACTATTTTACATTTAAAGGAATGCGAATGGGAAATCAGATCTTTAAGACAGAAGGTTTCAGAAAAAAGTCTGTGGAATTTACCAATAATGAAACCCATTTTGAAAGATGGTGCAATGGTACTACGGGCATTCCTTTTATTGACGCTCATATGCGACAGCTTAACAAAACAGGATATATGAGTAACAGAGGCCGTGTAAACTGTGCAAGTTTTCTGGTACACGATTATAAAATAGACTGGACCTGGGGCGCAGCTTATTTTGAAAGCAGATTAATAGATTACGATGTAAGTGCCAATTGGATGAACTGGCATATGCAGGCGTATGAGATTTGGTATACCAATCCCGTAAATCAGCAATTAAAGTATAAGGCAAAAGAATTTATTCAAAAATGGATTCCGGAGCTTGCTCATTTGGAGACCAACGCCATTTATATTCCGTGGCACGAAGCAGTACAACCGTTACAAACCAATGATTATCCGGCACCAGTTGAGGTATTTAGTAAATGGAGCCGTGCTATTAATTTAATTTTGAAGTCTATTGAAGGTTAACTTTTAACGGAAGTTTAGGATTGAAATCTCACCGGTACCTCATTCAAAAACCGACCTTTACCTTATAAAATAACACATGAAGATAGCCATTATTGGTTTTGGACCCCGCGGTCTTGCCTGCCTGGAAAATTTGATTTTGACCCTTAGCAGAACAAAAGGTCATACAAAAATTGAACTTTTAATTTTTGAACCTTCTGAGAATTTGGGTACGGGTAAAGCCTGGGATATCAATCAGCCGGATACTAACTACATTAATATTTCAGACCACGCCCTGCAAGACTTAAAAGGCAGGGAGAAAATTATCTGGGGAAAGATAAAAGTACCTTCATTTCCTTCGTATACGCAATGGTGCCTTACAAATGAAAAGATAGAAAATATAGCCGGAGATAAAGATGTATATCCGCCTCGTTCACAGATGGGACGGTATCTTATCGAGCGAGCCAAAAGTATTTGCGGTGTTTTGCGAGATCATAAGTTGCTGGAAATTAAGAAGGAAATGGTACAATCTATCCGTTATAAAGAGGGTAGGGTTTATATAAAATATAATGCTGAGCAAATAATAGTTTCAGAATGTCTGTTAACTATAGGGCACATTCCTGAAAAAGATAGTGAGGAGACCGTTGCATTTAAAAAACACGCCAAAAATGAAGGAATTAGCTATGTTCATAATCCGTATGAAACAGAGATCGCTCAACAGGATATGCCTGGCAACATAGTAGCAATAAAAGGTTTCGGGCTTTCTATGTTAGATATCACGCGGCAACTAACCTGTGCTGGTTTTGGAACATTTCAGAAAAAGAAAAACAGTGAGTACTTAGAGTTTACAGCTAAAAATGGCTGTGTTGCTAGTATTATACCGTATAGTTTTGACGGATTGCCCTGTGTTCCTAAACCCTTTGGAAGAAAGGTAGACAGTACTTTTGAACCAACACAGCATCAAAAAAATACTTTTGAACTGGCACTTCGGAATGGATTGGTCTTGCCTGAAAAAATTAAAAGCCTGGATTTCCTGCTGGACGCTTTTGCCCAAGTTGCAGTATCAATTTTTTTAAAAAATAACGAAGTTGATACCGAAGAAAAAGAAATTATGAATCTCACTAAGAAATGGCTACACGATCCTGAAACTTCACATTCATTACTACTTGATACAAAGCTTTCGGTGGTGGCTTATATGAAACAAACGGTAGAAATGGCCTGGGGTGAAATTCCTCCAACATTAGATTTTACGATTGGTCAGGTTTGGAGACATTTGCAACCCATTATGTATCGTATGTTTGCCTTTTCGGGAATGTCTGGTACGCTCATGAGTACGCTTGTGAAAATAGACCAGGCAACCAAACGCTATTCGTTTGGACACTCCTGTAGAAAGTATTTTACAACTATTGGCTTTACACGAAGCTAACATATTAAACCTGAATTTTATAAACGATCCGCAAGTTTCAACTGTTACAGGAGGATGGAAGCTGGAGAAGGATGGTAAAAGTAAAACGGTGCCTACCATGTATAATTCAGTTATGGATGGAACCAAACTGTTAGAAATGGACAGCTTGCTATTAAAATCTCTGTGTACAGAAAATCTAATTCAACCCGTTCATACAGCATTGGGCATCTTAACCCATCCAGACGGTACGGTAGTTTCAAAAACAAGAGGTGAAGTAGTACCAATTTCTGTTCTTGGCAGAAATGCAAAAGGAAGTATTTTGGGAACTGACGCTATCTTAGAGTGCTTTAGCCCCGAAACCCACGACTGGGCGAGAGGGATTTTAGAAAGAAATAAATTGTACTAATCCACATCGCTTCTTTTACTCATAAAGTTATAATAAAGCTGAAGGCAATGAGATCGCTTATTGTAGCTTTACGTAACTAAATAAAATACTATGAAAAACAAAACAATTATGATCACGGGCGCAGGTTCGGGATTAGGAAAAGGGCTGGCATTCGGACTCGCAAAAAAAGGACATTATGTATTGGCCGGAGTACACGTATGGGAACAAAAATCTGCATTATTGGAAGAAATTGAAAAGCACGGTCTAGAAGAGAATATTGAAATTTTAAAACTTGATATAACAGACCCGATGGACTGCAATAATGCTTATAATTACGAGGTAGATATTCTGGTAAACAACGCAGGAATGGGTTATTCCGGACCTGTTGCCGAAATGCCCGTAGGTTTATTAAGAGAAGTAATGGAGGTGAATGTGTTTTCCAGTCTGGAGTTTTCGCAACCCATTATCAGGCAGATGGTGGAAAGAAAAGAAGGTAAAGTAATCTTTGTGTCTTCTGTAGCTGGATTAACAACTTCTCCGTATCTGGGTGCTTACAATGCATCCAAACATGCGTTGGAATCTATAGCGCAGAGTATGCGTGACGAGTTACACGAATTTGGAGTACAGGTAGCAACTATAAATCCGGGACCTTACGAAACAGGTTTTAACGATAGAATGTACGAGAATTTTACCCAGTGGTATGACGATGAAGAACTTTTTACATCTTCAGAAAAAATTATCGAAGCGAGTAAAGCACTACTGGAAAATCAGTACGATCCACAAGAGATGATCGATAAAATGGTAGAGGTAGTCCCAAAGGACTCTCATCCATTCAGGACTATTTTACCTAAAGAATTTGAAAAAAAATGTAAGGAATATCAGGCAGAACAATACAAACTAAAATGCGACGAAATTTCTGA
The DNA here is from genome assembly GCA_963793275.1 of uncultured Flavobacteriaceae bacterium. Lineage (GTDB taxonomy): Bacteria > Bacteroidota > Bacteroidia > Flavobacteriales > Flavobacteriaceae > Marinirhabdus. Next base: position 611,752 of record CAWBZL010000003.1, read on the forward strand.
AAGTAAAAAATAGCTTCAGGCACTTAAAAAAAAAGCCGCTCCAAACAGGAGCGGCTTTTTACTTAGTAGATGAACATTTATTTTTTCACCATTCGCTTTGTTATAATTCCGGTTTCACCTTGTATTGTGACAAGATAAACCCCGGAAGCAAGCTGTGAAACATCAAATTGAGTTTCCGAAGCCATATCAGTTAAGTTAAAATGCTGTATCGTTTTACCGCTCACATCACGAATCGTGGCGCTTTGCAACCCATCATTCGTTTTGTTTATAAGCGTGATAGTTCCGGTTGTTGGATTTGGGTATAAAACAATTCCGTTTTCCAGTGATACATCGGCTACTCCTAAGGTGAGTTCTACGGTTATTTCTATAGAACAGGTTTGTTCATTGCCGGCATCATCTGTCGCAGTGATGGTTACGGTGGTAGTTCCTTCCTCCAAGAGTGTTCCAGCTACCGGATCCTGTGAAGTAACCGTTACCGGGTCTGTACAATTATCCACGGCGGTAGCATCTCCTGTTGCAAAATAATCCGGTAACATATATTGTGTTATTCCTGCATCCAATACTATAGTCTGGTCTGTAGGGCAGGTAAGTACAGGTGCTTCTTCATCGGTTACCGTAATGGTAAATATACAGATGGATTCATTGCCTGCAGCGTCTGTGGCAGTAAATTCGATAGTACTAACACCTACCGGGAATGCACTTCCGGAAGGGTCTCCATTGGTTTGAAGTACCGATACCAGATCGCCATTCACATCTGTCGCAGTAGCATCGTCAAACGCTACTACGGCACTACATTCACCTGCATCATTCACTACTGCAATATCAGCAGGACAAGTTATTACCGGCGCAACACTTAGTTCAATTCCTACTAAAACTGCATCGTGGTCTGATGCTCTATAAGCGTTTGGCTCATAGATAGGTAGCGCACTGGATTCTCTTTCGAATGAAGCTTCTCCTGCATCCTGAATATCATCATTATAATCGAACAAATTAATTTCGTCTGCATTAATATGCCATATCGTAGTACCCGTAACCTGCGTTGTCAAACTAGCCGAAGATAATGCATAATCCAGATACCCTAATTGCCCGTCAAACACAAAGCTATAGGCATCGGCTCCCTGATAGTCTTCAATTAAATTGTTGTAATCATCGGCAGTGGCACTGGTATCATCCGACCCTACTAAGATGTTATCGATAGGATCTTCATTTTTATAGGAGTTTAAATCACCAATAATTAAGAAATCGGTATCACCACTAGCTGTTGGGTCTGTTGCTAACCAATCTACAAGGGCAGCAGCAGCTTCGGCTCTGGTTACGTTACAGTTTCCAGCCCCGTCATTTAAATCCGGATCACCATCTGCAGCACAGGAAGATCCTTTCGATTTTAAATGATTTACCACTACGGTTAGTACTTCGTCCGTAGCTGTTTGCTTAAACGATTGTGCTAAGGCAGGACGATTTCGGTTGTCATCATAACGCGGATCTACGCTACCATCTAAAATGGCAAAAGCTCCTTCCAGACTTACCGTTGCTGTGTTGTAAATAAATGCTACGGCAATTTCGTCTGTTCCTATTACTCCTGCATCCAGGGCAGCGTAGGTTGCAGTACAGGTCGCATTAATTCCGTTGGTACCGTTTAATAGATCGTTCAGGGCAGTGGTTCCGTTGTTTTCTATTTCAATTAAACCTACAATATCTGCATTCAACCCACAGATAGCAGCTGCTATTTTCTCACGTTGTCTGTCCAATTCAGCAATACTGTTGGCACCTCTTTCATTCAGTGTAGTGAAGTAATTTAATACATTAAAACTTGCTACTTTAAGCGATCCACCTACATCTTCGGGCATAGTCGATCTTGGATTCTCGCTAGTAAAATCGTAATTGAATTCGCTAAGAACGGGTCTTATTCTCCAGGCATCGGTTCCGCTCTGGCCAGCAAACGACCAGTGCATGATCCCGGTAAGGTTGCTTATCTGATCCCCACCACGAATAAAGTTGGTGTTGCTCAATCCCGGACGCGGGTAGAAATACGGAGTGTCTGTTGGTCCAGAGGTTGGAGCGTTCTGGATATTGTTATCGTCGTCCAGAATAATACGTGAGGACTCCAATTGCGCTAAATACGCAGCATAGCCTGCCACATCTGGTTCGTTGGTATCTGTAAATTGTTTTACGCGTTCGTTCGCATTTAATACTAATTGTCCGTAGCGCGCCAGTTCAAAATACTCGCTCACTACAAGATCTGTAGTATACGTTACCAACATGCTTTCTACACTTTCGTAGGTAGCTTCCATATCGGTTCCGGCAGGAGCAGGTAATGTTAAGGTTGCAGGAGTTGGTAAGGTGTTTCCGTTGCTAACTATGGCAATGGTACCGCCACCTGTTATATCTATTTGTGTGGTTCCGAAGAACTCCACAGCTGTTCCGGTCACTTCAACCAGATCTCCCACGGCTACATTGGTAGGACAGGTTTCACAGAATACAAAAATACCTTCCGAAGTCATGGGATCCACATCTGTATCTGCATCTTCTTCCTGCAGAAAGAATCCGCGTAATTGAGTATTTGCCTGGAAGTCTCCTACTACGATAGCTGAAACAGTTACGGTAGTTCCTGCCACCGGACTGGTTCCCGTGTTTCCTTGTACTTCGCTAATAAGTGATGTTGGTACCACTACAGGCGCACAGGTGTTCATCACTCCCGCTGTTGCAGCAGAAAGACACCAGGTAGCACTTAGATCTTCCGATGTTTCATCATCTCCATTCACTCCGTTTCCAGTGCCGGACACTTCGGTACCTTCGGCGAAATCCTGTCTTTGGTAGGAATCTCCGGTGGCATGTGCCGTTGTTGCTACCAGATCCTGGTTTGCAATTGGCGTATCGTTTGCGTAGGTACTTGTTGTACCATCGGCATCCGGGCCGTCTATGCTTATTCCTGTTTTATCCACCGCTTCATCAGTATCGCCCCAAAGCACGTAGTCAAGGTCTGTTACCAGATCACTTTCGCCGTCCCAATAAAATAAAATAGCTACTTCACCACCATTGGTTAAACCACCCTGGCCGTTTATAGATCCTGGCAGTCCTTCCAGCATATCTGGAATTCCATCGGCTGTTGCCCCGTCTTCGTATAACTCGTACGTAGGGTCTGTTCCATAGGTAGTGTTATAATTGTTAGATCCTGCAATAGCAACAGTTTGATAGGCATTTGGAGCAATGGTCGCGCCATTTGGGAAACGAGCTAAAAAGTCTCCAAAACCACCACCACCAGCGTTGGCTCCGGTTACTATATTATAGTAGTACGCACCACCACCTGCAAAGGTTGCATCGGTTAGGTATACGTTTGTTAAATCTACAGCGGTAGCATTCGGGTTAAATATTTCAATAAATTCCCCGGCGGTAGGGGTAACGGTAACTTCACTAATTAATAAAGGTAGTACAATCGCTCCCAGTGTCCCCGGAGAACCTATGTCGTTTCCGGTATTCGTATTGGCAACCATACTTGTATAGCCTTCAAATAAAGGTGTTGCACCGCCATTTGTAGACAATGCCCAGTTAGCAGGATCGTCATTATCTGCGGTTAGATCTGTCAAGTAAATAGAAGACGCATTGTTGGTTGCAGGCCAAGGAGCTGCATTGTTGAAAGCTACATTATCCAGAACGTTTGCCTGTGTCTGGTTATCGCCGCTATACGAAGCAAAGTCTTCCCAGATCCCTACTGTATCCCCACTATTGTTCAAAGACATTGTAGTCCAGTTGGTCACAGGAATAAGCGCAACAGTTCCCCAGGCAGCGGTAAAATCGGCCTCGGTTAGTGCGTCTGCATTAAACAGCACTCCTGAAGATCCTGCGGCAATGGTTCCACCTGCGATATTTGGTACAGTATGAGCTGCACCGTTATTATCGTCAATAACATACCCTGTAAGATCCAGTGCTGTGGCACCCGGGTTGTACACCTCTACCCATTCCCATTCCGGTTCCGGACTGTTTGGGTTATACATAATTTCTGAAATTACCAAAGAAGCACTTGTAGCTCCTGAAATAGTAATGTTGTCTATCCCCATAGGTTCCGATCCACTTGGGGTGCCGCTATAGCTTACACGGATATTCACGGAAGCTGCATCTATTCCGTTTAATAACGTAGAAGTATAGGTATCGAAGTTACCGGTTGCCGAATCACATTTATCCAGAAAACCAACCGGAGTTGCACTGCCATCTATAAATAATTCCAGTGGATCGTTTTCTGTTGGAATAAACCCTCCGTCCAGCGCGCGGTAGGTTTTGGAAGCGCTCTCATCTGTTGCTGCTCGAAATATTTCCTGATACGCACCACCATCTACGGCAGCTTCAATTAAAAAGCCATCGCTGGAACCTGTTTCAAAGTCGCCAATAGCAGCCAGGTCTATAGTTATTGCGCTAAGTGTTGCTGTGCCCCAACCGCTAAAGGTCCAGACAGCATTGTTTACACCTACACCATCTGCATCATTTAAGGCAAAAAAGGCAGTAGTGTTTTGTCCTGCAATTCCGGAAGTATCTCCCGGGAAGTTGGTACCTGTTCTGGCACCGCTTACATCTTCAACAGTATCGTCGGCAACGTCAAAAGGCATTCCGTTGCCACCTAACTGGCCGTCTACAACACCAAAAACGTCGCCTCCGGTACCTCCGGCCATTCCATATTCGGCTACGTTTGTCGTGGAAGTGAGGTTTACAGAATTACCGTCAAAATCTTCAAGGCCTAAGGTTGTTTGTGCGTAATTGTTTGATACACAAAAAAGTAAGGCAAATACAAAATACAAGGGGAGTTTTCTTTTCATTTTCAATCGTTTAATTTTTATTTATAAGGTTGAATATCAGTAAATTATATGCTTTATTTTAGCTACTGATTCGTGTCGCAAAAGTAAAAGGTCTCTACGTAAAAACCTTAGCGATTCCAGAAGTTTAACGTAGCGATAATATTGGCGTTCGATATAATTTTTTATTTTATTCATTATTCATTATTCATTATTCATTATTCAGCACTCAGCACTCAGCACTCAGCACTCAGCACTCAGCACTCAGTAATCATTTATCATAGATCATTTGTCTTTCGTCATTCGTCTTTTGTAATTCCTTCGCCAACTCCATTCGGCTCGTTAAAATCGTGTATCTTTAAACTTAAATTAGTCCTCTTACTTTTATATATGAAATATTTGCCACTAGTTGCCTGTTTGCTGTTTGTCGTTTTTTCCGGTTGTAATGAGATAGATCCCAAAGGGGAGAAGGAGGTGCAGGCGTTTGTAACACAATGGAATAGCAACCACACACAACTAAAAGCACCCTATCTGGAACGTGATTATATGGATGTGGTGGAATACTACGGAAAAGAACGTACCAAAACACAGGTGCGGCAGGATAAACTGGTGTTGTTTGAGCAGTTTCCGGACTATACACAAGAAATTATTGATAACCAGCTCAGCATTACCAAAGAAGATGGATTGTATCTGGTGGTCTTTACCAAGAAGGTAAGTTATAATGGCGTAGAAGGCGAATACGAATCGTATTTGTGGCTCATCCTAAAAAACGGAACCTATAAAATTGTACGCGAAGGGGTTGCTGAAAATGCTAAAAATCAGGATGCGGCTATTTTTCCTAAGTATCGGGAAATAAATATCTCAAAATCCAGAAACAGGCAGTTGTTTGGTGATTTTAACGGGGACGGACTTTCAGATTATGCCTTTGTAATTAATCCTGAATTAGAGGCTACACCAAATGGTACCAACCAAAACGACAGCCCCTGCATAGGCGATTGCGAAAGTGTGATCACCTTTAGCGCTCCGGGTTTAAACCCAATTACCATTGCAAATGCCTATCAATCGCAATTGGAAAACCTAAAAGACCTTAACGGAGACGGCGCAGACGAGCTGGGCTTCTGGAATATAAAACCAGAAAGTAAAAGCCTTTATATTTTTAATGCTACCAACAGCAAATTACTTACCCCTCCGGTAAGAATAAACACAGCGGTACATAAAAACCTATCCCTCATTGATGTTTTCAAAAAGACCGGCCCCGGAAAGATCACCGTAACCCGTAGTAGTGAGGTGGATGGGAAATGGCTTTTAGTTAGTGAGGTAGTGGAGGTGGAGTGATTGGAGGTTGGGATTAATTTAATTCATATACTATTCGGTTTTTTTTCTTCTTTTAAAATCCAATCCAGTATTTGTTCTTCAATGGTAGCTTCATTACATAACTTGAAAAATTTTTATTAAATATGCTGTTTCTAATATTCCACACAGCATCATGCAACGAGGCGTACGTTATAGCCCAACTGTGTAAGATGCAAGATTGCGGGTAGTTTCACTCTGGAGTCTTCGTTAATACGCAGTAATTGATTTAACAGATGATTTTATATCATATTTGAAATCGATAGAATAATTTCTAATTATCACTATTCAATTATTTTTAATTTTTTAGAACCTAGCACATCAAAAAAATCTCAAACCATTTATAAGGAATGGTAACGAACTGCAAATTAAGAGTTAAATCGAAAGACCTATAAAACAGGAAAAAGCGCAAGTTTTGTAAAAAGATTAGCAAGTTAAATGCTACGAATGTGTTCCAGAAAACTTATATTTAAGTATAGAAAGAGTGGTCACTTCAGAACGCTAATTCTCATAATAAAAACCAATGCCAGAACTTCCCGAAGTATACGGATACCAACAATACATTAATAAAACCTGCCTGGGTCACACCATCTTGGCCATGGATGTTCGTGACGACAGGCTTATTAAAAAACCGCTGAAAGAATTTAATACATTGCTTTTGGGTAATAGTTGGACAAGTACAGAACGTATAGGTAAATATTTGTTTATACACGTGAGTTCGGGAAAGATCTTGGTCGTGCATTTTGGGATGACGGGCAGGCCCAATTATTATCACGAATCTATAGAGCGCCCACGTTTTGGACATATTGAGATTACCTTCGATAACGGGTATAAATTTGCTTTCGAAAATAAACGGAAATTTGGTTGGTGGGATATCACAGATTCAGTAGAACAGTATCGCAAAGACCATAAACTAAATATAGATGCACGGGACCTCACGTTTGACCAATTCCTGGAAGTTTCCGCACACCGAAAGACAGCGATCAAAAATGTATTAATGAATCAAAGTGTCACCACGGGCGTAGGTAACTGGATCGCAGACGATGTACTTTACCAGGCCAGAATGCATCCGCTCAAAAAGGCCAATTCCTTAACCAAAGACGAATTAAAAACCATCTACAACAAATTACAACACGTGATAGAAGTTGCCATTGAACTTGAAGCTCAATATAAAAACTTCCCGGACTATTTCCTTATCCATAACCGTAAGGGGAGAGCGCATTGCTATCACACCGGCAATGATCTTGAGAAAATAAAAGTGGGTGGAAGAACAACCTATTTCAGCCCTGAATGGCAGAAATTATAATTCTGGCTGGAAAGAGCTGTTTTCGTGTTACAAAAAGAATGAATTAGATACTAATTTCCCTATGAGCGAAGTACCCAAGACAACAATTTCATTAGAGGATGAAATCCTCATCATAAAAGCAAAGCAGGACCATGACCCATGTGAGTTACCTGATGAAGGGTTTCAATTTTATAGGCGGTAAAATAGAAGATGGGGTGGAACTGCTTCCGGAGAAAGTGCAATCGTTTGTATTTAAGAAAACAACAGCTATTCTGGAAAACGTAGTAAAAGTGAACTTAAAGACCATGAAAAAAGGTAAGCCTTTTAAAAAGCCATCAAAAATGGTGTATAAAACCTTGGTGACTACCACAGGTGCTGCCAGTGGTTTTTTAGGAGCAGGAACACCTGTTGTTGGTCAAGCTGCATTTGCAGCAGATCTGGCTTTAACTACCAAATTTATCATGAGAGCCATCATGGATATTGCGAGAGGCAAAGGAGAGGACTTGCATACTATAGAAGCACAGTTTCAATGCCTTCAGGTATTAGCACTGGGAGGAAACTCTAAAGAGGATGATGGGTTGGATACGTCTTATTATGCGTCAAGAATTGCCATACAAACGGGTATCAATAAGGCTGGTGAGGTAGGAGTACAGGGATTACTCAAGTCGTTCTCTTCCAGTACCAATCCGTTATATAAATCGTTTTCGGCTATCGTTGCCCGGTTTAGTAGTAAAGTTTCAGAAAAAGTAGCTGTTCAGTTAATTCCTGTGGTGGGAGGTATTACCGGAGGGGCTATTAACTATGCATTCATTTCTCACTTTCAAAAAATGGCAGAAGCCCACTTCACCATTCGAATGCTGGAAAGAAAGTACGGTTTGGAAACTGTACAGGAGAAGTACAGAGCGATAGAAATATAACAAGAGCTAAAGGATCCCTAGCGGCGTCTAGTAGCTAAATCAAAAACGCCCCGAATCGATAAATTCAACAATCTCATCGTACCGCTTACTCCAAGGCCAAATATACTGAGTGATCATAGGTACATGCTTTTTATCCAACACATCAAACTCCACCGTGGGCTGAAACTCGTGTAGTGCTTCCAGAAATCGTTTGTTTGCGGTGTCAATGGATTTGTAGGTTTTACTTCCTAAATAGATTTTAAACGGCGGACTCTTTTCAGAAAGAAAATAAATAGGGGAGGCGTCTTTCCACGTTTCAGGGTTTGCGGTCCAGGTAGCGAGATAATCGTCTTCCTGGGTTGGCGGATTGTTATTTAAATAATGATACATATCTAGCGCTGCGGCGTCGTTCAGGATGATTCCTGCAATGCCGGTAGGATCTATTCCGTATTTCGGATTCAGGGTAGCTAGTGCCACCAAATGTCCCCCGGCAGAGTGTCCTGTGAGATAAATCTGAGAAGGGTCGCCTCCGTAGTTGGCAATGTTTTGTTGTGTCCAGGTAATGGCTTCGGCAATCTGTTGTGCCATGGTATCGTAATTGGCCTTCGGACTCAACGTATAATCCGGCAACACGGTTACGACATCTTTCTTGGCAAAGTTGCGTCCAAAGAATCCGTAGAGCTCCTTGCTACCGCAATTCCAGTTTCCGCCATACACGTAAATAAGTACCGCACGTTTAACTTCTCTTTGTTTTCTGGGCGTAAAGATGTTGAGGGTAGGGATGGAGCCATCGGTTTTTATCTTCAGTTCGGGACTGCTTAAATAGTCTTTGTTTTTATGCTTTTTAACGGCGCAGGAAGAAAAAAACAGCGCGATAAATATAAAGAGTAAGCTGAAACGCATGGTGTATTGGTTAAATTTAATATGAAATAGTAAGATCTGGAATTAGGTGAGATCAAAGTTACTCCCTGTCTTGTTTTATAAGCGTTAAGAAAATGGTAAGGTTGCAAGTATAAAAACTGTCGTTGCCTTTCCAAAACATAGTATCTTTGTTATTAAAACCATCCATCTTGAAAGAAATTGAACCATACTTTCTTGCCCTGGCGTACGTAGGCTTCGCTATTTCCTTAATGGCGTTTATTCCTTTGTATTCCAAAAGAATTAAGATCACCTATATTATTCCGTTGCTTTTATTAGGGATGGCACTCTATTTTCTGGATGCCCCGTTACCTTGGCCGGACCCATTATGGGAACTGGAGTTCGGAAAAATTGTGAGTGAGGTCATCGTAATTATTAGTTTAATGACGGCAGGACTTAAAATTGGAACCAGTTATAAATGGACCGATTGGAAAAAACCATTATCACTTATCGTTATTACCATGCCTTTGTTTATGCTGGCGGTATTTGCAATAAGTTATTTCTTATTAGGCTTTAATGGACCAGTAGCACTACTACTGGCTGCGGTACTAGCCCCAACCGATCCCGTGCTGGCCAGCGAAATGCAACTGGAAGAACACCAGGATCTTAATGAAAAGAATACCGGACTCCGCTATACACTTACCGCAGAGGCAGGCATTAATGACGGATTGGCATTTCCGTTTGTTTTTCTGGCTATTTTATGGAGTGAGGCTAGTGGTTTTACAACCATAGACTGGCCACATTTTTTGGGATATTACGTAGTGTTTAAAATTCTGGTAGGCTGCATTATTGGCGCCTGTATTGGTTTTGCGTATAGTTATGTTGTAGCATATCATTCTTCTGAAAATCAGAAATATATTTTAAACGGATTTATAGCAGTGGCGCTCACGTTCTTTTCTTATGGTATTGCTGAAAGTTTAGGAACCTACGGCTTTTTAAGCGTTTTCGCTACGGGTGTTTGTATGCAATATAAAAAGACGAAAGAGAGATCAAAGAATATAAACATCAATATGCTCAACTTTGTTGAAGAAACCGAAAAATTACTGGTAGCCTTATGGACACATCTTTTTTGGAGGCGCGGTAGTTTCTGGAATTTTATCCTACACAAATATCTGGGGAATTGTTGCCAGCTTGGCTTTCGTGCTCGTTTTAAGACCTTTGTTTGGCTATTTGGCGATGCTTACCACCAATTTTTCTACGGCAAAAAAATGGGCTGTTAGTTTTTTCGGAATTAGAGGAATAGGTAGTTTTTTCTATTTAAGCTACGCTTTATTACACGGAAACTTTACCGCGTATGAAGAACTCTTCGGAATTGTTAGTTATGTTATTTTATTCAGTATCATAATTCACGGGTTAACAAGTCTTCACGTAATAGACTATTTTAAGAAGCGGGAATAACCCTAAGTATCTTAATTCCTCTTCATAATACTGTAGAATACAAAGGCAAAAAACAGCCCGAACAAAAAGTCGTTCGCCCCGTAAATAGTATAGAAAATCCCCGCCAAGGTATCCTGATCATAGACATCGGCAAGCGAGTGTGAGCTAAGCCACTTAATATACACAGCAACATACATTATTTTTTCTAGTACAAAAACAGCTATCAGCCACGGTACAGCGGCATATTTTTTACTTACAGCGATATACGCCATCCCCCAAAGTACAATAGAGATAAGACCAAAATAGCTCATTACATCGGGCTGGCTGCTCATCATTACCTCGTTGGTGAATAGTTTTGAGAATAGTAAAACACCTAGAATGTTGCTGAGTCCGGCGAATAGAAAGCCTTTTGAGATGATGGTTGGTTTCATAAAATTACAAGTGTTCTGAAATAAATTTTTAAAGGTACTCTTTTACTCTAAACAAATTGATACTTCCGCAGTACCATTAAAGGTTTTCAGGATAAAAAAGGATATAAGAATTTTAGGTTGAATAGGTTAATATTTACATAACATCAATCCTTCAATACTCATACTTGGACTACCTTTAATAAAAAAATAACAGTATGGATATTAGAACAAATGAACCTTTCTGGCTTATTAAAAATGCACTTCCTACCAGCTATCCATCGCTGCAGGAAGATCTGGAAACCGAAGTTGTTGTTTTAGGCGGAGGTATTACAGGAGCTCTAATTGCCTATCAGTTGCTTAAAGAAAATTATAAGGTAGTACTTTTAGAAAAGCGCGATGTTTTTAATGGCAGTAGTGCGGCCAGCACAGCGATGCTTCAGTACGAGGTAGATGTTGCGTTACACGAATTAATAGAGCAGGTGGGACTCACCATAGCCGTTACGAGTTATCAGGCTTGTGAAGAGGCTATTTTTACCTTGGAACAACTGGTAGAAGAAATTAAAAGCGAGTGCGACTTTGAACGAAAGAAGAGTGTGTACTTCACCACCAGCAAAAAAGATGTAGATTTTTCTAAAAAAAGAATATGAAGCAAGAAAGGAACACGGTTTTAAAGTGTCCTGGCTGGAAGCCGAAGCGGTACAAAAATTAGGTATTGAAAAAGGAAGGGCTGCGATCGTATCGGAGTCCGGAGGTTGTTTAGATCCCTACAAATTCACTCAGGATTTGCTTCAACATTGTGTGAGAAAGGGGCTCACCATTTACGACCGTACCGCGGTAACCGCTATTACTAACAAAGAAAACAGCATACTCCTTACAACCGAACAGGGAAATACCATTGCAGCAACCCATTTAGTTCATTGTACCGGCTACGAAAGTATAAAAACCCTAAAAGAAGATGTTGTGGCCTTAAAAAGCACCTATGCTCTTGCTTCTGAAGTTGTACCAAAACTACCCACGGCATTTAAAAATCATATTTTTTGGGATACCTCCAAGCCTTATCTTTACTTTAGAAACACCCCTGAAGGCAGAATTATTATGGGTGGAGGAGATGAGAAATTTAAAAATGCCAGCGCACGCGACGGATTGTTGTCTAAAAAAGAGAAGACTTTAACAAAAGCCTGCAAAGAAACCTTCCCGGAACTTCCTTTTATAGCAGACTACTCATGGGCGGGAACTTTTGGAGAAACGAAAGACGGATTACCGTACATGGGGAAGCCGGATACAGCGAAAAATGAGCACTATATACTAGGATTTGGCGGTAATGGTATCACATTTAGCGTTATGGGAATGCAAGCTATAGGAGCCGAGCCTTGCAGAAACACCCCATGAGTTTCTGGAGTATTATAAATTTGGAAGGTAGATTTTATGGCACTAGAAATTAAAAATGGATAACTTTAAAATTACTCACTAGCAGGTTTTTAAATTTATATTTTATCCAACGAGGTAATTTATTCTAGTATCGCATTAATTACTACAGAAGGTTACGAACCGAAGCATACTTAATATCCTCAAAACTGGAGACCACCTTATCTGCGTGGCTGTAATCCTGGTCTGTACTGTGTTTACTGTCATACCCTACCACAAAAATCCCTGCGTCGTTAGCGGCTTTTATACCATTGGCACTATCTTCAATCACCAGGCAATGTTTGCGTGGCTGGCCGGCTGCCTGAGCGGCTTTGATAAAGATTTCGGGATGTGGTTTGCTTTTTTTAGGTCTGCACCGCTTAGTTTGGCGACAAAATACTGATCCAGATCAAATCTTTCAAATATTCTATTAATATTTGGCATAGAAGCCGAAGAAGCCAATACAAGTGTGAGACCATTATTGTGGTATTCTTTTATTAACTCCAGTACTCCATCCAGTAGTTGAAGTGTCTCATCGGTATCGAATAACTCTTTAAAATGTTTTCTTTTACATTTTACCAGTGTTTCTGGTGCTTCGGAAAGCTGAAAATGGCGTACCAATTCGGTACAGATATTTAACGTGGCCTGTCCGGTAAAGCTTGTATACATTTCTTCTGTAACATGAATGTTCATCTCATCAAACATCATAAAATAAGCTTTACGGTGTAGTGGTTCGGTATCTACAATAACACCGTCCATATCGAAGAGTACTGCTTTTAGCATTGTTTTTTGTTATATTAAGAATACTTCAGTTTAGTAATTTATTGAGTAGGTAAAGGTATACATTAACCACAGTACGACACAACAATTTTACTATTGCTCAAGGTCTGGTAAGTGTTGAGCTACCTTTACGTGCCAATCGATATGCTCTTTGAGGGTAGTTTTAAGGGCTGGCATAGCTTCGCCAATAGCAGCAAAGGCGTGCTCACTCAACCTGAAACTATTTTCGTGCTCCTGTGTGAGGTTTTTTTCCAGGTCTTTATCTTTATCCAGTCCTAATGAAGCTTTAATATCTTCCCAGCCCATTTCCAGGGCATTGGCCAACGTTCTGTTTAGTTGCAGGGTTGCGTCCGGCACATACGTTTTAAAGTCATGAACTAACTGAAGGCTAAAAAAACGATGCATATCTGCGTGGCGCCGTAAAATTCCTTGTAGCGTAGCTCCTTCTGCAACGATTGAAAACGACAAGAATTTTGCATTCAGATCATTATGTTTGGTGACAAGATTGTTTATAGTTTCAGTAATTTCTTTAGGTGTCTCCATGGTTCATCTCTTTAAGTGTGTTATTTTGATTGCGTATTTTAACAGTATGTATTGGGAAAGGTATCTCAATTTCGTGTTCATTAAATAAATCATTTAATAGTAAAATAGCTTCATCTTGTGCAATATACATCTGGCTTTTCTTTACATAATCTATCCAGAAACGCACTATAAAGTTAATGGAACTATCGCCAAATTCGGTATAATAAAATTCTATTTTCTCACCATCCTGCGGAGGGAAATTTTCTTGTATGGTTTCTAAAACCATGTTCTTTACCGCTCTAAGGTTACTTCCATAGGATATTCTGCTGGTCACAGTAATGCGTCCTCTGGGTTCCAGACTATAATTTACAAAAGGTTCTTCTATAAATTTGCTGTTGGGCATGATAACATATTTATTGTCTGGCTGTCTCAACACTAAGTTTCTTAGACTTATTTCGTGAACAAATCCCGCGTGCTCACTGGTTTCTATAAAATCTCCTATTCTAATCCGTGGTAAAAAAGAGAGCATCACCCCGGAAAAAGTATTACTAAGGGTGCCTTGTAATGCAAGTCCAATAGCGAGGGCAACAACACCTGCTCCTGCAAGTATAGACGTTAATGCTTTATCAAGATCCAGAATTCCCAGGGTAAGAAAAAAACCAATGAGCAGGATGGCAGCATAGACCATTTTAGCAATAACCCTTCTTACAGAACGGTTTGCCATATGTTTTCTAAGAATACGCAGTAATACATTCTTTACAAATCTGGCCAGAATAAAGAATAGAATTATAACTACAATAGCTAGACCTATATTTGGAAGTTTTATAATAAAGGCATCCCACCAGCCTAATAAAGTGTCTGTAAGCGTAGCAAGAATCCCCTCTCTGGTTGTTGTATCTTCTTTGATTTGCTGAAATAAAAATAACATATTACAAAGCGTTGGTTAATAATAAAGTTCCTACAATCCATAGCGTGAGCGATAATACGCCGCCAATAATTACAAAGTGTTTAAATTTATAAAGACCCGTTCCATATATTAAAGTGTTGGTTTGATAGCCTACCGGTGTAAAAAAGCTAAAATTTGCACCAAACATTACAGCAAGTACAAAAGGCTTTACATCCAGACCAAAACCAGCGGCCATTGCAATACTAATAGGTGTCATTATAATAGCGGTAGCGTTATTGCTTATAAATCCTGAAAGTAGCATAGTAACCCCAAAGAGTAATCCCATTACAATCATTGGAGGTTGTCCTTTCAGTAAACCCAAAAGTTGTTCACTAATCCATACGTCTGCACCGCTGTTGCTCATGGCAATGCCCAACGGAATCATACCGGCAAGTAAAAAAATGATCTGCCAGTTTACCCGATGGTATATATTCTCCAAAGAAATAAGCCTGAAGACCAATAACGCAGCCACCCCAGTTAAAGATGCTGCCAGAATAGAGAGTACACTACTTGCTGCCAGTCCAATTACTCCTAAAAGGATTACCAGGGCGGTAAGTTTTCTTTTTAAAGGTACAACGGGCTCATATTCATGCTGATTTAAAATAGCAACATTTTCAAGGGTATACAATCTGCGCAATTGTTGCTCCTGTAGCTCTACCAGTAATCTATCGCCGGGTTTTACATTAATATCCTTAATCTGTTTACGAATAAGGCGTTCTTTGGTATTACGCAAATTGGTTCTTTTTTTTATGGCGATGGGATAGGCTCCGTTTAAAGTCATTTTTCGCATTTTCTTTAGCGTACTTCCAATGAGCTTGGATCCTGGTAAAATAAGAAGTTCCACATAGGTCATATCGCTATCGTCGTCGCTATCCCCATCCCCAAATTTTTTACGCTGCGCTTCTCTGCGGCGTTCATTTATGACCAGGTCATGATCCTGTACAAGTTGGTTAATATGTTCAAAAGTGCTCATAAGCACAATATTATCTCCCGCTTTAATTTCTACATATTTTCCCGGAGCATTAATGATTTTTTTCTCGCGAATAAGTTTAAGGGGTGTTGCTTGCTCATCGGCCATAAAATCTATTTCTGAAATCGTTTTCCCGACCAGATCACTTTCTTCTGAAATTTTAACCGTGAATATATAGCTGTCTATTTCGTATTCGCTCTGTAGATCGGCTGTAGGATCTTTGGGAAGAAATCTTGATGCTACGGTCATTAAAACAATTCCAATAGCAAGAAAAATAACTCCGTACAATGAAAACTCAAAAAAAGAAAAAGCCTCAACCCCGGAATTTCTGGCAATAGAATTCACCAGAAGGTTTGTAGAGGTTCCCATAAGGGTGCAGCTTCCTCCTAAAATACCGGCAAAGGAAATAGGCATTAATAATTTTGAGGAAGAAAAGTTATAGCGCTCTGCCAATTGGCTTATTATTTTTATAAATATAATTACTACCGCCGTCGTACTTATAAAAGAAGATATGGTGGCAGAAACTATCATAAATGCTGGTGTAAGTAGAAGTAGCGGGAGTATTTTAAGATTTTTAATAGCTTGTGTAAGCCACTGTATCACCCCATTATCTTCCAAGCCAATGGCAAGGATCATTAACGATAAAATGGTAATGACGGCTGGATTGGAAAAACCACTTATGGCTTCTTCGGGAGTGGTAAGTTGCAATAGAACTAAGGCTATAATTATCAGAAACGCAATTTTATCTATGGCAAAATACTCGGTTACAAACAGCAGTATTGTAATTCCAATGATAATAAACACCAAGAGTATGGGTAGTTCCATGCACGCCTATTTTAGTTGTTTAAAGTTATTTGGAACTCGCGACATAGAATACTAAGGAAGTCATAAATAATAGTTCCCGTCCGGCAAAATATATGAGACACTCCGGAAGCTTAAAAACTACCGAATGACGTTAAATATATAAAAAGTGACTATACCTAGGAGTGAGGTGTTGGACTGTACTAATTTTAAAGAGACTTTCTAAAGGTGCTTCGTTTTTTATGCATTTGCGGTTCGTAGTCTTTCCAGAGTAATTGAACGGCGGTGTTTTCTTCTAGCTCAGGATTGGTTTCTACTTTGTCAATCCCTTTGCTGTTAAAAAGATGTTGCATCTCTTCAAAAACTATAGCTGTTACTCCTTTTCCCTGGTATTCCGGGTCTATTCCTATTAAGTAGAATGCAGCACGGTCGTTCTTGCGCTGTGCTTTCCATAAGTGATACCAGCCAAATGGAAAGAGACGTCCGTTCGCTTTTTTTAATGCTTTAGTAAACGAAGGCATCACAATACTGAAGGCAATAAGTTTTCCAGCTTCGTCTTTTATACAGGTAATATAATCCGGCTGAATAAAGCTGAAATACTTTTCCTTATAGTAATCTATCTGGTATTGCTGAATAGGGACAAAGGTTTGTAAGGTATTGTACGTTTTATTCAGCAAACCGAACATTTCATCTACATACGGCAAAATCTCTTTTTTATTCTTAAACTGAATCACAGATAAACCATAACGCTCTTTAATGATCCTTGAAAACTTAGCCACTTTTTCTTTTATGGAAGGAGGGATGCTAAGCTTATATTCTACCCATGTAGCTTGTGTTTCAAAACCTAATTGCTTAAAATGTTCTTTGTAGTATGGATAATGATACCAGGTGATCATGGTATTCATTTCTTCATACCCTTCAATTAAAATACCTGCTTTTTCCATATTGCTGAAACCTACCGGACCTTCGGCATATTCCAGATGGAGTTCGCGACCTTTTTCGTAGACTTTTTCAAGAAGTGCTTTGGTAACTTCAATAGCATCCACTACATCGAACCAACCAAAACGAACTTTCTTTTTGCCTTGTTCTTTTATTTCAAGATTATTTACAATAACGGCAATTCTACCAGCAATTTTACCATTCTGGTAAGCGAGGTAGTATTCAGCTTCGGCATTTGCAAACACAGGGTTTTTAACGCGATCCAGCGTTTCTATTTCATCATTAATAAGAGGAGGAACCCAATATTCACAGTTTTTGTATAACGAAAATGGAAACGTTACAAACTGTTTTAGTTGAGTGGGGTTGGTTACCTGGGTAATTTTAATCATTAGGTTCTGCTAATTAAGTCCGCCATCGTCGCCACCATCACCACCATCGTCACCGCCGTCTTCAAATCCGTCTTTTCTTTTATTCTTTTTCTTGGCTTTTTTCTCACCTTTTTCGGCTCTTCGTTTTTCACGTCCTGCCTTTCCTTTTTCTTCAATAAACTCATCTGTGTCGTGCATATCAAATCTATACGCAACACCCACACGTCCTTCCCAAAACGAAGGTGTGTCTTTAAAATTAAGTGCTCCGGAAAGATCTACGTGTAAGTTATTGTTGATAAGTACAGCAGCTCCACCACGAAAGATCTGGTCTGCATAAAAATCGCTTTTAAAGCCTTGATTTTCTACAAAAATTGAAAAGTATCTGTTGGTAGCGTGGGTTAAGGTAAGAATATATCCGTATGTTGGGAAGTCTGTTCCAATACGGTCTGCAATAATGTTGGTGACAAACACAAAACCACCTACCCAGTTATTTTGTGTAGATACAATTACTTTAGGGCTAATTTCTGCTTCAACACTAGGCGTAAAACGGTTATCTGCAAAATCGAAATTAGCACCTGCATAGACTGAAACAGCAGGAATTAAATCTCTCCATTGCCAGCGGTTATTGGCTTTCCAGCTATATAAGTTGGGGCCTTCCAGTTCCATTTTTCGGTACGGATCGTACACCAGATATTTGGCGCCAATGGTATTGCTTCTAAAATTAGCAAATTTGTCTTCTGTTACCAGAGTACCTCGGGTAATTTCGCCACTATTATTTCGGTACTCCCCAATAATACTCACTTCCAGTTCTTCCCGCCAAACGCCGTATCGCACCGAGTAATCCCAACCAAACGTAGTATAATCTGTACCTAATAAGTCGTGCTTTTCGTTTCCATAACTTAACCCACTTTCAAACTGTAACACATTGGTTCCTACCGAAAACGCTCCCTGAGAGACTCCCGGGCGGTTGGTGTTAATCATTTCGGTATATTGGGCATGGCTGCAGAGAGGCAGCAGGAATAGGCAACAAAGAAAGAATTTAAAGAATTTCATAGTTGTTTTGTTCTAGTCAAAGATAGTATTTTATCATTATTTTAATACCTGCAAGCTACCTTTTTTATACGGCAAATTGTACTTTTGAACTTTACAGTTATTATTGGTATTATGGACTTTCTTAAAACGGTACTTATCGTACTTTTGGTATTTTTTGCTCTGCGCTTTACGTGGAAATTGGCAAAACCCTACCTTTTCAAATACATTGCCAAAAAAATGGGACAGAAGTTTGAAAAATCTTTCGGTGCCAATCCATTTGGTGATAACCCATTTCAGCAAGCTTCCAAATCTGAAAAAGAAGGAAAGATAACTATAAACAGAGACGCTCCAAATACGAAGAGGAGCTCCAAAACTGTTGGTGAGTATGTGGATTATGAGGAAGTGGAGTAAAATTACAAGGTGCGAGGTTCGAGGTGCGAATAATGAGGTGTGTTTTTTTTAATGTATTTGTAGATGTTTGCACCTAAATTGATTCGTCTCTCAATATCTCTCAATATAAGGCGGCAATATATGATAGGATTTCAAGAAGTAGGTTTTATTATTAGGTTGGTTTCTGTCTATGGCTTTAATCTTAAAAGGATGAACCGACAAAATAAAATAAATAATGATCGAGAAACCATAAGAGATGCGTGGGCCGGTATATTGTTTTTTGTTTTAGTTATTCTAAGTATTTTATACTATCAATAAATTCATTTTACTTGATAGTTTTACTAAAATGCAATTAAATCGCTTCTTCTTATTTTCACTGCAAATTACAACCGCTAACTACGGTTATTAATTTATTACAAAACCTACAATTTAAAAAAATCTACCAACCCAACGACAATCGTTTCAGATTTTCGTAATTTTCCACCTCTATTTTAGTTAGTCTGTCTATGAACGTTTCAGTAAAGAAATTTCTTCCGCATTTAGTTGTTTTCCTTCTTTTTATTATTGCTTCTCTGGCATATTTTAGCCCTGTGTTGCAAGGCAAAGCTATTTACCAGAGTGATATAGTGCAATACACCGCGATGGCAAAACAGCAAAATGATTTTCGAAAAACCACCGGCGAAGAAACCTATTGGACAGATAGCGCTTTTGGCGGGATGCCCACCTATCAGTTAGGGGCAAAATACCCGCATAACTATATTAAGAAATTAGACCTTACGCTTCGGTTTTTACCGCGTCCAGCAGATTATTTGTTTCTTTACTTTATTGGGATGTACATCCTTTTCCTGGTGCTGAAAGTTGACTATAAATTAGCATTTCTAGGGGCTCTGGCATTCGGTTTTTCTACCTATCTCATCATTATATTAGGTGTTGGACATAATGCAAAAGCACACGCCATTGCCTATATGCCGTTGGTTTTAAGCGGAATTATACTCACATTTAAAGGTAAATACTTGTGGGGTTTTATCCTTACTACCATCGCTATGGGGCTGGAGTTGGTCACCAATCACTTCCAGATGACCTATTATTTATTACTGTTGGTGCTATGCATTGGCATTGCTTATCTGGTAGACGCTTTCAGAAAAAAAATGCTTCCTCACTTTTTTAAAGCAGTAGGAGTGATGGCGATTGGCGTATTAATTGCCATAGGTCTTAACGCTACCAACATTCTGGCAACGAAGGAATATGCAGACACTTCCACACGAGGAAAAAGTGAATTGACCATTAACCCGGATGGTACTAAAAAAGAAACCGTTGAAGGGCTGGATTATGAATACATTACAGAATACAGTTACGGAATACTAGAAAGTTTTAATCTGCTCATTCCACGTTTTATGGGTGGAGGTACCTTAGAACCGCTACCAGAAGATGGAGAAACAGTAGATGCACTAATTAAAATGGGCGCTTCGCCACAGGAGGCCAATGAGGTCTTACGACAGATGCCTACCTATTGGGGAGATCAAACCTACGTGGAAGCACCGGCATATATTGGTGCTATTTTATTATTTCTGGCGGTGCTGGCGTTATTTTTAGTGCGCGGCAGATTAAAATGGTGGGCAGTTGCAGGATTGTTGCTGAGTCTCTTTTTATCCTGGGGCGATAATTTTGAAATGCTTACACGCTTTTTTGTGGATACCGTACCATTGTACGACAAATTCAGAGCAGTTTCCTCCATCCAGGTATTGATAGAATTAATTGTACCTATACTCGCAATCGTTGGATTGCATCAATTTTTTAGCGAGTTCACTAAAGAAGAAAAACGAAAGAAAGCGTTACTGTATTCCACAGGAATTTTAGGTGGCATCATTCTTATATTTATAGTGTTAAAGAGTGCCATCCCAGGATTCGATTTTGCGAGTCCGTATGATGTAGGTATTCGTGAACAATTAGGGAATGAGCTGGTAGAAGCTGTAAGAGCAGATCGGGCTTCTTTATTTATGAAAGATGCTATTCGGTCCTTAATTTTAATAGTGCTTGCAGCTGGAGCTTTGTGGTTCTTCCTGAAAGACAAACTAAAGCAAACGGCAGCTATTGGAGTCCTGGTGTTATTGGTAGTATTTGATCTGGTAGGTGTAGACAGACGCTATGTAAACAATGAGGATTTTGTGCAAAAACGAATTATGGAGCAACCATTCCAAATGAGTGGTGCAGATGAAATGATCTTAAAAGATGAAGGTCACTTTCGGGTATTCGATGCTACGAATGATGCATTTAACAGTGGAGCAGCAAGTTTCTACCATAATGCGCTGGGAGGCTATCACGCTGCAAAACCTGGAAGAATGCAGGACATAGCAGATTTCTATTTGTACAATGGCGATGTGGGTATTATGAATATGCTTAATGTAAAATACTTCATCGTACAAAACAAAGGTGGTGGTCCAGTAGCACAACGAAATCCTTACTTCAATGGACCTGCGTGGTTTGTTGAGAATGTTCAGTTTGCTGAAGATGCTAATCAGGAGATTTTATTACTGGATAGTCTGGACACTAAGAAAACGGTCATAGTTCATAAAGAATTTAAAGATAAATTACCACTACAAAGTATACAACGCGATAGTACGGCAACTATAGAACTGGTAACGCATTCCCATAACCATTTAACGTACGAAGCAAGTACCAAAAGCCCGCAACTGGCTGTTTTTTCTGAAATATATTACCCGGAAGGTTGGAATGCCTATATAAATGGGAAACCAGCCGATTATATTCGCGTAAACTATCTCCTACGCGGAATGAAGATTCCAGCAGGAAACAACAAGATAGAATTTAAATTTGAAGCTGCCGTAGTTAAAAAAGGGAGTAGCATAGCGCTGGGCAGTAGCATACTCTTACTATTGGTGCTGCTTGGCGGATTGTATGTTACTTTTAAGAGTACCAAGGAAACTACAGATTCTTAATGAAACGTGTCCTCGTCATAACTTACTATTGGCCTCCTGCAGGGGGACCAGGAGTTCAGCGGTGGTTATACTTTGTAAAATATTTTAGGGAATTTGGTATTGAACCTGTGGTGTATATTCCGGAAAATGCACATTATCCCTTACGCGACGAAAGTTTTGTTGCAGAAATACCGCAGGATATTGAAATTATTAGTCAGCCAATTAACGAGCCGTATAAATTTGCCAAATGGTTTTCAAAAAAGAAGACCAAGCAAATGAGTAGCGGGATTATTGCTAAGAAGAACACTTCCATTTTAGAAAAATTGTTGCTGTATGTTCGGGGGAACTTTTTTATTCCGGATGCCAGAGTTGGATGGGTGAAGCCTTCGGTTGTATTTTTGAAACAGTATTTGGCTAAAAACCCGGTAGAAACTATCATTACATCCGGACCTCCACATAGTTTACATGTAATTGGAATGCAACTTAAAAAGGAAACAGGGGTGAAGTGGCTGGCCGATTTCAGAGATCCGTGGACCACGATTCATTATCACGATTCTTTGCGCTTAACTAATACATCGAAGAAAAAGCACAAGCAATTAGAGGCACAGGTTTTACAAACTGCAGACGCTATAACCGTTACCAGTCCTACGACTAAAAAAGAGTTTGAAGCGATAACAAACCGCCCTGTAATAGTGGTGACAAATGGTTTTGAACGAAAAGAGACCATTACTACAAGGCTGGATGCTAAATTTTCCATTGCACATATTGGTTCTTTATTAAGCGAACGTAATCCTATTATTTTGTGGGAAGTTTTAAACGAATTGGCTTCAGAAATTGACGGATTTCGGGATGATCTGGAACTGGTGTTAGCGGGAGTTGTAGGTGAAGAAATTTTAGAAAGTATTTCAAGTTTCGGCTTATCGCAAAACCTTCGGAATGTGGGATATGTTTCACACAAGGAAGCACTTCAGCTACAACATAATGCACAATTGCTCTTGCTGTTGGAAATTGATAGCCCCGAAACCCGTGCTATCATCCCTGGAAAATTATTCGAATACATTAGAGCCGAACGTCCTATTATTTCAATTGGACCTAAAGGAAGTGATATTAAAGCAATCTTAGAAGAATCTACCAGTGGAAGATTTTATAATACTGCAGAAAGAGAAGCGCTTAAAACCTCAATTAAATCATATTTCAAATCCTATAAAGCGGAAGGAATAGCTGGAATTACGGCAAATATTTCAAAATATACACGCAAACATTTAAGTAAACAGATGTCACAAATTCTCAAAAAACATTAAATGCGAAATCCCTGGTCATCGCAGATGCGAATCACAGGGATTTCTAACTAACCAACCAAAATTTTTATTGTCCTCTACCTCTTCTGGTGTTTGTACTACGAGAACTTGTATTGCCTCGTGATGAAGAACTTCTGGACTTATTTACATTCGAACTTCTTTTTGCTGCCGAGCTACTTTTTGAGCGATTTCCAGTACTTCTGGAGGTTGTAGCTTTTCTGTTGCTATTTGTATTTCTCTTTTGCGCTACCGCTCTGTTACTGCTTGTCTTTCTATTAGCATTGGTCTCTCTGGAGTTTACTACAGATCCACGGTTATTTACTGGTCTGCCTTTGGTAACGTTGCCACGGTTGCTGTTTTTTACAGTACGTCTGGTGTTACTCACCGGACGTCCTTTTGAAACATTCCCACGGCTATCTGCTTTAGCAAAACCACTATTGGTAGCAGGTCTTCCTTTTGAAACATTCCCACGACTATTTGAAGTTGGGCGTCCTTTACTAGTAGTGTTTCCATTTCTTGCATCTTCACGATTTAGACTAGTGTTAGTACGTTGCTTATCTAGAGTGCCTCTTGAATTACCACGATCACTTCTGTTAGTTGCTAAATCAGACCTTCCGGTATCTCTGGAATTTGTCACCATCGTATTTCTACGGTTTGGATTGTAGCTATTATTTCTGGCAGTTCTACCATCTTTGTAATGTACACGGCTACCAGGTCTGTAAAAATCTCTTCTTCCGTTTGCGTATCCACGATTGTAGCCTCTTGCATAATGTTGTCTATGGTATGCCCAGCCATAACGTCTTGGGGTATAATACGTTCTGTAAGGATAATCATACACTATACAGCTAGAATAGATAGGTGCTGCGTAATACACGTGCCAGGGGCGGTACACGTAGTAACGGTTCCAAGGACTTATAAATCCGGTACAGTGAGAGAAGTATCCGTAATTATTGTAGTGAACTACGAGGCTACCAACGTTTACAATGCGACGGTTGTTGTATCTAATTTCAACCTCACCTGCTTGTACAATACGGCCAAACTCATCGTAATAAATAGGTACATCTTCAACCTGCACTACGGCACCATAATCGTCATACTGTACATACATATCATAATCATACCCTGAATTGAAGGATACGCTTACACCTGGTGTGTTTACGTTCACGTTTACGTTGTTGCCTCTATTGCCACCTACGTAAATAAAATCGAACTGACCGTCTGGAAAAACCGAAAATTCTACGGCTCCTTCAATAAAAATATACGATTTACCATCGTACGTATTTAATGTGGTTTCTTCATTCACATTGTTGTTCGCCGAAGCAGTTAACGTGAAAAGAAACAAACTGCTGAATAATAAGATTAGCTTTTTCATAATTTGAAGTTTTAAGTTCGTACTCGCTTTATATTTTGGTCAGCTTATACGTTGTATATTAAAACAACGACCGTGCCAAAGATGTAAGTATCTGTTTTTCAAATGTGTTTATAGATCGGAAAGATTTAAATAAAATTTATTACATTAAAAAACCCGCTGTTCCAAAGATTGAAAGCAGCGGGTTTAACTAACCAACCAAAAAACTATGTATTCTTTTTATATCTAGGTAACCGACGTTGTACTTGATAAAACTTTTCTATCGGTTGTTAAGTAGATTACAATCACCGTGCCAAAAAAAATATGTAGAGAAATTATTTTAAAGAAATCTACTTAATGAAGTTTCTCCAGCAAATAAGGAGCCGTTAATGAATCCTTGCTTTTTGAAACTTCTTCGGGAGTACCTTGCGCAACAATTTTACCACCTCGTATGCCGCCCTCGGGACCCAGGTCTATAATATGGTCTGCACATTTAATTAGATCCAGATTGTGCTCCACTACAATTACGGTGTGACCATTATCCAGCAACGCATAAAAAGAAGCTAAGAGTTTTTTAATATCGTGAAAATGAAGTCCCGTAGTAGGTTCGTCAAAAATAAAGAGCGCTTTATCTTTAGTATTCCCTTTAATGAGGAAAGAAGCCAGTTTTATACGTTGCGCCTCACCACCGGAAAGGGTAGAGGAGCTTTGGCCTAATTGAACATATCCCAAACCAACATCTTGCAGGGGTTGTAATTTGATGGTGATCCTGGTTTCGTTATGCTGGCGGAAGAAAGAAATAGCATCGTCTACCGTCATTTGCAGAATGTCATTAATGTTCGCATCATGGAATTTTACTTCCAGAATTTCTTTTTTGAAACGTTTCCCGTTACAGGTATCGCATTCCAAATGCACATCTGCCATAAACTGCATCTCTATAGTTACTTCGCCTTCGCCTTTACAGGTTTCACAACGTCCACCATCTACATTAAAACTGAAATGCTTCGCCTTGTACCCACGTATGTCACTTAGTTTTTGTGAGGCATATAGATTTCTAATATCGTCGTATGCCTTTATATAGGTAACCGGATTACTTCGGCTGGAGCGACCAATTGGATTTTGATCTATAAACTCAATATTTTTAATACCACTATAACTTCCTTCTAATGAAGTAAACTGCCCTGGTTTTTCACCAAAACCGCTAATTTCACGTTGTAAGGCAGGATATAAAATCTTTTTCACTAAGGTACTTTTTCCGCTACCAGAAACCCCTGTTACTGCGGTAAAAGCTCCCAGTGGGAACGTGGCATCAATATTCTGAAGGTTGTTTTGTCTCGCGCCCGTAATAGTTATGGCGCTTTTCGAAATTCGGCGTTTTGCGGGAACATCAATTTTTAGCGTTCCGTTTAAATAGCTTGCTGTAAGGGAATCGCCTTTTAAAATTTCAGCAAAAGTGCCCTGATTCATTATTTCACCACCAAAAGTTCCGGCTTCGGGACCAATGTCTATGATTTCGTCTGCAGCTTTCATGATATCTTCATCATGCTCTACCACAATTACGGTATTTCCTAAGTCGCGCAAGGATTTTAAAACAACAATTAAGCGTTCGGTATCTTTTGGGTGCAAGCCAATACTAGGTTCATCAAGGATATACATAGATCCCACCAAGCTACTCCCCAGCGAAGTGGCTAAATTAATTCGCTGGGATTCCCCGCCAGAAAGTGTGTTACTTTTTCGGTTAAGGGTGAGATAGCTAAGGCCAACGTCCATTAAGAACGCAAGGCGATTATTAATTTCGAGCAATAATCTTTTTGCAATTTTTTGCTCGTATTTATTTAAGATTAGTTCTTTGAAGAAAACCGCCAGTTCATCTAATGGCTTGTTTACCAAATCCTGGATGGATGTCTTGTTAATTTTTACGTAGGCAGCTTCGGGACGCAATCGCTTGCCGTGGCAGGTGCTACATTTTGTCTTTCCTCTGTAACGGGAAAGCATGACCCGATTCTGAATTTTATAATTCTTAGATTCGAGGTATTTAAAAAATTGGTTCAACCCTTCAAAATGCTCATTTCCTTCCCAAACCAGTTGTTGCTGTGCTTCGGTAAGTTGAAACCAGGGTTTATGAATAGGAAAATCGAATTTATAAGCATTGTTTACCAATTGATCGCGATACCAGCCCATGCTATCACCTCGCCAGGGGAAAATGGCATTATCGTATACAGAAAGTGCGGTGTTTGGAATAACCAGTTCTTCATCAATACCTATTACATCTCCGTACCCTTCGCAGGTAGGGCAAGCACCATAGGGATTATTAAAACTGAATAAATGTACATTAGGTTCTACAAATGTAATTCCGTCTGCTTCAAACCTGTTATTAAACTCACGAATAGCTCCATTGCCAAGATTTTCAATATACAATTCACCTTTACCCTCAAAAAAGGAAACTTCAATAGCATCTGCGAGTCGGTTATAAAAGTCTTCGTCGTCCTTAGTGATCACACGATCTACTACTAACTGTAAATCTTTTGGATAATTTTTAGTCAATTCATCTATCCTTACAACAGTATCCTGAAGTTTTACACGTGCATAGCCTTGTTGGGCGAGCGCTTGTATTTTATTCTCCATAGTTCTGCCTTCTTCTAAATGAACAGGGGCAAGGAGGAGGAGTTTTTCACCTTCGGGACAGGTCTTAATGTATTCAATAACATCGGTTACCGAATCTTTTTTCACCATAGTGCCGCTCACCGGAGAATAGGTTATTCCTATTCTTGTGTAAAGCAGTTTTAAATAGTCGTAAATCTCGGTAGATGTTCCTACTGTGGAACGTGTGTTGGTAGTATTTACCTTTTGCTCAATGGCAATGGCCGGGGCAATTCCTTTTATAGAATCTACCTTTGGTTTATCTAGCCTACCTAAGAATTGGCGGGCGTAAGAAGACAAACTTTCTACATAGCGTCTTTGTCCTTCAGCGTACAAGGTATCGAACGCCAGGCTGGACTTACCACTACCGGATAAACCCGTAATTACAACTAATTTATTTCTGGGGATTGCTACCGAAATATTCTTCAGGTTATGCAACTTTGCACCTTGAATAATTATATTTTTCTTTGTGTCTAAGGTTTCGGTATTCAAGTTTTTTTGATGCTTTACTAAGATTTTAGTTCCATAAAATGAAGGTGCAAAGATACTATTATAGAAGCATTTTTAAGAGTATTGAGCCAATTTTTAGGCTCAAATATTTAAATTTAAGTATATTTATTTTAAATTAAGAAAAGCTTAACAAACCCAGTGGTTTAATAGGGTAATTGACTTATTTTTTCTGAAACTTTATATTAATTTTAGGAAAAAACTCACAAATAATTTGCATTTCATATTTCTTTGTTGTTATATTTACCCCTCTTAACGATATTAATTAAAATTATTGCCTATAGCATATTATTACTTTTAAAATTTACTTATTAAAACAACTCGCCAGCCAAAAAAGCATAGTTGTTTAATTTAGAAAGTATTGATATGAAAAAAAACAAAGCTACAGATGCAACTTTAGTTAGTGCATATATGCAAGGCAATGAATCTGCGCTGGGCGTATTAGTTACACGTCACAAACAAAGAATTTACAGTTTTATTTACTCAAAGGTTTTTGACCGCGATGTGGCGGAAGATATCTTTCAGGATACGTTTATTAAAGTAATTAGAACCTTAAAAAGAGGTGCTTATAATGAGGAAGGTAAATTTTTACCATGGGTAATGCGTATTGCTCATAACCTGGTGATAGATCACTTTAGAAAAAGTAATCGGATGCCGAAATTTGAAAATAATGACGATTTCAATATATTTTCGGTACTCTCTGACGGAAATCTGAATGCCGAAAAACAAATTATAAAAGGACAGGTAGAAAGTGACGTAAGAAGGCTCATTCAGGAATTGCCTGCAGACCAAAAAGAAGTACTCGTGATGCGCATGTATAAGGATATGAGTTTTAAGGAGATTAGCGAGCAAACAGGGGTTAGTATTAATACGGCATTAGGAAGAATGCGTTATGCTCTTATTAATTTACGTAAAGTAATTGATAAGCATAACATTATATTGACAAATTAACACAATAAACATTTTTATAGTCCGTTATTAGGTAACATTAACCTCAAAAACACGTTCTATGCAAAAAATGTACTCTGAAACGCCACGACCGGAACACGTGGAGAAAAATTTGGTTCCTAAGGGAGAAACTATTAAATTCCTCCTGGATTATTCGAAGGCTTTAAGTGTTATAGATTATAATAAAATGAAGTTTGAAGCACTTCTAAACTAAACTTTGGAAAGCCCCGGAAATTCACCACTTTCGGGGTTTTTTGTATCCAATTATTACTACTTTTTCTTCTTTTTATAATATTCGTTTAGTACTGTTTTTCTACCAATAGTTTTAGTAATAATATCCTTTTCCAAATCCCAACCGCGTGCCTGGCAATAGTGTCTTCCGTACCAGATTATCTGTAGATGTAGCTCATTCCATATTTCTTTTGGGAATAATCTTTTAGCATCCTTTTCGGTTTGTACTACGTTTTTACCGTTGGTAAGTCCCCAGCGATACATAAGCCTGTGAATGTGCGTATCTACCGGAAAAGCAGGAATGCCAAAGGCTTGTGAAACTACAACACTTGCTGTTTTATGCCCTACAGCGGGCAATTCTTCCAGCGCTGAAATATCTGATGGGACACTCCCATTATATTTGTCTATAAGTATCTGAGAAAGT
This sequence comes from uncultured Flavobacteriaceae bacterium, assembly GCA_963793275.1. Classification (GTDB taxonomy): domain Bacteria; phylum Bacteroidota; class Bacteroidia; order Flavobacteriales; family Flavobacteriaceae; genus Marinirhabdus. Next base: position 641,250 of record CAWBZL010000003.1, read on the forward strand.
CCGTGAATACCTTTCGACTTCATTGGGGAAAGCCCAACAGGTCTTATGATATCCCGAATATCTTCCACCGACAGTTTTACCATATCATACGGATTATCGGCAACTTCAAATAAAAGAGGTGTTATTTTATTGACGCGTACATCGGTACTTTGTGCAGAAAGTAATACGGCAATTAATAAGGTATATGGATCTTTATGGTCTAATGGAATTGGTATTTCAGGATAGGTTTTCTGTAAAGTATCTATAACAAATTGTACCTTTTCTTGCTTGGTCATAGCGCGTGCGTGTTTTGTTTTTATTTGGAGTCTTAAATTTTATGTAAATCTTTCAGCAATATAGATTGAATGCTTAATTTTATACAAAAATAGACTATGAACACATTACAAGCCGGCGATACGGTGCCAAATTTTACTGTAAATGATGAAGCTGGAAATCCGGTATCTCTTTCAGATTATAAAGGAAAAAAATTAGTAGTATTCTTTTATCCAAAGGCTAACACGCCAGGTTGCACTGCCGAGGCCTGTAACTTACGCGATCACTATGCAGCACTGCAAGATGCCGGCTATTCACTTTTAGGAGTGAGTGCAGACAGCGAAAAAAAACAGTCAAACTTTAAAAATAAATTCGATTTCCCTTTTCCATTACTGGCAGACGAGGACAAGCAAGTTATTAATGCCTTTGGTGTCTGGGGACATAAAAAGTTTATGGGTAGAGAGTACGATGGGATTCATCGTAAAACTTTTCTGGTAGACGAAAATGGAGTGGTAGCACGCGTAATTGATAAAGTAAAAACAAAAGACCACGCCGCTCAGATTCTTGAGGGGTAAAAAAAATACGCTACAATAAAATGTAGCGTATTTTTTTATTTCCTTCTAGCGTCTGCTTATTTCTCAATAATTTCAGTCTTTAAATTTTCGTGACAACTAAAAAGATGTTTGTCTTTTATTATTTCCGAAACACCTTTTGGAAGCATTTCTTCCCAGCCATCTTCATTATTTTCGATCATAGACAGTACTTCACGTGAGAAGATGTTCATAATATCGGCATTAAAGTTTTCTATATCAACAACCTTTCCGTTGTATTTAAAGAACTTGTATAGTTCTTTCATACGTGGGTGTACTTTTAAGTTTTCGCTGTTAGTATATTCTCCCGTTTTTGGATCACGCATTGGGTAGAGGTATACTTTTAAGTCTTTAAAGAATAATTTGCCAAAAGCCTCTAAAATTCCACCGCTCAAGTGACGGTAGTACTTCTCGTCAAAAATATCGACCAGATTATTTACTCCCATAGCAAGACCTAAGCGCATTTTGGTATAGCGAGAGAAATATTCAACTAGTTTATAATACTCCTGGAAGTTAGAAATCATTACCGTATGTCCAAGCGAGCATAGGAGTCTTGCACGATCCATAAAATCTTCTTCATCTATTTCCCCTTCAGCACGAAGGTTGGAAAGAGTGATTTCAAAAATTACTTCGGTTCGTTCTTTTTCCACTCTGTTTTCTTCTAAAAACATAGCGTATGATTTCTCATACATATCTATATTCACTTTTGTCACAGGGCGGAAACTTCCGCGAAGCGCCAATATATTTTTTTTGTATAGAATTCTTGCAGGAAGAATGTTGTTTCCGTCCGGGCCAAACATCACGGCATCTGTCATGCCATTTTTAATAAGTTGCAGACTCATTAATCTGTTATCTACCTTCTCAAATTTAGGTCCGGAGAAATTTATGGTATCAATTTCAATTTTATCTTTGTCTATATGATCGTATAAATACCGAAGTAATTTTCGTGGCTGATCGTACTTATAATAAGCACCATAAATTAAATTTACTCCTAAAATCCCGAGGGTTATTTGTTGTGCTACAGCATCATTTTCGTGAAAACGAATGTGTAAAATAATTTCACTGTAATCCTCGTCCGGCTTTGTTTGGTAACGAATACCTAACCATCCGTGGCCTTTATATTTCTTAGCAAAGTCAATGGTAGCAACAGTATTGGCATAGGCAAAGAATAATTTCTCAGGATGTTTTTCGCGCACAATACGTTCCTCAATAAGGTTCATTTCGTGGTTTAGCATCTTTTTGAGACGAGATTCGGTTACATACCTACTGTCTTCTTCAACACCATAAATGGCATCGCTAAAATCCTTATCATAGGCAGACATGGTTTTGGCAATGGTACCCGAAGCGCCACCTGCTCTAAAAAAATTACGAACCGTTTCCTGTCCGGCTCCAATTTCGGCAAAAGTGCCGTAAATGTTCTCGTTCAGGTTAATTCGTAAGGCTTTATTTCTAACTGAAGGGATATTTTCAAATTCCTTATCCCCTTTAATCATGTCTGGCATAGTACACTATTTAAACGTGCTGTAACAAAGGTAACGAATAGGCGAAGCAAACTAAAAAAATTACTGTTATTTTTGTCCTAATGAAAACTGAACTTACCATTACATTTTTAGGGACTGGAACCTCGCAGGGAATTCCTGTTATTGGTAGTAGTCATCCTGTGTGTTTAAGTAACGATACCCGCGATAAAAGATTGCGTGTTTCGGTATTGCTGGAATGGGAAGGGCATAGGTATGTGATAGATTGTGGCCCGGATTTCAGGCAGCAAATGCTACGTGAGAACGTATCGTCAATAGACGGAATCCTGCTAACCCATGAACACAGCGATCATACAGCTGGCCTGGACGATATACGTCCGTTTTCCTTTCAGAAGGGTCACGTAGATTTTTATGCTCATAAGCGGGTTTTTACATCCTTACACCAACGGTTTCAATATATTTTTGAAACCGAAAATAAATACCCTGGAGCGCCTACGATTGCTGAAATTGAAGTTCAAAAAAACAGTCCCTTTTATTTAGCTGATAAGAAGGTGATTCCCATAGAATATCTGCACGGCGATTTACCGGTATTAGGATTCAAAATTGATGGTTTTACTTATTTAACCGATATGAAGACCATTTCTGAAGATGAAATAAAAAAAATAAACAACACCGAAATTTTAGTTATTAGCTGTCTGCGCATAAAACCTCACCATTCGCATCTTAATCTCGATGAAGCCTTGGCGTTGGTTCAAAAGATAAACCCAAAAAAAACTTATTTTACCCACGTAAGTCATTTGCTTGGTTTTCACGAGGAAGTAGAAAAAGCATTACCAGAAAACGTGTATCTGGCATACGACGGACTTAAAATTAGAGTTTAGTTACAACCAAACAATTACTATTAAAACTATTAAAGATGAAGAATAAAATATTTATGTACCTGTTTTTCTTTGCTGTACTTTTTATCCTGTTTCAGTATATGAACGAAAAATCAATTTTTGAAAGCCAAGAAAAACAGATTACCAGCTTAACAAAGCAGGTAAACGAGTCTGATTCTCTATATGGGTTGCAGGAGGATAAACTTTTGGAGTTAAATTATTTCAACTTAATGAATAATGACAACGCAATGAGTTATCTGGAGAACTTAGGTATTGAAGCTGTTACAGCACAAAATAGGGTGCGCGACCAGATTTACGATATGAATCTTGCTCCGGAGGGCAATCCGCTGGTTCCTGTAGATGGGATGGAGGGGAACATGCGCATTAATAAAATAAAATTTTTAAACCATCGCTGGGTCATTGCAGATTTTAGTGACGGGACGTACTGGGGAGAAGTACTAATTGAGTATTTCTTTGGAGAAAATAACGAGCTCTCTTTGAAAACTATTGAGGGGGTTTTGTATTCCAATTAGTTACTTCCTACCGGCTATCGACTTGCTTCCAGCCACTCCTTCAACTCATAAAAATTTTGTGGCGCTACCCCATGACCAACAGGAAATTCTGAATATTTACAAGGGATGTTTAAATTATCTAAAAAGGGCTTGGTTTTTTGAGCCCACGAAATAGGGATTACCTGGTCCGCGGTTCCGTGAGAAGTATATATTTTTAAATTGCTGAAATCATTATTTTCATAGCCTTCTTTCAAAATACCTTCATTTATATAGCCACTTAATCCTACAACCCGTTGAACTTTTTGAGGATAGCTTAACGCTACGGCGAAGCTTAAAATGGTTCCCTGGCTAAACCCTAATAGTGTTACGTGTGCTTCTGAAACTTGATACAAATCAATAATTTCATCTATACAGTTCACTACTAGTTCCCGTGAAGCAATTGCCTGCTCGTCGTCGCTAAACTTTCCTTTGGTATCATCGAAATAGATATTGTACCAGGCGTTTCCGTAGGGTTGCATTGGAATGGGTGCTTTTAAAGCGATTACCGTGTATTCTTTTGGCAATTCGGTAGCGAAAGAAAATAAATCATTTTCATCACTTCCGAAACCGTGAAGCATAATAATTACGGGTGCTTTTTCAGTAGCAGTTTCAGCAAATCTTATGTTGTGTTCTAAAGAGAGAGTTTGTTTTTTCATAGTACTAATAAAGAAGCCGCAAGTTACAAAACTGCGGCCTCAATATAGGGAAGTAATTACTGAATTAGTGGGTTAGCCAATATTTTTAAACCATTCCTGAAATTTCTCGCCAACTATTGGAACTGGCTTAGTCTCTCCATTTACTGCAGCAAGAATTCCAAGAACTACCAAAGCTATCATTGCCAAATAAATAATCCAGGAAAGTAACGGGATATAAATAAAACTTGCCAAAAGGAAGTATACTAATCTAATGGCAGCCCAAAGTAAATAAATGCCTAAACTCTGGCGTATATGGTATGCTGTAAACGTATTTTTTTTATCGTTGTTAATAATAAAGGCAATAATAAGACCAATAAAGGTAATATAGGAGACAGTAGCCATTGTTTTGCCTTCTTCAACGGTGTTGGTATTTTCCATGAGGATTTTGTTATTTTAAAGATACATAAACTATCCTAAAAATGTGAACCACGTCTGAAACTTCCTACTTAAAAATGGCACGCCAGCCTTTTTATTTGTACAAGCCATAGCCAAAGAATAGGCCCATAACACTACAGATAGCCAGTAAATTATATCTCCGGCAAAAAGGTCTATATTAAATTGGGTTACAATAGCAACAATAAGTATAAGCAACAAACCGAACATATTTTTAATATGCCAGGTGGCAAAGGGTTCTGGGTTGTCTTTATTCATGGAGACTGCAATAAAAAAGCCTACAAAAGTAATGTAAGCAAGTACGGCTTTTCTTTTACCAGCGGGAGGATTATCCCTGTAATACTATTTTACTGTTATTTACAATTCCGTAAACGCTTCCTGTTAGTTTTTTGCCTAACATCGCCGCATTTTTGGAGGTAGAGATACTATGGTCTTCTTCAAATTTAGTTTCCCCTTCAGGATTAAAAAGTGTAAAATTTGCTTTGGAGTCTTCGTTAATTGGGTGTGCTTCAACACCAAATCTGCTTTTTAATCCGTTTAATACTTTTATAGTCGTTTCAAGGTCTGTTACCTGGTTTAAAGCTGCAAAACAACTTTCTAAACCAATACTTCCAAATGCGGCGTGGTCAAACTCGGTTTTTTTGTCTTCAATGGTTCTTGGGTCATGATTGCTGGTAACACCATCGATTGTTCCCTCTTTTAACCCTTTTAAAAGTGCTTTCACGTCTTCTTTAGTTCGAAGTGGTGGCAACAGTTTAAAGTTTGTGTCAAAACCAACCAACTCGTCGTCTGTTAGGCACAGGTTGTTTATAGAGGCGCTACAGGTAACATCCAGACCTTTCTTTTTGGCATCTTTAATAAGTTGTACCGATTTTTTAGTTGAAATGGTTGGAATATGTAAACGTCCTCCAGAGTATTCCAGAAGATATAGATCGCGCGTTATCTGTAATTCTTCCGAAAGTGCCGGGATCCCTTTTAAGCCTAGTTTGGTGCTGTTAACTTCTTCGTTTACCAAACCTTTTCTTGCGATAGAAGGATCCATCGGGAACGATTGCACTAATCCTTCAAAATTTTGAGTGTATTGCAGTGCTATTTTAAGAAGGTTAGCATTTTCAACAGGTACCTGATAATCGTAAAAAGCCACAGCGCCTTCAGATTTCATATCAAATAATTCGGCAAGGTCTTTTCCATGAGATTGAACAGTGAGTGCTCCTACGGGATGAACCGTTACCGGGTTACCAGCACTTTTTACTTTCATAAACTGAATTCCCGATTTGCTATCTGCCACAGGCAATGTGAGTGCGTTTAAGGCAATAGCTGTAAACCCACCGTTTGCGGCAACTTTAAGACCGTTGGCAATTGTTTCTCTGTCCTCGTAACCAGGTTCGCCAAAGCACACACTGCTATCAAACCAACCTTGCGAAATATGAAGGTTTTTAAGGGTAATCTCCCTGGCTTTTGGTTCAGAAATAGTACTTGCTATTTTTTTTATAATCCCTTTTTCAACTAAAACATCTCTTTTTTTAAGATGATGTTTGCTGGATAGGTCTACGATGGTTGCGTTTTTAAATAGCGTTGCACTCATAGTTATTTTTTATAAAATTTCAGTACTAACATTTCAAGTATCAGGAATAGTAAAGCAAAAATAACAAACCATTTCCAAAAGCTGTTAATGCTGTTTTCTTCATTTATTGTTTCAAACAAGCCTTCAATGGTATTGTAATTTCTAACACCGTTCCAGTCTTCAATGTTTACATATTGTAAATTACTCTCGTCACGATTGTAGTTATAACTTATATCCTCAATATATTCTTCTTTGTTTTGTATCTGAAATATACCGGCATTTGCAGGTTGTTCTGAAGTGGTAATAACTACATTGGTCGCTTTAGTTTGCTGTAAGGGTACAAAAGAAGCAACACTATCCCTGAGCGTTAAAATTTCATCTTGTATCAGTTTCACAGGTACAGCAAACGTATTGGTTTTTCCGGCAGTGTAATATAATTTTGTAAGTGGTAAACTTTGTTGCGCCATATTGTATAATGTAGGAACAATGAGCGGGGAGTTTTTAAAATTGCTGTTTTCGGAATTTAAAGATGCGGCGCTGGTATAGACATTTCCGCTTTGGCTGATGAACGGGCTACCATCTTCAAACTTTAAGACGGCCGTAGCATTCGTGTTATAAGTAAGGTAGGTGTTTACTTTTGGATACTGAAAGTTGACCACCTGTTTTTCAAAAACCTCCTTATATAAAGGATGGGAAAATACAATTTGCGTAATTTTCTTTTCCTGATTCACTACTTCGCCGTAGGCTCCAGTTTTTAATACACCCATTAATGTATTATATTCTGCCAATTCTCCTTTCTCTGAAGGAATCACAAATAAACTTCCGCCATTATCTACAAAGTCTTTTAAGGCAGTTCTTAACGAAGCCGGAATAGAGATGATTTCATTCAGAATGATAAAATTTTGTTCTGAAAATACATTGTAGTCGGCGCTTGTATCGGTTTGGGCGGTATACTCAAATTCGGGATTCTCGAAAATGCGCTGTAAAAAAGTGTTATTGGCCGCCGAAATAGAAAGCACTTTTATCTTCTTTGCGGAGTTTATGCTGAAATATAACGAGTTATCGTACGTAAGATTAGAATCTTCAATAGTGAGTTTTCCCTTAAAGGTTTCTACATCTTCAATATCGAAAATAAGGTTATTCTTTTGTTTTTCTGAAAAATCTACAGCAGCTTTTGCAGTTAGTGAATTTCCATTATACAACGAAACAGGAACCGAAGGAGCAACCTCTCCCTGTGCCGAAACCACCACGTTAAGTTTTGTAGATGTGCTGCTTTTAGAAGCTATATACACCGTATCTATAGTAATGTTATTATAGGTTTCCGGTTTTAATTGTACAGCTTCTACCGAAATATCATTTGGTACGTTAGGAAATGCTTCGGTTGCCTGAAAGTCTGAAACCCACAGTAAGCGTTTACTTGCGCCTTCATCTTTGGAAAATAATTGGTTGGCTTTCAGTAAAACTTCTTCTGTTGTTAATTGATTTGCGCTGTAAGGAATATCCAACAAAGCCGATTTAAAATCCTGAAGACTACTATTTCTTTGTGTTTGTGAGTTCGTAAGCCAGCTTATCGTTTGGTCCCCGTTGCCTGTGAATATAATTGTTGTATGGCACGTTGAAGTAGGGGGCCATTAGCACCTTTTGCCTGCATACTAAAACTATTATCTATATAAACAACGGTTTCTTTTTGCGTGTTTAGTGCTGTTTTGGATGCTGTAAAGGGTTGCGCGAATGCAAGAATGATACAGGCCAAAGCCAATAGCCTGAGTAACAGTGTGAGCCATTTTTTTAATTTGGAGCTTTTACGGGTCTGGATGTTTACTTTTTTTAGAAAAGCAACATTGGTAAAATCTATCTTCTGAAACTTACGTAACTGAAAAAGATGAATAAAAACAGGGATGAGCAGTAAAAATAGTGCGTAGAGAAGTTCCGGGTGTTTAAACTGCATACTTAATTAGGATTGCCCAAAGATAAAAAACGGTTTGGAAAAATCGCTATTTCTTTACGGTAAAGGTAAAAGTTGCTCCTTTTTCTATTGTTGAATCCAATGTAATGGTTCCACCAAGCTGAATGACTAAATTTAAAACAGTTGCCAGCCCAATACCGGAGCCTTGATTACCGTGCCTGTCCTTTTCGCCCACAGTTTTGAACAATTGAAAAATAATTTCTTGTTTCTCTTTATCTATTCCAATGCCGTTATCTTCTACAGTAAATATATAATGTGTATCATTTTCAGCAAAAGTAGATGTTATAGAAGGAACTTTACTACGATTGTATTTAAGTGCATTTCCAACCAAATTCATAAATATTTGTAATACCGCTGGTTTATTAACGTAAATATTGATGTCCTCTTTAGTGTGCTTAAATTCGGCACTATCTACAAAAAGGATGTCTTCTATTTCTTTATAAATAGATTGTAATGAAACTTCTTTTTTACTTTCAGATAAAAGCTCATCACTTTTATAATAGCCCAGCATTCCATCAATATACTTGTTTAAGGTAAGTGAGGATTCTTCAATATAATCCAGATACTGGATACCTGTTTCGTCAAATTTCAATATATATTCTTCGCGAAGCATTTTTGCTAACGAAGTAATATTTCCTAAAGGTGCTTTTAAATCGTGAGATACCAGGCCTGCAAAATTCTTTAGATCCTGGTTGCGAAGCTCTAGTAATTTTTTGTTTTCCTCCAACAGAAGTTTGTTTCTATGCAATTCAAACAATTTTACTACCTGCTTTGCCAATCCAAGAATAGAACATACCTGTTTTTCGGTAAGTTGTCTTGGTTTGGTATCGAAAACGCAAAGGGTTCCCAGTGGGTAACCGTTATGAGCCCTTAAAGAAGCCCCAGCATAAAAGACCGCATCGAGTTCTTTAACGATGGGATTATCTGAAAAGCGAGGATCCAGTCTTGCATCCTCTACCACAAACAAATCATCTGGCTCTAAAATAGCGTGACCGCAGAAGGAAATATTCCTGGGAGATTCACTAAAGGGTACACCGTGGTGCGATTTTAAAAAATTTCTGTCTGCATCCAGCAAAGTAACCAACGAAACAGGAGTATCGCAAATAGTAGCGATGAGCGCCGTTATATCGTCATATTCTTTTTCTGGAAGGGTGTCTAATAGACTATAAGATTTTACTTCTTCTAAACGATTTTTTTCGTTCAAAGGATTTTTAGGAGCAATCATATTGGGGCAAAGTTGCTTTTGTTATTTAGATAATGTACGAAATTACGGACAATCCGGTTTGTACGTTTCTACCGTTTTCATTTAATAGAGTCAAAAGTAATGCCATTTTCTGGTTTAGATATTATATTTACTAACCTTTCCATTTCAGAAATCATAATTAATCTTATGTATAGAATAGTACACCATTAGAAAAAGATTAAAAATTTATTTCAGTTTCTTAGTAGTAGTTTCTATGCTGTTTTCAGAAATTTCAATGATTTAGTTTCCTAATTTCCTCTAAAAAGCTGGTCAATTTTAGAAATTTGGGGCGCTATTCCAACATCTAGAAACCCTCAAACACACCCAATCCAAATAAAGCAAAATCGTAAGAAACAGGATCCAGCGGATTTAATTTTCTTAGTTGCAGGTCTAATGCTGCCAAGGCTTTTCCGTCATTTTGTTTTCGTTTTAATAATTTCAGTTTTCTGGCTACATTTCCGCTGTGCACGTCCAGGGGACAGCTTAAAGCACTTGGGGAGATGTTTTTCCAAATTCCTAGATCTACACCCGTTTTATTGTCCCGCACCATCCAGCGTAAAAACATGTTCATTCTTTTTGCTGCTGAATTTTTTAGCGGATCGCTTACGTGTTTCTGAGTTCGGGGAAGATGCGGTAAGCTGAAAAATTCTTTTTTAAATGCCGAAATAGCTCCCTGGGTTGATGTGGCAGTGCTGTGTTCAGAAAAAATAGCTTCCAAACCTCCGCGGTTTTTATAAAGGTGCTTAAGTGCCTTCATAAAATACTGAAGATCGTCACTGTTAAAAGTTCTGTGTACAAAGCCGGAAAGCGATTCCAGATCTTCTTCCGAAGCATTCATCACAAAATCATAAGGCGAATTATCCAGCAACTCCATCAATCTCCTACTATTGTTCAGGATGCTTTTTCTATTTCCCCAGGCAATGGTAGCCGTTAAAAATCCTGAAATTTCAATATCTTCTTTTTGTGTAAACAAATGTGGAATCTGGATAGGATCACTCTCAATAAATTCTGGACGGTTATATTGTATCACTTTTTCATCCAGAAATTCTTTGAGTTGCGCTTTATTCATAGTCACTATTTCATCTGCTGGTGCAGATTCTATTATTTTTATTACGTTGAGGAGTTTAGCGTTGAGAAGTTAAACGATTTAATTGAAGCAGCGTTCCGATGTCGTTTTTCTAATGTCTGTTTTGTTCTTTTTCAACTGTGGGGAATGCATTTTTTCTAAAATGTATCGAAAGGCTTCGTTCGTAACTAAGTTACAATTAAACCATCCTGCATGACCAATTTTCGGTCTGCCATGTCTGCTAATTCTTCATTATGGGTTACAATCACAAAGGTTTGCCCAAACTGATCCCGTAACTGGAAGAAGAGGTTGTGTAGATTTTCGGCACTCTCGGTGTCCAGATTACCGCTGGGTTCGTCTGCCAGGACTATATCTGGATTGTTTATAAGTGCTCTGGCAACTGCCACACGTTGTTGTTCTCCTCCGGAAAGTTCATTCGGTTTATGATTTTCACGATGCGAAAGACCTAAAAATTTGAGTAATTCTTTGGCCCTTTTCTCGGCTTCGGCTTTTGGTGTTTTTTTTATGAAAGCAGGAATACAAATATTCTCAAGTGCTGTGAACTCTGGTAATAATTGATGAAACTGAAAAATAAATCCAAGAGAGGCATTTCTAAAAGCTGCCAATTCCCTTCTGCTTAGCGTTGAAATTGCGGTGTTGTTTATGTTTAATTCTCCTTCAGAGAAATGATCCAGTGTTCCCAGAATTTGAAGCAAAGTGGTCTTTCCGGCTCCGGAAGCTCCCACAATAGAGACAATTTCAGATTTTTTAATGTGTAGATCCACACCCTTCAGGACATGTAGGTTGTCGTAATATTTATGTATGTTTTGTGCGGTAATCACTCGATTTCAGTTTTTACGAAAGTACGTATTAATTGGAAAACCATCCTAAGCCTTTTTATGAAACAAATACTTCACATTGTTAAAATCTATAAAATAGGTTATCCGCAGCGATACGGTGTGTTGTTTATCCTGGTCAAAAAGGTTTTCTAAACTTTCGGTATAGCCCAGTTGTGCCATTTCGGTTACGTTAAAAATCTGGTTGCGGTAGAGTAGGGAAGCTTCACTACCAGGTGCAAACCGCCATCTAAAACTTACATCCAGGTTCCAGATGTTAAAATTAGTATTAGGGTTGTTTTCTGAAATATCATACGCTGTTACATCTTTTGTTCCGTCATCATTCAGGATAAAAAATATATTGTCGCTATAGTCTGCCGTGCTCCAAAAATTTCGGAAACGTAAATCTATGGCCTTAAAAGGATCAAAATTATAACTAGCGGTAATTGCATTTTCAATACTTGTAATATCCCGCTGTCCAAAAAATACATCTTCATTGGTATTATCTATATAGCCAAAAATCTTGTTATTAACCAATAGTTCTGAAGCAAAGATCATAGCAAACCTATCTGAAAACCGGTATCTGGGTGAAAAGTCTATAAAATAAGATTGTCTTGGATCTTCAAATGCTTTTCTTCCACCAATGCCTATGTCATAGGCAAATTTCTTTCTATAGTCTGTAGATATAAACGCCCGTCCACCAAAGGATGCTGGAAAAATCACAAACTTCCCATCTACCCGTGGTTCAAAATAATCTGAATTTTCGGTAGAATAACTTCCGTTTACTCCAAATGCAAAACGTTTTACGGTAAAAAAGAAGGTGTCAAATTCATAATCGTTTCGGGTCTGGACGCTGGGTTTATATAATCTCCGGTGTATTGCTGTAACCGAAAATCTATAGCGGTTAAAAATTTCTGTAGGTTCAAAAATTTCATAGGATGCACCTGCCACAAAATTGTTGTAATTATTGGTAAAATTTACTCCCAGATCATTAATATCGTACGTTGTATTGGCAAAGTCATGACCTACGCGATACCTAAAATTTCCTTTGATCCTAAAAATATCCAACTCGCTACTAAAACCTGTTTTAAAACCATCGCTTTCGTTTACATTACTCACAATAGCACGTCCCGAAGTTCTGAATCTGTTGCCTGTATCTGCCACGTCAAATGCAAATGCAGATACGTTGGCATCTCTAAAACTGCCTTCACGGGTTACGTTTGTATTTATAAGCGAAATGGATGAATTGTCGTTAAATTGTTGGTCCAGAACTGCTACATTGTAATTTGAGGTAGGTTCTACAACCAGTTCGCGTATAGTGCCGGTGATGGTATCCTGAATGATGGCTTTAGTTTTACCTGTAATTGTATTGAGCACCCCAATTCCCAGATTGCCTTCGGTACGTCCGGAAACTTTTATGGCGTTCAGTAATTTTGTACGGCCGGGGTTTTCAATAGCTTTTTCCTGATCTGTAAGGTCTAAGCTACCCGTTGGAGCGTTCCCGATTCTGCGAGAGAAAAAAATTCCACCCTTGTTAAAGAGTTCGGTACCCTCTGAGAAAAACTGTCTGTTTTCGCCAAAAGTTTGTTCAAAAGGTCCCAAATTAAGAATCACGTTATCGAAAGCTGCTTGTCCAAAATCTGGAATAAGTGTGGCATCCAGTGTAAAACTATCGCTTAAACCATATTTTATATCCAGACCCGCGGTAAGATTGGTTTCGGTTTCATCGCCAAACGTGGTCACTAATCCTTGTGTAAATGGAAATAAGGTAAGTCTTACAGGCGGATCAATATTTCGAACTCCTTCCACATAGCCATTGTACTGTGTTTCTTTACCAATACTATTGTTAATAAAACTCCAGGTGTGGGTTTCGTTTCTTGTCTTTATTTCACGATAAAAGTTAATACTCCAGTTTTGGACTTCCTTTTCGGGGAAACGCAGGGCGTTGTAGGGAATTTCAAACTCGGCATACCAACCCTTTTCATCGTAAGAAATTTTACAGGAAAAAACCACATTATACCCAAAATCCTGAGTGTTGCTACTTACCCTGGAATCTCCTATAGTTCCTGCGCTTGTTATATAAAATCTGGTTTCATTAATTCCATCGTTGTAGGTGTTAATGGCTACAGCCAGACGATCTGCCTGTGCAAAAACATCATCCCTTTGGGAAAATTGTTTTAAAATCTTATCCGGATCGGGATCGTATAAATAGGCGGCTATATAAACAGCTTTATCGTTGTAAGCCATTTTTACTTCGGTCTGAAATTGAGCAGGAATAATGCCTTCATTGCCTGGCTGATACATATTAAAATTGCCGGACGGGGTGATGTTTTGCCAGATAGCATCACTTAAATTTCCATCAATTTTTGGAGCATCGGTAATTCGTTGGGCGTTTAGAATCTTTCTGGGTCTATTATCTGGGGTAGATTTCTCTTGTGCTTTGGTTAAGGTTAGGCTAAAAAAAAGTATGGTAAAAATGTAATAAAACTTACCCATTAGAGACTATGCTGTTATAATGATTGATGTAACACCCAAAGAAATTGTGGTATTCACGCAAAACTAACCTTTACCAATTCCTGGCTTCCTAACAAAAAGTTAAATTAACGGCTTGTTTTGTTAAGCGCGAACTCTAAACTTTAACTTTGTAATGTTATGAAAAATTTTGAAAAAATTGTATTTGCAGCGGGTTGTTTTTGGTGTACCGAAGCTGTTTTTCAGCGTTTAAAAGGCGTAGAAAAAGTGGATCCCGGGTATACCGGCGGTTCTATTAAAAATCCAGCCTATCGGGAGGTTTGTCAAGGCATGACCGGGCACGCCGAAGGAGTAGAGGTTACCTATGATCCTTCAGAAATTACTATCGAAGAATTATTGGAAATTTATTTTGCCACGCACGACCCAACCACGCTTAACCAACAGGGAAACGACAGAGGAACGCAATACCGAAGTGCCATTTTTTATACTACCGAAGTTCAAAAAGTAGCTGCTTTAAAAATGATTGACCTGTTGCAAAAAGAAAACGTTTTTGAAAATGATATTGTAACCGAAGTAAAAGAGCTTGGTATTTTCTATCTTGCTGAAATAGATCATCACGATTACTATAACAATAATAAAAGCCAGCCTTACTGTCAATATATTATTGATCCGAAAGTGAACAAAATAAAAAAATATTATTCAGATAAATTGAAAGAATCATAAATGGGAAGTTATAAAAACACAGAAGAATATACTACCGAAGTAACCGAAGCGTTAGCCACTAATTTTTCAGAAATACTGAAAGGAATAGGAGAAGATGTAGCAAGAGAAGGTATTGTAAAAACACCGGAGCGTGCCGCCAAAGCAATGCAGTTTTTAACGTCAGGAAATTCTCTGGATCCAGCCAAAATCTTAAAAGGTGCCATGTTTGCCGAAGACTATAACGATATGGTAGTTGTAAAAGATATAGAATTGTATTCCCTTTGCGAGCATCATATTCTGCCGTTTTTTGGAAAAGCTCATATTGCCTACATTCCAGATGGGCATATTGTAGGATTGAGTAAAATACCACGTGTGGTAGATGTATTTGCCAGGCGTTTACAAGTACAGGAGCGTCTTACGCACGATATTTTAGAATGTATCAACGATACGCTAAAGCCAAAAGGAGTTGCCGTAGTTATTGAAGCCAGCCATATGTGTATGATGATGCGCGGTGTTCAAAAACAAAATAGCGTTACTACCACTTCAGGCTTCCGCGGACAGTTTGAAAAAATAGAAACCCGCAATGAGTTTTTAAAGTTGATTACCAGTAATTTGTCCTAACTGCCACATCAATTTCTGGCATCTTTCTTGCGTATTGTTAGTAGAATTATAACACAATAACAATGAAAAATACAAAACTTTCCAACCTAAAAAAGGGACTTTTATTTGACGCCATTGGTATGGTTTCTATGGCAATTCCTGTAATTGGTCCTTTTCTGGATATTCTTTGGGCACCTTTTGCCGCTAAGAAAATGAGTGACATGTACAGCGGAGAGCAGGGAAAAATTGCTTCGGTAGTTGTATTTATTGAAGAGATATTACCCATTAGTGACTTTATACCAACTTTTACCCTTATGTGGTTATATACTTACGTGTGGCAAGGTAAGAAAGAACCCGTTCCACAAACTATTGAAGTGGAAATAGTGGAGTAGCGTTGTTGAAACAATAAAAAAAGGGCTTCAGTACTGTACTGAAGCCCTTTTTTTATCCTTGCTATCGCAAAACTACTTACTCGATAGTTAAATTAAATACCGCAGAAATATCTGTTTCTCCACCAGCATCACTTAAAGTGCCATCGTTTGGCTTCTTAGGCTCGTGACGTAGTACAACAGTTACATTTCCTGTTCCTACCATTCCTGGTGTTAAGGTAAATTGTAATCCAATTGGGTTTCCGTCAACATCCATATCACCGTAGGTAACAGATGCATCAAGTCCTCCTCCAAAAATATAAAATACCTGGTGCTCATCTGCTTCTTCCAGAACTTCTTCAGTAATATTCTCTGCCGGGGTTTGAGATTCGTTTAAGAATTGTACAGTTCCTACATACGGAATTCCTGATTTTAAATTTCCTGAAACTGTCACTACAGGATCATTGGTCCATCCCCGTCAAGGTCTTTAGATTCCAGAGTTACTACGCTACCTTCGCCCGTTAGTGATACGCGCAATGTAGTAATTACTTCTTCCTCATTTACAACTTCCGGAGTATTGTCGTCGTCATTACTACAAGCTATAAAGCTTACAGCGATCAATGCTATCCATACTATCTTCATAAATTTTACTTTTTTCATAATTTTAAATTTTAATAATTAATTTTTATTTGTAATGTTACATTTCTTCCCAGATTATCGGCATAATACCGCAGCCTGTTTAAATAATCTCGATAGGAAGTATTAAATAGATTAGACACATTCAAATTAAGGTCTAACACACTTTTGTTGTTCAGTTTAAAAGTTGTTCCGGCATTAAGGCCCAATACATGATATGCCGGGGGAGGCGTGCTAATATCTACCAGTTCCAAAGCTTCACTTTCCGGAATAAACACGTTAAAATTATTATCCGGAAATTCATTTTGCTCAAACACATAATTACTGTCAACTCCAAGTCTTACCGGGGTTTTCCAGGGTAGGGTATAGGTAATCCCATTTACTACATTGGCAGCAGGCATATTAATTAATGCCTGGTCTCTGGTTCTATCCCAACCTTTCACAATTGAAAACCGATTGTAAAAATTTAAGTCTTCAGCAATATTCCATTGCACATCTGTGTCTATTCCTACTAATCGCGCAGCCGTTTGTCTGTACTCCCATACCTGAAAATTTCCGCGAATAGTTTGTTGAATTCCGGTAGGTTCGATAAGGATAAAATCTTCAATAAAATTGAGATACGGATTAATGGCAAAAGAAAAATCTGTTCCCTTCTTCTGAAAAGCGACTGTAATTTTCTGTGCTGTTTCAGAAGAAAACCGTAGATCTCCCAATTCAATTCTGGAAGCACTATGGTGCAATCCTTCGCTAAATAATTCGGAAGGATTTGGAGCACGGGATGCTAAGGAGTAATTTGCAAAAACAAAATAATCATCAGCTACCTGATACGAAACACCCGCCGTTGCAGATACATTGCTGTAGTCTGGTTCCGGATTGGTGAGTATTTGATTTCCAAATTCTTCTACTTTAAGCTCTGGAAATTCCTCATCATATCCCCTAAGCTCCCAAAAGGAGGTGCGATAAAACTTAAACACATCCATTGCGGTATGATCAAACCTTAAACCAAGCTCGGCTGTCAAACTTTCTGTAAGTTGGCTGTCTGCAATTGCATAGACACCAAATTTATACTGTTCGTAATCCGGGATCAATCTTCGGACACCCGTAGACGGATTTGCAAAATTTTCCTGATAATTGCCCACGATTCCAACTTTGGTGCTGGTCTTTTCAGTAATATCGCTTTCCAGACTCAACATTATGTTATGGGTTGTTAACTCAAGATCTACCGAAGGTTTTCCATCATCTGTTCTCCGTACATCAAATTCAAACCTGTTGTTTTGCTGAAAATCATACTGCAATGAGATTTTTCCTAATCCATCCAACAGCGCAAAACCCGAAACTTTACCTAAATGGTGCATTACTTCTTGTTTTGGCGCATCAATATTGTACGTAAAATCTCGTATAATTAACGGACGCTCACTATTTATAGCGGCAACCTGATCCTGAGCTCCACCTATATGCGAGGCTCTTAAAATACCCAGATTACTTTCAAAATACGAGTAGTATGCTTCGAAACCATATTTAATTTTATTGATCCCAAGATTTAATGATACATCCCGTTCCTGAACCCCTGTATTACTTAAAATATAATCTGGTGCTTCAAAATCTCCGTAACCTTTAAAAGTTCCCTGTAATGTACCGTATAACCCACTGGCGTAACTTTTAGTAAGTACACTCGTTATGGTTCCTCCACGACCATTTGTTTGACCCGAAAGAATAGTTTTACCATAAAGCGAATCCTTGATCGCCACGCGGGCAGGTTCAGAGACTACTACGCCCCCTAAAGCATCACCACTAAACTGCAACGCAGAGGCACCTTTTAAAACGGTAATATTTCCGGCAGTATTCAAATCTATATTTGGTGCGTGCTCTGCTCCCCATTCCTGGTCCTGCTGTCGTACACCATTATTCACGATAGTAATTCGGCTGCTGTGTAACCCATTAATCACAGGTTTTACAACAGCGTTCCCCGTATTTAGAGACGAAACACCACTTATAGTTTTAAGCGCATCTCCCAAGGAAGCACTACTGAAATTTTCTAATGTTTCAGTACTAAGTCTGTTTTCAAGAAGACTTTCTGTCTTGGTCACATAACTTGTGCCCGTTAATAAAATCTGGTTTAATTCTTCCAGATGGTGTTCTAATTTAAAGGTGCGGGTCGTGTTCTCTGAAATTTCAATACTGAAGGCTCTGGCAGCGCATTCAGGATGCGAAATTTGTAGATTGTACGTACCGGCACATAAATTAGAAACGGTAAAGGAACCATCAAAATCGCTTACGACGGCAGCTTCAGTTTCAGCAATAACAATAGTGGCTCCGGCCAATAAACTATCATCGTGGAGGTCTGTTACCTGACCAATAAGTGTAAAGTCACAGTTTTGTGATATAGCCCAGTTTCCGGCTAAGGCCAGAACGAGCAAAGAGAAAAGTTTCATAAGAAAGTTTAGTTAATAAGGAATCTGTCTAAATACCTGATTAACCCAAAGGAGGACCGCGCGTCTTTAAGGACTGCGGTAGTTTTTTATAATGTAAAGAAATGTACGTATGTGAAGGTTTTTCCTTTATAACGGAAACTTCCTTAAAATCAAAGAGTTTAATATCCCAACTGAAGACATTAGAGATAAATTTTGTAAGATCACAATCCAGATCCTGCTCGTGAAGATGTGTTGTTACATCTCCACAAAATGTGTGTTCGTGATTTTCAAAAATATGCGTAAACTGAAGCACAGAAGGAAACACAATAGCCAACACAAGAAGATGTGCTATAAAAGTTTTTGTAATGTGTTTTATGTGTTTCATTTAATCTTTAAGTAAAAATCCTAGCTTCATATGACGTAGCATTTTTTTTTCGAAATTCCAGAAAAATGTATACTCACCAAAAAGCCAGCCAAAGGTAACTAATAACACCTGATAAATAGGAAAGATTATTAAAACTCTAACAGGCCAATAAATATACAATCCTACATCTTTTGTAACACCAACCGCTTCAGTAAGGGTCCTGCAAATTTTGCAGCGGTACTACCTGTAAGCGCAAATACCACAAATACTACAGTGAGCTGCCAATTGGATTTAAGATTCCAGCGTTGTTTAAGTTTTTTCAATTTCTAAGTCCCAAGAATTTTTGATTGTATTCTCTTGAAAAATATCGAAAGTACTGAAACAAAAGGTAATTCACTTCTTTTCCATAATGCGTTGTAAAATCGTATTCTATTCGCTGTGGATATAAATCTCTGGAATATCTGTTGTTTAAAACACGACGGTTGTATTCGGCTACATAAAAGTTGTTCTTTCGTTCCAGAAAACTAATATCGTAATAAGATTCTGGCGGTTGCGTGTTTAAGAAACGAGGAAAACCAATATCTGTGATAATAATTTCATATTCCAGGCTATCGTTGGCAATACGAAGCGGTTTTTCTTCATATTGTTTCGTGTTAGCAGTTTCTGAATCCATAGAAGGATTCTTAGAACCAGTACAACAAACTAAGGTTGAAATAAATAGAATTATAAAAAATAAATTTTTCATAGTTTATAAAGTTACAAATTAGCCTATTTTGAGCGCTTACTTTAACTTCTTTTAACAGAAAAGCTCCAAACCGAATAGATCTGGAGCTTTACAATTATTTTATTAGGTTATTATTTACCAAAAAGACCTCCTAAAAGACCTCCGCCGCCTTTATTACCTCCAAGAACCATTCCTGCGATATCGTCAATTACGCTTCCGTCATTATCTCCATCCAGTATAGATTCAATAAGTGATTGTTGCTTTGGAGCTTCAGTACCTCCGCCACCTAACAACCCGCCCAGTAATCCACCAATTCCGTTTTGGTCTGATACGTTTTGTTGTTTTTTCTGTTTTCCAAGGTATCCTAAAACTAATGGAGCTACCACGGTTAATATTTTCATAACCCCATCTGTATCTACACCAGATTTTTTGGAAAGTGCGCCCACAACATTGTTTTGAGAACCACCTAAAACGTGTCCTAAAATCCCAAGTCCGTCTTGTTTAACATCTTCATTAACTCCCCCACCAAAAAAGCCGCCTAAATTATCCAAAATACTTCCATCGTGCTTATTATCCAACGCGCCCATTAATCCTGCCGCACCTTCCTGAGAGTTTGCATTACGCTTCATGGCACCCATAAGTAAAGGCATTGCCATAGAAACTACAGAGGCCGTTTTATCTGCTGGCTGATTGGTTTCCTGGCTTACGCCACCAATGATTTGTTTTCCTAAATCGCTATTGAGTAAGTCTAATATTCCTGACATAGTGTGTGTTTTTAAAATTGAACGGTAAGGTACTAAATTACGATTAAGATACTGTCTTTAAAATACTAATAATCTGCTCTGCTAGCTCCGTACCAATTCTGTCCTGTGCCTCGTTTGTTGCTGCACCAATGTGAGGGCTTAACGATATTTTTCCATTCATTAATATTTTTATAGCAGGTGTTGGTTCGTTTTCGAAGGTGTCCAGACCAGCAAACGACAATTTCTTACTGTCTAAAGCTTCTACCAGTGCTACCTCATCCAGCACACCGCCACGGGCTGCGTTAATGATTGCTGCACCATCCTTCATTTTTGCCAATTGCTCTTTACCAATTACATAATTATTTTGCGCCGGCACGTGTAATGTAATAAAATCACTATGCTGAATAAGTTCATCAACAGGCTCGGTTTTAATTTTCAATGTTACTTGCTGTCCGTCATAAAAATCCAAAGTAATATCTGCTTCACCAACAAATTTATCGCTGGCAATTACCTTCATACCACAGCCAAGTGCAATTTTTGCTACTTCCCGACCAATACGTCCAAAACCTATGATTCCGAGAGTTTTTCCTCTTAATTCGGTTCCGTTTGCGTAGTTTTTCTTTAAGTCTTTAAATTTCGAATCACCATCCAGCGGCATATTTCTATTGGCGTCGTGTAAAAAACGAACGCCACTAAACAAATGTGCAAATACCAACTCTGCAACCGAAGAAGACGAAGCAGCCGGGGTGTTAATTACGTGCAATCCTTTTTCACGTGCGTAGGCAACATCTATATTATCCATACCAACACCGCCACGACCTATAATTTTTAGGCTAGGGCAGGCGTCTATCATATCTTTACGTACTGTTGTCGCGCTACGTACTAAGATTACATCTATGCTGTTTTCATTAATAAAGTTAATGAGTTGCTCCTGGGCTACTTTGGTCGTTATTACTTCAAAACCTCCTTCTTTAAGCGCATCTACTCCACTTTGTGATATTCCGTCGTTTGCTAGTACTTTCATATTATTTATTTCAGTTGCTAAAGCAACTTCTTTTTCAATTAGTATTTATTTTTAATGTAAACTTACTTTAAGCCTTTTTCTCCAATTCCTGCATGACATCTACCAGTACTTTCACGCTTTCAAAAGGCAATGCATTGTACATAGAAGCCCTGTAACCACCTACGCTACGGTGACCATTTAAGCCGCTTATCCCGGCTTTGTTCCACAATACATCAAAATCTTCTTTGTGCGCCTCGTCTACGAGATTAAATGTTGCATTCATCGCCGAACGATCTTCTTTATTAGCTACAAAACCTGTAAAGAGCGGGTTTCTGTCAATTTCGTTGTAAAGTAATTCGGCTTTTTCGTTGTTTAGTTTTTCAATAGCCTCAATGCCACCGTGCTCTTTTAACCACTCCAGGGTGAGCATGGAAACATATACCGGAAATACCGCCGGGGTATTAAACATACTGTCTTTGCTTATATGAACTTTATAATTGAGCATAGAAGGAATTTGTCTGGTAACTTTTCCAAGAATATCTTCTTTTACAACAACCAGGGTAGTTCCCGCAGGACCCATATTTTTTTGAGCACCAGCATAGATCAAATCGAATTTAGAAAAATCCATCGAACGTGAAAAAATATCACTACTCATATCACAAACCATAGGTACCGAAGTTTCCGGAAATGATTTCATTTGCGTTCCAAAAATGGTATTGTTGCTGGTGCAATGAAAATAATCTACATCGCCTGGTACAGCATACCCTTTTGGGATATAGTTGAAATTTGCTTCTTTACTGGAACCAACTTCAACTACTTCACCAAACATTTTTGCTTCTTTGATCGCTTTATCGGACCAGGTTCCTGTGTTTAAATAGGCTGCTTTCTTTTCTAATAAATTATAAGCCACCATTAAAAACTCCAGGCTTGCACCCCCTTGTAAAAATAGTGCCTGATATCCTTTTCCTTCTAAACCCAAAAGTTCTAAAGAAAGTTCTCTGGCGCGATCCATCACGTGCACAAAAGATTTACTACGGTGAGAGATTTCCAAAAGAGAAAGATCCAGATTGTCAAAGTTTTTTATGGCCGCTGCCGCTTTTTCTAATACTGAAGGAGGCAAAATGCAAGGGCCTGCGCTAAAATTATGTTTTTTCATGGTGGTTGTTTTTAGTAAGATTTCCCCGTAGCATTTTTGCTTTGGTGAATTAAGTTGCAAAGATTAAAAAAAGGTAGTGGATTGGACGTTAAATTATTGATAACTTTATTGGTGGATAATTGGGTAATAAAGGAATAAAGCGTTTTTACTTTAATTTATAGTCCAAGCAAGAAACCCATGGTATCCACGCCATCTGCATAGTCCGAAAGTTTTGGTTTCTGGGCTTTCCCAAACGGAATATGTTTTTCTGAAACAATACATTGAATATTTTCTTTTTCAGATGCTAATTGAACTTCTAATGCTTTCAGATTGGAGTATTTTTCATAAAAAACTACCGAAATAGGAGAGGAAAAGCCAGTGTCTTCTTTCAGAATTAAAAATTCGTTATCCAATAGTTTTATAAGACTCATAAGGTAGACAGCTTTGTTATAATCGTAATTATTCACATACTTATGATTGTTTATCACCTCTTTCCAGGCAAACATTCCGTTGAAAAAATGATCCCAGTTATAGTTTTCGGGGACATATATTTTTGAAACATTTCGGCAACCTAAGCCAAAGTATCTAAAAATATCGTCTGCGAGTGCTTTCATTTGCTCAGGAGTCTCATTTCCCTTTATAATTGCTACGCTGTTTCGGTTTTTTCGGATTATGTTAGGATATTTTCCGAAGTAATGCTCAAAATACAACGCTGTATTATCACTTCCGGTAGCGATAACGGCATTAAAATTCTCCAATTTCTTGGTGGTTAATGCTATGCTGCTTTCAAATAATGGTTCCACAGCGACGAGATATTTGGCTAAAAAAGGAAGTAAAACCGTATCGTTTGAAGATAATTTCCCCAAAACTGAATATCCGGAAAGTAATACACACATAAAGTCGTGGAACCCTACTAACGGAATATTTCCCGCCATAACAATTGCCACACGTTCTTCAGTAATTTTATCAGATATTTTATAGGTTGAAAGCCATTCATTCAGATTAGTATTAGTTAATGCTTCACCCCAACTTTTAAACGTAAACCGAAGGTTGTCTTCCGTAAACCAGTGGTTCAACGTTTTTGCTTTTTCCAAGACAGTAGGCATTTCATCAAAAAACATTTCATTGCACCGTACATCGCGATTTTTTACAGGTTTTTCTGCAGCAAACTGTCTTAAAAAGGTTCCTAAGTGAACAAACGCGTTAATTCTTTGTTGTAATTGCATCATTGTTTGGAGTTGCGGATAGTAGGCATTAAATTTGCACAAAGTTAGAAAAAGAAATTCCCTATGGCAATTATAATAACAGACGAATGTATTAACTGCGGAGCTTGTGAGCCTGAATGCCCAAACACCGCAATTTATGAAGGTGCCGACGATTGGCGCTACGCAGATGGAACCGATCTTGATGGTAGTCTGGTGTTACCTAATGGTAAAGCCGTGGACGCCAACGAGACTCAGGAGCCAGTAAGTGATGAGATATACTATATTGTGGCAGATAAATGTACCGAGTGTAAAGGATTTCACGAAGAACCTCAATGTGCTGCTGTTTGTCCTGTAGACTGCTGTGTTCCGGACGAGGATAATGTGGAAACAGAAGAGGAACTATTAGGAAAACAAGCCTTTATGCACCATAAATAATAAGCTTCTTTAAAAGAAAAATTAAACCGTTACATTGCTGTAACGGTTTTTTTGTGGGATCATTCTGAAAAAATTTATATGAAAACCTACTATTTTTATAAAAATAAAGAAGCATTCATATCTATGAATGCTCCTAAATTTGAGTGCTTTTCTAAATTGCTTTCACAACATCTCTGAAAAGCACATATACTGCAGGACAAATATTATTTCATCTTATCTTTCTTCATTTTCTGCTTCTTCATCTTGTCCTTTTTCTTTTTCATTTTCGTGGCGTCGTCCATTTTAATTTTATAGACATAATTCATTACGCTATCGTTTTCCGGATTGTAACTTTCTACCATGAAATCTCCATTTGTGTTGAAATACCCAATTGAACTATTACCATCTTTTGTATAAATGTAATATCCCTTTTGTGAAGTTGGATACAACCTAGCTACTTCTACATCTTTCTTATTTGCGTCAACCATGTAATAACCATCTTTTTTTGGCATAAACCTGTAATTCTTACCATTATTACTATAATCAACGTCGGTCACTACCTTTGTTGGCTTCATCAAGGTAGTAAAATTCTGGTTGGATGTTTTATTTCCAAGTGCTAATTCGGTTTTAGTTTTCATCTCTACCTTCTTGGTGTTTACTTCAACACCGTCATTATCGGTGACCATTGTTTTCTTTGTTGTCTCAACTTCTATTTCGTTGGTATTTTGTGCGAAGCTCACTGTACAAGCGGCTAATGCAAAAATTATCATCGTCTTTTTCATCATCTTTTTATTTTAATTAATTCAACAATCTTAATATATAAAAGACGGTTGTTAACTCGTGCCAATACTATTATAAGTCTTTATTAAATTACTTTTTATAACAGACAGTTTAACATAAATTAAC
The DNA here is from genome assembly GCA_963793275.1 of uncultured Flavobacteriaceae bacterium. Lineage (GTDB taxonomy): Bacteria > Bacteroidota > Bacteroidia > Flavobacteriales > Flavobacteriaceae > Marinirhabdus. Next base: position 666,445 of record CAWBZL010000003.1, read on the forward strand.
TTAATTAGTAGCTGTGATTCATCCTTCATCATTAGTTTTTGTAATTTAGTACAATGCCGTATTGGGTACATAGTATTATATGGGTTGTTGCTATTTACGTGACGATTAGTGTACTCCTGTATTATTTACAGGATTATTTTCTATTTAAACCCGAAAAACTTCCAACCGATTTTATTTTTCATTATGAAAACCAGGAAGTTGAAGAATACAATCTTGAAACCAGGGACGGCGCCATTATAAACGGACTTCATTTTAAGGCCAAAAACACAAAAGGCGTTGTTTTGTACCTTAAAGGAAACAGTAAAAGTATGAAAGGCTGGGGTAAATTTGCCGTAGATTTTACCCGTCATGAATACGATGTTATTATGGTAGATTACCGTGGCTTTGGAAAAAGTATAGGGAAACGAACACAGGAAAATTTAAAAAAGGACTTGCAATACGTTTATAATAAAATAAAAGAACGTGTTCAAGAACACTATATTATACTATATGGAAGGTCTTTAGGCTCTGGGTTTGCCACGAAACTGGCATCTATGAACCATCCCAAAATGCTTATTCTGGATGCCCCCTATTATAGTTTGCTAAAAGTTACCGGAAGGTATATGGCATTTATGCCACTTTCAATTTTGCTGAAATATCCAATGCCAACCTACAAATGGCTTCAATATGTTAAATGCCCTATTCACATTATTCACGGTACAAACGATAAGCTCATACCTTTCAAGAGTAGCGTAATGTTGTCTAAAATTAACCCTTCCCGGACTCGTCTTTGGCCAATAATAGATGGCGGACATAAAAACCTAAATAATTTTGAATCTTATCACGGCATATTGAAACAGATTATTAATTTTGAAGACTCAACCATAGATTTATCCACGACCAGTTTCAGCGTTAAACATTCAGCAAAAAAGTAATCTTTTAAGAATATGAAAACAGTCCTAAAGTTTCTACTCACCTTAGTCATTATATGTTTACTTGCTTTTGGCGGGCTGTATACTTTTCAGGAGAAATTTATATTTCTTCCTAAGGATTTGGACCAGGACTATACCTATAATTTCCCTTCGTTAGCTTCCAACGTTACCTTTAAAGAACTATTTATAGATGCTGACGATGGCGCAAAGCTAAACGCCCTCTATTTTGAAGTTGAAAAACCCAGAGGATTGGTAGTGTATTATCACGGCAACGCACATAATTTATCCAAATGGGGAGCTATTTCTTCTCAATTTACGCAACATAATTACAATGTAATTATGCTGGACTATCGTGGCTACGGAAAAAGTACCGGAGACCGTACTGAAGAAAAAATGTACCAGGATGCCCTTACATTTTACAAAAAAGCAAACGATTTATTTCCGGAGTCCCTCACAGTCGTTTATGGGCGATCTTTGGGTAGTACCTTTGCTACCTATGTAGCTTCAAAAAACAATCCCCAAAAATTAATTTTAGAATCTCCGTTTTATAGTCTGACCGATGTGGTTAAAACCAGATATCCTTTTTTACCCGCCGAAAAGCTTCTAAACTATAAATTTAATACCGGTGTCTATGCCAGTGATGTCACGGTGCGTACCATCGTGATTCACGGTACAGACGATGGAATTGTTCCTTTCACTTCAGGAGAAAAATTATTTATGGTTTTTCCGGAAAAAAACAGGGTTTTAATAAAAATAGACGGAGGGAAGCATAACGATCTGGCTGCCTATCAGGATTTTGCTGTCGCACTAAATGCAGAGTTGAGCTGGTTATGAAAGAGCACAAAAAAACCCACATTATGTAGTGGGTTTTTTCAAATCTTTTTAATGTGAATTAGTTTATTCCGTCACCGTCAGGATCTTTTTTCAGTTTTGCCATTCCTTTAGGACGCGATTGCAGTTCCATTCTTCTTTTCTCAAGCTCTTCCATCATCTTCTTTTTATTTGCTTCCAGTGCCATTCTTTCTTTTTCAGCAGCTTCCATTTGCATTTGCTTGGACTTCTCTAAATTCATTTGTTGCATTTGAGATTTTTGCATAACCAATTCCTTATTTGCTGTATTCATACTGGTAGCCGAGTTAACAACTTCAGATTTGTCTGCATCCATTTTCTTCACCTTCGCTGCCTGATCCTGCATATTGTTATCTTCAACTTCAATAACGTCTATTTCTGCATTGGTATCTTGAACGGTTTTAGTTGTTATTTGTTTATCATCGGTTACACGTACTTTTTTTACCGTAGTTTTTTTCTGTACGTCTTGTTGCACCTGAGCATTCACGGTTACTGTAGAAAGCATCGCAATGCATAGTAAGCTAAGTATAGTTTTCATAATGTTTTTGTTTAAATTGTTTTGATATGGAATCAAATGTACAGGAACAGTTGTTAAATAACTGCCAACAGCTGCTCAAAGTTTTCCTATTTTTTAAGTATTTCGTTATTTAAAATAGGTGATTTTATTCGAACTATACCGTATATTTGCCGCCTAAAATAGCGAGTTAGCTATAGAAAATCAGAATTCATGAAAGCAGGTATTGTAGGATTGCCAAATGTAGGGAAATCCACCCTTTTTAATTGTTTGTCCAATGCAAAAGCACAGAGTGCAAATTTCCCTTTTTGTACTATTGAACCAAATATAGGTGTGGTTAATGTTCCGGACGATCGTTTGGTAAAGTTGGAAGAGTTAGTACACCCAGAGCGTGTACTGCCCGCTACGGTTGAAATTGTGGATATTGCCGGATTGGTAAAAGGAGCGAGTAAAGGTGAAGGACTGGGAAATCAGTTTTTAGGAAACATTCGTGAGACCGATGCTATTTTGCACGTATTACGGTGTTTTGACAATGAAAATATCATACACGTAGATGGTAGCGTAGATCCTGTTCGTGATAAGGAAACTATAGATATTGAACTTCAGTTAAAAGACCTTGAAACCGCCGAGAAGAAACTTGAAAAAGTAAAACGCGCCTCAAGAACCGGAAACAAAGAAGCTCAGAAAGAAGAAGCTATTTTGCTGAAAATTAAGCAAGGCCTGGAGCAGGGGATTTCAGTACGGGCTATTGAAATCTCTGAAGATGACAGAATAGAATTTGTGAAGCCATTACAGTTTATTACAGATAAACCTGTAATGTACGTATGTAATGTAGATGAAGATGCCGCAGCAAATGGAAACGAGTACGTAGATAAAGTAAAAGAAGCCGTAGCCAACGAAAATGCCGAAGTAATTATCCTTGCCGTAGGTACCGAAGCAGATATAACCGAATTGGAAACCTTTGAAGAACGCCAAATGTTTTTGGAAGATCTGGGATTAAAAGAACCAGGATCTGCAAAATTGATACGTGGTGCCTATAATCTCTTAAATTTACAAACCTACTTTACGGCAGGTGTGAAGGAAGTTCGCGCGTGGACTATTCCTGTAGGTTCCACCGCACCGCAGGCCGCAGGAGTTATACATACCGATTTTGAAAAAGGCTTTATTCGTGCCGAAGTAATTAAATATAGCGATTACGTACAGTTTGGGAGCGAAGCTAAAGTAAAAGAAGCGGGTAAAATGGGCGTAGAAGGAAAAGAGTACATCGTAAAAGATGGCGATGTGATGCACTTTAGGTTTAATGTGTAGTAATTCGTTTTTTGCTTGTACAATTCTGGTTATTTTTCACCTCAGCTAGTTATTGGTAAGCGTATTATTAGTTTGCAAAGATTAGCATCTGTTCTAATTCAATTAATTCAGTTTTGTCAGGAAATTCTTTTAGTAATTTCGATAATGAATTATCAGCAATTTCACATTTTTCTTTTTCGTTGCGACATCTATAAACGGCAGCATATGAATATCTGTAGTGAGCGTGATAATCATTTGGGAAAATTTCTATTGCTTTATTGAATTGAAACATTGCATTATGCCATTCTCCCTTTTTGATATATTCATCTCCGTCTGAAATGAAGAAATTATATTTTTCCATTCTTTCATCTTTCTCCATTTTTTCAATCATCAATTCTTTGTTTGTTTGTGTTTTGAAAAAATCAAATGAAAAATAGAGTAAGGGAGAAGCTATAATCACAAATAGGAATAAGAAAATCAGATTACTTTTTCTTCTGCGTTTTATTATAGTTTTTCTAATCCCAGCTAGTTCTTCTTTTGTGGCTGTTTTTAAATCGATTATACCTGCCGCTTTATGGTATTCTCGTTTTCTATTTAAGAAAGATCGTTCCTTTCTGAAATATGTTTTTTTTCTGAGTAATTGCCTATTCATTTTTAGGCTATTGTTCATTCCTTGAATACTTCCTCCTCCTCCCATTAAATCTTTTACTTTATGTTTACCAACTCATTATATAATCAATAGTATTTCCTATAACTAATGCACCAAAAACACCAATTTTAGCAGCTATAGTAAGCCAATAAGCGATTTTACGTAGTTAGTAACGCGATTCAATGTTTAATGCTACCATAAGCATTTGTAAATGATGCTAGTTAATTACTAAAAGAGTGCTACATTTTTTATCACTAATAGTATCAATAACGACTAATAATTTACATACACAAACCCTAAATAAGATTCAGGATATTGCGGGTCGTTTAGTTGTAGTACATAGTAATACGTGCCCACCGGAACAATTTTCTCTTGTAATAACAACCCGGTATTAGGAATACCATCCCATAATCCATCATCGTTACCGCCTTCGTAAATTAAATTTCCTTCCCTGCTATATATTTTCAGGTTAAAATCTAAAAAGACGTTTACAAGGCCATTAATTTTAAAGACATCGTTTAGGGTATCACCATTTGGAGACATTCCTTGTGGTATAGCTGGTTCGCAATTAATGGTGCGGACCATAAAGCTGGATGTGGTAAAGCAAATTTCGTTCTCTAACCTCACAAATACTTCCTGCGGATTTGTACTATTTACAAACTGTTCCGGATCTTCAATGGGGTTGGTATTTGCTATGGCATCTTCTTCGGTAAGGAAATAGGTAATAGTATCTCCCGGATTTGTGGAAATAATATCATTCAATTCTTCCACAAGATTAAAGGTAGCCATTTCAAAACCTTCGTTGCAGGCTTCCAGATCTGGTAATAAGCCAATAGGAGGGATGGAACCAAAAACTACGGTTGTTTCAAATTCGTTATTGGTGTCGTCTAATTCAAATACAAATCCGTTGCCTGTACCATCGTCGTCCACAACTAATAACAGCGTAAATGTGCTGGGAACATTCTCGGCCAGTGTTAATACCAACGCCCCGGGCTCGTTGCCGCCCTCCGGAATTGTATTTTGTGTAGCTGCCTGCGCTACCAAAGCGCCGTCCAAATAGAAAGCAATAGGAGTATTCGCTGGAAGTGGTGCGGTACCCAGCGTATTAAATACCGTGTACATAATTGTTAAGTCGCGTAGTCTACAGGCATTAAGGTCGTTTGTAATTTCTATCGTGGCGTCTGGTAACGGACATTCAATAACTTCAACCATAAAACTGTTTATCATAAAACAGTCCGGATTTGAGGCCCGCACCCATATAATTTGAGGGTTTTCTATGTTTTCGTATGTTTCGGGGTTCGGGATAGGGTTATCCTCGTTTTGAGCGTCTGCTTCCGTAAGATAAAATATAATTGAATCTGCATCTGTCACTGCTGTCGTAGCATCATTCAGATTAAAAATTTCAGTGCCAAAAACATCACATTGTTCTAAATCGTCAAGGTTAGAAACGTCTGGAAATACCAGTAAACTAAAATCTATGGAAAAGAGATTATTGGTTTCATCCAGCTCGTTTACAGTACTTACTCCACCACCAGAATCGTCTACGGAAGCTACTAAAAGGAAATCTGCTGCAACGTTTGCTGGTATGGTAAGATCTATGGAACCACTTTCGGAGCCATCAATGGGGATGGCAGCTGCTGTTTCAGCTTGCCCAAGAAGAGTAGTATCGGCATAAAAGGAAATGGGCGTATTTGCAGGCAGCTCTCCTGTACTGTTTACATTAAAAACTGTATACTCCACCGTAATGTCACGATCGCCACAGGTATCTGCTCCAAAGGCATCATCTATTACAATAGTGGCATCTGGTAGTTCTGTATTTAAGACGGTAATGATGTTATTGATCATTACCAGATCCTGGCCGGAGGTTACTTGTATACTTGCAGAAGTATCTCCTGGATTTATATTATTTTCAATACTATAAACATCGAGATCCATATTGAACAACGCATCAGATCCAGTAAAGGAGTTGGTACCGTTAAATTGATTATCAGCCGGATTGAGAGGGGCGTTACTTAGTATGTTCCCATTTATGGAAAGTGTTTCATTTACGGCAATACCTCTGTCACCTTCCCAGGCCAGAAACCCGATCTTGGCTCCTTCATTATCTAATACGTTTAAATTTTCGAGTTGAATATTTATTTCAGAATTACTTGCAGAAACACCCTCAAGACCATCAAAAAGTATTATTTGATTAAGAGGTAGCGACGCATCTTCATAAATAACATATATCGCCCAGCCACCGAAATTAGTTCCTGTACCACCATTGGAACTGCAAAACGGCAGAATAGCTTCGGTTAGGTCTAGTTCTGAAAGGGTATATGTTCCATTCACAGCGGCACTAACTATAGGGGTCACATCTGCATAGGCAGCAAAATAATTGTATACGGTAGCACCGTTGTCAAACTCGTAATTAAATTCTCTGGTTGAAGAGACAGGAGTACCGTTAAGAGCTACATCAAAATCACCCTCTCCCGAACCTGCCCAATACAAGGCAGCTGCTACAACCGTTTGCCCGGGTCTCAGCGCTAGATCTGCACTGCTCTCTGTTAAAATTAAACAGTCATCGCTTCCGTTTTCCTGTAAATTAAGGGTATTTCCCAGGGCTGTATAGTCAAACCTACCATTGTATTGGAGAAATTGACTTATTTCCTGAGCGTGAGAAATCGCAGTACATACTATGAACAGTAGGAGTAAGTAACGTTTTTGCATAATTTTTTTATTGGAAGCTAAATATAAGGAATATTTAGGAGCCACTATGCAGTAGCGCTTACAGTTGCCTTTACTTTATAAATCGCGACGTTTTAATAAGGCGTAGCTCCAGTAAATAAAGAGAAATGTCCATACACATACAATTATGACAGGTAAAAATTGCACGTCGTAATTTTTGGTGAATTCTTCGCCTAATTGGTTTGCGGCAGATTGCACACCTCCCAGACGTGTAAACGGTTCTTTAATGAGATTGCTCATAGCAGATAACGGGAAGAATTGCGAAACTGTTTCGGCAACTTCTGTTCCTTTAAAAAATTGCCATTTTAGCAATCCGTAAATTATTGTTTCTGCGATCCACCAAACCACCAGGAACCCAATAGCAAAGGCAGAACGTTTTACCCAAACCCCTAAGAAAAGGCAGAAGGCAAAGAAACCTACTAGTTTTATAAAATACGCCAGCATATATTCCATATCACTAAAAATAATTCCTACTTCTTTGTAATCCGAAAAGCTAAGTCCCAGAATAAGTGATACTATAAAAAGAAATAATGTAGAGATTATAGCAAAACCAATAACAGTTAAAAATTTAGAAAGCACAAATTCACGTTTGCTTAAGCCATCGATCAAATTTTGTTTTAAGGTTCGGTAGCTATACTCGTTGCTCATCATGGAAACGATGACAATAGCAAAGAAAATCTTTAAAAGCGCCGCTATATAGGTGTTGAAATGCCAGATATACGGAAAGTTAAATATCCCTTGATCTGCCACTCTAAAGTTTACATTCCCAATATTAAACTCAATGGAAGCAATAAGCGCTATAAAGGTGATAAGGACAAAGTAAATGATTGAAATTACCTTGGCAGCACGGTTGTATCTTAGTTTTTGTAATTCTATGGAGAGTAATCGTAACATAGCGGTTAGTTAAGGTTTTTGGTAATTTCTAAGAATTGTTCTTCCAGGCTTTCTTTACGTTTCACCAGGTGTGAAAGTGCGATACCTTTTGCGTGCATTTTACTGTTAAATTCTGAAGCATCCATAGGCTCGTTCAAATACGCAATAAGCGTCTCACCTTCTTCCTTAACAATTCCAAATGCAGGGTCGCTCGCTAATTCGTTCTGCAATTGTTGTTTGTTTGAAGCGCCTACTACAAAGAAACCGTGGCTGGCGTTCATTCCTTCCACGCTGCCACTGTACAGGCTTACTCCTTTTCGTAAAATAACTACGTGGGTACACACTTTTTCAACTTCGTCCAGTAAGTGCGATGCTAATAAAATGGTGGTTCCTTTACTGGCAATTTCTTTAATAATTTCTCTAATTTGGTGAATTCCCTGCGGGTCTAACCCGTTGGTAGGCTCGTCCAGAATTAAAATTTCAGGATCGTTTAACAATGCCGAAGCAATAGCCAGTCGTTGTTTCATTCCCAAAGAAAAAGTACTGAATTTACTATGCTTTCGTTCGTGCAATTCCACCACTTCCAGTTTTTCATCAATTTTGGAAGGGTTTACGCCTTTAATTTTACAAACCAACTCCAGGTTTTGGGCTGCGGTCATATACGGGTAAAAATTAGGTCGCTCAATAATAGCACCTACTTTTTTCAAGGCCTCGTGCGTGGAATTTGTTCCGTTAAACCAGCTGTACTCGCCACTGGTTTTATTTACAACATTTAAAACGATACCAAGCGTGGTAGATTTTCCACTTCCGTTACGGACCAAGTATGCCATAAACGTTTCCTTTTTCAATACTGAAGGAGAGATCATTCACCGCTGTAATAGGACCAAATTTTTTGGTAAGATTGTTAATCGTGAGAATTGTTTCCAATGGATTGGGTTTTGGAGATTAGCTGAAAGTATGACGAAAAGGTCGGCAATTTGTTACATATTTAAAAGTTGAAAGTAAAATTAATTTTTTGATATTTAGTTGTTTTCATTCTTAGACAGGAGCAATTAGCACCCTAATAAACCGGCAAAACAGTATGCGTGTGGACAGAGTAGCTAGCATGACCGCATCAGCGTCGAGTTAGCGAGTTTATCTTTTCGACACAAAGAGAAATCACACAAGTAGCTAATCTGAACGTATTATGAAACTCAACAAAATTCAATACCTTTAAATCTGAAACCTAAACCACCAAAATCTTGAAGAAATTATACTATCTGCCGGCACTTATTTTTATAATGGTAAGTTGTACCGAAAGCAAGGAAAAAGAAGAAAGCACGCCCGTTAAAGCCGAAACTACATTAGCAGTACAACAATTTCCAGAACCCGTTTTCACGCTGGCTGAAGCTAATAAACTTATTGAACTACCGCTACATTGTGTCACTACCGAATATCCAAATAAACTGGGGCAAACCATTGGTGGCGATACAGATCTACAGCCACCACGAACCTTACATCCCACATTTTATGGTTGTTTCGATTGGCACAGTGCCGTGCACGGATATTGGTCTATGGTTACCTTACTAAAAGAGTTTCCTGAATTGGCAAAGGCAGATGAAGTGCGTTCCATTTTGCAGCAAAATATCACCAAAGAAAATATAAAACAGGAAGTTATATACTTTCAGCAAAAACTGAACACTTCGTATGAGCGTACCTACGGTTGGGCGTGGCTCTTAAAACTTGCCGAAGCCTTACACACCTGGGAGGATCCTATGGCAAAGGAATTGGAAAATAACCTACAGCCGTTAACCAACCTCATTGCCGAAAAATACATCGGGTTCCTTCCAAAACTAGTCTATCCCATACGAGTAGGAGAGCACACCAATACTGCCTTCGGGCTTACATTTGCCTATGATTATGCTGAGACGTTAGAACATACAGCATTAAAAACAGCCATTGAAAACCGCACAAAAGATTTTTACGAAACAGATGAAGATTGCCCTCTTAATTGGGAGCCTAGTGGTTATGATTTTCTATCACCTTGCCTGGAGGAAATAGATATTATGCGAAGAATACTAACAGAAACCAATTTTAAAAACTGGCTCACCCAATTTATGCCGGAAATAGCAACCAAACACTTTAAACTTACACCAGGAATAGTAGGTGACAGGACCGATGGTAAATTAGTACACCTGGATGGTCTCAATTTTAGCCGTGCCTGGGTATTGTACGGTCTTGCCAATCAATATCCGGAATTTGATCATTTAAAAAATATAGCCAATGAGCACATAGCCTATTCGTATCCAAACTTAGTAGGAGATAGTTACGAAGGAGGACATTGGCTTGGGAGTTTTGCTATTTATGCATTAATTCAATTGGAGCAAAAATAAAGATGAAAAACCCTTTAAATAACATTGGACCAGGAACGCTCGTTGCAGCAGCATTTATTGGCCCGGGAACCGTTACTGTATGCACGCTTGCAGGTGTTAATTTTGGGTTTGAGTTGCTTTGGGCTATGACACTCTCTATTATCGCTACTATTATTTTACAGGAAATGGCAGCACGTTTGGGATTGGTTTCTGGTAAAGGGCTTGCAACCAATGTGAAAGAACAGGTAAAATTGCCGGTTTTGCAAATTATTGCGATCATACTCATCGTTTCAGCAATTCTCGTTGGGAATGCCGCCTATGAAGCTGGAAATATAAGTGGTGGGGTACTTGGGCTACAGACTATTTTTGTAGATGCTTCGATACCCGTAGCGGGTTTTCAATTTAATTACCTTAGTTTGAGTATTGGCCTTATTGCATTCATATTACTCTTTATTGGCAATTATAAGGTAATTGAGCGTAGTTTAGTATCCCTGGTTATTTTTATGAGTATTTCTTTTTTGGTAGCAGCAATTATAACCAACCCCAATTGGATGTTGGTATTTAAAGGGATTTTTACACCTACCATCCCTTCAGAAGGTATTCTTACCGTTATTGCGCTTGTGGGAACAACTGTGGTACCTTACAATCTGTTTTTACACGCTTCTTTGGTGCAGGAAAAATGGAGTGGCACAAAAGACCTAAAAGTGGCTCGTAAAGATTTGTATATTTCCATAATTCTGGGAGGATTGGTTTCTATGGCTATAATTATTTGTGCCGCAGGAATTCAACAGGGTGAGATCAACAATGCAGCAGATCTTGCCAAAGGACTGGAGCCATTGTACGGTTCAGTTTCTAAATATGTACTTAGTCTTGGGCTTTTTGCAGCAGGAATTACCTCTGCCATTACAGCTCCGTTAGCGGCTGCTTATGTTGCCAGGGATTGTTTTGGATGGAAAAAAGATTTAAAGTCGGGTAACTTTCGGGCGGTTTGGATGTTTATTCTGGTGCTGGGTGTAATTTTTTCCTCCGTTGGTTTTAAGTCTATTGAAATAATTCAATTTGCGCAGGTTGCCAACGGATTGCTATTGCCCATTATCGCAGGATTTTTGTTGTGGATCGTTAATAAGAAATCAGTTTTAGGAGATTTCCGTAATAATACATTGCAGACGGTCTTAGGAATTATCATTGTACTCACCACCATTGCCCTGGGAGCCAGAAGTTTATATAAAGTGTTTTTTAGCTAATGAAAAAGTGTATCGATGTTAATGCAGACGTAGGTGAAGGTGCTGGGAACGACGTGCTTATAATGCCGCTTATTTCCTCGTGTAACGTTGCTTGTGGCGGTCACGCAGGAGATGAAATTTCTATGCGGAAAACCATTCGGCTCGCTAAAAATCACGGAGTAAAAATTGGCGCCCATCCTTCTTTTCCCGATAAAGATAATTTTGGGAGAAAGCTCCTCACTATGACCAAAAGTGAGCTTACAGAAAGTATTTACAGTCAATTACTAGCTTTTTACGCTGCAGCAGAAACCGAAGAAGCAATAATTCATCATATCAAATTACACGGTGCACTATACAATTATGCCGCCAAAGATGCACCCACGGCAGATGCGGTCGTGGAGGCAATTATAGCCACCAAAATTAGACCCAAATTATATGTTCCGCACAATTCGGTATTGCACAAAAAAGCTGAAAATTTACTCCCTTTACAGTTTGAAGCATTTATTGACCGACGTTACAACGCAGATGGATCTCTGGTTTCCCGAACTAAAAAAAATGCAGTTATCGAAGAAAAAGAAGCTGCCTGGCAACAACTTAAGCAGCTGATTGAAAAACAAAAGGTAAAGACAGTTTCTGAAACTGAAATCTCGATCGTAGCAAATACCTATTGTATTCACGGGGATCATCCAAATTCACTTGCAATTTTGGAATATATTCATTCGCAACTAGAAGCGAGCAATTTTGAATTACAGAAATGAAGCCGCCATTAATTTTTAAGCTTTCTCCCAAAACCATCTTACTGCAATGGAAAAGTCCTATTTCGGAAAAAACTCAAGATGAAATTCGACAAACCGAACATTTATTCCTGCTTCATTTTTACGAAGAAATTCTTGAAACAACCACTACGTATACTGAATTGGCTATCTACTTTAAAAATGAAATTTCTATTTCAGTAGTTAAAGAAAAAGTGGCTGCTATCGTTCAGCAAATAGATACTACCAAAGTGAAGGCTCCAACAAGAATTGTAACGATCCCCGTTTGTTACGAAGCTGAATTTGGTGTGGATCTAGCTGAAGTTGCACTATTTCACAAAGTAACTTCAGAAGAAGTGATCATACTGCACACAGAACCTATCTATCGAGTTTCCTTTATAGGCTTCTTACCTGGTTTTCCTTATGTATCGGGGCTTTCAGAAAAATTATTCACTCCCAGAAAGAAAACACCGCGAACCAGTGTTTCAAAAGGGAGCGTAGGCATAGGAGGGAAGCAAACCGGCGTCTATCCCGGTAATTCCCCTGGCGGATGGAACATCATAGGACGTTCCCCCTTAGAATTTTTTTCAGTTGAAAAAGAATTTCCTTCCTTGTTGCAAGCAGGTGATAGTATCCAATTTGAGGCAATTTCAAAAAAAGAATACGAATTAATTTCTGCGGAAGTAGCTTCAGGAGTGTATCCATTAAAAACCCGAAAGTTATGATAACAGTGGTAAAAGCGGGTTTGTATTCTTCCATACAGGATGTTGGCAGGTTTGGTTATAGAAAAATAGGAGTTCCATTAAGCGGAAGTATGGATCAATTTTCAGCAGTACAGGCAAATTTAATGTTAGGTAATGCTGAAGGTGATGCTGTTCTGGAAATTACACTATTGGGACCCACATTAAAATTTCAGCAGGCAACTACCATTGCAATAACTGGAGCACCCTTTACTACGGGACTCAATGATGCCGATATTATACTAAACAGGGCAATTAGCGTCAAAAAAAATGATGTACTCGTGTTTGGGAAAGCCAAAAAAGGTATGCGCTGTTATATGGCTGTTTCAGGAGGATTTCAAACTCCTTTGGTGTTAGGTAGCCGGAGCTTTTACAAAACTATCACGACAGAAAGTGTCCTTAAAAATGGGGACAAATTACCCATAGCACAACAACAAGCTTTTAATAAAATACCAAACCATCCAATTAAAACGCTACATTTTGAAACAACCACGCTGGAAGTGTATCCGGCGGAATTTTCAGTATTGTCAAAACTTCAGCAAAAAGCACTATTAAAAAATGACTTCAAAATTTCAGCACAAAGTAACAGGATGGGGTATGTGTTGGAAAGAGATGCAGGTTTCTCGGCAAAAGAGATTCTAACAGCGCCTGTGCAGCCAGGTACAGTGCAGCTTACTCCATCCGGCAACCTTATCGTGTTGATGCGGGATGCTCAGGTTACCGGTGGGTATGCAAGAATTTTTCAACTCACAGAATTGAGTATGAATATACTGGCGCAAAAAAGAGGTGGGGAAGAAGTTAATTTTACACTAGCTTATTCTCCTTCTTAAATTCTCTTTTTATGCCTTTTAGAAGGGTGGTAAGATCTAGTTGTTCTTCTTGTTTAGCTAAGACCTGTAAGCAACAGTACTGTACTATGTTTATAACGTTTGCACCTGTAAGTTCGTAGTTTTCTGAAATTTTCTGGAGGTCCACGTCGGGTCCTAGTTGCAGATGTACGGGTAAATTTGTTTCCCAAAGCATCATCCGTTCTCTAATACCTGGTTTTTTAAATTGGCAAATGCACTGAAATCTTCTGGTAAAGGCCTCGTCTATATTACTTTTTAAGTTGGTTGCCAGAATTACCAACCCTGAATGATCTTCCACCCGTTGCAGTAAATACGAAACTTCCTGGTTGGCATATTTATCGTGTGCATCACGTACCTGAGTTCGCTTGCCAAAAATAGCATCGGCTTCGTCAAAAAATAAGATCCAATCCTTATCGGCTGCCTTATCGAAAAGACTTCCCAGATTTTTTTCTGTTTCTCCTATATATTTTGAAACAATAGTAGACAGGTCTACTCTGTATACCGGACGATCGGTTATTTTTCCTAGTAGCGTAGCGGTAAGGGTTTTTCCTGTCCCCGGCGGACCCGAGAATAAAACACGATACCCGGGTTTAATACGTCTGGACATTCCCCACTCCTCTAAGATCGTTTCTTTATATTGCAACCAGCTTTTTATTTCAAAGATATCTTCCAGCGTACTCTCATCCAGAATAAGATCGCCCCAATCTAATTTGGTTTCTAATCTTTTGGCTGGAAATTTGGTGCTCATTTTTGGAGGAAGTAGATCGCCTGTAGTAAGGATATGTAATGCATCATCACTCAGCATTAATACACCACTTATAGCTGGCTCGTGCTCGGCAACATTTGCTAATCTAATGATGTGATGTTTTGAAAATAAATGGGATTCTTCAAAATACTGCAAACACGCTATTCTTGCTTCAATATTATTTCCGCCTACTAAAAAGAGTACAGTTTCGCCTGTGGGTAATATTCCTCTGTGATTCTTGCCTTTTATACCTCCAAAAAGTGGGAAGTCGCTTCCTGCGGGAAAAGAATCGCTTACCGTATCAATTAGAAGATCCGGTAAAAGGTGCGGTGCTAATGAAAGTAAAAGTATAAGGTGCTCTTCTTTAGTAAGGTATGCATTTAATCCTAGCCCTTTTAAATTTGGGATGGGTAGATCTTTTTCTGAAAAATCTACATCAGTAAGAGGTATTCCAGGGTTCTCAATGCGCCATTCTAAAATTTCCCGTAGCACCTTAAATGAGTCTGTTAATTGAGCGTTTTCCATAGATTAACCATTGTATTTGTCAAAAGCTTTTTTCAACTTTACATCGTATTTATTGGCGGCAAAACCCGGGCCGTTATAGCCACGTGCAAAAGATTCCCAATTCTCATTCTGAAGGTGTGTCAGCAAGCCATTTACTTTGCAAAACATTCCAAAGGCATCTAAGTGTGAGCTTTCGTGGGTGTACATATCTGCTACAAAACTATCTACGCTGGCATAGCCTAAACTGTCGTAATGAAAGCCCATGATCTGGAAGGCTCCATAACTTGCTGAAGCATATGCAGCATCGTGAACGGCATCTATATCGCTCATTCCTGCTGCCTTTTCCATTCTGTCATATTCTTGCTCGCCTCCTTCGTAAAAACGCTGTGTCCATGATTTGTACAGCACATTTTTAAGACGATCCTGTAGGAAACCTTCCGGTGTTAGTCCGCGTTTTTTTAATTGTCTCCAGAAAATATGTCCTTCAAATAAAATTCTAGGGCGTCCGTCCAGCAAAAACCCCTTACCGCTACTTTCAATTTCGTTTACAGCTTTTACAGCTGCCAGTGAGACATCGTACTTTTCAGCAAAATCCTTTAAGTTGTCTTCAGATAAAAACTTGTTGTTAAATTTTGTGAGGCCTTCCTTCTTAGCAAGTATTTTGGACCAGGTCTTTAAACCTACCAATCCATCTACCACTAGGTTATTTTTTTTCTGAAAGTCCAAGACAGCGTTATGGGTGTCTTTCCCAAAAAAATTACTAATGTGTACGGTGTATCCCAGTTGAACCAGGAGTTCTTCCAGAATAAATACTTCAGAACTATTGGATCGGTAGCGTAAGGTCTTCATTGGTTATCTTTTTAGTATTAATTATTTCTTTAATTTCTTTAAACTGGTTTTCCAGATACGGGTGTTTCAGAATAGCATCAAAATAGTTAAGGCTACTTCGGCTTAAATGACGGGAGAGGGTTGGTTCGTAAAAATCCCAGGGCTCGAAGAATGTTTTATTGGGCTTTTCAGTAATGTCCAGAATTTCTTTATTTTTTTCAGCCAGAAAAATCTCAAGATCTCCCACAATAGACTGGTCTAAAATGGAGCCGTTAAAATAACTTTCCACATCGGCTATTGTTACCTTATGAGGCATCATTAATTTGAAATATTTGATTTTTCCTTCACTGGTTTCTTCCCAATTTGAAAGATAATGGCTTAGGTAGTTGGGAATTTTATCCAGATTAAGACCTGTTTTAAGGTCTGCTACCAAATTATCGGTTTCATTCTCGTTGGCATCTATATGGATAATATTTTCTTTTGCTTTAAATTCAGTAACCAAATGCGCAACGTACAGGGTTTTACTGTTTATAATTTCTATGTAGGCAATCTGTTTGTCGCCCAGTACTTTTTCGTCTCTAATTAGGTAATTATGAAGATCCAGGCATCCTAATAAGCCACTATTGTCTATAGCTCCTGCGTCAATAAAATGACCATACCCTTTAATTTTAGCGGCAGGACTGAATACGGGAAATCTGTTTGTAGTAGAAACCGCCTGATAAAATGGAATGGTCTTATCTCCAGAAAGATCTGCCAGATTTATAGCATTCGGAAAAATATCGGTAAAATTCTCTTGTTTTACAGACCATAAAATACCTCTACTACCTTGCGTTCCGGCAGTGTTCATAATAAGTGAAGGAAAATAACCATCCCTGTTAAATGTCTCTTTCCAATAATCCCGAAAGGAAACTTCAGACAGTTTATCACTGGCATTGACTTCAATTTTATTCTGATATTTCCGCATCGCATAATAAGGTCTGTCGCGAAGGCCAAAACGGTTGCTTAACGGCCATAGTTTGCGGTAGGAGTCTACTCCAAAGGTTAGGGTAAGATCCAGCGTTGTATAATTTTCGTCCGCCAGATCGTCAATTCTTGTTTTAATCGTGCTATAATCTGTACCGTATTCTTTGTATAATCCTGTGTAGAGCGCTAGCCCAAGGGACCCACCCGAAGCACCAGAAAAAGCAATGGTTTGGTTTAAAAGTTTCCCTTTGGTTTCTTCCTGTAGCGTATTAAGTACATTGAGTGTCCATACATTGGCTTTGAGTCCTCCACCGTGAGAAGCCACAAAGAACAGGGTGTTGTCCTGTTTTTGCTGCAGCGTATCTATAAATACCGCTTCGGGGATTTCAGACTTGGTGTTTTTCACTAAATCCAGCTCGTGTGTGGTAACTTCAACCGGAAAGAAATTTGATATAAGAAATAGAGTTATAAGTACTGCACCTGCAACGAAGAGGGTTCTGTATCTTCTTGTTTTGAAGAGGTTCAGTTTTTTTGAAACGAAAAAATACTTTCCTAAACTGGCAATAATGAAATAATAGAAATAAAAGAAAGCGAGCAATACAGGAATTCCGTTTAACAAATTTCCTTCGGTAATACTGGCAATAGTAGACCATACAATAATTGCAATGGCGACTATAAAGTTGAAATTATACAACAACAGATAATTTTCTGAAACCTGAAGTGGTTGTAGCCAGCCTATTATTTTCTTGAATGGCGCCAGGCTTTTTTTACCGGAAAGTGCTTCGTAAACGTCGGCAATTTTTGTCCGTAACAATCTAAAAAATACATAGTTAAAAATTAATGCGTAGTTCGTTAGTAACAGCAGTACAAAACCTCCAGGGCTAAAGTTTCCAACGGGGGAGAGCAGTAACACTAATAATAATAGAGAAGAAAAAGCTGCAATAATATAATAAACCCCCAATTTGCGAAGCAGCTTTTTGTAGCCAATCTTTCTTTGTTTAAGCTTAAAATCTTTTAGCGGATGCCCTTTTTTGGTAGTTGCTATTTTAAGTTTTGTAAATTTAATTTTTAATCTGATATATAAAATAAACGGTACAAGCAGCAGTATATATGAAATTATTTTAACAAGGAGAATAGGAAAATTTTCATAAATTATATTTGGCATAAAACTACCAATGATGAATTGTACCCAAACGCCGTGTATTAAAATGCCAATAAAATACCGAAGGTAATTTGCCCAGTTATCCGGCACATAGGCTGTCCCAATTTTTGTGGTAAATACGTAAATTATAAATTTTCTGAATGGCCAGAATTTTAAAGGTGTTTTTTTATGCCACTCCGTATAATCCCCGCTATTGTTCAGATCTGCTGCATAATAGTTATAAATTGGATAGTGGGAAAGTACCAGCGCAAGGGCATTTATAAAAAAGATAGACAGGAATAGAGAGAGTTTACTGCTTTCAATAAGATCTACCATCATGGTAAATGCCTGGCTCATTTGTGTGAGCAGCAGCAAAATAAAAATGATAATTACTAAACTTAAAAAAGAAGACCTGAAGAAATTTTTAAACGATCTGAAAAAGTGATTTACACCACTAATGATTTGCTCAAAAAGGGACGGTTTTTTGGTTGTAGCCATAATGTGTTGGTTAGTAATGGACTAATGTACAAATAGCTAAATGTTTGCGCAACAGGGTTTTTCCTGTTTTTTGAGGGGTGTTAAGCTAGTGATTGAAAGTTATCCAACAGTCAAGTCCATAGATTCTGAAAATTTAATCCCAGTACATTGTTCTGTTTCCAATATTTCTTTTAGATTTTCTGTGACAAAAATTTCAAGAGGATATTCTGGGATACGAAACATATCAATTTCTTCGATTTTATTTTTAATAACAACTAGCGATGTAATTTCATCTACATTTCCGTTAGGAAATTGAGTAAATTTTGACAATTTTCTATCCATACAATCTCTTAACCCTATTAGGTTTATAAGAAAGTAAGGTTTTTTATTAAAAGTGATTTCTGGAAAATTTATCTCTTGTTTAGATAGGTTATCTTTAAGGATTTTTTTAAGATGTTTTGAGGCAAAAAGTATGACATCACCTTGTGAGATAAGATCTGGATTTTTCTTTGTTTTATTTTTAATTACTGCATTGTCCATAGTAAAACTTTCAACTTTTTTACAATGCATCACAATTCTTTTAGTGTTGTCTTTTAAACCCAAAGTTTCAATGTATGCATATTCTGAGCCTATTGTAGTATGTAATCTGTATAATTTCATAGTTTCTAATTTTAAAACCTTATAGAGTTTATGGGTAGTCCTTTCGATCTTCTGATGATTCTTTTTGCATCGGTTGTTAATTGATGAATTCTCTTTAAAGCATCGGCTTTTGAGAGATTGCCTGCAGCAAAATCTTCAGCTATTTTTTCTACTTTTTTAGATATCATTTTTGTGTAATCTGGATGGCTACCTTTATGAGTACTACTTTTTCTGAATTTTCTTCTCGCACTTTTAGATCCGGTTGCCGCTAGTTTTGTTGCATCTGGTGGTAACATAATACCATTAAACTTACCGTTTTCTATATTAAAACCTATCTTTTTGAAGAAGTCGTCAAATTCGTTGAGTAGTTCTCTTGGAATGACGTGGTGGGCTTCAAAGTCTTTAGGTTTTTTTCCAGGGATTCCTCTTCTAAGTTCCTGTGTGCCTTCCCCGCTATTAATTTGTCTGCGTCTTTGTTTTAAATTTTTATTGTTTAAATCGTCAAATATTTTCTGTAATTCGACCTGATCTTCAGCTTTTTCTAAATCATCCAGATTTCTTGAAAATTTATTAGTATCATCTGCCACAACAATTTCGTTCTTGGCTTTCTTTTTTCCAACTATTTTCCGATTTTTCCCACCAATTCTATCTTTTAACCTAGGAGAGTCTACCGTTTTAACCTTAACGGTTCTGTTTCCTTGTTCATCTACTTCAGACAACAAAACCTTGGCATTAAACTCACCCCATAACTGAATTTTAAATCCTTTCCTTACAAACCAGATCCTTTTCAGCTTAAACTTGTCAAGAATTTTCTGTCGTAGCTTGCCAAGTTTCTTGACACCCTTGCCTACGCCACCACTCATTCTCACTACTAATTTGCTATTTTTAATTTTGGCGATTCCTTTTTTAACCAGGTTACCTCCCTTTGTAGCACCTTTCTTAATTACCTTAGTGCCTTTAGCAATTAACTTTCCTACTTTGGTAGCTTTGGCTGCTTTTAGGATGCGTTTAAATACTTTGGCCATTCCCAGTAAAATCTTATCCAGTAAAAACTCTACTACGATAATAGCTAAAGCTCGCGCCAATGCTTCTCCAGCGCCTTCTGCATCGCCTGCCCAAGCCTTTTTAACGTATTCCCATATTTTACCCATCGCCTTATAGACGGCAATGGCTCCAAAGATGAGAATAAGCGCCTTTGCAATAATATCTACCGCAACTAAGAGTCCTGCTCCCCCTGTAAAAAATGCGATGAGACCGGCTGCCAATAAAGCCGCAACGAGCGCTGCAATGATCCACGCTTTATTCTTGCTCCAGAAGACCTTTAGTCCTGTTAGCATTTGTTGCCCCATAAAAGCAAGCCGTGTGGAAACATCCAGTCTGCCGGTTTTGGTGATAAGTGCTTCGGGAGAATTATCTACAGTGGGTTTCGCATTGGATTTTTCCGGAGTTGGAGGTGTATTTCCGGCCTCTGCCGAAGCGGTAAGCATTTGGTTATTGTGATAGGCAAGCTTTTGTTCATCTGTCAATCCGCGCCAGTTTGGGTCAGGCACTCCTTGTGTTTGAGCAACAGCAGTATCCTGAACAGCTTCCTGGGTGGTATCTTCGGCGGCTTCTAAGGAATATCCCGAAGCGTCTGCTGCAGATGCCTGAAACTGTTTGGTTGTAATAGCCTCACTTCCTGCACCGCCCAGACCATACTTTTCACCATCTTCTAATTGAGGTATTTGCGATACCAGACCATCTTCCAAAGTAACAGCGGGGTTAGGTTCTACTGTAACGTCATTATCTGATAGCTCAGATTTGGAGAGTAGTCTAAGCACTTTAGGATCCATAGTGTTGGTGCCTGCAACGGTAGATGCCGTAGTTTCATTTTCTTCCAGACCCATTGCAGTTGCCCACGGTTTTTCCTGGCCTGATGGTACTTCCACATCATTTAAAGGCTCCGTAGGATCTCCGCCAATTGCCTCTTTGGCGAGCTCACTAAAAAACTTAAATGGTGCAATAGTTGCTCCCAGAACAAGGTTCCATAAAAACTGTAAAACTTTTATTAAACCAACGGCTAAAAACTTGAGAACGTCCAGAATGGCATTAAAAATGGCCTGATATACCGATAGTATAAAGTCTAACACTTTTCCAAGAGCATCCAACAGCATATTAACTGCTTTTTTAAGTCCTTCAGCCAGCGCATTTACAACCTTTACAGCACCATTTACAGCTTTGTCAATCGCTGCGTTAAATTTATCCCTAAGCTTCGGAAACGCTGCCAGCGCAATATTTACAAGTCCTTTTAATATTTCACCAAAAGCTTTTATAAGTCCCACTACAAAATTACGGGCGAGGTCAATGAGTTTGTTTACCAGCTTCTTAGCAGCTTCAATTATTCCTTTTACCAGACTTCTAAGTCCGTCAAAGAGTGCATTCAGCCCCTTCTTTAAGGCATCAAAGAAGTCTGAAATTGCATCCACAGCACGGTCCCACCAGCTTTTCTTTTCAGACTTTTCTTTCGCTTCCGTCTTAAGGCGTTCGGCTTCGCTGTTGGTTTCTACTACTTTGTTGTCTGCTTTTGTTTCAGCGTCTTTATATTCCTTGGTTACCCGGGTATCGGTTTCTGCAACTTTCGTATCTATTTCGCCATCTATGCGTTTTTTCTCTGTTTCAGATTTGCTTGTGTAGTCTTTTTTAACCCCTTCGTTTTCCTTTTTCCATTGTGTCCTTTGTGTAGCTACTTCTTGTTTAGCTCCAGCTTGCGCTGCTGTTTGTTCATCTTTAATACGTTGTGTTTCAGTGTTAATTTTTTCATCCGCCAGTGCTTGTTCTTTTTCCTGCTCTTGTTGCATGGTATTGTACTCCAGCTCTTGTTTTTCAACTTGTGGTGAAACTTCTGCATCAAAATGAGGTTTAGAATTAGCATCAAATGCAGCTTCTACTGCAGCAGAAACGGGTGGAAGTTCTTTCTCTAGTGCTGTATTGGCTTGAGCAGGAGAAATTTCGGTATTTGGAGAGAGCATTTCCGGTTCCAGTTCCGGGTAAATATCATCTTCCCCTTTATACAGGTCGCTTTCGGCAACATTTTTTTGCTGTGCCGTTTGCATCGTTGTGTCCGAAGCCTCCTTATTATTGGCGTTCTGAACAGGATTTGCTTGCCCGGTTAAATCAACAGCAGGAGCTTCTCCCGGATCTGTATTTACATTTTCTGAAGTAGGCAGTTTTTTGATACTGCTCTTAACTGAACTCTTTTTATCTTCATCACTTCCCGAAAAGCTAAAAAACGACTTAATTCTATCAAGAAAAGTAGCTTTTGGTTGCTCACTTTTCTTTTCAACTGTATCACCATCTTTTTTACCGGTAGGAGCCAGGTCTTGCAATACCGGCTTTTCCTGTTGTAATTTTGAAGCAGCTAAGTCGGCTTCTTTTTTCTTACCACTTTCAGATTTCGCTTTTTTAGTTGGTAGCCCTGTAGGTTGTTCAATTACCGGTAACGAATCATTTAGCGTTTCTTTCTCGTTGGTGAGTGACTGCTGCATTTCCGGGCCGGATTGCTTTAATCCGCGCACATAATTTGTTGGTGATTGCGACGCCAGCCCCTTGGTAAATGCGTTGCTGTTTTCTGTTGGTAAGGAAACCACAATTTCCTTAGCTTCCTGATCGCCCGTTGGTATCTTTTCAGGCGCAGGGGCTTCTTTAGGCGCAATTTTTGGTACTGCGCCCACGGACTTTTTCCCTTCTGCTTTTACAGTATTACTCCCGGAATTTTTAGCCTGCGTAGCTTTTGGAATTGAATTCGGAGTGGCCGTACCACTCGTTAACCCCATTGGGTTTTCAACCGATTCTTTAGAGTTTATTTTCTCAGAAGTTTCTTTCTCAACAGGCGCCATCTTTTTAATGACGGGTGTTTCGGGAATTTTCTTTTTTTCTGCGGGAGTAGTTGCTTTTGCTATGGGTTTCTTTGTCGTACTCTTCGGAGGAAAAAACGTAGGATACGGTTTTGGAACAGTTGGTTGTGTTTCACTTTTGTTCTTTACAGCTGTTTGTTCTTTTTTGGATTCTGTGGCGTTATCTTCTTTATTTTTAGGTTTCTTTTTAAATAGGGGAGGCTGCTCCTGTTTAATAAAGGGAGTGTGTGTGGTTTTTGATTTTGGTGGAGCTATTTTCATATTACCACTCGGTATAAATTAGTTCTTTTTTCCACGGAAGCTTTGCCAGACCTATGGTCCAGGGGATCTTGTCCAATAGTAAATCCTGCGCTTTTCGTTGTATAAATACTTTTTCCAATTCTTTTTCCAGGGTGAGTTTGCCTTCTCGTACCAGAAACTCGCTACGGAGTACATCTGTATTTTTTGTTCTTAAGGCACTCCAGTGTTCTAGTACAGCTCCTAATAAAGATTCACATTCCTCTTTTTGCACGTCAGTAAGTTTCACAAACCTATTTATAGGATAGTTTTGAGGAACAGCACATAAATATTTTTCAAAAGTGAGTTGGTGTTCGTAGGGTTGCTCAGTTTTGGTAGCGAGATAATGGAGAAGATGAACAGCTTCATCTTTTTTAACAATTGTACCATCTTCTATAATGTGTAGTTTTTCAAAAAAACTATGTAGAAATGGATGGAGTATAATGAGTCCGGCATTCGAAATATAAAATTCTGTTTCGTTATTTTTGGTTGCTGAAACTTCTTCGGAAATATTTTCTGAAGTAACCTTTTGTTCTGTTGAAATCTCAACTTTTTTATTGGTTCGTTTTGCTGACAATTTTGATAAAAGAGCGGCTTTAAATTTTGCTATATTTTCTTCTGAAACTGAAGTAGAATTTATGATAATTTCAGTAGTAAAATCTACTAATTTCTGAACATCATTTTGTGTTTTATCTGAATGTAAAACGAACGGTATTTCTACAAAATCCCTTTTAAATTTTTCTATATCTTTATGCCCACTATAACCAAATAGGGCAGAGAAGTATCCCAATCTTACCGATCTGGATTCAAGCGCTGGAAAATCGCTAAAATTAGCTAAAATGGTCTTTTTAGGCTCGTCTAAAAATATTAAAATTAAATCTATAATCAACTTATTTTCAGTTGATAATATTAATCTATTTAAACAAATGCTTTGGTTACATATTTTTCGAAGCTTTGTTAGAGGCGCTGCTCCAAAAATCCAGTTTTTCAGTTCATCTTCAAAGTTTTTTTCATCGTTTTTATACCACCACGGATACATTCCGGTTTTTAAAAAATAGATGATAAAGTCACTTTTAGAGTTGTTTTTCAGCTGGCCGGTTTCATATTCTGAACCCTCATTTTTCTTTTGTATTTGGGCAGTAATCTGTTCTCTTATTTGTGTAGCAATAGCATCCTTCATATGATTAAGATCGGATCCTTTTTTGATGTAGAACGTTGCTTCAATTTTTGAGAGTTTTATATTGGTGTTATGATTGTTATTTTTACTGATTTCAGATAAAATTTTATCCAATTCAGCGTAAAAAACAGTCTTTAAAAAGGTGCTTATATCTTCCTTTATAGACACGGCTTGCTCCATAGAAGTGGTTTCTACTTCTACAACTAATTTTTTTATATAATTTTTTTCTGCAAGCATTTGGTTTTCAGTATTTTTTTGTATCTTTATATAAGATTCAGAGATGAATTACTGGGATTTATGTTCATTTTATGTTGTATTTCGACTTACCGTTGTTTTTTCAGCGTTTTGACGTTTTATTTTATTTAGTGGTTTAGCCCATAAGGGTATCATTCGTTTGTACAGATTTTGCGACTGATACCCTTTTTCTATGTCTTTTTTTGTCGGTAAAAATCTTTGTACATTCATAAGAATAGATAGAAACCTCTTTGAGATTTGCTGCAATAGTAGCGTCTCAAAGAGGTTTTTGTATTAAAGTGTTAAATTATTGATTCCCGTTGGGCTGCCAAAATAGAAATCGGCATCTTTGCTGTGCGTAGCTATCACATCATCAAAATCTTCGCTGTAGTTTGCTCCCGCTATATACAACGATAGCTTGGTAACTCCCGTTTTATTATGTAACTGATTACGAAGATTTACAAACAGCACCACATCATCGTGCGTATTTTTTCGGTTTTGCTTGGCGTGGGTGAGCATTTGGTTGTCTATCCACGTTCCATTCACCCAATCTCCGTCCAAACGCAGTGTTATAGTATCATCGATCTTATTTAAATCGCTTGAAATCTCAGTGATTTTATCACTAATATCTTGCGGAAGCTCTCTTTTATTAGTAATAAAACGCTTCACAGAAGATTCTACATATAATGGGTGATCTTGTAGTCTATCGCGTAAGCCAGTCCATTTCGCCCACTTTTCATCATAATATCCGTTATCATCATCTTTATTTACCGGCGCTAATTCTGCCTGTAGCTTTTCATAGAATGTTGGATTGTATCCCCTTAGATCTCTGCAGCGCATTGCATCTGGTCTAAAGATCCTATTATTTCTAAACATACCAGAATTACTGTAGGTATAGATTGGGTTTGCTTTTAGGGTATTGTCCTGGAGTCTAATTACAAAAGTGTCTTCCTTGGCGCGAGTGATCATAAATCGTTTCTGACTTTCATTAAAATCAAAAACTACTCCTTTGTCAAACCTGGTATTAAGGGCATCTGTGATCGCGTGTACTCTTCTCAAAAAGATCTCTCCAAGCGGAATTCTAATAGTTTCCGTTCTGTCCAGCAATGATTCTCCATTAATTTTATATTCAACTATGCGCAATACATACTCCTGGGGCATAGGTTTGTTTCGGCTTTGGGTTCCTTTAAGACTTCGGGAGAGGTTGTTAAGGTATTTCAGCGAGCTAATCCACGGATAGGTGCATTCCATAAGGGAACAACAATTCTGATTCCCGCTCGACGGGATTTTATACTCCAGACAAAAATCGGCTATCACGGTATCATTTTCCGTAATAAGCACAAAAGTTCCATTCTTTTTTACGCCAGCCCGGTGGGTTAGCGAAGGGTGTTTTTTCAGAAAAGCAGTGAGTGCATCCTTGTCTCTGGAAATATCGAAGTTTAAAACGTCAATATTTAAAGCGTGTCTGGTTGCTATGTTTTTAACTTCGTCACTGGCGTCAAAGCCATTCCAGCCTGAGATTCCTTCGATACGGTAAAAGTCGTGGCAGTTATTTTCAAATAATAACGGTTGTTGAATACAGCTGTTTTCTGAAAGATTTTCAGCGTGATAACTCAGATTTTGGTCGTATCTGTATTGTTCGGTTTTATTAAAATTCCACTGCCGAAGTAATCCGGTAGTTACATTGTAATAAACAGGAATCGCTTTGTCACCTAATTTTCCACAGGATTGGGAAGGGGTGATTTTTATAGCATTTTCTACATCCAGCGTAAAGTTTTTGAGTAAGAGCAATATGCGTTGCGCCAATAACTTTGCCCGTTTTGTATGGCTGGCGTACGCTATCTGCGATGGGGACGGATAAAACTGATGGCGTAGCTCCGGTACTTCTCCAAAATTATCAATTCTGCCCAATAACAAATGTTTCGGAAATGCAGCGATATTCGGGCAACATTCAGGTCTCAATTCATGTATTATTGAAATAAGCTCATTACACGTATCACAAATATCACGAAGACGATCGTAATAATATTGCGCGTAACCGGCCTCTTCTGAAATCTCCAGATCGTCAATAGCATTCAGCACAGCGCCTTGTTCCGAAGCGTCCAACCCTAAGGTCTCACCAAAAACGGTATAAAGCAAGTTTACAGTAGACTTAATTTTAGGAATACTTCCTAAAATTGCCGTGTTGTAAGCAGCCTCTAGATCCTGGCTACTTTTCAAACACCCACCATTTCCCACAGAAGGAATAACTTTTGACACACAAAGCGACTCCATATTTGAAATAGTCCCAAGTGTATCTTTTTTTTCAAAAATTGTATCTAATACATTTATAGATTCATACGTATTTTCTGAATCTAGCAACAAAACTTTTACCTGCTGAATATTAGCAAGTCCCTGATTGTCACAATTGGTGGTTGTGCATATCTCGGGGTTTTTTGGGTAGCATTCCAGATACAGTGCTACGGCTTTGTTTTTGAGCGTAAGGTTTGATAGCGGCTGCGCATCTTTATCGGCACCAGCCAGGGCTTCCGGTATTAATTCCCACAAAGGTAAAGTTCCATTACCCGCCTTAAAGTGCGGATATTTGGCATTCGCATCTTCAAATGCTTTATAGTGGGTGTAGGTGATGCTTTCTAAAACAATGGACGTTTCTTCCTTATCTTTTATAGGAAGCTGTAGTTTTAGCAAATCCCCATCTGTAGTGATACCACATCCTTGCGAGATCGTGATGCTGGTTTCTTTATCGCTTTCAATTTCAAATCCGCAGACTAGTCCTACGCCATTCAAACAAACACGGGAAAGCCTGTCCTGATCCTCAAAATAGGATAGAAACTCGTTTAATTGCCCTGAAGTTAACACTTGGTCATCTACAAAAGAGCGGTACTGTGGCGTTATTTCTAAAAGTTTCGTGCTCATAATGGTGTGTTTTAAAGTTTCCCCAGATTGGTCTTGCCCAGGATTACATTTTGTTTTAATTCTTGTGTTGTAGCATCGCAATCGTGCAGCCTGCCTTGCGTGTAAATGGTGTGAAGCGTGCTTATAATTTGGTTTAGATTTCTCAGTTTTGGACCAGATTGTTTTTGCCCATTCTTTGTTTTTGAAAACAACCACGCTTTGTACGCTTTTTCTAAAACAACCATCTCGTTTTCCTCTCCTTTCGTATCATAACTGGTTGGATATCCAATCCAGCAGATCTTCGCCAGAATATGTGCGGGTAGCTCTTTTTGAATGAGATCTTCCATAAACCTTCTGAAATCTACATTGCTATAGCGCTCTGTCCAGCCCGGCAATACAATAGAAACTCTGAAAGAGTAGGGGTCTATGCCTTCACAACCATCACAATTATCTGCGCAAATAGGAAGGAAGGTGTTTTGTGGTGCGTTGTTTTTGGTCACATCCGGACGAAGCAAAATATGTTCTATTACATACATACCCTCATTTGGTTCCAGTTTGTTTATAAACGTTACGGTAGCGTCTATCGCCTTTTGCGCATTGGCTTTACTGGAATAACTCGAAATTTTGCGTGCAATAATATAGGGTTCGCTTTTTTTATCTGCCACGGAGGGATTTATAAGGTTGAAGTAAAATTTCCCGGCTTTATTTTTCTTGATTTCATAATTATCAGCGTAGCGTCCATAATTTTTTACGTTGAAAATTTCACGGTACAAAAGGGCTAAAGAGTGATAATGTTTGCTGGATGAAGATAATATTACCTTATTTTTACTTCTGAAACGGAACCGATATTCTATTAAATTATCTTTGTCAATTTCTTCATAAATTTCTAAAGGGTCGTTGGAGAAATCCCGCCGATTGTAATTTCGGTTGCCGCTAAGCAGTGCCACTCTTTTCTGAAAAGCACTCACATTACCCGTATCCCAAAGGTTAGCTTCAGTTTGCGTGTAATAATTAAAACTTAACGGACGCTCACCACCAATCATATCATATTTCTGAAGGAGCATTTGCTTGGTTTTTATCACCTCTTCCTGCGTATTGGAGCCGTATAACTGTTTCATTAAGAATGCATATTCACTAAAATTTTCAGCAAAACGGGACAGCAGGTGATCCAGGATCTTGTTTCTACGTGCTACGGTATCGTCCAGATCTGTCAATAGCATATCTGTGATAGCTTCATCGGTAGTGTAACCGTTCACTAGTTCTGAAAGTCCCTTCACATTTTTTACAGCCTGAGTAAAATAACTTTTGGAAGACATTCCTCGAATAGACAACAATTCTTTTGCCTTGGATAACTGACTTACGTATGTTGCCAAAATCTGATCAAAAAACAGCAAATACGCCTTCATTTGTTTCGCCTTAGCACGTTCTGCAACGGTTGCGTTGCTCTTGATGCCTAATTCGCCAACGGCATATACTTCGGGGAAATCGTTTTGGATTGTCGTAAAACTATCGGTTTCATGATAGATTCCTTTTGGCAACGATAATGCTTTTGAAAGTGCTGCCGTTGCAGTAATAGTGTCTTTTCTGGCTTGCTGAATTTGATTTGTAAATTCTTCCACCAGGTCCAAATCAAGATTCAACGGGAGAAATCCTTTAAAATAGCTGAAACTGCTTTTTTCACACAACACAGGTTTTAGACCGTCCGGAATACAAAGATTCCAGTGCTTCTTGTTGGGAGCATCCTTTCCGCAGTGATTAATAGTTATATCTTTAATCACCTCAACACCTTCAATTTGCTGAATTTTCTCAATAAGATCGCTCAACCGCACTTCTTTTTGAAGCTCACTTGCCAGTAGTTCTTCGGTATCTATAAATCCATTTTCCAATAACGGACCGTTGAATATTTCATCGGTAGTGTAGCCTTTTTCCAACATCGCTCCCAAAGAGTGAAACGGAAGGGTAGGTGCTAAATATTCATTAATCAGGTCTATGAGTTGCGCGTGTACTTTTTCTTCAACAGCTTCTGGAAACAACGCCAGATGAGCACAAACCTGTACCGGGTGCTCTGTTATAGTGCTTATGTTTATAACATCCTCACACAGATTTCGGTGTGCGTGATAGGTGGCTCTTACCTTCTCAATGATTCGTTTTTGCTCGTTTTCAATTGCGGTTTTAGTCGAAAATTGTTCAGGATCAAAAAAATCAAACTCCAGTAGAATGTCGTATAAACCATTCAGTATAAATTCCCCGGAATGCTTCTCTTCAATCTCAAATGGAGTATAGCTTAACTTGTCTTCTTTGCAATTAAAGTGTATTGTTTTCTTGTGTTTCTTGAGCCAGGCATTTTTAACTCCTTTAATATCAATAAAAAGTTTTCGGTAATCGTTTACGGTGACTGGTGTTGTAGGAAGTGCCTTATCTGCCGTTAAAAACTGATCTTCCAGATATTGTGTATTGTTCTTTTCGGCCAGTAGATCTTCCATTGGCAACCCAATTCGGGCGCCCAGATCTGTGATGGCGTAACTCAAGATCTCTAAGGTTGTAATGCCCGGGTCGTGGCTGTTAAAGTCTGTCCACAGTTTTCCACCCAATGCTTCTATATAAGCAATACCTGTTTTCCGAAGAAATTCGTAATCACGATCGTCCAGAGAAGCAGTGCTTTTAGTAAGGCTGGTATGTGTGGCTATGGTAGGCATACGCTGGGTTTTGTTTTTATTGGTGTAGTACAGGTTGAAGTTACTATGGTCACTTCGTGAGACCCTGCCGAAACCAGGATCGCCTGCGGATTTGAAGGTAGAATGTTTACAGCTTTAATTCCGTTGGGGTTTGTGTTGGAGTAGTGTTTTACTACAACATCCGTTAAATAATCCACATACGGCTGCACCTCAAGGTATTCAATGAGGTTGCTTCTATGAAAACTGATCCCAAAATTGAGCTGTGCAGTTTCTGCATACGCCCAGGGAGACAGGTATTTTTGAATGGCTCTTTCGGTTTCTTTTTCGTAAAAGTTTGGATCATAGCCATCTTTTAGCTTCACTCCAAGTGTTACTTTAATTTCTTCATATTGCGGGTTAATGACCTCGGTGGTAACAAAATGGCTGTTTAATTTGTTGATGTATGTGCCAATTTCATTCCGCTTGGCAGTGCTTAAGCGGGGTTTGTAAATATCGAATGCATTATTATTTACAATGTCCGGAATAGCAACCAGAGTTACATATCCTGCGGCATGGTAGTTAGTTCCTTTTGTATGATTTAAACATTTTATTTTATGAACTTCTTTAAATTTTTCCAATAGTAGGTGTTCATAATCCCAAAGTGTGACAGCACGGTCTTTATGTCGCAGGCGCTCACTAATACGCTGGTAGTAGGCCGGATCTGTTTCTTCTGGGCTACCTCCAAAAGATGCAAATGGCTGGGTTACACTTTTCACTAACGGATTGCGGTTTACTAATTTCGAAATCGTTTCAGCGGGTAATCCGGTGGTGAGGTGCGAAAGCTCGTTTTCATTATTCTTAAAGGAAGCTGTAATTACCTGTGAATGCACGGCTATACATTTACAAACAGCATCAAACCGTTTTGGGTTTTTTGCGCGTAGCCAGAAATGTCCGCCGGGAAGTACCGTGTTTTCGGTTGTGGTTTCTTTTGGAATTAAAACACTTATAATTCCTGTTTTTAGAAAATTATCTGTAGTATCGCCCAGTAAATTTTCACTCGTTAACTGTATCCAGGTATTATTATGCAGGTAAGACCACGTAATTTTTTCTAAAGAGGTAAACGAAGCAACTTCAGGATTTTCGGTGCCTTCCAAAAACTGAAACAATAAATTTACTTGTTGCGAGGGTTGCGCATTGGACAATCCAACATATAACTCGCCACCCTGGCAATAGGTTGGAATAAGTGTGTTTTGAGCAACCGTATGACCAAAAGGGTGTAGATGATGCAATGTGATAGTAGGGTTGCTATTCAAGCTCTTATCGAAATCTTTTTTTTCTGAAGCTGAATAACTTAATGAAAGTTGCTCCAATTGAGGGGTATAAGGAGCATTAGGCAAATGTGTGTCCTGCTTACTGCCCATAGAAAGCGCCAGAACTTTAGGGTATAACGCATGTAAAAACGACTCATTCAAAGAAATCTTCAAAGGCCCCTTTACATCTTTTTTTGCTGAATTTTGGATGGTGATTCCTTTACTAAGCGTGGCTCCGGAGTCTCCAAACAACTGATAGCCACCAGTTTTTGAAATATCCTGTTGCGAACCATGTGCCGAAATATTCGCCGTAAAATGATCGTTGCTTCGAACGTATAAATTATTGTTGTTTGTGGTGGGCGTTAATTTCCCCTCGCTGTTAGTGCCCGTTGCATTCACGTTGTCATTAAAGTACAATACCTGAAAATACTGATTAGGAGACAAATTCGGGTTATTTCCATTTTTTCGGTATGCGATGTAGTGTTCAATAAAATTTGTGGGTTGGTCGCAGCCAGGTGCCTTTTATGGTAACGCTATCCCATTTTTTACTGAAAGCTTCGCGATAATCTACCACCAGCGAAGAGTTCTTTACAGGTTGCGTGCCAAAAGGGTAGAAGGGTTTGTCGGGTTTTATCGGACCCAGATCATTTTGTAAAGTAAGTGAAGCTACATTGGCTACAGCTACTGAAATGTTTACGGAAATTATCTTATTATTTAGTAATTGTGTATATAGCTCATATCCGTTTTTATGTAGTGGTTGCTCAGTTTTTAGCTGAAAGGAGAGTATTGGTGTAGTATCTTTAAAAGAGCCTTCGTGAATCGAGGGGTCATAGGTTGTGATAGCGGGCATTTCGGTATCCAGTTTCAGGATAAACTCCAGCGATGTTGCTGAAAGTTTCTTTTTTTCTGAATGCTCTTTTGCTGAAATTTTAAGTGGCCCCACCCATCCTTCTTCGCCTGTAGCATAAATATCAAAAATTGAATTCAGTTGCGGGCTTTGTAGGCCTGAAACATCCTGAGTAAGCTGAATAGCAATATGTATAGTTCTTTCGCCCTCTTGTAAGGCCAGAATCGGAGCTCCAATAGCAAAACCTACCGAAGCTGAAGGAAGTTTTGTTTCCTTGTCGGCAAACGCCGGATAACCAAAGGGTGACCAAGGTTCATTTTCTGCAAACGCATCTCCAATGCCTCCTTCTGAATTCAAGATGGGCGCCGCTATCAGGCTGTTATACTCGCCAGGCTTTTTTGTAGCACCTACTCTGTGGTGATACACACTTTTCAAAGAAACTACTTGCGCCTGATTGATGATTGCTTCTGTATTTGTGGCGTATATTCGGTTTTTTCCCAACAGGTCTTTATCGGCGAGCGTATCGGTAAATGGTTTTATCTGAGCTTTTTGAGTGTTTTTAGCCAATTCAAATACGAGGTGAACGCTGTCTTCAACGGGTGCTTTTTTTTCAATTTGAAGTAGTTGCTGAAAGTAGAAATCTACGTGACGCTTGGTAAGGCTATTGAAATGCTCCTGGGTAAATTCTAATAATTTCAGAAAACATACAAAGAGCGTGAGGTGTGGTTTCATAGTTCCAAACCCTTCGTGCTGTACTAAAAAGGAGGCTATGTTCTCTTTTTCAACAAAAAAGTTAGTCCAGTCACCATTAGAATTTGTGGCGTCATTAATGTCGAAATAATTTAAATTTTCAGCAAAAGTATAGGCAAAACGCATCCAATCCTCCGTGGAGAACTCATTGAGCAATAGCTTTTCTGGCACTAAGGGATTGCGGGAGCGTTGTGTTTGCTCGGTGCCCAGATGCTGAGTTAAAAAGGTATGATCACAATTTTTTGCCATAGTGTTTATACTTCGGTGCCTTCAATTTTATAAAATGGAAAAACCATATTTCCTCTGGAATTGGTGATTCTAATGATGTACGTAATATCTATAGTGATAATTCCTTCGTGCTCCTGCGCTGTACCTAGAACAATCTCCTGAACGTCTATACGTGGCTCTTGATACAGGATTGCGGTGCTTATTAGGTCTTTTATATAGGTTTGCAGCGTACTATCCAGCGGTTGAAATAATAAATCCTCCAAGTTGCAACCATATTGTGGAAGCATAAGGCGTTCACCCAATCTTGTGGAAAGCAGGATTTCGAGACTTCGGTTAATGTCTATTTCCCCTGTTGTGGTTACAAGGCTTCCTGTTTTTTTATCGAAATGAGGAGGAAAACTCCAGCCTTCTCCTAAAAATAAATCCGCATCTTTCATATATTCTGCTTTGTATAATTTTTAATTATCCTATTAGTACAGTGGCGGCTCCTAAAATTATTGTGCCGCCGTGTGCCGTGGTATCACTCATTCTGGCTGCGGGCATTCCGCCAATGAATACGCTTGTGGAGCCCATTGCAATAGTGTCTGGTGGTCCGGTACATAATGCCATATCTCCTACACGCGCTGCAGGCATTCCTTCAATAAGCACGGTGGGTTCACCCGCGGGCATAATAGGCCCTCCCACGTGTGGAACAGTTCCTGTTACCATTGGGCATACGTGCATGTCGTTTACTCTTGCTGCTGCAGGCATATTGTTTTAGTTAATTTGTACCATAGACCCTTTTACAACGGCAATGGCACTGGTTGATACTTCGGCACCTGCGCCTCCCTCGGCAAGGAATTGTGCGCTGGCTTTCAGGTTTATATTTACTCCTTCTATGTTTACATCTCCTGTAGCTTTCAGGTTGATATCTTTGGCACTTTCTAAGGAAACTCCATCACTATCCAATGTTATAATATTACCGTTTTCGTCTTCCACTTTAATGCTCCCTGAATCCTCGTCCAGTACTATGGTGTTTCCCTTTGGCGTATTTAATGTTATGGTGTTTGTATCATCATTAAAAAGGAGTTGCATTCCGGATCTAGTCATAATGCCTTTTTCGTAATTATCATCACTTGCCTGCCACGGCGCGGGTTTGTTACTGCTGTGTAAACACCCTAGAATACAAGCGTGGTTGGGGTCGTCGTTTATAAAGCCTACGAGGACTTCGTCGCCTATTTCGGGTCTAAAAAATACACCTCTAGTATCTCCGGCATCGGTACTTGCGACACGCGCCCATACCCCTTGTTCTTCGTTGTTAATGATAGGTAGGCGAACCAATATTCTTTCTTCTCCGTCCGGATCTTCTTCTAGTTGTGTGACTACGCCTAATTGTAGGCCTTGAATAGCGGGTAGCAAACCCGAAGCTGGATTTTCAGAAACATCAAACGTTTCGCTGAACCACGTTGGGTTTAAGCCAAACTGAGCGTCTACTGTCCAATTTCCATCTACTATTTGATGTTTTACTGCGCTTATATAAATTTCTCCGTTGAATCTATCGCCCACACCTTCCAGTGTTAGTTTAGTATTTGGTTTAACCGAAGCAATTCCCTGAAATTTTAATCGTCCTCTTGTTTTTGCTAATTGCTGAAAACTAGCCTTCGCATCTCCCCACTGTTGCAACACGTCTGAATTTGAAATTCCGCCGTGTTTTAATTCTAAATTCTCTAAACCGATGGTTTTTGCTAAAGATTTTGCTGTGATATTTCCGTTTAGATCATAATTGGGATCTGCAGCTTCAACTTCCACAACTTCCTGGTCTGAAGGATTCCAACCATAAGTAGAGATTTTATTGAATTGATTTCTAGCATCCATCTCAGCATCAAAAGATAGGAGGGTGGCACCGAAAGCAATAGTTTCAATAGATTCTTGTTCTAGATCCGGCTTTTGTAGGGTTACTATACCATCTTCTACATTACAAACAAGACCATTTGCCTGGGCGCGGGTAAGCATAAAGTCCCAGTCGCTACTCCGGTATTGGACCATTTCGGGATGCGTTGGGGTAGTAGTTTCTACAGAAGCAGTAAGACCGTAGTTTCCTAGTAATCCCTCCAGAATAGCACTATCGGTACTGTCGTAATAATAGGCACTCTTTCTGCCTATGGTCAAGGTAACGGCTTTATCTCTGCATTCTACTAAAAGCAGTGAGTTGTTCTCGCGAATTTTAATGCTGTGTTTAATGATAATTCCTTTAAAAATGGTCTCTACATCGTTATGATAGCCTGCTTTAATTTCAATCTCCTTCCCCGGAATTAACAGGTCTTCGTTACTTAGTTTGAAGTCCTGATCTGCTGCGCTCCCATCATAAAAGGCAATTTGTGCAAACGGAATTCTATTCAGTTCATTTTCAACAGTAATATTCATCACCTGATGTACTGCCGAAAGCTCGTTTCCTTCAATTAAGATAGAAAAGCTTACCAGGTCTGCACTTTGTGGTGTATTTATGGTTCTGCTGTTGTTCATTTATGTCGCTTTTTTTATTGGGGGAAACTTAAGTTGTTGTCCGGGTGTTAATCTTCTGAAGTTGCTAAGGCCATTAGCCATTGCAACCTGTAAATAATATTTTGAATCTCCGTAAATACGGTAGGTCATTAGGGGTAATGTATCTCCTTGTTTTACGGTACGAATGTGGGTCAAGTCCGGTGAATTGTTATTTTCCCGCGCTACACGTAAATTGTCTTCTACACTTCCCTTGAATTTTGCTTTAACAACAGCTCTCAATGGCGTCCCATCTGATGAAAATAACTTGAACTCAATAGCCATTTCAAGAAGCGAACCTTTAAATAAAAGGGTTCCCCACCCAATCATCACATAATTTGGTTTATGCTCGTCGCCATTATAATTGAATACAATACGCTTAAACTTTTCGAGGTCGTCAATAATTCCGTTACCCAGTTTATTGTCCTGTCCTTTAATAACGCCAGAACGATCAAAGAGAAACTCCAGATCCAGATCTTCAGGCGGCGTACGTACAAATTTCGGTTGTGAGGCACTGGCTCCCTGGCCTTGTGCTTCGGTATATTCTACTTTATATTTAAAGGTATATTTTTCAGGATTGAGCAAACTGGTAAACTCACCGTCGCCTACTTTTTCAGTAAACTTGTCGTCTTTGAAACCAATGACCTTAAGTTTTTTTAGTTCGCCTGTATTCATTTTTTTTTAGAATTTACACCCTGGTAGTTTTGCCGGGAGGTAGTATTTACCGTTCGTTTTTTCTATCCTGAATTGTTGTGATTTCTTCAATACATTGTTTGATGATGTCGTCTTTTCTTCCACCATTGGCCTTATTTGACGAGGCGTTTGTTTGCGCATCATCATTCACATTAATCTTTATATACAACTCTTTAATTTCAATAGGCATACTTATACAAGTGTAAAATAGTTATAGGCCAGTTCTATGGTTTCTATTGCAATCTTGTTTTCTTCAGCATTAAGATCTTCCACAGCCCATTTTACAGGGTATGCATGTACAACATTCCAGGTAATGAGCGGCAAGTGCTTATCGTTTAACAATTTCACGGTAAGATCTATGGGTTTAAACTCAAAACTCTCCACAGCATCTTTACACCATGAAATGAGATTTGAGTCTGTTACCATCCCACGTTTGAGTACAAGGTTTGGGAATTTAGTGCGTACCGGGAATTTGTGTTTAAATCTATTTTCGCCACCTTCAGTGAATTCTTCAGTTTCAATATCGACGCTTAGCCCGGACACGGCTTGAAACTGCGTGTCTA
This sequence comes from uncultured Flavobacteriaceae bacterium, assembly GCA_963793275.1. GTDB lineage: Bacteria > Bacteroidota > Bacteroidia > Flavobacteriales > Flavobacteriaceae > Marinirhabdus. Next base: position 703,503 of record CAWBZL010000003.1, read on the forward strand.
TAATGCTTGGCTGTATGCCATTAAATTCCACTAAAAAATGAAAACTAACAGGTGGGTAATAGGTTGAAAGACTTTCTACAGTTGCCATTAATTACCGTTTTGGATCGTTAATCCTTCGTGCGCTACTTCGAGGCTCTCTATTGCTGTTTCGTTGGCATCGCCTTTTAAATCTGTAGACTGCACTTTTACTGGAAAGGCATTTTTCACTTTCCAGACAATTACAGGTTCGTGGGCTTCGTTTAAAAGCGAAATAGTGATGTCTCTACGCTCAATAGTATTTAATTGTACGCTGTTCCACCATTGGTAATATTCGTTATCGTTTGCGAACGAGCCTCTTTTTAAGGTAATGTTGCCATACTTTTGCATGCCAGGCATTTTAATTTTGCTGTATTCCGGGCTTGCTCCGTGACGGTATTCAATTAATTCGGTTTCAACGTCCAGTCCTGAAACTTCGGTAAAACCAATGTTTGTTCCTCCCCAGTCTACTGAGAAATGAAACTTTACTAATGGATATGTACTTGCCATGATGTTTGTTGTTTATGGTTTATTGTTTGCCCTTTGATATGATTGCACTAAAAAAATGAAATTACTCAGGGACCTATTTTCGGTATTACTATTTAAATTTTTAAAATTCATTAGCTACTTAGTTTTCTACTGTCACTGAAAACTGCGTGTATATTTAAGCTTCCTGCATTTTATGAGAGAATCTCAAAATGATGAACTCTGCCGGGCGCACTGCTGCCATTCCTATTTCAACAATCATACGTCCGTTCAGGATATCGTCTGCAGTCATGGTTACACCAAGACCTACGCGTACAAAGAATGCCTGTTCCGGTTTCGCGCCTGCCAGTGCGCCTGCGCGCCATTGTAGCGTTAGGAAATTTTCTATCATTGCACGCACTTTTACCCACGTATTTGCATCGTTAGGTTCAAAAACAAATGGTTCAATAGCTTTTTCAACAGATTCCTCCACCATATTGAAAAAACGACGAACGGGAACGTATTTCCACTCGTTGTCGTTTCCTGCAAGGGTGCGAGCGCCCCAAACCAAAATACCTTTGCCCGCAAAAGAACGGATGGCATTAATAGATTTTCCCGATGTATGTACGTTTAAATCCTGCTGTGCTTCGTGGGTGATCATTTTTGTAGGTTCTAATACACTACTTACACTTTCGTTCGCCGGTGCTTTCCAAACGCCGCGGTTACTATCTACACGCGCGTATATTCCTGCCATTGCGCTGGAAGGAGGAAGGGTTATCGTAAGTTTTTCCAGTTCTAACTTCAGCAAATTAAACATGGCCAGATCCTCGTTGGCACCTCCGCTATCCAGTGTGTCCAGTGTGAGCGTATCTAACGCACCCGCTGTGGTTGCAGGGGTTTCATCTACCACATCGTGATCTATATTTACAGCGGTCACATCGTAGCTATAAGGATAGAGCGTTTTTAAGAATGGGTGATACACAGCGCCGTATTTAAGCAAATCGGTACCATTTCCTAATGATGCCGTACTTCTTACGTTTGCGCTGTTGTCTCCAAAGGCATCTATAATAACAAAACGATCTTTTAATTTCTGCGCTTGCTGTAACGCTTGGTTTATAAGCGAATAGTAGCTGGAAGCTGTAGAAACCTGCAGGGCGTCCGGGAAAACGTATAGTGTAGGTTCATCGTACTTTTCTAATTCGGTTAAACCGCCTATTAGATCGGATTGTGCTACGGTTCCGGTGGTATAATCTCCAACAGAGCATATATAACAAGGGCCACCACCATTATCAAAATACATACGCATTGCGTAATACATATTGTAGACGCTAGGCGATCCTATTGCAGATGATATTTTGCGATCCAGAACGGTTGCCGGTGCTGCGCTATTTACGGTATCCTTTACAAAAAGAGTGATTCCTGTTTCTTTTTCGGCTTTGCCAAAATAGGTTTCGTATTCCAGAAGAGAGACGATACGTGTGGGTACGTCTGTAATGTCTATTCCGTTTTTAAGAGCGGTTTGTGTGTAGCCGGTAAAAGCTGGGATTGCAGTTTCCACCTGTGCTACAGAAGGAGGGAATGTTGAAATTTCCTCTACGTAGACCCCTGGTGTTTTGTACGATGTTGCCATGATATTGGTTTTTTAATTAATGTATATTTCTGAAATTGTCTTTACTATATTTCCGTTGTTGTCTTTTTCAAATACTAATCTGGTAGGCGCTGCTGCCGGGCGTTTTTTTCCGCCAAAACTGTAGCCAACTATTCCCTTCTCTACTAACGGAAGTATAGTTGGATCGCTACTATGCAATAAAGAACTGTTTACTGCATCCCTATAGTTCCAGATAGTCTCACGGTTTTTAAACTGAATTTTGAACGAGCGTCCTGCCGCTGGAAGACTTCCGTTCACATTTAGAATGTTTCTTGGGTGTGTATCTACCGGAAACGTATCATCCCCGCGCATTTCCAGCTGAATAACACCAAACAATCCTGTTTTTTCTTCAGCTGAAAGGATAGTTTCTAAATTCTGAAACGTTGATTCAAGCATTGTAAAGCTATCAACCGATGTTGTTTTGCCGGACACATCTATATAGCTGAAGGAATTTGGCTCGGTTACTGGCTTTTTGTTTGAAAAGTAAAAAGGAATCTTAGGTACCGAAGGAATGAGGCTGTAATTTTCAAATAGTGCATCGTTCGTATACAGTAAGAAGGTAAGTGTGGTATTTTGTGATACAAAAACATAAGGTTGGTACAACCCCGAATTAGGAGCGGTTTCTTCAGCTTTAATATATACTGCCAGACCTTCTGAAGTTTCTTTTAAAACAATTTTCTGACCTATTGATTTCTGTAACGTTTCAGCAGTAGGAATAATAGAAATGAAGTTTTTACAATTGTAGGTCTCCAGTTGTTTTTCAGCTAAAAGAGGATCGCTATCAAATAACGTAGTTCCATCGTCTAAAAAATAGTGATGCAACAACTGTACTGTAAACAATGGGCGATATATGCTTTTAAAACTCACGGCGCTTTTTGATTTATAGTTCCTATAACTTCTGTAATTGGGGTACCTATTGCCTGTACTACGTCATATTCCACAGAAACAATACTAACTTTATACAGTACACTGGGAAGCGATTTCCCTCCAAGAGCGCCCCAGATATGATTGTGTTGTTCGAAGGTTTGTGAATATAATTCGGTTGTAAATTTGAAAGAAGTAACATCGCTAAGTGTTGTAATAGTTGGGCTAATGGGACTATTCTGATTGGTAAAAACTTTTTTATGCTGAAAGAAAGCCACAACCGATGATAGTGCGGCCAGCGATTTTTGATAGGTGTCCCGGTTTGCTGTAACAAGTACAAACAAATGCGCATTTACCGGATTGTTTCTATATTCTGTTTTTCCATTTTTTAAACGAACATTGGGTATGTTTTTTAAAGCCGCCTCTTCCTGCATAGTCACCAGCGTAAGCACTACCTTATTATTCATGGTAGTAATGGAGGTATTATCTACTTTTGAAATGTTCTCCAGCACGACCATATCACTTTCAGAAAACTGTAGTTCTAAAAATTGGGAGAGTTGGTCTTTTACTATTTCCAGTGTTTTGTATACCATAAAGTAGCAAGTGCTAGTAGTTTGTTTTTAAAAGAGTTACCAAAGCTACAACGACTCACTTTTTGAGGCAAGGGGTGAACACCTAAATTAAAAGCGGATTTTTCTTAGTATGAAATGCGGTAATGAACCCTTCTTAAACAGGGTTTTTCCTGTTTCACAGGGGATTTTTCCTGTTTTTTATAGTTGCAGTTTTTTTAGAAATATTTTTTAGGTAATTTTCACCCTTATCAACTAATACTAAATTATTTATATATGTCAAAACCTGCGAAATGTATACCCGTAGCCGAAGCTAAAGAATTGTATAACAACTGGATGAGGACAAGAGCTCCGGAGTTGGATAGAACTACCGGAAGTCAGGATGCATGCGATTTCGTTTATAGTGTGACAGAGCTCGAAGAGTTTGTTGCCTACGTAAAAGAGGAATCCAAGAAACAAGGTGTAAAGGATCCTGGAGTACGTATTCATTTTGCTGCGTATGATAGTGATGAATCAGACAGGGCAACCTTGTTTTTAGCCCCTACAAAGGGAAGTAGTTCAAATGCGCCGGCAAATTACGATATTGACCCTATGAACAGAGGAAATACCGGATGGCCTCCAAATAGATACTAAATTTGGAGTTTAGCGATTTTTTACTAAATATGATTCCTGTACTGTTGCTTGAGATACTGGCCGCAAGTGCAGGAATTTTTTATTTGAAAAATACAAATTCTACCAGAAGTGATACTCTGTTGGTTTTGTTTCTATGGTTTAGTGTGTTCACAGAAGTGGTAAGTAGTTATGCTGGGTTTGCTCATTTTTCAGAATATACCTTTTTAGGTTTTGTAAAAGATACTCCTTTCAAAAAAAATTATTGGTTAGCGAACGTTTATATTGTAATCAGTAACTTATTTTATGTTTATTATTTTGGCATAAAACTAACCAACATCCTGGCAAAAAAAATACTGTTGGTGCTTTCAGTTATCATGCTCATTGCGGTGATCATAGATTTTATCTACAGTGAATTTTTTAATGCGATTTCGCGTGTTTCTACTATTTATGGAAGTATGCTTATTCTGTTGTCTATTCTATTATTTTATTTACATCTTCTTTCTTCCGGTAAATTACTCAATCTTAGATATTACCTGCCAATCTATATTTCTGTGGCGCTCTTACTATATACACTGTGTATTTCTCCGTTAGATTTTTTATCAAATTACTTTAAAACTTCTACCGGAAATCAATTATTTGTATCGTTTAGGGTGTATACGTTGTTCATATTAAATATCTTGCTGTACCTAACCTATACCTTTGCGTTTATACTATGCTCGAAAAAGAGGAACTTGTCCTATTAATATATTTTATTACGATCGTACTTTTTTTGTGTGCCTTTATCGTTCTTTTCGTGATTCTCTTTCTGAAAAGGAAAAATCTTTTATTGCTGAGACGAATTGAAGAACAACAAAAATTTAAACAGGAACTAGCCCAGTCACAAATTGAAATTAAAGAAAATACCTTACAAAACTTAAGCTGGGAGCTACACGATAATGTAGGACAATTACTCTCTGTCGCTAACATTCACCTTAATATTCTTCAAAAAGATATTCCCGCAGTAAAAGCTCAAAAATTTCAGGAGACAAAACAGGTAATTGCCCAAGCCATTCAGGAAATACGTTCCCTGTCCAAAACACTTAATACCGATGTAGTATTAAAAAACGGACTTGCAGCTTCCATACAAATTGAGTTAGAACGTTTTAACCGGCTTAATTTTTTAGAAGGTGTATTTACCCTGGAAGGCACTATGAGAGAACTTGATAGTTCCAACGAAATTATTATCTTTAGAACGGTTCAGGAGTTTTTCACCAATGTTATAAAACACGCAAAAGCCGATACATTAACAGTCTTTTTGAACTATGAACCAAGGCAATTACACATAAAATTACAAGACAACGGCGTTGGATTTTGCACCAAAACAACACCCACAAACTCTGGTATGGAAACTATGAAAAGCAGAGCAGCGCTTATTGGAGCAACGTTTCAACTCATGTCGCAACCCGGAGCGGGAACAACACTGGAACTAACCTATCCTTATAAAAATTAATGGACCAACAAACCTATAAAATAGCGATCGTAGACGACCATACGTTATTAGCATCTTCGCTGAAACAGCTCATTTTATCCTTTGGGAATTGTCGTGTTCTGCATATTTCCAAAAACGGCAAAGATTTTCAATCTAACTTACTGAATCACGTAGAAAAACCAGACATTGTATTATTAGATATTAATATGCCAGTGATGGACGGTTTTGAAACGGCACAATGGATCAAAGAAACCCACCCAAATTTAAAGATCTTAGTCCTTTCTATGGAAGATGATGAAACTTCTATTATAAAGATGATCAATAGAGGCGCCAAAGGATATTTGCTTAAAGACACACCGCCAGAGACACTCAAACTGGGGATAGAAGAAATTATGACTCATGGTTTTTATCATTCAGATCTGGTGGCCAATACTCTGGTGAATGCATTTCATAAAGGAACCACTACAACCGAACTCGGGCTCAAGAAAAATGAAATTAAATTTGTAAAACTTGCTGCCACAGAGCGAACCTACAAAGAAATTGCAGCAGTTATGAGCTTAAGCCCAAAGACTATAGATGGGTATAGACAGGATATTTTTAAACGCTACAATCTTAAAAACAGGGTAGGGTTAGTTCTTTTCGCTATTAAAAATGGAATTGTTGAGGTATAAATTTATTTTTTTTAAATTTTAGCTTGAACAGGCATCCCAGATAGCATCCTTAGGAGGAGGAGCAATAATGGTTATTTCTTCTTTTTGGACAGGGTGTACAAATGTAAGCTCCCTGGCGTGTAAATGGATACTTCCATCTTTATTACTACGATCAAATCCATATTTTAAATCACCTTTTATAGGGCAACCAATAGATGCTAATTGGGAGCGAATTTGATGATGACGCCCCGTTTCCAGTTCAATTTCCAATAGATAATAATTATCCAGGTTTTTAATAACTGTATACGTCAACACCGCACGTTTGCTGTCGGGAACCTCATTAATGTGTGCGTAGGATTTGTTCTGTTTGGGATTTCGTTTTAAAAAGTGGACCAGTTTTTCTGATGTCTTTGGCGGCATATTTTTAACTACCGCCCAATAGGTTTTTTTAGTTTCTCTGGCGGCAAAAAGTTTGTTAAGACGGGACAATGCTTTAGAGGTTCTTGCAAAGGCTACTACGCCACTCGTGGGCCTGTCCAGCCTATGCACCACGCCCAAATAAACTGCGCCGGGTTTGTGGTACTTTTCGGCTATGTAGCTTTTTACAACCTCGGCTAGTGGCTTATCGCCTGTTTTATCGCCCTGTACCAGATCTCCCGCACGTTTATTCACCACCAATAAATGATTGTCCTCGTGGAGGATTTGTAAGTTGTTTTTGTTGCTGTGAACAGCTTCTGAACTATTTATAGACATAGTTTTTAACTAATTACCCCTTCCAATGGTAAAGACGGCTCTTCTCCTATCAACAGGATAACTAAAAGGACTATAGTCTGAGTTTCTGTAAAAGGAACCGTAGGGATTAAAAATTGGAGAATAGTATTGCTGGTCTCTATATACTTCATTTTTCACCCGTGTTTTCCCATCAGATTGATAGCCATAAATTGGTTTCCGGCTAAAACCAGATTGTAATCGCTCTAAAGAAACTCTTGAATTGGGTTGTCTGTCTTCACTTGTCGCAACCATATCTACAGGTTGCCAGTAGTTTTGGGACGTTACCTGCTGATTGGTAAAATCTGAAAACATAGATTTTTTATAAATTGAAGTCTGTACTTTTTTCTGAAAAGCAGAAAGAGCAGGCGTAGGCAATTCGGTTTGTGTGGTGGCGGCAATCGTAAAATACCTGCTTTCAAAATCTTTTTGACCAACGCATAGCAGGGGAAGTAAAAGTAGTAAAGTGAGCAGATATTTCATATAGAATGAGTGTACAACAATCGCACCAATTATAAATTCAGTTTTTTGGCTGTACCTTTTGGTACCGCATCTTTGTGAACGGTAATACTAATAGCCTTTAAACGCATATACGCCTCACTAAAATACACATATCCTCCATTGGCGTTTCTGGATTCGTCTGTTCCCCAGCTATTTTTTACCTTGTAATATTTTGTGCCATTCTGGTCTACCAGTGTTCCTGTAATGTGCATTAGGTGATCATCGGTAGTAGTAAAGTTTTCAAATTCATCCTGACGGTATTCCTGGGTCACCTTCATTTCGGGATATACGCCCTGTAAAGCTTTTATATTATTTTCTTCGTCTTTAGGAATTACGGCCACGCCATCTTTACTAGAAAATGTACGTTCACTTACATCACAATCCAATTCCACGGTAAATCCTTTGGCGAGTGCATTGTCTATACTGTTCATCATTTCGTCAAGCGGTACGTTGTAAAAACTTCCGTAGCTCCAGTTGTCCGGGATATTCAGTATAAATTCAGCATAAAAAGGTGCGTGGGTAAACGATGTGATGGTCACATAATCTGCTGCCACAATTTTCATTTCATCCCTAAAACCAGCCGGTGTGTATTGTTTCCCTTCGTAGGTAAATTGGGATATGTTATCACCCAGATAGGTGTCTAGAACGGCTTCGGTAGCGGGTTTCCATTTTTTGCTTAGTTTTCTTGCCGGGTTATCAATATAGGTTTCGCCCATTGCTTTTAGAATGGCAACTAACTCCGCGTGATTGTGTCCGGTTTCATCTTGAAATAAACCACTAAAGACTTCATTGGGAACCAAACCATACTCGCCAACCGAGTTCATCACGTCGTGTGCAAGTCCGCCCTCGCTAAACTGTGCTTTTCCCTGACGCATTACAAAATTCTCCAGCTTTTTGGGATAGGTATTGCGAACGGTGTACATTTCTGAAAGGTCTACTTTCTTACCTGTAAGTCTTATAATTTCAGACTCTAAAAATGAAGTACTGCTAAAACTCCAGCACGTTCCGGTTCTTCCCTGCGAAATAACATCGGTAGCTTCCAGGTCTATTTGAGAGGTGAATTTGTAGGGTTCCTGGGCCAAAATGGTAGTTGTTGAAAGAACTATAACAGCAAAGGATAAAAATAATGAGCGCATATTTATATTAATTGTGTCTGGTTGAACGCAGTCGAAACCTTTATTTAATTGATAATTTGAAATAGAAAACACCCCGACTGCTGTTAGTGTGACATTGTGAATTATTATCTTTGAGTAAAAATAACAATTATGTTAACACCCAACTGGAAAACAGCCAAAGAATATACAGATATCACCTATAAAAAATCGCATAACGTGGCGCGTATTGCATTTAACCGCCCTGATGTTAGAAACGCATTCAGGCCAAAAACAACTTCTGAAATTCTGGATGCTTTACACGATGCCCAGGAAGATACCAGTATTGGTGTAGTATTACTCTCTGCCGAAGGTGCCCCAGCACCAAAGACGGTGTGTGGAGTTTTTGTAGTGGTGGCGATCAAAAAGCACGGGGACAACAGGGCTATGTGGGAGACGACGGCTATCACAGATTGAACATTCTGGATGCACAGCGAATGATACGTTTTATGCCTAAAGCAGTAATTTGCGTGGTGCCGGGTTGGGCAGTAGGAGGTGGGCATAGTTTGCACGTAGTGTGCGATATAACGCTAGCCAGTAAAGAGCACGCTATTTTTAAACAAACCGATGCCGATGTCACCAGTTTTGACGGTGGCTACGGAAGTGCTTATTTAGCAAAAATGGTAGGGCAGAAACGTGCCAGGGAGATCTTTTTCCTTGGTAGAAACTACTCGGCACAGGAAGCCTATGAAATGGGGATGGTAAACGCCGTGATCCCACACGAGGAGTTAGAACAAACCGCTTTCGACTGGGCGCAGGAAATTCTGGGCAAAAGCCCAACCAGTATAAAAATGCTAAAATTTGCCATGAATCTTACAGATGATGGAATGGTAGGACAACAAGTATTCGCCGGAGAAGCGACCCGATTGGCTTATATGACAGACGAAGCCAAAGAAGGACGCGACGCTTTCCTTGAAAAACGTAAGCCCGATTTTGATAAAAAGTGGTTGCCGTAAGAGGAAAGATTGTTGATTGTTGATTTTGATTTTTAAATAAAACTAAGTACCATAGGAGCAGCGATTATTTTATGGAGATTTGTGTTTCTCCCCACTATTTTTATACGGTATATTAATGACCGAAATGTGTTCCTAAGCAGGCACATTTAGGGAATAACTAGTATGAAGTTATGGTATAACTAGTTGTGCAACATTTTGAACAAAATGAAACTATTACGATATTTAAAAAAAAAGTTAAACGATTTGGACAATGAACCAAGTTATAATACGACTGCAAAAAGAACTGAAAAATCTAATCTTGAGACCAAATCAAAAATTGAAAAAATTGACAGGAGTAATTGGATTGGGGAGAATTTCGAATTTCTGATAATTGGAGTTGATGAAATTCCAAACGAGGAATATGACAGAATAATGACCCCGAATTCATTTGAATGGAAGAAAGTTATTAAAGATGAATGGTCATTTTATCAAGTTGGATCGGATGAATTTAGTTTCTCATGGGAAATGCCAGGAATCCAATTTACTTTTAATGAAGAAGTGAAATTTGATAAGGCAAAAAAGATTGCTGACGAAATAATTGAGAACATTCAATTGACCGGACAAAAAGCAGAATTATTAATTCTTGAATCGGATAAGATTTATAAAATTTAACTGAATAAAAAAACGTTGCACAACACAGCATGTAATACAGCGGTCACATTCGACTTTAATTAAATTCCCTAACTTTATAGAAAATTTGGTACAGCAGATAAATACGTAGTGGCGACACCTGTCACCTCCTCTTGCAGAAAAAGCTCGTTGGAGACAAGGCGGCTGATTCGCACGCTGACGCTTCCAACGCTCAGTCGATGCTCCCGCTTAAAACCCGACGTGTCATATGCAAACCCGCTGTAATGCTTAAAAAACTCCCTAAAATGATTAGAAATCTTAGAAATGAATCGTGGAAAAGAATAGAATTCGATGAGAAAATTGCAGATAACGAGCATTTCAAAATATCGAATTATGGTCGAATTATTAATTGTAAAGGTGAAAAGGAATTCTTGGTCAATAAAGTATTTATCAACGGATACCAAACCTTAAGTTTAAAACAGAAAAAAAGCGGAAAATCAACTAGCAGATACGTCCATAAGCTTGTGGCTGAACATTTTTTAGAAAAAAATGATGGCATTTTTGTTATTCATTTAAACTATGATAAAAAAGACAACCATTTAGAAAATTTAAAATGGGCAACTAAAAGAGAGAAAGAGCTTCACCAATTTAACCATCCGGATTGGGAGGAAATAGTAAAAAGAAGGAGTAAGAAAATTGGTAAATTAAACGAAGGAAAGGTAAAGATCATTAAACGTCAATTAAAAAACAATAGAACTAGAATCAAAATGATTGCAAAACGTTTTGGAGTATCTGATATGCAGATTCACAGGATAAAAACCGGAGAAAATTGGGGGTCAGTAAAAGAATAAGATTAACGCGTCACAACAATACATATAATACAGCGGGTCACATTCGGCTAAAATTAAATTCCCTAACTTTATCAAAAATTAGTATGGCGGATACATACGTAGTAGCGGTACCAGTGGCTTCCTCTCGCAGATAAAGCTCGTCGGAGACAAGGCGGCTGATTCGCACGCTGCGTTTCCCACTTTAACTATCGTAAAATGTTGGCACTGCTTATGCAACCGCTCAAGACCCGCCGCAGGTGAGACGCATACCCATTCGGCACAAAAAAAAATGATTACTAAGCGAACTCAATAATATTACAAAGTCCTTACGTACCCTTTAAAATATCCCCAACCTAAAATGCTTAAAGAACTCAACTTTATCCGTGACTACCTTCAGGAAATAGCCCATGTTTCGGACAAAGAGTGGGATAATTTTTCTTCAAAACTGGTGAAGAAAGAACTAAAGAAGAAAACAGTTTTTTTAAAAGAGGGAAGTGTAGAAGATCATATTTCCTTTATTCAGAAAGGTGTGGTTCGGTTTTATATTCCAAAAGAGTTTAAAGAGAACGAAGTTACGTTTGGTTTTTGTTTTAAAAATCAGTTTGTGAGTGCCTACGATTCGTTCTTAACCCGAAAACCTTCTTCGTATGAGCTGGAAACACTCGCAGATACTACGTTATACACGATGTCTCACGAAGACCTGCAGGAAGTCTATAAAACTACCCAAATTGGGAATCTCATAGGCAGGCTCACGGCAGAGCGTTTGTTCTATATAAAATCGAAACGGGAACAATCGTTACTAAGCGAAACACCAGAACAGCGGTATTTGAATCTGTTTAAAGAGCGCCCGGAATTAATTCACGTGATCCCCCTAAAATACGTGAGTTCATACATTGGAGTGACGCCACAGGCATTAAGTCGTATTCGAAAGCGAATTACTTAACTCAGGTTCATTGTTTGGCTGCATTTTTGCAACTAGCTTTGTAAAAAAAGCTACATGACAATTATAGTATTCATTATTATCTTATGGTACGGCGGATTATTCTTCCAGACCTTTTTTCTTCACCGATATGCGGCACACCAGACCTTTACCATGTCTAAAATTGCTGAAAAGATCACCTTTATTTTAACCTGGTTTTTCCAGGGTTCTAATTACTTAAGTGCCTATGGGTACGGAGTGATGCACAGGATGCACCACGCGTATGCAGATACGGAGGACGACCCTCATTCCCCAAAATACGACGCCAGTGTGTTTTCTATGATGTGGCGTACCAAAACTATTTATAGCGATATTAATAAGCAACGCATCTTTGTAGAACCAAAATTCACCAAAAATGTTCCGCAATGGAAACGTTTTGATGCTTTTGCGAGCTCCTGGGTATCTCGTATCGCCTGGGGTGCAGGCTATGTTGCCTTCTTTCTGTTTTTTGTAACAGCCTGGTGGCAATGGTTATTTTTACCCGTAGCGTTATTTATGGCGCCTATTCACGGGGTTATTATTAATTGGTACGCACATATCTACGGGTATGTAAATTTTAAATCGAAAGACACTTCCAAAAACTTATTTAAGTTCGACTTTTTAATGATGGGCGAGGGGTACCATAACAATCATCACAAATACGCTAGCCGCTCTAACTTTGGTGGTGTTCGCTGGCACGAGATTGATGTTACTTATCAAATTATGAAGGTATTGCATCTCTTTGGGATTATTAAAATGAAACCATCTCTTGTTGCAATAGAAAGAGATTAATTTATGTTTTAGTTGAAAGCTAAACATACTGTCCATAAAGTACTTAGCAGTATGAAAAAATATTCAGATTTTTTATAAAAAAAGAGCCAAAACAAACATTTTGGCTCTTTTCATTTTTGTTTTAAGACACTTATACAACCTGAAATTCCTGTACCGCTTCCTCAATGTTTGTTTCACCCGAAAGAATTTCAAATGCCTGATTTTTGGCTACATTAGTATCAAGACTTTTTACCAATGTTCTGGCTACATCCCAACGAGGAATTTCTCCTTGTTGCTCTAATTTATGTTGTAACTTAATTTTTCCGAGTCCTTCGTTATTATTCAGAGTCCCTGGTCTTACAATGCTAAATGTTAAACCACTAATATCTAAATACTGATCTGCATTCTGTTTCGCCTGTAAATACTCTTTAAGTTCGCCTTGTGGGTTGTCTGCGCCCATAGAGCTCAGCATTACGAACTTGCTAATACGTTCTTTCTTAGAAGCATCTATCAGTTTTTTAGCTCCTTCCTGATCTACGTTATGCACGTCCTTCCCTCCGGAACCCGCTGCAAATATTACTTTGTGGATGCCTTTGGTTGTATTTGAAACATCCTGCGTTAAATCGCCCCAGACCGTTTCAATACCCTGACTTTTAAATTGTTGTTCCTGAGAATCCTTACGAACCATCGCCACTGGCGTATAGTTTTCTGAATCTTTTAATAAATTTATAATTTTTGAACCGGTAGTGCCTGTTGCACCTGCTACTAATATCTTTTCCATACCCTTAAAATACAATGCATTTCTACAAAACGGAAAGCTCTTAACGCTCTTTAACGCTGAATTTCTTCAATTTTGGGATGGTTTAACATTAAGCCTTATCACCATCCTATTGCTTTGAAATATTTCTTACTATTAATTCTTACTCTTTCTTAAAATAAAGCGTTGTAGGTTGCAACAGAATGTTATTCTTTGATAGTAGCGGTTGCAAAATATCCCCATAATTGAACGTTAAATTATATTCCTGAAAGTCTCTATTTACATTAAACGTGACCGTTTTTCCACGATCTTTCCAGGTTAAGTCAGCGTTAGAACTATTAATTTCTATTAACGCTCCGTTGCCTCGTACCACCCCTTCTTTTGTTTCAGTAATATAGACCTGGAAAGAGGTGATATTTTCGTCCATAGGTTCGGTAAAAGTTATTGCTACTGAATTGTCTACTGCCGATATTTTTTGAGCTTTATCTCCATTTTTTACTGTAGGCTGAATAATTTTAAGTTCTTGTTTTTTGCACCATTTTAAAAGCGGCATATAAATGTCTTCTATCTTACCGGATTTATTTATTTCCATAAGTTCCACCACTTTTTTCGAAAATAGATCGGACGCAATAAAACCTCTCATAACATTTATGTAGTGATAGGGTAGGGCAACAGAATCGGCATATTTTGGGAATTGTTCATTTACATAGACATCGTACACTGCCCAGGTAAGGTATTCGTTAAAAGAATCTATTCCCGTGTAGCCGGAATCTTTGTCCCAGATATCTTTATTGTAATAGGTAAGGATCTGCTTTTCAAATTTTTTAGAGATAGGATTCAGGTATCCGTGGTCCATTTCGGTAAATAAGGAATGGTTGTCACTTATTCTACTTTTTAGATCCGTATCTAACGCTCCCAGCATTAATTCTTTACTTATGTTCGGGAAATCGGCCGTTGTTAGACTATCAATATCTCTATGACAATTCTGGCCTCCCACTAAAGGTGAAATTACAATTTTGTATTTCACGTTGTCGTCAAAAGCTTTCCCGGCGATACTTTCCAGAAATGTTTTGGATTTATTTACGAAATAAAATTCCTTATAATTGGTAATGATCTGGTTGTAAAAGTCCTCATTACTTTTGTAGAAATTTCTGAAATTCGATTTTTCGACAAAATCATTTATAAGGTCTATATGTGTATCAAATTCAGGAAAGCTAAATGACTGGAACTTAAAATCCCGGGTTAAGTGATTATTGGCATCGAAAGAAAATGCATAAGCATCTGTTCTGAATCCAAGAAATTGCTCCCACTTTTTACGTGAATAATTTACGCTGTCCAGCAACGGATGATTTTTAACAGGTTCAAAATATTCCAGTACCCGGTTGTAATACGGTGGAACTTTCTGCACGTCCCATTTGTCTGTCCTGCCGTATTCGGTCAAGGCTAAAATAATGTTGGACAGTTCATAGCTTTCAGGTAGCTCAACTGTCACGTGTTCCTGTGCTTGCGTGCAAAGTGCAAAAAGCAATGTTAGTGTACAGATTATTTTTTTCACCTTTTAAGATTTTCTTTTATAGACGCAGCACCCTGTACGATGGTTGCCTGGAGTAATTTTTCCGATCGTGAGTATGATATTCTCCAATCTGTATTTCAGCATCTTACCAATCTCTGGTTGCTATTAATTCTTCAGTATCTGCGTCAAAACCGTAGGCAGTTGCGATGTACTCAAAATCCATAGCGATACATTCCCGTGCAGCAGTTTCTATTTCACTATCCTGTTTGTGAAATTCTTCTTCTAGTTTGTTAAAGCTATCGGTTGCTTTATGAGTTAATGTGTATAATGCTGTAAGCGTTTCCGGTTTTTCGGCTTCTATGGTAGCACATAAATTAAGTAGAATGCCTTTTCCTTTATCGACCAGATTATCCGGGAAATAGGGGTCTTCATACATTTCTTTTAAAAATGAATACTGCGTTATTCTTTGATTTGTTATGTTCATTGTATGTATTTTTACTTAGGCATATTCTTTAAAATTTCTGCTATAGCTGGTTCAATTCCGCCATTATATTTTAATTCACCGGGATTTTTGCCAGATAAGATTCGATAAAATTCGCAGGCATTCAGAAAAGAACCGTACACAGAAGGGTGAAATGAATCATCAAATAATTCTATTTCAGGATGTAGCGTACGAACTTCAAAGAACAGGTCAGTATGATTTGATTTTTCAATATTATTAGTATCTGCCAGTTCTCGATATGCTGTGTTAATGAGATCGTTGTGTTGTTCTAAATTTTCTATCTTTTCAGAACAATACTTTTTAGTTTTCTCCAGGGAATCGTGAATTAAGCTACCCGGATAGCATTTTTCTATTGGATAGTCAGTTTTTGAAGCTGAAGTACTAAATATAATAAATTTGCAATCGGGATTATTTGTGTACGTTTTGAATTTTTTTATCGCAGCGTCAACCTTGTACTTTCGTAATTCTGGTATCATGACCCGCACAGTTCCTTCTTGTAGAATAATAACGTCCCATTTTCTTTCCGCCAGTTTTACTTCGGTTTCCGTAATTTCCGATTCCATTTTTTCTCGAACGTGAATACTTTCTTCGTCTCTGGATATGATGGTCTTTTCAAGATGGTCAAGAAGAAACATTCCGGGAAAAGTGCTTTGATGAATTTCAATAGCTGAATTTGTTTCATCGAGCATTTTTTGAACCATTTGCGGCATTTCGTGGTAAAATGTAAGGCTGTTCCCAATGAAAAGGACATTAGTTTTTTCAGTTGATCGTTGGTTTTCAGATTTACAACCCACAATTGTAATTGCTAAGAAAAGTAGAATGATTTTTTTCATACGTTACAGGTTAGTCCGATAAACAAATCTATGCGACACCTCTATCTCAAAAATAGGTATAAAATCTGTTTATTTAATATATCTATTCCCGTGAAGCTACAAATACTCTCTTTGGACATCATACCCAGATTATTTATGGTGGTCTACAAAGCGAAAAGACCCGTTAGTACTTTTCCTAACAGGTCTTCATTATGCTTAAATGATGTGGCTAAGCCAACTCACGCGTTGTATTCTTGGTTACAAAAATCTTTATGTAGTATCTTCACTTTTCATTTTTTGAAACATCGTTTAGAATAATGTCATCTATTTCAATCGATTCTGAGCTGTGGAGTACAGAAATGTCTCCGGTACTTTCAAAAATAACTGCCTGTACATCTGAAATTTTATGAACATTGGCTTCTCTTAACTTTCCCATAAGATCGCTCACGCCAACATTACATCTTTTCAGATTATCGTAATAAATTTCTCCGTTTCGCATGAGCATTTTTGGTTTATTGGTAAATAGCTTTTTGAACCAATCGTTTTTGCGAACTAAATATGAAAATAATGTCTGGAAGGCAATAATTAAGGTTAGTGCTAATATGCCCTTCAGGATGCTCTGATCTTTGTTTATGATAATGGATGCGAGTATGGATCCTACGGCTATTGTAGATGCAAAATCAAAACTGGACATTTTCGCGAATGTCCTCAGTCCAAAAATTCTCGTTATTATTATGATTGCAGTAAAGATGCAAAAAACAGATACTATAACTATTAACGAAGTATCAAAAGTCATAAGGTTACGTGTTTAAATGAATATAAATAGCGTGGTTACTTTTAGAAGATTCACGTAAGCTACTTATGCGTTTTGAGTATTATTTCTTCTTTTTTTCTTTTGCTTCCTTTCCTTGTACATTTGATATCCTTGATACGCAACCTGCACTAATGTGAATATTCTAAAAAACTTTTTCATGAAATTTGTTTAATTTTATACTTCTAAAGCTACATAAAGTTTTAAGGTATAAAGTCCAAATTGGGATAGGTTTAGCGGTACGTTATGATTAATAGTTAAAATTTATTGCTCCTATAGTTCACGGTTCTACTACTAGTTGATTTTTGTTGTTAACAAATAATATGTAGAAATTAGAACTACCATTTAAATAAAAAAAAACCTGCCGGTAATGCAACGGGCAGGTTTTTTTTCGATATAAATGAAGGCTGTATTATTTCACATACACTGTCTTTCTGTTCACAAATTCCATCATACCATCTTTGGAGAGTTCCCGACCATACCCGGATAGTTTTGTTCCTCCAAAAGGTAATCTTGGATCAGATTTTACAAGCTCATTAACAAAATAGGCACCGTCGCTTACCTTATCGGCATAGCTTAATGCTTTTTTGATGTCTTTTGTGCATACCGTTACTCCCAATCCGTATTTAGAATTTTCGGAAAGCTCGAAGGCGTGTTCTATACTTTTTGCTTTGATCATAGCTGCTAAGGGACCAAAACTTTCTTCGTCAAATGCCGCCATTCCAGGCGTAACATCACCCAAAATAGTAGGTTCGTGGAAACAACCATCCTGTTTTCCTCCAAGAAGCAGTTTAGCACCTTTTTCTACAGATTTGTTTACTTGTTTATGTAATTGGTCTGCAAGGTCTTTTCTGGCTAATGGACCAATAGTTGTGTACTTATCCAGGGGCTCTCCTCGTTTTAAATCTTTGACCGCTTTGGTAAACTTTTCTACAAACTCATCGTAAATACCTTCCAGTAAGATAAAACGTTTTGCTGCAATACAGCTTTGGCCGCTATTCATCATTCGTGCGGTTACTGCAGTATCTATGATTTTATCAATATCTGCATCTTCCCAGACAATAAAGGCATTGCTACCTCCTAATTCCAGGACGGTTTTTTTAATGTACTCTCCAGCTATTGCCGCTACTGTAGACCCTGCTTTTTCACTTCCTGTTAAAGTAACTGCTTTTACGCCATTATGAGAGATAATTTGCTCTGTTTCGTCGTGGGTAACAATGAGGTTTTGAAATACGTTTTCAGGGTATCCCGCCTTCGTAAAAACCTCCTCAATAAGTTGTGCGCAACCAAATACATTGGAGGCGTGCTTTAATAATCCTACATTTCCTGAAGTTAGCGTAGGAGCCGCATACCTGAACACCTGCCAGAACGGAAAGTTCCAGGGCATAATAGCAAGTACGGTACCAAGAGGGTTATGGGCAACATAACTGTTGGAAGCGTCACTTTCAATTACCTCGTCTGCTAAGAATTTGGGAGCGTTTTCGGCATAATAATCACATACCCAGGCACATTTTTCTACTTCTCCTTTTGCCTCAGAAATAGGTTTCCCCATTTCCATAGTGATCATTTTTGCGTATTCATCAACATGATCCCGTAAGACCTTTCCGGCTTTTTTAAGGAGCGCGCAACGATCTTTCAAAGGTACTTTTCGCCAAGAGGTAAAGGCTTTTTCACTATTGTCTAACTTTTCCGCCAACTCTTTTTTAGTTAGCGAAGTATACGTCCCTACAACTTCATTATTGTAAGGGTTTATGGTTTCAAATTTCATCTTGCTAATCGTTTTAAATGATTAATTTTTTTCTGAATTTTATTTTGTCACAGGATCATACCAGTAGTTGGCAATGGTTTCCCAGGCAATTTCGCCATCCGGCATTAAAGCTTCGCGTAGTTGTTTTTCTTTTTCTTTGGAAGCTTCATGCACCATACTTTTTACTAAGGAATCCACAACAGCATCCTGCCATCTATAGCCAGAACCAGCCGCAGCAGGCGTTTCCAGAGTAGGAGCAGCGAGCAAAGTATCCAGTTCCTGGTGGTAGCGTATGGTAAGCTGTTCGTCTTCAAAATTGTCGAAACTTCGTTCCATAACAACGTCCGGCCACATAAGTTGCATTCTCATTTTTTCCGGTTGATACACAGAGGTATACAGCGTCCCAAATCCTTCGTTAAATTTTGTATTGTATAAGGGAGGATGTAAAAAAGCTTTTGCTAATTCCTGAGTGCTTATTTTTTTGGTCTTTAAATAATTTTTAATAAAATTATAGCGCTTTATCGTTTGATTAAACTGCGCATTTTCCTGCCAATCTACCTGTCCCTGATGGTTGGTAGCAAAATGATCATTAGTCACCAGCGGTTTTCTGTCCGGTGCTAGCATCACTGTTTTTATGGCTCCTTTTTTATCTACAACGGTTACATTATAGGACATATTCGATGGAATACTTTTCAGCGTTTTTACCGCTTCGGCTGTAGTATCACAAAATTCGAGCACATATCTCAAGATGTAAGGAATCCCGAATCCAAACCCAACCTCTTTTCTACCACCAAACGTAAGGGATACGCAAAGACCGGCATCGTTCATTCCGTCTACCGCACCAATCAAACAATCGGATGTGGCAATAACTTTTCTTTTATTCCATTTACTTAGAAGCAGGGTTCCTTCCAGTAAATCCGGATGGTAATCGTAATTACGTACCAACTGAATTTCGTCTGCATCAATCACAGCTTGTGCACAGGCACTCACGTAGGCAGGGGGTTGGAAACCGGTTAAAAAACGTGCCAGATCATCATCTGCATTTGTGATCTTGCACAAATGCTTATACGTAGGCAACATTTTGGGCATATACTTCTTAAGCGCCTCCTGAGATGTTTTAAGGTCTGATGCAAGCTGATTTTCTGATAAAAACCAAACTTTGTAACCGGGCCAAAATTTTTCGAATAATTCTTTCCATTTTGCTCCTGCAACACCAGGTTCAGAAACGGCATTAAAATTTAATTGCATTTTTTTTCTTTTTTCAATGTTCTTTTAGCAATCAGAAACTTATTTATTCTGAAATACGAGAACTGCCGATACCATTACGAGCATCGAATTTTTGTTAGCACTTTTTTTATTTTGTCAAACTCCCCGTAAGGGCTATTTTTTTTCTTTTATCCTCAACCATTTGAGAAACATATTGTCCCCGGATCGCTTTAATCCAGTTTTTAGCACGTTCGTTCAACTGGAAATCGTCTGTCATCATTCTTCCTCTGGATACTAATATTCCCATATCGGCTCCTTCATACAGATAATCACCTTTTTTGGAGATGTGCAGGAAGAAGGCTTCTTTTTCGGTTTCAACAGCTCTTCTGTGGCTATCCATGCGGTCATACATGATATGTCCGTTATCAAACATTTTCCAAATTCCAGACATGGGCGCTTCCGAAACATATTCAACAGTGTCTTTGGTATGCTTAATGATTAATTGGCTCCAACCGTCAATATTTTCCTGTTTTGCCCATCGTGCATTAATTTGTTTTACGTTCAACTTGTAGTCTACATCCATCCATTCCAAAATGTGAAATACAAACAATGGTGCGTCTGCCAAGGCAAAAACAGCGTGATTTGTAATGGAACTTGCGCCGGTAACCCTTGGGTTTAATTCTCCCAGATAGACTTCGCCGTTATCCTGGTCTATTAAGAAATCTAATTCAAAATATCCTTTATATCCTTCTTTTTTAAGTTGATCTCCAAAGAGTTGGGTGTATTTTGTTGCCTTTTTTCTAATGTCGGGACTAAAAGCATTTGGATATATTTCATTTCCACACCAGCCACCTTTGTAAGGCGTTAATTTTTTAAAGCCAACCAGCTCTGTCATTAACGGCGCTACAATAGTTCCGTGCCTTGTTACACACGCTTCAATAGCAGACCCTTTGCAATTAATCCGCTTCATTACTTTTACTTCTTTTTCCTTTTCAATCTCTTCTGCGTGTTTTTTGTATTCTTCTTCGTTAGAAATGAAAAAAGTGGTGTGACCGGAATCACCAAAAGGCGTCTGTATGACCAGATCTGTTCCCAGTTTTTTTGAAACTTCTCCTAAATGTTCATAGTTTTTAACCTTTGACAACACATAAGGAACGCAGGCTACACCTGCTTTTTCGGCAATTCGGTTGGTATTCACTTTATTGTCCATGAGCGTCCTCATCTTTGCAGGAGGAAACATAATTTCAAGGCCTAATTTTTTAGCAAGTTTCTCGGTGTTTTCATCAAACATTAAGAACATTACTTTTCCCGCGTCTTTTCCGTTTCTTCTGGAATCTATGTATTCCTGAACCTCCGGATGTTGCAGTAAATAATTATTAATATCCTCTATGCCTGTAAATTCATCATGAGGAATTTCGTTTTTAGGCGAAAACACGTTCGGGTGTTGTCCATCAAAACATTCTATGTGGCAAATAAACTTGAAACCCTTGATCCATTCGTCCGCACCTAACAGGTTGAAGTTGGTAGCACTTATAAAATAGAGTGGCGTTTCATTTTTATAAAAATAACGTCTAATGTCCGGCACTCCGTTAAGCAAAGGTTTTGTGACAGCTTTAGTTGCTGGTTTTGCCTTCGCTTTCGATCTTGTAACCTTAGCCGAAGCAGTCTCACCGGAAGTTTTTGCTGCACTTTTGGCAACTGCTTTTGTTTTTGTCGCCTTAGGTTTGGGTGAAGGAGACTTAGCTGCTTTTTTAGGAGTTGCTTTTGTAGTTGTTGTTTTTTTAGTTGCCATTATAAGTTTATTAATAATTAGGTTAATATTTTTTTTCGTAGTGCCCTGATTTTTTAATTTTTTAATCTGAAATTTAAAGGTTTGGACACTGCTTAGTTTAAATTTCGTCTAAGGTCTACCGTCACTTTTTCTTTTTCCCGAGAGACATTCCGCCCATTGAGGTTACCACTTTATGACGGTCCAGAACATTTTCTTTAAAAACTCTAAGACCCAGATCTGCACGATACCCGTGAATTTCACTCACATCCAGTGCCGTCATGAAATTGACGATTTCTTCACTTATTACCTGTCCCGGAACCAGCACAGGAAATCCTGGTGGATATGGAATAACAAAAGTAGATGCTACCAAAATTCGCCCATTCTGAATGGTAGCTAAACAATTGTGCAGCGGCACGTACTCATAGTTATTTTCATCATACGCCAAAAAGAAAGCTTCCCGAAGATTCCCTCCCGGTACACCAGGCACCGCTCTGAAAGAATTATGGAAATAACTAAAATCCGGTAAAGGAGGTACTTCTTTGGTTAGGGAATAAATCTTTTTCTCTCGTATTTCTTTTTCTTTATCGTTTAAGGCTTTGTACTCTTCATCCAGCTCGTCTGCAATTTTCAACAGCGCATTCGTGAGATAAGTAACACTTCCTCTGGTGGTTCCAATATTGGTCATAAATAACACCGTATTCCTAGAGGTCTTATTGATCTGAATATTGAATTTATCCATTAAATACTTGTTCTTGAAGGTATCACCATCCACACCAGTTTTACCAATGTACAGCGTGATCTTTGTTGGGTCCAACACAAATTCATCTTTTTCCCAGGCCTCATCCATTCGGTTCCAGCCGTCTTTTTGTGTATAATATTCCGGAAGTCCTGTTTTGCGGTATTCATCCGGAATAAAATCACCTACCGAAAGCACATCAAAGTATTTACTTAACTGCGGATTTACAGTGATCTTTGCTCGAAGCACCATCGCCATTTCTATACTTTTTTCAACCAGTTCAAAACCTTCCAGTTGTACTTGTCTTCTTCCCACATCCAGAGAGGCAAGCATTTGATAGTTAGGAGACGTAGATGTGTGCGTCATATAGGCTTCCAGGAATGTGCTTTCTGTTTTTCTTCTGAAATCTTCATTCCAGATATGAATCATAGACCCCTGTCTAAAACTACTCAATGTTTTATGGGTACTCTGGGTCGCGTACACACGAACTCTTACTTTGGCAGGATCCGGTAATCTGGGTAGATCGCCTTCTTTCAGACTTTTAATATGTTCTTTATATTTCTTTTTATAAGATTCGCTACTATATTTTTCACGTAATCTTTTGGCGGTAAACATTCCGGTGCGTTGCTTGTAATTATAGGCAAAGCCGGCAAAAGCAAACCAGGCCTCATCCCATAGAAAGATCATATCCGGTTTTATGGCCAGTACTTCTTCCATAACCCGCTCTACATTATATACAATACCGTCGAACGTACAATTGGTTAACAACAGCATTTTCACTTTATGTAGCCTTCCCGCCTTTTTTAGCTGTAGCATTTTTGTTTTAATCTGCTCCAGAGGTACTGCTCCGTACATCGAATATTCTTCAATAGGGTAGGAGTCCAGATATACCGGGTAGGCACCTGCTAAAACCAATCCGTAATGATGCGATTTATGACAATCTCTGTCAATTAATATTACATCGTTAGGTTGTACCAAAGCCTGCATTACAATTTTATTGGCTGTGGAAGTACCATTGGTAACAAAATAGGTGTTTAAAGACCCGTAGGCATCCCGAGCCATTTCCTGTGCTTTTTTCAGAGGCCCCGTGGGTTGTAATAAGGAATCTAAACCACCCGTTGTGGAGGAAGTTTCAGCCAAAAACATATTACGTCCATAAAATTCACCAAAATCGTTGATCCATCGCGACTTGAATACGGAGTTTCCTCTAGAAATAGGCATGGCGTGAAATACTCCTGTTGGTTTTTTACTGTATTCAACCAAAGCGGAGAAGAATGGCGTGTTGTAACGCTCTGCAATGCCTCTCATAATGGTTAAATGGAGTTCCTGTATATCTTCAGTCTGATAAAAGATACGTTTAAATCCTTTAATGGTCGTGTCTTTAAGATGCCCTAATGAGGTATCGGTAACATAATACATGTCCAGTTCCGGTCTGAATTTTTTGATGACATCTCTAAGGATAGGGCCCAGATCTGTTTCAGACTTTGAAGCATAATCAAATTTGTTAATTTCCTTGATGTATGGTTTTATTAATGGCGTACTTATTTTTGAGCGATACGGAGTCGCAAACCGAACTACAACGGCCTGAATGTTATGATTAAATAACAACGAAATAAGGGCATCCTGGAAAGACCGTTGCACGATCACCCCGTAGCTAAACGTATCGTTTGCTGTTTGCAGGCTACTAATTTTTTGCTTAAGTACTGTTTCTTCCTTTTCTGAAATATTATCAACAAACAACACTTCAAAATGATTTTTACGAACACCGTTATAAAGTTCGTGATCTTCAACAGATTCTATGGTGTGCTCGTCAAAATCTACAAATTCGGGATTGCTTCGGTAGCTATCTCCTACCAATTGTTTGGTAGTGGCCAATACTAAGTGCGATAAAGAAGCATATTCCTGACTAAGAAACGCTTTCTCCAGACGGTTAAGTCGTTCTTTTCCGGGGGAAGCAAAAAAGCATTCCACTCCTTTCAAATCTTTAATGAGTCCTTTAATATTTTCTTTATGTGCAGCTTCGTTGGCAGAACCTTTATTACATCGTGAAAGTTCGGAAGTTTCAATTTTTAACTTATTCCAAAAATCAACACGTAGTTGTCCTATATTAAAATATGTGGCACTCTTTTGGTTGTTTTTTGTCATGGATTAGTTGTTTGAATGTAGCGCTAGTTTATTTCCCTGTGAATCTATAAATATGGCAAAATAGCCATCCTCTTCACTAATGTGTGTTTTTGGCATGATAATTCTTCCGCCCGCTGTCTCTACTTTAGAAAGCACATCATTTAGGTCGTCACCACCGTTTAAGTAAATAAGGGGTCCTTTGTCTGAAGGTATAGAACCAGGACCTTTAATAACGGCTCCTCCAATACCTGATGTTACCGGAAAGAATGCCATTTCATTAATTTTTGTGCTGTTCTCCGTCATTTCAATACCAAAAATATGGTTATAGAACCCTACAGCCTGCTGAAAATCTATCGCAGGAATTTCGAACCAGCTTACATAATTTTTTCTTACTACTTTCTTTTTACTTGATGATGTTCCACCCATGTTTTATTTTTTATATTAAATCTTCACCTTTATAGTGAATGATTTCCGCTTGTTGCTCCAGCTCATTTTCTTTAATTTTTAACTTGGCAATGGTATCTAAGCGATTCGGTTTAATAACTGCTCCTAAGGAATCCAGATACGGTTTGGAAACTTCAGGCTTATAAATATCGTATACTTTTGTGTGCAGTCTGTCTCTAAAGCTTTTTAGGGGTTGTCCCAGTCGTAGGATACCTAATTCGCGGCTTCTTTTCACTCTTTCAATATTTAACTCCAACGGAATTATTTCTTCGGTACCTTCAGATTGATGCAATACGCGACCATCGGGGCCACAAATTATGGAACGTCCGCAACCTCCGGTATCTAACCCGTTCACATCAAACATATAACATTGGTTAATAGAGGCCATTGCTCTTACGATAGATAATTCTATCTCTCTGTCTATAGTTCCTGTTAGTGTAGGATGCAGAATTACTTCGGCACCCATAGCTGCTAAGGTTCTAATGGTTTCCGGGAACCACATATCGTAGCAGATAGAAACCCCAAATGTTGCTACATCGGGCACTTCAAAGACACAATAATCCTCTCCTGGCGTAACGCCGGTTTCGTAAGGATAAAAAGGAAACATTTTTCTGTATCGCGTTACTACTTCACCTTCCGGATTAATTACACTTGCCGTATTGTAGATGTTGTCATCAGTTTTTTCGAAAATAGAGCCGGGAAGTAGCCAAATACCGTACTGCTTAGCTTTTGCCTGCATTTCAGATTCAAACTCATTAGGAACAGGTTGTGCTGCGTGTGTTAAAGGCCCGAAAGCACATAACTCGCTAAACACGATCATCTCTATCCACGGATACAGATTCATCGTAATATCAATTTTCAACTTCATCATCTCCACGTTGGAAGTGACCGCCGAAACTTTCATTTGTATTCCTGCAATTGCGAATGGTCTCATTTATTTTTTTATGTTGTTATAGTGTTGGCCGGAATCTTCCGACAGTAATTTTTTTTTATATTTTTTTGAAATTTTAACCAATTACTCCTGAACCGCTTTCCTGATTTCATTTTCTAAAATGGTCAATCCTCTATCCAGTTGCTCGGGTGCAATTACCAAAGGAGATAAGATACGGATAATGTTTTTGTGCGTCCCTGCACTTAACATAATTAATCCCTGTTCTGAACATCCTTTTACTATTTTAGAACACAGGTCGGCATCGGGTTGTCTTGGATCGTTGTTCTTTACAAACTCAAAACCAATCATAGCACCAACACCACGAACATCGCCAATTTGTGGACATTCAACTTTAAGGGCTTGCAAGCGATCCATAATTGTTTTTCCAACCACTACGGCTTTCTCATTTAGGTTGATCTCCTTCATGTATTTAATGGTGGCAAGCGATGCGGCACAACAAACGGGACTACCAATGTAGGTGCCTCCAATAGATCCCGAAGCTGCTGCATCCATCACTTCGGCTTTTCCCACTACTGCGGCAATTGGAAGACCGGAACCCATAGACTTAGCGTAGGTACTAATATCCGGGGTTACTCCATAATGTTGCCAGCTTGCCCAATGGCCGGTTCTGCAAAACCCGCTTTGTACTTCATCCAGTATTAACATAATCCCGTATTTAGTACAAAATTCGCGAAGTCCCTGTAAATATTTTTTTGGAACAGGATTAAAACCACCTTCTCCCTGGATAGGTTCCATGATTACGGCAGCGACGTTATTTGGATCTACCAGATTTAACATACTTTCCTCTAGGAGCATTAATTGCTCTTCAATAAAGCTGGCTTCATCCTGCTGTCCTTTATATCTGTATACGTTAGGAAAGGGAATTCTGTATACTTCCGGGGCAAAAGGTCCGCAATCTGGTTTGTAGGTAAGCTTGCTGGTTAAGGTCATTGCCATCATAGTGCGTCCGTGATAAGCATCGGAAAAACTGATGATTGCAGAACGTTTTGTAGCTTGTCTCGCAATTTTTACCGCATTTTCAACGGCTTCGGCTCCGGTACTCACCAACATTACCTTAGTTGCATCTCCGTGTGGAAGAATTTCTGCCAGCTCCTCGCATAATTGTATATACGGTTCGTAGGTTACCACGTTAAAACTGGTATGCAGATATTTCCCTGCCTGTTCGCGTATGGCTGCTACCACTGGTTCCGGGCAATGTCCTGCATTTACAACGCCAATACCACCGGCAAAGTCTATTAATTCGTTACCATCTACATCTGTAATCAGGGCTCCTTTTGCGTGAGCTACGGTAGCTGTATTAAAAACACCAACACCGTTGGCAACAATTTTCATTCTCCTTTCAAGCAAGTTAAGAGAATTGGTTTTTTCTTTTTTCATTTTAAAATCGAAGTTAATTTTAAGGATTTAGGGTTTGAAACGCAGTATTTTTCAATATAAGAAATGCTACGGTACTTTTAAAGAAGCAATATTGTATTGTTCTGTTAAAATTTTGAATTAAAAATAAGGTTAGTAATTAAATAATCGTTTAACAAGTAGAAGAACTTTAAAGAAATAGCACAGTTTTTCTAAGGCTCATATCCAAAATAGGCATTTTTTCATACAATACTTATGATCCATAGCAGCTATTTTTATACGGTTTTATATCAAAACATTACCAGCTGCTAAGATGAAGTAAATGTACTATTTAAATTGAATTTGCATGTTATTTTAACAATTCCTGTTAGCTGAATAAATAGCGATCTCTAAAACTGTTTTCTTCAGTAGTTGCGGTATGTACTGCTGATTAATCTAAGTTATGCTAACAAAACATCCTTGAGTCCCGAAATCTCGTATACCTAGTATGCGAACCATTGTTACTTGTATACTTTTTGCCATTCTCTTGCTACCGGAATGTATCGCTCAAAAAATAGACAACCTCGTTTCGTTCCGGGATATTAAAAGTGACAACTATATAAGATTTAACTACGAAAACGATCTGTTTGCCGGCACCGATGCCAATTATACCCAGGGCTATAGTCTTGAGGTGGTCGCTCCCTTTTTTAAAAAGAATCCGCTTAACTACTTGTTGTATGCGCCTCCAAACGCTGAAATCCGCTACGGACTGGCCATAGAGCATCTAGCGTATACACCGGAGCGCTATGAGCTGCCGGATATTCAGTTTGGGGATAGACCTTTTGCGGCTGCCATAATGTTGCGGAGTTTTTCCATCGCGAGCCATACCGAAACTAAAAGCAGGATAACCGCGTCTTTAAGTATGGGTATTATAGGCCCTGCAGCGTTTGGCGACGAAATACAGACCGCGATTCATAAAATTACAGGAGATAAGATCCCGTTGGGATGGCACAACCAGATTAAGAACGATCTGGTACTTACGTATCAAATAGGATACGAAAAACAACTCTTTAACTATAAAGACGTATTTACGCTCGAGGCCACGACAAATGCTACATTTGGGACGCTTTTTACCAATGCCGCTGTAGGCATACACACCACTTTTGGGATCATAAATAATCCTTTTTCGCCAATGGAGGATAAAAAAGATCTTAAACTATACGTATACGCTCAACCCGTGCTCACCGCGGTAGGCTACGATGCCACTTTGCAGGGAGGGGTTTTTAATAAGAATAGTCCCTATACTATTTCCTCCGGAGCCATAGAACGATTTACAGGCCAGGTTACTTATGGAATTGTCTTACAAACAACCTGGCTATATCTTGAATATTCACAAACCGCTATCACCCGAGAATTTGAAACAGGGAGGTCTGCCCGTTGGGGTGGGGTAAAGGTTGGAGTTGGGTTTTAGACACCCTAACAATCGTTTGCAAAACATCTTATTTTATACTATTCCTTATCCTCCGAAAGCTCGTCGAATTTTGCTTTCATCGTAGGGTTTCCGTAGGTTAATTTTTTGATGGTTAGATCATCGGCTTTGTTATTTGCCAATCTTAAATTGTTTTCAGATGATAAAAGTGCCTCCTTGGTTTTGTTTAAATGGCTGATGGTTTTATCAATTTCATCAATTGCTTTTTTAAACTTACGGCTTGCCAGATCGTAGTTGTAGGCAAAGCCTTTTCTAAAGGTGTCGATCTTTTCCTCAAAATTGGTGATGTCTACATTCTGATTGCGCATTAAATTTAACTCGGCTTTATATTCCATAGAGTTCATCGCTGCATTGCGGAGCAGGGTGATGATGGGGATAAAAAATTGCGGGCGTACCACATACATTTTTTTGTATTTATAGGATACATCAACGATCCCGGTATTGTAAAGCTCATTATCCGACTCCAATAAGGAAACCAGTACGGCGTATTCGCAATTTTTTTCCGTTCTGTCTTTGTCCAGCTTAGCGAAAAAATCTTCGTTTCTCTTTTTGGTCGCAGTTTCGTCGTTCTCATTTTTCATTTCGAACATTATGGAAATAATTTCATTTCCAGCCTCGTCGGTTTCTCTATAAATAAAATCACCTTTGTTACCACCTCTGGAATCGTTGTCTTTTTCAAAATAAGCGTTCTGAAACGCGGTAGCTCTAAGTTTATTAAACTCCGCTTCACAATGTTGCTCCAGCGTTTCACCCACCATTTTGGTAGAGAGTTTTTGTTTAAAATCTTTAAGACGTGCAATTTCGTCGTCTTTCATTTTAATGGTTTCGTCTCTAACAATTAACTGGTTGGTAAACTGTTCTTTGATCGATTTTTCCAGTAACTGTGTTTCTGTCTCTTTTAGCTTTAGGTGGTTGGAAAGCGTGTCCCGTTCTTTTTCTATCACTTTTACAGCCTCCGAAACATCCAGCTTTTTTTGGATCTCTGCGCTCTGAAGCTGCGATCTCATAGCTGCGATCTCCATTTCTTTTTGTGATAGTTTTTCGGCAAGCTCGCTGTCGCTTCTGGCTTTTAAACTGGCAATTTCATTATCTTTTTTGGCAAGCTTTTGAGCGAGTTCACTTGCTACTCTGGATTGCAGGCTGGTAAGCTCGTTGTCTTTTTTTGCCAACTGCTCCTGTAAGGTATTTCTAACCGTTGCTTCTGCCAGTTTAATAGCACTTTGTTTTTCCCGTTCGGCGAGTGCTAACCTATTATTGAGTTCCTCCTCAAATTGATGGTCGCGTACCTGCTTCAGGATAGCCGCAAATCCAGCTTCGTCTACTTTAAATGCCTTTTTGCAATTGGGGCATATAATTTCGTTCATAAGATTGTTATATGTTAAAAGCCAAATTTAATAATTTGGCGATTTCAAAAAAGTGCCCGAGCCTTTGTGTTTGCAAATGATCGCGCTATTATTTATATATGTTGTTGCCCAAAGTTGTTTTGCTTTCAGATTGTCAATTTGGTTTCTAAAATAATTGCCCGCAATCATTTTTTAGTCTTCGTAGGTAAAAGTTCTCGGATTCGATGTTGCAACATTTCCGCTTGCATCCGTTGCGGTAAAAACAACATTATATATTCCAGCATTCGTCGTACTAAAATTATCAGAAATCAAAAGTTGGGTGTCGCTGTTTGGCGTACTTTCAACATTATCTTCCAAAACTACAGTTCCATCACTATTTGTAACTGTCAGTTTCATTGTTGATATTTTAGTTTCGTCAACACCTTGCGCGGTCAAATTAACTAATTCGGGACCTAACCCGTTTCCTAAATCCGTTAAATACGTTTGATTTAAATCTGGACTTTGTATTGAAATTGTCGGCGCAGTTGTATCCGCATTTTCGTCATCATCGCTTGAGCAATTTGAAAAGGTCATTCCGATGGCTAATAATAGACTTAAAAATATTGGTTTTTTCATTAATTTAATTTTATTGATTTTATTCTTCAATTGTAAAGTAAACTTTTTAAATACTAATCGTAGCGCGCAAAGTATTAATATTTTTTAGTTTATGCACAAGCGAGATTTTTAAAATTTTTCTATTTATTTTTTCCCAAGTAGCCAAATTTAAAAATTTGGCGACTTTGCAAATATGCATTTCTTTTCGATTAAGCAACTAGTTAGCTATGAGTTATATACGATGTTAGTAATAGTTTATTTATTCGAAATTCCAAATGGTATATGAACTAGCGGTATTTTAGTTTTTTCCTTATTTAAGTGTGTGATTTGGTCATCAAAGTAAATATGGGGATTAATCACATTTAATATTCTCGTTTTATCAACTCCACCCATTAAAAACATTTCATCAACAGTTACGTCCCATTTTTTAAGTGTATTGATTGCTCTTTCGTGTGATGGTGCGTTTCTAGCAGTTACAATACTCGTTCTCAGTATCTTTTTGTATTCGTTGTTGTCGTTTTCTTTTTTAGATTCTAATTTTTGGAAATAGCCCAATTTTTTGAAGAATTCGGCTAATGGCCCTGGTGAGTGTTCTAACTCAACATTTAAAGTCTCGTGTTCGTGAAATGCATTGACGTCATTAGTTTCCTTATAAACTGTTTCAGAACTGTCATCAGCAATAACTCCATCAAAGTCAAAAGCAACCCTTAATTCTGTGTCCTTTTCATCATCGTCTTCTTGTAAACTATCTGAAATAAACTTACCAGCCGGAAAACCTTTGTTTATTGCATTTTCTACATCTCGTAAGTCAGTTGATAAAAATAATGAGATATTATATGATGGTATATATTCATATGGTGATTTTCCCGAAGTAAATGCAGCCCTAGAAATATTCAATCCAAAATGTTGGATAGATTTAAAAATTCGTGTTCCAGTCTCAGGACTGTTTTTAGATAATAAAACCACTTCAACAGGACTTTCTTTAGCATAGTGAGTATTTATTTCTAAGAAACGTTTTATGAACGGAAAAGCAACTCCTTTGCCAATCAATTTATCCTTGTTCTCTATTTGATATTTTCGATACTTAACAACACCTTGTTCTTTAAAAATCTTCTCTTCTTCAGTTAAATCAAATAAAGCACTTGAGGATACCCCAACGACTAATTTCTTTTCAATTGGATATGGCATATTTTTTTTAAATTATTACTAACGTTTAGTATATGAAAAGTAGGCGATTTCGTAGCATCAAACTTTCGGTTAAGCACAGACTTTGATAGAGCCAAAAGCCTTGATTCTATTACTGTTGCGCCTATTTTTTATATACATTGTTGGCGGTAGTTATTCCTCTTCATCTGTAACTTCGTATTTTTCTATTGCAGTCTTAAAAAGCGAATCACATTCATCTTTAAAAACATTCTTATTTTCAACTAATCCAGAAAATTTTTCGTGGATGCTTTTGTATACAATTTGATGAGCTTTATGACCAATATTTTCTTCTAAATATTCGTCCATCTCAAAATCTTCACTGATAGCTTTGTTTAATAGATATATCAAATCATCTTTTGAAATCTGGTCAATTTCATTCCAATCTCCAGATTGGGAAACATAATGACCTTTATTGTCTTCAATTTTTAAGTATTTCATAAGCTTCAGTTCTTCTTTTTTCATATTCATCTTGCCCTGCTTCAAGACAATTTAACATAATTTCAAAATTATCAATTGCTTCTCCATCTACAGATTTTAATTGTTTATCGGATGGGAAGCCAGAAAACGTTTTATATACAATCTCGTTACCTACTATTTCTCTTTTAGTACATCCCACGTAATGCGGTTTAATTGAAGCACCAACCGTACTATTATGAGTTACAATGATAACTGGTATTGACTTTGAAATGTCTCTTAATAACGCATTCACTTCATTTTTCAAAAAGATGTTGTCAAATGAAGATTCTGGTTCATCAATAAGAAGCATATTGTGTTTTAATGCATCATTGATTTCGTGTAAAAGATTAAACTCTGACCGTTCTCCACCTGAAACTGGAAAACCAAGCTTGTTTAAAGTCTTATATTCAATATCGATGAAATATTTAAATAATTCTGTGTCTTCAATATCAGCTTTTTTAAGAGCAACTAAATACGAATATGGCTTAAGATATTTATCATAGGCACTAACTAATGATACTTGACGATTACAGATTTTCTTAAGATGTGAAGCATTTGTAAACGGTTTTGTAGTTGCCACAATTTTAAACCCCCTAATTTCCTTTCTGTCGATTTCTTTCTCAATTTTTATATTTTCTACTATTGAGACGAATTTTTTCATCTTCTCATTTTCAATCATAATTCTGTAAAAATCAACATCAGATGGAACAGTCAAAGAAGTTCTAAAACGAAGTTCGTCTTTAACTTTAGTAATTAGATTGTTTATCCATTCCTTTTTAAGGTTACCTTCTTCAATTCGAATATACTCTTTCATTAAATCTATCTCTAATGATTTAAGAGTTTTCCAATTTAAATGACGGTCGATTATAGTTTTGAATTCAGTATTTTCACTTAAAGTTATAGTTGCATTTATTAATTTCTTTAAGCCTACTAAATCCTTTACACCAAAAAGATTTTCGCTAAAAAGTTTAGTGTTTGAATACGCATCAGCTTTCTCATTATCGGATGCGAACTTCAACAATGAATTAAGATATTTTTCAATATCGTTTATGTTTTGCTGTAAGTCTATATCCTTCACATTATCTACTACCTTTTTAAATTCTTTCAAGTAATCTTCTGATACCGTGCTATGTCTTCTTGAAAGTAGTTCCTCAAACTTTTGTGCGTCATTTTGTAATAAAGAAAATTGTTTAATATATTTAATGTTCTCGTGAGTATTAAATATTTTATCTAATGTCACAGTTTTTCCTGTGGAACGTTCACCCAACAGAACATTTAGACCTGTTGAAAGCATTAATCCTTCTGCGGTTGCTTGAAAAAACTCGTTACCTTCTTCTTTGGTTAAAAAGACTTTTTGCTTGTCAGTCAAGCAGGACTTAATACCCGCTAACGTTATATCTTCAAGGTCAACCCAAGTCTGTTGAGTTGAAAAGTTTTTCATTTCAGAAAAATATCTCGTATCACTGAAAATTACTGGAACTAAACTAAATTCATCTTTTGCGCAAGCTTTGAATTTTTTGTAACTGGAAACCTCGCCTGCACTTATTAAAGTTTCGATTTGTTCTATTACCTCTGGTTTTATTATAGGTTTTTTGTGGTAATGTGGAATTAAAAGATATTTGTCCAATGAAGGAAATATTTCTTTAAATTGTTCCAAGCTAATGTATTCATCTTTTGTGTTTATCAATTTTCTAACACGCTCGCATTTATTTGAAAAATCACTTATTTCGGATATTTCGGAATTGTCTGCAATAAGTAACAAATGACCACCTTCCAAGTCAATTTCAATTCCTGGGAATACAATAATATCAAGACTATCTCTTATGACGTTGAATTGCTCAAAGTCAAAAGTATTATGATTTGTAATTGCGATACAATCAATTTCAAGTTTCTCCACATATTCCTTAAGTTTGGAAAGGTCAAATTCGAAGTGATAATCACTTACGGTCGAAACAGTATGAATATGTAAGTCGATTTTCTTCATTGATTCTCGATGTTTTTTTTAATTACCGCCAACTCGTTATATAAACCACTTTAACTCCATATCCCATAATTTACCTATGGATATAAACTCCTTTTGTAGGTAGTATTCCGTAAACCTACAAATACTTACTACACCCTACAACAGGAAAAACCCTGTTTTTATGAAGTGTTATAGTGAGTTAGTAAAACTACCAATAGCGTACACTATCTGCAATACGTAAAAACACGTAAAAAGTGCGTCCCGGGGTTTGGATCGTGGTTACACATGAAAATTAAACAAAGCTACGCGAAACGTAATTCTTCCGGCTACGGTTTTCCGTAAGTTTAAAAAACAACATTTTCTCACCTAGTTTTAAACTTTTCTACTATTTTTAAGTCCAACCCCAAACCTTGTTATGAAAATTCTATCTTTTCTACTCGTTGGATTGCTTATAAGCCAGCTAAGTTTTTCCCAAAACAACAATATTTCAGAAGGCACCATCTTTGACGGAGAACCGTATATAGCTATAAATCCGCAGGATGCCAATCACCTGGTCATTGCCTGGATGGGGTTTGAGAATCCGCAGGAGCGTATTAAAATAAACTACCGGGTAAGTTTTAATGGCGGGGCAAGCTGGAGCGATACCAATACGTTGCCACACGTAGTTTCAGGATATACAGCAGCAGATCCTTCCATTGCGTTTACAGACACTGGTGAGCTGTTTATCTCCACGATAGATTCAACGGGTTCAGGCAGCAACCCCGTAGAAGGAGCCATTTATGTATATGCATCCCAGGACGGAGGTCTCACATTTAACCCACCCACAGAAGTTTTAAATATAAACGAGGCGCCCGATAAACTACTCATAGACCGTCCCTGGATCGCCATAGACAATACCACGTCTCCAAAAACAATATACATTACATCTATGACGGCCGATGGCGCTACGGCGCCGTACCATCCGTATGTTTCGGTTTCCAGTGACGGAGGCGCAACGTTTCAATATCAGGAACTGGATGGCCCGGGCTGGTTGGCAGGAAGTGCGATAGAGCGCCCAATGCCAACACCCCACGTGAGCACCGCCGGAAAGTTTCACGCGGTGTATCCTTCGTTTGTAACGTCGCAAAATCTGTTGCCGCAATATGTACACGTTTCTTCTGTAGATGGCGGAGCTTCTTTTCAGTACAATCAGCTGTTTCAATCTGCAGATCCTGCGCCGGGCACGTCACTGCCAAAAACCGGCTATTTGTGCAGAACAGATCCTAGCAATCCGGATCATCTTATTTTTGTGTATCTCTCCAATGGTAGCGGAGATCTGGACGTAACGTTACGGGAGTCTTTTGATAGTGGTGGCAGTTGGGGCAATGCGCAGCGTATTAATGACGATCCTGTTGCTAACGGCAAAATGCAGGATCTTCTGTGGGCCGACTTTGATACGGACGGGGATCTGGTAATAAGTTGGCGCGATAGGAGGAATGCTCCCGGTAGTGGCTACGAAACTGCTTCGGAGATCTGGGCGGCTTATAGACCTGCCGGCGCTACTGGGTTTGAACCTAATTTTCAGATAACCGATGAGACGATCGGGTATGAGGATGTGCTGGCACTTTCAGGAAACGATTTTATGAGCATTCAGTTAGAAAATGATATAATTCATACCGTATGGGGCGATGTACGTACCGATGTGTTGAACATTTGGTACCAGCGCTCCAATACAGACGGAACGGTATTAGGGCTCCAGAACATTGTTTCTGAATCCCGTCCCGAAGTGCTTATTTTTCCAAATCCTTCGGAAACTACACTTACTATGCAGGGAAACGGGATTATTGGGTATGTTTTGTACGATAACGCGGGGAAGGAACTTTCAGCAAAAAAAGAATTAAAATTATTGAGTTCGGTTACCGTAGATATGACGTCCTATGCTTCAGGCATTTATTTTGTGAAGATCGTTTCTGCGGAAAGTTCGGTAACCAAGAAAATTATTAAAAAGTAAACGCGGCAAAGGATCCCAAAAGTGAGATTAAAAGAACAGGAAATTACTTTTAACGTGATTTGAATTTTGGGTGCTATTTAAAATATATCAGGAATTTTCCAAAAGGATATGCGCTTTTATCGTTCCGTCTTTTTGTTGCACTTTGGTAAAGCCCAGCGAATCTATTATTTTTATGACGTGCTCATTGGAGCTGGACAACACAGCTGAAACTTTATGGTAGCCCATATCTTTTGCTATGTACAACATATAGGTTATAAGTTGCGTGCCTAATCCTTGTCCCTGATACGCGTCTACTACAATAACGGCGAGTTCTACCGTATTTGGCGTGTCCGGATTTACCGCGATACGTCCTACACCAGCCGTGGTTCTTGTATGTGTAGTAATTTCTGCAACAATAGCCATTTCTTTAGTATAATCTACATTCACTAACTGTGAGATAAGATTTTTGGTGACTTTAGGAATAAAGCCTAAAAAACGATCCATGATCGTCTGGTCTGTAAGCGAATTTCTGAACTCCGTAGCATTATTGGCATCACTGGGATGCATTGGGCGTGCTACTAGAATAGTGCCATCTGCCAACGTCATGGGTTTTATATAGTGTACGGGATAGCTCATTTTAATTAGTGTCCGTTCCGGATTGATATCGTTTTAAGATCTTTGTGAATATGGTTTTTTAAAAATACAGTAATTGTTGGTAGTGATGGGGTTGGATGAAAAATAAATATAAAAAAATCCCAAATTACAAATCAGTACAGTGTTGTAATTTGGGATTTTATTTTTTGAATCTCTTTTAGTACGCTTTATCGTGCACGTTCGCGACCGCTCTTCCACTAGGGTCGTTCATGTTCTTAAAGCTTTCATCCCAATCCAGGGCTACCTGGCTGCTACA
The DNA here is from genome assembly GCA_963793275.1 of uncultured Flavobacteriaceae bacterium. Classification (GTDB taxonomy): domain Bacteria; phylum Bacteroidota; class Bacteroidia; order Flavobacteriales; family Flavobacteriaceae; genus Marinirhabdus. The sequence goes on from CAWBZL010000003.1 coordinate 740,975, forward strand.
GGCTACACTTGGGACGCTGGGCACTGTTAGGGCAGCGGCATCGCTTGGGAAATGTTCTTCAAAAATGGTTCGGTAATGAAACTCTTCTTTGCTGGTTGGCGTTTGGATAGGGAAGCGGTATTGGGCGATTTTGATATAAAAATTATTACTATATTGAAATATATTCTAACCAAATACATGTTAAAACCAAATCAACAGTTTATTAACGATATTAAAATTCGGCTTAAAGACTATTATTGCAATAAGAATGATGTAACCAACATCGAACAGTTCCCTTTAAATGCGAAGCAATGTTTGTATGTGGCTGATTGGCAAAATGCAAAAATTGTTTACCAAAGAAATGTAGATAAAATCCTTGGATACAATAATATTGAATTTACATTAGAAAAAATACTGGGAATTGCTCATCCTGAAGATTTAGATGTAGTGCGAAGAATAACGCAAGCAATAGTTTATCATTTAACCAATCACACTCAATTTTCTTATGATGATACATTTCTGCTTATAAGCTATAGGTTTCGCAAAAAAGACGGATCATATCTAAAGATATTAAGACAATCTACTCTATTTGAAAAAGTCAAGGGCGGTGCACTGAAAAGTAATTTATCGCTTCTTACCGATATATCCTCTATAGACACATCGAGTACTGTGACGTGGGATTTTATAGCGCCTCAAGTAGAGAAGGATGCATTTAGAGATGAGATTTATAAGGAATTTTCGGACTTGTTTAGTGTGAGGGAGAAGGAGGTTATAAAATTGATTGCTTCCAATGATACCACAAAACAAATAGCAGTTGCATTATTTATAAGTGAGCATACTGTTTATACACACCGAAAAAATATATTAAAAAAAGCCAATTGTCGCAATGCCAAGGAGCTTATAGAGTTTTGTAAAAGTATAGGAGCCTTATAGAAATTCATATTGTGGATTATTAAAAACGAGTAAATGAAGAGAAAAACTATTTTTTGTAATACCATACAAATCTCTTATTTGGATAATGAAATTGAATCGAATACTACAATTCTATTTGTCCATGGAAATTCTTTGAATAGTGAAGTTTTTAACGGTCAATTTAAAGACAAAATATTAAATAACCATAGATTAGTGGCAATGGACTTGCCAGGCCATGGCCAATCTGAATGGAGGAAAGAGTATTCTATTCGTCAAATGAGCAATGATATTATTGCTTTATGCAAGAAATTAAAACTCACTAGTTTTATTCTTGTTGGGCATTCTTTAGGAGGACATTTGATAATTCAATCAGTGCCCAAAATAGAGGGCTGCATTGGCCTATTTTTAATTGGAACACCTCCTGTAAAAATTCCTTTAAATATGAACGAAGCTTTTATGCCACATCCGGTAATCTCATTATTGTTTAAAGGCAAACTTACCGTTGAAGAAACAAATACATTTGCAGAATCTTTGAGTACCCATCAGAATAGGACACTTATCACAAATAGTATTACTGGTACAGATCCAAACTTCAGGGAAATGATGATGGTTTCTATTATGAAAGGCGATTTAAACGATGAAACCCAAATCCTGGAACAATCAAAAATTTCTGTGGCATTGGTTTATGGGGTAGATGATGTGTTGGTAAATAAAGCGTATGTTGAAGGTTTAGAGATTTCTAATCTTTATGTTGAAAAGCCAATTTTTATTTCTGAAAGTAGGCATATCCCGCATTTAGAGAATTGGGAGGAATTTAATAGGGTGTTGCTTGGGTTTATTTTGGAAGTACTGACGAAGACTTACTAGTTAATAGGAACATAATAGGAAATATATGACTGAAATTTTGATTGCTATTTTATTTAAGTGAAATAATTCTTCACACATATAATAACTAGAACTGGTAGATTTTGTTAACCAAACACATTTATTCTGGGCAGCAGCATGGGTAGTATAAGTTCCCATTAAATATTCCCTTTCATCATTGCCACAGTTCATAGAATATAATACAACTAAAGGCTTTCGATAATCCAGATAATTGAGGGAATTTAATTTATAACCCGGTTCTGTTTCTTCTTCTTTTACCCATTTTTTTAATTGCTCGACCAAAAAAACTTCTTCCCGAAAAACTTTTTTTGGTGGTTTTGTGTGGCAATTGTTTTTTAGTATAAGTAATAATGTATATGGCAACAATTTCTTTAGTTGAATTTGGACGGGTCATTGCCGTTTCTCCATCTGCACTATCTGCTTTCACAAAGGTAAAACATTTGGAGCGGGGATTGGCTACTCTGGCACTTTCAATGGTTTGTGCTAAAGTGGTTATACTTAATAGGAGTATTGAGATGTGATTGTGATGTTTTCATACGGTGGTTTTTGCACATAGCCGAATAAGCATATATCTAACTTCATATTAAAATAAAGCTATAATTAATAAATATTTATAATTACGTTTGTTTATATTAATTTTCTAAATCCATCGGCCCTGTAGTACCTGTGTATTCGCAAAGAACATTCCCACTTGGATCATAATATGTAGTTCCATTGAGTAATCCGGATCCTATAAAAGTATATACACTTTCATTATAAACTCCATTAAATTCATAAAAATAGGTGCCGGGCGTAGCGGTACCATTAGCTGAGCAGTCTATACTTAAAGTAAAGGAAAGAGTGTCTCCTGAAAGTGTGAAACTTCCATTTTCTTTACATCCCCCTTGGACAGTAATAGAATTATCTGGGTGAAAGTTCAATCTGCCAAGCCCTGGATGCCCGTTATTAAAAACAGTTGTGCCAGTGTATTCTATATTTCCCTGCTCATCAAAACAAACATAAGTGGCATTAAAAATTCCAGCAAATTGCCAATTATCGTTACTGGTAAGATAATCAAAAAGATCTCCATCGCCTCCTGCACCAGTTGCACTAAAAGTTTTAGGAGATCCATCAATATTTGTTCCATCAGCCTTTACAACAGAAACCTCTACCGTTTGTGTATCATCATTATCTACTAGTGTCCAATAGGTTTCTGCAAACCCATTCGCATTTGTTAACACAGTTGTATTGTCAACAAAGCCACTATTAGGAGATACATCAAAATGGACTGATACATTTGGTAAAGGATTATTTTGTGAATCAGTAACTTTTACTTTTATAGCCTCAGGCAATTGCTGCCCTTGGTTTCCTGTTTGATTGTTACCAGAAACTAATTCTAGAGCTGCAGGAGCGTTGTATATGGTTTCTTCAAAATTATCTGTTCTAGCAAAATCTGCAACTGTTCTTCCAAAAATAGTTACATCTATTCCAGTTGTTAAATCAAGACCTACTTTAAATTCTGTGTCCCAATTTAAATCAGTGGATGCGTTAAATTCAAAATCTTCAGTCATTTTTGGCTCGCAATAAGGACCCGCTATCCCGTAAAATTTTACACTAACTCGTGGTGTAATTGTCAGATTTTGGGTAAGGTTAACTTGACCACTAAAATTTATTTCATTTAATACTAAACTTGAATCCAAATTGAAATTACCACTCCAAGCATCATTTTCATAAGTTACACCTGTATTTAAAACATACGAATTTGTCCAGTCTGCACTAGCTGTAACACTAGATTCTATACTAGCACTTAGTTCAGCATCCAAAATGGTGCTTACAACTACAACCACAGGAATACCACCAACAGGAAAAGTAAATCGTTTATCGTAATCAATCAATGTAGTGCTGAATTCAGGTATTGAGTGTTCACCGCTAACAATTAATTCTAAAGTAGAATCAATAGTTAAGCTTGCATTATCTGCTTTAAACTTAAGATAATCGAGCCCTGTAAAAAATGAGTAATCTGCATCAAAATTGAAATTTGGATTAAATGAAGCCATCCCTTCTGAAATTTTAAATTGAAGTCCTGGATCCTCGTAGAGTACGGTGTTTGAAAAATCATAAGTAAAACCGTCTTCCATTAATCGTACTCCATCTTTTATGTAGTTAATTTTTAACTCTTGCTCTTTATTTGAGCCTTGGCTTCGCTGGGAAATATCTGTAGAAAATTCAATACTTGCGTCGTTGAAAAGGTCGTCCATCGTTGCCTGTGTAGTTTGCAATGTCACAATGTTGTTAGTAACCGAAACAGTAGAAACTGTTCGTAAGAAACCTTCATCTTCATCGCCCACGACGACATCATTTTGCTGTATTTCAGGAGGTGTCGATGTGAATTCTAGCACATAAAGCCCATTTTGCAGTTGTTCTTCCGTGCTAATAATGTTAGAACTTTCATCAGAGATAACCACAACATTTGCAGCGACTCCATCAGGATTTTGATCATTGGTCTCAGTATCGTCTTTCTCACAACCTAAAACGAGACCTGCTAAACAAAGTATGGCTAATTTTTTCATTATAAAATATTTACCATAAAATTATGACACTGAAAGGTTTACTGAAATACCTAATCCTGGGTATTTTATCCTTACTATACACCATAAAAAACCCCAAAGCTCTAAATAAACTTTGGGGTTCGTGTTTTGAAAACCGAAATTATATCTAATACCCATCCTCATGCACATTCGCAACCGCTCTTCCACTAGGGTCGTTCATGTTTTTAAAACTTTCATCCCAATCCAGGGCTACCTGGCTGCTACAGGCTACACTTGGCACGCTGGGCACGGTAAGGGCAGCGGCATCGCTTGGGAAATGTTCTTCAAAAATGGTTCGGTAATGAAACTCTTCTTTGCTGGTTGGCGTTTGGATAGGGAAGCGGTATTGGGCGTTTTGCATCTGCTCGTCGGTTACTTCGCTATTCACCATTTCTTTCAACGTATCAATCCAGCTATAGCCTACGCCATCGCTAAATTGTTCTTTTTGTCTCCAGGCTACTTCGGCAGGAAGCATATGGGCAAAAGCTTCCCGCAATACCCATTTTTCCATCGCTTGTTTTTCTTTTGAGCCTTTTTTCCCGGCAATGATCATTTTGTCTTTCGGGTTCAGGCGCATCGCTACGTCCATAAATTCTTTATCTAAGAAGGGTACACGGCCTTCAATTCCCCAGGAAGCAAGGGATTTATTGGCACGAAGGCAATCGTACATATGGAGTTTGTCCAGTTTACGTACGTTTTCTTCGTGAAATTCTTTTGCTGAAGGCGCTTTATGAAAATACAAATAACCGCCAAAGATCTCATCGGCTCCTTCTCCTGAAAGTACCATCTTTATCCCCATGGCTTTAATAGCACGGGCGAGCAGAAACATAGGGGTAGAGGCGCGAATGGTTGTGATATCGTACGTTTCCACGTGGTAAATTACATCTTTAATAGCATCCAGTCCTTCCTGAATGGTAAAATGAACTTCGTGATGCACCGTATCCAGATGGTCTGCAACTTTTTGAGCGGCAGCCAGATCCGGAGAACCTTTTAACCCAATGGCAAAAGAATGCAAACGCGGATACCAGGCACCTTCGGTATCGCCGGATTCTATACGCTTGTCGGCATATTTCTTCGCCAGGGCAGAGGTAATGGAAGAATCGAGTCCGCCAGAAAGTAACACACCATACGGCACATCGCTCATTAACTGACGGTGAACAGCTGCATCCAGTGCGTTTCTTAGATCTTCTATATTGGTTTCGTTGTCTTTTACAGCGTCAAACTCCATCCAGTCGCGGGTCCACCAGCGTTTCAATTCTCCATCACTGCTATGCATATAATGTCCCGGAGGAAAGAGCTCAATTTTTGTACAGAAACCTTCCAGTGCTTTCAGTTCGCTGGCTACGTAAAAAGTTCCGTCCTTGTCCCAGCCCATATACAGCGGGATAATGCCCATATGGTCACGGGCAATTAGATATTCGTTTGTTTCTACATCGTACAACGCAAAGCCGAATATACCATTCAATTCATCCAGAAAAGAAGCTCCTTTTTCTTTGTAGAGCGCCAGAATAACTTCGCAGTCACTTTTTGTCTGAAAGTTGTATTTTCCTTCAAATTGTTTCCGTAGTTCTAAGTGGTTATAAATTTCACCGTTGGCAGCTAAGACCAGCTTTTTATCTTCCGAAAACAAAGGTTGTTTCCCTGAAGTAGGGTCTACAATGGCCAAACGCTCGTGCGCCATAATTGCACGTTTGTTATTGAAAATCCCGCTCCAGTCCGGTTCACGGTGTCTCAGGCATTTCGCCATTGTTAATAATTGAGGCCTTAGCTCGTCGGCTGGCCTTTTAAGATCGAATGCACATACAATTCCACACATAATTTTGGTTTTAGTTGATTTTTATTGATTTTAATTTTTTGTACACAAATTGAGCAAAGTCGAAGTGAAGCACAAAAAAAACCGCCAAGCTTTTAAAAACTTGGCGGTTGAATATAGGGTGCAAGTTTTTGTTACGTCCTGGCGTTATTATTATTATTATTATTAAAAACTGACTGTAACATGACTTGGTTTTTGTTATTTCTGTTGTTCAAATATGAAACTAAATTTTCGACTTACCAAATAAATTTTCGCATTAGTATTTGAAAACCAATAGTTCTTCGGGTAGGTTTTTCTTCGGAATTTGTATACCATCTATGGTGTAGTATACCATTTGAACCCTTGCCTGATCTCTGATCTTCACTCTGTAAATTTCTCTTTTTGGATTGTACATCGTTATTAAATCGGCGTGTTCAATTTCAAAATCACGAAACTCTGATCTGGTTTTGAGCGTTATTTTTGAGGGAATAAGGTCTGGTTGCATAAATTTTGACGTGTGAAAAAGCATACCATTTGGTAAATATGTGGCCATATCGCTGGTTGTTTCTCCGCTGTTGCTATACGTAGCAGTATATCTTATGGGCACATCGTCTCCCGCAGTTAGACCACGGTTCACAGACCAGGATTTTACAAATCCATTGGGAAAGTTTGCTTCCTGAGATGTTTGTACCGGTTCCGGAACTTCAGTAGTTGAAATTCTTGTGTTTTCAATGGTAGGTATCTGCGCTGTCATTAATATACTGAATAGTAAACAGGCAACCCATAACGTAATTTTTTTCATAGCTTTTTGTATTAGTGTATAGTAAGATACAACAATACCAAGCTATTTTACAAGACTTTAGTATTACCTTAACTTGGAGAAAGGATCCCTTTTGCAGATTGAAAAAGCCCTTCCTATCGATATTGATAGCAAGGGCTTACTGTATTTAATTTTTGATATTGTTTATATAAAATATCTGAAATTTACGTATTGTTTGGTAAATGTCAAGACAAATGATTGTATTACCGTGGCATTCGTAACATCATTCCTGCCTTTGTCAACTATAGAAGATGAATAGGTAGTATGTACCGTTTACCGTTTTAAGTACTGTAAGAACATAATGGTCTACGTAGCTACGTAATTTTTAATAAACTGCAAAAATTGCTAACGTATTTTAGGAAAGTCTTTTGGGTTGCTTTCGTGCATCATTTCATATACCTTTTCAAAAACATCTTCGGTAGAAGGTTTAGAGAAATAATCTCCGTCGGTTCCATAGGCAGGACGGTGTGGTTTTGCGGATAATGTTTGAGGCTTGCTGTCTAAATATTTATACCCGTCCTGAGTGTCTACAATTTCAGAAAGTATATAGGCCGAAGCACCACCAGGAACGTCTTCGTCCACCACCAATAATCGGTTGGTTTTCTTCACACTTTCCACCATCTCCTTTTTTAGATCCAGTGGGAGTAGCGACTGTACATCAATAATTTCGGCATTAATACCTACTTGTTGAAGCTCTTTTGCGGCTTCTTCTACGATTCTTATCGTACTTCCGTAAGAGACTAACGTGATGTCGCTTCCTTCTCTAATAGTTTCCACTACCCCGATAGGAGTCCTGAATTCTCCCAAATTAGAAGGTAACTTTTCTTTTAATCGGTAGCCATTTAAGCACTCCACAATGAGGGCGGGTTCGTCGGTTTCCAGTAAAGTGTTATAGAATCCTGCAGCTTTCGTCATATTTCTTGGCACCAGAATATACATACCGCGCAACAAATGAATTAATCCACCCATCTGCGAACCACTATGCCAGATACCTTCCAGACGGTGCCCGCGGGTTCTTACAATTAGGGGTGCTTTTTGTGTGCCGTTGGTACGGTAGCGAACAGTGACCAGATCGTCACTCATAATTTGCAAACAGTACAGAATATAATCCAGATATTGAATTTCGGCAATAGGACGCAATCCACGCATCGCCATTCCAATTCCCTGTCCCAGGATGGTTGCTTCTCTAATCCCGGCATCACTTACCCTAAGTTCGCCGTATTTATCCTGCATTCCTTCCAGACCCTGATTTACATCACCAATAGCTCCGGCATCTTCTCCAAAAATGAGTGCTTCGGGGTGCTTTGTAAACATGGCATCAAAATTATCCCGCAGGACTACGCGACCATCAACTTCCTCGGCATCATCTTTATAGGTAGGTTTTACTTCTGAAATGGTCTTTGCGTTTTCTGCTGCTTCGGAATATAGGTGCGCAGAATATTTTGGTTGAATGGTTTCAAAATAGTTGTTGATCCATTCCTGCAACTGTCTTTTTGCCGAAGATTCTTCAGCAACAACATACCGCAGTGCTTTGCGGGTCGCTGCGGCAATATCTCTACGAATAGGTTCTTTATCAGACGCCAGATCGTTTTTAATCTTTTCTATGAAAGGTTTGTTCCCGGAACTTTCAGCTAGATTGGAAAGAAGAGTAACGGCTTCCTGCTGTTCCTGCTTCTGGGGAGCTACAAACGCATCCCAGGCAGCTTTTTTACCGTCGCGCACTTGTTTTTTAATGTCCTTTTCCAGTTCGGTAAGTTCTTCCTCGGTAGCCATATTATTGGCGAGCATCCATTGGCGCATTTGTACGTTGCAGTCAAATTCTCTTTCCCACTGTAAACGATCTTCATTTTTGTAACGCTCGTGCGAACCACTGGTAGAATGTCCTTGCGGTTGTGTCAATTCCTTTACGTGAATTAAAACAGGAACGTGCTCTTCCCGTGCAATTTTCCCTGCTTTCTGGTAGGCTTCCACCAATTCTGAATAGTTCCAACCGGTTACTCTTATGATTTCGTATCCTTTTTCATTTTCAGTACGTTGAAACCCTTTTAAAATTTCAGATATATTTTCCTTGGTAGTCTGGTGACGTGCGTGTACTGAAATTCCGTACTCATCGTCCCAAACGCTAATCACCATTGGTACCTGTAATACACCAGCGGCATTAATTGTTTCCCAGAACAAGCCTTCGCTGGTACTGGCGTTACCAATAGTTCCCCAGGCAACTTCATTCCCGTTTATAGAGAAATTGGTTTTATTTTCAATTCCTTTTACATTTCGGAATATTTTGGAAGCTTGCGCCAATCCTAATAATCGTGGCATTTGTCCCGCGGTTGGCGATATATCGGCACTACTGTTTTTTTGTGCGGTTAGGTTCTTCCAGCTACCATCTTTGTCTATACTGTGGGTTGCAAAGTGTCCTCCCATCTGGCGTCCGGCGCTCATGGGGTCTGCAGCCAGATCTGTATGCCCGTATAATCCAGCAAAAAACTGCTGGATGGTCAAGGTGCCAATCGCCATCATAAAGGTTTGATCGCGGTAATACCCGCTGCGCCAATCGCCATTTTTAAAGGCTTTTGCCCAGGCCAATTGTGGAATTTCCTTTCCATCTCCAAAGATCCCAAATTTCGCTTTTCCTGTGAGTACTTCGCGACGCCCTAACAAACTACATTCACGGCTGGTTACAGCAATTTTATAGTCGTTTAAAACTTCGGCTTTAAAATCGTCAAAAGATAACTCGCTGTTGGTCTGTGGGTTTGTTTGCATGCGCTCTAATTTAGTAAAAATATATTGCAAAAATAGCTAAAAACAGCTAACGAAGCAATGTTAACCCTTTGAAGAATTCCTAAAAATAGGCTATATGGTTATTAATTTTTTGAGCAATTTCAACATTTTCAGCAAAACGATATGAATTTGTAAAACAAAAGTAGGAGCGTTTAAGAATATTTCAAAAAGGTTGTCCTGCCTTTCGTAAAGTACTGAAAATTTCGATAGGACTACACACTTTTACCTGTTCGTACCTTTTCATTAATACCTCAAAAATTAATACCAGGCTCTGGTAAATAGTCCAAGAAGTGTTTTTGGACTCAGGGTGACAATAAACCGGATCTTTTGGTCGTAATTTGGCAATCCGGGTTCCCAACCTAAATTTGAATAGAGTGGGAAGTAGAGTTCAAAATAGTCTGCCAGAAGGCTTAATCGAATCCCGCTGTCGTACACAAATTTCGGACTTTGATTTCGGTTATCTATTAGACCAATATCTCCGTAGGCATAGATCCATTTCCAGATGTTGGTACTGGCGTTTACCGTGGTCATCCAGGTATTGGCGAATGCAGGTTCTAACTGACTTTTAAAACCACCTTCTGCAACGATAAGTTGCTGGCTGAAAATTCCGGTTTCTTCGCTTCGCCCGTAATAATTATAGTCGAATAAATAATCTGAAGGCCTATCCAAAGCAAAACTGAAATAATCACTGTCGTTTCTGGTGTCATTAAAAATAAACGCTCCCGCAAAGGCTCTAAGGTTAAGCTGGCGATTGTTAATGAATAATTTTCTATACTCAAACGTGGCAGAAACTTTACTGAAATTTGCCGCAAGTTCATAATCTACAGATCCTCTAAAATAGTTAATCAGATTTGGGTTGGAGTAAACATATTGGGCATTAAAAACGTTATAATTTGGCTCCTGATTAGGATCGTCCGGATTGTCGTCCCTGGAAACATTTATACTTCTTAGGTTAATAAACTGCTTTTCGTTATCGCGCAAATCTTTATTTCTGAAAGCAAACGTCATAAACGGTGTAAAGCGTTTGTAAAATAAATTCTCGTCGTAAGAATAGTAACTTCCGGAAAATCCATAGCGCATAGAATACAAGCGCTCCTGGTCCAACCGCTGGGTATACACAATAGAGCCACTACCAATTACATCTTTAGACTTTATCCCGTACTGTGGTTCAATTTTATAATGCACGCCTTTTGGGAGTAGTGTTTTGTTATACATTTTCATCCCAAAACTGAAACCGTCGTACAAATTGTATTCAAAAACCGGCATAAAGAAAACCTGATTATAATGAGGATCTTCAATATCCTGAAACAACCTGAATTGCAACGGCCGGTTTAGCAATCCTTTGACGGCTTTGTAGTTATTTCGCTGATTAAATTCGGGTATTACAGCTTCGTAATTAAGCGCTAGTTTGCGCACATTTTCTGCAGGCACCGTAATGGTAACTGTACTATCTATGGGTTGTGTCCATTGTTTGTAAAGGATTTCGTCTTTGTTAAGCCCGTATACAGAAACGGGCATTACATTATCTTTCAGGTTTTTAATAGTTACTTCCAGCGAGTCGCCTTTTTTCTTAACTCTTTTTATTTTGAAGTCTATGGTGGTTCTCTTACCAACAAATTCCTCAAAAAACCAATTTACAGGCAGTGTCGTGTTTTGTTCCAGCGTTTGTTCAAAAACTTTCGGAGAGGTTGGTTTCAGTAAGTTTTCAGCATAAAAATCTCTAATAGTTTTATCCAGCGTAGGTTTGTCCACATAATCTGCCAGATATGTTAGACCGTCGCCCGCGTAGTAATCGTTTGCAATGTTTTTATTGAACTTTACCAAAGAATCTCTGGGCGTGTTTAGTGCCTGGTGCAAATTGTTACGAGCCATATTCATATACAACAGCGGATATTGATCGTTAAATTCAATATCTGAAATATGTGCCCATTTTATGATCCACCAATTGCTTAGGCTCCCAATAAGTTTCATATTTGGGTAGTAGGTGTCTACATATTCGGTCATTAAATAGATCTGCAGGGCACCGGTTAACCAATAATCCTCACGCGGATTGAGCGCGATAGTGTTTTCAATATAATTACGGGTGATGGTTTTCAGTTGCTCCATATCGTACTCAAAACCATCAGGAAAAGGACTAATAAAATCCGGCAATTGATTAAGCCCGTAGACAGGATCTTTTTTATAGGCTTCTTCCGTGGTCATCATGGTTTTAAATGGATACGGACCTAACTTGCCATCCAGAAAATGAACAATTCTATCTACCGCCAAAGCCTTCATTGCAGGTGTTACTTTTTTGTCTTTAAGGCTTGTGATAAGGGTTACTTTATCTGTTTCAATGGTTTCAAAAGAAGATTGCCTTTCTATATGAATAATAGCGTGTGTGCGTTTTTCTCCGGTTAAAGAAACTGTTGTCATTCCGTTTGCTGAAGTAAAACGTTCTCCCTCGTCAAAATTTGAAGTGATTGCGTACGAATAGGGTACAGAAAAGTTGATGCTGAAATCTGACGGGTTTAAAAACAAGTCGTCCGAATTTTTATTGCTGTATGCTTTCCAGCCATTGTCATACACTGCTGGTGCAATAAACCAATAACGCAATTTGTAATTTCCAAAATCATCAACTCCGTAGCGGGTAAACTTATCGTCGGCAACATGAACTTTGTAGTTCAATACAATAGTAATTTCTCCATTGGGCTGTAGCGGTTCATTTAAAGCAACTTTCAGGATATCTGCCGCCTCGCCGCGTTTCCAGGTGGTAATTTCTGAAATACCATTTTCAAGTATGGAAATTTCAGCAATCTGCGTATTCCCGCGGTCTTCTTGTTTTTCAAAATGAAAGGAATCGTCGTAATTTTCAGCAAAACGTCTGGCTAGCGGCGTGGTCTTTGTAGAAAAGCTATTGGCCCAATCATTAAAATACAGGGTATCCAAAGCTTTTGAAACCCTATTTTTAAAGATAATTTTTTGTGAGATAGCAATGCTTTCTTCTTCCGGGAGGAGTGTTGCATTGATAGTAATATCATGTTGTGCATAGGTTTGCACACCAATTAGAAAAAGGATCGCATAAAATAACCAGCGCTGTATCAAGAAGTTTTTAAAAATTTTAAAGGTTTACTATGTTGCAGGTTGGTTTTAATGTAATCAATATCATTGCCAGGTACAGCAATACCTACGGAAATTTCCTGTGCCGGGTTTTTGTCCCATTCCAAGCCTTTTTGCTTTAAAGCATTGTAAATAACAACGCTAAGATCCGGTTGAAGTACCTGTGCCGAAAGTACTACAATTTGGTCTTTTACCACAGTGCTTTTCAGTTTTAATGTAATTTCAGTTACATCAAAATCGGTGCCAGCTCCTTTAGTTTGCTGATTGTTATCTATTTGGGGTAGAAGAGAAAGGTATTCCTTAATACCATAGTCCTTCAAAAATCCGTTGGCACTCATTCTCTGTTCAACTATGCTGATAGAAACCAGAAAACAGACATAGGCTACTATGGTTTTTTTCATATAAACTTCGCCACTTATAGTTAAAAGTTTGGACTGTGATTGGACTTTTCGTAGAAGTCGTTTAGTACATTGAGTACTTCGTCTTCGGTATCTACAATGTGCACCAGATCCAGATCTTCTTTACTAATATTATTATTTGCGGTTAGCAGGGTAGTGGTCACCCATTTCCAGAGTCCGCCCCAAAACTCGCTATCTACAAGAATGATGGGGAACTTATCTATTTTGTGTGTCTGGATGAGTGTAAGTGCTTCAAAAAACTCGTCCAGGGTTCCGAAGCCCCCGGGCATTACTACAAACCCTTGAGAATATTTCACAAACATTACTTTACGTACAAAAAAGTAGTCAAAATCTATACTTTTATCGCTGTCTATATACGGATTGTCATGTTGCTCAAACGGTAAGGTAATATTTAACCCAACCGAAGTTCCTCCTGCTAAATGAGCTCCCTTATTTCCCGCTTCCATAATTCCGGGACCACCGCCGGTAATAACTCCGTAGCCATTTTCAGTAATTTTTTTCGCAATACTTTCGGCCAATTTATATTTAGCATCCTCTGGTTTTGTTCGTGCAGACCCAAATATGGAAACACAGGGTCCAATACGGCTCATTTTTTCGTATCCGTGAACAAATTCACCCATGATCTTAAAGATCGCCCAGGAGTCGTTTGTTTTTACTTCGTTCCAGTTTTTATGTTGTGCTTCGTTTCGCATAATGTATGGGTCGTTGGTCTTTGGTTTTTTTACTATACCTAGAAAGTATTGGCTGCTTTTGTTGTGTTTTATGTACGCTTTCTTCTCAATTTCAATGTAACTCTTTTTTAAGAAATTCTGCCGTAAAACCCTTGTTGTTTGCTACAATTTCTTCGGGAGTGCCTGTTGCCATTACTTTTCCGCCCTTTTTTCCACCTTCCGGTCCTATGTCTATAATGTAGTCAACCGTTTTAATTACTTCCAGATTATGTTCAATAATAACGATGGTGTTTCCTTTGGCAACAAGTTTATTTAATACCAATAAAAGCACTCGAATGTCTTCAAAATGAAGTCCGGTTGTAGGTTCGTCCAGAATATAAAAAGTATTTCCGGTATCTCTTTTTGAAAGTTCCGTCGCTAGTTTAATACGTTGTGCTTCTCCTCCCGAGAGGGTTGTAGATTGTTGTCCCAGCGTAATATACCCTAATCCAACATCCTGAATAGTTTTCAGTTTTCTGTAAATCTTCGGGATATTTTCAAAGTAGGGAACGGCTTCATTAATGGTCATTTCCAGCACATCGTATATAGAATTCCCCTTGTAGCGAATCTCTAAGGTTTCACGGTTAAAACGTTTTCCCTGGCAGGTTTCACATTCCACATATACATCTGGTAAAAAATTCATTTCAATTACCCGCAAGCCGCCACCTTTACAGGTTTCACACCTTCCGCCTTTTACATTAAAACTAAAACGTCCCGGTTTATAGCCACGTATCATTGCTTCAGGTATCTTAGCGAACAGACTTCGTATTTCAGAAAAAACACCCGTGTACGTCGCCGGATTACTACGTGGTGTTCTACCAATGGGAGACTGATTAATATCGATCACCTTATCAATGTGTTGTAACCCGATGATCTTTTTGTAAGGCATTGGTTTTTTAACACCGTTAAAGAAATGCGCATTTAAAATAGGGTAGAGCGTTTCGTTAATAAGGGTAGACTTCCCACTTCCCGAAACACCTGTAACACCAACCATTGTCCCCAATGGGATGGTTATAGTTACATTTTTCAGGTTATTCCCTGTGGCGCCTGTAAGCGTTAAAAATTCTCCATTTCCTTTTCTTCGTTTCTTTGGAATGGCAATTTCTTTGGTTCCGTTTAAATACGCTGCTGTGAGGGTATCGTGTTTTAAAATTTCAGTTGGAGTACCCTGGCTTACTATTTCGCCACCGTGTCTTCCTGCCGCCGGACCAATATCTATTACGTGGTCTGCCTGCTCGATCATATCTTTATCGTGCTCCACCACAATTACCGAATTACCAATATCCCGCAGGGAAATTAAAGACTGAATTAATTTTTCGTTATCCCGTTGGTGCAGGCCAATACTTGGTTCATCCAGAATATAAAGCACGCCTACCAATTGAGAGCCAATTTGCGTAGCTAACCGAATACGTTGCGCCTCACCACCCGAAAGTGATTTTGAACTTCTGTCCAATGCCAGGTAGGTTAATCCAACGTCTATTAGAAACTGAAGTCTTGCCCGTACTTCTTTTAGTATTTCGGAAGCAATTTTTAACTGATTTTCCCCCAGGTCTTTTTCTATATCTTTAAACCAGGCTGCCAGTTCAATGATATCCATATGGGCGAGCTCGGCAATATTCTTATTGTTTACTTTAAAATAAAGCGATTCTTTTCTAAGCCTGGAACCACCGCACTCTGGACAATTTACTTTGTCCATATATTCCTTTGCCCAGCGTTCCAGAGATTTGGATTCGCCAGCTTCAAAGGTATTTTGTAAGAAGGTGGCTACTCCTTCAAATTCAATTTTATAATTTCTTGTAATGCCAAGGGTTTTGGATTCCACATCAAATTTTTCGTGGCCTCCGTGAAAGATCATATCCTTTGCTGCGGCCGGAATGTCTTTAAATGCGTCTGTTAATTTAAAATTGAAACGGTGTGCAATGAGTTCCAACTGCTTAAAAATCCAGTTGTTTTTTTGTGGTCCGTGTGGAGCCAAAGCTCCCTGTTTAATGGAGAGTGTAGCGTCCGGAACTACTTTTTTTAGGTTTACTTCGTATAACGTACCAAGTCCTCTGCAATGGGAGCACATTCCTTTAGGAGAGTTGAAAGAGAAATTATTGGGCTCCGGATTGGGATACGAAATTCCGGAAGTTGGACACATTAATGAGCGGCTAAAAAAGCGTACCTCCTTGGTATCGTTGTCCTGTACCATAAGCACATCGTCGCCGTGATACATAGCGGTGATAATTGTTTCTGAAAGGCGTTTGTCGTTGTCAATTTCTTCATTAATAAACAACCTGTCCACTACAATTTCAATATCGTGTGTTTTGTAGCGGTCAATGCGCATTCCTTTAATAATATCCAGTATCTCACCATCTACCCTTACTTTTAAAAATCCCTGTTTAGCGATATTCTCGAACAATTCGCGGTAATGTCCTTTTCTGGAACGTACCACAGGAGCTAAAACACTTACTTTTTTGCCTTTAAACTCTTCTATAATAAGATCTTTTATTTGCTCATCGCTGTAACTCACCATTTTCTGGCCGGTATTGTAGCTGTACGCATCACTCGCACGTGCGTAGAGGAGACGGAGAAAATCGTAAATTTCGGTAATGGTACCCACGGTAGAACGCGGACTTTTACTGGTAGTTTTTTGCTCGATGGCGATTACCGGGGAGAGGCCTTCAATTTTATCCACATCGGGACGTTCCAGGCTTCCTAAAAACTGGCGTGCGTAGGCAGAAAATGTTTCAATGTAGCGTCGTTGTCCTTCGGCATAAATGGTATCGAATGCGAGGGAAGATTTTCCACTGCCCGAAAGTCCTGTAATTACTACTAATTTCTCTCTTGGGATGGTGACATCTATGTCTTTTAAATTGTGGACACGAGCGCCATAAACCTCAATACAATCGTCATTTTTTGCCATAGTTTGCAAAGGTACTTAATTGAATTGAAAATAGGTAGCTAGGGGTTGGAGGGTTATTTGAAATTTAACGTTTTTTGTTATAAGAAACGTATAATGTTACCTATTGTGGCAAACCGATGTTTTTAAAATGTGTCAAGAATTTGTTCTTCTGAAGTATTCCCAAGTACATCCATTGTTGTACCGGTTTCTTCCTGCTTTAATTTGAAGTTACTGAGACTTCCGTAATAGTTTTTAATGAGCGACACAATTTGCGCCATAGCTGCGGTATCACCGTGTAGCGTAAGTTTTTCTTCATTGGTGTAACAGTATATATGAAGTTGCTTATTAATACATTCAATTTCTGAAGTATGCTCCACATCCTGATTTTTCAGCACTAAAAATTTGAAGTGTATTTCGGAATCGGTCAGTATTTTTTTAAGTGTGACTTCTGAAAGCTTTATTTCAGGTCTTTCGCTAAGTAAATGATACGTCATTGGGTATTCAGAGTTTAAATTTCAATCACGTAAAGTTATTTAACAAAGTTGAAAATCGCTACTGAAATGGTTAGGTTGTGTTAATTTTAACCTTTTTAATTGGCTTCATCTTCAACCAGAAATTTCCCTATTCAAAAATTGATAAAATGTAGTAGCAATATAAAAAATAGTGCTCACTACAAAGGATACACTTATAATAAGCAAGATAACCGGGAGGTTAAATAATAAAAAGAAAAGTGGTAAAAGCACACCAAAGACCACCATTGCCAGGAAGATAGCGTATAAATAGCGCATAATAGCAGGTAATCCTTTACCAGCATTGTCCTGAAATAAAAGTAATTTAGGCATTACTTCTTTATTCATGTATTCTCCAAGACGGGATAAAAATATTTCATTAAAAGATGAATCCTCGAAATGTTGACTGTCTATAGAGTTGGCAAGCAGCATAATTTTTTCCTGATGTCTCTCAAAAACGGCTTCCAGGTCCAGTACTTCCTTAAAAATTGAAAATTTGTAGCCAAAGTAATACCAAAGCCCCGAACCAGCTTTATGCTCCAGCCATTTGGAAACAATATCTTTGGAATATGAAGTGGGGTAAAGAATATTTTCGGGAATCCTTTTGGTTTTGGGGTGGGTCATTAATAAGGATTTCATTTCCAGATAGAGATTTTCAGTATCCTCAAAAGAGTTATTCTCCTGCAAAAACTCTATAGCGAGCTTGGATTTACCCTTATAAAATTCTTTTACATCGAAAAAGGTAAGTCCTTCAAATTCGTCATCTATATATTCCTTTAGCCCGGGCAACCACATTTTGGACCGGAATAACAGCTCTATAATATTTCTGAAATAATGCATTTTTTGCACAATACCGCTTAAATTATCTATAGCGGTATCTTTTACAGTTTTTATACGTAGGGTAGCACTAGCCAAATATACCATGATCAGGATTGCAGTAAACCCACTAATGGCAATAAATAATGTGGCTAAACCTGAAAGTTGCTCCATAAATTGCGGCGAGGTAGCTGCCTTTTGCTTAAGTAGAAAAATAAGCGCAATGCACAATACACCACTAAATACCAAAGGTATTATGGCGTAGACATCTTTTATGAACGACTTCTTTTTCATAGTACATAAGCTGCGCAGCTTGAGGAAACTGCACTACAACCATTTGGCTACGTATTTAACTCCAAATATTTTAGATTCAAATTTGGAAAAAATTGCATAAGCGTATAAACACTTTTCAACAAGCTACCAGCTGTAATTACATCAAAAATAACTTATTTCGCTTCGTTTTGTAGTAATTTACTTACATTTCGATATACGGTGAATATTTAACGGTAAAGAGCACTTTTTTTAGAAATTTTAAAACTCAATACCCGCACGCTGTGTCATCACCACGGGCATCGGCACCACCTTCCATAGTACCGTTGGGAAGTACTAAAATGGCATCTACTTTCCCGATTATTGGATCTACCTGGGTGTTTTCCGGGTAGCCTTTTTGGGTGAGTAGTTCTTTTAATTCTGAAGGAAATCGGTCCTTTTCATATCTTATTGCGTCCGGCAACCATTGGTGATGAAATCTGGGAGCATTTACGGCTTCCTGCATATTCATATTAAATTCACGAACATTCAAAATTGTTTGTAAAACCGACGTGATAATAGTCGCTCCTCCCGGAGTTCCCACCACCATCCATAGTTTTCCGTCGCGTTCTACAATAGTAGGTGTCATCGTGCTTAGCATTCTTTTTTGTGGTGCTATGGCGTTTGCTTCGCCACCAACAAGTCCGTATATATTTGGCTCGCCGGGCTTGGCGCTAAAGTCGTCCATTTCGTTGTTTAAAAAAAAGCCCAACTCTTTTACATATAGCTTAGATCCATAGCCGGAGTTAAGCGTAGTAGTGGCAGAAACTGCATTTCCATAGGCATCTACTATAGAGTAGTGGGTAGTTTCTTCACTTTCGTAGCCTGCAATCACGCCCGGGCCAATTGTTTTAGAACTGGTTGCTTTTTCGAGGTTAAAATCTTTCATTCGGTTTTTTAAATACACATTGGACAATAAAGAATCTACGGGAATCTCAACAAAATCCGGATCACCTAAAAAGTAACTTCTGTCGGCATAGGCACGACGTTCAGCTTCTGCCAACACCTGAATATACTCCACCGAATTATGACCATATTCTTGCAGCGGAAACGGTTCTACCATCTTAAGAATTTGTCCTAAGGCTATACCTCCGCTGGAAGGAGGTGCCATAGAGATTACTTTCAAATCTTTATAATCAAAAACAACAGGGTCTCTAAACTCGGCTTCGTAGGCTTTTAAGTCGTCCAGGGTAATAATTCCGCTTCGCTTCTTTATAAAAGCTACCAGCTTTTTTCCAATATCTCCTCCATAAAAAGCTGTAAAACCTTCATCCGAAATAGCTTGCAAGGTAGTTGCAAGGGCTTCATTAATAAAGGTATCGCCTTCAGCATACTGTTTGGTTACAATAGAGGTTTCTCCACTTACCTCTTCAAAAACAGGGGCGTAGTGAGTAAAGCGCTCGGCCTGGGATCTGGTTATTGTAAAGCCATTTTTTGCCAGCGCAATTACGGGTTCCAAAATTACTTCCATCGGTAATGAACCCAATTTTTCGTGTACGGCAAACATTCCAGCCACCGTGCCGGGTACACCAACTGCAAGCCCTCCCTGTTTACTTTTAGCGGAGTCATACGCACCATCACTGTTTAAATACATATCCCTGGATGCTCTCATTGGAGCTTTTTCGCGATAATCGAAACCCCCTAACTCTCCATATTGGGTGCGGTAAACCATAAAGCCACCACCACCAAGGTTTCCTGCGTAGGGGTACACAACTGCCAGGGCCATTTCGGTAGCGATCATTGCGTCGAATGCATTTCCTCCTTTTTGTAGGATTTCTACACCAATTTTGGAGGCTTCTTCCCGTGCAGATACTACCATTGCTTTTTCGGTGATTAGACCTATTTTGGGTAGTGTTTTTGCTTCTGCAATTTCAGTTGGTTGAGTAGTTTCTTGACAGTGCACAAAAAGAAAACAAGAAAGCAGGATGGGGAGCAGATTCAGTTTCATAATTCGGAAAGTTTTTGTTTTGATGCGATCATCAATTCAGCAAAAAAAGAAGTGAATTCAGCTTCAAATTCGGTATAAAATTCTTCCAGTTCCAGGACGGCAAGGTTCATTTTAGCCTGGTTTTTGGTTCGGTGATTCATTTGTGTGAGAATGGTGCTTATGCCTTGCACACTTGCGTAACTTAACAGCCAATTATCGGACATCATATACGGCATCATACGCTGGATTCGGGTGGGTAAAATTTCAAAATTAGTAGTAAGCATATCGTAAAAATTAGCTACATATTCGGCTAAAGGTTGTTTATGGTAGGTGTTCCAGTTTTTGGCCAGGAAGTGATCGTACAAAATATCTACTATTACCCCACTGTAATGCCCGTAATTTTTATGAAGTCTTGCGGTGCTCTGTCTTACCGTTGGATGGCTGTCTGTGTAGCTATCAATAAACCGATGTAACAGGATACCTTTCTTTATTTTTGGGGGGTATTTCAAATAGCGTTTGCCTTTAATACCATCTGCAATAAAGTTGCCAATGGTAATGCCTTCATCCTCACCAGAAAGATAGATATGTGCTAGAAAATTCATTCTGACAATTTACGAAATTGCATCACATTTTTAGTGATATAAAGTATCTTTGCTTTTTTAGTTGGTAGTTAACAGGCTATAGGAAGCAACTAAAGTTGCTGAAAGTGCACTGCCTGCTTCGCTCGCTTTTTTAGTTTTAGTTTAAAACCTTAGTAAACACTGAAACGAATAGCACCATTACTTGTTTAATTGGATCAAAAAGATAATTTAATATGACGCTTATAAAATCAATATCCGGAATAAGAGGAACCATTGGAGGAACGCAGGGAGAAAATTTAACGCCTATAGATGCTGTGAAGTATGCTGCATCCTACGGTACCTGGGTACAACAACAAAGAAACAAGGAAGATTATAGAGTAGTAGTAGGTAGGGACGCTCGTATAAGTGGCGAAATGGTGCAGCAATTGGTGATGAATACACTTGTAGGAATGGGCATTCACGTGATAGACCTTGGACTTTCTACAACGCCAACGGTAGAGATGGCAGTAGCTATGGAACACGCTGATGGCGGGATAATTTTAACAGCAAGCCACAACCCAAAACAATGGAATGCGTTAAAATTATTGAATAATAAAGGAGAGTTTCTGGATGCCGCTGCCGGACAGGAAATTTTAGATATCGCCCAAGGAGGTACTATTCATTTTGCTGAAGTTGATGATTTAGGAAAAATTACCATACACGATGCTTATATTGATTTACATATTGACGAAATTTTACAACTTCCTTTGGTGAATGTTTCAGCAATTAAGAAAGCTGGTTTTAAAGTGGTGGTAGATGCTGTAAACAGTACAGGGGGCATAGCAGTACCTTTATTGTTGAATGCACTGGGAGTACATGCTGTAAAATTATATTGTGACCCAACAGGCGAATTTCCGCATAATCCGGAACCATTGAAGGAGCATCTGGGAGATTTAATGCAATTGGTTACAAAGGAACATGCCGATTTTGGACTAGTAGTAGATCCGGACGTAGATAGACTGGCTTTTGTAGATGAAAAGGGCGAAATGTTTGGCGAAGAATATACGTTAGTTGCCGTGGCAGATTATGTGCTACGAAACAATCCGGGAACAACCGTTAGTAATATGTCTTCCTCAAGAGCATTGCGCGATATTACTGAAAAACACGGCGGAACGTACACAGCAAGTGCCGTGGGTGAAGTAAATGTGGTGCAGCAAATGAAAGATACCAACGCTGTGATTGGTGGCGAAGGGAACGGCGGAATTATTTACCCGGAGTTACATTACGGGCGGGATAGTTTGGTAGGGATCGCATTATTTTTAAGCCATCTTGCCGAAGAAAAAATTGCCGTAAGCGAATTAAGAAGTCGTTACACCAGTTATTTTATGAGCAAAAAGAAAATAGAACTAACACCACAATTAGATGTAGATGCTATTTTAAAAGAAATGGAAGCTCGCTATAGAAATGAAGAAATAAACACTTTAGATGGTGTGAAAATTGACTTCGCCGAAAACTGGGTACACCTTCGTAAATCCAATACTGAACCTATTATTAGAATATATACCGAGGCAAAAAGCCAGCAAGAGGCAGATGCCCTGGCAGATCGATTTATCGTGGAATTACGAGAGATAGCCGGGTAAATTTCCAAATTAAACCCGAGAAAATAATTGATCTACTATTAGGTTTGCGATGGCAGGTATAAAATTTATCAAGTCACCTCAACCAATTAATTAATCCCGCAACTCATACTTCTTAACATCATTCCTGTACTTCCAGCGCTTGTGAGTCCATAGATAATACGCCGGTTCTGCGTGTATTTGGTCTTCTACCAGTTGTAAAAATTTATCGGTTATTTGGTAGTTTGGAAAGCTGTTCGGGTCTTTGGTGATTAATTTAATGTCCGCTGCATAGTGGCCTCTTTTCACTTTGCGAATGTCCAAATAAATTACTGCCAAATCGAATTTTTTCGCCATCATTTCGCCTCCCGTGAGAACAGGAACCTTAATCCCCATAAACTCCTGAAAATGTTTTGCTTTCCAGTGTTTTGCAGTTTGGTCTGCAATGAAGGCAGTAAGTAATAACTCATTATTTGCAATGGCTGTTCCTAGTTTGTGAACGGTTTGTTTGGTATTAATAAGCTCACTATTGTATCGGGCTCTTATTTTCTTTACCAGATTATCAAAATATTCGTTTTCAATACGTTTGTAGACGGCATAACCCTTATGATTAATAAAGCGTTGTAAAATAACGCTCCATTCCCAACTGGCGTAATGTCCCATAAACATCATAATGTTCTGGTCTTCTTTCTCCAGATCGTGGATAATTCCAACATTGCTTACGGTAAAACGCTTTTTCATCTCTTTTTCAGAAATTGAAAGCGATTTTATAGCTTCCAGCACCATATCGCAAAGATGCACGTAGAACTCTTTACGTATGGCGTGACGTTCTTTTTCAGTTTTAAGAGGGAGTGCCAGTTTTAGGTTTTCGGCTACTACTTTTTTACGGTAGCCCAGCATATAGTAGACAAAGAAAAACAGCACATTGGAAATACCATACAGCATCCAAAAAGGAAGTATGGAAATAAACCAGATTATTGGGTACACTAAAAGATAAACTAAACGTTGCATAGCGATTGTTAGCGCAAAACTAACTAAATTTATTGCTTCAAATTAAAAAACTTTATTGCTACAATGCAGAACCTTGATATTGCAACACTTGTCATTCTTGCCGCAAATATTTTAATCTCCATAAAAGGATTTAATGACTTTTCGTTTTTCGAAAAATATAAATTTAATATTGCCGGTATACGACGTGGTGAGCAGATTAGAATGTTTACTTCCGGATTTTTACACGTAGATTTTACACATTTATTATTTAACATGCTCACGCTGTATTTTTTTGCTCACGTAGTGATTGACGCGTTGGGAACAGTTCAGTTTGTGCTTATTTATATTGCAGCATTATTAATGGGAAATTTACTGTCGTTTTATTTTCATAAAGATGAATTTCATTACAGCGCAGTAGGGGCGAGTGGTGCCGTTACGGGCATTCTATACTCGGCTATTTTGTTTTATCCGGATATGGGTTTGTATTTATTTTTTATTCCAATTGCAATTCCCGCCTGGATCTTCGGATTACTTTACCTTTTGTATTCTATCTACGGAATGAAGAGCAGAAGAGGAAATATTGGTCACGATGCGCATTTTGGTGGTGCCATTGCAGGATATGCACTAACCTTAGGCTTTGCTCCAGGTTTATTACAAACTAACCTGTGGATTGTATTGGTGCTCGCATTACCCATTGTGTTGTTATTTGTACTGCACAAATTGGGTAAAATTTAGAGTTATACCTAAAAAATAAAGGTTAATTGAGTTACCCAATTAACCTTTATGAACTATTTTAAAATTTCAAACTTACTCCAATAACGAAGCAATCTTCGCTTCCAAAGCCGGACCTCGTAAATTTTTATCTATAATTACTCCGTTTTCATCCAGTAAGAACGTAGCAGGGATAGAGCGTACACTATATTGTTTTGCAATAGGATCCTGCCAAAATTGTAAATTGGATACGTGATACCAGTCCATATTATCGTCTGCAATAGCTTGCTTCCAACGTTCTTCCTGTCCCTGGCGGTCCAGAGAAACACTAATTATGTTAAGTCCTTTATCGTGATATTTTTCATACACTTTTACCACATTTGGGTTTTCTCTACGGCACGGCTTACACCACGATGCCCAGAAATCGATAATAGTGTATTTTCCTAATGCATCATTTAATGCCAGTTCTGTACCTTCAGGGGTTTTAGCTGAAAATTCAGGAGCTTTTCCACCAATTTCAGTAGCGCTCATAGCATCCAATGCCGTTTTAATTTTTGAAGCAGTGGCAGATTCCTTCATCTTCGGATCGAGGCTTTCCAGCGCTTCTTTCGCTTCAATAGAGTTGATCTCCTTTTTATTTAACATTTCAGAAATAAGCATCACAGAGAAGAGAGAGTTACCATTTTCAGAAATAAAGTTTTTCTTGTAAGCAGTTTCCTGAGCCAGAACTTCTGCACTTTCTTTTTGCAATTGGCTCACCATAATACCATCCTGCTCCTGTTGTGCTGTGCGGTAGCGGGTAGTAATATCCTGTCTGCGGCGTCCAAAATCTGTAATTGCGACTACAAATTGACGGTATGCTTCATTTTGCGGGCTACCAGTTACATAAGATGCTGGCAGGCTATCTTTATACATAGTTACCTGCAGATCTTTATTTTCCGGAAAGTAGGCAATAGTTCCTAATTTTCCTACCGCCAGATAATTTACTGTGGCCATTTCGGTATTAGGGTAAGTAGCGCTAAAAGTTCCATTTGTAACTGTAATAGTGTCTATAACAATGGGTTGGCTGGTTACCGGGTTTATTTGGTTTACTAATATTGTAGTACCGTCTTCAAAACCTTCAGCGGTGCCGGATAATTTGTAGGTGTCAGATTCGCCTTGACACGCTACTAAAAGCGCAACGGCCAATACAGATAAAAATAGTCTCATAATAGTTTAGATTTTCAGCAAAAATAAAGGTATTTCTTTGTCTAAAAAAGTGAAAATCTGTTAATTGTTAATTCTGTAATAATTGCCAAGTACATTTCAAATAATTGTATATTTTTACTTGTTAATTATTTGATAGTTAAAATGAAAGATACAGGGAGAGAATTTCCATTAGATATTAAGATTAGTTTTAAAACATTGTTTGAAACGTATGAAGCTAACCTTAACACCGGCAGCGACTTACAAAAAAGGCGTGCTAAGGAAGTGTTGGATGTAGCCAAAAAATACCCTAAACTTTCAGAAGGTATAACTACCCAAAAAGAGATCAAAAAATTACAGAAACAAATAGATTTTGTGATCGACGATATTTTTGCTTCGGTTTTACAAACCAATGAGATAAAAATTGCCGGAGCACCCTTTCAATCCATTCCCTTTAAAACAACGTCCAGATACGATGCCATAAAAGCCAACGCAGATAGTTCTTACGAAATGCAGTTGACAGATATGAACGATGACGAGTTTTATATACTGGGCTGTAGTCTTATTTTAAGAGGATATTACGGATATAACATAGACTTTAGACGTCCTTATTTTTATAATATTCCAGATGCTACGGGAGTGATGAAATCTTATAAAGTCTTATATAACGCAGATTTTGGCCATATTGAAAAGACGGATGCTTCTATAGATATAACCCGCGAGGATGTTTCAGAATTATTGGATAATTTCAACAATATTGAATTGTGGAAACAGAAATTCCCTCCAAATTCCTGGATATATTCCGGTTTTGTGATTGCAAATATGTACGATGCCACTACAGATGTTTCGTTATCTAATTTTAAAACAAGTTTACTTGCCAACGAGTCTGCTAAGAGTGAAAGTTTTATAAAAGAGTTTGAATCTATTTTAAAGTCTTTATATTCAATTCAGGATTTACAAGTAGGATTTACTGTTTTTAATGAAGAAGATAATATTTTTGAGCAACCAGGAGCAGCAATAGGGGAAAGTTTTATTCTTGATGATAAAAAGAAAGAGCGGTGTGATACTGCCCTTTGTGAAGCGTCGTTCTACACACTTTTTAAACAAAAACAATTTTATTGTATTTCTGAAGTGGAACGGTACGCCAATTTATATCCGGAAAATGCTTTATATAAAAAATTACTTAGACAGCAGGTACAGAGTGCAATTATAGTTCCTGTTGTAGATAATGATATACTGTACGGTATTCTTGAAATAGTGTCTACGATTCCGCAGGCATTAAATTCTATAAACGCCAATAAACTACACGATGTGTTACCTAACCTGGTAGATTCTGTAAAACGTTCGAAGGAAAAAGAAGAAAACGAAATTGAATTAATGATTCAGGATGAATGTACCGCAATACATGCCAGCGTTCATTGGAAGTTTCATCGTGAGGCAGCACGTGTGATTAAAGCACAAAAGGCTGGTCAACAGGCGTATTTTAAGGAAATTGTTTTCGAAAATGTATACCCTCTATACGGACAAATAGATATAAAAGGGTCTTCGGAAGCGCGCAATATAGCTACAAAGAATGACCTGATATTACAATTGGAACAGGTTCAGAAAATTATAAAACGAATCTACACAATTGAAAAACTACCCATTTATGAGCAGTTAGAGTTCAGAATCTCAAATTTCTTAGAAGAATTTGAAGCAGAAGAATTGCAGGTAAATAGCGAACGTAATGTACTTCAGTTTTTAAGACACGAGATCGTTCCCCTTTTCAAGCATCTTTCCAAAAAGAGCGAAGCGCTTAAACAAATGATCACAGAGTATCACGAAATGGTGGAACAAGGGTCTGGATTGGTGTATATGCATAGAAAAGATTATGACGAGTCAGTTACACTTATTAATAAGCGGATGGCTTCTATAATTGACAGAAAACAGAAGGAAGCCCAGGAAATGTATCCACATTATTTTGAGCGTTTTAAAACAGATGGTGTAGAGCATAGCCTGTATATTGGAGAGGCCGTGACCAAAGGAACAAATTTCCATAAAGTGTATCTGTATAATCTACGCTTGTGGCAATTGCAGGTAATGTGCGAAATGGAAAATGCCTTTTATAAATTGAAGGAAAAACTTCCTGTACAATTAGACGCAGCTTCTATGCTGTTGGTCTTTAACGCATCATTATCGTTACGTTTTAGAATGGACGAAAAAAGATTTGATGTAGATGGAACGTACAATGCTAGGTATGAAGTAGTAAAAAAGAGAGTGGACAAAGCCAATATTAAAGATACCCAGGAGCGTATCACTCAATCCGGAAAAATATCTATCATTTACTCTCAAAAAGAAGATGAAATAGAATATCTGAAATATGTTGCATTTTTACAACATAAAAAAATGTTGGACAAAGATATTGAATTGCTGGAAGTTGAGGATTTACAGGGTGTGACAGGGCTTAAGGCCATTAGAGTATCTGTCTTATACGAAACAAATACCAAAAACGATCAAAAAGAATATTACACCTACGAAGATCTAATGACACAATTAAAATCGTAGGGGTATAACTTTACTAGGTTACTATATTTTCAGTTACCTCCTGAACACTTGTAGGATCGAAAACAGCGAAAGATACGCCAAAGGAGATAATGGATATAATAATACCAACTACAAATATGGTATAGGTCCAACGTAAAATTCGGTATTTTCTGTCCAGTACTTTCCCCAGGAAATATAAATCCTTGGTAAGTGAAGAATACACGTAATCACGATCCTGTAACAACTCATTTATCGCCCATTGAAATTGAGAAAGCTCCATACGGTGAAAATTTCCGAAGAACGTTAAATTTACACTCTTATTTTTTACATCTTCTTTGGTGAATTCTCCTCGGGTTACATTGGGACGCGTAGCAATAACGGCAAGCACCATGGTAATGGTACTGGATACTACAAAAATAGCCGATGGAAGTACAAGATAGGGGTTAGAGTCTAATTTTGAGAGCAAGTTTGAGAGTACCAACGAGATAATAATTGCATTTACAGAAAGCAGGATATTCGCTTTCGTATCGGCTATGTCGCTTAACTTTATGTGATTTCTTAATGCTGTTCTGTAAAAGGTCTGTATACCTCTTTCGGGGCTTAGGTCCTTATATTTAGCCTTCATTTTGGCTTTATACTCTTCTTTCTTTAATTTTTTCTTATCCTTTCTTCGATCTTTTAAAAGTTCAGAAAGGTTTTTTTCCTTCGTTTTTTGCCAGTTTTTCAAAGCATATTCACTGTAGTACTGGTGCTTTTCAGACAATACCGAAATATTTTCGTCTCTCCATTCTCTGGGAGAAAAGTCGTGAACATCCTGTAATTTATACTCCTGTCTTAAAAATTCGCTGGCTTCTTTAAAATAGTCCTTTCCAAAGTGGGAAGCATCTGCATCGCGCATCATTTCTTCAAGAGGTCCGTCGGGATTTCCTTTAAATTTTGTGGCCATGATGCATCTGTCTACTCCATCTATAATTTCTTTTTCTGCTCCATGGTCAGTAAGAAATTTTCTAGCTATAATAACACTTTCCTCTTCGTGCCCCTCTCTTGTCTTTGTATAACCCGTGTCGTGTAGTAATGCGCTCAAACGCAGTACTGTCGCATCTTTAACAGAAATTTGGGAGTGTTCAATTATTTCATTTATACTTTTATAAACGCGTTTTGAATGGGTGTAATTATGGTAAGTAAAGGTGTTGGACAGTTCTTCTTTAAATAAATTTAAGATGAAATCATCCGCCTTGTTAATGAGGTCTGTCATAAGGAAAATTTAAACTACCAAATTACTAAAAAAAATGCCAACCGTTTAAACTGGGACTACTAAATTAACAGCATTATAACTTTTATTAATTTGTTATTCTCGTCAAAGCATTGTGTAAATTGCCGAAAAATTATCTTGTATGAAGTTAAAATTGTTTCCCTTTTATTTTTTAATTCTTGCACTATGCATTAGTTGCGCAACCTACAGTCCTCAATACCGAAATACAGAAACTTCTTACAGTTACCCTACTACTAAAACTATTGAACAAACCTTCTATCTGGTTGGAGATGCCGGGAAGTCTCCTATGGGAGGAATGAGTGACGGTCTAACAGCATTCAAAAATTTTATAAAAGATAAGAATACCGAAGGTAATTTTACAATATACCTAGGAGACAATATTTACCCGGATGGATTACCACCGGAAACTTCGCCAGATAGAGCACGTGCAGAATATATGCTGGACGCCCAAATAGATGCCGCAGCAAATTTTAAAGGGCAGGTATATTTTATACCCGGGAATCATGATTGGTACAGTAACGGTTTAGGTGGTGTATACAGAGAACAAAATTATCTTGAAGCAAAGTACGATGGAGAAAATGTTTTTCAGCCTATGGACGGGTGTCCTTTAAAAAGTGTTTCAGTTTCGCCCAATATCCAGCTTATCATGATAGATTCTCAATGGTACCTGGAAGATTGGAATATCCATCCCACAATGAATCAGAACTGTGAAATTAAAACACGTGAGAAATTTTTCATAGAGCTGGAACTGGAACTGGAAAAAAATAAAAATAAGTCTGTTGTATTTGCAATGCACCACCCTATGTTTACCAATGGTACTCACGGTGGTTTTTTTGGAGCTAAGAAGCATTTATATCCTACACAAAAGAAGATCCCGTTACCTGGATTGTCTTCTTTGGTAGCGCAAATACGGGCTCAGGGAGGTGTTTCTGTGCAGGATAGGTACAATGAGCTTTCCAATAAATTTATGAACAGACTGGCTGTTGTCGCCAAAAAACACGGAAATTTAGTGTTTGCTTCCGGACACGAGCATACTTTGCAACATATTGAAAAGGATGGATTAATTCAAATTCAATCCGGATCGGGTGCTAAATCCGGTTTCGCTTCTTTGGGGAAAGATGGATTATTTAGTTATGGCGGACAAGGTTTCGCGGTGTATGATATTTTTACCGACGGATCTTCCTATGTGCGCTACTATGGTGCAGACGAGGCAAAGGAACCAACGCTGTTATATGAAAAACAAATTTTTAAAGCAAAAGACACTTTTATAAATTCTGCAATCGCTTCCAATTTTCCAAAAACTATAGAAACCCCTATTTACAAACAAGATAGTATAAGTGAAGCATTATTCTTTAAAACAGTGTGGGGGAGAAAATATAAAAAAGCTTTCGCAACGCCGGTAACGGCTGCGGTTGGTAATCTGGACTCATTGTATGGAGGACTTTCGGTTGTGAGAGAAAGTAATAACAAGGATTATAAAAATCTTCTGCTTATGGATAAGGCTGGCAACCTTTATAATATGAGGGCCTTAAAAAAGCAGGCACTAAAGTTTGTAGATTTAAAGAGTCGTGTAAAAAATGATAATCCGGAGTCCGGAAATGTAGAAGATTCTCAAAACTCCGATTTTGTTGCGCCCGATGAATATGGATCTGAATTTTATACGGCTTCTCATCCCTACGCGGCATTAGCCATTCCAACACTGGCAGATAGTATTAATATTTTCCAGAACAGACCTAACTTATTCTATATTCCAAAACAAGAAGCTTTAAAAAATTACAATGTAGATTTTGGCGATGAACTTTATTATATTTCGGTAGCACCTTCGGAAAACAACGAAGGCGATCGTATTTTTAGGTACGCAAACGACATTGAAACGACGGACGATATTTTGTTAAAACTTCGGAATGCCAAAAATGTAAAAATAGATGAGCAAACCTACATTAAAGCACGTTTGTTCGATATGCTCATAGGAGATTGGGATCGCGAGCCGGACCATTGGCGTTGGGCACTTTATGGCACGAGAGGGACGGACAGCCTTTACGTACCCATTGCCAGAGATAGAAACGATGCGTTTGCAAGTTTAGATGGCGACATTCTGGATGTAGCGCGGTCTATTTTGGGAAGTAGTCATCAGCGTCATTTATATACCGAAAATTTAACAGATTTTGAATGGTTTAATGCTGAAGGTCTTATTCTGGATAGAGCATTATTACAGCTTTCCAGTGTAAAACAGTGGAAATTTGTTGCAGAACAAATTCAGAATACCTTAACGGACGAGGTGATAGATATCGCTTTTGAAAATGTACCATTTAACACGAGAGATGAATCGCTGGAAGAAACTATAAAAACTCTTAAAGCGCGTCGTGATAACCTCGAAACGATTGCCGAATCTTATTACGAGTACCTTAACAAACTTAGAACCATAGTAGGCACCGACGGACCTAATTATTTTGAAATTTTAAGACTGCCCGAAGGAGCTACCGTTGTAAAAGAGTATAGTTATACAGACGGAGTAAAAGGCAAACTGGAAAAAGAAGTAACGTATTACGATGAGAAAACGAAGCAGGTTTGGGTTTACGGCCTGGACGGGGATGATGTTTTTGAAGTTACCGGCGATGGAGAATGTAAAACACTTGTGCGTCTCATTGGCGGCCACGGGAATGATACCTATACCATTAAAAATGGCCATAGAACGAGGGTTTATGACCATAGAAGTATGCCCAATACAGTTACCGAAAGAGACGGAGGAGTAGCCAGATTTACAGATTTATACACCCTAAATACCTACGATTACAGAAAACAGGTAAGTGGGGAAAGCAATCTTGTAGCTACGGCAGGATATAATCCAGATGATGGCGTACGGTTAGGATTACAATATATATATGAAGTAAATGGCTTTAGTAGAAACCCCTTCTCAAAACAAAACAGATTTAATGCCGGGTATTATTTTGATACTTCCAGTTTCGATCTTGCCTACCAGGGTGAGATAGCAAACTTGTATAAGACACTAAATTTAAGTTTTGGAGCGCGTGTTACAAGTCCTAATTACATACAGAATTATTTTGGCTACGGAAATGAAACCCCAAATTTACAAGATGAATTCGATTATGATGCCAACAGGGTAGAAGTGCAAACCTATAGTGCCAATGTGGGATTATTACGTAATTCTTATTTTGGTAGTTTCTTTAAATTGCAAACCAGACTGGAAGCCATTTCTATTAACAGTCCTGTTGCAGGTATTGAAAACCCTAAAAATACATCGATTGAAGGTAAATCTAACTTTTACGCAACCCTCGAAGGGATTTACAGTTACCGTAGTTTTGACGATGCCAGAAACCCGGCCAGAGGGATGTTATTTGATTTAAATGCCGGGATGACTGAAAATTTTAACGAGTTGGAGCGATTTTTTGGCTTTGTAAATACCAGAATTGGATTTTACAACAGTCTGGAGTCTACCGAAAAATTAGTGCTTAAAACCAATGTGCAAAGTCAGTTTAATATTGGTAACAGGTTCGATTTTCATCAGGCAGCAAATCTTGGTGGCGGTAACGGACTTCGTGGATTTAGAGAAGAGCGATTTTCCGGTAAAACGAGTGTGGTGGGTAGTGCAGATGTACGCTATAGCTTTAATGAATTTAAAATAGAACTTTTCCCAATTCAGATTGGGATATATACCGGAGCGGACTTAGGTCGCGTCTGGACACCTTCCGGAAGCTCAAAAAGATGGCACAACAGTTATGGTGCTGGATTCTGGGCGAATGGTAGGGGAGGCTTTACGGTTACTTCCAGTATATTTCATTCCACCGAAGAAACCCGCTTCGTATTTGGACTTAACTTCGGGTTTTAATCAATTTTATGCTAAAAAAATACACCTTCTTATTTATATTGGTTGGTACCATCATTTTTCAATCTTGTGCGATACGTGGGGTGAAGCTGGATAAAAAACGTGCAGAAAATGTAGATTATGATGCAACCAAAATAGTAAACTCATTTTTTATAGCCGGAAACACCTACAAGGACAATTCATCTTTTACACAAGGTTTCAATAAAACAGTACAGGCTTCCACTTCCGAAGAAAAACGACTCATTTTTATTGGAAATAATATTAAAGGAAAAGACTCCCTAAAAATTATTGAAGATCTGGACGCCAAAATAGACCAGATTACCTTATTTAATATACCAACCCACATTGTCCCGGGGCATTTTGAGTGGCGCTACAATAAATTGAGTGGTCTTGAATTTATGGAAGACTATCTGGAGGAAAAACTACAAACCGAAACAAATTTTTTGACACCCAATAACGGATGCCCGTTAGAGAGTATTGAGGTTTCTGAAGACATTCAGCTCATTGTGATAGACTCGCAGTGGTACATTGAAAATTGGGATAACCATCCTAAATTTAACGATAAATGCCAGATTAAAACAAGAGAGAAGCTTCTGGCCGAAGTAAAAGGAGAGATAAAGAAAAGCGCCAATAAAATAATTCTGGTGGCTATGACCAACCCTATATTCACTAACGGCTTTCACGCGGGTAGGTTTTCCCTTAGAGATCATATTTTTCCATTACAGGGGAATATTCCTCTGCCGGGCGTTGCGTCCTTGCTGGCTGAGGTACGCTCTCAGGGAGGTATTTCGGTACAGGATAGGTTTAATAAAAGGTATAATGAATTGGCTTCAGAATTAAAAGAAATTTTTAATGAGCCGGATCATAGGATCCTACTCATTTCCGGACTGGAGCAAAACCTTCAGTATATAGAGCAGGACCCTTATAAGCAAATAGTTTCTGGAGGTGGGTCACGAGACAAAACCAATAGGATTAAGCGATAACGGAATTTTTTCGTACGGCGGAAACGGTTTTGCTACGGTAGATGTTTTAGAAGATGGAAGTGTATGGACTTCGTTTTATAAAACTTCAGAAACAGAAGCTGTTGAGGTGCTTTTTAAGCATAAAGTATTTGATGCTGTTAAAAAACCCGATCTTGACGCTATCCCGGCCAGTTACCCGCAATACGTTGAAGCATCTGTATACGATATAGAAGCCGTAGAAAAAACCGATTATTTTGAATCGTTTTGGGGAAAACACTACAGAGCTGTCTATGGAACCAAAGTAAAAGCGAAAACAGCTATATTAGACACACTTTACGGAGGTTTGGAAGTGGTGCGCCCGGGAGGAGGAAATCAAACAAGATCTTTGCGGGTAGTAACCAAAGACGGTAAGGAATATAATTTTAGAGCCTTGAAAAAAAGTGCCGTACAGTATTTAGAAAATACGGCATTTAAAGGAGTGAATGGCGAAAAATACTTCACCAAAACGGTTCCGGAAGATCTTATCTTAGATTTTTATACCGCAGCACATCCCTACGCAGCGTTTGCCATCCCTGAAATAGCCAAGGCAGCTCAGGTTTTCTATACAACGCCAGAGTTGTACTATATGCCAAAACAAGAGCGCTTAGGAAAGTACAACGAGGAATATGGTGACGAGTTGTATATGCTGGTAGAACGTCCAACAGATGATTTTAAAAACAGAAAGAGCTTTGGCTATCCGGACGACGTAGAGAGTACAGACGATTTGCTGGAAACATTACGGGACGATGAAGACTACGGCATGAACGAAGAAGCCTACATACGGGCTCGTATTTTTGATATGCTCCTGGGAGACTGGGACCGTCACAGCGACCAGTGGCGTTGGGCAGAGTTTGAAAACGATGAAGGGAAAAAGGAATTCATTCCTATTCCCCGGGACAGAGATCAGGTTTTTGCCAATTTTGATGGTAAATTTTTAAATACGCTACGTAACATTATTGGTGGTGCGAATCAGTTAGCCGTGTATGGAGCCGATATTGAAGATGTAAAATGGTTTAACGCGGCAGGAAGCAAACTGGATCGGGCACTTATTAAAAGAAGTGGTAAAAACGTTTGGATGGAGCAGGCTTCATTTTTACAGGAAGCAATTACTGAAGAAATCATTAACAAAGCCTTTAAAGACATTCCTGAGGAAGTACAGGATACCACGATCACTGAAATTAAAAAGCATTTTATCGCCCGTAAAGCAAACTTAAAAGATATTGTAGCAAGATATTATAAAGAATTTATGAAGTTCCAGATGATCACCGGAACCGATAAAGACGATCTTTTTGAAATTGAACGCGCCCCGGACGGAACTACAAAAATTGCTGCCTACCGAATAAAAGACGGTGAAAAAGGGGAGGAACTTTTTAACAGAACCTTTCAAAGTTCCGAAACCAAAGAAATTTGGTTATACGGGCTGGATGACGACGATGTTTTTACGGTAACAGGAGATGCTAAAAAAGCGATTTTAATGCGTATTATTGGTGGACAGAATAAGGACACCTACAACATCGAAGAAGGTAAGAAAATTAAAGTGTACGATAGGAAAAGTAAGAACAGTGAAATTATAGCCCGTGGCGGCGCTCAATTTCGATTTACCAATTTCTACCAGGCAAATTTGTACGATTATACCAAAACACCTACACAAAAAGGCAGCTTTCACTTAAGCCTCATAAACAATCCCGATGTGGGTAATGCTATTGGGGTAAGCTATCAAAAAGACACCAACAAATTTATTACCAACCCTTATGGCAAGAGAACCTATGTAAACATAAACTACCAAACCATAACGCAAGGACTGGAAATTAATGCTGAGAAAGGCTTCGCTGCAATTTATGGAGCTATTAATCTAGTGGTAGGAGGGAAATATACATCTAAAAATTTTACGGAGAATTTCTTCGGATTCGGGAACGAAACGGAGAATTTTGATGATGATCTAAGTCTGGATTTTAACCGTGTAAACCTTAGTTACGCTACCGGGAGTATTGGTCTGGAAAAAGATACAGACTATGGAAGTTCCTTTCAGTTGAAGTTTGATCTGGAAAGTGTTGAAATTTATAGGAACGGTGATAATTTTTTCAATCAAGAATTAGTTATGAACTCTACAGAGCGTAACTATTTTGCAGTACCGCACGCAACTTTTACATACAAAAACTTCGATAACGAACTTATTCCAACCAAGGGAATGTTATTTACTTTAAATCCAGGAGGAATTGACGCTTTTGAAAGTGATAACCTTACTGGATTCTTAAAAAGTTCGGTTACGTTTTATAATTCACTTTTAAGTGATAACCGATTAGTTTTAAAAACCAACGCAAGAACTCATTTACAAGTTGGCGATACCCCAATGTTTTATCAGAGTCCGCAATTGGGAGCAGACACAGGCCTTAGAGGATTTAGAAACCAACGTTTTACTGGACAACAAAGTTTTTTAGGAAATGCAGATCTTAGTTATCGTTTTCAGCAAGTCAAGACCGCCCTCTTTCCAATTACATTTATTGTCTATGGTGGGTACGATGTAGGGCGTGTCTGGGTAGAAAATGACAGCAGTAAAAAATGGCATAGCTCTTACGGTGGCGGATTATACGTAAGCTGGATAGATGCCTTAAAAGCAAATGTGAGCACATTTTATGGCGATGAAGGTGTGCGTCTTCAGTTTGGATTTGAGTTTAGTTATTAATTTTAAATTCATATACATTACCACCTAAAACACCATTTTGCTCATCTGCAATATAAAGTGTGCTGTTATCTTTAAAACAGACACTTTCTTTTTGGGAATGATGTCCCAAATCTATTTCCATAATAGTTCCACTAAAAAAATTGTCTTTACGGTAGTCTTTCAACAACCAAACTTTTGAATTACTAAGCAATACAACCATACCTGTTGCAAAATTTATAGTTGCTCCTGTAATCCGGCATTCTTTCTTACTGTCACAGGTTTTATAGGTGCTTATAAGTTTTGCGATGTGTTTTCCGGGTGTAGCCGGTACTTTGTAGAGTTTTACAGTACCGTCAAAATGAGAACTTCGGTTTTTAGTGAAAAGGTAAAAGTGGTTGTTGAGGTAGATGAAACTTTCTACATCAAAATTACGACGTTTTTTCTTTGGTGGAAAATTCGTTTGATCTTCGTATTCGAACGTTGTGGTATATACGGTTCTTTGTTCAGTATTTTCGGTAACGGCGGGTACTTTATAAATGGCTAAATGTTTGCGTTTATTATTGTTATTACCAAAATCACCAATGTAGAGGTTTCCTTCGGCATCTGTGGCCATATCTTCCCAGTCTTTGTTTTCTATGCCATTCAGGTTAATGGTTTCTTCAATTTGTTGTGTTTCAGCATTAAATCCGAAAAGTGAAGCCGAATTATGTGAATCTGAAACCGCCCATATAAGATTGCTTTGCGGTATTTTTTCGATACCGCTTATTTCCTGAAGTGAAGCAGGTAAGGAAGCTACAATTTTTAGTTTGCCGAAATCCTGACAACTACTTACTGTAATAGTTAAAAAGAGGAGTAGAACTAATTTGTGCATTTGTTTAAAATAAAGAAAACTGCTTTAAAAATCAGCTTTTTCACTAATTTTAAAAACAGTTTAAATTTGTTTCTTATTTATTTGGAATAAAAAAAGCTGATTATTTTACTTCTGGATGATTATCGCTACTTTGCATAGTCCAGGCATCCAGCATCCAGCTTGTTTTTTCAAGGTCTGCAATATAGCCTCCAATAAGGTCTATGGTACCTTCATCTCCTGCTTCATCGGCCTTTTTTATTACGTTTCGCATTTGTTTTAAGATAGCTTCGTGATCTTTTAACAGCGTTTTTACCATATCTATATCTTTAATTTCTGAAGGTGATTCTTTCAGGTTTGAAATTTTCAGATAATCAGAATAGTTGCTTACTGGTTGAAATCGCAGTGTTAAAATACGTTCGGCAATATCGTCTACTTTTAGCTTGGCGTCATCGTACAACTCTTCAAACTTTATATGTAAATCGAAGAAACTTCTACCCACAATATTCCAGTGAAAATTCCGCAGTTTTTGGTAGTACAAATGGTAATCGGCCAAAAGTGTATTCAATTCTTTGGCAGTGGCTTCAATTTTATTTTTATCTAAGTTTAAATAATTCATATACAATAATTTATAATTTAAGATTACAAATATAGTGACAGTTTGAAGCATTATCAATGTTCGCATTCACTTTGGTTTTTTTTTAACTGAAATTGGAATAATTTTAAGACGGAGCCTCTTTTTCAAATTTCTAGGAGAGGGTTTCTATTCTCATATTTTTAATAGTAGTTTTGCTATCCTAAAATTAGTAACCTTGAAAGAACTACTTATTACAGCCATAAAAGCAGCAATAGAAGCTGGCAACGAGATTATGAACATCTATGCTACAGATTTTGACGTAGAAAATAAAGAAGATGATTCTCCATTAACCCTGGCAGATAAAAATGCGAACGACGTAATTAATTCATTTTTACTCCAAACCAATATTCCGGTTATTAGTGAAGAAAGTAAGCAGGTACCGTATACTACGAGAAAAAACTGGGATCAATGCTGGATTGTAGACCCGCTGGATGGCACTAAAGAATTCATTAAAAGAAATGGTGAGTTTACTGTAAATATTGCACTTATTAAAAATGGCACTCCGCTGTTAGGGGTGATTTATGTGCCAGTTTCTAAAGAATTATATTTTACCAATGCGGTGGGAACCAAAAGCCATAAACACGTGGTCGTAGATCAAAATATCAATATTCGTGAAGTACTGGAAACGGCATCAGTTATTACCCCTTTACAAGATAAAAATCCTCCAGTTACAGTAGTAGGAAGCCGTTCTCATTTAAACGACGACACGAAAAACTTTATCGAAAACCTGGATGGTCCCGTAGAAATTGTAAGTAAGGGCAGCTCACTAAAATTTTGTCTGGTAGCCGAAGGAAAGGCACATATGTATCCGCGATTTGCTCCAACCATGGAGTGGGATACTGCAGCGGGACACGCTATTTGCAAAGCTGTTGGTATAAAGGTGGTGAAGACTACCTCCGGAAAACCATTAAAATACAATAAAAAAGATTTATTGAATCCTTACTTCCTGGTATCGTAGCATGAGTGATACTTCCTATAAAAGGCATATAGCAAAAACAGTTACGTGGCGCATTATTGGCACGCTGGATACAATTTTGCTTTCCTGGTTTATCACGGGAGATGCATTTGTAGGATTAAAAATAGGTTTGGTAGAAACAGTAAGTAAGTTACTGATGTATTTTTTGCACGAGCGGGTTTGGTATAAAATAAATCTCTCTAAAAATGGTCGTATTTTAGCAAGTAGAAAACGGCACCTGGCAAAAACGTTTACCTGGAGAGGTGTGGGGACTATAGATACCATTTTAATTTCCTGGATTATATCCGGAAACCCACTCACAGGTCTCAAAATAGGAGCTGCAGAGGTCATTACAAAAATGCTCTTATACTATGTACACGAACGCGCGTGGTATAGAACAGATTTTGGAATAGAAAAAAGGAGAAATAAAGCATCATGAAAAATATTGTTCCGCATCATTTTAGTATTTCGAAAGAGCACCGTATGCAACAAATGGGGCATAGCGCCTTTTTAATCTGGTTTACGGGACTTTCCGGCTCAGGAAAATCTACAATTGCCAACGCGGTAGAAGAAGCTCTTTTTAAAAAGAAGATTCACACCTACACTTTGGACGGGGATAATGTAAGAAAGGGGTTAAATAAAAATCTATCTTTCTCACCAGAAGATCGTGCCGAAAATATAAGACGTATTGCCGAAGTGTCTAACCTAATGATTGATGCAGGCCTGGTAGTGCTAGCAGCTTTTGTCTCCCCGTATGCTGAAGACCGAAATAGCATAAAAGAAATTGTGGGAGCCAATAATTTTATGGAGGTATTTGTAAATACCCCGATAGAAGAATGTGAAAAACGTGATGTAAAAGGACTGTATGCTAAGGCCAGAGCAGGAGAAATTAGTAATTTTACAGGTGTTAACGCCCCTTATGAAGCACCGGTAGCTCCAGATGTGGAAATTAATACTATAAACACAACTGTAGAAGAAGCTGTTATTTTAATTTTGAAACGTATTACTGAAAAGCAGCGTATTGAATAAAGATTCCTCAAATAACAAATTGACATACTAATGAGTAAGTATTATTTAAATTATTTAGACGAATTAGAATCTGAAGCAATTTATATCCTTCGTGAAGTCTGGGCTCAGTTTGAGAACCCTGTCATTTTATTTTCGGGAGGTAAAGATTCTATTTTAGTAACTCATTTGGCGCGAAAAGCATTCTACCCTTCAAAGATTCCTTTTCCATTAATGCACGTAGATACCGGGCATAATTTTCCTGAAACCATTCAGTTTCGTGACGATTTAATTGAAAATCTGGGATTACAGCTTATTGTGGGCTCGGTTCAAAAATCTATAGACGAAGGTCGCGTGGCAGAAGAAAAAGGTAAAAATGCCACCCGTAATGCACTTCAAATTACAACATTACTAGACGCCATAGAATCTAATAAAATAGATTGTGCTATTGGTGGTGGAAGGCGTGATGAAGAAAAAGCAAGGGCAAAGGAGCGTTTTTTCTCTCACCGAGACGACTTCGGACAATGGGATCCTAAAAACCAACGACCCGAACTCTGGAATTTATTAAATGGTCGTCATTTTGAAGGAGAACATTTTAGAGCGTTCCCAATAAGTAACTGGACCGAAATGGACGTTTGGAACTATATTTTGAGAGAAAAGTTAGCTATTCCGTCATTGTATTATGCACACGAAAGAGAGGTGGTGTGGCGACAGGATTCCTGGATTCCTATGTCAGATTTTCTGAAATTGGAAGAAGGTGAAAAAGTAGAAAAGAAAAAAATTCGGTTTAGAACCCTGGGAGACATCACGATTACCGGTGGCATTGAATCTGATGCCGACACTTTGGAAAAAATTGCTTTAGAAGTTTCAGCAATGAAACAAACTGAACGCGGTAACAGAAGTGATGATAAACGAAGCGAAACGGCGATGGAAGATAGAAAAAGGCAGGGGTACTTCTAGTTGTGAATTAGTTAATTGGTGAATTGGTTGATTTGGAAAATGGTTAAACAACTTTAAAATATGGCTTCAAATTTTGAAAGTTTAGAATGTTGGAAAATGTGTGAGGAGCTGAAGCAGTATATTCGAAATGAAATTTTACCGAAATTACCAGCAAATGAAAAATATGAATTATACTCCCAATTTCGTAGAGCCTCCCGATCTACTACTGCAAATATTGCTGAAGGATGGGGAAGGTTCCACACAAAAGATCAAATAAAATTTTTAATTAATGCTAGAGGTTCAGTTGCCGAAATTTTAGATCAAACCCTGGAAGCACTAAGTTGGGATTACATTGAAAACAAAACCCTATTAGAGATTAGAAAACAAACTGATAGTTGCTTGAAATTAATTAACGGCTATATACGATACTTAAGAAATAAGGATAATTGAACATCTCCCTATCATATTATTTACACCTTAACCAATTAACCAACTAACCAATTAACCAATTAACCAATTAACCAACTAACCAACTAACCAATTATCTAATTATTGACCAACCAATGAAACTAGACACAAACCAATTACTAAGATTTACAACTGCAGGAAGCGTAGACGATGGCAAGAGCACACTTATTGGACGTTTGTTATACGATAGTAAAGCAATTTTTGAGGACCAACTGGCAGCTGTAGAAACTACCAGCAAAAGGAAAGGACACAAGGGAGTAGATCTGGCTTTGTTTACAGATGGATTAAGAGATGAGCGGGAGCAGGGGATTACTATAGATGTAGCCTATCGTTATTTTACTACTCCGAAGCGTAAATTTATAATTGCAGATACTCCGGGGCACATTCAGTATACCAGAAATATGGTAACGGGAGCCTCCACTGCAAACGCAGCGCTTATTTTAATTGATGCACGTCACGGAGTAATAGAACAAACCAAACGTCATGCTTTTATAGCCTCATTGCTGCAAATTCCACATTTAATTGTATGCATTAACAAAATGGATTTAGTAGCGTATTCGGAAGGTGTCTACGATAAGATCATAAATGAGTTTGAGGAGTTTTCATCAAAATTATATACAAAAGATATACGTTTTTTACCAATTAGTGCGCTGGATGGCGATAATGTTGTACATAGGTCTACCAATATGGATTGGTATCAGGGAGCACCGTTATTGGATACGTTAGAAAATTTACATATTAGTAGCGATATTAATAAGATAGATGCACGATTCCCTGTGCAAACCGTGTTGCGTCCCCAAAGCAAAGAATTTTCAGATTACAGGGGCTATGCTGGAAGGGTTGCAAGTGGTATTTTAAGACCGGGTGACGATATTACCGTATTACCTTCTGGTTTCAATTCAAAAATAAAATCAATTGACACCGTGGATGGTACATTGGAAGAAGCCTACGCCCCCATGTCTGTTTCTATCACTCTGGAAGACGATATAGATGTAGGGCGTGGTGATATGATCGTTAAAAAGAACAATCAGCCAAAACCTTTACAGGAATTTGACGCTATGTTGTGCTGGTTACACAATAATAAGGCAAAACCAAGAGGAAAATATACCATCATACATACCTCGAACGAGCAAAAAGCAATGATTAAAGAGGTAGTTTATAAAATTGATATAAATACCTATTCCCGTGAGCTTGAAGACAAGGAGCTTACTATGAACGATATTGGTCGTGTAAAAATTAGAACCACCCGCCCTTTAATGATCGACGAATACCGGGATAACCGCCTAACGGGTAGTTTCGTCTTAATAGACGATGCTACACACGAAACTGTTGCTGCGGGAATGATTATGTAATTAATAGTACACAGTAAAGCAATGGCATATCTTAAAAGTAATATCCTGAAAGGTTTTTTATGGACCGGGATAGATGCCTTTGTAAACCGTGGGTTTTATATTATAATTCAGTTATTTCTAGCTAAATTATTATTTCCTGAAGATTACGGGATCGTCGCAATGGCAGCCGTTTTTATTGCCTTACTGGAAATAATCAACGACCTTGGACTGGGAGCTGCACTTATTCAAAAAAAGAGAAAAAGACTTACAGAACTTCATTACGATACTGCATTCTGGACAGGGTTGCTCTGGGGATTTTTATTGTACGCAATCATATATTTTATAGGAGCTCCGTTAATTGCTGCGTTTTATGATGAAGCAACGTTAAACTCAGTCATTCCGTGTATGGCTTTCTCTATTTTGTTAAGTCCATTGGCAACCATTCATAGGGCAAAATTGATTAAATCCTTACAGTTTAAGAAAATTGCGGTTGTAAATACAATTAGTACGATAAGTTCCGGACTGGTATCGCTGTACCTGGCATACAGCGGTTTTGGAGTTTGGGCCTTGGTTTCCTATTCGGTAGTAAAGATAGGTGTAGCTGTGCCTTTATTTTTTGCTTCTACCAGATGGATTCCTTCGGTACGCTGGAACCTGGGAGCATTTCGCTTTTTATTTGGTTTCGGGATTTTTACATTAGGAACGGCCATTGCCAATGTGTGTTCACAAAAAATAGATTTTCTACTTATTGGCAAACTAATAGGTACTGCAGCATTAGGATATTATACATTCGCATTTTTAATCACCAACATACTGAGACAACAAATAAGTAGTATTGTAAGCAAAGTGTTATTTCCGGTATACTCACAATTACAGGATGAACCAAAAAAACTTTTATCATTATATGTA
Organism: uncultured Flavobacteriaceae bacterium; assembly: GCA_963793275.1. Lineage (GTDB taxonomy): Bacteria > Bacteroidota > Bacteroidia > Flavobacteriales > Flavobacteriaceae > Marinirhabdus. Next base: position 784,837 of record CAWBZL010000003.1, read on the forward strand.
AAAATACTTTCGCTAAACGCACTCATAGTCTATCCTATATTGTTAGGTGTTTTTTTATTTTCAGAAAACATTTTGTCGCTGTTTTTTGATGATAAATGGGACAAATCCATCGTACTTATAAAGATCCTATGTGTTTCGGGAGGTGTTCAAATGCTTATAAATGGCAATCAGTTATTATTTAGATCGTACGGCAAAGTAAAGTTGGAATTTATGCTTCAGCTGTTAAAATCCTTTTTATTTTTTATTCCACTTATTTATTTTGGGATACTTAAATATGGGGTAATAGGTGCTGCTCTTGGCTATACTGCAGCTACATTTTGTTCGGCTTTACTCACATTTTTCTTTTTGAATAAGACTTTTTCTTTAAAGGCGAACCATGTAATTGAAGCCTTTAAAATTCCAATTGGAATGCTTTTGGTATGTTCTGTTTTAACGGGGTTTACTTTACAAAGCACGAGTTGGCAAATAGCCTTGATCGTTTATACCCTCTCGGTACTGATTTTTTATGCCATCTTTGCTAAAAAGCAAACAGAGTTTTTAATTTCAATTAGTAAGAGCAAAACTAAACACCAGACGCCTTTAAGTAAAGAATAGTGTATATAAAAGATATTCATAGTGCTGAAAATTTAACTGAAAATACCTTTTCAGCAGACTATTCTTATTTTGCTTTATGGAAGGAAGCCAGGCCTTTTATTTCAGAAATAAGAAAATATCTGTCTACTAATTTTGAAATTATAGTTGAGACGAAAATTACTTGGAGTGACGTTTATTTTAAGCAAAATGCCGCGAGATTGTATGAAGTGCCCATCTACGGAAACGCGAAGGATGAAGAGGTTCCGGTAGATTATACCCATAAAATTGGAGAAACTCAATTTACGGTATTTGTAGTTAAAGACGCCACTCCGGACTATAATTACCATCCAACGGCGTCAGGTACTATAGAATTTTCTAATACTGCTTTTATGGAAGCTAAAAGAATATTCAGATCGTGGGTTGCTAAGAATTCAGCTTCAAAATATGCGGTTCATTCAAGTACCAATTTTAAAGAGTTTTGCTTTCAGATTCCATTGCTTTTGGGTGTAGATTATTTCAACCAAATAGTAAACGGAGTAAAACCTGAAATTTCTTCGCTACACAAAGACTTAGAGGGAGCTGGAGGTTGGCAGACTGCCCGGGAAATGTTCGACGTTTTAAACTGTGCCACAAAATACCTCCTGTTACGTAATTTTAAATCTATACCAGCTGGAAAGTCCTTAGGAGATCTGGATTTTTTAACGGATAAATTTCAACGCCTGGCATCTGCCTTGGGATTGAGGCAAAAAATAGCAAAGCCGTATAAAGGATTTGTAACTATTGCTCATACAGAAGTTCCGGTAGATATTAGATTTACTGGAGATAACTATTATTGTAGCGCCTGGGCGAATAATGTATTGCTAAAAAGAATTCGACATAATGATATGTATGTTCCTGCAACAGATCATTATTTTTTTACACTTTTATACCATGCGGCTGTTCAGAAACCAGCAATTAACAAGGCTTATAAAATTGAATTGAATACACTGGCAAATGAGCTTAATTTGCATTGGTTTTCTGCAGAAATATTAGAAAATGAAAAGAAAATAGCGTCAGTTTTAAACGGGTATATGATGGCTAACGGGTATTTTTATGAGCGCCCGCTTGACGAAGCTGTTTTTGAAAATAAAAATGTTATTTCACAAATACCTGCACGGGCCAGTTTGGGTGTAAAAAAAAGTTTTAAGATAAAAACAAAACAAGCGCTGTTACCGTTTGTTCCCAAAAGCTGGTATTTTTATTATCTTAAGCTTAGAACAGGAAGGACGTATGGTTCAAGAAAATAAAAAGGCTTTGTTTATAAGGGCTTTCGTGGTATCGGGAAGAGGTATTGCTTCGGAAAAAGTAGCAACATTACATAAAAATATAAAACTAAACAATACATCCTTATATCCAGGAACCTTAAATTTAATTAGTAAAGTCCCCGTTCTTTTTATTGATGCTGCTGCTAATAATGCAATAACTTCGCATTTTAAGTTTCACCCGGTTTTAGTGAATGAAACTCAATGCTGGGTTCGCAGGTATCCCCAATGCCCGCTACATATTTTTGAGGTTGTTTCGGACGTTAGGTTACGAGAAACGTTACATCTAACGGATGGTGATATGATACAGCTAACAATATCCGGAACTATAGTAACGCCTATAGATTTTATAAAGAGACTGCTATGGGTGTTTGTCTGGTATGGACGTGAATATTGGTTTTATCGTTTTAATTGGTATGCAAAATGTATTGGTATCTTCTTAAATTTGAGGTTTCGACTTAGAAAATTAGTGCATCTTAAATAATTTAAGCTATGATTAGTGTGGTAATGCCTTTGTATAATAAAGAACGCTATGTAGAAAAGGCGATTACTTCGGTATTATCACAAACTTATCAGGATTTCCAATGTATCATTGTAAATGATGGTAGTACAGATGGCTCCCTAAAAATAGTTGAAGGTTTTAAAGATAGACGTATTACAATCATTTCCAAAAATAATCAAGGAGCTTCAGCAGCGCGTAACTTTGGGATTGAGAGCGCATCAAATGAATATATAGCACTTTTGGATGCAGACGATTGGTGGGCACCAACGTATCTGGAAGAAATTCTAAAAGCAATGACTAAATTCCCACAGAATAAAATATATACAACCGGAAGGATACACGTATTTATGGATAAGGAAGTTGAATACAAAAATGCATATTTACCCAATAAAGAAAACATAGGTAAGGTAAATTATTTCAAAGTTATTTCAAAATACCTTCCTGCTGTACACGCAAGCGCTATAGTGTTTCAAAAAGACCACTTTACACAAAAAGGTGGATTTAATGAGGCTATGCAACATTTTGAAGATCACGAATGCTGGCTTCGGATAGCAGTAGATCAACCAATTGTTTTTGTAAACAAGTTGCTTTCTTTTTATAATAAAACGGCTCAGGATAGTATGTCTCAAGCGGCAGTGAGAAGTAGTGATTTAGCCCAATATTTCGAAACCGTTATAACTGTTAAAAAACAGCTTTCCAGAAAAGAAGCGCGCTATTTCAGGAAATTTTATCAGCGCTTTGCCAAATGGAGTTATTTAAAATATGCGCCTGTGTACACGGAGAAAGAACGACTTTTACTTCAAGAGTCTTTACATCAACTTGTATCTTCACTGGAAGTGAAAATTTTGGACGCACTTCAAAGTGTTGGAATAGCAGCTATCTATCAACGCGCAAAAAAACCAAGAAGTAGTGGAAGATAAAAAAGTAAACCTCTTTATTGTTGGCGCAATGAGAGCGGGTACCACTTCTTTTATGGAGTTGCTCTCTAAACATCCAGATATTTACGTTTCGCCTATAAAAGAGCCACATTTTTTTGTAGATGAATTGCCGGAGGCTATTTTCGAACCGCAACCAGATAACTTTTTAGATAATTATTTTAAAAAGAAATTTCCGAAACCAATTCATCGTGCCCACGTTAGAACTGTAGAGAATTACAGGAATCTATTTCAAAATGCGACAAATCAAAAATATCTTGCTGAGGGGAGTGTCTCTTATCTGCATGCGCCAGATGTAGCTGCTAAACTAAAGCGTTACAATCCCAATGCGAAAATAATAATCCTCACTAGAGATCCTTTGGAGCGTGCATACTCGCATTATAGAATGAATGTAGGGCTCTTTAGGGAAGAAAGAACTTTTGAAGAAGCTTTACAACAGGAGGTTTCAGCGTACTACAAAAATGAGTTGTCATGGTACAGTTATTTGTTCATGAGTTTTTATAAAGTACCTAGTACTCGTTTTATGCATTGCTTCAGCATGGATGTTTTAACAATATCTTTCGAAAATTTGATAGCGAATACTCCAACTACATTTAAAGAAATTTCTAGATTTTTAAAAATTGATCCTTTTGAAAGTCAGATATTTCCAAATTTAAACTCAAGCAAAACAGTTCGTTTTAAAAATTCCCTTGGAATTATAAACAACCTTTATTCGAATAGGCTTAAGTTGATACTGCCACATTGGTTAAAAGAGGTAATTAAATTTATTGTTCTTTACAAGAAAAACAACAATATTTCAATCAATGGTGAGCTACATAAAAACATATTAAAAATTTTTAAAAATGAATGTTAAGTCTCTTTATTTTAATGACTTGCGTTTTTATAAGGTTTTCTATTCGATAAATAATTGAGCTTAAAAGTTTGATTTCATCACCATAAATGGGTAGTTTTGCAATCCTTAGAAAAGATAATAGAACTTTTTAATACTTATTGCAAAATATCTTATTAGCGTATCGCATTTATGAAAATTCTTCATATAATTTTAGGTTTAGGTAAAGGCGGTGCAGAGCGTTTATTAGTAAATTCATTACCCAAATATGTAGCGATGGGATTTGAAGTAGATTTGCTACAAATTTCATCACGATACGAGTATCAGGGACATATAGACATACTTCAAAATAATAATGTGTCTATTTTCTCACTTACGAGCGGATCGGCTAAAAGTTTTAAACTTATTTTCAAATTACGTCGATTTTTAAAACAAAATGAATACGATATAGTTCACGTACATCTATTTCCTAGTTTATATTACTCTTTTTTAGCCACAAGATTTTTAGGAGTAAATACAAAATTTGTTTTCACCGAACACTCTTCACAGAATCGACGCAGTAACAAATGGTATCTCCGGATAATTGAAAAGTTTGTTTACAGTAGCTATGATAAGGTAGTGGCTGTTTCGGATTCAATAAAATTACGTTTGCTAACAGATTTAAACCTTAAAAATGTTGCTACTGTTTACAATGGGGTTTCTCTTGAAGTATTCGACACAGCAAAACCATTTACAACCACATATTGGTCAAATTTATGTTCTATAAAACCCTCTTCGATTAAAATTTTAATGGTAGCACGTTTTAGTTATCCAAAAGACCATACTACTGCTTTGAGAGCGCTTACTAAATTACCCGAAGATTATGTTTTACTAGTTGCCGGCGATGGAAAAGGAATTGCCAAAATTAAAATGCTTGCAAAAGAGTTAGATATATCTCACCGATTACACTTTTTAGGATTTCGGATTGATATACCCGAAATCATGAAATCTGCTGATATTATAATTTTACCTACTAATTATGAGGGTATGTCTGGAGTTGGGTTAGAGGCTATGGCATCTAAAACTAATTTTTTGGGGGCCGATGTAACTGGTATAAAGGAGGTGGTACCAGACGGACGATATTTATTTAATAAAAATGATGACCAACAATTATCACAGAAAATAATGCAACTGGCGCCCAAAAATCAAATGTCAATAAATATGAGTAAAATAGCTTATAGCCATGTGAAACAATTTAGTTTGGATAAAATGGTGCAAGAATATGCTGAAATTTATAAGACACTATCGGTTAATTTAGAAAAAAGTATACAATTCACTTCAACTCAATTAAAGGAAAGATAAATTTAAGAAATGATATTTTCAATCTGTTAGATAAGATTGCTTAGCCAATTTAAAAAGGTAAGTAATATAAAATATTGAGTACGAGATACCATGTAAAAATTATAGTTAAGATTAAGATGCTATTAGGGTTGCGTGAAGACATAATAAGTTAAAATATGTTATGATATTTTGAATATAGATAAAATTGACTGCAATGACGAAAAAAATAATTCAATCAATTATTAAAAGGGAGGCTTTACCCCTTATGATTTATTATCTTTGCTACCGATGTTAAGAAAATCTTTTTTGATATTGTATACAATTGATTGTACTACTTAGTTGCCTAATACGTGGCCTCTGTCAAATAGTTATCCCTTTTAAAACAATTTCATAAGGGTAGTGGATGATTAGATTTATGAAAAAATATAACCAATGAAAATAACGAATATTTGCTGTGTTGGGGCGGGATATGTTGGCGGACCGACCATGGCGGTTTTGGCACTCAAAAATCCTCATATAAAAATTACGGTAGTCGATATCAATAAAGATCGTATTGACGATTGGAATGTCGATGACCTTGATAAATTACCTATCTATGAGCCCGGCTTAAAAGAAGTTATAAGTGAGGCAAGAGGAAGAAATCTATTTTTTAGCACTGATGTTGAGAAAGCGATTGATGAAGCTGAAATGATCTTTATCTCGGTAAACACGCCCACCAAAACTTATGGTGTAGGGAAGGGGATGGCAGCCGATTTAAAATTTATAGAACTTTGTGCAAGACAAATTGCCGAAGTATCGAAGAATGATAAGATAGTGGTTGAAAAATCAACTTTACCGGTGCGGACTGCTGAAGCCATTAAGAACATACTGGATAATACAGGAAACAATGTGAACTTTCAAATTCTTTCGAATCCGGAGTTTTTGGCTGAAGGAACCGCTGTGGCTGATTTAGAAAAACCGGATCGTGTATTAATTGGAGGGGATATTGATACAGAAAGAGGAAGAGAAGCTGTACAGGCTCTAGTTGATATTTATGCAAGTTGGATACCTCTTGAACGTGTTTTGACAACTAATTTATGGTCTTCAGAATTGTCAAAACTTACTGCAAATGCATTCCTTGCACAACGGATTTCCTCTATCAATTCACTGAGCGAGCTTTGTGAAAAAACAGGTGCAGATGTTGATGAAGTGGCTAAAGCCATTGGTATGGACAGCCGTATAGGCCCAAAATTTTTAAAAGCCTCAGTAGGCTTTGGAGGGTCTTGTTTTCAAAAGGATATCCTCAACCTGGTGTATATTGCCAAGAGTTATGGTCTTCATGAAGTAGCTGATTATTGGGAACAGGTCATTATTATGAACGACTACCAAAAACAGCGCTTTGCAAAGAATATTGTAAAAACTTTATACAATACTGTCTCTGGTAAAAAGATTGCCTTTTTGGGCTGGGCGTTTAAAAAAGATACCAATGACACACGTGAAAGTGCAGCCATTTATGTAGCTGACCCACTGCTTGATGAGGAGGCAACTATACACGTTTATGACCCCAAAGTAAAAGAAAAGCAGATTTACAATGATCTTGATTACCTGAATAGTAGGACACTTGATGAAAACATAAATAGGTTGATTGTACATAACAATCCATACGAAACGTGCAAAGATGCTCACGCTATCGCTGTTTTAACAGAATGGGATGAATTCAACGCCTATGATTGGCAGCGTATTTTTGACAATATGAAAAAGCCTGCTTTTGTATTTGATGGCAGAAGATTACTTAATAAAACCGAACTGGAAGAAATAGGTTTTGAAGTTTTTGTAATTGGAAATTAAATAATATTATGAAGAGAATACTAGTTACAGGGGGAGCAGGTTTTTTAGGAAGTCATTTATGTGAACGATTAATTAACGAGGGAAATGAAGTTCTTTGTGTGGATAATTTTTATACTGGCTCAAGAAAGAATATTCATGATTTACTCGATAATAAAAATTTTGAATTATTAAGACATGATGTAACCCATCCTTTATTTGTTGAAGTAGACCAAATATATAACCTTGCTTGTCCTGCTAGCCCAATTCATTACCAATTTGACCCTGTTCAGACTACTAAAACAAGCGTTTTGGGTGCTATAAACATGTTGGGTCTTGCTAAAAGATTAAAAATACCAATTCTACAAGCTAGTACTAGTGAAGTATATGGTGATCCTGAAGTTCATCCACAAATAGAAGATTATCGTGGTAATGTTAATCCTATTGGGCCACGTGCATGTTATGATGAAGGTAAAAGATGTGCTGAAACGTTATTTTTTGATTATGCCAGACAACATAATTTAGAAATTAAAATCATTCGTATATTTAATACCTACGGGACTAATATGAACTTGCAAGATGGGCGTGTGGTCAGTAATTTTATCGTACAGGCGTTAAAAAATGAGGATATAACTATTTACGGGGATGGAAAACAAACTAGAAGCTTTTGCTATGTTAAAGATTTGATAGATGGGATGGTGAAAATGATGAATTCGGAAAAAGGATTTAAGGGTCCAGTAAATATTGGTAATCCTGTGGAGTTTACAATGCTTGAATTAGCGGAGCAAATTATTGATCTTACAAATAGTAATAGTAATATAGTCTATAGGGAACTACCAGAAGATGACCCTCTTCAGAGAAGGCCAGATATTAGCAAAGCCAATAAGCATTTAGGCTGGAAACCTGAAATTGATTTAAGAGAAGGTCTGACTTTTACGATAGATTATTTTAGGAAGGTTCTAAGTGAGCAATCATAATGTATGAATACATTAATTTACCTTAAAAATGTCTTCAGAAGATAAAAAAATAAAAGTTTTAGTTACAGGTGCTGCTGGATTTATAGGATATCATTTATGTGAAAAATTAATTTCCTTAGGCCATAAAGTGATTGGACTGGACAACGTTAATGATTATTACGACGTAAATTTAAAGCTTGCGCGTCTTAAAAATTTAGGGATTTCAGAAAATAATATTCAATATAATAATATTGTTGTAAGTGAATTGCACGGAGCACATTTTCATTTTGTAAAAATCAATTTGGAAGACCAGGAAAACCTTCCCTTACTATTCAAAAAAGAAAATTTCGATGCTGTATGTAATTTGGCCGCTCAGGCTGGTGTTCGTTATAGTATTGAGAAACCAATGAAATACGTGGAGAGCAATATTGTAGGATTCGTAAACCTACTTGAATGTGTCAGAAATGAAGGTGTAAAAAAAATTATTTATGCCAGCAGTTCTAGTGTGTATGGCTTAAATGAGAAAATACCTTTTTCAACAGAGGATAATGTAGACCATCCCATCAGTATGTATGCCGCGACTAAAAAGAGCAATGAATTAATGGCTCATACGTATAGTCATTTATTTGGTATTAAAACAATTGGCTTACGTTTTTTTACAGTATACGGGCCATGGGGAAGACCAGATATGGCTATGTATTTGTTTACTAATGCCATTATAAATGGAAAACCCATTAAGGTTTTTAATCATGGAGATCTTGAGCGCGATTTTACTTATATTGATGATATTATAAATGGCGTATTCAAAATTTTAGAAGATTCTTCTAAAAAAGATTTATATTCTTTGTATAATATTGGAAATAGTAAACCTGTAAAAATTTTGGATTTTATCTATGAAATTGAAAACCAGTTAGGTATCAAGGCAAAAAAGGATATGCTGCCTATGCAGCCGGGCGATGTAAACAAGACCTGGGCAGATGTCGATAATTTAATTATGGATTTTAATTATAAGCCGGAAACATCTATAGCAGCAGGTGTCGAAAAGTTTATTAAATGGTATAAATCCTATTATTCATAACCAAAAATATACGTTAGTAACAAGGAGTTACGTCAGAGTTTAAAACAAAACATACTGGCTTTTATAATTTAAGTAACCTTTTTTAACATGGAACATGATATCCGTCCTTGGGGGCAGTAGTGGGTGCTGGAAGATGCAGCAACACATAAAGTAAAAAGAATTGAAGTTAAACCGGGAGGAAGATTGTCGTATCAGTTTCACCAAAAAAGAGCAGAGGTATGGACTATGGTACAAGGAACCGGCCGTGTGACACTTGACGGTGTGACCAAGGATTATCCTGTTGGGGAAACAGTTCTGATTCCTTTAAAGGCGAAACACAGGATTGAAAACCCTACAAATCAAAAACTCATATTCATTGAAGTTCAATATGGTAGATATTTCGGAGAGGATGATATCGTTAGGATTGAGGACGATTATAGTAGAAATTAAATATCTAGGTACGTTAAAAGCATGGCCAGGGTTTTAAATATCCAATATTGAAGGGTAAAAAAGGTATAATGATATAAAGCTTATTTCCAAAATATTATGAATATATTAAAACTAATAGGTCGTGATCAGCCTCTACTTAACCAAGATATTGTTGAGAATGCGCTGGCCTTAAGAGATATCGTTGGTTCTTCACGTTTTTTAGTTCTTGGCGGTGCAGGCTCCATAGGCCAGGCTGTAACAAAGGAAATTTTTAAAAGGAAACCACTTAAACTTCATGTTGTCGATATCAGCGAAAACAATATGGTAGAATTAGTGAGGGATATACGCAGTTCTTATGGATATATCGATGGAGATTTTAAAACCTTCGCTTTAGATATTGGTTCTCTTGAATATGAAGCTTTTATAAAAGCAGATGGAAAATATGATTATGTTCTTAATCTTTCCGCATTAAAACACGTTCGCAGCGAAAAGGATCCTTTTACGCTGATGCGGATGATTGATGTCAATATTTTTAATACCGATAAAACCTTGATACAATCTATCGAAAACGGGACTAAAAAGTACTTCTGTGTTTCTACAGATAAGGCTGCAAATCCCGTAAACATGATGGGAGCTTCCAAACGCATTATGGAAATGTTCTTAATGCGTAGAAGTAAAGATATAGTTATTTCTACTGCTCGCTTTGCAAATGTGGCGTTTTCGGACGGCTCATTATTACACGGTTTTAATCAGCGTATACAAAAAAGACAACCTATCGTAGCTCCGAATGATATCAAACGTTATTTTGTAACTCCGCAGGAAAGCGGGGAATTATGTTTAATGTCTTGTATATTTGGGGAGAACAGAGATGTGTTTTTTCCAAAACTGAGTGAGAAATTACATCTAATTTCATTTGCAGATATTGCGGTTAAATATATGGAACAGTTGGGGTTCGAGCCTTATCTTTGCGAAAATGAGGAGGAAGCACGTGAATTGGTAAAATCGTTGCCTGATCAAAAAAAATGGCCTTGTTTATTTACGGGAAGTAATACCACCGGGGAAAAAGATTTTGAAGAGTTCTTTACCGACACCGAAATTTTGGATCTTGAAAGGTTTCAAAATTTAGGGATTATTAAAAATGAATTGAAATTGGTAAACGAACAACTTCAAATTTTTGAAGAGCACATTGCCGAGCTTAGAACCTCTAAAAACTGGACCAAAGAAGAAATTGTAGCTCTGTTCCATAAAATGATCCCTGATTTTGGGCATAAGGAAACCGGAAAATATTTAGATTCAAAAATGTAATGTCAGATATTAAAAATACGATTTCATTTATACGAGAACAGTTTCAATCTCAAGAATTTATTCCACTTCATGAACCTCGATTTGTGGGTAACGAAAAGAAGTATGTTCTTGACACCATTAACTCTACTTTTGTTTCTTCAGTGGGTGCTTATGTGGATATGTTTGAAGAAATGATGCAAGTAATCACCCAGACCAAAAAAACGGTAGCTGTGGTTAATGGGACTTCTGGAATTCAGGTTGCCTTACGTTTGGTTGGAGTTAAAGACGGAGATGAAGTTTTAACCCAAGCGCTTACTTTTGTAGCAACAGCAAATGCAATTGCCTATAACGGAGCCAAACCGGTTTTTCTAGATGTTGATCTTGATACAATGGGTTTATCTCCTAATGCTGTTCAAAATTTCCTGGAAGAATACGGAGAACTTCGGGAAGACGGGTGTTATAATAAAAAAACAGGCAATAAAATAGCAGCTTGTTTACCCATGCACACTTTTGGTTTTCCTGTTCGAATTAATGAACTGATGAATATTTGCAACTCTTGGAAAATCCCCGTTGTTGAGGATGCTGCAGAATCTTTGGGTAGTGAATATAAAGGCCAGTCAACCGGAAGTTTTGGGGAAGTAGGGGTTTTCTCCTTTAACGGGAACAAAATAGTGACCAGTGGAGGCGGAGGAGCACTAGTTACAAATAATAATGCCTTGGGAATTAAGGCAAAATATTTAACCACTACGGCGAAACAACCTCATGCCTTTGAGTATATTCACGATGAGTTGGGATATAATTATAGAATGCCAAATCTCAACGCGGCTCTGGCTTGTGCACAGCTTGAAAAACTGAGTTGGTTTCTTGAAAAAAAGAGGGAGTTGGCGAAAAAATATAGAGAATTTTTCAAAGGAGCTGATGCTAAATTCAGGACTGAATTACCAGAAACAAAAGCCAATTACTGGTTGATGTGTGTAGAGCTTGAAAACAGGAATGCCAGGGATTTGTTTTTAAAGGAAACCAATGAAGCAAAGGTAATGACCCGGCCTATTTGGGAATTGATGTATAAATTACCAATGTATCAGGATTGTTTAAAGGATGAACAGGTGAATGCCAAATTTTTGGTAGATAGAATAGTAAATATTCCAAGTAGTGTTAAATAAAGAAGTTGTGCTTGTGAGTTTTTCAGGGCATGGATATGTTGTTGCTGATGCTGCTATTTCATCAGATATGAATTTGAGATATTATATCGACAAAAAACAAATTTCTAAAAACCCCTTTGATTTGTTTTATTTAGGATTTAAAGATGATTTAGATTTCGCGTTTTGGGACAAAGAATATGATTATATTTTAGTGATAGGAGATAATCTTATAAGAAGAAAAACGGCAGATTTGTTAATCTCTAAGGGGGTCGATATATAATACATCCGTCGGCTTCAATATCAGCAAAAGTTAAATATGGGACTGGTAATTTTATTTCAAGGAATGTATCTTTAAATGCTCTTGCGTAAATAGGAGATATTTGTATTCTAAATATTAGATGTATTATAGAGCATGAAATGTATTATTGGAAATGGAGTTCATATTGCTCCAGATGCTGTTTTAGATGTAAATGTAGCAATTGACGATAATACATTTTAGGGGCAAATTTGGTAATTAAATAAGGAGTGAATTGGTCCTAATATTATTATTGGAGTAGGTTCTGTAATTTTGAAGGATATTGCCGATAACAGAAAAGTAGTAGGAAATCCAGGAAAGGAAATTATGATATATTCTAATTAATTAAAAAATAGATCTTTAGCAGAAGTCAAAAATGAAAATTTCATTAGTTCTATATATATACCCTGGGATTGAAAAATACCTCAATGATCTAATTAGATCTATTAATAACCAATCTAATAAGGAATTTGATATTATTATTTTTAATGATAATGCTAATAATTTAAATGTACTATTTAAAGATCTTGAGATTCATTATTCAATTGTTGGTGTTACGGGATCTATTAATCAAATTCGATTTGATTCGTTAAAGATTTTAAGGGATATAAAATCTGAATATATTATTTTTCAGGATGCAGATGATTTTATGGCCGAAAACAGAATCGAAGAAAATTTGAAGGCTTTGAGAAATTATGATTTAGTTGTAAACGATCTATGCTTAGTTAATGAGAATTCCCAAATAATGGAAAATTCATATTGGGCAAAAAGATTGGGTAATGATTTTGAATTCGATGAAAAGTTTTTAAGAGATAAAAATATCGTTGGTTTAGGGAATACTTCAATTAATAAGTCTTTGCTAATAGATCCAAGATTGAGTTTTTCACCTTTACCTTTAGCTTTTGATTGGTTTTTGTTTTATCAGATTTTAGAACTTAACAATTTGAAAGCATTATTTATTACAAGTACAACCACTTATTACAGGCAACATCAAGATAATATTGCAGGAATTAAAAAGTTGGATTTTCCTAGGTTAAAACATATCCTGAATGTAAAAAATGCTCACTATAATGCTTTATCGAATATAGGATTTGATTTTGAAAAAGAATTATATCAACTAAATCAAATCCAGGTGAACCTTATCGATTTCTTAAAATTTGATTCTATCAAGGAAAATATTAATTTATTATGGTGGGAAGAAACAAAGAATTTAATAAATAATATATGAAAAAAATAAAATTAGGAAATAAGGAAATATATAATTTTTCAACTCCCTATATTATTGCAGAGATAGGTGCTAATCACAATGGTGATATGGAGCTGGCAAAAGAAATGATATTGTCAGCCAAGGAAGCGGGAGCAGATTGCGTGAAATTTCAATCATGGACTCCTAAATCTCTAGTTTCTAAAGAGGAGTATGATAGGAATCAGGTTTATAATGATTCAAAAAAGAAACATTTTGGCTCTTTAAAGGAAATGATTCAAAAGTATGCTTTAACAGATGATCAACATAGAGAGCTCAAAAAGTTTTGCGATAATAATGAGATAGAATTCGCATCTTCTCCTTTTTCAAAGAAAGAGGCTGATCTTTTAAATGAAATTGGTGTTTCATTTTTTAAAATTGCATCAATGGATATAAATTATATTGATTTTATTAAGCACGTGGCCTCTTACCAGAAACCTGTAATATTGTCTACAGGAATGTCTACAATTTGTGAGATTGAGAACGCGATAAAGGCCTGTTTTAGTGTTGGTAATGAACAAGTAATCCTACTTCATTGTATATCAATTTACCCTCCTGAATATAAGGATATACATCTTAATAATATTAGCACACTTCAAACTTTATTTGATTTGCCAATTGGATTTTCAGACCATACTATTGGAACAGCAATTCCTTTAGCGTCAGTAGTTCTTGGAAGTTGTTTAATCGAGAAGCATTTTACCTTAGATAAAGAATTGCCTGGTTGGGATCATGAAATATCTGCTAACCCTGAAGAATTAAACGTTATATGTTCAGAGTCTAAAAATATTGCTGAATCGCTCGGAAGTAGATCTCGCATAGTTTCGGATGCCGAAGAAAATAAAAAGGAAAAATTCCGACGTAGTTTAATCATTGAAAAGGGATTAAAAAAAGGTCATGTGCTTACAAAGAATGATTTAACTGCAAAGCGGCCAGGAACCCAAATTCCTCCCAATGAAATGGATTTTGTTATAGGAAGAACATTGAAAAATGATATGGAAGAAGATTCTTTATTGAAATGGGAAAACTTAATTTAATCTTAAAATAATGGAACTTAGTCATATTCAGATTTTTGAAAATAAAGATATCCTAGATGCTCTTAAAAAACTTAACGCAATAAGAGATGTAAGCAGACTTATTTTGTTTGTAATCGATGAAAGCGAAAAGGTAGTGGGTTCTCTAACTGACGGGGATATTAGAAGGTCCCTTGCTGAGGATGCTAATATTAATAAACCTATTGGTTTAATTTGCAATAGAAATTTTGTTTTTGAAACTGATAAAAAGGGTTTTTTGGATTTAAAACTCTATAGAAAAACAAATATTAAGATCTTACCTATCTTAGATAAGAAAAAAAGAATGGTGAGAATTATAGATTTAGAGAAAACAAAGTCGGTATTGCCATTGGAATGCATGATTATGGCGGGGGGAAGAGGCAAACGCTTGAGCCCGTTAACCGATACAATTCCTAAGCCAATGTTGCCATTAGGTGATAAACCCATAATAGAGCATAATATTGATCGTTTAATATCATTTGGGATTCAGAAAATCTATATTTCTGTAAAATACCTCGGAGAGCAGATCCAGGAATATTTTGGGGATGGCAGCAATAAAGGAATTAGCATTAAATATATTTGGGAAGAAGAGTTTTTGGGAACTGCCGGAGCATTGGCACTGGTAGGTGAATTTACTTCGGATCACGTATTGTTAATGAACAGCGATTTGTTTACCAATGTAGATTTTGAAGATTTGTATTTGGAGCTTATAAAATCTAAATCAGATATGGCTGTTGCATCTACAGAATACAAGGTAGATGTGCCGTATGCTGTATTTGAAACAAAGGAAAAGCAGGTAATAGATTTTAAAGAAAAACCTTCTTATGTTTACCATTCAAATGCTGGAATCTATATTTTGAATAGGAAGTTGATTGATAAAATACCTAAAAATCAGTTTTACGATATCACAGATTTAATGGATAATCTGGTAAAAGAAGGTGGAAAACTAGTTCACAATCCTATTATAGGATTTTGGATAGACATAGGTAAACCATCAGATTATAAACAGGCTCAGGAATTTGTAAAACATTTAAATTAGATGATAGCTATAATTCCTGCACGAGGAGGATCTAAAGGACTGCCAGGTAAAAATATTAAGTTACTTCACGGAAAACCCTTAATAGCATATACTATTGAAGCTGCCTTAAAGGCAAATCATGTAAACAGGGTTGTTTTAAGTACCGATGATAGTAAGATTGCCGATATAGCAAAAAAGTATGGTGCTGAAGTTCCATTTATGCGCCCAGAAAATTTGGCGACTGATGATGCACTTGCCATTGATGTCTATAAATATACCTTGAAAAGGTTGAGCGAAACTGAGGGGTCTGTGATTTCTGAGTTTATTGTATTGCAACCTACAAGTCCTTTGCGAACAGCCGCCAATATTGATGATGCCATAGATTTATTTAAAGCTAAGGATGCCGATTCAGTAATAAGTTACTGCCGGGAACACCATCCAGTAAAATGGCATAAATATATTACCCCTGAAGGTAAAGTTCAATCCATATTTGAAAATACCATAAAAAATAGACAGGATGAAAAACCATCTTATTTCCCAAATGGGGCGCTCTATGTTTTTAAAAGTAATGTCTTAGAAACCGAAAGCTACTTTACCGAAAAAACGTATGCTTTTATAATGGATAGAAGAAATTCTGTTGATATTGATACCCTAGACGATTTTGAATATGCCGAATTTTTAATTTCACAATAGTTTTCTGTTATGGTTTAGTAAAAGCGACGTAGAATCTTATGAGACAACTTAAAGTACTTTTAAATTTTAATTACTCACGGATACAGTGGGTGCGGTTATTTGAACCCATTTTTGAATCCGCTGAAATTCACTGGATTCGATTTATTAGCAAAGAAGAAGATAATACAGCGCATATAAAAGGTCATAACTATCATTATTGGAGTAATTTTAAGGATGGTTATAATCTTTTAGACAAACTAAGACCGGATAGAGTTGTAATTATGGATAATAGGGCACCACTTAGCATCGCCCTTTTATTTTCTGCAAAACAAAAAAATATCCCGGTTTATTATTTGCAACATGGTTTGTATGCAACATATAATGACTATCGTACTTTAGAACGTGTATTAACTAAAGATCATAACCATTCTTCTGATGTGCAAAAAGTGAAGTCTGATGTTAACTTCAGTTCCATTGTATTTGTAAAGCAATCTCTTGGGCCTCATTTCTTTCGTCCTAATACTTTTTTATTCTTTATTTTTTCAAAAATATGGGGACCTAGAAAAGCAGCATATGTTTTTAAGGACTCCATACGCATTCCTGATAAATATCTCTGTTATAGTATGGAGAATGCCAGGATTCATCAACAAGTGGACCGTATTAAAAGCGATAAAATTATAATAGTAGGTAACCCCGAATTAGAAGTCATTTTAAAAAACTATGAAGATGCTGCACCTTTTGAAAAAAAACCTTATTGGCTTTTTATTGACCAGGCTTTATCGGGTAGCGATTTAGGGGAAGCTTTTATCTCTAAACACGAGCATTTTACAATTTATAATAAAATTGCTGATAAAGCAGCTGCTGAAGGAAAAAACCTTTTCATAAAATTGCATCCGGGTGATTATAATTCTAAAGACCTTCCACAACATACAAATATTGGTTGGTTGCGTGACGTGAGTGATATGACATCAGTGATCAAAGGGGCAAGCTGTTGCTTTGGTTTTTTTTCTTCTTTGTTGTTGCCCTGTATTATTTATAAACCAACCGTATTGATTCAAATAGCACCTTTATCTTTCTATGAAAACATGGTTAAAATGACCAATGTTGCAAAGATTACACCGGGCGAAATAACAAAATGGAATTTTAATATACCAATACCTGATATAGAGTATAGTAATACCACTATGCGAGTCCTAGGTGTTTCACCTGAATTTAAGTACGTGCAAAAATTGCGGGATATAATTTTTAATGAACAATAACAATAACAATAAAAAAATAGCCAAACGTAGTTTAACGTATGTTACAATAGGTTTTTTACCTATTGCAGCAAACCTTATTATAGCACCGGTATTTACTCGCTATCTTTCAACTGAAGAATATGCTTTACTTGCTCTGGCCGCTATTTTCCAAGGATATATTTCTGTATTTATCGATTTGGGATTGAGCGGTGCTTTTTCCAGGTTTTTTTTTAAGTATTACACCAAGCCTAAACTTTATAATGCCTTATACAGTTCTACCCTTTTTTTTATTTTAGTTTTTAGTTTTTTGATTGGTATTGTATTATGTTTATTTGGAGCGGATGTATTTGCCCTGTTTTTTAAAAACAATGAGGTTTTTTCTTTTTCAAAATATGGCTTTATAATATATGGCACAGCGGTACTTATTATTTTACAAACTATTTCCCTGGCATTATATAGAAACAGCGAGCAGATTAAACCCTATGCAATTATTGCGGTAGCAGCTTTTTTAAGCATGGCCACTGGAAGTATACTAGGTGTAGTGGTGTATAATGGTGGAGCATATGGCTCTTTGGCAGGTAAACTCATAGGGCTGGCAGCTGTTGTAATACCCTACTTAATTTATTATTTCTCTAAAAATAGATTTATTGTAAAGCGCAGGTTAATTACCCAAATGTTTGCATATGCTTTGCCATTGGTCCCTTATGCGTTGTTGGGTATTGTTTTGACCTATATGGATAAACAACTGGGAGAACGTTTTGTTTCTTTGGATGATTTGGGGTTTTATAATGTAGCGTTCTTAATAGCCAGTATACCAGCAATCTTTATATTTGCCGCCCAATCCACTATTAATCCTTCTGTTTTTAAAAACCTGGAAAGGTATCAATTGAATAAAAACAACCAGGAATTGACTGAAATACGCAGCCTTTTTAATTATTATTTTATGTTTATTTTCGCAGTTTTTATAATCTTAATTTTATTTATTGTACCGGCAAGTAATTTGATATTAGGGGAGGAGTTTCAAAATGTATATTATTATATTCCTCTTCTTACGGTGGCATATATTTTCAGATCTTATTATGTTATTTTTTCCATACCTATTTTTTTTGAGCATAAAACCAAAATATTGCCGCTTATTAACTTAATTACTGTTGTTTCAGCCGGTGCTATAGGATTTTACATTGTACCCTTGTTAGGATTAATTGGCTTGTGTATTACTTTTATTGCAGTGATGCTGATACAGTTTTTAATCACGGTTTTGTATTTAAAAAAAATGAATTGGTTACAATTATCCATTTTTAGTTTAAAAAAAATACATTTGGTTTTTTCGGTTTTAATTGTTTTAATAGTGTTCTCTTATATTTTGGATTATTATATTTTAAAAACAACACCCTGGCTGATGAATTTTGTTATTGTATTTTTAAGTTTATTAGCCGCTACATTTTTGTGGAAAAAAAATATAGTTACTGCAGTGGGTCTTTTAAAAAGTAAATATATTAAGTAAATGAAAGAACCTTCTAATAATAAATTATTGCATATTTTGTACTCTGGCCAAGGGGGTTTGGGCACTTATTTCATGAATTTTGTGAATAGTGATCACAAGCAGCATTTTGAACATTTTGCCTTTTTCTATGGCATTGAACCTCTAAATCAGGAATTAGAAGAATTCTGTAAGAAAAATGCCATTGCTTACCAATACCAGCAAAGGCAATCTAAAATTGACTTTAAAGCCATAGGGAAGGTTTTGGATTTTCAGAAAAAACACGAAATTCAGTATTTGCTACTACATACCTATAGTTTAAGTCTTTTGACTTTACTGGGTATTGTAAATAAGTGGAAATTAATTGCCATAGAACATACTCCACAACAAGTCAAAACACAAATAGAGCATCTATTTAGTCTGATTAATCATTTATTTGCCTGTAAAATCATTTATTTTTATAAAGGTCATTTTGAACAAACAAAAAAGAAATTTCCTTTTCTAAGTTTTGGAAAAAACAGTCATATAATTCCTAAAAATGTGGACCCGCTAGTTTATAAGCCTAGAACCACAAAAAGTAAAAACGATACTTTTACACTTGGCACAACTGCAAGAATAATTCATGGAAAGCGACATGATTTAATTATCAATGCATTGCATATTATAAAACAAAAAGGGATTACTGTGAAACTCAAAGTAGCAGGGTCAGGTCCTCTGGAAGCAAAAATAAAGCAACTTGTTAAAAAACTGAATCTTGAAAGTCAGGTTGACTTCACAGGAGTATTGAGCAGAGAAGATATAGTATCTTTTTACCAATCATTGGATGGATATATTCACGCCTCAGATGGGGAAACAATTTGTTATTCAATCATGGAAGCTCAAGCCTGTGGCTTACCAATTTTGGCATCTGACGTGGAAGGAATTAATAATAATCTATCTGTGCTTGAAGGGGGAGTTTTGTTTAATAATGAAAGTGAAGACATTTCAAATAAAATTAGTTTACTTGTAGAAGATAGTAAGTTAAGAGATGAACTGTCTGATAGGGCACAAA
Source organism: uncultured Flavobacteriaceae bacterium (assembly GCA_963793275.1). Classification (GTDB taxonomy): domain Bacteria; phylum Bacteroidota; class Bacteroidia; order Flavobacteriales; family Flavobacteriaceae; genus Marinirhabdus. The sequence continues at coordinate 805,017 of CAWBZL010000003.1, forward strand.
ATGAAGCCAAAAAAAAATACAACGATTATAACAATGCAGAAATGTTTTATACTTTAATAAAAAAATGAAAGTATTATTTATACAAAAAGAAGGCGGGATTTTTGGGGCTGAACAGTTTCAATTAAAAACTATTCCTGCATTGGTTGCTAAAGGGGTGAATATTGAATTTTTAAGGTTATACACAGAGCAACAGTTAGGGGTTAACTCACCTTTTGTAGCCAAATTAGAAGCAATGGGTATCCCTGTTCAACAAGTAAAGATTACCAAAATCCCCTTGCCTAATCAATTTTTTAAGATTAAGAAAATTATAGATAAAGGGCACTATGATATAGTCCATACGCATTTAATACATGCTGATTTTTATTTAAGGGTAATTAGAACTTATTTTAAACTGCCATCTAAATGGGTAAGCACCAAACACGGGTATGATAACACTTTTACTGCCAATTATGGCTTTGATGCTTCAAAACAAACAGCGACCCCTTATTTTCTAATTTCAAAATGGGTTGAAAATAAAGTTGATGGCTCATTTACCATTTCTGATGGGTTGCTTAATTTTTTTCAAAAAACCGGTATGGTAAAAAAGAACCGGATGCACCGTATTCATTATGGTTTTGATTTTGATGAAATAGATATTGAGAACAAAGCAAAGAGCGATTTTAGAATTTACGAAGATCAAATTTTTATTGCCGGTAGATTAATCGGCTTTAAGGGACATAAATATCTCTTGGAAGCTATTAACTTATTGAAGGATAAATTTAATAATATTGGCGTTGTAATTGCTGGTACCGGTGAATTGGAAAATGATTTAAAAGAAAAAGTAGAGCTTTTAGACATAAAAAATCACGTAACTTTTTTAGGATATAATACAGAAGTGTCCAAATGGATGGCAAGTTCGGATATTGTTGCGGTAACTTCAATTTCTGAAGGTTTTGGAGTGGTATTTTTAGAGGCTTTTAATGCAAAAACACCAGTTGTTTCATTTGACGTCCCATCAGGAAATGAATTAATGATTCATAAAGAAACAGGTTATTTGGCAACTCCATATAAATCAGAAGATTTAGCTTTGAACATTGAATATATTTTAAACAACAAAGAAGAAGCAAATAAAGTAGCGGAGAGAAGTTACAAAAAACTTAAAAGCTATTTTAATTTAGATAGAATGACAAATGAGATCATTCAATTCTACAAAACAATCATTAAGTCTTGAATTTAAAAAAAATCATTCTAATTAGTAGTTATGCCCCGTCCTTAATAAACTTTAGGGCAAGTTTAATGTGTGAACTACAAAAAAATGGCTATAAAGTCTACGGTTTTGGACCAGAAGCGGACTCGAATACCATGGAAAGGTTAAAAGCTCTTGATGTGGAGTATGTAAATTACCCACTCTCCAGAAACACTTTAAATCCTTTAGCAGACCTAAAAACAATATTTTATCTGCGTAAAAAAATCAAAGAAATACAACCTGAATTTATAATACCATACACCATAAAACCAGTTTTATATGGTAATATCGCCATAAAAGGGTTGCCTGTAAAATCACTTTCATTAATAACCGGTTTGGGTTTTTATGCTTTACCTGCCCTCAATATTAAAGATTGCTTGGCTAAAAATATTATCACATTGCTATATAAGATTGGCGTTAACAAAAAGGTTACCCTTGCGTTTCAAAACACAGATGACATTCAGTTTTTTAAAGAAAAAAATATCTTGAAACCAAGTATTACATACTGTATCACTCCTGGTTCTGGTATAGATGTCAATAAATTTCAGTTCTCTAAACCTGTGATATCTCCTATTACCTTTTTGTTTGTTGGAAGATTATTAAAATCAAAAGGGATAGAGTTTTTTTTAAAATCGGCAGAAATTCTTAACAATAAATATCCAGAAGTTCAATTTGAGGTCATAGGAATGCCTGATCCCTTAAACAGTGATTCTGTAGACGAAAAAGTTCTTCAAGATTATCACAATCGTTCGGTTATAAATTACGTTGGCGAAGTAGACAATGTAATTCCCTATTTTAAAAAAGCAAGTGTATTTGTTTTACCTTCTTATTACCGGGAGGGTGTTCCCAGAACATTGTTGGAAGCATTAGCAATGGGGAAACCAATTATAACAACAGATCATGTAGGTTGCAGGGTAACAGTTGTTAACAAACAAAACGGTTTTTTAATCCCAACCAAATCACTGAATCCATTAATAGAAGCCGAGAAAATTTTTATAGACAATCCTTCACTTATTGAGGTATTTGGCAAAGAAAGCCGCTTACTTGCTGAAGAAAAATTTGATGTTAGAATTGTAAATGACATACTAATGCAATTTCTTATTGAAGAATGATTTTACTGGTATTTATAATTTCATTAATATGGTATCTGTCCGTTAGGAAAAAGTACGCAGTATATGTGGATTCTTTAAAATGGCTTGATATCTTATTCATCTCTCGTGTTTTCGGCACAATTTGTTACTATATTTTTGCATTTTACTTTACTAATGGTAATGTTGATGCCTTTGTATATACTACTTGGGGGAATAATTTTGCTGATTATTTTGTTAACTTTGATTTTAGTCCTATTAGTGATCCTGTTTTTTATCGTGGTGGTGAGTTTTTTTACACTAATTTTGTAAATTATCCAACCGCATTATTCCTGATCCTAACAGGAAGGGACGTTTTATCTGTTTACTATTTGTATTCCTTGGTCTCCTTTACAGGTTTACTATATTTGATTAAATCTTTTGCAGTATTTAGTAATTTTAAAGTACCAGCTTCTACACTTAAATATTTTTTGTTAATTCCCGCATTTTGGTTTTGGAATTCTACCATAGGGAAAGATGCCCCCCAGTTTCTAGGTTTTGGTATTTTCGTATATGGTCTAGTGTACAAGAAAAATAATTTAAAAAAAATCTTTATAATATTTCTCGGTCTTTTTATTAGCTATTCAATTCGACCACCTTTTGCATTATTATTATTAATGGCCTGGGGTGCAAGTTATTTTATAAACTTTAGGGATAAAGGTTTCACAAAAATTTTAAAAATAGGATTTGGTATTGCTATAGCTTTTGTGGCAATCTATTTTATACAGCAGCGCCTTCAAATAGAAAACCTTTCAGTTGAAACCATAAGTCAAAGTACAGAAAGATTTCAGAGCGGTACAGACTACGGCAGCGGTAGAATAGAAGGTAATAGCTTTAGTCCTGGTGGTATTGTTATGTCCTTCGTAAATGTGTTGATGCGGCCGTTCCCCTGGGAAATGAGAAATTTTAATTATTTACTGGCGGGTATAGAGATATACATTATTTTATTTCTATTTATAAGAGGGATTATAAATTTTAATTCCAAACTACCATTATCAAAATTCTTTTTATTCTGGATACTTATCTTTAGTGTAGTCATTGGTTTGTCTGAAAATAATATTGGAACAATGGCACGCCACCGCTCCCTGATATTCACGGCAGTAGTAGGTTTGTATTATCTTGGCGAAGTTAATAAATGGAATAAAAAAAATAATTTACAAAGTTAATTATATAACTTTACCAATAATTACGCACGCTCAAAATAGTATACTGTTTCTTTTAAAAGAAACATTTTCGCTTTCTAAAATGATGTTTTTATTATTTATAATTGAAGTTCATCTTATAAAAATGAAATGATACTAGCGCTCACTAATTGAGGAACGATATGATAGAAGAGTGATCTGGCAATTGCTTCTCAAAGAATACCAATCTCTTGAGTTAATTCATAACTTTGTACTGTGTATAAAAATTTTGTAAAACCTTTCCTGGATTTTGTAGTAGCAGTTATTGCATTTACGCTAATGTTACCCCTCTTTTTGGTTACGATGCTAGTGCTAGTTGTAGCACTTAAAGGAAATCCATTTTTTATGCAATGCCGTCCTGGAAAGGATGAAAATATTTTTTCCATTATTAAGTTTAGAACCATGACTAATGCCACAGATAAAGCTGGAAATTTATTACCGGATCATCAAAGATTATCGGGTTTTGGAAAATTTGTACGTTCAACTTCTTTGGATGAACTTCCTCAATTGCTCAACGTACTAAAAGGCGATATGAGTATCGTAGGACCCAGGCCTTTATTACCTGCATATTTGCCATTATATTCTGCAGTTCAAAAAAGGAGACACCTTGTAAAACCTGGAATCACAGGTTGGGCACAAGTAAATGGAAGGAATGCTGTTTCTTGGCAAAAAAAATTTGAATTGGATGTTTTCTACGTGGAAAGAATTAGCTTTGCACTCGATTTTAAAATACTGGTAAAAACCGTTCAAAAAGTGATCATCCGTAGTGACATTAGTAGTGATAGTTCAGTCACGGTTCAACCTTTTAAAGGGAATGATATATGAAGGAAATCAGCATTTATGGGGGTGGAGGCCATTGTTACGCACTCCTAGCACTTATTTTATCGAGTAATGAATACAATCCTATTCTGATTTTAGATAAAAACCCTTCAGAAAAGGAAGTTTTAGGAGTTCCTGTTGAAAAGAGAAATGATGATACTCATGTAACTACTGTTGCGGCTATCGCCATTGGAAATAATGCGATTAGAAAAAAGATTGCTGAAAGCTTGGCGGTACCATGCCCTACTTTTGTGCATAAGACAGCCGTTGTATATCCATCGGCTACAATAGGTACAGGAGTTCAAGTGTTGCCAAATGCTGTAGTGGATGCAGCGGTAACCATAGGAGATTTTACAATTATTAATACTAATGCCACGGTTTCACATAATACGGTAGTTGAAAAGTATTGCCACATTGCTATAAACGCAGCTATTTCTGGTGGTTGTATTATTGGTGAAGGAACCCTAGTGGGAGCAGGTAGTGTTATCCTTCCTGAAATTACCATCGGGAAATGGGCAACCATTGGCGCAGGTGCAGTAGTAACAAAAAATGTTCCAGATGGAGCAACTGTGGTTGGTAATCCAGCCAGAATAATAAATTCATAAAATGAACTCTAAAATATATCTTTCTTCCCCGCATATGGGTGGCACAGAACAGGACTTTGTTTCAAAAGCATTTGAGACCAACTGGATAGCACCATTAGGGCCCAATGTTCAGAAATTTGAAAGTCGTATTGAAAATTATTTAGGAAATGATAGTCACGTAGCGGCACTAAGTTCGGGTACTGCAGCCATTCACTTAGCCCTTATTTTATTAGGTGTTTCACAAGGTGACGAAGTGCTGTGTCAAACCTTTACCTTTTCGGCGTCAGCAAACCCTATTGTATATCAGGGAGCTACTCCTGTTTTTATAGATAGTGAACCTGATACGTGGAATATATGTCCACACCATCTGGAAGCAGCTATTAAGGACCGTGTCGCAAAAGGGAAAAAGCCAAAGGCAATAGTTGCCGTTCATCTTTATGGAATGCCTTGTAAAATTGACGCTATTACTGAAATTGCTCAAAAATATGAGATCCCCGTTGTGGAAGATAGTGCGGAAGCCTTGGGAAGTGCCTATAAAGGTCAAAAATGTGGCACCTTTGGCGACATAGGTGTTTTAAGCTTTAATGGTAATAAGATTATTACAACATCCGGGGGTGGTGCATTAGTTGCAAAAAATAACGAAATAAAGGAAAAAGCAATTTTTCTGGCAACTCAGGCAAGAGACGATGCGCCGCATTACGAACATTCCCACATAGGCTATAATTACAGACTCAGTAATATTTGTGCAGGAATAGGACGTGGACAAATGGAGGTGTTGGATGCTCATATTGGATTGCGTAGAAAAATGAACCAGTTTTATACCGATTTATTTATAAAGAGGGAAGGGGTTACAGTTTTTAAGGAGCCGTCTGAAGATTATTTTTCAAATCATTGGTTGTCTTGCCTTACAGTAGACGCTGCAATAGCTGGTTATTCTGCCGAAGATGTAAGACTTTCACTAGCTGAAGAGAATATAGAATCTCGGCCCTTGTGGAAACCCATGCACCTGCAACCTATCTTTAAAGACGCCCTGTATTTTGGTAGTAATGTTGCAGAAAATTTGTTCAATACTGGAATTTGTTTACCTTCTGGTTCAAACTTGTCAACTGCTGATAAACAACGAATTAAGAAAGCTTTGAAATCTTTCATATAGATATTTCGTATATTCGCTCTAAAATTTACGTAATTGAAACCGTACCCTAAAATTTTAAATAAATTATATACCGGCGATAACAAAATCAAGTTATTAGACCAGCGCTATCTTCCGCGGTGGATTGTAATTTTATTGGATACTTTTTTGTGTACACTGGCGTTTCTGCTTATGTACATAATTCTGAAGGATACCAGAATCAACTTTCACAGGGTATTAAGTATTCCTGTGCAGGCTCTAGTAATTTTAGGAGTGAATGTTATTTTCTTTTTTGTTTTTAAAAGTTATTCGGGAATCATAAGACATTCTACGTTTACAGATATAACGAAACTCATTTTTACTTCGCTGTCTACAGTCATTTTTATTGTTGGGTTCAATTTTATATATACAGAAATTACCGGTAACAGAATATTCTTAACAACTTCATTATTACTTTATTTATTCATTTCCTTTACTTTTTTGTTTCTTTTTAGAATTTCAGTAAAAGAGATTTACAGCTTTTTGAAAAATGTTGCCAAAACCAGTGTGAATAAAAACTTAGCAATAATTGGCGTAGATGATCATACTATTTCACTTGGAAATGCTTTTATGACAGACTCATACCTGTCGTATAATTTAATTGGATTTATAACTGAAAATAAACTTTCAAGTAGACATAAAATATTAGGTAAACCGGTTTATAAATCGGAGAACCTTACCGATACTCTTAAGGAAGTTAATGCAGATGTAGTTCTTATTATGAGCGACTCTTATTCAGGAAAAGAGAAAAATGAAATTGTTGAGAGTTGTCTTGCAGCCGGAGTTGAAATTTTAAATGTACCGAATATTGAGACCTGGAATAGTAAAGAAGATATACATACAAGAATTAAACCTCTTGAAATTGAAGATTTACTGGAACGTACTCCTATACAAATAGATGACAGTGCTTTACGCGATGATTTAAAAAACAAAGTGGTGCTCGTTACGGGCGGTGCCGGGTCCATAGGTAGCGATATTGTTAAACAGTTGGCCTCATATGCTACAAATCTGGTTGTTGTTCTCGACCAGGCAGAATCTGCTTTACACGAACTCGAACTATACCTGAAACTCAATCATCCCAATTTCAATTTTATCACAGAGTTGGCCGATATAAGTAATATGTATCGTCTTAAACTTATTTTTGAGAAATATGATTTCAATTTAATTTACCACGCCGCAGCGTATAAGCACGTTCCCCTTATAGAACGAAACCCGCATGAAGCAATTTATGTAAATATACTTGGGACCATAAATTTAAGTTATCAGGCAATTAAAAACAATATAGAGCGATTTGTCATGGTTTCAACAGATAAAGCTGTGAATCCAACAAACGTTATGGGTGCTTCTAAGCGTGCTGCCGAAATGTATGTTCAAAGCCTGCAAAACGAGCCGGAAGTTACTACCAAGTTTATAACAACTCGGTTTGGAAACGTATTAGGATCCAACGGGTCTGTTATTCCCCATTTTAAAAAGCAAATTGCCCAAGGCGGGCCTGTGACCGTTACGCATAGAGATATAATTAGATATTTTATGACGATCCCCGAAGCTTGCCAGTTGGTTATGCAGGCAGGAACTATGGGAAAAGGTGGAGAAATTTATGTTTTTGATATGGGAAAGCCTGTTAGAATTATAGATCTCGCAGAACGCATGATACGTCTTTCCGGCTTTGTTCCCTATCAGGATATAGATATTAAAATCACGGGTTTACGTCCCGGAGAAAAACTGTACGAAGAATTGCTCAGCGATAGTTCTACGGTACTGCCTACACATCACCCAAAGATTATGATTTCAACACTTACTGCCGGAAACTTTGCTGAAATTAAAGATAAAACTGAAAAGATAGTACGTATAGCTACCAAACACGAAGAAAAAAAAGTAGTACAGTTGTTAAAGGAACTTGTGCCTGAATTTAAAAGTGAAAATTCATCTTTTCAGGATTTAGACGAACCCAAAAAGAAAGCTATTACAAAAACAAAGTAAACCCGTACTATTGTTTATCTTTGCACCCAATTATGAGAAACGTATTATACTTAGTTTTACTTAGCATTTGTGCTCTTTCGTGTGCTACGAAAAAGGAAATTTTATATTTTCAGGATGCAGAGAAATTAAACACACAGCAAATTGCCCAGTATTTTGAACCTAAAATTGAACCTAATGATATATTGTATATCTCTGTTTCTGCACTTAACGAAGAAGTCCTTAAACCGTTCAAACGCTCGGGAAATTTAGAGGTTGCATCACGTGACGAGCAATTACAAGGATATCTGGTTACTTCAAATGGCGATATTCAATATCCGGGTTTAGGAACAGTATCTGTTGCAGGTAAAACAAGAAACGAAGTCATCGAAGTTCTTACTACGAGACTTTCAGAATACGTTAAAGATATTGTGGTAGATGTTCGAATCATTAATTTTAAGGTTACCGTTCTTGGCGAAGTTGCATTGCCGGGTGTCTATACTATTAAAGATGAACGTGTAACCATACCCCAAGCAATAGGGCTTGCCGGAGATTTTACGGTAGATGGAAAGCGGGAAACGGTTACTATTATTAGAGAAGAGAATGGAACTCAAAAAGTTACAAAAGTAGATTTCACAAAATCTGATTTATTCAGTAGTCCGTTTTATTTTTTAAAACAGAATGATATTGTATATGTGGAACCTTCTTTGAAAGGAGTGAAAAAATCTGGTTTTATCCCGGATGTACCTGCCGTTTTATCTGTTATGACAATAATATTAAGTGCAGTAATTTTAATTACAAGATAAGCGTATGCAACCAGCACCTGTTCAAAAGGAAGGACAAGATTTTGATTTGAAAGAAATTCTACAACGCTATATTCAGAAGTGGTTTTGGTTTGTACTTTGCGTGGTAATAGCTTTGGTTGTAGCAAAAGTATATTTGCGCTACACTATTCCATCTTATCAGTCCAAGGCCTCTATCTTAATTAAGGATGATGCTTCCAGTGGAAACTTTAGTGGTATTTCACCATTTTCTGAAGCTGGCTACCTGGGAGGATTACAAACAAATAAAGTAGGAAATGAACTAGCTATCTTAAAGTCTAAACGTTTAATTTCAGAAGTAGTTAAAGAATTAAACTTAAATATCAGGTACGAAAATATTGGTTCAATTATAACTTCAGAATTATATTCCAACAGACCTTTTCTCATCCAGTACTTATACTTTAATGACAGTCTGCGTAAGCAGAGCGTTCCAAAATTGTTTGTCAAGATAAATTCTGAAACTGAATTTGAAATTTTTACCGAAAATGAATCTATCAATGAAGTTCATAGTTTTGGAGAATCTTTAAATTTTCCTTTTGGTAAAATCACTGTTATACCAATTTTTGATAACCCCTATGCTTTTTCCCAGTTCATTGGGAAAACCATCTCTGTTAGTTATTCCCCAATAGAAGATATTGCGTTGCAGTATCAAAATAGGGTTGCCGTTCAAAGTGATGATAGGTATGGTAATGTGATAAATTTTACTTTGAACTCTCCAGTACGTGAAAAGGCCGAAGATTTTATAAATGAACTTATAAGTCAGTACAATATAGATGCCATTAATGATAGAGGCCAAGTAGCCAGAAACACCTCAAACTTTATAGACTCTCGACTAGAAATTATAACCAGAGAGCTGGACTCCGTTGAGCAAAATAAAGAGACGTTTAAAAGTGATAACAGACTCACAGATATCGAAACTGAAGCCCAGATAATACTTCAGAATGCAAGTGAGTTTGATAAAAAGCAGTTAGATGTTGGAACGCAGTTAGAGCTGGCCAATACCATGGTGGATTATATGGAAAACGCTGGGTCTAACGATTTACTGCCTGCAAACATAGGTTTGCAAGGTAATCAGATTGGATCGGCTGTAACAAACTACAATCAGCTTATCCTGGAGCGAAATAGATTGCTTAAAAATTCCACTCCTAAAAACCCAGTAGTAGGTAATTTGAATAACCAGATAGAACAGATAAGAACAGGAATCTTGGGAAGTTTAGAGAACCAGAGAACTAGCTTAAAGATTGCCTTACGCGATTTGAACTATAAAGAAGCCTCTTTAAATTCACAAATATCAAAGGTGCCTAGAAAAGAGAAACTTTTTAGGGAGATTAATCGTCAACAAGGGATTAAAGAACAGTTGTTCCTTTTCTTATTGCAGCAACGTGAAGAAGCCTCTATCTCTCTTGCGGTTACGGCTCCTAAAGCTAAAATTATTGATAGTGCATTTAGTAGCAGAGCTCCCGTAAGCCCTAACAGAATGTTTATTTATCTTGGAGCTTTAATAGCAGGTTTACTTGTTCCGTTTTTAATAATTTACCTCAGCTTTTTAATCAATACCAAAATTAAAAACCGTATAGATGTAGAACGTCTGCTTCCAGCAATAGACTTTCTTGGCGAGATCCCAAAACTAGGTAAAAATGATGAAGAACTTGTACAAAATAGTGATCGCAGTATGCTAGCAGAGTCCTTCAGGATTTTACGTACCAATCTCCAATACCAACTTTTGAACAAAATAGACAAGCAGGTAGCGCCAAGAATTTTTGTTACTTCTACTGTCAAGGGAGAAGGAAAAACTTTTGTAGCCTTCAATCTGGCACTTACTTTAGCACTTACAGGAAAAAGAGTACTTTTGGTTGGTGCAGATGTTAGAAACCCACAGTTACATAGATATTTATCTGAAGGAAAGAAAAACAGAAAAGGACTAACCGAATATATTATGGACGAAAGTTTAGCCGCTGAAGAACTCAAGCAGGCTAGCATCTATAATGAAAACTTGTCCATTATTCACTCTGGTATTATTCCACCAAACCCGGCAGAACTATTATTAAGACCAAGAGTTGAAACCTTTTTTGAAGAATTGGAAAGCGATTTCGATTATATCATTGTAGATACAGCACCTGCAATGCTGGTGACCGATACAGTCTTGTTAAATAAATACGCCGATGCAATGCTCTATGTAGCAAGGGCAGACTATACCGATAAAAAACTGCTGGACTTTTTAAAAGACTCTATAGCGAGTGGACGACTATCTAAAGTAGCCCTAGTGCTTAACAATGTTTCTCAAAATAATTTTGGTTACGGTAATAAATACGGATACACCTATACTACTCAGGAAAAAAAGTCCTTTTTCGGTAAACTGTTTTCTTAAAGAAAAGATCAATGCGTTATGTTTTTATTTTTTTCTCTTTGGTTTTTTACACCGGGGTTGGCCAGTCTAAATTTATTCTTAATGGGGGAGTGGAAGCTGCTGGTTTTGTAAGTTCCAATGATAGTCTGCCATTGTGGTTTTATACCAATACTTCTGCAAAAATAGGGCAGCAAAGTAACATTGCAGGGTTGGCTGAAGGAGATGCAACGTATCAACTCACCGAGAACAGCGAATTCTCTGCAGGGGTCGGATTTTATTACCGAGATAATGTGGAAAATGAGTTTCAGCGAAAAGAGCTATATCTTCAGTTCAAAAATAGTTGGTTAGCAATTACTGCAGGAGCTAAAGAATTACCCGAAGAGACTCAAGGGCTTTCAGCAACCAATAAGAACTTTCTTTGGTCAAACAACGTTAGGCCTTTACCAGGGCTTAGATTAGCCTCTTCAAAACCGTTGCGACTATCAAATACGTTTAGTGTAGATGCAGCAATTGCACATTATGAACTTAATGATACAAGGTACACTAACAATACAAGACTTCATTACAAGCATTTTGCTTTAATTACTAAATTTTCTGAAAATCATACGCTAACTGCAAAAATTCAGCATTTTGCACAATGGGCAGGCACATCTCCGGACTTCGGCAAATTAAAAAGTGATTTTAGTGGTTTTATAGATGTGTTTACTGCGAGAGAGTCTGCAGAAATAGGAGTAGACGGCGAAATATATAATGCGGTAGGAAACCATTTGGGATCCTATTTACTGGATTATGAGTTTACCTCTTCGTTTGGGACAGCTTCAGTATATCATGAGCATCCTTTTGAAGATGGTAGCGGCTCAGGATTTTCTAATTTTCCAGATGGGGTTTGGGGGCTCTATTTTCAACCTAAAGAGATAAAATGGATCTCAGGAATTCTATACGAGTTCATTACAACTAAAGATCAAAGTAGTTTGGAGAGACCAGATAATTATTTTAATAATAGCGTATATAGAAGCGGATGGACGTACGAAGGTGCTATTATAGGGTTACCACTTATGATTACAGCCCCTGGAACCTGGTAACAGTTTGGACGAGAACTTTACAAAGGTAACAAGTAATACTTTGTCAATGCATCATTTAGGTGTATCTGGTACTTTTCGAATCATAGACTGGAAGCTGAAAACATCTTTCGTGAGAAATTTTGGAAAGGTAGTATCTCCATTTTCAGAAACGCTTATTACCTCACACCATTACCTCGAAGTCGCGTATCCTTCAAAAGAGTACGGAAAGTTTACATTGCTAACAGGTTTTGATACAAGTAGTAACAAAAATTCTATTTTTGGAGCAGGTTTACAATATTCCTTAACCTTTTAACCATCAACCCCTTCCAGTAGTTCCGGAGCTAACGGTTCATCTCCACGGGTGTGTAAAACCGAAATATCTCCTGTAACTTCAAATACAACTGCGCGAACTTCTGATAACTCAATAACATTGGCTTCGCGAAGCTTCCCGTATAAATCGCCTACACTTACATTTGCTTTGGAAAGGTTTTCGTGTAATACGTTACCGTCTTTCATTAAAAGTAAAGGTGTGTTTGTAAAAGTCTTTTTAAAGAGATTCGACCTTCTAATCCCAATAGAATAAAGGGTTTGAAGTAAAATAATGATTCCCAGTGCTACGGCTCCCTTTAGGATAGAATAGTCTGTACTACCTATAACATCGGCAAATATAGAACCCATAGCAATCGTAGCAGCAAAGTCTACACTGGTCATCTTTGCAAATGTTCTTAGCCCAAAAATACGGGAGTAGAGCAAGATAATACAATATATTGCAACAACCGAAACGGCACTTTTAATGATGATAGTTTGATTTGCAACGAGCCAATTTTCCATAATATAGCATTTTTGTACAAGGTACTTATACTAAATTTTGTGCCGTATCTTTTTTGAAATTTTTAATAACAAATTGTGTGTACTTCGTTTTATATAGCGTTAATTTTGCAACCATTTAGAAATATGAACTTTGGTTAGAGAAACAATTTTTACAATTTTATGGAGTCTTTCCCCTTTCGGGGAGGCAAAGGTTGGTATTCCGTATGGTATTGCCAATGGTTTAAATCCGTTTTTTGTATTTATAATTGCTTTAGGAGCTAATATTCTGGTTTTTCCTATCATGTTATTTTTTTTAAACTATATTAACTCCTCCCTATTACGCTGGCGATTTTATAAAAAAGCTGCCATCTGGGTAGCAAGACGTGCCAAAACCGGTTCTGGAAACAAAATAAAAAAGTATGGTTTCTGGGGTCTTATGTTTTTTGTATCCATTCCACTACCTGGTACGGGTGTCTATGCAGGTACCATTGCAACCTACATTTTTAAAATTGAACGTAAAAAAGCTTTCTGGGCGAACGTTTTAGGCATTACCGTTTCTTCCATAATTGTTTGGGTTACTGCCTATCTTACAATACAAGGAGTTGCATAAGATAAAAATATAAGCAAAAATTTTTCAATAGTTTACGTGTTTACAGTTGTTGTAACTTTAATTTATTAGGTATAGTTTAGCACTATTTTTAGCCAAATAAATTTTAGAGAATCTCTACATTATACATTGAATATTATAAAGAGCTATATCTGACCTGTCACCTCAAATACAGGTAAAATAGTCAATGATAAAGGTGGAACTGCGTCTTTTGATAATTAAGAAAGTATATGTATACTTTTTCCGGGTGTACGGTATGTTATCTTTCTGGACTGGCATAAAAAAGATTATACGGCTATCCCGATGTAAACGGAAAAATGAGCATTTGCGTAGCTGTTGTAGCGGTTAAAGATAATCCAGATTCAATTGTTAGTTGTTAACCAACCTACAAAACATTCTCATAAAGGATGTAAACATCTATGATGTAAACAGAAGATGTATTAAAATAGTAGATGGAAGCCAGGTGACTTCAGAAATGAAGGTTGATATATCTGAAATGGCAACGCAACATATATGAACTTACTAAATACAGAAGTCGGAGAACTAACCAAGCAGTTGGTAAAAGAGTAACTATTACGTTGAATTAAATGTAGTTAGCAAAACCTCCTTCGACTCTTGAAATTATGGGAGAAAGAGGTTTTTTATGGTAATAATAATTTGTTGGTAGGACACTAAACCCAATGAACTATAAACAGAAAGCCCTGCATTTAGCAGGGCTTTCATATATATTATAATCAATGATAGATTACAAAATACTATTTATTCTTCAACTTTCTCAACTATGGTTTTGGTAGAGTCTACTGTTTGTACAGTAGTTTCAAGTGCCATTTCCTTAGGTTCTTCAACAACAGGAATTTCTGTAGTTTCTTCAACAGTGGTTACTTCTTCGGTTTTCCCTGCTTCATTACGGCAAGAAGAGATAGTTACTACAGCTGCTAATACAAAAGCGCTAAAAAGAATTTTTTTCATTGTTTAAATAAAGATTATTTGCGTTAAAAATGCGTGCGAATTTATACTATTTTTTGACACGGCAATTCTTTTTGTTTGTTTTTTTTACTGAAATTGAAAATAATATTTCTTTAGTTTCAGCTCAACATATTTGTTTGAAAATCAGGAGACTTCAGGAATTTCTAAGATACGTGCTGATGGCTATAAAAAGCCCAGATATAGGCACCTATTGAAACAACGACACCCACAATTAGAATACCGTAAGTAATGTTGAGTAATCTAAATTTTTTATCCAATACCTTTCCCAAAAAATACAGATCTCTGGTAAGTACTTTATAGATTTCTTCACTGTCCTGTTGCATATGTTGTACAGCCCATTCATATTCTTCCAGTTTCATTTTATGGAAATTTCCGAAGAAAGCCAGATTGACCTCTTTCGCTTCCACAGCTTCCTTGTTAAATGTACCGCTGGTTACTTTAGGGATAGTAGTAAATATAGAAAGTATCATGGCCGAGAGCATAAATAATACAAAAACAACGGTAGGTAACAATAAATACTGATCGCCGGTTACCTGTACAAACTTTATACTATTGGTAAGAATAGCCGAAATTAACAACGCACAAACAGCCAGAATAAGATTAGATTTTCGGTCTGCCATCCCACTCAATTTTATATGGTTTTTTAGTGCCACCATATAGAAGGTTTGGACAGCAAGCGAAGATCCCTGCTCTATAGTGTATAGCGGAATTTTTGAAGTTTTCGATGTCTTGCCGTGAGTATGCTGCATGTGTTAAAAGTACGGCAATTATAAAAGTAATGTACAATTTTGGTAAAATTTAGCTTTTATTAGTTCATTTCAGTAAATTACTATCACAAATGGTTTTGATAGCATTCTAAAATACCAGCTTTCAGTAATTATATTATCTTTACCGCGATGAATAGAACCACCATTGATATATCCGAAAAGGAAAGAATAGATTTTCTTCATTCATTAGAATTACTGGATACGTTACCAGAAGATGAATTTGATATGCTTACTCAAATGGCTTCAAAGTATCTTAAGGCACCTGTTTCCTTATTCAGCATTATAGATTCTAAGAGACAATGGTTTAAATCCAAGGTAGGCGTGGAAGTTTGTGAAACAACGCGTGATATTTCGTTTTGTTCTCACGCCATTAAGCAGCCAAAGTTATTTGTGGTTGAAAATACAGACGAAAATCCGTTATTTGCTAATAATCCTTTGGTGACTGCAAAAGAGAATCCCGTAAAATTTTATACAGGAGTTCCTATTATTATAGAAGGGAAATATGCTATTGGCACTTTATGCATTATAGATCATACTCCAAGGGTGCTGTCTTCAGATGAGAAAGAATTACTCATAAATCTGGGAAAACAGATAGAAAAACTTATTGAATTGAGGTTGCTTACAAATAAAGCCATGGCACAACAAAAGGAGTTGTTGGTACAACACGAGCGTCTTAAAGAATTTGCAGGTGTTATTTCGCACGATATGAAAATGCCACTGGCAAATCTTATCATTACAAGCGATATTTTGAAGAAAAAGTATAGCACCGTTATGGATGAGGATGGATTAAATTATTTAAATTATCTGAAAACCAGTTCCCTTACGTTAAGCGATTATATAACTAATATTCTGAAATATTATGAGACTGACGGCCTCGCTAAAGAAGCCAAGACTACCTTCGATATTTTCGAAATGTTAGAAGATATTACCGAAATACTACATGTTAATGAACAATCTGTTATACATCTTCCGGAAGAAAACAGTATACTTCACGCCAACAAATCAGCACTGGAACAGGTGTTATTAAACCTCTTTACAAACGCATTAAAATACAACAACAAACAAACTGCCGAGATACAAGTGAATTGTCACGAAGATGACACCTTTTACCACTTTTCAGTAGTTGATAATGGTATGGGGATTCCTTCCGAAAAATTGCATCTTATTTTCAACCTGTATGAAACCTTAGACATTATAGACAAGAAAGGAAATAAGGGGCACGGTATCGGGCTTTCAATGGTGAAAAAGATCTGTCAAAGTCTGGGTGGCGATATTGAAGTAACCAGCGAACTAGGAACAGGAACTACGTTTACTTTTTGGATCGCTAAGGAGTAGATATTCCATTTTTTATATTTATTTAGTCTCTATAATGACTTGGCTGCACATAATTTAAAATTTTTATATATCAATTTTCGAAATAGTAGCCTTAGAACAGCTATTAGTCACCTTAATTTAAATGTATGAGCAGAGGATTTGTAAAAGAAGACGATCAGGAAGAGAAACCTATCATCCCACCGAGAGCAGCCCTTCCTGCGGGTGTAACTAACTACGTAACACCTTTTGGTCTCACTGCATTAAAGGAAGAATTAGTAGCTTTAGACAGCGAAATCACCAACTTATCTGAACTGGACGAACGCGAACGCCGCCTTACATTAGGACTTTTAAACGGAAAGCGTGACCTTTTAGTAGAACGTATCAACAGCGCAAGAGTATTGGATAACATCAAGTCTAAAGATGAAGTTCGCTTTGGAGCTTTTGTAACCTATAAGATCGAAGCTATGCAAGATCCGGTTACCATTCAAATAGTGGGGGTAGATGAAGCAGATGTTACACAAAAGAAAATAGCATTTATTGCCCCAATTGCTAAAATCTTGATAGGAACCAGAGCAGGAGAGACGGTAGATTTTAAATTAGGGAACGAACTGAAAAAAATAACTGTCGATGCCATATTATACAAATCCTAGATTTGTAGAAACAAATTTAATTTTCCGCGTGCGTTAACTGCCTAACTTATTTTCCAATACAGAAATTAGCAAAAATATTGCCCAATAATTCATCATTTGAGATCTCGCCGGTTATTTCTCCAAAGTAATATAAAGCCTGCCTAATGTCTATCGCCATAAGGTCGCCGCTTAAATTTGCGTTTATTCCAGCCTGCACTTTTTGTATTTCTTCCAATGCTTTTAACAGCGAATCATAATGCCTTGTATTGGTGACAATTGTTTCATTATTGCGCAATGCCCCGGTATTTATAAAATTGAGCAGCGTATTTTTAAGATCTTCAACACCTTCACCTGTCTTAGCAGATATAGTTTGTAGTATATAGTTTTTAGCTTTTTGATTTGTCAAAAATTGCGCATTGAATATAGCGCGTTGTTCCGTATCTAATTGGTCTGTCTTATTGGCAACCACCACTAATGGTTTTTGTGGATATTTATTTTTTATTTTTTCAATCTCAATCAAAACTGGTATTTTTTGTTCCCCCATAGGAGGAGCTGCCGCAGGCTGAGGGGGTACAGTAATTCCAAAAGAATTTGCGTCAAAAAGATAAACCACCACCTGTGCCTGTTCTATTTTTTCAAACGTTTTCTTAATTCCAAGTCCTTCAATAGTATCTGTAGTTTCTCTAATCCCCGCAGTATCTATAAACCGAAATCCAACGCCACCCAATACTATTTCGTCTTCAATAGTATCTCGTGTAGTTCCTGCAATGTCACTCACAATAGCACGTTCTTCGTTTAAAAGCGCGTTTAACAACGTAGATTTACCAACATTTGGTTCGCCTACTATAGCAACAGGGATACCATTTTTAAGTACATTTCCTGTAGCAAAACTGTCTATGAGGCGTTTCAAAACGTGGGTTATTTTCGTTATTAATTGCTGAAAATCTTCCCTATTGGCAAAGGCTACATCTTCTTCGGCAAAGTCCAGTTCCAGTTCAATTAAAGATGCAAAATTGAGTAACTCTTCCCGAAGTCGTTTTATTTCCGAAGAAAAACCACCGCGCATTTGTTGTATGGCCAATTGATGTGAAGCTTCAGAATCACTGGCAATAAGATCTGCAACAGCTTCAGCCTGACTCAAATCCATTTTAGCATTCAAAAAGGCACGTAGCGTAAACTCTCCGGCCTGAGCCATTCTGCAACCGCTCCGTAGGCATAATTGTATGATTTCCTGCTGTATAAAAGCACTCCCGTGACATGAAATTTCCACTACATCTTCACCTGTATAGCTATTAGGATTTTTAAATACCGAAACCAATACTTCGTCCAGCACCCGCTCACCGTCTTTTATATTTCCTAAATGTATGGTATGTGTAGCCTGCTTAGCCAGAACTTTGCCGGAAACCGAACTAAAGATCCCCGAAGCAATTTTTAAAGCATCTTCCCCGGAAAGTCTAATAACAGCAATTGCCCCGGCACCGGAAGGCGTCGCTAAGGCTACTATAGTATCGTTGTGTGTCATAAATTTCTGCGCAGGCAGGAATATAGTCCCTTAACGCACGGCAAAAGTACTAAATATATGTATTTTCCTCTCCCTGGAAGAGGTTAGGTTAGGGGAACCTGTAACAATTCTTTACTTTTGCCTACATATAAGTACAGGTATGGAAAAAGAAAATAAACCCAAAGATAACGGACTCAAAAACCTACTCGTCCCATTATTAATATTTGTAGGGGTGTCTATTGCAGCGTTCTTAATCACAACGTTTATAATTAAATCGTTTTAATAACCTTTAAAATCAATCAACATGCAAGTACTTAACGTTACACAAACAGGAAAGAAAACCGATACCAACCTTTTGGTTTTTACACAACTCTCACAATTACTAACCTACGTAACAGGCTTTGGCGGTTTTGTAGTACCCTTAATACTCTGGCTCGTTAAAAAAGACGAAATAGAAGGAATGGACGCCCACGGAAAGAACATCATTAATTTTCAGATCACGATGTGTTTACTTGCTATAGTTAGTATACCAGGAATCTTTTTATTCGGATTAGGAATTTTATCACTTATTTGGGTAGGCGTGGTATCTTTTGTAATGCCTATTGTAAATGCCGTAAGAGCAAGTAATGGTGAAGCACCTAGTTATTTTAGTACCATTCGATTTATATCTTAATTTTAAAATTTTTATATGCCAAATGGAAGTTTAAGCGCCTTTAAAGCAACTTTAGCACGGAAAAAAGCTCGTGACGTAAAGAAAAAAAGTATGTTTGAAAAAAGCAGAGGCACTTTTAAAACTTCTAAGTATACCTCAGCCACGGTGTTTCCAAAATTGTCAGGTGCCAAGGTAGATGAAGTGAAACAAGGCATAAGAAAAAAACTTACCTCACAGAGAAAAAGGTCATTAATTGTAAATAGCTTATTCATTATCGTTTTTGCTATAATTACAGTGGTATTATTTCTAAAATATTTACTTTAAAAAAGTTCAATAAAATAATGATTGTTTTTTATATAATTTCTAGTTAGGTGACTGTATTAAAGACTATTAACTAGAAAATATTTTTGAAATTAGTATGCTAAATTAATTAAAAACCTTTTTTATTACTGAAGAAGATATTTTAATTGCAAAGTTCCATAGTAGTTTATTGGATTTCCCGGATAGAAATATCTTGGTTCGGCACTACCAAAGGAAGAAGCATTAATTAAAATGGAGGATGCATAATTTTTATCGGCTATATTGTTTATTCCTCCAGAAATTGTGGCATTCAATATTTTTAATATAGTAATTTTATACCCCGCTTTTAAATTCAGTATAGAGTAATCACTGCTGTACAAACTATTACTGTCAGTAATAGGCGCCATCCCCACGTATACTATAGTTGCCAACGCAAACCATCCTGTACTATGTGATGCTTCCAGTCCAGCAGCTATTTTTTTATCGGGAACCCCTGTAAGTTCTTTTCCGGAGAAATCATTGTCACCATCCTTAAAATCTATAAATCGATGAAAATTGAATTCCGAATTTATATAGCTAGTAATATTCAAATTTGAGAATACATTAAAGTTATGCGAAACCGTCAATTCAATACCTTTATGCTCGGTTTTTCCGGCATTTCTGCCAATAAATTCATCATCGCCTACACGTTCAGCTACCAGCAAATCCTTGATGGATAACAGGTACAGACTTCCTTTTATCTGTAGTTGCTTATTAAAAAAAATATTCTCTGTTCCAATTTCATAATTCCAGCCTGTTTCAGGACCTATATCCGGGTTTATGACACCATCGGGAGTTAAGGTCTCTTCTATACTTGGGTAATTAAATCCGCGACTTACATTTCCAAAAAGATTCCAGGTGGGGGAGTGGTAATACCGTATGCTTACATTAGGAGCCCAGATACTTTCAAAATCCCTTTCCGCACTTTTGTTGGCAATTCCTGTATTAAAATTGTCCTGAAAATTATAGCTGGTGGTATTAAAATTTAACCCAAATTCAGTTTTTAGTTTTTCTGAAATTGGTAAGATGGTAGTTGCAAACATGTTTACTTGATTCCGTAATTCCTTATTTTGTGACAAAAGCGCTCCGGGAAGACTACCATTTCCATTGTTCTCTTCATAGTTATTTTCCAGCGTTTTCCACCTGTATTCATCAAAATACCCTTCAGCTCCAAAGCTAAGGATTGTTTTTTGTTTATATACCTCAAATTCTTTAGCAAAAATGGTTCTGGCGCCGTAACCATTGGTAATTTCGTCCAGTATATTAAATGGTCTTGGTTCGTAATGATCCAGATATTTGTAATAAATAGTCGTAGTATTAGTAAAACTTTCAGATAGTTTGTTTTGAAAACTTACTCCAGCCAATGTCTCGCGGTTATCTTCATAACCTTTGGCCTGGCCCCAGGTAAATGCTGCCTGAGACGGATCTTCATTAAAATCTGTTCTTCCCAGAGAGCTTGCGATTTCAGCATTATTAGAATAGTGTTGTAATAAAACGCCCAGGGTAAATGATTTCGTAAATCTATAGTTGGAATATAGCAAATAGGCATTACGATTATAAGTGCTGTTTTCCCGAAAACCATCAAGCTCCAGATGATCATAACTAAAAGAAAGTGTGAGTTTTTTATCTTTTACCTGAAAACTGGAAGTGTTTTTCAATAATCCAAACGAACCTGCCGTCATACTCGATTGAGCCAAAATTCCATCTGTTTGCAATTCTTTTGTTGAAAGTAATAAGGTGCCCCCTAAATTAGTTCCATACTGCGTGGCTTTAGGACCTTTTACAATTTCAAGAGTTGCAATAGTCCCGGGATCATAAATATCAATATTAGTTTCGCCCGCTCCATTGGTAATAGGAATTCCATTATAATAAGCACGTATTTTATTGGTGCCGAATAATGTGCGGGAGCCAACACCCCGAATAGTGATGCGATTGGTATTTATCGCGCCACTTTGAATATATACTCCCGGCGTCTGGTTTATCGCATCTACCAAATCTATAGGGGCAAACCGCTCTATATTTTTTTCAGTAAGTGTTTCGGTTGGTAATAGGACATTACTTTTTTTTTGATAGGTAGCAGATAATATTACGGTCTCTAGGGCGTTCGTTTCTGAAATTTTAGTTAATTGAAACACCTCACCGTTCGTTTTCCAATCAATCACTTCTGAAAAGTAATCGGGATGTGTAAGAGATAGCTGAACTGGTAGGATAACTGCTTCAGTAAACTGAAAATTTCCGTTAGCATCCGTTGTTTCCGAAATAGAATCATTTAAGCGTACAATTGCTTCAGGTATGGCAAAACCTTGAGTTGAAACCACCTTTCCCTTTCGTTGGGCTGAAGCAACCAAACAAAGAATAAGACAGAAAAATAATGAAATGGCTTTTTTTAAGGACAAGAATTGCTATTTATAAAATTGCTTTTAGTACCGAACCCTTTACTTTTTCGGACTTACCTTCCAGATCACCCCGCCTGTATCGTCATTTACCAGAAGGTCTCCGGTTGGGGTTTGCGTAACGCCAACAGGTCTCCCGTATACTTTAGATCCATCTCCATCGGCTATAAATCCGGTTAAAAAATCGACAGGTTTTGCAGCAGGCTTACCATTTTCGAAAGGCACAAAAACTACTTTATATCCAGAAAAATTTGCTCTGTTCCAGGAACCGTGCTGCCCCACGAAAGCGCCATTTTTATAGTTGGCAGGAAATGTATCTCCGGTATAAAATGTAAACCCTAATGATGCTGTATGCGGTCCTACGGAAACATCGGGAACAATAGCCTTTTCTATCATTGCAGTGGCGTTTGTGTCTAGCATTCTTGGATCCTTAATTTGTCCAAAATAAGAGTATGGCCAACCATAGAATCCACCTTTTTTAACACTGGTAATATAATCCGGCACCAGATTATCACCTAATTTATCACGTTCGTTCACAGCGGTCCATAATTCGTTAGTCACCGGATTCCAATCCATCCCAACCGGGTTTCGCAAACCGCTTCCATAAATTACTTCCCCGGTTCCATCAAGATTTACTTCCAGAATGTTAGCACGACGGATTTCTTCATTCATTCCGTGCTCTGCAACATTACTGGCAGAACCTACAGATATATATATTTTATCTTTGGCGGCGTTTGTAATAATATTTCGCGTCCAGTGATTGTTATAACCACCAGCAGGAAGTGCAACAATTTTTTTTCCTTCAATTCCCTTTAAAGAAGTTTGTCCTTCTTTATAAGGGTATTTGTATAATCCATCTGTGTTAGCAACATAGAAGGCATCTTGTATCACTAACATTCCAAATGGCTGATTTAAATCTTCCAAAAACGGTTCTCTTACTTCAAAAGTACCGTCGTTATTAGTATCTCTTAGGATAGTGACTCTGTTAGCGCTATTACGGGTATTCGATTCTACGACAAAAACATCATTATTAGGGGCAATATAAGTCCAACGTGGATTCTCAAAACCTTCAGCAAATTTTGATACTATAAATCCGTCTGGGGCAACTGGCATTTTGTTTTCCGGCCAGGGTTTTGTCTCCGATAATTTAGCCGTAGACTCCGTCGCGTAAGGTGCAGGTAGCGTAAGGCTTCCCAAAGCGGTTTCTACCGTGCTGGGGGCGTATTCTTTAGATGCCAGATCTTTATCAGATTGTGCTTTTATTTTGGCCAATTCATTTTTACAGGAAAAAAGAAGAAAGCTACATAGGAGTAGTGTGATGTATTGTTTGGTTTTCATACTATTTTTTTTTGAACACCTAAGTTACTATGAAACAAGATAATTGAAGGGACAAATTGAGAGTTTAGAATATATTTAACTATTCCGAAGAAACATCGGTACTTGATAAATAATAAACCCCACTACAGGAGTGGGGTTTTACTTCGTATTATTAAATTTCAGTAAATTAGGTAGCTAAGAGATCTACATTTCTGTAGCGTTTAAACTGAAGCTATAGCTACTTTAAGCGGAGCCAAAGCTAGTTATTCAACATCACCGGCATCACCAGCATAGTCACGTGTTCTCCTTCGTCCAGTCCATCTACCGGTGTTAGAATTCCTGCACGGTTTGGAAGGCTCATTTCAAGAGAAACATCGTCACTGGTAAGATTGTTCAGCATTTCGGTAAGGAAACGTGAGTTAAAGCCAATCTGCATGTCGTCTCCCTGATAGTCACACGTTAAGCGTTCTTCGGCTTTGTTGCTGTAGTCTATATCTTCTGCTGAAATATTCAACTCTGCACCCGCAATTTTTAAACGTATCTGGTGTGTTGTTTTATTACTGAAAATACTTACACGGCGCACACTATTCAAAAACTGATTGCGGTCTATGGAAAGTTTGTTTGGATTTTCCTTTGGAATAACAGCTTCGTAATTAGGATATTTTCCATCGATCAAGCGACAGATCATTGTGGTATTTTCAAAACTGAATTTTGCATTACTATCATTATATTCAATAGTAACCTCTTCTTCGCTACCAGCCAGAATGCTTTTCAGCAAATTAAGTGGCTTTTTCGGCATAATAAATTCGGCTGTTTGTGAGGCAGCAACATCTTCGCGCGAGTATTTTACCAGTTTGTGAGCATCTGTCGCTACAAAGGTTAAACCTTCCGTAGAAAACTGAAAAAACACCCCACTCATCACGGGACGAAGATCGTCATTTCCACTGGCAAAAATGGTTTTACTTATGGCGGTTGCCAGAATATCTCCCTGTATTTTTGTTTCTGAAGGATCCTTAAGCTCTACAGCCGTTGGGAATTCCTCACCGGCAGCATACGCCAAAGCATATTTACCGTGATTACTGCTAATCTCTACCGTGTTATTTTCTTCTACAGTAAAGGTAAGCGGCTGCTCTGGAAATGTTTTTAATGTGTCCAGCAACAAACGTGCAGGAATACATACACTCCCGCTTTCATTACTCTCCACATCTAGTTTTGAAGACACCGTAGTCTCCAGATCTGAAGCGGAAACCGTCAATGAATTTCCATCCAGATTGAATAAAAAATTATCTAAAATAGGTAGTGTGTTATTACTATTTATAATACCACCAAGCACTTGTAATTGCTTAAGTAAATATGAGCTGGAAACGATGAATTTCATGTATGATTATTTTCTAAACTATTAATCTTATAAATTACGAACTACCATAAAGTTTTAGCGAAGCGATAAAGCTATGTCTGCGTACTAAGGATAGTCGAAGTACAAATATATCCTAAAAGCGACGGTTTGTAAAACTAACTTATTAACAGTTACCGAGTGTATTTTCGTTTTCTGAAGTTGCTGTAAATAAATCCGAAGAGGGCCAACAAACCTAGTGGTAGCAAGATGTTTATCACTTGCCATTGCGTACGATCCGTAGCCGTTTTTTGCGGGTCTAGGAAGGGAACCGCAATTTTCTTGGTGCGTATGTTTATAAGTCCGCTATCGTCCAGCATATAATTTACGGCATTGAGCAAAAACTCCTTGTTTCCATAGAAAGAATTAGTCCATTTATCGAAACCTAATTCCAAGGGTCTCCCGCGCTCTAACTGATTTTTAATCACGTCCCCATCACTCACCACAAGCATTTTTGTTGTTACCGAAGTAGTTTTGTCTTCTGAAATTTTAAAAGGCTTTACTCTGTTGGTAAAAACCGAGGGGAATTCACCTTCCAGCAACACCGCTAAAGGGATTTCCCCTGCGTTAAAAACCGAAGGGTCTGGTCCTTCATTTACAACGCGCAAACCATCGGGGATCTCTTTGTCAATATCTATTTCTACAGGTGTTCCCTGTAATTTTGTAATAGGAGAGGAGCTTAAGAGAACCGTTTTTTTAATGTCGTTCGGAAGTAGTTCTATCTGGCTGGTATATTCAAATTTAACGGCTTCAATGTTATTTACAATGGGGTGTTCGTTAGCACTGGAAGATAACGGATTAAAAAGCCAGGGATATTTATCGTATTGCGACTCCCTGTCTTCTCCGGAGGCTAAAACAATCGGTGCACAATACACATCTTTTACCAGATTAGAGTTAATTCTTAGTCCGTATTTGAAGAAGAAATCACTCAAATTAATATCTAACGGAATAGCCGCAGTAATTCCGGACGCCGCATCCTGTACAATTTCAGTAGCGTCCACAAGCCAGATGGAAGCACCACCATTCATAGTATACTGATCTAAAATATACCGCTCCGGATCTGAAAACTTCTCTACAGGTTTTGCGGCCACAATTAAATCGAATGATTGTAATTGTTCCAGCGTTTTTAAAGGAGCCGTAGCTGCAGAATCTAATGTGAAAGGTGCAATAAAATAAGTATCACGAAGTGTGCTGAAAAGATCTGCCACGTACCTATCGTCCAGCTCTCCATTCCCTTTTAAAACAGCAATACGCTTACTTTTAGCGTTAACAAGTTGATGAAATGCATCTGCAAAAGCATACTCCAGATTCTGAATAGAATTATTGACGCGTTCTTCAGGAGTAGCACCTAATGTATTTTTGAGCAGTGGAATCTTCACTGTTTTTTCCTGATAATAGGCGAGAGCCCAAGGATAGACAACTTCGGTAGATACTTTTCCGTTTTCCCGCACTTCTACTTGTGCACCCTTCATCCCCCGACTTATAAATTCCTGTTGTAAGGCTTCGGGATTATCGCTTTCCAGCGGATTTATAAACTCGTATGTAATGTTAGGGTTGTAGCTTCGGTATTCTTGTAATAGTTGCTCGGTTTCTAACTGCAGCTTTTTAAACTCTGGCGGAAAATTGCCCTTTAAAAAGATGTCGATCTTAATAGGCGAGTTTACCGTTGCAACCGTTTCTTTGGCTGCTTCAGAAAGAGTATATCGCTGGTCTTGCGTAAGGTCGAAACGCTGGTAGACTTTGCTGGCCAGAAAATTTACTCCTATAAATAGGAATATGGCAAGGAGAATATGTTTTGGGTTTTGTTTCAAATTAACTTTTCCGAAGTTTAAAAACAGTGAATGAAAGAAACAAGGCCGCTACACTCAAAAAGTAAATGACATCCCGGGTATCAATAACACCGCGCGAAATAGAAGTGAAATGTGCTTTTAATCCTAAATAGGAAACATCTAAAGATGCATTTATAGATGCAAGCCCTTCAAAACCAAAATAAAGTACAAAGCATAAAAAAATAGCAATGATAAATGCTACGATCTGGTTTTCAGAAAGTGTAGAAGCAAATATACCGATCGCTGTATATGCCAACACTAAAAATAACAGACCAAGGTACGAGCCCATTGTAGATCCTACATCCCAATTTCCAGCAGGATTTCCTAAACTAGAAATGGTTACAATATAAAGGAGGGTAGGAAGTAGCGCTAAAACTATTAACACCACGGCACCAAAATATTTTCCTAAAACAATAGCGCGTAACGAGATGGGTTTGGTTACTAGCAGTTCCATAGTCCCTTGTTTAAGTTCGTCGCTAAAAGCGCGCATCGTCACAGCTGGAATAAGGAATAAAAGTATCCAGGGTGCCAACTCAAAAAAAGGATTGAGATCTGCAAAACCTGCGTCCAGAATATTGTAATCGCCACTAAAAACCCAGAGAAATAAACCATTTACCACCAAAAACAACCCAATTACCAAATACCCGATGGGGCTGGCAAAAAAACTGGTTATTTCTTTTTTTAGAATTGGGTACACTTAAAATTTAGTTTAGAGTTAACAATTCAATATTTGTTTTTTACTTACTATAAGCCTAGCGTACTATCTGCTGCCCACTACCGATTCTAGTTCATCAACACTCCAGGCTTCGGCTTTAGAACGAAATTTTGGTTTTGTTGTTGCCCAAACGCCTTTGAAAAGGGTGCTGTTTCGGTAGGCTTCCAGATCTGCTTCGGTTTGCCACTTGCTGTAGGTAAAAAAAATGGTTGGATCTCTTTTATCCCGTAACAGTTGTAAGTGCTCACAACCCGGGAAATCCCTGATTTTTGCTTTCACAGTTTCAAAATTAGCCAAAAAGGAAGAAACTTCTTCCTCTCTAAATTCCATTTTTACTATTCTTGTAAACATATCCATAATTTGTTAAGTATACTTCGCATAGCCAAAGTGCAATTGTTAAAGACACAACGGGCTCCTTCTTGCTGGAGAAGCGTATCGAAACACATACTTACGCTTTAGGTGATTATAGGGCTAAAATTAACCGTCACTGCATCTCTAAACTGCAACCCAAATAACGAGGATGCACTGCCTACGGTGGAAGGATTACTTTTATAAATAGCTAATTCCAGATAATCGGAAGAATTCCAAATGGCGAGTTTTTTACCATCTTCTTCCCGACGATCTTTTGGAATTTCAAAATTAATAGCGTCGCTGTAATGCGAATGTACCTTACTAAACTGCGCGCGTCTCGCTGTAATTTTAAACGGTCTACCCTTACCAACATCTTCAAATAAAGTCTTACTAATATTGCTCACCACATTTCCGTAGTTATCTATATATATTACATTGCCAATAATCTGGTTGTTCTCACTATTCACAACCGGTTTAATACCCACAAGTTCTTTTATTTCGGCGATTGGTTTTCCAATTACCTCAAGGGTTCCACCACGGGCAAGGTGGCAGGCTACTTTTACAAAAACGTCCAGAACAGGAAAATTGCTAATGATCCTATCGTGTATATTTATTTCTACGATCTTTTCTGGATTTACTTCAGAAGTTAACATAGAAATTATCCCATTGTTCGCACACACAAAAAAATGTCCGTCCAATTTAACAGCAATATGCTGATTTTCGGGGTTTAGTTCACTATCAATTCCTATAATATGAATGGTGCCGTGCGGAAAACTTTTGTAGGCGTTTTGAATAATATAGGCAGCTTCAGTATTATGAAATGGTGAAATACTATGGGAGATATCAACAATTCTTATAGTTTCCAATTCACTATAAATAGCTCCTTTTACCGCACCTACAAAGTGGTCTTTCTCTCCAAAATCTGTCGTGAGGGTTATGATAGGCATCGGGCTAATTGTTGATATGTTGTTGAAATTACTCCCACAAAAATAAAGTACTTTTAGAATAGGAAAAACTATATTTGAAGATACTTTATAATGTTATAAACAACTGCGCTTTTGAACGAACTTATTATTGAATTGACAGAAATTAGTCCCAGAGAATTTTTTGGGCTCCAGAATGCGAATATTGATCTACTAAAAAAATATTTCCCCAAACTGAAACTGGTCGCTCGTGGGAGCAAACTAAAGGCCTATGGAGACGAGGAAATTCTCGAGGAGTTTGACCGTCGCATCACCATGCTTTTAGAGCATTTTGGGAAATATAATAAGATGGACGAAAACACCATAGAACGTGTCCTTTCCAGTAGAAGTAAAGAGGATTACGAAACATCTTCCAAAAGCGGAGATGTGCTGGTTCACGGCGTTAGTGGTAAATTAATAAAAGCGCAAACAGCCAACCAGCGAAAGTTGGTAGATCTTACCGAAAAAAACGACATGGTTTTTGCCGTTGGGCCAGCCGGAACCGGAAAAACGTACACGTGTGTTGCCTTGGCGGTAAGAGCATTAAAAGAAAAACAGGTAAAACGAATTATACTAACCCGCCCTGCAGTGGAAGCCGGTGAGAATTTAGGGTTTCTCCCAGGAGATCTAAAAGAAAAGCTAGATCCGTATATGCAGCCGTTATACGATGCGTTAAGAGATATGATTCCGCACGAAAAACTGGAAAGTTATGTAGAAAAAGGCGTGATACAAATTGCACCTATGGCCTTTATGCGGGGAAGAACATTGGATAATGCCTTCGTTATTTTAGACGAAGCACAGAATACTACCCACGCCCAAATGAAAATGTTCCTTACCCGAATGGGGAAACACGCAAAATTTATGATTACGGGAGATCCGGGACAAATTGATTTACCGCGACGAGTAATTTCTGGATTAAAGGAAGCATTATTGGTATTAAAAGACGTGAAAGGAGTAGGAATGATCTTTTTGGACGATAAAGACGTCATCCGCCACCGTCTCGTAAAAGAAGTTATTGCCGCCTATAAAAGTATTGAAAATTTAGATTCGTAATTTTCAGTTCAAAAATCTACAATCATCATGAGTAACACCATAACAGACACAAACTTCAACTTTCCGGGGCAAAAAGCCGTTTATAAGGGAAAAGTTCGGGAAGTATATACCCTGGAAAATAATCAGTTGGTTATGATAGCTACAGATAGACTTAGTGCTTTTGACGTTGTTATGCCCAAGGGAATACCCTATAAAGGACAGATACTCAATCAAATTGCTACCAAGATGATGCGTGATACACAAGATATAGTCCCAAACTGGTTAACCGCAACACCAGATCCCAATGTTGCCGTGGGGGAAGCGTGCGAGCCTTTTAAAGTTGAAATGGTCATTCGTGGCTATATGAGTGGTCATGCTGCCCGTGAATATAAGGCTGGAAAAAGAATGCTGTGTGGTGTGGCAATGCCGGACGGGATGCAGGAAAACGATAAGTTTCCACAACCTATTATTACACCTGCCACCAAAGCTGAAATGGGCGATCACGACGAAGATATTTCAAGAGAGAATATTATTAAGCGGAAAATTGTTGCTGAAACTGATTACGTAATCCTTGAAGAGTATACCAAAAAATTATTCCAGCGCGGTTCCGAAATTGCAGCCAGTCGAGGCTTAATCCTGGTAGATACTAAATACGAGTTCGGAAAAACGAAGGATGGAAAAATTGTCTTGATAGATGAGATCCATACCCCGGATTCTTCCCGCTATTTTTATGCAGAAGGTTACGAAACCCGACAAAAAAAAGGAGAAGCCCAAAAACAATTGTCCAAAGAATTTGTACGCCAATGGCTTATTGCTAATAATTTTCAAGGATTAGAGGGACAAACTGTACCCGTTATGAGTGACGAATATATTCTTTCCGTTTCAGAAAGATATATAGAGCTGTATGAGAATATTACCGGTGAAAAATTCGTGAAGAGTGACGTCACAAATATTCAACAACGTATTCAACGAAATGTAATATCATATTTGGGATAACTGAAAGTATAATTCTATTTCAGCAAAAAAATCCTATTTATAATTTTAAAAATTATTTAACATTTAATGTTAAAACCCCGGATTCTACAAACGTTAATCTTTTATTAAGTAAACTTAAAAAGCGTGTAAGTTTTACACAGTCTTAAGGTCTATAGAATATCATATAAGGTAGTTTTTCAAAATTTTATGGTAAATCTAAATGTTTTGTTAATTTATTCTACATCAGATATTTTAACATAATTTAAGAAACCGCCCCCCTCATTCCTTACGTAACTTTATCGACATCTAACTTATTTGTTATCAAATACAAATAGGTGATGCAAACTAATTATACCAAAGCAATGACCAAAAATTACAATTTTAATTTAATCGTATAAAGTAGTGTGGGCTTATGAAAGCTTGTATTACTTTTTTTTTATTGCTACGTATTATCTATTAACCTAATAAGAAAAATTATGAAAAACACAATTACTCGAAATTGGCTCTTGCTGGTTTCAATTTTACTAACAACCTCGTTGTCTTTTGGACAGTTTACGGTTACAAATGGGAATGATGCAGGTCCCGGGTCACTACGGCAGGCTGTAGATGATGCCAATACTGCGGCCGGACCCAATACGATCACATTGGGTTTTAATAGTCCGGTTCTTACTACGGGTGAAATAGATATCACAGATGATCTTACCATATCATCTTTCGGAAGTAGTATCAATGCATCAAACAATGGTAGAATCTTTAATATTATTGATGCTGGTTCTGTAACTATTAATACCATAACATTTATTAATGGTGTTGCTGATAATGGAGGCGCAATTTTTAGTCAGAACACAAACTTAGATATCAATGGCTCTACTTTTAACGATAATACAGCAAATGGAGCACCGGGAAGTGGAGGAGCAATTTTCAATACTGGAACGGGTATCCTTGATATTAATGGAGGTTCCTTCAGAAGAAACACCGCAAACAGAGCAGGTGGAGCTATAGAAGTTCAATCTTCAGACAATCTAATTGTAGCTGGTTTTACTGTATTTCAAGATAACACTGCAACAGGACCTCCGGGAAATGGTGGAGCGATCCATATTACAGGAGCTGCATCTTCAACGATCACCGGTAGGTTTTTAACCAATATTGCTGCTAACGAAGGTGGTGCTATATGGAATGGAACCGGAACTATGAATATTTTAGGTTCAGACATCGACGGAAATGTTGCTAGTGGTCCTACTGCTGCTAATGGTGGTGGAGGTATCTTTAACAATGGAGGAGATCTACTTATCAACAATTTGTTAGCTGGATTTGTACCTAGAATTACACGAGTAATTAATAATCAAGCTAATGGAGCCGCTGGTTCTGGAGGTGGTTTACATAGTAATGGTGGATCTGTTACCATAACAAGTAATGGAACACTACCTGCGAATCGTATTGCATTTAGAGATAATCAGGCGATTAGAGCTGGTGGAGGAATCGAAATTTCTGGAGGAACATTTGTAATGAACGATGTTGTCTTAGATGGAAATGACGCTGGTGTAGCTTTAGGAGCTAACCCAGGAAATGGAGGAGGACTTCATATTACTGGTGCAATTGATGTTGAAATTAATGGTGGTTTAGTTCAAAATAATATTGCTGTAGAAGGTGGAGGCCTTTGGAACAATATGGGAACAATGACGATCAACTCGGTAAGTCTTGATGATAACGTAGCTACTGGTGGAACTACTGGTGGTGGTGGTGTATACACATTAGGCGGTCCTTTAGATATAACTGATACAAATTTTAATAGAAACTTAGCTGTAAACGGAAGTGCATCTGGTGGTGCTATTTTTGCTGCACCCAATTCTGTGGTAGATATTGATGGTCTTCCAACAGGAGGATTTTTTCAGGAAAATGAAGCGAATAGAGCAGGTGGTGCAATTGAAATGTCTGCAGGAGGAACATTAACCATTGCAAATAGTGATCTAGGAAACAACGTAGCAAATGGAGCTCCCGGAAATGGTGGAGCGATTCACCTAACAGGAGATGCTAGTTTAACCATTACCGATTCTAACGTAGCTGCAAATACAGCTGCCCTTGAAGGTGGTGGATTATGGAACGGAACAGGAACAATGACTGTTACCAATACTACTGTAAATGCTAACGAAGCTCTTGGTGGAGCTGCAGCAGATGACGGAGGTGGAGGGATCTTCAACAACGGAGGAGATCTTATAATTAATGGAACAAGTACTGTAAATGGAAATATTGCATCAGGAGCACTAGGTTCTGGTGGTGGAATTTTAACCTTAGGAGGAACTCTTTCCGCAGATAATATTACCATCTCTGGTAACTCGGCCAACCGCGCAGGTGGTGGTATCGAAATCAACGGAGGTACAACTTATACATTTACTGGATTAACACTTGATGGAAATTTTATAGCAACTCCAAACCCAGGAAATGGTGGAGGATTACACGTTTCAGGAACTCCAATGGTTACATTTACAGGAGGTTCTGTAACAAATAATACTGCCATTGAAGGTGGTGGTTTATGGAATGGAGGCGGAGTTATGAACGTTACCGGAACAACTATTACAGGTAACGAAGCGCAAGGTGCTGCACCAACAACTGGTGGTGGTGGAATCTTCAATAATGGAGGAACACTTAACGTAGATGGCGGAACAACAATTTTAAGCAATACGGCAACTGGAACATCAGGTTCTGGTGGAGGTATTATGAGTAATGACGGAGATGTAACTGTTTCAGATATTGGAACTTCAATATCAAACAATAGTGCAAATCGTGCCGGTGGTGGTATTGAAATTATCGACGGTACACTTACCACTAACGATATTGATATGAACGGTAATGATGCAGGTGCGTCTGCTCCAAACCCAGGGAATGGTGGTTTCTTACACGTTTCCGGAGTTGCAACCGTAAATATCAACGGTGGAAATATGCAAAACAATATAGCTGCTTCTGAAGGAGGTGGTGTTTGGAATCAGGTTGGAAGTACAATGACACTTGATAATCCAAATATGATCAACAATACAGCTAGCGGTGATGATGCCGACAACGGTGGTGGTGCCATATTCAACAATGGTGGTGACGTTATTGTTATTAACGCCGTAATTGACGGAAACACAGCAGACGGACTTTTAGGTTCAGGTGGTGGAATTTTTAGTGCAACACCCGGAACATTAACTTTAAATAACGTAACGCTTCAAAATAATACAGCAAACAGAGCTGGTGGTGGAATAGAAATTCTTTCTGCACCTGGCGAGTTGTATTCTTTTACAGATTTAACTTTATTGAATAATATAGCTACGGGTACAGGAGCCGCACCAGGTAACGGTGGTGGATATCACATTAGTGGAGGTGGAGATTCTACTTTTACCAATGCTTTAGTACAAAATAATACCGCTGTTGAAGGAGGAGGTCTCTGGAATGGAACAGGAACTATGCTTGTAACCGGAGCCGACACACAAATGGATAATAATATCGCAACCGGAGATGATGCCGGTCAAGGTGGTGGGGCATTGTATAATGACGGAGGAACTATGAATATTGATTCATTTGCCGATATTTTCAGCAATCTTGCGACAGGTACTTCTGGTTCTGGAGGTGCTATATTAAGTACCGGGGGTATGCTGAATATTGACGGTGCAGCCCTTACTTCAAACAGCGCAAATCGTGCTGGTGGTGGTATCGAAATATTTGACGGTAATGCAAATCTTATCGATCTTCAATTAATATTAAATGATGTAAATGGAACAGCTGGAACTGCTAATCCTGGAAATGGTGGAGGACTTCACATTACTTCCAATACATCTGACGTTACAATAAATGGTATAATTTTCCTTAACACTGCAGCTTCCGAAGGTGGAGGATTGTGGAACAGTGGAGGAACTATGAATATTGTAGGTGGAGGAGCTATTTTTGCCAATACTTTTATAGATAGCAATACCGCATCAGGTGCAGACGCAACCAATGGTGGTGGTGGAATCTTCAATAATGGAGGAACACTTGGCGTAGCCAGCGGAACTAATATTGTAAATAATGTTGCCAATGGTGCCGCAGGTTCTGGTGGAGGGATTCACAGTACAGACGGTATGTTAACTATTGATGGAACTATCATTACAGGAAACCAGGCTGTGAGAGCAGGTGGTGGAATAGAGATCGCCAGTGGTGATCTTACGATGACAGGAGTGACCCTAAATACCAACGATGTAGGTGTTGCATTAGGAGCTAATCCAGGAAATGGTGGTGGTCTTCACGTAGGTGGAACAGGTAATGCTACCATTACCGGTGGAACCGTAGACGGAAACGTAGCTGCTGCCGAAGGTGGTGGGTTATGGAACGCTATGGGAACAATGGATGTAATTGGAGTTCCAGTTACAAATAATATTGCCAGCGGTGCTTTAGCCGAAAACGGAGGTGGTGGAATCTACAACGACGGGGGAACCTTGAATGTAGACGCTGCAACTTTAATAGATAGTAACGTAGCCGATGGAGCCGCAGGTTCTGGAGGTGGAATTCTTTCTACCGGAGGTGATGTAAATTTAACAGGTACAACAATTACCAACAATCAATCGAACCGCGCAGGTGGTGGAATTGAAATTGCTGGTGGTAGTTTAACCTCAACCGATGTTACTTTAAATACGAACGATACAGGTGTAGCCTCTGGCGCAGCAATGCCAGGTAATGGTGGTGGTCTTCACGTAGGTGGAACAGCCAATTCAACAATTACCGGCGGAACTGTAGACGGAAACGTAGCTGCTGCCGAAGGTGGTGGGTTATGGAACGCTATGGGAACAATGGATGTAATTGGAGTTCCAGTTACAAATAATATTGCCAGCGGTGCTTTAGCCGAAAACGGAGGTGGTGGAATCTACAACGACGGGGGAACCTTGAATGTAGACGCTACAACTTTAATAGATAGTAACGTAGCCGATGGAGCCGAAGGTTCTGGAGGTGGAATTCTTTCTACCGGAGGTGATGTAAATTTAACAGGTACAACTATTACCAACAATCAATCGAACCGCGCAGGTGGTGGAATTGAAATTGCCGGTGGTAGTTTAACCTCAACCGATGTTACTCTAAATACGAACGATACAGGTGTAGCCTCTGGCGCAGCAATGCCAGGTAATGGTGGTGGTCTTCACGTAGGTGGAACAGCCAATTCAACAATTACCGGTGGAACTGTAGACGGAAACGTAGCTGCTGCCGAAGGTGGTGGGTTATGGAACGCTATGGGAACAATGGATGTAATTGGAGTTCCAGTTACAAATAATATTGCCAGCGGTGCTTTAGCCGAAAACGGAGGTGGTGGAATCTACAACGACGGGGGAACCTTGAATGTAGACGCTGCAACTTTAATAGATAGTAACGTAGCCGATGGAGCCGCAGGTTCTGGAGGTGGAATTCTTTCTACCGGAGGTGATGTAAATTTAACAGGTACAACTATTACCAACAATCAATCGAACCGCGCAGGTGGTGGAATTGAAATTGCCGGTGGTAGTTTAACCTCAACCGATGTTACTCTAAATACGAACGATACAGGTGTAGCCTCTGGCGCAGCAATGCCAGGTAATGGTGGTGGTCTTCACGTAGGTGGAACAGCCAATTCAACAATTACCGGCGGAACTGTAGACGGAAACCTAGCCGCTGCCGAAGGTGGAGGACTGTGGAATGGTGGAGGAATAATGACCGTAGATGCTGTAGCAGTTACCAATAATATAGCCAGCGGTGCTTTAGCCGAGAATGGTGGTGGAGGAATCTATAACGATGGAGGAACACTAGATATCTTAACAGGTACAACTATAACTAGTAATTTAGCTAATGGTGCAGCCGGATCTGGTGGAGGAATTTTATCCACAGACGGAACTGTAACTATAGCCGATAACTTCATTACTTTAAACAGTGCTAATCGCGCTGGTGGAGCGATAGAAGTGATTGATGGTACCTTAAATCTAAACGGTACGATCATTAATACGAACGATGTGAACGGAACTGCAGGAACTCCAATGCCAGGAAATGGTGGTGGAATTCATATCAGTGGCGTAACTACCACAACTATTAATGATGCTTTAATTGCAAGCAACACTGCTTTAAATGAAGGTGGTGGACTTTGGAACCAGGCAGGTAGTACAATGACTGTTAATAATACAGACGTAACTCTTAATGTTGCCGTTTCCGGACCAGGAGGAGGAGGAATCTTCAACAATGGCGGTGATATGAATATTGACGGAAGTGATATAATATCCAATACAGCAACTGGAACTTCTGGTTCTGGTGGTGGATTGTATAGTACAGATGGCGCAATAGGTCTTACCAATGTAATGATAGACGGTAATAGTGCTAACAGAGCAGGTGGAGGTATTGAAGTAGTAGACGGAGACGTTACTATGGATGGTACTACGCTGCAAGGAAATGATGTTGCAGGAAATGCAGGAACACCAATGCCAGGTAATGGTGGTGGACTGCACGTTACAGGAGTTGCCAATGTGATTCTTAATAACGGAACCGTAACAGGAAACCAGGCTGCAAGCGAAGGTGGTGGACTTTGGAACCAGGTTGGTAGTACAATGACCGTAGATGGTACAGTTGTAGAAAGCAATCAGGCAGCAGGAGCTGCAGCCGACAATGGTGGAGGAGGAATCTTCAACAATGGAGGAACGCTTGTTGTTCAGAATAGTAGTACCATTAATAACAATGCTGCTACCGGAGCTGCTGGTTCTGGAGGTGGTATTCAGAATGTAGATGGAGGTACTGTAACGGTAGATGCTTCTTCAATTACCAATAATACTGCAAAAAGAGCAGGTGGTGGTATTGAAGATAATTCAACAAACGGTGCCGGAACTATTACACTTACCAGTGTAACTTTAGACGACAACTTTGTAGGAACCGCTCCGGGTAACGGAGGTGGATTACATATGACGGGACCAGGAACTTCAAACATTACAGATGGTACTGTTTCAAATAATACAGCAACCCTAGAAGGTGGTGGATTATGGAATGGTTCCGGAACAATGACGGTTACTGGAACAACGATAGATGGTAACACCGCAGGTGGAGATATGGCCAACGAAGGTGGTGGAGGAATTTTCAACGCTGGAGGAACACTGGATGTAAATACTGCAACAATTAGCAATAATATTGCCAATGGTTCTGCAGGTTCTGGTGGAGGAATTCTAAACGATGAAGGTACTCTGGTAGTTACTGGTAGTACTATCTCAGGAAACACATCTGTGAGAGCAGGTGGTGGTATTGAGGATAACAGTCTTGCTGGAAATACAACACTAATTACAGCTACAGACTTCACAAACAATAGCACAGCATCTTCGCCAGGTAATGGTGGTGGATTGCACGTAACAGGTCCTGGAGACACTAATATATTAGGTGGTAACGTAACAGGAAATACTGCGGCCTTAGAAGGTGGTGGATTATGGAACGGTGCTGGTTTTATGACAATTGAAAATACCGTTATAGATGGTAACACTGCAAGTGGAGCTATGGCTAACGAAGGTGGAGGAGGAGTCTTCAACGCTGGAGGAACGCTGGAAATAACAGCAGCAACCATTACGAACAATGTAGCCGACGGTGCTTCAGGTTCTGGGGGTGGTATCTTAAATGATCAGGGAATTTTAACGATTTCAGGAACAACAATTACCGCAAACACAGCTGTAAGAGCAGGTGGTGGTATTGAAGATAACAGTGTTGCCGGGAATACACTTTCTTTAGATAGTGTAGACCTAATGGATAACGTAGCAAGTGCCGCACCAGGTAATGGTGGTGGACTTCATATTACAGGTCCTGGAGATAGTTCAATTACCGGAGGTACTGTGAGTGGAAACATTGCAGCCTTAGAAGGTGGTGGATTATGGAATGGATCTGGAGCAATGACCGTAGATGGAACAACTATCGACGGAAATACAGCAAGT
This sequence comes from uncultured Flavobacteriaceae bacterium, assembly GCA_963793275.1. GTDB lineage: Bacteria > Bacteroidota > Bacteroidia > Flavobacteriales > Flavobacteriaceae > Marinirhabdus. The sequence goes on from CAWBZL010000003.1 coordinate 843,801, forward strand.
GGAGCCATGGCCAACGAAGGTGGAGGAGGAATCTTCAACAACGGAGGAACCTTGGACGTAAGTAATGCAACTATTTTGAACAATGTAGCCGATGGTGCTTCAGGTTCTGGTGGTGGTATTCTGAACGATTCGGGTACAATGACAGTAACCGATACAGAAATTTCAGCAAACACTTCTATGAGAGCAGGTGGTGGTATTGAAGTTGCCTCAGGTGGCGGAACAACAACCCTTACAAACGTAGATTTACTGAACAATGCAACAGCATCTTCTCCGGGTAACGGAGGTGGAATGCACATTACCGGTGGTGATGATAGCACTGTAACCGGTGGAACAATTTCAGGAAACACTGCTGCTTTAGAAGGTGGTGGATTATGGAATGGTGCCGGAGCAATGACTGTGGATGGAGCTACTATAGACGGTAATACTGCAAGTGGAGCAATGGCCAACGAAGGTGGTGGAGGAATCTTTAACGCTGGAGGTACATTAACTGTTTCAAATGCAACACTTACTAACAATGTTGCCGACGGAGCTTCTGGTTCTGGAGGTGGTATTTTAAACGATGATGGTATATTGTTTATGAATGATACTAGTTTTGATGGAAACACTGCTGTAAGAGCAGGTGGAGCCATTGAAGAAAATAGTACGTTAGGAAACACTGCTACTATTACAGACACAGATTTCACCAATAACAGTGCAAGTGCAAACCCGGGTAACGGTGGAGCACTACACATCTCAGGACCAGGAAACGCAATTATCTCTGGAGGAGTTGCTACAGGAAACACAGCAGCTTCTGAAGGTGGTGCATTCTGGAACAGTGTAGGAGGAATGACATTGTCAGCAATTACAATTGCAGACAACGTTGCCGAAGGTGCTGCTGCAGACAATGGTGGAGGAGGAATCTTCAACAATGGAGGAAACTTAACCTTACTGAATGATGTTGTTCTTGAAAACAATCAGGCAACAGGAACTTCAGGTTCTGGTGGAGGTCTTCTAAGTATAGATGGAGATATTTCTGTTACCAACTCAATTTTTGATGGAAACGCAGCCAACAGAGCAGGTGGAGCTATCGAAATTATTGAAGGAGCGCTATTACTTACTACATCACAATTAATTAATAACGATGTGGATGGTACTTCTGGTACTGCAAACCCAGGAAATGGAGGAGCATTACACGTATCAGGGAACGCTGCAACAATAGATATTAGTCTTAGTACTATTGATGGAAACAGTGCTGCCAGTGAAGGTGGTGGATTGTGGAATCAGGATGGGTCTACAATGACCGTTCTAACGTCTACAGTATCCAGAAACAGTGCTGCTGAAGGTGGAGGAATCTACAATAATACCGGTGCCATTACGGCAGTAGTAAGAAGTACTATTTCAAGTAATGAAGCATCTTCAAATGGTGGTGGAATTACTAACGATGGTGCAAGCTTAGAGCTTGATGCTGTAACAGTAGGAGCTAATATCGCTGCTGGTACAGGTGGAGGAATCCAGAGTAATACTTCAACTAGTTTGAAGAATACTATTGTAGCTTTAAACACTGCAGGATCCGGACTAGACGTTAGTGGTACATTTACTTCTAATGACTATAACCTGATAGGTACAGACGACGAAGGCGCGTTCCCGGAACAAGCCAACGATGTTGAAGAAACAGACCCAATGTTAGGACCACTACAAAATAATGGTGGTGATACTGAAACTCACGAATTATTGTTAGGATCTTTAGCTTATAATGGTGGAGACCCTGCAGATTTGTTTGACGATCAGATTGGACAAGCTGTTTTTGACGGTATCCGTGACATAGGAGCTTTTGAAGCACAAGACGTATTGTTAGCAATAGAAGATATAGCTACCAATGGAAGTGGAATCGTAGTGTACCCGAACCCATCAAGCGGAACGGCGAATATAGATATCCCACAGACCTTTGGAAACGATATACGTGTAACTGTGATCGAGTTAGGTTCAGGAAAAATTGTAAAGGATTTTACAGCAATTGCTGGTAACAATCAAGTACAATTAAGTGGAATGGCCAATGGCGTTTACATTATTCAGGTAGTATCTGATGCGACAAGCTCAACCCACAGGTTGATCTTATCTAAATAAGCTTCAGCAATACATAGGAAGCGAAAGCCCCTTCAGAAATGAAGGGGCTTTTTTTATGAATCATTTTTGGGAAAGAAATTGCGACCGTTTTATATATCTTTACGGAAACAAGTTACTACAAACATTGTTATTCTGGTTAGATTATTTGGTAAGGACAACAAAATATATTGTATAACTAGTTACCACACATTAGTCGATAATATTTAAAATATAGATTATGAAAAATACAATAATTTTAATACTGACAATTCTTCCATTTTCTGTTTTCGGACAAAACAATTCTTCTGTTCAATACAATGTAGATGATCATTTACATTCAGAGATCCTATCCGTAAAAAATTCTGTTGACAAAACTATTGATGAAATTGAGAGTAAAATTAGGACGACACTTATTAATGATATCAAACACGATATGGCAATTTTGAATTTTGATTTAAGAAAATCCTATAATTTGTCATTTGGAGAACAAGTTAGCGAGAAATTTAACCAATCTAATCAACAGGGATTAGATGGAATTTTGTTTGAAACAGACAAATCCAAAGACTTTAAAAAGAAGTTTAAGGAAACAATAAATTTAATAAAACTGAAAAGCGATACTCAAATTTAAGCATAACCCGTACTACAACTTACCATATAATAAACCATGATAAAAAATTATCTATTTCTAATCTTAGTAATTTTTATTTCAAATACATCCTATGCACAAATTAGCGGAACTGTTAAAGATAGCTTGACTAATGAACCACTTCCATTTGTTAATATCTGGGTAAAAGGGAAATTTTTCGGTGGAACAAGTGATCAGAATGGAAATTTCACAATTGAACAATCACGAGAAAATGATTCATTAATCATTTCGTATCTCGGATTTGAAAGAAAAGAAATATCTGCAAAAAAAGGAATTAAAATATTCTTAAAGGAAAAGCCGGAAGAACTCGAGGAAATTATAATAATCCCAATGAAAGCTGAATTAGAATTTGAGATTAATTCATATAAAAGAGCAAAAAAAACAGAGAATACCTTAATTCTGGTAAAGGATTTCAATATTCAGTTGCAAAATACTATCCAAACAAGTCAGATTATAAAAAAACACCTTTTATTAAAGAACTAAATTTTATTACCAATAACGCGCTTAAAGAAACTGTACCATTCAAAGTGAATATCTTAAAAGCAGATAAAAATGGCAAGCCAACAGAAAATTATTTGCTAAAAAATTTCATAGTTAAAGCACCAAATGGAGTAAACGAAATTATAGTTGATTTAATCGACGAAAAATTGATTATTCCTGACACTGGGTTTTTCGTAGTTCTTGAAAGACTTTATATTGACCAAAATAGATTGCTAAATAAATACTATAAAAAAGACAAAAACTTAATTGAATATTCTTACCAACCAACAATTGGAATGGTTAATAATGATGAAAATAAAAATACCTGGTGGTATTTTGGTGGAACTTGGAATTCCATTAGTGAACTTCAAAAAAGATTTACTTTTGATATTAAGGATATAGCGATGAATATTAAGCTGACAAATTAAAAATAACGTGTGGTAACAACGCATATAATACAGCGGTCACATTCGGCTTCAATTAAATTCCCTAAATTTATAAAATAATTGGCACAGCGGATAATTACGTAGTGTCGGCGCCACTGCCCACGGCTGATTCGCACGCTGCCCTTCCCACTTTCGCTGACGCAAAATGTTGGCACTGCCGAAGCTGCCGCTCAAAACCCGCCGTATCATATGCAAAACAGTTCGGTAAAATTTAAAAACACAATTAATGAAAGTAATTTTAATAACACTTCTCCTTTTGATTAATGGAACTTTAATTTCTCAAAATGAATATGAGAATAGTATCGTTGAACAGAGTAAGATTATGAGTGATGCAATATTCAATGGAGAATATGAAGTTTTAGCAGATTATACATATCCACTTATTATTGAAATGATGGGCGGAAAAGACAGTATGATGCGTATTATTGAAAATGCCATGGACAACATGAAAAACCAAGGATTTTCATTTTCAAATATCGACATAGGAAAACCATCCAGAGTTTATGAAGCTGGTGATGAATTGCACTGCATTATGTCGCAAACCATTGAGTTGAAAAATTCAGAAGGCACATTGAAAAGCAAATCATATCTCCTTGGAATTTCTAAAAATGACGGTAAAAATTGGTTTTTTATAGATACAGGTCAATTAACAAATGAAACAGTTTACGAAATGTTTCCCGACTTCAATTCTGATTTGATAATTCCTGAAACGGAACAGCCTGAATTTATCTCAAATTAAACTATACTCCACAAAGTATATTATTTTTGGATCTGCCAGTCCTTCAATGAATTTGGTTTCCTAAAAATAAACTCTATTTAAATTCAAAAAGACCGATAGGCGGCGCCACGTTGCTACTTAGATTTAACGCACAGACGAATCAGCCACAAAACAGAAAAAATACTCCCGAAAATAATGCTGAATTATTATTCCAATTTTTAAAATATATTACTACCTTGAGTACTTTAATTAAATTTTAAAAGAATGAAAGAAATCATCATAGGTATCGTTGTTGCAATTATTTTCTTCATCATATTGTTCTACGTCTTAAAATTCGTATTGATAACATCCCTCATTATTTCGGCATTGGTAATCATAGTTCCGATCTTGTATTTGGTATTTAAAGCCAAAAGCGATTAAATAATACTGCCATCCTATATCTTTACCAAATTCTCCACTTGTATTTAAGGAACATTTTTTAATTAAAAAACAGTTCGCCTTATTTAGGTATTTTTTTGTTTTGGATATTTTAAAATATCCAAAACGAAAAATAAGAAGCGCAACAGGTTATATAATTAGTCATTTTAAATAAATCTGTATTCAGAAAAAAAATAGAATCACCTAGTACACTGAGATTAAAATTAAAAATCCCGCAGTTTCAATGAAACGCGGGATTTTAATTTTGTCTCGTATTGAGGTTTCTGAGGATTTTGAGTTCTAAGAAGCAAATAGTATCGAAGTCCTATCGTCTTATAAATGAATTACTTCTCCATAAGCATCTGCCACAGCTTCCATTACCGCTTCACTCATGGTTGGATGCGGGTGTACTGTTTTTAAGACTTCGTGTCCTGTGGTTTCCAGTTTTCTACCCAGAACGGCTTCTGCGATCATATCTGTTACCCCGGCACCAATCATATGGCAACCTAGCCATTCGCCATATTTAGCATCAAAAATTACTTTTACAAATCCGTCTTTGGTTCCTGCTGCGCTTGCTTTTCCGCTAGCAGAAAAAGGAAACTTACCAATTTTTAGCTCGTATCCCGCTTCTTTTGCTTGCTTTTCCGTCATGCCAACGCTGGCAATTTCCGGGGTTGCGTAGGTACATCCCGGGATGTTTCCGTAGTCCATCGCTTCCACGTGCATACCTGCAATTTTTTCAACACACGTAATTCCTTCGGCAGAGGCTACGTGGGCCAGGGCAGGACCAGGTGTAATATCGCCAATGGCATAATACCCTGGAATATTGGTTTGGTACCAATCGTTCACCATTACTTTTCCTTTATCTGTTACAATTCCAACATCTTCCAAGCCAATACCTTCAATATTTGTTGCAATTCCTACGGCAGAAAGCACAATATCTGCCTCTATAATTTCTTCACCTTTTTTAGTTTTAACCGTCGCTTTAACGGTCTTTCCGGAAGTGTCAACTTTTTCAACCGAAGAATTAGTCATTACTTTAATACCTGCCTTTTTAAAAGAACGCTCAAACTGCTTGGATACATCGTCATCTTCTAGCGGCACTAAATTTGGAAGGAATTCAACTATAGTAACATCGGTTCCCATAGCGTTATAAAAATGCGCAAATTCAACTCCAATCGCACCACTACCTACTACGATCATAGATTTTGGTTGTTTTTCCAACGTCATAGCCTCTCTGTAACCAATTACCTTTTTACCGTCCTGTGGAAGGTTAGGCAATTCTCTGGAACGTGCTCCTGTGGCTACAATAATATGGTCTGCACTATATTCTTTACCGTCAACGTCTACTTTTTTGCCAGGTTTTAATTTTCCGAAGCCTTCAATAACGTCGATCTTGTTCTTTTTCATCAAAAACTGAACACCTTTACTCATACCATCGGCAACATTTCGACTACGCTCAACTACTTTGGTAAAGTCCTTATCTGCACCTTTTACGATAAGTCCATAATCTTCGGCGTGATTCAAATAATCGAAAACCTGTGCACTTTTTAATAGTGCTTTGGTTGGGATACATCCCCAGTTAAGGCATACTCCACCTAAGCTTTCCTTTTCAATAATAGCCGTTTTAAATCCTAATTGTGATGCACGAATAGCAGTTACATAGCCTCCGGGCCACTACCAAGAACAATAATATCGTATGTATTCATAAAGCTTTTTTCTAGTTAATGTAAGAGCCCAAATTTACGAAATGCTACCTTAAAAATCCCAAATTCCAAAAAACAAATATCAAAAATAGAAGAAAGGACAAAAATCATTTCCTTTTATCGCTGAAAGGGAAAAGATAAAAAGTCTAATTTTTTGCTGTATAAAAAAATCCCAAACTCCGGTATGTTGGAATTTGGGATCTGCCCGCCACGAATTTATCTAAATAGGAGGCAGGTGGGTTTTATATTTTTTTTGATTTAAAAGATGCTATTCTTTCTCCAGATCTACCGAAAGTGAATTCACACAATAGCGTTGTCCTGTTTTCGTGGGCCCGTCATTAAATACGTGACCCAAATGACTTCCGCAGGTAGCACAAAGAATTTCTGTGCGCATCATTCCAAGAGTTTTATCCTGCACATATTCCACCGCACCATCTATACTTTCGTCAAAACTTGGCCAGCCACAACCACTGTCAAATTTTGTATTACTTTCAAAAAGTGGTGTATTACAGGCACCACAGGTGTAGGTGCCTTTTTCTGTCGTAAGATTGTATTTTCCAGTAAAAGGTCTTTCGGTTCCTTTTTCTCTCAGAATCCTGTAACGTTCAGGGCCTAATTCTTTTAGCCACTCGTCTTCAGTTTTTGTGATGGGATAGTTACTCAATGGTAGGAAGTTTTTCGCCTTTCGGAATAAAATCTAATGCAGCGCCGTTTATACAATGTCTTTTACCAGTAGTTTCACGAGGCCCGTCATTAAAAACGTGTCCCAAGTGACCTCCGCAGGTTGCACAATGTTCTTCATCGCGGGAATAACCTAGCTTATTATCGGTTCCAAAGGCTACATTACCTTCAATGGGTCTGTCAAAACTTGGCCAGCCTGTGCCGCTATCAAATTTATGTTCACTTTCAAAGAGGGGCGTATTACACGCTGCACAAATAAAGGTTCCTTCACTATATTCTTTATCTAATGGTGAAGAGCCTGCACGTTCTGTCCCTGCTTCCCTAAGCACATAGTATTCCATTTCGGTAAGTTGTGCTTTCCATTCAGCTTCGGTTTTTTCAACCGTGAAGTTTTCGGTTTTGGAATCTTTTTTTTCTTCTTGTGCCGGGCTTTTACAACTAAATAATGCAAAAGCGGCTAGTAATAAGGTTATTCTTTTCATTTTAATTGCCCGTAGAGACGGGTAGCTTTTTAATTTCCTATGGTTGTTATTTCAGAAGGATCCAGTTGTAAATTTTCCAGTAGTTGCTCCATAGATAATCCATCCTGAGCAAATTCTGAAGGAACAACTGCAACCCTGAAAATTTGGTCGTTTGTAAACTCAAAACCTAACGTTGAGACATCAAAATTTCCATCAATTAAAAACTGCACATCAAAAAAAGTATGGTTAAAGTTATACTGAAAAACATCCCCGGTGTTATCAGGAAAAAATTTACTGTACGGAAGTTGGGTCCAGACATCGGCTGGCGGATTTACACTGTTATCCTGTCCGGTTAATTTGTATACTAATATTGCATCACTTTCAAACACCTCGACGTTACCTGGAAATGATATAATAGGGGAGAGCAGTACATTATTTGCTGGATCGTAGGACGATAGGTTCGTATTTATTTCAAAAACCTGTCCTAGTATATTAATTCCAGGATCGCCTTGAGGTCCAGGAGGTCCAGCATCGCCTTCACAGGCTGTAAAAAACATGGACACGGAAACGGTAAGGAGTAAGAGTACTTTTTTCATAAGATGTAATTTTCTGTTAGTTGAAGATGTTTGCTCAAAATAAGGCATCCTCTAATAATTTTATTAAGGTGTAGAGCAAATGTATTGGTATATTTTAAAAACAATGAAACAAAAGTCGTTCCATTTTATTGATAACGACAGGATATATAACTTTTTTTTAAGAGCTACGTTTTCTTATAAATAGTATCTTTAGCCACATTAAAACACTAGAACATGAAATTCAAAACTATTTTTTCTATCACAGTCGTTACTGTTTTTGCAGTAGCCTGTGCTACCAATCCTTTTACGGGTAAAAGTACATTAGCGCTAGTTCCTAATTCACAGATTTTTCCTATGGCTTTCCAGCAGTACGATCAATTTTTGCAGGAAAATAAGGTTGTTACGGGTACTTCAGACGCCAGAATGATCACGAATGTTGGACAAAAGATTGCGGCAGCCTCAGAACGTTACCTGAACGCAAATGGATATGCCGGATATTTAGAAGGGTATAACTGGGAGTATAATTTGGTACAAGACCCCGCAGTAAACGCGTGGTGTATGCCTGGCGGTAAAATAGTTTTTTACACGGGAATATTACCTATAACGCAAGGCGAAACAGGAGTAGCTGCTGTTATGGGACACGAAGTAGCGCATGCACTAGCAAATCACGGACAGCAGCGTATGAGTGCTGGTCAACTTAATCAATTGGCAGCAGTTGGCGTTAGTGTGGCTTCGGCTAGTTCAGAAAATGCAGCAATTTATAATCAAGCATATGGTCTGGCATCCAATGTGGGGGTTATGCTTCCGTTTAGTAGAAGTCATGAAACTGAAGCCGATAAAATTGGGTTAACATTGATGGCAATTGCAGGATATGATCCAATTGAAGCGGCAAATTTGTGGAGAAGAATGCAGGCAAATGCTGGTGGAAATGCACCGCCGGAATTTTTAAGCACACACCCTTCCAGTACTACCCGTATAAACAATATTACAGCCTGGGCAACCGATGCAAAGGCAGAAGCACGAAAGTTTGGGGTAACTTCATTTAAAAAATAAGCACGGGTAACCGTATTTTTAGTAATTTGGAAGCTGTCAATTTAAAATTGGCAGCTTTTTTATTTAAAACTATCTGATGAAAGACAACCTACCCAAAGGGAGTAAAAAATTATTAAACGCCTGGGCTTTTTACGATTGGGCGAACTCTGTGTATAGCCTTGTCATTGCATCGGCCGTGTTTCCTATATTTTATGGGGCGCTAACCATAGTGAAAGATGCAGATGGAAAGATTTTAGACGATACAGTTAGTTTTTTAGGAGTAAATTTTAATAACGACACTTTAATAAGTTACGTCACTGCAGCCGCATTTTTAGTGGTTTCATTTTTAAGCCCATTATTGAGTGGTGTTGCAGATTATGTAGGTAACAAAAAAGTTTTTATGAAGTTCTTCTGTTACTTAGGAGCTTTTAGCTGTATTGGGCTGTATTGGTTTTCTATGGAACATTTGTGGTTTGGCCTGCTTTGTTATTTTTTCGCATTAATAGGTTTTTGGGCTAGTTTGGTTTTTTATAATTCCTATTTGCCAGATATTGCTTTTCCCGATCAACAGGATACAATAAGTGCAAAGGGATATTCGCTGGGATATATTGGCAGTGTAATTTTACTTTTATTGTGTTTGGCAATGATCTTAATGCATGAAACTTTTGGTTTTGAAGATGCCGGCACTCCTACGAGATTGTCATTTATTTTAACCGGTGTTTGGTGGATTGGATTTAGTCAATACACATATTACTACCTTCCGAAAGGGAATAAAAAGGAAAAATTTACCAAAGATGTTCTATTTAACGGGTTTAAGGAACTAAAACTAATATGGAATAAAACCAAGGACAACCTACCACTAAAAAGATATCTTGCAGCATTTTTTGTCTACAGTATGGCGGTACAAACTATTATGCTTATTGCAACATACTTTGGTATTGAGGAATTGGAATGGGGAACTACCGATCCAACTACGGGGCTTATTGTGAGTATTTTACTTATTCAATTAGTAGCAGTATTGGGAGCCTATTTAACATCTAAAGCTTCTGAAAAATTCGGAAATATTAATACGTTGATTACGTTAAATTTTATTTGGATTATTATTTGTGTGTATGCTTTTACAATTACATCACCAAATCAATTTTATGTTACAGCGGGATTTGTAGGGTTGGTTATGGGAGGAATACAATCACTTTCCAGATCGACCTATTCAAAATTAATTCCGGAAGGTGCAATAGACACTGCCTCTTATTTCAGCTTCTACGATGTATCAGAAAAAATTGGGATTGTTATTGGGATGCTATGCTACGGAATAGTCACTCAAATTTCAGATAGTATCAAGCCAGCTATTCTATTTTTTGTTATCTTTTTTGCAATTGGAGCAATTTTACTATTCCGAGTGCCAAGAAAATAGTCTAGATATACAATTTTTACTTATGTTTGCGTTTAGTTAGATAGCAAAAACTTACTTATGAAGAAATTTCAACATTTAAGCCTTATTTTACTTGCTTTTGTAGCAACAGTTCTTACAAGCTGTGATAGCGAACCTCTGGAAGGTGAATTCCCTCAGGAAGATCCTGCCGGTGTTGCTGGAGAAGGAGAATTTATTGCAACTATTGATGGTGAATCCTTTGTTGCAGAAAATACACAAGTTGTATTTTTTACCGATACCAATATTCTATCCATTACAGGAGCCAGACCCAGTACAGGAGAATTAATCACCATGGCTATTGAAAACCCAATGGTAGATACTTTCGATCTTACGCAAGCCGTAGGAACCCAGGTTGGAGCTGCTTATATAGATAGTGGAGGTGCATTTCCTAATCCGTATGTCTCTACCGGAGCATTTGGAGGCGTAGGCACTCTCGACGTAACTGCGTACGATACAGACGCACTAACAGTAAGTGGTACGTTTGCCTTTACTGGTGCTAGAATTCAATTGAACGATACCGGGATGCCTGTTTTAGACGATTCTGGAGCTCCAGTGATTGAAACGATAAATATTAACGCTGGTGCTTTTAATACACTTACGTATACAATAGACGACTCTATGGGAGGCGGAACCGGTGGTGGAGATCCGGACCGGATCCAGATGTGATTTTTGCAAAAGCAGATGGAATAGATTTTGTCCCTTCAGAAGTTGTTGTAACACAATATATGGTTGGAATGACACCAATGATTCAGATAGCAGCATCTGACGCCTTTGGAGCCAGCTTACGATTAGACGTTCCTGAAACTTTAGCACTGGGTACCTTCGACCTTTTTACCGGAATTTCGGACGGAACGAATCTTATTGGCTATTATAATCCTAATACTGGTGGTGAAATACTTTCTTCTAACCCTGGTACTATTACCATTACCGAATTTAGCTCCTTCTCGGGAAAACTAGTAGCAAGTTTTGAATTTACTGCTCAGGATCCATTAGGACAAGATCCAACAGTTATTGAAATAACCGAAGGAAACCTGGATGTTTCTTTCGTACCAACACCAGGAAATATAACTGTAGCATTTGAAGCAGAAGTAGACGGAAACCAATTTACAGCAGATAGTGTGACGGTATCAAACGATATTTTTAACGGAGTTTCCATTATCACCATAACAGCAACGATAGGTAGTGAGACAATCCAGTTAGACTTCCCTATGATGGCAACTACCGAAGGTACTTATGGAATGAGCCCGGCACTGGTTACAGGAAATGAAATTGTAGGTACTTATTTACCAACAACCGGAGGTATTGTAACATTCACATCAGATCCAGGATCACTCACTATAACTACTTTCGACGAAGTTGCTAATGTTATAGAAGGAACCTTTAGCTTTACAGCAAAAGACCCTTCACTTATAGATCCAACGGTATATGAAGTAACCAATGGAACGTTCTTAGTTCAGTTATAAAAGAAACACAGAAAAGGCGCCATAAGCGTTTTAAATACAGAAAAGTCGTCTGGCAAATTTGTCAGACGACTTTTTTCATGTGTTATACGAAAGACTTGGATGCACTATTAAGAATGCAAGATCTTAAGATATCCATCCATTTTTAGCGGCTCCTTTGGAATAAAAATAGAGGAAGATGGAGATCGCAATTACTACCAGTGGCATAATGGCCGAAGTTAATCCCAGAATGGTCAATACTTCGGTTCCGAAAAGCCAATAGCCCTGAGCAACAAGAACGGCAAGTAGCGATATCCCGAAAAGCCCTACCGAAATTTTCTTTTTTAATAGCAGGGTAATACACCCTACTAAACCTGAGAAAACAGCAATTCCAAATACAACCAGATACCAAATTGGCATTCCTGTGTATAAATCTGCTTCAGCCTTGGGAAGTGCTGCAACTACAGTTTCTAATAATACAGTTGCTGAAAAAAATTGAAATACGCCCATCAAATTCCAGATGAGAGCGATACTAGCGATGACCCAAAAACTCTTGGGCGGTTTAATGTGTGTAGACATATTTATTTGGTTTAAGGTTATTATCTATAAATATAAGTAAATTTATATCGAACCTAATTTAATGTGTAATCTATGAAGCCTGCTGTACCAAAATCCTCTTTAGCGTTTTTAAAGAAACTATCTACAAACAACCATAAAGATTGGATGGACGAAAACCGAAAGGACTACCAATCCAGTGAAAAATCTTTAAAACAAGTATATGCAGCCATTGAAAAAGGACTCAACAAAACAGATGAAATTTCCAAAGTAAAAGTTTTTAGAATAAACCGTGACATACGTTTTAGCAAAGATAAAACGCCATATAATGTACACAGAAGCGCTAGTTTTATCAGGGCGGGAGCACAGCGACGGGGTAGCTATTATTTACGTATAGAGCCTGGTAACAGGAGTATGTTGGGAGGCGGCTTTTTTGGTCCCGAACCGGCAGATTTGCTTAGAATACGGAAAGAATTTGAGATAGATGCTTCAGCGATAAGGGCAATACTGAATGCTCCAAAGTTTAAAAAAGTTTTCGGGGGTACTTTTAATGCCTGGAACCCTGTTAAGACAGCTCCTAAAGGTTTCAGTAAAGAAGATCCAAATATAGATTTAATAAGACTGAAAAACTTTGTTGTAACTCATAATTTTACAGATGCCGAAGTACTGGCGCCCACTTTTGTTGAAGAGGTAATAGCTTATTTTGAAGTACTTAAACCTTTCTTCGATTATATGAGCGAGGTATTGACTACCGATTTAAACGGTGTATCCACCATTCAATAAAAAAAGGCCCTTCAGAAATACTTCCGAAGGACCTTCTAAACAGGTTTTTAAATAGCTTATTTAAGTCTAAATGTAACTCTTCTTACCAGTTGTCTGGCCTGAGCAGAACCTTTTTCTACCGAAGTATCTTCACCATTTCCGGTTACAGTTAATCGGTTGGCTGCAACTCCAGAGGCTACCAAAATCTCTTTTACTTTGTTAGCACGCTTTTCAGAAAGATTCTTGTTGTATTCAGCATTACCAATCTCATCTGCATATCCAATCAATTCGGCGTTTGCTGAAGGGTTTTCATTCATATACTTAATTAAGTAATTGATCGCTTCCAATGAATACGTTTCTGGGGTACTACTATTAAATTTGAAATAAACATTTACATATCCTTTGTCAAGTAGATCTTTTACATTAAGACCTGATCCTCCTCCTTTGTTCATTTCATAATCAGACTCATTCACATAACGATCGTCCAGTGAAGATTCGATCTCATCAGGAATTCCGTTCGTATTCTTATCTACAGCAATACCTTTTGTGTTTACGGCTACACCAGACATAGTGTTAGGTTCTCTGTCTAAGTAATCCGGCACACCATCTTGGTCTGTATCTATTAAATCGGTCTCTACTTTAGCCAGTCTGTTTTCAAGATCTTCTATAGTTTCTTTCATATCTGTCTCTTCAGAGTACCAGTCTGCGTGCTTACTAGCACCACCAAGATAAATATTAAAACCAGCAGAAATGTTGTAAAGAAGTCCGTCATCGATTCTTCTGGTTGCAGATTGAATAACTTCGGTACCATCCCAAGAACGTTCCATTCCTACATTAGGAATTAAAGAAAAATCGGCGAAAAACGCGACACGTTCTGAAATTTTGATCTGTGGAGAAATACCAAGAACGATATTGAATGTACTATCTTTTTCGTCCAACTCTAGTGGAGCTTCATGATTGATCAAAGAAAATCCTCCACCAGCGTGGAATAAAAGGCCAAAAGTATCGGTCGATTCTGAAAATTCCAGAATATTTCCAAGATTACTAACTCCTTCTAATGTTGCTCTGTAGTAAGATGTTTCAAAAGGCAAGCTTCCTTCTTCTTCAGAAAGACTTCCGTATCCAAAATTTCCACGTAGTCCAAATTTTTCGTTCATCATATAACGTACTCCAACAGACGCCTGATACGGTGAAATTCCGTTTACACTGTAACCATCTCCAAAAGGTGAGGAAGGCTTCAAGAATCCGCCGCTCAACTCGATAGACCACTTATTATAGTCTGTAGTATTTTCTTGCTCCATATCCTGAGCGGTTGCCGCAATTCCAAAAAGGAATGCTGACATAAGTAGGGTAATTTTTTTCATAAGATTAAGTTTATATTTTATGCGAATTTAGAACTCAAATTCAATTAAACAGAACCCAAAAAGGTATTTAATTTAAACTTAACATATAGCATAAACCCTTGTTAAAACCAATACCTGCGCGTGTTGTTGCAACAGTTTGTTTTTCAGAGCACTACTGAGATTATGTATAGATCTATGCTGAGAATGAAGAGATGTCTTCCAGCAGCATCACATTGCTTTTTAACCTTTCCTTAACAAGATTCATCATACGTTTGTTCAGCGCCGAAGAATTCTCGATGTATAATTCATATTCATCAATGGTAAATTGACCAATAATAATACCTTTCAGGCTATTTCGAAATTTCATATCCTTATGGATGGCATTTTCAATATAGTCCATCCGCTTTTCAATAGAAAGATCGTAAAATACGCTTTTATGCTTTCGGCAGTAATTCTGAAATACAGCAAGAAATAAGTCATTTTGAAGTTTTGCTATAGGACGTAATGTTTTATTCTGAAAATATTCTTCAGCAGACATACCGGGAAGCAATTTTGCGGAAGCAATCTCAGGTCGTAATTCTAGTAAAGCAACATCTCGTAAACTCATAACAATTGGATTTTCTTAAATGTACTAAAATGTATATCCAAAAACCTACGAACTTTCGATAGTTATAAACGCTTTTTCAACAGGTCGAAAAATAAATATATAAAAAAACCCTGTCAGGTTTTAATGGCCTAACAGGGTTGGTATTTAAAATTTTAAAGATCTAAAAAGATTACTTATCTGATAGGAATTCTTTTTTGCTATCTATCTTCAGGTTCATGTCATTCTTTTCTAAAAACTTCATAAACTTTTTACCTTCTTTATTTTTAATGGCTTCAAAACGAAGTTTTTCAGCTTCAAACTCTTCTTTAATTAGATCATAGTTTTGCATTTGTGCTCCTGTTACACGATCATAACTACCAGCCATATTTGCGTATAACTCACCCATGCGCTCACGTAATTCCGGTTCTGCAGAAGCCACATAATTATCTCCGGTTGTTACTACCAGGTCTGTACGCAATTCTTCTAAAGCGTCGTGTAACTGTTGTGCTACTTTTTTACCTTTTGGGTTGTTCTCGATAACGTCTTGAGCTTTAGCCTGCATTTCACCAATTTCATACACCAGATACGCAAGATCTTCAACCATATTAAACATGGTTTGCGTCATTTCCTCCTGATTTTTTCTGTCTGCAATTGTTGTGATGGCCGTTTCATCGTATTTGGTTTCAATGATGTGCTCGTAGGTATCTTTTCCCTTTGTTAAAACAACTTTGTATTTTCCTTCAGGAACTCTGGGAGATGTAAATCCACCAAAGGAAAGTGTTTTGGCAGCTGCCATCTTAGGATTGGTTGTGTTGAAATTCCAATCAACCACGTTAATCCCTTTAGATTTTCCAGGACTTAATTTGGTTAAGGTGTTGCCCTCCATATCCTGAATTTCCATGGTCATTTTTCCGAAGGTATGTCTCTTTTTTAAATAGTACGTAATTCTTGCTGAAGTTGGCTTATTACCTCCTACAAACTGGGTTTCACTCCCAAAATTTCCTGAGAATCCACCTTGTTCCACCATAGTAACCGGTTCTGTTTCGAAGAAATGAACATCTTTTGAAAGTACTTCCTGATCTATCTCACGCAACGGACTAATGTCGTCAATAATAATTACCCCACGACCGTGCGTTCCCATCACGATATCGTTCGTAGCCTTTTGCATATCGATATAATGAACAGCAACCAAAGGCATATTATTGGTGAAATGTGACCAGTTTTTGCCACCGTCTACAGTTACATACAAACCAAATTCGGTACCCAGAAACAATAAATCTTCATTTACATAATCTTCCTGAATGTTTCGTACAAAGGCTTTTGCATCAATATCTTCAGAAATTATATTCTTCCATGATTTACCAAAATCGGTTGTCTTTAAGGCGTATGGTTTCATGTCTCCTGTGGTGTGGCCTTCAAAAACAGCATAGGCCGTTCCTTTCCCGTGTACACTGGCTTCAATATGATATACCCAGGTGTTTGCAGGAATTCCAACCAGGTTAGGAGTAACATTTGTCCAGTTTTTACCACCGTCCTGTGTAACCTGTACGTTTCCATCGTCCGTTCCTACCCAAAGAATATTTTGGTCTAAAGGAGATTCTGCAATAGTGAAAATGGTTGTATGATTTTCGGCACCGCTATTATCAACCGAAAGTCCACCGGATTTTGACTGATCTTGTTTTGTAGGATCATTGGTTGTTAAATCCGGAGAGATGATGGTCCAGGTATCTCCCATATCGTCAGATTTATGCACAAACTGACTTCCCATATAAAAACGGTCTGGTACGTGTGCACTCACGGCCATAGGAGCATTCCAGTTAAAGCGTAATTCTTTATCACCCTTTTTTGGTAATGGTTGAATTGTCTTTGTTCTGTTTTTGTCTACGTCGTATCGCCAAACGTTTTCGGCACCTTGCATTTCAGAATAAATAATATTTTTTGTAGGGTGTTTTAATACTCTAAAACCGTCACCAGCACCAACACTATTCCAGTCTCTGGCATTCACACCACCCGGAGAAGAACTAGGCGCCCACCAGCTACCGTTATCCTGCAATCCACCATACACATTATACGGTTCTTCGTTATCTGTACTAATGTGATAAAATTGCGAAATAGGAAGATTTTCTACAATTTCGAAGGTAGATCCACCATTCCAGGATCGATATACACCACCGTCTGTTCCAGAATAAATAATATCACTATCGTTTATATGAAATACGATATCGTGAATGTCACTATGCATATTTCCCAGATCCTTGAAGGTTTTTCCACCATCACGGCTAATTGAACCACTTAAACCACCTTTTAAAATAATATCCGGGTTACGAGGATCTACCGTAATTCTTGAAAAATAGAAAGGACGCACCACCAATCCGAAATCATTATTTAAGTGCTCCCAGGAACTCCCTGCATCTTTAGAAACCCATAATCCGTTTTTTGCTTTATCTTCTGTCTCTAATACTGCGTATAATCTGTTACTATCGCTTGGGGCTACAGCAAGACCAATACGGCCTAATTTGCCTTCCGGGAACCCTTTGTGGATTTTATTCCAGGTTTTTCCTGCATCTGTAGATTTATAAATGGCACTGTTTTCTCCACCAGAGTTAAAGCCCCAACCACTCCTTCTAAACTGCCACATAGAGGCGTACAATGTGTTTGGGTTTTTGGGGTCCATAAGTACATCTCCAGCTCCTGTAGCCGGGCCTACGTATAATATTTTGTTCCAGGTTTTACCGCCATCTGTTGTTTTGTATACACCACGGTCTTCACTGTCGTTCCACAGAGCACCTAAAACACCAACGTATACTACATCTGAATTAGTAGGGTTTACAACAACAGAAGCAATACGCTCACTGTTTTCAAAACCTGGAATTTCCTGCCAGGTTCCACCACCGTCGGTAGAGCGAAATAATCCGTCCCCTACCGAAACAGAGTTACGGGTCCAGGTTTCTCCGGTTCCCACCCAAATAGTATTGTCCGGGTCTTTTGGGTCTAGGGTAACTACTCCAATAGATTGTACGTGATCATCAAAAATAGGGGAGAAGGTAGCACCACCATCACCGCTTTTCCAAACACCTCCACCAGCGGTACCTGCATACATAATACGAGAATTGGTAGGGTGTAGTTCAAGATCGTTTATACGACCACTCATTAGAGCCGGACCAATATGGCGGGCTCTCATATCTCCAAAGAGTTCTTTGCCTTTTAGTGTTATTTCCTCTTGTGCCTGAGAGGTTAATGGTAGCAGTGCAATGGCAAAAATTGCTAATAGTAGTTTTTTCATGATGCGTTGGTTTTAGTTAACTTTAGTAGATTGATGAATTTATAATAGGTACTCCATAGCGTAAAATTGTTACAGTATATGGTAAAAAAAAATCCCCGACAAGCAGGGATTTTAGTATGTGGAAAGAACGTTATTCTTTTTCAGGGAAAGCAAACATTTCGTCTGTCACCTCTGGATTAAGTTTAATGTCGGTAATAGTAATGTTTTGTCCTACCATACCCATGTCAAATGGGAAATACAATCCATCAACTTCCTGATAGTCACTCATAGTATTGGTAGTCATTTGCCCACCTGCATCAGATTCTGAAGCAATAATTACCATATTTTCAGTTTCAAAATAGTGGTAAGAGATATTTTCCTTCTCTTTTCCATCTACCATCATTGGTTTTTGAGTTAATTTAACTTTGTAAGTTTCGGTACCTTCCTTAGTTTCTTTACCCATTAATTCAACTTTATACCCGCGATCTGCGTAGTTGTAGAAAGGATTTGGAAAATCTCCTACTGTTTTTTTCATATTCTCTGTAGTTTCAGCATCACTCTTTTCAGCTTCACCAGTCATAAAGTTTGTGCTCCACATAGTTTCACCATCAAAGGCAAATTGCGTGATCTCCTGGCCTTGCAAATTTATTTTCACCATTTGCCTACCGTCTTTCATTTGCACAATAGTAACTGGAATTTCCATTCCCTGGGCATTTGCCGTGGCATTCATTTCTATACCTTCAAGTTCTCCCCAGGCATCTACTCCACCGGTATTTTCAAAATATGCTGCAATAATTTCATCTGCCGTTTGCGCTTGTACTACAGGAGCTAAGGCTACTACAAATAAAGCGATGAATAGTGTTTTTAATGTTTTCATTTTTAGTGTTGTTAAAGTTTATTGTAAAGGTAAGACTCTTACAGGTGTTTTTTGTTACAGCTGTGTTATATTTTTTTCTGAGTTTAACATTTTCATTATGTTTATCTTTACTCAAAAGAACATTAAACTATGAAATTTGGAAAAGTAGACAACCCTGCCGAAATAGATTTTACACTTCCACCAGATCATCCCGGCACTAAAAAATTGTTAGGAACATTTAACAAGGTTACAAAACCAAACCTCTACGTAGGGTGTGCCAAATGGAACAGAGCAGATCTTAAAGGATTCTACCCGCGAGGCACCAAAGATGAATTAGCCTATTACGCTACTCAGTTTAATAGTATTGAGTTGAACGCTACTTTCTACCGAATTTTTTCTGCAGATGTTTTTGACGGTTGGTACGAAAAGACTCCGGCAGATTTCAGATTCTTCCCTAAAGTATTTCAGGGTGTAACGCATTGGAAACGCTTAAACGATTTTGAAAGTTACTTAAATGAGTACTTGCTAAATGCGTCAAATTTAAAAGAAAAGCTGGAAATGCCTTTTGTACAGCTACACAATAACTTTTCACCAAAAGATATAGACAGGTTACCTCATTTTTTTGAATCCATCCCAAAAGATATGCGCATCGCTATAGAATTTCGTCACACCGACTGGTTCAATGATGAAACTGTAGCCACTAAATTGTATGATATTCTTGAACGATATAAAGTTTCTAATATAATCGTGGATAGTGCCGGGAGAAGGGATCTTTTGCATATGCGCATGACGTCGCCTTCGGCATTTATTCGCTACAATGGTGCAAATCACGAAAGCGATTACACACGTTTGGATGCCTGGTTGGATAGGCTAGAGGAGTGGGTAACACAGGGGCTACAGAATATCTACTTTTTTGTACATCAAAATCTGGAAAAAGCGTCTCCATTACTTTCAGCGCATTTTATAGAGAAGGCAAATGAACGATTTGGGACTTCGTTACACATTCCGAAAATGGACAATCCTAAGACGTTGTTTTAATAATCTAATTCTACTTTACGGATACCATTAGCTTGTTGCTTAGCACGTTTTAATTCTTCGCTAGTAGGTTTTTTTGGTTTTTGTTCGTTTTTAATATCCGGTTCAAAGCTTAATTCAGTATAGGTAGGAAAATGATCTGAGTCAATATCGTCACCTACCTGTATGGTCTTCACCCTGAATTCAGAAGAAACAAACACGTGATCTAAAGGCCATCGCATAAGAGAGCTATTGGCACTAAACGTATTGTAAAATCCACGGCCCTTTCTAGGATCGAGTAATTCGCCCACGTTCTGAAACAAACTTGTCGTGGCAGACCAGGCAACATCGTTAAAATCTCCTAATACTATAACGGGATACTTAGATTTTCGGCTCATATTGGCAATTTTCATCATTTCTGCATCACGGTCGGACGAAGATGGATTGTGTTGCGGCATGGGTGGCGTAGGATGAATGTTATAAAGCTGGACTGTATCTCCCGATCTTAAAATTACTTTCGTATCAATGGAAGGAATGCTATCGTCTACCAGATACCTCACTTGTGGATGTAGCAACTTCAGTTTAGAGTAGAGCAACATACCGTAGGTATTATCTAAAGGCACTTCAACTCTATATTGATAGGTAGCAGGTAACACCTCTAAAATATTATCCTGCCACGGTTTGTGAGCTTCTAAAAACAACAGAATATCAGCATCTTTTGAAAGAATTTCCTGTTGAAGTTTCTCAGGTTTTTTATTTTTTTGATACACATTGGCAGTGTATAGCTTTAGTATATCCCCGGTATAACTCGCCGAAGTGTTTTGAGTCTCTTCTTTAGCGTAGGGCGTATATGCGTGTATTTTAGAGTATTGAAAAACGAGACAGGCTATTAAAGAAACTATAAAAATATAATCCTTCCATTCTCGTATCTTAAAGCGCATAAAATATGTAACAAAAGCTGTAAATGTGAGAATTGTTAATTGTATGTGCGGGAAATCAAATACCCGAATCCACCAATAATCAATGGCTAAAAGTGGTAGTAATGTAAATAGTATTGCAACGCCAGCAAATATTTGAAGAAATGGTTTAAGTTTCAAAAGGTAGGTTTATTTATGTAAAGATAAACTCCCTGTCGCAAGTACCTTAGTTTTTTAAGGATAATTTGGCAATGTCGTTCCCCGAAGGAGATTCAAATAGTTCTAAGCCAAAATAGGGCACGGCTGCAATAAGATGGTCAAAAATATCGGCTTGTATATGCTCGTAGTTTTCCCACGTCTTATCATAGCTAAAGCAAAAAATCTCGATTGGAATTCCTTTGTCGGTAGGAGCTAAATGGCGCACCATTAAAAACTGATCTTTATTAATTGCCGGATTCTCGTGTAAAAAAGCATCGGCATATTTTCGAAAGATCCCGAGGTTTGTCTGGTTTCTACCATTTATTGGGAGCGATGTATCGGCTTCGGTTAGCTTGTTGTATTTATATACATCTTTTTGGCGATGCTCTATATAGGGAGCTATTAACTGAATTTTCTTCAACTCATCAATCTCTTCAACAGTAAGAAATTTAATTGAATTCTGTTTAATGTAAAGGGAGCGTTTAATACGGCGCCCATCACTCTCCTGCATCCCACGCCAGTTTTGGAAAGAATCTGCTATAAGGCTATAGGTAGGGATTGTTGTAAAGGTATTATCAAAGTTTTGAACACGTACAGTGGCTAGGTTTATTTCAGTTACATATCCGTCTGCCCCAAATTTACTGAAGGTTATCCAATCGCCAATGCGAACAATATCGTTTACCGAAACCTGTATACTGGCAACAAAACCAAGAATGGTATCCTTAAATATAAGTAGCAAAATGGCAGAAAAGGCTCCCAGTGTCGTGAGACTCTTAAGACTGTAATCTGTTAAAATTTGTACTGCAAAAAAGATACAGGCACTCCAGGCAAAAATCATTAACACCTGTGAGTAGCTTTCCAGAGGCTTATCGCTGAATTTTTCGGTGCTGTGACGTAGGTAATTATTGGTAGTTCTTAGAACACTTCGGAACACCAGTACGCATAATATGATAAGATATAAGGACGCTATTTTATACAAATAGCCTTCTAACCAGGGGAAATCTAAAAATATACTAGGCGTGAGATACCAAACAATAGCAATAGGAATGAAATGCGCTATAAATCTTGGAAAATTACTCTTTACCAAAAAATTATCGAACGTAGTAGTGGTCTTATTGCTGAATGTTTTAAAAAGTTGCACAATAATTTTTCTAACAACAATGTCCAGTACAGTGGCGAGTACAGCAACTATAATTACGTTTACAGCAACGTTTAAGATAGACGCCCAATATTCTCCCATACCTAAAGCCATGAGATAGTCTTTTAGAAGACAGGCGTATATATCCAATTGTGCTCTTTTCATTTATAGGTATTTTTTTTCAGCATAAAATGGTCCAAAAGGTAAAATTGAGCACAGCATTACTATTGCCAGAACTCCCCAGGACCATTTTAACTTCACTTTCATAACATAGGCACCAATGATGTAAATTACAAAGAGAATTCCGTGTGCCATTCCTACAAAACGAACCATTTCCGGCATATCCCAAATGTATTTTAGAGGCATGGCTATACCCAGCAATACTAAAAATGAAATTGCCTCAAGCGTGCTAATAATTCTAAATGCTTTTACTGAAATATCCACGGTAAAAATTTTCTGCAAAGATAGAACAACTCAAATCCATTCACGCAATTTCAAAATATATTATTGAGAGATGTTTGTAACAATTACGGTTATTGTATCTTTAAATTCTAATTTATTTTATGATGCTATTTCAAAAATCTGCTTCCGAAACTGTTATTACAGCTGCCGAAGGATATTACGATAAATTTTTACAGATACTTCCAAGAATCGCTATGGGTATTTTTGTGATTGTTGCCGGAATCCTAATTGCGCAACTCATCACAAACTTTTTCAGAAAACGCATTATGAAAAGGGCTGAAGACCCTCTTATGGCAAGATTTTTAACTCAGGCTGTGAAAATAATCCTCATTCTTATAGCAGTTATGATAGCTTTGGATGTTGCAGGATTAAGAGGTGTGGCAGCGGGAATATTAACTGCAGCGGGTGGTGTTGCCATTGTACTTGGTTTTGCCTTTCAGGATATTGGGAAGAATTTTTTAGCCGGAATTATTTTAGCTTTTAATAGACCATTTGGAGTAGACGACACTATTCTGGTAGACACTCATTTTGGCAGAGTGAAGGCACTTAATTTTCGATATACCCATATTAAAACTACAGACGGGCGTGATATTTATATTCCGAATAGCGATGTACTTACAAAACCTGTAGAAAATTATACTGCAGACGGTTTCTATAGAGTAGAATTTGTGGTGGGAATAGGGTATGAGGACGATATAACCAGAGGTAAAGAAATTATCATGGAAATTTTAAACACGAATACCGAAATTGTTCATGATGATATACACGAAAATTTTGTGATTGAAAATGAATTAGCCGCAAGTACCGTTAATTTAAAGGTATTCTTTTGGATTCACACCGTAGATTATCGAAGTGCTTCCAGGCAGCTAAGGGGAAGAATTATTAAAGAGGTAAAAGAAGCCTTCACCAAAGCGAAGTTTATTATGCCTGGCGATATTACCGAAATTAAATTATACGGTGGACAAGAAGATTTTCCGTTGCGTTTAAAAAGCGAACCCGGTGATACTAGTTTAGGTGCTGGAAAGCCTTGATATTTATTGCTCTAACTATTTAAATTCACTCGGCAACATCATTATTTGATATGCTGCGGTTTGAAATTTGATAGTTTGTTTTTAGTTCAGCAATCAAAAATCCACAATCCACAATCGTTACTCTTAAATATAACAGAGCTAACGACCTCAAGGACAGCGTCCTACCATATAACTGCTACTCCTCACAAGGTAATGGCTCATTTAATGTTGGGAAACTCCAGTTTTTTCGGTAGCTGTAATGCCACCATTCAGTACGTACGGTTCCAAATCCGAATTTTTGCATTCCTTCTCTCAAAAGCTTTCGATTGGCTAATATTTCGGCTGAAAAATTAAAATTATCGATATGGCTTTCCCTCCCGAAGTAGTCGTAATCGCTTCCCATTTCCAGATAACAACCCTCCAGTGTGACCAGGGTAATATCTACAGCAGCACCTTTATTGTGTATGCTTCCGCGACCGTAGGGATTGGCAACATAGGTAGCTCTTGGAACCTTGTCCCACATTTTTTTTTGCACATCCAGCGGACGGTAGCAGTCATATAATTTTATGCGATAGCCTTTTTCGCAAAAGTACTGATTGGCTTTCAGAAGGGCATCTGCTACTTCGTCCTGAAGAAGACATTTGGAACAGTCGTATAATACTTCACCTATAAAATTATTGGGTGTAGCGTAGCGTATTTCGTATTCAAATTCTGACGCAAAGTTTGCTATATCTACTAACTCCTGAGAATTTCCGGAGAAAGGAAGATTTAGAAATAGTACTATTTGTAATAAGCGAAACTTTTTCATTTTAAAGTACCTACAGAGCAGCTTTATTAATATTTTTAAAATTAAGGATTATTTAATACTTCCAAAAAATTTCAAACTGTAACTTTACGAAAAAAGAAACGATGCAAAATATACGAGGAAAAGTAGCCCTTATTACAGGGGGAACCAAAGGAATAGGATATGGAATAGCCGAAGCACTGCTAAAACAAGGTGTAAATGTAGCCATTACCAGCCGAAGCCAGGACGCCGCAGATAACGCAGCAAAGGAGCTAAATAGCGGTGGAAACGATAGTGCAACTGCTATGGGTATTGCTGCAGACGTACGCTCCTTTGAGAGCCAGCAACAAGCTGTAAAAGCAACACTTAATCAATTTGGAAAACTGGATGTAGTTATTGCTAATGCAGGTTTGGGACATTTTGGTAATATTGAAGACATGAGCATTAAGCACTGGAATGAGGTGATTGACACCAATTTAACGGGTGCTTTTTATAGCTTAAAGTCTTCAGTAGCAGCTTTAAAAGAAACAAAAGGGTATTATATTTCAATTTCAAGTCTGGCGGGAACCAATTTTTTTGAAGGGGGAACCGCTTATAACGCCAGTAAATTTGGTGTCACGGGATTTACACAAGCAGCAATGCTGGATCTAAGAAAACACGAAATAAAAGTGAGCACGATAATGCCGGGGAGTGTTTCTACGCATTTTAATGGTAATGAACCCAGTGAAGAAGGTGCCTGGAAAATACAGATTGAAGATATTGGTAAGTTAGTGGTGGATTTATTGCAAATGCATCCAAGAACACTCCCAAGTAAGATCGAAGTGCGTCCAAGCGTGCCACCAAGTGCAAAGAAATAATGTACTAGTTTATCTAAATTTCCAAAATCAAAAAAGAACTCTCTTCGCTCGTTTGCAGTGATAGATTCTTATTGCAATCCCATAAAAACAAGCTGTCCATTGGTTTTAGCACGTGAGTTTCATTAACTGTTGTAGTAGCAGTTATATTTAAAATAATTAATTTACTTCCTTTTTGAAACTGATAGTTTAACTGTTTTTCGGTAGTAAACTTTCCGTAATAAAGCAAAAATGGATCTTCAACTTTTTTTTGTAATCCGTAATAGCTTGGACTTAAATTGAGTAGGGTTAAAGAATTTTCAGTATACGAATAATGTGTAAGTTGATTAAATGATATTTTATGTTCTTGGGAAGGTTGAAGTTCAATCACCAAACAACGAAACTTTTCCTTATCAGATTTATTGTATTCAAAATGCTCAGGTCCGGTGTTGGTTTCGTTCATAAATACGACAGTTCCTTCATCCATAGTTATGGAACTCCCATCACTTCTTTTTTGTTCCATGGCTCCCGTAATGGGAAAAATTATCATAAAAACTCCATCGTGTTTATGCGGAAGAAAACCCATTCCAGGCTTTAAGACACATTCTTTTAAACTAAGAACAGTGTCAAATTCTTTTATTTCCAATTGATTTAAATCTGAATTATAGCAGTGGTGTAATTCAGAGTATCCTAAGTCTTCTTTAAGACGTTTGGAGGATGTAACTAATTTTGATTCCATTCTGTTGAAATTAGATGTAACAATAAATCTAATAACAGATTTTAAGAATCTTGAAAGATTCAGATGGGGAGAATCTGTTTATATACTCCAATATAGTAATTTTCTTACATAATTAAAAAAGTTAAGTAATTAATTTAAAAGTTCATTTTAAGTTAACGCTCCAGTATCAAAAAGTCCGACCTTCTATTTGTATTATGCTCCTGTTCCGTACATTTTACACCATTCATACATTTATTCAATGGCTGTGTTTCACCATATCCAATGGCGCTAATAATCCTGTTTTTGCTTATTCCCTGAGTAAAAAGATACGCTTGCGTGGCTTTCGCTCGTTTATCTGATAGTTCCAGATTATAAGAATCAGATCCGCGTGAATCTGTATGGGCTTCAATTTTTATGATCATCTTGGGTAGATCTGTCATGACTTCAGCAACTGTACGCAATGCATTTTTCGCACTCTCTGTAATGTCCCATTTATCATAGTCAAAAAAGATAGGGTCTAATTTTATTTTTTCAATACCGTCATCATCTTTCACGATGATATCTTCAATTTTATTGAGTCCAAAGTCTACTGGTTGTATAATTTCACCATCTTTTAGCGTTGTTGTGAGGGGTTTGCTCATTTCAATAAAGCCTTCTTTGGAGGCAGTAATTTGAACACTTTTATTGCAGGGAATCTCAATTTCAAAACCTCCATTTGGATTGGTAGCAAGTGTTGTAGAATCTGCATCTTCATAACTAATCGTGATAGTAGCATTCTCTAATTTCTCATTTGATTTTTTATCGAATACTGACCCTTTAATGAGTTGATTACACGTTAACGGCTCTCTGTAAAAATAATAGATATCATCGTCGCCTTTACCACCGTTCCGGTTGGAAGATAGATAACCGGTTTTGTGGTCTTCATTAAAAACTATGGCGAAATCATCGTACGAAGTATTGGCATTTTTTCCAAGATTCTTAGCTCTTGAAAAGGAGCTATCTTTTTCCGAAAATATAGATTCAAAGATGTCCAGACCACCAAAACCAACGTGTCCGTCAGATGAAAAGTACAGAATATCCTCTATTAGAAACGGAAAAAAATCATTACCGCTGGTATTGATCTCGTCTCCGGCATTTTTCGGGTTTGAAATCATTCCGTCTTCATAAACTTTTGAATAATAAATGTCTGCTTCACCGTAACCTCCTGGCATATCAGAAACGAAAAATAAATACGTACCATCTTTACCAACAAAGGGATGACCTACTGAAAAATCGTTACTATTGAAGTAAAGAGGTTCTTTTGATTCAATTTTTCCGTCTATGAGTTTTCCTCGGTATAATTTGAAATTGTTATTACTATCCTCATCCAGAATCATTTTGTTTCGTTTGGTATTGCTGGAAGTGAAATATACGGTATTGTCCTTTTCAGAAAAGGCAAATGTTGCATCGTGAAATTCGGTTCCTGCGTCCTTTAAAAGTGTTTTTGGGGCACTTAAACTTCCGCTTTGAAGTGTATCGGAAACAAATAAACTTAAAAAAGGCTGCTCATTCCAGGCATATAATTCTTTTGCATTTCCTGGTCTTGATGAAGAAAATGCTATTTTGTTCTGAAAAGGGACGGCTCCAAAATCTGAGTACTCCGTGTTAATATCTAAATTTTTCAAGGTATACCTGGATGGTGTATCACTTTTTAAAATGGAATCGAATACTGCACGTTCCCGCAAGTACTTTTTTAATTCATCTTTAGAGCCATATTTTTCTAAGTATGACTTATAGACCCTATCAGCTTTATCGTATTCTTTCACGCTTCTTAGGCTTCTTACATACTTACTTAAATTAGGTTCCTGCAGGCCATTATTTAAATTATAGGCCTTTTCATAATATATGGACGCTTGTCTCATTTGAGCAATTAAATAATGTGAGTTTGCTGCGTCTAAATAAATTTTCGCATCTGTTACTGATTCTTTTTCTAAGAGATCATCATACATTTCAGCAGCTTTCTTATAAGCTTTAGAAGCGTAAAATTTCTCGGCTTTTTTCAAATTATTTTGGCTTAATACTGAGCTTGTAATTGTTAGGCACAATAGTATATATAGGGTTTTCATAAGAGTACGGTTTTAAAAAAATCTGGGAGAGTTTATTCGTTTACTTTTTTGAGGAATGGTATATCTCAAGACAATCTCGTGTGTACCATTATTGTAGTTGGAAAGATCTGTAAGCGTATAATCGAATGAATACCCAACAAACAAACCATCCAAAACTGTTATTCCTGTAAGACCACTTAGGGCATCATCATATCTATAGGCGGCGCCCAGGGTAAAGCGATCGTAGAGTAAAAAGTTTGCTGAAACATCTACTACAATTGGAAATCCGGATAAATATTTGGTGAGCAATGCTGGTTTGAATTTGAGTTGTGGATTGAGTTCAAAAACATAACCAGCTATAACGAAAAACTGAATTTCCTCTTCCGCAACTGCCTGCTCCACATCATCGTAGAACTTGTTCGTGATAAAGTCCGGAACCGATAGCCCGAAGTACCAGTTTTCTGAATACATATATCCTCCGGCTCCTATGGTTGGCGTAAGCCTATCCTCAATGTTCATGTTTAATGGATCATCGGGGTTTTGAAAGGAACCTTTGGAAAAATCTACGTTAAATATTTTAAATCCTCCTTTAACACCTAAGGCCAATTTTATGGTGGAGCTTACCTGTAGTGTGTACGAAAAATTTCCATCTACGAAGAACTGACTGGCTGGTCCTAACTTATCGCTTTCAACATTTAGACCCAGTCCTATTTTATCACCACTAACAGGGCTGTGAATGCCTAAGTTTTGAGTTTTTGGAGCTCCATCCAGCCCAACCCATTGCGATCTGTACGTTCCAACAATATCTAAAGTTCCCAGTGAACCAGCGTATCCCGGATTTACACTCATGGTATTATACATATACTGAGTGTATTGAGGACTATTTTGTGCAGTTGATGTGCAGTATACATATACTGCTATAATAAGGCAAATTAACAATTTGCGTTGATATGAATTTTTCATAATAAATGTTTTGTGATGAATGATTTTTTGAAAAAATTGCGATAGTTATTTTAAGAGAAATAACCAACCCGTCATAGGGTCACTACCATCACTATATGTGAATACATAATAATATGTTTCTGAAGGTAATATTTTACCGCTGTTGTCTACGCCGCTTACATTTGCCACTCCATTCCAGGTATTGTTGTAGCCTCGTTTCGCATATACTAAACTTCCATATCTGTTGAATACTTTCAGTTCGTTTTTTGGATAATTTTCAATACAAGAAATAACAAAGTGGTCGTTAATACCATCATCGTTTGGGGTGAATTCGTTATAAACAAATAGGCAAATAGGATCTACAGAAGTTTCTGCACTATTATTATCGGCGTTAGCATCTGTTGGTGTTGACGCTTCAATACTAGCAATATTTAAATAATCCCCTTGTCCTAAAACTTCAGCAACTATGCGTAATTCACCTGTTTCATTAGCGGGAAGTAAATCTATGAACCATTCTCCGGTAGTGGGATTGTAAGTACCCATTGAAGTGGACGAACTTGTCATTGTATAGCCACTTGGCATATTTTCGCTAACCATCACATTCGTGAAATCATTTGGACCACTATTAGACACTGTGATTAGAAATGTTACTTGTTGACCAACCGCAGGATTTGGCTCGTCTACAGTTTTAGTTATTTCAATATCGGCACAAACAGTTACGATTTCTTCAAAAATGGTAGCCTCTTGAGATCCACAAGAATTTATGCTATCATAAGAAACACTTACCGTAGTATTCTCTAAAGAATCCCAAAGAATTGAAATAAAATTGTCTTGAGAAGTTCCTCCGTCATTTACAATTCCTCCTGTGACATTCCAAATGTAATTTTCATTTCCAGGTTCTGTGGTATAAGATATTTCTGTGTTCAAGCAAATTTCTCCATTGCTATTTGATGAAATAGTTGGAGAAGAAGTGTCTTCAATAAGTACCTCCACTTCCAAACGGGTTGAACTCTCACAGCCATTAGCACCTGTTGCAGCGGCGTAATAGGTGAGTCCGTTCACCAAAGGATCTGTGGGATCGTATGGGTTTCCGTCCACTGCTGCATCGTACCAGGTAATATTGGTTTCGTTTACATCCAGGTCTGCTACGGTAGGAGTATTCACCACACAGAAGGACTGCGTAGTAGCGCTGGTAGTTGGCGTAGGTGTATCTTCAATAAGTACCTCCACTTCCAAACGGGTTGAACTTTCACAACCATTGGCACCAGTTGCAGCGGCGTAATAAGTAAGTCCGTTCACCAAAGGATCGGTGGGATCGTATGGGTTTCCGTCCACTGCTGCATCGTACCAGGTAATATTGGGTTCGTTCACATCCAGGTCTGCTACGGTAGGAGCATTCACCACACAGAAGGACTGCGTAGTAGCGCTGGTAGTTGGCGTAGGTGTATCTTCAATAAGTACCTCCACTTCCAAACGGGTTGAACTTTCACAACCATTGGCACCAGTTGCAGCGGCGTAATAGATAAGTCCGTTCACCAAAGGATCTGTGGGATCGTATGGGTTTCCGTCCACTGCTGCATCGTACCAGGTAATATTGGTTTCGTTTACATCCAGATCTGCTACGGTAGGAGTATTTACCACACAGAAGGACTGCGTAGTAGCGCTGGTAGTTGGCGTAGGTGTATCTTCAATAAGTACCTCTACTTCCAAACGGGTTGAACTTTCACAACCATTGGCACCAGTTGCAGCGGCGTAATAGGTGAGTCCGTTCACCAAAGGATCTGTGGGATCGTACGGGTTTCCGTCCACTGCTGCATCGTACCAGGTAATATTGGGTTCGTTCACATCCAGGTCTGCTACGGTAGGAGCATTCACCACACAGAAGGACTGCGTAGTAGCGCTGGTAGTTGGCGTAGGTGTATCTTCAATGATTACCTCTACTTCCAAACGGGTTGAACTTTCACAACCATTGGCACCAGTTGCAGCGGCGTAATAAGTAAGTCCGTTCACCAAAGGATCTGTAGGATCGTACGGGTTTCCGTCCACTGCTGCATCGTACCAGGTAATATTGGGTTCGTTTACATCCAGGTCTGCTACGGTAGGAGTATTCACCACACAGAAAGACTGCGTAGTAGCGCTGGTAGTTGGCGTAGGTGTATCTTCAATAAGTACCTCTACTTCCAAACGGGTTGAACTTTCACAACCATTGGCACCAGTTGCAGCGGCGTAATAGATAAGTCCGTTCACCAAAGGATCTGTGGGATCGTATGGGTTTCCGTCCACTGCTGCATCGTACCAGGTAATATTGGGTTCGTTCACATCCAGGTCTGCTACGGTAGGAGTATTTACCACACAGAAGGACTGCGTAGTAGCGCTGGTAGTTGGCGTAGGTGTATCTTCAATAAGTACCTCCACTTCCAAACGGGTTGAACTTTCACAACCATTGGCACCAGTTGCAGCGGCGTAATAGGTGAGTCCGTTCACCAAAGGATCTGTGGGATCGTATGGGTTTCCGTCCACTGCTGCATCGTACCAGGTAATATTGGTTTCGTTTACATCCAGATCTGCTACGGTAGGAGTATTTACCACACAGAAGGACTGCGTAGTAGCGCTGGTAGTTGGCGTAGGTGTATCTTCAATAAGTACCTCCACTTCCAAACGGGTTGAACTTTCACAACCATTGACACCTGTTGCAGCGGCGTAATAAGTAAGTCCGTTCACCAAAGGATCTGTGGGATCGTATGGGTTTCCGTCCACTGCTGCATCGTACCAGGTAATATTGGGTTCGTTCACATCCAGATCTGCTACGGTAGGAGCATTCACCACACAGAAGGACTGCGTAGTAGCGCTGGTAGTTGGCGTAGGTGTATCTTCAATAAGTACCTCCACTTCCAAACGGGTTGAACTCTCACAACCATTGACACCTGTTGCAGCGGCGTAATAAGTAAGTCCGTTCACCAAAGGATCTGTAGGATCGTACGGGTTTCCGTCCACTGCTGCATCGTACCAGGTAATATTGGGTTCGTTCACATCCAGGTCTGCTACGGTAGGAGTATTTACCACACAGAAGGACTGCGTAGTAGCGCTGGTAGTTGGCGTAGGTGTATCTTCAATAAGTACCTCCACTTCCAAACGGGTTGAACTTTCACAACCATTGGCACCAGTTGCAGCGGCGTAATAAGTAAGTCCGTTCACCAAAGGATCTGTGGGATCGTACGGGTTTCCGTCCACTGCTGCATCGTACCAGGTAATATTGGGTTCGTTTACATCCAGATCTGCTACGGTAGGAGCATTCACCACACAGAAGGACTGCGTAGCAGCGCTGGTAGTTGGTGTAGGTGTATCTTCAATAAGTACCTCCACTTCCAAACGGGTTGAACTTTCACAACCATCTACTATTTGTGAAGCATAATAGGTAAGGCCGTTCGTCAAAGAATCGGCGGGATCATAGGCATTTCCTCCAGTAGGCTGGTCGTACCAAACTACATTTACCTCATTCGTTTGTAGGTCTGAGATTACTGGATCCTCAACCAGACAGAAAGACTGTATTGTTTCGTTTGTTGTAGGAGCATCTGTACCCACAATAGTTACTCCATAAAAATCTAAAGATTGGAGAAGGCTTACATCTATTAAGGAAGTGATACTCACACTTACCCTGTCAAAAGAGACTCCTGGAGAAAATGGAACAGACGCTCTCTCCCCATTCTGCAAAAGTGTAAGTAATTCCAACGTTATTACGCTATTAAAATTCTCTTCAAATACGTTTAAAGTACCTTCATAAGCTGTGACTTTGACGTTATTTAAAATACCAACATCTATGAGAAGGGGGTCAATTTTCAGATCTACTGTAAATTCGTCGTCAGGGGTATATACATTTGGAAAATAAACATTTTGTCTCATTGTTCCTACTACATTAACTAACCCCATACTAATTTCGGAAAACGTTGAATCGTCGTTATCGATTGCGAATTCCGGATTGTTAACATTTGCTCCCAGATTAAGGATTGAAACTGAAATGCCATCTCCATCATAATCTGTGAATAAAGGATCTGTTGCACACTGATTTTCAGTAAAATAAAAAGCACTATATATATTCATACTGTTAGAATCACCAAATAAAAGTGCACTGGTTACATCTTGAATATATATTCTATTGTAAGACTGCTCCGGCGTAACGGCTATATAGAATTGCCCATCTGAACCTGTGACTAAGCGAAACGCAAAATCTGAAGGTGCTGTTAATGTGCTGTTTGAAAGTACGGTAGTAGTATTGTTCCTCGCCTCAATCCTGAAATAATGATTCCCAAAAATAACTGTACCGGCAATATCTGCAAGCAACCCTCCTACGGAACCACCCAATAAATAATTTAGAAGATCTTCATCAAAATCAATTTTCACATACGTTGTGGTATTTGCTGGTATTGTGTTTGCAAACTCTAATTCAAGTTCTCCAGTAAAAGGAGGGTCTATGATAACCGTGCCGCCATACGAATTTAGTACCGCAACCTCTGGGGTGTCGCCCACAGCGTTTGTTGGGTTTGTGACATTATTGCTGGAAATAACGCTACTTGCGAAAACCTGATTTTGAGAAATAGATGTATTCACAAGGGTCAAATAAAAACAGAATACCAGAATGTATGCTATTTTCTTAAGAGGTAGGGTAGGATAGAATTCAAGGTTCATAAGCTTTAAATTAGGGGTTTAACTTGTCGAATTTTTTTGCATTTCACAGAAAATAAGGTCAAATTATTAACTGAAAATTTCTATCTATGGCAAAATGTTTTATTTTGTGCGTTTTAGAGCAATTTGGCAACTAAACAATGAGTACATTACCAAATATTCTAAAATGAAAAAACTAAAAACTTTCAAAGAGTATATAAAGAACTAAAATTGTTGCACCGCGGAGTGCGTGAAGAGTCGTTTGTTAGTTATATCGTTTAACGGATATAATGCTAATTTAATCGTAAAAAATATCAATAATTGTTAATAAAATGTTAAATGTCTCAAATTGCGAATAACATTATCGATCGATTAAAGTCTGAGTTAGATATAAAAACTGATAAAGAGCTTTGTAGCTTGTTGGGTATAAAATCGAATACGCTTTCCACCTGGAAAAAGCGAGATACTATGGATTTTAATAAGGTCTTGAGAGTTTGTGACGAGAATAATTTGGACCTGAACCTGATATTTTTTAACGAAGAAAAGGAAGCTGTGCTATCTGAAATTGATAGGGATGAAGTTCCACTTCTAACCCAAGATTTATCTAAGAAAGTTTCTTTGGTTACCGAAACTAAGATCTTAAATAAAAACAGAAATCTGGGAGTTTTTAAAATTTACAGTGAAAATGGTACTATTGAGGGAGAGAAATTGGTTCTTACACAAAAGGTTATTCCTATCAAACTGTCAAAACAAAAGGAGTATGTAATTCAGTTACACGATAACACATTTCTTTTAGGTAGTTGTTTAAGCGATCATGAAAAGGGCTACGTAGGTTTTGTTCATATAGAATTATCTGGTAGCGAGAATGTAAAAAACACCGTAAAAATACAATTTGATAGAATTGAGAACCTGTGGATAGTGCTTGATAAGATAGATGTTTCAGATATAAAATCTATTGCTTAATCAAGAGCTCCAAATAACTGCTTTTTCCAGTGAATGAAAGGTTTTATACGTTGATTTAGTGAATAATTTTTCCAATTGTACACTTAAAAATGCTTTTTCTTCATAGGCGACTATTGCAACACGTTCTACTTGATGGCGTTCTTTATAAAATTTCAACCAATCCTGAGGATTAACAGAATACGAATTAACTCTGTTGGAAATATAATTTATCTGGATATCATTAGAACCAAAATATTGATAGACTTTTTCAATAATAATTTTTGCTTTTTCCCAATCAAAATGAACTCCTTCTGAAATTTCACTTACTACAAATTTTTCAAAAATATAAAATTCACCAAAAGGTTCAGTAAATTTTACAAAGCAACTTTTAATTAAAGGGGAGTCTTCTAGTTTCATCTTAGGGGATGTTGATGATATTAATAGGGGTAAAAATATACATAAAAAAATGCAACACTTAGTTTAAAGCGTTGCATTTTGCATAGTTGTTTGCTTTCAAGTTATTAGTTGGCAGAAAGCAATGCCAAAAACTTATCTAAGTTTGGAAGAATCACAATACGTGTCCGTCTGTTGGTAGCACGACCTTCTTTAGTGTCATTTTCTGTTAGTGGGTGAAAACTACTACGTCCAGAGGCAATTAGTTTTTCCGGAGCAACGTTATATTTGTCCTGTAACGTTCTAATTACGGCAGTAGAACGAGCAACACTCAATTCCCAGTTGTCTTTGTAAGACGCTCCTGGTTTTACCGTTTGAGAATCTGTATGTCCTTCTACCATTACTTCCAGTGCAGGCTCACTATTAATTACATTTGCTAAACGCTCCAGTAATGGATTTGCTTTAGAATTAAGTCTGTAACTTCCCGAGTTGAATAATAACTTATCTGAAATCGTTATCATCACAACAGTTTCATCTATATTAATCTGAATATCGTCTTCTTCGCCATCTGCAATAAGACTTGAGTCAAGGTTTGCTTTAAGGTTATGAGAAATAATTAAGTTCATACTATCCTTTAACGTTTCTGCCTGTGCAAGTTCTTCCGGATCTACATTGGCAAGTGCAGCTTTCATTTTGTCTCTATCATTCTGAGATAATACCACACCTTCAAATTGTTGTAATCTGTTATTGTTACTATCTGTTAAAGATTGGATCTTTTGATTGTAACTTGCTACTCGGTCTTCAATTTTTGCCAGTTTCGTTTCGGCTTCTTCTTTTTCAAGCTGTGTTTTAGCAAGGCTGGAACGAGTATCGTTGTATTGTCCTTCTAATTCAACATATTTCTTTTTAGATACACAAGACGTTAATAATAAAGCGCTTGAGAATACGGCTACTGCAATTGATCTTTTCATATTAATTAAATTTAAGGTTTGTTATGTTTTTGTTATGGGGACAAATATAGGTCAGTAACTTTCCAAAAAAATAGTTAACAAATGTCACAGTTTTGTTAAAGTGAACTTTTTTTAGTTGAAATTTTAAAATTGATAGCTTTTCTGTGTAATTATTACACTAAAAACAAAAAAGACAGCTTTACGGCTGTCTTTTTCAATTTTGAATTTGAAAGATTATTCTTTGTTATCCGAAAGTACGGTAAGATTATTTTTACCAAAATCCAATGTTCTGATAGGGAACGGGATGTTAATATCGGCTTCATCAAAATGTTTCTTGATAGTTTTAATTGCCTTATGCTGATGCATAAAGTTCTGTTTACCGTTGCTACAATCCGCCCAGAAGCGCACTAAAAAATTAATAGAACTATCGCCAAATTCGGTGTAGAAAAATTCTATTTCCTCACTGTTCTCTTGTTTAAATGCCTCACCAATAATCTTAACGGTTAAGTCTTCTACCATTTGCAAATCACTCTCGTATCCCACACCACATCCTACGATAATTCGGGAACGTTTATTTATGGTATAATTGGTAAACGGGTTATCTACAAAAGTGGAGTTAGGAATGATGGTTAAATTATTATCTGGACGTTTAAGGGTTACGTTGCGCAGATTAATTTCAGTTACAAATCCCTTGTCATCTCCACTTTCAATCCAATCTCCAATACTTATTTT
Source organism: uncultured Flavobacteriaceae bacterium (assembly GCA_963793275.1). GTDB lineage: Bacteria > Bacteroidota > Bacteroidia > Flavobacteriales > Flavobacteriaceae > Marinirhabdus. The sequence goes on from CAWBZL010000003.1 coordinate 881,056, forward strand.
GGGTAAAAAAGATAAAATAAAACCAGAAACTGTATTGCTCAAGGTACCTTGTAGTGCTAAACCAATAGCAAGTCCTACAACACCAGCACCAGCCAGTACAGAGGTAAGTACTTTATTAAGATCCATGACTCCAAGAGCTACAAAAAATCCTATCAACAACACAACAGCATACGTAATCTGCCCAATAATTTGCTTAATAGATTCTTCCTTTACTTTTTTAAGTACGAGGCGCTTCATTACTCTGGATAACCCCTTCGCGATAAAATGAAAGAGAACAACCAATAAAATTGCCAGAATGAAATTTGGCAATTTTAGAATAATCTGGTCCAACCAGTTTCCCAGTTTATCCCAAAGCCCTTCAATAGCATCTGAGGTGTTAAAAGTGGCTTTGTCTATAGTTTCTTCTGTATTTGAAGTAGTATCTTGCATAGAATAAAAAATGTTATTTATTTATTTTTTGAAATATAGTTAAAATGAAAACACCTTTATAATAAGAAATTCTTAAAACAAAGGTGCTTGTCGGAAAATTTTAAATCCTATCCAAGATATTTTTTCAGGATATGGCTTTTAGATTCTTTTCGTAATCTTCTAATTGCTTTCTCACGAATCTGGCGAACACGCTCTCTACTTAAATCGAAGGTATCTCCAATTTCCTGCAGCGTCATTGCCGGCTGATTGGACAAACCAAAATTAAGTCTTACCACATCTGCCTCACGAGGAGCCAGTGTATCCAAAGCACGATCGATCTCAATTTTAAGAGATTCGTGGATTAGAGATTTATCTGGATTTGGTGTTTCTCCAGAGCTAATTACATCGTACAGATTGTTATCGTTCTCTCCTTCCTGGAAAGGTGCATCCATAGAAAGACTACGGTTTGCATTTTTTAACGATTGCTTTACATTAGAAATGGTCATATCCAGTTCTTTCGCAATTTCTGCGGCAGATGGCTTACGCTCATGTACTTGTTCTAAATGTATAGAAGCTTTTCTGATTTTGTTAATATCACCAATTTTGTTAAGTGGTAAGCGAACCACTCTGGATTGTTCTGCTAGTGCCTGCAAGATAGATTGTCTAATCCACCATACAGCATAGGAGATAAATTTGAAACCACGTGTTTCATCAAAACGCTTGGCAGCTTTCACTAAACCAACGTTTCCTTCATTAATAAGGTCTGGCAAACGCAATCCCTGATTTTGGTATTGCTTAGCAACCGATATTACAAATCGTAGGTTAGAACGCGTCAACTTATCTAAAGCTCGTTGATCTCCGGCCCTGATTCTTTGCGCTAATTCTACTTCCTCTTCGGCAGTAATCATGTCTATTTTGCTCACATCTTGCAAATAGCTATTTAACGACTTAGTTTCCCTGTTGGTAACCTGCTTTGTAATTTTGAGTTGTCTCATATATTTTGTAGGATTTTAAATTTTAATAACCCTCCATGGTACTACCTATTTTTGACAATTCCAAATACTTAACACTATTTCTTAAAAAAAAGTGCATTTTTGTTCATTTTTATTACATTAAGGCCTAAATTGAGTCATTATGAAACCCAAATATTTATTATTTATAGCAGCGATTTTGTTTTTTTGTTCTAATACACTAGCGCAACTTCCTACACATTCCCCTAATCCCGACAACAATTCTCCTATTGATCTATCAGAAACTGCAGATATTCTTATTTATATTGTAATGCCCGTATTAATTTTACTACTATTAGTATTACGTTTAAGAAAAAGAAAAAAGTAACACTCCAGATGAATAAAATAATTGCAATAGTATTCCTCATCGTACTGGTTTTTGAAAGCAATGCCCAATCCTTAACCTATTCCGAAGTAAAAGTTAAGGTTAACACTGTTGAAGAAATTCAAACACTGGCAAGTGAAGGCTATGCTATAGATCACTATCAGGGAAATTGGAAAGACGGAATCAGATTTTTTGTAACTCCCCGCGAATTACAATCATTAGAAAACCAGGGATATACTTTTGAAATTACAATTCCGGATTATACTGCTTACTATAACAACTTGCAGCAAGCCGATAGACTTTTAACTCCAAACCCATCAAAGTCCAAAGGTGTTGCCGCGGGATTTGATCTGGGCTCTATGGGAGGTTTTTACACTTTCGATGAAGTTGTGGATAAATTGGACGAAATGAGAACAGATTTCCCTAATCTTATTACAGCAAAAGAAAGTATTGGTACTACTGTTGAAGGAAGAGATATATGGATGGTTAAAATTAGCGATAACCCAGATATAGACGAGCCTGAACCTGTTGCCCATTTTGATGCGTTGCACCACGCCAGAGAGCCCTTATCTATGGCAACCACCATAAATTATATGTTCTGGTTGCTGGAAAATTATGAAACAGATGCTTCCATAAAATTTTTGGTAGATAACAGAGAAATTTATTTCGTACCCGTTGTAAACCCGGATGGATATGTATACAATGAAACTACAAACCCGGACGGTGGTGGTTTGTGGCGTAAAAACCGACTTCCAATAAATACAAACTGTATTGGTGTAGATTTAAATAGAAATTATGGTTTTGGATATGCTACAGACGACAATTGTTCAAGTCCAAACCCCTGCTCTGGAATTTACCGGGGTGCAGAAGCATTTTCTGAGCCAGAAAGCAAAGCAATACGGGATTTGCTGGCAGCGACCCAAGCAAACACGGCTTTTTCCACACATTCTACGGCAGGAACGTATTTAATGCCCTATGGCTTTGATACCTCGCCACCTGCATTCGATATTTATTCAGAGTGGGCTTCAGCGTTTCTGGATGAAAACGATTATAGCTATGGCGTAACATTCCAAATGCTAGGATATACCTCTTGTGGAACAACCAGAGATTATATGCATTCCGAAGAAATTTACGGCTGGACGCCTGAAATTGGAGGAAATGGATTCTGGCCTCCTGAAAGTACTATCTTCGATTTAGTAGCAGAAAATGTGCGCCCTTTTCTGTTTCAAACCTACATTGCTGGTGCGTATCTGGATGTACAATCGTACGAATTGGTAGGCGATATTGTTCCCGGGGCAGATTTTGAGTTAGTTATCGAAATAAAAAACATAGGTGTAGGAGCAACCGCCAATAATGTGAGCGTTGTAGTGGAGGCAGATACTGGTGCTATAATTTCACCAACGGCAAGTACCTTTGGAGATATTCCTGCCAGACAAAAAAAAGACAACGCTACAATTCCTTTTCAGTTTGAAATAGATTCACAATTTGATGAAGGATTCTTTACCATTACCGTTATTACTATCCAGGACGGTATTCCTAACCAAACGTTAGAGATCCCGGTGTATGTTGGTGATAAACAAACCCTTTTTGAAGATGACGCCGAAGGTGGTGCAACAAACTGGACAGCAAGCGGAACGGAAATTAGTTGGGGAATAACCATGGACGACTCTTTTAGCGGCGACCGTTGTTTTGGTGACAGTAACGACGGAAACAGCGCAAACGATACGGAGAACTTTTTTCAACTTGATGAAACATTTAGCTTTGTAGGTTTAGATGGACCTTTGGTTCAATATGCTTTTAAACATTCGATTATAGATGGTGATACTGCGTCTTTTGAGATTTCTACAAATAATGGCGTAGATTGGGCACCTTTACGAACCTATCAACGAAACGAAGACTGGAAGATTGAATCTATTAACTTATCTGAATTTTCCGGTGCTGAAATAGTTCAGTTTCGATTTAAAATGATGACAGACGGAGTAAGACCTGGTGACGGATTTTATTTTGACGATTTTAAAGTGCTAAACTACACTGAAGGTATTTTGGGAGTTTCAGATGTTTTGGAGGAAGAGGAAATTTCAGTATTTCCAAATCCGTTTTCTGAAACAATTACAATTCAACACAGTCCTTCACGAAGTGTTTCTGAAGTAAAATTGTATGATATCCAGGGAAAGGAAATTTTAATCGCTATTTCAGAAAAAAAGAGAAGTACCACAATCTCTAACGTAGCTGCATTGCAAAGTGGGATGTATTTTTTAGTCTTAAAAGATAGCATTACTGGTAATACGGTCGCGAAAAGAGTCCTGAAAAAATAATTAGGTTTGGCGCAGTTTTTGAATTATAAATTAAAAAAATACCCATGAAAACATTTTTGTTTTGCTGTTTAGGAATTTTAAGTAGTTTGCCAATCTTTGCGCAACTAGATAAAAACATCCCTAATTCTATAAAAATAGAAGCAACTGAAATAATTTCTGAAGACCCGGTAGGAATTACAATGCCAGCTTCAAAAAAGCCAAGTCTTACCAATATTGATGCCCCAAGTAAGTACGCTAACTTAGGCAAAGAAACTCCGGAGGACTTCGATATTACAAAGGGAGACGGACTTAAAACTTACAACAGTGGAAGCACTCCGAAGGCTTTTATTAAAGACAAAGCAGCGGCAGATGGCGTGGGGAACGATCAGTTTTTAGGAGAAATTAGAGTAGGGGCAGTGTATGTAAACATAGCCTACCGAGATCACGAATTTGTAGATGGTGACCGTATTCGGGTATTTTTAAATGGAGACGTTGTAAGAGCAGATGTAACCTTAAACGGAAGTTTCGATGGTTTTAATGTTCCGCTTCAAAAAGGTCCTAATAAAATAGTTTTTCAGGCGCTAAATCAAGGATCTTCCGGTCCCAACACCGCCGAACTACAGGTGTATGATGATAAGGGTCGTTTAGTTTCTGCTAAAGAATGGTTACTCTTAACGGGCAAGAAGGCTACCATAGTAGTAATCCAGGAATAATTTTTCCATATTTTTTCACTCAGACTTTTTTTAATTCAAAATGTAAAGTATATTTGTCATATAGGAAATTAAACTTTCCATAATGGCAAATTAACTTTAATTATACAATTATGAGTTTAAAATCGATAAGTGAATGTGAAGAAAAGAATTTAAACAGGCTCCTTTCATTTAAACTTCCTCATCACTACAAAAAAATAGGGTGGGGTTTGTTTGTAGTTTCGATGGGAACTATAGTTCTCTTAAAATTTATCAACGGAGACTACGAACTGATTAAGGATATTCTAAGGCGTGTAATTTTGCTGTCGCTATTTGTAGTAGTACTTTCTAAAGAGAAATTTGAGGATGAGCGTTTACAGCATCTGCGTGCCAGATCTTTTGGAATGACGTTTTTATTAACAGCAATGTATATACTATTCCAGCCGTTTATAAATTTTATAGCCGCAACTATTAAGGGGAAAGAAACTGAACTATTTCAGGATCTGGGGGATTTTGTAATCCTCTGGTTCATGTTAATAGTGTATTTGTTATTTTTTTATTTTGCTAAAAAGAAACACTAATGAAGAACACCTTAAAAGTAGAACGTGCCATCCTTAATCTTACACAAGGAGATCTGGCAACCGCCATTGGTGTCTCCAGGCAAACTATAAATTCTATTGAAGCCAATAGATATGTACCTTCTACAGTTCTGGCATTAAAACTCTCGGCTATCTTCGGGAAACCGGTAAATCAATTTTTCTCACTTACCGAAGATGATTAACCTAGTTGTAGATTTGCTTCTCAGGTTCTGCTTACTCCTTTTAAATATCGTTTCAAAAAGTCTTGCTTTGTAAAGAAGCTTCAGGGAAAATTTCCTGAACATCTCCTGAAGACATATTTTTAATAGTCTCAGAACCTATACGCACTCTAACTAAGCGAAGCGTTGGAAAACCAACTGCTGCCGTCATCTTACGCACTTGCCTGAATTTCCCTTCCGTAACTGTAATTGAAACCCAGGAAGTAGGCTCCGTGCCTGGAGTCTCTAATTTTTTGTTGTGTTGATGGTAGTTGCGGATTTTCTACCACGCTTGCTTTGCAGGGTTTTGTTAGGTAATCATTGCCGTTTAAACCAATAGTCACACCTTTTTGTAATCCTGAAATAGCTTCAGTTGTAATAATTCCATCTACCTGCGCATAGTACTCCTTCTCGGTATCTCCCTTATTAATTGTATTACTGAAGCTTCCGTCTGTTGTTAAAAAAAGCAACCCCTCGCTTTTTTCGTCTAATCTTCCCACCGCCATTGTTCCTTCGGGAAAGTCGTGTAAAACCCCTAAAAACTTTTTTCGTTTCGCCTTACTGTCATTGGTCATAAACTGACTCACGTAGCCATAAGGTTTATAAATTTTAAAATAGGAATATGTTGTCTTACTCATTATTGTTCTAAATATGCAAACCTAACAATTCTGGATAAGACAACGTATCACTAAAATTTAAAGTACTTTTGCTAAAAACATATATTCTATGGCACTTACCAATAATGATATTATGAAAAAGCTTCGTGTAGCTCATAAATTAAGGGATGACGAAATAGTTGCTATTTGTAAATTGGTAGATTTTAATGTAACCAAAAGTGAAATAAATGCCATTTACCGAAACCCCGATCACGCAAAATTTATGGAATGTGGCGACCAGTTTCTTCGTAATTTCTTAAACGGCCTTATTGTTCATTTACGTGGCCCGATGCCTGAAAAAGCTAAAAAACCAGAAAAGAAATAGCGTTAGAGAAGTCTTAACCGGTTTTTACATTGGACATTTTTTTCGAGATGTATGCGCAACGCTATGGGTTATTCTACAGTCGCTTCTGAAACGATGAATGGATACGCTTTTTGAACTTCTCTGAATTCTTCCTCGGAAAGTTTATCTACTGGTATTCCAAATTTTTCTGAACTGTAGCGAGACCTTAATTCTTTGTAAGCCTTAGTCAACTCGTCCTGCACCGAAATAAACGAAGCATAACTAGCCAATCTATGACTGCTTAGCGAAATAACCGCTTTTGTAGGATGATCTGAAGCCTTTATGTCTTTATTGCCAATACAGTAGTCGCAGTTCCCTTTTCCGTTATTGTCTATAAACTGCATAGCTTTTTCTTTAATTTCTGAAAGCGGTGTAAGTTCATTAGCAACAAGTAGCTCCCCTTTTTTGTTTATTGAAATGTGCAATACATTACGTTTAGGTATATCTGCATTGCAATCCTGTCCTGCAGGACAAGGTGCGGGAAGCTTTCTTACAATTCCTTTTTCCTGCGAAATAGTTGTAGCTACCAGAAAAAAGAGCAAAAGCAGAAAGGCAATATCTGCCATACTTCCTGCATTAATAGTCGATGGGTTTCTTGAAGTTCTCATACGTTGAAGGTTTTATGATGAGATAGGAGGACTTCAAATAAAATGCCAGATTTTTAGCGTGTTACATAAATTGTACGTACATTTTTATAATGAAACTACTGGAACGCTTGCAAATTATACCTGAAGGATTTTCTAAAGTCCTGTATTCAGGAAATACCTATGGCGTTACAAAAACCATTTTTAATCAAGGCAAAAGTTATAAACTTTACGCAAAAGATCTGGCAGGTACCAATTTTATTAGTTGTAATTATTATGCCGGAATTAAAAATTCTTTAAAACCCTGTGAAATGTCTGCTGAAAAAGTGCTTCATTTTTTAGAAAATTATATATCAATTGAGTCCTGAAATTTCAAAAATCGCATTTGGCGGTGGCTGTCATTGGTGTACCGAAGCGGTCTTTCAATCCCTTAGAGGAGTTGATAAGGTAGCTCAAGGGTATGTAGCATCGGTGGGAGAGAAAAGCTCTTTTTCTGAAGCAGTAATCGTTTATTTTTCTTCGGAAGAAATACCTTTGGCTGTGTTAATAGAAATCCACCTGTACACGCACAAAAGTACCATGAAACATAGTATGCGCGATAAATACAGGTCTGCGGTGTATACATTTTCAGAACATCAAAAACAGCTTTCAGAAGAAATACTAACAAATCTACAACATACATTTTCGGAAAAGCTGATTACTGAAATATTACCATTCCGTGCTTTTCAGGCTTCCAGGGAACAAATAACAAATTACTACCAAAAAAATCCGAAGAAACCTTTCTGCGAGCGTTTTATTGAGCCAAAACTAGCGATGTTAAGAAATCAATACGCATTATATTCAAAATAAAATTTGCTAAAATCTCCAGGCAACGACTCTTGTTTTTTTATTCCCGTGTTGCATTTCCAGTGTTTTATGAGTTGCCTTTAATTTTTTTAAAAGTTTATAAAGTTTGGCTAACGTTTCAGTTTTTGAGACTAAGGTAGTAAACCAACCCACCTGTTCTTTAAAGTGGGTACTTTGCTTCACCATTCTTTTTATAAAGAGGGCTTCTCCGCCATTACACCACAATTCGTTAGGTTGTCCTTTAAAATTACGTTCTAATTCCAAAACCGACTTGTCCGGGTTGAGTTGTTTCAATTTACGGAGCGTGCTTTTGTTGGCATCTTCTTCTGAAGAATAAAATGGCGGATTACAAACCGTAGCGTGATAAAATTCGCCGGGAAGGATAATTCCTTTAAAAATATCGGCATTATTAGGTTGATGGCGAATTTCAATTTTGTCTGAAATCTCTTTCGTAGCATCCACATTTTGCTGTGCTGCATTTACCGCCACCGCATCAATATCGCACCCAACTACATTCCAATTAAATATCCTTGCAGCTAGTAGAGCAAAAATACAGTTAGCTCCCGTCCCCACATCTACAATTTGCACAGGTTGTTTCAGGTCGTTTTCCTGTAGGATATCATTCAGATAATACAAGTAATCTGCACGCGATGGAATAGGAGGGCAGAGGTAGCCATGTGGGATATTCCAATCTGTGATCTGGTGATGCCTTTTAAGCAACGCTTTGTTAAGGTGTAAAACAGCTTCAGGAATAGCAAAATCTATCGTTTCCTTTCCGAAGGAATTAACGTGCACAAATTCTTGTAAAGGAGTATGTTCTTTGCAAAGTTCTTCAAAGTTATAAGATGCGTTGTGTGGATTGTTGGGATGCAAAGAGGACGATTTGTTGTAAAGATATTATAATCTCTATCCTAAAAACAAAAATCCCTTCCAATACTGCGGAAGAGATTTTCAATTTAACTTTATAGTAGCGCTTATTCATTTTCTTTTTCCAGCTCCTTCAGTTTTTCTAACAGGGCATCATACGTGACAATATCTGTGTATAAAGCCCCGCCAATGCTCATAATAGGAGTAGAAATTGTGTCCATTGCCGGAAGGGCACGTTTTAAAACTTCGGCTACATCTGGTTTTTCTTGCAAATCCATCGTTTTAAATAGAAAAGCTGCCCGGCCGCTAGTGACTTGGAGATGGTGTCGCATTGCTTACAGGCAGTTGTGCTGTACATTAGAATAGGCTTATAAGGATTTATTTTTATTTTTTCGGCTGTGGGTCGTAAGGCTCTTCGGGATAAGCTATCGGTTGCTTCCAGTGTATATTCATACATAGCATATTTGTTACGCTCTTGTATAAGGCTTTTCACTTTAACTCTGGACGTTGCAGGAACTCTAATTGGTCTTTCTGCGCCACCACGCTGCTTGAAACCAGTTCCTGTTACGGTGAGAATAATATCAATATCTTCCAGGTTTTCGTTTACGGCGTAGAAGTTAATTCGGTTTTTTGTTTTTTCGTCTTCAATAGTAATTGGTTTTTTTTGTGCCATTACAGGTAAAGACACTATTGCCAGTAATACAAGGAGTAGCGTTTTTTTCATGTTCTTGTGAGGTTTTAAGTAGGGGAAGATACCAAAAACGAATATCTGACACAAAAAAATCTATGTTTTGTAAATTTCTTAGGTCAATAAGCTTCAATTTCCCTGCATTTTTGAAAAAAAAGGGAATAAGGGAATAGATGATTAAGTATTTATTATTAGTTATATCACTTTTTATAATAACCTCAGTAAGCTGTCAAAATAAAGAAACCAAGAAGAAAGTTAAACAAAGCAATACCCCCAAAGCTGTTTCCTTAGCATTTTAGAAAAAATACCCAGGCGAAAATGATCCGGATTGGGAACTAAATGCCGACGTAAATTTCGAAGCACATTTCAAGAAAAAAGGAGAAAAATACATAGCAGATTTTAAACCATATAGTGCCTGAGTTTACTAAAAAAGAAAAAAATAAAGACGGAATATTTACTGATGATGAAATAATACTTGAGGAAGAGTAGTACAGAATGATTGGTAAAAATTATTGAAAAATCTATACGTACCGCTTTAATTAAAATAATTCCTTTAAATTTGCTTTCTGAATACCATTCAGCAATTCTCTATGAGCCAAAAAGTGTTACTCAACGCAACCGAAGTACAAATAGCACTTCACCGTTTGGCTTGTCAATTAATAGAAAATCACGATACTTTTAGCAATACGGTACTCATAGGCATCCAGCCCAGAGGGATTTTTTTGGCTGAACGCTTAAAAACGCTGCTGGAAAAAGAATACAAAATTAAAGATGTATCGCTTGGGTGTTTAGATATCACCTTTTACAGGGACGATTTTAGAAGAAGTGGAAAACCGCTGGAAGCAAATACCACCAACATAGATTTTATTGTTGAAAACAAAAAAGTAGTCTTTATAGATGACGTATTGTATACAGGTCGTAGCATTCGTAGTGCCCTTACCGCTATACAATCTTTTGGAAGACCTTCTGAAATTGAGCTATTAACATTAATTGATAGAAGATTTAGCCGTCACTTGCCTATTCAGCCGGATTATAGAGGCAGACAGGTAGATGCTATTGGCGGAGAAAAAGTAAAAGTATGCTGGAAAGAGAATGAAGGAGAAGATGCCGTGTATTTAGTGAAGAGTTAAAAAAGTTGAGGAGTTTAGAAGTTATATTAGAATATAAAAATTGAAATAATAAGTAGGGAACTGCGGTCTACCTGCTACCCACCACGAACAAATTATGAGCGAACTAAGTGTAAATCACTTACTGGGAATTAAGTACATTACCGAAGAAGATATCCATCTTATTTTCGACACGGCAGACCATTTTAAGGAAGTGATCAATCGCCCAATTAAAAAAGTTCCTTCGCTTCGGGATATTACTATTGCCAACCTATTTTTTGAAAACAGTACGCGTACCCGTCTTTCTTTTGAGCTTGCTGAAAAACGCCTTTCTGCCGATGTAATAAATTTTTCAGCGGCCTCTTCTTCAGTAAAAAAAGGGGAAACACTCATAGATACTGTAAACAATATCCTATCTATGAAGGTAGATATGGTGGTTATGCGACATCCCAATCCCGGGGCCGGGGTATTTCTTTCTAAACACGTAAGTGCAAGTATTGTAAATGCGGGCGATGGTGCGCACGAACACCCTACTCAGGCATTGCTGGATTGTTATTCTATACGAGAAAAGCTGGGTGATGTTGCAGGTAAAAAAGTTGTGATTGTTGGTGATATTTTACACTCCAGAGTGGCATTGAGTAATATTTTTGCACTTCAAAAATTAGGAGCAACCGTAAAGGTGTGTGGCCCAAAAACGCTGATTCCAAAATATATTGAAAGTTTAGGTGTTTCGTATGAGCCCAATCTTAAGAAAGCATTACAATGGTGCGATGTAGCCAATATGCTTCGCGTACAAAATGAGCGAATGGACATAAGTTATTTTCCAACAACAAGAGAATATACCCAGCAATTTGGAGTACATAAGGCTTTGTTAAATAGTCTTGATAAAGAAATTATAGTTATGCACCCGGGGCCAATAAACAGAGGTGTAGAAATTACCAGTGATGTTGCCGATAGTAAACAAGCCATAATTCTGGATCAGGTCCAGAACGGAGTTGCCGTACGTATGGCGGTATTGTATTTGCTGGCATCAAAAATTAAGCATAATGAAGATTGAAAACAAAGATAATTACGTTATTCTCGCAGACGAAAAAGACGATATAGAAGATTTTGCCTCTTTCCTGGAGTATCAAATCCCAAACAAATTTAAGGGACAAAATGTAGTACTTAATCTTTTAGATTATAAAAAACTTACATTAAAAGACCTGTTGTTATTTTTGAAGGTGTCTAACCTACACAGAAAAACAAAACAGTCTTTCGTCATTATAAATAACACCATAAATCCGGACGAAATTCCTTACGAAATGGTTGTAGTACCAACAATTCAGGAAGGTGAGGATATTATAGGAATGGAGGAAATTGAAAGAGATCTGGGGTTTTAATATTGGCTACTTCGATACTTTTTTTCGTTTTATTACAAAAAACTATTCAGAAACCTTAGTTTTAAATAACAAAAAACCCGGAGCACTTTTAATTTCAATAGCGTTTTTGGTTTTCACAGCGTGTCAATCTAGTTTTTATTTCAAGATTTTCGTGCGTTTAAATCTTTATTAAGTTTCAATTATTTCTATTTTCGTAATTCTGTTTTCTACTTTCTTAATTCGTACATCGTAAATCGTACTTCAACATGAAACTCACCATCTTAGGCTGCCATTCTGCTACCCCGCGATGGGATGCTAATCCTACCGCTCAGATTTTGGAGGTAAAAGGGCATTTGTTTTTAATAGATTGTGGAGAGGGAACACAAATTCAGTTACGCCGCTTTAAAGTAAAATTTTCCCGTTTAAAGCATATTTTTATTTCACATTTACACGGCGATCATTTTTTCGGTTTGGTAGGGCTTGTTTCAACATTCCGTTTGTTGGGTAGGGAAGCAGATTTGCATATTTACGGTCCCAAAGGCATTAAGGAAGCAATATTATTGCAGCTAAAATTAGGGAAAAGCTATACTAACTACGGCTTATACTTTCACGAGTTGGAACGTAACGAACCGCAACTTATTTTTGAAGACGATAAAATATCGGTTACAACTATTCCACTACAGCACCGCGTGTATACAAATGGATTCCTGTTTCAGGAAAAATTAGGCGAACGCAATCTAAATATTGAAAAAGCTCGCGAATTTAATATTGAAATGAGCTATTTCAATAAAATAAAGCAAGGAGCAGATGGCATCACCAAAAAAGGTGAAACGGTACCTAATGCACTAATAACATTCGACCCTCCAGCCCCAAAAAGTTATGCCTATTGTAGCGATACGTGCTACTTTCCAGAAATAGTTGCACAAATCACCAATGCAACAGCACTATATCACGAAGCTACTTTTCTGGACCAGCATCACCATCTGGCCGAAAAAACCAAGCACAGCACTGCTAAAGAAGCAGCTGCCATTGCAAAAAAAGCAAATGTAGGTGCTTTAATTTTAGGCCATTATTCCGGACGTTACAGCAACTACGAAGATTTCCGAACAGAAGCACAAGAAATTTTCCATAGTACAGCACTTGCTGAAGATGGAAAAGTGTTTGAGTTATAATTATATGTTGCTTTATAACAGGATCTCTATGTACTTTATTTGTAAAAATCAACCTTAAAAGGTTTTCTAAGTTCAAACGTACTTGGGGCAATTTTTTCGAGAATAGGCTTTACTAATACATTTTTGAATTTTGAAGTGTGCTTGGCGTACAACGTCAAATGTTGCGGTGTTGCCCCAAGAGCGCTTTTAATCAATTCGCTGGTGCGTCCTAAGTTAAGAAGTATTGCACCTTGTTGGATCGCTTCTTCTACATAATTATAGAGAAGCCGTTCATATAAAGCATAGTGGGTGTTATAATTATAATCCAGACCAACATAACTTGCCTCCAACGTATTTCCATTTACAAACGCAGTGCTAAAACCAATTAACATATCGTCCATAAATGCACCTTTGCAAATAAAGGCTTCACCCAGTTTTTCTTTCAACGCTTTAAATGCCAGGGGATAGCTCTCGCCGTAGCTATAATTGGATTGGTGTTGCACCATAGCAAATAGTTCCAGTAATCTATCCTGGTGTTTTTCTATTTCTGAAGGGGAAAGCGATACCAGTGTTAATTCTGAAGATTTTTTAAAAGCACTATTTGCTTTGGTACGATATTTTGCCTTCATACTGTCTAAATACTGCTGAAATGTCTTCCAATCTTTATGAATAGGAAGCACCATGGTAACATCTGCTTGAAACGAGCGGTATTTAAAATTTTCTAAAATTGCCAATTGGGTAACCAACGATGGCTCAAAATCTTTAAATAACTGAATTGAAAAAGCATCTTCATATTTTTTCATTTTTCGTAGCTGCTTCGCTGCAGATGCCAGTAATTCAACAGATGCTTCAAAAGATATGTCTTTGGAATACGCAAACCCATGCGCTCCGGTGGCAAAAAGATTTCCGCATATCAAACCATTTAGTGAAACACTATCGTCTTCATTTTTACAATCCTGAAATAACTTCAACAATAAATTAGTCTGCGCTCCTTTTTTGTAGGTAAACCTGGCTATCTGAAATACTCCAGCCAACAGCGGCATAGCACCATTGTACACCAATAAATATACCCATTGCATTTCTTTGGATAAAGAAAGTGACAATGCTTCCAGATAGTCTAACGAAAGAAAAATATTGCTTTGTTTTACAATAAGATCCCAGTCTTTTGTTGGAATCTCATGTATTTGAGTGTAAAAGGTAAAGGGTTGTTTTTTGTTTGACAAAGTTGCTTTTTATAAAACGGTTAAATTACAATATTTTGAGTTGCTCGCTTTATGTACGCAACCAGAAAACGCAATCAACTGAACTAAAAGATCATAAGCACATTTGAAGTTTATAATTTTCAAAAAATTTAAATTCAACAAAAAACACTACTCCTTCTTCAACACCAAAGCCGGTACTTTTAATTGAGAATACATACTATTATAAGTTGCCATTTCGGTAGTAACAATAGCATCGCGCTCTGTTTTATACGTTTGCCAGTCTCTTTGCAGATCCAGAAGGCGCTGTTTGGAGCCTGCTGTTACTTGGGGGAACGGACTGTCTATAAAATCCTTAAGATAGAGTACCTCGCTATTTAATTTATTATTAAAATTAATAACATCCTGAAAAGTCTTTTGCTGCGTCTGGATCAAATTTTCCTCCCACGAAGTAATCCGTTTCCTTAAAGAATCGCCTTTTTTAAGGAGTTCACTTGCATTCTTATTATCTTTCAACATGTGCTTATAATGGCTAAGTTGCGTTTTTACCGAACGCATCTCATTTACCGAAGTATGAATTTCGGTGATCATTTCTTCCAGTTGGCTTAAAACAACTTGCTGCTCTGCAAATTGGGCAGGGGAGGTGTCCAGATTCGGATTTGGATTTATCGTTACAGAAGTTTCAGCAACTTCTTTGTTGGCTTTTAGGCGAATAGTATACGTTCCAGGTGCTACCTTAGCTCCCTGATAATTTCCAAATACAAACACATTATCCACAGCGGGTAAAGTTTCTTTTCTGAAATCCCAGGTAAATCGATTATATCCGTTTGCGGAAGGTAGTACAGCAGGTTTTGGTGGCCCACCAGCCCAGGTTTTAAAATCTTTAGGTGGCCTGTTGGTGATCGTGCGAATTATACTTCCGTTGTGTACTATTTCCAATTGTAGATCCAATGAATCTTTCACTTCAGGAATATAATAGTCTATAGTAACACCAGAAGCAGGGTTTTCACCCAATCCGTTGCCAGCAGGTACTTTTCCGCCCACGAATAAATACGTGTCCTTAGGCTTAACAATGCTTAGTTTTCCTTCGGTATTTGTATGATTTTGTATCGCTCCCAGATCGTCCAGAATCCAGAAAGAACGTCCTGCCGTAGCTGCAATCAAGTCGTTATCATATATCGCCAAATCGTTAATAGGCACTATTGGTAAGTTTAGTTGAAAGGGCTCCCAGTCTTTTCCGTCATTCCAGGATAGGTACAAGCCAGTTTCAGTTCCTGCATATAGCAATCCCTTCTTTTTGCGGTCTTCCCGTACCACACGCGCAAATGTATGATCGCCTATAATTCCGTTGGTGATTTTTGTCCAGCTTTGTCCGTAGTTTGTAGTTTTAAAAATATACGGTTTCAAATCCATAGATTTATAACCCATCACAGCAATATAAGCCGTTGCCTTGTCGTGTGGAGAAACGTCAATACTATTAATTATGTAATCACCAATTCCCTTCGGGGTGATGTTTTCCCAACTTTGTCCACCATTTTTGGTAATATGTACTAGTCCGTCATCACTTCCAGCGTAGAGAACGTCTTGTTCTAAAGGTGAAGCAACTAATGACATTAAGGTATTATAATTTTCACCACCTGCGGCTTCATTTGTATAAGGACCGCCGCCAGGACCGTGTTTATCGGTTTCATTTTTGGTGAGATCCGGGCTAATAGCAGTCCAGCTGGTGCCGCCATCGGTAGTTTTAAAAACTCTGTTTCCAGCGTGATATATAGTTTTACGGTTAAAAGGATCGCTAATGATAGGCGCATTCCAGTTAAAGCGATACTTCGCATCTTTAGGTGCTTTGCTTAGGCCCTGCTCAGGATATTCGTTAATAATTTTGGAGGTACCCGAATTTTTTTCCCAGCGATCGATAATTCCCTGGTAGCATCCTCCGTAAATTTCAACTGGATTGTCCGGATCATAGGCCAGAAAGGCACTTTCGCATCCGGCTACGCTGTACCAGTCTTTCCAGTCTATTCCGGCATCGTTGGTTCGGCTGGCGATAGCAATAGCGCTATTATCCTGTTGCCCTCCATACACGTTATAAGGAAAGAGATTGTCTGTACTTACTCTGTAAAATTGTGCCGTTGCCTGATTCTCCTGCGTACTCCAGCTCCTACCTCCATTATTTGAAATATTAGCGCCACCGTCGTTACTATTAATCATAACCTGATTATTTTCGGGATGTATCCATAAATGGTGGTTATCTCCGTGAGGAACCGGGACGTTGCTGAAGCTTTTACCACCGTCAATCGATTTCATTACGGGTGCATTCAGTACGTAGACAATATTTTCATCCTGGGTATCGGCAAAAATCTCCATATAGTACCAGGAGCGGGTAATGTTTACGCGGTCTTTGTTAACTTGTTGCCACGATTTCCCTGCATCATCACTTCGGTAGACCCCGGCTTTTTCTCCTTCAGCTTCAATAACAGCAAAAACACGTTCGGGATTGGCACGGGATACTGAAATCCCTGATTTCCCAAAGGCGTCCGGAATTCCTTTATTCATAGGATTCCAGGTGTTCCCACCGTCTGTAGATTTGTATAACCCTGATGTTTTTCCACCACTTTCCATGGCCCAGGGATAGCGACGGTGTTGCCACATGGCCGCATATAGTATTAACGGATTTTTAAAATCCATGGTAAGATCTGAAGCTCCCGTATTTTCATCTACGTACAATGTTTTTTTCCAGGTTTTTCCACCATCAACCGATTTGTAAATACCACGGTCTTCTGAAGGACCAAATTGTGCTCCTTGTGCAGCAACGAAGAGAATATCCGGATTGGAAGGATGAATTATAACGTCTGAAATATGCCTTGTAAAGTCAAGCCCTAAATGCTTCCAGGTTTTTCCTCCATCGGTAGATTTGTATACGCCGTCGCCCATAGAGGTCATTACACCTCGGGCGGCGTGTTCTCCCATTCCTACAACTACAATGTTTGGGTTACTTTCTGAAACTGCTATCGACCCAACCGTACCTGTTTTAAAGAACCCGTCTGAAACATTTTTCCAGGTAATCCCGTCGTCCTCGGTTTTAAAAACACCGCCACCTGTGCCACCCATATAATAAGTCATAGGCTGTCCCACCACGCCGGTTGATGCTACAGAACGCCCTCCACGAAACGGACCAATATTTCGCCATTTTAAGCCATTGTAAAGACTATCTAGCGAAGGTTGAGCTTCTTCTTTTTGTGCAGAAACTGAAAGAGATACAAAAAGTAGTAAAAGGAGAAGTGTGAGAATGTATTTCATTGTTGAATGGTTTTGTATAAAAATAGGAATTATTTTTTTGAATACAGACCCGTTCCCTTCAACTTAATTCATAACATTTTCTGAAAACAAACGCTGTTTTCCATCCCTTTATACTGTCCGTAATTTGAAGTTATGAGGTACCCATTTTTTTTATAAAGTGCTATGGCATCTGGTTGGCGTTTTCCGGTTTCGAGAATACACGAGGTAAAACCCAGCTCGGTTGCCCAGGTCTCAATGTGTGTTAAAATTTGTGAACCTGCTCCTTTACCCCGGTACGCCGGTAGGGTGAACATTCTTTTTACTTCGGCAGTAGTGGCATCAATTTTTTTTAATGCCCCACAGGCAATTGCTGTCCTTTCAGCATAGGCAACTACCACGTGCTGTATATTTTCCAGGCCATTAAATTGGTTGTAAAAACCGTGTAATGCTCCATCGCTTTTGGCTAGGGAGGCATCCAAAAGTTTCACTAACTCAAGAAAATGAGGGTCTTTTCCGTTAGTTCTTCGGAAGATAATATCTTTCAAATTTCAAAATTTATTGTACTAAAAATTTTAAGGTCTGGTCTCCGTTTGCGGTGCGTAGCTTCAGAAAATACATCCCCGAAGAAAGTTCTTGTGAAATACTAATTCTTGATGCGTTTACTGAAATGGAATCTTTCGATAACTGCTGTCCTAATTGGTTATAAATTTCAGCAGTAACAGTACTTCCGTTTAAAACCGAAGGAGCTACAAGTATTTCAATAGTTTCGGCAACTGGATTGCTTACCAGTTGAAACGCTCCCAAAAGTTCATTGTCTGTAATGCCTAACGGTTGTTGTAAAATTTCAGCCAAAGCAAACGCTACATTTTGTGCTGTAGGTTCTACGTGGCGCTCATTAGTCGTTGGGATATGAAAATTAACAAAAGGAGAATCTCCTAAGTCTGGTATGGCAAACCAATCGTTTTCGGTTTCTAATGCCAGCGCGCTAATGGTTGGAATAAAAGAAAAGGCATCTTGATCCAGCGCATCTATAAAATCCTGAATGGCTGGATTTCCGCCGCCTCCGCCTAAAGCGTTAGAAATAAATGATATTCCGCCTGGAGATGCATCCAGTCCATCAATAGTTGGTTCACCTTGCGCTATGGCGTCAAAAGTATCTACCGGAAATCCTATAAAAAAGGAGTCGAACGAAGTAACATTCATTGTTTGGTTAGCTTCTGGAACAAAGTGTAACACAACATCTGCCGTAGCTCCGGAACCCAGGTCCAGCGTGGTGTCTACTAGCTGCATTCCGGGCATTCCTGTGGTAGTTCCATCTCCGGCGCCATTGATCATAGCAACATTACGCACGTCTTGTGGAAAGCCTAAAGCGTCTAATTCTGCTTGAAATGCATCTCTGAAATCCGGTGCTCCTGCTGGTAATAATTTTGTAGGGTCCTGTGCTGTGGGATCGCCTGCCAGTAAATGTCCCAAAAGGTGATCGTAAAGCATTTCTTTGGCCGCCGGAGAATTTAATACCTGGTCTACCAGCGCCATTGCCTGTGCATCGCCAATCTCTTGTGCTAAATAATTAATAAGGTATTGCAAGCTAATAGGAATATTGGCTCCTTTATGTGGCGAATCGAAAGAAATATACAGCCTTGTTTCGTGCTCCATACCGTTCTGCTCCATAAACGCCAGGCCGTATCTTCCAATAAGCCCTCCCATACTTGGCCCCAGCACTACAAGCTCTTCGTCTCCTACTTTTTCTTCATTTAAAAAATCGATAAGTTCAATGAGCACCATAGCATTACGCTGAATAAAATCGGCTCCACCATCTATGTCCTTTCCCGCTGTATTATAAAGTGGCGCATTAAGCACAACAATATCGAAGCCTTCGTCACGAACAAGATCGGCAAGATTTTGTCCTCCAAAGGCCAAACTGCTATACAGCCCGTTTATGTCTCTTGCGTCTCCTGGATCAAAACCGTCCAGCAGGATTACAGGCTTGTCCAGAATACCATCTACATTATCCAGAAAAATTTCATATTCTCCCTGTCCAAAATATTCCTGGGTTTCATCATATCCCTGATAGCCAATGCTGGCAGTAATTTGTGTCACTGCAGCTCGATTAGAAACCTGTGGTACATTTTCAGTTGTATGCTGAAAGATACTTTGCCCAAAAATGGTGAATGAAAGAAAAAGTGAAGAAAAAAGAATACTATATTTCATATTGTAAAAAATTAGCAGGAAAAATTAATAGTTTCCTATGGTGATAAATATACATAAAAACGTGGCAATTATTCCGCTACAAAAGAATGTACTACATTTGAAAATAGCAAAAACTTAAATTATATGGACAATCTATCTACTATTATCCTTGCGGGAGCACTTTTTATAATTATGTTGGGGATGGGATTGTCGTTACAAACAACCGATTTTAAACGTATCCTCCTTTACCCGAAGGCAATTTTTATTGGGTTAACAAATCAATTAATTTTATTACCCATTGTTGGATTTTTAATTGCTATTGCTCTCCCAATGAATCCAGAAATTGCGGTTGGGATTATGATCCTTGCAGCCTGTCCTGGTGGGCCTACTTCCAATTTGCTTTCTTTCTTGGCAAAAGGAGATTTGGCACTCTCGGTTTCTTTAACGGCTTTAAGTAGTGTTATTACTATTAGCACCATACCCTTTATTGTTGTTTTTGCTTCGGAATATTTTTTAGGTACAGGGCAGGAGGTACAGCTAAATATACTACAAACTATTGGACAGATTTTCGTGATCGTGCTTGTTCCTATTGCTATAGGGATGGCTATTCGAAATGTAAAACCTGCATTTGCTACAAAAATGGGAAAACCTGTGCGTATTGCTTCAGGCGTTGTTCTGGCGTTAATAATTGTAGGAATTGTAATAAAAGAACGAGCTCATTTTGGCGACTATTTTCAGCAAGCGGGAATTGCAGCCTTATTACTAAATATACTCACAATGGGAATAGGATATTTTTCGGCTAAACTATTTCGACTGGCAACACGGCAAGCTATAAGTATCTCCATAGAATCGGGCATTCAAAACGGTACGTTGGCTATTACAATTGCTATTGTTTTGCTTCAGAATACCTCTTTCGCCATTGCACCAGCTGTTTACAGCTTACTTATGTTTATAACAGGAGGCGTAATGGTTTACTTTTTTAACCGAAAAGCCTCAAAAGCATAATCGCTCCACCAATTCCTGAATACCTTTATAGTTAAAGCGCAATGAGTATCTAGTTTTTGCTCCCTTTAGGGCTAGAAGTAAAGAAAACTTTGCTTTTACCTTTGTCTATCCTATAAGATTTAAAAGCATAAAAAAATGACCTGCATTACACAAGTCATTCAACATATAAATTATAAAAGTGAAAATTAATTGTCGTCGCTGGTTTCAATAGCTATTACTGTTTTTGCTGAAGGTACCAGCATTTTTTTCTCCAGATCCAACGCGCCAGAGTTGGACATTAAAACAACCGAAAAAAGTTCAGTATTGGTAAAATTGTTTTCTGCTATCATTAATTCTTTCAGGTTTCTGTTTTCAGCCAATTGAATTGGAAGAGCGCCTGCTAATTTGTTATCAAATACATTAAACACTTCAAGTTTGGATAAGTTATTTACCGATGTAGGCACACTACCTGAAAATTTATTACTGCTTAAATGTAATTGCTTAAGGTTGGTTAGATTTCCTAAAGATCCAGGAATAGCACCTGTTAAATTATTTCCATTAAATGCCAATACTTGTAGATTTTTTAAGTTTCCTACTGTTTCCGGTAATGCTCCATTAATTTTATTAAATGATAATTCTAAGGTTTTTAAATGAACCAAATCTCCAATAGAAGCAGGCAATTCACCGGTTAAATTGTTAAAAAGAAGACTTATACCTGTAACTTTATTATCTTCAACAGTAACACCCTGCCATTCTGAAACCGCCGTATTCACATCCCAGGACTGCGACCATTGGTCACCTTGGGTGGCTACATATATATCCAGTAAGGCTTGTTTTTCTTTTGAAGAAACTTGTGCGGTTACAACAACACAAAATAAAGCGAGAACAGAAGTAAGTAAAGTATTTTTCATCGGTTAGTTTTCAGATTATTCTTACAATTTAATGTAAATTAAAGTAATCTTTTGCTTAAATACAAATTTATTCGATGAAATGCATCGCTCAAATGCAACATTATTCCGTTAAAGAGGTAATGAAGGGAATGTGTACCTCGTGAATGCCCTTAAATACTTGAATGTTGAGCCGGTCACCAAAAATTGAATTTCCTCTTAAAGTTTCTTCAGTTTTTTTGGCTTCTGTAATATATTCGTCACTATCGCCATAAATATAGGTAACTTTTGTGTTTTCTGAAAGATAGGCGAAGTCCGAATTGTCCAATTCCTTAGGAATACCACCACTGTGTAATACAAGGGTATCACATTGAATTTTTCGACTTGCTAACCAACGCATCGCAATAGAAACTCCTTGTGAATATCCCAAAACAATAAAGCGGGGGAGTGTTTCAGGTTTTTCTTCTTTCCAGACAGCATCTATATAGGTAAGTACATTTTTGGTGTCTTCCACCGTATTCACCTTGGTAAGCCAATTGGCACCTACGTGACGGTATTTGCTTCCCAGATAGAATTTTGAAGGAGCCTGCGGAATAATAACAAAATTTTCTTCGGAATTTAAATCTTTGAAATACTTTGCAAAATAGTTGCTCAAATAACCCATTCCGTGGAAAACCAACCAAACATTTTTAGTGTTAGGGGTAAAAGAGTGTAGCGTAGTGTAAGAATTGGATGTAGTGTAGGTTACTTGCTTTTCTTCCATTTGTATTGTGCTTGTTTTGTACTTTTACTCGATAATCGAGATTGAGATGCTCCCTGGCTTACCTCGAAAATAATTTTGTTTTTCAACTAACGCCTCGTTGGCTTGCTCCGGGGTAGTTTACAAAAGTAACGCAATTGCTATGAAATACTCAAAAAAAGAAATTTTGGAAGGCTGTAAGAATATGTGTAAAAATACTCTAATGGAAACACTGGATATTGAATTTATTGATGTTTCTGAAAACACACTGGTAGCACGTATGCCGGTTACTCCAAGAGTTCATCAGCCAGATGGTGTATTGCACGGTGGTGCTTCTGTTGCACTGGCCGAAAGCGTAGGAAGTGCAGCCGCATTTATTTTTCTGGATGCCGAAAAAGTCGCGATTCGCGGTATTGAAATAGCTGCCAATCACGTTAAAAGCGTGCGAGAAGGGTATGTGTATGCGCACGCTACAGTTTTACACCAGGGGAGAACTACCCAATTATGGCAAATAAGAATTTTGAATGAAGAAGACCAACTTGTTTCTCTGGTAAAATTAACAACGATTACCCTTCAGAAATAATTTATTCATAACAACAGTCACAGGTATTATTTAATGTGTAATTTTATGTAACAAAAAAACTTACGCTGAGGCTAATAAGGCGTTTATTTTAATACCAACCAACATGCAGTATTCTCAACTCGCTCAAAAGGCGTTGGAGCATTTTGAATTGAAACTCCCTTTCGTGCTATATTCTTTACCAGATAGTGAAAGCCTAACAGGTATGTTTCAGCATACCCTGGATCTTGACAGTACAGGCAATTTACTTAGGGATGGTTTTATTCTGGCACCGTTCGATTTGCGAAAAAAATTATTTCAAATTTCTGTAACGGATAGTGAAGTGATCCATTGTGAAGAAATTCCGGAACTCCATCATACTGAAATTGAAACCCCTGTAAACGAAGATTCAAAAGATAAAGTAGCTCATACCCATTTGGTTAAAAATGCAATTGAGAAAATTAAAACAGGGAGTATTCAAAAAATAGTAGTATCCAGAAAAAAAGAACTTTCTTTAAAAGAATTCAACCTAAAAAAACTTTGTGATTCTCTGTTCTCTCAAAACCCTACAGCCTTCAGGTATGTTTGGTTTCATCCTGAAACACATATTTGGTGCGGTGCAACACCAGAAGTTCTCATAAAGACAAATGGATCTGCCTTTTCTACCATGGCACTGGCCGGAACTCAGAAACTGGAAGGAAAGTCTATAATATTTTGGGACGACAAAGATAAAAACGAACAACAATGGGTAGTAGATGCCATTGTAAACAACCTTCTTGACAAAACAACAGCTTTAAAAGTTTCTAAAACCACAACCCACGTAGCCGGTAATCTGGCTCATTTAAGAACCGATATTAGAGGAGTGCTTAACACAAGTAAATATGCACTTAAAAATGTGGTAGGAACGTTGCATCCAACACCTGCAGTTTGCGGTACTCCCACCAAACGAGCACAAACATTTATTTTTAGAAACGAAGGGTATGACCGTGAGTTTTACACTGGTTTTTTAGGAATTGGAAATGCAAAAAAGATCGAAACTGAACTGTTTGTAAACCTACGCTGCATAAAGATTGAAGGAAACCAGGCAACGCTATTTGCAGGTGGTGGAATTACCATAGATTCTATACCCGAAGCCGAGTGGGAGGAAACCCATAATAAGCTCCAAACGATGACCAAAGTATTACAGCCACTTCTTTAAAATTTGAACCCGCAGTTGTACCTTTGCAGGAATGAAATTTAGCAACAAGCCACTCTCGCAAACCGTTACACAATTATGCCTGGCAAAAGGCATACATCATATTGTAATTTCCCCGGGTTCTCGTAATGCACCTTTAACGATTGGTTTTACAGAACATCCCAATTTTAAGAACTATAGTATTGTAGACGAGCGCTGTGCCGCTTTTTTTGCACTTGGCCTGGCGCAACAATTGCAACAACCCGTTGTAGTGGTTTGCACTTCGGGATCTGCGTTGCTTAATTATTTTCCAGCTGTGGCAGAGGCATATTATAGCGATATTCCTTTGGTCGTTATAAGCGCAGACAGACCAGAACATTTGGTGGAAGTTGGTGACGGACAAACAATTATGCAGGAACACGTTTATGGAAAACATATTTTATATTCGGCAAATTGTAGGGAAGGAAAGGAGCACCAGGTTTTTAATGAAACTGAAATAAATATTGCCTTAAATACAGCCTTAGAATTAAACGGCCCCGTACATATAAATGTTCCTTTTTCTGAACCTTTGTATCATACTTCCGAATACCTTTCGGTAAGACCACAACACGTTCCCGCTCGTTTACAACCTGAAGAAAATATTGACGAAGAAGCCTTTAAAGAGTTTGTTGAAACCTGGAAAACAGCTTCAAAAAAGATGGTATTGGTAGGTGTCCTGAGGCGTGATAGCATTGAAACACAGCAAATAAATGCCCTGGCTAATGATGAGAGCGTTCTTGTTTTAACCGAAACAACCAGCAACCTGCATCACCCAAATTTTATCCCTGCAATAGACCAGTTAATCTCCTCACTCACAGAAAATGAATTTGAAGCCCTCAAGCCGGATGTGTTGTTAACCTTTGGTGGGATGGTAGTTTCTAAGAGAATTAAAGCATTCCTTCGGAATTATAAACCCAAAAAACATTGGCATATAGACACAAAAAAAGCATACGATACCTTTTTTGCCTTAGACCATCATTGCCACGACACCCCAGATAATTTTTTAAAAAAATTATATAAAGAAACTGTTTCAGTTAAAAATGACTATCAAAGTCATTGGATAAACGTTAGAAAAGAGAAACTCGAAAAACACAACTCATATTTGGCCGAAATTCCATTTTCAGATTTTACTGTTTTTGATAGGGTCTTTAAGGAATTACCTAAAAACATTCAATTACAACTGGCCAATAGCGCTACCATTAGATATGCGCAATTGTTCGATCTGGACAAAAGCTTTCAGGTTTTTTGTAATAGAGGCACCAGCGGAATTGATGGAAGTACCAGCACAGCCATTGGTGCTGCAGTAGCTTCTTCCAGACAGACTGTTTTTATCACAGGTGATTTAAGTTTTTTCTATGATAGTAATGCATTATGGAATAACTATATTCCAGAAAATTTTAGAATAATAATCGTTAATAATAGTGGTGGCGGTATTTTCAGGATACTTCCGGGCGATAAACAAACGGAGAATTTTAAGACCTATTTTGAAACGCAACATCAGTTAAATGCCTCTCAACTGTGCGAAATGTATCAGTTAGACTATGCTTCGGCTTCAACTATGAATGAAGTTTCTTCAGCTTTGCTAAACTTTTTTACTGAAAGTGAACAGCCCAAAGTATTGGAAATTTTCACGCCTGCCGCTATAAATGATGAAATTTTACTTCAGTATTTTAAGTACATTGGCTAGCCATTTTTTAATTTCGTTACATAACAATTCGTAAACCGTACCTTTGCAATTATGCTGAAACTAGGAGAATATCAAGAATTATATATAGTAAGAGATACCGAGCCAGGCCTCTTTTTGGCCAGCCCGGAAGAAGACGAAGTGTTGCTTCCAAACAAATACAAACCTGAAGAGTTTGCCATTGGCGAACCTATGGAAGTATTTGTGTATCTGGATTACGACGAACGCCCTGTAGCTACTACCCTAAAACCTTATGTAACATTAAATACATTTGGGTACTTGCATTGTGCCGACGTAAATGAATATGGTGCATTTATGGATTGGGGTGTGCAAAAACAGTTGTTTGTGCCTTTTAAAGAGCAGGCGCGCCCTATGAAAGTAGGGAATTGGTACATCGTATATTTATATCTGGATGAAGTTACAAACCGACTCGTAGGCTCCAGTAAAACGAACAAGTATTTGGATAATACTGTTCTTGAGGTTGAAAAATACGATCGGGTTGAAATACTGGTGACACATATAACCGAAAAAGGTGCCAACGCCATTGTGAACGGAAAACACCACGGCCTCATTTATGTGGACGATATTTTTGAAGATATCCGCACTGGTGATAAGATGAAAGCCTACGTAAAAAAAGTGAGGGATGACCATAAACTGGATCTGGTCTTACAAGCTCCTGGCTACAGAAGTATTGAACCTAATGCAAATTACGTACTTGATGAACTAAAAGCCGCTGGCGGATTCTTACCCCTGCACGATAAAAGCGATCCCGAAACCATTAAAAATGAATTGGGACTCAGCAAAAAATCGTTTAAAAAAGCAATTGGAAGTCTTTATAAAGACAAACAAATAACGATAAAGGAGGATGGAATTGAATTGATTGGTGAGTAGTACTTCAGGTACAAGATTAATTTAGTTCTTCTAAGCATTTTAATGGCGAGTTCACGTTGCTTTAAGTATTGGATTTTCGAGCGCCGCTCTCATCAATGAATGTCTTTTTATAGGCAACACAGGTTTTAAATCGGTTATCGTCTGCAATAGCAGGGTGTATAAAATCTCCAGCATATTCTAATCCTATCTTTTTCATCACATTTTGGGATGGTAGGTTTAGATCCGGGGCAAAAGTAAATACTTCCTGCAATCCAAATATATTCGCTGCGGCATCCAAACACGCCCTGGCAGCTTCGGTTGCGTAGCCTTTTCCCCAGGCACTTTGCTGTAACCGCCAGCCCATATCTACACAAGGGGTAAATTCACTTTGCCAGGCCTGTACTGCCAATCCGCAAAAGCCAATGAATTCCCCTGTTTCTAAGACGTCTACTGCAAAATAGGTATATCCGTGTTTTTCGAAATGAAGTCGAAGTCTATTTATTAAATCCAACGTTTCTTCTTTTGAAGATAGCGCAGGGAAAAACCTCATGACTTCAGGATCCTGGCACATTTCGATAAAAGGTGCTTCGTCTTCAGGAAGCCAGTTGCGAAGACCCAGCCGTTTGGATTTTAGGGTATATGTTTTTTTTAATAGCAAATGCTTAGAGCGTTTTATTGTACTATTTCTAATGTTATCCAATCAATTGGTCAATCACGCCTGCAAATTCAAAATCTTTGTCGGTTACGCCACCTGCATCGTGCGTAGATAATGTAATGTGTAGTTTGTTGTACACATTTGCCCAGTCCGGGTGATGCTGCAAACGTTCTGCTTCAA
This sequence comes from uncultured Flavobacteriaceae bacterium, assembly GCA_963793275.1. Taxonomy (GTDB): domain Bacteria; phylum Bacteroidota; class Bacteroidia; order Flavobacteriales; family Flavobacteriaceae; genus Marinirhabdus. The sequence continues at coordinate 908,619 of CAWBZL010000003.1, forward strand.
AAGCAATACGGGTCATAATGGTAAAAGTTTCTTTAAAGTTTTCAAACTCGAATGCGGTGTGTATGGCGTTATCGTCAAACTCCCAACCTTCAAAATCCTTTAGTTTTTCCTGTACTTGTTCTTCGGTGTATTTTTTCATAGTTTTTTGTTTATAATTTAATTACGTTTCTTAAATATACAGGAATCGCTTGTATTTCGCTCATATTTTTGATAATTGTAACATCAATTTTTGTTTTCCCATTTCTGAAATGGTTGTAGTAGAAATTCTGAATGAGGTACAACGAAGCTTCTAATTTGAGTAAGTATAATAAAACACATTCGGGCTCCTGACGGGTGTGCTTCCGCTCGAAAGTAAAATTGACGCAGCAGCTAGTTTTTAAAGGTGCTAATTTCTTCTTTCAACGTACATACATCTATTACTTCGGCAACTGTTATTTTATAAGGGTCTGGTAATTTATTTTTCTTAGGAAGAATGGCCAGGTAGCTGTCATCATTTCTTTTAAAGACACTTTTGAAAATAGGAGGCTGGTCTCCTAATTTTTCACAAAGCTCCCGAAATAGATCTTCGTGATGGATTACGTCTTCACTTGCCAGATGAAAAATACCGTCTAATTGCTGATTGATAATGTAATGAATTTGCTGAGCCAGCTTGTTGGCAGTGGTAATACTTACAATTAAATTTGGGTAGACTTCAAAAGTTGCCATGTGCTTGCTGGCCTGCCGTAATTGAATTAGTCCCGGCGACGTAGTTCCCAATACCATTGGTAATCTTACAATGGTAGTTTGTGCGGGGATTTGTTCCAGCAACAGTCGTTCTACGGCGAGTTTATGACGCCCGTAGTCACTTTCTGCTTTTGGAATATCGTTTTCGTAGCTTGGGAATTGGTGTAAACCGTCAAATACTTCGGCTGAAGACAAAAACAGAATTCTGCTATGGTGATTTTCGGCTACATAACCAGCTATCTGTTGGTGTGTTTTAAGCAATGCTTTATAATCGCCTCGTAGTGCCGAAATGATAACTGTGGGCTGTACTTCATCTAAAATGTCTGAAATATTGTCTTTTTCAGCACAAAATTTAAAAAAAACCTGATTTTCAGCAAACAAACCTTCCTGAGTACAATAGGTTCCAAAGGTGTTAAAATAGGAGAGGAGATCCCGGTACAGCGCGTTACCAATAAAACCGCTGGCACCTAAAATAAGGATGGTATGCTTTGTTGTGGGGATTCTGGACATTACTGTAATTTAGAATATGGAGGCTTTTGTGGCGGTCGTAAATTTTTCCAGTGCCAACATACCCAAATAACTGTTTCCTTTTTCATTGAGACCCGGCGACCAGGTGGTAATGATAAAATTATCTGGTAGTAAAGCTACAATACCGCCACCCACACCACTTTTTCCCGGTAAACCTACCTCAAAAGCAAATTCACCAGCTTCGTCATAAAAGCCGCATGTGAGCATAATAGCATTAATACGTTTGGCTTGGGTTGCCGTTAAACAAGCATTACTTTGCATACCAACACCTTTATTTGCAAAGGGAAAGAATGCATTACTTAACTGCTCACAGGTCATTTCCAGGCTGCATTGGTGAAAATAGAAATCCAGTACATCTTCTACCGGGTTCTGTAAATTGCCAAATGACTTCAACAAATTGGCAATAGCAAAATTGGTGAAACCGGTTTCCATTTCTGAAGCCGCTACAGTTTCATTATAATGTATGTTATTGTCGTTTGCCAGGGCGCGTACAAATTTTAAAAGTTCATCTTTTGGATTGTCATAGGTAGAAAGTAATGAATCTGCTATTACAATAGCTCCGGAATTAATCAACGGGTTTCTTGGAATACCTTCTTCCTGTTCTAACAACGCTAAATAATTGAACGGATTGCCTGAAGGCTCCACGTCTACCCGATTCCAGAGTGCATTTCCCTCATTTCCAAACGCCATAGCCAGCGTAAAAACTTTGGAAATACTTTGGATAGAAAACTTAGTGTATGCATCACCTACGCCGTAATTATCTTCGTGAATGCGATTGAGATAAATACCAAATTTAGACTTATCTATTTTCGCTAATTCCGGAATATAATCTGCTACTTCGCCTTTGTCTTCTTTGGCGAGAAGTTCTTTGTAGATTGTGTTTAGGATGTTTTGGTAGTCTGGCATATCTGGTTTAAAGTCGATTTTTTCTCTTTTTTAGTACGATAAGGCACGGCTATTATCCCTTATAAAAGGGTAACTTCACAACAGTTGCAGGAACTTGATTTTTTCTAATCTGTATAAATATTTCAGTTCCAGGCGCGCTTAGCTCCTTAGTTACATATCCCATTCCTATTCCTTTGTTAAGGGAAGGTGCCATGGTTCCACTGGTTACATTTCCTACTTCGTTTCCATCACTATCCAGAATTTCGTACCCCTGGCGTGGGATGCCGCGTTCCTGTAATTCAAACCCTACCAGTTTTCTACGGATGCCATCTTCTTTCTGTTGTTTCAAATTTTCCGAATTTATAAAATTCTTGGTGAATTTGGTGATCCATCCCAAACCAGCTTCCAAAGGAGAGGTGGTGTCGTCTATATCATTTCCGTAGAGACAGTAGCCCATTTCCAATCGCAGCGTGTCACGGGCTGCTAACCCAATGGGTTTTATGCCAAAATCGGCTCCCGCATCCATCACTTTGTTCCATACTTGTTCTACTTCGCTGTTTTTACAGTAGATTTCAAATCCGCCGCTACCTGTATAGCCCGTTGCACTAATGATCACGTGGTCTATACCAGCAAAGTCTGAAACTTTAAAAGTGTAAAATTTTATAGCTGAAAGATCTTCGGAAGTTAAGGACTGCATCGCTTCAACAGCTTTAGGACCCTGAATGGCCAATAATGAGAAGCCTTCTGAAATATTTTTCATTTCGGCACCTACGTCGTTATGTGATGCGATCCAAGTCCAGTCTTTTTCTATGTTTGACGCATTTACTACCAAAAGCCACTTTTCGGCTTCCAATCTGTAGATAATAAGATCGTCTACGATGCCGCCTTCTGCATTTGGTAAACAGCTGTATTGTGCTTGTCCGTCCTCTAATTTTGAAGCATCGTTACTGGTCACTTTTTGAATCAGTGCCAACGCATTAGGACCCGTGATTAAGAACTCTCCCATATGCGAAACGTCAAACACGCCTACGGCACGTCTCACAGTTTCGTGTTCAGCAGTTACACCTTCGTAAGATACGGGCATGTTATAGCCTGCAAAAGGCACCATTTTTGCTCCAAGAGCTTCATGAATATGGGAAAGGGCAGTGTTTTTCATCGTATATTATTTTTGAAAAACAAAGGTACCTTTTCTGCCGTTGGGAATAAAATTTTGATGGAAAATAGTCATTAGTTGTTAGCTGGCTCAACGCTTTGCAGGTAAATTTAATGTTGAGTGTTTATATTTTGTATTTAATATTCCAACTCACCAACTCACCAACTCACCAACTCACCAACTCACCAACTCACCAACTCATCCTACATCTCTATCTTCTTAAGCTCGGTATAATTACGCTTTAATCTTCTAAGCAAAATACCGTATATCAGGTAATAAAAAAGCATTAAGAAACCAATAAAGATACTTCCTATAATAAATTCTGCCAGGAAAAATGCGTTGGCTACTTCTTCTCCATTAGCAGGAGTAATTTCTTTTAAAGACGAGAGGTAGGTAATTAATTTTTCTTTGTTGAAAAACAAATAAAGGTTTACAACAATAAGACCCAGAGCTGCGAAGCCAATGTTGTAATAGACAAAGTAGTGAACGGTTTTACGTGTTTTTAAAATATTTCGCATTAACTCTTTGATCGTACTTGTAGTTGAAATGGCGGTATAATTTTTATAAAAAACAACAATAAAAACAGCTACTACTGCATAATTTATAATATTGCCTACCAGCATTGCTACGTTAAGGTTCATTTCATTATAAAACTCCTTATTCGATTCTGGTAACAATAAAAATGAAATCGCTGTCCACAATAGTATTTCTCCAATGCTTATTATAAAAATCCACTTTACGATAGAAGAGGATTTCTTGAGCAACATGCTGTAAATTTTTTCGTACGATAGCTTTGGAAGGGTCGCTTCCTGTTTTTGCCAATCTTTTTTTAATGCGTCTAAAACATCCATGGGGGTTACGGATTAAGTATTTTTCTCAATTTTTCTTTTATTCGGTTCATTTTCACCCTTGCATTTACTTCGGTAATACCAAGTGTTTCAGAGATTTCCCGATAATTTTTATCCTCTAAATACAAAAAAACCAACGCCTTGTCAATATCATTTAGGTCTTTTACGGCATCGTACATCAATTTCAATTGTTGTTCTATCGTATCGTCGTATTCTTCGGCTTTGATCTTAAAACTCACCCCTTCAAAATCCTGGGTTTGAACTCTTCGTTTAGACTTTCGGTACAATGTGATAGCAGTGTTCAATGCCACACGATACATCCAGGTACTAAACTTAGAGTCTCCTCTAAATTTTGGATAGGCCTTCCACAGCTGGATGGTTACTTCCTGAAACAAATCGTTGTGAGCATCTGCATCGTTCGTGTACAAACGGCAGATTTTATGAACGATGTTCTGGTTTTCTTCCAGTAGGGTTACAAACTTATGTTCGAGTTCTTTGTCCAATGGTTGCTTGCTAGTTGAAATATTAGTGCATACAGATTGTATTTTGTTACAATATTCACAAATTTAAACGGAAACTTTTTAAGAGTTGTATTTTTGCCTCTTACTTGTACCTATGAATATCCCAGAAACTTCCAAACCGAGAATTGTCATAATTGGTGGCGGTTTTGCGGGTATTTCTTTTATAAAAAAACTTCAGGGACAAGAGGTACAGTTGGTATTGTTTGACAGGCACAACTATCATACCTTTCAACCGTTGTTATACCAGGTTTCTACAGCAGGCCTGGAGCCGGATTCTATTGCGTATCCGTTGCGGAAGATCTTCAGGAAGAATAAAGATTTTCATTTTAGGCTTGCAACAGTTTCAAACATTAATACTACTGAAAATGAAATTGAAACCGATATTGGAAAGCTATCTTATGATTATTTGGTGCTAGCTACCGGAACACGAACTAATTTCTTCGGAAATAAGGAAATAGAAGCAAACAGTATGCCTATGAAAACAGTTCCGCAGGCATTGGATATTCGCAGTTTAATGCTTCAGAATATTGAAGAAGCAGATATTACCCGGGACGCTATTAAGAGAAAACGACTCTTAAACTTTGTAGTAGTAGGAGCGGGGCCAACGGGAGTAGAGCTTGCAGGCGCTTTGGCAGAATTCAGAAAAGGAATTTTAGAGCACGATTACCCGGAGTTGGAAGAAGGAGAAATGCACGTGCATCTGTTGGAAGGAGGTGATAAAGTGTTGTCGCCTATGAGCAAACAGGCTTCAAAAAAAGCCCAGCAGTTTTTGGAAAAATTAGGGGTTGAAATTCATTTAAATACCACTGTTGAAAGTTATGATGGAAAAATTGCAAAAACTAAAAACGGAAAAGAGTTTGCTACAGAAACATTTATCTGGGCAGCAGGAGTAACCGGAAACCCTGTGACTGGAATTAATGGCGACGCTTTAATAGAAAAACTAAATAGATACAAAGTTGACAATTTTAATAAAATTGAAGGGTTCAAAAACATCTATGCTCTTGGAGATATTGCCTTAATGGAAACCAAAGCGTTCCCCAAAGGACACCCTCAGGTGGCACAGCCTGCCATCCAACAGGGAAAGGCTTTAGGTAAAAATTTTAAGCGCATGTTACAGGGCGCATCAATGAAACCTTTTGAATATCTGGATAAGGGAACTATGGCAACCATAGGCCGTAACAAAGCAGTGGTAGATATCAAAAAATTACATTTTGCAGGTGCTTTTGCCTGGCTTATCTGGATGTTTATCCACCTCTGGTTTCTGGTAGGTTTTAGAAATAGAGTTATCACTTTTTTTAACTGGACGTATAGTTATATTAATTATGATCGTGCCGCCCGACTCATTATAAGACCCTTTAAAAAAAGTTAGTCTACCTTTACTTTCAGGGGACCACCGGAAGATACAAAACTTCCGCCCACTTCATCTATGTTAACGTCCAGCTCGTCTGAAGTGTCAATGCTTTTAATGTTCACTTTCATCTCATCGTAGCTATCAATACTTTTTACGTTTACATTAAGCTCATCGTACGTGTTAATATCAACAATACGTACGTCCATAGTGTTCATTTCTGAAACAGGAACCAATTGATACTTTGTTGAAATTTCTGGTGTGACCATTTTTTCCGAAGCATTTGCTGTAGGGATAAAATTGATTTCTTTTACCACATTAACGGTAAGACAAATGGCAATAATGGTTAGGATTACTTTTGTGTAGTTGTCGGTTTTCATATGTAAAAGTTTAAAGATTAAGAAGTTCAGAAGTAAGACTGAAATATTTTTAAAATCAAAAATAATACCGAAATTAAGCCCTCACATACGTTACAATCCCAACATCTTCCGTTTTACCGCGTAGATTTTCGTCTCCTAATTCTTTTTTTATAATTCCTTTGGGAAGGGTATAGGCCAGATCTGCAAAGGTTTCGGAAGCCAGAATATCTACATCATACACTTTACACTGCTCTTGTATTCTTGACGTTGTATTAAGTACATCTCCAGAAAAAGCGATTTCTCTCTTTATTTTTCCAATTTCACCTACCATGACACTTCCGCAGTGAATGCCAACTTTAAATTCGGGAAAGTAACCGTAGCGGTCCAGATAGCGTTGTTTTCTATAAAGGAGCATACGTTTCATATTATAATAACAGCGTATTGTGTTTCCGCTTCGGAGTCCGTATTTCATTTTCCAGGAAATAACTATCTCGTCTCCTACATATTGATATACTTCTCCTCTGGTTTGTACTATAGCTGGGGCAATATCCCTAAAAAAGTCTTTCAAAAAGTTGAAGTATTTTTTTTCGCCTAAACTTTCAGCAATACCTGTGGCATTTTTAATATCGGCAAACATAAAAATACGACGTTCTTTTTTCGGCATAAAATAACGCCCCAAAAGATAATCCGGAAAAACACCAACCGTATTTTTCGTTTACCATTAAAACGATAAGTGTGCCAACGACAATAAATAACCATACTATTAGGTTTTTCAGAAAAAGCCAGGTTTTAAAAAAGGCTTTAAACTTTATTATTACCTCTTCACTATAAAATGGGAGCCCCAATTCTTCACTGTAATAATATAGTGCGCCAAAGGTACTTACAACTAAGGCTCCAATAAAATAGGTTAGTGTAATGTATACCAGCGCTTTCCAAAAGGCATTATTTCTTAGCCAGCGGTCCATAAGGTTTACGGTAAGCGTACCGCCAATGATCCCGGCAGACAATGCTACAATAAAATTTGACCAGAATGCCTGAGGAAAATCATAATCTGAATCCAAAATACCGTTGCTATAGAGTGTTAAAAACTCATAGAAGAATAGCATATTAGAAATAAGCATCCACGCAAACAGAATGTACACAGCTCTCTTTAAATAAAAGAGAAACTGTCTTCGGGTGTATTGTTTAAATTTTGGTTCTTTCACTTAACAATTTTTGTATTTGTCGTGTAACCCCTGTCCTGAAAGCACCATGGGTATTATTTTTTCTAGTCGGCTAATTTGGATTGCTTCTCGTTTTGCAGATTCGATATGATCTGCATATTCTCTCTGTTTTCCTGGAGGTAGTGCGTTAAACGCTTTTTTAAATGTTGTGTTTTCTGAAAAAGCATTTTTTAGAATAGGATCTATACTTACCTTTTTGGCTGCTTTTTTGGGTGTAACTTCTTTTCCTGCCTTGCAATTTTCTATGGCTTCGTTTGCGTAGGCTAGCACTATTTCTTTGTCAACGGTGTCACCTTCTACGAGACGCCATTGTCGTAGTGCTTTGGTCTTTCCTTCCTGAGCATTTTGAAGTTTATTATGTGTGTCTTTTAAGAATACACCCTGGTGAAACCAGATACCCATATGGTTTTTGAAGGCTCCCAATCCAATTAAAATTTTATTATGAAACGAATACGAAGGAGCGCCCCACTTAATTTCTTCAACTAAAGGTGTATTATTTAAAACTTCGCGTATTTGAGACAGGGGAGTACTCCATTTGGAATGCTTCTGGATATACTGGGTTACTTTTTCTGAAGGAGCCATGAGCATATGTTGTTTTCTATTGTGAAGATACCACATCTCATTTCAACTTGTTAATAAAGATTTGTTAATAGCAAATACAAAAAAGAACAAAAAGCACAACAAACTTTTAATAAGTTGTTGTGCTTTTTTCTAGAAAAAATCTTTCTTGTGTCGTTATTTTTTTACAAAACGCAGGGTCGTTTCGCCTTGTTTGCTAGTTACTTTTATAAAATAAACGCCACTTTTAAGAGAAGCAATATTTATTTTTTGCTGAAGATTAGCACTTACTTCATTTTGTGCGTACACTACTTTTCCCTGAATATCAAAAAATTGCAAGCTTTTTAATTGAACCGAAGTATCCATTGAAAGCGTTATAAAATCATCGGCAGGATTAGGAAATAAGCTAATTTGCGAAGCAAGACTATTTTCATGTACCGATAAAAAGGAGTCATACAAATCTTGTAAAATATCTATTGGTTCTATACCGGAAGCTTGCTGCCCAACATTTAAACGAATATACGGGTCATTTGGGTCATCATCTGCCTTATAAACCAGTAAGTAAGCCGTAGTAGAAGAAGTTCCTGCCGCCAGGCAACGCATGTCTGCTCCGGGAAAATTTGCACCTTGCATGGCAGCCATCAGCTTATCCGCCAGCGTTCCGGATGTGTTATTAAAATTGGCTTCCATATTATCTATCACTGTTTGATTTAATAATATATTTCCCTGTACGCTAAAATTTGTTCCCTGACGATCTTCCTTATAATCGTCTGCCATATTTCCTGTAAAACCAGCTGTTCTTGGGTCTCCGTTAGCATCAAAATCTGCAATACCATACTGTCTGAATTCAGGGTCAAAATTTTGAGAGGCACAAGAATCATTATTTAATAAAAAGTCTATGATTTCAGAAGGCGAAGCACCCATTTCCATTTGGTCTATTGCATTTAACAGGTTTGAGTTTGGAATGCAGACAAACGCCTGAGAATTTACGCCACCGCGTCCTGGGATAATTCTGGTTATGATGTCTATAATGCCGCCAGCACCAACACCGGTAACACAGGAGGCTCCGGCAGAACCAATTTCGCCCGTGTCCGAATCTACAGCGATTATAGAGAACGTGTCCTGTGAAAACCCTGTAACGCTGAGTAATGCGGTAAGGGCGAGGATATATAATTTTTTCATAGTGTTTTATTTTGATTTTAAAGATAAGTAAAAACGCGGGAGTTTCTAAAATTCATTGGATATTCCATATAGATCCAAAATTTACTACACATTTAATCATACCAGGTAATATTGGGTGTACATACAATTCAACCTCTCAATATAACAATTGAGTTTGTTTTTTTATTATTTGCCTGAAAACCGATGCACTTTTGATCTTATAATTAACAATCCCGTGTATGAAAACTTCAAATTTGTTTCAGAAATTCAAAATACTCTTCACCCTTATTGCGTTCTTTTTCTTCGGAATTATTTCGGCACAGCAAACCATTTCGGGCGTTGTACTTCAAAAAAACGGAGCCCCTATTTTTGGTGCGAATGTATATCTGGAAGGCACGTATGATGGTGCTTCTACCGATGAACAGGGAAATTTCAGCTTTACAACCACCGAAACGGGTGTACAAACATTGGTGATCTCCTACGTAACCTACCAACCATTTATGATGGCGGCAGATGTGTCACAGCTTACAGATTTAAAATTAACGCTTAAAGAAGATTTTAACGCGTTGGATACGGTGGTAATTTCGGCTGGAAGCCTGGAAGCAAGTGATAACAGTAAAGTTTCGGTATTAAAACCATTGGATGTTGTAACAACGGCAAGCGCTTTAGGCGATTTTGTGGGTGCGTTGCAAACCTTACCTGGAACTACAACGGTTGCCGAAGATGGCCGGTTGTTTGTTCGGGGAGGAGATGCCAACGAAACACAGATTTTTATAGATGGCATACGAGTGTTTTCGCCTTATACGCCCACCGCCAATAATACACCCACACGAGGCCGGTACAGTCCGTTTTTGTTTGATGGGATTACCTTTTCTACCGGAGGCTATTCTGCAGAGTATGGCCAGGCACTATCTTCGGTACTTTTATTAAATACCATAGACGAACCGGATCAGGAAAAGACCGAAATTGCGTTGATGACCCTTGGTGGGGGGCTGGGAAATACTCAAAAATGGGAAAAATCTTCCCTTAGTGTGAACGCATCTTATATAAACCTGGCAACGTATGTAGCCGTTTTTCCTAACAGAAATAATTTTAGCAAACCTTTTGAAAGTTTCTCCGGAGAAACTGTTTTCAGAAGAAAACTTACTAACGGACTTTTTAAATTATATGCCGCATTCGATGCTACGAATTTTGAGCTAACTCAGGAAGATATAAATTTTGCCGAAGGTGTAAATTTTAAGCTGAAAAATAATAACTTCTACACCAACGCCAGCTATCAGGGAAGTTTGGGAAAAAAGTGGAGTTTAACTACGGGTGGAAGTTTTACAAGTTCCAATACAAAAGTTGGGGTTATTGACAACGTAATTGATAATACCGATAACTCCTTTCATTTTAAGCTGAAATTGAAAAAACGCTTTAGCAATCAGGTGAAACTGAGTTTTGGAGCCGAGCTGTTTTTAACCGATTTCACCGAAGATTTCGAAAGCCCGTTTGTTTCAGCGAATTATGGATACACTAATAATATTTCAGCAATTTTTGCCGAAACCGATGTGATCTTCACTAAAAAGTTTGCCTTAAAAGCGGGAGTGCGTGGTGAATATAGTGAATTGTTTAAAGAGCTTACCGTATCTCCAAGAGCTTCGGTGGCTTATAAAACCGGAAAAAACAGTCAGTTATCTATAGCGTATGGAGATTTTTATCAACAACCATTTCAGGATATTTTGAAATTTGAACAAAACCTGAAAGCGCAAAAAACACAACATTACATTTTAAACTATCAATATACCGCCAACAATAGAATCTTCAGAGCCGAAGCCTACCGCAAGCAATATGATAATTTAATAACGTTTAGTACAGAATTTCCCGGTTTTGAAAGCAATTACACCAATAATGGCGACGGATATGCACAAGGGATCGATTTTTTCTGGAGAGATAATGAAAGTATAAAAAATGTAGATTATTGGGTGAGTTACTCCTTGTTGGATACTGAACGGTTTTATCAAAACTATCCAACAACAGCAACACCTTCTTTTGCCAATACGCATAATATTTCGGTAGTGACAAAATACTGGATAGAGGACTGGAAGAGCCAGTTGGGTTTTAGCTATCAATTTGGTAGTGGTCGTACCTACACCAATCCTAACGTAGCGGGATTTCTTCAGGAGAAAACAAGAGACTTTAATAACCTAAGTTTTAACTGGGCTTATTTGATAGACCAGCAGAAGATTCTATATTTTTCTGTGAATAATGTCCCTGGCTTCAAAAATATTAACGGCTATCAATATTCCAGCACAGCAGATGCTAACGGAAACTTTAATCGTCGCGCACTTCGTCCTGCAACAGACCAATTTTTTTTCGTAGGCTTTTTCTGAACCATTAGTGAAGATGGAAATGACAATCAGTTGGATAAGCTATAGTTTAGTTGGTAGTTGGTAGTTGGTAGTTGGTAGTTGGTAGTTCGTTGATGGTACCTAGCGGGCTGTTATTGCTCGCCCGTTTTAAAAACGCGTCCTTACATTTATATCTGATTTTTATAGGTGTTCGGGTTTCAATTTTATTTTTTTTAAAAGCCAATGGCCGGCAAGCTACAGTTCAGTCATTAATTTCTACAATTGGGTTAAACATATTTCAGGGAACTAAAATTTCAGAAGATATTTGAATCAAACTTTAAAACCACATAAATCATGCAAACAATCATCACTTATTTCGCATTACTACTTACAGGAATGTTTGTAAACGCTCAGAACACAGTTGAAGTTACGATGACGAACTTTAGCAACAATAACGGTACCGTAAAAGTTGGACTTTACAACAATGAAGGTGACTGGCTGGAAAGAGAATTTAAGGCTCTGGATTCCAATATTTCGAAATCTACTGCGACAGTTACTTTTACTGAAGTCCCGGATGGAACTTATGCTGTATCTTGCTTTCACGACGAGGATGATGATGATGGAACATTTAAAATGTTTATGGGAATGATCCCTGTTGAAGATTATGCGTGTAGTAATGGCGCTACAGGAATGTTTGGTCCACCAAAATGGGAAGATGCAAAGTTTGAGCTTACTAATAGTGAAACGAAAGAAATAAACATTAAACTTTAATTTTACGTACTAGTATTTAAATATATAAAAATGAAAAAACTACTAATTTTATCTGTTCTGGCATTGTTATCTATTCAGGCAATAGCACAATCAAAATATGAAACAGGAATGCGAAAAGCGTTCGATCTATGGCAGGCAGACCAACCGTGGGAAGCTGCCAATTTATTTGAACGCATTGCACAAGCTGAGCCCGATAATTGGTTACCTCCGTTTTATGCAGCGCAGATCAATGTTTTTGCAAGTTTTTCTGAAAAAGATGCCGATAAATTAATCCCGCAGTTAAAAAAGGCACAGGACCTTGTAAATGATGCCAGAGCCATATCCAATAATAATCCCGAAATTTTACTATTGGAAGCACAGTTATTAACGGCCTGGATCGTGTACGATGGTCAAAAATACGGTATGAAATACAGTGGGAAAATTTCAGAATTATATAGCAAAGCCGAAAAACTAGCGCCGGATAACCCGCGTGTTGTGTTAGGAAAAGCCGAATGGGATATGGGTGCGGCGGCCTGGTTTGGGAAATCTACAGTACCGTATTGCAAAGATGTGAAAAGAGCCATAGAACTTTTTGCTACCTTTACTCCTGAAGGCGAGTTTCATCCAAAAGGAGGTCTGGAACACGCACAGGACGTGCTGGCAGAAAATTGTAAAGAATAGTATGAACAACGTTGTAAAGGAATTTTTAAAGGCCGGATTTATAGGGACACTTATATTTCTGGTCTTAACCATTATACAATTTGCCACCGGAAGTTTTGATGCTTCCTTTGGCGACATCTGGTATGAGTATGGTCTGAATCAGCTGTATTCTGTGTCTTTGTATATGGTAAACGTGCCGTTTTTTAATTATATGATTAGAAAATATGGCAATTCCCTTTTCAACATAAAACCACTCGCTATTGCTTTTTTGGGAGCAATTTCTCTTACACTGGGGACCTTGTTTTTAATAAATATGTTTATAGTAACTATAATTAAAGGGGCTAGTGTTTCAAGTTTTCTGGAGAATCAATATCTGGATTACTACTGGGTTGGCTTATTAATTTCGATTGTGGTGACGAGTATATTTTATGGTGTGTATTACTATAAGCATAAAAAAGAAACTCAAGTTCAGCAACAAAAAATAATTGCTAAAACGGCTTCGGCACAATTTGATGCGTTAAAAAACCAGTTAGATCCGCACTTTCTTTTTAACAGCTTGAACGTACTTACCAGTTTAATTGAAGAAAACCCGGAAGCCGCCACAAAGTTTACAACGTCTTTATCTAAAGTATATCGCTATGTGCTTGAGCAGAAAAATAAAGAGTTGGTGACCGTAGCCGAAGAGCTAAAATTCGCCCAATTATATATGACGCTTATTAAAATGCGTTTTGAAGATAGCATCACCTTCACAGCGCCGGAAAGCATCTCAAATTCTGAAGGGAAAGTAGTACCGCTATCATTACAATTACTGCTGGAAAATGCTGTAAAGCATAATCAGGTGACACCTTCAAAAAAATTGCACATTACTATTTTTGAGAAGGATGGCAATTTAGTGATTAAAAATAATTTACAGCCCAAAAAAGTACTACGGGAGAGCAGTGGTGTGGGACTTCAGAATATATACTCCAGGTACGGCTTACTAACCAAACGCCCTGTTGTAGTTGAAAAATCAAAAACCGAATTTATGGTTACTATCCCGGTACTTACCAAGGCTTTGGGCGTAAGACAAACCCAGGAAACGTATATTTCGGATAAGCGCCTGGAACGCGCCAAGGAATACGTAGAGAAACTGAAGGGTTTTTATATACACGCAACTATTTATACCATATTTATCCCTGTATTTATTTGGTTGAATTACCAATCGAATGCAGGCTTTCCCTGGGCTATTTTTCCAATAGCCGGCTGGGGTTTTGGTGTGTTAGGGCATGCGTCGGAAACCTTTCAATGGAATCCTTTTTTTAACAAAAGCTGGGAAGAGCGCAAGATTAAAGAGTTTATGAATGAGGAAGACTAAAGAGTCCTTAGTTTGTATACGGTAGGATGTAGCTAAAGCTACTTTTAGTAGACGGGCTGGTCGCTCGCCTTATTGACTAATGCTTGTTGTTTGGAATTTATGGATACTGCTTAATTTATTTAGATGAGGCGTTACATGAATTTTCGAAACCCTACTGATACAATTCAGTAGTATAAAACCACAGTTCGGTATATTGATTTTTAATTTCTAGGGTGGCTACAGTACTTTTATACTGTACTTAAAAATAAAACAATATGGAAACTTTTAAAACCACACAAGAAACAAAATTGAGATTAGCAAAAGAGCAGGTTGAAAAACTAAAAGGCTTTTATTCTCACCTCACTATTTATTTAATTTTTATACCCATTTTTATTGGTATCAATTATTTGGGCGGAAGTAACTTTCCCTGGGCTATCTTTCCCATTGTTGGCTGGGGTATAGGCATTACAGGTCACGCTGCAGAAACCTATAACTGGAATCCTTTTTTTGGGAAAAGCTGGGAAGAAAGAAAAATGAGAGAATTTATGGATTCACAGTCCTAATAGTAATCATAAAAACTTAAACAACATGGACTACAATACAGACAAACAGAATAAATACCTACGGGCAAAAGCACGGGTAGCAGAGATAAAGAAGTTTTATACCAGCCTGGTTGGATACGGAGTATTTATTTCATTATTGGGAGCTGTTAATTATTATACGAATGAGTGGAGATACATGTGGTTTTTATGGGCCGCGTTTGGATGGGGAATAGGAATTGTATTTCAGGCAGCCAAAGCGTATCAATGGAGTCCTTTTATGGGTAAAAACTGGGAAGAGCGTAAACTAAAAGAGTTTATGGAAGAAGAAGATACACAACAATGGAAGTGATATAAATAAAACATTCAGAAATTACAAACACACAAATTATGAATACTTCAGAAAACACTAAATACGAACGCGCCCTTCAAAAGGTAGAGACCATAAAAAGGTTTTACAAGCACCTACGGGTTTATATAATCATAAATGTATTGTTATTGCTGCTTCGAGCCAGAATTTTCAGATTCTTTAAAGATGGAGATTTCAGCAATGTGAGTTTCGAGCGCTGGCTGGATTGGAATACGTACGGTACAGCCACTATTTGGGGATTAGCGTTGGTAATTCACGGGGTTTATGCTTTTCAGTATAAAATCAGTTTCTTTAAAAACTGGGAAGAACGCAAACTCAAAGCAATTTTAGAAGAAGAAGAAAATAAATTTTAATACAACCAGTATGAATATTTCAGAACAAGAAAAACTAGAAAAAGCGAAAAAACGTGTTGAGAAAATTAAGGGATTTTATGTGCATGCAACTGCGTATGTGTTGGTCAACCTCTTTCTTTTACTCGCCGCTACGGGATTATTTTCTAATGGCTTTATAAATCTGCATATGCCGGGTTGGGCACATTTTACAACTCCTTTTTTCTGGGGTATTGGCTTATTCTTTCACGGAGTTGGTGTCTTTAAATCCGGAGTTTTCAAAAAGTGGGAAGACCGAAAAATAAAAGAGTTCTTAGAAAAAGAAGATCGAGAATTTGAAAAATATAATTAACTACTACTGAAAATTTAAACTATGAAAATAGTGCTACACATTTCACTACTTCTTTTTGCAGGAGTAATTACAGCCCAAAGTTTTGTGATTACCAATGTTACCTTATTTGATGGGGAGAAAGTTATTGAAAATACTTCTGTTTTGGTTGAAAATGGCGTCATAGCTAACGTTTCAAAAAATATAAAAACCAAAGCCAAGAAAATAGATGGAAAAGGCAGGTTTTTAATGCCCGGAATGACCAATGGCCATGTACACGCCTGGCACCCAACAGCCTAACTGAAGCTGCTAAAGCAGGTGTTGTAAATTTGTTGGATATGCACGGAGTTGAAATGGCGCAGGGCATGATGAAAGCTTTAAAAGATTCCACAAATTACGCACGTTATTTTGCAGCAGGAGCCGCTGCCACCGTACCTGGCGGCCACGGCACCCAATACGGCTTTCCAACACCCACACTCACCAAACCCGAAGAAGCCCAAGGTTTTGTAAACGATAGAGTAGCAGCCGGTGCCAATTACGTAAAAATAATTGTAGAACCCTGGAAAGAAACACTTTCCCACGAAACAGTAAAAGCGTTAATAGATGCTGCGCACGCAAAAGAAACAGTGGCGGTGGTACATATTTCGAAAGTTAATGATGCCAAAAAAGTATTAGCAAATGGTGCCGATGGTTTAGTTCACTTGTGGTGGGATCAATTAATTACTACCGAAGAACTGCAGCAATGGGCCAGAAATAAGGATTGTTTTATTATGCCAACAATGCTCACTAATAAACTCATCTTATCAGAAATAAGAAAAACTGCACCCGAAGGAAGCGTATTAACCGACGCAGCATTTTTACAACAAATAAAAATGGTGTATGATGCAGGAATTACCATTCTTGCCGGAACAGATCCACCAAATGCAGGCATTAATTACGGAACAGATTTATACAAAGAATTAGACCTACTCTCCAAAGCGGGCATTCCAAATATTGATGTATTAAAAAGTGCCACATCGTTACCTCCAAAACATTTTAAATTAGGAAAGTTGGGAATGGTAAAAGAAGGGTATAAAGCAGATTTGGTATTACTGAATGCAAACCCTATTGAAGACATTCAGAATATTAGTAATATTGTTGGTGTTTGGAAGGATGGTAAAGAAGTTACCAGACAAAAGTAATTTTTACTTATTTTTCCTGACTAGGTATACAATAAAGCCTATTGCCGAAAGTATTATAAGTAATATACATACCAGCAGCAGTAGTTGAAAAATTCCGATCGCTACCATCATAAAATTTAATTTGTATAAAGCTACACAATAGAATTTAATACGTTAGTATGCTTCTCACATTTTTACCGCTATCTTTGTGTAAAAATTGTAACTATGCTAGCAGATTTTTCAACCTTACCTAATAATTCCCGTGTATGGGTGTATCAATGCAATCGTAAACTTTCTGACGATGAGGTTGCGGTAATTTCAGAAAAAACTACAGAATTCTTAACCCAATGGACGGCTCACGGTGCTAATCTGGAAGCTGGTTTCGAGATTAAATACAATAGATTTTTAGTAATTGGTTTAAACCAGGAAAACGCGTCGGCTTCTGGCTGTAGTATTGATGCTTCGGTACGTTTTATTCAGCAATTGCAGCAAGAGTTTGAAGTAGACTTGCTGGACAAAATGAATGTTACTTTTTACAACGGTGAATTTATTGCACATAAGTCTCTGGCAGATTTTAAGAAAATGGCAAAGGCAAAATCTGTTTCACCAAATACGGTGGTTTTCAACAACTTGGTAAACACCAAAGAAGAATATTTGGAAAATTGGGAAGTTCCCGCAAAAGAAAGCTGGCACAACAGGTTTTTAGCATAGTTTTTGTACTTTTAAATGCTATGAAGAAACACCTTTTTACCTCACTTTTTGTCTTATTATTTTTTTCGGCGAATGCCCAGCAAATAAATCCTTTGATCGTAAAGGAAGACTTCGATAATCAAAAAAAATGGGTAGATAGTATTTATACCAACCTATCCCTTCAGGAAAAGGTGGGACAGCTATTTATGGTAGATGTTTTTTCCAGTGATCCTGCCTCCAAAACCGATAAAATTAAAAAGCTTATTAAGGAGCAATACATTGGTGGTGTTATCTTTTCAAAGGGAGGTCCAAAAAGACAGGCAAAATTAAATAATGAGTTTCAGGCAGCCTCAAACATACCGCTTATGGTAGCTATGGATGCAGAATGGGGCCTTGCAATGCGATTAGACTCTACGTTCGCTTACCCCTGGAATATGACTCTGGGCGCTATTGAAGACAATAAGATCGTAGAAAAAGTTGGGAAACGTATTGGGGAACATAGTAAACGTCTTGGGGTGCACATTAACTTTGCGCCTGTAGTAGATATAAATACCAATCCAAAAAACCCTATTATTGGGAATCGCTCGTTTGGGGAGGACAAGGAAAACGTAACTGAAAAGTCGCTTGCGTTTATGAAAGGCATGCAAAGTGCCGGAATTATTGCCAACGCAAAGCATTTTCCTGGCCACGGAGATACCGAAACCGATAGTCATAAAACACTGCCTACTATTTACTTTAGCAAAGAAAGAATAGATAGTGTAGAATTATATCCTTACCGTCGCCTCATTCAAGACGGACTTAGCAGCGTTATGGTAGCGCATCTAAATGTTCCTTCGCTGGAAAGACAATCAGATTTTCCCTCCTCGCTTTCTAAAACGATCGTAACAGATATGCTGAAAGGAGAACTGGGTTTTAACGGTCTCATTTTCACAGATGCCCTGAATATGAAGGGCGCCTCCAACTTCAAAAAACCTGGTGAGATAGATCTGGCAGCATTCCTGGCCGGGAACGATGTGTTGCTTATTTCTGAAGATATTCCAAAGGCACACCAATTACTCGTGAATGCCTTCAGAGAAGGAATCATTACCGAAGAACGATTGGCACATTCAGTAAAAAAGATCTTGTATGCGAAGTATAAAGTAGGTTTAAACAACTACAAGCCTATTTCCACCACCTATTTAATTGAGGAATTAAACACCGTTTGGGACGATGCTTTATACGAAGAAGCCATGGAAAACGCCCTAACAGTTCTCAAAAATGATAAAGCGATCTTACCGATAAAAGATCTTCAGAAAAAAGAAAATCGCGTATGTAAATTTTGGAGACGACTCCGGGACAGCATTTTTAAATCAGCTACGTGCCTATGCTGCTGTAGACTGGGTAAAAGCTTCCAGTCTGGATGCTTATGTTAAAAAGCTGAAAAATTACAACTACGTAATTATAGGGTTTCATCGTTCTAACGATAATCCCTGGAAGAGCTATGAGTTTACTGAAAAAGAATTGGTATGGCTCTATGAAATTGCCAGAACGAACACCGTAATTCTGGATGTATTTACAAGACCCTACGCCTTATTAGACTTAAAAACCTCCACAAATTTTGAAGGAATTATCATGTCGTATCAAAATAGTGAAGTTGCCCAGGAGCTTTCGGCACAACTCATTTTTGGCGCGAGAGGTTCTAACGGAAAATTACCGGTAAGTCTTGGAGAAGATTTTCCTGTAAATACGCAATACGAGACAATGCCACTACGCCGTCTGCAATACGGAACTCCAGAAAGTGTCGGGGTTAATAGCTATAAACTTAATAAAATAGACTCGCTCGCCAAAGTTGGTTTATGGGGAGATATGTATCCAGGAGCTCAAATTCTTGTTGCCAGAAAAGGCAAGGTAATTTATAATAAAACCTTCGGGCATCATACACAGCAAAATAAAAACAGTGTAAATCCGGACGATTTGTATGATGTAGCATCCCTCACCAAAATTTTAGCAACATTGCCTATGGTTATGGAGCTGGTAGACCGCGGTGTACTTTCGTTAGATACAAAACTTTCAGAAATGCTTCCGGAGTATAAAAACTCTAACAAAGCAAATATCACTTTACAGGAACTTTTAACACATACAGCTCGGCTTAAGGCTTGGATTCCTTTTTATACACATACGTTGGACTCGGCTACCAAAAGACCTGCAAAGGAATATTATAAAGTACATCCGAACGAAACCTTTAATCTTAAAGTAGCCGAAGGTTTGTATATGCGTCGTGATTATAAGGACAGTATCTTTGAGATCATTAAAGACAGTGAATTACGAAGCAGAAGCGGTTACAAATACAGCGATTTACCCTATTATATACTTAAGCAATATCTGGAAAATTTCTACGGAAAAGGACTGGATGAGCTTGTTCAAAGTAATTTATACGAATCATTAGGGGCAAATCATACAACGTACAATCCGTTATCCAAATTTGCAAAAACCGATATTGTACCCACCGAAGATGATACGTACTTCAGAATGCAGGAAGTACACGGGTTTGTACACGACCAGGGCGCGGCAATGATTGGTGGTGTTGGTGGTCACGCAGGGTTGTTTAGCACCTCTAACGATATTGCTAAGATCATGCAAATGTATCTTTGGAAAGGCTTTTATGGTGGCACACGTTATTTTAATCCTGAAACGCTGGATAAATTTAACACTTGTTACTACTGCCCAAATGGAATACGAAGGGGTATAGGCTTCGATAAACCGCAATTAGGAGAATCCGGACCTACCTGTGGGTGTGTTTCAATGACCAGTTTTGGACATAGCGGCTTTACGGGAACGTTTACCTGGGCAGACCCCGAGCAGGAAATTGTGTATGTATTTTTATCTAACAGAACATATCCTTCAGCAGATAATAGAAAATTAATTAGTAGTAATTTACGTAGTAACATTCAGCAGCTTATTTATGAAGCGATAGATTACGAAACGAAATCAACTACCGAAACCGCATCTAAATGAAAATAGCCATTGTTTGTTACCCAACTTTTGGAGGAAGTGGCGTTGTAGCCACCGAACTTGGATTAGCACTCGCCGAACGAGGGCATGAAGTACATTTTATCACCTACAAACAACCAGTAAGACTGGATCTGTTGTCTAAAAATATCCACTTTCACGAAGTTTCGGTGCCGGATTACCCCTTGTTTCATTATCAACCTTACGAATTGGCGCTTTCCAGTAAACTGGTAGATATGGTGAAACTCTATAAAATTGAAGTCCTACACGTACATTATGCTATCCCGCACGCATATGCCGGGTATATGGCCAAGCAAATGCTGTTGGCAGAAGGTATTTCCATACCTATGGTAACCACCTTACACGGAACAGATATTACGTTGGTTGGAAATCACCCGTTTTATAAGCCCGCTGTAACCTTCAGCATAAATAAAAGTGACGTGGTGACTTCGGTTTCACAAAGCTTAAAAGATGATACGAACAGGCTTTTTGATATTACTTCTGAAATTGACGTGGTGCCAAACTTTATAGATGTTGAAAAATATAACAACCCCTTTACCGATTGCCAGCGTGATTTAATGGCCGAAAAAGACGAATACATCATTACCCATATAAGTAATTTAAGACCGGTAAAACGTATTAAAGATGTTATTGAAATATTTTACCGTATTCAGAAAGAAATTCCAGCAACCTTAATTATGGTAGGGGAAGGGCCGGAAAAAGAAGACAGCGAACGTTTGTGTGCAACTCTGGGGATTCAGAATAAAGTTCGGTTTTTAGGGAATAGCAGTGAAATCAATAAAATTTTATGTTTTAGCGATCTGTTTTTGTTGCCGTCAGAAAAAGAAAGCTTTGGGTTGGCGGCTCTGGAAGCTATGGCAAGTGGTGTTCCGGTAATTTCAAGCAATACAGGCGGATTGTCTGAAGTAAATGTGAATGGCAGTAGCGGATATTTAAGCGACGTAGGAAATGTAGATGAAATGGCTAAAAATGCAATATCGATCTTACAATCACCTGAAGAATTAGCGAAATTTAAACGTCAGGCAAAAGAAGAAGCCAGAAAATTTGATACACAAAATATTGTTCCGTTGTATGAAGAAGTTTATGCAAAAGCAATCGCCTACGTTTCGTCAGGAAGTTAAAAAATACCTGCTCAAATTAGGTAAAATTAGTTTTTAAAAATTCCATTGCATTTACGTGTAGTACTCGCTCCACTACAGATGCAGCACTTATTTTATTAAAGTCCAGTAATTTATCTTTGTTGTTTTTTAGATACGTATCTGCGTGATGTACCATTTCTTCTCCCAGATCTTTCATGTTTTCGGCAGTCCAGAGTCCTTTTATGGGATTTACAATTCCATCAAAATCGCTTCCAATAGTTTGTATTCCCCAGCAAAACAAGCCTTCTTTGTTTAAAACTTCGGCCATGTGTTCTACCTGACGCCACACTAACAGTGATTTTTTCTGAAGTTGTTTCCGTTTGTTTGGAAAGTATATTTTTGATTCGTTAATTGCTTTTTTGCTCCCAATACGTCGTTCGTCTAATTGTATTCCCAGCATTCCGTTGCTTTTTGCGATGCGTATCACTTCGTCATCGTAAAAATTAATATCAATATTATTAAAGTATTTTGCACGTTCAGGATAGTCTGTCACGTCCCATTGCACGATAGAGCGTTGCCCGTTTACAGCGCCGTGACTGGCAATTACGGGTATGTTTTCGGAAGTAAATTTAGTGTCCAGGAGATCGTAATATGCTTTTCTGGAGGTGGTACTCATATGTTTTATATCTATGGGAATCCTGGCGCCATTTGTATCGGACAATAAACGATCCAGCACTTCTACACCTAACTCTGTAATTCCTGTATTTAAACCTCTGTTTTGGTTATCTCTAAGCGCTCCAATGCTAATACTACGTGCATGACCGCAGAGTTCGTTATAAAAATGATGGGCAAAGGTGATAAAGGCGGGTTTATGGCCCAATCTTTCACATTCCTTATATTTTCCAGAACTTCTACCTCGTCTGCGGTGTCTTTAGTCATATCCAACCCGGTATTAAAGGAGTGTCCGCCTTCAATAGATAAAACCAGGTTTATTATTTTCTTATGTTTTGTACTGCTTTGTTGGTTTTCTTCTATTTCGGCAAAGCTGTTCACGAGCCTGTAGGTGTAAAAAACACCATCAACTTTATGTACCTGATTATCCAGTTGTTTGTAAAACGCATATTCACTTTCCAGGTCTTCGTAATAGTCCTGGTGTCGCATTACCTCATCAATTCGGCTCTGGCTTATACTGGCAGCAAGGTTTACTAAAACGTCGGTAAGTCCTTTCCATCCCAATACCCGTTTACTTAAAAAATGTTTTTCGAAAGGGTAGAGGCTCACAATTACAACATCGGCACCAGATCTTGCCAACGCCGTCATATCGGTTTGGGTGAATTTGGTTAGAGTGATCATTCTATTCAAAAACTTCTCGAACACGTTAGGAGGGCTGTAGTGCCAGATGGAGTTCTTTCTTCCGGCGTCTAAAGCATTCTGCTTCGTGGGTCTGTATTTAAAACTTTTGCTGTATGGTTTGAGAGAGGGATGACAGTGTATATCAACATAATGGGTTTTCATAATGGCTAATTAGTTGTAAACCATAAAATTGCGATAATTTTTTCAGTTAAAAAACAGGAAAAACCCTGTTTTTTATAAGCGAAACACCCCATGAAAAAACGCCCCATTTGGAGCGTTTTTTCATTACTTTATAATGTTCAGTGTTAAAACTGATAGCGAACCCCTAATGCGATGTCAAAATCTACGTCATCGTTTACGTTTCCAAAACCAAATTCTGGTCTAAAGTCTAAGGATAAGAGGAGTGGGAAGTCAAAATCATATTCTATCCCAATATCTCCAGCTGCATAAACATATGTTTCGTCATCATTATCAAAGGGTAAATCATCATCAAAATTAATCTGAGCAACTCCTGCACCAGCACCCGCATACCAGTTAAAGCCTCCGTCTATATTCCAAACCCACTGGTAGAGCCCTGTTAGCCTATAGGCTACAAAGTTTTTGTTACTTCGAAACCCAAGATCGAACTCTAATCTATGTTTCGCGTCTAAATACCTTTGATAACTTACTTCGGTTCCAAAACCGTCGCTGTCTCCTAGTCTAAGACCAATTGCATTTTTTTCTTCCTGTGCATTTGCATGCAAGCCAAAGCCGAAAACGACCAAAGCCAAAATCATTACTTTTTTCATAGTTATATTGTTAGAGTTTGTTTGTGTAAACCTACACCAATATATTTCTGGAATGAGTTAATGAAATGTTAGTGTTTTTAGTATAAGTACAATTTTTTAATACAGGTTAAACTACACAAATAGTATAATAAGCTCGATGATCTTGGATACTACGGTAAATGCTATTGCACTACGACTTTTTTAATTAACCTTATGTTTTCCTTTACACACGTTACCAAATAAACTCCCTGTGATAGATCACTAACATCAATATTTGTGGTATTTCTCTTTTTAATAATTAGTTTTCCGGTGTAAGAACTAATTGTAGCAACATCAACATTTTCTGAAAAATTAATAGTACCATCCGCCGGATTGGGATATAAAGAAAAACGGTCGTTAGTAAAAGTAGCAACGTTTAATGAACCATCAACTGTAAGATTGAAACCACAACTAATAGTACTTGTACCTGCTCCATTTTCTGCAGTTAACGAAATTACATAGGTTCCTGCGCTTACCACGGTTCCGGCAGCAGGATCTTGTGTAGAAGTAACGTCACCACAATTTCCGGTAATAACCAATGCTCCATTCGTGGCATAGTCTGGTATTATGTAATCGCCATTAGCGTCTACCGTTCCTAACTGGTCATCCGGGCAGTCAAAATCACAATCCCCTCCCTGCATTTCAACCACGGTAATATCAAACTCGCAATCGTCTGTCTCACCTTGCGAGGTCACGGTCATTTGAACTTCAAATTCTCCTAGTCCCCTAACGGTTCCTGGCGGAGGGTTTTGTGTTACGATGGCTCCGGCTGCACATTCATCTAATGTTACAGATCCGTTTGCAAAATAATCCTGAACTACATATTCTCCGTTTGTATCAGCAACTACCTGAAAATCGTTAGGACACAGAACGTCACAATTGCTTTGGGCGGTAAGAGAAAAAACTGCAAAAAAAGCAAGGAATACAAATGTCATTGAATGTTTAAAGTTGGTAGAAGTAGTTTTAAAGATCATAGCTTAGGTTTTAATTACTTATTTTTTCTACAATTTAAATGCTTACATCGGCTATCACGCTTAACCAACTCATAAAACAATAGCAATTAGCTTTAAAGTTTTATTAATTATTTTAGATGGTGGAATAATTTTTACGTGTTGAAATGGTACAATAGCATGTATATCATTTCTATAATTAAGTTTTGCGTAGCGTTTTTTTAGCAGTTACTTTTACAGTATAGACATGGAAGAAAAGTTACAACAGTTACAAAAAACTCTTACGGGCGAGCTTCATTTTGATGTCTTGCATAAAAGTCTATATGCAACAGACGCATCCGTGTATCGAAAAATGCCTCTGGCCGTAGCGTTTCCTAAAACCGAAGCAGACATACAGCAACTTATTCAATTTGCTCAGGAAAACAATACAGCTGTCATTCCGCGAACCGCCGGGACGTCCTTGGCGGGACAATGTGTGGGGAACGGGATCGTGGTAGATGTTTCCAAATATTTTACTGAAATTTTAAACCTTGATATACAGACGAAGTCGGTAACCGTACAACCTGGCGTGATTCGAGATGAGTTGAATAGTTATTTAGAACCTTTTGGTCTTTTTTTCGGCCCCAATACCTCTACCAGCAATCGCTGTATGATAGGAGGTATGGTAGGCAACAACAGTAGCGGCACCACTTCCATAAAATATGGCGTGACCAGAGATAAGGTTTTAACACTAAAAACGATACTCTCCAACGGTGAGGAGGCTATTTTTTCTGAAATTTCCAGATCTGAATTCATTTCAAAAACAAAACAACCCACATTAGAGGGTGAAATTTACAAAACGCTGTTTACTGAATTGTCCAGCGAAGATACCCGGGCTGAAATTTTAAAGGAATTTCCGAAGCCTGAGATTCATCGCCGAAACACAGGCTACGCAGTAGATGCTTTGTTGGAAACCGAAGTATTCTCAACTTCAGAGGAAAAAATAAACCTTTGCAAACTCCTTTGCGGAAGTGAAGGCACCCTCGCTTTTACTACAGAAATCACTTTACAATTAGATGAGCTCCCTCCAACCGAAACAGCTTTAATAGCCGCACAGTATGACACCCTGGAGAATTGCTTAAACGACATCAATACTGTTATGCAACACAGTCTCTATACCTGTGAAATGATGGACGATGTAATTTTAAATTGTACCAGACATAACAAGAAATACGAGCCTTACCGTTTTTTTGTAGAAGGAACACCCAAAGCATTGTTGTTGCTGGAGTTAAATGCGCACTCGCAAGGGGAACTTTTAACGCAAATTGAAGCACTTTCAGCAACCTTACACCAATCTGGATTAAGTTATGCGCAACCAGTCTTAAAAGGAGCTGAAATCACGATGGCGCTGGAACTTCGTAAAGCCGGATTAGGATTACTGGGAAATATGGTGGGCGATAAGAAAGCTGTAGCTTGCATTGAAGATACTGCGGTGGCACTTCCCGATTTGCCCGATTTTATTAAAGAGTTTTCTCAGATAATGAAAGGCTATCATCAGGATGCCGTCTATTACGCCCACGCTGGTGCAGGAGAATTACATTTACGTCCTATTTTAAATCTGAAAACCGATCAGGGAAAATCATTATTCCGAAAAATAACTACCGACGTAGCTGTACTTACTAAAAAGTACAGAGGTTCTTTCTCCGGCGAGCACGGCGACGGGATTGTACGTGCCGAATTTCTGAAACTACAAATTGGCGACGCAAATTTTGAGTTGTTAGAACGAATAAAAAATACCTTTGATCCTCAAAATATCTTCAATCCAGGGAAAATAACCGATGCATGGCCTATGGACCAAAGCCTGCGAACCGATTTTAAAACCGAAGAAATCTCCACGCAATTCAATTTCGGGGATTCGCAAGGTATTCTCCGTTTAGCCGAAAAGTGCAATGGGAGTGGCGATTGTAGGAAGACAGAACAAGCAGCAGGAGCTATGTGCCCGAGTTACCACGCCACAAGAAATGAAAAAGATACCACTCGGGCAAGAGCCAATATGCTTCGGGAGGTGCTTACACAAAACGAGGCCGCTAATAAATTTGACTCTAAGGAGTTAAAAGAAGTATTCGATTTATGTATAGGTTGCAAGGCCTGCGCTACCGAATGTCCCAGTAACGTAGACATGGCAACCGCAAAAGCCGAGTTTTTATATCAATACCGAAAATCGAACGGAGCAACAACGGCGGAAAAACTAGTAGCAAAAAGCACCTATTTTAACAAACAAGCTTCAAAATATCCTGGTGTTGCTAATTTTATTTTTAAAAATTCTTTAACCGCGGGAATTATTAAAACACAAGGGAATATTGCTTCCAAAAGAAGCATTCCGAGGATATCAACTAAAAGTTTCAGTAAGTTTATTCAAAATACTAAAATTCAGAATAGTACAAAAAATAAAGTTTTGCTTTTTGTTGATGAATTCAGCAATTATTTAGAATCTGAAATCGCTATAGATAGTTACCAATTGCTAAGTGGATTAGGGTATCAAGTTGAAGTGGTGCATCATCTGGACAGTGCCCGGGCGATGCTTTCCAAAGGATTTTTGGAGGAAGCGAAAGCGGAAGCAGAAAAAAATGTGGCATTTCTTAAAACGAAAGTTTCAAAAGATGTTCCTTTATTGGGGATCGAACCTTCGGCAATATTGGGTTTTCGGGATGAATATCTTCGGTTGGTAGACGATCTGCAGGGAGCTGGTCATATTTCAGAAAACAGCTATTTAATTGAAGAGTTTTTGGCTTCAGAAATTGAACGAGGGAACATTGCCGAAGACCAATTTACTTCCGAAGAAAAAGATATAAAAATCCACGTGCATTGCCATCAAAAAGCATTGAGCAACCAAAAGGTAACCTTCGATGTTCTCAATCTTCCAAAAAATTACAAACCAACTATCATAACTTCCGGTTGTTGCGGGATGGCTGGTAGTTTTGGGTATGAAAAGGAGCATTACGAGATAAGTATGAAAATAGGAGAGTTAAGACTGTTTCCTTCGGTTAGAAAAGCCGCTCCAGAAGTTATCATTGCTGCCAACGGAACTAGTTGCAGACATCAGATTAAAGATGGAACAGCACGTGAAGCTTTACACCCAGTGACAATTTTACGACGAGCGTTAAAGAGTTAAAGACTAGTATTGAGCAATTGAAATGCCGAAAGCATTTCAGCAGTATCGTCATCTTCCTCTTCAATTAATGATGCGTACATCGGGTTCAGCTTATACGTTTCAGGATTGTATTGGTATAGTTGCCACGCTTCATTGTGGTATTCTAAAGCAGTTAAATTTTCGATCCAATCGCCACTGTTCAAATACATACAGCTCCCTTTTTCATTTGTTACATTTCTTATGGCAGGTTGGTGAATATGCCCGCACACCACGTAATCAAAGCCATTATCAATTGCCAGATCTGTTGCAGTAGTTTCAAAATCTGATATAAACTTTAAAGCACTTTTTACCGAATTTTTGATCTTTTTGGAAAGTGAGTATTTCTCTTTTCCGAAAAATTTTAAAATAGCATTAATAAATCTATTGAATACAATAAGCAGATCATATCCCCAACCACCTAATTTGGCGATCCATTTGGTGTGCTGGATAGAGGCGTCAAATACATCCCCGTGAAAAAACCAGGCTTTTTTTCCGTCTAGTTGCAACACTAATTTATCGAGAATACGGATATTGCCCATCTTGGTATCACTAAATCTACGCATCTTTTCGTCATGATTACCAGTAATGTAATACACCTGCGTTCCCTTAGTAGCAAGCGCCAGAATTTTTTTAATGATCTGAAGATGTGCCTTTGGGAAATACCGTTTCCTGAATTGCCAGATATCGATAATATCGCCGTTTAGGATCAGTTTTTTAGGTTTTACTGAATTCAGATACTGTAGGATTTCCTTGGCATGACAGCCATAAGTGCCCAAATGCAGGTCTGAGAGTACGATAATGTCTACTTTTCGTTTCAAAGTGTAAGTTTAAAACCACAAAGTTGAAGTGTTTACTGCAATTGATCATTAAGCGAATGTTACCAATATATCACCAAACTACTATCACTGTTAACAGCAATGTTAATAATGTAGTCTGGCGATTACTTTTACTATTGGGGGGAAACATTTACATTTGTTGAAAACCCCGTTATGGCAGGCAACACCTTTGGCACCGTTTTTAAACTCACCACCTTTGGAGAGTCGCACGGCGTTGCCATTGGCGGAAGTATAGATGGCTGTCCTGCAGGACTCTCTATAGATCTTAACGCTATTGAAGCTGAAATGCAACGTCGAAAGCCGGGCCAGTCTGCCATTGTTACGCAACGTAAAGAAGAAGACAGCGTGCGATTTCTTTCCGGAATTTTTGAAGGAACTACTACGGGAACCCCCATTGGCTTTATAATTGAAAATACCGACCAGAAATCTAAGGATTACTCACACATTAAAGATACCTATAGACCTTCACACGCAGATTACACCTTCGATAAGAAATATGGACATAGGGATTACAGGGGAGGCGGTCGCTCTTCAGCACGGGAAACAGCTTGTAGGGTTGTGGCAGGAGCTATTGCAAAACAATTACTGAAAGATATTAAGATTACTGCGTATGTTTCATCTGTTGGGGAAATTCATTTAAATAAACCGTATAGCAAATTAGATTTTTCAGAAATTGAAAAAAACCCTGTTCGTACCGCAGATGCCCAAATGGCCTCTAAAATGGAGGAATATATCAAGAAAATTAAAAAGGAGGGCGATACTGTGGGTGGTACTATTACCTGTGTACTTCAAAATGTACCTGTTGGATTAGGAGAACCGGTATTCGATAAATTACACGCGCAACTAGGCAAGGCAATGCTCTCTATTAATGCCGTAAAGGGATTTGAATTTGGTAGCGGATTTGCAGGTACAAGGATGAAAGGAAGCGAACACAACGATATTTTTAACGAGGACGGAAGTACAAAAACCAATCATAGTGGCGGTGTGCAAGGAGGTATTAGTAATGGAGCAGATATATATTTTACCGTTGCTTTTAAACCCGTGGCAACACTTATACAGAAGCAACAAACTATTAACAGCCAGGGAGAAACGGTAGAAATGATGGGGAAAGGGCGTCACGATCCTTGTGTGGTTCCAAGAGCCGTACCTATTGTGGAAGCCATGGCAGCGCTAACAGTAGCCGATTTTTGGATGCTGAATAAATTGTCTAAATTGGGCTTCGGTACAAGTTAATACGGCGCTTGCTTAAACTTGGGCTTCATTAAATCACGTAACCCACTATGATACTGCATCCTGATTATAATTGATACTTGTGAAGTAATAAAAAAATTAAATACTAAAGCTTTATAAGAAGCAAAAAAATATGAAGAAACTAGCACTACACTGGAAGATAATTATAGGATTGGTACTTGGTGTTATCTGGGCGTTATTGTCAAGTAGCCTGGGTTGGAGCCAGTTTACTATAGACTGGATCGCGCCTTTTGGGACTATTTTTATCAATCTGCTAAAAATGATCGCAGTCCCATTGGTTTTATTTTCAGTGATTAGTGGTGTGGCAAATATTGGTGATCCTTCCAGCTTAGGCAGGATGGGAGGGAAGACACTTTTAGCTTATTTAATTACTACCGTATTAGCTGTTTCTATTGGTTTAACGCTGGTAAATATTATAAAGCCAGGAGCACTTATTGATGAAGATAGCAGGATAGATAACCGTATTAGTTACGAAATATGGGCAGGGAACCAGGGGTACGAGATTAAAGATGGAATTAATTATCTGGAAGATCCGGAATTTTTGGAACGCGCGCAACGAATTACAGACCTTTCAAAATCTGAATTAGAAAATGTTGCCGTGAGTGAAAAGATGGAAACGGCTAATTCTACCAAAGATGCCGGTCATTTACAGGCGTTGGTAGATCTTGTCCCGCAGAACTTTTTTAAATCGTTAGGAGATAACGGATTAATGCTTCAGATCATCTTTTTTGCGCTGTTTTTTGGCGTTTGCTTGTTGTTTATTCCAAACGAAAAATCCCAACCTGTCACAAAACTTGTAGATAGTGTTATGGAAGTTTTTCTGAAAATGGTAGACTTTGTGATGCAAGCTGCACCTTTCTTTGTATTTGCTTTATTGGCAGGCGTTGTAAGTAAAATGGCGGGCGATGATATTGGCAAAGTGTACGAAATTTTTAAAGGATTAAGCTGGTATTCTCTCACTGTAGTGATAGGATTATTTTTTATGATTTTTGTGATGTACCCTTTAATTTTAAAACTTTTTGTGAAGAAAATACCCTATAAAGGTTTTTTTAAAGCAATAAGTCCGGCACAGACCCTGGCATTTTCAACGTCCAGTAGTGCTGCAACCTTACCTGTTACCATGGAATGTGTAGAAGAAAACCTGGGAGTAGATAAAAAGATCACCAGTTTTGTGTTGCCTATTGGAGCTACCGTAAATATGGATGGAACTTGTCTGTATCAGGCAGTTGCAGTGGTCTTTTTGGCGCAATTGCATATGATAGATTTAACTATTGGACAACAGATGGTGATTGTAGTTACGGCAACATTGGCCTCTATTGGATCGGCTGCGGTACCTAGCGCGGGATTAGTGATGTTAATTATCGTACTAGATTCGGTAGGTTTAAATCCAGCCTGGATAGCGATTATCTTTCCTGTAGATAGAATCCTGGATATGATAAGGACTGTGGTTAATGTAACAGGAGATGCTACTGTATCTACCATTATTGCCAATGGAGAAGATATGTTGCATTACCAAGAGCATAATCCTTCAGATACATTCGATTTAGATTCGGAATAGGGTTTTAATTTTATTCTGGTCAACAAGAAATTATGTACAGGTATGTATAAAGCTGTTGTAATTTCTTGATTATTCAATATTTTACCTATATTTATAGTCTCAGATTTACTGGGAATACCTGTTTATAGCTATGCTCACTTAAAAAAGTTAGCTATGAAAAAAGTAGTCCTAACCTTAATCACACTCCCTTTTTTTAGTTTTTACAGCCTCTCGCAGGTTGGTATTGGAACCATTTCACCTTCTCCAAGGTCTGTTATGGAAATTAGTAGTACCTCGAACGGAGGTATAACCCACGGTGGCTTTATTCCGCCAAGAGTGGCAAGTATAGCCCAGCGCGATGCTATTAGCCCGGGATTTAGCGATGTAGGTATGATTCTATTCGTTGAAGCTACCGGGTGCCTTCAACTTTGGGATGGCGACTCTTGGGAAAATATTTCCTGCGTGACCGTGGCAACACCGGAAATCTGGATCAATGAAATACATTATGACGATGTAGGTGCAGATGAAGGCGAGGGTTTTGAAATAGCCGGTGTAGCGGGTACGGATCTAAGCGATTATGAGATGGTGCGTTATAATGGGCCACCGGGAATACCCAGGGTGCTCCCATTAACCTCACAGGCTTGCTTCCGGATGAAGGAACCGGTTTTGGAACCTTTTCTGTTGCTAATTCGCTTCAGAATGATGTGGAAGGGCTGGCTTTAGTACGTATTTCAACAGGAAATGTGGTTCAGTTTTTAAGTTACGAAGGTTCTTTTATTGGTAACAATGGACCTGCAATTGGCCTATTATCTGAAGATATAGGTGTTTCAGAATCTAATGCAACAACACCCAATGGAACTTCTATGCAATTAGTGGGCACGGGCAGCGAATATGTAGACTTTACCTGGTCTACGGGAAGTGTTGCAAGTTTTGGCTCCATAAATAGCGGGCAGATAATTAATTAGTTAGTACATCACCCTTTTTTTATAATTGATTTGAAATCGCTTGTTGTTGTTATAACTTTTAGTATTTTGGTTTTCTAATCTAGAAAACCAACCTTATGAACGTTTGTTTCATCATGTACCCCTGGGACGAAATGGATCCCGAAAACGACTCCACACTGGCAATGATTCAGGAATTTGCGAAGCGCGGGCACGGCCTGGCTATTACAACCCCTGCAAATCTTACAATTCGCGATAGTGTAGCCTTTTCCTTTAGCCGGTGTTTAAAACGAATGGAGAAAGTGCCTTCCAAACTCACTTCATTTCATAAAAAAGCCGAATTTTATGATGAAATGTTACCGTTGGCAGGTTTTGACGTTATTATTTTGCGTAGCAATCCGCCACTGGACATGATTATGCTCAATTTCCTGGACAGCGTAAAAGATGATGTATTTATTATGAATGATCTCGACGGAATAAGACGCGCCAATAACAAGCTGTACACCGCAGTTTTTGAAGACGATAAAAATGAATTTATTCCAAGAACCCACGTTACAAAAAATAAGGAATATCTTAAAAAGACGATTAAAGAAGGTCCGGATCGAATGATCCTGAAGCCATTAAACGGCTATGGTGGTTCCGGAGTTATTCTTATAGAAAAAAGAGCGATGAAGAGCATTAACTCTTTATTGGATTTTTATATAGATAACAAAGACGGAACTTCCAACTATGTTATTCTGCAGGATTATATTGAAGGTGCAGAACTAGGTGACGTACGTGTTTTATTACTGAACGGGCAACCTATTGGCGCCATGCGTCGCGTGCCCGGTGAAGAGGATCACAGAAGTAATGTTTCGGCAGGAGGTTCGGTACAAAAACACACCTTGTCTAAACAGGAAAAAGAATTATGTAGAAAGATAGGTCCAAAATTGGTAAATGACGGACTCTATTTCTGCGGAATTGATGTAATTGGTGGTATGCTGGTTGAAGTAAATGTGATGTCCCCGGGCGGTATAACGTATATGAACAAAGTTTACAAAATCCGTATACAGGAAAAAATTATCGATTTTGTTGAAGACAAAGTCCTGGAACGGGTCACCGCGTTTGAACGCAGAACGAAGCTTCGTAAGCACGTAAGTGATGCTTGATAATAATATTCAATAATACGATAAATCAAATTTTAGTTCTCGTAAAGCTGTTAATTTTCAGTTATTTCAAACTACAGCTTCTAAAAATTGCTTACTTCAATTTTCAACAGTTTAATTATCCATCAACAATTTCAAACTATGCTTCGTCTTCCCATTTCAAAAATAATCGCTAAAATTTCAGCAGAAGAAACCTTTGAAGCGGTTGCTGAAGATTATTCGTTTACTATAAAAATAGACGAATATGTGCCTTATGCCTGCGCAGCGGTGCACGATGGACATCAGTTCAGAAAAGAATTGTGGTCTAATTGTCTGCATACCGAATATGAGCGCTGGTTTGAAGAAGATCCCTGCACCAAAGAGTTCGTAAAAACGCATCCCATAGTGATTGCAGGGTGTGACAGCCGTTTTGAATATGACCTTAACCGGGATCCCGAGAATGCTATTTACGAAGATGCCTGGGGTAAGAAACTTTGGAAAGAACCGTTAAATCCAATTCACAAAAAAACCAGCCTGGAGAAACACACTGCATTTTATACAGTGGTTCACGCGTTATTGAAAAAACTGGAAGAAAAATTTGGAATGGTCGTGGTGTACGATATGCACAGCTACAACTGGCGTAGGTGGGACAGGGAAGTACCTGTTATTAATTTAGGAACATCAAATATTGATAATGAACGTTTTGGAAATTCGGTAGAAGCCTGGAGGCAATCGCTTTCAGAATTGGAACTGCCTAATAATATGGAGACTACTTCAAAAATTAACGATACATTTCAGGGTAATGGTTATTTTTTAAAATATAGTACGCAGAACTTCAAAAATACCTTAGTTTTGGCAACCGAATTTAAGAAGATCTATTGCGACGAGCTACGACAGGTGATGTATCCCGAAGTAATACACGCTATAGAACAGCAATTGCAGCAAAAAATTAAAGCGCACGCCGCAACCTTCTACCAGACCTACAAAAAGTAATTATGGCTGTCGCCGAGCAAATTTTACAACAACACCCCAATCTATTCAGAATAGATTTTAATTTGAACAAACTCGTTCAAAAAATTGAATTACTCAATTACATAAACCCCATAAACATTGAAGCCGAGAAGCGAAATTTCTTTGCCTCTAAGTACAATATAAATCCCAATTTCAAATACAGAAAAATAGATTTTAATGCGCACACCCTTCAGCAGGAATTATTTACGCAGGATATTGACAGTATTAAAGACGAAGTAACCCGCAATTTTTTTCGGGATGTTATTTACGATTATTCAGGGCTTGTCCAGTGTATTGAAACCATTGGTAAAGGGCAAAAGTTTTATTACAATGCACTAAAGTCTTTTGGTACCCCAACGGAAAAGGATGTTGAGAATGCCAGATTTATACTTCATTTTAAGGATGAAGAATACGATAGCGAGATGTTCCCTGTATTTAATGTAGCCGAAGCAGCCAATTATTTTGATCAATTTACGAAGCGGTACGATTTCAAATTCAACATAAAGTTGTCTACCAAGATCTCTGCCGCAGCAATGGTACAGAACAATACGCAAACCCTCATCCTTAAGAAGAACCACAGATTTAGTCCTAATCAGTTGAAGGTTTTGGCAAATCACGAGATTGGTGTACACATGGTTACTACATTTAATGGGCTAAACCAATCCCTGAAAATATTCCATAATGGCTTTCCCAATAACGTTGAAACGCAGGAAGGGCTCGCTGTTTTTAGCGAATATATGAGCGGTTGCCTAACATTGCACAGACTTAAAGAACTTTCATACCGCGTAATGGCCGCCGATAGTTTACGTAAAGGTTTTAATTTTTGCGACACCTTCGATCTGTTGCACAACCAATACAAATTGAACAGGGAAGAGGCGTATAACATAACGCTACGGGCACATCGTGGAGGAGGTTTTACAAAGGATTATATGTACCTCACAGGATTGAAAAAAGTTTATGATGGTTTTTATGCTAATGAAAGTTTAGAACCTTTGTTAACTGGCAAAGTTTCGATAGAACATACTCATATTGTTAAGAAATGGCAGACAGAAGGACTTGCAACTTCTATTGCCTATAGAAATTTTGCCTTTGAGAAAAACGATAATCACAATGAAAAGTTAGATTTCATATTAAAGAATTTGAAGTAGGCTATGAGGCAATTCCTGAGTTTTTTATTGTTAATTATAATTTTCACTGGAAAAGCTCAAGCTCAGGAGATTCAGGTAGAGGATTCAGGGAGTCATAAAGAATTTGTTACTTTATTAAAGGATGCCAAGAACTCAACCTATCAACAAATTCTTGCTCGCTACGATTCCTATATTACATCACATCCGAAGCATATTTCAGTAAAGATTGAACGCTGTAAATTTATTGGTTCGGCGTTTTACGATGCGTACGAAGACTACGATACCAATTGGGAAGAAACAGAACGTTGTCTCGCTTCTCTTGTGGAAGAATATCCGGAACATCCGGGTGTTTTGATGTATCAAATGGATAATTCTTACGGTGACGAGCTGTCTAATCTTCTTTCCGAAGCACTTACAAAGTACTACAACGTTCCAAACGATTGGTTCCTCTAAAGAAAAAGGCTCATTATTTGAAAAAGCTGCCTATAATGTTCAGGACGATAATCCACGAAAGGCCATAGAATACGCCAATATAGCTCAAAGTGCCGACAAGGAATTGGACCTTTCTCTATTGGTTGCCAATATGTATGTAAATCTCGGTAACCCAAAAAAAGCAACAGAAATTTTAGAATCAGGGTTAGATTTTGACGCCGAGCCCTGGCAACTTAACCAAAAAGGAAATCTATTTATTGAGTTAAAGGAATACGAGAAAGGACTTGAAATTTTTGAAAGAGTGAAAAGACTGGATTCCAGTATGGTGAATACTACACAGCTCTATAAAATTTTAACAAACGACAAAGAATACGAGAAAGCCAGAGCATATCTGGTTTCAGACACTTTGGAAACCTGGAATAAAACGGCCGCACTGCAAAAATTACTGAATCATGACATACAATATTCAAGTGCCGAAGTAGCGCTAACAAGTTATAAACGAATGCAGGAAGCATCGTATTACGACGATTTTTTCGGTATTAAACAGTTAAGGATCATTTTTAAAAATCCGTTTAAAGGATTTTCCTGGATAGGAATTACGCATATCTGGTTCCTGGTTTTTCTGGTATTGGTTTTATTTATTATTCCTTTTATCTGGGTATTGCCAGTTTTCAGTATTAACAAATATTTTAAATGGAAGTATCCCGGAAAGCCACTTTGGAGTCTCAAACATTTTTGGCTCGTTAGCTTTGCTTATTTGGTTGTACAGGTTTTGGTGACCTTTGTTTATAACTATCAGGAAACAATAAACGATTATTTCGACGTAGCCTCATCGTATAATTATCTTTCAGAAACCGAACTCACCAATCCTAATGAGATCATCTTTTTTGGGGTAGCTATGCTCGTGGCTTCCTTATTATTTCTGAATAAGAAAAGAATACGTTTTGTTTTTCATTCAGACTGGTCCTTTGCTAAAATCATTGGGGCGAGCTTCCTTTTTTATATTGTAAATATTATTTTTCTTCGTTTGTACGGATCGCTTGTAGATTTAAACGAGGTCGCTTCTTTCATAGAAATAGCAAGTATAAAGGAAGATATTACGTTAATGCTTAACGAAAAAGGAATCTGGCTTACTATATTTTTTGTTGGAATAGTAGCTCCCTTTTACGAGGAAATCATTTTCAGAGGAATTATCCTGAAAAGTGCGTCCAAATATATGGGCTACAAGAGAGCAAATGTGTTGCAATCTGTTTTATTTGCGACAGTGCATTTCTCGCTGGCACTTTTTCCCTTTTACGTGCTTTTCGGAGTAATTACCGGGTACGTGAGTAAAAAAACCAACGGTTTGGTTGCTCCAATTGTGTTTCATAGTATGAACAACACATTTGTAGTTCTTATTTTATATATTCTGGCTTCGTATACGTCAAACCTTTAATAACTACAAAAACTTACTCCGTAATTCCGGAGTAGGAATCATACAACTTTCCTTTTTACCATACCATTTGTAGCGGTTTTTAGCTACATAGTCATATACCCAGTTCCGGATACATTTTGGAATGATCATAAATCCATAGAGTAATGGATAAGCACCTCCCAAATTTTTAGCAATTTTTAAGGCTGCAGTAGATTTTGTGTAGGCTTTATCGCTATCAATTAAAATTATAGAGTCTGTTTCTGAAGCATCTATACCGTATTTTTCAAGTAACGATGCACCAGGTTCTTCCTGTAATGCTGCAAACCTGAATACATCCTTTTTATCCCGTTGTATAACAAATGTGACAGAAGAATTGCAAAGGTTGCAAACACCGTCGAAGAGGATGATCTTATGTTGATTATAATTAGACATATATTAAAACGTGGGAATTAAACCCGTAAAGTCCCCCGCAAGGAGACAATTAAAAATCAGACTTTTTCAAGCTCCTCTATACTTACCTGTGTTTTAAACATTCCGTAATTAACGAAAGCTTTGTTTTTTTCAATAGTTTCTATCGTACCAATGGCTCTTCCATCTATCATTCGCACTCTGTCGCCTACTTTTAAGGTTACTTTCGGTTTTGGCGGGACTTTTTTGGCCTCTGCTTTTTCCTTTTTCTTCTCTTTTCTAATAACCGCAACTTTTTTCTCAACTTCCTGTTTTAGCTCGTGTTTCTTTTTTCGAACTATCTTCTTCTGTTTAGGTTCAATTTTCTTTCGTTTACTATTTTCAGTTAATACCAATTTAAACAACTCATCCACTAGCTGTTTTTTCTGTTTGTTATTGAAATACTTTTCAGCCAGCCCATCGAACTTTCTCCCTAATGTGATCAATTTCTGATTGGCATCGTATAATTCCTGATAACTTTCCAGCTTATCCTGAACTTTGGCGTTAATTTCGGCCAACTGTTTACTTTCTACTCTAGCTTTTTTTGCTGAAGTTTCCAAACTTTCTGAAGTCTTCCGCAGCTTAGAACGCTCTTTTTGAAGATTGGCAATGGTTTTATCGAATCGAATCTTTCCGCGTTCAATTTTTTTCTTCGACTTGTTAATTAAACTATACGGAATACCATTTTTTTGTGCTACTTCAAACGTAAAAGAACTTCCCGCTTCGCCCATTTGTAGTTTATAAATGGGTGCCAGCGACTTACTGTCAAACTGCATATTTGCATTAACGGCGTGCGGAAGCTCGTTGGCAAGTAATTTTAAATTGGCGTAATGGGTGGTAATTATTCCAAAAGCTTCACGCTCGTAAAATACCTCTAAAAATGTTTCGGCCAGGGCGCCTCCTAATTCCGGGTCACTTCCGGTACCAAATTCATCTATTAAGAACAACGTTTTATCGTTACATTTTCTAAAAAAATGGTTCATCTTTTTAAGTCGGTAACTATAGGTACTTAAATGGTTTTCGATACTTTGGTTGTCGCCAATGTCTGTCAATATTCTATTAAAAAAACACACTTCACTTTGTGGCGCTACTGGAATTAGGAGTCCGCTTTGTAGCATGATCTGCAATAGACCTACTGTTTTAAGAGTAATACTTTTTCCACCGGCGTTAGGTCCTGAAATTACTATAATGCGTTTGTCGTGAGATAACTCGATAGTCTGCGGATAGGTTTTTTCCTTTCTTTTTTTGTTAGAAACAAGTAGCAAGGGGTGGTAGGCATCAACCAAAACCAATCGGCGATCTTTGGTAAGTAGTGGAAGAACACCGTCAACCGCTACGGCATACTTTGCTTTGGCGTAGATAGCATCAATTTGTGTGAGGTATTCCTGGTAGGATGCAAGATGGTGCTGGTAAGGACGAACAAACTCGGTTAACGCTTTTAAAATTCGCTTAATTTCCTCGGTTTCTTCGTAAAGGAGGTTACTGAGTTCGTTGGCGTATTCCAGTGTTTCCTGTGGTTCGATATATACCAGGCTTCCGGTTTTGGATTGTCCTAAAACGGCTCCTTTAATCTTTTTGCGGTACATTGCCTTTACAGCCAGTACACGACGGTTATCTACAACAGTTTCACGAATTTCATCCAGATACTCTGAACCGGAATACCTGCTCAGCGCTTTAGAAAACGAAGAATTTATTTGCCCTTTTACAACATTGAGTCTACGTCTAATCACGCCAAGCTCTGTAGAAGCTTCGTCTTTAACTTCCCCGTATTTATTGAAAATCTTTTTTATTTCTTCTGAAATTTTGGGAGTGAATTCAATTTCAGCTGAAAACTTCTGTAACGCAATATAAAACTCTTCAAATTTTTTAAAAAACTGAAGCAGTGTCTGAGTGGTTTCAGACAGCCCTAAAATTTTTCTAAAGCTGAAACTCTCCAAGGTACTATTCTCGATCTCCAAAAGCTTTAATTCTTTAAAAACCGATTCAAAACCGTGATTTGGAATAGGAGAGTCACTCCCAAAGGAAGCGGTAAATTCTTTAACGCGCTCCAGAGAAGGTAGCACATCCTCAGTCGTTTTGTGAGGCGTAATGGCGAGGACTTTT
Source organism: uncultured Flavobacteriaceae bacterium (assembly GCA_963793275.1). Classification (GTDB taxonomy): domain Bacteria; phylum Bacteroidota; class Bacteroidia; order Flavobacteriales; family Flavobacteriaceae; genus Marinirhabdus. The sequence goes on from CAWBZL010000003.1 coordinate 949,004, forward strand.
TCGTTTCCGGGATTGGTAATGCAAAATTCTGAAACCTGCTTCAAAACCGTGTGAAACTCAACGTCTTCTAATGTTTTTTTATCAATCTTTATCATAGGCTTCCCTTGCAACGGGAATGTGTGCAAACACAATTTTTTCTTAAACGCACTAAAAAAAGCGTTTTGGTGTGTAATTTTACACAAAAGTACGCATAATGGATATAAAAATTGAAGAGAGTTGGAAGTCTGTTTTAGCTTCAGAATTTGAGAAGCCCTATTTCTCAAACCTCATTCAATTTGTAAAATCTGAATACCAACATAATACTTGTTTTCCTCCGGGAAATAAGTTGTTTTCGGCTTTTGGTCATACACCATTTAAAGATGTAAAAGTTGTTATTTTAGGACAGGATCCATATCACGGACCAAAACAGGCCAACGGATTGTGCTTCTCGGTTACCGACGGAATTGCAATTCCGCCGTCTTTACAAAATATGTTCAAAGAGTTAGAGAGAGATATAGGTATTTCTCCGCCTGTTTCAGGTAACTTAGAACGTTGGGCAGCCCAGGGTGTACTGTTGTTAAATGCTACGCTTACCGTTAGGGCACACCAGGCGGGAAGCCACCAGGGGAAAGGCTGGGAGGAATTTACCGATGAAGTAATAAGTAAACTTTCGGAAGAACGCGAAGGATTGGTATTTTTGCTGTGGGGAGGCTATGCAAAGAAAAAAGGCGCCAAAATAAATACTGATAAGCATTTGGTACTTACCAGCGGTCATCCGTCACCTTTAAGTGCCAATAGGGGATATTGGTTTGGGAATAAACATTTCAGTAAAACCAATGAATATCTACTAAATAATCAAAAAGAACCCATAAACTGGTAAACGGAATGAAAATTGATCTCAAAACTATGATGAAAACTACAAAACAACTCACGATATTATTTACCCTGTGTATCACCCTTATTGCCTGCGGGCAAAACGGACCTGTATTTACGCCTACTGCACATAGTTATCAAATAGATTACGACAAAAAAATAATTGTTTTAAACATTGATGTAGAGGATGACATAAACCAGGAATTAACGACCCTTCAGCTGGAAGATGCTTATACATTTACTATGCCAGCCAACGGATTAAAAGACACCGAAAAATATACTGTAGAAAAAAATGGTGAAGCGTATAGTTTATTTATTACAAAATCTCCAATTCTTTCCATTCAGATAAAAGATAGTCTTACCAAGCATCCTAAGGTTTTAGGACATTTTAGATATTTTGACGCAGACACTACATTTACCAGTACTATAGGTATGGATTTACGAGGAAATTTATCGCTTACCTACCCAAAGAAATCTTTTAATGTTGAGTTTTATACCGATTCGGTTTCAAAAGGAAAAAAAGACGTGAAATTTAAAAAACTGAGAGAAGACGATGACATAATATTGGATGGATTGTACAATGAACCATTGTTGTTAAGAGCGTATACTTCTCAGAAAATATGGAATGAAATTCACACCCCGCACTATGCTGCTGATGAAAAGAAAGCGCGCGCTACTGTGGACGGATTTTACGTAGATCTTTTTGTGAATGATGCATACAGAGGTGTTTATCTGGTTTCAGAAAAAATAAACCGAGGGTTGTTAAAGCTGAAAAAAATGAAAGGAGATACCGTTCGTGGGGAACTTTTTAAAGCTGGATATTACGATCCGGGTACCTCTTTTAAAGGAGCTCCAGATTTTAAAAATTCCTTACCAACGTGGGCAGGTTGGGAGATGGAATATCCCTATGAAGATTACACAGCTCATTATGATGGACTTCATAAAGCCATTACATTTGTAACCACCAGCAGCGACACGGAATTTGCAGCACAACTCCCTAAGTACTTTAATGTAGATAATCTGGTAGATTACTTTCTATTCATAAATTTAATTAGAGCCACAGATAATTTAGGGAAGAACTTTTATCTGGCAAAATATAAGCAAGACACACCTTATTTTATAGTTCCCTGGGATATGGATGGCGTCATGGGAACGATACAAGCTGGAAAAAGAATTTCTACCACCAACGATATTTTAAGTAATAATTTGTTTGATAGAATGCAAAATGATCCCGGCTTTAAACGTAAAATGAACCAACGCTGGGCCGATTTAAGAGCCAATGCCTTTGCTGAAGACGCATTAGTGAACAAAATCACCAACACGTATACCGAATTATTGGACGAAAAAAAATACGATAGAGATCTACTAGCGTGGGGTAAAACTCACGAAGAAGAACATCTAACGTATATGTTAGAATGGTTAAAAAATAGAATAACGTATTTAGATACGTTTTTTACAGAGAACTAAACGTGTTTAGTCTTCCGTTCCGTCTTGCTCTATAGCGTTGCAGCTAAATTGTAACAAAAGAAAATTAGTTACTAGCAAGGCCCCCAAAATGATAAAAAATATGCTCATTGTCTTACTTTTATACTAGTAAGATGCAACCTATTAAAAGAGGTTGCGTGTAAGCTTAAAAAAAGTTTAGAGCAACAATGGCGCTAGTTAGTTGGTAAATTATTTGAAATTGGCTGAGTGATTTGCCCTTAATAGAAGCAAATATTACCGGACCACTACCTTAAAATACGCGCTACAGGAACTTCCTTTTCAATAAGTTCTAATTGAATTAGTTTTTCCTGAACAGTAGCAACTTCGGTAGAAGTAAGTTGTTGTTGGCTCCATTCGGTTAATGTGAGCCATTCCTGTACGTCTTCTAATTTTTGATCGTACCTGTTGCTAATCATTCTGTCTATACTTGGGATATCTTTAAATTCCTGGGTGGTTCTGTTTATAATTTCTAAAATTGCATTTATACTAAAAGCATCGTCCTGCAAAACCTGATCACGTACTGCTATTACAAAACAAGGCCAGGGGGTAAGACATTCTCCTACACGTTTAAAAGGACCATTATCTACGTAGGGTTTTGTAGTAAATTTTTCCCACATAAAATAGTCGCCATTTCCTTTTGGTAATTCTTCCAGTGCACCCTGCAGGTTTTTAATTACTTCAAAATTAAGGTCTTTTTCAAGATCCCAACCTTCGTTTTCGGCGTTCACAAAGCTCATCAAATGCGAGCCAGAGCCGTACCTACTAATGGCACAATCAGTTCCTTTTAGGTCTGAAATAGTTTCATAATCTGAATTTTCAGCCACATGAATCCCCCAGATGAGCGGAGATTGGATAAATCCCTGTACAATTTTGGACGGATTGCCGTTTACAATGTCTCTGATAATTCCTTCGGTAAGAATAACGGCCATATCAATTTCTCCTTCACGCAAGGCATTACACATTTGTCCTGTACCGCCGTGGTAGTCTATCCAGCGTAAGTTAATGTCTTCTTTTTGATATTCTTTGTTCTTTAACGTAATGTACCATGGCAGGTTAAAATGCTCTGGTACACCGCCTATTTTAAAATTTTTCATGCGCACTCCCGCAACCACGGGTAATTATTTATTAATTTTATTTTTGTAGCACGTGCAATACACTTGCTATAAGAGTATCTATTGTTTCTTTAGGATTTTTGCTGAAACTTCCATTGGTTCTATTGGCTAATATAGCATTTATGGATACTGCACCATGTCCCAATAATCTTGCCATTCCATAAATTCCTGAAGTTTCCATCTCCAGATTGGTAATACGTTCATTTTTATACACAAAGCTTTGTAGCTTTTCATTTAAGTTCTCATCCTCCAGTCCCAGCCGAAGTATTCTTCCCTGCGGACCATAAAAACCTACATTTGTTGCTGTAATTCCTTTTAAAAAAATGGTATCAGTGAATAAATGTAGCAACTTTTTATCTGCTAAAACCACATAAGGTGCCGATTTTTTTGGATTCCAATGGGTATGTTTTACAAGTGCTTCGGAAAATTGGGTGTCTAAAAAGGTTGTGTTTTCGTAGAAATGCAGCAAATTATCGAAACCAATAGCTTTTTCAGAAACTAAAAAGGAATCTAGAGGTATTTCCGCCTGTATGGCTCCCGACGTACCAATGCGAATAAATTTGAGTTGTGTAAAGTCTTTTTTAATTGTTCTGGTCTTAAAATCTATGTTCACCAAGGCGTCCAGCTCATTAATGACAATGTCTACATTGTCTGTCCCAATCCCTGTTGAAATTACCGTGAGCCGTTTGCCTTTATAACTTCCTGTTTGTGTCTTAAATTCACGCTTATGAACCGTATATTCAATACTGTCAAAATGTTTCGAAACATCGGCTACACGATCCGGATCTCCAACGGTAATAATAGTTGTTGCGATTTGTCCTGGTTTAAGATTGAGATGGTATATGCTACCGTCTTCGTTTAGGATAAGTTCGCTATGAGAGAGGGGTTTCAATATGTGGTTTATTTTTTATGGTTTATCTATTTTGGAATTACTTTGTTGAATAATATTTAGGATTTTGATGCGTACGTCCTGCCTTCCTCTCAATTATGCCTTTTTTTTTGGAGGCAATCCCAGGCGACAATAAAAATCTCGTCGTCCTCACCCCATCATTCATAGCTCGTACCTCACCTTTCTATCCTCCAACGCGCTTCGTCTTGAACCCTTTTTTCTGTAAAAACTCCATGATTTGCTTCCGGTAATCTCCCTGGATAATAATTTGTTCATTTTTAAAACTTCCTCCAACGCCTGGCATGGTTTTCAATTCCTTTGCGAGTTGTTTAAAATCGCTTTGCGCGCCGGTATATCCTTCAATGATAGTGATGGGTTTTCCTTTTCGTTTTTCATATTTACAAATAAGAGGATCTTCCTGAAGCCAGATAGATGTTTCTTCTTCGGTTGTATGAGTTTCCTCTGGCTCGTGATCTGGGAATAGGTTTTTAAGTTGGTCTTGTAAATCCAATGGGTTACTGTTTTATGGTTTGCGGTGTCTTTCCAAAAGTTAATTTTAATTCGTTTATGCAGGTTTCTGATTGATTTTGCGAAAGCATTCAAAAAAATAGTATGATACTAATATCCACAAAATTGATTCAAAGAACCGAAGCTATTTCTTAATAAGCCCAATTTCTACCAAGCGCTGGTGTAAAAAGTCTCCTGCGGTGATATCTTCAAAAGCTTTTGGGTGTTCCTGATCCACACATTCCGGCATACAGCTTAAGTCCATATCACTACGTGGATGCATAAAAAATGGTATAGAATAACGCGGATTGTCCCATTGTTCTTTTGGTGGATTTACAACACGGTGAATCGTGGAGCGCAATTTATTGTTGGTATGGCGCTCCAGCATATCGCCAACGTTAATCACCAATTCGTCTTCCTGTGGGATCGCGTCGATCCATTCACCATCTTTACGCAGTACCTGCAAACCTCCCGTAGAAGCGCCCATTAATAAGGTAATTAAATTTATATCTCCGTGAGCTCCTGCGCGTACGGCTCCTTTAGGTTCTTCGGTAATAGGAGGGTAGTGAATAGGACGAAGGATACTGTTTCCATTAGAAGCCCAATGGTCAAAATAATATTCGTCTACACCAATGTATAAAGCAAGTGCTCTTAAAACATAAATCCCTGTCTTTTCTAGCATTCTATATGCTTCCATGCCGGTTTTATTAAAATCCGGTAGTTCTTTTACGTCAACATTTGGCGGATACTCGTCAATTAATTTTGCATTTGCATCGGGTTCCTGCCCAAAATGCCAAAACTCCTTTAAGTCACCTTCCTTCTTACCTTTAGCGTGTTCTTTTCCAAAAGAAACATAACCACGTTGCCCACCAAGTCCTTCAATTTCATACTTCCGTTTGGTTTCAAGGGGAAGTGCAAAAAATGCTTTTATTTCTTTATAGAGACCAGTAACCAAAGCATCGCTCAAAAAATGATTTTTAAGGGAGACAAAGCCTATTTCTTCGTAGGCACTGCCAATTTCATCTACAAATTGTTGCTTACGTTTTGGGTCTTCACTTAGAAAATCTGAAAGGTCTACACTAGGTATATTATTCATAACGGTATATTTTCTTACAAAGATACCAAAATACGTGCTTATTTTTCACTCAAAATAAATTGCAGTTGCAATCGTGCTACCGCTTAAATTTTCTACTTTTGACATATAAACAGTACCTAATGAAAACCGACACAGTAACACCTTCATATTATACATACGACAGAACTGGCATTGAAGACCAAACTTTGCTGGAACTTTACTCAAGAATGCTAAAACCCAGATTGATAGAAGAGAAAATGCTCATTTTATTACGCCAGGGGAAAGTTTCCAAATGGTTTAGTGGGATTGGGCAGGAAGCGATTTCGGTTGGGATTACCTCGGTATTACACAAAGACGAATATATTTTGCCAATGCACCGTAACCTTGCTGTATTTACAGGACGTGACATTCCACTGCATCGCTTATTTTCGCAATGGCAGGGAAAGGCAAATGGGTTTACAAAAGGCCGCGATCGTAGTTTCCACTTTGGAACTCAGGAATATAAAATTGTGGGGATGATCTCACATCTTGGACCACAATTTGGCGTAGCAGATGGAATTGCACTTGGGAATAAGCTGAAAAAAAACAAACAGGTTTGCGCAGTATTTACTGGTGAAGGAGGTACCAGCGAAGGTGATATTCACGAAGCACTCAATGTGGCATCTGTATGGCAGTTACCAGTGCTTTTTTGTATTGAAAATAACGGATACGGGCTCTCAACACCAACAAGCGAACAGTATAATTGTGAAAACCTTGCAGATCGTGGCAAAGGTTATGGCATGGAAAGTTACTTAATTGAAGGAAATAACATTCTTGAAGTGTACTCCAAAGTAAAGTCGCTTGTTGAAGATATGCGTGAGAATCCCCGACCTGTGCTGTTGGAGTTTAAAACCTTTAGAATGCGCGGTCACGAAGAGGCGAGTGGTACCAAATATGTACCGGACGATTTAATTGACGAATGGGGAATGCGGGATCCGCTTCTTAATTTTGAAAAATATCTTTTAGCTCAAGGATTGCTTTCTGAAACTAAAATTGAAACGTTACATGCTGAGATTAAGAATGAAATTAACGATAATCTTGATATTGCTTTTGCTGAAGAAGCCATTTCTTCCACTAAAAGTATAGAGTTAAACGATGTATACGAACCATTTGTTTATCAGGAAATTAAAGAAAAAGATAAGACTGAAGAACTTAGGTTAATTGATGCTATTTCTCAGGGGTTGAAGCAGTCTATGGAACGACACGAAAATTCGGTTATTATGGGGCAGGACATAGCCGAGTATGGGGGTGTATTTAAGATTACCGAAGGCTTTTTAGAAGCATTCGGTAAAGAGCGTGTTCGTAATACTCCAATTTGTGAGAGTGCTATCGTATCTGCCGCAATGGGCCTTTCTATTAATGGATATAAAGCTATCATGGAAATGCAGTTTGCAGATTTCGCAACGTCTGGTTTTAATCCCATCATTAATTATCTGGCAAAAAGCCACTACCGTTGGGGCCAAAAAGCAGATGTAGTAATACGCATGCCTTGTGGAGCAGGAGTTGGAGCAGGGCCTTTCCACAGCCAGACAAATGAAGCCTGGTTCACACATACTCCAGGCTTAAAAGTGGTGTATCCGGCATTCCCGTACGATGCGAAGGGCCTATTGGCTACATCGATTGAAGATCCCAATCCAGTGCTGTTCTTTGAGCATAAAGCATTGTATAGAAGTATCCGGCAGGAAGTACCAACAAATTATTACACCTTACCATTAGGTAAAGCGTCTCTATTAAAGGAAGGAAACGATGTAACTATCGTTACCTATGGTGCCGGAGTACATTGGGCATTAGAAACTTTGGAGGAAATGAAGGAAGTTTCGGCAGATCTACTGGACTTAAGAACACTTGCACCTTTAGATACAGAAGCCATATTTACTTCAGTTAAAAAAACAGGGAAGCTCATTATTTTACAGGAAGATAGTATGTTTGGAGGTGTAGCCAGTGATATTTCGGCGTTGGTTTCAGAAGTATGCTTTCAGTATTTAGATGCACCCATAAAACGTGTAGCAAGTATGGAAACACCTATTCCGTTCGCCGCCAATCTGGAAGAACAATACCTTCCCAATAGGAGATTTAAAGAAGATTTAGCAGATTTATTAGCTTATTAATCTTTTAACATTTGCTGTTAAACTTCGCACAAACATTATGAACCACAGGGTTTGGCAGTGTATATTCGTTGTATACTAACAATTAAAAACTAAACTTATGGTACGCTGGATAATTATTTTCCTTGTTATTGCACTCGTTGCAGCACTTTTCGGTTTTGGTGGTCTCGCTGAAGGAGCGGCCGATATTGCTAAAATCATTTTTTATATTTTTATAGTATTGCTGGTAATTTCATTACTTGCAAGAGTATTTAGAAGATAATACAATTAAATAACCATTAAAATAACCAATAATCAAACACATGAAAAAAATCTTAATCCTCATGGTTTTGGCTGCTGTGGCATTTTCCTGCAACACGCCCAAGACCGTAATTCAAGCAAAAAAAGAAGTAAAAGGGTACTGGTCTCTGGATAACATTAGTTATAGCGAGTCTGGTACATTTAATGTAACCATCTTTAACGACACTTCAAAGGAATGTTTTGAAGGAAGTACGTGGCGTTTTATCCCGAATAACAACAGCGGACTTTATACTGTAAATAACAGTAATTGCCAATCTGGTGATAGAAATTTTATTTTTAGTATTCAGGAAATCGATCAAACTTCTGGATTGTATGACTTTCTCTTAAAGCCAACTATGAAACTTGGTAAACCAGATAAAGATAATTCAGTAGGATTTAGAGTACGTTTGGCTCAATTAAGTGAAAATAATATGCGCTGGGAGCAAACAGTAAATCTTGAAGGAAAACCTTTTACAATTAGTATGAACTTTTCAAAAATAAATGAATAAAAATATGAAAACATTATATAGAAAAATAACTGTAGTAACGTTAGCATTAGCAACATTAGTATTATTTACTAACTGCGAAGCTACCAGAAACGCAAATAACTCTCAAAAAGGTACTGTAATTGGTGCTGCAGGTGGCGCAATTTTAGGTGCTGTTCTTGGGAACAATATTGGCAAAGGTGGTAATGGAGAGCTAGGTGCCGTAATTGGTGGAGTTGCCGGTGGAGCTGCAGGAGCCATAATAGGTAGAAAGATGGATAATCAGGCTAAGAAGATTGAAACTGAAATCCCGGGTGCACAAGTAGAACGTGTAGACGATGGTATTGTAGTTACATTCGATGAAAATTCTGGTGTTTATTTTGATACTAATAAGTATAACATCAATAGCAAATCTATGGCTACCTTAGACAAACTTACAGGTGTGTTACGTGAGTATCCTGACACCAACGTATTGGTAGTTGGACATACAGACAGTACGGGTAGTGATACGTACAATATGACACTTTCAAAGCAGAGAGCAGAGTCTGTTACATCGTACTTCACGACAACAAAAGGTCTTGGAGCCGGACGTTTTACTACAAACTGGTATGGTGAGCAAAGTCCTGTAGCAGATAACAATACAGAAGAAGGACGCGCACAAAATAGACGTGTAAACGTAATTATTGTACCAAACGAGAAAATGGTGCAAGATGCTGAAAACGAAGCTAACAAAGGATAATATCGTTTATTTTTGAACGCTAGAAAATCCTGTGTTTTTAAAGCACAGGATTTTTTTATGTCCAAAACTATCCCGTACTTTAACTATGCAAGATACCAGTGAATTCGAGATACTAATATTAGGTGGCGGCCTGGCGGGACTGGTTGCAGCTATTGAGCTTGGTAAAAAATACAAGGTTCTGTTGCTTGAAAAAGATACCTATCCGCGACACCGGGTTTGTGGAGAGTATGTGTCCAACGAAGTATTACCATACCTACAAAGCATTGGAGTAGATCCCATTGCTAATCGAGCTAAGAAAATTAATAAATTTCAAATTTCTACCCACAACGGTAACTTAGTGAATTCAGACTTACCGTTAGGCGGTTTTGGAATGAGCAGATATGCTCTGGATGCTTTGTTGTTCAAAAAAGCTTCTGCAGTTGCAACGATCAAATTTGAAACCTGTACGGAAATTATATTTAAAAATAACGAGTTTTTAGTGGCTACCAAAGAAGGGATACAATATCGTAGTATTCATGTAATTGGAGCTTTTGGAAAACGATCTAACTTAGATAAGGTATTAAACCGAAATTTCATGCAGCAAAAATCATCCTGGTTAGCGGTAAAAGGACACTATTCCTATCCTTTTCCAGATGCTATTGTTGCGCTTCATAATTTTGAAGGTGGCTATTGCGGATTATCAAAAACCGAGACAGATGCTGTAAATGCCTGCTATTTAACAACCTATAATTCGTTTAAGAAAGTAAAAAATGTAACCGAGTTTCAGCAAAAAGTAATGAGTGAGAATCCTTTTCTAGCTCATTTTTTTGAAAATGCAATCCCATTATTTGAAGAACCTTTAACGATAAGTCAGATTTCTTTTAAAGACAAAGCTCCTGTCGAAAATCACGTATTTATGATTGGTGATGCCGCCGGGCTTATTCATCCACTTTGTGGTAATGGAATGGCAATGGCTATTCACAGTGGAAAATTACTTTCTGAAATATTCCTTTCAACTACTTTAAACGACAGGAGCAATCTCGAAAATTTATATTCCAAAAAGTGGACTCAGGTTTTTTCCAGAAGATTACAAACCGGCAGGAGAATTCAGAACATATTGCTTCGCCCTGCATTGGCAAAGGCTACCTTCTCTATTGCTAAGCTCTTTCCTTCGGTAGTTCCAAAAATCATAAAAAAAACCCATGGAGAGGTACTTGTATGATTAGTTATTCCACAAAATATCGCTCTACACAAGAAGAAATTATGGATAGTTTTGATCTCCAGGGACCAGAAATGGAAATTATGCTTGGCGATCTTAAAACTGTAAATAAAATTTTAGGTGGGCAGCAAGTCACGCTGGAAGGTATTTTAACTTTACTGGAGGGGTTTTCAAAAGACGAGATCATAACCGTAGTAGATATAGGGTGTGGCGATGGTAATATGCTTCGAAATATTGCGGTATTTGGTGCAAAACATAACTACAAATTCAATCTTATAGGTGTAGATGGAAATAAGCACATTATTAAACTTGCGGAAGAAAAATCGGCCTCGTTTCCTAATATTTCATTTAAAACAAAAGATATTTTTTCTAAAAAGGCTATTGTTTCAGAATACCATATCGCACTTTGCACCTTGTTTTTGCATCACTTTAAAAATGAAGGGATTATCACTATTTTAAAAAAGCTTTCAGCCGAAGCGAAAGTTGGTGTTATTGTAAACGACTTACATCGAAGTCGCACCGCGTTTTGGTTGTTTCGACTTTTCAGCAGTATCTTTATAAAAAGCAAGATTGCCAAACACGACGGATTGGTTTCTGTAGCACGCGGATTTAAACGGACAGAATTAACAGCACTTGCCAACAAACTTCCCCAAACTACTTCAAAAGTAAAATGGAAATGGGCATTTAGATGGCAATGGATCTTACGAAGTACGAGTGACGAATGACGAATTGAAGTAGTAGAAATTTACCTATGGGCAGATAAAAACAAAATTAAATTCAATGAAGACCTGCTGAATTTTAAGGAGGAGACAATGGCAGTTCAATAGAGCCAAACAGAAGTTAAAATAAATCATAAATAGCGAAATCATAGAAACACCTGTAACAATTACCACAGTGGCAAAGCAGTTGCCAAAATATACCCGTGAAACCAGTGAGATTTTGCCGTTTGTAGAAGCCTGGATGGAAGGACAGGAGAGTCGTTTTAAACGCAAAGTCATCAAGTTATTTGAAGGAGCCGGCGTGGATAGACGCTATTCTATTATGGATGCGCACGAGGTATTTCTCAACACTTCTTTTGAAGAACGAAATGATATTTATGTTCGGGAAGTTAAAAACCTGGGAAGAGCATCGCTCAAAAAGGCACTGGATAAAGCAAACTGGAAACCTACCGACATAGATTTCATCATTACCGTAAGTTGCACAGGAATTATGATTCCGTCCATAGATGCCTATCTCATTAACGACTTGAAAATGCGCCAGGATGTGGTGAGACTACCCGTCACTGAAATGGGTTGCGCAGCAGGAGTTAGCGGAATTATCTACGCCAAAAATTTTCTAAAAGCTAATCCGGGGAAAAGAGCAGCTGTTATTGCATTGGAATCCCCTACGGCTACCTTTCAGCTTACTGATTATTCTATGGTGAATATTGTGAGTGCGGCAATTTTTGGCGATGGTGCCGCCTGTGTTTTATTATCTTCAGAAGAAAATGCAACAGGTCCTAAAATTCTGGATGAAGCAATGTATCACTTTTACGATGCTACGTCTATGATGGGTTTTAAATTGGTAAACACAGGTTTACAAATGATTCTGGACAAAGAAGTACCTCAGAAAATTTCGGATCATTTTCCAGCTATTATCTATCCGTTTTTAGAAAAAAATGGAAAAACTATAGAAGATGTGGACCATCTTATTTTTCATCCCGGCGGAAAGAAAATTGTCCAAACCGTAGAAGCGCTTTTTGGGAGTTTGGGCAAAAATATTGATGATACTAAAGAAACACTCCGTCTGTACGGAAATATGAGTAGTGCCACGGTTTTGTACGTGTTAGAACGATTTATGGACCGTAAGCCTAAAAAAGGAGAATTAGGTTTAATGCTTAGTTTTGGTCCCGGTTTTTCAGCGCAACGAATTTTATTAGAATTTTAGAGGAAAGACTTCCGAAGTGTCGGGACTAAAGCTCACTAAATGAACAAAGAGGAAAGACTAATTTATAATGAAACAAAACAAAACAAATAAAACAGCCCTTATTTTGGGCGGTAGCAGTGGCTTAGGTCTCGCTTCGGCTCATAAATTAGCTTCTGCTGGTTATAACATAATGATTATTCACAGAGATAGAAAAAGCAATATTCCGGATTTTGAAACTGAAATATCAAACATGCAAGCTCATTCTATTTCAGTAAAAAGTTTTAATAAAGATGCTCTTAAAGAAGAAACGATTCAGGAAGTACTGGCAGAAATTGAAGCCGGGAGTATTTCAGTACTAATACACAGTATTGCCAAAGGAAGTTTAAAAGGAATGGGGAATACCAAAGAAGTACTTTCTAAAACCGACCTGGATATTACCCTACACGCTATGGGAACCAGTTGGTGGCAGTGGACTTCGGAGCTTTTAAAACAAAATAAGTTTAGTGATACTGCTAGAAATATTGCCTTTACAAGTGAAGGAAACTCAAAGGTCTGGCCTGGTTATGGAGCTGTTTCGGCAGCAAAAGCAACGCTGGAAGCCTTGATGCGGCAAATGGCAATAGAATTGGCTGCTTACGGAATCATTACAAATTGTATTCAGGCAGGAACTACCGAAACACCTTCATTTAAAATGATTCCTGGAAGTGATAAGCTCGCCGAAATGGGAAAAAGAAGGAATCCGTTTGGTACATTAACAACTCCGCAGGATGTGGCAAATGCCGTTTGGTTACTTTGCCAAGATGAAGGAAAGTGGATCAATGGTGTGGTGTTGAAAGTGGATGGTGGGGAAAGCCTTAGATAATTTTTTCGATTTTTGAATGAGTAAAAATTATAAACACATACTAGAGAAATTACCTTACAGCAAACCATTTTTGTTTGTGGATCAATTAATTTCGGTAACTGAAAATAGGGCGGAAGGATCCTATACTTTTAAACGTGATGAATATTTCTATGAAGGTCATTTTAAAGATAATCCCGTTACGCCAGGTGTTATTTTAGTAGAATGTATGGCGCAAATAGGGTTGGTTTGCTTAGGTGTTTTTTTACTGAAAGAAATTTCAGAAGAAAAAACAGATAAAAATAGGCAGATAGCGTTAAGCAGCCACGCAATAGATTTTTACAAACCTGTATTCCCGAAGGAGAAAGTAACCGTAATTTCAGAAAAAGAATATTTTAGGTTTCATAAGCTGAAATGTAAGGTAAAAATGCTGAATGAGGCGGGAGAATTGGTGGCGAAAGGACCATTAGTGGGATGATGGAGCGTCGGTAAAATTCCGATAGATACGGCGTGTAAGAAAATTATTAAATAGGAGCTAGCGGAATCACTCGGCCATCTTTGTTTGAAAAAGCTCTGAAATAAAATTTAAAACTAATTAAAAAATAGTATATCAAAAGTAGAGTTGTTATAACAGGATTGGGAGTTGCCGCGCCAAATGGAGTGGGGATTCCTGCTTTTACGGAAGCCATTAAAAAAGGTATTTCGGGAATCCGGCATTTTCCTGAATTAGAAGATTTAAAATTTTCTTGTCAGGTAGGCGGTATTCCGGATATTTCCGAGGAAAAAAAGCGCGAGTATTTTACAGAACTTCAACTTAGAAACTTCAACAGCAGCGGGATTCTCTACGGAGTACTGGCGGGAATGGATGCTATTAAGGATGCGAACGTAACAATTTCAGAAACAGACGCTAATTGGGATCTGGGGATTATTTTTGGAACAGGAACCAGCGGCGTAGATAAATTTAGGGAGGCAATCTATAAAGTAGACGAAAAAAACGTACGGCGTCTTGGAAGTACCACGGTGGTGCAAACTATGGCGAGCGGTATTAGTGCCTATTTAGGCGGAATGACAGGTGCCGGGAACGTTGTGACAACAAACTCATCGGCCTGTGCAACCGGGACTGAAGCTATTTTGATGGGGTATGAACGTATTGCATCCGGCAAAGCAACACAAATGCTCTGCGGCAGCACAAGCGACCACGGTCCCTATCTCTGGGGTGGTTTTGACGCTATGAAAGTTATTACCTATAAACATAACGACCAGCCCGAAAAAGCATCACGACCTATGAGCGCCACGGCCAGCGGATTCGTACCCGGAAGCGGCGCAGGAGCATTAGTACTGGAATCTTTAGAAAGTGCACAAAAAAGAGGCGCGACCATCTATGCCGAAGTTTTAGGCGGTCACGTAAACAGTGGTGGTCAGCGAGCGGGTGGTAGTATGACAGCTCCCAATAGTGAAGCGGTACAACGTTGTATTAAAAACTCGCTACAGGATGCAGGCGTGAAACCTTCAGAAATAGATTATATAAATGGGCATTTAACGGCGACGATTAAAGATCCCGATGAAATACAAAACTGGTGTGCAGCATTAGACCGAAAAGGAAAAGACTTCCCGTATATAAATTCTCTAAAAGGGATGGTGGGGCATTGTCTTGCCGCCAGTGGTAGCGTGGAAGTTGTTGCAACAATACTTCAAATGCGGGAAGGTTTTATATTTCCAAATATAAATTGTGACGATTTACATCCTGATATTGCAGGTTTAGTTGCTTCTGAAAAGATTCCGAGAACGAAAATTTCAGCACAAATACATACGGCCATAAAAGCGAGTTTCGGTTTTGGGGATGTAAACGCTTGTTTAGTTTTTCGGAACTATTCTGATTAGCGTTTAATAAGCTAACTTTTACAAGAAACTTTGATCAATATTTTACGCTTCGCTGTATGAAGGATACAGAACAATTGTTAATTATATGGGACGCTTTACTGAATTTTTAAAGGAAGTTATACATCGAATCGTCTAATTTCAGATAGTTTCTTTTCAGGTAGTCATTCTATGATGTTAGTCAACCGAATTAAACTATTTTTGTAAGACAAGAAAAAAATATGACTACTGAAGAAATCTACTCAAAACTCTTACCTATTGTAAAAACATATCTTCCCGAAGATGTAGATCCGGACCAGATAAACCCGGATAGTGACCTTACGGGAGAGCTCAATATAAATTCGGCACATCTGGTAGATATTGTACTGGACGTAGAAGACGAGTTTACTATTGAATTTGCCAACGAGGATATGGAAACGTTGCGAACGTTGAATGATGCGGTTGCGATTATTCATAGAAAACAATAATGTTCACTATAAAATTTCCACCAATAAAACCACAGGTGTTAGCTATAAAACTAACAACTAAAGGCGAGCGCTCTGTTAGAAGCCACCATCCCTGGATTTTTTCTGAAAGTGTTGAGAAGGTGAACAAAACAGCGAGAACCGGTGACGTTGCTATAATTTTTAGTCAGTCTAAAAATAATGTAATTGGTGTGGGATTGTACGATGCGGACTCTCCAATTCGTATTAAAATGATTCATTACAATGGTGGAGCAAAGTTGGACACGGCTTTCTTTAAAGAAAAAATTAAAATTGCTTATACGCTTCGGCTAGATTTATTGGAAACCCAAACCAATAGTTACAGATTACTTTTCGGTGAAAACGACGGTTTCCCTGGCTTTATAGCAGACGTTTATGCGAATGTTTTAGTAGTAAAATTATACTCGGCTATATGGATGCCCTATCTGGAAACTATTGTAAAAGAACTAATTGATATTTCCAATACTACAACTGTTGTACTACGATTAAGCCGGAACCTTCAGCAAAAAAAAGATTTTCCATTAGCTGAAGGAACTGTTCTTTACGGTACATTGAAAAATGAAACTATTTTATTTAAAGAGCACGGAGTAAACTTTTCAGCAAATGTGATAAAAGGGCATAAAACAGGCTATTTTTTAGATCATCGTGAAAACAGAAAACGGGTTGGAAAGTTAAGTAAAGGTAAAAATGTACTCGATGTGTTTAGTTACGCTGGCGGATTCTCCATCCACGCGCTTGCTAATAATGCTAAACAAGTGACTAGTCTGGATATTAGCGAACAAGCATTGGAGCTGGCAAAAGCCAACGGAAAATTGAACAGTACTACCGGAACACATAAAACTATTGCCGGGGATGCTTTTGAAGCGATGCAGCAGCTTATTCAGGAAAAAAAAGAATTTGATGTAGTGGTCATAGATCCTCCAAGCTTTGCCAAACGAAAAAAAGAAATATCCACTGCGAAGAAGAAATATGCGCAACTAGCAGAGTTGGGAGAAAAACTAACGGCCAGGGGAGGTTTACTGGTACTGGCTTCTTGTAGTTCCAGAATTTCGGAAGAAGAGTTTTTTCAAATAAATTCTGAAGTCTTACAACAACAATCGCGTCGCTTTTCTTTACAATTAAAAACCGGTCACGATGAGGATCATCCTGTAACATTTCCTGAGGGCGCTTATTTAAAATGCGGGTATTACAGGTTTAAGGAGTAGCTGTTATTAATGCCTTAACATTTGTTGTTAAACAATATTAAACACGTTGTATCTTTTAGTAATGCTTCCTATATTAGGATAAAACAATAAAAATTATGAAGAAAATACTATTATTACTCGTCCTATTGGTTTCCGTATCTGCACTAAGTCAGGATACCTATCTACAAACAGGTGGTGACGATTTGCAGGAAAAAGCAAAAATGATTACCGATAAATATGTGGATGCGCTTGGCCTTAGAGCAAAGCAGGAATTACTTTTCAGAAAGAAAGTAGAAGAATTTTTGGTTCGCGAAGAGAAAATTAAAGCCAATAGTGAAGGTGAGGATATGCTGAATAAAATGGTAGCGTTAAGACAAAATGAAGCCGTTGAAATGGGAGATATACTAACACGTCTTCAATTAGATAAGTATAAAGAGGTAAGACCAACAATACAGCCCTTAGCAAGAGTAAAACAATAATTTAAAAATTTATGATCAAAAAAAGGAGCATTTAAAAATGCCCCTTTTTTTTTGATCTAAAGTATATTGTTAGATAAAATCTTCACCATTAGTTGTAGGTTTAATAGTTGGATCTTCGGTGTGCATTGTTTTTTCCAATCCTGCGGAATCTACACCAAAAAATTTCAAAACATCGGGTCCATTGGTTATTTGGACTGTTTTCTTACCATTAATAGCGATGGGATGTGAAAGCACTTCATCATTATTTTGTAATATTTTTAACCAGTCATCTGTCCCAAAATTGGAAGTATCATCTACATTCACCAATCTTTTGTCAATAAGATCCCCAACTTTACAATCTAAGGCTTCTGCTATTTCTGCCCATTGTGTATCACTTACTTTGGTTTTGGAAATATCTACGGCATTCAATTTGTCTTTAATGCCCTGTAAATAAGCTAAGGCGTGTTTCCCTATTCTGGTGTTGTGACTATATATTAATGTAAATTCTCTATCGTCTCTCGCGATTACTCCCATGTTTAAATGTAGTTGGTTATGATAAATTTTAAGATTGTTAGGTAATTTCTAATGCGTTTGCATTTTTTCTTTTTTCTTTCGAAGCTGCACTCCAACTTCACTGGTTGCTTTAGCTATGGATACTTCGAAAGAACCGTTGTTAGATTCAGAAAACAAGGTTGTACCTGGCACGTTTACACGTATTTCTGTAATCATTCCAGAATCTGGCTCGCTTGTATTTTCCTTTTTAAAATACACGTCGGTGTTTACAATAAATGTATATTTCGCCTCTAGTTTTTCTAATTTTTCGGTGGCTAGCGCTTCTAATCTTTTACTTGCTGAAACGTCTTTATATTCAAAGTTAATGTTCATAGGTATGTAGTTTAAATTTCAAAATTAAAGATACAATACCTGTTAGGGGAAGACAAACTTTTAATATTATTTTGGCAAATCTTCTACCGGTGCTCCTTTTTCAGCAATTGGAATATACATTGAGGCAAGAATTCCACCTAAAAGTGCTGTTCCAATAACGGCGAGTGAGAGCCATTCTGGTATTTCTACGTGATGAGAAATAAGCATTTTTACTCCAACAAAGCTTAAAATAGCGACCAGACTATAATTGATAAAACGAAATTTTTTCAACATTCTTGAGATCAAAAAATACATGGATCGAAGTCCGAGAATAGCTAAAATATTTGAGCTGAATACAATAAAGGGATCTGCCGTGATCGCAAGGATGGCTGGAATACTGTCCAATGCAAATAATATATCTGTGAGTTCTATAATGAGTAGTGCTATAAAAAGCGGTGTGGCTGCTCGAATACCCATTCTTTTTATAAAAAAATTCTCGCCGTCTATTTTTTGTGTAACGGGAAATACCTTTCTTATATACTTGTATACTTTGGAATGCTTCGGGTCAAAATCGGTATCACTGGAAGTGGCCATTTTATAGGCTGTATAGAGCAAAAAGACACCAAAAACATAAATGATCCAATCAAATTTGTTGATTAATGCAACTCCAAATAAAATCATGAGTGCTCTAAAAACGATGGCACCCAAAATTCCCCAAAATAAAACGCGATGCTGGTATTTTGCAGGAATAGCAAAGGAGCTAAATATTACTGCAATTACAAAGACGTTGTCTATGCTAAGCGAAAGTTCTATAAGATACCCGGTTATATATTTTAATACTGCCGTTTTAGGTGTAAGACCTGTGGGATTTTCCACCAGACCACTTGAGAATAACCAATAAATAACTCCCGAAAAAAGTAGCGCAATACTCACCCAGATCGCTGTAAAAATAGATGCTTCTTTTGTTTTAATCTCGTGAGCTTTCTTATTAAAGACAGCTAAGTCTAAAAACAACATGATCAAAACAAAAAAGATAAAAATTCCCCAAACCATAATACTTATTTTCAACAAAAGTAGGTGATGAATGTATTGGTATTGTATATCGTTTTGTTAATTAAACTCCATAACACCGCTATTATAGTTAAATCTTTTCAAATTTTTTTAATTGCTTCTTAACTCATGGTATTTTTAGAGAAATAAAAAAAAATAAAATTATGAAAGAGAAAAAAACACCCACAGATTTTGAAATACACCCATTACTTGAAAAAAGATGGAGTCCCAGAGCATTTGACGACACGCCAATAATGGAAAAGGAAATTAAAACCTTATTAGAAGCAGGTCGCTGGGCCGCAAGTAGTAACAACTTACAACCCTGGAGAATAATTTGGGGACTTAAAGGAACGGAAACCTATGACCGAATTTTTGATTGTCTTGTAGAATTTAATCAGGGATGGGTAGAAGGAGCACCTGCACTTATGCTGGGTGCATTCAAAAAAGATATGAAAGACGGTGAAAAGGAAAACTTTCACGCACTGCACGATCTGGGGCTTTTTATGGGAAATGTAAGTGTTCAGGCTACAAGTATGGGGATTGCACTGCACCAAATGGCAGGAATAGACTTTGAAAAAGCCGGAAAAGAGTTTAATTTCCCTGACAATTATCACGTGGCTACCGGTATTGCTGTTGGTAGGTACGGAGGAAATGCAACAACGCTGCCGGAGGATCTGCAGGAAGAAGAAACCAAAGTGAAGCGCGAGCGAAATTCACAGGAAACATTTGCCTTTAATGGAAATTTTAAGGAAAAAGACAGTTAAATTATAGTTGGTAATTTGTAACTTCCTGTCTTAATTTTTTACTGTGAAAGCAAAATTATTTTTTACACTTTTATTGTTTGTAGGTTATTTAGAAAGTACAGCACAAGATTACGTGCCATTATTAGATTCTTATAACGAATGGAAATTTACCACGTGTAATTTTGGTTGTTTAACAGACACGTATTATACGAATGGGGACACCATCGTGGACGGAACCAGCTATAAAATTTTAGATGGATATCATTATATTTCACGTAGTTTTTTATTGCGGGAGGATATAGCCGAAAGAAAAGTTTACACTAAAATATTTCTACCTTCTGAAGAGGTTAATCACCTCTTGTACGACTTTTCTCTAGAAGTAGGGGATTCCTTTGAAATGTTTAACCCTGTCACTCCTTTTCCAAGAGAAGGTGGACAATTTCATCTGGATTCTATTGTATCCAGAACGTTAGCAGACGGAAACAATTATAGGCATTTTTACTTTTCTCCTGCAGCTGGCAATACAGCAAGCGACAACAATGCCATTTGGATTGAGGGCGTAGGCTCACTATCTATACTAACTGCTCCAGGTGGCGATCCCGGTATAAATGGAGTTGGGCATTTAAGTTGTTCTTTTAAGAATGCAATTAAAACTTATGAAAACCTGGACTCTATCGCAAATTGTAAGCCGCTTATATTAAACATTAAGGATGTAAAGAAAGAGTTATGGAATTTACAAATATATTTTACAGTAGACGCAGTACAGATTATAAATGCAGATGATGTTCATTTGGTTACCATATATTCACTGGCAGGGAAAAAAGTTGTGGAAGTAAAGAATCCAAGTAATGCGGTAACTTTAAAGATTAGCACCACTAGTCTTTCCGAAGGTTTATATATTCTGAAAGCCAAGCATAATGAAGGATATGCTAAAACATTTAAGTTTTTAGTAAATTAAATTATTGACTAGTTTCAAAATTGAAAAATTCCGTTCCTCAATGTTTTGCGTCTACCTTTTTAATGAATATCTAAAAATATAAGTACTACAAAAATTAGTTTACACTTTTATATATTGTGACGATTGCTGCTAATTACTGCTGAAAATTATTACGAATTCTATTGTTTAAATTTTTAAACAATTAATAATTAGTGGTTTATGCGAAAATGAAATCATATGTTTTTTGAATCTGTATGATTTCATATAAGTTTACTAATGCTACTGTTTTTACATTTACATCAGTATTAACTAAAAATGTAACTCATGAATAAGCAAACAGTACTTATTACATTTTTCTCATTATTTATAGCTTTCTCGGCACTGAGCCAGACCAAAAAAGACTATGCAGTAATGAAGAAAATGAAATCGCAAAACCAATTATTATCTTATGTAGTTGATGAATTGAAGTCTAATTATGGTAAAAAGGAATTACAGGTTCTTAAAAAAGTAAAAACTAAGAAAGAGTTTGTAGGTTATCTTGCCAAAAAAGCTAAAAAATGTAAAGAATGTCCGGTTATGGTTGCATTTAGCACAAATTTAGCTGTAAAAGATCCGTCCTATCCTATGAGTAGAAAATTAACTTATGGCACATATTTAACGAATGAATATACTGCTTACGGAGATAATGAAGAAGGCACAGATCCAGATCCAGACGAAGAGCCAGACGAGGATCCAGATAAAGATGAAGACAATGAACCAGATCCGGAACCAGATTGTGAACCATTCCATTGCCTTTCTAATTGGGGAAGACATATTCCTTGTATAGGAATGCCCACGTACTAGTAAAAGAGTATGAATGTAAACATTTCTTTACTCATATTGGTTTGCTCTTTTTCACTATTTGCTCAGAATAACACTATTCCTGAGAAGACAAATTGGTTGGAAAAGAGCAAACCTGTTTTAACCCGTGCGTACACTATTTCAAATGAGCTGGCTATTTGGGATGAAGATAATATTTCATTTAAATCACACAGGCTTCTTGCAGAGAGAGCTCTAAATTTGAGTCCTATAAAAGAGTATCTAAATGCAACTATTGCAGAAGAAAGCATTCAAAAATTACATCGAGGAGAGTTTTTTAGCATTTTAGCAGATTTTAAAGTAGGGTTTACCGACACCATTACGTTTAAAAGTGGCTCTAAGATTAGAACTCAGGATATTTTGATGTATGAGGCTGAAATTTTTAGCGTTAGTGATACGCAGTATTTTAATTCTAAAGAAAAATATTATGGCCAAGAGTATGGGTGGCTTTTAAAAGGATTTTTACACTATTCATCTCCATACATGTATATAAACGACACTACTCAAGTTATAGATATTGGACTTCACATTGTTAAAAAAGGAATAAACAGGAATGTTGAAGAAGGGGTTCACGATATAGAAGCACTCATTCAACTTTCAGATAATTTGGAAACAAAGAACGTATCTAAAATTGCTATCGATACGTATTTAGAAAAGCTATTAGCGTATGAGATTTCTGAAATGACAGAGAACGGACAAATGTATTCCTATAGCAAAAACTTTGATGGAGCAAAATTACATTGTAATTCAAGCTATTGTAAAACATTGGATAATTTAAGCAGGCAAGCTCATTTTCTTGAATGGTTTTTAACGTCTAATTTAGCTATATCAACTACCAACTATAATCTAATCGTAAAAAGATTTTATGACCTGGCCCTGGAAGCTGAAAAAGAAGTAACTTCCAGATTTGCGAATGACGCTCCATTAAACACTAACGATATTTTAATAATTTCATCTATATCACACGCCTTAAACTGTATTAAATAAAGTTTAGTTGCGCTATTAATAACTGTCTTATACTTTATCACTAGTGTCCTGAACTATTTCCTGAACCCAGGCCATTGCTTTGCTAAGGGTAGGAAAAATTTTAAAGGGTTTTTCGTAAAAATGTTTTTCCAGGAGCGCATTATCAATCGCAATTTTTTTATTTGTGACTATTGCTATCCCCAGCAGATTATGAATTTTGGATGTTTCAACATACGTAAGTGGATCCACAGCATACGAAAAACACCGGTTAGATATGTAAATGAGGGGTTTATTTTTAAAGTGCTTGTTAATTATTTGCTTCAGCCGCTCATTGTGTGCCGGAATTATAGTTGCACCCCTATGAATCTGGTTCACCAAAAACTGATCGAAGATAAAGACGTCGGTAAATTCTAGATTATAATGGGAGAGAATGCTCATGAGTCGTTTTGTTTAGTTAGTGCCTATTAAAGATACAAAAAGTTATTGCTGCTTAGGGAGTTGTGTAGTTTCTTTTGATAAGATCTCTACAAAATAATACACAAAATTCCCAATGCCACCCGCTAGTACTAAAACAAGGATCCACATAAGTTTTTGATTACTGTCAAATTTTGGATTGCTGTTGGCGTGGATTACGTAATAGATCATAATTCCAATACCAGAAACTATAGCAAGGATCATCATTAAAAACATAATTCCAAAATTACCTAATAAAATTCCTAGATTATCTCCCTGCGCTACATCGTCCGGATGCACGCTTAACGTAGCAATATTTATAAAATAGAGTACGAAGCAAATACAATACATAATGATACAGAGCACGGGGAGGAAGGTGAGAAAACCTAACAGAAGTTTTTTTTGTTTTGTCATTTTATTGTATTATAAATTACTTGCGAAATTAACTAAAAAAACCCTCTCCGTTTTCAGCTCATGAAAGGGGAGAGGGCTGTTATTCTAGTACTAGTTTATAGTTAAGAAAAGAAATTGATTACTTACCGCCAGAATCTTCAGAATTTGTCTCTTCAGACTCAGATTCAGAAGTAGCTTCTTTCTTTCCTTTTTCAATTTTTATAACAAGCTCATTCGTTTTTTCATCCAAATCCATCGATATGGTATCGCCTTCTTTTAGGTTGGAGTTAATGATCTCTTCTGCCAGGGCATCTTCAATATACTTCTGTATAGCACGCTTTAGAGGTCTTGCACCATAGTCCTTATCAAAACCTTTGTCTGCAATGTAGTCTTTGGCTTTGTCAGAGAGATTAAGCGTGTAGCCAATTTCACCAATACGGCTGTATAACTTCGCCAACTCAATATCTATGATCTTATGGATGTCTTCACGCTCCAGGTTGTTAAAAACCATCACATCGTCCACACGGTTCAAAAATTCTGGTGCAAAGGTTTTCTTTAAGGCACTTTCAATCACACTTTTTGCGTTGGCGTCTGCCTGGCTCATTTGTGACGCTGTTCCAAACCCAACACCGCTACCAAAGTCTTTTAGCTTGCGGGCGCCAATATTGGAGGTCATAATAATAATACAGTTTCTAAAGTCAATTTTACGACCTAAACTATCGGTTAAATAGCCATCGTCCAACACCTGTAAGAGCATATTAAATACGTCCGGATGTGCTTTTTCAATTTCATCCAGCAAAACCACAGCATACGGCTTACGACGTATTTTTTCTGTGAGCTGTCCGCCTTCTTCGTAGCCTACGTATCCGGGAGGTGCTCCAATTAAACGAGATACAGAGAATTTTTCCATGTACTCACTCATATCTATTCGTACCAGAGCACTTTCGTTATCAAATAATTCACGCGCCAGTACTTTTGCTAATTGTGTTTTACCAACTCCTGTCTGTCCCAAAAATATAAAGGACCCAATAGGTTTGTTAGGATCTTTAAGTCCCGCACGATTACGTTGTATCGCTTTCACTACTTTGGAAACAGCTTCGTCCTGGCCTATTACTTTTCCTTTAATTCGGTCGGGTAGGGCAGCTAGTTTGGTACTCTCTGTCTGGGCAATCCGATTTACGGGAATGCCTGTCATCATAGCTATTACTTCGGCAACTTCGGCTTCGTCCACGGTTTCTTTATGTAACGCGCTGTCTTTTTCCCAGGCTTCCTGTGCTTCGGCTAATTGCTTTTCTAAATTTTTCTCGTCATCACGTAGCTTAGCAGCTTCTTCGTATTTCTGCTTTTTAACTACTGAGTTTTTATGCTCACGAACGCTTTCAAGATCTGCTTCTAACTGAAGGATCTTATCGGGAACGTGAATATTTGTAATATGCACGCGTGATCCCGCTTCGTCCAGCGCATCAATCGCTTTGTCCGGCAGGAAACGCTCGGTCATATATCTGTTCGTTAATTTCACGCAGGCTTCCAAGGCATCATCGGTGTAGCTCACATTGTGATGTGATTCGTACTTTTCTTTAATGTTTTGAAGGATCTCTATTGTTTCCTCTACCGAAGTAGGCTCTACCAATACTTTTTGAAATCTTCTTTCTAAAGCACCATCCTTTTCAATGTACTGCCTGTATTCGTCCAGAGTTGTCGCACCTACACATTGTATTTCGCCACGAGCGAGGGCAGGCTTAAACATATTACTGGCGTCCAGAGACCCTGTAGCACCTCCTGCACCAACAATGGTATGGATTTCGTCAATAAATAAAATAATATCGTCGTTTTTTTCCAGCTCGTTCATCACGGCTTTCATCCGTTCTTCAAACTGTCCACGGTATTTTGTACCTGCAACGAGACTCGCCAAATCGAGTGTTACCACGCGTTTATCGTATAAAATACGACTTACCTTTCGTTGTACGATACGTAGTGCGAGTCCTTCGGCAATGGCGCTTTTACCAACACCAGGCTCACCAATGAGCAACGGGTTGTTCTTTTTTCTTCGGCTTAACACTTGTGATACCCGTTGTATTTCATTTTCACGACCTACTACAGGGTCTAGTTTTCCTTCTTCGGCCTGTGCGGTTAAATCTCTTCCGAAGTTATCCAACACCGGAGTTTTCGATTTTTTTGAAGATTTTGCGCCGCCACCTGTAGTACCAAATAAGTTTTCCTTATTTTCTTCTTCGCCCTGAGAATCATCATTCGGGAAACTTTCGGCTGTAGGTTCTATATAATCATCGTCGTTTGTAATCATAAGTTTAAATTGGTCTTTCACACCATCGTAATCCACTTTCATCTTGTTCAACAACTTGGTCGTTGGATCGTTTTCATTCCGTAGAATACACAATAACAGGTGCGCGGTATTTATAGACGAGCTCTGGAACAATTTAGCTTCCAAAAAAGTGGTCTTTAATGCACGTTCTGCCTGGCGTGTAAGGTGTAGGTTTTTTTTATCGTTGGTACCAGTACCTGCATTTGGATTTGCAGGGCTCAGTATTTCAACTTTTCGGCGTAAATGATTTAAGTCAATTTCCAGCTGATTGAGAATGGTCACTGCTTTACCATTGCCATCACGAAGCAGCCCTAACATTAAATGTTCGGTACCTATAAAATCGTGACCCAACCGCAGCGCTTCTTCTTTGCTGTAAGCGATTACATCTTTTACTCTGGGGGAAAAATTATCATCCATATAGTGTGTTCCTGTTCGTCTAAAATTACTGTTTTCTGAAGGTGTTTCAGAACAAATTTGTCAAAAATCATGCCCAATCCTAACAGGTCTTAGTAAAAGGACAAAATTTTAAAGTAAATACCAAAGGTAAACTACGATAGTTATTAAGATTTCCTGCTAAATATTTGTTAATAAAATGATGAATAATGCGGGGTGTTTTTCCTGCTGAAACCTTTAAAAATAAGTATATTGCTTTCTTGATTAACTCAAATAAATAAAGATTTATTATATGGCTGAAGGCGAAAAAGTAATCCCAATTAATATTGAAGATGAAATGAAATCGGCTTACATCGATTATTCGATGTCCGTCATCGTGTCACGAGCACTGCCAGATGTGCGCGATGGTATGAAACCAGTACACAGACGTGTGCTTTTTGGAATGCACGAACTAGGTGTTAGAGCCACAGGAGCTCATAAAAAATCGGCTAGAATTGTTGGAGAAGTCCTGGGTAAGTATCACCCACACGGAGATACCTCGGTATACGACGCAATGGTACGTATGGCACAGGAATGGAGCTTGCGTTATATGCTTGTAGACGGCCAGGGTAACTTTGGAAGTATAGATGGCGATAGCCCGGCAGCGATGCGATATACAGAAGCACGTATGCAGAAGATCTCCGAAGACATGCTGGCAGATATCGATAAAGACACCGTAGACCACCAGTTAAATTTTGACGATACCTTAAAGGAGCCAACTGTGCTACCTACCAAAGTGCCGGGATTGTTAATTAACGGTGCCTCTGGTATTGCAGTAGGTATGGCAACCAATATGCCACCACACAATTTATCTGAAGTAATTGACGGTATTCACGCCTATATAGACGATAACGATATAGAAATTGATGGCTTAATGGAGCACATTAAAGCTCCGGATTTTCCAACCGGTGGTACCATTTATGGGTATGAAGGAGTGCGTGATGCATTCCATACGGGTCGTGGTCGTGTAGTAATGCGTGCGAAAGCAGTATTTGAAGAAGTACAGGGACGTGAGTGTATTATTGTGACCGAAATTCCTTATCAGGTGAATAAGGCGAACATGATCAAGAAGACTGCGGACATGGTGAACGATAAAAAGATAGAAGGTATTGCTAACATTCGTGATGAAAGTGACCGTAATGGAATGCGTATTGTATATATTCTGAAACGTGACGCAATTCCGAATATCGTTTTAAATACCTTATATAAGTACACCGAACTGCAATCGAGCTTTAGTGTGAACAATATTGCGCTGGTAAAAGGACGTCCACGAATGCTGAATCTTAAAGAAATGATTCACTATTTCGTAGAGCACCGTCACGAAGTGGTAATAAGACGTACCGAATATTTATTGAAAAAAGCCGAAGAACGCGCCCATATTTTAGAAGGGTTGATCATTGCTTCAGACAATATAGATGAAGTAATTGCGCTTATTAGAGCCTCTTCCAATGCCGATGAGGCACGCCAGAAGTTGATTGATAGATTCGAGTTGACTGAAATTCAGGCAAAAGCGATTGTTGAAATGCGTCTTCGCCAGTTAACTGGTCTGGAACAGGACAAATTACGTTCAGAATACGAAGAGTTAATGGCTACTATTGACGACTACCGTGATATCCTTGCTAAAAAGGAGCGTAGAATGAACATCATTAAAGAAGAGCTTACCGAAATTAAAGACAAATACGGCGATGAGCGTCGTTCTACGATTGAATATGCGGGAGGTGATGTAAGTATTACAGACCTTATTCCGGATGAGCAGGTAGTAATTACCATCTCTCACGCAGGATATATAAAAAGAACATCCCTTACCGAATACAAAGAGCAGAATAGAGGAGGAGTAGGACAAAAAGCATCTTCTACCAGAAATGAAGATTTCTTAGAACATATGTTTGTGGGAACGAACCACCAGTATATGCTATTCTTTACACAAAAAGGAAAATGTTTCTGGATGCGCGTATTTGAAATTCCGGAAGGAAGCCGACAATCTAAAGGTAGAGCCATTCAGAACTTAATTAATATTGAGCCGGACGATAGCGTAAAAGCATTCATCTGTACCCAGGATCTTAAAGATGAGGAATACATCAATAGCCGCTATGTGATTATGGCTACTAAGAAAGGGCAAGTGAAGAAAACACCTTTAGAGCAATATTCCAGACCACGTACCAACGGTATAAATGCAATTACTATTAAGGACGGGGACGAACTACTGGCAGCGAAGTTAACAAGAGGCGATAGCCAGGTAATGTTAGCGGTTAAATCTGGTAAAGCCATCCGTTTTGAAGAAGAGAAAACACGCCCAATGGGCCGTAATGCTTCAGGAGTTAGAGGTATTAGACTAGGGAATGATAAAGATGAAGTAGTTGGAATGGTCGCTATTAACGATGCTGAAAGTGATATTTTGGTAGTTTCAGAAAATGGCTACGGAAAACGCTCCAGCATAGACGAATACCGAATCACGAACCGTGGTGGAAAAGGAGTGAAGACCATTAGTGTTACTGCAAAAACAGGTAAATTAGTAGCCATAAAAAACGTAACCGATCATGATGGTTTAATGATTATTAACAAATCTGGTATCGCCATACGTATGGCAGTAGAAGATCTACGTGTAATGGGTCGTGCCACACAAGGTGTACGATTGATTAAAGTGCGTGAAGATGACTCTATTGCAGCCGTAGCCAAAGTAATGAATGATGAAAATGAAGTAGAAGTAGACGAAGACGGAAACGTTATTGTGGTGGCTGAAGGTTCTGAAGAAAATCCTGAAGGCACTTCAGATGATAGCAGCGAAGACAATGGCACGACTCTTGACAATGATGAAACACAAACCGAAAATAACGAATAACGTAAAACTTTAACACATGAAAAAGTATGTAGTATTGGCAGGAATTCTCCTAGTTACTGCCGCCTCTTTTGGACAAAAGAAAGAATTAAAAAAAGCAGATAGAGCTTTAAAAAATAGTGAAGTAGCCGAAGCACTGGGCTATATTAATGAAGCTGAAGCAATGATCTCTAGTGCAGATGCAGATATGCAAAAAGATTTTTACCTTCTTAAAGGACAAATCTATCTTGCAGATGCAGGTAGTAATGGTTTCGATAAAATGAAAAAATCTGCTGAAGCTTTTAAAAAAGTGTTAGCTATGGATGCTACTAATAAAGATGCTCAAACAGGTGTTCAACAATTACGTGCAGCTCTTGTAAATAGTGCAGTAACAGACCAAAAGGCGCAAAATTATGCTCTAGCGACAGAAAAATTGTATACAAGTTACACCGTTGGAGATGTGCAATTAGACCTTTACAATGCCGCAGAAAGCGCAATTCTTGCAAAAGATTATGACACTGCCTTGAAACATTATGAAAAATTACTTGAATTAGGGTATACCGGAGTCACTAAAGAATGGATTGCTACAGATACCGCTACTGGTGAAATAGCAACATTTGCAGATGAAAGTGCCAGAACCACAGGAATGTTATCCGGAAAGTATACGAATCCAGAGGAGCGTATGGCCCCTTCAGTAAAAGGAGATATCCTTAAAAACATTGCAATTATTTATACCAGTAAAGGAGATAAAGACAAAGCAATGAAGGTGATGGCAGATGCCAGAAAAGAAAATCCGGACGATGTATCGTTAATTCGTGCAGAAGCAGATATGGCATATCAGGCCAATGATATGAAAAAATACAATATGCTTATGGATAAAATTATAGCTACAGATCCAACAAACCCGGAACTGAGATATAACCTTGGTGTAGGGTTCGCAAAAAATGGTGAAGACGATAAAGCTATCGAGCAATACAAAAAAGCGCTAGAACTGGACCCCAACTATGCAGCAGCTCAAATCAATATTGCGGCGACTATGTTAGGGAAAGAAGGAGCTATTGTAGAAGAGATGAATAGTTTGGGAACTTCTTCTGCAGATAATAAGCGTTATGATGCACTAAAGCAAAAGCGTAAAGACCTATATATGGATGTGATCCCTTATTTAGAATCTGCAATGAAGCTACGTCAGGATAATATTGAACTAGTAAGAACGGCTATGAATATCTACAGTCAAGTAGGTGATGACGCTAAATTTAAAGCAATGAAAGCGAAGCTAGCCGAAATGGAAGGTGGGCAATAAGCAGTTATCTTATTTAAAATTCAGAAAACCTCTTGAGAAATCAAGGGGTTTTTTTGTTGCAGATGCAGTGAAGAGCCATTGGACTCATTTTTATATCTTTGCCGGATAACACTTAAAAAAAGACGTAGCTATTATTTTTAAGTCCAGGAATATCCGTCATAACTGTAACTATATATTGTGTTAAGCACAATTTAAAGTAATGCCGATGAGTAAAAAAATTGGATTAAAAGATGCTATTTCTATTGGAATTGGAGGAATGGTTGGAGGCGGAATCTTTGCCGTGCTCGGGCTAGCGGTTTCATTAGCAAAAGGTGGAACACCTGTCGCCTTTTGCATTGCGGGTTTGATTGCTTTATTAACCGCATATTCATACGCAAAACTTTCAAAAAAATATCCGGAGGATGGTGGGACTGTAGCATTTATAAATAGCCAATTTGGCAACTGCATATTTTCAGGTGGCATCAACAATCTTCTTTGGGTAAGCTATATTGTAATGCTCGCCCTTTATGCTTCGGCTTTTGGTTCTTATGGTTCTGAATTATTTTCACTCACAGGCTCTAAAAATTTGGATGTTCATATGTATCAGTCAGGTATTCTTATTTTGGCTTTACTTATAAATTATCTAAGCGTTAAGCTTGTTAGCGGAATTGAATCTGTTGCAGTGATCGTTAAATTGCTAATCCTTATTGCCTTTATAGGCGTGGGCTTTTATGGACTTTCGTCCAATCCTGAGAATTTAAACCAACTATCCCCTGAAAATTGGGAAAATCCTTTGCTTTTGCTTTCTGGTGGAATGGTAATTTTTGTAGCGTATGAAGGATTCGAGTTGATCGCAAATTCTATTTCAGACTTGAAAGAGAGAGAAAAAAACACGGAAAAGGCCTATTTCGGTGCCGTTGGTTTTGTGATCGTTCTTTATATTTTAATTGCTATCGTCACTGTAGGAGCTTTACCTTTTAAACAAATTGCAAGCGCACAGGATTATGTTTTGGCTAAGGCTGCAGAACCTACTTTAGGAAAAATTGGCTTTACCATAATTACCATTACGGCCTTAATATCTACTTTCTCTGCAATAAATGCGACGGTACTGGGTAGTGGTCGTGTTAATTATGATATTGCCCAGGACAATGAATTGCCAAAATATTTTACCCATAAATTTTGGGGTAAGCCTGTTGGTTTTTTCGTAACAGCGATCTTGTCTGTTGCACTGGTAAACTTGTTTAATTTACAGAGTATATCAACCGCTGGGAGTGCTGGGTTTTTATTAATTTTCGCCATCGTCAATTATATTGGCTTTAAGAAGCATAAAGTATTAAACTCAAAAAAATGGATACACATTTTAGCCTGCGCACTATGCGTAATAGCCTTTTTTACACTACTCATTCAACAATTTGGAAGTAATAAGGTGGGTGTTTTCGTTTCTGCTGGAATAATTTTATTATGTTTTATAATTGAACTTATCTACAAAATAAAGTGTGCCCAGCAATGACTAAATACAACGTGAGTAAAAATGTTATATGTAAAGATTTACAACAATTGAACTTATCGCGAAACTGAAAGTGATGGCCTCGTGATCCCACACTATGAATAGATGAGACCGTAAACAATAATAAATTGAGTTCCAGATGTCAGATTATTACAAAGAGAAGGCTTTACAAGCTACATTAAATAAAATTGAGTCTCACAAGGCGCAATCCAATTTCTTTATCCGAAATATTTGGAAAGTTATCGGTTTTGGGATTTTTGTATCTATATGGGCTCCTACGGAAAGACCTGAACACTATTTATCCAATAGAAAATCATCTTTAGAGGTTAGTGATTTGAGCTATTATGAGCTTGTGATCCTAACGGCAGTTTTATACACGGCAGTCTGCTTTTTGGCTCATTTCATCTGGAAACAACAAGAGAAAAAAGCAATGAGAAAATTAATGACTAAAAAAAAATGATCTAGAATCAGAATTAGGTGTAAAAAATAGTTCTGAATAATTTACAATTGCTAACAGCGCAGATAATCCCGTTTACACAACCCGCTTGATCACCCGTAATTTATGGGTATGTTTACGTTGCTCGTAATTAAAGATTCCTGTGTGGTCTATTCTATCTATACGCACTTTACCGTGGGCGTGGATAATATAGTTGTCTTCCATGATAATACCTACGTGGATAATGTTCCCTTCGGCATTATCGAAAAAGGCCAGATCGCCGGGTTCACTTTCTTCAATAAAACTTAAGGGTTCTCCCTGGGTAGCTTGCTGGCTGGCATCGCGAAGTAATTTGTAGCCATTCAGTTTGTAGCACATTTGAGTGAAACCACTACAATCTATCCCAAAAGGGGTTTTGCCGCCCCACAGGTAAGGAGCATTCAAGTAGAGTAGGGCGGTCTCTACAATGTGTTGCTTTGGAAATTTTCTGGAAGCGAAGGTGCCTTCAGAAATATGATTTAAAAATGTAGCCGCTGCAACATTGCATCCCATAGGTAAGGCTAATAACTGATTTTCTTCCGTAGTACCCATTCCAACCAAATCTGAAACTAACCTGGGGGAAAGGCTCTTTAACTCCTGATGGTCATCTTCAGTAGTAAAAATAAACTGTTTGTTATCTATCCAGCCTTCGTATTTGTCAAACGTCAATCTTATTTTACTCCATTTTTTACGTTCTTCAAGCACTTTAAAGGTTTCGCCATATAGCACCTGCGTGACCATCTCACTGGCGTCTGAAGCTTCCAAGCGCAGCGGAACAATACTAAGATGACATAAGCCGTATTTCATTTGTGAAGAAGTGGAAGTAGGCTTTTAATTTCTTTCAATAACCATTGCACTTGCACCACCACCACCATTACAAATAGCTGCGGCACCAATCTTTGCATCGTTCTGTTCCAGAACATTTAATAGTGTGATTAAAATTCTCACACCACTGCATCCAAGTGGATGCCCTAATGAAACTGCGCCTCCATTAACATTCACATTACTGTCGTTTAATCCAAGAAGTTTCATATTGGCAAGACCAACTACCGCAAAAGCTTCGTTAAACTCGAAGAAATCTACATTGTCCTGAGAAACACCAGCTTTTGCTAATGCTTTTGGCAGTGCTTTAGCTGGAGCGGTAGTAAACCATTTTGGCTCCTGGGCTGCATCTGCATACCCTGTAATGGTCGCTAGCGGAGTTAATTCTAATTCTTTTGCTTTTTCTTCGCTCATTAAGATCATGGCACCTGCACCATCATTAATGGTAGAAGCATTTGCAGCGGTTACGGTACCCTCTTTTGTAAAGGCAGCACGCAATGCCGGAATCTTATCCATTTTAACGTTTTTGAATTCCTCATCTTCGGCAACCATAACAGGCTCTCCTCTTCGTTGTGGAACAGCTACGGGAATAACTTCGTTTGTAAACTTTCCTTCGCTCCACGCTTTGGCAGAACGTTCGTACGATTGAACTGCAAACGCATCCTGATCTTCACGTGAAAATTTATATTCTGTTGCACAGGCATCTGCACAAACTCCCATTGCATTCTGGTCGTACGCATCTACAAGGCCATCTTTTTGCATACCATCGATAAGAGTTGCCGGACCAAATTTATTTCCATTACGCATATGCACATAATGCGGGATGTTACTCATGCTTTCCATACCACCAGCAACAATTACATCTGCATCTCCTAAAGCGATTGCTTGTGCCGCATTCATCACAGCCTTCATACCAGAGGCACATACTTTATTAACAGTAGTACACGGCACTGTATCCGGAATACCGGCACCTAACGCAGCCTGTCTTGCAGGTGCCTGTCCTACGCCAGCTTGCACCACATTGCCCATATAAACTTCCTGAACGTTCGATGGATCTAAGTTAATTCTATCCAGAGCACCTTTTATAGCGGCACTTCCCAGTTGAACGGCGGTTAATGAAGATAAACTTCCCATAAAACTTCCTATTGGGGTTCTTACGGCTGCTACAATGACTACTTTTTTGCTCATGATATTTATTTTATAATGTGTATTTTACGGTAATTTTTCTATTCATTTAAGCAGCTAAAAACTGTTTATAGGGCTTTAATGAGGAATGCAAAATTACATATTTTCTACCGAACTTTCAATCTTATTGGCACCTCGGTTTTGTACTAATGAAACCGAAACAGTACCTTTACTGTACGTAACTTGTTTATGAAACACTTTTTTTCATTTTTATCTAAGAACCAATCCAATATTTATAGGATCTTCCTGTTTGTAATTTCCACGTTTTTAGTGATTTACTTGTTGCCAAAAGGAGGCCAGTTTAAGTATACCTTTCAAAAAGGAAAGCCCTGGCAGTATGAAAATCTATATGCTCCTTTCAGTTTTACCATAAAAAAATCTGATGAGAGCCTGACAGAAGAGCGAAATGCAATTCGTGAAAATGCAGTTCCTTATTTTGACTATGACGCAACTATTGTAGCTGAAAGTTTCAAGCAATTTGATGAATTACTAAATAACACTTATGTAGACAGTTTATTTACAGTTCCAAAATTACGGGTAAAGTCTTTAGGGGAGCTGTTTTTGGAAGATGTATATCGCTTTGGAGTGTTGGCTGAAGTAAATACACAGGACGATGACGATCTGGTCTATTTGAAAAAAGGAAATGAAATTGATGAAATTGCCTATTCTCAAATTCATAAAAAAGATAAAATTCCTGAAAAAATTGCCAAATTCATAAAACAAAAAGACGCTGAAGGTATTTCAGATTTATTAACCATTTTGCTGAACAGAGCTACGATTCCTAACGTTTCAGCAAATAACAAACTTACCGAAGCGGCAATTTCTTCAGAATTGGAAGTTATTAATCCAAATCAGGGAATTATTGAAAAAGGGGGTAGAATTATTGCAAAAGGTGAAGTCGTTGAGGGAAATACCTATCAGATTTTAAGTTCTTTAAAAGATGAATTTCAATCACAGATCTGGAGTAAAAGCAATAGGTTCTGGCTTGTTTTTGGGTACGCCATGCTGGTATCACTTGTATTCCTGATGCTCATTTTATTTCTACGGAAGTACAGGCTTGAAATTTATGACAACAGCACCAAGGTTACGTTTATATTTTTCAACGTGGTATTAATGGTGTTTCTCACGACTATAGTTGTGAAACTTGATGCAAAATATGTCTATGTAGTGCCATTATGTATTTTACCACTCATTGTGAAAGCGTTTTTCGACCCCAGACTTGGGTTGTTCGTTCACGTACTAACATTATTGTTATTAGGGTTTGTAGTACCCAATAGCTTCGAATTCTTATTCTTACAGATAATTGCCGGTATTGTAACCATTCTTACTGTTTCTGAGTTATACCGAAGAGCCAATTTATTTATCTCGGTCGGGCAAATTACACTAGTCTATATCATTGGCTATTTCGCATTTTTCATTATTCAGGAAGGTAATATTGAATTGATCCAATGGCAAAACTTTGGCTATTTTATACTAGCTGGTTTAGCTACTTTATTTGCGCATCCACTTATTTACCTATATGAAAAAGTCTTCGGATTGGTCTCGGACGTTTCTCTACTGGAATTAAGCGATACCAATAGCAAGCTTTTAAAAGAATTAAGCAACAAGGCTCCAGGGACATTTCACCATTCTTTAAATGTAGCAAATCTCGCTGAAGCTGCAGCAAATGAAATAGGCGCAAACGCTATGCTGGTTAGGGTAGGGGCACTATACCACGATATTGGAAAAATGGAAAACCCTACTAATTTTACTGAAAATCAGTTAAGCGGGTATAATGCTCACGATGAATTAGACCCAAAAGAAAGCGCAAAGATTATTATAGATCATGTGATTAAAGGGATCGAAATTGCCAGAAGACGAAATTTGCCGGATAGAGTAATAGATTTTATCCGAACGCATCATGGAGATAGCGTGGTGTATTATTTCTACAAAAAAGAAGAAAAGCAAAACGGCACGGCCAACACGGAAGATTTTCAATACCCCGGGCCTATTCCTTTCTCAAAAGAAACTGCTATTTTAATGATGGCAGATAGTGTTGAAGCAGCCAGTAAAAGTTTAAAAGAGCCAACTTCTTCAAAAATTGACGTGTTTGTTGAAAAAATAATTGACGGACAAACAGAGCAAGGACAATTTTTAAACGCTAATATTACATTTAAAGAAATTCAATCTATTAAAAAAGTACTCAAAAAGAAGTTGAATAACATTTATCATTTAAGGGTTGAGTATCCCGAGTAATAATGCTTTTATTACAGTTTTTATTTAACCCGTTTACCTTCTGTTACAAACGAAATTCCTTGTTGTCCGTACGTCGAGATCATCACGGCTTCAAAAATAGGCTCCCGCGACGCTGGTTTTATTTCCCAATCGAAGATAAAATTTGCTCCTGTTCCACCTTCATTGTCCACTCCATCTATCACTATTTGTACTGTTTCCATTGGGCGCACAAAAATAGTTTTATTAAAATAGGTTCTTATTGCAGTTCCTTCGGTATTATAATAAACCGCTTTCTTTATGTAAATAGTGTCGGCTGTATTTGGGTTGTGAAAACTCACAGTAGCGGTAAGATCTGCTTCATCCTGGTCTGTACGTAAAAATATCTGCGAATAGATGGAAAGGAAGGTGCTGCCAGATGCTAGTGAATCTGTTAAGACATTCTGTACTGTTCTTTTTTCCCAATTAACAGGATCCGTGGAGCTAAGTTGTCTGGGTTGTTTACAGGAATAGAGTGCGGTTGTTACTAATAGCAGTGTTATAAGATACTTCATTTTATCTGAAATTAATTTAGTATTAAAAATAATGAAATAGAACGTAATAGCTAGTACGTAAAATGATTTTAAAATTAAAATTGTGCTGCACTAGAAGGAGGTTGTAGTAAAACGAATTCCCAAAAAAATAATGGTTTAAATAGTGAGCCTGACAGCCCCGACACTTCGGGGGAACCTGTGCCACTTTACTATTTAACGGTAGGCTTTAAATTGGCAGGATTTTAAAAGTGAGGCCGACAAGATTCGAATATTTTTTTTCAATGGTACAAGCTCTGTGACCGTTGCACTTAAATTCTGGATGTTCCAGACGGATTTTTTTTAATTCATTTTCTCAGGTAATTTCTTGACTTTCGTGATTTTTCTTCCAAAGAATCGATAGCGTAACGATGTAGTGTTTGTCTGGAATATCCGAATATAAAATATAAGGGAAAAAGATCTATAGATATAAAAACAAAAAACTCCCCTATAAAAATAATAGGAGAGTTTAAAGTGAGCCCGACAGCCCCGACACTTCGGGGGAACCTGTGCCACTTTGCTATTTAACGGTAGACTTTAAATTAGCAGGATTTTAAAAGTGAGGCCGACAAGATTCGTATATCTTTTTTCAATGGTACAAGCTCTGTGACCGTTGCACTTAAATTCTGGATGTTCCAGACGGATATTTCAATTAATTTTTACAAGGAAATTCTGACTTTCGTGATTTTTCTTCCAAAGTATCGATAGCGTAACGATGTAGTGTTTGTCTGGAATATCCGAATATAAAATATAAGGGTAAAAGATCTATAGATATAAAAACAAAAAACTCCCCTATAAAAATAATAGGAGAGTTTAAAGTGAGCCCGACAGGATTCGAACCTGTGACCGCCTCCTTAGAAGGGAGGTGCTCTATCCAGCTGAGCTACGAGCCCGAAGTTGTACTTTTACTGTGCTTTGATAACTTCGAAACCAAAACATTAAAATTAAAAAACCGAACAATTAAATATTGTCCGGTTTTTGTCGGGGTGGCAGGATTCGAACCTGCGACCTCCTCGTCCCAAACGAGGCGCGATGACCGGGCTACGCTACACCCCGAGGTGTCTTTTTGCGGAGAGACGGGGATTCGAACCCCGGGTACCCTTTTGAGGTACGCTTATTTAGCAAACAAGTCCTTTCGGCCACTCAGGCACCTCTCCAATAAGAATAAAGAACTAGTTGTTTTTTTATTCGGATGCAAATGTATGTTTATTCAACGTATC
This sequence comes from uncultured Flavobacteriaceae bacterium, assembly GCA_963793275.1. Taxonomy (GTDB): domain Bacteria; phylum Bacteroidota; class Bacteroidia; order Flavobacteriales; family Flavobacteriaceae; genus Marinirhabdus. The sequence continues at coordinate 987,613 of CAWBZL010000003.1, forward strand.
CAACAAAAAAAAATGGGGTTTTTTACTATAAACATTTCAAGCTATTAATAAAGAACTCTTTAGGGTAAATAGGGAACGGTATTTCTTCATTACTTATAAGTTCCTGAAACGCAATATCGAAATTTGTCCGCATAGTAGTAATACGCATAGACGCTATTCTTGAAGAAGATAATCGTTCAATACTTAAGGGGTCCAGTAGGAAAGCAGCTTCGGAAGTACTGTTGTGTAAGGTTTCTTCGTTTTGTGTCTGTCGCCCACAATTTTCATCTCCCAAATATCTTAGGGAGGCATAACTCCCATCTTCCAGTTTAAATGTAACCCGGCTGTCTTTATTAAAACAAAGTAAAGGAGGCATCTCTTTGGCATTTACCGATGTTTGAATAACCAATGACTTCACATTGTCTTCCCGCATTAAACTGAAATATATAAATACATTTCGCTCAAGCCCAAATAAATATTCTGCTAATAATGGGTTTGTGAGCTTAAAAACTTCATCGTCTGTATCAATTTGTATTTTGTAATTACAATCCTGACCTTGTGAAAAACCAATAATTGGAGTGCATACTAGTAGCAATAAGAATACTATTTTTTTCATTTTTAGACTTTTTCGCAAATTAACATAATTTTGTCTTCATTTTCAAGTGTTGTGAAGAACAGGTAGATCGCGCCACCTTCTTTAATTTTCCATTTTTTACGAAGCGTTGCAACACTTTCGGGGAAATTTCGGGTTGTGATGTTGGCTTTTGCAAAAGTAATGCCACGCATCTCTTTCCTGGTGTATGGAACTACTTTTTTTATTAAAAACCTTCTGCCAGGAAATTCACGTAACACGTCACTGGTAAATAGGTGGCTATGTTTATGCAACTTCTTAAGCTTAAAGGCTTCTGAAATATATTGAAATGCACCAGCTTTTAAAATAGCAACATTGGGTTCGTAGAGAAAGCGCAACGGGTTGGAGAAAACGGTCTCTACTTCTATTGAAGGTAAAAACGTGAAAGTTTCCGCACCGTTTAAAGTAAGATTAACCGTATAAATAGTTAATTTTTCTGTTCTAAGGTTACTAATCACCCAAAGTAATTCCTTTACCTCATTGTTCAGGGCTACTACGTGAACTTCAACAACATGTTTTAGCTCTTGTAATCCTACTGAAATATCCAGCATGGGAGATGTTTTTACCAGCAACGTTTTACTTCTATCCAGTAAAAATTTTAAATGCTGCGGCACATTGGGCTCACATTCTTTCAGAAAAAATACCTTTCCCTTACTTTCGTTTCTTCTGGAAGGATCTACATAGATCACATCAAATGTATTGTTTGTAATACTTTCAAGCCCATCTTCAGCTTTAGAGAGGATATTTGGTTTACCTAAAATTTCAAAATTGTGGTTAGCCAGCCGGCAAAGCGCTTCATTTTTTTCAAAATAAGTGACCTGCTCAACTTTTTCAGCGAAATGAGCTGTATCTATTCCAAATCCTCCGGTAAGGTCTGCAAGGGTTTTTCCTTGAATTAAAGAAGCCTTATAGGCCGCAGTAGCCTCGGAAGAGGTTTGTTCAAGATTTAGTTTTGGGGGATAAATTATTTTTTTTGTACCGAACCACGTTGGGATTTTTTTTGTTATGGTGCGTCTGCTTTCTATTTGTTGTAATAATTCGGTTACGGAAACTTCAGGAAATGGACTCCCGGCAAAAGCAAGTTTTGAAGTGTCTTCGGTATACGAAAAAATAAAATCTTGTATTTCGGGTTTTAACAGGGCTTTATTCAAACCAATTAAAGATTTCTGGTGAGGCGTTGTACTACTTTATATTCAGATAAAAATTCCTGTGCGATTACTTTAATGCTTGTATAAACAGGTACTGCCAGTATCATTCCTGGAACCCCAAAGAGATACCCTCCAATTAATATTACAATAAATATCTCTAATGGGTGGGAACGTACACTCTTGCCAAAAATAACAGGCTGACTTATAATATTATCAAAAACCTGAGCAATGCCGTACCCCAATGTAACATAACCAAGTTTAGGCAACAACTGAGTTGAAAAATCGGCACCCAGGTTATTGGATACAACCACCAATATAATTAAAGCCCAGCCGATTAAAGGACCCAGATAGGGGACAATATTTAAGAAGGCACATATGATAGCGATCGCCAGTGCATTTTTTATACCGAAAATTAACAGTAATACGGTGTAAAATAAAGCCAGGATAAGTATCTGAAACGTAAGACCAATAAAATAACGGGATAACAGTTCTTTAATTTTATTTAAAACAGAAAGAAAACGCTTTTCCTTTCCTTTTTTGGCAAACGTCATAACAGCGCTTGGAATTAGTTTTTTATCTTTCAGTAAGAAAAATGCTAAAAATAACACTGCAAATAGCCCAATGACAAAGTCGGCAAAATTTTTGAAAAATATATCTACGAAACTCGGGACTATCTCTACATCAAAATCTTCTACAGCCGAGGTGTTTTTTATTGCTTCAACAATATTTATCTTTTCAACACCCAGATAATCGCTTGCCTGAATGTTCAGCTCGTTTAAATCCCGCTTTACCAAATCAAAATCAATTTCGGCAATTCCTTTGCTTTGTTCTATAATAATCGGGACAAAAATATACAGGAGCATACACACAAAACCTATAACGGCAAGTAAGGTGGTAAACGCTGCCAGCGTGCTCCCAAATTTTAATCTCCGTCTAAGAAAAATTACGAGTGGTCTGCCAATTAGCGAAATAACCGCAGCAATACCAATATAGAGGATGAGCACTTTAATTTTAAAAACAAACCACAGAAAAATAACGAATAACCCTAAGACAGCCAGCGTGCGTAGCAATCCCGATGAGATAATTTTGGCGGTTAGTTTCATATTGTTAAATTCCGGTAAAGATACTATAATATAGAAACCGAAATCTCAATGTTTTGTTAACTCGTAAAGAGCAATAGCGGTTGCTTGTGCGACGTTCATACTGCTGTTGGTTCCAAACATTTCAATATGTACAGTGTGTTGGACAATGTGTAGTATTTGTTCTGAAACCCCTGAATTTTCGTTTCCAATAACAAGAACAGTTTTATTTCCTATGAATGCTGAAATTTGTTGCAGCGGTATACTGTTTTCTGAAATTTCCAATGCTAACGTAGTATAATCGTCTTTCTGAAGTGTAGCGAGCGCAGCAACCAGATCTTCCACAATATAATGAGAAACAGTCTTTTCAGTAGTTCTTGCCGTACGTTTCAACCTGTTGGAAGATAGGTCTATCGGTTTGTTAAAAATAACTTCTGCTATTCCAAAAGCATCAGCCAGTCTAAAGATAGCACCTATATTGGCGGGACTTTGTAAGCCATCACATAACAGAACAATATTGTTATTTTTCTCCGAAAACGGGCTGGATTGGTGATCGTGTTGGAGCATTAATTACGTCTAACTTTAGTTTTATTAAAATAGCTTGCACTTTTGTAAGAATCGTAATAAAACCAAATTGGTACTCCAAAGGAAGCAAGCGCTATAAAACCGAAATACCAAAACAAGCTGGTAAGTAAGATTATTGCCGCAATGCACACCCAAAGCACATACCCGGACGGCTCTGCAACAAGCATATTAATGTGTTTTTTTACGTATGTACCACAATGATCGCAGTTTCTTGAAATTTCATCTCCAACTTCATTTTGAAGTTCGAATCTATTTGTTCCTTTTAATTTGAGGAAGTTTTTCTTCTTACACGAACTACAATAATAACTTAGTCTCATACATTAGTGCTCAAAAGCATAGGTAATAATATTAGCACCCATTTGCAATGCTTTCAATCTTACTTCCTGGGGATCGTTATGGATCTCCGGATTTTCCCAACCATCACCAAGATCACTTTCATAGGTGTAGAGTAGGACCAGTCTGCCTTCATAAGTTATTCCAAAAGCCTGCGGTGGTGCATTATCGTGCTCATGGATTTTTGGTAATCCCTGGGGGAACTTATACCGATAGTTAAAAACAGGGTGATTTCCCGCAAGTTCTTTCAATTCTATATCCGGGAAGATCTTTACTAATTCTTTCCGCAGGTATTCGTCCATACCATAATTATCGTCTATGTGTATAAATCCACCGCTTAGTAAGTAATTCCGAAGGTTTTCGGCTTCTTCAGCGGTAAAAAACACATTACCGTGCCCCGTCATGTGCAAAAATGCGTAATTGAAAATATCTATACTTCCAGGAGCCACAGTTTGTGTATCCCTGTTTATACTGGTATTGGCCTGCTCATTACAAAATTGAACCAGATTAGGCAGCGCGGTTGGATTCCCGTACCAATCGCCGCCACCTCCATATTTTAAAACGGCAACTTCCTGAGCAATTGTTACAGAGGTAATGGATAGTATAAATACAAATAGGATGTTTTTCATAGCGTTTAAAAATACAAATTTTAGAAAGGTAACACTACAAAAGTTATACCTCATTCACAAAAGCAACACTATGGCAAGCAACAATGGCTGCAGTTTCGGTACGAAGTCTGGAATTTCCTAAGCTAACCGGCTCAAAAGCTTTTGTGAGTGCGAGCTGTATCTCTGAAGTAGAAAAATCGCCTTCGGGACCTATGCAGATCAAAATGTCTTGCTTTGGCTTTATAAGGTCTTTTAAGGATTGTTTTTTTGTTTCCTCACAATGTGCAATACAACGTAAACCCCTAAAATTTTGTTGTTTTTCAATAAAAGCTGCAAATGAAATTGCTTCATTCAGTTTTGGGAGATACATTTTTAAAGATTGCTTCATAGCGCTCTGTAGGATTCTTTCGTAGCGTTCTGGCTTTATCACTTTACGTTCGCTGTGATCACAGAGGATGGGTGTGATTTCAGAAACACCTATTTCAGTAGCTTTTTCAAGAAACCATTCGTATCTATCGTTTAATTTTGTTGGGGCTACGGCCAGGTGTAATTTATAAGGAAATTGTTTTTCCTTATTTTTATTTAAAATACTGGCTATAGACATTTTAGGAGTTACAGAAGTAAGTTTTACTTCAAATAAAAAACCGTTTCCATTGGTAGTAAATAATACGTCGCCGGTTTGCTTTCTAAGTACTTTTCCAATGTGCCTACTTTCTTCTTTATCGAAAACTATTTCGGTATCATTCTCTAAAATATCTGGGTGGTAAAAAAGGTTCATTTTATGATGTTAATTTCCACTCTGCATGAGCGATTCCTAATTCTATAAAATGCTGTAGTTGCGCTTCGGTTTTAAAACCTTCTTTGGCAACAAAAACAGCTTCTTTCATAGCTTTTCCTGTAAAATCCATAGGCGTTACGTATTTCATTGCCAGTGTTTCTTCCATTATTTCTGGCTTCACCCGGACCATAAGACGTTCTTTGATTTCTCCTACGCACATTTTACCTTTAAACAGCATACAGTGACCTCCAAACATCTTCTTTTCTGTAATGTGGGACGACCAGGGGAGTGTAGCCACTTTTAGACGCCGTACTATTTCTTCAGAATGTGACATACATTATAATTTTAAACGGGCACTCGCTACAACGTTGGATTCGGCAAAGATACCTTGCTTGTATTTTAGCTCACCTACAATGGCGATCATAGCTGCATTATCTGTACAATATTCAAATTTTGGTATGTGCGTAATCCAACCGTATTTGCCTTCGGCATCTTTTAAGGCTTTTCTAATACCACTATTGGCAGAAACACCGCCACCAATGGCAATTTCTCTAATTCCTGTTTGCTTTACGGCGTTTTTTAGCTTGTCCAGTAAATAGCTTACAATAGTGTATTGCAGGCTCGCACAAATGTCTGCGATGTTTTCTGAAACGAAATCGGGATTTTTCGCCGTTTCTCTTTCAATAAAATACAATACTGAAGTTTTTAATCCGCTAAAACTAAAATCCAACGGACCAACTTTCGGTTTAGGAAACGCGTATGCTTTTGGGTTTCCTTGTTGTGCATATTTATCTATTAACGGACCGCCAGGGTAGGGAAGCCCCATTATCTTTGCAGATTTGTCGAACGCTTCTCCAACAGCGTCGTCTATAGATTGGCCAATAACTTCCATTTCAAAATAGTCGGTCACTTTTACAATTTGCGTGTGTCCGCCACTTATAGTTAGCGCCAGAAACGGGAAGTTAGGCTGGGTTTGTTCTTCAGCCTTAATAAAATGAGCCAGAATATGCGCTTGCATATGGTTTACATCAATCAATGGAATGCCCAGACCAAGCGATAAAGACTTTGAAAATGAGGTGCCTACCAATAAAGAACCCATAAGCCCAGGACCGCTTGTAAAGGCTATGGCTTGTAACTGTTTTTTATCGATATTTGCCTTGCGTAATGCCTGGTGTACGACGGGGACAATGTTTTGTTGGTGTGCGCGGGAGGCAAGCTCCGGAACCACACCCCCATATTCGGTGTGTATTTCCTGGGTTGCGACAACATTGCTAAGCACAACGCCGTTGTTAATAACAGCTGCTGCCGTGTCGTCGCAGGAGGATTCGATCCCTAATATATAACAGTTTGTTTCGTTCATAATAAACTACCTTAGGGCAAGCCCAAAAAGCATTAGTTGAGAAAAAATTAATTAGAGGCAAGCCCCGAAGCATTTAAATCTCGATAATCGAGTAAAATGGCATATCTATTGAATGTCAAAATTAAAACATTACAGTCGTATCAAAAAATTAAGGAAAATAATAATCAGGAGTTTTGTAATCTTAGTATTACTCCTTATCACTATTGTGATTATTTTATCTATTCCTTCGGTACAAACATACATTGCCAAAAAGGTTACCAAAAACCTAAACGAAACCTACGGCACCGATATTAACATAAACCGTCTTGGTCTTAACTGGCGGGGCGAAGTAGATATTCGAGATGTTCTTATAAATGACCACCACGCAGATACGCTAATCTATGCCAAAGAACTTCAAACCAATATTTTAAGTTTCAGCAATCTTATTGGCGGAGACCTTGGTTTTGGAAATATAGACCTTTCCAATGCGAAACTCTACGTTACTACCTATAAGGGCGAAGAAACAGACAACCTTTATATTTTTTCTGAAAAATTTAATACAGAAACACAACAGGAAGTGAAGCCATTTTCTATGTTCAGTAATGACCTAAGTCTGGAAAACAGTACGGTTAAAATTATAGACGAAAACCTTGAAACGCCCACCGTTCTTTTTCTGAAAGGTGTAAATCTTGTGGCAGACGATTTTAAAATTACAGGTCCCGATGTTGCGGCTACTATTGAATCTCTTTCGTTGGACGCGGAAAGAGGTTTTAGTATTAAAGATGCCAAAGGTGTATTTTCCTATACTTCTGAAGCGATGATCCTAAAAGACCTGGATCTTAAAACAGAAAAATCCAACATTAAAGGAGATCTTATATTTACCTATGGTGAAAAAGGGCTGGGCGATTTTATTAACGGTGTAACTATTGATGCCACCTTCAACGAAACCAGACTTTCTACAGACGATATAAACGCCTGGTATAATGAATTTGGTCCGGACCAAATGATAAAGATTAACGGAACATTTACAGGAACCCTGAACGATTTCACATTTTCAGATACCGATATTGTTTCGGAGGGAAACCAAATTTATGGTACCTATGTGATCAAGAATTTGTTGAATGAGGAAGATTTCAGTATTGATGCTCAAAACCATAGCATTAGTACCAGTTATTACGAACTACGCAGGTTTATGCCAAGGATTCTGGGTGATGTTTTACCATCGCAGCTTAAAGATCTGGGCAGTGTTTCGTTTCAGGGAAATACAATCATCACCCAAACCAGATTAGTAACTAAAAGTGGATTAACTACGGGTGTTGGCACTGCCGATCTTGACCTTGAAATGAATAATTACACAGATCCTAACCGAGCAAGCTATTCAGGTAATGCAGTATTAAATCAGTTTAACCTTGGTAAATTAGCGGGTACCACCTCAATTGGAAAGATGACCGCCAACCTTACCTTTGACGGGCGTGGTTTTTCTCAGGAAACTGTGAACACGAAGGTAAAAGGAACTGTAAGCTCCTTTACCTTCGAAGAGTATACGTACCAGAACATACAGGTTGAAGGGCTCTTAAAAAATCCAATTTTTGATGGAGACTTAATTATTAACGACCCAAACCTTAAAATGGAGTTTAAAGGTCTGGTAGATGTTTCGAAAGAGTATAACCAATTTGATTTTGAAGCAGATATAGAATATGCCGAACTAAACAAACTAAATTTATTTACTAGGGACAGTGTTTCGGTATTTGCAGGACGAATAATTATGGATATGGACGGTAAAACCATTAATGATGCCGCTGGAACTATTGAATTCGTGCAAACGTTTTATCAAACTACCGATAGAGACTTCTATTTTGATGATTTCCTGATCACTTCTTCTTTTGAAGATCCCGTGCGTACGATACAGATACAATCTCCGGATATTATAAATGGTAAGATTTCCGGTGAGTTTTTACTGGAAGATATTCCAAACCTGTTTCAGAATAGTATTGCTAGTATTTATACCAACTACATTCCTGCTGAAGTTACCACCAATCAGTATTTAAAATATGAATTTGAAGTTTTCAATAAAATTGTGGATGTTTTTGTGCCGGAATTACAGTTGGGAGACAATACCAAAATCAAAGGTTCGGTAGCTTCGGACGAGTCTAAGTTTCAGCTGGATTTTAGATCTCCGGAATTAATTGCCTTCGATTATTACTTAGGGAATGTAAACCTGCAAGTAGATAATGACAACCCTTTGTTTAATACGTATGCTTCGGTAGATTCCCTATATACAGGCGTTTACAACGTTACAGAGCTTAGTTTAATTAATAAAACTATCAAAGACACCCTCTTTATTCGTTCAGAATTTAAAGGAGGAAAGGAGAAAGAAGACTTATTTAATTTATCCTTGTATCACACCATTAATCCGGACGGAAAATCGGTAGTTGGAGTAAAAAAATCTGACATTACTTACAAGGACAACGTGTGGTACCTCAATGAAGATAATAACAACCTGAATAAAGTTACCTTCGACGATAATTTTTCAACTATAAAAATAGACTCTCTGGTTTTAAATCATGATAATGAATACATTCAGCTGGCGGGAGTAGTTCGGGATAGTACCTATAAAGATTTAAAAGCAGAATTTCGGGACGTAAATATTGGCAATCTTGTGCCGCCGGTAGACAGTTTACGATTAAAAGGAAATGTGAATGGAAAACTTAATTTTCTTCAGAAAAACGGAGCCTATTACCCCAATTCTAATGTAACTATTGATGGAATAGATATAAACGACATTGCTTTTGGAGATCTGGTTTTAGATATAAGAGGAAACGAAAATCTATCAAAATACACCATAAACACGACCCTTACCAACGATGGCGTAAAATCTATTAACGCCCGCGGAGATATTGATGTATCTAGAGATAATCCAACTATAAATATGCTGGTGGATCTAAACGAATTTAATATGCAGGCCTTTAGCCCTTTTGGGGGAGAGGTAATTACAGATATAAGGGGCTTTATATCCGGAAACGCTCGGGTGAGTGGTAACTATAAATCGCCGGATATATTAGGGCGTTTTAATCTTGAGGGAAGTGGCTTAAAAATTCCATATCTGAATACAGATTTTGACATAGATAACGGCACGCAAATAGTAGTGACCAAAGATAAGTTTGATATAGGAAGTACCGGCATAACAGATACCAAATACAATACCGAAGGTACGCTTAGCGGCTTTGCAAGCCACGATAATTTTAGTAATTGGGAACTCGGTCTTACCATAGATACAGATAATTTACTGGCTTTAGACACTCCAAAAACCGAAGACGCACTCTATTATGGTACCGCATTTATTAGTGGTACGGCAGATATTACCGGCCCTGTAGACGAGTTGACAATTGATGTGGCTGCTACCACAAATCCCAATACCACATTTAAAATACCCATTAGCGATACCCAAAGTCTGGGTGAAGACACATTTATCACGTTTTTATCTCCTGCTGAAAAAGAGGCGCTTATGCGGGGAGAAACCATTGTAGAAAAAGAAGTGAAGGGCCTAAAGCTCAATTTTGATCTGGACATAACCAACGACGCCGAAGTAGAAGTAGTGGTGGATCAGGAAAATAACAGTAAACTTACAGGTAAAGGAGTAGGAATTTTATACATTCAAATAAACACCCTTGGAAAGTTCAAAATGTGGGGTGAGTATACGGTGATAGATGGAATTTTCGATTTTAGATACGGCGGAATTATACAAAGGAAAATAGGTATTGTTCCCGGTGGATTTATAGTTTGGGAAGGAAACCCTGAAAGAGGAAAAATTAACCTGACGGCAAAATACGAAACAGAAGCTAATCCTTCAATCTTACTAGACAACCCAACCGCAAACCGAAAAATACCAGTAGAAGTTCTGGTAGACTTAAAAGGAGAACTTATCCAGCCGGAAATAGATTTTAGAATAGAATTCCCAAGAACAACCTCTACGGTACGAAGCGAGTTGGAATATAAAATACAAAACCGTGAACAACGGGAACGACAAGCATTGTTTTTGGTAGCTTCAGATCAATTTGTGAATGACGATTTTGGCGGAGCAGGAGCATTTACAGGAACATTGGTTGACAGAGTTTCCGGGTTGGTAAACCAATTGTTTTCGGACAAGGATAGTAAGTTTAGCGTAGGATTGGATTATTCTGCGGGTTCCAGATTGCCTAATCAGCAAACGGCAGGGCAGGTAGGATTAACTTTTTCTGCAGATATTACAGAGCGTATTCTGGTTAATGGTAAAGTAGGAGTGCCTGTAGGTGGTGCCACCGAAAGTACTGTAGCGGGTGACGTTGAAGTACAATGGCTGGTGAATGAAGATGGTAGCTTGCGGATAAATTTCTTTAACCGCCAGGCGAATATTCAGTTTATTGGGGAGAATCAAATTTTTGAACAGGGAGCTGGTGTCTCCTATTCTGTAGATTTTGATACCTTTCAGGAATTAATGAAGAAGCTTTTCAACAAAAAAATAACGCTGGAAGACAATACAGATCTGCCGGTAACACCAGACGATAACAGCTTCCCGGTAGATTTTAACCAGGATGCCAACAAAGAAGAGAACGAAAACGAGTAGGGTACTACAAACTCGCGATCATTGAAATCTCCACATTTACATATTTCGGTAAGTTAGCTACTTCTACCGTTTCCCGGGCCGGGGCAGTGGCTTCGTTAAAATATTGGCTGTATACTTCGTTTATAGCGCCAAAATTTTCCATATCACTAATAAAGATGGAGGTTTTTAATACGTTTTCAAACGTCATACCTGCTTCAGCAAGCACAGCTTTCATATTTTCCATCACTTGTTTGGTTTCCACTTTAATGGTATCCATAACCAATTTTCCGGTTTCAGGGTGTAGTGCAATTTGCCCGGAGGTGTAGAGCATATTTCCTTTTAAAACAGCTTGATTGTAAGGCCCAATAGGAGCAGGGGCGTGCGGTGTATTTATTATTTTTTTCATAAAGCGTATTTAATTTTCTAAAATTTAAACTTCAACCGACAACCGACAACCGACAACCGACAACCGATAACCGACAAATAAATTTACAAATTCCTATCCGGCTCCCTACGTTTATCGTATTTAATATCGCTTAAAATAGAAGATTTTATACCAATAAAGAAGTACCAGGCGGTATTCCTGGCACCAATAGGTGTCCAGTTAAAAGAAATACGCCAACTTTCCAGATCACGTTCAAATCTAAGTTGTGTTATGGTAACCCCTTTGTTTGTAAAATCGTATCCACTGGAAGCACCTACCTGCCATCTTGGCGAAAGTTCTACGTTGGAGCTAAGCATGAGCGATTGAGAGGAAATAGTATTTTGTCTTTGAGGGTTGTTATAGGTTATGGTGTATGCCAGTCTCAAATCCCAGGGAATATCAAACTTATACCACTCTTTATCCTCATCATTGCCATTTTCATCATCTTCTCTAAAAGAACTATCCCCAATATCCTGTCCGGTACCAAACAAATCGTCCGGTCTTCCACCATTTGCAAAGGTTTCGTCGTCTAAACGATCTGTATTATCCGGATTGTCTGTTTGGAAATCCCTACTGGAGAAGCTATAGTTTATAGAGATGTTTGCATTGGTAAGACGGAACAAACTACCTCCATTTTCTATATTAAACTTGTCAATTTTATTATTGTTATTATCCAGTGCATACGGGTCTAAAGAACCGTTGAAGTTAAAATCGAGTTTATTAACTATGGGAATAGCGCCTGTAAAACGCACCGGACTCCAGGGAAGGGAATCTCCGGCCAGATTGTAAGCAGTACTAAAATTAAGGTTATTCAGCAATACTACTTTTTTGGGTTCTGTGGCTGTGGTGTCTTTATTCCGTACTTTGGCTTCAAAAGTATTACTCAGGGACATTCCAATATTACTGGAGTAGGTAGAATTGGGAGCACCAAATAAGGTATTCTGAAATCGTGAAAATTCAACAACATCGGCTGCTACGTTGGGATCTGCGGTAGGCACTTGTAATTCTTCGTAATATTGATCGAAGGCCGGATTAATGTTGTAGCTTACATTTGGTCTTACCACGTGTCTTAATTTCTGTATTTTATTTTCGTCACCAAAGTTGAAGGTTCCATAAAAGGTTGTACCAAGACTAGTAGAAAAATTATAGGTAAAATAGCGGTCAAACCCCTTTAAGGTATCAATTACAACCCCTCCTTGCCCGTTATTAACAGTTTCATCAAATCTTCTGTCTGTGGTATTTCCAACCCATGTTTCCTGAAGACTTGTGCTAATAGAAGAACTTAAATAGTTAAGTACTTTAAAGTTGGTACTTACCGGAACGCTGTGTCTTGCTCCCAATTGTGCCGTTTCAAACATTTCAGGCTTAAAGAAAAGAGAATCAGTAGTTTGAAATCTATTTTCTGCCGAAACATCATACTGAAAGTTTATATTTTTTATAATTCCTTTCTTCACACCTTCCTTGGGCGCAAAAGGAAAAATTCTGGAAACACTCGCATTTACGTTAGGCAGGGACATATTAATTTCCTGTGTATTGGTGTTTTGCGTATGGGTGGCAGCCGTTGTAAAATTTACCTGTGGTTCGCCTTCAAACGTTTTGGAATAGGAGACCGAAGAACTTAATGTGTTTACCAATCCGCTACCATTGTTTGTCTGGTTAATAGACTGCCGGAAATAACGGCTACTCCCCAGGTTTACCGAAGCTGAGAATCTGGAACTTGGGCTCGCTTTAGGATCCTGATTGTGGTTCCAGCGTATGTTGTACACGGAGGACTGACTAAAATCCGGAAAACCACGCTCGCTGTCTATAAGACTTTCATACCGCACATTAAAATTCCCTCTGAATTTATACCGTAGTGCATATGCTGCCTCGCCACGCAATCCGTAACTACCGTTGGTATAGTAATCTCCCAGCACTGCCAGATCTACATAATCGTTAATGGCAAAGTAATAGCCACCATTCTGAAAGAAAAACCCACGATTGTTATTATCTCCAATAGATGGAAGAATAAACCCGGACGTTCTATCTTCGGTTAGCGGGAAATAGGCAAAGGGGAGTCCCAAAGGAGTAGGCACATTAGCGATATACATATTGGTAAGCCCTGTCACGATCTTCTTTTTAGGGACAAACTTTGCTTTTCGGGTATAAAAATAATATTCCGGATCATCCAGATTTTTGGATGTAGTAAAACGAACATTTTGTAAATAAATGACAGAGTCGTTTTCCTTTTTGGTTACCTGTGCCAGTACGTTAAATCCGTTTTGTTCGGTTCTGGAGTTGTAGACTATCGCTTTTTGCGTTTTAGTATTGAATTTCATGGAGTCTGGCTCCACTCTGTTTTGCGCCTGTACAAAAACAGGGCGCTGCGTGTAGGTACCGGCACTGTCTATTCCTTTTGCAAAAACTTCATTAGTGTTGTAATCCAGTATAATTAAACCGGCATCTATGCGCATATCTTCATACACAATGTATGCTTTGTTGTACATATACACTTTTTGGTTGATCTGATCCATAAAGATGTAATCGTCTCCGTAATAGTCTACTACACCGGTAAGAAAATCTTCTTTTTTCTTGATTGAATCGTTTTTAACGGTGTCGTTTGCAATTTCTAACCGTTCTGTAATGATGGGTTTTACGTTTACCGTTGTGGTATCTGCTTCGGTTTCAGTAGTTGAGGGGATATTTACTTCATTTTTACCGGGCAGGTCTTGTGCATAAACAAACGCACTGTTTATGAACAGTAGTATGTAGATAAGTATGTAAGAACACCGTTGTAAATGCAACACTAGAAACCTATTATTTTATAACTTTGGTTCAGTTTTTGAAAGTTCAAAAGTAAGCATATTTTTTCGCCTACTATTTTTAAAATATCAAATTTCAAACTACGTTGTGATATATGAAATATGATGCCATTCGTAAAAGTTTAAAGACGAATTAGTAATGAGGATATTTCAAATTTCAGCCAACAAAAAAAAACGAACAAGCAAATGAAAAAAACATATATAGTTTTAACCTTTTTAGCCCTAGCAATATTTATTGGCTATGGCTTTTCCGGCGACAATAACAATGCCACAAAACCTTTTGTTGTGGTTTTGGATGCGGGACACGGTGGTAAAGATTCTGGAAAATATGCTAATGGCTATAAAGAAAGCGATATAGCATTAAGCATTGTTTTAAAAATTGGAAAAATTTTAGAAGCTGAAAAAGATATTAAAGTTATATATACAAGAAAAACAGATGTTTTTATTGATTTAACAGAACGTGGAGCCATTGCTAATAGAGCAGATGCAGATTTATTTGTATCGGTACATTGCAATGCTCATAATTCTCAAGCATCAGGTTCTGAAACATGGGTTTTAGGGTTGCACGCAAATGCGAAAAATTTAGAAGTTGCAAAAAAAGAGAATGAAGTAATTTTTCTTGAAGAGAATTATGAAGAAAAATATGCAGGTTATGATCCTAATGCACCTGAATCTTTTATTGGCCTTACTTTATTACAAGAAGAGTATTTAGATCAAAGCATTATGTTAGCAAGTTTAGTGCAGAATAATTTTGCACATAAATTAAAACGAAAGGATCGCAGTGTAAAGCAAGCTGGATTTATAGTATTACATCAGAGCTATATGCCAAGTGTGCTTATTGAAACAGGATTTATAACAAATAAGCAAGAAGGGGCTTACCTTAATTCTAGAAAAGGGCAAAGTGAGATGGCTAATTCAATTTCTGAAAGTATATTAACGTATAAAGAAAGTTTAGCATTATCTACCAATAAGGCAAAAAACCCCGAAATTACCGAAGAAGAAATAGACAAAGCTATTGAAACTACTGAAAAAAATGAATATGAAGGCATCGAATTTAGAGTACAACTTGCAGCCAGCGGTAAAAAACTGGATACAAAACCTTCAAATTTTAAAGGGCTGAAAGATGTGGATAGAAAAAAAGAAGACGACTTGTATAAATATTATTACGGGGAAACTTCAGATTATAATAAAATTCAGCTCATGAAAACCTATGCGCAGGAAAGAGGATATAGCTCTTGCTATGTAGTAGCGTTTAAGGACGGAAGAAAGAAAAAACTTTCAGAAGTGTTAAAAACACCCGATAAATAGAAGGAATTTCTATAACTTTGTTCAGTAACTAAACACATAAATTTTTGAGACTCTCAAGAGAAGTAAAGACAGGAATTCTAGCCATTGGAGCAATATTACTCTTCATTTTTGGCTATAGCTATTTAAAAGGAACCAACCTGTTGGAAAAAAACAGAACCTTCTTTGTGAATTATGATAATGTGGAAGGCTTGGGTCAGGGAGCTCCGGTAACTATTAATGGTCTTAAAGTTGGTAAGGTTCAAAAAATTGATTTTCAGGACGCTAAAGGAGGTTTGGTAGTTAGCTTTACAGTAGAGCGAGACTTCGAATTTTCGAAAAACAGCATTGTCCGTATTTATAGCACAGGACTTATAGGAGGTAAAGCTCTTGGGATCTTCCCAATTTACGACCAATCTGGCATAGCCGAGTCCGGAGACACGCTTACGGGAGAAATACAGGCCGGTATGCTGGATGAGTTTAGCGAAACGCTGGCGCCATTGGAACAAAAGCTGGAAGGAACCTTAGGGGTAGTAGATTCGCTTCTCATTTCTTTTACAGATATTATTGATGAAAAAACCAGAAACGATCTTAAAGATGCGATCGCAAACCTCTCTGTAGCCACGAAAAATTTCGGCGATCTTAGTGCCAAAGCAGATAATTTACTGGGAAGAAATGGAGAGAAACTGGATAGAACATTTTCTAATCTTGATACTACAGCCGAAAATTTTTCTAAACTTTCAGATTCTCTTGCTCAAATAGAATTTGGCCTTATGGTTCGTAATCTTGAAGATGCCACTACAGGACTTAAAGAAGTAGTAGACAAAGTAAATAATAACGAGGGCAGTATAGGTAAGTTGTTAAACGACGATGCAGTTTATCAAAACCTGGAAGGTGCCACACGACAACTGGAAGAATTATTACAAGACGTAAAATTGAATCCTAAACGCTACGTACATTTCTCTGTGTTCGGTAAAAAAGACAAGGGATACGAAGAGCCAAACGATCCAGAACAATAGCACATGCAGTATATTCCTAACATCTTGTTTTTTGTAGCCTTGGCTGCAGGTATCGGGTATTTTACCTTAAATATTCGCAAAGTTATTAGCCGTATAAAATTAGGGCGGGAAGTAGACGCCAGTGATCATACCAAACAACGCTGGAGTAATGTATTTCGCATTGCATTAGGGCAAAGTAAGATGGTAGTGCGCCCAATTTCGGGATTACTGCACATTATTGTTTATGTTGGCTTTGTTATTATTAATATTGAAGTCCTTGAAATTATTATTGACGGTTTATTTGGAACCCATAGAGTGCTTTCAGCGCTAGGGCCTGTGTACGATTTCTTAATCGCAACTTTTGAAATTTTAGCGCTATTAGTGCTACTGGGAGTTATTTTCTTCTGGACACGCAGAAATATTGTAAAGATAAAACGCTTTTGGGCCCGTGAAATGACGAAATGGCCTAAAAACGATGCCAATTATATTTTATATTTTGAAATGGTACTTATGGTATTGTTTCTTATGATGAACGCTGCAGACCTGGCGCTTCAGAACGGAGTAGCGTCTGGTGCTTATACCAGCGAGGCTGCAAGTCATTATGCGCAGGTAGGGTCGTATCCTATCAGTCAGTTTATCGCTCCTTTATTTGAAGGAATGGCCGAGGGAACTCTAATCATTATTGAAAGAAGCGCCTGGTGGTTGCATATTTTAGGAATTTTAGTGTTCCTTAATTACTTGTATTTCAGCAAGCATTTGCACATTCTGCTTGCCTTCCCGAATGTATACTACGGAAAGGTACAACCTAAAGGAGAATTTAAAAATTTAGACTCGGTTACCGCCGAAGTAAAATTAATGATGGATCCAACTGCCGATCCCTACGCAGCACCCGCCGAAGGAGCCGAAACACCCGCAAAATTTGGAGCCAGCGATGTGATGGATCTATCCCGTACTCAGTTGCTAAACGCATATACCTGTACCGAATGTGGCCGTTGTACCAGTGAATGCCCGGCCAATATCACCGGAAAAAAATTATCTCCCCGTAAAATTATGATGGATACCCGCGACCGCCTTGTGGAAGTAGGTAAAAACGCTGAAGCGAACGGCGGTGTCTTTAAGGAGGATGGCAAGCAATTGTTACACGATTATATTCTTCCCGAAGAATTATGGGCCTGCACCACTTGTAATGCCTGTGTGGAAGCCTGCCCGGTGAGTATAGACCCGTTGAGTATTATTATGGATATGCGACAGTATCTGGTGATGGAGAAATCTGCTGCGCCCAATGAGCTTAATATTACTATGACGAATATCGAAAATAACAGTGCACCGTGGCCATTTAACCAAATGGACAGATTGAACTGGAAAGATGAAGTATAATTAAATGATTTCCGTTGTAGCGGAAAACAGCCATGAAGAAAGAAGAAGCTGAAAAATTATTACACGAAAAAGTTGAAGACGGTGCAAACGTAAGTCCTGTACTTCCTAAAGGCGTTAAAAACTATTTAATAGATATAGACGGAACCATAACTGAGGATGTTCCCAACGAACAGCCGGAACGAATGGCAACCTGTGAACCTTTTCCGGACGCCCTTAAGACATTAAATAAATGGTACGATAAAGGCCACTTAATATGCTTTTTCACCTCCAGAACAGAAGATCATAGAGAAGTAACCGAAACGTGGTTACAGAAACACGGATTCAAATATCATTCTCTATTAATGGGAAAACCCCGTGGCGGCAATTATCATTGGGTAGACAATCACTTGGTAAAGGCTACCCGTTACAAAGGTAAATTTACAGATCTGGTAGATAAAGAAGTGACCATTCAGGTATTTGAAGATTAATTAAAATATACCCGCATCAGTTTACAAAGAGCGGAACAGAAATACAGCAATTAATATGAGCGAAGCAATACAAGTTCCTACTATGGCCGAATATATGGCGCAAGGAAAACAACCCGAAGTTTTATTTTGGGTAGGTTGTGCCGGAAGTTTTGACGATAGAGCTAAGAAGATCACCAAAGCATTTGTGAAATTATTGCACAACGCAAAGGTAGATTTTGCCGTATTAGGAACCGAAGAAGGGTGTACGGGAGATCCCGCAAAGCGTGCAGGAAACGAGTTCTTGTTCCAGATGCAAGCTATGATGAATATAGAAGTGCTCAATGGCTATGAAGTAAAAAAGATTGTGACTGCGTGTCCGCATTGTTTTAACACTATGAAGAACGAGTATCCTGGTTTAGGCGGGAATTATGAAGTCATGCACCACACTCAGTTTTTAAAAGCCTTACTAAATGAAGGCAGATTAAAAGTAGAAGGTGGAAAATTTAAGGGAAAACGCATCACTTTTCACGACCCTTGTTACTTAGGACGTGCCAATAATGAATACGAAGCACCTCGCGAATTACTTCAAAAGCTTGAAGTAGAGCTTACCGAGATGAAGCGTTGTAAGTCCCGCGGATTATGCTGCGGAGCTGGTGGCGCACAAATGTTTAAAGAAGCAGAGCCTGGCAAGAAAGAAGTAAATATTGAGCGTACAGAAGAAGCTTTAGAAACAAAACCAGATATTATAGCGGCAGGTTGTCCTTTTTGTAATACAATGATGACAGACGGTGTAAAAAATTCTGAAAAAGAAGGACAGGTGGAAGTTATGGATGTAGCCGAAATGATCGCCAGCGCTCAGGATCTGTAATACCAGTTCGAGGTTTTTAATTTCAACGCTAGGGGGTGCAATTGAAAAATATCGAAAACCTTTTACCTTAAGTAATGAAAAACAGTAGCATTGCACGAATACTATTCTTTCTATTGTTTTTTTCAATGGCTTTATCGCTACAAGCACAGGATGTTGAAGGTGTTTATCATGTGAAGGGCAATAGTCCGGAGGGTGGCACTAATTATGTTATATTCCCGGATAACACTTTTGTCGTTGGATATTTTGGCGGAATGATCACAGGAACCTGGGAAAAAGAGGGCAATACCGTCGCTTTCAAAAGTAGGGTAGAACCTAAATTTGCCCTGTATGGTAGAAATCTCTCTACATTACAAGACACGGTACAAATAAGGTTTAACGTTCGGGAATCACAGGGTGTTGCAGTTGGTTTTTCTGAAATGTCAGTACTACCATTACAATATGTCTTCAATAAGAACCCAAATTGCTTTTCATATCCCTACATTCATACACAGACCAAAAAGATAACCGATTGC
Organism: uncultured Flavobacteriaceae bacterium; assembly: GCA_963793275.1. GTDB lineage: Bacteria > Bacteroidota > Bacteroidia > Flavobacteriales > Flavobacteriaceae > Marinirhabdus. The sequence goes on from CAWBZL010000003.1 coordinate 1,007,385, forward strand.
TATGTCGCTAACATTCCGTATAATTCAGTTGCACAAACAACAGTTCCCCAAGCTTTGCATTTTGAGGGCTTAGATATTTATAATGAGTTCATTCTGATTAATCTTCCTAATGAATATACCAAGAGCATTACTTTTTCAGCCAGAATAGAACAAGACCTTTTGTATTTTGATACTAGTGCGAATGGTAGCAAGAAACGTTCTCTGGAGAGCCTTTCTGAAGAAGATATGTTCTATCTGAAGAACTATACACAAAATTCAATTTTGGGCGCTACATTAACCTATGGCGACGAGTTTTTTCCTTATACCGAAAATCCTACTGAAAAAGACCTAACACCATTTATTAGGATTGATGCATCTCTTTTAGGGCTTACAAAAGTAGAAATTGTAGAAGACAGCTTCTTCACAGCTATTTGTGATGAATAATAAAAACTTAATATTTATTCTTTTTAAAGTGAGATGTTTTTTGGCCATACTAGCCTGTATACTGCTGTATTCCTGCAAAAGTGAAAAGAATCCTGAATTAATAGTGTATGAGTTCTACCCTTCGTTTATGTCACCCATTCATTATACGATCAATATAGCTTCAAAAACGTTACTACAGGAAAGTAAATTATACAATTCAGAAAAGTACATCAGAGGCTCAAATAAATTAATTAATCAAGAGTACAAAATTGATGATAGTACACTACAGTCTTTTCTACATGCGACAAATTCAATAAAACTAGACAGTTCCATCAATCATGTGCGTCATGTACTAGATGGTATTGGGTATAGATATACCGAAATAAACAACCGGAACGACTCAATTTCGCTTACATCAACAAGCCCAACGAGAAATGAAAAATATCAATTAGATTATGCAGTACTAGATGCGTTTTTTGAGCTTACAGATAAAACCATCACAAACTATAATGGTCAGGTTCTAACTGAAAACATACAAGACTATTTTGATTATGGTCTCCCTATAAAATTAACAAGTAAGGAACCCTTAGAATATCGGATTACTGGAACAATTTCTGGTTGTAGAGAGGATAATGAAAAGTTTGTATTTTTCTTAGATTCATTACCAGATAAAGATTTAATAATTTTTGATAATAGAAATGGAGGGTTCGCACCTTGTCTCCACACGTTGCTCCTGGAACATCAGGAAAAAAAGAACATCTATTTCTACGGAAACAGGAAGCTAACTCAAATCTCTATGGAGATAGATGTGTTACAGGAGCAACTTTCGGAAGCCGAGAAAAACAATTCTAATGGTGCGGTAGGAAACATTAAAAAAAATTTAAAATACGCGCTTCAAAGCAAATTACAAATAATTAAAATACAGGATAGTACCTCAAGGGGCTTCAGGACCAGAGAAGAATTATTAGAAACTATAGTAGGTACTCCTTTTTACAAATAGATTTTCAACCACATCTATTTTTTTAATTTATAGAGTTAACTCACAATTTAATAGCTCCATAACCCGCCTCCCACAATTTTTTATTATAGGCAGGTATTTTACTGTTTAGTAACTCATTGGCAGTTGTTTTTAATTGCTGCCATTGTGCATCAAGTTCTGCTTTTCGGTCTTTGTTTGCCTGGTTTACGCGCGGAATACTTCCATCTGTTTGGTTCATTAGGAATAAATACTCTGCTGTAAACTTGTTTTCAAAATTTTCAACATCGTCATAGGCCTGGGAACGTCGCTGCACCATTTCTTCATCCCACGCTTGTAATTCTTTCAACAACGCTTCACCTTCGGTTATTAAGGAAGCGCTTTTATTGGTATCTTTCATGCGTTTGAGTAGTGCTAAGATATCATCCTGTGCTGTTTTTAATGTATTTACTTTTTGATGCATTTCAGTAGCAGTCCTTTCAACCGCATTCATAAAAGTATCGTATTCAGCAAATTGAGCAGAAGTAATAGTGTACGCTTCATTGTTTTTTATAACTATTTCTTTTTCAATAGTTTTATCGTCATAATGTAAAGTAGCAATGTAAGCGCCTGGAATTACTTTATGCCCTTCAAATCCGGCTTCAATATACACTCCAGGAACCCCTGGGACTATAGCGTGTTGCATATTCCAGACAAAACGATTGAGCCCTTCTTTTTTAGAAAGCAAGGGAGCAGGAGGAGCACTACCGCCATTATGCGGAATATAAGTTTCATCTTTTGCAGACGTATACGTATTAACTACCTTTCCTTCAGCATTAGTAATCGTCAGGGTAATAACTTCAGTTTCTGAAACAGTTGGCAGGTAGTAATACAATTCTACCCCATTTACGGGATTCACACCTTCAAAATCCTGCATTCCGCTAAAAGAATCGCTGCCCATAGCACTTCCCCAGTTCCCGTAGACAACAGGTTCTGGTGTAAACAGTTTGAAATCGGTCTTGTTTTGCTGAAATTGAGCTAGTAAAGAAAGATTATCAAGAATCCAGAATGAGCGTCCCGAGGTGGCGACAATTAAATCGTTTCTGTGAACTTTTAAGTCTGTAATAGGCGTCACAGGTAAATTAAGCTGAAAAGGTTCCCAGGAAGCCCCGTTGTTAAATGAAATATAAATTCCCTGCTCAGTACCTGCATATAGCAATCCTTTTACCATTTCATCCTCCCTAACCACACGCGTATAGGCACCATTTGGGATCCCGCTACTAATATTTGTCCAGCTTTTCCCGTAATTAGTACTCTTGTAAAGCGCCGGAGCATAATCTCCCAGCTTATACTTTGTGGTAGCAATATAAACAGTGGCAGGATCGTGAGGCGAAACTTCAATAGCATTTATAAGAGTTTCTCCCAGATTTTTTGGCGTTATATTTTGCCATGAACTCCCGTTATTTTGTGTGATGTATACAAATCCGTCATCACTCCCGCTATAGAAAACTCCTGATTTGTGTGAAGATTCTACCAAATAACTAATGGTTCCGTAATTCTCGGCACCTACGGCTTCATTGGTGTATCTGACCGCCACCTTTTCCTTGTTTATCGTCCAGATTTCGGGTGAGATCTGGAGAAAATTCCGTCCAGGTGGTACCCAGATCTGTAGATTTTAAGACTAACTGGGCAGCGTGATAAATAGTTTGCGGTTCGTGTTGAGACCATACAATGGGTGCATTCCAGTTAAAGAGGTATTTCATATCGCGCGCCGCTCTCCCTAAATATTGTATTGGAGCCGCCATGACCTGGGTGCTGGCTTTTGTTTCCATATCCAGAACTTCTATAGTACCTAAATAACTACCACCAACAGTACGTGTAGGATTATCCTTATCGAATGCCAGAAACGCACTTTCTCCGCCTGCCGCAGCGGTCCAGTCACTTTGTGAAATACTATAACTTCCAGGGCTCATACTCGCTATTTTAACCGAAGTATTATCCTGTTGTCCTCCATAAATGTTGTATGGAACCAGGTTGTCTACATTGATTCTATAAAATTGTGCTGTAGGCATGGCGTCCTGTGAAGACCAGCTTTCCCCAAAATTGAATGAAATAGCCGCGCCACCATCATTTGCAATGACCATGTTTTTTGAGTTATTCGGGTTAATCCACAAATCGTGATAATCGCCATGAGTACCGGTGATACGTTCCCAGGTCTTCCCGCCATCTTTGGAGCGAAGGGCAGGAGCACTTAAAACATATACTGTTTCATCGTCGTTAGGGTCTATAAACAGTTCTATGTAGTACCAGGCGCGTTGTGTTAATCTGTTGTCTCCGCTTGCTTGAGACCAGCTTTTCCCTGCATCGTTGGACACGTAGAGTCCGCTTTGATCGGTTTGGGTATCGCTTTCAATGAGGGCGTACACTTTATTACTGTTACTTTTACTTACGGCAATGGCCATTTTACCCATTTCTTTTGGAAGTCCGTTATGTAATTGTTCCCAGGTTTCGCCAGCGTCGTAACTTTTGTAGAGACCACTTCCTTCACCACCACTTATCATTTTCCAGGGGGTACGTTGGTGATGCCACATAGCGGCGTAGAGGATGTTTGGATTGTTATAATCCATAGACAATTCGGCTGCACCCGTAAAATTATTTACAAATAATGTTTTTTTCCAGGTAGTACCTCCGTCTGTAGATTTGTATACGCCACGATCTAGCGTTGGGCTTGGGTATTTCCCTTGTGCGGCCACATACACAATATCCGGATTTGTAGGATGAATTATAATTCTTGAAATCTGCTCGGTTGGTGTGAGTCCAATATGGTTCCAGGTCTTTCCGGCATCGCTGGACTTATAAACCCCATCGCCATACGAAGACATTACACCACGAATAGCGTGCTCTCCCATACCTACATATACAATATTTGGATTGCTTTCTGAAACTGCTACAGCGCCCACACTTCCTGTTTTAAAAAAACCATCGCTTATATTCTTCCAGTGCGCGCCGGCGTCGTCAGTTTTCCAGAGACCGCCACCGGTGGTACCCATATAATAGGTAAGTACATCGCCCACGACACCCGAAGCTGTCACAGAGCGACCTCCGCGGTAGCGCCCAATGTTTCTGTATTTCATTTGTGAGAAATACTCTTCGGCTTGCTGTCCAACAATGGTTAATGTGGCAAATAGAAATATCAGGAGGGTGGCAGTATGTTTCATAATTTTTTTGTTTAAAAATAACGGAAAACTAAAAGACTACCGCAGCTTAAAAGATTTTGTGATGTTAAAATTTCAGCATACATTTTATCCTCTTCCGTTAAATAAAACATAAACGTTGTAAAACACTTGTTTTACAAACGCAGTTTAAAGTATATTTAAAATAAAACAAAAACTATGAGTGAAGTAAAAGCATACGGTGCAAAAGAATCTAAGGCAGATCTAAAAGAAATGACTATTGAGCGTAGGGACTTACAACCGGACGATGTACATATTAAAATTACCTATTGTGGTGTATGCCACAGTGATATTCATACAGTAAATAACGATTGGGGAAATTCTAAATATCCGGTAGTTCCGGGCCACGAGATTATTGGTAGAGTAGAAGCTGTTGGTGATAACGTTTCAAAATTTAAAAAGGGAGATCTGGTAGGTGTAGGATGTATGGTGGACTCTTGCCGTGAATGTAGTGCCTGTAAAGACGATCTGGAGCAATTCTGTGAAAAAGGAATGGTAGGAACCTACAACGGTGAGAACAAACATTTAGGCGGGCATACGTTTGGAGGTTATTCTCAGGAAATTCTTGTAAATCAGTATTACGTATTGTCTATTCCGGATAACTTAGATGAAAAAGCTGTTGCCCCGCTATTATGCGCAGGAATAACAACCTATTCTCCATTAGCACACTGGAACGTGAAAGAAGGTGACAAAGTGGGTGTTATTGGTTTAGGCGGATTAGGACATATGGGCATTAAAATTGCCGCCGCTATGGGAGCCAAAGTAGTAATGATCACCACGTCACCTGGCAAAGCTGAAGACGCCAAAAGACTTGGAGCAGATGATGTGCTTATTTCAAAAGAAGAAGACCAAATGAATGAGCATAAAGGAACCTTCGATTTTTTGCTGAATACAGTTCCGGTAGGACACGATATTAATCCGTATCTGGAATTACTAAAACGAGACAGTACTATGGTGATGGTAGGTGCTATTGAACCATTAGAAAAAATGCACGGTGGAAACCTGATTATGGGAAGAAAACGTGTTGCAGGATCTTTAATTGGAGGCATTAAAGAAACACAGGAGATGTTGGATTTTTGCGGAAAGCACAATATTGTGAGTGACGTAGAAATGATCGATATAAAAGAAATTAACAAAGCCTACGAGCGTGTGCAGGATAGCGACGTGAAGTACAGATTTGTAATCGATATGGAATCACTACAATAGGATTTCATAACTTAAAAACCAACCCCTGAAACGATAAAAAAGTTTCAGGGTTTTTTGTTTTCTGAAATAATAAATATCAAAATTTCAGTAACTTTAAATCTATTCTCAACAAATGCATAATTAATATGAAATTTTTTAGCCGAAACATTTTACTACTATTCACATTTTTAGCCACAACATTGGTTGTAGCTCAGGACTTTAACGCATTCCAATACCGAAATGTGGGTCCGTTGCGGGGTGGTCGTGTTACTACTGTAACGGGAATTCCGGAAATCCCCGGCACCTTCTTTTTAGGAGCTACAGGCGGTGGTGTCTGGAAAAGTGAAGACTACGGAACTACCTGGAATAATGTTTCTGATGGTTTTTTTGAGACGCCTTCCATTGGTGCTATTGAAGTAGCAAACAAAAATCCAAATATTGTTTATGTAGGAACAGGATCCGACGGGCTACGAAGTAACGTGATTAGCGGAAGAGGTGTTTATAAATCTTTAAACGGGGGGACTTCCTGGAAACATATTGGATTAAAAGAGGTAGGGCAAATTGGCGCGGTTGAAATTGACGGAAAAGATCCCAACATTGTATACGTAGCCGCTATTGGAAATGCATTTAAAAATAATAAGGAGCGCGGCATCTTTAAGACCGAAGACGGAGGAAGATCCTGGAAAAAAATATTATTTATTTCAGAAGAAACAGGTTTTTCCGATCTTGAAATTCATCCTAAAAAGAATGATGTACTGTATGCCGCAGCCTGGAAAGGACAACGCAAACCATGGACCATCATTTCTGGCGGTACGCAAGCTGAAGGAGGTATCTACAAATCTAAAAACGGCGGAAAAGATTGGGAAAAGCTAAGTAATGGTTTGCCACAAGGACTTATAGGTAAAATAGATCTGGCAGTTTCTCCAGCAAATCCAAAAGTACTGTATGCTGTTATTGAAGCCGAAGATAAAGAGCGTGGACTCTATAAATCTGAAGATGAAGGAAAATCGTTTGTACACGTTTCAGATGATATTCGTTTGGTGAATCGTCCTTTCTACTATACCAATATAGAAGCAGACCCTAGCAACGAAAATATTGTATTTTCCATGGCGAACCCCGGCTTAAAATCTGTTGATGGAGGTAAAACCTGGACCTATTTTGAAGTTCCTCACGGCGATAACCACGATATCTGGTTAAACCCAAACAATTCAGAATTACTCATTCAAGCCAATGATGGTGGCGCAAACGTAAGTCACAACGGTGGTAAAACCTGGAGCACACAATTTAATCAGCCTACGGCAGAGTTGTATCAGGTTGAAGTAGACGACCAATATCCTTATTGGTTGTACGCTGGACAACAGGATAATAGCTCAACGATCGCGGTGCCTAGTTTTCCTCCCAATTCGGTTCAAAATCCGGAAACGGGGTGGCTTATAAATACTGGTGGCTGTGAAACGGGGCCTGGTGTCCCTAAACCCGGAGATCATAATATTGTATATGCTAACTGTAAAGGAAGGTTTAGTGTGTTCGATAAACGCACGGGAACTGAAAAAGGGTATTATGTAGGAGGTTCTAATATCTATGGTCATAACCCTAAAGATCTGGAATACCGCTTTCAACGTGTGGCTCCTATTCATGTGTCACCTCACAATCCGGATGTTGTGTACCACGGTTCACAATTTTTACATAAAACTACCAATGACGGTTTGGCCTGGGAGACTATTTCTCCAGACTTAACAGCTTTTGAAGCAAATAAACAGGTAAATTCAGGAAGTCCCATTACCCGCGATATTACAGGTGAAGAATATTACAGTACGTTATATTCCATAAGAGAATCTGAGCTTGTGAAAGGACTTATCTGGACTGGCTCTAACGATGGTGTTGTGTCACTTACAAAAGATGGTGGAACCACCTGGACAAATGTAACTCCCAATAGCCTTCCAAAAGGAGGGAGGGTAGATGCTATTGAACCTTCACATTTTAACCCCGCAAAAGCCTACATTGCGGTAGATATGCACTTATTGGGAGACGCCAGACCGTATATTTATAAAACCTCCAATTACGGGGAAACCTGGGAGCTGTTAACTAACGGAAACAATGGGATCCCTTCAGATTTTACCACAAAGGTACTTCGGGAAGATCCTGAACGTGCTGGATTATTATTTGCAGGGACAGATTACGGTGTGTTTGTTTCGTTTAATGACGGGGTGACGTGGCAAAAATTTCAGCAAAATCTGCCCGTAACGCCTATTACAGATATCAAAATTTTTAGAGGAGATCTAATTGTAAGCACCATGGGACGTGGCTTTTGGATTCTCGATAATATTACTGCCCTTCGCCAGCCAGCCATAAATAGCTTAAACACGACTGCGGTATTGTTTAAACCAGATACTATTATAAGGTATCGCTACCCTACGGTTAGAGGGATTTCTACGCTACAATATCCGGACACCCACGTGAATATAGATTATTTTATTCCGAAGGGCTACGGCGGAAGTGTACAACTGGATATTCTGGATGAAAACCGACAAAATATCACCACAATTTTAAGTGATAGCACGATGCTGAAAGCGTTAGCCGCAACAGCCATTAAAATAGACACCGTAAAAACCGAAGTACAGGAACAAGAGGGTGTTAGCGAAGTAACCATAGTTGAAGATATGCAACTGAGCCAGATCTTTAGGTATACTGACAAAAAACTGAGTGCTAAACCAGGATTGCATCGTTTTGACTGGAATCTAAAACAACGTGGTGCTTGGGACAAAAACATAAAAAGACGGTATAAAAGAGGTCCTATGGTTGCGCCTGGTAATTATATAGCAGTCTTAAAAGTAGGCGCACAAAGCTTCGAGCAACCCTTTACCATTGTACCAGATCCAAGAGTGCTTTCGGAAAATTTCACAGTTGATGATATGAAAGAGCAGTTGGCTTTTCAGAATAAAGTAATTTTACTTTTAAACGAAGCAAAGCAATTAGAAGCCGATCTTGAAACAGAACTGGAAGCTTTAGAAAAAAATTCTGCAAATTCTGTAAAATCAGCAACAACAAAAGAAACATTACAACAGCTTAAAAATGCCGAAGGAGCCTATCCGCAGCAAATGCTGGTGTCACAAATTGGCTATTTACTTAATATGGTGAGCGGTGCAGACCAATTGCCAGGAGAAGAGGCAGAGAAAAGATATCTTGTTTTGAAAGAGGAGTTGTCCGCAATAAAAAATAGATAGTATAGCACTGCATATTTTGGTACTTTTATAAAAAATAAAATTCATGAAAACAAACAAACTACTTTTAGTGGTTGGGTTAATATGCCTTACCGCAACCTTACATGCACAACATACTTTTTCAATTGTAGCTGTAGACCCTATAACTGGTGAGATAGGAAGCGCCGGAGCTACCTGTCTAGACATTGATGATCTTGGTGGAGAAGAAGGCGCGCTGGTTATAAGCGACATTATTTTAGGCATTGGCGCAATTAATACGCAAGCGGCCTGGAATCCTATCAATCAGATTGCTGCGAGAGAACGTATGGAATTGGGTGATAGCCCGCAGGAAATAATTGATTGGTTAGTAGCCAATGACCCTGCCCCGGGAACCATTGCTTCCAGACAATATGGCGTGGTGGATTTAATTGGTGGAGCGGGAAATACTCCAAGAAGCTCAGGGTATACAGGAATGAGTAACAGTCCAGTTGCCAACCATATTACAGGCCCTAACTATTCCATACAGGGAAATATTTTAATTTCGCAGGCTGTTTTGGACGATATGGAAACAGAATTTTTAAACGCTACCGGAACATTAGCCAATAAATTAATGGCCGCAATGCAAGGCGCAAAGCGTGTGGGTGCAGATAACCGTTGTACCAGTAACCAGACAAGTTCTAAGTCTGCTTTCTTACGAGTAGCCAAAACAGAAGATCTGTTTACCAATTACGGGCATTTAACAGTAGATCTTAATGTAAGTAAAACAGATTTTGCTGAAGACCCTATAGATGTTTTACAAACAACCTACGACTTTTATTTAAACAACCCGGGGACTAGCTGTAGCACCACTGTAGATCAATTTCCGTATTCAGAAAGTTTTGAGACTGGTTTAGGTCTTTGGGAACAAAATGATATAGAACTATCTCAGGTAGGAAATACCGACTTTGACTGGACACGTACTTCTGGAGAAACGCCTACAGCAAACACAGGACCTGCCACAGCAATTGATGGAGACTTTTATTTATATACAGAAGCGACCGGAAGTAATATAGGTTTCCCAACCAAAAGAGCCGTTTTAAACAGTCCTTGCTTAGATTTTACTGCATCACAGGTAGCCACCATTGTTTTTTCGTACCATATGTTTGGGAATACTACAGGGAATCTGGCTGTTCGTGTGAATGACGGAACTGGTTGGAAAACGGTCTGGTTACTGGAAGGAAGTCAAGGTGACCAATGGAATACAGGTATTGTAGATCTTACAGAATATGTTGGACAGACTATACAAATTAGGTTAGACAGTACTACCGGACTAGGTGAACGAAGCGATGTTGCCATAGATAATGTTTTCATAGATACCGCAGTGTTAGGCATTGAAGAGCAAAAACTACAAGCCGTATCGGTATTTCCTAATCCAGCATCCGATAGTATTACGATAACGTCACCTAGTACTTCTATGTCTCAAATTACGGTGTATGATGTAAACGGTAGAGCCGTAGCGCAGGAATTGGATGTCAATTCACAACGTTTTAAATTAAACATAGCCAACTTAAGTACAGCGCTCTATTTTGTAAAAATTGAAACCGAAGGAGGTACTGTTTTTAAACGAGTGGTAAAAAAATAATGCTTCATTTTTTAAACTGAAAAGGTTGTTATACCACTTAGTTTTGAAGACTATGGTATATCAACCTTTTTCTAATATTATAAACCACATTTAGTTTCGAACAGTTTTACGGAGTTCATAGTATCCCAGATTGGTTTTCCAAACTTTGCTGGTGAAAACCGGAATATCACTACTGTTTTCTGTTGTTCATTACAGTAATGTTGTGTTGCCAGCACATTCAGAATCATCATTTTTTTTGTGTAGCGTCCCTCATAAAGCCTTATTTTCCCAGTATAATGTGAGGTTTTTTCTTCTTCTTCAGTAGTAACGAAAAGGGCGTTTGTAGGTAAGATAGTTTTCCCGTTTTGTAAATTCTGAATATCCATAAGCCCATCAAAATAGATCTGAAGGTACTCCTCAAAATTATCGGTAGTTAACGGTGCTTGAGCTTTAACGTTCCAAACAAACATATAAGACCAAAATTCCGGACTCTCCGGTTTCCCCCAACCAGGAGGGAAAATAGCTTCCTCTATGCCTTGTAGTGGAATTTCCCTTGCAAAATTTATTGGAAATTCAAAAAATTCTGAGTTCCATTCAGTTTCAGTAAAAAAAGATTCGTGTTCTTCTTCTTGTGCATAAAAGAACTGCAGGGTAAACAAAAGCACAACTGTGGTAATGATAGTACTATTCATAATGGTTGTATTAAAATTGTAAAGTTACATCAAACTCAATAGCATCGGAGAGGGCTTCATTCTTAATTTTGTTATTGTAGGTAATTCCCCATCGGGTCCTGTCTATTTTGAACCTGGTGGTAAGTTGTTGTTTGTCCTCGTTGGCATTCGCCCGAAACTCTACAGGAAGTGTGATCCCTTTTATGGTTAAGTCTGCAAAAATTCTATGTTCGTTGTTGCTTTGATCATAGAGTACATTTTTCATTTTTAGCGTTGCTTTTGGATGTTTTTTCACATCAAAGAAATCTTCGTTCTTGAGGTGGCCTACCAGACTCTCCTTACCGTCGGGATTATCAATATCGTTATTGGTAATGGAATTCATATCAATTTCAAAATAGCCACCTGTTATAGTTTTGTTAGTGGTGTACAATTCACCTTTTGAAAAAGAGACGTTCCCGTCGTGCCCTCCAAAATAGAAGGTGTATTCCCCTTTCCATTGTAAGGTGCTTTTGGTAGTGTTTAACTGATACGTTTTTTGTGATTGACCAGCTACTGTAAGACTGGTTAAAATGATGAATGTAATAAGTAGTTGTCGCATATAGATTTATTTTTCAGCTAAACTATCTCTGTTGCGTTTTAAAAGTGTCAAAAGAATGTAAAAGAAGTGTCAACCATTGTGAAAAGTGTTTAAATTGATTGTTATTTGCAGTAATGAACAAGATTTTTCAGAAATACAGTACTTGTCTTGGCTTGCTACTAGTGCTTTTAACAGCTTCTTCGTGCCGGAAAAAGGAAACAACAATCCCTACACAAGAGGTGAAAGTAGCGCTTCGTTCGGTTGGAAACCAGTTATTACTATCTCAAAATGATACTACTTCGGTTGTATTACCGATTGTTCAAAAAGACGAGAATTTATATGAAATTTCTTTTGAAAAGCCTCTGTCGTTTGACCCGGCAGACTTGAATACGATCATTTCCGCCGCCATTGAAAAATCTGATTTGCCAAGCGATTACTTTATTGAAGTGCTACATTGTGATAGTGGGGAAGTGGCCTATAGTTATAAAATAGCCAATGAGACTGAAAAAAATATCGTTCCCTGCGGTGGAAGAATCATCGCAAAGGGTTATTATACCATACAGGTAATATTTAGTAATGTTGCTGAAACAGCTTCAAACAGCGCCACCCTATTTTATGTGTTGGTCTTTTTGGTGCTTGCCTTTGTAGGGTTTGTTTTTTACAGTAAATATCACGCCTATCATTCAGAAAAACAACAGGATTCAGGAACTGCTTTGGGGCATTTCAGCTTTTATCCGGAACAACATAAACTGGTAAGAGAAACGAAGGAAATTCCGTTAACCCAAAAAGAATGTGAATTGCTGGCCATTTTTATTGAATATCCAAATCAGGTAGTAAAACGTGAAGAACTCACCAAAAGAGTCTGGGAAGACAACGGCGTTATTGTAGGTAGAAGCCTGGATACGTATATTTCAAAATTACGCAAGAAGTTAGAGGACGATGCGTCAATAAAGATCACCAACGTACACGGCGTAGGGTATAAGTTGGAATTGCTGAACGATTAGAAAATAGCTAAACAAACTGGTTAAATTATTTATACGCACTAACTGGCTTATCAAAATAACCGGAGGAGTCTACAAAGCGTTCGATTTCAAGCGGATTATAATGATCTAACGTTATCATATTTTTAATAGCGGCCTGCTTATCTGCTGCCTTGTTATAATAGTTTTCTGCAATTGCGTATCCTATATAATAAGCCAGATCGCGGGTATTAAATTCATTTTCCTGTTGGCTCCACAGCCAATAGCCGTAGTCTTTACTAAACATATCTTTGGTAAATGCTTTTTTAACAGCACCTTCATTTGCTTTGCCATACAAAACAAAGGGTTGTGGAGATTCTGAAAGCTCCATAGCCAGGGTAGAAACAAATTCCGCTACACCTTCCAGTACGGCAATTCCTAATAAGTTACACTCTAAATCCTGCTTTTGTTGTGTATGGATATATTCGTGTACGTTATTTAAAGCAAAATTTTCTACTGCCGATTCTCTATCTGCCCAAAAATCACGAATATAGTTAAGTGATTCAGGAAGCTCACTTACGTTTACATTTTTATCTCCAAAAGCGGTTTCTACACCAATTAGAACCTTATTCTCGAGGGTAGTTCCACCAGTTCTGAATACGCCAACGGTAAAGTAAACTTCTGCCGGGCTGGCATCCGGGTATATTTTTTTGAGTTTATGAATCCCTGCTTGTATTTCCTGTGACAGATTTTTGGATTGGTAGGTATTTTCCCGAATACTCTCCCAAAGCAGCGGGTAACTTCTAATTGCGTGTACATACTCCTCTGGCCTGTACCTTCGGGCTTCTCTAATTGCCGGTAATCCAGGAGTTCCTGGTTTTATAAAAAGTGAATCTAATAAGGCAAGGTGTTTTGTAGTATCTGTTTCCTTGCGGATCGCATCGTGTGCTTTCCAAAAATTATCTACATCCTGCACGAAAACAAACTGGGAAGTTTCAGGTGTTTTAAGAATTTTGGTTTCGGTTTTGGTTTCCTGGCAAGAAACAATAAGAACTATAACAAAAATGGAACATGCGAGCTTAAAATTCATCTTAAATGGTTGATGGTTATATATAATAGATACCGAAATAATACTATTGTTACAGTGGTAGCTGTAAAAGCAAAGAAAAATTACTGCTTAGCGTTTCGGGATTCCTTCAGAAGTATAAATTTGCGCGTTACTTTCCAGCTTTTCTAATATTTCAGCAACAAAAATAATCTATATAAATACGTGGCTTTATCTATAAAAATAATGTTATTCATGAAGACAAGGTATAACCAAAATAGTCAAAAAAATAGAAGAATAAGATTGCTAACTTATATTACAGCAATAGCCTATATTTGACTAACCAACAAAAACACTATGAAACATTACATACTCTTATTACTATTAGTCCTGAGCATTACAGCTTGTAAAAACGAGCAAGACACTTCTACTATTGAAGAAGAACCAAAGAAAAATAAAGAAGTTGTTTTTGACGGAATAAGCGCCAACATACGTCCAGGAGACAATTTTTATGATCACGTGAACAAAATCTGGTACGACAATGCAGTTATTGCAGACGATCAGGTGGGAGTAGGAGCGTATCGTTTTTTAAACATTCCGCAGCAAAAACTTTTGCAAAATATTCTTGAAGAAGTTTCTAAAGTAACACATCCCAAGGGAAGTATTGAACAGCTGGTTGGAGATTTTTATGCATCTGGTATGGACACTGTGAGTATTAACAAGCGGGGCATAGCACCTATTACACCTATTTTAAATCGTATAAATGCAATAAAAGAGGTGCCAGCAATGATGAAATTTGTAACAACCCAGCTCAAAGCCGGCGATTATTCTTTGCTTAGTCCTTATGTAAGCCCGGATCAGCAAAACAGTTCTTTAAATATTTTGCATCTTTCACAAAGCGGATTAGGATTACCAGATCGTGATTATTATTTTGGCGAAGATGCTTCAGTGATCGAAATTCAAAATGCTTATAAGAAGTATATAACCAGATTATTTGAGCTCACCGGTGAAGAAAATGCCAATGCGAAAGCAATGAAAGTGTATGCTATTGAGAAAAAACTGGCTGCTTCACATAAAACAAGAATTGAGCGTCGAGTTATTAAGGACAATTATAACAAAATGGCGGTTTCAGCCTTAGAAAAGAAACATCCAAAAATAGGATGGACTTCGGTTTTTGAAAGGCTGGGAGCAAAAGTAGATTCGGTAGATGTTAAACAGCCTGCCTATTATGATGCGCTCAATACCATGTTAACTTCAGTTTCATTAGAGGATTGGAAATTGTATTTAAAAGCACATTCTATAAGTTCACACGATGCTATTTTAAGTACTCCTTTTCAGGATGCTGCATTTGCCTACAGTAAGGTATTATCCGGCCAAAGTGAACAGCAATCTAGAGCCCAGCAAATGGTGAGACGTGTAGATGGACAGATTGGTTTTGCTCTGGGACAATTATACGTAAATCGATATTTTAATGAAGATGCAAAAACACGCGCCCTGGATCTGGTAAATAATTTTCAGAAAACGTTGGAAAAACGCATTAACAATCTGGACTGGATGAGTGATAGCACAAAAATTAAAGCGAAGGATAAGTTATTCGCCATAAAAAAGAAAATTGGCTATCCGGATGTTTGGAGAACGTACGACGTGAAGATTGATAGAAATAAGTTTTTTGAAAATGTAGTAGCCTTGAGACAAAACGACTATAGCTACGAACTTCAACAATTAAACAAAGCACCTAACAGAGACGAGTGGCACACCACACCATCTACGGTTACGGCATACTACAACCCGTCTTTAAACGAAATTGTCTTTCCTGCAGGAATTTTACAGGCTCCGTATTTCGATTTATATGCAGACGATGCGGTAAATTATGGTGGGATAGGGATGGTCATTGGCCATGAATTCACGCATGCTTTTGACGATCAGGGCGCACAGTACGATAAAAATGGAAACGTCACCAATTGGTGGACGGAAGAAGATTACACAAAATTTGAAGCAAAAACGCAGCAAATTATAGATCAGTATGGTGCTTTTACGGTGCTGGACAGTGTACCGTTAAAAGGAGCACTCACCGTAGGGGAAAACACTGCCGATAACGGTGGGATCGCTATTGCTTTCGATGCTTTTAAAATGACAGAACAAGGAAAAGGGGACGAAAAAATTGGTGGGTATACGCCAAACCAACGTTTCTTTTTATCCATTGCCCGTATTTGGCGTGTAAAAATGCGTGACGAATTTTTACGCAATTATGTAACTACAGATCCACATTCGCCGCCCACCTGGAGAGTAAATGGCCCGCTTATGAATTTTACTCCCTTTTATGAAGCCTTCGATGTGAAGGAAGGTGAAGCAAATTACAGAGCAGAAGAAGAGCGTATTAAGATCTGGTAAGAGTTATCAATACCATTAGTTACAACTTGCTACTGGCCAACTAAATGTAGTAAGCCGTTCCCGGACGGCACCTGTTTCGTCTTTTGGAGAAAGCCTTAACAAAACGATCCTTTCCTATCTTTTTAAAGAAAGAAGATGGCGGCACGGTTCCTTACGATGTGAATTGAATGTAAAAAACTGTCAAAATTTTATAAATGAATGCTTTGTTCCAGCTTTACTATTTAAAAATAGATGACTTTCAAAAAATGTTAAAGGATGCGCTATATTTGAAACGTGGATCTGGATTATAATCTTTTAAATATTCTTACGCTTTTTGGCGCTATCCAGGGGTTCTTTCTGTGTATCTTTTTATTTCAGAAACGAAAGATCAATCCGCTGGCGGTAGACTTTTTTGTATTATTTCTATTTTCATTGGCGTTTTACAATTTAATTTATGCGCTGCTGGATATGAATGTATTTCAGTACTACAGGCCATTACATATGTTTCCGTATCCTTATAAATGGCTTATTGGTGCTGGGTTTTTCTTTTATATAAAAAATCAGTTTCAACCAACCAATGGGGTTGTGTATCATAAAAAACTTTGGTTTTTATTTTTACCCGCTGTTTTATACGGATTCTTACGTACCTATTGGTTTGCGATAGCAGTTCAGGAAAACAGTTTTCGAATTACGAGGGTGATTGTAGATTCGGAGTTTTTTAGAGTTCACGAATTTTTCTACCAGTTTTTCACCATTGCGCTGCTATTTGCTTCGCTCAAGCTTATTAAAAAACACGAAAGAACAATAACGACTACAAAGAGAACTGATCCGGTTTTCCACTGGCTTAAAAAAATAACGGTTTTTTTTATAGCCATAATGTTGCTGGATATAACTCTTTACAGCATAGATCTCATTCTTCATAATTTCAAAGAAACCATCAAATTTTCCTACCCAACTTTTGTGCTTAATTCTGTCTTTATTTACTGGATCGGGTATATGGGATTTACCAAACCGAAGGTGTTTTTTAATACGCTTAAAAAGAAAGGTACGTTTTCAGAAACGCCGCAAAACGAGGTAGTACTCAAAATTGAAAACGCTATTAAGGCCGAGATTTACACCAATTCCAACTTAACGTTGGCCGAAATGGCTTCAGATTTGGATATTTCAGCTAAAGAAGCATCCAGATATATAAATGAAGTGTACCAAATGAATTTTTCTGAATTTCTGAATTTTCATCGGGTAGAAAAGGTAAAAAAATTGTTAGCTTCTGAAGATGCAAAAAAATATACGCTGGTAACGCTGGCTGAAGAAGCCGGGTTTAGTTCAAAATCATCCTTTAATGCCAGCTTCAAAAAAGTTGTAGGGATGACTCCCTCGGCGTATAGAAAACATATATAGCCTTCCTGAAAAAATGTCCAACATGCTTCTTTCTGGACATGTAGCCCTTAATGTATAGCAATTTATATCTTTTTCAAATTCATATTTGCATTTGTATTATTCTTTATTCATAATCTATTTAATAGGCAAATTCAAAACATATGAAACTTACAGCTGTCTTATTTATTTTCACATTAACATCCTGCGCACAACATCCTAAATCACCCGATGCATGGTTGAACAAAAATCTTGTGGTTATGGAAGAGGATAATCCCTATAATTTTGAAGCCATAGGAAATGCGGTTGGCGATGCGCGTATTATTGCGCTAGGGGAGAGCTCTCACGGATTGGCTGAATTTTTCACTTTTAAATCTGAACTCATCCGGTATTTACACAAAGAAAAGGGATTTGAAGTCCTGGCCATGGAAGGTGGTCTGGGAGATATTAATCTGGCATATTCAAACATAGATACCCTTTCCAGAGATCAACTTAAAAAAAATACGTTATTTCCTAATTTCCGTCCAAAAGAAATAGATGCTTTAATGGAAACATTCTACACCTCAAAAGAAACAGCAACACCATTACTGTATACGGGGTTCGACACTCAGATATCTTCCAGCTATACCCTGCGGTTTCTTGAAAAGGTGGTTGCGGCGTATGATCCTGGTCTTTCAGCTGAAATTTTACCGGTTTTAGGAGCCCAGTATGTTATTGCACAAAAGGCTGGAGAGCAGGATTCTACTGAATATTATAGGGTTCGTAATAAATTTATGGAAGTTTCAGCCAAAACAGAAGCTGTGCTTTTTACCCATAAAAACGAAATTGGTTCTACGTATCATCTTACAGATTTCCAATTTAAAATTTTGAAGCGTACGTTGGAGATGTTTCGGAAATTGGTCCATCTTTCCTACGAAGACAATTACCGGAGTTACGAATTGCGGGATCAATTAATGGTGGAAAATCTTGAATGGTTATTGAGTGAGGTGTATCCTGATAAAAAAATAATTATCTGGGCACACAATGCTCATATTGAAAATGGAACCAGCGAAGGATATACCTT
Source organism: uncultured Flavobacteriaceae bacterium (assembly GCA_963793275.1). Taxonomy (GTDB): domain Bacteria; phylum Bacteroidota; class Bacteroidia; order Flavobacteriales; family Flavobacteriaceae; genus Marinirhabdus. Next base: position 1,026,019 of record CAWBZL010000003.1, read on the forward strand.
TAAAATGATGGGACACTATGTTAAGGAAAAACACAAGGAAGATTATTATGCCTTGGGGCTTTTTGCCTACAAAGGAGAAGCGTACAAGCAATGGACTAATTCTACTGAAACATTTGAGAATAATGACATTAGTTTTATTGAAAATAAATTAATAAATGGACAGCAACTAAACACATTTTTAGATATTCAACACCTTGAAAATACGCCGAACACAATGTGGCTCTTTGAACCTATAAACGGGTTAGAACTTGAAAACGGGGGCATTATTTCTTTTATTCCGAAGAAAAGATTTGACGGTATTATTACGGTGTACGAATCTGCTGCGCCAACATTTAAAAGGTAAAATCATCACAATCACCAGTATAATACACGTATAGATGCTTTTTTCGCATCAATTACAACATAAAAACTTATGTTTTTCTTAAAAATTTTTAATCTTCAGAATAACACCGTACCTTATGCCCTTAACATGTAAAAATATAAATGGGTAGATCACAACAAACATTTAGTAAGACTGAAAAAGAGAAAAAGCGTTTAAAGAAACGTGAAGATAAGAAAAAGAAAATGGAAGCCCGCAAGGCAGATAAGGAAGAGAACGGAACATCCGGTATCGACTTTGTATATGTAGACCATATGGGTAATCTGGTAGATACACCGCCAGATCCTTCCAAAAAGGTAAAGGTAGAGGCAGAAGAAATTGTACTTGGAATTCCGAAGAAAGAAGAATCTGACGAGGACAAATTCAATCCTGTACGTATAGGAACCGTAAACTTTTTTGATCACTCTAAAGGATTCGGTTTTATTATAGATAATGAAAACAACGAAAAATACTTTTGTCACGTAAGTGGCCTTATAGACGAAATTACCGAAGGTAATAAAGTTTCTTTTGAACTTGAAAAAGGGCAAAGAGGAATGAATGCCATGAAGGTGAAGCTTGAAAAGTAATTCTAGAAACAACAATTTAGCAACGTTCTTGTGTTCTATTTACTAGAAAACAAGAACGTTTTTTGCTTGTAAAGCCCCGGTTTCTCCTTGAGAACACTAGTAATTACTGGTTTTTGAATAATAATGCATATAATTGCTTGTTATTTAATTAAATGGCACCATCTTTGCAAAATAAATATTATTAATAAATTAAATTACATTACAATGAGTAAAGGAACAGTAAAATTTTTCAACGATACCAAAGGTTTTGGATTCATCACTGAAGAAGGAGTTGAAAAAGACCACTTTGTACACATTTCTGGATTAATCGACGAGATTAGAGAAGGTGACGAAGTTGAATTTGATCTTAAAGAAGGAAACAAAGGATTAAATGCAGTAAACGTAAGAGTACTGTAAGTTATACCATATAGTTTACGAAAAAGCCCATCTTAACGGATGGGCTTTTTTATTACACTATAACCAACTGAAATCAATTTAAAAGAGGTAATTTCGCGCCCTAATAAAAACACTGATTATGAAGCGTATACACGAATACAAGAAATTATTCGGAATTGAAAAAGAAATAGACCTGAAGGAGCTTAAAAAAAGCTACAGGAATCTGGTAAAAGAATGGCATCCGGATAAATTTCAGCAAGGGGACGCGTTGCAGGAAGAGGCCGAAATACAAAGCAGGAAGATCATCGACGGCTACCACTTTTTAGTGAGTATGGCGCCAGAAACCAAAGAAAAAAATCTTCCGGAGTATACTAAAACCATCACCAACGCTGCCATTGCCGACTATAATCACAAAGGACTATTACTGGAGATTTTCTTTACAGACGGAACTACCTACGAATTTTTTGGTGTCACAAAACCTGTGTATATTAAAATGATAAACGCCGGGAACCTGAATCGTTTTGCAAAACGCAACATCTATCCAAAATACATTCATAGAAAATCGAAACGTATACTGCAGGAAGCCTAATAAAAATTTCAAAAACAATACATATGCCTTCTACATTTTCAGATTTAGGAATTGAAGCTTCTTTGGTTACCGGTTTAAGCACGTTAACAATTAAAACGCCTACGTCTATTCAGGAAAAAGTGATTCCTGTTCTTCTTACTCAGAAAGAAGATGTGGTAGCGGTAGCCAAAACGGGTACCGGTAAAACGCTGGCGTTTGGATTGCCAATATTACAGTCCATCCATACCGAAAGCAGCGAAATACAGGCCATAATTCTAGCGCCTACACGGGAGCTCGGACAGCAACTATTTAAAAATCTTATCAATGTTGCAGCACATACCAAAGGAATCTCAATTGCTTCAGTTTGCGGTGGCACTCCCATTAAACCTCAGATAGAGCGTTTAAAAAAGGATACACATATTATTGTTGCAACACCAGGAAGGTTAATAGATCTTCTTCAAAGAGATGCTGTTTCAATTAAAAACACAGCATACCTTGTATTGGATGAGGCAGATGAAATGGTTACCGCTTTAAAAGACGGTCTGGATACTATTGTAAAAGCGCTTCCTAAAAATAGAAGAACTTTTCTTTTTACAGCTACAATGCCGGGAACAGTAAAACAACTGGTTCAGAAATATATGTCTAAAAATGTGGTTCATATTGAAGCCGATATGGATACTGCAGGGCATCAGGGAATAGACCATCAATACATAGTGGTAGCACCGGAAGAAAAGCTGGAGGTATTACTACATTTTTTAAACACAAAAGCGGGAAAGCGGGGTATCATATTCTGTAAAACCAAAGCCGCCGTAAATAAATTAGCAAAAAAGCTCGCTATTAATAAGTTTTCTTCGGGAGCTTTGCACGGGAGTTTAACTCAAGGAATTAGAGACCGGGTGATGGGGCAGTTCAGAGAAGGCCACATAAATATTCTGGTAGCTACAGATCTTGCAGCACGTGGGATTGATGTAAAAGAAATTGAATATGTTATTCAATATCACTTGCCAGATACCTACGAAACGTATGTGCATAGAAGCGGTCGTACCGCCAGGGCAGGAGCGAAGGGATTGTCTTTAAGTGTCATTCAGCAGGACGAAGTACGCGATATTCCGGATCTGGAAAAAGAGCTGGGCATTCATTTTTCTGAAATGCAAAAAGCAGACGCCCAATCTATTGAAGAAAACAACACCATTTTATGGGCACGGAAAATCTTTAAAACAAAACCTAACCGCGAAGTTTCCGAAACACTGAAAACCGAAATTAAAACCATTTTCCACCATCTCACTAAAGAAGAGCTTATTGAAAAAGTACTGGCAGACTATCTGAATCAGACCAAAAAGATTCAGTAGTACTATACTAAGCAACAGAAAACCCAATAATTGTTTGAAACGCTGCTGAAATTACTTATATTTTACACTGGTAGTGTTAATTTAACACACTACAAATCAATGCATATTATTTATTTATGGCGAACGAACTAAAATCTCAAAAAGAAATCCTGGAAAAACTCGGTATTAAAAAACTGAATCCTATGCAGGAGGAAGCGCTTTTAGCTATAACATCTGCACCAAATACCGTTTTGTTATCGCCTACAGGAACTGGTAAAACCGTTGCCTTTTTATTACCAACACTACGCGCATTGGACGTAGCGTGCGACAATGTGCAACTCCTTATTTTAGTTCCATCCCGTGAACTGGCCATACAGATCGAGCAGGTAATCCGTGAAATGGGTACTGGGTATAAAGCCAATGCCGTTTATGGAGGCAGACCTTTTTCAAAAGATAAAGTAATTCTTTCCCACAATCCAGCTATCTTAATTGGTACACCCGGTCGTGTTGCAGACCACCTTCGACGTGAGACTTTTGCAGTGCAGGACATTAATACCTTAGTGCTGGATGAGTTCGATAAATCACTGGAAATAGGCTTTGAAGCCGAAATGCGCGAAATTATTGAAATGCTTCCGGGAATTGAAAAGCGAATCCTTACTTCGGCCACTCAGGGAATAGAAATCCCTTCGTTTGCTCAGGTTCAGGACCCTCTCATTATTGACTATTCCGGAACGCAAATTTCCAAATTAGCTATAAAAAGAGTTCTGGCTCCGCAAAAAGACAAGCTAGAAACGTTGGTTGCATTGCTACATCATATTGGTAATGAGCCGGGTATTATTTTCTGTAATTTTAAAGATACCATCCAGTTTGTGAGTGAGTACCTGGAGGATCACAGAATACCGCACGGCGTGTTTTATGGTGGTCTGGAGCAAATAGACAGAGAAAGAGCGTTACTAAAATTCAGAAACGGAACCCACCAGATCATTATTGCGACAGACCTTGCCGCACGCGGACTGGACATTCCGGAGCTCAGCTTTATTATTCACTACCAGTTGCCTTTAAAAGCCGAAGAATTTACACATAGAAATGGTAGAACTGCCCGTATGAATACGCACGGAACTGCCTACGTGTTGCAGTGGGAGCAGGAGCACGTTCCCGATTTTATCACCACTACCGATGTTGTAAAACTAAAAGATAAGGAAACCGCTATCCAGTCGCAATGGGCCACGTTATATGTTTCGGGAGGTCGCAGAGATAAAATTTCAAAAGGAGATCTTGCCGGCTTATTTTTTAAGCAGGGAAAATTAAAAAGTGACGAAGTAGGTGTAATAGAATTAAAACGGGACTGCGCTTTTGTGGCAGTAGCTAAAGACAAAGTAAAGAGCGTTATTGAAAAGACTAATAACGTAAAGTTAAAGAAAAAAAAGGTGCGTGTTTCTCTACTTGAGTAAGAAGGGTACACCGAAAAGCAGTTAGCGTATCACACCTGAAATTATTGTAAAATATCCTTTGGCAACTTCAGAATTAGCGTTGTGGTGCCATTATTTCCGGTAAGAAATGTAAGATTTCCTTTGTGTATTTCGGCGATCATTTTTGCAATGTAGGTTCCCAGACCCGTTCCTCTTTCTTTACCTTTAGTGGCGTATTTATCGAAAAAGTTGTCTCTTATTTCTTCGGGTATTACTCCCTGATTTGTAATATTAATTTCAAAGAGATTATCTGTTTCAATATGTATGGAAATATTCTTTCCTTCCGGCGAGGCCTCCAGTGCATTCCGAAGTAAATTCTGAAAGAGATACGAAAGATAAAATTCGTCTCCTTTCATAGACAATGAATCTTCCGTAGGCTCAACTTCAATGGAGTTATGAAACAGTTGGATGGAAGCATTTTTCTCATCAATAAGTTCCCGCATTTCGGAGGTTGTATTGGCAATTAACTCCAGAAGATCGAAGGAAGATATATTTGGTTTGTATTCGCCACGCTCCATTTTAGCATAATCTTTGGCAGACGATAATAACTTAATGGTATCGTTACCAATATCTTTAAGCATGCGTACCCATTTTGCCTGTTGCTTATTCAGTTTCGATTTTGAAAGAATATCAGAAATAGAGATCATAGAAGCAACTCTATTTCGCATATCGTGTTCTGCCAGACGGTTTGCTATGTCCTGCGTTTTAATTCTGTTCTCTAAAATTTCAATGGTAGTTTTTAAGCGCTGAATGGTAAGTTCTAATTGATTTGCCTTCACCACCAACGTCATCTTGCGCTTTTCTTTGGTGTCTTCGTCCTCTAAAAAAGCTGCGTTTGTAATAACATCAAATCTGTTTTTCTCTTTATCCTGAACGGTCCATCGCCCCTGAAGTTCGTATTCCCGCTGTATAAAATCTTTGTGTAGTTTTTCGAGCGTGCTGTGATTATCTTCCGGCACCACCACTGTAAATGGTTTTCCTATTAATTCTTCGCGGGTATACCCATAGGTGTCACAATAGGTTGTGTTCACATCGGTAAAATAACCATTGGTATCTGTAATGCAAATACCGATTGGCATTTGCTGGAAAATTTCGTAGGACAGCTCGTTATTTTTTTCAAATGCACTTTTAATGGAAGCGAGTCCTTTTTCAGTTTTATTTTGGAAAGATTCAGACATATTGTTTGAAAATCAAATTGTTACGTAAACTTTCACCCGTAAACAGTTTAAGATGGCAAAAATAAAGAAAAATTTAATGATCAAATATTAAAATCTCCTTAAAATAAAGGAAAATAAATATGGATACTACTCATAACTAAGAGATTTAAAATTTAGGAACGTTAGGGAATATGTTTGTTGAAATAATGTTAACAGGAAAAATGTAAAATTACTTTTGGTATGATTATCTATAAATAATTAAACCTAAATTATCTTTTTACAAACAACTCCTGCCTCATTTAATATAAAATTTTAAATGATTGTTAAAGGAACATATAATCCGGGTAAGATATAGTAATTTCAATCGAAATTATAAATTTAACACATAACCTCTCAGGAAATTATGGCTAAGAAATCGAAAAAAAACAAAGAATCCACAAAGAAAATAAGTGATTTGGAACAGTACAGGGTGAACCCCAGAGATAAAGTAATGACGACCAATCAAGGACTTAAAGTTAATGACACAAATAACTCATTGAAGTCCGGCGAAAGGGGTTCTACACTACTTGAAGATTTTCTGCTCCGTGAAAAAATTTCGCATTTTGATCACGAGCGCATTCCGGAACGCATCGTGCACGCGAGAGGTAGTGGTGCTCACGGATATTTTGAATTATACGATAGTATTAAAAAATATAGTAAAGCGGGGATCTTTAACGATACATCGAGAAAAACACCTGTATTTGTTCGGTTTTCAACAGTAGCCGGATCTAAAGGTTCTCCCGATCTGGCGAGAGACGTGCGCGGATTTGCAGTGAAGTTTTATACAGAAGAAGGTACCTGGGATTTAGTTGGTAATAATATGCCTGTATTTTTTATTCAGGATGCCATGAAATTTCCGGATTTGATTCATTCGGTAAAACCAGAGCCTAATAACGAAATTCCTCAGGCCGCTTCTGCACACGATACTTTTTACGATTTCGTTTCCCGCACTACTGAAACTATGCATAACCATATTTGGGCTATGAGTGACAGGGCTATTCCAAGAAGCCTTAGGATGATGGAAGGTTTTGGAATCCATACATTTAGGTTGATCAATGATAAAGGTGAGTCTCATTTTGTAAAGTTTCATTGGAAACCTACGTTAGGAGTACATTCAGTAACCTGGGAGGAAGCCGTAAAAATTAACGGAGCAGATGCAGATTTTCACCGTCGTGATCTTTGGGAAGCTATTGAGGCTGGTCATTTTCCTGAATGGGAATTGGGGATACAAGTAGTTCCTGAGGCAGATGAGCATACATTTGAGTTTGACCTTTTGGATCCTACAAAATTAATTCCTGAAGAATTGGTTCCCGTGGAAATTATAGGTAAAATGACATTGAACAGAAATCCAGATAACTTCTTTGCCGAAACTGAGCAAGTAGCTTTTCTCCCCGGGCATATAGTTCCGGGAATCGATTTCACTAATGACCCACTCTTACAAGGGCGACTATTTTCATACAGAGATACGCAACTATCTCGTTTGGGAACACCTAATTTTCATCAAATTCCTATTAATAAACCTATTGTGCCTGTTCATAACAACCAGCGTGACGGGCAAATGCAAATGGATATACCTCAGGGACAAACAGCTTATTTTCCCAACTCGCTCATGGGTAGTTGTCCGCACCTGGCAAAAATGGCTGAAGGTGGTTTTACCCATTACGAAGAACGTATAGACGCCAAAAAAATACGGGGTCGCAGCGAGAGTTTTAGTGATCATTTTTCACAACCTGCTCTTTTTTATAGAAGTCTGGCAGATTGGGAAAAAGAACACGTTATTGGAGCATATTCTTTTGAGTTAGGTAAATGTACCAATCAGGATATTATTGAACGGATGCTTTATATGATAAGCCAGATAGACAGCGATCTAGTAAAAAAAGTTGCTGAAAATTTAGGAATGAAGGTTCCAAAGAGTATTGAAAAACCATTAAATCAGGCTATAGGTGCAGATGCGGATGGAAAAAAACACCAACCAGGAAAAAAGAAAAACTATCTCGAATCAGATCCGGCTTTAAGTCAGTCAAATACAAAGTTTGACAGCATTACCACCAGACAAATAGCAGTTTTAGCTGCCGATGGTTTCCATATGAAAGCATACAAAAAAATGAAAACCGCTTTAGAGAAAGAAGGAGCAGTGCTAACGCTCATTGCCCCGCACGGTGGTTCTATTACCTGCGATGAAGGAATGGACCATAAAGTAGATGCCGCTATTAACACTACTGAAAGTGTATTGTTTGATGCTATTTACATCCCTGGAGGTAAAAAGGCGGTTAAAACTCTCAAAAAGGAAGGGAAATACTTAAAATTTATAAATGAAGCTTTTAAACATTGCAAGGCTATTGCAACCGATGGTGACGGGGAAGAACTAATAGATAATTCCTATGTGAAGGATCATAAAGAGGATGCTGCTATTCATATAAGTGAAGCTCCAAAAAAGTTTATTGAAAGTATCTCAAAACATCGAAATTGGGCTAGAAGAGAAGCAGCGTCTAAAGTCCCTGTATAGTCAATTTCACTCTTACTATTTCACCCCTTACGTATAGAATTGTAATTACTTTGTGATTTTTTAAGTAAGGGGTTTTGTTATAAAGATAGTTCGTTGAATTCTACGCCGGATTTCTCCAATAGGATCGCATTATTACTCACAGTAATTTTTTCATCTTAAAAACTTGATCGGGCATTATTCCTCAATAATTTCATAATCAATATGTAATTTTCTTAATCCGCGGAGGGTAGAAGGTGTGTTTTTATCGGTTACTTCAATTTCTATGGGGTCTCCTTCTAAAAGTATGTCTGTAAGTTGGTTTGAAGACATACCATCCAAATTAATGGCTATTTGGTCTATAAAGCCCGCAATTGCCCTTCTATCCGGCCGTTGGGCATCGCAAGACACTAAGTTTAGTTTCATAACATATAGGTATACTTACAAGATAGTTTAATTTAGGCTAAATAACGAGGTATTGGATTAATTGATACTGAGTCTTCAATCAAACGTATACCGTTGTTCTGCAGTAGCAGATGCGTTCAGGAGTTGATGAAAGGTTGTTATGGAATTAAAATTGGTAGTGATCGCTTCAGAAACTGCGAGGCCGGAAATGCCTGTTTCCAGTATGGCGGTAACATCTTCTGTAGTGATCCCGCCAACGCCAAGGATAGGGGTTCCTGTTTTTAAAATATCGGTAATCGCAGCAAAACCCTTTATTCCTAATGCGGGAGGTGTATTTATTTTGGTGTTGGATGCCCTAAAAGGACCTAAACTAATGTAATGCACCCGCTTATCCAGCAATTCTTCACAATCCTGTAAGGTATTTGCGGTGCCTCCAATAAGTTGCCAGGAATATAAAAATTTTCTTGCCACGGTAGGGCAGGAGTCGGTTTTTCCAAGATGAACACCATCTGCCTTAACCTCTTTTGCAATTTTATAAGAATCGTTAATGATAAGTCTGGTCTGGAAATGGGCTGTGATCTCTCTGGCTTCGTGTGCACATTTTAAAAACTTCTTTTCTGAAATATCCTTCAACCGCAACTGTACTAATTCTGAACCAGCTGTACAGGCTTTTTGAATAGTATCCAGATGTTCCTGAGGAGTCGCTCCCCGCGATATGTAGTGTAGTTTCGGTATCATTCCGGTAGTAGAGGTAAAGATAAATTACTTGATAGCTACTTTTTTAGCGTATTCCATAAAATGCGATTCAAAACGTTTCAGCATAGGATGCATGGTTTCAGAATACAACACATACTGGCATTTTTTGATGCTTTGAGTGATAGACAGCAGTGCTCTAAAAGCAGATTGCTGCACTAAAAATTCAGCATCATCAACACTAAAGATCTTTAATTGCGAGATGGCAACACCTTCCATTAAAAATAATTTATTCATCGCTTTGGGGGTAGAAATAAGAATGTCTACTCCCATAAAAATTTCAGATTTCTGAAGATCTACGTGAAGCTGTTCGTGACCTACGTACACGCGGACGGGCGTATGCTGCGTATATTCCAAAAAGGCAACATACATTTCTATGGCTTTTTCCTTATTTTCTACCAGCACAACAGCACGTGGCGCATCTCCCACCGCCTCAAATTTTATGCGTTGCAGGGTAGTAATGATGAGTGCGGTGGTTTTTCCGCTATCCTTTGGAGCCGTGCAATATACGTTCGCGCCACTTTTTATTACAGGAATACTCTTACTTTGAAAGGGAGTAGGTGTTACTATTCCCTGAGATGCGAGCTTTTCCAGTAATTCCGGATGTAATTTTTTAAAAGACATAATACGTATTAAATTATGGGTACCGTATTCTTTAGGTATGCAAAGATACTATCTGGGGCCGGGTTAAAAGAATTTAATGTAGTTTCTATGTCACCTTTATACAAAAAAGTTAAATCCCTGTTATACAGACACAACAAGTTTTAAAGATTGAGTATTTTAAAGGAAACTAACAAAAAAGTATTATGAGTAATAAAAAAGAAAATTTCGCGAGATTTGGAATAGCCACGAAAGGCGTTGTTTATATCCTTGTTGGAGGCCTTACGGCAATGACAACACTGGGAATGGGTGGTAAAGAAACGGGAAGCTCCGGTGCGCTGGAGTACGTAGCACAACAATCCTACGGACAACTACTACTGGGCCTTGTAGCACTTGGTTTGGTGGGCTACGTTTTCTGGAGAATGTATCAGGTATTTGCAGACCCCGAAAATAATGGTACCGAAGCCAAAGGTATTGTAAAAAGAATCGCCTATTTTTTTAGCGGTATATTTTACGGTTTTTTGGCGTATTCTGCCGTTAAGATCATCACAAATGCCGGGTCTGGTGGTGGTTCCGGTAACCAAAGCGGCCTTTTTGATAGTACCGCCGGAAAAATTGTATTGGTTCTTATCGCCCTGGGATTACTGGGGAAAGCAATATATCAGCTATATCAGGCGTATTCCGGAGGTTTTCGTGATAAAATTAAAGAAGCGGGACTGGACAGTAAAGCAAGAAAGGTATTAGTGCGTTCCGGTCAATTAGGATTTACCGCGAGAGCCATCGTTATAGGAATTACAGTATACCTTATCTTTAGGAGCATTTTATCGCAGGGTAGTGGAGATATTGCTGGGAAGAAAGAGGCTTTTCAATTTTTGGAAGGAACCTTTGGCGACGCGGTGTTAATTGCCATTGCATTGGGACTGGTTGCGTATGGTGTTTTTATGTGTATTAAAGCCAGATACGCCAGCAAACTCCTGAATGCGTAACTTACCTGGGTAGACTTTTACGTGTCTATGAGAATTCTAATCACCCTATTACTAATAATTTGTTTTAATTTTACAGGTATGCGCCAGAAACAAGAGATACAAGTGCAATGCGACCCCGTAACCGGTCTTTGCGAACTACCAGATTTTGAAGTAGAAAACAGTAAAACAATCTGGAACGATGAGGAAGAACTGTTGTATGTGGGAGACCCTATGTGCAGCTGATGTTGGGGAATATCCCCACAAATGAACGCTTTACAACGCTATGCAACCGGGGAGCATATAAAGTTCAATATGGTTATGGGCGGATTACGACCGGGAGGTGGCGAAGAATGGAACACCTCTTTCAAAAATTTTTTAAAGCATCACTGGCAGGAGGTGCAGCAAAAAAGCGGGCAACCCTTTGATCTGTCTCTTTTTGAGAAGGAACACTTTAATTACGATACCGAACCTGCCTGCAGAGCCGCGGTTACTGCAAGAACCATTGCGCCGGAGAAAGCGCTCGCTTTTTATGAACTTATACAACACCATTTTTACGTAGAAACGCAGGATCCAAAACAACCGGAATTTTACAAACCTATTTGCAAAACACTGGATATAGATTACAACAAATTTTTGGCAGCCTTTACATCGGAAGCTATGAAAGAAGCCACCCGTGCCGATTTTACAAAAAGCAGACAACTGGGCGTTCGCGGATTTCCAACTGTGATGTACAGAAAAAAAGACAAACGCCACGTAATTGCCAGTGGCTACACAGATTTTGAATCCCTTAAAAGAACACTTGTAACGTTGAGAAAGAAGAACTCCTGAATTCATTAGGAGTTTTTACAGTTTAAACTTTACTCTCCCTGAAAACACACAGCAACTTCATCCAACTTCTACAGGTCTATCCATTTGTTGTTAAGAATTATTGGCAAACCGTTATTCTGAATTCCTGGTAAGTTTTATTTTTGCAAAAAAAAGTATTGTTAGAGAAAAGAAAACAAGTCCCGGACGTACACATTACCAATATAGAGTACTTTATCTATTGCCTGGAAGCAGTGGAGGATGTAGAGATAGAAGCAGTTACCCAAACCCAACGGGTCCTGGAGCAATTTACACACCAATCCGGAATAGCGAGCATTTACAAAACCTGTGATACCATAGAGGGGTTGGAAGAAAGCTTAAATACACTAGTTCTGGACGATCATCATTTTAAGGATTATGAAATTATCTACCTCATCATGACAGGGGAAGCCAACAGTATCTCTTTAAACGGCTACAACTACAGCCTTATAGAAATAGCAGAACTTTTTGAAGGCAGATTGAGGGGTAAAATCTTACATTTTTCAAACGCGAAGGTGTTGGATCTGGATCAGGAAGAAGCTCAGTATTTTTTGGATATCACCGGTGCAAAGGCCATTTCCGGCTACGGTAGTGAATATAAGGATATAAGTAGTTCACAACTTGACGTGGCGTTCTTTAATTTTTTTAAAGAAGATGACGATGTGCTGGCCATTGTGGAAGAATTACATCAAAAATATTACGAAGCCTGCAGGGCACTTGACTTTAGGTTGTATTATTAAAGACAACCCAATTAATAAGAATGCCTTTCATAATTATTTGTAATTAAGCTAAAAGCGCTATAGCTGCATCTATGTAAAATAAAACAGAAAAATTCTATTTGCTGTTTTTCTCAATAATCAAAAATGTTCTATAATGTTCTGCGTTATGTCACTTTGCTTTGAGACAAAGCACACGATACTGCGGTATCTCTTTTTAAAAAGTTTTTCTTCCCAAAGTGTATTATAAAACGTGAAAGGAACACTCTTTACAGCGTTGGCAGTAGGAGTGGAGTTAAGTGTGTGGATTGATTATATTTACCTTAAAATTTTATACATCTAAATAATTCTTTATTATGCTTTAAGTTTTGGTAGATTCTCTAATTATTAAACTAGTGTCTAGTTCAATAATTTTTGGAGTAATTTCTTTTTTATTCTTTATATGGTTTAGCTCCTTATATAATCTTTTAAAGGCAATTTTGCCCATTTCATAACCAGGTTGATCAACCGTTGTTAAAGTGGGAGTAATTGCAGAAGACATAAACCAATTGCTAAAACCAATTATAGATATATCTTCAGGAACTTTAACACCCAATGAGTTTAATTTTGTTATTGCTCCAATAGCTACTAAGTCAGTGTTTATAAAAATACCATCAACATTTTTTCTATCATTAACCAATTTTTCAGCAAAAATTTCACCTTCTTCAAATGTCATATCATTACATATATAAACAAGAGAAGGATCATATTCAATATTAAAATCATCTAGCGCTTTCTTATAGCCAAGAAATCGATCAATAGAATTTTGAGGCAATAAAGGACCTCTAAAGTGTGCAATACGTTTGCATCCAGTATCTATTAAATACTTAGTAGCGTTATATGCAGCGGCACGATCATTTATAATTATTTTAGAACAGGAAACTACTTTTGCAATTTTATCAAACATTACTAAAGGAGTTTTTTTCTCAATCACGTGTTTTAAATGGTCAAATACTGCTGTATCATTTGCGAGGGAAATTAAAATACCATCAACATTTTTATCGAGAAGTAATTCAATTTGCTTTTTTTCTAATGTGTATGATTCATTAGATTGGAGAGTGATAACTAGATACCCTTTTTTTTCAGCTTGATTAATTATTCCTTTGATAACACTTGAGAAAAAATGATGTACTAATTCTGGAATAATTACACCAATAGTTTTAGATTGTTTAGTTCTAAGGTTTACTGCAAAAGGGTTTGGTTTATAATTTAAAGTTTTTGCTAATTCTTTAACCCTCGCTTTAGTTTTTTTACTCACATCAGGATAGTCTTTTAACGCTTTAGATGCAGTAGAAACCGAAATTCCGAGTGTATTTGCAATTTCTTGAAGTGTTACCGTATTCAAAATTATTTGATTATTTGAAGCAATATAACAATTTATTCCGAAAACGTTTTCGTTGATTTCGAAAACGTTTTCGTTAAAAATATCACATTTTTTTTATTCTTCATTTTACATTTGATTTATTATTAATTCAATAATTTGTAAAACCAACTAAGATGAAAAATTCAAAGATTATTACTTTATGCCTCACAATCTTCATATTTTTTATAGCAAACCTGATGATTGCGCAATCTACTATTTCGGGTGCAATTACTGATGAATTAGGAGTACCTCTAAGTGGCGTTAATGTTATTATCGAACAAACTAACAAGGGTGCAATTACTGATTTTGATGGAAATTTTACTATTTCAAACGTGGAAGACGGATCCTATATAGTTTCGGCTTCTTATATAGGTTATACTAATATTAAAGAGAGTGTGACCGTAAGTGGAAGTGATGTTACGCTCACTTTTAGTATGAACGAAGATGCAGAATCATTAGATACTGTAATTGTAACTGGAGTAACAAATCCTCAATCTCGAATAGAATCGAGTGTTTCGATCACATCATTAAAACCTGCAGATATAGTTGAATCTGCGCCAAGAACAACTGCTGAAATTTTCAGAACCGTTCCTGGTATTCGCTCAGAATCATCGGGTGGAGAAGGTAACGCTAATATAGCTGTTCGTGGTGTGCCGGTATCTTCTGGTGGATCTAAATATGTTCAACTCCAGGAAGATGGATTGCCTGTATTGTTATTTGGCGACATTGCATTTGCTACAGCAGATATTTTTACTCGATATGATGCTAATATTTCAAGAATTGAAGCTATACGTGGTGGTTCTGCCTCTACTTTATCTTCAAACTCACCGGGTGCAATTATTAACCTTATAAGCAAAACTGGGAAAAGAGAAGGAGGTTCTATAGCTACCAATTTTGGACTAGATTACGGGAACTTTAGAACAGATTTTGAATATGGAGCTCCGATTGGAGAAGGCCTATATTTCCATATGGGAGGTTTTTACCGTCTAGGTGAAGGTATTCGCGATGCGGGGTATACTGCAAATAATGGTGGCCAATTTAAATTAAACATCACCAAAGAATTTGAAAAAGGGTATGTGCGTTTATATGGTAAATATTTAAATGACAGAGCAATTGCCTATCTCCCTAATCCGATACAGGTAACTGGCACAAATGCAGATCCAAACTTTGAAGATATTCCAAATTTTGATGCAAACAATCAAACCTTACACACGGCATTTTTGACACAGAGTGTAGGATTGGGAGAAAATGGTGAACGCAGAAGATCTAATATAACAGATGGAATGCACCCTGTAAGTACATCATTAGGATTAGAGGCATCATTTGAATTATTAGAGGGGTGGAGAATTAAAAACAATGGACGTTTCTCTATGAATAAAGGAGGGTTTAACTCACCATTCCCTTCAGCAGTACAAACAGCAGGCGACTTTCTTGCTGGAGATTTTGCAACTGGAAACGGATTTGAATCACTGACCTATCAAAATGGTGGTTTAGTGCCAAATGGTGCTCTCGTTACACCTGTTGTATTGTTTGATACGCAATTGAATAACTTCAATAACTTCATGAACGATTTACGTATCACTAAGAAATTTGAAAACGTAAATGTGACGTTAGGGTATTTTAAAGGATTCCAAAATGTATCGATGTCTTGGTTATGGAACTCTTATTTGTTAGAAGCAAATGGTGATAATGCCAGGTTAATAAATGCCAACGATGCAGATGGCAATAGACTCACAGATAACGGGCTTTTTGGTTATGGAGCAGCTTTCTTTGGAAATTGCTGTCAGAGAAGTTACGATACGCAATACATTACGTCGGCTCCTTTTCTAGCCGTTGGCTTTGAAGCAACAGAAAAATTAAATTTTGATGGAAGTGTTCGTTTCGATTTTGGTCAAGTAGATGGTTCGTTTGCAGGCCCTGTAACTTCTCAGGTTGACGTAAACAACGATGGGGAAATTTCATTGGCCGAACAAACGGTGCAGTCTATTGATCTAGCAAACCCTACGATAGTAAACTATGACTACGATTATGTTTCATACTCGCTCGGTGCCAATTATTTGCTAACAGATAATCAAGCAGTCTTTGGGCGTTATAGTAGAGGTGGATCGGCAAAGGCAGATCGTATCCTTTTCGCGGGCTTAAACTATCTTGATGGTGACCAAGTGAATGCCCTTGACTTTATCAATCAGGCTGAAGTAGGTTATAAAGGCGGTTTTGAAAATGCAACGGTATATGCAACCGTATTTTATGCTAAAACCATTGAAGAAGGTGGTTTTGAAGCTACCACTCAAGAAATAATCGAAAACGACTACAAATCTATAGGTATAGAAGTAGAAGGAAGCTACCGTTATAACGATCTAAATGTTCGCGGAACTATTACCTATACAAATGCAGAGATTGATTCTGGAGACAATGCTGGTAATACCCCAAGACGACAGCCAGATTTTATTTACAGCCTAGTTCCTTCTTACAGCTTTGGAGGCAATAAGCAGCATAGCGTAGGATTAAGTGTAATAGGCCAGAGCAAAGCTTTCGCTCAAGATAGTAATGAATTAGTGCTGCCTGGATTTGCGATTGTAAATAGTTTTATCAATTTTGAAGTAACCAATAATCTTTCAGCAAACCTTTCAGCTAATAACTTATTTGACAGCTTAGGTATTACAGAGTCTGAAGAAGGTAGCATTACAGAAGGGCAAGTAAATTATTTACGTGTACGCCCTGTTCCTGGAAGATCAATTTCCATGGGTGTTGCCTATAAATTCTAATAGGAAAGAGTATTAGCCACACTGATTTAGTGTTAATGTTAAAAGAGTCAATGCTAGAATAACACTTCATTGGCTCTTTTTAATTAAATTTTTAAACATGAAACTTCTGTATATTTTTTTTTCTATGTGTTACAAGTATGGCTTCTGGCCAAAGTTTTGAAAGTAATAATACTTCTTCTAATACACCGAATTTAATTATTTACGGTAGTGATACTTGTCATTATTGTTTAGAAACCAAAGCCTATTTAAAAGACCATAATATTGCTTTCGTTTACTTTGACATTGATAAAGACGAAACCAGATTACAGGAAATGTTATATAAAATGAAAGAAAATGGTCTCTCCACTTCAAATGTTTCCTTACCTGTAGTTGACCACTCGGGAAAGGTATTTATGAACAATCAAGACTTTGACACTTTTCTTACATTATTAATTAAAAAAAATGAGTGATGCTAAAAAAACCTAAGTTAAGCTTTTGGCAAATACTAAACATGAATGTTGGTTTCTTCGGGATACAATATAGTTTTGGTTTACAACAAAGTGCAGTAACACCAATTTATGATTTTTTAGGAGCAAGCGCAGATCAAATTCCTATACTACATCTTGCAGGACCTGTTACAGGATTATTAGTTCAACCTATTATAGGGGCTATGAGTGACAAAACTTGGAGTCCAAAATTGGGTAGAAGAAAACCCTATTTCTTAGTTGGAGCTATACTTTGTAGTTTAGCTTTATTAGCATTTCCTTATAGTAGCTCATTATGGATGGCAGCAGGACTTTTATGGATACTTGATATTGGTAACAACACCGCAATGGAACCATATAGAGCTTTAATTGCAGATAAATTGGATGATGTACAGCAACCATTAGGATTTCAAATGCAAAGTTTCTTTACTGGTTTTGGGCAGGTTTTGGCTAATTTATCTTTGTTCATATTTCCGTTAATAATTGTAGGAGCTACTGGTTCATTACCTAATTGGGTATATGCATCTTTTTTTCTTGGAGCATTGTGTTCTATTGGTTCAATACTGTGGAGTATAAGTAAAACGAAAGAAATACCACCTACCAAAGAAGAACTAATAGTATTAAAAAAAGAAAAACGAAGTATCATAGGTCCACTTATTGAAATATTTTCAGCTATAAAAGAAATGCCAAAAGTAATGTGGCAACTTGCACTTGTTTATTTATTTCAATGGTATGCATTGTTCTGTTATTGGCAAAATTCATCAAAAAGTGTTGCTCTATCAGTTTACAATGTTACACCAGAAAATACTGAGGTTTATAGCGAAGCTGTAAGTTGGACCGCTCTTGTAAACGGTTGGTACAATGTTGTTACCTTTTTAGTCGCATTTGCACTCGTTGGTTTTGCAAGAAAATACAGTGCAAAATGGGTACACGCTGCGTGTTTACTATTAGCTGCTATTGGATTTTTAATATTTCCGACGATAGAAAACAAAAACTTATTATTCTTTGCCATCACTGGCTTTGGTATTGGTTGGGCAAGTATGATGGGGATTCCTTATCTAATGATCGTTGCAAGTATTCCAAAAGAACGGTATGGGGTTTACATGGGAATTATTAATATGATGATTGTAATACCTATGATTTTACAAACAGTATCCTTTGGGTACATCTTACGAAATTTTTTAAATAATGATCCCCGAAACGCCATAACGTTCGCTGGAGTTCTACTAATAATAGCAGCAATATGTACACTTTTAATAAAAGCAAATCATCGCCCGCAACCGGTAGCATAGAAATGAATTCAGTAATTTACAAAAAAGCGATAGCATTGTTGCATTTAGCTAGTAATGAACACGGATTTTTAGCAAGTGCAGAAGCAATTTCAAATTATAAACGTATTTGGACACGTGATGGAGTTATTTGCGGTCTTGCAGCATTAATGGATGGTGATGAAAAACTCATATCTATTTTTAAAAATACGCTCATTACTCTTGCTACACATCAACACGAACTTGGCCATATACCGTCTAATGTATATTTCAAAGAACACGAAAATACAGAAGTTAGTTTTGGTGGTTTAGCAGGAAGAGTAGATACAATTTCTTGGTTTATTATTGGGGTTTGTAATTATACATGGAGCACAAATGACACGGAGTTTTTTACCGAAATGAAAACCAATATAGAGAAAGGATTTCAACTTTTACAAGCCTGGGAATTCAACAACAACCATCTCATATATGTGCCCAGGTCTGGAAATTGGGCAGACGAGTATATTACCGAAGGGCATATTTTTTATGACCAAGTGCTTCGCTTATGGGCATTACGCTGTTACCAGGCCATACAACCCTCTAAAGCCGTTTCAGAAAAAATTGATGCTATTAAAACAATTATAGAGGCTAATTACACAAAAGGAAAAAACTTACATCCATACCATCCCAGGGCCTATAAATCGCTAAGTAATAAGCCATACTGGATGGCATCTATTAATCCGTCGGGCTATCAAACCATGTTTGATGCCTTCGGAAATTCTATAGCAATTCTTCTAGAATTAGGAGATGCATCATTTAGAGATAATCAAATCATGTATGCCGAAGAGCTTCGGAAATCTTTAAAGTTGCAATTATTACCAGCCTTCTGGAAACCTATTTTTCAGAATGACGAAGATTGGAAGCTATTGGAACACAACTGCAAATATGAGTTTAGGAACTATCCCTACGAATTTCATAACGGCGGCACATGGCAGATGGTAAACGGATTTTATGGAATGGCTATTTCAGAAAAATTACCCGATGCCTTAGAAGAAATTATCGCAGCTATTGAAATGTTGAATGTAAAAGAAGATTATGGTTTTTACGAAAATTTCAACACAAAAAAAGGGACACCAAATGGAGTTAAGTTTTGTACTTGGAGCGCAGCAGGGCAGGTATTGGCAACACAGTACAGTAAGGGTAAACGACTTTTAATATAAAAACAACTATGAAAAACGATATTATTTGTGTGGGCGAAGCACTAGTAGATTTTATAGGTCACGAAAAAAACACTTCTATTAGAGACACACGCGATTATCATAGGTATTTAGGTGGTTCTGTAACAAACGTTGCTATGAATTTAGCACGCTTAGGGTTACAGCCAAGACTTATTGCCACCATTGGTAATGATGGCCTAGGAGATTATATTTTACATCGAGTAAGTGAAATTAATATAGACACAACATTTGTTAGAAGAGAAGCAAATTTACCTACTAGTACTATATTTATTTCTAGAGCGACTGATACGCCAGATTTTATTCCGTATAGAGCTTCAGATAGTCAAATCATTAGAGCGCAATTCCCTTCTGAAATACTACAAGGTGTAAAAATTTTTCATACAACGTGTTTTGCGCTAAGTAAAAACCCAGCGAGAGCGACTATTTTGGAAAAGGCAGAAGAAGCTTATAATTTGGGTTGTAAGTTAAGTATTGACATAAACTATTCAAAAAAAATATGGAGCGATAGGGAAGAGGCCAAAAAGACCATTGAGTCCTATTGTAAATTCAACCCGTTGATAAAGGTAAGTGAAGATGATATGAAACGCTATTTCGATAAAAATATGACACATGAAGAAATTTTCAATTATTTCCATAAACACGGAGCACAGGTTGTCTGTCTGACATTAGGTGCCAACGGTGTGAAACTTTCCGAAGAGCAGAAAAATACCATCGTGTTGCCAGCAGAGCAAATAAATGAAGTAATGGATGCCACAGGCGCTGGAGATGCTTTTTGGAGCGGCTTTTTATATTCTTATGTCATTGAAAAACCGCTTAAATCTTGTTTGGAGATAGCGCTCAAACTAGCAGCCCTAAAACTGCAGCACGTAGGACGACTCCCCAACAATATAAATGTGATCAGTCAGCTATTCAATTCACAAAGCAAATATTAGACTGTCATATCTGTAGTATAATTTAAAGTTTCCATATGAAAAAAATAGGAGTCTTAACAAGTGGAGGGGATGCACCAGGAATGAACGCAGCCATTAGAGCTGTGGTACGCGCTTGTGCATATCATAAAATTGATTGCACAGGCATTTATAGAGGTTATGAAGGGCTGATTGAAGGAGATTTTGAACCCCTTGATGCCCGTTCGGTTAAAAACATTATTAATCGTGGCGGTACTTTCTTAAAATCGGCACGTTCTAAAGCGTTCCATACTAAAGAGGGACGACAAAAAGCATTCAATAATTTAAAAAATAATGCTATAGACGCCCTTGTAGTGATTGGTGGCGATGGTACATTCACTGGAGCGTTGATATTTCATGGAGAGTTCAATTTTCCAGTGGTAGGTATACCAGGCACTATAGATAATGATATAAATGGTACCGATTTCACCATTGGGTACGACACGGCCCTAAATACTGTAGTAAATGCTATCGATAAAATTAGAGATACTGCTATCTCACATAATCGTCTTTTTTTAGTCGAGGTTATGGGAAGAGCTGCTGGCGACATAGCGCTCAACGCAGGTGTTGGCGCAGGTGCTGAAGAAATATTAATTCCTGAACAGGATATGGGAAGAGAGCGATTAATAGCCTCACTAAAGCGTAGTAAAGCGTCAGGAAAATCCTCCAGTATTGTGGTAGTAGCAGAAGGAGATCAAATAGGGAAAAATATATTAGGACTTGCCGAATACATACGTGAACATTTGGAAGAATACGAGTGTAAAGTAACTGTCTTAGGGCACATTCAAAGAGGAGGCGCGCCTAGTTGTTATGACCGGGTATTGGCAAGTAGGCTAGGGGTTGCTGCAGTAGACACATTATTAAATGGTGAATACAATAATATGATGGGTATTAACCATAACCAAATAGTTTCTGTTCCACTACGGGAAGTATTACGAGGTGGCCACAAAATAGACGAAAGTTTACTACGCGTAGCAGACATAACTTCAATATAAAATTAACTCAAAAAAAATACATATGCTTAAAATTGCAATCAACGGCTTTGGCCGCATCGGGAGGATCGCGTTCAGAATTGCCGCTCAAAATGAAAACATTCAGGTAGTAGCCATCAATGATCTGTTAGATGTAGATCATCTTGCGTACTTATTAAAATATGATTCGGTACATGGGAAATTTCCAGGGAACGTTGCCGTTGAAGATGGAAAACTCATTGTGAATGATTCTGTTATACACGTTTCAGCAGAACGAGCCCCCAATAATCTACCATGGGGGGATTTATCAGTTGATGTAGTACTGGAATGTACAGGAATTTTTACTGAACTCGACACCGCAAATGCACACCTAAAGGCAGGAGCTAAAAAGGTAGTGATTTCTGCACCATCCAATTCGGCACCAATGTTCGTGATGGGTGTGAATCATCATGACGTCACCACTTCAGATAAGATTGTAAGTAACGCTAGCTGCACCACAAATTGTTTGGCACCCATGGCGAAAATAATTCATGATAATTTAGGGATAGTAGAAGGCTTAATGACCACAGTACATGCTCTTACAGCTACGCAAACTACGGTAGATCAACCTTCTCGAAAAAATTATAGGTTAGGAAGGAGTGGCCTAGCTAATATCATTCCTTCTTCCACAGGTGCAGCCGTGGCCGTTACCAAAGTGATCCCAGCATTAAAAGGCAAACTTACAGGGATGGCCTTTAGGGTACCTACGGTTGATGTATCTGTTGTTGACTTAACGGTTCGAACTCAAATAGCTGCTACAGAAACTGAAGTGAAACAGCTTTTTAAAGATGCTGCAAAAGATGTTTATAAAGGAATTGTGTCGTTTACCGATGCTCCCGTAGTATCAATGGATTTCCGAAGTGATACGCATACCTGTAATTTTGATGCAGAAGCAGGTATTGCACTTAATAAGAACTTCTTCAAATTGATTGCTTGGTACGATAATGAATATGGCTATTCAGCAAAATTGATTGATTTGGCGCTGCACGTGCATTCGTTATAAGAGCATAAAAATTCCTACGAACATAATGACTTATCGATTTTGATTATTATAAATGATTGTAAGTAATTACACAAAAGAACCAGTTTAAAATATAGTTACACACACCAAAATTGTTTGCAATTACGGTAGCTATTGGAATAAACAGTCTTGATTTTAGTGCTTCCGACGAGTGAGGAAGGGAAAGATAAAATATATTTACCGAGTCTAATTCTATTTGACATAATATTGAAGTTATCAATAAAAAAATAGTATACAAAAGAACTACACAGAGTAAGTGTAAAGAAATTTATGTTGGCTTTAGCGTTGGATTAAATTTTTTACTCTTACGGCAAACCTGTCTATAATTCTCTTAAAAAACTTTTTCAGCACAATTGTCCAGAATATGCGAGTATTTGAAGTAATAACGAAATATTTGTTGAGCGCGGCAATTTTACATAACGGCTAATTATAGCTTACGAATGTCAATAAATATTGTTCGTAAAATGGCTTTGACATAATTCCTGACGATATGAGCCTAAAGGCGTCATATCTGGAATTATATCAAATAGCACGAAAAGGTGCTATTCGCTATTTTACTCAAATAAATATATTTGTTCTATAATTTATATTATGTAAAATAGGATTATTTTATCCGGGAGATTGTTATCTCAACCCCGGTAAAACAGCTTCCCCTGTTGCAGCGGCTAAAAATTAAATTAGTCGCCCAGTAAAATTTCTAAACTCTTAATCTGCTTTTTAAATTCTTCACGGGAAACTACCAGGACACCATAGTAATTTTCCAACGCCATATAATTAAAATAGGCAACGCGGTTTCGGAAATCTGTAGAATTCTGAAAATAAGCTTCACAGTCCTTGGTCAAGCAAATACCATTTCTAATATAGGTTGAAAACCAGGCATGGTCATCTTTCCATACTTTCAGATTTTCCGTGAGGTTTTCAAATAAGATCCTTTCGTATAAATTGGAAATTTTTATTACTTCTTTATAATAGGTAGCAATTTCGGTAAGTTCATCCCGCAGTACTCCTTTCGATAGTTCATTCTGTTCTACAAGTTCAATAACTCTGTTGGAAATATTGGGCAGATCTGTTTCGTTGAGTACATTCTGGCAGTTTATACAACTAGCCGGTAATGGTTCATCCGGTTTAGTAATATAAAGAATCGTGTCTACTGTAGCTTCTAAATCGTCCCAATACACCAAAACTTCATTAATATCGGCTATATCTTTTTTGAGCTCCTGTACGATCATTCGCCCAACCCGTTTGGTATTTTCCTGCCTCTTAGCGTCGTCTTTTACGTCGTTTAGCGCCAGAGCGATCAATATTCCGGCTACTACCAGTACAATTTCACCAATAGCATACAGCAGGTATTTTTTAAAACCACTACCTCCTACCGATTTAAACCTAAACTTCCGAAATATTTTCATACTCTAAAAATAGCACATTTCATATTTATACCAACACTCCAAATAAATTAACATTATATCTATTATAATGTTATGCAATTTTAATAGAATTGCATACCCCAATTTCATATCCATATATGGAGAAAATTAGTGTGATGCTTATCCTGGAAGGAACCTACCCGTACAATGGCGGCGGTGTATCTACCTGGGCTCACATTCTATGCAATAGCGTTCAGAATGTGGAGTATACCCTATACTCTATGAATGCCAATTACGAACAAACCCCCAAATATGAGTTGGGTCCTTCCATAGTGAAAAATATTCAGGTGCCACTCTGGACGCCCGATGAGCCCTATGATTATACCAGCTTTGGTGAAGAATATTACAAGATCATCGCGAAAAAGGAGTATACTTCCAATAGTACTATTCAAAAAAAGTTCCTTCCCCTATTTATTCAGTTATTAGACTTTATCTACGAAGATGACGCTCACATAGCCACTCTGGACGGAATTTTCTATCGGCTTTGGCTCTATTTTGAAGACTATGACTATAAAGAAACCATGCGGAATGAATTGGTTTGGAACGGCTATTGTGCAGGAATAGAGAAATACAGTAAGAAAAAACGAAACCCAACTGCTTCCCTACTGGATCTTACCGTGGGAATGCGCTGGCTCTACCGTTTCCTTATTCCGCTATCCATAGTAGATGTGCCAAAAGTTTCGGTGGCACATTTAACGCTTAGTGGTTTTACCCTCATCCCGGCGCTTATTGCGAATTACAAACACGGCACCACCATTATGTTGACAGAACATGGTGTTTTTATTCGAGAACGGCTCCTGGCCATTAATACTTCCGAATATCCTTTTTTTCTGAAGAATTTATTGATCCGTTTTTCTGAAAGTATTGCCAGACTCACCTATTACAAGGCTAACAAGATCATCTCTGTAAATCTTTTCAATAAGAAATGGGAAATTATGTATGGCGCCAACCCGCAGAAGATTGAAGTGATCTACAATGGTATAGACGAACAGCTATTTACCCCTAGACCCAAACCGAAGCATCTGGAAAAGATTCCTACCGTGGTGGCCTCGCCCGTATTTTTGAATTGAAGGATATTGAAACCATTATCCGTTCCTGCGCCGTGGTAGCCAGGGAAATCCCAACTGTGCAATACCTCGTATATGGCGATGATACAGCAGTACCAGAATATACCAGGGAATGTTTACAACTAATTGAAACATTAGGGATGGAGCAGAATTTCAAATTTATGGGGCCAAAAAGCGATCCGCATTTGCTGTTCGCTGAAGGTGACATCTCTATTCTCACCTCTATCTCGGAAGGTTTTCCCTATACTGTTATTGAATCTATGGGGTGTGGCATTCCGGTAGTAGCGACGGATGTGGGTGGGGTACGCGAAGCCTTGGACGAAGGCAGCGGTTTTGTGTGTAAACCCAAAGATGCACAGGCTATTGGAGAAAAAGTAATTACTTTATTAAAAGATACCTCACTTAGGACTACCATGGGACACCACGCCAGAGAACGCGTTCTGGCAAATTTTACGCAGCAACACTTTATCGATAGTTATGAGCGAGCCTATAGGGAAACCGCTTCCCTAAAAAACAACGGGCCTTCGTTTGTGCCCATGAACAAAATGAGTACTACGTAAATGGACGCGAACCTGCATGCCATAGCACAACTAACAGAAATCGTTATAGCCCGCAACGGGAAACCCGTGAATGTACACGTAGTGCGGGCCAGCATAGAATCATTGGGCATTCGCGAAATAGATGTGCCTCCCTCCTATGGTCTGCCTACCATGCAAGCACTTGCCTCCCGGATTTTCGAACAGTTGGACGCTCCTATTTATTTACAGGCAAAAAATAAGAGCGAAATACAGGCTGGAATAAAAGATGAAAAACGTATCCTGTATTCGGCTTACGCAACGGTTCAATTAAGGCATTTCGTAAAAGATTACAGTACAGGATTATTTCACTTACTTCCGGTATTTATTCAAATTGCCGCTATTATCGTTTTTGGCTTTTCATTATGGGCCTTTGTGGGGTTTAACGAACTACAGGCAACTTCCGTGGTACTGGGTGTTATCATTGGTCTGGTAACCACAGGTGGCTTTGTGCAAGCTATTGGTAAACAGGTTTCTTTTTATTGGTATCATGACGATTTTATAATGACACGGGCAGCTATAAAAAATCTATTATTAACCGCTATAAAAACACTTTTTGGCACGTTTCTTTTTATAGGTCTTACCAACTTCTTTTTACATTTATATCCCTATCAGTTTGTGCTTATCACTTTTGTATATGCTTTTTTAATAGGGGTACTTCTTTTGGTTTTAGCCCCTTTGTATACAATTAAGCAGCGTTGGATGATCACGGTTGTGGTCGCAATAGGTACGTTTCTAGCACTCGGGCTTCATTATTTTACCAATGTTCACGTATACGCTATCCATTGGCTGGGAATTTCGGTAGCAATTATTTTGTCTGTTGGTTATTTACACTTCTTTTTTAAACGTATTATTTCCTCCAAACAAAAGACCGCAAATGCACCACCGCTTATGATGCTTTCGGCCTATCGTAACTTCAATTATTTTTTCTACGGAATGCTGGTATACGCCTTTATATTTATAGACCGCATTGTAGCCTGGTCTTCAACCCTGGGTCGGAATCTTCCGTATATTATTTATTATGACAAAGACTATGAGATTGGAATGGATTTAGCCATATTGGTATTTTTCCTGCTGGCAGGAGTTTTAGAATACAGCATTGCTTCCTTTAGCCGCTGGTTGGATATTGGCCAAAGAACACTTTCTTACAATCAGGTGGAAACTTTCGGTACAAAAATGATTGCCATTTATAAGCGTCATTTGCTATTATTATTAATTACTTCTGTACTTGTTGCAGTACTACTATATGCAGTGATAACACAACCCTGGGGATATGTGGCAGCTTTTAATGAAACAATTACCTCTACCAGTATCCGGGTTATGGTTTTGGGTGGTTTTGGCTATT
This sequence comes from uncultured Flavobacteriaceae bacterium, assembly GCA_963793275.1. Classification (GTDB taxonomy): domain Bacteria; phylum Bacteroidota; class Bacteroidia; order Flavobacteriales; family Flavobacteriaceae; genus Marinirhabdus. The sequence goes on from CAWBZL010000003.1 coordinate 1,053,169, forward strand.
TATTCCTAACCGTAGGAATGCTGAACGTTTTGTACTTATATACGTTAAATAAGCATAGAACGCCTGTGGTACATATGGCTATTGCGTGTCTTTGCAACTTATTGATTGGATTATTGTGCAGCCGACTTATTGCCTACGAATACGCAGTGATTGGTATGCTATTTGGTTCCTTTATTTTTATGGTGCTAACCACACGCGAGACCTTAAAATTCTTTAAAAAACTTGGATATCACTACTATGCGGCCTACTAAAACATTTTTATTACTAATCCTTTTTGTTGCTATGAAGCTAGCCCTCAATGCCCAAAATCCGAACGAAAAAATACTGTTCTGCTATGGAGATCTATTTCCCAAGGATGTAAAGGGCTATGACTTGGTGGTGCTGGAGCCCATCCACTTTTCTACGGAAGACGTCACTACCCTAAAGAAGCATAATAAAAAAGTTCTTGCCTACATAAGTCTTGGTGAAGTGAATGAAGCCGCGCGGCACTACGAGGAGCTAAAAGGGTTTACTCTTGGTAAAAACAACCTCTGGAACAGCCATGTGCTGGATATTTCAAATGCTGAAACCAAAAATGCGTTGCACCAATTAATTGAAAGACACCTTAGCTTTAAAGGTTTTGACGGGATTTTTATAGACAATATAGATAATTACACCAAATGGGGTCCCACGCCAGATAAACTTCCTGAACTCACCTTATTTCTGTCAGACCTGAAGAAAAAGTATCCAAAAGGGTATATCCTTCAGAATGCAGGATTACTTATCCTCGATAAAACCAATCCTTACATTGACGGCGTGGCAGTAGAATCGGTTGCGACGAACTATAATTTTACACTAGGATCCTACCGATTGAGGGCTAAGAAAGATTTTAGTGCCAGTCTGGAGAACATTCAGCAATTAAAAAAACAGTACAACGTACCAATTTTGTTGATTGAATACGCCAAAACAAAAAAGCTACAGAAAGAAGTTGTGAAACGTTTAAAGAACGAAGGTCTCCCCTACTTTATGGGTGAAATAGCATTGCAAACCATTCCAGTACTGCATGAATAATATGTCGCTATTATTTAATGTTTTTTATACTCCGTCCATGGTGTACGGGCCTCTGCGTATTATTTTACTGGTAATTTTTGTTTTTATGCTGAACCGTCTGGTTTCTTTAAAAGGTTCCAATCAGACAGGACTGGATTATTTTATGCCACGCTTGATAGGGTTCATTAGTTGTATGGTTGTATTGGCATTTGTACTCACGCAACTGAATGCCTACGACAGTTTCGCAATACTGGCAGTACTGTTCTTATTTATATTGATCAAATTTCTGAACCTTACTTTTAAAAAACCGCTTCGCAAACAATTGTTTAAGATCCGTTCCAGAATGATCCTCTACACAGTCCGTAACCTGGAACAACATAAAAACCTGATAAGCACTGTCAATTTCAGAAAAAAATTGTGGGATAAAGATACAGACCAGCAACCCCTGGCAAAAAAGGATTATTACTGGCAGTTGGGATTGGTAATTGGTATTGGGATATTTACCTATGCCTCCCGCTACTACTTTTTTTATTTTGACACCTATGCCCTTTCTGATCTGTGGTACCAGGATTTTTCAAAGATAAAGGATTTGCAGGAGCAAAAATGGCTCTTTAATGAGGGGGTGCTCATGGGGGAATATGTGCTCATTCAATTATATGCTTCACTAACGGATATAAGTGATGTAATTGCCTTACAAACATTCGGGCTCCTTGAAAATGCCGTATTGGGTGTGGTTTTATTCTGGACCGTTTCAAAACTTACGAACACAAAATATGTACCCGGCCTATTCGCTGCATTTATGTTCATGGTTTTTTACACCTTTTTACCTTTGAATATTAATTTAATGACGCAGCATAAGCCCACATTCCTAGCGTTATCCATTGCACTTCCTGCATTTGTGTATCTCTGTAAACCCACCGCCCTGCGCATTAAACTTAAGACCTATACAGGATACTTTTTCTTATTCTTTCTAGGAATTGCTTTTATTGATCTATTTACAATGTTGTTTATCGTACCTGCCCTCTTTACGGGTGCTCTTCTATCGTTAACCCGTGATAAGGCCAAATACTACCGAAGAGCTCTTTTGGTATATACGGCATCGCTATGTGTTTTTCTTTTAGTATATAGCATCGCAAGCTATGCGAATGGAAGCAATCTTTGGGAGTTTCTACGATTGAATCTGTATTCTTTTAAAGCTTATACCTACGTACCTCAATTAATAGTTCCTGTAGATAAACTGATCGGGTACTATCTCTTACTTGCAATAATCTGTCTAGGGATTACAGCACTATTTCGTTTTAAATTCAAGGAGAAATTAAAGCACGTAGTTTCTTTGTTTTTAGTATGTTCTATCCTCTTTGCACTACCCATACTTGAACTGGATATTTTGGATATTGATTTACTGTATCAGGTGATTTCAGTATTTATCCCACTTTGTTATGGCGGCTTTCTGTATGTTTTTTTCTTCCTGATTTCTAAGGTGTGCAAGCCCGTAATATTACCTATACCAGTTCGCCTGGGTCTCGTGATCCTGCTCATTGCCGGTGCGTATCTATTTTTCGAAAAATCAACGCTACAGCAAATCCCAGAACGTAACTTAACCAATGAATATGTCATTGAAGCATACGACGCCCTCGATGCGCAACTATTGCCCTTTTCGTTCACGGTGATCAATACAGCAATGACTGCTGAAGTGAGCAAAAGCAATCATTTTTTTGATTCGTATGATTATTTCAATACCAATTATGAGCGTGCAGATTCCATTTATAGCGTCAATCGAGAGAACATTGCTTATTTGCGGGCAAATCCAAACGCCACCTTATCAAAAAGTGTGTTCGTATTTATATACCATAAGAATGCGCGGTTAAATAAAGCGGAACGTCTTGACAGAGAAGACCAAAGTAGGGCTAATGAGGTTCTAAATTCATTACTGGCTAAAGGTATGAACCGTACGTCCCTTTTTTACAAAACCACTATTGACAGTGTATGAAATAGTAAATGAACCAAACGCAACTAAAATAGATGACCTGTTATTCTAAATGAAAACGAAACCCACATTTTCTATTATTTTGCTAAAAATAAGCTTCTTAAGTTCAATGCTTTTCTTGTTTGGTTGTCAGAAAGATGCGCTGGAGCAGGTAGAAGAAGCAAATGCACGTATTGTGTACGATGCAGAAAGCGAGGCGCCCCTTGTTCAATTTATCAATGATCCTTCCGATACTGAAAACCAGAATTTCCAAACACATATCAGAAAGGTAACTACGTACGCAAAAATTCCATATGCCAGGGTTTCGGTCAAAGAACTTATAGCGGAGCCAGTTTTTGCGGCTTCGACAAGGGTTGTCGTGATTACCAATACCAAACCTATAGGCAGAAAACTCTTAAAAGAACTTATTTCCTTTGTTTCAAACGGAGGTACAGTTTTTCTTCCCAGCATCACTGAAGATCCTACCTACGCATTTCTAGCTGGATTAACTCCGGATACCGATTATACAATCTCTAACATAGCCAAGGGTTTTCATTTTAAAACAAATTTTCTTCCCGGGATGAAAGGAGTGCTCTATGACAATAAAACGGTACACAGCGCCTTGCTTGCTGAAAATTTTTTAGAAACCATCACTGTGCTTGCCACTGCCGTTAATGACGAAGGAGTACCCACTATTATTAAACATACCTTAGGTGCTGGAAAAGTAATTTCCTTAAACAGTGATCAGGAAGGGAGAAAACAGGATAGAGGGCTATACTTTGCTGCATTGCTTTCAGGATTAGAAAATATTCCCTACCCAATCGTAAATTCCAGTACTATTTTTATTGACGATTTTCCCGCACCTACCTACCCTATTAAAAGAGAACCTATAACATCTGAATTTAACCTGGATGAAGCTACATTTTATAGGGATATCTGGTGGCCAGACATGGTTTCATTGGCGAATGAAGAGCAACTAAAATATACAGCAATGGTCTGTTTTGATTATCGGAATCTCGATACCCCTCCTTTTCTTTTTTCCGAATGGGAACAAGCCACGACTACCGTTGCTGGAAATAAGAAAATTACAGGAGACATTGAGATGGAAAATGTCCTCCGCCGTGGGGATGAGTTGGGCCTGCACGGATATAATCATATTTCCTTAATGACCGAACAATGGGAAAATCCAGATTTTATGCAAACGGCCCTACTGGCAGCGCAAAAGAAATGGAAAGCTGGAAACTATGGTCCTTTGCCCAAAACGTACGTTCCTCCCTCTAACGATATTGATAGTCTGGGATTAGCTGCTATTGCTACAGCCTTTCCCTCTTTGGAATACCATAGTAGTTTGTATTTAGGTGATTTCAACTATGGTGGCGAAAGGGAGTTTGATGTGGAACCATTAAACAATCATTTTTTCGACTTTCCAAGAATTACCAGCGGGTACACCTTAGACCCCGGGACACAGTTCGATCTGCAATCTCTTTACCTCTATACCGGAATTTGGACCCATTTCATCCATCCAGACGATGTATATCAAATTCCGGACGATAGCAATAATTCCAGCCGTGGGGATTATGAGTATAGAAACACCGAAAATTTAAATTGGAAAAAAACAAAGAAGGGAGAAAAAGCAATGCTCCCTAGATTTAAAGCATTTCTCAAGACCTTTAAACAACAGTACCCAATGGTACGGTATCTTCAGGCCAAGGAAGCCGCAACGATCACTAAGTCTTGGCGAAATTCAACATACGTTCATAATAATTCAGAAACTGAGTACAGCCTCTCCGTAGCAAAAAATGAAGGACAACGAGCCAATTTCTGGTTTGTATATAGCAGCGCTACCCAGTCAGGGAATCTGGAACGTTCATTTAAAGAACAACAGTATGATTTCAGTAAAACAGAAGTACTTGACGGGTATCTGTATCAGGTTAAAACGAAGTTGGCAACCATAACAGTTCCTCTTTTGTCAAAAAAACACGCTCCAAAAAATAAAATGATTAGCCCCGAAGCGCAAGTATTACTTGACAAATATGAAAAATACTTAGCTGGGGAGCCTTATTTTTCTACTATAGAGGAAGAGATTGCGTTTGCGGCAAATCAAGGGAAAACTGCCAAAGCCATTACACTGTTGGAGCAGAAAATTAGCGCAGCAACTGTAGTAGATGCAAAAGAATATGAGCAATTATATCAATATTATAGCTGGAATGATCAGGAAGTATTGTTTTACGGCTTTCTTGAAACACAATACCGTCAGTCGCCTACGTCAGCTTTAGTAGCATTATCTAGAACAATTGCTGAAACTAATGACTATCCAAATAATGTACTTCGGAAAGTATGGATGGAACGTCAGATGAAATTATTTCCTACAGATGTGGAACTTCGTAAAAACTATCTATCTTACTTTGGGTCAGAAGAAGAATTACAGGAACTAGATCTCGCCGATGTCGAACGGGCTTTTAATGACGCAGTGACCCTACAGGAAAAAGCGGCGTTGCTGCCAAAATTACTGGATGAGAATTCGGTGCTATTGGCTTCTTTTCTTTCTACGCTTCAGCCTTGTGAGAACTCTGTCTTTACAGATAGCGCTCATACAATCGCACAGTGGTATGCCGATAGTGAACACTATGTAAAAGCAATAGCCTGGTCTCAATGTACCGATAAAATTTCAGCAGAAATTCTCATACTATGGCGCACGGAGAGTGGCGAATATGCATTTCTAAAAGACACCAATTTTACAAGCTATATACAACAACTCATTGAGAAAAACCCAGCGCTCCTTACTCAGGAATTGATAAATATAACACCTTGTTATTATAATTTTAATACAGATATGTTGGTTACGATTGCCTATGCTTTTGCCGACCAGGGATCCTACCGTAGTGCTTACCAATGGTCTTCTTGCATCGAAAATTTTGACGTAAAAGAACAATTGCAATGGCTCGCCAATATGCGTGCTATTGATGAAATGGAACTACGGTATAGTGAGTACCTAATAGAGAATCCAAATTCTCCCGGCATCACACTATTGATGGCGACATTGTATAGCGATTTGGGAGAAATAAGCAGCGCGTGGAAATTGGCCAGCACACTAACGCTTGATGTTACACTGGAACCCTTAAGACAACAGTTAAACAAGGATGTAGTGTATATTTCTGCGGCCGAACAAGAAGAGTTATTAAATACCTATTCCCGATTATTTTATCCCGAAGTTGCTGCGATACTCACAAAAAAATTGCGAATCAATGAGAATGACTTTTTGGTTAGTTCTTCCAATGTTTTGGCGGACCGACTACAACCTACCACCTTAACGAATGAGCTGGGTTACGGGAGGTATTCTAAAAATAGGAATCAGCATATTTTCGGTATTACTCAAAACAGACCCTATGCGCTGCGTTTGGATTCGCAGGAAGATGGAAATACTGCTCTGGAACTTTATGGCATCTACTATTCATTCAAAAGTAAAGAAAAGGAACAAACTCTAACCTATACTGCAAGATCTGGTATTGAATTCAGCGATTCAGGTACATTATATTATCAGGTTGAAGGTGGAGTTGCACTAAGTAAAGATTCCTTGTTTAGTAGTGTACAACTATCATTTAAACCAGCACTAACGGCACCTGCATATAATCTGGATATTTACAGGGCGCAGCTGGGGCTTTATGAAGAATATCGATTTGCTCCACGCTGGCAGCTAACCGCTGGTTTGGAAGGTAATTACTACACAAATAAAGTGGTAGATGGCTTGCTAACGAGCACTGTGAAATATAATGTTATATCTACTAAAAGAAACATAATTACTTCTTATGCGGAAGGCGCTGGAATGTTGGGAAATACAGACTACAGCCTGGGATATCCGTACTGGACCATTGAAGAACGCGTGTATGGAGGTATTGGGTTGGGTTATAGGTATGGGCTGCCCAGAAAAGAACTAATACTGGAAGTAGATGCAGCCACCTTTTTGGACACTTTTTCAGGCACGTTCCAACGGTATAGAGGAACAGCCTCCCTCCCACTTTTTGAATACTTCTATTTGAATTTTAACGCAGAATTCTATACACTGGAAAATTTCTACAGTAATAATTTCACCCTTGGCTTACGGTATCATTTAAAATAATACAAAATTCAAAAGATGCCTATTTTAACGAATACTTGGCATCAGTTTCATTTTAAAAATTTATTAAAAACGTAGCTTTGCCAAATGTTTAAAAAACTAACCTCACAAACCGAATTTGTTGCACTTATGGCAGCATTAATGTCGGTGACCGCTCTTTCTATAGATGCGCTTTTACCCGCCCTGGACATTATAGGCGATGCCATTCATATAGAAAAACAAGCCAATAACCAGTTGTTGGTTACCATGATCTTTCTGGGGTTAGGCGTGGTGTCCGTTATTGTTTGGTCCGCTGTCCGATGCATTAGGACGTAAACCTTCTGTATATATGGGTTTTGCGGTTTTTGTGGCAGCAAGTTTTATCTGCATCTATGCACAAAGTTTAGAGGCTATGGTTGCCGGGAGGATCCTTCAGGGTATTGGGCTTTCGGCTCCCAGAACAGTATGTATCGCTATTATTAGAGATCTGTACGACGGCGATTATATGGCGCGTATCATGTCTTTCGTGACGGTGGTTTTCCTGCTTATTCCTATTGTGGCGCCCGCCATGGGACAGTTTATTTTAAATCACTATAACTGGCAGGGTATTTTTTATGTTCAGATAGGCATTAGCGTTCTGGTGGCACTCTGGTTTTTGTGGCGACAAACGGAAACATTACCGGAAACAAAAAGGATCCCCTTTTCGGTACACCGGATTTTAAAAGGATTTAAGGAAACCATTAAACATACGTCCACGATGGGGTATACCCTTATTTCGGGGTTCGTTGTGGGTTCCTTCCTGGTTTATTTAAGCGCTTCTCAGGAAATTTTTCAGAATCAGTACGGTCTTGAAGCGGAGTTTCCTTACATCTTTGCAGGACTTGCCGTTGCCATTGGTATCGCTATTTTCTTAAACGGAACCTTCGTAGTACGCTTCGGCATGGAAAAAATGGTCACCACTTCCCTACTCGGTTTTTTTAGTGTTTCGGTACTCTACATTTTGCTGTTTATGAGTGTAGAACAACCAAACATCTATATATTACTGGTATTTTTTGCCATTCAATTCTTTTGTATTGGCTTTCTCTTCGGAAATTTACGCGCCCTGGCTATGCAGCCGGTTGGCCATATTGCCGGAATAGCCGCAGCCATTACAGGACTTATATCTACTTTAATGGCCGTTCCTATAAGTACCTTTATCGGGAGGTTCGTAGTACAAGGAACTCTCCCACTTTTTATAGGTTTTTCGGTATGTAGTGCAATTTCCTTATGTATTTTGTGGTATGTAAAAAGAAGCGCTAAGATCAAAGCGTAGTAAAGCTTTTAGTTTCGGATCTTTTCCAGTTGTTTTAATACTTCTTCTGCTTCTGCAGCCTTTGCATCACTTTTGGAACGACTCACTTTGGACAAGTCGAAAGATTCTTTCAGCAATTTTTCATACTGAATTTGTAATTTTTCCTCTTCTGTTTTCTTCTTAAATAATCCGAACATAATTTTCTTTTAAAGATACGGATTGCCATTGCAACGAAACAAAAAAACGAACCCTTTTACAGATTCGTTTTAAAATTATAGTATGCAAATAACGCTAGCTATTTAAAATCATAACAGATTTTGTGTTCACAAATTCTTTCATACCAAAGCCTCCGTGTTCACGTCCGTACCCACTATTTTTTACACCTCCAAAAGGCATATTTGGTTGCGCAAGACCATAACTGTTAATTAAAACAATTCCCGTATCAAACTGATCCTGAGCCATTTTTATAGCCTTATCTTCATCTTTACTGAAGATGCCACCACCCAGTCCAAAACGGCTGTCGTTTGCAATTCTCATAGCGTCCTTATCGTCTTTCGCTTTAATTAAGGATGCCACAGGACCAAATAACTCATCGTCATAAGCAGGCTGTCCCGGGGTTACGTTTTCCAATACTGTAGACGGATAGTAAAATCCTTTTCCATCCGGAAGTTTTCCACCAATTACTATTTTGGCACCCTTTTCTACACTTTCGGTCACCTGGTCGTGTAATTTTTCGCGCAGATCTTGTCTGGCAATTGGCCCATAGCGGTTTCTTTTTTGGAAGGATCGCCTGTTTCAATTGCTTTCATACCTTTCACAAACGCTTTTTTGAAATCGTCGTACACACTTTCAACTACTACAAAACGCTTTGCGGCAACACAGGTTTCACCATTGTTATAAATTCTACCCCGTACGCAGGTTTCTGCAGCCATGTTCACATCTGCATCGCTAAGCACAAGATAGGCATCGTTACTACCCAATTCCAGCACCGTCTTTTTAAGCACTGCAGCGGCTTTTTGAGCAATTACTTTTCCACCTTCAGAACTTCCTGTCATGGTAACACCGCGTACCAATTCGTTTTCAATTACATTATCAGATTCCTGGTGATCTATAATTAAAACCGTGAATAGGTCTTTAGGCAAGCCGGCATCTTCAAATATCTCTTTTAATAATAAGCCGGATCCTGTACAGTTTTCTGCGTGTTTCAGCAATACACCGTTACCCGCCATTAAATTGGCAATTGCGTAGCGAACTGCCTGATAGCAAGGGAAATTCCAGGGCTGAATTCCGTATACAACTCCAATTGGAGAATAGGTTATAATACCTTTCCCGGCATCGTTTGGAAGCTCACGTTCTTCATCTGCCAGTTCCTTTGGTCCTTCGTTGGCAGTATATTCACAAATTCCGGCACATAATTTCACTTCCTGAAAGCCGTGTTTCACAACTTTCCCCATTTCCTGAGTCATCAGCTTTGCAAATTCTTCACGGCGTTCCATAAGCCCCTCGCCTATTTTTCCGATAACCTTTGCCCTATCCTTGAGAGATCTGGTCTTCCATTTTTTAAATGCCTCGTGACATTTCTTTACGGCAGCCTCTGTTTCAGAAGTTGACATATAGGTATATTCTTTTATTACTTTTTCGTTGGCTGGATTTATCGTTCTAAATCCGCCCATTATTTCTCTATCTTTCATATGTATTTTTCTTTTTGACCCTAAGCCTGTTGAAGGGCTTAAAATGCAAGTGATTTTATTAATTTTAATTTATATACTATCGATTAGGATACCATCTTCAGTTTTGATTTTGATTATAGAACTAGGAAGGAATTAAATCGCGGGTTTCCGCTTCATAGTCTGTATACCCTTCTTTTCCTTGGGTGTAAAATGTGTCTTTATCCCAGCCGGAAGTATCTGCTTCTTCTCTAAAGCGCCCTACCAGATCCGGATTGGAAACATATAATTTTGCAAACGCAACAAGATCTGCGTCACCATCTCTAATAACTTTATTACCGGTAGATTGTGTAAACCCTGTATTGATCATTAAAGGACCTTTGTACATTGGGCGGTAGCGTTTTGCGATATCACATACCGCATACGGAACAGTACTTACATCCGAAAATGGTTCAGATAGATGAATGTAGGCCAGATTATAGTCGTCATTCAACTTTTGAATAATATAATCGAAGGTTGGGATAGTGTCTTTTACCACTTCCATTCCAAAAATACCGTGGAGCGACGGATTAAAGCGTGCTCCTATTTTCTCCTGTGGAAGTACTTCTTTGATAGCATCCAACGTTTCAAAAAAGAAACGGGCTCTGTTTTCTATGCTTCCACCGTATTCGTCCTCCCGCTTATTACTGAAACTGCTAAAGAATTGGTGAAACAAATATCCGTTAGACGAGTGGATCTCCACACCGTCAAACCCTGCTTCCACCGCATTTTTAGCGGCCTGTACAAATTCTTTTTTGGTAGTTTCAATGTCCTCTTTGGTCATCGCTTTTGGCGTCACCGTGTCTTTTTGACCGTCCGGAGTAAATACCTGTTCTTCCGGATCTATGGCTGAAGGTGCCCAGGGTAATTCGCCATTATGAAAATCGGGGTGCGAAATTCTACCTACGTGCCACAGTTGTATAAAAATACGCCCACCGGCATCGTGAACAGATTTGGTTACTTTCTTCCACCCTTCTACTTGTGCTTTGGAGTGGATTCCCGCGGTATAGATATATCCAACCGCTCTTTTTGAAACTTGTGAACCTTCAGTAATAATTAATCCAGCGGTGGCTCTCTGCGTATAATAGGGTACGTGTAAATCTTCTGTGGGTGCAGCCTCGTCATTTTCGGCTCTGCTCCTGGTCATAGGCGCCATCACGACACGATTGGGAAGTTCCAGGCTTCCAATTTTAAACGTTTGTAATAAGGGTTGTGAGTCTTTCATAGCTTTTTTTTGATTTGCTTAAAGATACCTTATTCAGATGTTAAAAAGTGTTGTCACATTGGCTATTGGAGGTTAAACTTTGTTAATATTCCGTCATAAAAAAAAGCGATACTACCCTATTTGGTACTATCGCTTTCTTTGTTCTGGAAAAGTGGTATTACTCTTCCGAAACCAGCTTCACATCGCCTCGTTTAGAAATTTCAAAATGCTCTCTTTTTATAATATTTCTAAAATTAGAAGAACGTCTGTAGGCATCCTGAAAATCGGCGTGATCTTTACGTTTTTTTGCTTCCATAGCTACTAAAATTAAATTTGTTATATAAAACTATGGAAAAATTCTTCTTAAAAACTGTTCGATATTGCTAATTCTCAAAACTTTAACTAATTTCAAATTCTATTACTCCTCTTCTCTCGCCCTTTCTCTGTCGTCTGTATTTTCAAATTTGCGTTGCATTTTATCCATAGCGTCTGCTATTTTCTGTTTTTCTTCGTTCGTAATCATATCGCTGTCTTTAGTAAGTTTAACTTCACCATCTCCGGCCACTTTTAGTTTCTCTTCTTCTGAAACTTTACCTCCAAAATTGGAAGATCTTCTGTAATTAGATTGAAAATCTGCGTGATCTTTACTTTTGTTTTTGTCGCTCATTGCTTTAATTTTATTTTAAAGGTAGACATTGCAGGCAGCACCCCAACACAATTAAAAAATCTTTAACGGTGCAAGGCGCGTTTTAGGATAAACTTCCCAATAAAGTATTAAAATTTCAGAAAGCATCGATACCGGCTAAATATTCAGAAACGGAATTATTGAAAGCTACGTTGAATACAGTGGGTACTGCTAAAAAAGAACATCACTATCTATACTAAAACTCTGTATAAAAGCAATTGCTGCGTGAATATCGTTTGCCAGTAGTCTGTCTTCAGCAACAAAAGGAACTACAGCCCTGAACGAACCTACAAAGCTTTCTACTAAAGGAGACGATTTTTTAGGACTTCTAAAGTTAAGTGCCTGCGAAGCGTTCATTAATTCTATAGCCAGAACAGTTTCAAGGTTGTTTACAATACGCAAACATTTAGTTGCCGAATTTGCCCCCATGCTTACGTGATCTTCTTGCCCGTTACTAGAAACAATACTATCTACCGAAGCTGGTGTGGCCAATTGTTTATTCTGGCTTACAATACTGGCAGCGGTGTACTGAGGAATCATGAATCCGCTGTTTAGTCCTGGATTATTTACTAAAAATGCTGGTAAACCCCGTAATCCCGAAACCAATTGATAGGTTCTTCGTTCTGAAATATTAGCCAGTTCTGCCATAGCAATACCCAGAAAATCCAGTGCCAGGGCAAGAGGTTGTCCGTGGAAATTTCCGCCGGAAATAATGGTATCGGCATCAATAAAAATGTTTGGATTGTCGGTTACGCTGTTAATTTCGGTTTTAAAGGTTTTATGAGCAAATAAAATAGTGTCCTTTGTAGCGCCGTGAACCTGCGGAATGCATCTAAACGAATATGGATCCTGCACACTTTCCTTTTCGCTGATTCCAATTTCACTTTCCTCCAAAAATTCGCGAATGCGCGCTGCCGTTTTTACCTGTCCGCTATGCGGTCGCACCAGATGTACCAGAGCATTAAACGGACTCATATTACAATCGAACGCATCTACCGAAGTAGCTCCAATAAGATCGGCCAGGTAGGATAGTTTATGAGATTTCAGTAATACATACGTTCCATAAGCACTCATGAACTGGGTTCCGTTTAGCAGTGCCAGACCTTCTTTTGCCTGCAACACAATAGGTTTCCAGTTGTGTTTTTTTAATATTTCTGCGGAAGGAACTATCTTGTCCTCCACCCAAACATCTCCCATTCCCAGTAACGGCAACGCCAAATGTGCTAAGGGAGCCAGATCGCCAGAGGCACCTAAACTTCCCTGGGTATAAATTACCGGTAAAATATCGTTATTATAAAAATCGACCAAACGTTTCACGGTTTGCATCTGTACGCCACTGTATCCATAACTTAACGACTGTATTTTAAGCAACAGCATTAATTTTATAATGGTTTTAGGGACGTAATCCCCGGTTCCACAGGCGTGAGATTTCACAAGATTTTCCTGAAGTTTACTCAGGTTCTCATCGGCTATTTTTACGTTGCAAAGCGATCCAAAGCCGGTGTTTATTCCGTACACAGGGCTTTTGTCGTTTTTAATTTTTTTATGAAGATATTGGTGAGATTTCTTAATGTTTAATGTGGCTTCTTCCGAAAGCTCCAGCAACATATGTTGTTCAAGTATGTTGCTTAGTACGGGAAGGTCTAGATTCTCCGAACTTATATAATGGGTGTCCTGCATTGGTATGGCTGTTTTTACAAAAATACAATTCTAAAGAGGAATATTTTTAATATTTTCACAAATGTAAAACACAGTAAGTATTTTGCACTAAAACAGATATCCATGAAAAAATTACTCGTCCTTGCAGTTGCCATCGGGATGGTTGCCTGCCAAGAAGAACAGCCTAAAAAAGACTACGTTACCTTTTCAGGAACTATTACCAATCCAAACAGTGACTCATTGCTGGTGCAAAAGCGTGGCTTCAAAAAAGTTATTGCCGTGAAAGCAGATGGAACTTTCAGTGATACTTTAAAAGTAACTCCGGGAATGTATTCTTTTTATGATGGTAGTGAAGCCTCCAGTATGTTTCTGAAAAATGGGTACGATTTACAACTAATGATGGATGCCAAGCAGTTTGATGAATCTATAAAATATACGGGCGAAGGCGCAGAAAACAACAACTTTCTGGCTCAAAAAGCTTTAAAAGAAGAAAAAATATTTGATATAGACTTTAGTAAAATGGGGCGCGATGGGTTGGATAAAGCCATGGCAGATGCAGAAACAGAACTTGCAGCTTACATAGACAGTCAAAAAGGATTGGATTCTATGGTCATTGCCCAAAGTAAAGAAGGTCTGGAAGCAAATATTAAAGGAATGAAAGGGTACTACGGTGAGATGATCTCTTTACGCGAAACGTTTCCTAAAGGTTCTCCGTCTCCTGTTTTTGAAGACTATGAAAACTTCAAAGGCGGCACTACGTCGCTGGCCGATTTAAAAGGAAAGTACGTATATATAGATGTTTGGGCAACCTGGTGCGCACCGTGTAAAGCTGAAATCCCGTACCTGAAAGAACTGGAAGCCGAAATGCACGATAAAAATATTGCGTTTGTAAGTATGAGTATTGATGATGACAGAACCCATAAAGGTTCTTGGGAACAAGCAGCAGCAGACTGGAAAGCAATGGTAGCCGATAAGCAATTAGGAGGAGTTCAAATTATGGCGCCAAAAGGATGGCAATCTAAGTTCGTACAGGACTATCTAATAAGAGGCATCCCCAGATTTTTATTAATTGATCCAGAGGGAATGGTTGTAGATCCTAACGCTCCAAGACCCTCAGATCCTGAGTTAAGAACAATGTTGGCAGAATTGCTATAAAATGTCTTACACAATAACAAAGCAGTTTAAAAGTTAGAAGGTATCTGGCTTTTAAAGTTCTTTAGTATACTTCGTCTTTAAGTTTTTTAATCAGTTATTTTATGCATTCTTGTGTTCCTGCTCCGTAGGTTCCGGAGCGAAAAGTTCTAAAAATGCTGGTCCAATATGCGCTATAAGGTCACTGGCGGTTAGGGCTTCAAAACCAATGTCCTGTGTGGCAATATTTCCTGCACTTCCGTGTAAATATGCTCCAAATACAGACGCTATTAACGGATCGTATCCCTGAGATATTAATCCGGCGATCATTCCCGAAAGTACATCCCCACTCCCACCGGTTGCCATGCCCGGGTTTCCTGTGGTATTAATGTATAATTTATTTTCTACGGCAATTATGGTGTTGGCGCCCTTTACTACGATGATTACGTGGTGCTTTTTAGCAAACTTTTTCGTCTTTTCCAGCTTTTCAAAATCGTTTTTCCAGTCACCTATCAATCGTTTTAATTCTCCCGGATGTGGTGTTAATACCGAAAGCTCCGGAATTTTTTTGAGTAATGATTCGTTTTCAGCAATACAGTTAAGTGCGTCGGCGTCCAGAACTAAAGGACTTTTTGTACTACTAAGCAAAGCGTCTAAAGCTGAGACTGTTTCAGGATTTGTCCCTATGCCCATACCTATAGCGATGGACGTTGGTTTAAAATCTACTTTAATACTGGTAATGAGGTCGTCTTCCTTATCGGTTACCGTCATCGCTTCGGGAACGCTGATTTGCAAGATGTTATAACCACACTCCGGAACAAAAGCAGTAACCAATCCAGACCCTGTTTTATAGGCAGCTTTGGTAGAAAGCACCGCCGCGCCTATCTTCCCGTAGCTTCCAGCTACAATTAATGTATGCCCAAAATCTCCTTTATGCGCATATTTTTCACGTTGCCTGTAAAATTGTTGTGCTTCGGGTTTTGAGATAATTTGAGCTAATGGTTCAATTTTATGGAGGTATTCGGGGTCCAGTCCAATTTCAAGTACTTCAAAATAAGGAACAAATTTCCCTGTTTCAGGTAAAAAGAAACTCAACTTTGGTGTTTGAAATGTGAGTGTGTGGCTCGCTTTAATAACTGCTTCAGGATCGCCTAAAGCTTTATCTGCATACATTCCGCTGGGAACATCTATGGATAGTTTAAAAGATTTTTTACTGTTTAGATATTGGATTAACTTCTTTACCCATCCCTCTGGCGGACGGTTCAATCCTATTCCGAAGAGTGCATCAATAATAATATCTTCCGGGTTAATTTCGGGAAAATCTTCTTCCGAAGTCATCAACTTTGGCCATTTCTTCGTGATTTCTTTTATTCGGTCATAATTTACCAAGAAGCATTTTGAACGCTTATCGGTAAAATTGGCTACGTATATATGTACATTATATCCGTGCTCGTGTAAAAACCTGCCAAGAACAAGACCATCGCCACCGTTATTTCCAATTCCGCAGAATATATGAACAGGAACCTGCGCGCCCTGCATCCTGCTGTGCAACCAGGCAAAAATCTGATTGCCGGCACGCTCCATCAAATCGAGCTTTGTAATGTTACTTTTTTCGGTGGTTACTTTGTCTGCTTCGTGAAGTTGTTGGGCTGAGAGTATTTTCATGCGTATTGTTTTAGTACTTCGTAAAGATACTTGTAATCAAAAATTTTAGCAACCCGGTTAGCCAGGAATTAGAAGGGTGCGTTCAAAATGACGTGTTGAACCTTACAATTTGAAGAGTTAATAACGCCATTGACGCTCTTTGTTAAGATCTTCTTCTTTAGTGAGCTCTTCCTGCGGGATTACCTTTAAAAAAGATGGGTGTTGCTCGATGGCATACTCCAGCTTTTCCACAATTTGTGCTACAGTATCATTTTCATAATCAATATCCAGAGGCTCTTTAATTTCCATAGATTGAAGAATTCCCCGTTTCTTTATTCTAAGTCCTTTGCGGTCGAAAGAACGCCTAAAGCCATCAATTACAATAGGAACAACAATGGGTTTGTTCTTTTTAATAATATGTGCGGTACCACGTCTTATTGGTTTCCAGGGTCTGGTAGTTCCTTGCGGAAAAGTAATCACCCAGCCATCGTCCAGAGCCGTTTTTATACTACTCACGTCGCTCATTTTTACTTGTCTGTTTACCTCCTGCCCTTCGGCACGCCACGTACGCTCGATACTTACAGATCCCGCATAGGCGAGTATTTTAGGCAACAATCCGGACTGCATGGTTTCTTTGGCGGCCACAAAATAAAGATTCAACTTTGGATTCCATAGATAGCCTATGTTTTTTATACTGTCTTCACGACCACTTAAACTTGCATTAAACACGTGAAACATGGCCACTACGTCGGCAAAATAAGTTTGATGGTTGGAAACGAAAAGCACATTGGTATCGGGAAGGTTTTTAATGACTTCGCTTCCGTCAATCTCAAGCTTGTTGAAACCTTTAAAACGGCGATGTGTAAGCGCTCCTAAAATACGGATGAGCCATCGTTTAATGAAGAGTATGTGTCCAAATGGATTCTTTTTGAAAAGGCCCATGTAAAAGTGTTCGGTTAATAGAATTGAGTAAGCAGTACCTCTACTTAAATCGAAAGGTAAATATACGAAATTATGCCATTATAGTAACTGTTTTAGCATTTCCCGCACTTCATTGAGCATCATCGCAGTAGCACCCCAGACCACATGATTTTGTAATAAAAAAGCAGGAACTTCGATCTCTTTGGCGTAGGAAGTTGTTAGTGTTTTAGAGATCTTAACAGATTCATTCATAAACTCTTTTAGCGACACCTCAATTATGGCTTCTACTTCCTCCTCCTGTGGCACAAAATGTGGCATTTCGTGCGTTGTTCCCAGGTAAGGTTGTACAAAAAAATTGCTGGGTGGTATGTAGATTTCAGTAAGTTTTTTATAGACGTGTATGCTTTTTTCAGAAACACCTACTTCTTCTTCGGTTTCCCTCAATGCAGTGGCCTGATAATCTGTATCACCTTCCTCCCACTTTCCACCGGGAAAACCAACCTGCGCCGAGTGAACGCCCTTATAAGTTTTGCGCAGGATAAGCACGAAACGGGTCTCATTATCCTGAGAAGGGTAAAATAGTACTAATACCGCTGCTTTTTTAGCTGAATTGGAATTACGAGCCTTGTTTTTAAGCTCCAGTAAGCGTTCAATAGGTGCCATTTTTAAATGAAACTCCTCTCCGGGCAAATCCATTTTTTCTATTTTTACAATCTTACTTTTAAATTCTGAAAAATCCATTTATGAGACTACTGTTTGCGCTTTTATGTATTGTTTTTTGTTTCAGCTGTGAAGATACCGAAAAGAGATCCACAGAAAAAGAGAAAACTACTACTTCCAAAACTACTGAAATTAAAGAAAAGGAAATTTCTACAGATACTATTTCAGAAGAAAAAGAGCCAGAATACCCTGTAATCACTGAAGAAAATGTAGTAGAGTTTCTCACATCCTACGGAACTAACAACCCTGAAACACGAGTGAAATTAACCACACGCTTAGGAGAAATTTACCTGGAATTATACGAAGACACTCCGTTACACCGCGCTAATTTTATTTATTTGGTAAAACGTGGTTACTTTAGTGACACCTTTTTTCACCGGATTGTTCCCGATTTTATCATACAGGGTGGTAACAGTGATTTACCCAGCACCAACAAGAAAAGAGTCGATATTGGCGCTACGTATCTTCTTCCCGCCGAAATTAACGGACGTAATGTTAGCTACGGAAGCATCACCGGTGCAAAAGAATACCGTGAAAACCCTGATAAGAAAACAGCACCATTTGAGTTTTTCATCTTCTTAGGGCCACAAACATCTACGGCTCATTTAAACGGAAATTATACGGTGTTTGGACAAGTAACAAAAGGAATGAATGTGGTGGAGAAGATCTCAAAGTTAAGATCGGATGAAGGGGAATGGCCTTTACAAAATGTGTACATTACAGCTGAAATTATAGAATAACGACCACTAATTTATAGTTAACCTAAACTTCATATGTATAAATTTAAATACTTGAAATACAATTAATTAAAAAAATTTTATATAGCTTATCTTCATCTTTCATGCTAACATACGTTTATGAGTATCAATAAAAAGTTGAATGAGCACTATTTCGACATAAAAAAGAAACGAACTTTAGCTAAAGGGACGCAGTCTTTCAGTGGTAAGAAAATCATTTTAAAAGTAAGTGTCGCGTGTATTCTTATATTCCTCTACGCTTTCATTCATAGAAGTTGCCAGGAGAGAATTGAAAAAAATGAAAAAGAATATCTTGAGAAAAATTCCGAGCAAATCCCGAAACATTAATCACTTCGCAGCCACATCGGTCATTTTAAATCCCTATTTTAGCTTTTTAGTACAAAATTAAAACAATACGTTACTTATGGAAAGCATTAGTGTTTTCGACATGTTAAAAATTGGTGTTGGACCTTCCAGTTCACATACACTTGGACCCTGGCGCGCAGCGAATCTTTGGATACAACGTTTGCAGCGTTTAGAGCAATTTACGGGCGTTGCCAGTGTGAAGGTGCAACTCTACGGCTCGCTTTCATTAACAGGAAAAGGACACGCTACAGATATTGCCGTGGTCATGGGCTTACTGGGCACAGATCCTGTTACCTACCCTATTGAAGACATTCAAACTGAAATTGATAACATAAAAGAATCCGGCACGTTGTTGCTGAATTTTGAAAAGAAAATTCCTTTTTCATTTTCCGAAGACATTAAATTTAATCGAAAATTTTTAGAATTTCATCCCAACGGAATCACTTTTGAAGCCACGTTACGAAATGGTGACAAACGAACGGCAACCTACTACTCTATTGGTGGCGGCTTCGTGGTGCAAAAAGAAAGAGCTCGAGCCAAACGGCAAAAAGAAAAGTTTAGTAGTTTCCCGTATCCTACCCAGAATGCAGTGCAAATTCTTAAGTTTTGTACTGAAAACAACCTGACCATCAGCCAAATGGTCTATAAAAATGAACTTTCCCTGCGCGATCCGGATAGAATTGATGCCAAATTAAAAGCCATTTGGGATGTCATGCTGGACAGTATGTACGTAGGTTGCCATACTGAAGGAATTTTACCAGGAGGCCTGAACGTAAGAAGAAGAGCGTTTGATACCCACCAAAAATTAAAAGGAGATACTCCCTACAGCAATGCTGAAGAGTGGATTGCATCTATTAGAAATACTGAAGTTAAATTTCGTCAAATATTAAAGTGGGTTACTTGTTTTGCCCTCGCTGTAAACGAAGTAAACGCTTCTTTAGGGCGTGTGGTTACGGCACCAACCAATGGAAGCGCCGGCGTTATTCCCGCCGTTTTAATGTATTATTTGGTGATTGAAAACCACGACGGTAATTTTGAAGATATTAAAAAATTCCTGATGGTTTCGGGCGAATTGGGAAGTCTCTTTAAAAAGAATGCGACCATTTCTGCCGCTATGGGTGGATGCCAGGCAGAAATTGGCGTATCCTCAGCTATGGCAGCAGGAGCGCTAACCGAACTTATGGGAGGCACACCGGCTCAGGTTCTTATGGCAGCCGAAATTGCTATGGAGCATCATCTTGGCCTTACCTGCGACCCAATTGCAGGATTGGTACAAATCCCCTGTATTGAACGCAATGCAATGGGAGCTATAAAAGCAATTAATGCGTGTGAAATGGCGTTGGACGGAGATCCGCTGCAAGCTAAGATCCCGTTGGATAAAGTAATCGCCACGATGTGGGAAACGGCAAAAGATATGACCTCCAAATACAAAGAAACCAGCGAGGGCGGACTTGCAGTACAGGTAAATATGAGTGATTGCTAATTATTGCCCACAGCCTTCTTTTCTTCTGGAGTCTATTACCTGAATAATTTTCCAGCCAGCTTCCAGTTTGGCAATAGTAAAAGCATTGGCACCACAATGGCTGAAGTTTCCATTAAACCAAAACTCATACGGAGTCCAAACGTGCGCCAAATTTCCATCTACACTAATAGTATACCCTAATATACGTTCGTCCCATTTTTGATCCGGAGCCCTGTTGGCAATGGCTTCCAGTAATTGGCTTATAGAACTTTCCATAAGTACAGGGGAATTCAGATTATTATTGGTAGCAGTTTGCAACACTACATCGTTAGCAAGTACACTTCTCATAAGAATAGTGTCTCCTGTATGGAAACCTTCAAAAAATGTGTCTACCAGTTGTTTTGCATCGGTTTTGGTGAATACATTCTGAGCCGTAACAGAAATTGTAAAGCAGAAGAAAATTAGCGAAATGAGGCTTTTCATAGTTGAAAATTACATGGTTTGCGCATCAAAATTAGTATTTTTACACTTTAAAACATTAGAATATGAGCGTTGCTAAAAAAGAATATAAAAGAATCACCACCAAGACCCTGGTAGATATGAAAAAAAGGGGTGAAAAAATATCGATGCTTACGGCATACGATTTCACTATGGCTAAGATCGTGGACGGTGCCGGAATTGAGGTTATTTTGGTGGGAGATTCGGCTTCCAACGTGATGGCCGGTCACGAAACTACGCTACCCATTACATTGGACCAGATGATTTATCATGCATCATCAGTAGTGCGAGCTATTACAAGGAGTTTGGTTGTAGTAGATATTCCTTTTGGCAGTTACCAGAGTGATCCAAAAGAAGCCCTCCGCTCTGCTATTAGAATTATGAAAGAAAGCGGTGCGCACGCTGTAAAAGTTGAAGGTGGAAAGGAAATTAAAGAATCGGTTAAACGTATTTTGAACGCAGGAATCCCTGTGATGGGACATTTAGGATTAACGCCACAATCCATTTATAAATTTGGAACCTACACGGTGAGAGCAAAAGAAGAGGAAGAAGCAGACAAACTGAAGGAAGATGCTGTTTTACTGGAAAAAGCAGGCTGTTTTGCCATTGTTTTAGAAAAAGTACCCGCAAAATTAGCGAAAGAAGTTGCCCAAAGCGTATCCATCCCAATTATAGGAATTGGCGCAGGAAATGGTGTAGACGGCCAGGTATTGGTTACTCACGATATGATTGGAATGACGAAAGAATTTAACCCTAGATTTTTACGCAGGTATCTGGATCTGGATGCACAAATGACAAGTGCTTTTGAGCAGTATAGCAAAGATATTAAGTCTGGTGATTTTCCCAGTGATAAGGAGCAGTATTAATGAACTGGGTAATTTCATAAATGATGAATTTATTATTGCCATTAATGACAAGTATGCTACTTATTTCTAGCATAGGCTTCTCACAAACGGATTGTAAAATAAATTCTCAGGGAACTTTTAAACCTGCTTTCGGTCCTTTTAAAAATAATTATAAAATTATAAGAACCGATTCAACGCAAACAGATGTTGATAAGATTTATGGAATAGAAACGGAGTTCAAAATAATTTGGCTGGATGCTTGTAGCTATCAGTTAAAGAGAATACGTGGTAAAATTACAAGTGGTTTAAAAGATTTCGATTTGAAAGACCTTGTTTTTAAAATAGATACTACCAGTGAATCGGGCTTCAGGTATTTAATGATCCTGAAGGGAACTAATACATTACTGGACACCACCAGATGGGTTAAAACTGAATGACCGCAGCGCACATTGTACGTTTTTTGGTTAATTTATTTCAAAATTATAATAGCATCGAACTGTTTCAGCAAACAATACCAAAATTGAATTATAGGTAATTACTTCCTATGCAGGCATAATAACTGCTGAAAATTCCTTTATTTTTACATTTCAGAAAAACAAAAAAACTATGGATCTAAAAGCAAAAATGCTGCGCGACGACGCACTCAAAGGAAAAACAATTGTAGTAACCGGTGGCGGTAGCGGCTTGGGAAAATCTATGGTAACTTATTTTCTGGAATTGGGCGCCAATGTGGTGATCACCTCCAGAAATATGGAGAAACTGGAAGCTGTTAAAGCAGAGCTGGAAGCGGAAACCGGTGGTACGGTGCTACCTGTGCAGTGCGATGTGCGTAATTATGACGAAGTTGAGGCAATGGTGCAAGCTTCGGTAAAGAAATTTGGTAAGGTAGACGTATTGCTAAACAACGCCGCAGGTAATTTTATTTCTCCTACAGAGCGACTTTCAGCCAATGCATTTGATACGATTATAGATATTGTTTTAAAAGGAACAAAAAACTGTACCCTAGCCTTTGGGAAGCACTGGATTGCCGAAAAAGAAACCAATAAAACAGTCTTAAATATTGTAACTACCTACGCTTTTACAGGATCTGCCTATGTGGTGCCTAGTGCAACTGCCAAAGCTGGTGTGCTTGCTATGACGCGTTCTCTTGCTGTTGAATGGGCTAAATATGGGATACGCCACAACGCCATTGCACCAGGCCCCTTCCCTACCAAAGGTGCCTGGGATAGATTGCTGCCTGGTGATTTTAAAGAAAAATTCGATCTCGCCAAAAAAGTACCTCTAAAACGTGTTGGTGACCATCAGGAACTGGCAAATCTTGCGGCCTATTTGGTTTCAGATTTTTCAGCATACCTTAATGGTGAAGTTATTGTAATTGACGGTGGTGAGTGGTTAAAAGGCGCCGGACAAATGAACCTACTGGAAGAAGTACCCCAGGAAATGTGGGATATGCTCGAACAGATGATTAGGGCTAAGAAGAATAGGTAATTGCATATCCCACATTTGGGTGGGTGGTAAAAGCCGCAAAACATCACTTAAAAATAGCACAGTCTTGTGGCTTTTGCCGACAAACCTATTAAGATGATTCGTTCAAAAAATTAGTAATTGCATATCCCACATTTGGGTGGGTGGTAAAAGCCGCAAAACATCACTTAAAAATAGCACAGTCTTGTGGCTTTTGCCGGCAAACCTATTAAGATGATTCGTTCAAAAAATTAGTAATGCATATCCCACGTGTGGGTGGGTGGTAAAAGCCGCAAAACATCACTTAAAAATAGCACAGTCTTGTGGCTTTTGCCGGCAAACCTATTAAATTGATTCGTTCTAAGAAAAATAAGTAGTAGCACCAAACCTGCACGGGTAATGGAAGCCTTACAATATCTCTAAAGAGAAATATTGTGAGGCTTTTTTCATATTATTTTAGATAAGAAATGTCTTCAAATAAAAATATTGTAACTTTAAGCGACTCCCTTTAACGTTAAAACATAAAACAATGAAATTAAAAAGTTTAATCATTACCATTCTGGCATTTAGTTTCTTAACAGGAAATGCGCAGACAGATCTACAAAAAGACACTAAAAAGCTGGAAAGCAAAAAAATACCGTTAAACCCTAATGTAAAGATGGGGACATTAGAGAACGGACTTACCTACTACATCCAGAATAATGGAAAACCGGCAGATAAATTAGAACTACGTCTTGTTGTAAATGCAGGATCCATCCTGGAGTCCGAAGACCAGCTGGGACTCGCTCACTTTATGGAGCATATGAATTTTAATGGAACCAAGAACTTTCATAAAAACGAATTGGTAGATTATCTTCAAAGTATTGGAGTAAAATTTGGAGCAGATCTTAATGCCTACACTAGTTTTGATGAAACGGTCTATATTTTACCTATTCCCAGCGACGATCCTGAGAAATTAGAAAAAGGGTTCCAGATATTAGAAGACTGGGCGCATAATGCATCACTCACAGATGAGGCCATCGATGACGAGCGCGGTGTTGTTCTGGAAGAGTATCGTCTGGGGTTAGGACCTAATAAAAGAATGATGCAGGAGTATCTACCAAAGTTAATGTATGGCTCTAAATACGCAACCAGACTGCCCATTGGCACCAAAGAAAATCTGGATAATTTTGAATATAAAGATGTGCGTGATTATTATAAAAACTGGTATCGCCCAGATTTAATGGCTGTAGTGGCCGTTGGAGATTTAGATCCAAAAAAGTTGGAAGAAAAGATTAAAAGTCATTTTGGTACTATCGCTACCGTGAAAAATCCGATGAAGAGGGAAGAATTTTCTATGCCAAATCACGAAGAAACGCTGGTGGCTATCGCAAGCGATAAGGAAGCACCATTTACGCAGGTACAGGTAGTATACAAAGACACCTTTAAAGCGCCAAAAATGGAGACAGTTGCAGACTATCAGGATGCTTTGGCTAAGGATCTTTTTGCAACCATGATCAATAATCGTTTAACTGAACTAACAAATAGCCCCAACCCGCCATTTGTATTCGGATTTTCATACTACGGAGGTACTTTTGCCAGAGGTAAAAATGCGTATCAAAGTATTGCTTCAACCAGTGAAACAGGGCAGTTAGAAGCCTTAAAAGCATTACTAGAGGAAAACGAACGTGTTAAACAATATGGGTTTCAGCCAGAAGAATTTAAGCGTGCTAAGGCTTCAATTATGGCACTTTTGGAGAAGCAGTATAACGACAGAGACAAGCAGGAAAGTAACAGGATTATTGGGCAATATGTTCAACATTATCTGGATGATGCCCCTGCTCCCGGTGTTGCCTGGGAATACACTACGACAAAACAATTACTTCCTAACATATCGCTTGATAAGGTAAGTAAGCTTATAAATACATTCATTCACGATAATAACAGAGTAATTATTTTGACAGAACCGGAAAAAGAAGGTCTTGACAAAGTTACAGAAGCCGAAGTATTAAAATTACTAAAGGATGTTCAGAATTCTAAAATAGAGCCTTATAAAGATAATGTCGTTCGTCAGGATTTAGTTGAAAATTTAAAACCTGCCGGGAGTATTACCAATACAGAAACAGATGATGCTCTAGGAGTGACAACACTTACCTTAAATAACGGAGCCAAAGTAATTTATAAGAAAACCAATTTTAAAAACGACGAAGTTTTATTTGAAGCGTTTAGTTTTGGTGGAAACAGTTTGTACAGCGACGAAGAATTATTGGCTACCGTGTTTGCCAATGGCGGAATTAATGAAGCCGGAATTGGTGGTTTATCAAAAACCGATCTTTCCAAAATGATGAGCGGAAAAATTGCCAACGTTTCACCCAGTATTGGTCTTACCACCGAAAACTTACGCGGGCAGGCAGCACCTAAGGACCTGGAAACTCTATTTCAGATGGTCTATTTATATTTTACCGATGTGAACAAGGATGAGGAAGCATATCAATCGTATATAACCAAACAAAAAGGTTTCTTGGCGAACATTATGAGCAATCCAAATTTTTACTTTAATGATCAGATTCAGAAATTTCAAAATGAAGGAAATCCCAGGTACACAGGCTTCCCTTCCGTTGAAGATATGGATGCGGCAGATTATGATCTTGCCTATTCGAAATTTCTGGAGCGATTTGAAGATGCAGGAGATTTCAATTTTTATTTTGTAGGGAATGTGGATGAAGACAAATTGAAGGAGTTCTCTAAAAAATATATAGCATCTCTCCCTTCTACAAACAGTAATGAAATGTATAAACCTACGCAATTCAGAAAAAAGGATAGCTATCAAAAGAAAGTAGTGAACAAAGGGACCGATCCTAAAAGCCTTGTAACTATTACCTGGATAGAAGATGATGTACCTTATAATAATGAAGAAAAAGTTCTGGTTAATGCGCTGGGCGAAGTACTTTCTATTAAGTTAATTGAAAAATTACGCGAAGAAGAAGGTGGCGTTTATGGAGCCGGAGCGAACGGAAATTTCAGAAAGCTTTCTTATCCCGGGGTAACCTTCACTATCTCATTTCCCTGTGGACCCGAGAATGTAGATAAACTGGTAAGCGCAGCACTGGCCGAAGTTGAGAAAATTAAAAAAGACGGACCTACCCAAAAAGACGTGGATAAAGTGAAACAGGCTGTATTGGTTGAAAACAAAGAAAATCTGGAAAAAAATGATTTTTGGATGCGTAGTTTAATGACCTCTGCCATTGAAGATGAAAAGATGAGTACACTTTTAGACGCAGATAAAGCAGTAGAAATAATCACTTCAGAAGGAATTCAAAACGTTGCTAAAAAATACCTCGATGACAAGTATTTTCTTGGAGTTTTAATGCCGGAGAAGACAGAATAAAATAATTCCAACATATACTAAAAGACTCACTCTTACGTGGGTCTTTTGTATTAATATAACTTTAGAATCGTAAACCGATAGTGGTTAGCAACATAACAATAGTAGTGTTTATGATCTTATGCAACGCCACACGTTTTAAATTGTTCACTTCCTGTTAACAAATATCATTTTCACTCCGCATAATTAATCGTATTTTTAGCCTTTAAACCAGAGGATACTTCATGGGTAAAATAATTGCTATTGCAAATCAAAAAGGTGGCGTTGGAAAGACAACCACTAGTGTTAATCTTGCCGCATCTTTAGGTGTTTTAGAGAAAAAAGTGCTTTTAATAGATGCAGATCCACAGGCTAATGCCACCTCCGGACTTGGCATAGATGTGGAGCAAGTGGAGGTTGGCACCTATCAGTTATTAGAGCATACCGCCGGTGCCGCCCAGGCTATCGTAAAGACAGATTCTCCCAATCTGGACATAATTCCTTCGCATATAGACCTGGTTGCCATAGAAATTGAACTGGTAGATAAAGAAAACAGGGAATATATGTTAAAGCAGGCTATTATAAGCCTTAAAGAAACATACGATTATATTTTAATAGACTGTGCACCATCTTTAGGGCTTCTAACCTTAAATGCATTAACGGCTGCAGATTCGGTTATTATTCCTATCCAGTGTGAATATTTTGCATTGGAAGGATTGGGTAAGTTACTGAATACTATTAAAAGCGTTCAAAAAATACACAATGAAGCCTTAGATATTGAAGGCTTATTGCTCACAATGTACGATTCTCGTTTACGTCTTTCAAACCAGGTGGTAGACGAAGTAAAAAAACACTTTGATGCGATGGTCTTTAAAACAATCATTCAGCGAAATGTGCGTTTAAGTGAAGCACCCAGCTACGGTGAAAGTATTATTAGTTATGATGCCGGTAGCAAAGGAGCCAATAATTATTTAAGTTTGGCGCAGGAATTAATTGAAAAGAATCAATAAAATAAATTCCTGTTATAGCAGGAATTGAAAAAATACCCGCCTTAGCGGGCAATGAAGATGGCAAAAGCAACAAAAAAACAAGCTTTAGGACGCGGTCTTTCTGCATTACTGAAAGATCCTGATAATGATATACAATCTGTAAAAGATAAAAACGCCGATAAAGTTGTTGGGAATATTGTAGAATTAGAACTGGACTTTATTGAAGTAAACCCCTTCCAGCCCCGTACTAGTTTTAATGAAGAATCCTTACGGGAATTAGCCTCTTCTATTAGGGAATTAGGAGTAATACAGCCCATTACCGTTCGTAAATTAGGTTTTAACAGTTATCAGCTGGTAAGTGGTGAACGCCGTTTTAGGGCCTCGAAGCTTATCGGGTTATCAAGTATTCCTGCGTATATTAGAATTGCAAACGACCAGGAATCACTGGAAATGGCTTTAGTTGAAAATATACAACGCCAGGATCTGGATCCTATTGAAATTGCGCTTTCCTACCAGCGTCTTATTGAAGAAATACAGGTAACACAAGAAGAACTAAGCGATCGTGTAGGTAAAAACAGATCTACCATCGCAAACTATCTACGCTTGCTGAAATTGGATCCCATTATTCAAACAGGCATGCGCGACGGGTTTATCTCTATGGGACACGGTAGAGCGCTTATAACTGTGGAAGACATAGACGACCAGCTGGATATTTACGAAAAAATACTTTCAAAAAAATTGTCGGTTAGAGATACAGAAGCTTTAGTTAGAGGCAACAAATCTCCCGAAGACAAAGCTGCTCCTGCAAAAAAGGCACTTCCCACCTACGCCAATAAAGCCCGTAGAGAATTAAGTAGCATGCTGGATACCAAAGTAGACGTTAAAGTTTCGAAATCCGGAAAAGGTCAATTTGTAGTTCCCTTTACTAATAAGGAAGATTTTGAACGTATCCTTGTACTTCTTAAAAGTGAAAAATAACCTATTATATATTCTCTTCCTTTTGGGCATGGCAACTTCCCTGGCTCAAACTTCAGATACGCTTTCGGTACAAAAAGACACCCGGTTGGTGGTACAGGATTCGTTGGTGGTGAAAGAGGCTTATAACCCCTTGGCTCCCAGTAAAGCTGCATTTTACTCGGCAGTAGTCCCTGGATTGGGGCAAGCGTACAATAAAAAATACTGGAAAATACCAATTGTGTATGCAGGAATCGCTTCAGGAATTTATTTTCACGTAAAAAACGACCAGGATTACGATAGATTTAGAAACGCCTACAAACGCAGGCTGGCTGGTTTTACAGATGACGAGTTTTTTGGTGACGGTACTACCCCCATTATTAGTAACGACAGACTTATAGACGCCCAACGATCTGCTCAAAAAAATAAAGATGTAAGTATTATTGTTGCCCTGGCATTCTATCTGGTAAATATTATTGATGCCAATGTAGATGCGCATTTAAAACAATACGATGTAAGTGACGATCTTTCCATAGCACCTAATTTTGAAATAAATCCCATAAACACGCGTCCTAACTACGGTTTCGCTTTAAAATTCAACTTAAAATGAAGTTAGCATTGTTAGGATACGGGAAAATGGGCAAAACTATTGAAGCCATTGCATTGGAAAAAGGGCACCAAATAGTCTATAAAAAAGGAAGCGATTTTGAAACGGGAACCTTGACTGAAGCAGATGCAGCGATAGACTTTTCGGTGCCTGAAGCTGCCGTTTCAAATATTAGAATGTGTTTAGAAAATACTATTCCTGTAGTTTCAGGAACAACCGGATGGCTTTCGGAATATGATAACATGGTAAAATTATGTGAAACCCGTAACGGAAGTTTCATCTATGCGTCAAACTTCAGTGTTGGAGTGAATTTGTTTTTCAGTATAAATGAATATGCTGCGAAATTATTGGCACCTTGGAAGGAATATACTGTTGGTATTGAAGAAATTCATCATACCCAAAAAAAAGATGCTCCAAGTGGTACGGCTATTAGCATTGCTGAAGGAATTATTAAACATTCTGACAAAAAATCCTGGACGCTTGAGGCTCCTTCCGCAGAAAGTATTCATATTGAAGCAAAACGCGAAGGCGACGTAAAAGGAACTCATATTGTTGAGTATACATCAATGATTGACACTATTTCACTAAAACACGAAGCGCATAGCCGGGATGGTTTTGCTAAAGGTGCTATCTTAGCGGCCGAATGGCTTGCCGATAAAAAAGGAATCTATTCTATGAAGGATGTTTTGGGAATAAAATAGGTATTAAGTAATATGTTCTCTCTTGAGAGGGATTAGGGATGTGTTCATCCCAAAATAATGTAAATTGATTCGTTAGAAATCTAACGATAAAAAAATATAATATGAGCTGGACTGGTTGGTTACTATTAATATTAATTGTACAAGTGTTACACTTTTTAGGAACGTGGAAACTGTACGTGAAAGCAGGTAGAAAAGCCTGGGAAGCTGCAGTACCTATATACAACGCTGTGGTTTTAATGAACATTATTAACCGACCCTGGTGGTGGACCATTTTACTATTTATCCCAATCGTGAACTTAATAATGTTCCCGGTTATTTGGGTTGAAACCCTGCGCAGCTTTGGTCGCAACAGTAATCTGGATACCTTTCTGGTTATTGTTACCCTTGGACTGTACATTTTCTATATTAATTATACGCAAGATGTAACGTACATTAAAGAACGAAGTTTAAAACCCAGAACTTCGGCAGGTGAATGGGTAAGCTCTATACTATTTGCGGTAGTAGCCGCAACTATTGTACATACTTATTTTATGCAACCGTTTACCATCCCCACCTCTTCCTTAGAGAAAACGTTGTTGGTGGGTGACTTTCTGTTTGTGAGTAAATACCATTACGGCGCGAGAGCTCCAATGACGCCTATTTCGTTCCCCATGGTACACGACACTATTCCTGTAGCCGGAGTAAAATCTTATGTAAAAGAACCGCAAATACCGTACTTCAGATTTCCTGGTTTTCAGAAAATAAAGCGAAACGATATTGTAGTTTTTAACTGGCCTGTAGACACACTAATAGATATTAATCCTTCGTCTATGCGAGGAAGTGTGCAGAAACCTATCGATAAAAAATCGAATTACGTAAAAAGATGTGTCGGGTTGCCCGGCGATTCTCTGTCGGTTAAAAATGGTCGAGTATTTATAGACGGACAGCCTTTGGAGTTAAATGATAGGGCAAAGATTCAGTTTGGATACCAGATTGTGACTAAAAAGGGATTAAACATTCCATTTGTAATGGAACGTTATGATATTACCGATATAAGATTGGTGAGTAGAGACCCTATTGTGTATGAAATTCACGCAACAGAAGATGCGCTTGAAAAAATAAAGAATAACCCCGACGTCATAAAAGTAGTTGCCTATAAGGATATGGAAGTTGGCTACGACCAGACTGTATTTCCTAACGATGCGCAATACGACTTTAATAATAACTTCTTTGGCCCAATTTATATTCCTGAGGCCGGAAAAACAGTCGCCATCAATTCGCAAAGCATCCCATTTTATAAACGAATTATTGAAACTTACGAAGGCACCGAGATGAGTATTGAGAATAAGATCACCCAAAACGGAACGCAGGTACTCCTAAATGGTCAAGCCATTACAGAATATACTTTTAAAATGGACTATTACTGGCTTATGGGAGACAACCGAAACAACTCTCAGGATGCACGTACCTGGGGATTTGTTCCTTTTAACCACGTAGTTGGGAAACCCGTATTTATCTGGATGAGCTACGATAGCAATACCGGCTCCGTGCGCTGGGATAGAGTATTCACAACCGTTGGTGGTTCCGGGAAACCTACATCGTACCTTATGTATTTTGTGTTGGCTGTAATTGCCTGGTTCGGGTTTAATTTTTTCAGAAAAAGAAAGAAGTCCGCTAAATAAAAAGTTTGCAGTATTCAGTGGCAGTGAGTAGTTTTATATGAAAAAAGTTTTAATACACCCCACCTACTTCCCTAGCATCATCCAGATGGCTGCTATTGCACAAGCCCCAGGCGTTGTATTTGAAGTGCAGGACAATTACCAGAAACAAACCTATCGTAACCGCTGCTATATTGCACATACAAACGGGAAGCTGTTATTAAATGTTCCCGTAAAGCACAGTAAAGATAAGAAGCGACAAAAAATGAAAGAGGTGGTGGTAGAAAATGCATTCCCCTGGCAAAAAGAACACTGGCGAAGCATTCAAAACGCCTACCGCACGTCCCCTTTCTTTGAGTATTATGAAGACGAACTCGTTCATTTGTTTACACAGCCGGTTGAAAAGCTATTGGATTTCAATCTTAAAATTTATGAAACCCTGGCAGATCTAATAGGGCTAGAAACCCCCATATCACATTCTGAAACATACGAGGTAGCTCCCGTTATTATTGATAACCGCTACCTGGCAAACGCAAAATCTGAAAGGTTGACGACGCTACAACCCTACACGCAGGTGTTAGAGGCACACCACGGTTGGCTTCCTAATCTTTCAGTGTTGGATGTTTTATTCAACGAAGGTCCCAACACGCTTTATTATCTGGAATCTCAGGAATTAAAAAACCGAAATGATGGATAAGATCATTTCGGCTTGTTATGAAAACCTGCTTTAACTTTTTACCTTGGAACTACAACAGCGCCCTCTGGTTTTTCAAAAACAGCTGCATCCAGCTTTAAAGCTGAAACCGTAATTTTATCAAACAGCATATCGTTTCGCTCATCGGTTGGTTTGTTGTCTTTCACATTATACCAGGTCAACTTTTTGGGTAACAGCAAACCATTTACTTCTTCCCATTTGTCATATTTTATATAGTGCCAGTCTTCGCTTTCTTCTCCGGTCCGGTAGGTTACGGTATACCCTAACCAGGTCATTTTATTGGTTTCGGGATCGAAATATAAAATGTACTCATCTTCGGGAGAATCTCCAACGCCCTTTTCGTAACCTACTTTAATACCACGGTATGTTTTTCCGTCTAACTCGGTTGGTTCCATTTCAGTGTATACAATTCCGTCGTCACCTAAAATATACGGCATTGCATAAAAGTAGAACATAAGGTTGTGATAAAAACGTGCGTTACCCTGATAGGCGTCTTCTTCATTTTGAAGCAACCATACCTCATCGCCATCATACCCAATAGACCAGTTTTTATGTTCTATTTTGGTTTTTCGGTTTCTCAGATCGGTTGTGTGGGTTTCGGTACCATTTTTCCCTTCCAGTTCAAAACAAAGATTATTCATCTTGTTCCAAGTATTCCAACCTCCGTGTGCTTTAAATACAGCAGTAATGGCAGCAGGATATTTCGGCATTTTAGCTTCAATTTCTGAAACTTCCACGGTATCGTGAATCACAAGTGGATCCTCTTTTTTGGTATCGTCTTTACAAGCAATGAGTGCTGAAGTAGCGACTAAGAGTATTAATAATTTTTTCATGGGTTCTTAGATTGTGGTTAATTTTAAATAAATGTAAAAAAGCTTCCACCTAAGTCGAAGCTTTTTTAGAAACCTTTATGATGAAGGCGTTATTTTTTTATAACTTTCTGGGTTACTGTACCTCTTTGGGTTGAAATTTTAATGAAGTAAATTCCATTGGCTACCTTCGAAAGGTCGAGAGTTTTATTGGTATGAGTACCTGAAACCGGTTGATTGGTAAGTAGCTTCCCATCCAATCCATACACAGCGACAGTATTTACCTGCGTAGTAGTTTCCCATTGAATTGTAATAGTATGTTGCGTTGGATTGGGAAAAACAGCAATGGTTTCCGTTGCAAATGTTTGTGTACTCAGGGTTACACTTTCGTCCAGATAATCCGGAATCCCGTTGTTATTTTTGTCATCGTCTGTTGGGCTGCCGTTGTTATTATAATCCTCATCAGCCGTTCTGGTCCCGTCCCCATCATCATCATCGTCCATAAAGTTTGGTATAGTATCTCCATCGGTATCGTCATCGGTAAGATCTCCGTTGTTGTTAAGGTCTTCAACTGCATCTGGAACACCGTCGTTGTCGCCATCTGGTAAAGAAACTTCGTCTGCTAATATTGTAAAAGAGGTATTCGAATCATAACAATCTCCACTAAATAGTCCTACAAAAATTTCCTGAGGATTAGCACTGTTTGTATAAGCTTCAGGAGTAGTAATAGAGTTAAAATTCAATTCAGCGTCCGCTTCACTTGTGAAATAAGACACAATTGCGTCTGGATTACCTCCCGAAACTACATCATCATTTAGCGTTAAATCGAATGTCGCTATTCCATCGCCATCGCCATCATTTACAAAAAGGTTGTTAGGTTGCCCTAAAATGGGTAAAGGAATAGCTATAAGTTCAAAACTTGTAGTATCAAAATCTCCATTCGTTTGGTTTTCTACTCTGGCGTAGATAGTTTGTGGATTTGTAATATTAAAATAACCTTCGGGAAAAGGTAATTGGTTTGTACCATTTTGTGCGTCAGGTAAGGTTACAAAGTAGCCAACACTATAATTATTTGGATCTTGTGTACCTAAAATTTCATCGATTGTAGTGGTTAGATTGAACTCCTCTACTCCATCACCATCTTCGTCACATCGTACTAAATCGCTCGCAGGATTGGCCGTTGCCTGACCAAAAGCAACCGTAAAAGTTGCGACACATATAAATGAAAGTAAAAATGTTTTCACAATTATATTATTTTCAGCAAATATACTGGTCATTTGCTTTGTTTCAATATTTTAGCGAAAAAATACAAATCCATATCTTTGCCAGATGCACAAACAGATAAGCAGCACTCAAAATACGCTGATAAAACAAGTTGGCAAATTGTCTTCAAGCTCCCGGGAACGTAAGAAAACGGGTTTGTTCGTTATTGAAGGAGAACGAGAACTATCTCTGGCAAAAAAAGGTGGCTATACACTAAAGCAACTTTTATTTTGTGCTGAAATTTTCAACGGTGATCCAACTAATTTTTCTTCTGAAAATACTGAAATCATTCAAATTTCAGAAGAAGTTTATCAAAAACTAGCCTATAGAACCACTACTGAAGGAATTATAGCAATTGCCGAAACGAAAGAGCATTCAGTTTCAAATGTAAAGTTTCAGCATAAAAACCCTTTAATTCTGGTAGCCGAAGCACCCGAAAAACCCGGAAACATTGGCGCTTTATTACGCACCGCAGATGCTGCCAAGTTAGACGCGGTAATCATCGCCAATCCTAAAACCGATATTTATAATCCGAATATTATAAGAAGTAGCGTAGGTTGTTTGTTTACCAATACCGTTGTCACCGGCAGTACGGAGGAGATCATTTCATTTCTGAAATCTAACGACGTTAAAATTTTCAGCGCAACATTACAAGACAGCGTACCGTATCATACATGTAATTTCACGGAAGCAACAGCCCTGGTAGTAGGAACCGAAGCCACTGGTCTTACTCAGGCGTGGCGAACAGAAAGCACCCAAAACATTATAATCCCTATGCAAGGAGAAATAGATAGTATGAATGTTTCGGTAGCGGCGGGAATCCTTATCTTTGAGGCGAAAAGACAACGGGGTTTTTAATAAATCCAAATAGCAAATTCAAAATAAATAGCAGATGTTCCGTACCCCTTTTTGGAATCTGAAATCTTTAATTTGGGGTTTTTAAATATGGATTCACAAACACTCTTTTTTATAATTATTGGTATCATTATCGTGAATTTCTTAATTGAAAAAACGCTGGGTGCTTTAAATGCGAAACACTTTAACGATGCATTACCAGCAGAGTTACGTGATGTATACGATCCTACCGAATATAAAAAATCGCAACGGTATAAAAAGGAGAAGTATACTTTTGGAGTCGTAAGTTCCTCCATTTCCATAGTAGCTACGTTGCTCTTTTTCTTTTTAGATGGATTTCAATTTGTAGATACCTGGGCACGTTCCTTTACAGAAAACCCAATTTTCATAGCACTTATTTTTTTCGGTACTATTGTATTTGCCAGTGATATTTTAAGTCTGCCATTTAGTTATTACAATACGTTCGTTATAGAAGAAAAATACGGTTTTAATAAAACCAATACCGCTACATTTTTTTTGGACAAAGTAAAAGGCTGGGCAATGATGGCAGTTGTTGGCGGTGGTTTACTGTCCTTAATCATTTGGTTTTATGGAATTACGGCAAGCGATTTTTGGCTGTATGCGTGGGGACTGGTCACTGTGTTTACCATTTTTATGAATCTTTTCTACGCCCGCTTAATCGTCCCATTGTTCAACAAGCAAAGTCCGTTGGAGGAAGGTACCTTACGCACCAAAATTGAAGCTTACGCAAACACAGTAAACTTTAATCTTGCCAATATTTTTGTGATAGATGGCTCCAAACGCAGCACAAAGGCCAATGCCTATTTTTCGGGATTTGGCAGTGAAAAGCGTATCACATTGTACGATACACTTATAAACGATCTGGAAGATGAAGAGATTGTAGCCGTATTGGCTCACGAAGTAGGTCATTACAAACGGAAACACATAATTTACAACCTAAGCACCTCCATCCTACTCACGGGATTTACCTTCTGGCTATTATCTCAATTTATAGGAAGTGAGACACTTTCGGCGGCTTTGGGAGTCTCGAAGCCTTCGTTTCATATTGGTTTGGTTGCTTTCGGGATTTTATATAGTCCAATTTCAGAAGTGACCGGCTTATGTATGAACCTCCTTTCCAGAAAATTTGAATATCAGGCAGACGATTATGCAAAAGAAACCTATAGCGGACCCCCGTTAATTTCAGCATTAAAAAAACTATCAAAAAATAGTTTAAGCAACCTTACGCCACATCCTGCCTACGTTTTCATGAACTACTCCCACCCTACTATGCTGGAACGTTTCAGAAATCTGAAAAAATAATACGTTTTAATATATTTCAGTAATTTAGTATCATGAAATTACAGCCTTTCCAAATCCTGAATTATCTTTTTATTTTATCTCTTAGTGTTCTTTTATCTGATGCAATTGCAATGCCAACTATTCTGGTTATTCAGGAACAAGACTCTACAAAAGTAAACGCAGACCAAAATGTGCCGGAAAAAGAATTTGTGATAGACAACGATGCGCAACATGGAAGCAATCCTTTTGGGGACTACAACGAGGCTTTTTACAGCGTAGACCGGCTTAACCAGCAAATAGGCTTACCTCCAACCAAATTTAATTTACGTACACCACAGGCCGTACTGGAACACTTTGTTATGAGTGCCCGAAATGGTAACTATGAAGATGCCATTCACGCACTCAATTACAACCTGATGCCTCTCAATATGACCGAAGACGACGCTATTGTCCTCGCGAAAAAATTATATTTTGTCATAAATCAGCGGGCAAATATAGACTGGGATGCGCTTTCGGACCGTCCCGATGGGCAAATCGATATAAGCACGACTACCAACAGTGCTATTGCAGGAAAACCAAGGCGAAGTGTTGTTTTTGGCGAAGTAGAACTAGAAGGAAGAGATATTGTATTACGTGTGCAACGGATAAGGTATAAGGAATTTGGCGCTTTTTGGTTAATATCGGCAAACACCGTGGATAATATTGAACCTTTGTACAATACCTACGGACCCAGAAAATTGGATAGAATGATGCCTCAATGGGCAAACGTTAGTGTAATTGGTATCCCGGCCTGGAAACTTGCAGGTACATTGGTGCTTATTCTACTGGCCTATTTACTAGGAAGGCTTACCATATTTATTGCTAAAAAACTGTTTGCAAAATCTGATGTGTGGTGGTTCAAAAATATAGCCAGCAAACTATCCAAACCTGCTGGTCTTCTTATAGGAACATTGTTTTTCTATATAACTCTCAATAAATTAATATCGCTTTCTGGTGGATTTGCAAATGTTGTATACACTTCTTTAATTATCCTAATTGTTATTTCAATAACCTGGTTTGTCACAAGACTGGTAGATTATATTATGACCTATCTCGCCGAAAATCGTATTGGTGATATTACAGAGGAAGAAAATGAAGAAGCCCGAAAATTACTTACCTACATTTCGGTAGGCCGGAGAATCGTTACATTTCTCGTTATAGTTATTGGCGGGTATTTTATTATTTCACAATTCAGAGCGTTGGAAAAAGTAGGGATTTCAATTTTGGCTTCTGCCGGAGTTGCTACGGTGGTTTTGGGAATTGCTGCTCAAAATACATTGGGAAACATTTTTGCTGGACTTCAAATCGCAATTACTAGACCCGTAAAGGTAGGAGATACGGTAATTATAAAAGATGAATGGGGAAGTGTGGAAGAAATTGGTTTTACCTATCTGGTCGTTCGCACCTGGGATCTGCGTAGGCAAATTGTGCCCTTAAAATACGTGATAAGTAATACGTTTGAGAATTGGTCCATGACAAGTAGTCATCAAATTCGTCCTATTCATCTGTATGCCGATTACCATCTTGATGTTGAGAAGTTGCGCACCAAATTTGAAGAGCTTTTAGAAGCTTCAGAAGATTGGGACGAAGATTCAGAACCCGTCCTGGAAGTTGTTGACGCTACCGAAAAGTCTATGAAAATAAGAGCGTTGTGCAGTGCTAAAAATCCTAATACGGCGTGGAAACTTCACTGTAAACTTAGAGAAGAGCTCATACACTATATAAGTGGTTTGGAAAACGGGAAATTCCTCACCAAAGAAAGGCTGAAGATCGAAGAAATAAATAAGCAATCATAGGTCCTGTCATTTTCTCTTTTGAAGCTCTAACGAAATCATATCTTGCCTTACAAATACCACTAAAAAGTAAGCATAATTAAAATTTGTTATTATCCAGCATAATTGTACATTTATTCTATGACCGAAGAAGTGATTGAAGCCGAGAGAAAAGAACTCGCCAAACAGTACAAGCAACTCCTCAAAATTAGCTACCGAACCCTTTCGGCAGAAGATAAAAAGTTGATACGCTCTGCTTTTGACGTCGCCGTAGATGCCCACAAAGACCAGCGTAGAAAAAGTGGTGAAGCGTATGTTTTTCATCCCATTGCCGTTGCAAAAATAGTAGCTTCAGAAATAGGATTGGATGCTACCTCCATTGCTGCAGCGCTTCTTCACGATGTGGTGGAAGATACAGATTACACGCTTGCAGATTTAGAACAGCTCTTTGGAGAAACCGTTGCCCGCATTGTAGACGGATTGACGAAAATTTCCAACATGCCGTATGATGGTGATGTTTCTCTTCAGGCTGAAAATTTCAGAAAGATGCTACTTACTCTTAATGAAGATATTAGGGTAATTATCATCAAAATTGCCGATCGACTGCACAATATGCAGACTATGGATAGCATGCCTGGTCATAAACAGGTAAAAATAGCCTCGGAAACATTATACATTTATGCCCCATTAGCACACAGAATCGGTCTTTACAATATTAAAACACAATTGGAAGATCTGGGCTTAAAATATACAGAGCCAGAAGTGTATAATGATATTTTTGACAAAATAAAGGAAAGTAAAGAAGATCAGGACGCTTATATTGATGCATTTACACAGACCATTAAGAATTCGCTGGATGCTGAAAATTTAGAGTATGAAATAAAAGGAAGGCCAAAGTCAATTTTTTCCATCCGAAGAAAAATTATGGCCCAGAACGTTTCTTTTGACGAGGTATACGACAAGTTTGCCGTTCGTATTATTTACAAAAGCAATTCCATTGAAGCCGAAAAATTTATTGCCTGGAAAGTCTATTCTATCGTAACCGACCACTTTAGACCAAATCCTACAAGACTACGCGATTGGATCTCTTCCCCAAAATCTACTGGGTACGAAGCCTTGCATATAACAGTTATGGGACCAAAAGGCAGATGGGTAGAAGTACAAATACGTAGCGAGCGGATGAACGAAATTGCCGAAAAAGGCTATGCCGCGCACTTTAAGTATAAAAACAAGGAAAAGGATGATGGCCTGGAGGCCTGGCTCAATAAATTACAGGACACCCTTGAAAACAGTGAGATTAGTGCTATAGATTTTGTAGAAGAATTTAAATTGAATCTATACGCAAAGGAAATCTTTGTTTTTAGCCCGAAAGGAGATTTGTATTCACTTCCCAAAGGAGCTACTGCATTGGATTTTGCGTTTCATATTCATACCGAAGTTGGGTTACAAACCCGTGGCACTAAGGTAAATGGAAAGTTAACGCCATTAAGTCACGTGCTTAAAAGTGGCGATCAGGTAGAAGTTATTACTTCAGAAAAGGCAAAGCCTTCGAGTAACTGGTTAGACTACGCTTCTACCGGAAAAGCCCGTAGTAAGATTAAATCTTCTTTAAAAGAAGATCAGAAAACAATAGCTTCCGAAGGAAAAGAAATTCTCGCACGTAAATTAAAATCGCTTAAAATTACGCTGGACGAACGTACCATAAACCAAATGGTTGTTTATTTTAAGGTAAAAACCAGTTTGGATTTATTTTATCGTGTGGGTTCTGGTATTATAGACAACCCGCAGTTAAAGTCGTTTGCAGCTTCCCGAAGTAATGCGCTGGTAAGTTTCTTTAAGAACAAAATTAGAAAACCCGATAAACCTGCCGATGTAGATAAGGATGAAATTTCAATTAAATACGACCAGCTGGTTTTTGGAAAAGAGGAGCAGCATCTGGACTACGTGATGGCAAATTGCTGTAACCCTATTCCCGGAGACGACGTCTTCGGATTTGTAACCGTAAACGATGGTATAAAAGTGCACAAGCAAAATTGCCCTAATGCGATACAATTACAGAGTAATTATAGTTATCGAATTATGCCTGCCAAGTGGATAGATTCTACACAGCGGGAATTTAAAGCCCATCTTAAAATATCTGGAATTGATGCGGTTGGGCTTGTAAACGAAGTGACTAAGGTAGTGAGTAACAACCTTCTTATAGATATGAAAAAGGTCTATTTTGACTCCGACGATGGCATTTTTAATGGTGAAATTGTGGTGGTCGTAAAAAATAAAACTATTCTTGATAACTTAGTTCAAAACCTTAAAAAAATTAATGGAATTGACAAAGTTACGCGAGCTTAATTAGCTACATTTGTCCTTTGGTATGAGCGCATCTACAGAAAAAAATAACCAGGCAATAGTCAAGAATGTTTTTACAGGATTCTTGGAAGAAAAAGGGCACCGAAAAACTCCCGAACGCTTTGCTATACTTCAGGAAATTTACGATCAGGATGTACATTTCGATATTGAATCCTTGTACATTAATATGAAGAATAAAAATTATCGTGTGAGCCGGGCAACCCTCTACAATACTATAGAGTTACTGCTGGAATGTGGTTTAGTTCGTAAACATCAGTTTGGACAAAATCAGGCACAGTACGAAAAATCCTATTTCGATAAACAGCACGACCACATAATTTTAAACACAGGCGAAGTAATCGAATTTTGCGATCCGCGCATACAAACAATTAAAAAAACCATAGAAGAAGTGTTTGATATTGAAATAACAAAACATTCACTCTACTTCTACGGAAACAAAAAAACGACCAATTAACATTATTATGGCAGTGGACTTACTACTTGGATTACAATGGGGCGATGAAGGCAAAGGAAAAATTGTCGACGTACTTACCAGCAATTATAACATTATCGCACGTTTTCAAGGCGGTCCTAATGCAGGGCACACCCTTGAGTTTGATGGTATTAAACACGTTTTAAGAACCATTCCTTCAGGGATCTTTCACGAGAAATCTGTGAATGTTATCGGTAATGGTGTAGTGATAGACCCGGTTGTTTTTGTAAAAGAACTGGAAGGTCTGGATCAATTTAAAATTGACTATAAATCGAAGTTAATTATTTCCAGAAAAGCACATTTAATTCTTCCAACACATAGATTACTAGATGCAGCTTCTGAAGCATCTAAAGGAAAGGCTAAAATTGGTTCTACACTAAAAGGTATTGGACCAACATATATGGATAAAACCGGGCGAAATGGAATCCGCGTAGGAGATTTAGAATTAGCAAACTGGAAAGAAAAATACAGAGCATTAGCAAATAAGCACGAAGCAATGATTGCCTTTTACAACGTAGATGTGCAATATGATCTGGCTGAAATGGAAGTCGAATTTTTTGATGCCGTAGAACGCTTAAAAGAACTTACGTTTATAGATAGTGAGGCGTATTTAAACAATGAAATGAAAGATGGAAAAACCATCCTGGCCGAAGGCGCACAAGGGTCGTTACTCGATATAGATTTTGGGACCTATCCTTTTGTTACATCGTCTAACACTACAGCCGCTGGTGCCTGCACTGGATTAGGAATTTCTCCTAATAAAGTGGGCGAAGTCTACGGAATTTTTAAAGCGTACACCACACGTGTAGGTAGCGGCCCCTTCCCTACCGAATTATTTGATGAAGTTGGTGAAGAAATGGCGAAAGTAGGGCGCGAATTTGGTGCTGTGACAGGAAGACCAAGACGATGTGGTTGGTTAGATCTGGTAGCATTAAAATATACCTGTGAAGTTAATGGCGTTACTCAATTAATGATGATGAAGAGCGACGTACTTTCTGGTTTTAAAGAATTAAAAGTATGCACAGCCTACAAATATCAGGGAAACACTATAACACACCTTCCCTATAATATTGAACCGGAAAACGTTACACCAATATACACGACGCTACCTTGCTGGAAAGAAGACCTCACAAAAATGACCGAGGCGTCTCAATTCCCGAAGGAGTTGAACCAATACATTGCATTTTTGGAAAAAGAACTGGAGATCCCTATCAAAATAGTTTCGGTTGGTCCGGATAGAAAGCAGACAATACATAGATAAGGTATCATTTTTGATATATTGATTAAAATTATACGTTGAAAAAATCATTTAAGATAATGAAGGTTCCGAATGTCCGGTTGAGCGCAGTCGAAACCTTCATTTTTTATGTCGCTTTATTTGTGTGCACTTCAGTTCTGGCCCAACCCACCACCGAAAAACAAAAAGTAGACATTAAATCTGGTTATCTGGAAATAAAACCAGAATTACCTGATGCCGTTATCTACACCAAAGACGAAAACGGACAAGTATATGTAGTGCACGAAGGCGTAGAAATGTGGTGCGATCAAGCCTATTTATATCCTGAAGATAACTTTGTAAAAGCCTACGGAACCGTAAAGATCACGCAAGGAGATACGGTTACCATGAACAGCACCTATGCAGAGTATAACGGAAATACAAGTTTCGCCTTTGCCAGTGGTGACGTAACTTTACGTGAACCCAAAACAACGCTCACTACAGACACCTTATATTTTGATAGAGTAAAACAACAAGCCTACTACCGCACGGGAGGCAAAGTGGTAGACACAGCCAGCACTTTAACCAGCCGGATTGGTCGCTACTTTGCTGAAACAAAAAAATACCAGTTTTTGAGCGACGTGAAAATTGTAAATCCGAAATACACCGTAAATAGTGAGCAACTGGATTTTTACTCTGAAACCGGGGGCGCTTATCTCTACGGTGAGTCTACTATTGTGAGCGAAACCAGTACAGTGTATTGTGAAAGAGGTTATTACGATACCCGAGCCGATACAGGCTACTTCGTGAAAAATTCCAAAATAGACTACGAAAACCGCACCCTTTATGGAGACAGCATCTATTTTGATAGGAACAAAAGTTTTGCCTCAGCCACCAATAATATTAAAGTATTAGACACGCTCAATAAAAGTATCATCCGCGGACATTATGCCGAAGTTTATAGAGATAAGGACTCGGTATTTATTACCAAACGCGCTGTCGCCGTGACCTTGCGGGAAAAAGATTCTATGTATGTGCACGCAGATACCTTACGGATTACGGGGAAACCCGAGAACAGAATTTTAAGAGGTTTCTATCGTGCCAGAATGTTCAAATACGGTGCCCCCGGCGAAGAACCTACCAGTGGAAAGTGTGACTCTATATTTTCTTCGGAAAGTTTAGGGATTACAAAATTACTGCGGGAACCCATTCTCTGGAGCGGTGAAAACCAGATGACAGGGGATACCATTCATCTAATTTCTAACAAGGTTACTGAAAAATTAGACACCTTAAAAGTATTCAATAATTCGTTTTTGGTTCAGAAAGATAGTCTTGGGTATAATCAGGTGAAGGGCGAAAGGCTTATTGGTTTGTTCACCAATAATGAATTAGACACTGTTTCTATTATTAAAAATGCAGAGGTAATTTATTATCCGCGAAACGATAATAACGAGCTTATTGGTATTAACAATACCGTTTCCAGTTCTATTGAATTGTATTTAAAAGACCAAAGTATTACGGGAACAAAATTCATGAAAAAAGCCAAAGGAAAACTATATCCAGAGTCCGAGCTCCCCGAAAATGCCAGAATTCTAAAAGGTTTTATCTGGCGTGGAGACGAGCGCTTGCTTACCGTGAACGACCTGTTTAAAGGAAAACCAAAGCCCATATTGCCAAAAATTAAAGGAATTCCACTCCCGGAAGACGAAGGCGAGTTTTTTGAAGATGTACCTCTGGATGAAATAGTACTCCCCAAAAACTCAAAATTAAAACCTGAGGATCTTCAAAACAGGAAAGACGATCCCAAGATGAAAACCAGGGAAGTGATTGATGAAAATAATATTGATGAGAGAGATGGAGGGGATGACAATAATTAAAAAAAGTAACCTATGTTTTCATCTGCAGTACAACCACGACTCTGTTTTGAACCTTAGGTTTGCCCCTTGAACATAAGAATTTCTCTATTTTATTGAAATATGCTGCTATGAAAAATTTACTAATTATAAGTGTCCTCTTATTCTCCTTTACAATGTGTGCCCAAACCTTTGTCCCAGATGACAATTTTGAGCAAGCATTAATAGATTTAGGTCTTGACACCCCTCCTTTAGACGATTTTGTACCTACCGAAAATATTGACGGCTTACAATTTCTAAATGTAAATGGAGCTGGGATAAGTGATTTAACGGGTATTGAGGATTTTGTTGCATTGGTTGAGCTAATTGCTCCGTTTAACAACTTGACCTCGATAGATGTTAGCCAGAACACGAATCTTGAAAGTCTAAATTTAA
This sequence comes from uncultured Flavobacteriaceae bacterium, assembly GCA_963793275.1. Taxonomy (GTDB): domain Bacteria; phylum Bacteroidota; class Bacteroidia; order Flavobacteriales; family Flavobacteriaceae; genus Marinirhabdus. Next base: position 1,097,916 of record CAWBZL010000003.1, read on the forward strand.
GTGAAAGTTCAATTTCAAGTATTGATCTTTCAAATAATACTAATCTAAAAGAATTAAATATGATTGGAAATGGATTGGGAAGTATTGACTTTTCACAAAATTCTCTTCTTGAAAGTTTCTTTGGAGAAAATAATAACCTTATTGCTTTAGATGTTTCCAATAACCCAAATCTTATTGATTTATTAATTGGTGAGAATTTTATTGACTCAATAGATGTATCACAAAATTCGCTATTGGAATTACTTGATATTGATAATAATAATATAACGTCCATAAATGTTACCCAAAACCCTAGTTTAAGAGGACTAGGGTTTAGAAATAATAGTGTGTCATCATTAGACGTCACACAAAACCCATTATTAATGGGCTTGGACTGTTCAAATAATAATTTAGGGGAAATAGATATATCTCAAAATCCAAATTTGATAAATTTGAGATGTGATAATACTGACATTCAAGCTTTGGATGTTACTAATAACCCTTTAATTACTGATTTAAATGCTGGAAATAATAATTTAATATCAATTGATTTGTCTAACAATCCTTCATTGATGTTTTTAGGCCTTGGTTTTAATTCTTTAACTGAGTTAGATATATCTAGTAATTTGAATGTTGAAGGGGTTTTTGTGCCTGGAAATAATTTGGAAATTTTAAATATAAAGAATGGCAACAATACTAATTTTGGATTTTTAAACGCACTGGATAATCCGAACCTATTCTGCATAGAAGTAGACGACCCTGCTTATGCCGAAGCCAATTTTACAGATGTAGATCCACAGGTTATGTTTAGTGAGGAATGTGAGATATTAAGTGTAAATAAAGTTAATACCCACTCAATAACATTTTTTCCCAATCCTGTACACAACGTATTGCATATTGATTCAACCAAGCAAATTAAAAATGTTCAGCTTACAAATCTCTTGGGACAAATTGTTTTGAGTACAGATAAATCAAATATAGAAGTCAGTTCGTTAAAGGAAGGACTTTACACGGTTTCCATTGTATTTAATGATGGAAGTACCACCTTTGGTAAAATTTTAAAAATTCCATAGAAATCCATTACGTACGAATCGCTAATAACTCTACTCTACCCGCTAAAAAGTGAAAAAAAACTTCCTAAAATACCAGGCACAAACAACTCCACACCCTTTAGCGATGGAGGTTTCACACGCCCTTGGAAGTTATATTTATGACACACAAGGGAATAAGCATTTAGATTTTGTTGCGGGTGTTTCGGCGTGTAGTTTGGGACATAGCCATCCAAGGGTTGTAAATGCTATAAAAGAGCAGGTAGAAAAATACCAACACGTAATGGTATATGGCGAGTATGTACAATCACCAGCTGTAAATCTTACTAAGCTATTAGCACAACACCTCCCCGATCCTTTAGAAACAACCTATCTGGTAAATAGTGGAGCCGAGGCTATAGATGGCGCTTTAAAGTTAGCGAGACGCGCTACAGGGCGTTCAGAGATTCTGTATGCGCATAACGCCTACCACGGCAATACGTTTGGAGCATTGAGTGTGATGGGCTACGAAGAGCGTAAAACCCCTTTTGGTCCGCTGTTACCAGATTGTTATCCTATTCAGTTTAATTGCAAAACCTGTTTAGAACAAATTACAAAAAAGACTGCCGCGGTGCTACTGGAGACTATTCAGGGAGGTGCAGGGTTTATTCTTCCGCAGGATGGGTATCTTACAAAAGTGAAAGAGCGCTGTATGGAAGTTGGGGCACTGCTTATTCTGGATGAAATTCAGCCAGGATTTGGTCGCACGGGGAAACTCTTTGGCTTTGAGCATTTTAATGTAGTACCGGACATTGTGGTGCTAGGAAAAGGAATGGGTGGTGGTTTGCCCATTGGTGCCTTTACCGCTTCAAAAAAATTAATGCATCTGTTAAGTGACAATCCAAAATTAGGACACATTACCACTTTTGGGGGGAATGCTGTGATCGCAGCTGCCGCTTTGGCTACACTTCAGGAAATTACTGAAACCGAAATTATAGCACAAACCCTTCAGAAGGAAAAATTAATACGAGAACACCTTCAACATCCTTTAATTTCAGAAATACGTGGCAAAGGTTTAATGTTGGCTGCATTTGTTGAAACGGGCGAACTGGCCACTGAAGTAATTATGCGGTGTAAAGACAAAAATCTCATCCTTTTTTGGCTACTTTTTGAACCTCGAGCTATACGTATAACGCCTCCACTCACTATTAGCAATGCCGAAATAATAGAAGGATGTGACATAATTACCGATGTTCTGAATGAACTTCAGAAAAATAAAAATTTATACAACTAATTGGTTTTCAGTAAAATAAATTCAATAATAGCTGTTAATAAGCCTGTTAACAAGAATAACGGCACAACTATTGAAAACGATTATACATTGCTATCTTTAAAAAAGTAGTAATCGTTAAACCGTAGCTTATGCCCTCTAATCATAACGAGTATAACAATTTTCCACTATCGCGTTTTGAATCTATGTTGAAAACGAACGATGTTTATTTTTTCGATTCTGAAGAATTTGAAGAGATTATTCAGCATTACCTTGAAAATGGAAAAGTAGCCCTTGCAAAAAAAGCGACCAAGCTTGGATTGGAGCAGCACCCTACTGCTACAAATTTAAAATTGTTTCAGATCGAAATGTTCATTTTTGAAAACGATTTAGAAACTGCGGAAACGCTTCTGGACAATTTGTACTTACTGGAACAGAATAATGAAGAAGTATATATTCAGAAAGCAAATATCTTTTCACGTCGTGACGATCACGAAAACGCCATTAAACTTCTTAAAAAAGCACTGGAAATTACCGATGACGAGAGCGATGTGCTTTCTTTAATTGGGATGGAATATCTTTTTCTGGAAGATTACGACAATGCAAAGCAAAGTTTTATGCGTTGTTTAGAGCAGGACGAGTACGACTACTCTGCACTTTACAATATAATTTACTGTTTTGAATTTCTGGACCAATACGAGGCTGCCATTGATTATCTAAACGATTTTCTGAATAAGAATCCGTATTGCGAAGTTGCCTGGCACCAGGTTGGAAAGATGTATTATATTTTAAAAGAATACAAAAAAGCGCTGGCAGCCTTCGATTTTGCCATTATTAGCGACGATCGTTTTATAGGAGCCTATCTTGAAAAAGGAAAAACTCTGGAACGATTAAAAAAATACGAAGAAGCCATTGAAAGTTATTCTATAACCCTTGGACTGGATGATCCCACTTCTTTTGCATTATTGCGAATTGGGAAATGCTATGACCGTCTTGGAGATACCGAATTGGCATTACAGTTTTTTACAAAATGTGTGGAAGAAGATAGTCTTTTAGACAAAGGCTGGATTGCCATTACAGATAATTACTTAAAGGCTAAAAATTACGAAAAAGCACTCTATTATATTGAAAAAGCCATCAATATAGACGGTGAGAATGTACTCTACTGGAAGCGTTATGCACGTATTAATTTACGTTTACAACACCTGGAAGAAGCAGAACACGGATTTAGAAGAACTCTGGAGCTTGGCAATTACGAGCTGGAGACGTGGTTATCCCGTTGTGATTTACTTATAAAGTTGGGTGAATTTAAAGCCGCTTCAAACAATCTGTTTCAGGCAACAGAGTTTTATCCGGAAAATGCAGAGATCGAGTTTAGACTTGCCGGATTATTTTACATTTTAAAAGATACCAGAAAGGCGGAATTTCACTTAAAAAACGGATTAAAATTTAATCCGGAATTCCTGATCATTCTTGAGGAATTATTTCCTAAAGTGTATGTGAGAACCAAGGTGCGTCAAATTATTACCAAACACAAAAATACCTCGGTATAATTTGTTTATTTTTGGTGAACCTTAATCCATTCCCATGCCATCAAGATCTTTTTTACAATATGTAGTTATCACTGCAAAAGGCCTTGCTATGGGGGCAGCAGATGTTGTTCCCGGTGTTTCTGGAGGTACCATTGCCTTTATTGCAGGAATCTATGAAGAACTTATAGAGACTATTCACAAACTGGATCTCGGTTTTTTTAGAATTTGGAAAAAAGACGGCTTTAAAACTGCCTGGACTGCCTATAATCTCTCTTTCTTAGTAGCACTTTTTTCCGGAGTTTTTATAAGCATAATTTCATTGGCGAAAGCAATTACCTGGCTCCTTGCCGAGCACCCTATCCTGGTCTGGTCCGTTCTTTTTTGGACTTGTTGTGGCCAGTATACTTTACATTGGCAAGCAAATAAAAATATGGAATATAAAAGTTATTCTCGCTTTGGTAGTAGCTGCTGGAATTGCTTATGCGATCACGTTGGCAAAACCAATTAGCGATATAGAAAGTATTTGGTTTCTCTTTTTAGCAGGATTTGTTGCTATTATAGCGATGATCTTGCCAGGTGTGAGTGGCGCATTTATTTTACTTTTATTAGGAGCTTACACATCAATAATTGGAACTTTATCGCAATTGGGCGATGGGTTAACCAACCTCGATGGAGATGTATTCTTATCGGCATTTGGTAAATTAATGGTTTTTGCGGCTGGTGCTATTGTTGGTTTAAAAGCTTTTTCGCGGGTACTAAACTACATGTTTAAAAATTTTAAGAATATAACACTCGCTGTATTAACAGGCTTTATGATTGGTGCTCTTAATAAAATTTGGCCGTGGAAGGAAGTTTTACAATACCGAACGAACCACGCAGGCGAAGAAATTCCATTTCTGGAAAAGAGTATACTTCCCAATAATTTTGATGGCGACCCACAACTTCTCTTAGCTATTGTATTTATGGTCGTTGGCTTTTTGACTATCTTTATCATGGAACGCTTTGCTACTTCCAAAAAAGAAAGTTAATGCAACAAACCCGAACCTTTTCAGACAAAGTATGGCTGGTCACTTAAAGGCTTATTTATGGGAGCTGCCAATAAAGTTCCGGGAGTTTCTGGTGGTGTTGTTGCATTTGTAGCAGGATTTTATGAAGAATTTATTTACTCTCTTCAAAAAGTAAACCGGAAGGCCTTTGGGCTGCTTATTAATGGTCGCTTCAGGAGTTTTTTTCGGTATATAAATGGCCGCTTTTTGGGATTGCTCATTCTGGGAATGGTGATTAGCTATTTTAGTGTTTCAAAAATTCTGGACTATTTAATAGAAAACTACGAATTATTTGTATGGAGTGCCTTCTTCGGGATGATCATTGGCTCTATTTATTTTATTGCTAAAGACTTTGGTGAATGGAACCGAAAATACATTGCATATCTCTTATGCGGTATTATAGCCGGGGTGAGTATAAGTTTTCTGGAACCCGCCAGAGAGAACAGCAATCTTATTTTTGTTTTTTTCTGCGGAATCATAAGCGTCTCCGGAATGACACTGCCGGGGCTTTCAGGCTCTTTTATCTTAATATTACTAGGCAACTATGTTTTATTACTGGTAGACTCGGTAAATGCGCTTTTCGATACGTTTTCAGATCTGGTGCAGGGTGATACCAGTTTTATGTCGGATACCGAACGCATCCAGATGTTAAAGATTCTGGCCGTTTTTACACTAGGATCTCTTGCGGGTTTAGTGTCTTTATCGCACGTACTTGGATATGTCTTAAAACACTTTAAAAAAGCTACTTATGCCGTAATTATTGGTTTTATAGCAGGTTCTCTGGGTGTTGTCTGGCCCTGGAAAACAAAACAGGTTGACTATGATAACTACGGAAATATAAAAGTTGACGCTAACGGTAACGAGATCATTAAAGGATACGATAGATACTGGCCGTCAGAGTTTTCTTTCGAAACGTTCTGGGCAATCCTTTTTATATTTGTAGGTATAGCGGTTGTTTTAAGTTTGGACGTTTACCATAAAAATAAAAATTCCCCGGCAAATGGCTAAATTCGGATTAGTAGGTAAAAATATTGGGTACTCTTTTTCTAAAACATTTTTTTCTATAAAATTTGAAAATGAGGCCTTACCTCACTCCTATCACAATTATGACTTGCCTTGCATCGAAAATTTTGAAGATTTTATTGCTAAAAATCCAGAGATAAAGGGAATGAATATAACCATTCCGTACAAGGAAGAAATTATACCTCACTTATTTAATCTGGATAGTGAATCAAGAAAAATTGGTGCTGTTAATACTATAAAGTTCAGGAAAGACGGAAAGCTAATTGGCTACAATACAGATCACTATGGCTTTGCTACGGCATTAGCTGATTTTCTTCCGATAAAAGAAAAAAAAGCACTTGTATTAGGAACCGGCGGCGCTTCTAAGGCTATTAAGTATGTACTGGAAGCTATGGATTTTAAATACCATTCGGTTTCCAGGCAATCCAGCGATATTACTATTAGCTATCAGGAGCTCACTAAAGAATTGGTTGAAAGTCACTACTTAATTATAAATTGCACACCGCTGGGAACAGCTCCAAATACGCAGGAAGTACCTAATATCCCATTTAAGTATGTTGGCCAGAACCATGTTTTGTTCGATTTAATCTACAATCCAAGGGAAACTGAATTTATGAAACGTGGAAAAGCCAATGGTGCCAGGGTAAGTAATGGTTTTACTATGCTAAAACACCAGGCACTTAAATCCTGGGCCATCTGGAATAGCTAACATATATCCCTTTTTCAAAATAAAGCGAACCGCTTTGTGGTTTCTATTGTTGTTAGTATCTTGAACGCTCATATTTACGAACCCTAACATTGAAACAAATGTCCGACGAAAAATCACAACAAAAGGAAAATCCGACTCCGGAAAAAGATGCTATTGAGAAAGCAATGGTAGAAGAATCTGAAAACAATTCTGAAACAACTTCTGAAAATTCAGATACCGAAGATTCTGAAAATCTGGTAGCATCTGCCATTGTTGAAACTGCTGAAAACAATTCAGAAAAAGACAAAAATGAAAAGGAGATAGCGGATACTTCAGCTGAAATTTCAGCGGAAAAAGGAGCTAAAAACGTTGAAAATAATTCAACTGACACTTTAAAAGAAGCTTCAGAAGAAACTGAAAATGAAAATGATAACAAAAAGGAGTCTGAACTTTCAGAAAATTATGAAACTTCAGCCCCTTCAACTTCAGAAGTACAAGAAAAAGAGGAAGCAAACGTAGGAGAAGATGCAGAGGATGAAGATGAAATAGCCTCCAGTGATGAAGAAGAAAAAGACGAGGAAGAGGACGAAATAGATTATAGTTCACTTTCCAAAAAAGAACTTATAGCAGCATTTTCGAAATTATTGAAGGAGAAACCTGTTCAGGAAATAAAGAAAGAAGCCGAAGAAATTAAAACAGAGTTTAACGCAAAATTTGCCGAAGAACTGGAAGAAAAGAAAGAGGAATTTCTTGCCGAAGGGGGAAATATTATAGATTTTCACTACTCCACTCCTATCAAGAAAGAATTTAACTCCTTATATTTTGAATATAAAGAGAAAAGAAACAACCATTATAAAAATTTAAAAAAAGACTTACAGTCTAATCTGGCAAAACGTGAAGAATTAATTGAAGAATTAAAAGGGTTGCTTACTACCGAGGAAAACATAAACACAACCTATAAACATTTTAAGGATATCCAGGAACGTTGGCATACAGCCGGCGCTATTCCTCGTGATAAGTACAATCTTACCTGGAATACGTACCATCACCACGTAGAAAATTTTTACGATTTCCTGCATTTAAACAGAGAGTTTCGCGATCTGGATTTTAAACATAACCTGAACCAGAAGCTTAAAATTATAATTAGAGCTGAAGAGTTACAACAGGAACCAGATATAAATAAGGCCTTTCGTGAGTTACAGATGCTTCATAAAATGTGGAAGGAAGAAATTGGACCCGTTGCTAAGGAGTACAGAGATGATGTTTGGGATAAATTTAGTGAAGCTACAAAGGTTATCCACGACAAGCGCCAGGCACTTCAGGAAGAACTGGACAAGAAGTATGAAGCCAATTACGAGGCTAAAAAGGAACTGGTTGCACAAATAGAAACATATAAAGATAAAGCAAAGCCTAATCACAGCTCCTGGCAGCACGCTATGAAAAAAGTGCAGGAATTACGCGACGTATATTTTGCCACCGGAAAAGTTCCCAGAAACAAGAACAAAGAGATCTGGAATGCATTTAAAAATGCTACTCGTGATTTTAACAAGGCAAAAAATAACTTTTATAAAGACCAGAAAAAAGAGCAATATGCCAATCTGGAGAAAAAGCGGGAGCTTATCAAAACTGCTAACGAATATAAGGATAGCGAAGATTTTGAAAAGATAACGCCGCTAATGAAGAAGATACAGGCAGATTGGAAGACCATTGGACACGTTCCAAGAAAAGACAGCGATAAAATTTGGAAAGAGTTTAAAGTAGCCTGTAATTATTATTTTGACAGGATACACGCCAAAAAGAATGAAGCGAGCCAGGAAGAAGAAGAAAACCTGGTAAAAAAATTAGCCTTGCTGGAAACAATTAAGGCAACCGAAATTACTGGCGACCATAAAGCAGATTTGGCCACTATTAAAAATTCTATAAAAGATTGGAAGAATATTGGACGTGTTCCTTATAAGAAAAAGAACATAGAACAGGACTTTAATAAGGTGCTGGATGGACTTTTCAAAAAACTGGATCTTGGTAAAAACGAAGCCGAACTTATTAAGTATGAGAATAGAGTAAGCTCTATGGTTTCTCAGGAAGATGAGCGGAAATTAAAAAATGAGCATTTTTTCCTATCTAAAAAGGTAGATGAAGTAAAAGCCGAAATCAACCAATTAGAGAACAATCTTGGGTTCTTCCAACATGTGCCAGACGATAACCCAATGGTAGTAGAGGTTCATAAAAATATCGCTCGCCAGAAGGAACAGTTGGAAGTTTGGAAAAAGAAACTTAGCAAGATAAAATCTGCCCGTAGTAATTAATGATGCCTTCCTGCGTACTATGCGGCAGTCCGTCAACTTCGGAATATTTTAAGGACGAGAAACACTTTTTTTTAGTTTGTAGAGATTGTACGACGGTCTTTAGGCATCCTGAAAACAGGGTTTCTCTTTCTGCTGAAAAGGAACGTTACCTTGCACACCACAACAACGTAGAGGATGCAGGATATCAAAACTTTGTAAAACCATTGGTAGAACTGGTTTCGGATACCTTTCCTACCACGGCTTCAGGATTGGACTTTGGTGCGGGCACCGGACCTGTAGCTGCAAAGCTGCTACTTGATGAAGGCTTTTCTATTGCACTATATGATCCTTTCTTTCATCCGGACGCATCAGTTCTTAACACAACATACGACTTTATTATTTGCTGCGAAGTGATAGAGCATTTCCACGAGCCTTTAAAAGAATTTAAACTGCTTAGAAGCCTTTTAAAACCAAATGGCAAGCTATTTTGTATGACAAATCCCTGGAACGGAAATCCTGAAGAATTTTCGACATGGTGGTATAAAAATGACAGTACCCATACCCTATTCTACAATGCTACAAATTTGAGTTTTCTACAGAAAACCTGTAATTTTAAGCATATTTCTATGGATAGAAATATAATAGAAATAAGCTAAGTAATTCTTTTATAATAAATTAGGGAGCAGTGACTCATGGAAGAAAGACCGACATTATATTTTCCGAGAGATGTAGAATGGCGCGAGTGGCTACACCTACATCATCAACAACATCCCAACGGTGTATATTTAATTTTTTACAAACTGGAAACCAATGTACCTACAATGCGTTGGGAAGAAGCTGTAAAAGTAGCGTTGTGTTATGGCTGGATAGACAGCACCGTAAAATCTTTAGGGAAAGGCAAAAGACAGCAATACTTTTGCCCCAGAAATCCAAAAAGCACCTGGAGTAAGCTAAATAAAACCTATATAGAAGAGCTGGAGCCCCGGGGATTGCTTCACGATAGTGGTTGGAATATGATTAATTTAGCCAAAGAAACCGGTACCTGGACTGCCATGAACGCTGTTGAAAACTTAGAAATTCCAGACGATCTCAAAAAAGCATTTGATGGTAACCCGAAAGCTTATACGAACTATAAAAACTTTAGTCCCAGTTATCGTAAAAATTATTTAAGTTGGCTAAATAGTGGTAAAAGACAGGCTACAAGGGATAAACGCATTCTGGAAATTATAAAACTTTGCGAAAACGATATAAAAAGCAGACCATAGCACTACTCTGCTAACAATCCGTCAATAACCTGGTGAACAGCATCACTATTCCAGTTTGCAGCGCCTTTTTTATTCATAACTATTTTTCCGCTTTTTGAAATGAGGTACGTAGTTGGAAATGAATTTGTTTCTAATTCGGCCGGGAATGTTCCTGTTGCTTTGTACACTGGGATTGTATATCCTTTTTTATCCATAAACCGCTGTATCGTTTCGGTATTTTCCAACGAAACAAAATAGAAAGCTACTTCAGAATTATATGTATCGTATAAAGATTGCATAGATGGCATTTCAGCCAGACACGGTGGACACCAGGTAGCCCATACATTTACGAGGGATACGTTTCCCTTCGCTGAAGAGAAATCGGTTATAGTACCATTTAAATCCTCCAGTTTCCAGGTGTAATTTGAAACAGATTCCTGGTCTTCCGCCGAAATTTCAGAAGGACTAAACGCTATAAGCCTATTAAAAAACACTTTAATTGGAGTGCCGGTTTGTGGTATAAATAGCACTACTATCAAGGCTAATAATAATAGTGTATTCCAGTTTTTTCTAAAGAAGGCCATCATAAGCGAATATATTGAAATGTAAAAAATTTACTACTACAATTATAATATGATTAAGTGAAAATTTAACATATTGAAATTTGCATTATTTATTAAATTTATGTTAATTGTTCTCAAAATGAGAATATTTATATGAAGTCACTTATTTTATTTCTGATCACAACGACTACTGTATTTAGCCAAGTAGGGATAAATACAACTACACCCACAGAAACATTGGATGTTAATGGCTCTTTAAGAATTAGGACTACAGAAACGGCAATTGAACCCGAAACAATTAGTAGTGGTGTTCTTGCTGTTGAAAACGAAGTTGTAAAAACAATATCGTCGAAAGATATTTTAGAATCTGCGATTCCGGGAATCGCAAAAGGTACATTTAGTAGTACTGGGACAATAAATATTTCCCTACTTTCAGGTAACACTATTATTCCTTTTGATATGGAAGATATTGACTCTGGTAATGAATTCGACACAGCAACATCTACTTTCACGGCTGCTCAGGATGGCATTTATGAAGTTAACGTTCAAATAGTTGTTGAGGCTACTTTAAGCGCGGCGACTAGTTTAGGAGTTAGGATACTTAAAAACAACACTCTCCTTCACGAGAACAGTTTCGCAAATGTGAAGGTATTATCAATTAACGTTACTCCTCCTACGCGGCAATTAAACACTATTATCTCTCTTGAACAAGGAGATACTATTCATTTCGAAATAAAGGCAGATATAGCTTTGGGCTCTGTAAATTTGGTAGGAGCCTCTTCCAAAAATTTTTTCAGTATTGTACAAATTAGATAAAAAAACCTCACTGAACTAACAGCAAGGTTTTTAAGATTGACTCAATCAATGTTATGCATTTTGCTTTTTAATCACGTTAAGTGCAGATCCTTCTCTATACCAGGCAATTTGCGCATCGTTATAGGTGTGGTTTGCTTTTATGGTATCTTTACTACCATCTGCGTGAGTAATTTCTATTGTTAGTGGCTTGTCCGGTGCAAAGTCTGCGATATCCGTAAAGTTGAAGGTATCATCTTCCTGGATCTTGTCGTAATCTGCTTCGTTGGCAAACGTTAGCCCTAACATACCTTGCTTCTTCAGGTTGGTTTCATGAATACGGGCAAAACTTTTTACCAGTACCGCTGCAACGCCTAGGTGACGTGGCTCCATAGCTGCGTGCTCTCTGGAAGAACCTTCACCATAATTATGATCTCCAACTACAATAGTGTAAATCCCTTTTTTCTTGTATTCACGTTGCGTATCTGGTACACCACCGTATTCACCGTCCAACTGGTTTTTTACAAAATTTGTTTTCTTATTGAAAGCATTTACTGCACCAATTAAACAGTTGTTTGAAATATTGTCGAGGTGACCTCTGTAACGCAACCAGGGCCCCGCCATTGAAATATGATCGGTAGTACATTTCCCAAAAGCTTTTATCAATAATTTTACATTGCTCAGATCTTTGTCTTCTATTGGCTCAAACGGGGTTAATAATTCCAAACGTTCGCTGTCTTCAGCAACTATCACTTCTACGCTAGAACCATCTTCTTTTGGTGGTATATATCCGTTTTCTTCAACGGCAAAACCTTTAGGTGGTAATTCCCATCCTGTTGGCTCTTCAAATTTTACTTCTTGTCCGTTTTCGTTAAGTAGTGTGTCAGTCATTGGGTTAAAATCTAACCTCCCTGCAAATGCTATTGCTGCCGTTAATTCCGGCGATGCTACAAAAGCGTGTGTATTTGGGTTTCCATCTGCTCTTTTTGCGAAATTTCGGTTAAAAGAGTGTACGATACTATTCTTAGGAGCATTTTTTGGATCTTCATAACGTGCCCATTGTCCAATACAAGGACCACACGCGTTGGTGAAAATTTTTGAACCAAGATCTTCAAATATTCCCAGAATACCATCGCGTTCTGCTGTATAGCGAACCTGTTCAGATCCCGGGTTAATTCCCAGTTCTGTTTTCAATTTTAAACCTTTGTCTAATCCCTGTTGTGCAATGGAAGATGCTCTGGATAAATCTTCGTAGCTGGAGTTGGTACAAGAACCAATTAAACTCCACTCAACTTGTATAGGCCAGTCGTTCTTAGTTGCTTTTTCGGTCATTGCTTTTCCAACTGTTGTAGAAAGATCCGGGGTGAAAGGTCCGTTAAGTAATGGGCCTAATTCAGATAAATTTATTTCAATAACCTGATCGAAATACTGCTCAGGGTTTGCGTATACTTCAGGGTCTGCTGTTAAATACTCACGTACTTTGTTTGCGGCATCTGCAACATCTGCTCTATCTGTGGCATTAAGATACCGTTCCATAGAATCGTCGTATCCAAATGTAGATGTGGTTGCTCCTATTTCTGCACCCATATTACAAATAGTTCCTTTTCCAGTACAGGACATTGCCGTTGCTCCGGGACCAAAATACTCTACTATTGCTCCGGTACCGCCTTTTGCCGTTAGTATTTCAGCAACCTTTAAAATCACATCTTTTGGTGCGGTTCAGCCACTTAATTTCCCGGTTAACTTTACTCCTATTAACTTCGGAAATTTTAGCTCCCACGCCATTCCTGCCATAACATCTACAGCATCTGCTCCACCTACTCCAATGGCAACCATTCCTAGTCCACCAGCATTTACGGTGTGACTATCTGTACCAATCATCATTCCACCAGGGAATGCATAATTCTCTAAAACTACCTGATGTATAATTCCTGCGCCTGGTTCCCAAAAACCAATTCCATATTTATTTGAAACAGATTCCAAAAAGTCAAACACTTCATTACTCGTTTCGTTCGCATGCTTTAAATCGGCTTTTGCACCTTGCTTTGCTTGGATTAAATGATCGCAATGTACCGTAGTTGGTACAGCAACATTCTTTTTTCCAGCCTGCATAAACTGTAACAATGCCATTTGTGCTGTTGCATCCTGGCACGCAATACGGTCTGGAGCAAACTCTACATAGTCTTTACCTCTGGTGAATGCTTTTGTTGCCGTACCATCCCAAAGGTGACTGTAAAGTATTTTTTCTGAAAGCGTTAAAGGTTTGCCCACAATCTCACGTGCTTTATCTACACGCTCCGCCATTTGAGCATACACTTTTTTAATCATATCTATATCGAAAGCCATAGTCTAGTTTTTTTGGTTTTTTGAAGAAATAATATTGTAATACTACTAATTACAAGTCTTGCGAAGATACAAAAATTTGAAATATTTTAAAAATATACAACGTATTTGCTCAAATGCTGAATAATAATCAGCAATTAGTGTAAATGAGGCGTTAATATTATTGAATTGATAATTTTAAGGTGTTGAAATTATCAAATTGAAAATTAATTTTTAGGTCAGACCAATAATGTACAGCACGATGAAGTGATGATATCGCCAATTTTTGATACAAAAGCCAGTAAAACTAACTTCTACTCCTGAAAATTTTTATAAGCCTTACAATGGCAAGTATAATAGCTATAAGCTGGATAAAGGATGCCAGAATGAGAAGGTTTGACACGCTTAAAAAACCATAACCCAAGTGAAGAATTTTAAATAAAACACCAAGAATATAGAAACAAATCCCTATCAAAAACAAGATGATTGGAACTATAAATTGTTTTACCATTAATATAAGCTTCTAATAATCTCTTCAATAGAAAGACCTTCCGCTTCGGCTTTGTAGTTTTTAATGAGACGGTGCCTTAGAATACCAATGGCTACTTTTTGAACATCCTCAATATCCGGCGAAAACTTACCGTGTAATGCTGCATTTGCTTTGGCTCCAAGAATTAAGTTTTGTGAAGCACGAGGACCTGCTCCCCAATCTATATAATTTTTTACCATCTCCGGAGCAGCCTGACTTTTAGGTCTTGTTTTACCAACAAGCGTCACAGCGTATTCAACAACATTATCTGCTACAGGTATTTTTCTAATTAATTGTTGAAATTCTATAATCTCCTGTGGTGTGAAAAGAGCATTTACCTGTTGCGAAGTTCCTCCTGTTGTAGACTTAACTACTTCTACTTCTTCGGCAAACGTTGGGTAGTCCAGGTTTATAGCTACCATAAAACGGTCTAATTGAGCTTCAGGTAAAGGATAGGTTCCTTCCTGTTCAATAGGGTTTTGAGTTGCCAGTACAAAATATGGTAAGTCTAACTTGTAATTGCTTCCTGCAATGGTAACAGAGCGTTCCTGCATGGCTTCTAATAAAGCGGCTTGTGTTTTTGGTGGCGTACGGTTAATCTCATCTGCCAGCACAATATTGGCAAAGATGGGTCCTTTAATAAATTTAAAGGTTCTGTTTTCGTCTAAAATTTCAGAACCTAATATATCACTAGGCATTAAATCTGGTGTAAATTGGATTCGCTTAAACTTTAAGCCTAACGCCTGGGCCACGGTATTAACCAATAGTGTTTTTGCCAGACCCGGTACTCCAATAAGTAATGCGTGACCTCCAGAGAAAACAGAGAGTAACACCTGCTCTACCACTTCGTCCTGTCCTACAATTACTTTCTTAATTTCTTGCCTAAGGGCATTATATTTTTTTACGAGTTGCTCTACTGCCGCTACGTCTCCCATATTCTTATTAGTTACTTGATTTCACCCAATCGCTAGAAAACTCACAGTCCTGATAGTCTTCATTCACGTTTACATAGGTTTGCTTAATTTGCTTGTTTTGCCAGGACTCTATGGCTCTAATTTGTTTTTCCTTTAAAGCTAGTTCCTGAATACGTTCGTAATCTTTCACATATTCTGCAGGATGCTCCTCGTAACGCTTATTTACAGTATATATCTTAAAGCTTGCTTTTCCGGTTCTATCTCTTTCTACGAACACTTTGGAAACTTCATTCTCAGCCAAATTATAGACTTTGGCACTAAGATCCGGATCCATTTTGGTAAGGTCGAACTTTGTATCGTAGGTTACCGGATTAATTAACTGGCCTCCATTATTACGGGTTTCTTCTTCCTCGGAATATAAGCGCGCGGCCTCTGCAAAAGGTACAGTCTCATCTACAATACCAGCTCGTATTTTTTCAATTTTTTCCTTTGCTTTATCAATGCTCCATTGCGGTACTTCGGGATAGATAAGGATGTGGCGAACATCTACTTCCTGTCCTCTAATTTTATCTACTTTAAGAATATGGTATCCAAATTGTGTTTCAAAAGGTTCGCTTATTTCACCTTCCAACAATGAGAATGCCTGATCCTTAAATTCTTTAACGTATTGTGAGTTTCTTTTAACGCCTTCAATTAAGCCACCACGGGTTTTAGAACCATCTTCGGAATACAAACCTGCTTTTGTGGCAAAACTTACACCATTGTTAATAATGTCTTCGCGCATCTGGTTAAGCCTGTCTATTGCAGTTTGCTTGGCTTCTTTTGGAATTTCCGGCTCTACTACAATTTGTGCCACTTCTACTTCTGCACTAAATACGGGACGCTCTTCTTCTGGTATTGCGAAGAAAAATTCACGTACTTCTTCTGGTGTGATTTCAACTGTTTCTACCACTTTGGCTTGCATTCTTCCAGAAAGCTTCAGGTTTTTACGTGCTTCAAACAGTTCACTTCTTAATTCGGGTAATGTGTTTTTACGATAAAACTTGAGCAGTTTTTCTTCAGAGCCAATTTCAGTAGTCATGTATTGTAACAACTGGTCTACCTCGGGGTTTATCTCGCCATCACTCACAACAATACTATCCTGTATGGCCTGGTGCAGATATAGTTTGTCTTCCATTAATTTTCCAATTAATTGACATCTTGTAATATCTTCAACCGAGATACCTTGCTGTTGAAACTCCAGGTACCCCTTGTCTATATCACTATCCAGCACAACATAGTCTCCTACTACTGCGGCTACCCCTTCTACTTTATATCTACTAAAAGGTTTTTTAATAGTGTCTTTTTGTACCAATTTGGTAGCGGTAGAATCTGCTACTGCATCTTCTTGCGCTTGTGCGAATATGGTCGTGAACACTACTAAGAGGGCAAGCATTTTATTCATCTTCATAAATTTCAAAATTGTTATTTTTAAGTGCATCTGTTGTAATATCTTTTTCTAATTTTTTTATTAATTCCAACTTTCTCTTGTTGAGAATAATTTGTTTAATGGTAGGTTTTACGTACAATAAAGGAGCTACATCATTAGGATTGAGCCTGTCTTCAATTTTCAGTAAATATACTCCTAATGAGTCTTGTAAGCGGATAAAATTGGATTTTTTTAACTTTTGCTCATCGGTGGTTTGTAAAACTGGCAGTGCCATTTCCAGCGCTTCCCTTTTTACCCATGTACTATCGTTCAGGTTAAAGCTTTTATATTTTATGCTTTCGGCCATTAAATATTTTTTGTCCTTCTCATTATAGCGTTCTATCTTTTGAGAAGTTTGAGAAAGCGTTGTAAAATCTTCGTTAATTTGAATATATCTTATTTTAAATAACTGGTCGTTCAGTTTAAAATTTTGTTTGTTTTCCTCGTAAAATTTTTCAAGTTCATACTCTGAAACTGTACTATCTAATTGCCTGTTAATGATGGTGTTTTTATACGCTTCGGTATACAGATCGCGTTTATATTCGGCTATGAGTTTATTGTAATTTTCCTGTGTGCTTTCTGGAATATTAATGATGGCCTGATCCATCAAAATTTGTTGGGTAGCCCATCTGTTTATATAATTACTCACAAGTAGGGTACTGTCTTCCTGCGATGTGTTTTCAGAAATTAACGCTGCAATATCTTCCTTGTAAAGATAGCTGCTGTTAACTCTGGCTATGGGAACCCGCGTATCGTTTTCCTTAAAATACTCGCAACTACTTGCCAGCATACATAAAAGAATTATGTAGCCTAATTTCTCCATTACTTATCCAGTTCTTTTTTCAGTTTTTTAAGTGTTTTGGTATTAATTGACACGTTATATTTGTCCCGAAGACTTTGCATCCAATCTGCCTCTACCTGTACCTGATAATCGCTCAAGACTCTTCCTTTCACCTCCTCCATTGTTTTTTGCTCCGGGGGTAAAATAGCATTTACATTTACAATAGTTGTTGTATTGTTATTATTATACATTTTTGAAACACCCTTTTCCTTCACAAAACCCGCTGGTAATGCTTTATTGTCCAGCTCAAACTTCCCCTGGGTTACAATCACTTTGACATCTTTAGCGGTGTTTAGCGATTTTTTAATTTCTTCGGCAGAAACGCCCTCCATTAACATCTGTTTTGCATCTACTGCATTTTCACTATTTGTAGCATTTACAATAGTAGCATCTACGCGTTCTCCCCACAAGTAATCTTCTTTATTCTTCTCAAAAAATTGTTGCAGCCCAAGTGTGTCTTTCTTGGCTTTATTCCATATATTTTCTCTCATTAAATCGAAAATCAACAAACCATCCCTGTATTCGCTTATGATTGCTGCGTATTCCGGGTCCTCCTTTTCTAAAGCTTCCCGGTAATATTCTTTTAATGTCATACGTTCAAAATCGTCATAATAACTCTGTAATGCAGTGGTAATTTCCGGATAGATTTTTCTGTAATTTTGAGTATTATCAATATGTAACGCCAGATCACTATACATTTTCGAAACTTTTCCTACCGTAAAAATTACTTTATCATCCTTTTCGGCTACCGGTCTATACTTCCATTTTCCCCTTAATAAAGAGTCGTTCACGTAGCTCTTAAAAAAATCGAGATAGGGTTCTCCTTGTTTAAAGCCGTATTTATCTTTTATAGCATTATTTACTGCCGCAGTTACAATTTTTGAGCGATCTCCGTTTTTTACTTTTTTCTCTAATTCAGGTTTCGATTCTTCGAAAGTAGTCTTATCGTGAATCTTCTCCAGTCGCGCAATATGCCAACCCACCTCGCTTTTGAAAGGCTTCGTTATATCGCCAACTTCTTTTAAACCGAAAACTTTTTCTTCAAATAGTTTAGAACGCAAATCTCCTTTCCCAAAAGGACGCAAAGTTCCACCGTTTGTTGCAGATCCTTTATCATCTGAATATTGTAACGCTAAATCTTCAAATTTTTCACCTTGCGCAAGCAACTGGTATATCTCATCAATTCGCTCTTCTGGATCAAAGGTTCTGGTATCATCTTCTTTATCGTACACCATAATATGAGATATCGTACGATTAGGTTCACGGAGTCTTCTATCGTTCACTTTTAAGATATGGTAACCAAATTGAGTTCTTACAATTTCTGAAACTTCACCCACCTTTGTATTATACGCAGCAGTTTCAAAAGGATACACCATAGAAAAAGCAGTGAAATATCCTAAATTCCCTGCCGTTTCCGATGCATTTGGTTCTTCGGAATTCTCGCGGACTAACGTTTCAAAATCTTCTCCTTTTAAAGCGCGTTTACGCAATGCTTCAATTTTTTTATATGCCTTTAACGTATCTGCAGGACTGTCGGAATACTTAGCTAAAATTAATATGTGGTTGGCGCTAATCTGCTCCAAACTTCTATCGTAGGCTTCTCTCAACAGATCTTCCGTTACATTATCTTCATATATATAAAAACGTGACAATTGTTCCTGATAATTACTCAACTCACTTTTGTACAATGGCTTCTCGTTGAGCTTTTGTGCATATGCTTCAGTAACTTTTAACTTATAATCTATAAAAAGATCTAAATAACCGTCTACGGTTTTTTGATTTTCATCCTGTACCAGATCCAAATTCTTGTTATAAACCCTTTTAAACTCTGTTGCATACACGGGCTCACCGTCTATGGTTAGAAGTATATCTTTTTTACTCTGACCGAAACCGGTAGCAGTAGCTAAAAAAAATGTGATTACTACAAAGACTATCTTTTTCATAAGTAAATTTTTTTTCTGAAATGTGTGCAAAAATAACAAAATATAGTGCTTTGGAAACGTATTTTGTCCAAACGTTTTTTATTCTGAAATAGTACTACTTCTTAAGACCGAAATTTTAAAAGTTTGTATCTTGTTGCTGAAATTTTAAAGATGAATCAAACATCTTCAAACAATAAACATACCAATAGCCAAAACTCCCGCAACTGCAAAAAAACTATGGAGCGTATAAAACTACTTTGGGACTTCAGAGGGCCTAATGCAGAGCCTATTGCAAAACATCACGCAATTCACCTTAAAGAATTTGTGGAAATTGAAAATTTGCAAAACACGATCTGCGAAACGCAAAAAATGACCGAAATGTACTGGATTACCTATTTGGTTGTAGAAAAAAAACATATGAACGATCTTAGAGAACGTTTAAAACCAAACCGCGGACAAATTTATACCGAATGAAAAACTTTTTCCAGGAACTCTTTGAATATAACCATCAGTCCAATAGTAAAATTATACAGCTTGTACAGGACAAGGAAGAACCGTATTCTGAAAAAGCTGCTGTTTTGCTAAGTCACATGCTAAATGCCCACCATATTTGGAATGCGCGTATCCTAAGGGAATCCAATAAGCATACTGTTTGGCAAACACACTCACTTGAAAGCTCGAAATTGTTGGATTGGGATAACTTCGAGATGACAAAATTCGTGTTGGGAACAAAAGAATTATTTCAGAAAATAGGATACACAAATTCCAAAGGGGATACCTTTCAAAATACAGTACAGGATATACTATTTCATATTATAAATCACAGCACGTATCATAGAGGTCAATTAATGAGCGAATTAAAACTACAAGGCTTCACTCCTATCTCAACCGACTTTATTTTTTATAAACGCTAATTAACGGGAATAATTAGGTGCTTCCTTAGTAATAGTAACATCGTGCGGATGACTTTCATTTATTCCTGAGGATGTTATTTTAACAAATCTCCCCGTTTCTTTTAAGGTCTCAATGTCTTTACTTCCGCAATAGCCCATTCCGGCTCTTAGTCCACCAATAAACTGCGTCATACTCTCCAGCAATTCACCTTTGTAAGGTACACGCCCTACAATACCTTCTGGAACAAGCTTTTTAATATCGTCTTCCACATCCTGGAAATAGCGGTCTTTTGAGCCTTTTTTCATCGCTTCTACGCTTCCCATACCGCGGTAGCTCTTAAACTTTCTACCTTCGTAAATAATGGTCTCTCCGGGAGATTCTTTGGTTCCGGCAAGTAAGGAACCTAACATTACACAATCTGCGCCTGCAGCAATGGCTTTAGGAATATCTCCCGTGTAGCGTATGCCGCCATCTGCAATAACAGGAACTCCCGAGCCTTTAATAGCCGCTGCAACTTCCAGAACTGCACTAAATTGTGGAAATCCAACACCTGCAACTACTCTGGTAGTACAAATAGAACCTGGTCCAATTCCTACTTTTACAGCATCTGCTCCGGCATCTACCAGATATTTTGCAGCTTCCGGTGTTGCTATATTACCCACAACAACATCTAGTTTTGGAAATTTCTTTTTTACTTCCTGTAGCACTTTCACCACTCCTTTGGTGTGCCCGTGAGCTGTATCTATAATAACAGCATCTACTTGCGCATTCACAAGTGCTTCAGCACGTTCTACGGCATCTGCAGTTACGCCTAGCGCAGCAGCAACACGTAGTCTACCATACGTATCCTTGTTGGCAATAGGTTTTTGGGTGAGTTTGGTAATATCCCGAAACGTAATAAGCCCTAAAAGAAGGTTTTCATCGTTTACTACAGGTAATTTTTCAATTTTATTTTTCTGAAGAATAAGTTCCGCTTCTTTTAAGGAGGTACCTTCGGCAACGGTAACTAAATTTTCAGTAGTCATAATATCGCTTAGCTTGCGATCATAATCTTTCTCAAATCTTAGATCACGATTGGTTACAATACCAATTAGTTTACCTGCATCGTCCACAATAGGAATCCCTCCAATGCTGTACTCGCGCATTGTTTTTTGCGCATCGCCAACAGTATTGTCTTTTTTAAGAGTTACCGGATCCTGAATCATCCCGCTCTCGGCACGTTTTACTTTGCGTACTTCGGCGGCTTGTTGCTTAATAGACATATTTTTATGAAGCACTCCTATGCCACCTTCACGGGCAATGGCGATTGCCATGGCACTTTCGGTCACGGTGTCCATCGCTGCAGAAACGATTGGAACGTTAAGTGTAATGTTTCGTGAAAATTTGGTCTTAATGGAAACTTCCCTTGGTAATACTTCAGAAAAGGCGGGTACTAAAAGTACGTCGTCATACGTTAAACCTTCGCCTAGAATTTTATTTTCGTGTGCAGTCATCGCAATTAAGTTATCTTTCAGAAGAACAGAAAGTGGTTACCTATTAATTGCGTGCAAAGATACAATTAAATGTTGAGCTTTCTTCAGTAAAAAAACTTTACAAATATTTAAAATCTAAACTGCAACCCGGCATACCAGGTTCTTGGCTGACTGGGAAGTATCCCTGGCCCTTGGATATCCCGTGGCACGACGTACGAAAAAGCTGTTGTCCAACACATTGTTAATACCCGTTTCCAGACGCAACATTTTATAGGTATAACTTAAAGAAAGATCCATTATGTCATAGGCAGGAATCTCCCCTACGATGCCGCTCTGGCTGGAAAAATCGCGCTCGCTGTTGGTGGCATCTGTAAATTGCTCACTTAAATAGGTATATTGAAGGCTTCCCAAAAAGTTTTTATAGCCAAACTTAAGCCCGGATTTGAAATTAATTTTAGGAATAAATTCCACTTTGTTTCCTTCTACATTGTTTTCTTCAGAAGAAATATATTCCGAATCCGTGACCGCCAGATTTGAAAAAACACTCAAGCTGAAATCCTCATTTCCTGAGAACGTATTCCAGATATTCCAATCTATAAAACTTTCTATACCATAGGTCGCGGCATCCCCAATATTCCCACGAAAACGCTCCTGCTGTATATCGCTAACAGCTCTTAAAATAACCCCCAGCCTATCTTCATAACGTAAATAGAAAGCACCAACGTCGTATCTTACCACCTTTTTAAAGGTTCCACGAACACCCAGATCTGCCGTGAACCCCTTCTCATCAGAGATATTTGGATCTACCGTTAAAGATGGATTGGTGATCCGGATATCATTAAAAGTAACCGAACGATAATTCTGGCTCACATTTCCATAGACTTCCATACTGCTATTGGCTTTGTAGCTTACTCCAACGCCAGCCAGCACAAACGCACGATCAAACGTTCGGTTATCGGGTAGGGTTTCGTTTAAAATAGGGTTTCCCGCATTATCAAAATTTATTCGTTTGTAAGTTCCTTCACTTTCGGTTTTAATATATTCAAAACGGAATCCTGGTGTTATCGAAAATATATCGGTAAGCTGAAAAATATTTTCGCCAAAAACCGCAAGATTCAGATTGGGAAATTCAAAATCGCTCTGTCTTGGGTAATCAGGAAACTCATCATCTGCAAAATTGAAATTAGCATCCGCATCATTCGTTCCAGGACCCTGGCGTTCTTTATTATTACTTTGATAATATTTCGCGCCAATTAACACAGTGTTTTCATTATCAAACAGATTATAGCGTGTAATCATACGTCCTTCGGCTCCCCAGTTTCTAAACTTCCCGGAAATTAATTCCCGGGGCGCATTTAAATCGTCTGTTTGCGAGACTCTGTTTTCACGAAATCCCACACTTTTTCTTGCAGCGTCCAAGGCAAAAAGGTTTACACTCATTTCTGTTTTTTCTGAAAACTGATGTTCCAGCTTCAGTGAGAACAATTTCCAATCTACCTTAAACCAATTCCTGGATCGGTTGCTGAAGGTAGGATCATCTTCAAACTGAGTATCTGTTAATCCACCTGGCTGCTGAGCCAAATAATCAAGGAAACTAAACTCTCCTGTTATTTTTGTGTTCTCCGAGATCTCATAGCTCACTTTTCCGAAGGCATTATAACTATCAAATTGTGAGTTTGGTCTAAAATCTTCTCCTGTTTTGTAATTAAAATAGGTGTAATATCCAACTTTCCCAACCGTTCCACTCAAGCTATTAAAACTGGTAAAAAGGTTATTGCTCCCTAAAAATTGCCGGGAAATCCACTCCATTTGTTTTTTGGGATTAGGCTCTTTCAGTTTAAAATTTATGAGACCTCCAAACTGTGTTCCGTACTGCAAAGATGCAGCGCCTCGAACTACTTCTATCTGTTCAATTGCTTCAGCAGGCGGCGTATAGTAGCTCTCGGGATAACCCAAAACATCTGCCGAAATATCGTAGCCGTTCTGTCGTGTATTAAAATTGGCTGTTCTGTTTGGATTTAAACCTCTGCCACCTATGTTTAATTGAAGTCCGGCATCATTATTTTCATAAATATTGAGCCCTACTACTTGCGCATAGATCTGGCGAGCATTGCCAGTGGCAAGATTTGCAGTAAGGTTATCCATAACCACCACTTCACTTTTCTTACCAGCGTAAATAGCGGTTCCTTCTACATCTCGGAGTTGTTTTAAAGCAAAAATTCGTTCCTTTCGTTTTGTTATGAGAACTTCAGTTAAGGTTTCACCCAATAAAGGCAATTGAAAAGTTAGCAATGTGTTCTCAGTAAGGGTAATAACTTTCTCAATTAATTCATACTCAAAGCTAAAAATTACAATGGTATGATTCCCTAGTGGTAGATCTTCAAAAACAAAACTTCCCTGGGCATTGGTTGTAGTGCGCCTGGACAGATTTGTTAAGTACACTTCGGCGTTCTCGATTGGAGTTCCAGTGGCCTCGGTGGTAACAGTTCCGCGTAAAGAAAACTGTGCTGAAACAGAAAATGAGATACAACTAAATACTAAAAAATATAAAAATTTCATCTACTAAAAACCTTTAATGGAATCGTTAAATGGAAGGATGAAGTCTTTGCGTGCAAAACTATCATCAACTTCCAGTAAATTTATGGTTGGGTCAATATACGGAACGCTTAACCTGCCGTTTAAAGCGACGTAGCTATCTACGTAAACTTCTACATTTTGATGACCCTGTTCGCTAAAATGTGCTCCTAAAAAATGAGCGTATTCTACAATAAAATCGGGCTGAAAACTCATTTGCTTTTCCTGAAACTGGCTTAAGAAATCGCTGTTATCTACTAAAAACTGTTTGCCGGTTTTTCTATCTTTCACTTTAAATTGTGCATATCCTGCTTTTTCCATCAACATCACGCGCCAAGAGAAACGGTAGCCCTCTTCGGTTCAAAATAACTCGCCGGGATATAATAAATAACGCCAGGGAAATAGCAATTGAAGTACTACAAAGCCAACCACAACATAATATTGAAATGCATAGGTTGTTTTTGTAGGAATGGTCTTCACTTTCGCATCCCAGGCTTGCTTTGAAATTCTGAAAATTCTAGCTACAAACCCAAGAATTTTATGGTGAAATCCAGCGTCAAAAAAGATCAGGGCGCTAACAATCATAATAAATGGAAACATTCCTATGGGGAACAAGACCCGGGTTAACACGTGGAAAATGATTACTAATATGAAACCTATCCATCGTGTTTTTCGATACCACAATAAAAAAGGAATCATGAGGTCGTAGCCTGCGCCTCCCCAACTAAAGGCGTAGTGTACCCACTCTTGTTGTAATAGATCACCTAAAAACGGAATATCGTATTTGGAAGGTAACCAGATTTTTAAGGGCATTGCTTTAAAAAGCCAATCGCTGTTCAGTTTTGCCAGACCTGCATATATATACACAATACTTAGTAATACTTTAATGCTATCTACGGTCCATTTGGGAATATGAAAACCGGCTCTATCCGGATTATTTTTTGCGTCAAAAGAGAAATAACGGTTCGCAGGTAAAAAAATCATTAAAAATGAAAGACAACTTATAAAATAGTAATGGTTTAGGTAGGTTGTTTTGTCCATTAATTCAATATAGGTAAAGCTCAAAAAGAAGAGAATGATCGAGATTCGATACTTATAGCCAACGGCAACTAAGAGTGCCGAAATACCACAAACAGCAAATAAAACATACGTAAAATCTCCTAACGGTTGCACCCAGGTAAAACCATAATAACTAAAGTGGAATTGAGGCTCAAGATATAATTGCTCAATCCAACCGTTCGCCCAAAACCGAACAAGACTAGAAAACAGCATTACCCCAAACAAAATACGAAAGACCGCCAATGGGGCAGCCTCTGTATTTCTATTTAAATATGTTCGTATTGTTTTAATAACCCTACTCAATTAAGTTTTGACCGTGCTTAACCAGACAAACTGATGTACTCACTTACTTAGATAGACTAATCCCCATCTGCATCCACAAAATCTACATTAATGCTCAATGCCTGTAGCATATCTACTTTCAGTAAAATTACATTACGCTGCAACTCATCATAGGCTTGCAGCATTTTGCTGTTATCCGTTTGTATCTGGTTTTCAAAACTAGCATCCAGCGTATTTAAGCTATTTTTTGCCGTAGCAAATTGTGCGGTAATTAACCCGCTTAAGTCTTCACCATTTTTTATGGTATTCAGGAAATTGAGGTAGGCAACATAGCTTGGTTCGGTTTGGCTACCATTAAATGAACGCCCTCTAAAAAAACCTTCGGAAGCATTTAAGGCTTCTAAAGCCAGTGTTTTTGAAAAATCCTGAGCATACAACGCTTCTACAGTATTGGGAAGGGGACCGTTTGAGAAGACACCGGCAGGAATACCAATTTTTCCGGCCCGAAGTGATTTTTCGTAGTAAAAAATAAAATCGTTCGTCAATTTATCTACAGATGCGTTCGCTGCAGCACCATCATTCGCTACAAAATCATCACGAAAATCTCCAATCCATGAATCTCTGACGTTTCTAGCCAGAACAAAAACATTTGTAGTTAACGCATTGAGAAAATCTCTGTTTTTTTCTGCATTTGGATGCGTCGTGTAGAAATCTAAAATTTCAGTATCATTTTCACCAACTCCATATAACATGTAATCTATAGCCGGGAAGCCCTGTGCATCATTTGTAGATGGAAGAGAGAAATCTGGATTGCCAGTACTAATTAAGTCTTCAATTTCAGAAATATTTGTAGGATATGTATTCATTCTATCTCTAAAACGCAACGTCTCGGCCTGTCCAATTTCAAACATAGCTACTTTTTGAAAAGTAACATACGCCTCTTTGTAAACTGTACGTAACAATTCTAAATCTTCAATAGATAACGTTTGCGAAAAAATACCACTATTACTGGAGAGATTTGTTGCGTCTAGCACAAATTGCTCATAGCCAGGAATAATAATATTATCTGCCCAGTTTACCAACATTGCAGTACGATCAAAACTATCATCATTTGTTTCAGTCGTGGAATCATCACTTTCGGAACAGGCATACACTACAGCTAAAAAGGCTATTGCTACTAAAAATCTTTTCATTGTTTAATTTATTTTAAGGAATGTATTATTACAAAAAATGCAACCTATCTCACGCCAGAAAATAGGTTGCGTTGGCTACTCATAACTTAGTTTGTACTGGCAGCCTGGGCTACAGTAAATGAAAATTTAGCGGCAATGGCTTCAGAAATTGCATCTAAGGTTGCTGGAGTTACATCCCAAAGGCCATTTGCGCCATCACTCATCATATTATTTATAAGATCGTCTACTTCACTTCTGCTGAAATAAGACATTCCATCTGTATTATTTCTTGTAAAACGAAGGCTGTATACAAACCCATAAGCTTCAGAAAGATCGTGAAAAGCTCCTCCCATATCACCATTTTCAACAGCAGTTTTACCATTTTGCAGGTAATAAATACCACGAATAGCAATTACTTCTGAAATTTTATCGCGAATTATCGCAGCTTGCTCATCACGTACCTCATAGTCTTTTGCTACAATAGCAGCTCTACCCAGTTTAAAGGCATTGTAAATAGTCGCTGCAATTCCTTCAAAATCTGAATCGTCATTCACACGGCCTACATATTCGTTTAAAAATTTATCATCATCACCAATAGTAGCTAACGGATTGGCAGTATTGGCGCTTTTACCAAATAAATACCCGTATGCTTCATCCCATTTATGCTCCATGGTTGTATACGATTTATCGGTTTCTGTTACGTCGTTGTCATTATTTTCAAGATTATCTGCTTCATCCAGAACAGCTATGCTTAGATAATTATTTAATATTTGATCTGCCATAAGTGCGCCAATAAGTCCTTTTGCGAACGTTTGGTTCATTTCCAGACCTTGTCCGGTTACATAACGTACGGAAGATCCGTCTGCTATTTGGCCTGCAACTCCCGGTGCCGCTGCTACATTTTGATTAGGGAATACTTCATTTATTTGGGTAGACATATATCCTTCGAATGTTGCTTTTATTCGTGAAGCTTCTGTGGCATTTGCACTAAAGAAATCTTTAGAAGCAGCTGTTTTACTACGAACATTTTTATCTGAGTTATTTAAATCGGCTGTACTGAAATCGTCTGCTCCTTCTATGTGAGCGAACATTGCTGTTAAGCTATTCTCTGTAGCACCATCAAAATCTTTAAAGGCTCCTAAAATTTCTTCAGCCATCAAAATTCTGGTGGTCTGACCGCTAAAGGATACGGTAGATGTTCCGGCACGCTCAAAAACGTAGGTAGCAGGTACATCAATATTTGTAGGCATAGATGTTCCATTATCATCATCTGAGGAACAAGAAGTAAGTAAAGAAACCAGTACTAATGCGGGGATTATAAACTTTTTCATTTATTATTGTTATTTAGACTTAATATAAATAGATTAATATTTCGGTGCAAAAATAACAAGCAAATTGAAAACTTACAAGTTTATTTAGATTAAATTTAAATAAAGATAGTGTTATCTAAGGATTAAGAGAAACTTCCAACTTGTCCTTATATTTAAGTCGTGTAAGACCAGCCCATTGCAGTATAAGCTTTGTTTCATCTTCAGAAAGGTCTCCGTGTAACCAGGTATAAGAATCTAAGGGCATCTCCCCTTCTTCCACAAATTCTATAAGTTCTTCCAACTTGTGGTCTTTCTTTTTAACGGAATACGTGTTCCATTCAGAAACATTAAAATGTCCTTTCCCGTGTTCTACGTGCTCATCCAGCCAGAATGAAACCGGAGCAATTTCTGCGTACCAGGGATATTGGGTTTGATTGCTATGACAATCGTAACAATTGGTTTTAAAAATTTCAGCAACTTCGGGACTGGGTGTGGTTTCCTTTTCAAAAGCCATTACACTCTCGTATCCGCCGTTGTTTTTTTCCGGACGTATAAACTGGATAATTACGAGTGCTACTAAAGCTAAAAGTAAAAAGTAACGTACAAATTTGTTCATAGTGGTTGGTTTAGAGATGCAAAATTAGTTATTATTTAGAACAATTCTAATTAATTTAACAGCTTCTTAATTTTCATCTTTCAAAAAATTAATGACAGCTTTTCTTATATCGCCCGCCATTTCGCCTTCTGAGGGTCTATACACTTCTATAACTCCTTCATTTTCTGGCGTTAAAAAAGGAATATCGAATCCTTTCAGTAAAAAATCGCTTGTGGCTGCGGTGTAAATTTTTTCATCTTCTATGGTACTTCCCTTAATTAGCCACGGGCCGTCTGCACTTTTTTTAGCTACAAACATACGGTGTAAATAGGCACCGGTTCCCGTGTGGGATTCGCCATAATCCAGCACTTCTTTAAGCAAACTACCCTTTATCTTAATCTTATAAATACTGCCTCCAAAGGGCAAAACTCTAAAAATATCCAGGCTGGTTATGTTGCCTTCCAACATATCATCCAGTCTAAAAGAGCCCCCGTTTACAAACACCAGGTCTACCTCGTTTCCAAAGCCGTACGCCATTCCAGAAGTAATCAGTTTCCCTAAATTTGTTTGTGTACTTCGGTTGGCGATGTCTGTTCCATCCAGTGGAATGAGCGTTTTATAGATCACTTCGTCCGGATTTGCAATTACCTCCTTTATTTGATCATCTAAAACAGCGTTCCATTTGTCTACAACCGTTTGTACCTGTGGCGCAGATGCAATTTTATCTGTAATAGGAACCAATTCCGAAGATATGTTCAGTTTTTTACTGGTTAGATTATACGTAAATGTGTGGACATAGACCGTTTTAGCATTGGCATCTGCCTTGGCAATGCTTGTATTATCTACCTGTATCAACATATTGTTATGTTCGTGCCCACCCATTAATAAAGGGACTTGAGGCAACGCGCCTGCAACTTTTTTGTCTTGTTCGAGTGTTAAGTGTGTAAGCCCTAAAATAACATCGGCTTCATAAACCCCTAATGTTTGGTAGGCGGTATTTGCTTCTATTAAATAATCGCTGTAATACACGTAATCCTGCGGATTAGAATCTATTGTTACACTGAATAAACCTACGGTAAGGGCGGTGGTGTCTGCTTTTTTTATCTGAAGCATGTACGTATCCGGAACCCGAACAGAATCGCCGTTTTTTATAGTATGAAACGCCGTGGGTCCTGCCGCGGTTTGCTGAAACACATTTGCCGAAGTCCATGCAAATTCACTTTCATTTAAACGTTTTTGAAGATCCTCTGGTGCAAGATCGAACTCATGGTTTCCAAAGGTTGCTACATCTACATCCATCGCGTTCATTACCTCTATCATATGTTTGCCTCGAAGGCGTTCCCCGTTCACTTTTATAGTTCCAAGTAACGAAGGATTTAAAAAATCTCCTGCCATTACTAAAAAAGTGTTTTCATTTTGTGCTTTTATAGAATCTACTACGTGCGCCACCCGAGCCAAACCGCCAAATTTACCACCACTTAAGGGAGCAATTTCGTAGACATCGTTCATCTGAACTATTTTAAAAATTACGTTGGCGTCTTTTGTTTTAGTGGTTGAAGATGGTGTTTTACAACTGAAAACCAGAAGAAAGAGAAAAGAGCAAAGAATAAAGATCTTCTTTGGGGGTTTAACTAACATACTACTGCATATAGACTTCATTATCTTATTCGTTTTCTTTTTACTTTTAAAAAGCTATTTTTCGGTTACTGAGTTATTCAGCTTTTTCTGCGGAATGCTATCAAAGTACTTTTCATTAGTGATAGTTGCTGAAAATTTTAGTAGCTTCGTTGTGAGCGCTTTCAAAAGACATTGGATGTATATTGGTGTCTACCTTTTCAGCAGTAAAAAAACTTAGCATCTTTTCAGTAGGCATGTTTCCCGTAAGTTCGTCTTTAGCCATAGGACAACCACCAAATCCTTGTATGGCACCATCAAATCTTCGGCAACCACTGTTATATGCTGCCTGTACTTTTTCGTGCCAGGCGGTTGGAGTGGTGTGTAAATGGGCACCAAATTCTATTTGCGGATATTTCGGAATTAAATTACTGAACAAATACTCGATAATTTCCGGTGTAGACGTTCCCACTGTATCACTTAGCGACAAGATAGTAACGCCCATCCCGGCTAGTTTTTGGCTACTCACCTACTATTTCAACATTCCACGGATCGCCATACGGGTTTCCAAACCCCATAGAAAGATAGGTCACTACTTCCTTATTTTTCTGGGCCGCCAGTTCTAAAATTTCCTGAAGCACCTCTATAGATTGGTCAATGGTTTTATGCGTATTCCGCATCTGGAAGTTTTCAGAAATAGAAAACGGGTACCCCAAATACTTAATTTCAGGATGCAGTACAGCGGCTTCGGCACCTCTTACATTGGCTACAATTGCCAGTAGTTTGCTTTCTGTCGCAGCTAAATCGAGTTGTGCTAAAACTTCGGCTGTATCGGTCATTTGGGGAATTGCCTTAGGAGATACAAAACTCCCAAAATCTATAGTATCGAACCCACAACGCAACAGCGATTGGATGTATTGTACCTTTTGTTCGGTAGGAATCCAGTCTTTAATGCCTTGCATGGCATCTCTGGGACATTCTATAATTTTTACATTTTGCATCAATACCAAAGATAGTATTTGAGGTACGAATTATGAAGTACGAAGTACGAATTTTAAAAAAAAGAGAAAAAACCGCTCACAACGTCCGCTAAAAAATAATCAGAAAAGCCCAAAATGTAGAAAAATCTGGACAATTTACTTTAAAATCATACAAAAATAAAAACCGCAATCCCAATAAATACAACGATCTGCAACCATTTTAATACAAGTCCAACACCTCTATGGGTTTTAATATATCTGGAAATACTGCCCGCTAACAACGCAATACTGCTGAAAACGAAAAAAGAAACCAACATAAAAACACCCCCCAAAATAAAAAACTGAAGCGCAGTTCCTTCCGAAGAATTCCAAAGAAATGCTGGAAAAAATGCGATAAAAAATAGCATTACTTTTGGGTTCACTAGGTTCATAAAGACACCTGTCTTAAAATAGTTCCAGCTGGATTTTTTTTGACTACCGTTTTCTGAAATCTCTATAGAAGCTTCTGAAGTAAACACTTTATAAGCCAGATACAGTAAGTACGCGGCACCAATACATTTTATCGCAAAAAACAACGTAGGAGAAGCAGTGATCACTGCCGAAATTCCAAAAGCAAGTAATGCTGTATGCACAATACAACCGCTTATAAGTCCTGCTGTTGTAGCAATACCACTTTTACTGCCGTGCGCCAAAGACTGAGTGAGTACGTAGATATTATCGGGTCCTGGTGAAAGTGCAAGTACTACCGTTGCAATTGAAAAAGAGATAAGAGATTCAAGCATCCTATTATCTTGAAAGTAACGCTTTATTAATGTCTTTAATTAGTGAAGGTCCCTCATAAATAAAACCGGTGTACAATTGAATCAAACTTGCGCCTGCTTCAAGTTTTTCCAGAGCATCTTTTGCCGAGTGTATGCCGCCTACTCCAATAATTGGAAATGCCTTGTTACTTTTTTCTGAAAGAAAACGAATTACCTCCGTAGAGCGTATTTTTAAAGGTTTTCCGCTTAATCCTCCGGTTTCAGATTTGTTAACAGACTGTAATCCATCTCTGGAGATGGTTGTGTTTGTTGCAATTACTCCATCAATCTTAGTATCGGCTACAATGTCTATAATGTCCAGTAATTGTTCATTCGTTAAATCCGGAGCAATTTTCAGCAGAATCGGTTTCGGATTTGGTTTTTCAGCATTTGAAGTTTTCAAAACTTTTAAAAGCCTGGTCAATGGCTCTTTGTCCTGTAATGCCCTTAAATTTGGTGTGTTAGGTGAACTTACATTTACCACAAAATAATCTACGTACTCAAACAAAGCTTCAAAACAAATTACATAATCGTTTACCGCTTCTTCGTTGGAAGTTACTTTGTTTTTACCAATATTCCCGCCAATTAATACGTGCCCTTTTTCACCTGGTTTTGGATTCTTTTTAAGGCGTTCCACAGCTTCAGCAACACCACCGTTGTTAAAACCCATTCTGTTTATTATAGCACTGTCTTCTTTTAATCTGAAGAGTCTTTTCTTAGGATTTCCATCCTGAGGTTTAGGCGTTACGGTACCTATTTCAATAAAACCAAACCCAAAGTTTGCCAGTTCCTTGTACAATTTTGCATCTTTATCGAACCCGGCCGCCAGACCAACGGGATTTGGAAACGTGAGTCCGAAAAGAGTACGTTCTAATTTTTTATCGTTTTGCTTATAAATACTTCTTAAAATTCCTCCAAATCCTAAAGCGTGAAGGTTTTTAACCATTTTAAAAGTAAAATAGTGAACTTTTTCAGGGTCTGAAGTAAACAATAAAGGACGAAGTATTAATTTGTACATAGTAGCGGGTTGTTGTGCAAAAATAGTATTAAAACAGCTAAAAATGTTTGAGTTATTCCGTTAATTTGTAATGAAATTACATACGCTATGATAGACAAACAACACCTCATAAAAAGATTTATAAGTTACGTAACCGTAGATACCGAAAGTGATCCCGAAAGCGACACCACTCCAAGCACTACAAAACAATGGGATCTGGCAAACGCCCTTGTGGCTGAGTTAAAATCTATTGGCATGCAAGACGTTACAATAGACGACAATGCTTACATTATGGCTACCTTACCTTCTAATGTTGACAAAGATGTTCCCGTAATTGGTTTTGTGTCGCATTTTGATACCACTCCGGATTTTACAGGAGCCAATGTAAAGCCACAAATAATTGAAAATTATGATGGCGGAGATATTATTCTAAATGAACCGAAAACATTATCCTTTCCCCAGACGATTTTGACGATCTGTTACAATATAAAGGACAGACGCTTATTACTACCGATGGCACCACTCTTTTAGGAGCAGACGACAAAGCAGGTATTACAGAAATCATTTCGGCCATGAAATATCTTATTGAGCATCCTGAAATAAAGCATGGAAACATTCGTATAGGCTTTACACCGGATGAAGAAATTGGAAGAGGAGCTCATAAATTTGATGTGGAAAAATTTGGTGCAGATTGGGCATACACGATGGACGGAAGCCAAATAGGAGAATTGGAATACGAAAACTTTAACGCAGCCGGGGCCGTAGTGACCATAAAAGGCAAAATTGTTCATCCCGGATACGCCAAAGAAAAAATGATGAATAGTATGTACATCGCAACAGATTATATTAATTCACTACCAAGAATGGAAACTCCAGAACAAACCGAAGACAGACAAGGGTTTTTTCACTTTTACAGTGTAAAAGGTGAGGTTGAACACAAAACTGCAATGTATTATTAGAGATCATGACAAAGAACATTTTGAAGCCAGAAAGGAAATGATGGTGAAATTAGCCGATGATTTAAATGCTCAGTTTGAAAAAGACGTGGTTACTATTGAAATGAAAGATCAATATTTCAATATGCGAGAGAAAATAGAACCTGTGATGCATATTGTAGACATTGCAGAAGAAGCCATGAAGACGCTGGTATTAAGCCGATAATAAAACCTATTCGAGGAGGAACAGATGGTTCTCAATTAAGTTATATGGGTTTACCCTGCCCTAATATTTTTGCAGGAGGACATAATTTTCACGGACGTTATGAATATGTTCCCGTAGAAAGTATGATGAAGGCAATTGAAGTAATTGTAAAATATTGCGCAACTGGTTGGCAGCAAAAAATAAGCTGTAAAATAAAATTGCATAAAAAAACCTCGCAACAAACGCTGCGAGGTTTTCAATTTTATAAAGAATCCTTATTTCTTTTCTATTATAGTGCTGTTTTTGTTTTCGTTTAACTTACTGCTCAGCTCCATTGAGAGTGCAGAGCGTTCAAACTTAACTTTACCAGCGCCTGTTTCAATAATGCAAGTCCCGTCGTCATTAAGATCAAGGATCTTACCGTGCATTCCGCTTTTGGTAATTACCTTATCACCTCGTTTAAGATCTGCTGCAAATTTCTTCTCGTTCTTGGAACGTTTCATTTGCGGGCGTATCATAAAAAGATACACAACCAGAAACATTAAAATGAGTGGGGCAAAACTCTGTAAAGATTCCATAAATAGGTTTTAGTCTTTCTTAATTTCCGCTTAGTGGTGTTCCTGTTGCAGCACCTTCCTTAGGATTTACAAAAGCTTTAATCTGTAATGTTTCTTTACCTGCCTTTGTGTTTGCTGTAATAGTCACTGTTTTACTTACCTGGTTTTTACCACTACCATTAAATTTAACCAATAACTCACCTGTTGCTCCTGGCGCTACAGCTTCTTTTGGATACGATGGAACAGTACATCCACAGCTACTTTTTGCATCTACAATAACCAATGGAGCATCTCCTGTGTTGGTAAAAGTAAATATAGTTTCTACTGGAGTTCCCTGGTCAATAGTACCAAAATCGTGAACAGTTTTGTCAAACTGCATTACTGGGGATTTCCCAGAGTTTTCGTCTCTGTCTGCTGCTGCTGCAACGTTTTCTTCTTTTACTTTGTCTGAAGCTTCGTCCTTACAAGAAGTAAAAATGAATGCTGAAAGTACAGCGATGATCAAAAATGATTTTTTCATAGTATGAATTTTTAAATTTATTTGAAAATTTTCAAGGGCAAAAATAACCATTTTTTGCATTTACTGCAAGCCACGGCCTATTTTATTTAAAGACTTCTTTTCGGTAAACTCCTTTACCAGTTTATCCAGTATTCCATTAATAAAAATACTACTCTTTGGAGTACTGTATTCTTTAGATACTTCAAGGTATTCGTTAATTGTAACTCTTACCGGAATGGTTGGAAAATATAGAAATTCTGCAATCCCCATTTTTAAGATGGTAAAGTCTATTTCGGCAATACGTTCTTTATCCCAGTTAGGGGTTTTACCGTCTATTTGCGCCGCTAGTTTTTCCTCATTTAAAATTACCTTTCTAAGTAATTGAATGGCATATTCCTTATCGTCTTCATTTTTGTACAACGCAGGAATAACCGCGGCAGTGTTCCCTTCTGAAATTTTACCCAGCATTTTTACGATAGCCGTATTTACAATTGGAAAATCATCTACCCACGTAAGGCGCTTATCTTCAATATAATCGTACAGCTGTTCGTTAGGGGCTATTACTTCCTTGAACACTTTCACCAAAAACGCCTTATCTTCAGAAAATGACGTGTCACTCTGGGATAAATATTCGGTATACCACTCTTTTGAAATAAGCTCTTTAAAAAGAATTGCAATATATTCATCGTCCTGTTTCCAGTAATTCAACTTTTTCTTTTTCAGAATTTCCTGAAGAAAGGAATTTTCATCTAAAAGAGCCAGCGCCTGATTATCCACAAATTTCCTGCTGGGATTTAATTCTAAAGCTGTTGCCAGATGTTTCTGTTGCGATTTTTGAAGATACTGTTCTGCATGACCTTTTAAGGCGACCATACTTTGCAACAACAACACGTAAAGATCGTGCATTTGCTCTATGCTATACCAAAGAAATTTTTCCTGCTTGTCCAGATCTGCGTGTTGCGTCTGGTTAAAAGCGTAAACAGATTGTAAAACTTTAACTCGTATATGTCTTCGTGTGAGCATATTGTATAAAGAACTTTTATGGTGAAAAAAACAGCGCACAAAAATTAAATTTAGTGCGCTGCAAAGATACTGTGTATTATAATGCCTAAAAAACTATTTTTCGTTCTTTCTGGCATCAATTCTTTTCTGGGCAATATCGAAAGCTGCCTGGTGCGTTGTGATATTTTTTGCCTCTGCATTCTTCAAAATCTCAAGGGTGGTATTGTATATATTTTCGGTCTTACGAATAATTTCTTGTTTTCCGTAGTTCTCTAATTCGGCATATACATTAATAATTCCACCAGCATTAATAAGGAAATCCGGCGCATACACGATACCTTTATCCTGCAACATCTTGCCGTGCTTAAGCTCTTCTGCCAGCTGGTTATTTGCTGCTCCGGCTATTACTTTTGCTCTTAATTGATGGATTGTAGTATCGTTAATAGTTGCTCCTAAAGCACAAGGGGCGTAAATATCCATTTCTTCAGTATAAATATTTCTACCACCGTAGATATCTACATTGTATTTATCTCTTACCTCTTCTAAGCGCTCCTGATTTATATCGGCAATGTACACTTTGGCGCCTTCGTTGGACAAATGCTCAACCAATGCTTCTCCTACATTCCCAATTCCTTCTACATATATGGTTCTGTCTTCTAAAATATCACTGCCAAAAGCGTGTTTCGCTGCAGCTTTCATCCCCATAAAAACTCCGTAGGCTGTTATGGGCGACGGATTTCCGGCACCTCCATTTTCTTCAGAAATTCCAGTTACGTAAGGTGTTACTGTGCGTACCAGGTCCATATCTGCCGTCGTCATCCCTACGTCTTCTGCCGTAATATATTTACCACTTAATGAGTGTACAAACTCACCAAAACGCTTCATAAGTTCTGGTGTTTTCTGGGTTTTTGCATTCCCAATAATTACAGCTTTTCCTCCACCTAAGTTTAATCCCGTAATAGCACTTTTAAAAGTCATCCCGCGCGAAAGTCGCAATGCATCGTTTAATGCATCCCATTCGCTATTATAATTCCACATTCTGGTTCCTCCCAAAGCTGGTCCCAGGACGGTGTTATGAATACCAATAATTGCTTTTAAACCTGTATCTTTGTCGTTGCAAAAAACAACTTGTTCGTGATTGTCAAAAGATAGTTGGCCAAAGACAGGAGCCATTTTTTTTAAGTCTTCTTTGTTTACTATTTCAGTTACCATAAATTTGTTCAGTTTTTAAGATATCCTCAAAAAGGACGTGCAAAAGTACTCTTAAATTAATAATCCCGCAAAATAATAGTTGTTAATCAGTTATTCAATAATAAATACTTTAGCCTTAAATGAAAGAATTACAATACATTAACCGCTTTTTTATAAAGTATAAAGGAAGGTTATTATTAGGGCTTCTGGTTACAATTATTGCTGCACTCTTCAAATTGTTTGTCCCTATTATAATTGGAGACACTGTAAATGTTGTGGACGAGTACATTCGTGGCGACATTACAGATCTTGCCTACGTAAAATCTCAACTCATTAAAAATATCCTTTTAATTCTGGGAACTACACTACTGGCCGCATTATTTACATTTATTATGCGACAGACAATTATTGTAGTATCGCGCTATATTGAATTTGATCTAAAAAACGTAGTCTTCGAACAATACGAACGACTTTCCCTAAGCTTCTACAAACAAAACCGAACAGGAGACCTTATGAACCGCATAAGTGAGGATGTAGGAAAAGTAAGAATGTATGCCGGTTCCGCTGTAATGTACAGCACTACAACCGTTACACTCTTTATCGTTCTATTGTCTTACATGTTCTATAAAGCTCCAGTTCTAAGTTTATATGTAGTAGCTCCGTTACCTATTCTTTCGGTGTGTATCTATCAATTGAGTAAGGCAATCCATAAACGCAGTACTGTGGTACAACAAGTGCTTTCTAAACTCACCACCTTCGCACAGGAGAGTTTTAGTGGGATTTCAGTAATTAAAGCCTACGGAATTGAACCAAGAATTAATGACGGATTTGTAACACTTTCTGAAGCAAGTCGTGACAAGAATATAGATCTGGCAAAAGTACAGGCATTATTCTTTCCTTTAATGGTGCTCCTTATTGGCGCCAGTAACTTAATGGTCATTTACGTTGGCGGAAACCAGTATATTAATGATGAAATAGATTTTGGGACCATTGTAGAGTTCCTTATCTATGTAAATATGCTTACCTGGCCCGTTGCTATTGTGGGATGGGTTTCCAGTATGGTGCAACAAGCTGAAGCATCTCAAAAACGAATCAACGAATTTTTAGACCAGGTTCCCGCCATACAAAACACTGTGACCACAACCGAAACCGTTGAAGGCACCATCGAATTTAATAATCTGTCTTTTACGTATCCAGATACCAACATCACCGCATTAAAAGATATTTCATTTTCAATAAAAGCAGGAGAAACACTTGCTATTGTAGGGAATACCGGAAGCGGTAAATCCACAATTCTGGAACTTATTGGCAGGTTGTACGATGTGCAAAGCGGCACCCTAAAAATAGACGGCACCCCAATTGCACAGAGAAATCTGGATAACATTCGTGAAGCTATTGGTTATGTGCCACAAGATGCATTTCTATTTAGCGATAGTATAAAAAATAACATAAAATTTGGGAAGGAAGAAGCTACAGATAAAGAAGTGATTCAGGCAGCCAAAAACGCCGCGGTGCATAACAACATCGTAGGTTTTAGTAATGGGTACGATACAGTGCTGGGGGAACGTGGGATATCATTAAGTGGGGGACAAAAACAACGTGTTTCTATTGCGCGCGCTATTATTAAAGATCCTAAAATTTTATTGTTTGACGATTGCCTCTCGGCAGTAGATACAGAGACCGAAGAAGAAATCTTACAAAATCTTGCCAAGATATCGGCCAATAAAACTACAATTATTGTGAGCCACAGGGTGTCTTCAGCAAAAAATGCCGATAAAATTATAGTGCTGGAAGCGGGTAGAATCATTCAGCAAGGCACTCATAATGAACTTACAAACCAGGAAGGCTACTACAAAGAATTGTACAATAAACAACTTTCCGAAAAAGAAATGTAGCTTTCATTTGGCTTATTTGGTTTTTTTTTTGATTTTTGACGGTGTATAAAAACAAATACAACTATGAGCGATACTTATTCGATGGAGAAAGAAGAAATTTACAGTAAAGTAATGCGCGCAGGTCGCCGTACGTATTTTTTTGATGTCCGATCTACCAAAGCAGGTGATTACTACCTAACCATTACCGAAAGCAAAAAGTTTACCAACGACGACGGTTCTTTTCACTACAAAAAACATAAGATCTACCTGTATAAAGAAGATTTTACAGAGTTTAAAGACCACGTGATCGAAATGATAGATTATATCATCGACGCAAAAGGTGAAGAGGTAATAAGCGAACGTCACCAGACAGATTATAAAAAAGAAGATAACATTGGTGGTCCGCAAAGCGATACAGAAGCAGGCGCCACACTGGACGAGCCCGCGAAAACCAATTTTACCGATATAAATTTTGACGATATATAATTACAAACATATATTTTATCCAAAACCGCCCTTTAATTAGAGGCGGTTTTTTATTTTTACGATATATGTTAGGGCGTTTCCCTCTTGCGCAGAAAAAGCTCCAGAGGGTCGGGCGTTCAGCTATATCTTTTTTTAGTGTTCACAAAATAGCATACTAAGCACAATCGAAGTGCAGCATGTTAAAGAAACCTCTTAAAAAAAGGATGCCGCTTCAATCCCTAACGCAAAAAAATAATTGACTATACCAACTATGAAAAAATTACTCCAACTTTCTTTATTTTGTGTCGCCTTGAGCAGCGTAGCACAGGATTACAAGGTAGACTTAGACTACTACTTACCAACCGATGTAACGTATAACCAAAACATCCCAACACCCAAAAGCATCATTGGGCACGAAGTGGGAGCATGGCACATTACCCACGACAAACTTGCCTATTATATGACGGCACTCGCAGAAGCCAGCGATCGTATCACTATAGAAAACCGGGGTACTACGTTTGAAGGAAGGCCATTGTTGCTGTTAACTATCACTTCCCCGGTAAACCAAAACAATCTGGAAACCATTAAAAAGAACCACGTAGCCCTAACCGAAAACGGCAGCAGCTCTTTAAACACAGAGAATATGCCTATTGTTTTATACCAGGGCTTCTCCATTCACGGAAATGAACCCAGTGGCTCCAACGCAGCGCTGGCAGCAGCCTATTATCTTGCAGCTGCCCAGGGTCCAAAAATTGACGATTTACTCACCAATACCGTGATCTTATTTGATCCATCGTTAAACCCCGACGGACTCCAACGTTTCTCATATTGGGCAAACATGCATAAAAGCCAGCAAATAAATCCCGATGGAAACGACCGTGAATACGACGAAGTTTGGCCCGGCGGACGTACAAACCATTATTGGTTCGATATGAACCGGGACTGGCTTCCTGTGCAACTTCCGGAAAGTCGCGCCCGTATAACTACCTTCCACGAATGGTACCCCAATATTTTGACCGACCATCACGAAATGGGGACCAATTCCAGTTTTTTCTTTCAACCGGGAATTCCTTCAAGAACCCACCCTTTAACACCTAAATTAAATCAGGAACTCACAGGAAAGATTGGTAACTACCACGCTAAAGCATTCGATAAAATTGGTAGTTTCTACTACACCGAAGAAAATTTTGACGACTTCTACTACGGAAAAGGAAGTACGTTCCCCGACATAAACGGGGGTATTGGTATTTTGTTTGAGCAAGCTTCTTCCCGGGGACATGCACAGGAGAGTGACAATGGCATTCTTACCTTTCCGTTTACCATACGCAACCAGTTTACGGCGGCACTTTCTACCCTGGAAGCGGCAGTTGGAATGCGGAAAGAAATTCTCGATTACCAACGTACCTTTTATAACGAGGCGCGTGCCGAAGGTGGTAGTGGCGCTATTGTATTTGGAGATGAAAAAGATGCCGGAAAAACCTACGAATTAGCTCAGATCTTACAACGTCACAAAATAAAATTCCACGAAGTAAAAAATGACTTCAGTAAAAACGGAAAAAATTACAAAAAAGGCTTTAGTTATATCATTCCGAAGAATCAAAGACAATCACGTTTGATAAATGCGATGTTTGAAAAACGCACCACTTTTAAGGATAGCTTATTTTACGATATTTCTGCGTGGTCTTTTCCGCTTGCCTTTAACCTGGATTATAATGAAGATGTATCGTTAAGTCAGGCAGGAGCGGAAATCTCGGACCTGCAAATGAAAAATCCCGCAGCGCCAAATCAATCCAACTACGCCTATTTAATGGAATGGCACGAATATTACAGTCCCAAAGCGCTTCATTTAATTTTAAAAGAAGGGTTAAGAGCTAAGGTGGGGATGACGCCTTTCAGTTTAGAAAACAAAGAATATGACTACGGAACCGTTATGATCCCTGTACAAAACCAAAAAATACAGGGTATTGAACTCCAGAAGTTTTTAACAAAAGTAAGCAAACAAACCGGTATAAAATTCACTGGGGTACAAACAGGATTAACCAAGGGAATTGACCTGGGAAGTGGCCAATTTAGAAGCATAAATATGCCTAAAGTAGGACTTTTAGTGGGCGAAGGTGTAAATCCTAGTGACGCTGGCGAGATCTGGCATTTGTTCGATACCCGGTATGATATGTTAATTACAAAACTGGATACCAAAAACTTTGGACGCATGGATCTAAGCGAATACACCGATATTATTTTACCAGCAACATGGGGAAGTGCTTTGGACAAAAACGATACTGAAAAATTGAAAGATTGGGTTCGCGCAGGTGGAACAGTGATAGGTTTTAGAAATGCAGGACGCTATTTAGAAAGCAACGAATTTATTAAGATGAATTTTAAGAAAAAACAGGACACCGCAAAAGCCATCACGTTTGAGCAACGTGGCGATTATTTTGGCGCACAGGTAATTGGAGGTGCTATTTTTGAAACCAAACTGGATCGCTCCCACCCTATTTCCTTTGGGTATAAAAATAATACGTTACCTATGTTCAGAAACACGACACTTTTTATGGAGGCAGATGACAATAGTTACAACAATCCTATTCAGTACACAGATTCCCCATTGATGGCTGGGTATATTTCAAAAACAAATCTTGAAGAATTAAAAAATACTGTTCCATTTAAAACAGCTGGCCTGGGTCGCGGACAAGTGATTTATTTTACCGATAACACAAACTTTAGGGCATTCTGGTACGGAACCAACAAATTATTGATGAATGCTATTTTCTTTGGGGATGAGATGTAGGAAAGAGTTGGTAGTTGATAGCGGGTAGGATGCTCCGCTGGTAGCTGTTAGGTATTCTTCAGCAAACAATCTTTAAAGCATTTGCTCCATGGATATTAGGGGTTAACAACCGAAATTTTAATTAAATGAAAACGTAGCTTTAATTTTAGTTTTCTAATCTTACCACTTACAAGTTTTGAGCGTGGAATAGGAAACATGCAAAGTATTGAAAATTTAAAACTAAAATAACCGCAAAGTCGCAAAGAACGCAGAGACTAAACTATAAACCACCAACAAGAACACTTGACAACAGCCATTATCATTTTAAATTGGAACGGAAAAGCACTTTTGGAGCAATT
The DNA here is from genome assembly GCA_963793275.1 of uncultured Flavobacteriaceae bacterium. GTDB lineage: Bacteria > Bacteroidota > Bacteroidia > Flavobacteriales > Flavobacteriaceae > Marinirhabdus. The sequence continues at coordinate 1,140,965 of CAWBZL010000003.1, forward strand.
TCTACCTTCAGTGGTGCAGTTCTCTAAGTACGCGACGGTCTATGTGGCAGATAATGCTTCTACAGACGATTCTGTGGCGTATGTTTCAGCTAATTTTCCTTCTGTGCAAATTATTAGAAATACAGAGAATGGTGGGTATGCAAAAGGATATAATGATGCCCTTGCGCAACTTTCAGAAGATATTTTTGTACTGCTTAACAGTGATGTTGAGGTTACAGAAAACTGGTTACAACCTGTGATTTCAGAATTTATAAAAGAGGATACTCTTGTCGCCGCACAGCCAAAGATCTTAGATTACAAAGTCAAAAATAAGTTTGAATACGCAGGTGCAGCCGGCGGATTTCTGGACAAATTAGGCTACCCTTATTGCCGTGGACGCATATTTGGTACTATTGAAACCGACACGGGACAATACAACGACATTAAGGAAATTTTTTGGGCAACAGGCGCTTGCTTATTTGTTACAAGTCACGCATTTAAGCAGGTTGGTGGATTTGATGAAGATTTTTTTGCGCATCAGGAAGAGATAGACCTTTGCTGGAGATTACAAAGTCTTGGGGGTAGTATAAAATATGTTGGTGCTTCTGCTGTGTATCACGTGGGTGGTGCTACACTGGGAGCTGCAAATCCGCAAAAGACATTTTACAACTTTAGAAACACTTTATTGGCGTTGGTTAAAAATGTAAAAGGAAGTCACGTATGGTGGCTTGTTTTAAAACGAATGCTTTGGGATGGCGTGGCCGGTCTTCAGTTTTTGATACAGGGAAAGTTTAATCACTTTTTTGCTGTTTTACGGGCACATTTCAGTTTTTATGGGTTGTTGCCGCGTTTTCTTAAGAAGCGAAAAAAATGGGCGTCAACGTTCAATTATTACAAGGTTACTTCAATAGTTTGGCAGTATTTCTTCAGAAGCAAAAAAAAGTTCCCAGATGTAGGGTAGATTTTACTTAAAGTATTGTTAATAGTACTTTCAGCGGAATTTCATTTTATAGTTTTGGCATAGAAATGGATTATCAAATTCAATTCAAATTATAAAAAAATAAACAACTAAAATAAATCAAAATGAAAAAACTAATTGTGTTGGCCCTTTGTTCTGGGTTTTTATTCACTTCATGCGTTGGAAAAAAGAAATATGCCGAGCTTGAGGCAAAGCAACAAAAAACGCAGGATTTATTAAATACTGCAACGGTGAAATTGAACGACTGTTTAGAAGAGCGTTCTGGCCTAAAATCTCAAAACGAAATCCTGAAAAGTCAGGTAGCTTCTTTAAATGCTACTAACGGTGACTTAATTAGACAAGTTGGTGATTTTACAGATTTGACTAAGAAAGGAGCATCCAATCTTGAAAAGTCTTTAGAAAGTTTAAAAGAGAAGGATCTTACTATACGTACGTTGCAGGATGCACTTACACGTAAAGATAGCGTTACACTTGCACTGGTAACCAGCTTAAAGAAAGAAGTTGGTCTGGATGATCAGGATATTGAAATTAATGTTGAAAAAGGTGTTGTTTTCATCTCATTAAGTGATAAAGTATTATTTAAGAGTGGTAGCTATAACATTACAAGTCGTGCTTCGGAAATTTTAGCAAAAGTTGCTAAGGTAATTAACGACAAGCCAGACTTTGAAGCATTGGTTGAAGGACATACCGATAATGTACCTTATAACGGTGGTGTATTAATAGATAACTGGGATCTAAGTGTAAAACGTTCTACTGCTATTGTAAGAGAATTGGTGAACCTTGGAGCAAATCCTTCTCAGCTAATTGCGGCTGGTCGTGGGGAGTTTGTACCTAAAGTGCCAAATTCATCTGCTGAGAACAAATCAATCAACCGCAGAACTAAAATTTATGTGTTACCAAAAATCGATCAATTTTACGATATGGTGGAGACAGAAATGGAAAGTTTAAGTAAAGAAGGTAAATAATATCTTTTTAAGGAAAACTTAAAATCCCGACAAGCAATTGTCGGGATTTTTTTTGTTGAAAATTTAAGAATTTAACTCTTTAAAAACGAAGTTAAAATAGTATTCACCTTATCTGTATGCGTAAATACGCAACCGTGCGGAGCATCTTTTATAACCTCCAACGTACTGTTTTTAACTAGTGCGTGTCCTTGCTTTGCAGTAGGATCAATAGGCACCACCTGGTCTGCATCACCGTGAATAAACAAACAGGGAACATCAATTTTCTTAACATCTTCACGTAAATCTGTTTTCCCAAAAGCATCAATACAATCCAAGGTCGCTTTTGGAGAGGCGTTTGCCGCTATAGTCCAGTTAAAATGAAGTTGCTTCTCACTAACTTTATCTTTGTTATCCTTATAATTTACAAAATTATTACCGAAATCGTCTAAAAACCCCTGTCTATCGGCCTTTATAGCGTCTTTAAACTCTTCAAAAGTTTCTTCTGGAACACCATCAGGATTATCATCTGTTTTAAGCATAAACGGTGCAATAGAGCTTAAAAACACAACTTTAGAAAGTTTATCGGTTCCAAATTTTCCTACGTAACGTGCTACTTCTCCGCCACCCATGGAAAATCCTATGAGTGTGATATTATTCAACCGAAGATGGTCTATTAGATCTTTTAAATCCTGCGCCATAGTGTCGTAATTATAACCGGCATACGGCTTGTCGCTTCTGCCAAAACCCCTTCGATCGTAGGTGATACACCTAAATCCTGCATCGATAATAGCTTGTTTTTGATATTCGAACATTTGTCCGCTTAAAGGCCAGCCGTGTATTAAAATAACGGGGAGACCTTCGCCAAAATCTTCGTAATAAAGGTTTATGGGCTTCGTTTTTTCCTGAGATGTTGTTGCAAAATAGTTCATAGCTTTGTTTTAATTGAACTATTAAGATAGCAGGTACATTTTAAAATATGAATTAGATTACAATAAGTTTAACTGAAATCGTTAAAAAGACCTAAATATACATTTCCCTATTGTTTAGAGCTGAATTGATAACACATCCTGCTACAGCTATTTAATTAATAATTCCCGTATGGTTTTTCTTGGAATTTTAATATTTGCGCCTGCATGGTTCTGAAGCATAATTATGGTAACATCACGATCTAATTGAACTTCAAAATAATTGGAATAGCCGCCCCATCCCCCGCTGTGCCAGAGTATATTTCCGTAGGTTACGTTATCATCCAGACGCCAGCCAAAACCATAGGGAACAACAGTACCATCGGATAAATGAAATGGTGCAAATAACATTTCCTTATCTTTTTCAGTAAAAAACAGATTTCCACGCAACATTTTTGCCCAGGTAAATAAATCTTCAGTGGTAGAAGTAATTCCACCATCGCCATAGGTGCCATCAAAATAAACCATAAAGAAATCTTTGCCAATTTCAATTGGAGTTTGCTTTAATTGTAAGCTATCATTTATGATATAGCCTTGTGAGTAATTCTCAATTTTTTCAGGTTTTGCGAAACGAGAATTTACGGTGGTTCTGTTCATCTTTAAAGGAGTAAATATAAACTCCTCGAGAAATTCAGCATACGATTTTTTAGAAACCCGTTCAATAATAACGGCCAGAAAAAGATAGCCCGTATTACTATATTCAAAAGCGGTATTGGTTTCAAAATCCAAGGCAGGTGTGTGTTCCTGATAATATTTTACAACGTCTTTATTGTATACAAAGTTCACAGGATCCCATTCTTCTCCAACAAGATTCATATACTCTGTAAAACCGCTGGTGTGGTGTAATAAATGGTTGATAGTTACAGTGGAATATTCTTCTAATTCGGGTAGGTAGACCCCAATGTTTTCATCGAGGTTAAGAACTCCTTGTTTCGCCAATACGTATATCGCTGTAGCCGTAAATTGTTTGCTAACAGATGCCAGATCGAAGGCTGTATCTAAATTTATTGGAGTTTTATCAGTTTCGTTGGCGAGTCCGAAACTTTTATGGTAGCGCACTTTATCACCTGCTGCAATAAGTACATTTCCATTAAACGATTGCTTTTCAGCTAAAGAATCGAAAAGGCTGTCTAAGGATGTAATCCTAACATCTTCGCTATTTTTAGTAGCTTGTCCATAACAGGAAATTGACACAAAAATGGATAGTAGTAAATTTTTAATACTGATATATGAGAGGTTTTCCATTATTAATTCATTTAGAGTTTCATACTCTTAAGACGAATGTTTCAATTAAACGGTTGCCTTATGAAACTACTTAAATCTCTAAACTTCCTTTACCCTCGCGTATTAAAACCGGCTCATTACCGGTTAAATCTATCACCGTAGAGGCTATATTACCTCCATAACCGCCGTCGATAACAACGTCTACCAGCTTATCCCATTTTTCAAAAATCAATTCAGGGTCTGTGGTGTATTCAATAACTTCGTCTTCATCTTTTATGGAAGTTGAAATTATTGGATTCCCCAAGCCGTTTACCAGGGCGCGAACTATTGCGTTATCCGGTACACGAATTCCCACTTCTTTCTTTTTCTTAAAAACGGTAGGCAAATTATTATTCCCGGGAAGAATAAAAGTATACGGTCCCGGCAACGCGCGTTTCAGTAATTTAAATGTTGCAGAATCAATTTGCTTCACGTAATCACTCAGGTTACTTAAATCTTCACAAACAAAAGAAAAATTTGCTTTTTCCAGCTTTACTCCTTTTAATTGTGCAACTTTTTCTAACGCACGGGTATTTGTAATATCACAACCTAATGCATACACGGTATCACTGGGATAAATTACCAGTCCACCATTACGCAAAACGTCCACCACTTTCCTGATGTCTTTCGGATTTGGGTTTTCTTCGTAAATTTTAATGAATTGTGCCATAGCTGTTTATTTTATAGTTTAAAGATAAATCACAAAAGAATTAAATAGCAAAAAACAAATCAAAAATTCCAAAAAAATTAATCTGCTCTGCTTACTTCACTTTCCAATTTCAGAACTGCATCTCCATCTTCCTGTTCAATATAAAGTGCTTTATTTCCTTCTTCACCCGTTCGGGTTACTTCATTGCCTTTTATAGTTTTGGTGACTTCTTTGGTGTAGGTTTGGGTTACTTTTCCAGTGGCGGTGCCGTTACCCCATTTCCATTCTACTTTTGTGCCTTCTTTTATCATAGCTTTTTTATTTTAAAGATAAGATACACCAGACGAAGCGAGAAAATGAATAACAGGTTTTTAACAAAAATGAATGATAAGTGATTTTATACAAACTAAAAACGCCTCAGTTTCCTGAAGCGCTTTCAAAATATCTATAGAATATCTTACTTTTTAACATCCACCAATTCCACATCAAAAACCAGGGTAGCGTTTGGAGGAATAACACCGCCAGCGCCTTGTGCTCCATAGCCTAAATTACTTGGGATAACAAATCGGGCTTTATCGCCTACGTGTAATAGCTGAATACCTTCATCCCAACCTGCAATTACATTTCCTTGACCAACCGGAAAATCTATAGGATTTCCTCTTTTGTAAGAAGAATCGAAAACACCTCCATCTGCGAACATTCCTTTGTAATGTACCGAAACATTGTCTCCAGACTCAGCCTTTACACCATTGCCCTTTTGGATGATCTGGTAACGTAAACCACTATTGGTTTCTTCAAATCCTTCCGAAAGGCTTGTTAGTAATTCTTTATTGGCTTTTAACGCAGCTGCTTCTCTTTCAGCTTTAGCGCCATTAAATTTTCTGAAGGTTTCTACAGCATTCCAGGCTTGTGCATCTGTACCTACTCTAATAATTTCAACTTTTTGCATCGTATCGCCCTGAGCAACACTATCTACAACATCCTGCCCTTCTATTACCTTTCCAAATACTGTATGTTTGTTATCCAGCCAGGGAGTTGCTGCGTGCGTAATAAAAAACTGACTCCCGTTGGTACCCGGTCCTGCATTTGCCATAGAAAACATTCCGGGTCCCTCGTGGCGCAAGTCTTTATGAAATTCGTCATCAAATTTATATCCTGGTTCACCAGCTCCAGTACCTGCAGGATCTCCTCCCTGGATCATAAAATCTGGTATTACACGGTGAAATGTTAATCCATCGTAATAAGGTGTTCCTTGTGGTTTTGCTTCGTTTTCCAGATTTCCTTCGGCCAGAGCCACAAAGTTACCTACAGTTCCGGGAGTTCTTTTGTAATATAACTCTCCAAGTATTACACCTTTTTCGGTTGTTATTTTTGTGTAAATTCCGTCTTGCATTTCTTTATTTTTAAATTGATTGTCCGTTGCTTTTGCGCCCCGGTTTTTAAAGTTGCAAAGGTAGTAATTATGACATCAAAATCACTGTCTGTGCTTCAGATTAAGACATAAAAACAATCATTGCGACAAACTTTATAAAAAAATTAAGAACCGCTACTTTTACAGTACATACTTTTACCAACTTAATTTTTATAAACTTTTAAAATTTCAGAAATAATGACACACCAAGACCTTTTAGCCGTAGCGCAGGAGTTTGGAAATCCTGTTTATGTGTATGATGCTTCAATCATGGAAGCACAATACAAACGTCTGGCGAAGGCATTTAAGGGTGTAAAACAAGTAAAATTTAATTATGCCGTAAAGGCGCTTTCTAATATTTCAGTTTTAAAATTACTCAATAGTTTTGGTTGTGGAATGGATACCGTATCTATACAGGAGGTTCGTCTGGCATTGGAAGCTGGCGTGCCTGCCGAAGATATTATTTTTACTCCCAATGGTGTCTCACTAAAAGAACTGGAAAAAGCAAAAGAACTAGGCGTTCAAATAAACATAGATAATCTATCTATTTTGGAGCAGTTTGGCACCTTATATCCTAAAACTCCTGTGTGTATTCGTATAAATCCACACGTAATGGCGGGTGGTAATACAAATATTTCAGTTGGGCATATTGATAGTAAATTTGGAATTTCCATCCACCAGCTACCACATATTGAACGGATCGTAAAAAATACAGGGATGCATATTAACGGCGTACACATGCATACAGGGAGTGATATTCTGGATATAGATGTGTTTTTATATGCTTCTGAAATTTTATTTGAAACAGCAAAGCATTTTAAAAATTTAGAATTTATAGACTTCGGGAGCGGATTTAAAGTTCCTTACAAAGAAGGGGATATTGAAACGAATGTGGAAGAAATGGGTGAGAAACTTACCAACCGTTTCAATGAATTTTGTGCCACCTATGGGCGTGAATTAACCCTCGCTTTTGAGCCGGGAAAATTTTTAGTGAGTGAAGCCGGAAAATTTCTGGTACAGGTGAACGTAGTAAAACAAACTACGTCCACTGTTTTTGCACAAGTAGACAGCGGGTTCAATCATTTAATACGACCTATGCTCTACAATTCGCAACACGAAATAGAAAACATAAGTAACCCCAAAGGTAGAGAACGTTTTTATAGCGTGGTGGGGTATATTTGTGAGACAGATACATTTGCCAACAACCGTAGAATTTCAGAAATAACCGAAGGCGATATTCTGGCTTTTAAAAATGCCGGAGCCTATTGTTTTTCTATGGCAAGTAATTATAACAGCCGGTACCGTCCCGCTGAAGTGCTGTGGTACAAAGGAGCAGCACACGTAATAAGAAAAAGGGAAACTTTTGAAGATCTGGTCGCCAATCAGTTGCAGATAGAACTGTAACATTACTCCCAGGTTAACAATGCTTTTATAGGGTAATGGTCTGAAAACGTTTTGTCTATTCGTTCAAAATTTAAAACTTCGAAACTATCTGACGTAAAAATATAGTCAATCCGCATAGGAAAAAAATCGAACGTAAAGGTGGTTCCCAGGCCATTTCCTCTTTCCAGAAATGCATCGCTCATAGTGTCATTAAACACCTCATATACATAAGAAAAAGGCGTATTATTAAAATCACCTAACAAGAGTGTTGGGTGTTTTGAGGTAGCTTTATGTGCTACAATTTTTTTAGCCTGACGTTCCTGCCTTATAAAAGCTGACGATAATCGTCTTCTAAATTGCGTTTTATCCTCTACCTGAATGTCTTCCACCGAAGGCTTTATTCCGAAGGATTGTAAATGCAGATTATACACGCGAACGGTATCTTTACCTACTACCACATCGGCAAACTGTGTATTGTTAAAAGTGTCTTCAAAATCGAATGCGCCTTTGTTTATGAGTTTATATTTTGAAAAAATAGCGTGTCCTAGCTTATTATTATTTTTTCCATAATGTTTATATGCGTAGGGATATGCCGAAAAATCCACCGTGTTTTTCTCGTAATATTCCTGAAGACAAAGAATATCTGGTTTTTCAGATATTAGAATTTCCGAAAGTACTGCGGAAGTTTCATCAACATTGCCTTTATCTTCATATAAATTAAATAAACGGACATTATAGGAGAGTACGGTAAGCGATTTTTGCGATTTTTCTGCTTCAGCTTCAGAAGAAAACTTATAGAAAGGATTAAAAACGAAATAGGCAAAAATTAATACTGTAGCAGAAAGTAAAAACACACGCTTTCTTCGTAATAACCAATACACTAAGAAAATTACATTACACCATATTAATGGAGATACAGCAAGACTTAACAGAGATAAATTCGGAAATTTTTGAGGGGAAATATTCGGTAGAAAAAAAGAAATAAGCAGTAATAATCCCGTGATGGAATTTATCCAAAATAGCACTTTACCGAAAAACCCCAAATTTTTCAATATGTTATTCTTTACCTGCTTTAAACAGAAAATCCTTTTCGGCTTTGGTAAGGCTGTCGTAGCCACTTTTACCAATTTTATCTAAGATGGCATCTACTTTTTTTTGCGTAGAAGACTTAGTAGCCGCAGCATTAGAACGAGGCGCCGCCTTGGTTGTTGTACGGTGTACCTTTTTAAATGGTTTTTGTTTTCGGGTTTTGAAAATATTTATAAACCAATCCATCAATTTTTCGAACCATGTACCAATATCATTCCCTTTAGTGAGTTGCGAGCCATAGATATAGCCAAAAGCAGCACCACCCAAATGTGCCAGCATTCCGCCAGGGTTTCCGCCCGTTGGTAACCTGATAAGGTCCAGTAACACTAAAAAAACAGCGATGTGCCATAATTTTATATTCCATTTAAAGATGCGCATTTCTGCATTTGGCGTGTACGTGGCAATAAAAACCATAATAGCCGTCACAGCACCTGAAGCACCAATTAAATAACTTCTAGAGCCTTCAAATACGGGAAAAAAACTATAACATACTACATACAATAATCCACCAAAAAACGCCCCCAGGAGATACACGGTTAAGAAACGTTTTCCGTTAAATAGATTTAATACAAAATTACCAAACCAATACAGCCAAAGCATGTTAAAAAGCAAATGCCAAAACCCAAAATGTATAAAAGCATAGGTGAAAAATGCCCAGGGTTGCGTAATAAATTCACCCAAAGCGTCTGGTAAAACAAACCACTTCACCAAACTAACAGGGGCTAGCTGCATAAAGAATGCTACCAGATTAACCAGTAAGAAAATCGCCAAATTAATGACAATAAGCTTTATAATTACACTAGCCGTTTTAAACTTATATGATAGGTTTCCTGTATTCATATATTAATTCCATCGGGTTTTATCGAAACTGTTCTTTTTCCAGTAATACGCCATAATAAATCCGGTTAATGCGCCACCAATGTGTGCAAAATGCGCAATAGGACCTATAGAGTAGGATGTTAATCCAAAAAATAAATCGATACACAAAACCCCTGGTACAAAATATTTTGCCTTAATAGGAATAGGTAAAAAGATAAGCATTAATGGTGTGTTCGGGAAGGTCATGGCAAAGGCTACCAGAATTCCGTACAAAGCACCAGAAGCTCCCAACATAATTCCGTTGAAGGGACGCAGTAAATTGACAACGCCTTCTTCTCCTCCTAAAGCTGTTGTCCAGGCCGGATTGTACATATAATCTCCAGATCGTAAGGTTTCCATAATATCTGCACGCTCAAAACCAGCCGCTATTAATGTATCCAAAGCAGACGTAAATTGAAAATATAAAATCCCTGTATACAGCAAAAGCGATCCTAATCCAGCTGAAATATAAAAGAAGATAAATTTTTTCTTCCCCCATGATCGTTCCAGGGGTGTTCCAAACATCCAAACCCCAAACATATTAAACAGAATATGATAAAAGGCAATACCACCACCCTGTTCATAACTGGCGTGCATGAACATATGCGTGATAATTTGCCAAGGCTTAAAACCATCATTCAAAGGGAAATGCATGGCAAAAAGGCCTTCCATAAATTCTCCATTACTACCAATAAGTAATGTTGCCACCCAAAAAATGACATTAATGATAATGATGTGCTTAGCTGTATCGCTTATTCCTCCCATTGTCAATGCCCGTGTCGTCGGGCAACTTTTTAAACCCTCACAGGTTTATTAATTAAACTTCCTATCCAACTCGTTGGTGTCTATAGTAACTAAAACGGTTCTGTTATCTGGCGAAACGCTGGGTTCTTTACAAGCAAACAGCCTGTGTACCAAATGTTCCTGTGCCTCCTTATTTAAAGGCATTCCCGTTTTAATAGCCATACTTTTTGCCATACTTTTTGCCAGCAAATCGTTTTGGCTAAAGCCGGCATCCGGCACTTCTACTTTAATATCGTTTATTAACTGTTCCAGAATTATTCCCGCCTGGCTTTCGGTAACCGCTACCGGGATTCCTTTTATTTCTAAATGTTCTTCATCAGTTTCGGAAAAAGCAAAACCTGTGTGTTCTAGCTGCTCTTGGATCTTATGTAAAATCTCCAAATCTGGTTTAGAGAACTGTAATTGCAAAGGAAATAACAATTGCTGACTCACAGCTTCCTGAACCGTAATATTTTTTAGTAATTCTTCGTATAAGACCCTATAATGCGCCAAATGCTGATGTATTACTAACATTCCATTTTTGATGGCACTTACAATGTACTTTTGTTGTAACTGAAACGTAGTGAAGGTGTTTTCGCTAGCGACTGTTGAAAATAAACTCCCTGAGATTTCGTCACTTTCAATTTCGAATGCTCCAGATCCTGTTTCTTTTGTTTCAGATGAAGGAAAAGTAACACCATTTGTGCTTTTCACACCAACATATAAAGACTCCCAATTAGCTTGTTTCTCTCGCTTAAAAGGAAAATTAATATTCTTTTGCTTCGGTGTACGATCGTCCACAAAAGGATTAAATTCACGATCCACCTCGATTTTTGGTGCTGAAGGTTTCTTTTTACTGTATTCGTAAGGCGTATCAAATCCGGCATCTTTATTAAAATCGAGTACGGGAGCAACACTAAACTGTCCTAAACTATGCTTTACTGTCGCGCGGAGCATCGCATAAATACTGTGCTCATCGTCAAACTTAATCTCAGTTTTGGTTGGATGAATGTTTATATCTATAGACTTGGTGTCTACATCCAGAAAGAGAAAATAACCAGGATGCGTCCCTTGCTTCAACAAACCTTCAAAGGCCGAACTCACCGCATGGTGCAGGTAGGAACTTTTAATAAAGCGATCATTTACAAAAAAGAACTGCTCTCCCCTGCTCTTTTTACCAAATTCCGGTTTTAATACAAATCCTGAAACCTTTACAATGTCAGTCTCTTCGGAAACGGGTACCAATTTTTCATTTGTTTTGGTTCCGAAGATATTCACAATACGTTTTCTGGAATTACTGGCAGGCAAATTAAAAACAGGACTACCATTATGAAGCATAGAAAATTCAATATGTGGATGCGCTAAGGCCACGCGATGAAACTCGTCAATAATATGGCGGGTTTCTACAGGATTGCTTTTAAGAAAATTTCGACGTGCGGGAATGTTATAAAACAGGTTTTTTACTGAAATCGTCGTTCCTGTGGGCACTACAGCTGGCTCCTGTTCTGTTACCTGGCTCCCTTCAATGGAAATTGTGGTGCCAATTTGGGTGTCATCTGTTTTTGTTTTAAGTTGTACGTGGGCAATGGCGGCAATTGACGCCAATGCTTCTCCGCGAAAGCCTTTAGTATGTAAGTTGAAAAGATCGTCCGCTACTTTTATTTTGCTGGTGGCGTGGCGTTCAAAACACAAACGGGCGTCTGTGGTGGACATTCCAACACCGTTATCTGTAACCTGTACCAGTGTTTTTCCAGCATCTTTAATTACTAACGTAATAGTAGTAGCCTGAGCGTCTATAGCATTTTCCAGTAATTCTTTTACGACCGAGGCGGGGCGTTGCACCACTTCTCCGGCTGCTATCTGGTTGGCAACGTGATCTGGTAGTAAGGCTATAATATCTGCCATGCAAAAAGGCTAGCTAAAAATTGAAAGGTCAAAATCTAAAATCCACAAACAAATGAAAACCAAAACAAGTGTGATATACAATATAGTTTTATTGAATCCTCCATTACTCCGCGTGCGGCTCGCTTGCCGGGCATCACGCCAGTGAGAACCAAAATCGTTTTTGTTGTAAGTTTCGTAATATTTTTCGAATTTATTAGCAAAATTATATTCGTTTGCATCTTCCTTCCCTTTGTAGTAGCGGGGTGTGTAGTTGTAACGATTGTTTGGTTTGGTACGTTTTAATAAGCTAATTTTCATAATCCTTGTATTACCTTCAAAATTACTGAAAATGTCTCAGTTTTTGAAGTAGTTTAATAGGTAATCTATAAACAATTTCTGTACCAGTTTACTTTCTATACTTCTTCTTCGGTTTTATAAATACTGGGAAGTGACCAATTGAAGGTAACTGCCAGCAATCTAACCGTAATCACGACCGAAAATGAAATGATGATCACCAGGTTTTCGGCCAAGGGGATTTTCAGCAACAAAAAATACACGGCACCACCAAGGATACAGGCAGTTGCATAGATATTCTTTCTGAAGATCACAGGAATTTCATTACATAAAATATCACGAATTACCCCACCAAAACAGGCCGACATAGTGCCCAAAGCAACACAAATAAGCGCTGGGAATTCTGCCGCTATTCCTTTCTCTACGCCAACCACGGTATACAATGCAATCCCTATAGTATCGAACAAAAACAGAGAACGTCTCACGTAGCTCAGCTTCTTTTTAAAAATAATGGTGATAATAGTGGCACCTATGATTACGTACACAAACGTGAGATCCCGCATCCAGGCCACGTTAGCATCTATAAGCACGTCCCGCAACGTTCCTCCCCCAACCGAAGTGACAAAAGCAATGATAAAAATTCCGAATAGATCCATCTGCTTTTTCATAGCCGTAAGTGCTCCAGATACGGCAAAAGCAATGGTTCCCAGAATATCAATAATGAGAAATAAATCGACTGATGGTGAAGAAACTAGGGCTAAACTCACATGTCCTGGGTATAGTAATTATAATCTTTTATCACCTTTTCTACAAATGCAATGGGCGTTTCTTCCGGGGTGATTTCCATTACTTTTGCCAACCGCTTTGTTAATATAAGGACTACCCCGTGATTTCCGTTGTATTTGGCCTCCCAAAATAAATTTTTAATAGTACTCATTTCGGCATCTGTAAATACAGTTACCTGAGGATATCTTGGGGTGTAATCTTCGGGTATATCCTGTACTAATGTCTGGGCAAGACTTATGGTTTTCTTTTCGGTAATTACGGTGGTAGTTGCTGCTATGTCTCCTACTCGCTGTCCTTTACCATTCAGTAATACAGTCACCAACGCCAATGCACCACTTGTTACTGTAATATCTATAATTCGTAATAACCAACGGATAAAGTAGTTGGAAAAGGAGGGTTTTGAACCATCCAGTTTTACAACCCGAAGTTTCATTAAAGCTTTTCCAGGACTCCGGCCATTCCAAAAAGTTTCCCAAAGCAGGCTGTAGACAAATATGGGTAAACCCACCGTCATATACACAATAAACATGTAGTCGCTATCAAACTCCAATGCAGCTATAGCAATGGATACCAGGATAATATAGGCGAAGATGATAAGATAATCTACGATAAAGGCCAGAACCCGTTCGCCTATTCCTCCTACATTTTGCGCAATGTTTACATTTTGCGCTGTTTCTATTTGAAAATTGTCCATTAAATATGTTACTTTGAAAAAAAACTTTTACGCATGCGCGAAGCCGCTTTTGCAAAACAAAATAAAGACAAATGGCTAAGATTTGAAAATGTTCTGCGGAATAATATTCAAGTTCCTCCGGATGAGCTAAGCGCTTTATATGTAGAAATTACAGATCACCTTAGCTACGCACAGACTTTCTACCCCAAAAGTAACACCTTAAATTATTTGAATGGAATCTCGGTTTTAGCGCACCAAAAGATCTATAAGACCAAACGGGAGTCCAGAAAACGATTTATAACTTTTTACACACAAGAATTTCCGCTGTTTTTTGCGCAATACCAGAAGCAATTACTCATTGCTTTTGTCACTTTTGCCATATTTACCATTGTTGGCGCTTATTCTGCTGCAACCGACGGGGATTTTGTCCGTCTTATCTTAGGCGATGGATATGTAAATATGACACTTCAAAATATAGAAGACGGCGACCCAATGCGTGTTTACAAAGAGATGAACGAACTTAATATGTCGCTGGGAATTACTATAAACAATATAAGAGTAGCACTTATGGCGTTTGCTTTCGGCTTATTTTTGAGCTTAGGAACGCTTTTTATTATAATGCGGAATGCGATTATGCTGGGCTCGTTTCAGTATTTTTTTTACGACCAGGGGTTACTCTGGGAAAGCGCCAGAACTATTTGGATTCACGGAACTATTGAGATATCAGTTATTATTATTGCCGGTTGCGCAGGATTGGTTTTAGGGAATAGCATTTTATTTCCGGGCACCTACTCACGGGTACAATCTTTTGTAAAAGGTGCCAAGGACGGAGTTAAAATTTTAATTAGCACCATTCCGTTTTTTATCATTGCTGGTTTCTTAGAAGGTTTCGTAACCCGCCACACCGAGATGCCGGACTGGCTTGCAATTTTTATTATTGGGAGCTCTCTGGCGTTAATTTTGTTTTACTATGTTTTCTATCCGTTGAAATTAAAACGAAAATTACGATTACAGCAAGCAGCACGTAACGCAACACTAAAAGAATAGACCTATACCAAATAGTAACTAATAATATGCAAGATAGTATCCAATTTAAGAAACAACGGGAGCTGGGTTCCATCCTAACAGACACCTTTAAATTTATCCGTTTACAATGGAAACCGCTATTCGGGCTAATTTTCAGAATTGCAGGACCAGCACTTATCCTTTTAGTAGCAGCCTATGTGTTCTATATGCAAACTATTTTTGGGTCTTTAGGTTCTCTGGACAGCAATCCCGGATTTTTTGGAAGTACAGAGTTTGGTGTTTCAATTATTCTCACGCTTGGGCTTATTATTCTATCGGGTATTGCCTACTATGGCCTAATGTACGGGACTGTGATGTACAGTATAAAATCGTATATACAAAATAATGGGACTATCCATAAAAAAGAAGTCATCTCCGGGGTAAAGGAAGACTTCTGGAAATTAATGGGAATAAGTGTCCTAACAGGATTAATAATAGTCGTGGGAACAATGGTATGTATTGCACCCGGAATTTACCTGGCTGTTGTGCTAGCATCTACCTACGGAATTTTAGTGTTCGAAAAAAGAAGTGTCACAGACAGCATAAGTTATAGTTTCGAACTTATTAAAGGCCAATGGTGGATCACCTTTGCTACTCTTTTGGTGATCTTAATACTCTATTATATTATTATAATGATCGCCCAGATCCCGCAATACATTTACTTTTTCATAAAAATGTTTGCTGTGGCGGAGACCATGTCTTCAGATCCTTCCTCTATGTTCGATGGTATTTACGTAGCCCTGAACGGTTTTGCATTATTAATGCAGTATATATTTTATGTAATTATTGTAATTGCTACCGGCTTTATTTATTTCAATTTAAATGAAAAGAAAAATTTTACCGGAACCATAGAGACGATTGAGCGTTTGGGGAATCGTGAGTTGTGAGTTGTGAGTTGTGAGTTGTGAGTTGTGAGTTGTGAGTAAATTTAAAAAAAATTGCAAAAGTTAATATTCATTTTACTAGTATTTTTTGTTGCTGAAATATCGGCTCAGGATAGTATTGCTGAAACTCAAAATACTGAAATTAGTATTGTACAGGACACACTTCCCAGTTCTGAAAAGAAAAAAGTTACCTACGATACGAATACTCAAAAAACACCACTTTCTCTCAACGAAGAAAAGATTGAAGCCTATAAAAACAATCCCGACTTCAAATACCAACCTCCTGAAGAAACCGATAATTGGTGGAAAAAATTTACCAATTGGGTGGGCGATATGCTTACTAAATTTTTTAGATGGCTTGGAAATGTATGGAGCTCGTTTTGGGAATGGGTGCTGCCCAACAGCCAGGGAAGTTCGCTATGGGGGTTTGTAATTCACGTGTTGCCGTACATTATTCTGGCAGTGCTGGTAGGTTTTATTGTCTGGCTTTTTTTTAAATTGAATCCCGGGGCAAAATTGATGAAATCTAAAGCTACCCCAGACGTGTTTTTTACAGAAGAAGAAGAAATTATTAAAACCCGCGATATTCAGAAATTGATTGACAAGGCGCTTTCTAAAAAAAACTACCGCCTGGCAGTACGTTATTATTACCTTTTAATACTGAAACGCCTCACAGATGCCGAGCTTATTGAATACGAATTCGATAAAACAAACAGCGATTACTTTGCCGAAATCACCTCAGATAAAATAAATCCGGCTTTTAGAAAAGCCACTAATATTTACGATTATATCTGGTACGGAAACTTTACAGTAACCGAAACAGATTTTAACAAAGCCCAAACAATTTTTAAAAATCTGGAACACAGCATCCCAAAAACCAAATGACAAAACTTCAAAAAACAGGGTTGTTTGCTGTGCTGGGTTTACTGGCGCTTCTGGTGTATGTAGAAGCGACCAAACCGCAACCTATAAATTGGTTTCAAAGCTATAGCAGGGTAGATAAAATTCCGTTTGGAACCTATGTATTACACGATTTACTGGATGAACATCTAGCTGAAAATTTCATTGAAAAAAATCGTCCTCCATTCGAAGTTTTGGAAGATAGTTTACTAACAGGCACCTATTTTTTTGTAAATAATTATGTTGGCATTAGCGGAGACGAACTTAATAAAGTACTCTCCTGGACTGAAAAAGGAAATACTGTATTTATTGCATCGCACGGCCTAAGCAGAGAATTAATGGATACCTTATCCCTACACATGGAGACTCGATATAGCGTCAATACCATAGATACCCAGCCAATTTTGGAACTTACAAATGAAAATCTGAAAACCAGCAGCCCATTTTTAATTGAAAGGGATCTAGATATCCGTGTCTTTAGCGAGCTGGATACACTTTCACAGATCGTTTTAGGACAGACTGAAGTATATAACGACACACTGGAATTTAAAGAGCCTTCCCCTAATTTTATAAAGGCTCCGTTTGGAGAAGGCACAATTTACCTGCATAGCCAACCAGAGGTTTTTACCAATTATTTTCTGCTTGAAAAGGAAAACCTGGATTATACCAAAGGAGTTTTAGCCTACATAAATACGAATCAGAATTTTTATTGGGACAATCATTACAAATCTGGAAAACCTATCGAGACGTCACCACTATATATTTTACTGAATAATAAATACCTAAAATGGGCGTATTACATCATGCTTATTGGTGCACTACTCTTTGTCTTGTTTGAAGGCAAAAGAAAACAAAGAAAAATACCCGTAGTAATTCCACCCGCAAATAAAACATTTGAATACACCCGAACTATTGCAGGGATGTACTACGACCAGAAAGATTATAAAGCAATTGCCGAAAAACAAATAGCGCTCTTTATGGAATACATCCGCACACGCCTGCGGATTCCAACAGAACAGATAAATACACGCTTTTTTATTCAGGTAGCAGCCCGTAGCGGTAATACGCCAGAAGATACAAGAGCATTATTTACCTTTATAGAGCAGGTACAACACCAATCTACCTTAGCTCCGGAAACCTTATTAAAACTAAATAGAGAAATCACCACCTATAAACAAAAAACAGATGGAAAATCCTGAAGAAAACCCAATCACACCGCAGCAGAACGAAGATTTGCACTTTAACAACCGTATTCCGTTAGAAGAATTAAAAACTGCGGTTGGAGCGATTAAAGTACAATTACGGAAAATAATTATAGGGCAAGAAGATTTTATTGAATTGTTAATTGTTGGATTGCTGGCAAATGGTCACCTCTTAATTGAAGGAGTTCCTGGAGTTGCAAAAACCATCACCGCAAAATTATTTGCGAAAACGTTGAAGACAGATTTCAGTAGAATTCAGTTTACGCCAGATCTAATGCCTAGTGATGTTTTGGGAACTTCTATTTTAAATATGAAATCTTCAGAATTTGAATTTAAGAAAGGCCCCATTTTCAGTAACGTAATTCTTATTGATGAAATTAACCGTGCGCCAGCCAAAACCCAGGCAGCTTTGTTTGAAGTAATGGAGGAGCGACAGATCACGATGGATGGTACAGAATACGCAATGGACTACCCATTTATGGTGCTCGCTACACAAAACCCGGTAGAGCAAGAAGGCACCTACGCCCTGCCCGAAGCACAATTAGACCGTTTTCTATTCAAAATAAAGGTAGGCTATCCAAAACTGGAAGAAGAAGTAACGATCTTAAAAACACATCACGATCGTAAATTGGCAGTGCCGTCAGATGCTATTGAGAGTGTGTTATCGTCGGACGATTTAAAAAAATTCCGTGGACAAGTACAGGAAATTTTAATTGAAGAAAAAATCTTTAACTACATCGCACAGGTTGTAGACAAAACCAGAAATCACCCACATTTGTATTTAGGCGGTTCTCCAAGAGCTTCCTTGGCAATTATGAACGCCGCCAAAGCCTTTGCGGCCATCAACGGACGTGATTTTGTAACTCCGGACGATGTAAAACGAGCTTTAGCTCCAGTATTACGACACCGTATTATCCTCTCACCAGAACGCGAAATGGAAGGAATGACACCGGAAACCGTTATTGATATGATCGCGCAAAGTATTGAAATACCGAGATAAAATTTTAAATACAGAAAACAAGTCACAAAATTCAACATCTCACGTCTCCAAAAATGATCAACTTCTTTAAATCACTGTACCTAACGCCTCGTTTTTTTTACGTGCTGGCAGTGCTTTCGGTATTATTCATCATTTCAAACTGGTGGTTGGAGTTGTATGGTATTTCGTGGATTTTGGTACTGGGCATTATTGTTTTAATGCTTTTGGAAATTTCGATGCTTTACAGTAGTCACGGCTTAAAAGGAAACAGGGTTTTACCGGAAAAGTTTTCAAATAGCGATGAAAATGAGGTGCTTGTTCAGCTAGAAAACAAGTATACGTTTAAAATTGAAGTAGGAATTGTAGACGAGTTGCCAGTTCAGTTTCAGAAGAGAGATTTTTTTCAAACTACAAAAATTCCAGGGAAGCAAAGGCATACCTATCCATATTTAGTGCGTCCTGTGGAGCGTGGTGAGTATATTTTCGGAAATTTAAATCTCTATGTTACTTCGGCTATTGGACTTATTAGGAGACGTTATACCTTTAATAATGAACAAATGGTGAAGGTATATCCATCTTTCATCCAAATGAAAAAATACGACTTCCTGGCCATCGATAACAGGTTGTCGCACATAGGCTTAAAAAAGATCCGAAAGATTGGCCACACGATGGAATTTGAACAAATTAAAGAATACGTGGTGGGTGACGATGTACGCACCGTAAACTGGAAAGCCACGGCCAAACACGCCCGTTTGATGGTAAATCAGTTCCAGGATGAAAAAATGCAACCGGTCTATAGCATTATCGATACCAGTCGTGTTATGAAAATGCCCTTTAATGAGCTAAAATTAATAGACTACGCTATAAACAGCGCGTTGGCGTTCAGTAATATTGCCTTGAAGAAAAACGATAAGGTTGGACTAGTGGATTTTAGTAATAAAATCGGTAATTTTTTACCTGCGCACGCTAAGAAAACCTATCTCAATAATATTCTGAATACGTTGTATAATATAGACTCCAACTATTTAGACTCAGATTTTGGGGCGTTGCAGGCAATGGTTCGCAGGCGTATAAACCACCGTAGTTTATTATTACTCTACACCAATTTTGAACATATTTCTTCGCTTCACAGGCAGCTCCCCTATTTACAGGCTATTGCCAAGAAGCACGTTTTAGTTGTTATCTTTTTTGAAAACACCGAACTTCGTAAACTAAGCGAAACCGAAGCCAACACCATTCCCGATATTTTTGACAAGACCATTGCAGAGCAATTTCAGTTTGACAAAAAAGTAATGGTGCGTGAGTTACAACAGCGCGGTATACAAACGGTATTAACAGCTCCTGAAGATTTAACGGTGAATACTATTAACAAATACCTTGAAATTAAAGCGAAGGGGTTGTTGTAGGACCTACAAACGGATCTACACTTACATTCTTTAACGTGTTAGATATATTGGTGGAGCCTCTTACACTATCTGGAGACAGCTTAACTATTACAGTATAAGGCGGAGTTACTTCAATTAACGATTCATAAACTCTTGAGTATACAAGTTCAACAACATTCACTTTTACCGGAGATTAATTAAAACATTATATAACAAGGTTGAAAGCTTTGAAAGCAGCAACCTATATAAAAAACAAAGTGACATGGCAGTTTTTGTGACATCCAAAACTATATCTGCACGCTACCGTTTATCAATTTTTTACATTTCAGCAACAGTATTCTACAGTTCGGTATTTTATAATGTAGTGCCTAAAGGTTTCTTTGCACTTTTGAACTATTCAAAACAATAACTCTTTAAAACATACATTATGAAAACTATCATCACAACAATCGCTTTAGTTCTTGCAGCAACATTTATGAACGCACAGGATGCAGTTAAAACCGAAGGCACGTCCATTACCGTAACAGTTCCTGTAAAATCTGATCAAGGAGAAATTATTGTAGGGCTGTACAACGAAGCTACCTTTATGAAAGGAGCACCCATTGAAGGCCTGAGTAGCAAAATTGAAAACGGAAAAGCAACCGTAATTTTCACCAATGTTACACCCGGAGATTATGGAATCTCACTTTTCCACGATACAAATGGTAACAAACAAATGGATTTTGAAGCCAACGGAATGCCAAAAGAAAATTACGGAGTATCCAACAATGTAATGAACTTTGGCCCTCCACAATGGAAAGATGCAAAATTCACGGTAGCTACAGAGCCTATAGAAATGGAGATCATTATGTAAGATCTCCGCTGGCAAAAATTTCAAAGTACAAATTCCCAAAAAAAGGTTGAATTTAATAATTCAACCTTTTTTTCTTATAATCAAAAGCTTCAGAATATTTTTTTATTATAAATTTTATCGATAGTCTTTGTATCTTTACGGGATGATTTTTTTTCTGAAAAATAATTCTTCGCCACTCGCATCACTAAATTCGAAGTACATATGACTATCACCCAACTTAAATACGTCCTGGCAGTTGCCGAGCAGCAAAACTTTACTAAAGCTGCCGAAAAAACCTTTGTTACCCAGCCTACCTTAAGTATGCAAATACAAAAACTGGAAGATGAGCTGGATATTTTAATCTTTGACCGAAGTAAAAAACCTATCGAACTTACCGAAATAGGAAAAAAAATAGTCAATCAGGCGCGAAATATTGTGAACGAAGCGGAACGGATGCAGGATGTGGTAGACCAGCAAAAGGGATTTATAGGTGGTGAATTCAAACTAGGAATTATTCCCACTATCATGCCTACGCTGTTACCTATGTTCTTGAAAACTTTTACCAAAAGACATCCTAAAGTACAGCTTAAAATTGAAGAGCTCACAACAGACGAGATTATATCAAAAATAAACGATAATCATCTGGATGCTGCGATCGCTGCCACTCCATTGTACCAGGAAAAAATAAAAGAGCGCGCTTTGTACTATGAACCTTTCGTAGCATATATTCCCCAAACGCACAGGCTAGCCGAAAAGAAAGAAATTGAAACAGCAGATCTGGAGATAGATGATATTCTGTTACTGGAAGATGGTCATTGTTTTAGAGATGGCGTGGTAAATTTATGTACATCTTCAAAATTGAATAGCAACCAATCCTTTCAATTACAAAGTGGAAGTTTTGAAACCTTAATAAAATTGAGTAATGAAGGAATGGGAATGACACTGCTACCCTATTTACATACATTGGAACTACAAGAGCAGCAGCAAAAGAACCTGAGACATTTTAAAAAGCCACATCCATCACGGGAAGTGAGTTTAATATATAGTAAAAGCGAATTAAAACTACAGATAATAAATGCCTTATACGATTCTATTTCTGGTGTGCTTAGAGGGGCAATAGCATTTCAGGATGTAGAAATTATAAGACCTACCAAAAAGAATTAATTAAAAATGCCCCACTATTGCGGGGCGTTTTATTAGGGATTTAAATAAATTAAACACTGATTGAGTTCCGGTTTTTGCTTTATAAGTGCATCTACCCAAAGTTTTAGTTCCTCAATTTCGTAAGGAAGGAGTCGCTCCATTGCTTTTTTCAATTCTTTACAGAAAAGATTTGCATCAAAACTAACTTTTTTTAAAACAGCTTTGGTATAATCATACATTGCTCTAGCCATAGTAAAATTCGGTATTAATTAGGTTAAGTAGTGTTTATCTATACGCGAAGTGATTTTTAGATTAAAAGTGTTTGTAAGGTACTAAAAAACTTTCAAGAAATTTACCGCTTTTCACGAAAATTTATAGATCAAAATCTGTTATCACCGTCTAAAAGATCTCCCAGACCACCCAGAATACTTCCTTCGCCTTTGTTTTTTCCACCACCCTGCGGTGCAGCAGCCCAAACTCTTTTTGCCAATCTGCTAAAAGGTAGTGACTGCACAAACACTGTCCCCGGACCGGTTAAGGTTGCAAAAAAAAGTCCTTCTCCCCCAAACAGAGTGTTTTTAATACCGCCAACGAATTCAATATCGTATTGCACAGAATGATCAAAACCAATAATACAACCTGTGTCTATTTTTAATTTTTCTCCGGGCGCCAGCTCTTTGGTTGCTGTAGTTCCACCAGCGTGGACAAATGCCATGCCGTCGCCTTCTAATTTTTGCATAATAAACCCCTCTCCGCCAAAGAGTCCGCGTCCTAATTTTCTGGAAAATTCAATACCAATACTTACTCCTTTCGCGGCGCATAAAAAAGCATCTTTCTGGCAAATAAATTTGTTATTAAACCTGGTTAAGTCTATTGGAATAATTTTTCCTGGGTATGGAGATGCAAAATTAACCTGCCTTTTACCTGCGCCAATATTGTAAAAAGCTGTCATAAATAAGCTTTCTCCAGTGAGTAATCGTTTCCCGGCGCCAAACACTTTGCCCATAAAGCCTTTGTCGTTTGCAGAACCGTCACCAAAGATGGTTTCCATTTTGATGCCGTCATCCATCATCATAAAACTTCCGGCTTCGGCTATTACGCCTTCGTTGGGATCTAGTTCTATTTCTACAAATTGCATTTCTTCTCCGTGGATTTTGTAATCTATTTCGTGTGCGTTCATGTTTTAAAAGTTTAGATGTTTATGAGTTGAGAGGTTTAGGAGAATGTTACAGAGTTTTTCTGAAAAAATATTCTGAGGAAACTTACTGAGACGCGTTTAAATTAACTGAAGTATTAAGAAACGATACTTAAAGAGTTTTTTATTTTTAAACCCTCACCACTTAATGGCTCAGCTTTTTCTCCTCACCGTCCACTCAAATTCAAATACCGAAACTACGTCTCCCGCTTCGTCTACTCCTTCGGCTTTCATCCAGCAGGTTTGGCCTTCTCCATTTGCCACTGTTGCGGTAATTGCCTTTTGTATCGCAACTCCATCGTTACAGGTAAAGGTAATTCTACCTGTCGCTTTTTTCGTAAATGTGGCTTTGTTGTTTGCCACGAGCATAGAAACTTTGGCACCGCTCTCACGTATTTGAGCCATGACCAACGCACCCGTACTTAACTCTGCGGCCATTCCCTGTACTGCCCAGAACATAGAATTAAACGGATTCTGATTTATCCATTTCAATTTTACGGAAGTTACGCAACGCTCTGCTGAAATTTTCTTTACCCGAACTCCAGTTAAATAGGCCGACGGAAGTTTCAGCAACGTGAAGATATTTATCTTTTTGGGTGTTAGCATAAGTAAAGTAGGGTTTAAGAAGTACGCGGTACGAATTAATTTCTTTGAAAGTAAAAGTAGAGAAACGAAACTGTAAATAAAAACGGACTTCCATACATTTTAATAGTGCAATCACAAATTTAAAACACTCAACCACTCTGAATCCAAAGGTGTTTTAAAAATCACCTCATTTAGGTCTTTCCCCCTGCCTCCTGGTCTCTACTGTAATTTACAAAACCTTAAATGGATAAGGGAAAGTAGCTTTCGGGAGGTCTTAATAATAATAATATAAAAAAAATTTGTTCTGAAATCAGGAAGGTGTCAAACCCCAAGTAAACATTGACTTGAAGACAAAATCGTATCTCATACTAGACGGTGATAATGTTAACAATATGTTAATTTTTAGTACTATGTGTAACATAATACCAAGTATTAGACATATATTTGTATAAGAAATTAATAGTCTATGGAAACTAACCTTTCAGAAAACGATAAGAATGTGGCTGCTGTAACGCACCTATCTACATTTTCAAAATATTTTATACCTTTTGGTAATTTTATCTTTC
This sequence comes from uncultured Flavobacteriaceae bacterium, assembly GCA_963793275.1. Lineage (GTDB taxonomy): Bacteria > Bacteroidota > Bacteroidia > Flavobacteriales > Flavobacteriaceae > Marinirhabdus. The sequence goes on from CAWBZL010000003.1 coordinate 1,165,641, forward strand.
CGCTCTTATTATGGACGGTAAATAAAGATAGACCCTTTATAGATGAGCACGGTAGGCAGGCTCTCAATTTCCAGTTTAGTATTTTGGTTTATACAATTTTAGTAGGAGTTGTTTGCTTGCCGTTCTTTATCATTTTTGCGACAGACTTTGTTTCACTTATGGAAGCAATGGAGACTCAATATCACGAAGTTTCGGTACAAAACATTAAGAATATTTCAGGATATATTATCCTCTTCGGCATTGTAGCACTCTTATTACTGGGGCTTTTTGTTTTCGAATTGTACGCTGTAATTACAGCTACCACAAAAGCATCACGAGGAGAATTATTCAAATACCCACTAACCATTTCATTTTTAAAACAACAACCATTAAAACCTCAGGAACATGAACACGTTAATTAGCATTGTTATGGCCATCGTACTCAATTTTTTGGGTGTAGAAGTTCAGGAAAGAAAACTGGCCGCTAACGCACAAAATGAACGTATTGAACAAACTAACGCTGTACAATGCACTAAAATTTCAGCATACGGTGTACAAAAGACTATTGTATGTAAGGATGACGAAATTTCAGCAAAGAAATACATCAATCAAAAAATTGAACACACCTTAAATTAAGCAAATGAAGATCGAAAACACAAAAGCGCAAATGCGCAAAGGGGTCTTAGAGTATTGCATCCTATCCATTTTACAGGATGGCGAAGCATACACCAGTGACATACTGGACACCCTGAAGGACGCAAAAATGCTTGTGGTAGAAGGTACTATTTATCCGTTATTGACACGGTTAAAAAATGCCGGACTCCTAGCCTATCGCTGGGAAGAATCTACCAGTGGTCCACCACGCAAGTATTACGAACTCACAGAAACAGGAACCCTGTTCCTAAACGAATTAACCAACACCTGGAGCGAACTGCAACAGGCCGTAAATATTGTAACCAGCACAACCTCTAAGAAATGAAAAAGACAGTAAATATAAATTTGGCAGGCACGTTCTTTCATATAGACGAGGATGCCTTTGGAAAACTTTCGCGCTACCTCGATGCCATAAAAAAATCGTTGAGTGACCCGCAGGGAAAAGACGAAATAATACGTGATATAGAAGCACGGATTTCTGAATTGTTTTCAGAAAAAATTGAATCCAACGCACAGGTAATCAGTATTAAAGAACTGGACGAGGTGATTGCAGTTATGGGACAACCCGAAGACTACCGCGTAGACGAAGAACTATTTGACGACGAGCCAACCACCTACTCCAGTAGTTATACAGATCGCTCCCATGCATCTTATAAGCAATTGTTTAGAGATGTAGATAATAAATTTATCTCTGGGGTTTCTTCCGGATTGGCGCACTATTTAAAAATAGATGCCATCTGGGTACGTTTATTATGGATTTTACTTACAATCCTTACCAGTGGAACCATAATTATAGCGTATATCCTATTTTGGATTTTGGTTCCGGCCGCACTTACCACCTCAGAAAAACTTAAAATGAGCGGTGAAGCCGTGACCATATCGAATATCGAAAAAAAGTTCAAGGAAGGATATGAAACAGTTGCAGACAGGGTAAAGAATGCAGACTATGACAAATACGGGCGTGAGATAAAAAGAGGAGCTTCGGGTTTCTTTAGTACGCTTGGTAGTATCCTTCTTACTATACTTAAAATATTTGTCAAATTTTTCGGGATTATCTTAATCTTAATAGGTCTTTCAGTATTAATAAGCCTGATCATAAGTTTATTCACATTAGGCACCATAGACCTTTGGGGTACGGGAGAAGTGTTGGATTATATAAATTTGGTAGATACCGCAAACAGCCCTATTTGGCTGGTATCATTGCTGGTTTTCTTGGCTGTAGGAATTCCGTTTTTTGTGCTCTTTATTTTAGGACTTAAATTACTTGTAAATAACCTGAAATCTATTGGAACAAAAGCTAAGATCATTCTGGTGGTTCTTTGGGTACTATCTTTAATAGGTCTGGGAATTTTAGGAGTTCGTCAAGCCACTGAAAAAGGATATAATGGCGAAGTAATTATTGAAGAATCGTTGCCAATACGCACGGGAGATACTGTTGTCATTGCAATGCGAGCAAACAATCAATACGATGCTTATGTAAGCAGAGACAGTGGTGTAGAGATTAAATACGATGAAAACGATCAAAAAATTATCTATAGTAACGATATCCGGTTAATTGTAAAGTCTACAACCGATAGTATTGCGAAAATGATGATAGACAAAAATGCCGAAGGAAATAGTTTTCTAAACGCAAAAAAACGAGCCGAAGCTATTGAGTACAACTATACATTTGAGAACGGGACGTTATTTCTTGATGGATATTTCTTAACCAATATTGAAAATAAATACCGCGACCAGGAGATAGAAATCACGCTCTATTTACCTGAAGGAAGCATTCTAATTGCTGAAGATAATACCTATTCTTTCCATAGTAACGATTCGCGATACAACGATATCCTACACAATGGAATGGAAGGAAAACAGCTCTTAGTCCTGAAAAACAAGATGGAATGTCTTAATTGTCCGGAAGATGAAAATCCTGAAACAATAAATAGCGATTATTCTACAGATAATGCAGACTGGAAACGTGAAGTAAACAAAGATTTTACAGACGATTCGCAACCCGAAGCTACTACAAACAAAGTGGATAGTATAAAAACCGTAGTTCCGGTACTAAAGAATGATTCGATTTAAATACATTAAAAATTAACAACCAAAACTAAAAATTATGAAAGCATTAAAAATAATCCTGCTCACCGTAGCAACCATAACCCTTACCTCTTGCAATTTTGATGTAATGTTTGGCCAGACCCATGGAAACGGAAACGTTACAACTGAAACCAGAGAAATATCTGAAGATTTTACCAAAGTAAGGGGCAGTTCAGGACTGGATGTATACCTCACAAAAGGGACGACCGCTAGTATTAAAGTAGAAGCAGATGAAAATCTGCAGGAACTAATTTCGACTGAAGTTTCGAACGGGAAACTCCATATTAAAACTACAGATAATCACAATATTGGTAAGGCAAAAGCAAAAAAAGTATATGTAACCTACGTTTCTCTGGACGAAGTTGCCTCTTCCAGCGGTGCAGATGTTATTGTAAACGGAATTTTAGAAGCTGAAAACCTTACGTTAGATTCCAGTAGCGGATCGGATCTTGACGTAGAAGTATTTGCTAAAACGTTGTATATAGATTGTAGTAGCGGAGCAGATATTAAAGTTACAGGAAAAGCGTCTCAATTAACTGCCGATGCTTCCAGCGGAAGTGAAATTGACGCCAAAGACCTGCTGGTTGTAAATTGTAAAGCCGAAGTTTCCAGCGGCGCAGATATTTCAGTGAACGTAAAGGAAACTCTGGAAGTAGATGCATCCAGCGGTGGCGATGTAAAGTACTACGGAAATCCTACGGCAGTAAAAGATAACAGCAGTAAATCGGGAAGTTTACGAAAAATGTAGACGAAAGGGAGAAATTAGACATTTTATTCAGTTTCTCATTTTAATAGTACTATTAAACTACTTGTAAGAAAGAAGCTATCGGCTTCACAGCTGAGTCCGTCCTGGTTTTTTTATTGAATCGGGACGGATTTTTAAAAAACTCCGTATGAAAAATTTTACACAACTTCTAATGGTATTTATAACAATTACGGGCATTGCCCAAATCAAAGATACCTCAAAAACTTCCCTTCAAATGAAGGAAATGGACAGCTTACTAACTAGCGGGACATTTAAAGAAATTTCAAGTGTAGTGATAGCACATAAGGGAGAAATAATTTTTGAAAAGTATTATAACAACTTTAATGCGAACACAAAACACAATACGCGTTCGGCAACAAAAACTGTAACGGGAACCCTTATTGGAACTTTACTTCAAAATGGAGCGTTAACCTCGGTTAAAGAAAAAGCAGCGACTTATTCAAAAGTAAAAGATTTACAGAATCCTGATAAGAGGAAAGGGGAAATAACTATTGAAGATCTTCTTACTATGTCGTCCATTTTAGAGTGTGATGATTTTGATCCTAATTCGCGGGGCCAGGAAGAAAAAATGTACATCATTGAAGATTGGGTTAAATTTTATTGGGACCTGCCTATAAAAGGCTTCCCGGAGTGGAAACCTAAACCTGAAGACACAAAGTATGGGCGCAGTTTTAGTTATTGTACAGCCGGCACCGTAGTTCTGGGCGATGTAATTAACAGTATCACGGGTTCGTTAGAAAAATACGCAGACAAAGCATTATTTTCTAAGTTAGGTATAACAGATTATCACTGGCAGAAGACACCTACCGGAATACCTATGACAGGTGGAGGGTTAGGCTTAAGGAGCAAAGACCTGCTTAAACTGGGACAATTGTATTTAAATGAGGGGAAATGGAATAATGAGCAACTTATTGATTCAGATTTTGTTTTGCAATCTACCAAACCTCACACTGAAGCTGGTATGTTGGATTACGAATATGGATATTTATGGTGGCTGGCTGAATTCGGTTCAGATGAAAAATTTAAAGCCAGCTTTATGTCGGGATCTGGTGGAAATAAAATTGCCATCTTTCCTGAACTGGATACTGTGGTAGTTTTAACCAGTACCTATTATAATGGAGGCATGAAGTCTCATAAACAAACAGCCGATTTGTTGGACAAATATATAATTCCGGAAGTGCAAAAAATAAGAAGCTAATTTCTTTTACATACATTAATACGAAAAATTTAAAATTCTAAGGTTTTAGATCGCACCTCAACTAAAAGTTATGAAACATACCGTTAACATAGTAATCCTTTTCATCTCAATGATTTCCTATGCCCAAGTTGAAAAGACTTCAGAACTCTTTCTAACAATGAAACAATTGGATAGTATTGTTTTTGAAGAAGGATTCAACAATTGTAATATGAAAGACCTGGAAGCTATATTAGCCAAGGATCTGGAATTTTATCACGATGTTGGTGGTGTTCAGAATAAAGATCAATTTATAGCATCTATGGAGCAAAATATCTGCGGAAATGCTTCAGAAAAACTTACAAGGGAGTTGGTCGAAGGAAGTTTAGAGGTGTTCCCATTAAAAGCTAACGACACATTATACGGAGTATTGCAACGAGGAGAACACGAGTTTTACAGACAAAAGGTCAATGAAGCAAAGGTAAAAACAGGTTATGCCAAATTTACGTCGTATTGGGAGCTTCAACATGGCGAGTGGTTGCTAAAAAGAGTATTTAGTTTTGATCATCGGGCTGCGAAATGATGAGAGAATACAAAAGCCACTATTAAATAGTGGCTCTTCATTTTCTTTAGCAAAGATCTTTTAATACATAGGCGTATTAATTTCCTCCACACTATCTATTTGCACTAAATAACGTTCTGCATCCAGAGCAGCCATACAACCTGTACCTGCTGCGGTAACTGCCTGGCGGTATTCCTTATCCTGTACATCGCCACTGGCAAAAACGCCCGGCATATTTGTTTTCGTAGATTTTCCTTCGGTGATTAAATACCCCGTATCATCCATCTTCAATTGACCTTTAAAAATATCGGTGTTGGGTTTATGACCTATGGCAATAAACAAACCGGTTATTTTAATTTCTTCCTTTTCACCTGTTTCATTATTTTTCATACGCAGACCTTCTACTACCATATCGCCTAATACTTCATCTACTTCAGTGTTATAACGCAGGTCTATATTTTTAGTAGAGGTTACTCTGTGTTGCATTGCTTTAGAAGCTTTCATTTCTTCTTTACGCACCAACATGGTTACTTTATTACAAATATTTGCCAGGTAAGTAGCTTCTTCGGCAGCGGTATCTCCTCCACCAACAATGGCTACATCTTGTCCTTTAAAGAAAAAACCATCACAAACGGCACAGGCAGAAACACCTCCACCACGTAATTTTTGCTCACTTGGTAATCCTAAATACTTAGCTGTTGCACCTGTAGAGATAATTACAGTTTCGGCTTCTAATTGGGTGGAGTTATCAACAGTTATTTTATGAATCCCGCCCACCTTGTCGTTAAAATCTACGGCAGTTACCATCCCTATGCGTACTTGGGTTCCAAAACGTTCAGCTTGTTTTTGCAGTTGGACCATCATGGTTGGACCATCAATTCCGTCTGGATATCCAGGAAAATTATCTACTTCGGTAGTTGTGGTTAATTGTCCGCCAGGCTCCATTCCAGTATACATAATAGGTTTTAGGTCTGCTCTTGCTGCGTAGATTGCTGCAGTGTATCCTGCGGGGCCGGAACCAATAATTAAACATTTTATTCTTTCAACTGTATCACTCATAATGTGGCTTCTTTGTAAAATTTCAGAATGTAAAAGTACTAAGTTTGATTTTAACCCTCACTTAAAAGTTATTAAGAATTATGATGAATTAATCACCAAAAGCTATCCCGCTGATTCACTGAGGTTATTGTTTGGAGTAATAGAAATCGATCTTTTTTAACGTGTCTCCTACCCTCCCCTCTACCCAGGCATGGATTGAATCTTTTGAAGGATTGGTATATACTATACGCTGCGGAAAATCGTGTGCTTTATTTTCAAAAACCACTTTTCCATCTTCCAAAGCAACCATCCCAAAGACAACTGGCAAATCGCCATTTTGATTGAAAGCAACCACTGTAAGAAACATAGCATCTTGAAGTTGTTGGAGCACCAACGTTTCAGCAAAAACAGTGTCTTTCGCAACCTTTGTATATGCAAAACCGGTAAAAGTACTGTCGTCTACCTTATTCCATATTTCTTTAGTTACTTCTTGCCCGTCCTCTATCCCCCATTCACCAAGTAGCCATTGCAGCTGGTTGAGTCCAGATGTAGAAATTTCTTTCTTTTCTTCAGAAATAAGCACATCTTTTTTAGTTTGATTTTTACACGAAGTTGCCAGTATTACCAGCATAAGTACAAGGTAGATGAATTTCATTTGGTTATTTTTAATTGTTCTGAAACCTGTCACTTTATAAAAATAGCTATTTCGTTTGAAACACTTTATAATTTGGTTATTTTTGCCAACTGTTTTACTATTGAAAAAACATAATAAAATACTATTCTGGTTGTGACCCTTCTATTTTGCTACTAAGGTCGCTGTTCAGAATAAACCGCAACAATTAGAGGTGTATTTATTAGTAATGAATTAAGTCCGGCGTTAATTTTTTGGACTATAAGCAACCATCGGGATGTGGCGCAGTCCGGTAGCGTACTTGGCTGGGGGTCAAGTGGTCGCAGGTTCAAATCCTGTCATCCCGACTTAATTTAAATGACATTACAAAATGTGGTGTCATTTTTTTATACCCCAGCCCGAGGGGTGTGATTAGCAATGCCGCCCAGGCTGGCACTGCTAATTGCGTAAACAAACATTTTAGGTTCAAATCCTGTCATCCCGACTTAATTTAAATGACATTACAAAATGTGGTGTCATTTTTTTATACCCCAGCCCGAGGGGTGTGATTAGCAATGCCGCCCAGGCTGGCACTGCTAATTGCGTAAACAAACATTTTAGGTTCAAATCCTGTCATCCCGACTTAATTTAAATGACATTACAAAATGTGATGTCATTTTTTTATACCCCAGCCCGAGGGGTGTGATTAGCAATGCCGCCCAGGCTGGCACTGCTAATTGCGTAAACAAACATTTTAGGTTCAAATCCTGTCATCCCGACTTAATTTAAATGACATTACAAATTGTGGTGTCATTTTTTTATACCCCAGCCCGAGGGGTGTGATTAGCAATGCCGCCCAGGCTGGTACTGCTAATTTCGTGTATGTTTTAATATTCTGAAATTACTTTTTTTTAAAATATCGTAGCGCAATCTAATAAAGCAGACCATTTTTTGAAGAATGGTATTTTGTCTTACCAGTGTTGAAGTATGGAAGCAAGTTTTATGTAACAATAGTTACGTATAAGGTGACATTTCAAAAGTATCTTTGTGTAAAAGAAAGTGATTTTGAAAAGAACATACTTATACAGTCTTTTATTTTTAAAATGTCCACAATGCCGTCAGGGAAAATTTTTAGAGGCACATCCATACTATATTTCTAATATGAATAAGGTAAAGGAAAAATGCCCCAAATGTGGTTTAAAGTATTCTATTGAGCCTGCTTTTTATACAGGTTCTATGTATGTGTCATACGGCGTTGGTATCGCTGTTGCGGTAGCAGCATATGTCCTTATTCTTATTTTTGGATTAAATTTTGGACCTACGGGAATTCTTTTTACCATTATAGGCGCTTTAGTGGTTACTATGCCGTACATTGGTGCAGTCTCAAAATCTATCTGGGCACATTTCTTTTTCAAGTATAACCCTGAGGTCGCAAAAAAAGTTAGTAATGATACAAGAACTTAAAAAACATTACGGTTCTCAGTTTGAACCAGCCTTAATTGAAGAAATCCACCAGGTAGCTTCATTTATGGAAGTTCCTGAAGGCGAAGATTTGATGAAACCCGGTCAATACATAAAATCAATGCCCCTACTGCTTTCTGGTAGCATAAAAATATTGCGGCCTGATAATGAAGGGAATGAATTATTGCTTTACCATCTTGAGAAAGGCGATACCTGCGCCATGACAATGACCTGCTGCTTGGGAAATACAAAAAGTGAGATTCACGCGGTTACAGAAACCCCTGCAAAGCTATTAATGATCCCCATAGGCAAAATGGAAGAATGGGCAAGCAAATATAAGACTTGGCGCAATTTCGTTTTTGCAAGTTATCACGAGCGTATGATGGAGCTCTTGGAAAGCGTTGATAACATTGCTTTTAACAAAATGGATGAACGTCTGGAAAATTATCTTCAAAATAGAATAGAAATCCTGAACAGCAAACACATTTACACCACCCACAAGGAGATTGCTCACGATCTAAACACAAGCCGTGTAGTAATCTCAAGACTGCTTAAAAAGATGGAAAACAACAAAAAAATAAAATTGCACCGCAGTTTTATTGAAGTCCTGTAACATCGGTTACAAAACTTCTTTTTTTAGTCCTGTACATTTGTTTTATATTTATTTATACAAATGGAAATAGTTGAAATTCTTGGGTACGTTGGAGCACTCTTAATAGGTCTGGTCTTAGGTTTGATTGGCGGTGGCGGTTCCATACTCACTGTACCTATCCTGGTATACGCCCTTACTCTCAATCCTGTTATTGCCACAGCATATTCGTTATTCGTAGTAGGTGCAACTTCACTGGTTGGTGCCATTAAAAATATGATGAAGGGAATGGTAGACTTTAAGACTGCCATAATATTTGCCGTACCTGCCTTTATCGCAGTGTATCTTACGAGAGCATTTTTAATTCCTGCAATTCCAACAGAACTATTTCAGATAGGTGATTTTTTGATCACAAAAAACCTAGCTATTATGCTATTTTTTGCAATCATCATGCTACTTGCATCCGTCTCTATGATACGTAATAAACGGAAGGAAACCGATGAAGAAGCTGAAATTATTTATAACTATCCGCTTATAATCGTTGAGGGCCTTGTAGTAGGAACTATTACTGGTATCGTGGGTGCTGGAGGTGGGTTTTTAATTATTCCAGCGTTAGTTTTATTGGCAAAATTACCAATGAAAAAGGCCGTAGCCACATCACTATTTATAATTGCAATTAAATCTTTAATAGGCTTTTTAGGAGACGTACAAAATTTAGATATAGATTGGCCATTTCTATTATCTTTTACAGCAGTATCCATAGTTGGAATTTTCATCGGAATTTGGTTAAATAAGTTTATTGACGGAAAAAAACTCAAAAAGGCTTTTGGCTGGTTTGTGCTCCTAATGGGGATATACATAATCTACAAGGAGCTCACTACCTAAGTAATTTTTTTGATTTTTTAAAGTCAGACTTACGAGAAAGGCTCGCTACCTTTTACTGCGTTGAGAACATATTCTGGATCGCTAGATTTACGAGAATCTTTTTTGAATGTATTGAGATATTTCCTGGCCTAAAATTTTTCGAAAACCAATGTCGTCATGGCCCGCTCATCCTGAACATTAGTCGTCTTAACAGGTTCAAGGAGTGTGAGGCTAAATTCCTTACTTAATTGACTGATACGTTCCCGGGTTACATAATAAGTTCCTTTTCTTCCATTTTCTTTATATAAGATTTCCGGGGCGTTGCCGTCCAGTCCTATGTTAGAAGCCATTCTAATAAGCAACATTCCTTCGGGTTTTAGCACACGGATCAATTCTGAAAACATAGCCGAAAAATGAGTTTCACTTTTAGCAAAATGTAATACGGCACTGCATAAAATGTGATCAAAGCTATTTTCTTCGTACGGCAAAGTATCCAGCGCTCCTGTAATAAAGTTCTCTGCCCGTTTTGGATATTCCGATTTCGCGAAAGAGATAAAATTTTCATCCATATCTATCCCGTGAATTTCATAATCATTAGTATAAAACCATTTCAAATTTCGGCCTTTCCCACAGCCGGCATCCAGTATTTTCTGCCCTGATTTATATCTTCCTTTCAGAATCTGGTCAATAATGTATATATCTACATTTCCCAAGGCACGATACGTTGTTTCAAAATTCATAAGATTGAAATTTTAAAAAAATTGTTTGTTATGTAACATAAGTTACAAACTAAAAGCCAATATCTAATTAAGTTTATAAGTTTATAAAACACAATTATATGGCAAAGCGTCATCGAATGCTCTTCATAAGCGTTAAGACCGAAGGGATTATGACCGCAGCCCTATTACTGAAACAAAAAACGCAAAGCTGCCAATTGTCCGTATGCTTTGCTTAGCACTATTTACAGCCGTCGTTTTATGTATTGAATTTTTAAACTAGGTATTATGAAAAAGAATATGGACGGCACAGACCGAATAATTAGAATTATCATTGCAGCGATAGTCGGCATCCTATTCTGGCAAGGTATTATTGAAGGAACATTAGCCTATATATTAATTACCTTGGCAATTGTATTTATTATAACCAGCCTTGTGAGCTTTTGTCCACTTTATAAATTGTTTGGAATTAATAACTGTCCTAAAAAATGACCTTTAATTATCTTTGAATCAAAAATATGTATATTTGAAATAGTGATTAAGATATTTTCCATATTACTTTCATTTTTCATCCTTTCACAAAGTTTTGGGATGAGCGTCAATGATATTTCTCAAATTGATAAGTTTGTAGAACACGCTCAATTTCATAATGAGCAGTATGGCGATAATATTGTTCTTTTTATTGCAAAACACTACGGTAAGTTAAAAGCAGACCACGATAAAGAACATCAAGATAAAAAAGGAGAGCACGAGAACCTTCCGTTTAATCATAATAATTGCTCTCATACTTCTTCTATGATAGTTTTTGTGTTAAATAGTAGTAGGTTAGATTTCAAAACATTTGAATTTTCAGAATTTAAAAAACATACCTTTTTTTATCAGGCACCTTCATCTTCGTTACATTCAGAAGGACTTTTGCAGCCGCCACGGCATTCATAATTTAAATACCGATTATTTTTTTTTTCCTTTTTCATTCTGCGAATTAGGAACTATAAACAATTATTATTTTATGAAAAAATGCTATCAAACATTATCAATTTCAGCATAAAGAACAAGTTCATTGTTCTATTATTTACAACTTTTCTTATCGGTTTTGGACTGTATTCATTGTCGCAGATTCCAATAGGAGCTGTACCAGATGTTACAAATAATCAGGTGCAGGTAATCACTACCTCTCGCAATCTATCTACGCAGGATATGGAGCAATTCATTACCTATCCCGTGGAGTTGGAAATGGCAAACTTACCTGGAGTTCAAGAGATTCGTTCTGTATCAAAATTTGGATTATCCGTGGTTACCATTGTTTTTGATGATGATATGGGAACCTATTTGCCGCGCCAGCTGATTGCTGAAAAAATTAAATCTGCCTCAGAAAAAATACCTGAAGGTTTTGGCACTCCAGAAATGGGACCCATAACCACAGGGCTGGGAGAAATCTATCAATATATTCTCGATGTAGAACCAGAGTTTAAAGGTAAATACACCGCTGAAGATTTAAGAACCATACAGGATTGGATAGTAAAACGGCAACTCTCAGGAATTCCGGGAGTGGTAGAAGTAAACACCTGGGGAGGCTTTCTAAAACAATACGAAGTTGCTATCAATACGGAAAAGCTCAATGCAATGAACATCACTGCACAAGATGTTTTTACAGCATTGGAAATGAACAACAGTGTGTCTGGTGGTGGTTATATTGAAAAAGTAAATCAGGCTTTTTTTATACGTGGTGAAGGACTGGTTTCGTCCTTAGATGATATAAGAAATATTGTAGTTAAGAATGAAGATAACCTTCCAATTTATATTAAGGATGTTGCAAACGTAGGCTTCGGAAATGCTACTCGTTTTGGTGCCATTACTGGAAATGGAGAAGGAGAAAAGGTTCTTGGGCAAGTAATGATGCTTAAAGATGCAAATTCTAAAAAAGTTATTGATGCCGTAAAAGAGACGGGTTGCCTCTATTTCAAAATCTCTTCCCGAAGGAGTTTACATCAATGCCTTTTTAGACCGTAGTGAACTTATCGCGAAAACCACATTTACAGTAACGGAAAACCTAGTCTTTGGTTTTCTCATAGTAATATTTGTGGTAGTGCTTTTATTGGGGAATATTCGTTCGGGATTGGTCGTGGCTTCGGTAATCCCGTTATGTTTGCTTTTTGCTTTATCGATGATGTACATTTTTGGAGTAGATGCAAACCTGATGAGTCTTTAGGTGCAATTGACTTCGGAATCATCATTGACGGTGCTGTAATTATTGTAGAGTTTATTGCTTTTCAAATTACGCAAAAGACAGAGGAGATAAATGCCTTCGCAAAAGCGGAACAACAGGCAATTGAAAGATAAAATAACATTTGCCGGAGCATCAAAAATGATGAACTCGGCCATCTTTGGACAACTTATTATTTTAATTGTATTTATTCCAATTTTATCCTTGTCTGGTGTGGAAGGTAAAATGTTCAAGCCTATGGCATTAACATTTAGTTTTGCCTTAATAGGAGCGATGATATTCTGTTTTACCTATGTGCCGGTAGTAGCATCTTTATTCTTAAAACCATCCAAAGCTTCAAATAAAAATATATCAGTTCGCTTTATGAAATGGCTTAACAAATTGTATGAGCCAATCATTCATTGGGCATTACATAGCAAGCGTTTGGTGTTAAGCGTTGCAGGAATTTTGCTCGCAATAGCTATCTATTTGTATGCCACAATGGGAGGCGAATTTGTACCCACTTTAGATGAAGGAGATTTTGTAATTCAGCCTGTTTTAAAGACAGGAACATCCCTAAGCAATACGGTAGAAATCACTACTGAAATTGAAAAGATCCTACTTGATGAATTTCCTGAAGTTAAGCAAGTAGTCACCCGTATTGGTGCTGCTGAAGTACCCACAGACCCGATGTCTATGGAAGAAAGCGATGTGATTATTGTGTTGAAACCTAAAAGCGAATGGACTTCTGCTAAAAGTAAAGACGAACTTGCCGATAAATTTAAAGAAGCATTAGCCATTATTCCCGGAATGGAAGTAGAATTTACACAACCTATAGAGATGCGTTTTAATGAGTTAATCACTGGCGTACGTGCAGATATTGCCATTAAGATTTTTGGTGATGACCTTGATATACTCTCTAAAAAGGGAAATGAAATAGGTGCTTTAATTGAAAACGTTCCCGGTGCAGCAGATATATCTGTAGAGAAAATTGCTGGCCTTCCGGAAATGAATGTCAAATTTAACAGAGCAAAAATTGCCCGTTATGGTCTCAATATTCAAGATGTTAACGATATGGTCTCGATGGGATTTGCAGGTCGTAGTGCAGGTAGTGTTTTTGAAGGAGAAAAACGTTTTGACCTTGTTGTGAGACTAGCCAAACAGAAACGACAAGACATTGATAATTTAAAAACCTATATATCGATTTACCAAATGGCGGTAAAATTCCATTGAGCGAGCTGGCAGATATCAGGTATAAAAAAGGAGCTGCAAAAATATCTCGTGACGATACACGACGTAGAATTGTAGTAGGAATTAATGTGCGTAATCGAGATTTACAATCTGTAGTAGATGATGTTCAGCAATTAGTAAACGAAAATATAAAATTACCCGTAGGCTACACCATTACCTATGGTGGTCAGTTTGAAAATCTTGAAAGTGCCAAGGCAAGATTATTGGTGGCGGTTCCTGTTGCACTTATTTTAATTTTTATTTTCCTCTACTTCGCATTTAAATCGGTCAAAGAAGCCTTGATGATCTATTCTGCTATCCCGCTTGCAGCTGTTGGTGGCGTTCTTTTATTATGGTTAAGGGATTTACCTTTTAGTATTTCGGCTGGAGTTGGTTTTATTGCCTTATTCGGTATTGCGGTATTCAATGGAATTGTATTGATTGAACATTTTAAAGAATTACAAAAAGGAAGGGAACTTTAACGATATCAATGACGCTCATAAAACAAGGAACAAAGGATAGGTTACGAGCTGTACTTCTTACCGCAATTGCAGCAGCATTAGGATTTTTACCAATGGCAATTTCTACAAATGCAGGTGCTGAAGTACAACGACCACTCGCAACTGTTGTGATAGGAGGATTTATTACCGCAACGTTATTAACGCTTGTTGTACTTCCTGTTTTATATGCCTATTTCAATGGCCCTAAAAGATGGTAAAAAGTGATCTCATCAGGAAAGGGTGTTGTAGGGATTTCGGCTGCATTATTATTGTTTTCGTTGAATCTAAAGGCGCAACAAAAACCTTTGACCTTGGACGAATTAATTCCTTTAGCGATAGAAAACAATGCTGGACTTAATGCTAATAATTTAGGCGTAAATAAATCGAAAGCATTAGTTGGTAGTGCATTCAGTTTTGATAAAACACAGGTTTATTATCGAGTTTGATGAAAATAATTTGGCACTGAACAATGAGCCATTACGCGTTTTTGGAATTCAGCAAGATTTTAGATTTCCAACGGTTTATTTTTCAGAAAAAAAAGTGAATAATGCAAATGTAGCTTTAGTAACGAGCACTTACGCCATTCAGAAAAAAGCCTTGGAGCGTAAAGTAACAAGTGCCTATTACACCTATCAAATTACAAGAGAAAAACAGCGCGTTCTTAAAACATTGGATAGTTTGTATTCTAGTTTTGCACACATAGCCGCTAGACGGTTTGAATTGGGTGAGACCAATTATCTGGAAAAGATAACCGCGGCATCAAAACAAAAGCAAATCAACCTCAAGTATCTGGAATCTCAGCAAGATGTAGTAGTTGCCTATGGCAGTTTAGTAAACGTTGTACAGCCCAGCGACACGCTTATAGTTGTAAAAGATAATATGTTAAAATTACCGCTAACGGCTATCGATCTTAGCTCTAGTGCGGAAGTACAGTATTATCAAAACAGAGTGTCGCTATTACAACAACAGCGCAGATTAGAGAAACAGCAGCTCTTACCAGACATAAGCTTCAATTATTTTCAGGGCACAAATTCTGGTCTTAGCTACTAGTTTGTATGGCTATCAGATAGGTTTAAAAATACCGCTGTTCTTCGGCGGACAGTCTTCTCGAATTAAAGCGGCTGGAATTGCAGAAGAAATTGCAATTGAAGAATCAAATGAGTATAACATTCAACTAAATGCAAAGTTTAAGGCCCTCATAGTACAAATGAATCAAGTAAGAGCTGCACTTGCCTATTATGAAGAAGAAGGCGCTACGTTAGCTGATGAGATTTTAAAAACTGCCAATGGTAGTTTTAGAAATGGCGAGATAGATTTTTATCAGTATATACAAAGTCTTGAAAGTGCCTATGAAGTTAAATTAGAGTACCTGGACAACATTAAACGAATACAATACCATAGTAATTAACATCAATTACCTAACGCTATAAATTAAAAATTATGAGACGAATACTATATAAAATAGCGATGATAAGTGTGATATTCACAATAATGAGTTGTGGCAGATAAAGAATCACAAAACGAACAATCGGATATACAAACCGAAAACAATGACAGACCATAGAATCTTTGTTTCAAAAGCACAATTTGAACGTGGTAACATGTCATTGGGTTCGATTAGAAGAAATATCATTTCCGGTTACAATGTCAAAGTACTGGAATGATAGATGTTCCGCCGGAAAACAGAGCCGTAATAAATGCTACCATGGGTGGTTATATAAAAACCACACCATTACTTATTGGTGATAACGTTCGGAAAGGTCAGGCGTTGGTTACGATTGAAAATCCAGAGTTTGTTAGGTTACAGCAAGAATATATGGAAGTAAATGAACAACTTACTTATTTGCAAGTCGGAATATGAAAGACAGAAAACCATGGTGGCCGAGAATATCACGTCGCAAAAAAGTTTTCTTCAGGCAGAAAGCGCTTATAAAACAGCAAAGGCTCGCTATAATGGTTTACGGAAACAGTTACAAATGCTCAATATTTCACCTTCAAGCGTGGAAGCAGGAAGCATCAGTTCTGTAGTGACTATTTATGCGCCTATCTCAGGAAGTATTACAAAAGTTAATGTAACCAGAGGAACCTATGTTTCACCAGCCACAGCCATTCTTGAAATTATTGATAATGACCATATTCACCTGGAATTGTCGGTTTTTGAAAAAGATATTATGAAGCTCAAAAAAGGACAGAGAATCAACTTCAGAATACCAGAATCTTCCCCAGAAACTTTTAAAGCTGAGGTCCATTTAATAGGAACCGCGATTGAGACAAATAGAACCATAAAAGTCCACGGTCACATAGAAAACGAAAAGGGGGTAAATTTTCTTACAGGAATGTTTGTAGATGCACAGATTGTTATTGAATCCGCTTTCGCGAAAGCGTTACCAGAAACGGCTATCGCAACTATAGAAGAGGAAAGCTACTTACTGAAACTCGATGAGGAAACCGCAGAAGGCTATTATTTTGAGCAAGTAGGAGTAGAAACGGGCGCTACAATGAATCAATTTGTGATGATTTTGGGATCAGATGCGTTTCAAAAAGAAACTATTTTTTTAACCAACGGCACCTTTAATCTCGTAGGAGAATCAGGTGGACACGACCATTAATTATGAATAATCAAGAAAGACATTATATCAATCGCAGTGGCTGGTTACGAGCGGGTGTGCTGGGTGCAAACGATGGGATTTTATCCACGGCAAGTATTATTATAGGTGTGGCAGCCGCCAGTAGCACTCGTGAACCCATAATTATTGCTGGAGTTGCAGGACTTGTAGCAGGTGCGCTGTCTATGGCAGCAGGAGAATATGTTTCTGTGAGCTCACAAACCGATATTGAAAAATCAGATTTGGCGCGCGAGAAGCAGGAACTCATAGATATGCCAGAAGAAGAACTCATTGAACTTGCCAAAATCTATGAACAAAGAGGTCTTTCACCAAAAACGGCGCTGGAAGTTGCTACCCAACTTACAGCCTTCGATGCACTGGGAGCACACGCGAGAGATGAGCTGGGAATCATGGAACTCACAGAAGCAAAACCTTTGCAAGCCGCTTTTTCGTCTGGAATTTCATTTACCGTAGGCGGCTTTCTACCGGTAGTAGTGGCGTATGTTGCCCCTTTAGATACTATGGAATATATACAGTATGTATTTGGTATTATATTTCTAACTGTATTAGGTGTCATCTCGGCAAAAGCAGGTGGTTCAAAAGCTTTAAAACCTATTCTACGCATTACCTTTTGGGGAACGCTGGCAATGGGAATTACGGCGCTTATTGGGTATTTCTTTAATGTAAGTGTGGTTTAGATAATATATAAAATACGTTGCTATGACTATTAAAGAACAACTCCATAATCAATTTGGTTTTAAAAATGATGACCTTCTGGCAGGATTGTCTTCGAAAGTTTGTCAACTATTAACAGCCAACTCCGAAATTCAATGTTTCAAAGCAGGAGATGTTATTTTTAAGGAAGGTGATCAACCTACAGGAATCCATCGCGTCAAATCCGGAAAAGTAAAAAAGTTAACCACTACAAACTTTGGCGCACAGCATATATTTTATGTCTGCACAGAGCAGGATTACTTTGGCTATCACGCTATTTTAAGTGAAGAGGTTTATCCGGATTCGGCTGCTGCACTAACTGATGTGGAGCTGGAGTTTATTCCAGAAAAGGACTTTAAAAAAGCAGTGAACAGCTGTCATGTGTTATCACAACGGTTGTTAAAGAGTTTAAGTCACGAGTTTGGGGTTTTTATTAAAACGACCAAATTGCTCGCTAAACATACCGTAAGAGAACGAGCCGCTTTAAATCTTTTAATTCTAGAAGGGAAATTTGAAAACGGAACAACTCAGGAAACTGAAATAATCATTCAACGAGAAGACCTGGCGAGTATGGTAGGTACAGCAAAAGAATCTGTAGTACGAATGCTTAAAGACTTCAAAGAAGAACAATTAATAACCACACAAAGAAGTAGTATTTTTATTAGAGATTATGCAGGTCTCGTAAAAGTGGCTAACTTATTCTAAAAACAATGCCGGCCTAAGTTGATAAATATCAATGTAAGTAAGTAACATAAATACCGTTTAATAGATTAGTTTGTAACTAAATAATTTTTATGAAAAAAGTTCTTTTAATAGCCATAGCTCTTATACTAAGCATTAGTACGTATGCACAGGAATGGCAAACAGATTTTACCAAAGCAAAAGAAATAGCATCAAGTGAAAACAAACCGATAGTCCTGGTTTTTCAGGGTTCAGACTGGTGTGCCCCTTGTATAAAGCTAGACCGTGAGATTTGGAGTACAGAAACATTCAAAAAATATGCTTCAGCTCATTATGTGATGCTACAGGCAGACTTTCCCCGAAAGGGTAAGAATGCCCTGTCTGAAGCACAAACCAAAGCAAACGCAGTACTTGCAGAAAAATATAACAAGCAGGGGTATTTCCCATTTGTAGTTGTGCTGGATGCTACCGGAAAAGTATTAGGTGAAAGTAGTTACAAAAAGACAACACCGGAAAATTACATAAAGGAACTAAACAAATTCTTAAAATAAATTGAACAGATTCATCACTTCTTTCGTTATACTATGTTGCTTAGTAGTTAATGCCCAACAACCGTATAAGCGAACCCTAAAACTAATGGGGAGTCGCTTTGACATTACTGTAGTTGCAAAAGACTCAATAGAGGCTAATCGGCATATCGATACCGCTGTTGCCGAAATTACTAGAATTGAAAAACTCATCTCATCTTGGGATGTGAATTCGCAAACTTCAGAAATAAATCGAAATGCCGGTGTTAAACCTGTAAAGGTTGATACGGAACTTTTCCAGTTAATAGAACGAGCCATTGGTATATCTAAGCTTACCGACGGTGCTTTTGACATTAGTTATGCCTCAATGGATAGGATTTGGAAATTTGATGGTAGTATGATCCAGATGCCATTAGAAGAAGAGATAAGAGCTTCGGTATCAAAAGTTGGTTTTCAAAATATTATACTGGACAAAGAAAATGGTACCGTTTTCTTGAAGTTGGAAGGAATGAAGATAGGCTTCGGAGCCATAGGTAAAGGATATGCGGCAGATAAAGCAAAAGATATTCTGATTGCAAAGGGTGTGGCTTCAGGAATTATAAACGCTTCCGGCGATATGAATACCTGGGGTACACAACCTGACGGAAGTGAATGGAAAGTTGCCATCACAAATCCTATGGATAAAAACAAGGTATTTGCTTTATTGCCCATTACTAATGGTGCGGTAGTAACCTCAGGAAACTATGAGAAATTTGTCAACTTCAACGGCAAAAGATATACGCACATTATTGACCCAAGAACAGGATATCCCTCAAGCGGAATCATTAGTGTGACGGTTTTTGCGCCCAAAGCTGAATTGGCCGATGCCTTAGCGACTTCTGTATTCGTGATGGGAAAAGAAGCCGGATTGGACCGTATCAATCAATTGCCCAAAATAGAATGCATCATCATAGATGACAAAGGAAATATAACAAAGTCTAAGAACATAGAAATCGATAAGCTATGATAAAAAAAGTAATAATGTTCGCTATGGTTGCTTGCTTTTTCAGCAGTTGCGTAGTGGTAAAAGAATACGAAAAGGTAAATATTAATGATCCAGATATGGCCCTGGTAGAAAAAAAATGTGATCGTAATGTTACTACGGCACATTCCTACCGCGAAGCAGCTGTGGGTGCTAATGGAGGAAAAACCGGAGGTGGCTGTGGCTGTAACTAAGTGAAACGCTGTTTTATGAAGCTGTATTTGCAGCGCACATAAAACTGCAAGTTGAACGTATCCCGCTGTAGCGCGGGATCTAATCAATAAATAGAAAAATTTGAAAAAAATAATTTTAATTTTTTGTGTAATTGCTTTCGCAAAAACATACTCACAGACAAGTCAAGACTCGACAAAAGTTTATAAAAAACGCGTTCTGGAAACTACCGAGGTAGATTTCTTAACCAGTTATTATACCCAGGATGGAGATAATGCAGCTGTAAGTGGTGGTATTGGTACTGAAGAATTAACTGATGTCACTGGAACATTTGTGGTGTCTATTCCACTAAATGATGATGATGTACTAACTATTGATGCTGGGGTTTCTGCATATACTTCCGCATCTTCAAGTAATGTAGGCCCTTTTGATGATGGCCCGGCAGATCCTTTTCAAGCATCATCCGGAGCTTCCAGCAGTGATCTATGGGCAAATCTTACGGGAGGTTATAGTCATAGTTCTGATGACCGTAACGATATTTGGTCTGCAAAACTATCCGTATCAACCGAGTACGATTATTTTTCTGTAGGTGGAGGTGGTAGCTATACTAAACTTTTTAATGAGAAGAATACAGAGGTAAGCGTAAATGGTAATATATATATCGATACCTGGAATGCCATTTATCCGACAGAATTAAGACCTTTTGGCGAAGGTGGAAATGGCCTGGATAATAGATTATTTACTCAAAACACGATCACGGGAAACACAAATTACGCACCCAGATTTAAAGAATTTGCAGACGAAGGACGTAACTCGTATTCATTAGGTTTTGGCTTTTCACAGATATTACATAAAAACGTCCAAGGCTCGTTAGCTTTAGATTTCGTCCAACAGGAGGGATTGTTGTCTACCCCATTTCAAAGGGTATATTTTGGAGATGTAGCCAATTCTTTCATAGATGATTTTCAACTCGCAGATGCTATTGAGCGTCTGCCCGATTCACGATTTAAAGTCGCTGCGGGAGGTCGTTTAAACTGGTATCTCAATGAAATCTTTACCGTGAGAACGTTCTACCGCTACTATTTTGACGATTGGGGTATCAACTCACACACGGCAAGTATTGAGGTTCCTTTTAAAATAAGTAATAAGTTCACGTTATATCCTTCCTATAGATTTTACAATCAGACGGCAGCAGATTATTTTAGACCTTATGAAGGTGCTTTGTCCACAGATGAGTTCTACACTTCAGATTATGACCTTTCCGAATACTCTGCAAATCAGTTTGGATTTGGAGTTTCCTATACAGATATTTTTGCGAGTGTTAAGATTTTCAACTTTGGGCTTAAAAGTATTGACCTTAAATTCTATCAATATGATCGGGATACCACTTTTACTTCAAGCATTATAACTGCTGGATTTAAGTTTATGATGGAATAGGTGTTAATTATAATTATGTATCAAAGGTTACAGTAATTCTCTGTAGCCTTTTTTACTTTTACATAAAATTTAAAATTATGAATATCAAACAATTTGAATATAAACCCCTCGCCCACTATTCCTACGCCATTGTGAGCGATGGGAAGATGGCCGTTGTAGACCCGGAACGTAATCCCGAAGAATATTATGAATTTGCGAAAGCTAACAATGCAGAAATTATAGCCGTAATAGAAACACATCCGCACGCCGACTTTGTGAGTTCACATTTAGAGATTCACAAGAAAACCGGTGCCACAATTTACAACAGTGAAAAGTTGGGTGCCGACTATCCGCATACCTCCTTTGATGAAGGCGATAGTATAAAGTTAGGAAAAGTAACCTTAAAGGCAATTAACACGCCAGGACATTCGCCGGACAGTATCACCATAGTTGCGACAGAAGGAAAGGAAACAGCTCTTTTTACTGGCGACACTTTATTTATAGGCGATGTAGGCCGTCCAGATCTGCGCGAAAAAGCTGGAAATATGAAGGCAAAGCGTGAAGAGCTCGCTGAGATGATGTTCCATACCATCCAAAATAAGTTTACAGATTTACCGGATGATGCATTGGTGTATCCAGCGCACGGTGCGGGTTCCCTCTGTGGAAAGAGTATGAGCGATGCAAACAGCAGCACTTTGGGTAATGAGCGAATGGGCAATTGGGCATTTAAAAAACAGTCCAAACAAGAATTTACGGACACCATCCTCGATGGACAGCCCTTTATCCCCCACTACTTTGGGTTTGATGTAGATATGAACAAGACCGGAGCCGAAGATCTGAAACCATCTATTTCTAAAATACCTTTTACTGAAAATTCCTCAGCCGAAGGTCTTATAGTTGATATGCGTGATGAAGCAACCTTCAAGAAAGGGCATTTAAAAGGAAGTTTCAACATACAGGCAGTTTCGGAAAACGCAAAATTTGAAACGTGGTTAGGTTCCATCATCAAGCCAGAAGATACCTTCACATTTGTTATTGACAGCAAAGAAAACAAAGAAAAATTATTATACCGTGTCGCAAAAATTGGCTACGAAAAATTACTCAGCGAAGTAATAACACTTTCAGACAAGAATTTGGTAAAAACCGAAAAATTGAATGTAGCAGATTTCAAGAAAAATCCCGAGAGTTATACTATTGTAGATATTCGTAATACCAGTGAAGTGGAAGAAGGAAAGTTTTTCGACAGTGCCATTTCGCATCCTTTAAACGAATTACGAGCTACAGCAAACCAAATTCCAACAGATAAACCTATCGTGGTGCATTGCGCCGGTGGTTATAGAAGCGCTGCCGGAAGTAGCATTCTTCAGAAAAAATTGAAAGACGTTACCGTTTATGATCTAAGTGATGATGTAAAGCAATTTCAGTAAATGAAACTACTTTTATTGTATTCGCTCCTATTCTTATTAGTCGTTTCCGCTTGTAAAAATTCAGAAAAGGAAGGAAAAAGTATCGCAACGTACTCCGATGTTCAAATTGTGGGCGCTATGAAAGATGCCATGTGGAAAGGCGAATTATATAGCAAGATCAACCTTGATACCATAAGTAATAAAAGCGGCTTGTACGGTTTAGGGCCACAAACCCAACTCACGGGCGAGATCCTTATCATAGATGGAAAAAGTTATATTTCTAAAGTGAAGACGGACTCGACAATGACCGTCAAGGAAACCTATAAAACGGGAGCACCTTTCTTCGTCTTCGGAAATGTTACGGAATGGAAAACGGTGAAAGTGCCTGAAAACATCACAAATATGAAAGCGCTTGAAGAATTTATCGACGAGCAGTCTAAAGTGATGAAGCGCCCTTTTGCTTTTAAAGTTTCGGGAATAGTAAGTGACGCCACAATACATATTCAGAACCTTCCACCAAATAGCACGGTGACCTCTCCACAGGAAGCACACGTAGGGCAAACAAACTATAAATTGAAGGACGAAGCAGTAGATATTGTAGGTTTCTTCTCCACCGAACATAAAACCGTGTTCACCCATCACGATACCTTTATGCACTTGCATCTAATTACCAAAGACAGGTCTAAAATGGGACATCTGGATGAAGCCACATTCAAAAATTTGGTATTGAAATTACCAATGTGGTAAGAACGGGTTCTGTAACCTTTGTTACCATACTATAATGGCGAAAGCACCATCTTTGCATAAAAATTAGTTAGTATGAATTGGATATATGAACCGTGGCCCTGGTATGTGGCGGGACCACTTATTGCCCTTGTGATGTTTGTCCTGTTACTTGTTGGTAAGCAATTTGGAATGTCATCAAACCTTCGGACAGCCTGTGCGGCTGTGGGCGCAGGAAAAGCAGCAGATTTTTTTAAATTCGACTGGAAAGCAGAACGATGGAATTTAATGGTCGTTTTGGGAGCTATCATAGGTGGTTTTCTCGCTTCAAATTATATGAGTGACGGTACGGTTGAAATCAATCCTGAAATCGCACAGCAACTTTCAGAGGAGTATCAAATAAATAGCACAGGCGAAGCATACCTCCCAACTGAAATTTTCGCAACCGAAAATCTTTCAGATCCATTTAATATTGTAATCCTACTTTTGGGTGGCTTGCTGGTTGGATTCGGTGCTCGTTATGCTGGTGGCTGCACATCAGGACACGCAATTTCCGGATTGAGTAACCTGCAATTGCCCTCATTGATTGCCGTGTTAGGTTTCTTCATTGGCGGACTGGTCATGATTCATTTAATTTATCCCTTACTATTTTAGAAATGAGATACATCACATATTTAGCAATTGGTATTTTCTTCGGAATTATAATGTTTAAATCTGAAGCCGCCTCCTGGTTTCGTATTTATGAAATGTTCCAATTTGGAAGCTTCCATATGTACGGTATTATAGGTTCAGCTTTAGTACTGGGTGTTATTGGTGTTCAGGTAATTAAAAGAAAGAACATAAAACCCTTGGACGGCAGCGAGATGAGCTTACAGCCCAAAAGTAAGAGCGTTGCTCGTTACTTAATTGGTGGGATTATCTTTGGGTTGGGTTGGGCATTAGCTGGGGCTTGTCCCGGGCCAATGTATGTTTTGGTTGGCGCAGGATTTCCATCTATTTTGGTTGTGGTTTTTGGGGCACTGCTGGGTACCTTTTTGTATGGAGTGATTAAGGATACGTTACCACATTAAAACTTCCTCCGGCAAAAAGTAAATTCTACTTTTTAAAATAGATTATATTTTTTGACATTTTCAAATCTATATAACAGCAAAGGCAACTAGAATTTACGACTACACAGGATATTTTGATATAAATATAAGAAGACATTTATCAACTAGTTCATTTGGCTCAAACAAATCCCGTCACCCTACCCTAAATAGAAAGTAACACCTTCAAATTGGTGTGACTTCTTGTTTTCATAAATTTCAGTCTTGAAACTATGGGAATGCATAAGATTATTCTAGGTTCAAGACAAGAAATGTGAAAAAACCTACAAAGGAATATTACCGTGCTTCCTGTTAGGAAGCGTTACGGTTTTAGTCTCCAACATTGCAAACGATTTTAATAACTTACATCGGGTTTCCTTTGGCTGTATTACTTCGTCTATAAAGCCGCGTTGCGCTGCTTTAAAAGGGTTGGCAAATTTTTCGGCATATTCGGCTTCTTTTTCGGAGAGCTTCAATGCTGGATCCTCGGCAGCGGCAATTTCTTTTTTAAAAATTATTTCGCTGGCTCCTTTTGCTCCCATTACCGCAATTTCGGCAGTAGGCCACGCAAAATTCATATCGGCTCCTATGTGTTTACTATTCATTACATCGTAGGCGCCTCCGTAAGCTTTCCGTGTAATTACTGTTACTCTTGGTACGGTAGCTTCGCTTAAAGCATAGAGCAATTTGGCACCATTTAAAATAATACCATTCCATTCCTGATCTGTTCCTGGAAGAAACCCTGGAACATCCACTAATACCAAGAGAGGAATATTAAATGCATCACAAAATCGGGTAAACCGAGCTGCTTTTTTAGAGCTATCTACATCCAAAACACCCGCCAGACTCATAGGTTGGTTGGCAACAATACCAATGCTGCGACCTCCTAATCGTGCAAAGCCTACCAGTATATTTTCTGCATACTCCTTATGAACTTCAAAAAAAGAATCTAGGTCTATAATACCGTTAATAACCTGGCGCATGTCGTACGGTTTATTGGCAGATTCCGGCACAATATCTTCAAGAGATTCTCTAGTTTCGTCTCCCAATTCAAAAGGCAATTTGGTAACACTATCCTGGTTATTCTGCGGAAGATATCCCAACAATTTTTTTATTTGTTCCAGGCAAACAATATCGTTACTCGCAGTAAAGTGTGTCACCCCACTTTTTGTAGCGTGCGTTCTTGCACCTCCCAATTCCTCAGACGTTACACTCTCATTCGTAACTGTTTTTACCACATTTGGCCCTGTCACAAACATATAACTGCTATCCTGAACCATTAAGGTAAAATCTGTCATCGCCGGCGAATATACTGCACCACCCGCACAAGGCCCCATAATAGCGGAAATTTGTGGAATCACTCCTGAAGCCTGTACATTTCGGTAAAAAATATCTGCATAGCCACCTAAAGATCGTACACCTTCCTGAATTCTCGCACCACCAGAGTCGTTTAACCCAATTAACGGAGCACCCACTCGCACAGCATGATCCATAATTTTACAGATCTTCTCGGCGTGTGTCTCGGACAAAGCGCCTCCAAAAACGGTGAAATCCTGTGCAAATACGTAGACCAATCGGTTACTAATAGTACCGTATCCTGTAACTACCCCATCGCCATAGAACAGTTGCTTGTCCATTCCAAAATCGGTTGTTCGGTGTGTAACCAGGATACCCATTTCTTCAAAAGAACCTTCATCCAGCAAATAATCTATACGCTCTCTGGCGGTTAACTTCTTTTTATCGTGCTGTTTTTGTATGCGCTTTTCTCCGCCACCTAGTTTGGCTTCTGCTATTTTTTCCTGTAATTCTTTATTGGTATTGCTCATTGTTCTTTTATTTTGGAAGCCTCAATTTTTTTAGATTCTCTGTATGCAGATGCAATGCTACTTTGGCAGCGATTTCCGATGCAGTTCTCACTTGCTTTGTCTGTGCTGCTTCGGTATAATAATTTTTCACAAAATGGGTGTCGAAAGTTCCATTTTTAAAAGCTTCGTGCTCGCACACAAATGTTCCGAACGGCAACGTAGTCTGTACGCCTACGACATCGTATTTCTGTATCGCCTCGATCATTAGTTGTATAGCTTCCTGCCTTGTTTCTCCCCAGGTAATTAATTTTGAAAGCATTGGGTCGTACTGTATAGGGATTTCCATTCCCTCCCTAAAACCATTGTCTACACGAATATGCTCGCCCATTGGTGGTCTATAAACTTCTAATGTACCAACACTCGGCAGAAAATCGTTTAATGGGTCTTCGGCATAGACGCGTAATTCCAGAGCGTGCCCGTGGATAGAAAGGTCGGATTGTGAAAAAGACAGCGACTCGCCATTGGCTACTTTTATCTGTTGTTCCACTAAATCCAACTTAGTAATAAGCTCCGTAACCGGATGTTCTACCTGCAATCGCGTATTCATTTCCAGAAAATAGAAATTGTTTTTTTCATCCAGTAAAAATTCTACCGTTCCGGCGCCAACGTAATCACAGGCTTTTGCAACTTTAATTGCTGCCTGTCCCATCGCTTCACGAAGTGCTGGTGTTAAAACTGCAGAAGGCGCCTCCTCCACTACTTTTTGATGTCTTCGTTGAATGCTACATTCCCGTTCAAATAAATGAACGGTATTTCCTTTCGTATCTGCCAGCACCTGAATTTCGATATGCCGTGGCGATGCTACGTACTTTTCAATAAACACAGAACCATCACCAAAAGCAGATATTGCTTCGCTAATAGCACGTTTCATTTGTTCCTCAAGTACTTCTCTATTTTGTACCACACGCATCCCCTTTCCTCCACCTCCCGCAGAGGCTTTTATAAGAATAGGGTAACCTATTTCTTCAGCAATTTGTTTTGCCTTTTCAACATCGGTAATCGCTTCGTCGATTCCTGGAACCATTGGGATGTCATACTTTTTTACAGCTTCTTTAGCCGCCAGCTTACTTCCCATAATGCGTATGGCGTGAGGTTTGGGACCAATAAAAATGAGCCCGTTTTTTTCAACCGCTTCGGCAAATGCGGCATTTTCACTTAAAAACCCATAGCCAGGATGTATAGCATCTGCGTGTAGTTTTTTGGCAACTTCAATAATTACATCGCCTTTTAAATAAGATTCTGAAGAAGGCGGTGGGCCTATACATACAGCCTCATCTGCCAACATCACGTGGGGTGCGTTTCTATCTATTTCAGAATAAACTGCGACTGTTTTTATTCCCATGCGCCTTGCTGTTTTTATAACACGAACGGCAATTTCTCCACGGTTTGCAATAACTATTTTTTGTATCATTCTGTTTCTAATTCAATTAACAACACTCCTTTTTCTACTGTTTCGCCTCTTTGTACATGTACAAATTTCACCACACCATCTGAAGGCGCCAATAATGCATTCTCCATTTTCATTGCTTCCAGCACACATAACGTATCGTTTGCCTTTATTTCCTGCCCTTCAGAAACGTTAATTTCTAAAATAAGCCCGGGCATGGGTGCATAGATCTTATTTTCGAAAGAATCGGCACCAAGAGAAAGTCCCATATCGGCGATCAGAAAATCCAGTTCGTCTTCAATTTTTACTGAAAATCTCGCTCCATTTACTTTTAGGGAATATTCTTTATTCTGAAAGTCCTGCTCAAGTACTTCAATATGATGAGAAACACTATTTTCAACCAGGTGAATGTTTTTACCATCCGCGTTAATATTTAATCCCTTCACATCATTTTTTAATAAGGGAAACTCTTCAGTTTCGTTGACAATTGCCTTAAATTTTTCTTCCATACCAAATACAATTTATTTATGCTAAAGATACAGTTTTGGTGATAGGATACAAATTGTAAATCGTAGATTATAACGTTTTAAAGCATACCGGTATACATAAATTTTAAAATAATAAGGACAAAACTAAAACAGCATATTTTCCGTATATATAATTTTCAGAGACCTGGAAGATACTTCCGGTGAGAAATTAAATTTACCCCCGTAAAAGCTCAAATACCTTAACAGTTTTGAGCTTTTATTCTTTAGGTTAAATGTGTATCTTTTCAGAAAGAAATTTTACTATGAAAGTTGCTCCTATTACTACACTGCTCTGCCTGCTTTTACTGGCTTGCAACGCTCCCAAAAAAAAGAATGACGTTGCCTTAACAACAGAGCCAAAACGCGGGTACAGCATCGAAAAAGTTGTTGACAACCTAAACAACCCCTGGGGAATGACCTGGCTACCAGACGGCAGTATGCTCATTACCGAAAAAAGTGGCGAGCTTATTCATTTTAAGGACGGAAAAAAAGCCAGCATTAAAAATGTTCCTAATGTTTACAACCGGGGTCAGGGTGGTTTGCTGGATATTGAACTACATCCAACCTATGAAGAAAATGGCTGGATTTATTTTACATATGCTTCCGAAGAAGGAGATGGAAAAGGCGGGAATACAAAAGTAAGCCGGGCAAAACTAGAGGGTGACGCGCTTGTAAACATAGAAGATCTGTACAAAGCAACGCCAAACACCACCCGAGGACAGCATTTTGGTTCAAGAATAGAATTTGATACCGACGGATTTCTATATTTCTCTATTGGCGAGCGTGGCGAAAGAGATGTGAATCCGCAGGATATTACGCGCGATGGTGGTAAAATTTATCGCTTGCACGACGATGGTAGTATCCCCAAAGACAACCCATTCGTTGGTAAAGATGGTCTGGATGCTATCTATACATACGGAAATAGAAATCCGCAGGGAATGGCAATTCATCCTACTACGGGGAAAATATGGATTCACGAACACGGTCCAAAAGGGGGTGACGAGATAAATATTATTGAAAAAGGAAACAACTACGGCTGGCCTGTGATTAGCTACGGTGTAAATTACAGCGGCACTACATTTACTGAAATTACAGAAAAAGAAGGAATGACGCAGCCTATCTATTATTGGGTGCCCCTCCATTGCTCCCTGCGGAATGGATTTTGTAACCAGCGACAAATACCCGGACTGGAAAGGGCATTTATTGGTTGGCTCGCTAAAATTTAATTATGTAGAACTGGTAAAACTGAATGGAGACAAAGTAACAGACCGCGAAAGAATTGCCGAAGATATTGGCCGTGTACGCAACGTAAAAGAAGCGCCGGATGGTTATATTTATATTGCTGTAGAAGGTGATGGCATTTATAGAGTGGTTCCCGATTAGTAGCATAGCGTAAAATTAGAAACCATAATTAAAATAAAAAAAAAGCAAAATAATCGGCATATGGAGCCCTTCGACATACTCATAAAAAACTAAGCCAAAATATGAAAAAAGTAATTCTACTTCTAACAATTGCAATGGTATTAACCGCCTGTAATGATTCAGAAAAAAAGAAAAGCACTAAATTAGGGGCTGTAAAAGTTTCGGAAACAGATTCAGAAACCCAAAAAGAGCAAACTCCTTTAGAAGCCAGTATGGAACGTGGCGGATTGGTATACACAGATTTTTGTATGCAGTGCCACCTTGGAAACGGGAAAGGTGTTCCGGGCAACTTTCCTCCTTTGGCTGGTTCTAACTGGTTAAAAGAGAAGCGTACCGAAAGTATTAGAGCCGTAAAATATGGTCAAAAAGGAGAGCTAGAAGTAAATGGTGTAACATATAACGGCGTGATGGTTCCTATGGGATTAAGCGATGAAGAAGTTGCAGATGTGATGAATTATGTAATGAATAACTGGGGGAATACCCAGGATAAAATGGTTACCGAAGGCGAAGTCTCAAAAGTTGAAGAATAGCTGTCACAAACTAACAGATTTCCTACCTTTGTCACAAACAGATAAACTATGCTCATAATTGGAATTGCAGGCGGTACCGGAAGCGGAAAAACCACCGTGGTACATCAAATTGTGGAACAATTACCAGTAGATGAAGTATGTATAATCTCTCAGGATAGTTACTATAATGACACCAGCCATTTAACGTATGAAGAGCGAATTAAAATAAATTTTGATCATCCTAATTCTATAGATTTTAACCTTTTGGTACAGCACCTGGAGGAACTAAAAAAGGGAAACTCTTTTGAGCAACCTGTTTATAGTTTTAAAGACCACAATCGTACCAGCGAAACAGTGCTTACGCATCCAAAAAAAGTAATTATTGTGGAAGGAATTTTAATCTTGACGCACCCAGATATCAGGGAGCTTTTTGATATTAAAATATATGTTCATGCAGACAGTGATGAACGCCTCATACGAAGGTTAAAACGTGATATTGCTGAACGTGGACGCGATCTGGATGAAGTGCTGCATCGCTATCAAACTACGTTAAAACCTATGCACTTGCAATTTATTGAGCCTACCAAAGAGTTTGCAGATATTATTATCCCAAACAACCGTTATAATACTGTTGCCGTGGATGTTCTTAGAAAGATTATTCAGCAAAAAATAGGATAAATGAAATTTTCCAACTTAAAAGAAAAACGCTGGCTTATAGTTTTGGGGAGTACCTACATACTCATCCTGATCTTTTTTGCCGTGTGGATGCTATTTTTTGACACAAACTCCTATTTAATTCACCGTGAACTGGATGAAGATATTAAAGCATTAGAAGAAAACCAAGAGTTCTATAAAAATGAAATAGAAAAAGATAAAGTATTTCTGAACAAAATGAAAGATAGTAACGAGATTGAAAAATATGCCAGGGAAAAATACTATCTTAAAAAAGAAGGAGAAGATATTTTTATCATAGAAAACCAGGACAGCCTTCAGTAAAATTCCAAACCACAAAAACAAATCACAACGTTGAAAACCAATTTATTTAAAGACTTCCAACCTGTTTCTGCAAAACAATGGAAACAGAAAATACAAATGGACCTAAAAGGTGCCGACTATAACGACACGCTTGTTTGGCAAAGTCTGGAAGGAGTACACGTGCGTCCCACCTATCACGCAGATGATCTTGAAAAAACAATAGAAATTCCAGGACACCCAACGCATTGGAATATCGCTCAAGACGTTTTTATTGATGATGAAGAGATTGCAAATTCATTGGCGCTAAACTATGTGGAAAAAGGTGCTGAAGCGATTATCTTTACTTCCAAAGCTGTTTTTGATATGGATAAGACATTCGCAAATTTCCCATTTAAAAATGTCACAATTTATTTTGAGTTTCAATTTTTAGACGAAACTTTTTTACTGAAACTGATCTCCTATTTAGCCGAAAAAAAAGCTTCAGTATATTATAATATAGATTTACTCGGAAATCTCGCTAAAACCGGAAACTGGTTTCAGAATTTAAAAAAAGACCATGAAATCCTGAATAATGTCCAACAAAAGCACAAAGATAAGCAGCTCATTGCAGTAGATACTTCTATATATCAAAATGCAGGGGCAAACATCGTACAGCAATTAGCTTATGGATTGGCCCACGCCAATGAATATTTGAATCATTTTTGCGGCTCTGAAACTACTAAAAAGCTTCATCTCACCTTCAGAATAGCGACAGGCTCTAATTACTTTTTTGAGATTGCAAAAATTAGAGCGCTACGGGTATTGTATGCTAGTTTAGCTTCAGCATATACTATTACAGAAACCTGTCACATACTTGCTACACCCTCCAAACGAAACAAAACTATTTACGATTATAATGTGAATATGCTCCGTACCACTACCGAAACTATGAGCGCTGTATTGGGCGGCGCGGACACCATTTGTAATCTTCCCTATGACGCGCTGTATCATAAAAGTAACGAGTTTGGAGAGCGTATGTCTCGCAATCAGTTATTAATTCTAAAAAAAGAAAGCTATTTCGATGCTGTTTCTAACCCGGCAGATGGTAGTTATTATATTGAAACGCTTACCCAACAGCTGGCAGAGCAGGCTTTGGAGGTTTTCAAGTCTATTGAAAAAGGAGGTGGGTTTTTAGCGCAATTGGAGGATGGAACCATTCAGAAAAAAATAAAAGAAAGTGCCAGCAGAGAGCAGGAATGGTTTGACCAAGGGAAACTGGTACTAGTGGGTACCAATAAATATCCCAACAATGCAGACAAAATGAAAAACGATCTGGAGTTGTATCCGTTTGTAAAGACGAATATTAGAAAAACCTTACTATCCCCTATTATTCCTGAAAGACTAGCAGAAAAAGTTGAACAAGAAAGATTGAGCCATGAGTAGAAAAAATCTCCAACATCTTACATTGAAAACTTCGAACGACGAGCGACGAGTGACCAATGAAGAAACCTTTAAAACTGCTGAAGATATTGACATTAAAAGGATATATGGTAAAGCTGACGTAACACATGTAAAGCACCTCAATTTTGTTGCTGGCTTGGCGCCACACCTTAGGGGACCTTATTCTACGATGTATGTTCGCAGGCCCTGGACAATTCGTCAATACGCAGGATTTTCGACGGCAGAAGACAGCAATGCTTTTTACAGACGGAATTTGGCTGCCGGACAAAAAGGACTTTCCGTTGCGTTCGATCTGGCTACGCACCGCGGGTATGACAGCGATCACGAACGTGTGGTGGGTGATGTTGGGAAAGCTGGTGTGGCCATTGATAGTGTGGAGGATATGAAAATTTTGTTCGACCAGATTCCGTTGGACAAAATGAGCGTTTCTATGACAATGAATGGCGCCGTACTACCCATTATGGCTTTTTATATTGTCGCTGCCCAGGAACAGGGAGTCTCACCTGAAGCGCTGGCAGGAACAATTCAAAACGATATTTTAAAAGAGTTTATGGTACGGAATACGTATATCTATCCGCCTACGCCTTCCATGAAAATAATCAGTGATATTTTTGAATTTACTTCAGAAAAGATGCCGAAATTCAACAGTATTTCTATTTCTGGATACCATATGCAGGAAGCCGGAGCCACGTGCGATATTGAGCTGGCCTACACACTGGCAGATGGGTTGGAATACATTAGAACCGGGATTGCAGCGGGGATGGATATAGACACCTTTGCTCCACGCCTATCTTTCTTTTGGGCTATTGGAATGAATCATTTTATGGAAATCGCCAAAATGCGCGCGGCACGAATGTTATGGGCAAAAATTGTAAAACAGTTTAATCCTAAAAATTCAAAATCGCTGGCCCTACGAACCCACTGCCAGACAAGTGGATGGAGTCTCACAGCACAGGATCCTTTTAATAATGTTGCCAGAACCTGTATTGAAGCTTCGGCAGCGGCCTTCGGAGGAACGCAGAGTTTACATACCAATGCGTTGGATGAGGCCATTGCGCTACCAACAGATTTTTCAGCACGAATAGCAAGAAACACGCAGATATACTTACAGGAAGAGACCCAAATTAATAGAACGGTAGATCCCTGGGCAGGTAGTTATTACGTTGAAAGATTAACCAACGATATTGCTGAAAAAGCCTGGAAACTCATTGAAGAGGTAGAAGAATTAGGAGGCATGACTAAAGCTATTGAAGCCGGGATCCCAAAATTACGCATTGAAGAAGCCGCTGCCAGGAAGCAAGCCAGGATAGATGGCGGAACAGATGTGATAGTTGGTGTAAATCAATTTCAGCTAGAGAAAGAAGATCCTTTACAAATTCTGGATGTAGACAATCAAAAAGTACGTAAAGGCCAGATGGAACTTTTAGACCGAATTAAAAAAGAAAGAAATGCAACAAAAGTTTCCGAAGCCTTAAAAAAACTCACCCAATGTGCCAAAACAGGTGATGGAAATTTACTAGCTTTAGCCATAGAAGCTGCCAGAGAAAGAGCAACACTAGGCGAAATTAGTGATGCGTTGGAGGAAGAGTTTGGCAGATATAAAGCACAAATTAAATCGTTTAGTGGCGTGTATAGCAAAGAGATAAAAAAAGATCCACAATTTGCCAAGGCAAGACAACTCGCAGACCAGTTTGCAGAACTGGAAGGCCGTCGTCCGCGCATTATGATTGCCAAAATGGGACAGGATGGTCACGATCGTGGTGCAAAAGTAGTCGCTACAGGCTATGCAGATGTAGGGTTTGATGTAGATATTGGTCCTTTATTCCAAACACCAAAAGAAGCTGCCCAACAAGCTATTGAGAACGACGTACACATCTTAGGTGTATCTAGCCTTGCCGCTGGTCATAAAACATTGGTTCCGCAGGTAATTGAGGAAATGAAAAAGTTAGGACGTGAAGATATCATGGTTATTGTTGGCGGTGTTATTCCGCCGCAGGATTATCAATTTTTGTTCGACGCCGGTGCGGTAGCTGTATTCGGCCCGGAACAAGAATAAGTGATGCTGCCATTGCAATTTTGAAGGTTCTGATTGGAGAATAAAAAATGAATAAAACTGTTCTGAAAAGCAAATTAAAGCGACACAAAATTACGTATACATTTACCGATGAATTGCTGGTGCTTGGAAAGGCAAAAAATGAGTACCTCACCATTATTGGTTTTATAATTTTACCATCTCTTGGAGCCATTTCACTCATACTTCTATTTTATGTATTTGCTGTTTTCGATGGATCGGTAATTTCGGGATATATGTTTTTTGCAATTGTTATGTTATTTGGGATAAGTGGCTATAATTTTTCAAAAGTTACATCGAAAAAGAAAACAAATAGGGAGCGTAAAATTATTGGTAATAAAGCTATTACCATAGAAAACAGCCGTCATTCCTTTACGTTTACTAAACATAATACGATTCAGATAAGCTGTGTAATGAATAAAATAAATGAGACCATATATCACGGGCAGGTATTCTTGGTAGATAACGAGCATCACAGAATTACCATTCTTGGTTTGGATGATGAAGACGAACGATATCTGGAAAACGATTTAAAATGGTTTGCAAATTTTATTACATCCCAATTAGAGATCACAAAAACTTCGGGGATTCCAGATGATTTTATTTTTTATGAAATTGGCGCGTGTGAAACGGAATTTCTATATTTGATGCAGTTTAAGAAAAGAACAGGTTTCCCGCCTTTGTGGGAATAAAAAAATATTATGTATGGGAAGAGCTTTCGAATTTAGAAAAGCAAGAAAGATGAAGCGCTGGTCTGCAATGTCCAAAGCGTTCACACGAATTGGAAAGGACATTGTCATGGCCGTAAAAGAAGGCGGACCAGATCCCGACGCCAATTCCAGATTACGTGCCGTAATACAAAATGCGAAGGCAGTAAATATGCCTAAAGACAATGTAGAGCGTGCCATTAAAAGAGCCAGCGATAAAAGTCTTGGCGATTTCAAAGAGGTTTTATTTGAAGGATACGCACAACACGGTATTGCGGTTCTTATTGAAACTGCAACCGATAATAATACAAGAACCGTTGCCAATGTACGCTCCTACTTTAATAAAACCGACGGAAGTTTAGGAACCTCAGGATCGGTAGTATTTATGTTCGATCACGTGTGTAACTTTAGGATTAATGCTGATGGTCGCGATCTGGAAGAACTGGAACTGGAATTAATAGACTTTGGTGTAGAAGAGATTTTCAACAACGAAGATGAAGAAGAACCGGGCGTGATGATTTATGCTCCTTTTGAAAGCTTTGGCGCCATACAATCGTATCTGGAAGAAAATAATATTGAGATCATTTCTTCGGGTTTTGAACGTATTCCTCAAGTTACCAAATCCGTTAATGCTGAACAGGCGGCCGATGTTGAAAAACTGCTTGAAAAGCTGGAAGAAGACGACGATGTGCAAAATGTATATCACACTATGGAAGAAGCTTCAGAAGCATAAAATTTCTGAAATACAAAATATCCCAAATTCCAACGTAATATTTGTAATTTGGGATATTTTATTGCTTTACTATCTTATAAGCAGCCGTATTATTAATAGAAACAATATACAATCCAGCCGCCCAATAATTAGTATTAATTTGTATTAAAGTAAGACCACCAATGCTTTCTTCTGAAAAGACCTGCTTCCCTGTTATATCTGAAATATGAATTGTTTCAATTGCCGTATTTGTACTGGAAATGGTTAGTTTATCTGAAGTAGGATTCGGGAAAATAGTGAACATTTCAGTAGTATTTTCAGGCACAGAAAGTGTTCCTGATGGCCGTACCAAAAGCATTCCCTCTACTCTATCGCTTATAATTATATTTCCGCTTTCAAAATAGGGATACATATTCCACGAGCCATTAAAACCAGCTTGATTATTGGCGGGATAGCTATCGAAAAATGCAATTTCCTCCATAATACTATTTTCAATATCTGAAATATCTATTATTCGAAGTCCTGCTGCATTATTGGCAAGATAGAATTTAGTACCTTTTACATAGCCATTATGATCTGTTGCGCCCGTAGGGCCTTCATATTCAAAATGAAATTGAGGATTATCCAGGTCTTCTACATTAAATATAATTGTTCTTGAATTTATTCCTGTATCTATTTCATCTGTCTCATCTCCCAGTAAAAAAAAGCGTCTATCTTCGGTAAGCCACCCCTGGTGCGTATAATTAACGTTATTGTAGCCTATTGTTGCTATAGTTATCACGTTATTTTTATCGGTTACATCTTCAATCACAATTTCGGTTTCATTGCTACCAAAAAGTATCTCTCTCCCGGTATAATCTGTATCCGGACCATCGTACACAATAATTTGTGCATCGTGACAATAATTATCGGCGGCGTAACCACCTGCTGCAATAGGATTAAGGGGATCCTGAATGTTTACAAAATGCGGTCCTCCACTAAACGTATTGCTTCCTACCACATAAGCGAAACCTGTTTCTTGATTAATTGCAATGTTATGTGCTTTACCAAATTCATCATAATATGCATCTTTAGTAAATATAACCGGCGGGTTTGCAACATCTCTTAATTTGGTGAGGTCGAATACCTGCATGCCGTGTCCTGCGTCCTCACTAACAACAAAAGCGAAATTATTATACGTTTTCACATCTCTCCAGGTGGTATGCTCATTACTTTCTCCAGGTAATTGTCCCAAATACACAGGGTTTACGGGGTCTGAAACATCAATAAATGCAGTCGCTTCGTTTAAACAGATCAAGGCATATTCCTTTCCGTCCTGTGGGTCTGTCCAACCCCAGGAATCGTTCGCCTTCACCGAATTCATTGTTGTAAGGGTAACCTGAGAGAGTAAGTCAAGATTATTACATTCAAACGGGCCTGCCATATTATTTTCGCATGGCGTCTGCGCCATACTGCTGAAAGTGATAAAAACTATAAAGAGACTGAAGTGAAATTTCATAGAAAGAGATTTCAGTAAAGCTACGAAGAAAAGATGGGAACCTGGAATTTATGAATAGGCTGGTATTTTACCAATAACCCCGTCGTAATATTTCCGAAGAATAGGCATATCTTTTTTAATATCACCTGAGGGGTAAAATGCCGGATTAATAGTGACCGTTTTAGTTTTATAATCGAAAGAAACAGGGATAATGGGGACATCTGCCTGTAATGCTATATAGTAAAATCCTGTTTTCCAGGAAACTACTTTTTTTCGGGTGCCTTCTGGTGCGAGTGAAAGCCTGAATTCTTCCTTGTCTTCAAAAACTTTTGCAAATGCTTCTACTTTATTTTGTCCCGGTGTGCGATCTAAAGATGCACCTCCCATCCATCTAAAATACCAACCAAAAGGAACTTTAAAAAGCTCTTTCTTTCCTACAAAGTTAATCTGTATTTTTAAAACGCGTCTTGTGAAAACACCAATGTAGAAATCGTGCCAACTGGTATGCGGAACAACTATAATTACGGATTTTTTGATAGTTCTATCAAAATCACCTGCAATACTCCAGCCTAAAACTTTTTTGAATATAAATGATGCTAATCCCAATACGTGCGTGCTATGACTACATTTTCAAATATAGTGCTTTTAGCTTTTCCCGGGTCATAATAGTTTCCCAATCGTCACCCAGAGCATTTTCCCAAAGTGGTACCAAACTGAGCGCTATGTCTATCATAGACTCCATTTGATCTTCGGTAAGATTTGCACAAATATTTTGCGGGATATTAATATTATGCAGTTTCACCATTTCTTTAAACAGCACTACATCTTTAGGATAATACTCTTCTAAATGGTCAAACACAATACAATTTCCTACACCGTGCTTGGTACCTAATACATAGGAAAGCCCATAACTCATTGCGTGTGCAACACCTACCTGAGAATAGGCGATACTCATTCCGCCGTGCCAGGAAGCCATCATAAGTTTGGCTCTGCATTCGGCATCGGACAGTGTATCTGTTAAGAAAATTTCTTTACAAAGATCGTACGCTTTTTCGCCGTAGCTTTCGCTAAATGCATTGAGGAAGGTTCCGTTAAGAGACTCGACACAATGAATAAAACAATCCATTCCTGTAAAGAACCATTGGTCTTTTGGTACGCCTTGCGTTAAGTCCGGATCCAGAACAACCTGATCGTAAGGTGTAAAATCGCTGTTTAGTCCCAGTTTCTTTTCCGGCCCGGTTAAAATTGCTGTTCTGGAAACTTCGGCACCCGTTCCAGAGATTGTAGGAATACCAATATGGTATACTCCTTTAGTTTTTAATAAGTCCCAGCCCTGATAGTCTGCTGCACTTCCTTTGTTAGTAAGCAGTAAAGAAACTGCTTTGGCCAGATCTAAGATACTTCCTCCACCAATGCCAATAATACCAGAGGGTTGATACGTAAATTCGTTTTTAATATTTTTTACGATGGTGTCTACTTGCTCTGTTTTAGGCTCTTCGGCTGTAGAAACAAAGATAAGCTTATCGTTAAACCGAAGCGTGAGTTTGTTTTTAAACACTTCATTTTTCTTGAAAACATCGTCTACCAAATAAATAAAGGGTGCTTTGTCTTTCCTTTGCGGTGCTAATATAGACGGTAACTGGTCGAAACACCCTTGTCCAAAAATAACTTTTGGTACCATTGGGAAATTTCGGTATTTGTTATTTACCGAAGTACTGGAACTTTCTTTAAATGCTTTATTTGCTCGCACCAAATCTTCTGGAGTATCTATTTCAATACCCTCATTATTGTTAATTGCCATTTTTATATTCTTACCGTATTCCAAATAGCGAATACATTCAATTTTTTCGGCAGCTTCCAGGGCACGCATTGGTAACTTTTGGAAATCCATTAAGGCTTGTTTTCTAAACGCGTAGATCCCTTTGTGTTTGTAATATTGTACTGCAATATTTTTATCGCGGGGATACGGGATAGGGGATCGTGAAAAGTATTGGGCAAAATTATCTTTATCTACGACAACTTTTACAGCATTGGGGTCGCTTATTTCTTTCCAGTCGTAAATTTCGGTCATTAAGGAAGCCAGGTCAATTTTTTCGGCATCGGGGCCTTTAAATACTGCCAACACTTGCTCAAGACCTTTCTTACTTGTAAAAGGTTCATCTCCCTGAACATTTACAATAATATCCACATCCATATTTTCGACAGCTTCGGCAATACGGTCGCTTCCGCAATCGTGTTCCTGTAAGCTCATAATAGCTTTGCCTCCATTCACTTCAATTTCGTTGTAGATAATCTCGCTATCGGTTACTACGTACACTTCATCAAAAAGTTCGGTTCCTTTTGTAGCTTCATAGGTCCTTACAATTACAGGCTTACCGCCCAAATCTTGCATTAATTTTCCTGGAAATCTAGAGGCGCCGTATCGCGCCGGGATCATTGCAATTATTTTCAAATCTTGGTAGTGTTTGGTGTTTTGGTGAACAAAAGTATATAATTATATAAGGACTAGATGCAAAAAAGGATAAAAGGTTTACTCTTATTCCTCAAAAAATTCACTTTTAAATCCTATTAAATATAACTTCTCTTTGGCACGTGTTATGGCGGTGTAAAGCCAGCGAAGGTACTCCTTGTCTACTCCGTTAGGCAAATAGGGTTGTTCTACAAAAACGGTGTCCCACTGTCCTCCCTGAGATTTGTGACAAGTAATTGCATAGGAAAACTTTACCTGTAAGGCGTTAAAGAAGGTATTCTTTTTAACAGCCATAAATTTTTTATACTTACTTTTTTCGTCTTCGTAATCTTTCATGACTTCCTGATAGAGCTTATTGGATTCCTCATATGTGAGCGAGGATGTTTCAGAAACCAGCGTATCTAATAGTAAAACTGTTTCTAAAGGTTTCATTTTTGGATAATCTATCATTTGTATAGAAACTTCAGCAAAACGAAATCCATACAACTCCTTTATGCTGAATATTTCTAACACTTTCACAATATCACCATTGGCAATAAAACCGGCATCGGAAGTAGGTTTTACCCAAAAATAATTGTTTTTTACGACCATTAAATAATCTCCAGCCGAAAGTTCTTCTTCCTGGAAAAGGATTCTATTTCGTATGTTCTGGTTGTATAAATTGGCGCGTTTGTTGGATCTTACAATAATAACGGTCTCTTCGTTGCCTTTGGTGTGGTAGCATTCGCTTATGGCATCTAAAAGCTCATTACCGTCCTGTGGACGAATTACTTCAGGGAAATTTAATTCAGAAAACTTGAAACTTTCATAAAAACCAGTATCTAAAGCTTCCCTTAGTTTTGTGGCGTTGTATAAAATTCCGCTATCGGTTTGCTGGCGTACAACTTCGTCTAACTCTATGCCAATAACGTCTTTGTAGTAATTAGCCTCTAATATTCTGGCATCCAGTGCCGGGCTAAGCGATAATTTAACAGGTGGCAACTGGGCAGTATCGCCAATAAGAAGTAACTTACAATTAATACCGCTATATACATATTCCATAAGATCATCCAACAAAGACCCGTTGTCGAATAGTTTGGATTCCTGAGAAGTATCTGGTATCATAGAAGCCTCATCTACAATAAACAATATGTTTTTCCCTTTATTCTTTTGAAGCGTAAACGAAACTCCACCACTTCCCTCGCTTTTAGGCTGGTATATTTTTTTATGGATGGTAAGCGCCTGTTTTCCTGCGTAATTACTAATTACTTTGGCTGCTCTCCCCGTTGGTGCCAATAGGGAAAATGAAAGCTGTGCTTTCCATATATTTTTTACCAGCGTACCTACTAAAGTGGTTTTACCTGTACCAGCATATCCCTTTAATAAAAAGACCTGGTCGTTCTTTTTGTTTAATATAAACTTGGACAATAGTTGCAGGGTAACTTCCTGTTTTGCAGTGGGGGTATGTGCAAAATC
The DNA here is from genome assembly GCA_963793275.1 of uncultured Flavobacteriaceae bacterium. Taxonomy (GTDB): domain Bacteria; phylum Bacteroidota; class Bacteroidia; order Flavobacteriales; family Flavobacteriaceae; genus Marinirhabdus. The sequence continues at coordinate 1,207,442 of CAWBZL010000003.1, forward strand.
ATGCTTCAGCAAGCTATAAAAGCGGGAACTATCCATAAAACAAAGTGAGTTGAAAGGCTAAATATAGGCAGGTTTTTTTCGGAATTTCTAATACCAAACAAAAAAAAATTGTAGATTTGTGACAGACCAAAACGAATAAACTTTTAAACTAAACAATCGTATCTAATGAAAATTATACTTCAAATCGTGCTATGGGTTGCCATTATATTCTTAGGCTGGAAATTATACGGCTCTATTACAGGTCCCATCGAGTTTAACAAGATTAAAGAAGCACGTTACAAAAAAGTAATTGTAAATCTGCAGGATATTCAGGCTGCTCAGTTAGCACATCAGGAAATTACCGGCGACTTTACCGGGAGTTTTGATAGTTTAGTTCGTTTTTTAGACACAGCACAATTTGCAATTACACAAAGACGTGATACTATTTTTGCCGATGTTGAAAAAAATAAAGCCTACGGTATTGATGAAGGTTATTTTATAAATGAAATAATTGTAGATACGCTGCGATTTACCGCCGTAAAAGATTCGCTTTATCAGGGAACAGATCGTTATAAAACTATGATGAATATTCCCGTGGAAGATGTAGATGCTACAATTGAAATGAAATCTGGTAAATACACTAAAAACGATATAAACTACTCTGTCTTTGAAGCTAAAGTTGCTAAAAAGGTACTGCTTGCAGACCTTGATAAGGATCTACTGGCACAAGAGCTACAAGTAGTTTCTGTGGATGGAGTAAATGGCGAATATATTAAAGTAGGAGCTTTAGACGAAGTTAACACAAGTGGTAACTGGCCAAAAAACTTAGAATCTGCAAAAAAACAGTAACATAGAAAACAAACATAATAGACTGTCCGTTCAAGTAACATTGACCGGACTTTCTTTTTTGGTTTCAAATCCAAATAAAGCAGAAGCTATATATTTTTCTGAAAAGAAATTTACCTCGCAGTACGCTCCGCAGGAAATTTTGCTGGAGATAAAAAAAGAGATTGAAACAAACAAAACGCTCAGCCAGTGTGTTGAAGTTTCAGTTGTTTACGCCAATATTACATACACCCTGGTACCAGATTCGCTGTTTAACGAAAACAGGTTAAGCGAATACTTAAAGTTTAATTCAAAAATATTATCCGGAGACTACCTTGCGTTCGATACGTTGGCATCGCAACAAATTCATGTAGTTTATGTTCCCTTTATTAATATAAACAATTATCTTTTTGAAACCTTTGGGAGTTTTCAATATTACCACGCGGCAACAATATTCTTGCAATACATCCTGGAAAACCAACCCTCAAAATTTGCGACCCGGGCTTATATTCAGGTTCATCCAGATCATTTCGACTTAGTATTATTAAAAGATGGCGCTCTTATACTTTGTAACTCCTACACGTATAAAACTCCTGAGGACCTTGCTTATTATGTGCTTTTTGCTTTTGAACAGTTAGCGGTAAAACCAGATGCTATACAAACAAAAGTTCTTGGTCATATCCAGGAAGATGATGCCAATTTCGCAATACTTTATACATATATTCGGGACATCTCAATACTGGATGTACCAAACTCTATGGCCATTACACAGTGTAAACCTCACGAACAACTAGTACTTAAAAACTGTTTTTAAATGCGGATTATTTCAGGAACTTATAAGGGCAAAAGACTCATGGCACCAAAGAATTTACCTGTTCGTCCCACGACAGATTTTGCCAAAGAAGCCCTTTTTAATATTTTAAACAATAAGATATACTTTCAGGAAGTTCGGTTTCTGGACCTTTTTGCCGGCACCGGAAATATTAGTTTCGAATTTGCCTCCAGAGGGTGTGAAGATGTTACCAGTGTAGATGCTCATTTTGGATGCGTAAAGTATATTCAACAAATTTCAGATGAGTTGTCGTTTCCTATTTCAGCAATTAAAAGTGATGTTTTTAAATATACTAAAATTAGTCACCCTGGGTTTGACGTGATTTTTGCCGATCCTCCCTATGATTTTGAAAAACAGCAATTATCAGAATTAGCAGAAAATATCTTTCAAAATAATTTGCTTAAATCTGAAGGATTACTTATTATTGAGCATACCAAACATCTTGATTTAAGTAATAGTACCCGTTTTCAGGAAGCCAGAAAATATGGCAGTTCGGTGTTTAGTTTTTTTGAATAAATATAGTATTTAGCCTCCCCGCTCTTCAAAACTAAAATATAGTTCTTGTAAATTGTACAAAATTTCGTTTATGGCTATTATAAGTCAAGGGTGGCCTGTTAAAAATTATGAATACAAAAACTCCTCACAAAACTATTATCTTAAATTTTGCCACATTGCAAATTTATGATAAGCATCTTATCGCTACTATTAATGAAGGTGTCGTTTTCGACACACCACAGTTTGAGCAACTTCAGGAAGTTTTTGCTATCTATTTCCCGGACAAACCCTTTGGTTATATTACAAACAGGATTAACGATTATACGGTAAACCCTGTGTGTTACACCAGTACAAAGAATATTGAAAGATTAGTGGGCATGGCTGTACTTTGTTACAGTCAAAACACCTATCAAACAGCTCTCTTTACCAAACCCTTCTTTAAACAGCCTTTCGAAGCATTTTTTACGCTAGAAGAGTGTGAAAACTGGTTACAACAGTTGCTCTAATCTATTTGATTTCCCTTAAATTTCAGCAGCCTTTCTGGATGGCTAACGTTGAATAGTTAAAAAAAGCAGGCCTGTAAGCCGGATTCTGTACGCCGCATAAGCAACGTCCTTATCATTTATCTGGATAGTGTATTACTACACTATTCTATCTGCCTACCCTCTAGCACGGGCGGGAACCCTTAACGCTAGTTTACGTGGCATTTCACCGCATAGAGTTTACCTGGTTTCACTACAGCATTACCTGTACATTCTTTCTGCTGCACTTGTCCTATTCTCCTTCGCCAGAGCTATGGAGAACGACGGCCGTTAGCCGCTATGCTTCCCTATGGTGTCCGGACTTTCCTCATCAAGACTGGCTTGAAGCGATAAGGCGGCCTGCTCCTGCAAAAGTATGCAATGAGGTTGTTTCAAAGTTTCTTTTTATTAGAAATATTCAGGAAAATAAATTCCTGTTAAATTCAAGAAACGATTTCCTGGTTTCTGTCGGTACTCTAGTCTAAGAATACCATATATATTCAAAGTGAAGTGGTCTCAAATCTCTTGTCTAAGAACGATAAAGGTCTATCGTATTCCAATGTTAATAAATAGCGTAAAAAGCGCTCCCGTATTTTTCTAATATTTAAACGGCATAGTTATATTTGTTTACATCTATGGAACACTTTATAGTATCGGCCCGAAAATACAGACCTATCGTTTTCAAAGACGTAGTTGGCCAGCAGGCTATTACCAACACACTGGAAAATGCCATAGAAAACAACCACCTGGCGCAAGCACTTTTATTTACAGGACCTCGTGGTGTTGGTAAAACGACCTGTGCGAGAATCCTTGCTAAAAAAATTAATCAGGACGGGACGGAACGTGAAGACGAGGATTTTGCCTTCAATATTTTTGAACTGGATGCTGCTTCCAACAACTCTGTAGACGATATTAGAAGCCTGATAGACCAGGTACGCATCCCGCCACAGGTTGGAAAGTATAAAGTGTATATTATAGATGAAGTACATATGTTATCTTCAGCTGCCTTTAATGCATTTCTGAAGACTCTGGAGGAACCGCCCAAGCACGCCATTTTTATTCTTGCCACCACCGAAAAACATAAAATAATCCCCACGATTCTTTCCCGGTGTCAGATTTTCGATTTTAAGAGAATAACCGTAAAAGATATTAAAAGTCACCTTGCCGATGTTGCCAAGGCACAAAATGTGCAGGCAGACGATGATGCGCTTCACGTTATTGCTCAAAAGGCCGACGGAGCCTTACGTGACGCTCTTTCAATTTTTGATCGCGTGGTAAGTTTTAGCGGAAATACCCTCACCCGGGAAGCTGTTACCGAAAATCTCAACGTGCTGGATTACACCTATTACTTCAATGTAACAGACCTATTATTGCAGAATAACATTCCGCAGGTACTACTGGCGTATAACGAAATACTTTCCAAGGGGTTTGACGGGCACCACTTTATTATGGGACTTGCCTCCCACTTCAGAGATCTTTTGGTTTGTAAAAATCAAGAAACTATCACATTACTGGAAGTTGGGGAACAGGTAAAAGCTATGTATTTTGAACAATCTCAAAAAACAGTAACGCAATTTTTACTGGAAGGTATTGAAATTGCAAATACCTGTGATCTTAAATACAAAACAAGTCGAAATCAGCGCTTGCTGGTAGAATTATGTTTGCTACAACTCGCCTCACTTACGGCTAGTGACGAAAAAAAAAAGTCTAGCCTAAACCAAAAACGCTTTGTTTTACCACCTTCGCATTTTAAAAACGTACTTCCTGTAGTAAAAGAACAGCTGGATGTTTCTGTAGTTGAAAAACAAGCAGTAGCTACACATACCGAACTTGTGGAAGAAGAATTAGAGCCAACTGAAACACAACATATTGTTCAGGAACCAACTGCTAAAACCAAAACCGTTGAAGCCGAAGAAAAACCAAACCCCGTTGTAAACAGACCACAGATTTTACCGGAACGCAAAGCAGATAAAGTTTCGGCACTGTCGCTTAAAAGTATTCGAAAAAAGAAGGATCTACAAAAAGAGTTGGTTGCCAAATTACCGGATCAAAAAAACCTGCCAACCGAAGATTTTACCGAAGAAGCCATGCCAGCCGCCTGGAATGAGTACAATCAAAAAATGAGCGACGAGGGAAATCATAATCTACACTCACATCTGTCTATGGGTGTTCCAAAACTTGAAGGTACGCTGCTACATCTTGAATTCCCCAACAACACTATTAAAACTGAAGTAGAGCGTGCCAGACATAAATTACTGGGGTTTCTACGGGAAAAACTGAACAATTACAACATAGATCTTTCCATAGAAGTAAACGAGGCCGAAGTAAAGCGTTATGCCTACACTCCTAAGGAAAAGTTTGAAAAATTAATGGAGAAAAACCCATTAATAGATAAGCTTAGGCAGGAATTCGATTTGGAGATATAACCAATAAAACTTCTACTCCAATCGGTCTGCGAGGCTGGAAACTATAAATTTTGCATACATGGAAAACAAAGAAGAAAATACCATAAAAATGCTAGGGCTTAAACTGCCTACAGATCCGCGTTGGGTAAATATTGTGGAGAAGAATATAGAAGAGATCCTTACAGATCACGCCTATTGTGAGCAAAAAGCAGCTTCAACGGCTATTTCACTCATTGTTTCCTTTCCGGAATATACAGAGCTTGTACAAGAAATGGTCTTGCTGGTTAAAGAAGAAATAAGCCACTTTAAGATGGTTCATGATAAAATACTGGAACGTGGTTGGAAATTAGGTCGCGACCGAAAAGATCATTATGTAATTGAATTATTAAAATTTTTTCCCAAAGGCGGTAGTCGTACTACCCAACTCGTACATCGATTACTGTACGCTGCTTTAATTGAAGGACGCAGTTGTGAACGTTTTAGGCTACTAAGTGAGCAATTGGAAGACAAAAGTTTAGCTACATTTTATCGAAATTTAATGGTAAGTGAAGCAAATCACTATACTATGTTTTTAGGTTTTGCCAGGCAGTATGGCGACCGAAAAGAAGTAGATAAAAAATGGCAGGAGTTACTCGCTTATGAAGCAGAAATAATGAAAACCCTTAGTGCCACAGAGACTATGCACGGGTAATTCTATGTAACCTTCCCTATGACACCAAACTCTTAAATTTTTACATCCAGATCCTTCGCCATCCGCTCATTATAAAGGCTTTTTACAATCCCGTCTGCAAGACCAATTTTAGGGACAAAGATGTTTTTGGCTTTGCTCCATTTCATCGCAGAGAGGTAAATACGCGTTGCCGGAATGATAACGTCTGCACGGTCCGGATTCATTTGTAGCTCGAAAATGCGCTCGTGATAGGTCATCTCCTTAATTCTTTCGTAGTAATTCACCATAAAGAAATAACTCAACGGTTTCCCTATTTTTTTGCTGCTAAACTTATAAATGCTGTTAATATTTCCGCCAGAACCTATTACTTCTACTTTTTTATAGTCTTTGGTAGTCGCTACGATCCATTCCTGTAGTTCGTCCCAGATAGATTCACGCACCATATCATTCAAAATACGGACGGTTCCCAATTTAAAAGAACGGCTGGTGACGTTTTTTCCATTAGCATACAACGTAATCTCGGTACTTCCACCGCCTACATCTACGTATAGAAATACTTTATTATCTTCAATTAGATCTTTTAAATCTGTAGATGCAATAATGGCTGCCTCGTCGTTACCATCTATAATATGAATTTTAACACCAGTTTCAGCCAGAATTTTATCGGCTATTGCTATACCATTTCTGGCTTCCCGCATTGCCGATGTAGCGCAGGCTCTATATTCAACTACATTATGGTTTTTCATTAATAAACTAAATGCCTGCATAGCATCCAGCATACGTAAATAGTTTTTTTCTGAAATTTTTTCCTCCAGAAACACGTCTGCTCCCAAACGGATAGGTACCCGAACAAGTGATGTTTTTTTAAATAAGGGTGCCACTCCTTCTTTCTCAATCACCGTGGCGATAAGTAACCTTATGGCGTTGGAACCAATATCAATTGCTGCGTATTTCTCTATTTTAAGCAAACTATTCTTCTAATTTTTGTTGGTAATACTCGTAAATTTTAAACTGCGAGCGTATTTTCTCTTTTTTATTCTTTCGGTAGGCGTTGTCTTGCTTTCTGGAAATTTTTCTTGCTTTCACATTATCACTCCAACCAATTGAAAAAGTATCGTTAATTTCGGCTTTAATGTCTTCATCGTAGATAGGACAAGATATTTCTACCCTACTGTCCAGGTTTCTTCCCATAAAATCGGCAGAAGAAATATACATTTTCTGGTCTCCTCCGTTTTCAAAAATATACAATCTTGGGTGTTCCAAAAATTTATCGATGATACTTATTACTTCAATATTTTCACTCATTCCCTTAACGCCGGGAATGAGGCAACATATTCCACGGATAATCATTTGTATTTTCACTCCTGCCCTGCTCGCTTCATAGAGCTTATCTATCATTTTAAAATCGGACAGACTATTCAGTTTTAATTTTATGCCGCTGGGTCTGCCTAAGGAATGATTTTCAATTTCGGTCTCAATGAGGTTATAGATGGTATTTCTGGTATAATGCGGAGAAACAATGAGGTGGCGGTATTTTTTAATTTTGTAGTTCACTTCAAAAAAATCGAACACTTTGTTTATTTCTTTACAAATCTTCTGGTTTGCGGTAAACAAGGTATAATCTGTATAAATACGTGCTGTAGATTCATTAAAATTCCCTGTGGAAACAAAGGCGTACCGTTTTAGCTTCTCACCTTCCAAACGCTCTACCAGGCAGGCTTTACAGTGTACTTTTAACCCGGCAACACCAAAAATTAAGCGAACTCCTTCACTCTGCATTTGCTCTGCATACCTAATATTTGCAGCTTCGTCAAAACGGGCCTGTAATTCTATTTGTACGGTTACTTCTTTGCCGTTCTTAGCCGCATTAATAAGGGAGCTGGCGATATGAGATACTTCGGCTAACCTGTAAATGGTGATCTTAAAAGACTTCACTTTAGGGTCTAAAGCAGCTTCCCTTAAAAACTTTACGACGTACGAAAAAGTCTGGTAGGGTGCATAAAGCAAATAATCCTTTTCAGCTATCTTTCCGAACAAACTACCCTGCAGGCTCAACCCTTTAATGCGTAACGGTTCAATTTTTTTATACTGAAGGTGTGGCTTACCTAAACTGGGGAAATCTATATAATCGCGACGGTTGTGGTAGCGACCTCCGGGAATAATACTATCTGTATCGTCCACGCCCATCTTTTCCATTAAATAACGAAGGGTTTCTTTGTCTATACTTTTATCATATACAAAACGAACAGGATCTCCCACGCTCCTGTTTTTAACACTTTTAGATATTTTTTCTATAAAACTACGGCTTAGATCGCTGTCTATGTCCAATTCTGCATCACGGGTAATTTTGATCATGTGTGCTGAAATACTAACATACTTAAAAATGCTGAAAATATTATCAAGGCAATACCTAATAAGGTCGTCCAGAATAATAATGTATTGCTTTTCGCCATCGTTAGGAAGTACTACAAAACGGTCTATAGTGCGGGGGATCTCTATAAGTGCGTAATTATATTTGCTCTTAAAAGTTTCATCCTCCTTGCTCATTTTCATCTTTACGGCTAAATAAGCTGCACTATCTTTTAGCGAAGGAAACTGCTCCAGCTCACCAATCATTATCGTTACGAGTGCCGGACTCACTTTATTAATAAAATAATCTGAAATAAAAGCACTTTGTGCTTCGGTAACTTCAGTTTCATCTACCATAAAGATATTTTCATCCTGTAATTTGGACTCAATATCACTTAAAATTCTAAGGCTGGTTTTTTGTTGATTGATCACTGTTTGTGTAATCTCTGCCAGCAACTTTTTTGCTGTGATTCCGCCCAAAAAGTTGCGACCGCCCTTCCCGGCCTCGGCAATACGCTTTACAGTAGCGTACCGAACTTTAAAAAACTCATCCAGATTGTTGGAGAAAATTCCTAAAAACCGAAGCCTGTCTATTAACGGTGTGGTTTCGTCTTCGGCTTCCTGTAAAACCCGGGCATTAAATTTAAGCCAACTTAACTCACGGTTGTGATAGCTATTTACTACAGAGGTAGTTTCGTCAATTTTTTCGGTCATTTTTTTAAGTGTCTTGGGAATACTGTAGTTGCCGTTTTACCTGTAGAAATATCGCTCCAAGCATCCACGTCAAACTCAATAATTACAAATCCGCAGGTGGGCAAGTTGTCAATATACTCATTCCCTAACATATTCGCAATGCTGGTAAATGCATGATTGTGGCCTACGATCATAGCGCATTCGAGGCTATTGTCCAGATTTTTAATGACTTCCATCACGTTTTGCCCACTAAAATCGTATAAACTGTGATCGGTAGAAAAATCTGCGTTGTCCACCTGAAATGCTTTTTTGAAATAGTTTGCTGTACTTAACGCACGAACCGCATCGCTGCTTATCATTTTTTGAGGTGCTTTATGGTTTTTTGCAACATATTCAGAAACCAATACCCCATCTCTCCTACCGCGACCTTTTAAGGGTCTTTGGTGATCTATTACGTCGTGTTTCCAAGAAGATTTGGCGTGGCGCGCCATATATAATGTTTTCATTTTTGGTTAATTTGTTAATTAGTTAACTGGGTACTTGGACCAATAGGTAATTGGCGGAATAAATTTTTAATTTATATTTCGTTGTTAGCTAGTGATATTTTTTTCTAGTTTCCAATGGCTACTTTTATTGGACTCGTCGCTCGCAACTCGCAAATCATATTATGGTTGTAAGCGCTGTACTACCCACTCTTCATTATTTTTTGTATACCGAATTCTATCGTGTAATCTACTCGCTCTTCCCTGCCAGAATTCGAATTCGATAGGTTTTATTGCGTACCCTCCCCAGTTTGTTGGTTTTGGAATGTTTTGACCTTCAAATTGTTTCTCTAATGTGGCTAATTTTGCTTCCAGAGCTTCTCTGCTTTCAATAGGTTCAGATTGGTCTGAAACAATTGCTCCTAACTGACTCGCACGCGGTCGTTTGCTAAAATAGGCTGCAGATTTTTCTTCGGAAGTTTTATAAGCTTCTCCCTTAATGATAATTTGCTGTTCCAACGCCGGCCAGAAGAAGGAAAGACAAACCTGTTTGTTTCTTGCTATGCTTTCGCCTTTTTCACTTCCATAATTGGTGTAAAGTACAAAACCATCTTCTGAAAATTCTTTGAGCAAGACTACTCTTCCTCTGGGAAAACCATCTACTCCAAATGTGCTAAGCGTCATTGCATTTACTTCTTCCACACTTTCTGAAGCTTCGGCTGCATGGAACCATTGCCCAAATTGCTGAAACGGATTTGAAGAAACATTTTCTAACGTAAGTTCCCCCTTTTCATACGATTTGCGATAGTCGTGCAACTTTTTACTCATAGTTGATAGCTTTTCCGTAAAAATACAAAGAAAGCCAGTGGTACAGCAGTACGGAAGTTTTAAATTTGGGTTAAATTTAAAAGAAGATCTTTCAGCAAAATATACCCTCAAGTGGGTATTTCATTATCCTGTAAAATCCTTTAAGTTTGCGACTTATTCTAAATTTAAATACTTATGAAAAAATTCTTTTTATGTATGTTCGTAGTAGCTGCTACTCTTTCTGCTTGTGGTGATGACGATGAACCTATGACAGACGATGACTCTGGAGCTGGTCAGGGTGCTAAAGTTTTATCTTCCACACTTGTAGTTGACTATGCGAATAGTGACACACCAAGTACTGCACAAATTGTTATAGGCGAAGATGATATTGCAGGTGGATTTTCTAACGATTTTATTATAGGAACCTGCGCTGTTGAAGGTGATGGTGAAAGTACATCGTGTATTAATATTTTTGGAGCTTCTTTTGATGCAGGAGATAGTTTCGATTTGAGCGATTTTGAAACAAATTCGGTTTTAGAACTTGGGCTTACACTTGGCGACGTAAATGATAATGGTATATATTACAACATTTATACGTCTGGTACTTTCGAGGTAGTTTCTCACGAAAGAGATGATAAGGTTATAGAATTTAAATATAACCAGGTAAATTTAAGAACGCAAACAAATCCTGAAGGTGAATTCTTTTTTGTTGTAGTTAATGGAAACTTACGTGTACGTTACTAGAAACTAAATTATTTTCATTCTCAAAAAACACCCTCTGGGGTGTTTTTTTATTCTTTATTCCTGAGTATTTTACTCAAGAAAACTTCTTCAAAAGATACTTAAGCAGTCCGTAAAATTTTTTCCCTCTTTCGGCCTTTTCCAATTCCTCTATTAATTTATCCCGAAAGCGTGTTTATTGGGTAAGAGAGTTGTCTTTGTCTTAAAGATTGGCACATATTACTCCTTTTATAAGGTTTGCACTGGGATGTAACGTTGCTTTAATAATAAAAGGCAACCGCTCTTTCCTGGCTCCAGGTTACTTAACATTGAATACGCAAAGCCATAAAATATAGTTACGTACGATAAGCTTTGAAGTCAATAATAAAAAGTAAAAGCCAGATTGATGCAACACCTTCAAGAGGGAGTATTGTGTGCAATTTTACCATAAAATATAAGGCACCTGACATAGTTACAGGCGAAACTTAGAATCTGAATACATTATTTTAAAAGCCCTGAATTACCAGCATTAAAGGGATACAGTTTATTTACATCTCATAAATTGCCAGTTTTTAGCGTTTTAATGATCCCACCTTTGTTTTTGGTTGTTTGGAATGGTTTTAGCGAATATGGTGCTGTAAGTTTAAACTAGAATAGCTGCCGCGTAAGAATTATGCGAAACGTATTTTAAATTAAAATATATAGAATGAATCAAGTTAAAGAAAACAACACAGTAAAAGTACATTACACCGGGAAATTAACAGACGGACAAGTTTTTGACAGCTCCGAAGGTAGAGAACCTTTAGAATTTACAGTAGGAAAAGGACAGATGATTCCTGGTTTTGAAAAAGGAGTGATCGATATGAAAATAAACGAGAAAAAAACCATTAAAATTTCCGAAGATGAAGCCTACGGAAGTGTTAATGAAGATCTAAAACAAGAAGTGCAAAAAAAGGAACTTCCTGAAGATATCGAACCAAAAGTTGGTATGACGTTAGTTTCTAAACATCCCAGCGGACAGGAGATGAATTTGCTCGTGACGGAAGTGAAAGACGAAAGTATTGTAATTGATGCAAATCACCCATTAGCAGGAAAAGAGTTAATCTTTGATCTGGAAGTGGTAGAAATTAGAGATACAGAGCTTTCAGCATAGCATAAGCAATCTAATTTAATAGATAACAGCCTTTTTAGATTTTATTCTAAAAAGGCTGTTGTTATTATTGCTACCAATAAAAATTCAACCTCAGCAAGGTTGAATTTTTATGTATTACGCTTACAATAGTATAATACGTTCTAGAAACTAACTTTTGTAATCTCTGTTTCTCCAATAATGAGCCCTTTCTTCAAATTCGCCGTTCCGGAATAGGTGATGGTAGCTTCTCCATAGGATGTTATTTTAAGGGTTTCAGAAACATTAAACTGAAACGTCCCATCGCCATAGGCAGTTAGTTTGGTTTCCCTGTTTGCTGCATTGGCAGTATTTACTTTGCTTTCTCCGTATGCAGTGATTTTTTGTTTTCCAACACTTCCTTTTGTAATTTCCAGGAAACTTTCTCCGTAGAGCGATACCAACAAGCTTTCTATAGCAACCTCATTCATATACACCTGAGACTCACCATAGATACTCATCTTTAATTTATCTGCTTTTAACGTACTTTCGAAAGTAAAATTTTCTTCTCCCCTCAAATCTAAGTTCTGTATGTTTTTATAGGTAACTATTGCTTTTACAACGGTTCCTTTATACAAATCTACTTTCTGCTTGTAGCCGTTTCTTTCTTCTTTTTTAGTACCGGTTACAATTCTTGCGTCTTCCAAGTATATATGTAATGCGTTGTTTTCAACTTCCACATTTAGCTTTTCCATTGACTCGGTTATAGACACAACGGTGACAGATTCGTTATTTCCTTCTTTAAAAATAACCTCAATATGCGGACTTACAACAACCTTATTGAAACTTTCAACATTCATTATTTTGACTTGTGCAGTACTTGTATTTGAAAAAAGCAATAAAAAAAGTATGGGGAATACTGCTATTGCTGGATGTCTGGTATATTTTTCTAAACTGAATTGTAATCTATTTGTAAACATAATTTATGAATTTTAATTTCTTTAGTTTTTATAAAGAGTAATTGTCTTTTCAATTGTTACACTTTGGAATTTATTTTTATGAAAATTGTTTGAAACGTAGTGAAAAAGTTGCACAGTGGATTAGGACTCTTTTCAAAATGGATCTTATCCTTTCTTTTAAAACTATCTTAGTTCATTTTTGTAAACTCGTAAGGCGTGAACTCAATAAAATCGGCTACGGTTAGTGTAAGCCCTGTTACTTCACCATTTTTTAATTTGAAGGGCATTTCAACAACTCCAAACATTGAATTTGAATAAGTACATAAATAGGTGTCATTTTGTAGGTGCTCTAATCTTCCTATTAGTGCTGGATGATTAGAAAAATGAATATTTAGGCTGTTGTTTTCTAACTTAATTTCAATATCTCCATAAAGATCATTCGTGTAAGTTCCTGAAAACTTTCTCATCGGTATACTGGGTGTAGCCTTCAAACGAACCACTTTTTTTAAAGAATCTATTCGTTGTTGTTCTTCGAATACTTTCTTCTTATAACGCTCAAGACCTTGCGTGCGGTAATCCTGATATGGCAATCCCAGAAAAGAATCTCGTATTTCATCCGTCAGGTTTTGAAAAAAGCTATTATGATCTGTGTTGGTTAGCACCACTATTCCAAGTTTTTCTTCCGGAATAAATAATACCGAAGATAAAAAGCCATTAACGCCTCCCGTATGAGAGTATACTAATTTTCCAGCACGGTCATTAATATCGAGTCCCATCCCATATAAATAAAAGTGTGTTTCTTTTTGATCTCTGGAATCTATTCCTAAGATAGCGGAAGGTCTTCTAATGGTTTTAATTCCGCGGGATGAAATACGTTGTTCGTCGCCAATTTTTCCATCATTTAACTGTGCAAAAAGCCATTGAGTCATATCTTTTACGCTGGAACTCATACTTCCCGCTGCAGCCAGGTTGTTGATATCCGGGACCGGAACTTCTGTTATGGTTGTACCAATTTTTGTATGTGGTACCGCAGCATTTGATGCGTCTTTAAATTCTGAAGGTAGCATAAGCGTTCTATTCATTTGTAAGGGTGCCAGAATACTATCCTTCACTGTTTCCTCCCAGGTCTTATTTATAATTCTTGGCAGTAGTTCGCCCGCAGTAACATATCCTGCATTACAATAACCCCATCCTGAACGGAAACTATGAGGCGCATCAATTACGCTCATATTCTTGATCACATCGGCTCTTGATATAGTAGAAGTCCAGGCAGCAAAATCGCCCTGAAAGGTTTCAAAACCTATTCTGTGAGAAAGTAAATCAATTATATTCACATCCCTGCTTGCCAACGGATCTTTTAAGCGGAATTCGGGCATCCACTTTTGTATCTTATCCTCTAAACTCAACACACCAGATTCCTGCAAAATTGAAAGTGTAGTAGCTGTAAAAGCTTTTGTGTTGGAACCAATCATAAATAACGTGTTTTCATCTACAGCTTCTGTACCATTAACTTTGGTAGTTCCAAAGCCTTTCATAAACACAACCTCATTATCCTTTACAATGGCAACCGATACTCCAGGGATTTGCCATGCTTCCATTCCTTGTGTGATATAACTTCGTAAACTATCGGTAATGAAGGTTGGCAATGCTATTTCTTGCGCGTGAAATAGGAAGCTAGAGAATAGTAGGCTAAGGATTGTTATTGTTTTTTTCATTGGGATGGTACTTATTTCTACTACATAGTAAAAAATACAATTTATGAATTATATCTAGAAATCGGTATCGAATAACAATGCTAGTTTAAAATCGTATTGTAAATTCAAAAAAAAAATCCCAACCTGATTATAGGTTGGGATTTTCTATTATATATATTCTGTACGCTGAACGTAGTGAAAACGTTATTTCACCTCTTCGAAGTCTACATCTTCTACATCGGCGCTTTCGTCAGAACTTTCAGAAGTGCTTCCTGAATCAGCAGCTGGCTCTCCTGTTGGAGCTCCCTGCTGTGCTTCAGCTTGTGCTTTGTAAATTTCTTCACTTGCAGTTTTCCAGATTTCGTTGATTTTTTCCAACGCTGGTTCTATGGTTGCTACTTCCCTTGTTTCGTAAGCTTTCTTCAACTCTTCTAAAGCACTTTCGATCTTGGTTTTGTTATCTTCAGATAATTTATCACCAGATTCTTTCAGCAACTTTTCTGTTTGAAAGATCATTCCATCTGCTTCATTTATCTTATCTGCAGTTTCTTTGGCTTTCTTATCAGATTCAGCATTTGCTTCAGCTTCCTGCTTCATTTTCTTGATTTCCTCTTCCGTCAATCCAGAAGAAGCTTCAATTCTAATATCCTGCTTCTTCCCTGTTGCTTTATCTTCGGCACTCACTTTAATAATACCATTGGCATCAATATCGAAAATTACCTCAATTTGCGGTACACCACGCTGTGCTGGTGGAATTCCGTCCAGGTGAAAACGACCAATTGTCTTGTTGTCGTTTGCCATAGGACGCTCTCCCTGCAATACGTGAATCTCTACAGAAGGTTGATTGTCTGCAGCGGTTGAGAATACCTGACTTTTCTTCGTTGGGATGGTTGTATTGGCTTCAATAAGCTTTGTCATTACGCTACCCATTGTTTCAATACCTAAAGAAAGTGGTGTTACATCCAGTAACAATACATCCTTTACATCTCCGGTTAATACACCACCCTGAATGGCAGCTCCTACGGCTACAACCTCATCTGGATTTACTCCTTTAGAAGGTGCTTTCCCGAAGAATTTTTCTACTGCTTCCTGTACTGCAGGAATACGTGTAGAACCTCCTACCAAGATAATCTCGTCTATATCGCTCTTGCTCAATCCAGCCGCTTTCATAGCAGCTTCACAAGGCTCAATGGTTCTTTTTACCAAGTCGTCAATTAATTGTTCAAACTTAGAGCGTGTTAAGGTTTTTACCAGGTGTTTTGGTCCGCTAGCGGTAGCCGTAACATAAGGTAAGTTAATTTCGGTCTGTGCAGAAGATGACAATTCAATTTTTGCTTTTTCCGCAGCTTCCTTTAAACGTTGTAACGCCATTGGGTCTTTACGAAGATCCATATCTTCCGCAGCTTGAAACTCATCTGCCAACCAATCGATTATTTTTTCATCTACATCGTCACCACCTAAGTGTGTATCACCATCGGTTGCCAATACTTCAAAAACGCCATCTCCTAATTCCAGGATAGACACGTCATGCGTACCTCCACCAAAGTCAAATACTACAATCTTCTGGTCGGTACTCTTTTTATCCAGTCCGTATGCCAATGCAGCCGCTGTAGGTTCGTTGATAATACGTTCTACTTTTAATCCGGCAATTTCACCAGCTTCTTTGGTTGCCTGACGCTGACTATCATTAAAATAAGCCGGTACTGTAATTACAGCACGTGTTACGTCTTGTCCAAGGTAATCTTCGGCAGTTTTCTTCATTTTCTGAAGAATCATCGCACTTAATTCCTGTGGGGTGTACATACGGCCGTCAATATCTACCCGGGCGGTATCGTTTTCACCTTTCACTACTTTATAGGCTGCGCGATCTGCCTCTTTTTTAGATTCGGAGTATTTATTCCCCATAAAACGTTTGATAGAAGCAACCGTTTTTGTTGGGTTGGTCACAGCTTGACGTTTTGCAGGATCTCCTACTTTAATTTCGCCTCCTTCTACAAATGCAATCACGGAGGGAGTTGTTCTTTTTCCTTCGGCATTAGGGATTACCGTTGGCTCACTACCTTCCATTACAGATACGCAAGAGTTGGTGGTCCCTAAGTCGATTCCAATTATTTTACTCATATTATTAGTATTATATTTTTAATTTGACATTTTTATTACGCCTACTATAAGTCAAGGAATGTGCCAAGGGAGAGAGACTGACAGGCTGACATATTTAGCAAGCAGTTTTCAGGTGTAGCTGGCAAGGATGCTTTGTTGGTATTGGTTAATAAAGACCTGTCAATAGTGTATACATAAAGTATCTGGCTCAAATACTAAGCAGGCAAGAATAAGGTCTTACAGGTTTGCGTATTATTCCATTAATAGCTAAATTATTTAATGGAAAACTTTTAAAATACTTTATTCATCTTCAAAAAAATTAATCCTTCACTAACATAATAATGATTCGTTTTAATTTATAGTGAATAGTGTAGATCTTTATTTCTTACTTATATTTTTAAGTACATCTGAAATAAATTCATCTGGCAAATAATGCCCAGATTCATAGAACTTCAATGATTTATCTTTTATGGTTATTTTATCAAAAAAATCCTGAGCCTCTTCTTTAGTGTACCAACTATCTTTTGTTCCCATAAGGAGCGTAATAGGTGCTTTTTGAAGAGTTGCATAGTTTTTTGGTGATAGTACCTGCATGTTTTTGACATTACCCTCATTCATCCCAAGTATTTCAGAGCCTTTTTTGGGATCTAAAGGAGGTACGCAGGCAACTACACAATTCAATCTGTCATCAACCGAATTCAACAGAATAGCCATCTGCCCACCCATACTGTAGCCTATAACATCAAAAATTTGTGATGTAGCGGTTGATTTGCTTTCTATATAGTCCATTATGATCTGAATGTCTTTGACAGAGGATGTGTATAGATTATAAATTTTTTGAACATCTTGTGATGAAAAAAATGTTAGAGGCGAAGCAAAATTTCCTTGATAACTTCGCTCTCCGTGATATTTAGCATCGGGGATGATTATAGAATACCCCATTGTTACTAGTGAATCTTTAAGTTTTACATATTTTTCAGTTAAACTGGAAGTTGGATTAACCCAATTGTCTTTATTCCCGGTTATTCCGTGAAGAAGTATAACATATGTATCCTCTTTTCTATCTTTTGGTTTTATGATATAAAATGGAATTTTAGAATCGAATCCATCAAGTACTATTTTTTCAAGGGTAGTACCACTAGCATCGGTATTTCTTCCAACAATTTTATCGTTAAATTCAATTTTTGGGAAATAACTGAAATCAGCAGTTAGTTCTTGAGCAGAAATACTAGTACCAACAAAAATTAGTACACAGGTTAATAGTCTAAATTTATTCATATTAATATGGATTTAGTTTTTCAAATTCTACATAAACACAGTAAATCAATTACATATAACAGCGCGCCTCAATCCCCAAGGATTTGTTTTCAAACTAACTTAAACCTAGCTACCTAAATAACTAAGTAACAAATCCCCCATCAAACCTCTCCGTCATACGACTTTCGTATCAACTCCGCCTTGCTGTTAATTCCTAAAACTTTATAAATGTTTTTAATATGTGTACGTACGGTGTTGATAGAAACAAAGAGATCGTCTGCTATCATTTTATAGCTTTTACCGGCTACAATACCAATTACCACGTCGTTTTCGCGGGCAGACAATACACTTTGCTTGGAAAATTTGGGAGCGTAATGATTTACAACCTTTCTGGCTATGGATGGCGACATATACGATCCACCATTATGCACTACCTCAATAGCTTCCTGTATTTTCTTCAAAGGCGTTTTTTTAGAGAGGTACGAGCAAGCACCTGCACAAAGCGCTTTAAAGATACTGTCATTATCCTCAAAAGTGGTGAGCATAATAATGTCTACTTCGGGCATTTTATTCAGTAACAACGGGATGCCTTCAATGCCTGTCATCCCTAATAGGTTGATATCTAATAACAGAACATCTGGAAGTATCTCAAAATCAGGAATGTGTTTTAAAAAATCTTCCACACTGGCTGAAACCGTCAGACACGTTATATGCGCCAATGAATCAAAAAAAGTTTTTAAACTTTCCTGAATCAATACTTCATCTTCTATAATGGCTAAACGGATGATGTCCATGTATCCTAAATTATTACTGTACTGTAAAATTAAATTTTAAATGTACGCCGTAAATCACATATTCGTGTGATATTACAAATTGAACGGCAACTTCAAAATAATAGTAAACCCCTCTTTAGTTTCAAAAGTGACCTTCCCTCCTATGGCTTCGGCACGCAACTTCATATTTGCCAGCCCTAACCCTGTAGAGTTGTACGATTCTTTTGAGCTCCCATTGTCTTTCAATATAAATTGACAGGCTCTTCCTTGATTTGAAATCATAACCTGAAAGTGGGAAGCATCACTATGTTTCAGTAAATTGGTAATGGCTTCTTTGTAAATTAAAAAGAGGTTCTGCTTTATTTGAGGAAGCAAATTTTTATTGCGTTGGTCTATACTTCTACTGTCTATATGGAAAGAAATATCTTTCGGTAAGAGTACTTCTTCAGCCAGCTCGTGCATACGCTCAATTAGATCGTTACTTGTAGTCCTGCGGCTATCTATACTCCATACCAGATCGCGCATTTGGGAAATGGCATTTCGGCTAATACCTGCTATTTTTTGAAGCCTTTTTTTGTCTTCTTGGCTTGCATTCATTTCCATGAGTTCTGTTTGCATGGCCAATCCTGAAAGCAAGGAGCCCACATCGTCGTGTAGATCACTGGAAATTTTAGTTCGCAAACGTTCTAAAGCAATAAGCTGTTGCAGTCTCCATTTAAAAATGGCATAAATAATTGCTACATTTAAAAGTAATACGAGCGCAATAAACCACCATTGCTTATAAAAAAACTGGCGCACTGTAATGGGAATCGATAATACCGAACTGGTTTGGTTTCCTCGGGCATCGGCCCCTTTAATTTTTAAGACATACTCTCCGGCTGGCAGTTTGTTGTATCTAACCGACGCTGTATTCCCCTGTGAAAACCAGGCATCTTCAAAGCCTTCCAACTTCGTATAATAGGTGTTTTTTTTATTCTGAAAATAGCTTGGCATGGCCCACTCCACTTGAAAATACTGATCGTACGGTGAGATGCTTACACGAGTACCCTTTTTATAACTCTGGTCAATCTCAAAGGAAACTTTTTGGTTACTATTATATCCGGAAATGCCTGCAAATACAAGATTGGGCGCCCTAGCTTGATTTAAAATTTTATCTGAAGAAAACATATTCACGCCATTCATACCCCCAAAATAAAACGCACCCTGACTATCCTCAAGCAAACTTGCATAATTAAACTCGTTGTGGGATACCCCATCCTCGACGTAAAAATTCTGGAATGTTTCTGCTTCCGTATCAAGATAAGAAAGCCCGTTATACGTGCTAACCCAAAGATTTTGTTTTGTGTCTCTTAATATTCCTACTACGTTATCATCTGCCAGACCAACTGTTTTTTTATACGTCTTTACTGTTTTTTCATCTGCTGAAAGATGATTCAATCCCCCGCCATAGGTACCTATCCACAAACTACCCTCTTCATCTTCTTCCACCATAAGCAGGTAGTTTTTTGATAAACCAGGGGTGGTAGTGCTCTTAAATTGTGATTCGATGCTACCCTCCAGATTTATTTTAAGCAAGCCATCTTTTTCGGTAGCTATCCAAACGATATTTTCTTCATTACTGGGTTCAAAATATTTTAAATCTGAAATGTCTTCCGTTCCTTCTACATTTTTAAAAACCTTCTCACTTTCCCCGGTTTTAGGATCAAACAAGGTTAATCTGGATAATGAATACCCAAAAAGGAACCTTCCGTCGTTTAGTTTAAAAATAGGGTTAGAACCATACATCCTCAAACTAGACTCGAACCCCGGGATTTTTTTAACCAAACCTGTTTCCAGGTTAATTTTCAGCAAACTTCTGGCTGCGGTATACACATTTTTTTTTGCCTCGTCCGGAACAAAGAAATTAGCTGTGTACTGAAGGACAACTGCTTCGCCGTTTTCAGTTTTTAGCTCCAATGTTCCCCTTTCACCCGATTGATTCAGATAAAAAACAGCATCTTTACTTTCACAATACCCGTAGATTCTTTCATCTGCCCCTTCAAACAGACCTCGCATCGCGTGTCCCCATCCTTGCTTTTTGGAGCTAAAGAGGTTCGAAAACAATTTATTTGTGCTTCGTACTTTCAGTAATCCATTATCGGTACCCACCCAAAGAATATTTTCGGAATCTATAAAAAGGACTTTGATCATCGAAAAATCTAGCTTCTTGTTTAGTTGTTCTGTAAAATCCTCAATAACACCCTCTGAAGTTAATCGCCATAACGACGTTTTGCCTGCAAACCAGATATTGTTTGCCTGGTCTTCAGTAGCCAAGTACACATGTTCGGGAACGTCTAAAACCTTCTTACTGCTACTATCGATGGGATTATAAAGATTCGCTCCATTGGTGCCTTCAGATCTCGGAAAATAGTATTGCTTATTACAGCTATCAAAAAAGTATTGAGTATAATGAATCTTATCATCATTCCATATATAGGTGTCTAAAACCTGAGATTGCATCAATTTTCCTGAAGCAGTATATTGAAAAACTCCGTTTACCGTACCCCACCAAATCGTTCCTTGAGCATCTGCAACCAGCTGTACGAAGTTATTACTGTCTATACGCTGTGTATCTATCTGTACAAGTGTATTGTTTTCAATTTTTTGAAGCCGTAATAGTTCAGCACAACCACGAGACAACTGTTCATCTTGTGTGACAATCCATAAAACCCCTTCAGAATCAAGATAGGTAGCCCGTGTTTGACCTTTTATGCCAAAGTCGGAACCATATTTAGTAACGACATCTGTACGGAAGTCTAACCTAAACAAGGTATAATTCGCAATAAACCATAAATAATCCCTGGAGGGATCTGCCCACATACTGTTTAGAATGTCTTCACTTTCTATGTAAAAAGGGTTGTCCAGATCACTTGTGTATGCCTTAAAACGATGACCATCGTACCGGTTAAGGCCTTGAGAAGTACCAAACCACATACGGCCTGTTTTATCTTGTGCAATGGACTCTACATTTCTAAACAGCAATCCATCCTCAGTGGTTAATATATCTATCTGGGATGAGTTTTGAGCGTGCAGTGTAATGCTTCCTGCCAGAAGAAGCAGAAGCACTAAAGAAATAGTATTCTTTAAAACTAGTTGCACTGTATGAGAATGGTTAGTTTAGTTCTCTAACTCCCAAAGATACAAAAAGGTAGCACCTAAAATCACATTAACGTGTGATTGACTTATACTTAGAGTAACAGTACTTTGGTTACCATAAAATTATAGTATTTGTTGGCTCAAGTGGTGCTCAAAATTTTATTACTCCCCAAAAATTGTAAACCTACGCTCAACCCTTTACTAAAAACGAAATACTAACCAAATTATAAAACAATGAAAACAGTAGGAATTATAGGGGGTTCTGGCTTTATAGGAAGCTTTATTACGCAGAAATTTTTAGACGAAGGGTATACTGTAAAGGTTTCGGTAACCGATATTGGAAGTACTAATAAATACCAACATCTCTTTCAACTGAAGAATCGTGATCATCTTACTATTAGTCAATTGCTGGTTGAAGATCTGGAGACTCTTAAAAGTTTTATAGAAGATTGTGAGGTCGTAATTCACGGCGGTACTCCCTTTCAATTAAATTTTGAAGACGCTCAAAAAGAATTATTTGATCCTACCATTCAAGGCACAGAAAATTTTCTGGAAGCTGTTTCTGAAAATCCCAACATTAAAAAAATAGTTTTAATTGCTTCGGTTGCCGGCTGGAATACCAATTTCCCACTGCCCGCTGCAAACAAAACCGCTACGGAAACCTTTGATGAAACCGACGAGCGTTTTACAAGTACTGAAAGCCACCCCTATGCGCAGGCAAAATTTATAGCCAACCAGACTGTTCTGGATTTTATCGCAGAAAATCCTGACCTTTTTTTTGAAATTACATCGGTCTCACCTGTGAAGGTGATGGGGAAATCACTTTCAAAGAGAGAGGATTCTACTTCAACGGGCGTTCAGTTTTTAATAAAGAATAGTATAGCTCCAGATGAGTTTTTTCAAAGCTTATACGATGCAGATGCAGCTTTTGCCATTGTAGATGTTCGCGATGTAGCCGAAGCTATTTATAAAGCCGCCACTACAAAAGGCCTGCACGGAAAGGACTATTTACTTTCCAGTGAATCGCATGTAGTTTCAGATATTTCATTATTGCTTAATGGCAAAGAACCCAAAAAACCAGCAACGATTATTTATAAAAATTCGCTAGCCATAAAGGATCTGGGAATGCAATTTAGACCTGTTTCAGAAACTTTGAAGGGAAATGCTATTCCGCTGGTTGAATAATACATTTCTATAAAATTTCAACTTAAAATATATAACCAATTAATAGCACACTTATGAAAACAAAAATCTCATTGAAACTAATCATTGCAACTATTGTATTGGCAGTAATCAGTATAGGTTGTGACTCTCCAAAAAAAGAGTCAGTAAAGACCGAAATGAATCCTACTAAAACTGAAGTAGAAACAGACACAAAAATTTCTTCAATAAAACCAGACTATTTCCAACTTCGGCCAGAGGTTGAAAAAGCCTACGGCTATTCGCACGCGGTAAAAATAGGAAATAGTATTAAAGTTTCAGGCGCCGTAAGTATGGACGATGCGGGAAATCCAATGGCCATTGGAGATTTAGGGCAACAAATGAAAAACTGTTATGCCGATCTGGAAAAGGTATTAGCACATTACGGTTGCACTTTTGACGATGTAATTGTAGAAAATATCTTCACCACTAACATGCCTTTGTTTCTTGAAAATGCGGCATATCGAGCAGAAATCTATAAAAACCATTTTCCTACAGGTTCCTGGCTGGGTGTAAAAGAATTGGCTATACCCGAATTTATGATAGAGATAGAATTAGAAGTGCATAAATCAGAATAACCTTTTAAAATAACCAAAAGATGAAAAAATCAATGATAGCAATTGCATTGCTTTGTAGTGGAATGACAATAGCACAAGATTCGAAGCAGGAATTAGCCTATAAAACTGGGAATCCAGCCGATTGGCCTGCTGAATTGGATGCGGTGATCGCAGCACCAAATAATCATGAAATACTATTGGAAAATGATAAAGTTAGGGTATTAAGCGTAACCCTAGCCCCAAATGAAGTTGAAAAGATACATCATCACCAGTGGCCAAGCGTACTCTACATTATGCAAGCTGAAGAGTTCACAGATCGCGATGCTGAAGGAAACCTTATCATGGATTCGAGAGAATTAGACGAGCCTTTACAATTTCCACTTACTATGTGGAAAGGTCCTGAGGCACCGCATACAGCGACTAATGTAAGTGCTGATACACCTATTAAATTAATAAGGGTCGAACTAAAGAATACCGCAGGAACTAAAAATCTCTCTGTTATTAATGGACTTTACGAAGCTTTTTCAAAAGGGCATGTTCCTGATATTCTGGGGCGTATGGATAAAAACATAGTCTGGAATGAAGCGGAAGGGAATTCACTAGCAGTTGGTAATCCGTATGTTGGTCCGGATGCCGTATTAGCCGGTGTTTTTGCACCTATCCTCGAGATGTATCAATCGTTCAGCCTGAAAGATATTGAACTATACGAAATGAGTAATGATAAGGTGCTTGCCACGCTGTATTACAATATTACCACAAAACAAGACAAGAACTATCAAGTACAGGCAGCCCATCTTTGGACTTTACAGGATGGGAAGATTATAAAGTTTCAGCAATATGCAAATACGAAAAAACTGGCGGAGGCTGAGCAATAGAAATAACAACACAGGATGACTAAATTCTAAAAACAATTTTAATCATTATTAACTAAAAACCAAACATTATGAAAACTTTCAAAACAACACTTTTAGCAATTATTTTTATCACTACAATCTCTTTTACAGCTCAATCACAGGACAAGGGGGTTTCACTGGACTTTGAAAACTATCAAGCCAATATTGAGCTATTACAAGGCTATACAGCAGCCATGAAAGAAGGAAATGCAAAAAAATTGAATTCCTATTTTACAGATGATGCCATGATCATAGGTCTAGGCGGTACGAACGACACTATTTCTAAAAAGGACCATTTAGAACGCTATATGCAAATGTTTAAAGAGAATAGCTTTAGCATTGCTAGAGATATTTATTTGGCGGTAGAAACTGACGAAAATGCAGCTGTTACGCCAGGACAGTACGGCTTTGCCTGGGGAACTGTGACCAACACAAATAAAAAGACGAAAAAAGCTGCTTCATCAACCTATCATGTGGTTGCCCTGATTGTTGAAGGGAAAATGGCATTCTTGGCACATTACTACGATACCATGCCCTTTGCTTTACGAGATGGATCGACACTTTCACCACCGAAAATGTAAAAAAGACATTATACAGCTAAACAAGAAGTACTTCCTGTTCTCAGGAAGTACTTCTTATAAATGAACAAATGTACTGCTACCCTTGAACTATTTAAGTATAAAATTTTTACGTATGAAAAACCATAAACCAAATTGGACCAAAAGCGAACTCCAGGTATACATCCTACTACTTTGTGCCAATGCAGATAAAGAGGAAACCAACGAAGAGCTGGACATGATAAAAGCGAAAGTATCCAAGCAAACCTTTGAAAAAATGTACAAGAAATTCCATAGGCACTCCGACAAAAAGCGGCTCGATAAAGTAGATCTATGTGTCAATAAGCATACCTATACCGAAATGGAACTCGCGGCATTTAGAAGAGAAATGTACGAATTGTTCTTTTCGGACTGCAACTTCAGTATGCTGGAAAAAAGACTGGATTGGACGTTGGATAATATACTCTACTAAAACAGAAACTGAAATCGACTTTGCCTCATGTTCAAATTCTTCCGCCATATTCGAAAAAAGCTTGTAGCTGAAAACAAGTTTTCAAAATATCTTCTATATGCTATAGGTGAGATCATTCTGGTGGTCATTGGTATTCTCATTGCGCTAAACATAAACAATGCAAATACCCTGAAAATACAGGATGCAAAGGCCTTGCAGTTAAGTGTTCGACTATTAGCGGAGACAGAACGTAACATCAGTAATTTGGAGTTGGACAAAGCACGGTCACTTATTGCGGCCAATAGTAGTCTTCAAATTCTACAACTTATCACTACAGACTATAAGGATCTAAATGAACGAATGTTAGATAGTTTGATGTTCGGAGTGTTTACAACGCCCAGGTACGATTTTAACGCATCAGTTTTAAGTGAGGCTATTTCAACTGGAGAGGTGGCCAATTTTAAAAGTGACCCCTTAAAAAATTCAATTTACGGGCTAACCACAAGTATTGAACGCGTTCGGCAGAACGAGAAAAGTGTGATTGACAATATGGTTTTATTTGCAGATTTTCTTGTTGATAACTACTCGCTAAGAAAAATGGATAGCAGATTTTTCTACAAGGGGTAAAGCTATAGGTGCGAGCGAACTTCATAAAATAGATAATAGAAAGATTTTATCCAGCCTGCGCTTTGAAAACTTAGTGGATGAACACTATTACTCCATTTCTGGCACGCTCATAATATATGAGGAACTAAAGGAAGAGCTTATTTTACTTTTAGAATTACTGAAAGAACACATTGATACTAAAAAATGATACAGCTTTTTAGAAATATTCGACAACGATTGCTTGCTGAGAGCAAATTCAGCAAATACCTTTTATATGCGATCGGAGAGATTGTTCTGGTGGTGATTGGGATTTTGATTGCATTGCAGATAAATACGTGGAACAACATTCAAATTGATAAAAATGCAGAGGAATTGAGTTTAAAGAATCTGAATTTTGAGTTCAATAAGAACAAGAAAGACCTAGCGAGGGTAAAAAATGACTATACCAAATTTCTAAACGCCACCAAAAACCTATTGGACCTTATTGGCGAAGATGCCGCAACCATCGAGGCACACAATACAGACAGTCTACTATCTGAGAGTATCGATTACTACGATTACAGACCTACTGAAAATGTACTCTCAGATTTGATTTCGTCTGGAAATTTAAAGCTTATTGGTTCGGATTCTTTGCGCCTGAGTTTGTTTCAGTGGTCCAGTTACTTAAATGAAAAGGAAGAAGCGTGGCAGACCTTAGATGATTTTTCCCAAAATTTGATGATGCCGTATCTCACAAGGAATGCATCCCTCAAAAACATAGATAAGTATGGTTTTTTAGCGTGGAAGGAACCTTCGAAGTTAAACCCAGATACCGATACAATATTTCAAGATATAGAATTTGAGAACAACCTGGACAATCATGCCTGGAGTCTAGCAAACTATATGTTATCTCTTGATAATCTTGAGGTTACGATTGATAAGATTCTTGCTGAAACAACAAGGGAGTGAATACAGCCTTATGATAAAAATTTTCAGTTGCATGCAGTGCTTGTCGGTTCGAGTATTCCGTCTTAAGGTGAAATGTATCTAGAACATGACTAATAAGAACACTTCTCGATACAATTTCGACACGTCGAAATCACTCGAAGTGACAACAACCTAATACCTATGATTAAATTTTTTAGAACCATCCGAAAACGCTTAGTGGCTGAAAGCAAATTCAGTAAATACATGCTTTACGCCATTGGTGAGATTTTCCTTGTGGTTATTGGGATATTAATTGCATTGTCCATTAATAATTGGAATGAAATACGAAAAGGCGAGATGAATGTAACGAATATTCATAAGGTGGTAAAAGAAGACCTGAAAACCGATATAGCTACCATTGATAACCTTATAATACGTGAAAAAACAAGAGATAACACTATCTCAAAGATATTGAGAAGAGAGATTACCAAAGAAGACTATAAAAATTGTGTCAATTGTAGAGGAGTAATTCTTGGCTACCCTGAAGTAGATTTAGAATATAGAGGCTTAAATTTATTGAAAAGCAATAGCAACCAATTAAGTATTGAAAGCGATAGTATCTCTTCTGCCATTCTAAATTTTTATAATGGTATTAATAAAGAAATTGAATCTGTACAAGTAATGCTAGAGGAAGACCAAATAACAAACTTCTTCCATTTTAAAAATAATATGTCTTGGTTTTCCGATTATCACAACTTTGTGTACAACGAAGATTTTGTAGCCTATGCACTTACATCTCCAGATTATTACAACCGAGTGGCATCCTTTGATGTGCTTTATTTAAAAACGTATATGTTTTATTTGGATATCTATAAACAATCAGCATTAGAATTAATTGAACGCATAGATAACAACTATAAAGTAAGTCCATGATAAAATTCTTTAGACATATCCGACAACGCCTTATCCGAGAAAATCGCTTTTCTAAGTACCTCCTCTACGCCATCGGTGAGATCATTCTTGTGGTGATTGGGATTTTGATCGCACTTCAGATAAATACTTGGAATGAGTTGCGTAAAGAGCAGACTAACGAGCAAAAAATATTGGTAGAATTGCAAAGCCAATTTAAAGATAATCTCGTTCAATTAGAGGATAAAATACATCAACGAAATCTCATCATAACAAACTCAAAAAGAGCCCTTGAATTGATAGATTCAAAAGAAGTGGTTCCTATGGATACCCTCACGGCAATTTTAAGTCCACTTATCCTTACGCCTACTTTTGACCCGGTCGATAATGAAATAATGACTGCCGAAACCTTACAGCTTATTAAAAATGATTCTCTGCGGTACTATCTTACCACATTTTCATCAGGTATAGTCGATTTTAAAGATCAAGAATCAGAATGGGTTGACATTTACAGAAATATAATTCTTGAACATTTTATTGATTTGGGAATTTCCCGAAATATAAATGTCAGTTTTTTCTTAAGACCCGAGAATCTTTCTTATGTAAGTGATAAGAACATGATAGAAGATATTCAACTAAAACGTTCTAAAACGGTACCTGCTGTGGAAGAAATATTGGCAGATAAAAAATTAGAAGGAATACTTTCTATTGCTGTTGGACTCAATATTGGACTTAATTGGGATTCTGAAGGGTACAGAAAAAAAATCAAAACCATTTTAAGCTTAATTGAAAACGAAATTGAATAAAAGTAGCCAAAGATGATTAAACTGTTTAGAAATATCCGAAAACGCTTAGTGGCTGAAAGCAAATTCAGTAAATACCTCCTCTACGCCATGGGCGAGATTATCCTTGTGGTGATTGGGATTTTGATCGCACTTCAAATAAATACCTGGAATGAAAACCGCAAAGCAGAAAACCAGGAGACACAAATCTATACGGAGCTACGAAGTGATCTGCTACAAACCAGAAACGATATACAAGAAACTATTGAAAAGCATAAAGAAGTAATTGCATCAAATCAAAAACTTGTATATGATATCGCTGGTAAAAAACCATATTCAGATACGATCTATAGAATGTTTACAGATTCAGGCGGCGATTTTCAGGTGATTCCAAAAACAAGTGCTTTTGAAAACTTAAAAACAATTGGGTTAAACACCTTGTCTAATGACAGTCTGCGAATTTCTATCACTAATTTATATCAACTAGAATTAAAACGCCTAGAAAATGACTTCGGAATGATAAACTCTAGTTTTAATATTAGTGAACAATTATTTCCATATCAAATTAAATATTTATATGCAGATTATAATGATCCCACCAGCTATGGATTTAAAAGCTCTGATTCGATTACCGTGTACAAATTAAAAATTATGGAGTATAACACATTTTTAGCAGACAACGATCTTTTAAAAACATTACAACTCACCCTTTGGGGTAGGAGCTTTCTAGTAAATGAACAAACAAAAACCGCTGAAGAAATAGAGAACTTAATCCAAGGAATTGAAGAGGAATTGAGAGCTAGAAATAACTAACGTACCTTTTCCAGATTTACCTCTTCTCATTTCACTTTTCGCTTAAGACCCAATTAAAAATCACATCATTGTGTGATTGCCCCGCATCTGTCCTTTCTTTACTTTGTGGATAATTACTACATAAAATAGACTAAAAACAAGTCGACTCATTTTATAGAACGCTGGTCGAATACGTAGAACTACGTACTTCAAAACCGAACAAAAATAGTATCTTACATACTGCTAACCAACCCAATATGAACCTCACAAGTAAAACAGAACAAGACGTTCTAAAAGTATATGACACCTGGTTGTATAGTTACCTTAATGGCGATATAGACACTTACGATTCCTATCTGGACAACGCATTTCATTTTATAGGTTCCACCGCAAACGAAGAGTTTTTAAACCGAAAAGACACCACTAATTTCTTTAAAGCTACTGCCGAACAACTTTCAGGAAAGAGCCAAGTACGCAACGAAACTAAGATCGTTGAACAATTTGGGGAGCTCATTTTTATCACCCATCTCTTTGATGCCTGGTTTTTAAACGGCGACATCTGGAATTTTTACAGCCGTTTTCGCTTTACCAATATACTTCAACAAAAGGAAAATGGCTGGAAATTTATCTATCAGCACTACTCTACCCCGGACAGCAAAGCAGAGGAAGGACAAACTATAGGCTTTGAAAATATAAGTGCCGAAAATTTACAGTTACGGGAAGCCATACAACGGCGCACTAAGGAATTAGAGGCTAAAAATAGGGAACTGGAAATAGAAA
The DNA here is from genome assembly GCA_963793275.1 of uncultured Flavobacteriaceae bacterium. Taxonomy (GTDB): domain Bacteria; phylum Bacteroidota; class Bacteroidia; order Flavobacteriales; family Flavobacteriaceae; genus Marinirhabdus. The sequence goes on from CAWBZL010000003.1 coordinate 1,237,679, forward strand.
GCTCGTTAGAAAAGGTGCGTAATGTGGCCCTCTCACTCCAAAAATCCGATGACATGCTGAATATAGCTCAGGTATTATACGAGCAATTACTGGAACTGGGCTTTAAAGATATTCGAAACGCCATTATCGATATTCATAACGACGAGACTGAGACCTTTTTAGACTACGATTATTCCCACGATATGTCCAGTGCTATCACCGAATTCTCTTATTACGGCGATCCGGTTATAGAGCAACAGATTGAAAAGACCCTATCTGCCAATGATGCTTTTTTTGAAATTGAGCTAAAGGGCGAACAATTAGAAGAACTTATCCAAACGCGTTTACGCAACGGTGAAAAAGACGACCCCCGGCTTCGGGAAATTAAAAGTCTTACCTATAACCTTTACTCCTTTGGGAATGGCGCTATTGGTATTTCAAACTTCGGAATTTTAACTAAGGAGCAAAAAATAGTATTGAAACGGTTCCGGAATGTATTCACATTTGCCTATAAAAGATACACCGATCTGGCAAATGCCGAAGCACAGGCACGGGAGTCCAAAATTGAAGCTGCCCTGGAAAAGGTGCGCTCCGTAGCCCTTAGTATGGTTCAGTCCACAGATCTGTTGCATATAGTAAAGGCTTTATACGAGCAATTGGTAGCTTTGGGTTTTAGTGATATTCGGAATGCCATAATAGACGTTAACAATGAAGATGAAGAAACTTTTCTGGACTACGATTATTCTGACGAAATGGGTGGCACCGTAACCCTAATGTCCTATAATGACGACCCCACCCTAGAAGAGCAACTACGTCTTATTGCAGCAACCACCGATGGGTATTCTGAAATGTTATTGGAAGGGAAACAATTGCAGGACCTTATCAATATGCGCATAAAGAATGGCGAAGCAGACGATCCGCGTTTACATAAAACCGACAGTGTATCCTATAACCTGTATGCCTTTGGGAACGGCGCTGTTGGTATTTCCAACTTTGGAGTGCTAAGTAAGGACCAGAAGAGTATTTTAGACCGTTTTCGTAACGTTTTCACCTTCGCATACCAACGTTTTAAAGATCTGCAGGTTCGGGAAAAACAATCGGCAAAACTGCTGGAAGACAAAATACAGCTGGAAAATACCTTGAAGGATCTTCAGGAAACCCAAAAGCAACTTATCCAATCTGAAAAAATGGCGAGTCTGGGAGAGTTAACGGCAGGTATTGCTCACGAAATTCAGAATCCATTAAACTTCGTCAATAATTTTAGCGAAGTGAGCAATGAGTTGATAGATGAAATGAACGAAGAAATTGAAAAAGGAGACCTGGAAGAAGCTAAATTAATTGCCAATGACATCAAACAAAACCTAAAAAAAATAAACCACCACGGCAAGCGAGCCGATGCCATTGTTAAAGGAATGCTCCAGCACAGTCGCAAGAGCACAGCCGAAAAAGAACCAACCGATATAAATAAGTTAGCGGACGAATATTTACGTCTCGCCTATCATGGCTTACGGGCAAAAGACAAAAGCTTTAATGCAACCCTGGAAACAGATTTTGATGAATCCATTGGCTTGGTCAATATGATTCCCCAAGATATGGGGAGGGTAATTTTGAACTTGATTACGAATGCTTTTTATGCTACCAATGAGCGTAAAAAAACTTCTCGGGATTTAGATTTTAAACCAACGGTTTCAATTTCAACAAAAATTGAAAATAACAGGCTTTTGATTTCCGTACAAGACAATGGCAACGGAATTCCAAAACACGTGGTGGATAAAATATTTCAACCTTTCTTTACTACAAAACCAACGGGAAAAGGCACCGGATTGGGACTTTCAATGAGTTACGATATTGTTACCAAAGGTCATGGAGGCGAATTGATGGTAGAAACCAAAGAAAATGAAGGAACTAAATTTACTATCAAAATTCCTTCTAATATGTAATACTATGCAAACAATTTTCAACATATATTCTAATATAAAAAATACCCACTTAAAAAGTGTTATTCTGGGTATTCTATTGTGCAGCCTTTCTAACATAGCTTTTTCACAAGGACAGACAGAGCAGCTTTTGTCAAGTATTTCAGAAAAACTAAAAGCCCCTATCGCAGATTCGGTACAACTTTATAATGATTTGCACCGTGCCAGGCTCCTTTCTGAAAAAAAAGAGACAAAACAATTGGCGTCTTCCTATAAAAACCTGGCCACCTGGCATATGGGAAACCCTACTATCGACTCTACCCTACATTATCTGGACAAGGTAGCGCATATATATAGCGAGCAAAACGACTCCATACAACTTGCTCATACATATCTTGAATATGAAGAAGCGTTCAAATTAAATACTAAATACGACAAGGCAACTCAATATGCTTTTAAGGCATTAGAAATTTACGAAGCGAAGGAAAATACTTCAGGTATTGCCGAAGGCTTTTTAAGGCTTAGCGATCTTTTCAGCTACAAAAGCGATTATACAAAAGGAGTAGCCTATGCGCAAAAGGCAATCGATTTACTTTCCAATACCACTGAGTATGAACAGTTAGCCAAATCGTATCAATACATAGCCTCTAACGAATTATTTGATTTTAAAAATGAAGAGGCCTTAGTGCACATCAATAAAGCAATTGCAATCTTAGATACACATGAGATAGAAGGAATGCGCCTACTCTCCTGCCGAAATACACGTGGAAATATTTTGAAATATCTGGAACGCTATGATGATGCTATTTCAGACTACACGTACAATCTGAATGCGGCAACTAAAATAAACGACACCAGGCTCATAATAGCCTCTAATGGAAACTTAGGGCACATTCATATTATAAGAAAGGAGTACGAAAAGGCAATCCCGTATCTATTAAAGGCCATCGATCTGATTAAGAAATCTGGTAATACTGTAAATCTATGGGAAAACTATATGCACGCTTCTTTGGCATACGAAAATTTGGGAAACTTTAAACAAGCTCTTGAGTTTGAACGCCTTCTGGGTGATGAAAATAAGCTGTATTATAAAACAATTATAGCTAGACAGGAAGGCGAACTGGAGGTGAAATATGAAACTACTAAAAAGGATGAAACCATTGAAGAACAGGGCGCAACAATTAGCAGGCAAAGAAAAATACAATTATTGTATATAGGCATTGGTCTCCTACTGGCTATACTTTTAATAGGAATGTATTTTACGATTAAAAATAACAGAAGGAAACGAAATAAACTTACTGGACTTAACCATGCCCTTAAAGAACAACAAATAGCTATTGAAGCATCGAATACAAAATTGAAAGATTCCTTACAAGAATTAAAAGAAACGCAAGCCCAACTTATCCAATCCGAAAAAATGGCCTCCCTGGGAGAACTCACAGCAGGAATTGCACATGAAATTCAGAATCCGCTGAATTTTGTCAATAATTTTAGCGAAGTAAGTAATGAACTTATTGATGAAATGAACGCGGAAATTGACAAGAAAAATATGGAAGAAGTAAAATTGATAGCAGCAGATATCAAACAAAACCTGAAAAAAATAAATCATCACGGCAATCGGGCCGATGCCATTGTAAAAGGAATGCTTCAGCACAGTAGGAGCAATACCGGAATAAAGGAAGCTACCAACATTAATAAACTGGCCGATGAATACTTGCGTCTTGCATATCACGGGCTAAGGGCAAAGGACAAAAGTTTTAATGCAACCCTGGAAACAGATTTTGACGAAAGTATTGGAACCCTAGATGTCATTCCACAAGACTTGGGACGCGTTATTTTGAATTTGATAACAAATGCCTTTTATGCTACCAACGAGAAGAAACAACACTTTCAGGGTGAACCTGTGGAAGACCGTAAAGATTTTAAACCAACTGTTTTCGTTTCAACAAAAAAAGAGAATAACAGCATAAGTATTTCCGTAAAAGACAACGGTAATGGAATCCCAAAAGAGGTGCTGAACAAAATATTTCAACCCTTTTTTACCACCAAACCCACAGGACAAGGTACCGGTCTAGGCCTTTCTATGAGCTACGATATTGTAAGAGCGCACGGAGGTGACCTCCAAGTGGAAACGAAAGAAGGCGAAGGAACCACATTCACTATTAACTTACCAAAACAATAAGATTATGAAAATACTAGTTGTTGATGACGAAAAAGACGTAAAAGATTTATTTCTACAGCGTTTCAGAAAAGAAATACGGAAAGGAGAGCTTACGCTAATGTTTGCATTTTCGGGAGAAGAAGCCCTGCAAACATTGGATACCATGAAGCAGGAAGCTATTTTAATCTTAAGCGATATTAATATGCCGGGAATGAGCGGTCTGGAATTGCTCGAAAAAATTAAAACCAATTACGTAGCGCCACCTCCGGTAGTGATGATGGTAACTGCGTACGGCGATGATGATAATTATAACACTGCAAAACGCTTAGGCGCGGACGATTTTTTAACCAAGCCTGTAGATTTTAAAGTATTAAAAGAGAAATTACTAAATAGTTAATTATGTCAAAAATACTGGTAGTAGATGATGAGGCAGATCTGGAAACGCTCATCAAACAGAAATTCAGAAAACAAATCCGGTCTCGTGAATACGAATTCTTTTTCGCTGAAAATGGCAAAGTAGCGCTGGAAGAAATCCTGAAGCAACCCGAAATAGATATCGTCATGAGCGACATTAACATGCCGGAAATGGATGGGTTAACACTGCTCACTAAGTTGAGTGAATCCAGCCCTTTAATAAAGTCTGTCATTGTTTCTGCATATGGCGATATGGAAAACATTCGTACAGCCATGAACCGCGGTGCGTTCGACTTTATAACGAAGCCTATTAATTTTGAGGATTTAACGGTAACGATGGAAAAAACCCTGAAGCACGCCAAGCATATAAGGGATACCGTAAAGGCCATAAAAGAAAATAATATTCTTAAAATGTACGTAGACGAAAATGTGCTGAACTTTATGGGAAATAAAGAGTTTGAAGCTACTATCATGGCGAATGAAACTATTGAAGCTACGGTGATGTTTATAGATATTTGCGGCTTTACTGCCATAAGCGAAAATGCCCCTGCCGATACCGTTGTGACAATGATTAACGCCTATTTTGATGAAATGGTGAAGGAAATTATCGCACACGAAGGCTATATAGACAAATTTATAGGAGACGCTATTATGGCTGTTTTTAGAGGTGAATACCATCTGGATCGTGCCATAGATGCAGCACTGGCTATTTGTAGTAAGATTGAGAAATTACCGGCTGTAGGAGACAAACTACAATTTAAGCCCAAAGTATCTATTGGTATTAAAAGTGGCGAAATGATTTCGGGAAATATAGGGGCCCAAAGTTTAAAAAGATTGGATTATACCGTAATTGGTGATACGGTAAATACGGCAGCCCGTTTACAGGATGCTGCGAAGGAAAACCAGATTGTTATTTCTGAAGATTGCTACCAGCAGGTAAAAGAATCTTTTCAATGTAAAAAATTAGGTGAAATTAAAATGAAAAATAAAGCCAATCCCCTTTCGGTATACGAAGTTCTAGAATAACGCATTTAATTCAAATTAAAGATGGAAAACAAAAAACCTTCTAAAGAAAAATTTATAAATCCAGAAGTACCCGATAGCCATACGGCAGATATGGTAGACCATTACTGGGGAAGTATTAATTATGTAACCAGCTTAATAAAGGCTTCAGAATTAAAAGCCGGACTTATTTTATCTTTCTACGGTATCCTGCTCAATTTCATTTATAAAAGTATAGAATCCCTTTTTAGCGGGAGTGCCAATAGTATTGTTTTGCATATTTTAATAGGGCTTTGGTTTCTATCTACCGCCGCATCTATTTTTTATTGTGTACGCTGCTTTATACCAAAGATCGAAGGTAAATTCGATAAAAACATTCTCTTTTTTGGAGATGTCATTTCAAAATTTGGAAACATTAAAGAGTTCAGTAGTACATTTTATAATATCAGTAAAGATGAAGACAAACTCTTTAAGCAAATGGGCGAGCAAATATTTATTATCTCAAAGATTGCCGCCTGGAAATTCAAAAACGTACGTCGCGCTATTAGATTACTTGCACTAGGTCTGTTTTTGTTACTAATTATTGTGGGGTATTACGTACTCTCAACGTTGTAATGAGATCTGTACTCGTTTTAAAATAATATATCGGGTAAACTTATTTCGGGAAAACTAGATCTTTCTACGCTCCTTCTCTCTTTTTAATAAAGTTAATTCACGGCTGGTCTGTCCTGCAACAGATGTGTTTTCTTCGGCACGACGTATTAAATAAGGCATCACGTCTTTTACCGGACCAAAGGGAATGTATTTGGCAACATTAAAACCAGCTTCGGCAAGATTGTAACTTATATGGTCACTCATACCGTATAATTGCCCAAACCAGATCCGGGAATCGTTTTTCATTAACCCCTTAGCGTCTATTATTTCCATTGCCAGGTAGTTGCTATTTTCATTATGCGTTCCCAAAAAGAGAGAGATGTCCTGTAAATTATCCAGAATATACTGCATCACTTCATTAAAATGGTCGTCTGTAGCTTGTTTACTGGCACAAATGGGGGTTGGATAACCTTTTTCCTCAGCACGGTCATTCTCTTTCTCCATATACGCACCGCGAACTACTTTAAAACCTAACTTATAACCGCCCGCTTTAGCACGTTTGTGAGCTTCTTTTAAATAAGCTAGTCTGTCCCAACGGTAGCACTGTAAGGTATTGAAAACGATAGGAGTTTCTTTATTGTACTTCTGCATCATCGCTTCACACAGCTCGTCTGCTGCATCCTGCATCCAGGATTCTTCGCCATCTATTAATAATGAAATCGAACAATCATAAGCTACTTTACAAACCTCGTCATAGCGCTGTTTAATACGCTCCCAGCGGGTTGCTTCAATTTCGGAAAGATTTTCTTTTGCTGAAACTTTCTCCCAGATCTTAAAGCGTCCTAATCCGGTAGGCTTAAATACCGAAAACGGCATCGCATCTTTATGTTGGGCAAATTTCGTAAGCTCAATAACCTTCGCCAAAGTAGCGTCAAACTGCTGGTCTTCTTCTTTCCCCTCAACCGAATAATCCAACACCGAATGCACACCAACATCAAACAAACTATCTACCACCGGCAAACAGTCTTCTTCATTCACACCCCCACAAAAATGGTCAAAGACTGTAGAACGAATGAGTCCTTCAACCGGTAAATGAAGATTTAAGGCAAACTTTGTGGCCGCTGTACCAATACGAACAAGCGGTTCATTGGCGATCATCTTAAATAGAAAATAGGCCCGTTCCAATTGCGAATCTGTCTTTAACTTAAAAGCAGTTTCGGTATTATTAAAAATAGGATTTGTACTCATATTTGGAGAAAAATATGCGCAAATATAAGTAGATTTACCTACCGAAATGCAATCACCATTAAACTTAACAAAGCTCATCAAAAAAGTATGAAGAAAATTGAAAAAGAAAGAGGATCGGTTTTTTGTGGCGATGAAGCATGGGAGGTTTTAAAAAAGACTCTAAAAAAATTAAAGCCTACTAAAATTTTTGTTTTGGTAGATACAAATACACAAACCCACTGTTTTCCGGTTTTCACAAAACAAATGTCCAACGATTTTATATTTAAAACCATTGTAATTCCGGCTGGCGAGCTACATAAAACTATAGAAACCTGTACAACTGTATGGCAGCAATTAAGCGACCTTGGTGCAGATAGAAATAGCCTGCTCATTAATTTAGGCGGTGGTGTAGTAACAGATCTGGGGGGCTTTGTAGCGAGTACTTTTAAAAGGGGTATCGAGTTTATAAATATCCCTACGTCCCTGTTGGCGATGGTAGATGCCTCGGTTGGAGGAAAAAATGGCGTCGATCTTGGGCATTTAAAAAATCAGGTAGGTGTTATTAGAAACGCCCTTGGAGTTTTTGTTTTTGTTGAATTCTTAAAAACGTTACCCAAAGCTGAGGTTACTTCAGGATACGCCGAAATGCTAAAACACGGATTAATTGCCTCGGAAGATTACTGGAATGCACTAAAAGATTTTAATGTAACCGATACTCCTTCAGCAGAAAAATTTATCTGGGAATCTATTGAAATTAAAAATGAAGTTGTCACTAAAGACCCTACTGAAAAAAAACTTCGAAAAACACTAAATTACGGGCATACGCTGGGACACGCTATTGAATCGTACTGCCTTGATAATTCAGAAAAAAAACCATTGCTTCACGGTGAAGCTATCGCTATTGGAATGATCCTTGCCAATTATCTTTCTACGGAATTGAAAGGCTTTCCAAAAGAAAAATTACAAAACACCACAGCAACTTTTTTATCCATCTATGAACGGTATACTTTTACTGAAAATGACATCGAAAAAATTATCGAACTTCTGAAATTTGACAAGAAAAACACGAATGGAAATGTAAATTTTGTACTCTTGAAAAATTTTAATATCTATGCAATAGATCAAACCGTTAGCAATGAGTTGATTCGACAAGCATTTACATTTTATAAAAATTTCACAATTTAATTTTCAATTTATAGTAAGTGTTTTACATTTACCCAAACAAAACAGCAAACCATCAAACTATCATAATGAAGCGCGTAATTGTAGATTATAAAAAACTAACCCCCGAAATTCTTTCTATGTTGGTAGACAAATATCCGTACGGATATGACGATGACCATATCATAAAATTTAAGAACGCTCAAAACGAGACCGTAGAAGCCGTTGAGGTAAGAACTGAAGACACTATTTACCTTGTGAAGGTAAGTACCAAACTGGAAAATAGTATGGCTGCTTTTGAGGACGACGATTACGATAACGTAGACTATCAGGAACCGATTGTAGATCTGGATGCAAAGAAGCATTTGGATGAGGAAGAATAGCCTCGTGAAATTTCAGACAAAAAAATTCTAAATTCCAATAAAAAAAGAGTGGTTCAGTATTGAACCACTCTTTTTTTTATTCATCGCGCTCTAAATTAGGCGTGCTGTTCTTGGTGTTTACCTTCTTTGATCTCTTCAATTAATTTTGAATTGAAGGCTGGCAGGTCGTCTGGATTTCTACTGGTTACAAAACCTGAATCCACTACAACTTCCTCGTCTACCCAGTTTGCTCCTGCATTCACAAGATCATCTTTAATTGAGGCAAAAGAGGTCATTTTTCTTCCCTTTACCACATCGGCAGAAATTAACGTCCACGACGCGTGGCAAATTGCTGCAACTGGTTTTTCCTCCTTAAAGAAATCACGTACAAATAATAGTGCGTTTTCGTTTCTTCTTAATTTATCCGGATTAATTACACCGCCAGGAAGTACCAAAGCATTGTAATCTTTAGCTGAAACTGAATCTAATGTTTTATCTACTAAATATTCGTTGGACCAATTTCCATCGCTCCATGATTTTATGGTTCCGGAATTTTCACTTACTATTTCTACGGTAAACCCTTCTGCTTCCATCGCTTTTTTTGGCGAGGTAAGTTCACTTTCTTCAAATCCGTTTGTTGCTAATATTGCTATTCTCTTTTTCATAATCTTTCTTTTTAAATTAATAATCTAACTACTTCAATATACGTCTATGAGCATCCTTTACCAAATAATGGATACTAAGCTTATATTAAAGTTTGTTAAGGATTTAAGAAGGAGCATTAGTTGCTAATTCTTCGGCTTTTTTTTTATCTTCCTCTATCTTTTTCTTGTAGTCGCGCAGTTCTTCTAATTCCTTCTCATAAGAAAACGTTGCGTTAGAGGTAGGTTCTATTTTTATATTTCTTAATAATGCCCAATTTACGGTAAACTCCGCTCCAAAAAAGAGGATAAGACAGGTATAATACACCCACAACAAAATAAGCACAACACTACCTGCGGCTCCATAAACAGAACCCGGCTCCGATTGCTGAAAATAAAAGCCCAGTGCATATTTTCCAATTAAAAATAACATGGAAGTTACAATAGCACCAAGTATGGTAGTCTTCCATTTAATATGAATGTCCGGCAATACTTTAAAGATAGTGGCGAACAACGACATGATAAAAACTTCGGTAACAATAAAGTTTAGTACTTCAATGAAAGCCGAAGAAACATCTGAATACTTAGTCGCAATCAATTCACTAAAAGCCGAAATAACAGCAGACAGCAACAAAGAAATTAAAAGTAAAAGTCCAATCGCTATAATGACACCAAAGGCAGTTGCTCTTCTTTTTAAGGTATTTACAAAATTAGTACGTTTACTACGCACACTCCAAATATCATTGAGAGCTTTCTGCAATTGAAAAAAGACACCCGTTGCCCCAAAAACTAACATTCCTACTCCAATAATTATAGTAAGCGTATCACTATCTGAAAGTGCTGCATTGGCGATCATAACTTCCAGTGCATCTGCGCTATCCCTGCCTATTAAACTACCAACTTCTCCTGTAATTTTCCCCTGCACGGCTTCTTCACCCAGAAAAATGCCCGCAACATATACTGTGATCATTAACAGGGAAGGCAGAGAAAATAAGGCATAATATGCTACAATAGCGCTTTTTGCCCAGGGGTCGTTCCCATCCCAGCTCTTGTACGTATTTTTTAGAAGCTTAAATACTTTCATCTATAGATAACGCTCTTTAATTATAGCTACATGATGCTTTTCGTGCCCGCAAATAATAAAACCAGCAGCCCGTACCGAAAGTGGTGCATTGCTGGCAACACCCATTTGTAGAAGTGTATTTTCTGAAAAAGAAGTAAACAGAATAACCGTTGCCGTGCGTACTGCCAGATATTCTTCCAGCAAATGTTTCATCGTTCGCTCGTTGGCATTGGAATTTGCAGCAAATTCGTCCTGATCAAACCCTTTAATTTCAACATTTTTGGCTCTGGCAAATTGTAGCGCTCTGTACGCAAAAACGCGTTCGGTATCAATAATGTGTAGCAGTACTTCTTTAGGCGTCCATTTATCTGCTACGTACCGAAATTCCTGTTTGGCTTCCGGAATGTTGTCAAAGAAATCGTGGGTTTCCAGTAATCCTTCGGCGAGTCCTTTTAGTAACGGTTTTCCTAATGCTTTGTCTATATAACCTTTGTAATAATCATTGTATTCTTTATCTGAAATTTTTTCCATGGTTTTACTGAAATTTTACACTATCGAAGATACTAAATTTGAATACCAATTTTGCAGAAAGAACATTTCAGAAGCTTATTCCGAAATAAACGTCTTTAGGATTCCGACAACATAATCAATTTCATCTTTTGTATTAAAACTGGAAAATGAAAACCGGATAGAAGGTTTCTTCATATCTTCTTCCGAAAGTATTTCGGTAAGTACGTGAGAGCCTTTGGCACTTCCACTCTGGCAAGCACTACCTTTAGAACACGCTATCCCGTGTAAATCCAGCTGAAACAAAAGCATCATCGCTTTTTCCGGCGGAATGGGCAGGCAAACATTTAATAGTGTATAGGTGCTTCGTTTATTATCGTCGCAAGAGCCGTTAAATTTTACCCCTGGAATTTCGGCAGAAAGTTGTTCCTTAAAATAATCTTTCAATCCTGTAATATAGGTACGTTCCTTTTCCAGATTCTGGTAGGATATTCTTAACGCTTCGGCCATTCCTGCAATTGCGTAGACCGCCTCTGTTCCTGCTCGCAATCCTCGCTCTTGTGAACCTCCAAAAATTAAAGGCTTTAAGCCCGTGTTTTTACGTACAAAGGCAAACCCAGCACCTTTAGGTCCGTGGAATTTGTGAGCCGCCACAGCAGCGAAATTAACTGGGATCTCAGCAAAATCTATTTCATAATGTCCAACAGATTGCACTGTGTCGCTATGGAAAAGAGCATTATGTTTTTCGCATAGTTGGGCAGTTCGTTTAATATCCAACACATTTCCTACTTCATTATTAACGTGCATTAAACTTACCAATGTTTTATGGGTAGTATCACTAAGCAATTGTTCCAGATGCTCATAATCTACGTGACCACAATCGTCCAACTGTACGTGGGCAACTTCAATACCGTGTTTTTCTTTTAGTTCATTGATAGCATATAGTACTGCGTGGTGTTCAATTTTACTGGAGATTATTCTGGTAACGCCAAGATCTCTCACACAACTATTAAGGATCAAATTGTCTGCTTCGGTACCTCCGGAGGTGAAAATAATTTCGGCAGCCGTTACATGAAGGTGTTTTGCAATTTCCTTTCTGGCGTTCTCCAATAAAGATTTTGCCGATCTTCCGTAGGCGTGTGTAGAAGACGGATTGCCGTATTCGGTTTTTAAAACTTCAGAAATACAATGAATTACCTCACTTCGTAATTGCGTTGTAGCGGCGCTGTCAAAATATACTTTCTTCATACCAGCAAAAATACATTTTTATATAAAATTAAGTAATGCTAAATTGCAAAGAATTACGTTACTTTACCCTACTAAACTACTATGTTTATGCGAAAAATAGGTGCTTTTATATTGCTTACAATGCTTTTTGTCTCTTGTGACGATGGAGATGTAATTGTTACAAGCTTTAATTTTGAGGATGCAACCCTTCAGGTTTGCGAGGGTGCAAACAGTTTGGTGTTTTTTAAGATCAATGACGAAAGTAATGAAAGTATCTCGTTGCAGTTGAATGTAGAAGAAGATGCTTTTGAGCAAAGCGATACGTTACCATTTCAACTTAATGAAACAACTAACTTTATAAATTACAGAACCTTTGACAACCCTCCAACAGCGACCTATTTTTGCAATAGTATTCCACCAACATCACCCAGCGTTTTACAGGATTATATAGGTACTGACGGAACGGCAACGCTTATTGTTGAAGCTGTTTTTAATGACAATGATGGTATCGAAGAAGATATAAACAGCGACCTGGATTCAGACGATGACGGACTGCCGGATTATTATGATTTTGACGATGACGGAGATAACGTACCTACAAGCGCCGAAATTGGAAACGATCCCGAAAATCCAATGGATACCGATGAGGATGGTACTCCGGATTATCTGGACGAAGATGATGACGGTGATGGAGTGTTAACAAGAGATGAAGCTACCGAAGATGATATAAATCCAAGAAATAAAATTACAGACGTCGCCGTGGGAGCAGATTATTTAAACCCGGCAATAGCCGAAGAAGTAATTGCAGAAGTATTTATTGAACATTTATATGACTATGTGAGTAGCACAGCTTTATTTGTAAGCAATGCCGTTTTTACGAATGGAGAAGAGCAATTAACACAAGAAAGTCTGGATCTGGGGAACCATTACAAATATTGCTACCGGAACAATTGAAGTTACCCCTATCTTTCCTGAGCAGTAGTATTTTGAACAATATATACCTCGGTTGCACCAGCCCCGTATTTTCTAGGATCTGCTTCGGAAAATTTTACGTTATCGTACCGTTTAAAAAGATATTCCAATTCAATTTTAAGCACACCCTGACCTACTCCGTGAATGAATACAACTCTTTGTATTCGCTTGCTTATGGCAAAATCTAATTGTCTTTTTGCCGTATCCAGCTGTATGGTAAGCATATCGTAGTTTGAAAGTCGCGTTGCCCCCGTTAACTTATGAATATGAAGGTCTACCTCCATGGGTGGAATATTGCGCTCTTTGGGTTTTGGGGTATTTTTCTTTTTCTTGGGTTTAATTTCGTTTTGAGCAAGCATAGAAGCCATGTTCTTTGTCGCGGCATTTTTCTTTAATAAATTGCCTTCAACAATAAGCTCACTTTTCTGAAACTTCATAGGGAAACCATCATTGGTTTCAATGAGCACTTCATTTTCTTCTACTGAAATTACGATCCCAGTAATAGGTTCATCTAAAGCCGAAACTGTATCTCCCTTTTTCATATGAAATGCAAAAATAAACTATTGAGCTATATGTATACAAACGCAGCGGGCAGCAATTTTCAGAAAAATTAAAATAAATGACACCCCATAGAAAACTAAGCCTAAGTAAACCTCGTAAATAGTTTTAGAATTATAGGAAATTAATACATATTTACGACTAAATTTCAGGAAAATTGTAGGAAAATTATGCTGATAACAAAATTCTTTTTAAATTTAGCGCGGAAACCGTAGTGCTAACCCCTAATGTGCTACTTTAAAAACCAAACTATGAAACACCTACTACTCATTCCTGCTGCATTGCTAGTTTCGGCTATCTCTGTGGCTCAATTGTACGTTGCTCCCAATGCTACCGGGACGCCTACAGATTCTTATTTGTATGTTAACAATCAAGTTCTATTTGTGGAAGATGAGATTACGCTTGTTGAAAACAATGTAGATCCTACCACAGAAGCAAGTATCTACCTAAGAAATGGTTCTCAAATAATTCAGGGAACAACGAACGGTAGCAATGCTGGTTCTGGATATATCTCTGTGTATCGCGAAAATCCTGGAAGTGATGCTTATGATTATACTTTTTATGGCTCGCCTGTTGGAGATATTTTTACCACACCTGGTGCAACAGCTGGAAATATTAATTTTGGAGCCAGATCACTTTTTGCCATTGCAGATTTGACGGACTCTAACCAGTCATCACTAACTTCGTCCAATAATGGTTTTACAAATTCCGGTGCCAATACGGTTACTATTTCTCACCGATGGGTATTTACTAAAGGTAGTGGTCATCAGTCCAACTGGGTACGTATGTATGCTGGAAATGTGGCTCCGGCCGGACAAGGTTTTATTATGAAAGGTGTAAATCTTAATGGCGCTACCGGAAACCACGATTACACATATGACTTTAGAGGAAGACCTAATAACGGGCAATTTGATTTAACTACAACACCGGTTACCGGTCCACACCCTCAAAATGGAATGATGGAACAAGAATTGTTATCCGGAAACCCCTACCCTTCTGCATTAGATCTAAACAGATTATTTTGGGATACTCAAAGAGGAGATCCTAACGGCACTGTGAATTTTACGAATACGGAAATAATCAAAATTGCTTTTTGGGATGAGAACAGAGCCATAAACTCTCATTTATATACCGCTAATGAAGGTGGTTTTGGAACCTGGATTCCAGGATCAAGCAATCCGGATGGTCAGGTTGGAGATATGGGCTATCAGCCAGGAACATATGTTGCTGCTCCCTTTTTACAGTATGACGCTGGTGGAAATCCAACAGGAGGTCAAAATGGAGCCGGAGCAATGTACGATAGAAGATTTGCTCCTATTGGACAAGGTTTTTACTTTATCACTCAAAATACAGATGGACCCGCAGGTGATACCAGTCCTGACCAAATTACGATTAGAAATTCTCACAGAAGATTTATAGCTGAAGGTGCTGCTACAGACTCACAGTTTAGAAATCCCGGTAATAGTCTTTCAGACCCAAGCACTGGTACAGCTGCAGATCCCGAACCAACGGAGCCTACAAATCCTAATGAGGGAATGACACCACAAATGAGAATATATTCTTACTTTGACCAATCGCACTTTCGCGATATGGTATTATTATTTGATGATAACAGTACCGATGGTTATGATTGGGGACTGGATGCTACTCACCCTAACGATGCAGACTTCGCAGATGCCTATTTTGCTTTTGACCCAAATGGAGTTGGAGATGAATATACCAATTACGTAATACAAACGATACCGTATGCTGTTGAGAAAAAGGTACATTATAAATTAACATTGGACCAACCAACAGAGATCATAGTACAAGCCGTTCAGGAAATTAATCTTCCTTATGATATTGCTTTCCTATGGGATTCTCAAGAGAATACATACCAACAAATTACCGGCAATCAAACAGCATCTCTTAACTTACCAGCGGGTGATTATATAGAGCGGTTTTATATTGTTTTTAAAGGTGGAGCGCAAGCAGGTTTTATACCAGACGCTGATAGAAGTATGAATGTTGATAATGTATTGGGGAATGTAGATTTTTTCCAGAATAACAGAGAAGCACAATTAGAAATTATGAATCCGGAAGGATACGAATTAAAATATGCTCACGTTTTTGATATGACAGGAAAACTTGTTACTACAAAAACAGATTTAGGTAACGGTCGTAATTACAACATATCTACTGCTACTATGGCAGATGGAATGTACCTTGTAAAACTGGTTACTTCAGATAATGTTTCAATAGATTACAAAGCTATTGTAACAAACAAATAAACCCTATGACAACGGGTCCGGAAGATTTTATGTTGCCTTGTTTAAATAAGCAACTCTTCGGGATAGAATGTTTAGGCTGTGGCATCCAACGTGCCGCAGCCTTATTATTTAAAGGCGAATTTATAGCGGCATTTAAAATGTATCCTGCTATTTATTCGCTTATTTTGTTAGTGCTATTTCTACTCCTTAACTTAATTGTAAAGTTTAAGTACTCCACTCCTATCAAGGTCTCCCTTATAGCTTTAAATGTTTTGATCATTGTTGTTAGCTATACTATTAAAATGAATAAATATCTTTAACCTATTTATTTTTTTAGGTATATTTATTCTTCATCAAAATTAATCAACCAACTCCCTTTACATTATGGAACAACAAAAATTACCCAACGCAACACTAATCCTTGTTTTTGGTATTATCTCAATTGTAACCTGCTGCTGTTATGGTATAGTAGGCCTTATTTTTGGAATCATTGCTATTGTATTAGCCAATAAAGCTACTGCAACCTATGTAGCGAACCCGGAGCTATACTCGGGATACCAAAACGTTAAAACCGGTAAAATTTTAGCTATTATTGGTGTTGTTTTAAACGTTATTTATTTAGGCTATGTAATCTTCTTATTTGCAACAGTAGGTACAGAAGGAATTATGGATATGAATAAAGACTTTATGGAGCAATACGGAGGTTAGCATAAATAAACTCTTACAATTAAAACAGAAAATGCGGCTTATAAGCCGCATTTTCTGTTACAATAATAGTATCAGTAACTATATTTCAAACTCTTTAAGCGTATCACAAATAATTGAAACACAATCTAAAAGTTCTGCCTCGGTCATGACCAATGGTGGTGCAAAACGTATAATATTTCCGTGAGTAGGTTTTGCCAGTAATCCGTTGTCACGCAGTTTCAGGCAAATGTTCCAGGCGGTATCACCTTCTTCACTGTCATTAATTACAATAGCATTCAGTAGTCCTTTTCCTCTTACTAATTTACAAATAGTGCTTTTTTCAATGTATTCGTTCATTTTACTACGGAAAAGTTCTCCTAACTGGTAGGCGTTTTCGGCTAGTCTTTCATCATTCACTACATCTAATGCAGCCATGGCAACCGCAGCAGCAATTGGGTTTCCACCAAAAGTAGAACCGTGGGAACCAGGTGTAATTACTTTCATGATAGGATCGTTTGCTAATACAGCACTCACCGGATATGCACCGCCACTCATTGCTTTACCAAGAATTAAGATATCTGGTTTTACTTCAGGAGTACCGCTACAATCCTTTTTCTCGCAGGTACAATCGCCGCAAGTGGCCAAAAGACGCCCTGTTCTGGCTATTCCTGTTTGCACTTCGTCTGCTATAAATAATACATTATGCTTTTCACATAACGCTTTCGCGTTCTTTAAATAGCCTTCAGAAGGAACATACACTCCGGCTTCCCCCTGAATAGGCTCTACTAAGAAACCAGCTACATTAGCGTTATTCTCTAATGTGTTTTTCAATGCTTCCAGATTATCGTATTCAATTTTTATGAATCCTTTCGTGTACGGCCCAAAGTTTTCACGTGCTACAGGATCGTTACTAAATGAAATAATAGTAGTAGTTCTTCCGTGAAAATTATTATCACAAACAATTATTTCAGCTTCATTCTCCTCAATTCCTTTTACTTCGTACGCCCAGCGTCTGCATATTTTTAAGGCAGTTTCAACGGCTTCGGCACCAGTATTCATAGGCAACAGCTTATCGAAGTTAAAATACTCGGCGGCATATTTTTCGTACTTTCCAAGAATATCATTATGAAAAGCTCTTGAAGTTAAGGATAGGGTTTTTGCCTGCTCCATCATGGCATTAACTATAGCTGGATGACAATGACCCTGGTTTACGGCACTATAAGCCGAAAGAAAATCGTAATACTTTTTTCCTTCCACATCCCAGACATACACGCCTTCTCCTCTGTTTAAAACCACAGGTAGCGGATGGTAATTATGAGCACCATATTTGTTCTCTAGAGCTATCGCTTGTTGCGATAACGATTGTTGCGTTACTGACATAACATTAAATTTTGAAGACCCAGTCAAGCTGAGTACAAGGTGAAATACTATAAAAATTCCTTCTGTACCTTTATTCTTTCGAAGACTCGAAAATTCAGCGGAGGAGAGAAATCATCCTTGGGCGCAAATTACTAAAAATACCACACAATTTTAAAGGAAATGATAGTACTTTTGCGCCTATGGGAAGAAGAAAGACCAATCGTATTATTCTGGAAAATCTTGAAGTAATTGACGCAGGTGCCAAAGGGAAAGCAGTTGCCAAAGCTGCAGACGGGCGTGTGGTATTTATTACCAACGCCGTTCCTGGTGATGTGGTGAATGTACAAACTACCAAAAAGCGAAAAGCATATTACGAAGGAAACGCTATTTCGGTTTCTAAATTTTCAGATAAACGTGTGGAACCTGTTTGCCAGCATTTTGGAACGTGCGGGGGTTGCAAATGGCAGAATATGGGTTATGAACACCAATTATTTTATAAAGAAAAAGAGGTGGTTAACAATTTGACGAGAATTGGACACCTCGAATTACCAGCTGCATCCCCTATCTTAGGGTCTGAAGAGCAATACTTTTACCGCAATAAAATGGAATTTTCCTTCAGTAATAATAAATGGCTTACACTGGATCAAATAAAAAGTGACGTTCAGATAGAAAATAAGAATGCCCTGGGTTTTCATATACCCGGAATGTGGGATAAAATCCTGGATATTGAAAAATGTCATCTACAACGGGACCCCAGTAATGCCATCAGAAATTTCGTAAAAGCTGAAGGTCAGCGATTAGATATTCCGTTTTTTAATACCAGAAACCAAGAAGGAATGTTACGAACACTAATGCTTCGTACTACCAGTACTGGAGAATTAATGGTGGTGGTTCAGTTTTATCAGGAAAATAAGGGCAAGCGGGAGGCATTGTTAGATAGTATTTCAGAAAAATTTCCTGAAATCACCTCGCTACAGTACGTTATTAACAACAAAGGCAACGATACTATTTACGATCAGAAGGTAATTTGCTACAAGGGCAGAGATCATATTTTCGAGGAAATGGAAGGGTTGAAATTTAAAATAAACGCAAAATCTTTCTACCAAACCAATAGCGAACAGGCGTACGAGTTGTACAAAGTAACTAGGGATTTCGCAGGGTTAACAGGTAGCGAGCTAGTGTACGATTTATACACAGGTACAGGAACCATTGCGCAATTTGTCGCAAAAAATGCAAAAAAAGTAATTGGTGTAGAAGCCGTTCCGGACGCTATTACCGCTGCAAAAGAAAATGCGCAATTAAACGGAATTGAAAACGTTGAATTCCTGGTGGGTGACATGAAAAATGTATTCAATCAGGATTTTGTGAACACCTACGGCAAGGCAGATGTTGTAATTACAGATCCTCCTAGAGACGGAATGCATAAAGATGTTGTGGAACAATTGTTTCAACTGGCACCTGAAAAGATTGTGTACGTAAGTTGTAACAGCGCCACCCAGGCAAGGGATATTGCGTTACTTAAAGAATTGTACAAAGTAACCAAAGTACAGCCGGTAGATATGTTTCCGCAGACACATCACGTAGAAAATGTTGTACTTTTAGAAAAAAGATAAATTTGAAGCAGATTAAAATAGCTTGTTTTTTAATGCTGGGTACATTGCTCCTTACCATGGGATGCACCCGTGACGATATATGTGATCCTACAATAACAGCGACACCACTTCTTATTATTACATTTAAAGACAACGCAAACATTACACAGGCAAAAAATGTCACGGCACTATCTGTTCGTAAGAACGACGCAGATTCTACCTTAGTTTTTAGAACTACAGAAGCAACAGACTCTATCGCAATCCCTTTAGATACAGAAACCGACATCACCGAATTACTTTTTATACTGAATGATGACGGCGATGAAGAAACCACCAACGGCGACTTGTTGAAGTTCACCTACCAACGTGATGAGACCTACGTAAACCGAGCCTGCGGATTTAAAACGTTGTATTCTCAATTTAATACCGAATTGGAAGATGATGAAGATAACTGGATAACTTCCTTTATAATATTGCAAACCACAATTACAGATGAAATTGAAGCACACCTTTCTATTAGGTTTTAGCCTGTTGCTAGCGTCAATTTCAGCAACGGCGCAGGATGAAACTATAACCGTTGAAAAACCTGAAACTGTTGAAGTAACAGTAAATGACACCCTTCCCAAGACCAAAAAATACGGAATTAGAGTAGGTATTGATATTTCTAAACTTGCCAGAACTGCTTTTGAAGACGGGTACACCGGTTTTGAAGTAAACGGAGACTACCGTCTTTCAAAAAAAATATACGCTGCAGCAGAATTAGGAACGTCGGACAGGATTTGGGATGAAGATGGTTTAAAAACAAAAACAACCGGAAGCTATATTAAAATTGGAGCCGAATTAAACGCCTACAACAACTGGTTAAATATGAATAACTCGATTTTTGGCGGACTTCGCTACGGGTTTTCAACCTTTAAACAGGAATTACAGGAATTTGATATTTACACAACAAACCCTGCATTTGCGACTACCCCAAGAGATGTCTCAATTGAGTCCAGTGGTCTCACCGCATCGTGGGCAGAGCTTATTGTAGGTTTTAAAACTGAAGTATTAAATAATTTGTTCCTGTCTATCAATCTGCAACTAAAGCGAAAAATTAGCGAAGACAAACCTGAAAATTTTGATAACCTAATCATTCCGGGCTTTAACCGAACCTATGATTTTAGTCAGTTTGGTGTGGGATACGGGTATACCGTTTCGTATTTAATCCCGCTGTATAAGAAATAAGAAAAGTCAATTAACTAGTTAACTAATTCACCTACTCACTGCTTACTAGCCTTTTTACTTCCCTCATACATATCGTACCGAACGAGCTTGCTTTCCAATTTACCGTTGTAGAGTTTAATACGCCTAGATGGTCGCAATCCTACGCTTTTTAAAGCTTCCATGTTACTAGTGATCATCCACGCCTGAGTGCCTGGGTAACCTCGCTTTAAGGTATTTCCAATTTCAGCATAAAAGGCATCAATATCTGCAACCGCTAAACGCTCGTCGTAGGGTGGGTTAAACACAATGAACATGGGTCGGTCGGTTTGTTTTGTAGTTTGGAAGAAATCCTGTTCCGTTATTTCTATAAATTCTGAAAGATTAGCATTTTGAATATTGGTCTTTGCTTTTCGCAATGCATAGCCATCTTTATCGCTTGCATATATCTTAAAATGAAATTCTTTAATCTTTTTAAGTGCGGCATTTTCAATCAATTCGTATAGATCCACATCAAAATCCGGCCAGGTTTCGAAGCCAAATTCATCCCTGTTCAAATTTGGCGGAATGTTACAGGCGATCATCGCAGCTTCGGCAGCAATAGTTCCACTCCCGCACATAGGATCCATAAAATCGCACTGCCCTGTCCAACCGGTAAGCATGATCATACCCGCCGCAAGCACTTCGTTAATGGGTGCAAGGGTGTTCTCAGTTTTATACCCTCTTTTGTGTAAAGAAGCACCAGAACTATCAAGGGAAACGGTACAAATGTTTCTGTCAATATGGATATTGATGCGTAGTGTAGGATGGTCCAGGTCTACATCGGGACGTTTCCCTTCTTTATCTCTAAATCTGTCTACAATAGCATCTTTTGTCTTTAAAGAAATGTATTGAGAATGTGTAAATGTGTCAGAATATACGGTAGAATCTACCGCCAGACTTCCGTCTGCTTCCATATAGTCTTCCCAGGGAATGGCATATATTTTTTTATAAAGGTCTTCTTCCGTAAAAATATTGAACGCAGTGATGGGTTTTAGCACTTTAATAGCGGTACGGCTGCATAGATTCACTTTGTACATAAAACCGGTATCACCTTCAAAAGAGACATTTCTGGTTCCTATTTCAATTTCTGAAGCCCCAAGTTTGCGTAATTCCTGAGCTAATAATTCCTCAAGGCCAAATAATGTTTTGGCTACCATTTTAAAGTTCTTTTCCATATTTAATATGTCTTCATGACTGCAATTAAACGATTGCTTCCTTTATCACAGCACAAAAATACAGTATTTTTGCACCGCAAAACGCAACACATCCAAAAAGAAATAATGAGCGATTGGTATGCTTCCTGGTTTGACACTCCCTACTATCATATTTTATATAAAGATAGAGACAATGCAGAAGCAGACAGCTTTATGGAGCGTCTCACCGGTTTCCTGAAACTTGAAAAGAACGACGCAATCTTAGATTTGGCTTGCGGAAAAGGAAGGCATTCAATTTCTTTGAGTAAAAAAGGGTTTAATGTTACCGGTGTAGATCTTTCTGCCGCCAGTATTGCATTTGCAAAGAAATTTGAAGGTAAACATCTTAGCTTTAGCGTGCACGATATGTGCAAACCATACCCGAAAAAATTCGATGCCGTTTTCAACCTGTTTACCAGTTTTGGGTATTTCGAAAATGAAGAAGACAACTTAAGAACCATAAAAGCAATAAAAGAAGAGCTAAAGCCGAATGGCCACGGGGTGATAGATTTTATGAATTCGGAATTAATTATTAAAAATCTGGTACCTGCTGAAGTGAAAGAAGTAGAGGGAATCGCATTTCATATAAAACGCTATGTTGCTGAAGGGTATATTTATAAGGAGATAAAATTTCAGCATAATAATACCCCTTTTTCTTATACAGAAAGAGTGAAAGCGCTCACCTTGACCGATTTCGAGGGGTATTTTGATGAGGCAGGAATGAAACTCAAACATTGCCTTGGCGACTATCACTTAGCTGAATTTGATGCAGCAACTTCCGAAAGATTAATTCTTATCTTTAACTAATGGAATACATTGCACTATTTCTGGCAGTTGCCATAGGGTATGGTATTGCGAAGATTTTTCAGAAGAAAGAATTAACGCAACTACCAATTATACTTGCATTTAGTGGAGCTTTCCTCCTATCTACTACCCTCTTCGAGCTCCTTCCCGAGGTTTTTGAATCCGGAAAAGAACACATTGGTATGTATATTATGGCGGGAATTCTGCTTCAGATCATTCTGGATTTTTTCTCCAAAGGGGCAGAACACGGTCACGTTCACATCCATAGCGAGCAAAAGATATTTCCTGTTGCACTTTTTGTGAGTCTCTCTGCACACGCACTTATTGAAGGGTTTCCGCTTACAGACAATACCGCAATGTTTTATGGTGTAATAGTCCACAAAATCCCTATTGCCATAATCCTAGCTTTATTTTTTCAGAATGCGAAGTTCAGCACTACAAATACGCTGCTTTTTCTAACGTTTTTTGCAATTATGACACCCTTAGGAAGTTTTTTAATGGATAAAGTAGTTTTCCTTCAGAACTATGCAACGCAGGTAAATGCCATTGCTATTGGCGTGTTTCTGCACGTTTCTACCACAATTCTCTTCGAAAGCTCGAAAAACCATAGTTTCAACTTTTCAAAAATGACCGCTGTTTTTATTGCCGTAATTCTGGCATATTTTCTTTAGATAATTTCGGTAAAAATGAAAAGATAGTGCAAAATGCTTCCTGCAAGCACAAAAAGATGCCATATTACGTGATTGTAAGGGATCTTTTCGATGGCGTAGAATATAATTCCACCAGTGTATGCAAGCCCTCCACCTATTAATAGCCATAATCCTTCAGGAGTTACAGCTTCCTTCAATGCTGAAAGGTCAAAAACAATAAGCCAACCCATAAGCAGATATAATAGTAAGGAAATAACTTCAAACCTGCCTGTAAAGAATATTTTTAAAATAGTACCCACGAATGCTATTCCCCATACAAGCCAAAAAAGTAACCATCCCAGACTTGCATCCAGCGTTATCAAAACCACCGGCGAATACGTTCCTGCAATAAGTAAATAGATACTTATATGGTCTAATTTTCGGTACAGTAGTTTTCTCTTATCGTTACGGGTATAGTGATATAGTGTAGACGCAAAATAAAGGGTAGAAAGGGATATTCCATAGAGGATAATCCCCAATAGCCCCTGAAACGTATCGTACGTTTTGAAAACAAATAATAATGCAAACCCTATCAAACTCAATAAAAATCCAATCCCGTGAGTAATGGCATTTAGTTTTTCTTCGGTTTCAGATTGTTTATTCATAGTGTTTGGGAAAGAGCAACGGTTTCAAAATAAGGGTGGAATTTTCAATAAACCGATATCGTTAATAAAATCATCGTGGTAACCAGGAGAATGACAAAAAGAGGCATTACAAATTTCAACCATTTATTGAATCCTATTTTAACAACAGCCAGAGCGGCTAAGATTAAACCAGTAGGATTTATCAAATAAAATAGACCAAGCCCATATTGATAGGTATCTACAATAACTTCTCTTCCTATGTTTACGGTGTCAGCTAAGGGAGACATTATAGGCATAGTAAGTACCGCCATTCCAGAGGAAGATGGCATAAAAAAAGATAAGCCACTATATATAAAAAGCATTACATTAGTAAAAATACCTTTATTCATTCCTTCAGTCACAGTACTTGCGTGATATAAGATGGTATCGCTTATTAAGCCATCTTCCATAAGTATGGTCACTCCTCTGGCGATTCCAACAATAAATGCAACGCTTAACAAAGTTCCTGCACCTTTCGCAAATTCTTCCACAAAAACCGATTCTCTTATTTTGGCAATAAACCCTATCAAAATAGCTCCTACCAGAAATGTTGCTGTCATTTCTACAAACCACCAATCCAAAAATGAAACCCCAATA